>CAWFFP010000003.1:0-340218 GCA_963815205.1 uncultured Verrucomicrobiae bacterium | reverse complement strand
TAACCTGAAGATCGTAGGTTCAAATCCTGCTCCCGCAACCAATGAAAGCCGCTTAGTCGAACGACCTAGCGGCTTTCGCCTTTCTCGGGTTTTGATAAGGAAGGGCCTTTGAGTTTAATCAAGAGGGCGGAGAAACTTTCCTAAGGACGCTCTTCTCGAGGTCGCTTGACCTTTGGAGATAGCTCATGCCATTTTCTGAGTCATGAAGAAACTTGTTCTGTCTTGGTTCAGCGGGCCAAAACTGGCGGTCATTTTACCGCTCATCATTCTATCGTGCGCGGCTCCAGTGGCCTTCGATAGTGAGTCTGGGGAGGTTCCGATTAACCGGCCATCCGCAGATCTTGTGAGGCAGGGAGAGGCAACCTTTGCGGCGTATAAGCGGAGCCATCCAGTTTCAAGAGATCAGAACGCCAGAGCGCGGGTGATGCGTGTCGCCCGGCAACTCGTTCCTGTTGTGCCGGGTCAGAGGTGGGAAATCGAAGTGTTCGCAGATGACTCGGCAAATGCGTTCGCCCTGCCAGGCGGGAAAGTCGGAGTGCATACAGGATTGCTAAAGGTTGCTCAGACCGATGGACAACTGGCGGCCGCGATCGCGCATGAGATGGCACATGTGACTGCGAATCACGCTCAATCCAGAATCCAAAATCAGCAAAACATTGAGATCGGAACCGCGATCATTGGAGCCGTCCTAGGTGGTCAGCAAGGCGGAGCCGCCTTAGGCCAAATGGCGGGTGTGGGCGGTAAAGTCCTCTTTGGTCTGCCCTTTTCACGGCAACAGGAATTAGAAGCGGATAAAGCTGGGGCCATATTTATGGCGCGGGCAGGCTTTGACCCCTATGATTCAGTAAAGCTTTGGGAGCGTATGAGCGCGCGGCAGGGCCAGAATGTAGAGTTTCTTAGCACCCACCCGATGGGTGCGACGCGGATCCAGGCATTAAAAGCTTTTATGCCGATTGCTGAGAGACAAAGGCGATGAGCAGCCGCAAAATCAGGTGCAAATTCGGTAGTCCTCGGAAAACGAAAGCCTGCAATACCAAGTATTTGGCAGAAGCTGCGAATTTCGAAAGACCTGAATATTGGTTCGAAACTGAAGGGCTCCATAAGCCCGTCAGGCTTTTCTTGAGCGAAGCTTGAACAAAATTTTGACAAGGACGAAGTGGCTGTGTATTGAACGCCCCCCTTCGCAAGATTTTCCCCTCCATTGAGGCGATCTCTTCACTAGTAACTTAATTCAATATTCCGATGTCCAAAAAGACGACTCTAAAGGCTGCGCCTCGCTTGCGCAGTGGTTCTGGCAAGCTCAAGCAAATGCGCCGTGAGGGCTGGTTGCCATCAGTAGTCTACGGACGTGGGGTGGAAAATGAAAACTTGAAGGTAGATTCAAAAACCTTCTCCGAGCTGATGGCGAGCAGTGCTTCAGATAGCATTCTTATCAATCTCGACGTAGAAGGTGAAGGCACCCGCTCAGTCTTTCTGAAGACAATTCAGCACGATGCTCTTACTGGAAAGGCTTTGCATGCAGATTTTCTGGCGGTCAATGATAAGACGGAGATCAATGCGAATATCCCAATTCATCTTACCGGTGAATCAATCGGCGTAAAATCCGGCGGAATCTTGGAGCAATACGCGCATACGATTGAGATCACCTGTTTCCCGAAGGATCTACCAGATTCGTTCGAACGGGATATCAGCCATCTTGACGATGGTGATTCTCTCCATATCAGCGATATAGAATTTCCATCAGGAGTTACACCGACCCATGGTCCAGAAATGGTCATCGCCCATATTGGCAAGCCGGCTGCCCTCGTTGCGGAGGAAAATGAAAGCGAGGAGGAAGAAGTCACTGAACCAATCGCAACAGAGCAGAAGGACAATCCTGAGCCTGCCGAAGGAGAGTAGAAATTGCTTCGTGCACATGCTTAAAACGCATGGAGGTCTTACGACCTTATGCGCAAGTGGCCGATGCGCCCATGGCCCTGTTGGCTTACGTAAATAGGCCCGCTTGACTCTTTCGCGCATTATGAGCATTTCGTTAATTGTCGGCCTAGGAAATCCTGGGAAGCAATACGAAGATACACGCCACAACGTGGGCTTCATGCTGCTCGATCAGATCGCGGCTCAATCATGCGTAGAGTTCAGAAGTGAACCTAGATGGCAATGCCATCTTGCGAAGTTACCCGATGGCACCCTGCTTCTAAAGCCCCAGACATTCATGAACTTGAGTGGCCGGGCGGTGAGGCAAGTGGCCGCTTTTCACAAATGGAAGATCGAGGAAATTTTGGTTGCCTATGATGACGTAGCCTTGCCACTGGGCTCGCTGCGGTTCCGCGAACAGGGCTCTGCAGGTGGCCACAATGGAATCAAGTCTTTGATCGAACATTTGGGAGATAATCAATTTCCAAGATTGAAGATGGGCATCGGTGAAGCGAAGCCCGGAGGGATGACTGGGCATGTGTTAGGGAAGTTCGCACCAGACGAGCGAGATGAGCTTCAAAACATGCTTGCCACAGGCTGTGAAGCCGTTCAGCTTGCGCGCTCCACGGATATCGCGCACGCCGCGAACCAATTTAATACAAAGAGAGTTAAACCGACGCAAAATACAAACGATGAGCCGCAAATACGAAGGTCTAGTAGCACTGACAACGAAGAGCCAAGAGGGAAGCATGGATGATCTAGTGACGGCTATTTCTAAAGATATTCAGGCAGCTGGTGCGAATGTTGAGAAAATTGATAACTTGGGTCGGAAAGAATTTGCCCACACACCGAGGAAAATATCAGGTGCTCACTACGTGACCTACACAGTAACGGGCAAGGCAGATTGCATCGAAAAGATTCAAGAAAAGCTGTCCTTAAATTCCTCCGTATACCTTCAGCAGTTCAATCGGGTGGCATAAGGCAGATCGCCTTCTCATAGGTCGACTGGACAGCTCCATTGGGTTCTGATCTTATATTCAACTATGGCTAATTTGAATAAAGTTATGTTGATCGGGAATCTTACCCGGGATCCTGAATTGCGGCATACTCCAAAGGGATCGGCAGTGGCAGATCTGGGCCTTGCAGTGAACCGCCGCACCCAAGACGGAAACGGTGTGTGGCGTGAGGAAGCGACTTTTGTCGATGTCACTGTGTGGGGAACCACAGCTGAGAATGCACATAAATATTTGAGCAAAGGCCGCGGTGTGTTCGTTGAAGGGCGCCTTCAGCTAGACTCTTGGGATGATAAGGCTACGGGTCAAAAACGGACTAAGTTAAAGGTTGTGGGTGAAACTTTGCAGTTCTTACCTGATGGCAAAGGCCGTGGGGAGACTGCGAATGGCTCGAAAGGCAACGATGGGAATGCGAACGATTCATCAAGTAATGGTAATGCAGATCGGCCAGGTGCATCCGCAGCGGCTGCCGAGGACTATGATGATGAGGACGATATTCCGTTCTAGGTCCGGTCCCTCAACTAGCCGCTAGCTAGAGAGGTGATCCAAAAGGGCCTCTTTTAACAAAAATTCGCGCAGCGGCTTTATCAAGCGCCTCGGAGATCAGAAGAGCCTCTGGGTAAAATTCTATGAGTAATTTCCTGAAAGAACACGAAGATCTTAGAAAGGTTTTCACTGAGAACCAAAGCTTCTTATTGATGAGCCACGTGCGTCCGGATGGTGATGCAATTGGCTCCGAACTTGCATTGGGCCTTTCTCTGCGCGCAATGGGAAAGCAGGTGACGATGGTTAACGAAGACGGCGTTCCCGAAAGCCTGCAGTTTTTAGGTGGCAGTGAAGATGTCACCCGCCCACCTCTTGAAGAATTAGAGGTAGACGTGGCAATTGCAGTCGATACAGCGACGAAGCCGCGCTTAGGCGAGAAGTCTCTTGTGGCGGCCTCACGCGCGAAGATCTGGGTGAATATCGATCATCATATCTCAAACCCTAGCTATGGGGATATCAACCTGATTGATTCCGCAAGTCCAGCAACTGGCCAGATCTTGTATGAGCTATTGACCGCACTGAAAATGCCGATCCCCGATGAAACACGGGATGCGATCTATGTCGCCGTTTCGACCGATACGGGGTCCTTTCAATATGGCTCGACCACTGAAAAGACCTATCTAATGGCTGCGGACCTAGTGAAACGTGGCCTGAACGTTGGGGCTGTTAATTCAGCGACCTACGATAGCTATTCGCTGCGCAGGATCGAACTAATGCGGACGTTGCTCAATACTTTAGAAATAAGAATCGACGGGCAGCTGGCAAGCTGGGAGCTGACCGATGAAGCAAGAAAATCGATGTCGCTCCATCCGGACGATAGTGAAGGATTGATCGATATCATCCGTGGAGTGAAAGGAGTGAAAGTAGCAGTGTTTTTTGAAGCTCTCGAAGGCGGAAAAATTCGGGTTTCGATGCGTTCAAAAGACAGTGGGGTGAACGTCTGCGAGGTGGCGCAGAAATTTGGAGGCGGCGGCCACGCTTTGGCTGCAGGTATTCGTATGGCGGGGCCGCTAGAGGCTGCGAAGGAGAAGGTGATAGCGGAATTGGAAAATGCTGTAGGGAAGTAGGAAGGTAGGAAGATAGGGCAGAAGAAATCTTAACAAGGTAAATTTATGGGAAGAAAACAACAGGAACATACAGGTCCAAGCGGAGTCTTATTAATCGATAAGGCGCCAGACATGACTTCTCATGATGTGGTGGCGATTGCAAGAAGGGCACTGAATACGAAGAAGATAGGGCACTGTGGGACTCTCGATCCGATGGCCACTGGTCTGCTGATGCTAGTCATCGGGCGCGCGACAAAGATTCAGGACCTTCTAATGAGTGAGGATAAGGTATACGAAGGTAGCATGCGCCTCGGGGAGCGGACCAGCACCCAAGACCGGCAAGGGGAAGTCTTAGAAAAAAGGGAAGTAGGTAGCTATTCCGAAGACGAAATTCGTGCAGCCTTTGAGCGCTACAAAGGAGAGTTCGATCAATTGCCACCGATGGTGTCTGCAATTAAACAAGATGGGGTGCCTTTATATAAATTGGCCAGGAAAGGGCAGGAGGTAGAACGAAAGCTGAGGCCGGTAAGAGTGGATGCCTACGAAATCAAAAGAGTCGAGCTTCCGGAAATAGATTTCAGAGTAGAATGTAGCAAAGGCTTCTATGTCCGGACCTATGCGAATGACATTGGCGAGGCGCTAGGTTGCGGCGGACACCTGAGCGCGTTGAGAAGGACAAACTCAGGAAGATTCAACCTAGATCGCGCACTCCAAGTAGCTGAGCTAAAAGAAGCGAACCCTGAGACTCTGGCAGGTGCACTCATCTCGCTCGCCGAGATTTCTGTCATGCGTGGAGCTTGAGACCAACGCTCCGAACGATGTTCCAGCGGTACACTCAACTTGCCGATGTATCAGATGAAGGCCGCAACCTCCATTTGGCGCTTGGGGTTTTTGATGGAGTGCATGTAGGCCATCAAGCAGTGATTGGTGAGGCAGTCAGGCGGGCTGCTGCCGACGGGGGGCGAGCCCTGGTGATTACCTTCAGCCCTCATCCGATTCAAGTGATTGCACCTACGCGTGCGCCCAGTTCTCTGCTGGCGACTCTCGATGAAAAAGCACGCGTATTAGAGAACCTGGGCGTGCACGGCATGGTCGCAGTTAAGTTTGATCGTCAGTTTGCAAAACTAGGAGCGGAGGAATTCATCAAGATGATCGCAAACACTCAAGCAAAGAGTGTTTGTGTGGGTGAA
Organism: uncultured Verrucomicrobiae bacterium; assembly: GCA_963815205.1. Lineage (GTDB taxonomy): Bacteria > Verrucomicrobiota > Verrucomicrobiia > Verrucomicrobiales > Akkermansiaceae > Luteolibacter. Next base: position 334,509 of record CAWFFP010000003.1, on the reverse strand, counting down.
GATTGGAGATTTGGAAAAGATCGACTCGGCGATGTGCCGATGTTGCGAAAAATCGGTGAGCGGTGCGGCTTTGCGGTGCACGCGGTCCCACCAGTTATGGGAGGTGGTGAGCGTATCAGCAGCACCCGGATCCGGCAGGCAATCCGGGATGGGAATTTTTCAGCGGTCGAGCGGATGCTTGGAAGAACTTATTCAGTCGTTGGTGTTGTCCAAGAGGGACAGAAGATTAGGCCGCAAGCTAGGGTTTCCCACAGCGAATCTAGAGCTGGGACAGCAGCAGATTCCAGCTCAGGGAGTGTGGCTGGTAAAGGTAGATCAAGAGCTGCACGGCATTGCCAATCTTGGGACCCGACCAACAGTCGATGGCAAAGGCACTCTGCTAGAAATTCACTTACTCGACTTTGAAGAAGACATCTACGGCAAAACCTTGTGCGTAGAATTTATCGAGCGATTGAGAGCTGAGCAAAAATTCTCATCCATTGAAGAGCTAAAGGAGCAGATCAGCCTAGACGTGGAGGAAGCGAAACAATTCTTCAAAGATCATTGATCGAACCAAAATCTGGAGAGAAAAGACGTTTAAAAGTTCGGCTGGCATAGCCATCGGTCATTCCCGCCAAGTAATCACAAATCAGGCGCGCGCGGATGGCAGGATCTTGATGTGAGGCAATTTCTTCGGCGATATCGGCAGGGAGCAGCTGAAAATCCTGCCCGTCGATTCGTCTTTCGTGAAGGTAGCGAGTCTCTAAAGTCTCCCAAAGTGAGCGCAGCATACGCGATCCCTTATGCTCCAACTGTTTTAAATTTTTCGAAAGAAATACGCAATCGAAGGCTAGGCTTTTAAATATCTCACATTCCTCACGAATTGCAGGTTCGATATGTAGGCGGAATTTGTAGCGGTTTGTTTGGGCGGATAGGAAGTTTGAATCCGTTGTCACCTTGCTTGCACGAATGTATGCGCCAATACGGGAACCAACGAATGGGTCGACGCGCCGCTTGCGGATCGCACTGATCAGATTTCCAAGCGGGCTTTCTGAATCGATTGGCATCGATTTTTCTTCTGCCCAAGCTTCGATCATTTCGATCGGAAGAAAACCAGCCCTGATAGAATCCGAAAGATCGTTCAATGAGTAAGCAATATCATCAGCCCAGTCCATGATCTGGCATTCGATCGATTTAAAGGCGTCCCGCGCCGTGCCTGGGATGTATTCGGTTGGGAAGTCTCGACCGCCGAGCGCCCAATCAAGAAGTGACCACTGAGAATCATAGATAAAATGGTTGCTGGGGGCCTTTTCTGGGGAAACAAGTTCTGACCAGAGGGACTTGTATTTCAAAATACCGTCTAAAAAGGCACGGGTCGGGTCCATTCCCGTCTTTTTTACCGAAAAGATTCGCTCTGTGATCAAACGCAGGGTTTGGGCATTTCCTTCAAATCCGCCATAGGGAGCCATGAAGTGATTCAAAGCTTTCTCGCCCGCATGGCCGAAGGGCGGGTGGCCGAGATCATGGGTGAGGCAGATCGCCTCAAGTAGATCGGGATCGATGTGGAAGTCGGGGGTGAAAGGGGAATTTTCGCTAGACTGCAGGAAAACTGCGATGGATTTCCCGATTTGCGCGACTTCGAGGGAATGGGTCAGGCGGGTGCGGTAGAAATCGTATTCCCCTGACCAGAATACTTGCGTCTTATTTTGAAGGCGCCGGAAAGCTGGTGTGTGTAGAATTCTGTCTCGATCAATCTGGAAGGGTGAGCGGTAATCGTCTGGCGTTTCCTTTCCAGATAGGCGTTCACAATCAAAGGCGTTGTAAAATGAATTTCGCATGACACGGAATCATTCTACGAAACGTAAGGGCGGGGCAATTGGGTAATTTTTCTTAGGTGAATTGGTTGCAGGAGCTCTGCGGGATGCTTAACCTAAAAAGATGATGGTGAAACAAGTTCTACGCGCGGCTTCGGGCTGGATCGAACTAGGTATGCCAGATGATGCGTTGGAAGAGTTAAGTAACCTCGAACCTGAACAGCGGGAGAGCGCAGCTGCACGTGAACTCGCGTTGACAGCACTGATGGCGAAGGGTGAATGGAAGGCAGGGGCAGATGTGGCCATCGCACTATGCCAAACGCATGTGGATCATGCTGATTATTTTTTGAGTGCTGCGTTTTGCCTGCACGAGATTGGTGCCACCAGCGAAGCACGGAAGTGGTTGCTCAAAGGGCCTGAAAGTATGGATCAGCTACCTGTGTATCATTATAATATGGCGTGTTATCTTTGGATATTAGGGGAAAAGCCGAGCGCTAGGGGTCACTTGGAGCAAGCGATTGAGATGGATTCTTCATTTTTGGAATCAGCGAAAGAAGATCGTGATCTTGCAGGAATGAAATTTTAGAGACTGCCTGAAAGCTGCATTGATCTTTGACAAAATGAGGCAGAACGGTTTCTTTTTTCTATAATGCAGCAGGTGCAATTTGAAGAAAGTTTGTTCGCGATCCTCGAACGGGAACCCGCGTATGATATTCAGGCATACCTGTTTCTTCGGGATGCGCTGGACTATACGATGAAGCGCGTAAAAGGCGTGTCTCCAAATGCTTCTGTCCATGTCGCAGGTCCAGAGTTGGTAATGGGTTTTCACGATTATGCTTTAGAACAATTTGGGCCTATGGCGATCACCTTGCTGGAAGAATGGGGCGTTCGGGAATCGCGAGATGTCGGGAAAATGGTCTTTGAGCTGATCGAGGAGCAGATATTCGGCAAGCAAGAATCTGACAGCCCTGATGATTTTGAAGGCGTGATCGATTTCCAGAAAAGTCTTCGTGCACCATTTCTTCCGAGGGGAAAAATGGCGAACTTGGAGGCAGTCAAGGCAGATATCGGATGCTAGCTTCGCTATGTTTCAGATTTTGAGTTTCTGGCTGTAAGGGGGAATTGATAAGCTTCAGTCAGAGGCGCGCAAATCAGGTAGTCAGATGATTCGCCTCATTCGCCACTCTTAGTATCTACGGAAGAATATCCTCAAACATTCCTAGATCACTGCCAGGTATCTCGATCGCACCACAGGCTTTTTCGTAATACTCGCGAGGGCCGACGCCGCCGATTACAGCATAGGCGTAGCCTAGCTCGTGGAGTGAATCTAGGGCTTTAAAAAGAAGAGCTTTGCCAATTCCTGAGCCCCTAGCGTCTGGACAAACTCCAGTTGGCCCGAAATAGCTCCGATGGGTTGTTTCATAGCAGGCAAAGCCAAGAATCTTCTGGTCACGGGTAGCGATCCAGCAGGAAACCGGCTGTCGCGTGGCTGCCACGGCGATCTCGCTCGCCCATTTTTCCGAAAAGTGCTCTCTGGCAAAAGCTTGAACCGTATGAATCTCGAACGAACGTGCACGGCGGAGCAAGATGCCGTTGGCGGCGACCTTTGAAAAAGCATCAGGCGCTTTTGGGAGGTCATAGAGCCTAACGAGCATATCAATCATGTAGGCATCAAAGGCAGCTTTCTAGATTCCGGAAAGCCTGTATTTCGCAAAATCCTTTCTGGACCCGAAGAAATTGCACGGTAGAGTAATCCCCCAACGTATGAAAACCCTCCTACTTTCTGCCCTGGCGGCAGGCACAACAATACTTTCTGCCCAAACGGACGAACAATGGTTCGAAAAAATGGAGATCGGGCCCGCCTGGATGGGCACCTTCGGAGATTACTTCCACGGTGAAGAAAGAGTCGGTGCTCTAAAAGGATTGAGTGTGGATCTTGGCGATAGCTGGCGCGCGCTCTATGATACGGAGAATCTTCGCCTAGTGACGATCTACGAAGGTGAATTGGAATGGGGTGGCACTCCTTGGACAGGAGAGCATGGAGGCTTCACAAGGCTAGGAAACCAAAATGCAACCATGGTAACGAGTGCGATCCCAGGCTGGGCGAATGAGGATGGAAGCTTTGAAGATCGCCGTGAGATCAAAGGCTATGGAAATCTTCCAAATGGCCGCCTTACCGGGCATTACAGACATAATCAAGACGTCGTAATCCAATATACCATCAATGGCGCCGATGTGATGGAAACTTTATCACGGGATGGTGGAGTCGTCACCCGGTCTATTCAGATCAAAGGGGCCGAAAAGGATCTCGTGCTGTTACTTGCTGATACAAAAGAGCCCTTCGCGACTTTAGAACTGCCTGGTCCAGCTGTTTCCGCTGATGGACTCAAGGTTGTTTCATCTGACAATGCGGAATTGATGCTCGCAGAAGGAATGCCTGACCGGCTTCTTGCAAAGCTACCTGCTGGTGATGCACTCTATCAATTTGCTTACTCAAAGGCAGATAAGGCAATCGAGCTTGCAGCCGCACCTGACTTTGAATCGCTGACTTCGGGCAGCCCCGCTATTTGGAACGAGATTTTGACCACAGAGGGAAAATTGGCTGAAAATGAAGACGACGCCTACCTCACAGACCTTGTCACTTTACCTGATGAGAACCCCTGGGGAGCCAATCTACGCTTCGGAGGCTTCGATTTCATTGATGAAGATTCCGCTGCATTGAGTAGCTGGAATGGAGATGTCTGGGTCGTACGTGGACTGTCGGGAGATTGGAAGGAACTGAAATGGCAGCGGATTGCTGCCGGACTTTTTGAGACACTCGGCCTCAAGGTGGTGGATGGGAAGATTTACGTAAACGGGCGTGATCAGATTACCGAACTCGTCGATTTGAATGGCGATGGTGAAACGGATTACTTCAAAGTTTTCAATCGGGATGTCTACATCACTGAGAATTTCCATGAATTCGCCTTCGATCTTCAGACTGATCCAGAAGGTAACTTTTATTTCTCGAAGGCTGCGCCAGTTCGTAATGGTGGCCGTGGATTCGAGAAGATTCTACCTCACCACGGAATTGTTGCGAAAATCTCAGCGGATGGTCAGAAGTTTGAAGTCGCAGCAACAGGGTTACGGGCTCCTGGAGGAGTTGGGATCGGACCCAATGGCGAGATCACAACCGGTGAGAATGAAGGAACCTGGCAGCCAGTATGTAAGATCAATTATGTCAAAGCTGGTGACAGCCCTGCCTTCTTTGGCACCGAAGATTCTCGCCAAGAATTGATTGATGCACCTTATACGGAGCCGCTGATTTACATCCCAATGAAGCTCGATAACTCAGGCGGATCGCAAACCTGGGTCCCAGAATCTGCGAAATTTGGAATCGAACCTGGAACAATGCTTCACGCCTCCTATGGCCGCTCAAGCATCTACAAAGTCCTGCCTGTGGAATGGGGCGAAAAGACCCAAGGTGGAATTGTAAAACTCCCGATCACGCTCCAGTCTTCGGCAATGCGGATGAGCTTCCACGAAGACGGGTCAATGTATGCACTTGGTTTCCGCGGCTGGCAGACAAATGCCGCTACAAAATGTGCGTTTCAGCGTATTCGCCGCAGCGAAGAGGTGCCTCTACTTCTGCCTACCAAACTTGAATACACAGAATCGGGAGTTAAGGTCACCTTCCCAGTGAAGCTCGATGAAGAGCTAGCGAATGACCCGACGAGTTATTCAGTCCAACGTTGGACCTACGTCCGCGGCCCACAATATGGTTCCGGAGAATTTTCCGTGGATGAACCGGATCAGGAATTGATGGAAGAGGCTCTAAAATCCGAGTCAAAACGTTTTAAAATCAGAGACGATGCAAAGATTTTATCGGCGAAGCTTTCAGAAGATGGAATGGCTGTCGCATTAGAGATTGAAGGAATGAAGCCATCAATGTCCTTGCGGGTCGCATACGACTTAGAGGACCTAGAAGGCGAAATACTGAACGACGAAATCCACGCCACTGTGTATAAGAAATAGACGATCTCTGATGATTTCTCAAAAATCCCTGAAGGCAGCAGTCTTAGTTTTCGTATGCATCCAAGGGATTGTTTGCGGCGGGACCACCGTCTTGTTCCAACAGGGGGAGACGAAGGATCAAAGATCAGATCGGATGGTGGCTCTGCAGGTGCCCGTAGGGGAGCCAGCGACCCCTTTTCTTGAGGCAGGAAAATTTTCGGCGAAGTTCGAAGGAAAGCTGAAGCTCAAGGAGCGAAGGAGGCTCTACTTTTCATTCGAAGGGTCTGGCAGTGTCGCGCTTACAATCAACGGCGTGGAAGAGCTCGTCGAGGCTGGGAAACTTGGAACCGAAAAAACCAAGAGGCTAAGGCTGAATCCTGGAGAACATGATTTTGTAGTTTCCTATGGAAGCAACGCAGATGGCAGTGCGGAACTAAGGTTTTACTGGGAAGAGGCTGAGCTACCTCGGCAAACGATTCCGCCCACCGCGTATGCGCCGATTGTAGCCAATGAGGAATTAACAAAAGCAAACACCAAAAGAATGGGTCGATTTGCATTCACTCAGCAAAACTGTGCGAAGTGCCACGTCGAGGCAAAAGGTTTTGGATCTAACCCGATGCCTGAAATGGGTGAGATTGCGCCGATACTTGCGGGAATTGGCGATCGGGTGAGCGAGGAGTGGCTTCGCAACTGGATCGCGGATCCTGCGATGATGAAGCACAGCACAACGATGCCCCGCCTTGTCGATCCTCAAACAAAGGAGGGTTTGCAAGATGCGGCAGATCTCGCGGCCTTTCTTGCGGCTTCAAAAATGGCGGTAGCCAGCACCCCTAAACCGATGTCAGACGAAGAGATCCGCTTATCATCTCAGAGGGGTGGCATTCATTTCCATGAGCTAGGCTGCATTGCTTGTCATCAACTTGACACGGAAAAAGACGATGAACTCAACCGGGTTTCATTAGCGGGTGTAGGAAAAAAGTTCCTCCCAGGGCAGCTTGCAGCTTATTTGAAAAAGCCGGATGCGTTCCATCCATTTACCGCAATGCCAGATTTCCTATTGAGCGAAATTGAGTCGAAAGAATTGGCCGATTTTTTAATTCAAGAGACTCTTCAGTCTGCAAAAGCATCTACTTTTGAATTTCCTCCGGGGGATGCTGCACGAGGAGCTCAGGTAGCTGAAAGCTTGCAATGCGGTGTCTGCCATCCTGGATCACCGGGTGGTCTTTCCCGGGCTGTCAGCCTGGAATCGATTTTCGAAAAAGATTGGGAGAAGGAGGGTTGCCTCGCCCCTGAAGATCATCGGAATGATTTGCCGAAGCTCAACCTGCAGGTCGGGGAGCGGGACAGCCTACTTGCTTTTCAACACGAAGGGTCAGCCTCCCTGAAAAAGAAATCTTCAGCAGAATTCGCAGCACGACAGCTTTCTGCGAAAAATTGTGTCGCCTGTCACATGCAGGACGATGTTCCATCTATTTGGGATAGTTTGCGGAGCAGCACCAGCAGGTATGTAGAGCATTTACCTACGCTAGAGGAGCGAGTGGATCAGTCGCGACCCCAATTGACCTTTGTCGGGGAGATGCTGTTTACGGATTACATTCAGAAAATGCTCGCAGGAACGGTGAAAGATCAGCCTCGACCATGGCTTGCTTCTAGGATGCCAGCCTTTCGTGCTTACGCATCTCCGCTTGCTGAAGGGCTATCTAGAATCCATGGGTTTGAACCATCTAGCGGCACGGAAGTAGATCTGAATCAAGAGCTGGTAGATATCGGAGAAAGCTTGATAGGCAGCGCAGGCTTTGGATGCACAACCTGTCATGGGGTCGGTCCATTAGAGGCCACGGCCGCCTTTGAAGTGGCGGCAATTAATTTCTCGAAAACTGCAGATCGGCTGCGGGAAGATTATTACTTTAGATGGATGGATCATCCGGGAGCTGTTACGCCGGGGTCTAAAATGCCAAAATATGCAGATGGAAATAAAAGCCTGAGGGGCGATATCTTAGGTGGAGACGCTGCATTGCAGTATGAGGCCATCTGGCAATGGCTGCATTCGTTGAAGTGATAAAACTCCTAGCGACGTAAGTGCTAGATTTTTACTTCTTTAGGTTATCTGCGGGCGTAAGCTTCGACCCTCCATCTATTAAAAGGAGCCTAACTGCGAAGCCTGCTTGGCGCCTTAAGCCTTAGGAATAATCTCTAGTCGAATAAATTGAGCTGTGGTGATTTTGCCTGCGGAAAAGAGGTATCGAGCTTTGTAGTTTTTGCTTTCGGAAATTTTTCAAGAGGAGCTGGTTTGGCAGAATTCAGTTCAAGGTGCGATAGAATCGCTTTGGCCCGGGTCAGCACAGGTTTCGGCAGACCCGCTAACCGAGCTACCTGAATGCCGTAAGATTTATCTGCAGCTCCCGGAAGGATCTTATGTAGAAAGATGATTTCTTCATTCCATTCACGGACTGCTACATTGTAATTCACAATCGATTCTCGGATATTTGCGAGATCAGTTAGCTCATGGTAGTGAGTGGCAAATAAGGTGCGGCATTGAGTGACATCATGGAGGTGTTCGGCGACTGCCCAGGCGATTGAGAGGCCGTCAAAGGTCGCGGTCCCACGACCGATCTCATCGAGGATCACGAGTGATTTATTTGTCGCCTGATTAAGGATCAGAGCCGTTTCTGACATTTCGACCATAAAGGTCGATTGGCCACGTGAGATATCGTCAGAAGCACCTACCCGGCAGAAAATCCGATCAACCAGTCCAATAGTCGCCGACTCCGCTGGTACATAGGCTCCGATCTGCGCCATCAGAGTGATGAGTGCCAGCTGACGAATATAGGTGGATTTCCCGGCCATGTTTGGACCTGTGAGAATTTGCAAGCGGGAGGATTCGACATTTAAGTCCGTATCGTTCGGAACAAACTTTGTGTCCGTTAAGGTCTGCTCCAGCACCGGGTGACGTCCGTTGATAATCGTGAGTTCTGACGTCTCAGTCAGGTCTGGGCGACTGTGTCGATGGGTCTGCGCATTGTGAGCGAACGAGCAAAGAGTGTCTATTTCGGCGATGGCAGCGGCCGTCTGCTGAAGTGCTTTTAGGTGTATGACAATCTCGGCCCGAAGCTGGAGAAATAGCTCGTACTCGAGTTTCTTAGAGCGTTCCTCTGCACCGAGGATTTTGTTCTCCATTTCTTTTAGTGCAGGAGTGATGTAGCGCTCCGCATTTGCCATCGTTTGCTTGCGTGTGTAGTCCTCCGGAACCTTGTCTAAATGAGATTTTGTAATTTCGATAAAATATCCGAAGACGTTATTGAATTTTATTTTGAGTGAATCGATCCCAGTCCGCGCGCGTTCGTCCTGCTGAAGGCGGGCAATCCATTCTTTCCCGGATCGAGTGGCATTGCGCAGCGTATCTAGCTCTGAGGAGTGGCCAGCCGCGATGATGTTTCCGTCTTTTAGCGTAGCTGGCGGGTCTTCGGTAAGGGCTTTTTCAAGTCTTTGCTGCAGGACGGGCAGCGGGTTGAGATTTTCTAGAAGCGGGAGTTTAAAGTTGCTGTGGATTAGTGAAGTTAGATTCTCTAATAGCGGTGGAATTGCCGCTAGTGAAGTAGAGAGCGATTGAATATCGCGGGGATTCCCTGAGTTCTGTGAAAGGCGCGAAGTAGTGCGTTCAATATCCCGGATGTTTTTTAGGTGCTCCCTAACTTTTGAGAGTAAAAATGGCTCGGCGAGCAGTGCGGCAATCGTGTTATGACGGGACGATAGAATAGCTCGATCACGCAATGGGCGCAGCAGCCAAGATCGAAGGAGGCGGGCACCCATCGGTGTTAAGGTGGAATCTAAGGCAGCAATTAAAGTATGTTTCCGGCCCGAGCGCGAGTCGATGAGGTCTAAATTCCGTTGCGAAGCGGCATCAATTAGAACGTGGCTCTCACCTTGTAGCAGTCGAGGGGGAAGCAAATGTTCACAGGGTCTACGCAGCTGGTGCCCGAGATAGTGTAGGGCAGCGCCTGCAGCGGAAGTCGCTGCCTGTAGGTGCGTCAGGCCAAAGCCGTCTAGTGAGTGAAGATCGAACTGGGTTTTAAGGATATCCGTCGCATGCTCCAGAAGAAATGTATAGCCATCGTAAGGCAAAGCATGTGGATGCTTGTCAGAAAACTCCGAGATCTGGTGATCAGGGATGATCAGTTCAGAAGGAGAGATACGAGCCAGCTCATCGAGCAACTGTGCAGAATCTTCAAACTCAGCGAGGATGAACTCACCTGTAGTGTGGTCGATTGCAGCCAGACCGTAGTGGGTCTTCGTTTTAGAAAGCGCTGCGAGGTAATTCGGCCGGGTATCATCTAGAAGTGTCAGGTCATCGACCGATCCAGGTGATAGAATTCGGGAAATCTCACGTTCGACGAGTTTTCCTGGAATCGGTGTTGAGGTTTGTTCAGCAATCGCGACGCGTTTGTTTGCCTTAAGAAGTCGGGCAATGTAGTTCTGTGCAGCATGGTGCGGCACTCCGCACATGGGTGTGCCTCCGCGTTTTGTGAGCGCAACGTTCATGATCGGTGCCGCAGATTTCGCGTCTTCGAAGAACATTTCGTAGAAGTCCCCGAGACGGTAAAAGAGGATGATGTCCGCTGGCAGGCTTTTCCTCATCGCGAGGTATTGGGCCATCATAGGGGTTGAAGCGGACATGGCTGGCAGCGTGCATGCATTGCAGCTGAAGTTCAATTTTCAAACTTCAGCAAATGCGAGGACTGTGAAAAGGTTGCGGGGTAGTGTCGCCGCTCTGTTGAGGAAAGGTGCTGATTGCGCAGTAAGGAATCTATGATTGAAGAACACTCGCTTGATGCGAAGTATCCATGCGTGAAGGATGAGCGGAAGGTGAGGGACGTTGTGTTCGCGGGGATCGATTTTGAGGGAGCTGGTGCACAAAGAGGTCAGGAAGATTGGCCTGTGCAGATCGGGATGGGGACCTGGTCATTAAACGAAGGATTTGGGAATTTTTATAACTCTTTCCTAGAGCGGAAAGGAAGTGTCGACCGATATGCAAAAAAGGTGCACGGCATTGGTGAGGAGGATCTGAATGGAGCGCCAAGTCTGCTCTCGCTCTGGCCGGAGGTGAACGCCCGGCTCGGCGGAGCAGCCGTCCCGGTCGCGCATGCGAAAGGAACTGAAAAGCGCTTTCTGAGAGTCTTTCCAGGAAATCCTTTTGGCCCATGGGTCGATACCTTGTTGCTTTCAAGAGCTGCTGTCTTCGATCAGCAAAAACATTCTTTAGGCTTCCTCTGTGCGGACTTGGGCCTGGGTGATAAAGTTCGCGATTTGGTCCCCGGGCGTGGTTGGCATGATGCCTTATTTGATGCGGTGGCTAGTTTGGTTCTTCTTCAATGGTTGATCGAGGAATATGGCTTAGAAGACCTTCCCCTATGGGCTTTGGTAGTGCCGAACACGACGGCGTGGCATCGCTTAAGAAGAACTCGCTAGTATGAAGAATTCCGCAAAGAAGACATGGATAGGGCAGGTGGTGCTGTCTCTGCTATTGATAGGATTGATCGGATACATCCTTACGAAAGAGCCGAAGCGCCCGGCTCTTCCTAGATGGGAACGACAAGAAAAGATTTTAGAAATTGCTAAGACGAATAAAACCGACAAAGCCAAGTCTCAGAAGAATCAAGATCTAAAATTCGTGAAACAGTTGCTCGGTGAAAATCTGAGTCAGCGTAGTTTTTACTTCGCTGATGTGGTGGAAGCTTCATCGGGGAAGAGAATCATTCCATTTGTAGAGCAGCCCGGAAAGCAGCGGATTTCAGCAGCGATTGATCAAGCGATGGAAAAACTGGTCCACCAATTCAATCAAGAAAGTTCTGCGATCAGGAAATTAGGCCGGATCAACGAGGCGTCCCGCCTTTTCGAAGATGCTTTGATCGCTGAGCTGGACAAAATTGAGGGCTTTCGCTGCGGGGTTCCTCAAACTCGTGGCGGGACGCTTCAGAGAAGCGGATATCCTGATCTTGTAATTGCTGATGAGAAGACGGGTGGCGTATTTTACTTAGATCCGAAGCTGTATCAAATTGGTTCCGAAGCCAGCGGATTTAGGTCCTTCTACTTTGAGCCAAAGGTAAAGACTTTGAAAATCACAGAGAATGCAAGTCATCTCGTTTTGGGGATTGCGCACGACGGAAAGGATGGAGCTTGGCAGTTTCTGAAATGGCGGCTGGTTGATATTAGTCAGCTGCAGGTGCGATTGAAGGCAGAGTTTCAAGCTTCAAACAAACAGCTATATGAGGTGGAATGATTGTTCGATCGCTGCAGGGCGCTGGTATTTAACAAGCTCTCTAGCGTAAAAGAATTTCCGACTTTCTCTATGGCTTTTCTAGGCGAGCCGTATGAGAATTCTTATCGCGTGTGATCTATTCTGGGTCTCGTGCGAAAACTTAACTCAAACCAAAAACAAAATGCAGACCGCAAACGTCAACCTCCCGATTACTGTCACAGTCAGGCACGAAGATATTACAGATTCCCTCCGTGATTATGCCCGCAAAAAGATCGAGGGGCTTCATTTGGACTATCCGAAAATCATTGAAGCGAAGGCAATTCTTGATGTGCAGAAAGATCGCCATATTGCTGAGATCATCCTCTTTTGTACAAATCACATCACGATAGAAGCTCATTCCGAGACCCGCGATATGTATAAGTCGCTCGATGAGACAATTGACAAAATCTCGCGACGGATGAGGAAGCACAAAACGCGGCTGCTGAAGAAAAATCGGCCCCATCGCAATGAATCGATCCGCTATCTTGATGAACGTTATTTCACTGAGGAAGCTTTAGATCATCCAGATGATTCTACCGAAGATCCGATTCCATTCATCGTTCATCCTGAAAAATATGCTGTTAAGACAATGTTTAAAGAAGATGCCATCATGGAGCTAGAGTTGAGTGATAGGCCATTCATTCTATACAAAAGCGCTCGCAGAGATTGCCTCACAATCATCTACCGCAGAAAGGATGGAGAATATGCAGCCTTGGACGTGAATAGCTGAGGCCATTCACTTATTTGTAATGCTGATTCCTCTTGGCAATCGTGACGGAACAGCAGAGTAGCCTCGAAGCTGCTATGACAGACGATCGCGGAAATCTTCGTAAGAGAATTTCCGGATCGTTTGTATCTCCCCGTCAAAACCTAGTAGAGCAATCGACGGATGAGGAACGCCGTTGAAAGTAGTTGTTTTTACCATTGTATAGTGAGCCATATCGTCAAAAACGAGGATATCGCCTACCTCTAGTGATCGATGGAATTGGTATTTGCCCACTATGTCCCCGGCTAGGCAGGTGGGACCGCCTAAGCGATAGATGTTCGCACCTGTGGATGACTTAGGGGTTTGAGCCTTATAATAGGTCTCGTGTGGAAGGCTGACTGCCGGCTTGTCAGCTGAATGGAAAGTATTCTCTGGATTTTTCATCCTATTATCGACCAGAAAGACATCAGGCCGGTAAGGCATTTCAATCACATCGGGCATATGCGCGGTTGCTGAGATATCCAGAATTGCGTGCTGATCTGGTCCAGATTGGAAAAGATCAAGGACGGTAGCGCGGAGGACTCCAGTGTGGATCGCGACCGCTTCGCCCGGCTCCAACCATACTTCCAGATCGTATTTTCTCTGAATCTTGCGAATGACATTTATGAGCAGGGACCGATCATAGTCTGGTTTTGTGATCCAATGGCCGCCACCCATATTCAAATAGGTAAACTGTGGGAGCGAGAGGATATGACCGAACTTTTCCTCAACTGCAATGAGCGTGCGTTCCAGATCTGGTGAATCCTGCTCGCAAAGAGTATGAAAATGGAGCCCAGACAGGCCTAAGAGATCAGAACCTTCTAGTTCCGCAGCGGTGATGCCCAATCGCGAGCCTGGGGAGCATGGATCATAAATAGGAGTTTCACCTGTCGAGTATTCCGGATTAATACGCAGCCCACATTTTAGGCGTCCATCAAGGTATCGAGGGTGTTTGAGGATTTTCTCACGAAACTGAAACCATTGAGTTAAAGAATTAAAGTCCAGATGGTTTGTGAAGGCCAAAAGCTCATCGATATCCGCCTCCGTATAGGCTGGGGAATAGGTGATAATATGTTTTTGAAAATGCTCTTTTGCGAGCCGGGCCTCATAGACTCCAGAGGCGCAGCAGCCATCGAGATACTTGGAAATCGTCGGGAAAGACTTCCAACAGGAGTATGCCTTTAAAGCTAAAACGATCTGACAAGAAGCTGCATCTGCGACATCACGAAGAATCTCGCAATTTTGCTGCAGTGCTTTTAGGGATATGAGATACACAAGCTTTTAAAAAATGGCGGCGAGGTCGGCCGGGGTGGTGATCTTTGGGTTCGGAGCAGTAGATGGAACCAAATAAACTTTTTCTCCGATCGCTTCTACGGCTGAAGTTTCGTCCGTCACGCTCAATCCATTCTCAGCGACGTATTGGTAGGCGCGGCGAATGAGTGAGGATGAAAAAATTTGCGGAGTCTCCATAAACCAAAGGTCATCTCGGTTGAGAGATGATGAGACAAAATTATCAGGCGTGGATCGTTTCAATGTTTCAGTCACACGTCGTGCTAAGCTCGCAGCGCCGTACTCACGCGCTTTGTTTAGGGTTGAAGAAATATCCTCGGCAGAGGTCAGAGGGCGGGCTGCATCGTGGATGGCAATCCATTCAGAATCCGCAGATACTGCCGCCAGCCCTTTGGCGACAGACTCTTGCCGAGTTTTTCCGCCATCCACGCGAATCAATCTGGTGCCTAAATTCAGATCTGAAAGAAGGCTTAAGCGCTCCTCTGGGGCGACGAGGATAATCTGACCAAAGGCCTGATGGGAAAAAAATTCGGAAACGGTGACCGCTAGCAACGGAATGCCAGAAATAGGTGCGGCAAGCTTATCAAATCCCATACGCTGGCTAGTCCCAGCAGCAACGATGATAGCACTGGCGAGCATGTTGATGACGGAATTTTAAACAACAAAACGGCAGTCCGCAATCTACGGAATACCGTCATGAAAAGCTTTGAGAAATCTCGTAGCTCGGTTACTGGCCAACTTTTGGTTTGCCAGCGCGGCGGACAGCGCCGAAACGTTTTTGGAACTTATCGATGCGACCTTCCGTATCAACGAATTGTTTCTGCCCAGTGAAGAAAGGGTGAGAATCCGAGGTGATACCTGAAGAAATCACGGAATATTCCACTCCGTCGATTGTTTCCTTTTTTTCGGAAGTCTTAGTAGAGCGGGTGATGAAGCGCGTCCCTGTCGTCATGTCGACAAAGATGGCTGGGAGATATTGGGGATGAAGATCCTTTTTCATAAACTTTTTGGAGTATACGCACGTTCCAACGCGCGTGGGCGCAGAACATGATTCGCAGTTTCTATCTGTCAAGAATTGAATGATTGCTGCAGGCTGAATGTAACACCACAAGGGCGAGCCACCTTCGCTTAAGAAAAAGAAGCTTGTCGCATTCATAAAGTTGGTAAGATTTAGGAATATGATCAAAACCCTAGCCGTAATATTCGTCCTGCTAAGCACTGCAGTCTATGGAAAAGAAGATGGTATCTACATTGCTGTAGGGAACGGCCTGCATAAAATGTCATCAAATGATGGGATTAAATGGGGAAACCACGAATTCAAGGCAAAGCCGGCGCACAATCAGTTGGATCTAAAGTATCTTGTCGTCGGAGACGGGATCGCCGTAGCGGTTGGGGGCTATTCGAAATCAAATATATTGGTGACTCTCGATGGAGTGAAGTGGGAACAGATCGACTTTAATATCGGAGTCATTAGCGGCGTTGTCTATGAAGACGGGAGATTCTTGGCTGTAGGCGAAGGAGGCCGTATCGCAGCTTCTGAAGACGGATTCAAGTGGAAGGAAGTGGCCGATGCGAAGGTGAAAGATTTCCTTTCTGATGAGGCGAAAGAGCTAGGTCTAAAAAAGGGAATTAAATCAAACCTACGTGCATGGAGAGTCCTCGATGGCAAACTGATTGGTTCTGGAGACAACGGTTTCGTGGTAACAACTGATGACCTAAAGAAATGGGAAATGAAGCGCCTCGAGCCTCAGTCCCGAATGTATATAGAGGTAGCCGAGGACGTGGGAGCTGTCTTATGTGGTGATCGATCTCTGCACTTTTCTTCTGACGGCGATAAATGGGAAGAGGTCGGGCCAAAGGTCGCTGACGGAGATAAGTTCTTTAGCATCACCCACGATGGGAATCGATTTTTGGTCAATTCGAAGAGTGGGCGAGGATGGGAATCGACAGATGGCAAAGTCTGGGAAGCATTGAAGAATATCGAAATGCCGGGGAAGATTAAGGCGGTGTCTCCGGACATGCTCTATTCGTTCGCAGCATCTTGGAGATATACAGACGATCTTAAATATTCAACAGACGGTGGCAAAAAATGGAAAAGTGCAGAAATACCTGGGCCTGTTGGCATCACCAATATCGTTTGGGCACCTGGGTTTCCCAAATTTTAGAGCTTGGATATAATCTGGTTCAAAGTCCCAGATGGACGCATCGACGAAGAAGCTTTTTCCTCATTAACTAGGTAGTAGCCGCCAATATCGGTGCTGCTGCCCTGAACATCGATCAATTCGGCGATGATCTTGCTCTCATTATCAGCAAGCAATTTGGCAATGGAGGAAAAAGCTTCAGCGAGTTCAATATCAATCTTTTGTTCTGCAAGAGCTTGCGCCCAATATAGCGCAAGGTAGAAATGAGAACCACGGTTATCGATGGTCCCTAGTTTACGCCCAGGCGAGCGATCGTTCTCTAGAAATTGCCCGGTGGCCGCATCCAAGGTTTCAGCGAGGACTTTAGCTTTTGAATTATTTGAAGTTGTCGCAAGGTGCTCTAGAGAGGCTGCCAGCGCAAAGAATTCTCCTAAAGAGTCCCAACGTAGGTAGTTTTCCTGCACAAATTGCTGAACATGTTTCGGTGCGGATCCGCCGGCGCCTGTCTCGAACAGGCCGCCACCGTTCATTAGAGGCACAATCGATAACATCTTCGCAGACGTTCCCACTTCAAGGATCGGGAAAAGGTCTGTTAGGTAGTCGCGCAGTACATTTCCGGTGACAGAGATGGTATCTAGTCCTTGGACGATTCGCTCCAAGGACTTCAGACAAGCTTCGGCGGGTGCCAGAATCGAAATGTCTAAGCCGGACGTATCGTGGGTGGGGAGGTAGGTTTCGATCTTCTTGATGATCTCCGCATCGTGCGGGCGATTTGCATCCAGCCAAAAGATTGCAGGTGTGTTCGAGGCACGGGCGCGAGTGACGGCTAGTTTTACCCAATCCCGAATTGAGGCATCTTTGGTCTGACAGGCGCGCCAAATGTCTCCTTTCTTCACCGAGTGTTCGAGGAGCTGCTTCCCGGAGCTATCTGTGATACGAACCGTTCCGTTCGCTGGGATTTCAAAAGTTTTGTTGTGGGAGCCATATTCTTCCGCAGCTTTTGCCATCAGACCGACGTTCGGAACAGAGCCCATTGTTGTCGGATCCAAGGCGCCGTGCTTCCGGCAAAATTCAATAACTGTTTGATAAACTCCTGCATAGGATGAATCTGGAATCACCGCCAAGGTATCTTGCTGCTCCCCGGCCGCATTCCACATCTGTCCTGAGGTTCTAATCATAGCTGGCATAGAAGCATCCACGATCACGTCCGATGGAACATGGAGGTTCGTAATTCCCTTATCGCTATCGACCATGGCAATGGCAGGGCCGTCTGCATATGCAGCGAGAATATCCTCCTCGATCTGCGCTTTCTGGTCAGCTGAGAGCTCCTCAATTTTCCCCAGCAGATCTCCAAAGCCATTGTTATAATTGATATTAAGCGGTTCTAAGATAGCGGCATACTTATTAATCACATCTTTGAAAAAAACCTGAACTGCATGTCCGAAGATAATCGGATCGCTTACTTTCATCATCGTGGCTTTCAAATGCAGGGAGAAGAGCAGCTTTTCACTTTTCGCGGAGCGAATCTGCGCAGCTAGAAATTGCTCCAGGCGCTCTACAGAAAGGTAGGTGGCATCAAGAATTTCTCCGGCTAACAGAGGGAAGGAGCTCTTTAGCTCGGTAGTGGTTCCGCTAGCAGAAATATGCTCGATCTTGACTGTGGTATCTTCAGCCACAGTGATGGACTTTTCATTCGAGTAGAAGTCACCGTTCCCATCCATTGAAGCTACCTTCGTCTTGCGATGCGTGGGACCATGCGCCCATCGAGTGAGGGTGTTTTTTCGCATATTCCTTCACCGCCTTTGGAGCGCGGCGATCCGAATTGCCCTCGCGGAGGACTGGATTTACCGCAGAGCCCATGGCTTTCGCGTAGCGATGTCCGAGTCTCGACCTCTTCCTCCGTGGTTGCGGTCTCTGGAAAATCAGGAATTGAATATCCATTTTCCTGAAGTTCTTTGATGGCGGCCTTTAGCTGGGGGACGGAGGCAGAGATGTTCGGAAGCTTAATGATGTTCGCGTCCGGGCGTAGCGTCATCTCACCGAGTTCCGCAAGATGATCAGGCGTATTTGTTTCCGGAAATTGTGCCAAAATCCGCGCGGCCAAAGAGATGTCACGGGTCTCAAAACTGACCCCGGCGGCCTTACCAAAGGCCTGAACGATTGGCAGAAGTGAATGAGTAGCGAGTGCGGGGGCCTCGTCTGTAACCGTATAGATGATCGTGTTCGACATGATTTTTTAAATAGGAAAGATAAGAAAATTAAGTGGGGAAAGGGCTGCCAGCGCCGCAGGCACGCAGATTGTTGCAAATACTAGATTGTGTTCTGAATGGGGGGTAAATCGTAGGTTCTTTGCCGAACCTAGAAGAATACCTAGTTGTCTAGAGTAGTGACTTCGGTAGAGGGAGAATTTGCGATTACCGAATCGATACCCGCGTTTGCGGAAGCTTCGGAATGATACATTTCGCTGGTTCCAATGACTTCTCCATTCGTTGCCTTGAGGACAAAATATGCCTGGGCCGACGAGGAAGTTTTTAGTTCGAAAGAATTCCGATCTGAGCCATTTTTTTGAACCGAGCCGATGCCACTTTGGGCAGACTCTTTCGTGGTATAGAGCTGACTGCTAAGGATGACCTGCTGATTCTGAGCCTTCAAATTGAACATGAACTTTCCGTTCGTAGATTTTTTGATTTCGTAGGACATATTTTATATTCGTTATCTAGATATTCTCAGCAGATTTCTTCATTGCAGCAGCGACGAAACCGGAGAAAAGCGGATGTGGATTGTTTGGTTTCGATACGAACTCTGGATGAAACTGCGCCCCGAGATAGAAGATGTGATCCGGCAGCTCAACAATTTCGACAAGCCCTTCGTCTGCCGAAACGGATGATATCACTAGGCCACCTTCTTGCAGGCGGTCTTGGTAATCGATATTAACTTCGTATCGATGCCGGTGGCGTTCCTCAATCCGGTCCTTATTCCCGTAAAGTTGCGCAGCACGCGTTCCAGCGAAGAGGATTGAGGAACTGGAGCCGAGGCGCATCGTCGCACCCATCACCTCTAGACCCTTTTGCTCTTCTTGAAGACAAATAACCGGGTGCGGTGTGTCTCTGTCAAATTCAGTCGAATGAGCATTTTCCAATCCGCACATGTGCCGGGCATATTCAATCGTAGCAATTTGCATTCCCAGACAAATTCCAAAGTAGGGGATATTTTGCTCACGGGCATATTTCGCAGCCAGTATTTTCCCCTCTACTCCACGGTCGCCAAAGCCACCGGGAACAAGAATTCCATCGACTTCACCGATGATTGAACGAGCTCCGTGATCTTCGATGGCCTCGGCCTCGATCCGGACGATGTGCACCTTCGTATCATGATGTGCACCGGCGTGGATCAATGATTCGTAGATGGATTTATAGGCGTCCTGCAGCTCGATATATTTGCCGGCGACTGCTATTGTAATCTTGTTTTTTGGATGAATCACCTTCTGGACGAAATTCTCCCATTCAGTCAGATCTGGTGAAGGTGTATGCTCTAGACCGAGCTTATCGACAACTAGGCGATCGATCTTATCACGACGCAGGTCTAGAGGGCATTCGTAGATGGTATGGGCGACATCCCGGAAGGCGACGACGTTCTTTTTCTCCACGTTGCAAAACATGGCAATCTTTCGGCGGTTGTCTTCGTCCAAGTCAGTTTCTGTGCGGCAGATAATGATATCCGGCTGAATTCCGAGCTCTCGTAGCTTGGCGACAGATTGTTGGGTCGGTTTGGTTTTTGCTTCGCCTGCCGCTTTGATAAAAGGAAGAAGAGTCACATGGATGAAGCAGACATTTTTTTTCCCCACCTCTAGGGCAAACTGTCGCAGCGCCTCGATAAATAGCAGTCCCTCCATATCGCCCACCGTGCCTCCGATTTCTGTGATGAGAACATCGACTTCTGGGTTATCCACGGTTACCTGATGCATCCGCCCTTTTATTTCGTCTGTGACGTGGGGAATGAATTGAACCGTTTTGCCCAGATACTCGCCGCGACGTTCTTTCCTGATGACGGAATCAAAGACCTGGCCAGAGGTTAAATTGTTCATTTTCGAAAGAACTCCTGAGGTGAATCTTTCGTAATGGCCAAGATCTAGATCTGTTTCCGCACCGTCGTTCAGAACATATACCTCACCATGTTGATAAGGAGACATCGTGCCGGGATCCACATTGAGATACGGATCGAACTTCTGCATCAAAGTCTTCAACTTACGAGCTTCCAGCAAAGTTCCGATAGAGGCTGCTGCAAGACCTTTGCCAAGTGAGGAGACGACGCCGCCGGTTACGAAAATATACTTCATGAAATTATGTGGAATCGATTAGGCGTTCGCGAGAATGAGTGAAGCTAGGAAAAATTTTCAGGTGGCATTTAGAATCCTCTCGATTTCCTTTGCTTGAGCTAAGGTGTCAACACCCGGGGAAGTGTCAGTAGTCGGGATCACGCGGATATTCGCTCCATTTTCGAGTGCCCGAAGCTGCTCCAAAGATTCTGCTAGCTCCAGCGGTGAAGGCGTCCACTGCACGAAGTTCTCTAGAAAATCCCTACGGTATCCATAGATGCCTTTATGTCGGTAAACCTGAAGCCCGGGGACCTCATTGCGAAAGTAAGGAAGGGGAGAGCGCGAGAAGTAAAGCGCATGGCCATTCTTTTTCGTGACTACTTTCACGACATTCGGATCTAAACACGCGGGGTCACCCGGAGCGATTGGATTTGCTGCAGTGACCATCTCCAGGTCTGGATCATCGATCAGCGCTTGGCTCAGCTGATCGATCAGGCTCGGCTCAATCAAAGGCTCATCTCCCTGGATGTTTAACACATGAGTGGCGGAAGGAATTTTTAAAACAGCCTCGGCCAAGCGATCTGTGCCGGAGGGATGATCCGGAGAAGTCAGCACCGCTTTCCCACCAAATGAGTGGACTGCGTCGAATATTCTAGAATCATCGGTAGCGACGATCAGTTCACTGAGGCTTTTTGCAAGTCTGCAGCGGTCCCAGACATGCTGGATCAGAGCTTTCCCCGCGATGAGGTGAAGCGGCTTTCCCGGGAAGCGAGTGGAGCCCCAACGAGCTGGCAAAATGCCGATGATCTGAGGAGTGGTGGCTGGGACTTGCACGCTTTGCAATAAGTTGGGCGACCTTAGCCAAGTGGTTAGCGCGCGGGCAAGTGCGGTTTGCGATTTTTTCCTAGGGAGAAATTCTGCTTTCGCGTATTTTGACGGCGTGACCGATGAAGATCCAGCGAACGATTGGGGCCGGAGTAAACAGCTGGCACGGGCCATTCTGCATAATCGGAAGGAACGGCGTCGGTGGATGACGCGATTCTTGGCTGTGGCTTTGGCTTGGCTGGCAATCGGCTTGTGGGTGATCGACGGCTGGCTGGCTGAAAATGCTATCAGATTCGTGATCTGGTGGCTGTTGTGTGGTGGGATGGCGCTAATGCTGATGGTATTCGCCCTATACGATTCAATCGCGGTGGCCCGCGAAGAGCGGTAGGTATTCTATTCAGCTGAATCAGGATACGAGCCGAGGACTTTGACCATGGAGCAATGTTTGGCGAGGCTTGCCAGAGCGGCAGTTACGTTCTGGTCATCGCCGTGGCCAGTCAGATCGACATGGAAGATGTATTCCCAGTCCTTACGTTTTGAGGGACGGGACTCGATCTTCGAAAGGTTGATATGAAGGTGCTCAAAGGCTTTGAGGGCGTTTACTAGCGATCCTGGGTTGTCATTGATCGCAAAAAGTATCGAAGTGCGATCATTTCCAGTCGGCGGGCAGGTCTTCTCACCAATGACCAGAAAACGGGTGGTATTTGTTGCGCGATCCTGGATGGATTCATCAATCAACAATAGATCATAAAGCTCCGCAGCAAGTGGACTACCGATTGCCGCCGCACCCTCAGATGCTTTATCGCGTGCAATTTCAGCAGCTTTCGTTGTGGACGATACCTCAACCAGCTCCGCCTCAGGGAAATTTTTTGAGATCCACGCCCGGCATTGGCCTAGGGCTTGTGGATGGGAATAGAGCGTTTTGATTTCTTCTCGTGGGATCGATGCCATCAGCGAGTGCTCGATCCGCAAAAGGATCTGAGCGCAGATGTGCAATGAGGAATCGACGAACAGATCCAAGGTGTGAAAGACTGCACCATCTGTTGAATTCTCTATCGGCACGATCCCATAGTCTGCGCGGCGGCGGGCCACCTGATCGAAGACATCGGAGATATTTGCCTGTGGGGCGTGCTCTACAGAATGACCGAATTTTTTGATCGAGGCCTGGTGGGTCCAGGTCCCCTCAGGTCCCAAGTAGGCGATTTTTAAGTCATCTTCCAAAGCCAGAGCAGCCGACATAATTTCCCGGTAGATGGCCTTGATCGACTTTTCAGGTAGCCGCCCCTCGTTCAAGGAAAGCAGTCGATCGAGCAATGCCTTTTCTCTTTCCGGAGCGTAGATTTGTAGATTATCCCGCTTCTTAATTTCGCCAACCTTGTGAACTAGTTCCGCACGCTCTGAAAGTAAATGAAGCAAAGAGCGGTCTAGACGGTCGATTTCGACTCGGATTTCACTAAGTGTCATAAGGATCTAAAGTTCTTTTGGAGCAGCTGCGGATATCGTGGAGGGCAGTGGTAATTGTTCTGACGATCCTGCGGGAGCTTCGGGAGGGGGATCAGGAAGTTTCACATGGCGCAATTCTGTTGCGTTTGGCAGCTCATCAATGCTGGTAATTCCAAAATGTTCAAAAAAGAGTTCAGTCGTGGCATACAAAAGTGGCCGGCCAGGGAGCTCTGCCCTGCCACCGATCTTGATCAGATCACGGTCTAAAAGCTTCTGCAACATGCCATCGCATGAAACGCCGCGCACTGCCTCAATTGCTGCTTTTGTGATCGGCTGGCGGTAGGCAATAATTGCCAATGTCTCCATTGCCGGGCCTGAAAGGCGTTCTGGTTTACGCCCGGGGAAAAGAAGTCTGACGAACTCAGAATATTCAGTGCGGGTATGAATTTTCCATCCTTGCGGCCTTTCTAATAAAATAAAGGCACGCTCCGTATCCTGATAATGCTGATTCAGCCCAGATATTTCAGAACTTACAATATCCTCAGTCGTCTTGCTGAGAGGGGGTAGCCAATCCGGCAACGGAGCCGGTGATAAGCCCTCGTCTTTCTCACGTTGAAACGTGTCCTCTGCCTCGGCGGCCTTCGCACGAACTAGGCGAGCTAACTCTGAATTGTCGAGGGGTTCTTGGGAAGCGATTAGCAAGGCTTCTAAGATCGCGCTAAGGGTCATGTGTGTCGTTAGCGTATGGAGGCGACATAGAAGTTCAAGCTTTGGCGAAATCTGGTGAATCAAAGGGAAATTTTGCAGAGAAAATGAACTTTCCGCTTGAAGGCCAATTGGAGAAGGGCTAATCCACCGCCCCCTTCTATTGAACAAGCTGTGATTCGATTTCAGGTGTGTTCAAGGATTGCTCTAAAATTTTCTGTTTCAAATCATTCATGCCAACTAAAAAAACCACGAAGAAGACTCCGGCGAAGAAGTCCCTAGCGAAGAAGGCTGGCTCCAAGCCCGCAAAAGCAGGCGAAGCTCCGAATGTAAAACCTGCTACCAAGAAAGAAGTCGCGGTAAAGTCTCCCGCGAAGCCAGCGAAAGGGACAAAAAGAATGACAGGAGAAAAGGCAATAGTCGCTAAAGCACCAACCAAAAAAGCGGAGAAAAAGAAAGCTCCAGCAAAGAAGGTAGCCGTCAAAAAAGCTCGCAAGTCGTCATTGGTCGCGACACCTCCACCGCCGCCTAAGCGGAAGCCGAAATTCGTCCCGCCAAAAGACGATCGCCCGATTAACAAACCTCTGACAGGAACCCATTCAGATAAGTTTATTGAGACTCAGCGTCAAAATCTTCTAGACCTGCGCGAGACCTTACTCAATGCGATGAATGGAGTGACCCGTGACACCATTCGCAACGCGCCAGAAGGAAGCGATGCTTCAGGAAGTGGACAGCATCAGGGAGACGCAGGGAGCGATGCTTATGACCGCGATTTTGCCCTGTCTGTTCTCGCAAAAGAACAGGATGCCTTGTATGAGATCGATCAGGCACTGATGCGGATCAAGGCTGGTTCCTACGGGGTATGCGAAATTTCCGGGCAGAAAATCCCGCAGATGCGCCTGGAAGCAATCCCGTTTGCGCGCCTCACGGTTGAATGCCAAACAGATTGGGAGAAGGAATACGGGAATCGCCGCTTCCGCCCATCGACGGAGGTCGGTTTCAGCGGTGGAATGCGGGAAGAGGACGAAAATTCTGTGACAGTTTCGCTTGACGGAGATGACGATTGAGGCAGTATCCGCCTCCCACTTAAGAGAACATGCCACGCGAGATTATAATTCTAGAATGCACTGAAGCGAAAGCTGAGGGCAAGCCGACTTCCCGTTACGTCACCACGCGTAATAAGAAGAGCCTTCTCACTCCTGGCCGCTTGGAGAAAGTGAAGTTCAATCATTTCCTTAAGCGCAGAACTCTTCACCGCGAACTCCGCTAATATTATGTCAGAGCCAAAGACCATCCAACGCCGCATCAATTTCCGTAAGGCGAACCGCAAGATGACCAGCCGTAGGCAGGACATCCCGACTCAAGATATCCTTCCGGTGAATACGGAGCTGCTAGAAAAATTCACCACTGAGACTGGTAAAATTCTACCACGCCGGGTCACAGGCGTATCTGCAAAGCTACATCGCAAAATCAACAATGCGATCAAGCAATCCAGAGCGATTAACTTGATGCCCTAGCGGTATCTTGAGCCCTCACCTAGGCGAGGATCCAAAGGTCGCACAAGCATTCCTCCGCCCAAAGATTTCCTCGTTTCACGGCGGCTAGAAAACGTGTGTAGGCGTCATCACTAAATCGGCCCCACGTGAGCAGTAATACTTCCTGGAGACAAATTTTAATAAACCGTTTTTTGGGCAGGTATTCATAAACAAGTGATCGTCGAAACTGATGCAGCTTCTTCCCGATACACAGAACGAGTTCGACCATCGGATGATTCCAATCGAGCGGGTTGGTATCCGTGAGCTGCGTTATCCTGGCGTCTACCGGTGTGGGGCGGGCGAGGAGCAAGGAGTCATCGCGACTTATGAGATGACTGTAGCGCTTCCTGCGCACTTGAAAGGCACTCACATGAGCCGATTTGTGGCTGCATTGCATTCGGTCCAGGCGCCGATCTGCCAAGAGAGCATCCTTGCTTTGGTAGAAGATTTAGCTCAGCGATTGGACGCTTCAAGCGCACGGGTTAGCTGTGATTTCTCTATTTTCAGGAAAAAGACTGCTCCCGCGTCTGGAATGGAATCTTTGATGGACTACGAGGTCAATATTGAGGCTTCGATAGAGGAGGGGAAGAAACATCAGACTTACCTTAGGGTCCGGGTGCCGGTAGCCACCTTATGCCCATGCTCCAAAGCGATTAGTGATCGTGGCGCTCATAATCAAAGAGGAGCAGTGTCTATCTCAGTGGAGGTGACAGGAGATTTATGTCCAGAGGCGCTAATTGTTCTGGCAGAGGATTCTGCAAGTTGTGAGCTGTATGCCGGATTAAAAAGGACTGATGAAAAGGCAGTCACGGAGCGAGCTTACGATCAGCCGGTTTTTGTCGAGGATCTTGCGCGAAATGTTGCTGCCGGTTTAGCTGAGACCGAGGGCCTTGGCTGGTATCGGGTCGAAGCGGAGAATTTTGAATCGATCCATCATCACAACGCCTATGCGATGATCGAAGGTGGCAGTCAGTCATAGCGCCGATCGCAGGAAATCCGCTCTATGTCCACAAAACAGGTTTTGGGCTCGATAGCCGTATTTGATTTGTCCGGTCGTTCAGAGACGAACTGCGTGACGGACTTTTTTACCGAGCGGGTAAGGAGTAGCATAGGTCGATAAAGAACGCCGATGAATCCCTACCAGAAGTCCCACAGCCGCAAGCGAACAGACGAGACTTGTCCCGCCGTAGCTGATAAATGGCAGAGGTAGGCCATCATTGGGCAATACGGCAGTCGTCACAGCGATGTTCACCATCGCCGGAATGATGATCACACAGGTCAGTCCAAGAGCTGTGATACGCTCGAATAAAGTGCGTGATTGAAGCGATATTCCAATGCCGGCGATCGCAATGATAACGTAACAAGCGATCACCCCTAGGGTCGCAGGAAGGCCAAGCTCCTCGCCGATGACCGGGAAAATAAAATCGATATGAGCAAAGCGCAACGTGCCGAATTTCTCGACGCCGTTGCCCAGTCCCACGCCCCACGGCCCGCCATTGCCGAGCGCGAGCAGCGCGCGCCACTGCTGCATTCCACGATCTAGCTGATGGACTGGATTTTCCAAATCCAGCCAAGCCTCGATCCGACCCCAGCGGTTTGGATTGTTCTTCAAATACCAGATCGCACCAGTGATTCCAGCAATTGCCGAAGGAAGCATATAGATGAGGCGCGTTCCGGTGCAGAACATAATGGCACCTGCAGTAGCTGCCAGTGCGAGTGAAGTCCCGACATCTGTTTCTAGCGCGATCAATACCAGTGGAATCGCGACGATAAGTGATGGATAAACAAAGCCTTTAAAAAATGTGCGGGTTTCCATCTGATAGCGGCTAAAACACGAAGCTAAAGAAACGACCACAAATAGTTTCGCAGCTTCGGATGGTTGGAACGGGCCGATGAGCGGCAAAATGATCCACCTTTTTGAGCCGTATTCTTCCTTTCCAAACTGCTCGGTGAAACAAAGGGCCAAGGCGATACAGATTCCTACCCAGGCGTATGGGGCGAGGCGCCGGATCCAATGAATCGGCATGGCTGCCATCACAACGGCCGCCCCGAGGCCTACGATTACCATAATCGCTTGGCGGATGACAAAATGATAGGGGTTATCAAAACCTCGCACCCATACTCCGGTGCTGGTGAGCATAATCAAGCCCAGTCCACATAGGGCCGCGACAGCTACGATTAAGAGCGTAGAAGTATGGCGGAACATGAGCTTGTCTTACATCAAAGCTTATTTTTTGGAAACCCTTAGTTTAGGGCAGTTTCAGAACCTGACCAATTTTCAATTTGGTGGGATCTTTGATATTGTTGAGATCCATCAAAGCCTTCTGGCTCACCGAGTTTGCTTTCGAGATTCGCCAAATATTATCTCCTTTTTTTATTGTGTGGGTGCGGCCTGAGCTCACAACTTCGGCGCGAGGAGGGGCTGGTTCTGCCGGACGCTCTGCCGAGCTCTGAGGCAAAGAGCCGCGATTGATGGCGATCAAGCCGTCATCCGAGTTATTTCGATCCATCTCTTGTTTGTAAGCTAAAACTTCGGGAGGCTGTTCAGCAACGATGCGGCGTTCCGGAGGGATTCTCAAAACCGCGCCAGAGCGGATGTCTGTTCCAAGATTGATGTTTCGAAGATCACTTTCCTCAACGTTGTAGCGTGCTGCGATGATTGAGTAGTTATCACCTTTTCTTAGAATAACCGTCCGTTCTCCGGAGCTGAGCTTCGGTAGTTCATCGTTTTGCTGGGCGGCACCTGCCGTCGCGACAGCGGAAGGCGATCGTGGGTTCGGATTCGGAGTGCGTTCGGCAAGATATTGTTTATGGATAAAGATAAGTCCGATCGCTAGAATGTGGATTGCGAAGATAATCGCAAGAGAGCGCGGGATGTTGATGCCTCGATCTTCAATCTCCTCCGGCGAGGAAGCAGCTGCCGAAGCTCTCTGACGTTTTTTTCGTTGGCTAAGTGGCTTGTTGAAAAGCCGCGCTTGAAGAGTCTTCCTAACAGGAGAGCGACGAGTTGTAAGCTTGTTTTGTTTCATCAGATGTTGGGTGGTAGATAGTTAGCTGAGCTGATCCACGAAATGGCGGAAGGTATCGCCGCGTTGTTCGTAGCCAGTGAATTGGTCGAAGGAGGAAGTTCCTGGAGATAGGAGAATTGTTGAGCCGCGAGGAGCCAAGGAACGGGCACAATCGATAGCCTCAGTGAGCGAATGGACAGGAGTAGATGGGACTGAGGTGGAAAAAATTTCCGCGAGTGGTCGAGCAATTTCGCCGAAGGTAACGATCGAAATAGCCTGCTTACTTAGAAGGGGCAAAAGCGGAGAATAATCGAGCTCCTTGTCTTTTCCACCCGCAATCAAGACGACCGGACGGGTCTGCGATCGAAGCGCGCATTGCAGCGCATGCAGATTCGTAGCTTTGGAATCATTGATGTATTCTACCCCGTCAAGCGTTCGGATTAGTTCACACCGATGGGGTGGAGGGGCATAATCGACCAGTGCCGCCGGAATCAACGATGGTTCAATACCGTAAGCAATGCATGCAGCGATGGCGGCCATTGCATTTTCTGCATTGTGTAGGCCGCGCAAAGAGGTTCCTGCTTCGAGATCCAGCAGAATAGAGGCACCTTTCATGATGGTTATCCCGTCGGAGAAGTAGTCGGCTTCGCGGCTCTCCGTCGAGAAGGTAACGATCTTGGGCTGATGCGAGCCGATATCTTCGCCAAAGCGAGTTACGATCGTATCTGCCGCTGTCTGATTTTTAAAAATATTCAGTTTTGCACTTTTATAAGCATCGACCGTCGGGTAGCGATCCATGTGATCGGCCGCAAAATTCAGCCAGATCGATACCTTCGGGCAAAAATCGTCGATTGTTTCTAGCTGGAACGAAGATAGCTCCAAAGCGATGGTTTTTGGAATATCGGGCTGGAGTAATATTTCACACAACGGAGCTCCATAGTTGCCGCAAGGAGTGCCTCCGTGACCGGCTTCTTTGAGAATTAGCGAGACCAGTTCGGTAGTGGTCGTCTTCCCATTGGTGCCAGTGATGCCGATGATGCCCCCATCGAAAAAATATGCGCCAAATTGCGTTTCACCAATCAGTTTTGTCTTTCTCGCGATCGCTTGTATTAGGGGCGAGTAGGTATCAATTCCTGGAGAGATGACTGCAAGATCTGCTTCAAAGTCACCCAGGTGATTTTCACAAAAACCAGCACAGGTGCGGACACCTGCTGGGAAATCTGCAAGCCGTTCTTCACCACCCGAATCATAGACGGTGACTAGGCCCCCCTCCCGCAACGCAATCGCCGCAGCGGCACGCCCCGAGCGTCCGGCGCCGAGGATTGCGATGTTTTTCCCGAGTAGATTTGAAGTAGTGAGAGACATCGTTCTATGCGATTTTCAGGAGAGCAATACCAAATAGGGCGAGCATAATTGAGAGAATCCAGAATCGGGTGATTACCTGTGATTCATGCCAGCCTTTCAGTTCAAAGTGATGATGAACGGGAGCCATCTTGAAGATGCGTTTCCCGCGGAGCTTGAAGGAGCCGACCTGTAGCATCACTGAAAGTGCCTCGACGACAAATACCCCACCAATAATCACTAAAAGCAGTTCTTGTTTCGTGCAGATAGCTGCCGTGCCGAGCGCGCCACCGATGGCTAGAGATCCGGTATCTCCCATAAACACTCTGGCCGGATGACAATTGAACCAAAGAAATCCAAAAGCGGCCCCCGCCAGCGCCATCATGAAGACCGCTAGTTCCCCAAGGTAGCGATTGTGTGGGATGACGAGATACTCCACAGACATGAAGAAATGCCCAGCTAGATAGGCCAGCATTGCATAGGAAAGGGCGACTGAGATTGTGCACCCAGTGGCCAATCCATCCAGCCCATCGGTTAGGTTTACGGCATTTGAGCAGCCGACGATTACTAGGATGAAGAAGGGGATGATCAAAAGGCCGAGATCGATCAGAGGGGTCTTCAGCAGTGGAAAAGAGATTGTGCCGATACCAACTCGCTGTTCTCCCAAGCGGAAGCCCGCAATACCTGCCTCGACTTGTTCGGGAGTCGCGCGAAAGCCAGAAATCTCTGTCTTGAAGAAAATGAAACACGCCGCAATTAGCGCGATGACAAACTGCCAGAATAGCTTCGTGCGCGAGGAGACCCCATCTGAATTCTTTGCCTTTACCTTCGTATAATCGTCAACAAAACCTAGTAGACCACAGGCTGTCATCGTGCAGGCGCAAACGGCTACGAAGGGATTAAAGATTCTCGCGCAAATCAAAGTGGCTGTTAGGACTGCTATGATGATCATCGTTCCACCCATGGTAGGGGTGCCAATTTTTCCGCCATGTAGTTCAGCTAATTTGTGAACTTCTTCCGCAGTCCGGATCGGCTGCCCCACCTTCAACGAGATCAGCCTGCGGATCACGCGTGGGCCGATGAGGACTGATATTCCAAATGCCAACAAACCAGCCGTCGCCGCGCGAAATGTGACGTATTGAAAAAGGTTCAGGAACGAGAAGTTGTGCGCCCAGCCTGAGGTATTGCCAGCAGCTATCTCAGCCTGATGGGCGGCGAACCAAAAATCGTAGATTGCTGTTAACATGCGGTCGGAAATGCAGATTTAAGAACTTGCTCAATCGCAGCCGAGCGGCTGCCTTTGAATAAAATTATATCGCCTACTGTGGATTGTTCGCGGAGGTAGGAAGAGGCTTGCTGGTGATCACTGAAATGGGATGTGCCCGCCCCAGTGGCGATTCCTTCGGCACCTTTTCCGACGGCGATGATCTGCACTCCCTTTTGCACAGCCAAGCGGCCTAATTCTAAGTGAGCTGCCTCGGCAAAGGTGCCTAACTCTCCCATCATGCCCAGAACAGCAAGGCGCTTCCCTTCGTTTTTCACCGGCATATCTACAAGGGCTTCAAGCGCAGCCTGCATCGATTCTGGGTTCGCATTATACGTATCATCGATCAGTGTGATGCCATCTTGTGAAATGCGGCGCATCCGGCCCGTAGTAAGGCGGCTCGATGCCAAGCCGGCGGCAATCTGGTGCGGAGAGAGGCCAAGCTTTTTGCCCAATGCGGCAGCGAGTAGTGCGTTGTTGATCATGTGCTTTCCAGGGACGGGAAGAAAGACCTCGATAGCCTCCTCTCCACTCATGACCAGATCGAAGCGGCTGCCGTCTTCCTCAAGGCGGAGCTTTTCGGCACGGACCGATCCCACACCGTTCCCCACCGAGATAATCGTGGCAGTCGTTCTCGCCCGGAAATACTCATTGAAATCGCAGCTGGCAGGAGTGAAGAGGGCGCCATCTGCGGGAAGATAACGCGCAAGTGTGCCCTTCTCTTCAGCAATCGCTTCACGGCTACCTAAAAATTCAATATGGGCCGTGCCTATATTCGTAATTATTCCAAACTTCGGGCGGGCAATCTCGCACAGCGGAGAAAGCTCTCCAGAATGATTCATGCCGATCTCGTAGATTGCGGCCGTGGCATTGACCGGAGTTCCAAGGACTGTCAGGGGGAGGCCGATATGATTATTAAGGTTGCCAGAGGTGGCGTGCACTTTGAATCCCTCGGACAGCACCGAAAATGCAAAGTCTTTCGTCGATGTCTTCCCGTTAGATCCGGTGATACAAACCACCGGGATGTCCAGCTGAGAGCGCCACCAATGAGCCAGACGTTGCAGCGCAAATAGGGGATCCTCTACCTCGATAACCGCAGATTTCTCGGGTGGCTCCCCGCCACTCCAGCGCGCAACGATCGCGATGCTGGCTCCATCTTGGAGGGCTTTCTCGGCAAAGCGATCCGCATCGAAATTTTCACCCTTTAGCGCAACGAACAGTCCTCCATCGATCGGTGTCCGCGTGTCCGTGAAAACACCCTCAGCACATGCTGCTCCATCGCCGCAATGAATCGGAGCGGAGAGTATTGCAGAAATTTCTGAGGCAGTGGCTTTCATAGGATGTCTTGGGTTGTTACATAGGTCGGACGGGATCTTGGAGAAAATGATTCAAAATCTGGATGGGTGATCGGGCGGATTCGCGCGAAGTTCAGCGATGGCATAAGCCCGATCGCGAAGTGCTTTATCGGCTTTTTTACGATCATCGAAATCGATAGTTTTATCAGCGAAAATCTGGTAGCTTTCGTGGCCTTTTCCAGCAATCAATATAATATCCCCGGAGAGAGCTTCTGAGACGGCGGCTTCAATCGCTTCTTGGCGATCGAAAATTGATAGGAAGGTAGTATTTTTCGGAATACCCTTTTCGACTTGGGAGATAATTTTGAGTGGGTCTTCACTCCGTGGATTATCCGATGTGACGATGAGAATATCGCTATGGCGCGCGGCTGCGGCAGCCATCAACGGGCGTTTTAGCTGATCGCGATCGCCACCGCAGCCAAAGACAGTGATGAGTCGGCGGGGGTTGAGTTCTTTAAGAGTTGCGCAGGCATTTTCGAGTGCATCTGGAGTATGTGCGTAATCGACAAATACGGTCACGCCGCCGGAATTTCCGACGTTTTCCATCCTTCCCGGAACCTGCGGCGATGAGGCTAGAGCGGCGATCGAATGGCGGGGCTTGATCCCACAGGCTGCGGCTGCGGAAATCGCTGCAAGAATGTTGTATGCATTGAAGCGTCCGATCAAGGGGGCACGAACTAGGTAAGACCGGTTCTTCACCGTCAGTTCGAAAGACATGCCATCGCGTTTCTGTGCAAAGGTATTTGCGCGTAAATCTGCTTTGATATTGAAGCCGTAACGAAGGACGGGAATCTTCTTTTCAAGTGAACCAGCGAGATTGTTACCTTCTGGATCGTCGGAATTGATGACGGCAGTCACTTTTTTGCCGAAGGAATCTGCTGCCAGATCATGAAACCATGAAGCCTTTGCCGCCATGTATTTCTCCATGCTGCCGTGGTAATCCAAATGATCCTGCGAAAGATTAGTGAAGACTGCTGCATCAAATGGAATCGCAGCAATACGCTTCTGGTGAATTCCATGAGATGAGACTTCCATCACGGCACCCCGGCAATCGTTTGCGGTGAAGCGTGCAAGAAGCTCACTTAGCTCGATTGCACCCGGTGTGGTGTGCTGAGCAGGGGTCTGCTCAATCCCATCGTCGATATGGATTGTTCCCAATAATGCAGCACGGTGCCACTGATGACACATAATATGATGGAGTAGGAAAGCGGTTGTCGTCTTTCCATTCGTGCCAGTTATTCCTGCTAGGCGTAAGTCAGCCGCAGGAAACGAATGAAAGCTGGCAGCAAGGCGGGCGATTGCAGCACGGGTATCAGCTGTGTGAATCCATGCGATTTCTGGGGATAGATCTGCGGGCGGGGCGCTCTCAGCTAGAATGGCCGTGCATCCTGCCTCCAGCACCGCAGGTATGAAAGAATGCCCGTCGATCGATGTGCCACGAACAGCAGCGAAGAGGTAACCTGGAGCGGCCTTACGTGAGTCTGCAGTCAGCGCGTCAATATCCTGCTCCAAGGGTCCATGAATCGTGGATTGTGGAAGAGTTAATACGAGAGCGGAAAGGAGCATTAGGGAAGTAGGCGTAGCTTCGTAGCTAATATGCAGCTACGGTATCTTTGGGGACAGGTTCTGTAGGCGGGATATCCATATAGGCAGCTAGACGTGTAGCGATTTTGGCGAAAATAGGCGCAGCAATTTGGCCGCCATAGCGCGGGACCTCAGTTGTCAAAGGGTCTTCAATTACAACGTAACAGACAAAAGCTGGATTATCAGCCGGCATAAAGCCTGCGAAGGAGACGACATAGTGGCCATTGATGTAACCGCCCCGCTTGTGGTCATGGAGGATAGCGGTTCCCGTTTTCCCACAGACTTTGTGACCTGGAACGACCGCCTTGGTCGCGGTGCCACCGGGAAGGGTCACCTTGTGAAGAGCTTGGCGCATCTTCTTAGCAGTTGCTGGGGAAATGACCTGCGCAGTTGGCTGCTGAGGAAATGAGTCAATAACCGTTCCGTCATTTGCGACGAGTTCTTTGACGATCTTCGGCTTTGGGAGGCAACCATTCCCGGCGATCACCGAATATGCTGCGGCCATCTGGATCGGCGTGACACCGATATAATAACCATAAGCAGCTCGCGAGAAATCGATAGGAAGCTTCGGCACGATTGCAGAGCCGGGGTTTTCGCCGGAAAGCTGAATTCCGCTGCGGGATCCGAAGCCAAAGGCATGAACGTATTTATAGAAACGTGAAACGCCTAGTTGTTTGGCAAGCTTCCAGCATCCGACATTGTTGGATTTTTGGAGGATTTGTTCGAAACTAAGATTCCCCCCAGAATGAGAATCGGTGACTGTAAACTTATTTTCCTGAAGGGTATTCGGACAATAGATGATCGTTGTGGGCGTCACCAAACGTTCTTCGAGCGCAGCAGCAGTCGCGATGATTTTAATCGTCGATCCCGGTTCATATTTTGCTTGGATCGCGTAGTTGAATGAATTCTCTGCGAGGTTGGTTTTTCTATTGAGATCGAAGTGAGGACGCGAAGCGAGCGCGAGAATCTCGCCACTATTCGGGTCCATCACAATCACAGCACCCTTCTTGGCTTTGTATTCGAGAAGGCCAGCTTCCAGCTCTTCAGACACGATTGCCTGCATCGTCAGGTCAACGGTTAGTTTAGCGTTTAATCCGGCCCGTGGAGGGAGAAGTGAGCTTGCCTTGCCCGGCACAACCAATCCGCGAGAGTCCCGCCGGTGTTCGCGGCGGCCATCGCGGCCCGTCAAATATCGATCCATTGCCTTTTCGACGCCAAATTTTCCAGCGACCGAAAATTTGGCGACACCCTCTACGGTTTTGCCTGATTTCTCACCGGTAAAACCTGTTAGGTGAGAGGCGAGACGCGGGTTCGTATACCAGCGCTTCATCGAGTTTTCGAAGGCAAAGCCTTCAAGATGATTTTCTTCGACAATACTACGTAGCGCCTCCGCCTCATCATCGACGATATTTTTCGCAATCGGAAACCACTTGCCCTTCGGCGCCTCTATCTTATGGCGAAGTTCATCGCGCCGCAGACCCAGTGGACCTGAAAGGAGGGAAACTGCATAGGCTAGATGCTTTTGAACAATGGCATCCGGTGTCTCACTGCTGAGGATCTCTCCACGGATCGCCCGGATGAGTTTCGCGCGCTCCTCAGTAGGCAGCTGATCCCAGCCAGGGGTAAGTGAGGCCTGCTGGTAGGCGAGCCCGAATGCGGCAAGCTTCGGATCGTTTAAATGATTGCGGTCTACAAAGAGCGAAGAAACAGGAATCGATTTCGCAATGGGATCTTCATTTCGATCAACAATCATCCCACGGATCGCAGGAATGTTTTCGATTCGATGATAGTTCCGGGCAGAAGATTCCGCGTAGCGCTGGCGGTCCACAAACTGGATCTTAACGAGCCGCGCCGAAAGAGCGCTGAAGAGTGTGACCAAGACTAAACAGAGAACAATACAACGTGTCTGAAAGGCGCGGTTCACAGGCTAGGCGCGGCTGAGGTGGAGGCGAGATCTGGAATACTTGGATTATCGATCTTTTCACAAATCCCAGGAATGATCGGGATCAAATCTGTTCCCTGCGCTTCTAATCGACTGCGAATCGCAAAGAGATTCAAAATTTGATCTGAACGCATTTGCACAGTGCGGATCGCCAACTGGTGGGATTCGATTCGGCGCTCCACGCGATCGATTTCCCGGGCCGTTTTGATCTGACTATTTCGATAAACTACGTGGACAATTCCACCCACCGAGCCGAGCACGCCGGCGAGAATGAGTGCACAGACCAGGATCGGGCAGATGTGGGTTGATTGTTCCTGGCGGCGGCGGTTCATTCTGCAGTGGGGGTGGCTGGAGTTGAAGGGTTTCCAATTAGTTTAGCAATCCGTAATTTCGCGCTTCTTGAGCGCGGGTTTGCAAGGATCTCTGCTCGTGTAGCACTGATCGCCTTGCGAACGGGGAGGGTGTAAGTGAGAGCCGGGTTAGGCCTTGCTTCCGGCCAAGTGGGATCGTCAATTGTGGGCGTGGAATGGCTGCGAAAAAACTGCTTCACCAGCCGATCTTCTAGACTGTGGAAGGTAATGATAAGGAGCAGACCGCCGGGCTTTAAAATTGAAGCGGCAGCTTCCAATGTGCTAGATAGTGATTCCAGCTCCTCGTTGATTGTCATCCGGATTGCTTGGAAAGTCCGCGTGGCTGGATGGGTTTTGCCAGTTCGTGGGACCGCAGTCTGAATACAACTTGCGAGTTGAGTCGTCGTTGTGAATGGCGTTTTGTGGCGTTGAGCCACGATTGCTGCGGCGATCCTGCGGGATCTTGGTTCCTCACCGAGGGTATAAATGAGATCGGCCAACGCGCTTTCCGAATAAGTATTAACCAGCTTGGCAGCCGTCATTCGGGCGTTTGGACCCATGCGCATATCCAAGGGGCCTTCTCGTTGGAACGAGAAGCCGCGAGGTGCGGAATCGAGCTGGCGCGAAGAGACGCCTAAATCGAGGAGCAGTCCATCTGCCTTCTCGGCATGCGCAAGATAAGCTGAGATCTCGGAATAATTCGCGTTCAAAGTAGAAAATTGGCTACCAAATGGTGCTAAGCGGCTAGTCGCTTGAGCAATTGCTTCAGGATCGCGATCTACGCCTAATACTCGTGCACCGGCCCGCAGCAAAAGTTCCGAATGGCCGCCGCCGCCTAAGGTTCCATCGATGAAAAACTGCCCTCGGGCCACCGCAGCTGCGGTCAAAACTTCGTCTGAAAGAACGGGAGTATGATAGGTATCGGTGCTTTTTGCATCTTTTTTGGTGGAAGAATGTTCGCGCGGAACATCCTTTCTTGCATGTCGCATAGAAGATGGAAAGGGGCCCGAAGCGCTTGCTGACAACCAGCCAGTAGCAGCAAGACGCTTCGGATACAATTGCGAACGAAGTCCTGTCCCGAGGAGTTTCGCGCGCTTAGTAATTGGGAAAGTTGAAGAAATCAGATCAATGCACGAGGCACCCATGCTATGCCGAGCGCCTACCGCAGTCGTGCAGTAGTTCGCAGCATTCATCGGGCTTGGCAGGTAGCTTAGCATATGGTCCTGACTAAAAAGATAGGTGATTAGATGGCTAAAAAATTTGGTTTTCGTCTTCTTCTTCGAAATCGTCCTCATCCGCATAGACAGTATCGTATGCTTTTTTGGACCAGATCTCGTAATGAGATTCGCCAGCGGAAAGAACGACTTCTGTTTCCGGAGCGATACCGGCTTTGTCAGCTAGTAGTTTTGGAATCTGTAGCTTTCCCTGGGGGCTAAGCTTTATTTCACGGATCTTGCGGCGTAGCTTCCGCACGTTTGACGAGCGTTCACCTGCGCTTTCGAAGGATTCTTCAATAATATTCAATCGCGCGCGGTAGCCAGCGTCTCGGAAAACTTTGAGGAACGGCTCTCCTTCGCGCCGAGACGGCATGATGTTGATCGATTCATCAGCAGGAGTGCGCCAAGAAGGGTAGACGTTAACGCGATTCTTAGCGTCCGTCTTGTAGGCATGATTGCCTTTATATTCCTGTAATTCTGCCTCCATGAGCGCTTTAAGCGATTGATCTGAACAGAACACTACATTTTAGTACACTTACTGTGAAGATAAAAATGAGCTTTTCTCTGAGATGCATAGATTGGGGTCTTCAAAGGACGTAGATCGCGTCAATTGTGATCCGCAAGATTTCCATCTTCAGTGGGTCGTATGGCCAAGAATCCTGAGAAAATGATTAGATTTATTGATATTCTCTCACGATCTAAGTCAGCGAATTCCGCCAATTGGAATTAGGTGTATCAGAGTGTGCAAGTGTTCCGATAAATTTCGATTTAAGAAATATTACGTGACGAGCCTGAACAAACGGGGGAGAAGGACGTATGCAAATATTGGTGCGAAACTTAGCTCGGGACCTTACTCAACAAGAACTGGAGGAAATGTTTCGTAAATTCGGCCAAGTAGAAAACGTGGTTATCGTGAAAGACGAGAAAACAGGTGGCTCAAAAGGCTTCGGCTTTGTGGAAATGAACCGAGTGGAAGAGGCAGAAGAAGCGATTCGGAAATTGAACGGAAAGAAGAAAAGCGGGAACGCAATCAGAGTGAAGCGGGCGGCCGATTCAACGGTGGCGAAGGGGCGCCGCAGATAAATGAACGCCGGGCTTACCCAAAACTGCCCTCAAAGAACAGTAGGGGAAGGCTGGCCTGCCGAAACATACCAAGAACCGAGCGAAGCTTTGGAGCTTGCGGCGTCTTACTTCCTCAGTTAGGTCTCTAGACCAATGTTTCAGAGAGATACGTGGACCCAGGCGTGTTTTCATGGGGTAAAATTTTTGATTATCGGAATCGTTTTTAGCGGTCTTCCTGCGTGCGCAAGTCCCAGAAGGGCCGGGCTTTGATCCTTCTGACATATACTTCCAAGCTTATTTATTGAGCAGGAATGGAGAAAAATTAGAAGCTGAGGGGGATTTTGTAGAGGCGCTTAGAAAATATCGCCAAGCGGCACAGCTGTTTGAATCGGTCGGGAAATTTAATCCCGATTGGAAACCAGCGATGGTCCAAAATCGGATCGGGCTGACGGAAAATGCGATAAAAAAGGTGCAAGAGAGTGCCAGCGAGCAATCAGCTGCGAATGCAGATATCGTCGCGGAGCTGGAAGGTGGCGTGAAGATCGGCGGAAGAGAGGGCGATGCTGAGGGAAATCTTGAAATTTTCGACATAGATCCGCTAGAATCGCGGCGCCTCTCGCAGGCAGAGAATGAGGTAGAGCGTTTAAAAGGCTTGCTGGAGACGGCGAAGGCGGAGAGTGGAAAAGCTGAGCAAAATGCAGGTAGCCTAAATGAAGTCCAGCGCGATAATGCCTCGAAAACGGCTGAACTTAAGGTAGCCGAGGATCGCTTACAAAAGTTGAGACAGCAGCTCGCGGCCCGGCCTGTCGAAGGAGAAGTCCGGGATCTGAACCAAAGAATCGATCGCTTAGAGCAGGAGAAAACGGCGATGAGCATGGCGCTCCGCACAAGTCGTGGCGAGCATGCGGAAGCTTTGTCAAAAATAGATATCCTAACTGCGGATGTAGATGTTATGCGTGAACAGGCTAAGAAGATCCGCCAGAGTCAGGCAAACGTCGAAAGGGATCTTAAGAAAGAACGGAAGATCTCAAATGAAGTCGTCGCCGGACAGCGCGAGCAGCTGGCTAATTTACAATTGCAGCTCGAAGAGAAGGGTTTCGAGCTAGAGAAGGCAAACCGCAGGATTGCTTCTCTAAGCAAAGAGCTGGAGCAGAGCCGAGATGCCTATGGCGCGCTGCGGGAAGAAAAGAACGAACTGCTTGCAGAAAAGGAGCAGATGACCGCGCTTTTGCGCCTGAACGATTCTGGCCGGATTGAGCAATTGATTCAGCAAAACTTAGGTCTTTCAAGAGAACTACGTGAGGCAAACGAGAAGCTTCAGCGCCTTGATAAGGATAATAACGCGACGAAAGACGATGTAGTCGATGCCCTGCGAGACCTAGCGATCGCGAAGAGCCGAATTAATCGGCTCCATCAAGAGAACCGCAATCAAGAAGAGCGTATAGAAGATTTAAACCGCAAATTGAAAGAAGAGGGGGACGCACTCGCCAGCGGTGAGGTGAGAGCCGAGCCAGAGGAGGTGAAAATATTGCGCGAAGTAATCCGGCGGCAATTGCGGATTCAGGACCGAAAAAAGCAAGCCAAGGATTTATTGGTCGAGGCGGCAAGATCTCTCGGCAGTGAAGATCATCGGCTTCAAGAGGCCGTAAATTTGTTCGATGCTGAACGTCTTGAACTAAGCCCAGAGGAGCAAAAGCTGGTGGCAGATCAGCAAGTCGATGGAGAGTTTATCTCACCGTTCGCGCGGGACCGGGAAACCGTAGGCAGGGCGACAAGCGCATTGAACCAAGAGCTAGAAAGCTACGACCGGGCAGCTACAAAGGCCTACTTATCATCGCGTCTGCTTCCAGCCCGCGAGCTCTATGAGATGATGGTAGATCAACATCCCGGTCATGTGCCGGCGCTGTGCAAATTAGGAGTCGTCCTCATGAAGCTGGGCGAGCTTGAAAATGCTACGGGAAGTTTTCAAAAAGCCATCGAGCTCGATGAAGGGAATCCCTATGCACACCGGATGTTAGGCTATCTCGCTATGAACCGAGGGGATCTCTCACAGGCAGAAGGTTATATTGAAGAGGCGGTAGAATTGGCACCAGATGATGCTGCAAGTTACCTACTTTTAGGAATGGTTACTTACCAACTAGGAAAGATAGATGATGCGGAAAGCCAGTTTAAAGCGTCAATCTCGGTAGACCCTCTACCAAGCGAACCTTACTTCAACTTAGCTCTGCTGTATGCGAAGAAAGGCGAAGTGAAGCGCGCCCGTGAATATTACAATCAGGCCCTAGAGCGTGGGGCCCTGCCGGATGAACTTCTTGAGAAACAAATCAAGGCAACGTCATGAATCTATTTCTTCTTCGGTCGTCCATCGCCCTATTCTTTAGCGGCCTGTTATGTAGCTGCGCAGCGGACAAAAAAGATCCGGCGAGGCCTTCTCAAGAAGGTTCAGAACGCAAGTCGCTGCAACAGCGTATGAATGAGCAAAGCGGTTTTGCTCAGGACTCAGAGGGAAACTGGACTGCTAATTCAACGAAGCGTAGCTCCTATGATAGCCAACGAGATTCCGCTTACTTCCGTGGCTCTAACTCGGACGGAAGCAAGAAATACAAAACTGGCGAATATGCCAAGAAAGGCTGGTGGGGGAAAAAAGATTACGCGACGAACCAATTTGCCGGGAATACGGATGGCTCACGCTTTAAAACGACGGCTCGGCAGTCAGGAATGAGCGCTAGGGACGCGACTAAATCGGCGCGGATTCCAGATGCGTTTGAGACGAATACCCTGGGCAAAGAAACCGCCAGAGAGAGCGGATTTACCGATATGGATCCGGGCTCTAGCGATTATGTAGAAGGCCGCCGCGCAGATTATGTAGCGCCTTCAGTGATCGGATGGAAGGAGCAACGCTCTATGAGCGTAGGTCAAAGCCGCAGCCTCCTCGGCAGATAGTCTTTCGCTGACAATTACAAAACCTCTGCGAAGCCGTCTGAATGCTTATATCTATTAGAGCTAGAAAGTTGCGTCCTCACACGCTGCGGTCTAGCATGTAGGTATGATCAAGATATCTGTTTTTGGACTGACATTGTTATGCGCCAGCTTAAGCCGTGCGGAAGAATTTGACGTAGGAAAGTTCACCTTTGATGACGGCAGCGCATGGCAAGCGGTGGAACACAGCCCGATGGTTGCCGCTGCCTTCAAGCATCTGAAAGCTGATCTTGAGGTGAGATTCTATCATTTTGGTCAAGGGCAGGGGGGA
Organism: uncultured Verrucomicrobiae bacterium; assembly: GCA_963815205.1. Lineage (GTDB taxonomy): Bacteria > Verrucomicrobiota > Verrucomicrobiia > Verrucomicrobiales > Akkermansiaceae > Luteolibacter. The sequence goes on along the minus strand of CAWFFP010000003.1, from coordinate 293,056 downwards.
GGGATAGCGGCAAATTTCGATCGTTGGATCGGGCAATTTGAAGGCATGCCGGTCGTCGCAAAAGAATCTCATCGATATGGTGAGCAAGAGGTCGCAATCCTTACGGTGAACGGGACTTATCTTGAGGGACCGCCAATGATGCCGGCGGAAAAGAAGACGCCGATGGAAGAATATATGATGCTCGGTGCCGTGATTCCGAATGCCGAGGGTGACGTGTTTTTGAAGCTGACAGGGCCCGAAGCGGCAGTTGAAGCGGTGAAAGCAGATTTTATGAGTCTCGCAAGCTCACCATTCACCGATGTCAGCGTGGAAGAATAAATGCTTCTGTCAGTAGCGCGTAAATAGTAAGTCTGTGACCAGACATCTGGAACTGGAATTTCCAATTTAAAGGATAAACCGGGAGGGCAAGCGGGCATACATACTCGGAAATAGGATGAAAGAAACGAGACGTATTACAGTCGCTGGCAAAGTCCAAGGAGTCGGCTTTCGCTATGTGACGAAAGATCTCGCCCGGAGCTTTGAAGTTGTGGGATCGGTCAAAAATTTAGACGACGGCGATGTCGAAATTATTCTCTCGGCAGAGGCGGAGGAGATCGATGCATTCTTGCGCGAGCTGACGGAAGAATCCCCCGTGGCCCATCATATCCTTGGCATAGAAAGCGAAAAAATTGCGGCGTTGCCAGGTCTGGTTGCTTTCACTATTGTCCGCTAGCTTTTGGAAAAATTATGCCGAACTACGATTACGAGTGTCTAGAATGTGGAAAGCGATTTGAGGTCTTTCAAAGCATGAAGGATGACAAGCTGACCGATTGCCCCGAGGAGAACTGTGAAGGAAAGATCCGGCGATTGCTCGGAACTGGTGGCGGGATTATCTTCAAAGGATCCGGATTTTACCAGACAGATTATCGATCCAGCTCTTATCAATCCGGAGAGAAAGCGGAGAAGGCAACCAGCTCATCGGGCTCAAGCGATTCCGCAAAAAGCGGAACTAGTAAGGGTGATTCAGGCAAAAAGGATAGCTCATCGAAGGAAAAAAAAGGGGAGTCGAAATCCAAGCCCACAGCGAGCTAAGCTGCCTACCTATTTGTGCCATTGATTTATCTACTGAACAAGAAAGGCTAGCTAAATGGCACGGGATGAATATGAGGAAAATGGCAGTGGATGTTTCGGCACTCTGCTCCGTTTGATGGTCTTTCTGGTGATTGCAGGTGTCGGCGCAGCGGTTTATTTCGCCAGTCAGCCCCAAGATCTGAGTAATCTAAAATATGCTGCTGAGAAGGCACAGGCTCGAAACCTAACCGGGCAATTAGAAAATTCGTTAAAGGAGGGATATGCGCTCACCCTGGACGAAGCTGATCTAAATCGGACAATCCACGATTCGCTCACACTTAATCAAGGTGGCGAGCTAGCAGAATGGGTCACCCTGAAAGGCGTATGGGTCCGTATCGATGAGAATCTCGCGGAGCTGATCGTGGAGCGCGAAGTGGCTGGTTACGACTTTACCAGCTCGATGTTTTTACAGATCGAGCAGGTCGAATCGGCTTCTGGTATCTCAACCGAGGTTTATCTTCATGGCGGACCCTATCATGAGAGTATCCCAATGCTGACCCGAGGTGGTCGGCTCGGAAAGCTAGTGGTGCCGCAAGGGTTTTTGGTTCTGTTGATGCCTGAGTTTCGCAAACTGGCAGCAGTATTCGAACAGGAGCTGAATCTTAGTTTTCAGCAAATGGCGCGCATGCAGATGTCAGAAGGAGCGCTAGTGCTAGACCCGAATGCGCCGACGAAGGAAGTCGATGGCTCGGCAAGCCCGTTTTAAACTTATGCGGCTGCATAAATGGCTCGGAAAAAAGCTCCTACGCTTTTTGTTAATTCTAGCTTCGAGCGCTTTTTCGGCGACCGCGTTGCTGGGGCAGGAAACGGATGGCCTAGAAGGCCCTGCGCCCCGTGCTCAGATTGTAGAAGATCTAGGGCCGAAGTTCGACGAAGATGGGATGGCAAAGAGCAGCAGCGGGCAGTTTTTCGTCAATGGTGGCGATGCGAGCCAACGGGGAATTGCAGCGAATCTAGCCGAAGAGGTGAAGGATGAGCTAAAGCGTTTGCTAGAGAGCAACGACGATTGGTCCGTTCCTGTTCACGTAGAGCTTCGCGGGCGAAAGGGCGATGAAGTGCCTCTGCGCGCCACCGCCATTCGGGTTACTGGGAATGATAGCGGCTACCGCGTTCACGTTTTGGTAAACCTTAGCCTTGGTCTGAAGCCAGGGCCATTGCGCCGGGCAATTTATTCAGGATTGGTTTATTCAAACGGTTTAGAGGATCAGACGCCGAGCAAGGATCAGCTATCACTTAGCGTCGCACCATGGATCGTAGAGGGCCTGATGGAAGCCTCGGCTTGGCGCATGAAGCAGGCAGATCGAAAGCTATATGATGCGTTGTTCCGTCATGGCGGGGTCTATGGCCTCGATAACCTACTTGAGACAAGTGAGGCTGATTTTGAGCAAGTCGATGCAGCCTCAAGGGCAGCCTTCCGCGTTTCTGCCGGTGCATTGGTGATGGCGTTGCTGGAGCAACCTAATGGCAAAGAGGGCTTTCGCGATCTACTAAACGAAGTAGCGCTCTTCCAAGGTGAGATGCCTGCTCTGCTTCGGAGGCATTTTCCAGATCTTAATCTTTCAGAAAGCAGCATGGCGAAATGGTGGGCGCTCGAACTAGCGAATAAGGGCATGGCTCCACTGACCGATGCCTACTCGATCCAGCAGACAGAAAAGTTACTCGAAGGGGCACTAAAGCTGCGATATCAAGACGGAGACGGCGTTCTACAGGAAATAGGCCTTGAGCAATGGGAGCAGATTGAAGAATTAGGCGAGGGGCAACGCGCGGAATCAGTAAGAATTGCCCAGGATGATCTGCTTCGGCTCAGCTACCGATGTTTTCCATCCTATCGGCCTCTACTGTCTGAATACCAGGAAGTGCTTAATCAGATCGCACAGGGGAAAACAGGCGACATTGGAACCACACTCGTCGAGCTAGATGAGGTCCGCCAATTGATGGTAGGCAAGATGGGAAGAGCACGGGACTTCCTAGACTATTTCGAGATCACCAGAGCTCGCGAAACGAGCGGTGCCTTCGAGGATTATCTGCGGCTGAAAGAACGCTTAAAAACTAGGCCTCAGCGGAAAAAAGACGCGATGAGCTCCTATCTTGACCGGCTGGCCCCCTTGTTTCAACCGCCCGAAGAAGTAGGGCCTGGAAATAGTTTGAGAAACGACGAAACTTTCGGGCCGGGCTTCTACTCCGAACAGATGGAAAATGGAAGCGCGCTTCCTCCGTTTTGATGGTTTGACCTTCGGCATGGTCTGGGCATGGTCTGGCCCGTGTTTGCGACCTACATTCATCGGCTCGATCCGATTCTTTTCCAGTTCACCGAATCAATCGTCCTGCGCTGGTATGGGCTGGCGTATCTCGCTGGCTTTTTGATTGGGTATCTATTGCTAAAGTGGCTTGCAGATCGTGATCTCTGGGTGCTTCCCGGAGAAAAAACGGCAGACTTCATCGCGGCTGCTGCCTTGTTAGGAGTCTTCTTCGGAGGGCGGCTTGGTTACATTTTATTCTATCATATCCCCGCACATGGCTGGGGCAGCCTGGCAGAAGATCCGCTTTTAATATTTAAAGTCTGGGAAGGTGGAATGGCTAGTCATGGAGGGATTCTAGGCCTAGCGATTTTCACCTTTTTCTATGCCCGGAAATACAAAGTGTCATGGGCGGGTCTAGCCGATGGCTTATGCGTGGTGGGGCCGATCGGGCTGCTTTGCGGGCGAATCGCGAATTTCATTAATGGCGAGCTGTATGGCCGGATCACGAGTGGCGTGCCATGGGCTGTTAAATTTCCCACTGCCTTGGTAGATCGGAATGCCCCTGAGTCGGCAAATCTCCGCGCGGCGATGGAGGCCGCCGCAGCGATCGCGCCAGAGACAATGGCGGGCTTGCCGGGGCCAAGCGAAATGATGACCTATGAACAGCAAGGCTATTTCTACCAACGCCTATTAGATGCGAACCGAGAGATTGATGGAGTAGCGGCCGCAATCGCTCCCTATCTGGAAGCACGGCACCCCTCACAAATCTACGAAGGCCTGCTGGAGGGAGGAGTTGTCTTTGGGATTTTGTGGATTGTGCGGTTGAAATATCCCCGCGCTCCTTACGGCATGATCACGGGTCTATTCTTTTTTCTGTATGCAAGCTTCCGAATCTTTGCCGAACAATTTCGTGAACCCGATGCCGCGTGGGTAATCGAGGGCTGGATGACCCAAGGCCAATTCCTTTCCTTGTTCTTATACCTATTTGCTGCCGGCTTCTTTCTTTATGCATGGAAGCGCGGCGCAAACAAAGGGAACCTTGCGTCTTGATCGATAAATATTCGTTGAGAATTTCTGGCGAAAGATGAGCACGAAATCATCTAGTTATTAACCTATAGAATGGAAAATTTTAAGTATCAGTTATCATTGCTGAAAGACATTCTTGTAGACTACAAACCTTTCAGCAAGCGAGTGGAGTGCCTGAGCATTCAATACCTACCAGAAAGACTGACTTACCTCATACCGCCCAAATAAAAGAGAAGCGATCAACCTGAATCCTTGACCGACTCGGCACTCAAACTGGCGGATAATGAAGCAAGAAATAATAATCCGTCGAGGCGACTAAGTTCTGATACTGACTCTAGATCTGAGGTGAAGGACGTTCCCTTCTTCCGTCAATCGAAGCTCCACCCTCGGTTCCTTTGGCTAATTCCCATCGGTGAATTCTTGTTTGCAACTTGCTCTTCAGCACCTGTCTTCCATAAGCCGAACTCAAATTAATAAATACTTAATTAAGGTCGTTGTTCAGAACTTAAATGAACAATTATGACTAATATCAGCTTTAAACGCGATAGGCCTACACCTCCATTGAGGAGCCTACACTCTTCAACCTGTTTATCGCCTTCTACTCCAGAGTAATTTAAAGTCGCGTCTACCGACGACGCCGAGAGAGCAGCCCTACGCATCCCAGACCGAACAGCACACTGGCGGCTGGTTCGGGGATCGGCACGATGTTCACGGTGATATTATCTGCGTTAGCTCCGCTGCCCCACGAGTAAACATAGGCATCGCCTTCCGTGAGTCCCATCGCAGTGAAGTTTGTGCCGGTGATGGTTGCGGAACTCGCGGCGATAGGATCTCCACTTGAGTAACCGGTCGGTACTCCGAAGAGACTGTCCTGCACATAAAAGACCGGGCCAGTTCCACTCGAAGCGAATAGCTGCACGTCAGTAGAGTTCGCTTGGGAGATTGAAAATCCGCTGTATAAATCGACGGATTGGACTGGCATCGAGGTGTTGATTGTGCCGAACCGTGTGAACCTTTGGCCGCCTGTTTCCCCGACGTAAGCGGCCGTAGTGCTGGGGTTCGCAGTTTGTGCGGAACCTATTTGAAACAGGGCATTCACATTAAGGCTGCCTCCGGGTGTCGAAATAACAACGTCCGGCCCGGTCTGAATGACATTGATAATAACTGCACCTTTCGAAGCCAGTGTAAGAGAAAGTGCCAAGGTGATACCGAGGATGAAATTGTGTGCGGTAGAGTTGAACTTTTTCATTTGCTATTTTCAGTTAGGTCCCGAGTCTCGGGAAGATGAGCTAGCTGATCTACGGGCATTATCCCCAAAAGCGTCTCAAAGAGCGGTATTTTGTATCATATTATCGTTTAGTTACTCACCGCGCCCTAACAAAGTCGAAATCTATGTTCGCCCCTTCCCCCCATGGCTAAGGTCCCCCGTTCATCACTCTCGACAGCTTCCCTCCCAATAGATGAGCGGTTTGGGTATTGGCGTGCCGGGATTAAGGTCATGTTCGATCTCTTGCCAAGTCCCGTAGCCAGTATGGAAACGTTTCATGCAAAATTCGATGCCTACAATCTGGGTAAAATCGTGGTGGCCAGTCTGGACTCTTCGTCTGCCCGCTACCGGCGCTCCGAAAAACGGCTTTCTTCGGATGGAATGGACATTATCTTAGTGCAACTGCTCCTCAGCGGTGAAATCCAATTCGGCTCCTCGAAGCAGACAACCTACGCCAGCCCGGGAGAGATCTTAATTTTCGATCTCGCCCAACCTCTCGATAATGTAAACGTTGATTTCAGGCATCTCTCCATCGCTGTTCCGCGGGGGATGATCGAGCGCCAAATTCCGACGATATCCCGCTGGCACGGGCAGGTTCTCCCGCGCCAAGAACCCGCCGTCGAACTACTCCGCCGTCATATGATCTCACTTATGGAGCTCGCCCCCCGTCTCCCAATGGAGTCCTGCCTTAAAATTGAAGAAGCGACGCTTTCACTATTGTGCGGAGCGATGGGGAATGATAGTGAGAGAAATCGAATCGGAACACGCCATGATGTGCTCTCGCAAAGTGTAGCCTGCCACGTGAAGCGATTAATCCGTGAGAATCTTGGCAATTCCAGATTGTCCCCGGAAAGTATCGCTGCAAAATTGGGGATTTCAAGGGCCCAGCTCTATCGGATCATGGAACCACTAGGTGGTGTTACTAAAGTCATTCGTCGGCAGCGTTTGGAAAATTGCCGGAGAGATCTTGCCAATCGTAAGGCACGTCCCACTTCCATTTCCGAAATTGCCTACCGCTGGGGCTACGAGTCACCTTATACCTTTAGCAATAATTTCAAGCAGACCTACGGCATGACTCCGAAGGACTATCGCGCTGCTGTGCTGGAGGGAATAGATGTATGCCCTCCTGAGACTTCGCCTCTGGCGGATGCAGATTTTCAGAAATGGATTTTAGAAATGGCTGATTGAAGTGCCGAGAAAGAGGTGAATTAATCCTTCTACCGAGATTATACCGTACCGTTTCTCTGAACGCACCAAACCATGAGGAAACTGTAAAAGGTGGTATGCCGGTGCTCTCAGGCTGGGCATATCGGCGATCGATGATACGAAGCACACTGGTATGCAGGAAAATGATACGATTTTCCAAGTTGCCTTTCAGCCTGCGGAAAGAACATCTTGCCTGTTCATTTATTCGCGAGCATAGGCTTATATGCTGACGGAAAAGCTTCCGTTATCTTATACGTTATGAAGAACTCCACTTCAACTTTATGAACTCAATTACCAGATCATCTTTCAAGGAAACCATGCTTAGCGGCGTCCGCAGCTTGCTGGCGGAAACTCATCACCCGCCGCTCGCAGTGGTATAAACCATGAGACCGGCTTTTCATCCAAATACCTTCGTTTTACTTGGACCCCACAAATCAGAGGAGGAAAGTTGTTCATTCCTATACCTCGTCCTCCCTCTATGTCCGTAGACGGGCAATTTCTGTGCAATTGAAAAATCCCGATTCGATCGAAAGTAATTAAGGGATCATTCCTTCCACCGCCGTTTTCTCCTTTCCTTTGGCCAATCCCCGCCGCCCAATTTCCACTTACAACTTGCTTCCCAACAGTCGTTTTTCTGCAACAAATTTCAAAAATCTCGTTTAATAAATGTCGATGTTTGATTAGCTGAATACTTCTAAATTGTTTTTTTTGAGTTTATGCTGATAGACCTTTACGTCAGTCTGATTAGCCTCAGTGCTCAAATCATTAAATAAGGAAAAGACCAATGAAAACACACGCAATTATCATCACCGCAATTCTCGCTACCACGTTTGGACTTGGGGCGGAACAAACACAGGCAGAAACAGAAACCCGAGTGATTACAAGCGAGACTCTAGGTTCGGAACTGTCCCGAACCTATATGATAACAGTCAAAGAAACAATGGGAGCTTCAGAACCGATCGACGTGATATTTGGCGGAAGCAGTTCTGAAATGCGTGCTCAACTTATGAATCCGAGCCGATCAATCGAAGTATCCCTCGAAGAGGGAGATGACGGGACTATGGTCAGTTATTCGATAGCTGTCAAAGTAGGTGACAATCCAGCGACAAGTCAAAGCACCGTAGTGACGGGTAGTTTTCTGGCGACTGTTGGCGAACCAATGTCAGTCCTGGAAGTTGGCGAATCAGCTCTCACAATCCAAATCGATCACGCGATCCAAAAAACAACTTCAACAAAGAGGAAGTTTAAACTCCTGAGACGCCGTGTGACTGAACCGGGGGATTAACCCAACGCCAACATTCCTATATGACTAATCTATCTCGCTAAGTACAAAAACGGGCGAGATAAAGGCTAGATCTAAAAAAGACAGTTTATAAGCTCGCTTCAGGCCGAAATTTGCTCACCGAAGCGGTAGCGTTTGTGGACGTAGCCGACAAGATAGGAAGCAAGTTGGAACTAGCGGTTCATAACGAATTAACGAACTCGATCACAACTCTTGATCGTCGGCCGTTCACTAATCATGCGACTGTCGGCAGGGTCTCAGCAAATTTGCTCGTGAACCCAATGCACTGCCCAGAACAGTTTATGATTTTGTGATCACAATTATCGGCACGGCAAAGGTGCGCACTTTGATGCGGCCGTAGGGTTTGCAGATGAGAATTCATTAGATAAGAAAAAGCTGATCCGGGAACAGACCTGAAGATCCGCTATGTTGATAGTAGCTGTGAACTAGGGCATTTATAAGCTCACATTTTTTCGCCATCAAATTCCATAAATTTCTAGACCTGTGGCCCTAAAGCGGCGAGACAATCACTCTGTTCACAGAGGAACTCGTTGAGGATCTGAGCCATCCTTCATGAGGGGAGGTGTCGGATCCTCTATTCCTTGAAAAAAAATATATTCTAATCCATTCTGAACTCCGTCGCAGCTCTGACTGCCGATTAAAGGACCATTCTACAACAGAAGTGAGCGTGGTTCGTTGATTACATATGACCTGAGCGCTTTCTGCTGGGGAGTTCATTAAAACATACCTAGTCACAAATTGATCGGATGAAAGGGCCTTGTAAAAATCAGATCGGAGTTGGGATAAAATAGGTCTTTTTAAAATATGCTTGCCTTCGATGCGGTTACGGTTCTCAATGTCCGCTTGAAGGCGGGTATAGCTTAGTGGTAAAGCGCTATCCTTCCAAGTTAGACATGCGGGTTCGATTCCCGCTACCCGCTCCATTCTCTAATACTGAAGGTCACGACAAATCCGAAATCATGAAAAAACTAATCAGCACTATCCTCATAGTCGCAGGCATAGGAGTCTGCCCAGTTCTTGCGCAAAATTCTGAAAGTAGTGCGACTGCTCAGATTCAAGCGCAGGTTGCCGCCGAGGTGGAAGCTAATCCGGAAGATGTCCTATCCATCGTATCGCGTCTCACTTCAGCAAACCCAACTCAAGCAGCTGCTATTGTTGGGGCCGCAATTCAAGCAGTCAACGCGAGTGACGCACTTGTAGGTCAGATTGTAGAGGTTGCCGGGACAATTGTCCCTGTCTCGATCAATGAAATCGCCGAATCGGCTTTTGCAGCTTCGCCAAGCTCCGCTGCGGAAATTGTGGCGGCCTCAAACCGCGTCGGTGCTACACAAGGTGTGGATGTTGTGTTCAATCCGCGTGAAGAGGTTAATCCAGAAGGTGCGACTGAGGTCTTAGACTTTGCTGACCCTCAGGTAGCACTCGGTGGGGGATTTCAACCTGGCGAGTTTCCAGGAAGCGTGAACGAAAAAGGGGTTGAAGCAGAAGCTGACCAAGTAACAAATCCAAATCCATAACTTGGTTTAGCTTAGAATCAAAATCCACTCATCATACCCTCTGCGTTATCCAGACTATGAAACAGAATATCCCAATCATTGCCCTCTCTCTCGCAGCCTGCGGTTTTGCAAACGCCCGCGGACTCTACCAGATTCCAAACTCCGTCGAAGAATCGATTCCCGTTCAGTGGACCGTTGGTGCTGCTGCCGTATGGGACAGCAATACATCTCCAGGAGGGATTACCGATGGTGATGAAACTTTCTCAATCAATCCATACGTGGGAGTTTCATTCCTAAATGTTTCCCCACAGACCACGTTAGAATTCTACGGGCGCCTAGGGGTTATTTACTATTTTGACGAGCCAGCGGGTCTAGACTCCGAGAGCACATACGGCCAAGCGACAATTGGGCTTAATCTGACTCACCGCTTCGACGAGCGTTTGCGCTTCGTGAGCAATAACTATTTAAACTACGGACTTGAGCCAGAATATTCCTACGGATTTGCGACTAGTCGCCAAACTAGCGAGTTTCTATTCTACACGACAGATAATGCGTTAGGCTACCGCTGGACTGAGCGTTTTGCGACTTACACCGGATTTCAGGTAAGTGGGTTGATCTACGACGATCTCAATAATGCAGACCGCAATACATGGGTTGTATACAATCAGTTCCGGTATCAGGTTACACCATCAACTGTCGCGACCGCGTCGTATAGATACTCACAGAGTTCTGCTGACGACGCAGCTTCTGATTCTTCTAGTCAATACTTTCTAGCAGGTGTTGAACATCGATTGAGCCCAAGCACCGTAGTGACCTTAAATGCTGGAGCTCAGCTACGCGAAGTGGATGGCCCGGGTGGTGACGACAATACAAATCCTTATATTGAAGCCTCGCTGAGTTCTCAGGTAAACCAACAGTTTGCACTTCGCGGATATGCCCGTTATGGGGCTGAAGATTACGACACTGTTTTTGCGAACGTCTTTAATCCAATCATCGGAGCACAAGCGATCGAGTATGACAACCGCCTGACCCTTCGAATTGGTCTTGAAGGAACCTATCAAGTTTCGGAGAAACTGGCTTTATTTGGTGGATTTGACGTTATCAATGCTTCCTATGAAGGTGGATCTACGATCACCGGACCCTTATTCTCCGTGAGCGACGCAGATGAGACTTTGTTTAACATCACTGTCGGAGCTTCATTGCAGATCACAAACAATCTTTACGGAAATATTTCATACAACTACACCGACTCCGATGCAGATGCTCCAGTCTTTGGGCGCACCTATGACAGAAGCCGGATCTCTGTAGGAGTTAGCGCACAGTTTTAAGCAGACCCAGATCTAAGGTTTCTTTAGGTTCCCGCAATGTGATTCATTGTGGGAACCTTTTTGCAATAAAACGATCTAGATAATAAGTGTCTATGAACCCAAGTCCGCAGCAGTCCGAAGGAAATCTACATGCAATTGACTACTGGCAGGTAGTCAAGAATCGCTACGGGACCATCCTTTTGACTCTTCTTTTAGTGTTCATGACCGCCGCGGTAATCACCTACGTGATGCCGAAGAAGTATGAAAGCTCTGCAACTATTGAGGTAAAGCCGAGAGATCGCGCGATTCTTCCCTTAGACGGGATTATGCCAACAAAGTCCGTGGCTATGACGGCGCAGTTTTTTGGGACTGAATTCGAAAAGATAAAAAGCCGGAATTCGCTGCGTAAGGTGGTAGAAAATCTCGATTTAGAAAGCCACTGGGGCGTGAGTGCTGAGCAGGCTTTGGAGATTGTCCGTAACATCACTACCACCGAAAACAAACGTGGCACAGATTTGATCAGCATTACTGTTCGTCATACGAACAAAGAGGATGCAAGGGATATTGCGACCGAGGTAGCACGTGCCTATCGTCAATATCGGACCGAACTTGAGAATCAGGATTCTGACAGAGGGATCACAGAACTTAGAAAGGCGGTCCGGGTTCAAGAGGATAAGGTAGAAGATAAGCGGAAGATTCTTACGACGATTAGTCGGACAAAAGATATCATCTATTACGGTGAAAGAATGGGCGGTGGGACAGGCGCCCTAGATGAAGACACCGCTGCTGCGTTTGCGTTGCAAAGTTTCACGGAATTAGAGAGCGAGATCATCCAGCTCGAGACTCAAATTGATACCTTACTGAAATTCGACAGCGAATCTTTGTTAATTTACGCGGCTGGTCTAGATCTGCCCGATAATATTATTAAGACTTTGTATCCCCAGTATCTGGAGCTGAAACGCGAAATATCTGGGATGAAGGCGAGTGGCCTCGGCGCAAGGCATCCTTCTGTGATGACCAGGGCCAATGTCTTGGTCTCGATGAAAGAGGACCTAGACGAAGGCGTGCTGAATTTGCGTTCGCGGCTTCAGGGACAACTGGACATTGCCAAAGAGCGCTTGGCGAAAGTCGAAGTGGATAAAGACGAGAGCAAAGCGGAAGCTCTAGAGCGCAGTATCGATACTCAGGACTATCTAGATGCCAAGCAAGACTTCGAGACAGACCAGTCTCTACTAAACAGCATGCGTCTTAAACTGATGGACGAAGAGATTAAAAACGAGATCTCTCCGGAAACAATCCTGATGCATGACGAGCCAATGCTGCCAAAAGATCCAGTCAGCCCCAATGTTCCGCTTAATCTGCTTCTTGGGGGAGTGATTGGATTAATCTTTGGCGTAGGTATCGCATTCTTCCTCGAGTATCTTGATACGTCGGTAAAGAGTTTGGAAGATGTCGAACGCTATCTACAAGTTCCTGTTCTAGCAGTGATTCCAAAAGAGGTCGGGATTCTTCATAAACAGAATGGAATGAGCCCAGACGCCGAGGCGTATCGGATTCTGCGGACCAATATCGAGTTCAATCGAAAGAATCCAGAAGACAACGCAATCACCGTCGTCTCAGGTGGTGCGGGTGAAGGCAAATCGACTACCTTGGTGAACCTAGCGTACATTTGTGCTCAAGGTGGCTACACGACCTTGATGATCGATGGAGATCTTCGCCGCCCAAGACTACATACATTCTTTGATATTAATAACGCTGTCGGGCTGACAAATTTCCTGACAACTGAGCTCGCTCTTGAAGATGTGATTTTGCAAACGAGTGTTGATAATTTGTTTTTCATGCCCTCGGGTATTCTTCCGGCAGATGCAGCCGGCATACTTAATTCACGGCGTATGTCGGAACTCATTCAGGACGTGAAGCAGCGCTTTGACCTAGTATTGGTGGATAGTCCCCCGATTCTTGGAGTGAGCGATGCCTCGGTATTAGCAAGTGAGGTAGATCTTACAATGATTGTGGTACAGCATCGCAAGCTACCTAGAAACATGCTTATACGGGTGAAGCAGGCAGTTGAGAATGTAGGCGGGCACGTGATTGGAGTTGTTTTGAACAACGTGGATGTCCGTAGCGATAGTCAGTATCAATATTATACGAGCTACTACACGTATTATGCACCTGCAGAATCCCAGATCGGACCTCCGGTTAAGCCTGATAGCAAGGAAAAGGAAGTTGCTTCTGCAAAAGATGATTCTACGCTCTACTGATCGTACACACCCACGTTCATTTGAAATCCATGAAATATCGATTCCCAGTTCTTTCGCTCCTTTTGTTATTAGGCCTTACCACAATCCTAAACGCGCAAATCCGCACCGGTAGCTCCGTTCAGATTTCGATCATGGGAGTTCCTCAGGAAGAAAAGACTAAGATCGACTCGATGTATTTTGTCGCATCAAACGGCACGATCAACATGCCATTTATCGGCACCATACGCGCGGCCGGTAAACGTCCGGAGGTTCTGGCGGCGGCGATTCAAAGCTCGTATCGGGCTGCACAGATCTACACAAACCCTACGATCCAGGTGGTTTCTACTGCTGAAGAGGGCGGTGTGCAGGAACAAAGGGTTCACCTTGGTGGGCAAGTTAGGACGCCGGGGCCGATTCCATTTACCAAAGGCCTGACAATTTATCAAGCAGTGCAGACAGCAGGTGGAACAACCGAGTTTGGCAGTCAGCGGCGAGTGAAGCTCTACAGAAACGGCAAAATAAGCACCTTGGATATCACAGATCCTCAATACATGCGTGTTCCACTTCAGCCAAACGATACGATTGAGGTCGAGCGGAAGAATTGGCTTGGAAGATAAGCCGGTTGATTTTTGATCAAAACATCATGCAAGCCATGTTTATGGTCCTCGTGGTGTTTGCTCTGAGCGGCCATTGTACTACGGTGCAGGCCGAGGAGGAGAAGATTCCGGCGGATTTACTGGAATCCTTACGGGCAGATTCTTTCGACAAACGCACAGAGGCAGAAGCTGATGTCACAAAGTGGGCCTTGGGGGATGAAAATAATCGCCGGGATTTGATTTATTCGTGGGCAGTTCAGCATAACGATCCCGAAATTGCCTTCCGGATGGGCAAGGTTTTGCGAAGGCTCAGCGATAAGGCATTTGATGTTGGTGGATCTGGCTTTGTCGGAATATCGATGCGGGACATCGTCATTGATGGAAAAGACGGAAGTCCGCCAAGGAGGACATTGTTTATAGCCGATACTTGGGTAGGTGGACCAGCAGCCAAGGCCGGTCTTCAGGCGAAGGATTTCATTATTAGCTTGGATGGGGAACTTATCGAAGGGCCAAATATGACAAAGTGGTTCATCGACTGGCTTTCTAAAAAAAACCGATCCGAAGTGATTGATGTGCTTATAGAGCGGAAAGGTAAGGAGCTTTTAAAAAAGATCCGTCTTGCAAGGCGCCCAGTGACGACACCATTTAGGTATGGCGTCGATTTCCAGTTGATTGAAGCAGAGGACCGAGAACTCTTTTATCATTCGTGGATAGCTGAGAACTTTGACGCTGACGGGCAATGATCCTTGAACTGTTAGATTGTAGCTACTGAGAAAAATAATAAGACCGATATCTGATGATCTATGAACTCATTGAGAATCCGTTCTACCAAAGGACTTTAGCAGCTGCTGCCTTCATTGGCTTCACAAATGGATTCTTCAGTGGCTTTGTGATACTTAGGCGGAATGCGCTATCGGTATCAGCACTATCACATACGATGCTACCGGGTATTGCGATGGGAATCCTTATTACAGGGGTGCTAAGTCAGTGGAACGCTTTTCTTGGCGCAATCATTGCAGCATTGTTGGTTGGGCTTGGTTCTGTAGCGGTAGCCCGCGGGAAGCGGATTGCGGAGGGGACTTCCTTGGCCGTTCTTTACACGGCAGCATTTGCTGCTGGGGTAGCAATTCTCCCTCGGCTTGAAACCAGCAGTGAGCTTGAGCACTGGTTATTTGGAAATATTTTGGCAGTAGGAAATGCTGACTTATGGACAGTGTTCGGAGTGGGGTCGATCATACTCATTGCTTCTTTACTAATGATGAGGCCGCTCCTGCTCACTTTGTTCGAGCCGAATGTAGCGGCTGCCCAGGGTGTGCCTGTGAAGAAGATGCAGTATCTATTATTCGGCATGCTGGTGTTAGCGCTGGTTTCTTCCCTTCAGGCAGTTGGATGTGTGCTTTCGGTGGGCTTGCTAGTGACACCTGCGGCGACTGTTTCTATGTGGACTGATCGCACCTCAGCGCTTTTCTGGGGAGGCGGATTAGTAGGTGGAATCACATCAGTCATCGCTGTCATTGGCTCTGGATACTTAGGAATCCCCCCTGGTCCGGCAATTGTTATGCTATTGGGCATTTTATTTATTTTAGCCTATCTGTTTTCTCCGAAATACGGTGTTGTCTTTCCACGAATCTTAGCGAGCCGGAGATATGAATGATTTAAAGGATAGAGTGGGGAAGGCGATCGAAGCAGGGCAGCTTTTGCCATCGACTGGTGTGAATATTTTTGCTCTTTTGAAGGGTGCGGAGGCGCCAATTCATTCCGAAGTAATTTCCGAGCTACTTAGCAAAGAAAAGTTCTCGGAGCTAAATGATCGCTTTTTTCGTACTTTAGCATTCGGGACTGGTGGCCTACGCGGACGGACGATTGGCCGCTTTATTACAGATGCCGAAATGGGCGATGGGGGTCCGAATGAGCGGCCAGAGCATCCGTGTATCGGCACGGCGACAATGAACTATTATAACCTCTCACGTGCGGTGCGGGGCCTCATTGCTTACGTCAAGAAATCGTGCATTTTTGAGAAAAAACCAGTCCTGGTGTTCGCGCATGACACGAGACATTTCTCGAAGGACTTCGCTGATTTCTGCGCCAAAGTGAGTTCAGACCATGGTTGCGATGCCTACGTTTTCGACGGAGCGCGATCGACTCCTCAGCTGTCCTTTGCAGTGAGGCAAAAGAGGGCAGACGCGGGAGTTGTTATCACCGCAAGTCACAACCCAGCTCACGATTGTGGCTTCAAAGCGTATTTCAACGAAGGGGCACAGATCGTCGAGCCTCACGCGAGCGCGATCATCGAGGAGGTGGCAAGTATCCGCGATGAACATTATGATGCCTTATCACCTGAAAATCGTGGAGAAATTCGTGTCTTGGGAGATGACTTTGACAGGCAGTATGTGGAGCTACTCAAGACGCTATTGCTGCGGCCTGAGCTTTTAGAGGATGAATCGGTTAAGATCGTTTTTACGAATCTTCATGGGACAGGTGGTCATATCAATGTCCCGATGCTACGGGGTCTCGGCTTCGAAGTTTTCACAGTTCCAGAGCAGGATCTCCAAGATGGACGTTTCCCGACAGTCGCTTCGCCAAACCCTGAGAACGGACCCGCCTTGGCAATGGCGATTGATCTGGCAGACAAGGAGGAGGCAGATCTTGTCATTGGGACAGACCCGGATGCGGATCGAATGGGTGTTGCTGTAAGAAACGATGAAGGACGCATGGAGCTGCTTACTGGGAACCAGATCGGATCATTGATGGCCTGGTATCGGCTGAAGACGATGTTTGACTTAGGGTGGCTAACTGAATCAAACCGGACACGTGGGGTAATCGTTAAAACCTATGTCACCACAGAGTTGCAGCGTGCGATTGCGGATAAGTTCGGAGTTTCAGTGGTCGATACACTGACCGGCTTTAAATACATCGCCGAAAAATTGCGGAAATATGAAGCCGCGATACCAGAGGCAAAGCGTAAGGATTACCGGTCTAAGCCGGAGACAGAGACCAGAGCATTGCGGCTCGAATATTCTCGATTTTTCATTTTCGGCGGTGAAGAGAGTTACGGATATCTAGGATCTGACGCTGTCAGGGACAAAGATGCCAATGGTGCCGCCTTGATGTTTGCCGAGGTAGCGGCCTACGCGAAAACGGAAGGCAAAACGCTGACAGGTTTATTGGACGAAATTTATTCTGAATACGGCTATTTTCTGGAGCTGGGCAAAGCGCTCACTTTAGAAGGGGCAGATGGAGCGGCAAAGATCCAAGCCCTTGCAGACTCTTATGCAAGCCGGCCACCGACTGAGGTGGATTCCTCCAAAGTAAGCCAGTTTCGGAACTTCTCCGAAGAAGATATCTTCGATCAAGAAGGGGACTTACTGCCAAAGGAGAAAATGTTATTTTTTGATTTGGCAGATGGAAGGAGTTTTGCAGTAAGACCTTCTGGGACTGAACCAAAGATCAAATTCTACCTCTTCGCGAAGGCGGCTGTGGAAGGAGATCTGCAAGATACAAAAGCAGACGTAGCGAAAAGTTTGGACTCTTTGTGGAGCTGGGTAGAAGAAGATGCAAAGCAGCGGATGGCTGAAAGGTAGTCCTCCGGTTCCATATGCTACCTTTTGTAAACAAACGGGGTAATAATCCGAATGGGTAAAATGGCCTAGTTAGTTAACATGGCCAAAATGGCCAAAGGTTGTGGCGTAAACAGTGAACTTTTGAATGTTCATTCATGGCTAGATTTCATCACTCGGGAATGACGATTGCTTTCGGAACTTTGCGCAGCAGAGCTTTTTCCTGTTCTGGTGGCGGTGGTGTTACCCGGACATTTTCCCACTTGCTGCTCCTGATTGGTCCAGTGCCGTGAAATTGAAAGATGCCACTGAATGGCCGCAAGGGGCGAGTGATCAGGCCTAACAATCCGCGGGTGTTAAGTCGCATCGTAAAATCAATGCTTTGATCGATCAGATTGACCTCTCCGTTGCCAGTGAAATTGACTGAATTGGTAGCGGTCTGGAAGTCATGGGTCCGCAAAATTCCATTCTGAATGGCGAAGGAGCAGAAAGCATATTTCACCCGTTCAAAGCCTGCTCGCCGGTCATCTAAGATTTTCGAGATCACCGAGCTGAGTGGGCCGAACACTGGAACGGAGAATAGTTCTGCCTTATCTAAGGAAATCACACCACGTCCGCTCATATCGCGAATCCCAGCTGGCGGAAGATCGAACTCAATCCGCCCGGTGAGCTTACCACCTCGGTCCATTTTCATTCCATAGGTCGAAGAGATTGCAGACATATCTAGATCTGTTAGCCCGATCTCGGCGCGTAAACCGCTGCCAGATTGGTTGGTGAGCTGCCCCTTCAACAGTCCACCCATCGTTTTCGCCTTTAGGTCCTGAACCTTTGTGAGGCGCCCATCGATATGAATATTTGCGGAGGGCTCAGATAAGAGAATCTCCTTTCCAAGCAGTCGATAGGTCGAATTTCCCGGCGCGACTAAGGATATCTTTAGGTTCGTGCGGCCCTGAGGTGTGACATCCACTATCCCATTTCCAGCCAGCTGCGGTGGAGTGTGAAACTGATAGGCCTCTAAGCGATCGGCTATTTTCCCAGCGAAAAGACGAGTCAGAGGAGCCGCCCAGAC
Source organism: uncultured Verrucomicrobiae bacterium (assembly GCA_963815205.1). Lineage (GTDB taxonomy): Bacteria > Verrucomicrobiota > Verrucomicrobiia > Verrucomicrobiales > Akkermansiaceae > Luteolibacter. The sequence continues at coordinate 274,642 of CAWFFP010000003.1, read as the reverse complement.
GGTACCTTCCACCTGCTCCACTGAGACTAGCTTTTCCTCACGGTCATACGCAATCCGGCCTAGCTTAGCTCTGCCCGAAGTTGGCCCAGCGAATTTTTTACGAAGTGAATAATCTGAGTAATTAAAAATGACGTCACCATCGAAGAAATCGAATCTCTTGTGATCGAGATCAAAGGAACATTCCGCTGAGAAGATTGGGACTTTGTTATAAGATATGTTTTTTACCTGCCCGGAGCCGGCGTATTGCCAAATTCTTGGATCATTCCTTTGGATTGTTCCCTCCAGACTAAGCTTTGTCTCAGCGCCTGTATGTTGAGTAAATTTGTTGATTATCTCGCCGAGGGGTTTGCCTTCGAAAAGAGGCGCATACACTTCGGTGGGGAAATCTGAGCTTAGGGCGATCCTAATTTCCTCTTTGTCAATTAGTAGCTTTGCGCGGGCAATTTTATCCTGACGTTGGAGGAAGATATCTTCTAAAAAAATGTCCCCTTTTTGGTAGGATACCCAAGTTTTCATCCGATCAACGGTGATTCCGCGAAGACTAAATTGCCCACAATCAAGATGGCCCGTGAAGTCAATCAGTGGTTTTCCGAGATCTGACAGGTCGACTTGGCCAGAAAGGCGGGCGTCTGTCTTCACTGGGAGCTGTGACCGATTATTAAATTGCTTTCCAAGCCACGCCTCTGCAAAGTGCAAAAGATCAATCGAAGAAATAATATCAAAGCGCCCATTTTTTTTGATCAGTTGATAATCAAAATGCCCTTCGAGTTTGCCGTGACGATCCCTTCCTCGTAGCTGATCCATCGAGAGCAAGTAGCCATTGAGCCGCCCTCTGGCCTGAATATCATTTAAAACGAAGCCATTTTTCTCCGCAGATTCTGTCGTGAAGAGAAAATCTGATCGGAGGGTGGAACGGTCATCGAAATCGCCTCGCAGCTGAAGTTTTAGCTTCGGGGGCTTCTTTTCGTGAAAGGTCCACAGTTGAATTTGATCAAGAATGTTCGAGATCAGAGCACGGCGCCGACCTTCGAATTCATCGTCGGGTGGGCCTGAGCCAGGGGTTTTGGAAAACACTTTTGCATCGAGTGAAATATCGATTCCACCGATGTTTGCAGTGGTATCTTTAATTTCTAGCAGGCGCCCTGGGAGCTTGCGGATGGTTCCATTGACTGCGGAGAGATCGATCGTTTTACCAGCTGGCTGTTTTGGATCGACCGGGATGGAGATATCAGAATTGAGCAAGGTGATCATTTTTAGATCCAACTGGCCGGATGCTAGCTTGGTATTGTCGAGAGTGAGGCGGACACTTTCCAAGGTAGAAAGTAGCTTAATTTTTTCGGGCTCAGCGAAGATTCGTATATCTTCGGCCACAAATCCACGGAGGGGACGGTATGTGAGGAAACCAATTTCAACATAGACCCCATGATTTCCAATTTCGGACTCGATGGTGCTGCGCCATTGTGAAGGAAGACCGGTCTGATTCGCCCAATAGAGAAGGCCGAGGACCGCAGGAATCGACAAGAAGAGAAGCAGCCAGACAAAAGTCCTAAGGGTCCGATATAGCTGTGAGCGCTTCATCTTGGGAGAACTCTAGGAAATAAGAAGGCCCTCTGAGCGGAAGGAGAAAAAGGCTTCGCGTCCTGCATGAGGACGGCCGATGATGATGTGATCGATGAACTGAACCTGCATGATCGCGGCAGCATCGGCGATATTCTTTGTGATTTGGCGGTCGGCACTGCTCGCTGAAGGATCGCCGGAAGGATGGTTGTGCAGCAAGATAAAGCCATAGGCATTTCTGGTAATGACAGGGCGAAGAATCTCGCGCGGATGGGCACTTGTGTAATCTATGCTGCCGTTGGAAATGGTAGTCGTCGATGTATGGAGCAGCGCCTTGTTGACTGTTACAACGATCGCAGTTTCTGTAGGTAGCATGGCTAACTGATGGGAAAAATGGGTATAGATCGCCTCTGGAGTATCTAGGGGAACGCGGAGAAGGTTTTCGCGTGCGATGCGGCTACCTATCTCAAAGGCGGCAGCTAGCTTCGCAGCTTTCGCAATGCCGATGCCGTGGTTATTGGCAAACTCAGCCACTGGCATACGGCTTAGCTCAGTGAGTCCGCCGTATTTTGAAATCAGGTCTGCCGAGAGATCGATCACATTCCGGCCCACTACGCCGGAGCTTAGAAAAATGGCAAGTAGTTCCGAATCGCTTAGAGACCCCGGTCCGAACTGAGTCATCTTCTCTCGGGGGAGGAGCTGATTTGGAGACTCTCGGAAAAAAGGCATAGCGAACTATTCGACGTTTTGGATTTGTTCGCGTATCTTCTCCAGTTCAGTTTTTGAATCCACAATGATTTGGGCAATGGCAGAATCGTTCGCTTTGGAGCCAATCGTATTTAGCTCACGGGAGATCTCTTGGCAGAGAAAGTCCATCGCGCGCCCGACTGCTTGTTCAGAACCTAGGTATTTTTTGAATGTTGAAAAGTGTGCCTGAAGCCGTATCAGCTCCTCTGAAATATCACAACGATCAGCGAAGAAAGCAATTTCCCGGACAAAGCGCTCATCCGATAGGTCGATCTCTAGGCCGAGATCGGCGAGTCGCTTTTTAAGCTGTGCAGAGCTTTTCGAAGATCGATTTTGCGCCAGCCTAGTGATCTCTTCGCTATTGCTAACTAGAATTTCAAGGCGCTTGTTTAGGTCTTTCCGAAGATGCCTGCCCTCGGTTGCACGTGAATCAGAAAGAGCGAGGAGAGCGGGGGTGAGTGCTGGAAGTATAAGCTCCAGAGCTGTTTCTAGCGGGGGAAATGCTTCGGCCTCCGAGAGTAGAAAGTTCGGTAAGCGGAGGAAGTCGGCAGCGGTGGGCTTAACTGAGCGCCCCAAGAATTCAGAGAGTTTGACAAAGGCATCATCGACTGATTTTGCAATATTTTTGTCAAAAGAAAGCGGCTCGGTGGCTGCAGTGGATTGGAAATGAAAGCTAAGCTGGATACGACCTCTTGAAAAATGACTGCCGACGACCGCGCGAATATCTGCTTCTAAGGAAGCGAGCGCACGAGGTAATTGCAGCACAACTTCGAGCTGTTTTCGATTTACCGAAGTGGCTTCTACAGATACCAGCCAATTTCCGCCTTGATGATCGCTACGGCCGAAGCCAGTCATGGAATGCATGGAGAGAAGGTGCTTCGATCGGGTTAAAGTTAAGTAAGGAACAGAACGATATCCTGCTTCCAATTCCTGATTTTATTACTTCGCGGAATCGCCGACTGGAATAACCAGGGTGGGTAGAAGTGCCTTTCGGACCAATCCTTCAGCAACTGAGCCAAGAAGAAGCGAGGCGACAATGCTGTGACCGTGTGAACCGAGGACGACAAGATCTGCCCTGAGTTCCATCGCCTTTTCTTCTAGGACTTGGAGAGGGCTGCCATCGCCAAGGTGGGATGAAATGTTTATCTTGCGGGAGCTCCCAGCATTTTTGGCTGTAGCCTCGAGCATCTGCTGAGCGCGAGCGCGCGTCTCATCATGATGGCTATGGATTGCCGGGAATTCGTCAGGGGTAAAACCGTATGCAGTGTAGCTCGGCTCTGGCTCGATCACATGCAGCAGGTGCAGTTCTGAACCGAATGCCAAAGCCATATCGGCAGCGGCCAAAACGACGGCGGGAGTCGCGTTAGAAAAGTCGATAGCAGCGAGGATTTTTTTCATAGAATAGCGAGTTTAACGTAGGTCGTTGAGCCAGCGAGCGACGTCCCCGAAGATCTTTTCTTTTTGCTCATCATACATGAGGAGATGGTAAGCATCCGGGTAGTTTTTGTAGGTTGAGGGAACGGAACTAGGGATGCGGGCAACAAAGCCGCGAAGATCAGAATCATTATTGAAGTAATCTTTACCGCCATGCAGAACGAGCGTGGGCACCTCAAGCTGAGACGCGCAGCCGTTCATTCCATCGATCAAAGTGGCTAGCGTTCCAAGGAGCCGGAGCGTATGGGCCTCCACATTATAGGAATTACCCTTCGCCTGATCTGAGTGAATACTCTCTTGAGTCATCTGCACGTCTTCGCTGCCAGAAAGCGCATCTAGTGATATGCGAGCATTTGGAAGCGTAGCTGCAGCGCTCCGCGCCAGTGCTACTTTCCATGGTTCGATTTCATCTTTGAACCGGACCAAGGGGGAGGACAGGATCAGGCCGTCACAGGGAGGTTTCCCGCGCGGAGCGGCAGTGATCGCGTGGGTAGCGATCATTGCCCCCATGCTTTCGCCAAACCAGACGATCTTTGCCTTGGGATGCCGCTCTGTGACAAGCTGGGTAAAGGCTTCTAGATCCTGATACCATTCTTCGGCTTTGCCAATATCGCCGCGCCGGTCCTCGATCGGATCACTGCCTTGACCCCTCACTTCGTAGGCATAGACGGCGGTTTTTGGCTGAGCTTTGATCAAAAAGTTTCCTAGATTCGAGTAATCGATCGATGCCCCGCAAAATCCATGAATGCCGATGACTACCAGATCTGGCTCAACATTTTTTACCCGCCAAGTGCGGTAGCCAAAAGCTTCGGATTCTCCGCCTTGCTCATTTGGATTGCTAACTAGCAGATAGTCCGGACTACAGGATGTAGAAAGTGCTGCGAAGAGAATTGCAATCGTGGCTGCGAATAGAGGATTCACAAAGGTAGCTTGTTAGGTCTACGGAGTTTCGCAAGGGGATAAGTATGAGCCGCCAAAGACTCAGATGGGCGTTTTTTTGCCGGAATCATCAATCGAAACATACGTGATAGACGTGGTGAAAATCGTCCGCTGCGGCAGATGCTTCGGTGCGGTAACTTTTACAGTGTATGTGGTTGAAGTCTGGCCCCTATGGCTTTGGCAGCATTGAATGTTCAGGATCGTCCCATCATGGACTCCGTGGAGAAATTCGATTTTATCCATCCCAATCGTTACGAACTGGCAATGGGGAAAATCCAAAGATGCAGCAATCCAGCAGGCCTCGTCCACCCAAGCCAAAAGCCGTCCTCCAAATAGGTGCCCGTAGTGATTTAGATCACTGGGAAGAACTAGACGATGCGTCTCCATGATTTCAGCGATTACCAAGAACGGCGTCGCTCTTTCTTCGCAATCAAGGAATCAAAGGAGTATTTGCCCGCACCCGCTAGTAAGATGGTGATGGCAGGAATTATGTATAAAATTGCCGGTTCTTTCGGGCCTACTGCACCCGGGCCGTAGAAGAAGGGTCCAGAGGCATGAATGTGAAAGGCCGCGACGATCATTGTGAAGGCTAGAATGAAAGCTGCCGGGCGCGTGGCGATACCGAGGATGAGCAGGGCCGCGCACCCAACTTCTGCACCAATCGTCGCTATCAAGCTAATTGGCGGGGACATCAGATTCAGTGGGAAAAAACTTGGAACCGGAAATGCATCCTTCTTTTCCGCGAAGCCCTGCAATTTACCAAGTCCATGACCAATGAGCATCATAAGTCCGGTGCTGACACGGAGAAATAACATGCCGATTGAGGAGATTGTCTCCCGAGTGCCAGCGCTAAATAGAAATTGTTTCATAGGGTGCTTTTAGAAAAACTCGAATGCTGGACTAAGCCTTGCTTTTAGGCGAAATCGTAATTCGTTTCAGGCGGTCCCCGCCGGGAGGGGAGGTGGCTTCAACGGACGGATCTTTCGCTATGGTGCTATAGGCGAGACGGCGATAGTAGGCGTTGAGAGGCCGCACTCGATAGTTTTTGCCCTGAGACTTCACCAGTTCGATCAGTTCGCTGATCTCGGCGTGAAGATCATCTTCCTGCATCGAGCGGAAATGCTCGCAATCCACTCGGACCCGCGGCGCATCTCGATTTTGCTGATGAAGAATACGGTTCACTAAATACTGAATGTCATCCAAGCGATCGCCGTCTTTGCCAATAATCAGATCTTTATCGGCCGAAAAAATCTGCAAGCAGGTTCCCTCCTCGGTTTCTTTCGCTTCAATTTCGGCAGGAAGCCCCAGATGTCCGAGCATGGCATCAAGCGTATTTTTTGCGGTCTCCACAGCTGTCATAAAAGGAAGGCTAGCGAAAAATAGTATGGGGTCAACTCCGCTAGATTTTATATTGTCGTCCGATTTGGTTTTCACCTAGATAGACGTATGCCGGAGGATTTTTGGAAAAGGATGTTTACGTTCACCACTTTCGATGTGGTCAAGGTGCTCCTGACGGCGCTCATCATCTTGTTTGTAACGAAGATTCAAGTCTTCAGCGATAAGTTATCGGCGCTACTGATTGCACTGCCGCTCACCTCTATCCTGGCGATGGTCTGGATGTGGCAGGGCAATGAATCGACAGCTCGCATCGCGGGGCATGCGGAGGGGACTTTTTGGTTCGTCCTGCCGACTTTGCCGATGTTTTTAATCCTTCCATGGATGCTCCGCCAGGGATGGAGCTTCTGGACCGCTTTGGGAGCAAATTGTGTTTTGACGGCGATCTTTTTCTGGCTGATGGTAGCTGTTCTCAGAAAGTTCGGTCTCGATCTAATGCCCAAAGCCTGAGTGTGAGCTAAGAAGAAAGCTGAGCTCAATCTATTTTAGGCTTGCAAATGAAGAAGGAGTCTGTTTTTACCACCGGCCCGCAGTCTTTTACCCTTTTTAATTTTGAGTGAAATTGCCAAAACCCCAGGAGTTCCTGAGAATATTGTGTTCTTTGATTCTGGGAAAGCGAAGACCTCACTCCCCGGCTCTACTATGAAAAGCGATCTTGTTGACCAAGCCTCTGATATTGTCTCTGACCCATTGGTCTTAATTAACCTAGTCTCGCAGCGAGTGCGTCAGCTAAACAGTGGTCGCTCGCCATTAATCGATACCGTGCCGAGCATGGGTGCTGCTGATATTGCTCTGACCGAGATTATCGAAGGGAAGCTGAAATTGGTGGAAAAGGCTGCAGACGCATGATGTCCTAGGCCGTCTAAGGTGGCTAAAATAGATGAAACCGAGTGCTGATATTGCGACAAATCGCAAGGCATTGCGGGATTTTCATATTCATGACAAGTATGAGGCGGGTCTGGAGCTAAAGGGCACTGAGGTAAAATCAATCCGCGCCGGGAAGATCAATATCGCGGACGCCTTTGCCAGGATTGAAGGCACCCAAGTGTTTTTATACGGTTGTGATATCCAGCCATGGCAGACCGCAGGCGAATGGTTCAATCACCTATCAAGACGCCCACGTAGACTGCTGCTGCATAAGCGAGAGATCTTAAAGCTGGCAGCTGAAACGGCAATAAAGGGCTCCACTTTGCCGATGCTTCGGATCTATTGGAAAGATCGCCGGGTGAAGGTAGAGATAGGTGTCGGAAAAGGAAAAACGCACTCCGATCAAAGACAAGACCTGAAAAAGCGGGTGGAACTGCGAGAGGCGCAGCGCGAAATGGCCCGCTTCAATCGCCGCTAACTCAGCGCAGTTTCCACTGATCTTTGTGGGACGCTGAACGACAATTCAGCTCCGGGGTTGCGAATTTTTTCTGGCTAGGTCAGGCTTCCAGCTTTCACCGACTTCGTAAGAAAAACCCCGCTATGTCCGAACTTGCTTCTCAAAATTTGCCGCAGGTAATATCTACCTTGATTGCCCAGCTGAAAAGCCATCCTAAGCGAGTTGTTTTCACGGAAGGAGAAGATATCAGGGTGATCAAAGCAGCAGCTGCCTTAGTCGCCACAGAAGCAGTGGTGCCGATTTTGCTGGGAAGGCGGGAGCGGATTGTCGCTCTCGCTCAGGCCTCAAAGATCTCCCTCAAATTTGTCAAAGTGATTGATCCGGTAAAAAGCGACGATCTAGCGCTCTTTGTCAGGCGGGCAAAAAACCTTGCGAGGTATCGAGACAGCGGTCAGGTGGATCAAAAGGAGACGATTATCCGCCCGCACCACTTTGGTGCCATGATGGTGCAATATGGTCACGCGGATGCGATCGTAGGGGGTAATCAATCCATCCCTGCTGGATTCTTCCGGGCTCTTTTACACAATATTAAGCCTCAGGCTGGAGTTGATAAGATCTTCGGAGTTTCGATGCTAGCTGCGGATCACTTCGATCTACTTGGCCGCAACGGCCTACTTTTCTTGGCGGATACAGGGATCATCCCTACTCCCAATGTGAGTGAGTTAGCAACGATTGCCGTGGAGACCGGAAAGCTGGCCCAGCATCTTCTGGGGCGCCCAGCTTCCGTCGCTTTACTGAGCCACTCGACAAAAGGAAGCGCCAGAACTCCCGAGGCGCAAGTCGTTGTCGCTGCGACTGCGCTCGCCCAAGAAATGGCAAGGCGCGATCGACTCAACCTTTCGATAGATGGAGAGCTGCAAGCAGACGTCGCGATGTGCCCGACTGTTTCAGAGGTGAAGCTACCAGATGCAGAGATGCGCAGCCCCGCCGATGTATTGGTTTTTCCAAATTTGGATGCAGCGCATATTTCACTGAAATTATTGCAGCATCTAGCAGGCGCCAAAAATTTTGGGAAATTAATTTTAGGTCTATCGCGGCCAGCTGCCCAAATAGAAAGGACCGCAGATGCCGGAATGATTTTCGGCACGGCAGCGGCAGTAGCGGTCGAGGCAATTAAATATCACGAGCTTTATCCTGATAGCGATTTTTAGCGCAGGCGCGGGTTGATGGCTATTTGCAGAACATCCGCAAGAAGATTGGCGGCAACGATTAAAAATCCATAAAAAAGGACGAGGCCTTGAATTAAGAAAAACTCCCGGTCATTCGCTGCATTGACGAAGTGCTGACCCATTCCAGGAACCTGGAAAATTGTCTCGATGACAAACGAGCCAGAGATCATCGCTGCAAAGGCTGGCCCGATAAAAGCAACCGCAGGGATAAGGCCGCCGCGAAGCGCATGATGCGTAACAATCTTGGAACCAGGAACTCCTTTTGCGCGTGCAGTGCGGATGTAATCCTGACTGAGGACTTCGAGCATGCCGCCACGTGAGAGGCGGGCCAGATAGGCGGCATTGATCAGGCCTAGCGTAAGGGCAGGAAGAATCCAATCGGTTGGTGAGGACCAGCCCGCTACATTCAAAAAAGGAAGATGCAGACCTGCGGTGACAGCAAGCAGTGGCCCGATTACAAAAGATGGAAGGCAAATGCCGACCATTGCCAGCGCAAGCGCCGCAAAATCAATTGGCGTATTCTTTTTTACTGCAGCAATCACACCCGCTGGAATTCCAACAAGCAAAGCGATCGCCATCGATGCAAGTCCAAGCACGAGCGATACCGGAAATGAATCAGCAATTACTTCCGAAACCTTCACACCGTCCTTGCGAATGAGGTCCCCCATATCCTGATGAATAATTAGATTTTTCAGGTAGCGAAAATATTGAACAGGTAGCGGCTGATCGAGGCCCGTATAGGCCTTCATCCGCTCTAAGACATGTTCTGGGATTGCCCTCTCTTCGACGTATGGGCTGCCAGGCATCGCACGGACGAGAAAGAATGTGATCGTTACCAGCACAAGGAGCGTGAGTAAGCCTTGGGCAAAACGAGATATCAGGAGCTTCAGCATCGGGTGGTAAGAACTAGAAAGAGGCGTCTATCTGTCACGGAACAGTCGCTTTCAAACATCTACAGATGACGGTGACGGAGAGGAAGAAGAGGCCTTTTGCGGGGAATCGGAAAATGTCTTCTGGTAGACGTGAACATCTTGCTGAGGGAAGGGGATTGAAAGACCAGCTGCATCGAATTCTTTCTTAACCCGTTTGGTAATTGCCCAATAGACAGCCCAATGATCAGCAGTCTTCGCCCAAGGGCGGCAAATAAAGTTTACCGAAGAATCCGCAAGTTCGTGGAGGTGAATGGCGGGTTCCGGGATCTCAAGAGTCAGGGGGTGCTCAGCCACGATCTTCTCAAGAATTTCCTGAGCAAGGTCCGCATCGTCATCGTAGCCAATCGAAAATATCATATCCACGCGCCGATTTGGCATCCCGGTAATGTTCGTGATCGTCTCACCCCAAACTTTGTTGTTGGGTATCAGGACTTTTTGATTATCGAAGGTGCGCAACGTGGTTGAAACCATGCTGACACTATCAACGGTGCCCGAGAGATCATTCAAAGTCACAGCATCGCCAACATCGAAGGGACGATAGATGAGTAGCATGATACCTGCCGCGAAATTCGAGAGCGTATCTTGGAGAGCAAAGGCAAGAATAAACGCACCACCACCGATGAGGGCCAGAGCTGCGCCGACATTCACCCCAACGGAGCCAAGAGCGATAATCAGGGCGATCAATAGAATGACCCGCTGACTCATTTTATTGATGAAGTTCCGAAGCAATTCAGAGATATGCTCTTGCTTTTCTAGAGCCCGGTGGATGACTTTAGAAGTCAGCGTGCCGATAATCCAGCCAACTATCAGGATTCCAACAAACTTCGCAGTGAGTATCAGATAGTGGCGGCCACCTTCTTGGGAAGTTACCCAAGTCTTAAACGCTTTTAGGCGAAAACCTAGACCAGTCTGAGAAGGTGTCACTCCGCGGACGGCGCTGAGATATTTCCGACTATTTACAGCATCTCCGCCTTTTAGCTCCCAGGCATCGAGGACAGTTGCGAAGCGGCTGACGATCACGAGCTTTTCCTCGCGCAGTGAACTAATTTTGGTATCTACCTTGGTTCCCGCTTCATCCGTAAGATATTCAATCTCTAAAGCTGAAATCTGGCTTGTCTTTTCCTGTAGGAGTTCCTGCCAAGCATTTGCTTCTGAAGAAATTTCTTCCACAGTTAGAGGAAGTAGACGCAAAAGCAGGACATCTTCTCGAATGGAAGGATTCGAAGCCGTCGTTTCTGCAATCGCTGAAGTAGCCTCCGCGCGCTCAGTCGGCTCCTCCGCTGAATTTTCTTCCTGCCCATACAAGCCCGCGCCACCGCCAAGGCAGAATGCGAGAAGCAAGAAGACTCTAGAGATAGATGATAAACTTTTCATAATCAATCTTTGCGGGTGAGTTCGACGAAGACGTCTTCGAGAGTGGCCTCATGACGGTGCAGCGTACGGAGCGGCCAATGTTGCTGAGCGGCGAGCTGATTAATCGACTCGCGGGTGTCTGTTCCTGAGTCCGACCATATCGTGTAGCGTGTCCAATCGTCTGGCATTGTTTCAGATGTGACCTTCTTGACGTTAGCAAGCTTTGTAAGGCGATCGGTCGTCAGCTCTACAGGTGAATTTAGCTCGCAGTGAACACGTCCTGCAGAGCGCATTTGAGCGATCAAATTTTCCGGGGTGTCTGCAGCTTTAATTTTCCCACCATCGATAATAATAACCCGGTTTGCGATCATCTGAACCTCAGAGAGAATATGCGTGGAGATGAGGACGGTATGCGTTTCGGCAAGGTGACGAATCAGCTTTCGAATCTGGCGGATCTGGATAGGATCCAATCCATTCGTCGGTTCATCGAGAATAAGAATTTGCGGCTGGTGAACAAGGGCGTCTGCAAGGCCTACCCGCTGTCGATATCCCTTCGAAAGTGTCTTGATCATTTTTCGCCGCACATCGCCCAAGCCACAAGTATCTGTCACGTGAGACACGCGGTGGCGGGCGTTTGAACCACTTAGTCCCTTGATCTTTGCTCGGAAAGTAAGAAATTCGCGGACGCGCATGTCGTCATACAACGGAACATTTTCTGGCATGTAGCCGATGCATCGGCGCGCTTCTATCGATTGGCGGAAAATGTCGTAGGATGCGATGGATGCAAAGCCGGATGATGGCGGAAGATAGCCGGTGAGCATTCGAATCGTCGTCGTCTTTCCAGCGCCATTTGGGCCGAGAAAACCGATAATCTCTCCTTTCTCCACGCTAAAATTCGCTTCGCTTACAGCAAGGTGACGGCCGTAGCGCTTTGAAAGGTTCTGGACTTCGATCATACGAGTGTTCTTAGAGAGGTGATATTTTCAGACTGGAATGGTTGACGCAAGGGCGGCATCGCTTTACTTACGTTCCGCGTGGTTCGGATTTTGGGTCGCCAAATGCTACGTGCAAACAAAAGCTCATGAATTCAACGGTTTCCGCAAGGCTCAACGCAGATCTTATAGATGAAAACTATGCGAACTGGAAGGCAGATCCGCACTCAGTAGAAAGGCAATGGTCATCATTTTTTGAAGGTTTTGAATTGGGTGCAGCGCAACCGTTGCCCAAGGGTGGCGAGGAGAGTTCTGAAGGAACGCTAAAGGTCACAGATATTGAGGGGGACGATTCCGATTTCGAAGGGAAAGTCGTCGGTCTCGTCTATAATTATCGGACATTAGGACACACGCAGGCGCAGATCAATCCGCTCGATGACGAACCAGAGGTAAATCCGAGGCTTTCTTTGAATGAATACAAGTTCACGGAAGCTGAAATGAACCGAGAGGCTTCTAATCCGTATTTCTTCAACAATGCGAAGATGAAGTTGAAGAATATGGTGACTGCCTTGAAGGCTACTTATTCCGGTAAGATCGGCTTCGAGTTCATGCACATCCACAATACCACGGTGCGGCATTGGGTGCGTGAACGGATCGAGCAGCACGGATCGAAAGGTGCAGAGAAGTCAATTTATCTACAGGTCAAAAGCCTACAGTGGTTGCTTGAGGCAGAGACTTTCGAAAACTTTTTAGCAAAGAAGTTTTTAGGTGAAAAAAGATTTTCATTGGAAGGCAGTGAAGGCGCCATGGTTGTCCTAAACGCGATCTTGGAGAACTGCCCGCGGCAGAATGTCTTGGAAATTGAAATGGGAATGGCGCATCGCGGGCGTCTGAATGTCTTAGCGAATTTTGTGAGGAAAAGTCTTACCACTTTGCTCTACGAATTCACTCCGAACTATGAGCCCGGCCTTGTCGCCGGCGATGGGGATGTCAAATATCACCTAGGTTACGAAAGCATTCGTGAGCTTTCAGACGGCAAAGTTCGCGTTAGCCTAGCTGCAAACCCAAGCCACCTTGAGGCAGTCAATGCGGTGGTAGAGGGCAAGGCACGAGCGCGTCAGCGGGTACTTGGCGATGATGGCGTGGCGACTGATCGCAAACGAGTCCTGCCAATCTTGCTTCATGGAGATGCTGCATTTGCGGGCCAAGGATCGGTGGCAGAACTTCTGAATTTATCGCAGCTACCAGGCTATCGGACTGGCGGGACGATCCACTTGATTATCAATAATCAGATCGGCTTTACCACCATGCCAGCGGATGCTCGCTCTTCCTCCTATGCTACGGATGTGGCTAAAATGATCGAGGCACCGATCCTACACGTAAATGGCGAGGAACCGATGGAGCTCTACTGGGCGGCTCAGTTTGCCTTAGAATTCAGACAGAAGTTTGGAAGAGATGTCGTTATCGATATGTATTGCTACCGTCGGCAAGGACATAACGAAGCGGATCAAGCGGCATTCACCCAGCCGCTCGTTGCAAAAGAAATCGCGGCCCGCGAGACCTTTGGGCAGGTCTACAAACGCGCGCTGGTAGAAGACGGGGTTCTTTCAAAAGAAAAGGCGGAAAGCCTAGAGCAAGATATATGGGATCGGCTAGAGGAAGGACATCGGAAGATGTTAGAGTTAAGCGAAGCTGGCGACCGGACCGTATTCAGCGGATCGACAGCAATCATACAGCCTTCCTATTCGCACGATTCCGTGGATACAGGTATTTCGCGTGAAACGCTGCAACACATTGGTAAAGTTCTGACGACAGTTCCTGAGGATTTCAGCTTGAACCCAACACTTGAAAAACGCTTCTTACCAAGAAGGGTGGAAGCACTGAAGAACGGAGGCCCGTTCGACTGGGCATTTGCCGAGTCGTTGGCCTTCGGCGGTCTACTATTAGAAGGCTTTCCAGTGCGCCTTTCTGGACAGGATTGTCGGCGGGGCACCTTCTCACAGCGGCATGCGGTTTTCTACGATTACGGAACGAGAGAACGTTATATTCCTTTGACCCATCTGGCAGAAGAACAGGGGAAGTTCTGCGTTTATAACAGCCTGCTCTCGGAATTTGCGGTCCTTGGCTTCGACTATGGATATTCCCTTTCCTACCCCAGTATGTTGCTGATGTGGGAAGCCCAATTCGGCGATTTTTCAAATGGAGCTCAGGTAATTATTGATCAGTTTATTTCCTCGGCAGAATCGAAATGGCAGACACCGTCTGATTTGGTTATGTTACTGCCACATGGGTATGAAGGCATGGGCCCAGAACATTCGAGCGCGCGACTCGAGCGCTTTTTACAACTTTGCGCGGAAGAGAATCTCATCGTCGGAAATTTCACCACACCAGCTCAATATTTCCATGGGCTCCGCAGGCAGAAGCATCGGAATTTCCGCAAACCACTCATTTTGATGACGCCGAAAAGCTTGCTCGGGAAGCCAGAGGCGGTATCGAGCGAGGAGGATTTCTTAGAAGGAACATCGTTCCAAGAAATTTTGGACGATCCAAAGAATTTCGACGATGTCGAAGCTGTCCAACGGGTAATCTTTTGTTCTGGCAAAGTTTACTACGATCTACTGGCGCATCGTGAAGAGGCAGAGCTTGTAAATACCGCTTTGATTCGGATTGAGCAGCTTTATCCCTTCCATGGTGAAATGGTGAAGTCGATTTTAGCAAGGTATTCGAAGGCCGAAAGGTTCGTATGGTGCCAAGAAGAGCCTAAAAACATGGGAGCGTGGACGTATATCGCGCCTCAATTAGAAGAGACGCTGCATGTGTGGCCTCTTTATGCTGGGCGTAAGGCAGGATCCAGCCCAGCTGCCGGCTCGAAAGCGATGCACTACCGCGAACAGAAGGCCTTACTCGCTCGGGCTTTCGAAATTTAATCTCAGTTTATTCAACGCTAAAAATCTCCAATATGGCTATCGAAATCAAGGTCCCAGCAGCAGGTGAATCAATCACCTCTGCAAATGTGGCAGAGTGGTATAAGAAGACGGGTGATTCTGTCAAAAAAGGCGAAGCTTTGGTCAGCCTGGAGACGGATAAAGTTTCAAACGAGCTGGAAGCCGAAGCTGACGGAGTCCTTACCATCACAGTTGAAGAGGGTGAAGAGGTCGCGATTGGGACAGTTATCGGGAAGCTGGAGGCAAGCGGAGAAGAGGCTTCAGGCAATGAGACCCCAAGCCACGAATCGGAAGATAATGCAGAATCATCACCAGGAGCGAACTTAGACAAAGCAGATTCTAAGGAGAGTGCTCCCGAGGGAGAAACGGCAGAAATTATTGTCCCTGCCGCTGGAGAATCAATTACGTCTGCCAATGTTGCTGAATGGCAGAAGAAAGATGGGCAGCAAGTGGAGAAGGGTGAGGTGCTAGTAAGCCTGGAAACTGATAAAGTTTCAAACGAGCTAGAGGCCCCTATCTCCGGAGTCCTTAGAATTCTTGTCGCCGAAGGTGTCGAAGTAGAAATAGGGAAGGTGATTGGCGAGGTAACAGCCGGATCAGGCAAGGCGGCTAAAGCACCAACCGATTCAAAGGTCGGCGGCAGCGGGAAGGTTCCTACAAAAACGCCTGATTTAAAAACGCCACAAGTAACGAAACCGGCTCTGAGTGTTGTGCCAAAGCCTGAAATTGAAGAAGAGACCGCCGCTCCGGCCTCCTCTCAAAAAGAGGGGCGCACGACGCGTAAAAAGATGTCGATGCTGCGCCGCAAGATTGCGACCCACCTAGTCAACGCCCAGCAGACAGCGGCGATTCTAACGACTTTCAACGAGGTCGATATGACCGCCGTGATGGACTTGCGGAAGAGCGTCCAAGAAGATTTCATCAAAAAGCACGGCGTGAAGCTTGGGTTTATGTCGTTTTTCGTGAAAGCGGTGACTCAAGCATTGAAAGATGTGCCATCGATCAATGGCCGGATAGAAGGCACGGAGGTCATCGAAAATCACTTCTATGACATTGGAGTCGCAATTGGCACCGAGAAAGGCCTCATTGTTCCAGTCCTAAGGGATTGCGATCAGAAAGGCTTTGCCCAGATCGAGCAGGACATTCTTGACTATGCGGAGAAGGGCCGATCCGGGAAGATTGGCATAGAAGATCTGCAGGGTGGGGTCTTCACCATTTCAAATGGTGGGGTCTATGGTTCACTTTTAAGCACACCGATTCTAAATCCTCCACAGAGTGGAATCCTAGGAATGCATACCATTCAGCAGCGGCCTGTCGCTCTAGATGGCCAAGTGGTCATCCGGCCAATGATGTATCTAGCACTAAGCTACGATCATCGGCTGGTAGATGGAAAAGAGGCAGTCACGTTCCTCCTTCGGATCAAAGATGCTCTTGAAGCGCCGCATCGGCTTCTGCTCGAGCTATAACTACGTCACAGCGGATTTTTTTCCCTTAGCGCAGACCTAGCGCGCGAATTGGTCTTTACCAATGCTTGCGCACTGCGCCGTAGATTCTTAGCCTCCGAGCTCTGTAGTGAAGATGGCAGTAGAAGAGATAATCTATCAAGGGATTCCCGCCTCGCCTGGGGTCGCCGTCGGTCCGATTCTGGTTACGGCGCGCGGCTTCTCCGCGCCAGAGGTCTACCCTGTCGCAATTTCCGATTTAGAAGGCGAACAAGATCGCTTTTCAAAAGCAGTAGAAATTACGAAGAGCCAACTGGTCGATCTGCAGAAAAAGCTGGAATCTCTATCAGGTAGCAAGGACAGCGAGATCTTTGAGGCGCATGTGATGTTGCTTGAAGATAAGGCGCTGCTTGCCCGTGTGGCTCTAGCCATCGAGGAGCGAGAGCAGAACGCCGAATATGCCTTCTATGCGGTGATGCAGAACTTTTTAGAAGCGATGCGGCGTATTCCGGATCCCTACCTTCGCGAGCGCACCGCTGACATTGAGGATGTCTCTCAAAGAGTTTTGCGAAATTTCGATGTATCTAATCAGGCAGTCGTCACCGCAAGCGAGGAAATACACATCCTACTTGCCTACGATTTGTTGCCTTCAGATACCGTTTCAATGAATCGAAGGCTTCTGCTTGGATTTGCAACTGAGCAGGGCAGTGTCAACTCGCATACGGCAATTCTTGCACGCTCATTTGGAATCCCAGCTGTCGTCGGCCTAGGAGCTGCAGTCATTCAGGTAAAAGCACTGACCCCGGCAATTGTGGATGGCTACACCGGAAAATTAATTCTTCACCCGACAGAAGAGACCCTCGCACGTTATCGGGCTTTGCAGAATGAAAAGCGCCGCCTTCAGGAAGAACTAGATTCAAAACGCAAGGAAGCAACGCGAACCACCGATGGACGAGAACTTACGCTTTCTGCAAATATCGAATTTTTGGAGGAGCTCCATCAGATTCGCAAGAGTGGAGCGCGAGGAGTCGGCTTATACCGGACAGAATTTTTACTTCTCAACGAGAAGGAAATCCCCGATGAGGATTTCCAAGCTGCGGCTTATCAACGAGTCGTCGGTGAAGTGGGTAGCGACATGGTGATTGTCCGGACACTCGATGCAGGGGGTGACAAATTGCCAGTAGAGACCTTGACCGAGCCAGAGCCAAATCCATTTCTTGGATGGCGCGGAATTCGAGTATCTTTGGCCCGGCCAGCGATGTTCAGAGAGCAAGTCAGGGCAATCTTACGGGCAAGTGCATTCGGCAAAGTAGCCATCATGTTCCCTCTGGTAAGCGGCCTATCTGAGCTTCTGAAAGCCAAGGAAATGGTGCGGCAATGCATGAACGAACTCAATGAAGAAGGTATTGCCTTTGATCATCAAATGCCGATTGGCGTGATGATCGAAGTCCCATCGGCGGCGATTTGTGCAGATCTTCTCGCTCCGCATGTAGACTTTTTCTCGATCGGGACCAATGACTTGATTCAATATACCGTAGCGGTGGATCGGGTGAATTCACATGTTGCAAATTTATATAAGCCGACTCATCCCGCAGTTATTCGATTGATCAAACAAACTGTCGACGCCGGGCAAAAAGCTGGGATATGGACTGGGATATGTGGAGAAATGGCAGGAGACATCCGCTTATCCCCGTTGTTAGTCGGTCTCGGGATAGAAGAACTATCTGTTTCTCCGAAAGCGCTTTCGAAAGTAGCTCAGGCAATACGCTGTTTGAACTACGCTGAATGCAAAACATTGGCAGAGGAGGCCATGAGTATGGATGCCTCTGGAAAAATCCTTAAGCTTTCGCTGCAAATGGCCAAGTCAAAGTATGGCGCTCATCTGGATTAGAAAGATTTCCGGAGATGCGAGGGAAGAATGTTTAGCTGCTCACGGTATTTCGCGACTGTGCGTCTCGCGACCTTGATTCCTTGGGTCTGAAGGGCCTTGGTGATTGCGTCGTCTGAAAGAGGTTTCGCGTCATTCTCTTGGGAAATTAGCTGCTGGATTGCTTCGCGGACCCCAGCGTTTGAGACTTGAGCGCCATCATCAGTTTGATATCCGGTGGCAAAAAAAGCACGCATTTCCATCAAGCCCTGCGGAGTTAAGATATATTTTCCAGCGACTGCGCGGGAAACAGTCGTCGCATGCAGCTCTAGTTCATCCGCGATATCATTCATCGTAAGCGGCCGCAGGTGGCGTGGACCCTTTTCTAAAAAAGCTGGCTGCTGTTCGATCAGCTTGTGTGCAATCGCAAGGATGGTTTCTTGGCGTAGCGAAATGGACCGAATCAGAGACCGGCCATCACGAATTTGATCGCGAAGAAAGGTGCGGGCCTTCTGGTCCACACCGTTTTTGCCGATCATGTCTTTGTAAAAATCATTGATACGTAGCGCTGGTAGGTGTTCTCCAGTGAGACGCGCCGTCCAAGGCCCCTCCTCGGAACGCTCGATAACTACATCGGGAAGGATGTAAGGGTTACCAGTCGGGTCAAACTCACCGCCCGGATTAGGAGATAAGCGGGCAATCTTTTCTGCAGCTAGAGTGATTGCTTCCGTGCTTGTATTTAGGGCGCGGGCGATCTGCGGATGGCGTTTTTTTGCAAGGTCTGAAAGGTGATCGCGGACAATGCGGTATTCTAGGGAATCCGTCTGTCCAGATTGCTCAAGCTGAATCAACAGGGCTTCAGTGATCGTCGAAGCACCGACTCCAGCCGGCTCGAAGGTCTGTATCAGTGAAAGCGCATCTTCAAGCAAATCGAGGCTACTTGTGGACTTTGCGGCAATCTCGGAAAGAGGGGAATCTAAGAACCCGCGATCATCCAGATATCCGAGCAACTCGCCAGTTGCAGCCCTTAGATCTGGATCGATCAATGAGAAATCCAGTTGATGCTGAAGGTGTTCTTGGAGTGTTTCTGGTCCTACGATATTGTCATAGAGGCGCTGGCGGCGCTGCTCGTCATCGGATGACCAATCGTTATTACGCCCTTCGAGAATCGAACGATCACGCCAGTCATCCTCAGTCTCATTCATGTATTCGAGAGAATCAGTATCTTCTGTCTCGGTCTCGTCTTCTAGTGAGGAAACTTCAGTGATGTCTTCTAATACAGGATTTGTCTCAAGTGCTTGGCGCATCAACGCCGATAGCTCCATGGTTCCCGCCTGCAGGATCTCAAGGCTTTTGCGCATCTGTGGCGCTAAAGTCTGGCTTTGGGAAAGGGACTGGTGGAGCGAGGCGTCTGGCATGCTGGGAGAAAATCCGCCGCAGATTACTTCAGATCAAAGCGCTAGTAGAAGCTAAATAATAGCATTTTTTATGCCAGTCTTCTTCTGGCAGTTAATTATAGGATCTTTAGAGAGGCTGAGGCGCTAAGTTTTGAATCGACTCGAATTACAAAAACTCAATCACTTCCTGCGAGATATTGCCTAGGTGGAAAACAATGAATATTAAGAAAAATATAGGACTCCGGCCTCAAAGATCGGCTGTTGGGAAACTCTTGGCACATTCTTACTCACATTTTCCGAGTGGCGTTCTGAATGAGCCATTTTTCCAAAGATTTTTCCACAAGGAGAGGTGATACCCTCGATGGCATGATAGGAGCCATTCGGATTAAACGGGTAATCTAAGCTCGGTTTGCCATCTGGTGTGCAATATTGGGTAGCAACCTGATTTTTCTGCACAAGCTCCTTGATCGTTTCAGGACTTCCAACGAACTTCCCCTGACCGTGGGATACGGGGACCTTGTGAATTGCCCCTATTGCATTGTTAGCGAGCCATGGCGAGGAGTTGTCTGTAACGATGGTATTCACATACATAGAAACATGGCGGGCAATATCGTTGTGGACCAATGTGGGTGATGTGGCCGCAGTCGCTCGAACCTTGCCATAAGGCAAAAGCCCAGTTTTTACCAAAGCCTGAAAGCCGTTGCAGATCCCAAGAATCAATCCATGCCGGTTCTCAAGAAGGTCCGAGATGGCATCGGCAATGCGCTCGTTGCGAAGAATTGTCGCGATAAATTTGGCTGCACCGTCTGGCTCATCCCCAGCAGAAAACCCACCAGGTAAGAATAAGATCTGCGCCGCTGATATTTCTTTCGCTAAAGTCCGCAATGATTCTTCGATGTGAATAGGGCTAAGGTTTCGAAAGACCTCAATTCGCGTCTCAGCCCCTACCCGCTGAAAAGAGCGCGCTGAATCGTATTCTGAATTAGTTCCCGGAAAGGTAGGAATTAGCACTCGAGGACGAGGAACTCGTGGCCCTGGAAACACGGTCGAAGCGGATTTGTTTGGTAAAGATGGATCGGCCACCAAAGAATTGAAGCTACCATTTTTTTCAGGAGGAAAGATGGGATAGACCGTTTTCAACGGACGGGTGAAAGCTTCCAAAAGATCCGACAGGCAAAGCTCTTCGCCATCAACCAATAGTGTATTTTCCAATGTGGTATTGCCAATTAGTTTACTACTCGTGAGAGCTTCTCGGATGCTTCCAGAATGAACGCTCGCGTGTTCAATGATGAACGAAAAATAAGAAATTACTGGGAGCGATTGATCCAACGAGCGGAACCCAATCTGGTTGCCTAAGCACATTTTCGTCAGAGCGCTCTTTAGTCCCGCAGGTCCGGTGTGATGTAGAGATAAAATTTTTCCTGCCTGATTGAGATCATGCAATGCAAGTGCAGCTTTTTTCAAAAACTGAAAGTCTGGAAGTTTGTCATTTCGGATTGGAATTTCCAAAAGGCTAACAGATGAGTCCGTTTTCTTAAATTCTGGGGATAGAGCTAAAGAGGCGAGCCCTGGGGCAAGGGCGAATGAGACCAAGGTTGCAGGGACTTTTAGTTCGTTAAAGGTTCCAGACATCGAGTCTTTTCCGCCGATTGCTGCAAGGCGAAGTTCGTGCTGGGCGCGGAAGGCTCCGAGCAGAGCGGCAAATGGCAGACCCCAAAGCGAGGGATCTTTATCTAAGCGTGGGAAGAACTCTTGGAGCGTTAGGCGGATATCAGTCAGCTTTGCGCCAGCAGCCACGCCCTTACAGACCGATTCCGTGACTGCGTATGCGGCACCGTGGAATGGTGACTTTTCAGATAGAAAGGGATCAAAGCCCCAAGACATGTAAGTCGCACAATCCGTTTCTCCCTCAATCAGGGGGATCTTGGCAACCATTGCATCTGGTGGAGTGATTTGGAATTCTCCTCCAAATGGCCAAAGGACGGTTGAGGCACCTACGGATCCATCGAACATTTCACCCAGTCCCTTCTGGGAGGCACGGTTGAGACTTTCGAAGACCGTAGGTGGGGCCGAATTTTCGCTTTTTCCATCTGATCCAAATGAAGGGGGAGTAACAAGGACAGTGGCAGTCTGCTGAACGCCATTGGTATCAAGAAACTCACGTGATAGATTCACGATCTCTTGGTCTTGCCAAATCATGATCAATCGCCCGCTATCTGTAACGTCGGCGACGTGCGTGCACTCAAGGTTCTCACGATCGGATTCTTGGATAAAATAGGATATATGCTTCGGATCGATGCACACCGCCATTCGTTCTTGTGATTCTGAGATAGCCAGCTCAGTTCCATCTAGACCGATGTATTTTTTGGGAAGCGCATCTAGGTTTATCTTTAGGGAAGGCGCAATTTCTCCAATCGCTACAGACACTCCGCCTGCGCCGAAATCGTTGCAGAGCTTTATCTTGGATGTTAATTCCGATTTGCGGAATAGGCGCTGGATTTTTCGCTCTGTCGGCGCATCGCCCTTCTGGACCTCGGCAGAATTTTGCAAGGCGGTATCTGTATGCTCTTTGGAAGATCCGGTGGCGCCACCAACTCCATCACGCCCGGTGCGGCCGCCGATGAGAAGAATGGCATCGCCAGGTGCTGGGGTTCCACGGAAAACGTTCGACCTCGGTGCGGCAGCGACGACGGCACCGATCTCTAAGCGCTTCGCGAGGTAGCCTGGATGATAGACTTCGGCAACCTGACCAGTCGCTAGGCCGATTTGATTGCCATATGATGAGTAACCTTTCGCGGCTATTTGGCAGATTTTTCTCTGTGGAAGCTTGCCGGGAAGAGTGTCTTCGAAGGGAGTGAGTGGGTTTGCTGCGCCGGTGACGCGCATCGCTTGATAGACATATGAGCGCCCTGATAAAGGATCTCGTATGCAGCCGCCAAGACAGGTCGCAGCACCTCCGAAGGGCTCGATTTCGGTTGGGTGATTGTGTGTCTCGTTCTTAAATTGCACTAAATACTCTTCCTCATGCGGTGAAGCCGAAGCTGTCGAATCACTGAAAGAATTATCTGGAGTGGTATAGGATGTGGTCGTTACAGGGACAACGATTGAAGCAGCATTGATCTCTTCAGAGACTTCTAAATTATCTAGTTCCCCGGATGTGCGGAGCTCTCGCATGGCAATGAGAGCAATATCCATCAAGGTGACTGGCCGGTCGTCTCTTTCGAGTTGTTTTCTGACCTGACGATACATCTGATAGGTCTCTTCGATCAGCTCCGTTCCGGGTGGAAAAGAGACGTCATCAATAGCTGTGAGGAAGGTGGTATGGCGGCAGTGATCGGACCAATAAGTATCTAGGACGCGGATCTCGGTAAGGGTAGGCGGACGTTTCTCGTTGTCGTGGAAATAGCTTTTTGTGAATGCCACGTCTTCAGCCGACATAGCCAGAGAGAGTTCCGCGCGAAGTTGCTCTGGGCTGTCCGTTAGGAAGTGATGCAAAATGGGTATTGCAGATGGTAGCGGAGGAGCTGCCTTCGCAGCCAAATCGCTAGCAAGTGGAATTTCGTGGGAATCAACTGGGTTGATCAAGTATCGCTTGATTGCTGCGATATTCTGGAAGGTCAGCGGACCACTCAGAACGGCAATCTGCGAGGAGCTGACCGGCGGCTTCTCCCGGCTTGTGAAAATCTGGATTGCCTGTGCTGCAGAATCGGCGCGTTGATCGAACTGCCCGGGGAGATAGGTGTAGGCAAAGGCGAACTCACCTGAAGATAACGCAAGCTGTGTTGATGTCGTATCGATCTGAGGCTCTGAAAGAATATTTTTAGAGACAGCTTCGAATTCTGATTTGCTTAGCCCAGTAATCTCATAGCGATTTATCAGACGGAGTGTTGTTTCGGCAGGAAGATGCAAGGACTCGCGGAGATCTTTTAGAAGATAGGCCGATTCAGTCGCATAGAGGGGAAGCTTCTCGACGAGTAGGGTGTGTGTAATCAAAATTTTCGCTTCTAAATTTTTACTTATTCGGCCGAAAACTAGGTGTCCGGTCTCCGCGGGTGCCGAAAGTGAAGCCCTATGTAGCTGCAGGGTCGAGCAACTATTTTCGTCGATTCAGACGGGACGAAGCTCGCGAGTAAGATCGTCAAGCTTCCGTGATTTAGAAACTAAATACGAAGATGATTAGGTGAATTGCGGAATGGAAAAGCTTCACTGATCCTTTCCTGTAGATTCCGACTACTAAACAACCTGATAGCTGGTCGTTAGGATCTAGCCTTTGATCTCGAGGAGCATCTGCGGGTTATTTGGGAATTTCTTAACAAAATAGAGCAAGCGTTCCATTGCCTCATGAGGGCGGTGCCCCGAAAGACCACGGCGAATGAGGTGTATTTTATGAAGAGTATGCTCTGCAAGAAGGAGTTCTTCCCGTCTGGTGCCGGACTTGAAGATATCCACCGCTGGGTAGACATAGGACTCTGCAATTTTCCGATCTAGGACGAGTTCCATATTGCCGGTGCCCTTGAATTCCATGAAGATCGCTTCATCTGCGCGGGAATTTGTTTGGATCAATGCGGTGGCTAGGATGGTAAGTGATCCGGCCTCACGCGTGTTGCGAGCTGCCGCAAACAGACGACGGGGAACCTCCAATGCACCGATCGTAATTCCTCCTGAGCCAGTGCCACGTCCGCGCGCACCTTTGCCTGAAGAAGCAGCCCCGTTATAGGCTCTCGCAAGGCGAGTGATCGAATCCATCAACAAAAATACATGCTGTCCGGCCTCGACGAGTCGTTTGGCGCGCTCGATAGCAAGTTCTGCAATACGGCAGTGGTTTCGTGGCCCTTCGTCATTCGATGAGGCGTAAATCTCGGCATCCGGCAGAGCACGGCGAAATTCCGTTACCTCCTCCGGGCGTTCATCTACCAGCACGATCATCAGATGTATTTGTTCGTCGTATTTTTCCTGGATTGCCTCCGCCATGTGAAGAAGCAGAGTTGTCTTCCCTGAACGCGGCGGCGAGACGATCAGGCCGCGTTGGCCACGACCGACCGGAGAGACAATATCGACAACGCGAGTGGTGTATCGATCTGGAGTGGTCTCAAACGCGATCCGCTTGTTCGGATTGATGGCAGTAAGCTCATCGAAATGCGGTAGTTTTGCCGCATCTTCCGGGGCTAAGGAATTGACCGTTATGACAGCTGTAATCTGCGGGCCACGGCTACTGTCCTGATATTTCGCATCGATCCATTGTCCGTGTCTTAAAGCGCTATCGCGCACGATGTCCGGGGGGATGAAGATATCATCCTTATCTTGAGCGAAGTTCGCTTTTGGAAGTCGAAGGAAACCGAAGCCTTTAGAAGTCAGCTCAATAAGTCCTGTCGCTTCTAGAACAGGACCACTGAGAACCGCCGGGGAACGATCGCGTTCTTCGCGAGGCGGTCGGTCCCGATTCTCTCGATTTCCCTGTCCTGAGTGATTGGAATCATCCCGATTGCGAGATTGATTGTTGCCCCCGCGGCGTCCACGCCGATCCCGGCGGCGCGATGAGCGTTGATCGCGATTGTCTGATAAATGCTTATTCTCCCGATCTGAAGCATGAGGCTCCCGATCGTTATCACGATTGCCCGAATTGTTCGAATTATCGCCGGGACTGTGAGCTTGGTCCTGAGTATTGGTTTGGCCCCGTCGTGATTGATCTGGGCCATCCGCTGAGGCTTGGACAGGTCCACCACCTGGAACTCGTCCATTTCGTTGGCGATTTTCGTTCTGTTCTTTGGGTTCGCCCGGTGCAGATGCCCGAAGTGGAGAAGGAGTCGCTAGAGGCGCTGGCGCTTCAATTGGCTTCGCTGCTGGGGGTGTCTTGACCGATGCCTTTTTTGCGGAAGCTTTTTTACTGGCCTTCTTTGCTACCTTTTTCGCCGCAGATTTTTTGGCGGCTACCTTCTTCTTCGGTTTAACAGCCTTTTCCTCCGTGGAACTTTTAGAGGGTTTTGGCTTTTCGTCGGTGGTTTTTTGACTCATTCAGGAAAAAGTTTCTTAGCGTGGAGAGGGGAGAACACGAATCTGTGGCTGATCGCCGGGATTTTGTGAAAAATTGGTTGTCTCGATTTGATTACGAGAAAGTTTCTATAGGAATACGATGGTTAAGAACCAATGAGGTCTTAGATCAGCTGAAGCTTGCCAGAATCGAACTGGGGCTTTGGTGCAGGGAATCCAATGTCAGGGTCCGCGACCTAAAAAATGGGGCGCAACCACGTTCATCTCATACAAGAAGGATTGTGGCAGTTCGGCCTGACGAGAGAACCGTTGCGGGATATCCTTAGTTTGGCAATTCCTAAATTTCAGGATCTTCTCTGGGCAATTGATGCGAGAACTGAATTCCTGAGGTCACCTTGGCTCCTTCTAATTGAACTTTCGTAAGGGAAAGAGAATCCTTTCCGGTTCCAAGTAGGAGCTTCTGTTCATGAGCTTTTAGAGTCCCAGGAGGTAGCTTAATTGGCTCTACAGAAGTATCCGGGAAGATTTTTAGCCGCTTTTGCTTACCGTGGGGGGATACAGTGGTGAACGTGCCGGGCCACGGATGGTAAGCGCGGATCATTCTCTCCAAGATCGGTGCCGCTTGCTGAAGGTCAAGACGTCCGTCCTCACGGTCTAATTTTGGAGCGTATGAGGTGACTTCTTCGTCTTGTTTAGTCCGGTGGTCCGGATTATTTTTTAGTAGCTGGAGAGCCTCTAGTAAGGCTTTGGGAGCTAAGGTGGCAAGTCGATCATGGAGCTCACCTGCAGTTTCATTCGGCTGGATGCGGATACGTTTTGCGCAGACAATATCGCCTGCGTCTAATTTCGCGGTGACATGGATCACGGTAATGCCGGTCTCTGCATCGCCGCTTGCGATGGCTGCTTGGATACAGGAGGCTCCTCGATATTTTGGTAACAAGGAGGCATGCAAATTGAGAATTGCGAGCTTTGCTGTTTCTCGGACGGCTCGACCAATCATCTGCCCATAGGCAAAAACGATGATGTAGTCAGGAGAGAGCGCGGAAAGCTTATCAGCGACATGATTGATTTTCTCTGGTTGCCACACTGGAATGCCGTGTCGCAGGGCGAGAAGTTTTATCGCTGGAGCGGAGCAGGTGGATTGGCTACGCCCAATTGGTTTGTCTGGCTGAGTCACCAAGACAGCCGGAGCTTGTCCAATTTCGATCAGGTTTTGAAGAGTGGGAAGGGCGATATCCCCGGTAGCAAAAAGAGCTGTAGTCACTAAAAAATCTTGTCTGCCCAGTTCTGCGATTTCAATCAATTAGCGGTGCTTTAGCGGATGCCCCTTCTAGTATTTAAAAGGTACAATTCTATCAGTTGAGCAAGCTACACCCTACTGGACTTTCTCTAGGAGAGTGGCGTGAAAACCGTCGTGTCCAGTTTCGGAAGGAAGCAAGTTTTTTTGGGAAATGAGGCGGTAGGTTCCAGGTGATCTTTGAAGTAACCTTTCGATTTGATCCTGATTTTCTGAAGGCAGAATTGAGCAGGTAACATAAAGAAGCTTTCCACCAGGTTTCAGCATCCGCGGATATTCCGCTAAGAGTCTGGGTTTGGATGGATTGCACACGCTTGAGCCCAGCGGGCTTTAGCCGCCATTTTAAATCCGGCTGACGTTTTAGCGTGCCGAGACCTGAACAAGGTGAATCGATAATCAGTGCGTCAGCAACATTCTCGAAGTCACTTGCGGTATTTTCTTGGATCGGTTTTAGCGCGATATTGGTCGCTCGGGCACGGCGGGCACGTTTCTTTAGCTGGGCGAGTTTTTGAGGATCTATGTCCATTGCATAGATGCGGGCTTGGTTATCCGTAAGCGCGGCGAGATGAAGAGATTTCCCTCCTGCACCTGAGCAGGAATCGATGATACGCTGGCCTTTCTGGGGATCGAGCATTGGAGCGATCTGTTGCGATGACGGGTCCTGTATCTCGATTCGGCCATCGAGGCGAAGATTCTTCGGCAAGATCTTTCCTGGCGGGAGGGCGAGAGCATGAGGGTGATGATCGAGAGTGCTCGTTTCGACATCATTTTCGGCCAGCCACTGCTGCGCATCAGCAAGGTTTGTGAGCAGTGTATTTACGCGGAGAAACACCGAAGGCTTCTGGTTTAGCGCGACAAGCTGTGGCTCCCACTGATCGCCGAGCTCGTCGTAACCCAGGGTGTCAAGCCAATCAGGAATCGAATGACGAATCGCTCTAGATTGATTGATTAAAGAGCCTCTGGCCTCAAGAATTTCTTCTGGTGGGCGTCCAGTATATGAGTGCCAATCTGGAAGCTCGTATCCCATCAAGATCCATTGTGCGGTGACAATCGAATTTGTATCTTCCGAATCTACGAGGAAGGCGAGCGATCGCCGCCAGCGTGCAACTTCAAATAGAGTTTCAGCGACAAATGAGCGATCCCGTTTTCCCCATTTTTTGTTACTTTCAAAAGTCGAGGCGAGTTCATGATCAGCTACCTTGTGCTCGATGATGACTGATTTTACGAGCTGAAGCGTAGATTTACAGAGATGCTGATGCAGTTTCATGATTCGAGTTTTGAGTCGTTTGCTCGCTGAATAAGCTTAGGAATGAATACCTCGGCGAACTTCGGGAATAGAGCTGCTTAAAACAGTTTCCCGATAAACGATGATTACGAGTTTGTTTCCCTGGCGGGGGCCGCTCTAGGCGGATAATAGATGGAGAGGACTGCAGCGATGTCGAGCAGGGCCTACGAAGGTATCGCGGCTATTTGTTCAGTATTTTTGATACGGAAGGAGCGCGAAGACGGTGCGGTTCTGGAAGCGATGAGCCGAGTAGTGGACGGCAATAATTACGAAAATCTTCGGTGACTCCGTTGCCTGCTTCGTTGATAAAATTATCTGGCATATGGCGGGTCTTCCCCGCGACTTTTCGGATGTCAACAAGCTCGTAATCGACCGAGTAATCAAGCACCGGGCGTTTGATAGCGACTGATCCATCGCAGTTGTCCCACATCGCGAACTGGACTGCTTTTTCTCCAACTTCCCGGGCTTCACGAGCATCTCGATCCGACTGGATGCCCATAAACGATCGCTGAAGGTAGCCAAAGGTATCTGCGCGAACCCTTTTAATATTCAGGTTATCACGAATTGTATCCGCAAGAAGATCGCCAAGAGCTCCGCTTCCTGATAATTGCACATTTCCGTGAGAGTCCCGCTCTTCTTTCCCCAAAAGTTTGACAATCATGGGTGTCCCATCTTTATCAGAAATACCTTCGGATACAGCGATGGTGCAAAGGCCGTGCTTTGAATAAACGCGATCTACATCGGCCAGGAGTTGCTGGGTATCGAAGTGTCGCTCAGGAACGTAGACGAGATGCGGTCCATCGTTTACATATTTTTGAGCAAGTGCAGATGCAGCGGTAAGAAAGCCGGCATGGCGGCCCATGATACAACCGATGTAAACACCTCGAAGTGCACGATTGTCCAGATTCACACCCATAAAGGCTTGGGCAACGAAACGTGCGGCAGAGCCGAAGCCAGGGCAGTGATCATTCTCCATTAGATCGTTATCAATTGTCTTCGGAATATGAATCGCTCGAAGCTCATAATCTTCGGCTTTGGCGCATTCGTTGACGATGCGGACGGTATCTGAGGAATCATTGCCCCCGACGTAGAAGAAATAGCGGATGTCATGGGCCTGCATCACCTTGAACATGCGGGCGCAGTATTCCTCGTCTGGCTTATCCCGCGTTGAAAGTAGGCCAGATGAGGGAGTTCCTGCGACCTGTTCCAGATTGTGTGTGGTCTCGCGAGTCAGATCGACAAAGTCTTCATTTAGGATGCCCGTAACGCCATGAACGGCGCCATAAATTGAGGTCGCTTGGGTGAACTTCCTAGCTTCGAGGGCAACGCCGACGATCGACTGATTGATGACTGGAGTGGGCCCGCCGCCTTGGGCGACGAGAACTTTTCCTTCTAGGCGATTACTCATATGAGGGAAGGGTTTAGGGATTTACGTCGCGTATGAAAGACTTTCTTAAACTTTTTGTAATCATTAATTAGCGCAGGATGAAAGACCCTGTATGGGCGTTTTAAAGAACCGACGAACCGTCATGATTCACACTAAGAACCATGAATGCAAAGGGCTCAATTTCTGCCCCGTAGATGGATGGTTCAAACGCCTATTCCGCTGGTTCCTCTTCGGCGGGCATCTTCTTGCGGGCTTCGTCGGCGGCAACTTCTACAGCTTCGCCGACAGCTTTTTTGATCGATTCGACTGCATTCTGTCCCACATCTTTCACATCCTCGACTGCGACATCGCCGGATTCCACCGCATCCGCAGCAGCTTCGAGAGCGGTTTGCTTTGCATCGGCAGCGGCTTCCGAAGCAGCTATTGAAGCCTCTTTGGCGGCGAGCTTCGCCGTCGTATCGTTTTCTTTTGCTGCCTTAGCTGCGGCGTCTGCGGCTTCATCAGATGCTTTCTTTGCATCATCTGCCGCTTGTTTTGCTTTTTCCGCTGCATCGTTGGCTAGCTGAAGTGACTCCTCGCCGGCTGCTGCGGATGTATCTGCAACCTTGGAAGCGGCCTCTTCTCCCGCCTCAATTGTTTCAGCACTTACATCATCGGCAGAAGCTCCGATATCGTGTGCGACTGATTTTTCTTTTTCACAGGAGACGAATGCACATGGCAAAATTACAAGGCTGGCGAATTGATAAAATTTCATATTTTTGGAACTGAGATTCTTTGCGGCGAACGATAAGCGGTTCAAGGACCGACACAAGATTATGGATTGGAATCGACAAACTTATTTCCCGATCCGTCCCAGATTTGCACAAATCCATTTCGTTCCGCTTCTATCGCCAGAAGATCGCGGTGGATGGACAGCAGAGGATTAATTTCCGCGCCTGTTGATTCAAGAGCCTGTCCGGTCCAGACATTGCAGATGCGGGGGAAGTAATAGGAGTGAGGAGAGGCGAGAAGCACGCCATCTCCCCAAGAAGATGGACCGATTGAAACTGGATAGCCATCGGCGCCCGTTGTGGTGCAATGATTGAGGAAGGAAGCCACAGCCGGGCCCTGCTGCCGAGGAATGAATTTTCTCCAGATCTTTTGATTCGGCGAGACTTCCGCAACGCTCCAATTGATCGGGATGCATTCCATGACCGAGGGGGATGGAAGAAATATGGCTTTGACGACTTCAGGGGCTGAGAGCCAGCGCTGGTTTACATATGCCGACTGATCGCCCCAAGAAAAGGTGACATATTCACAGTCAGGAAAATTCTTCGGCGGAAGAAACCCGGATTCGATGAGCCAATCGTATGGGTAGACCATACCGGTATGGAGCTTGTCTGCGATAAACCAGATCTGAATTTCCGTAGGCCTCTCGGCGCTATGGCTTAGGACCGTATTTTGCTTAATAAGCTCCGGAGATGGCGGCGGCGGCGGCGGGAGGGTTAGAAAATTGCAAGAGCTCAGGAACAGAAATAATCCCAGACCTGCAAAACGGGTGGCAGCGGGCCACTTTTTCAGTGCGGCGAACATGAGTCGATTGGATCTGGTGGCAGCCGATCGTTTAAGACGGAAGAAAAGTGCATATATATTGGCATACGCCTGAGTTTACCGTGATGGTAAACCCACTTTTGCCGGGAGCCTGGAACGAATCATCTGTCGGCACGAACTTTGTCCGATCTGAGCCATCGATTGAATACTCGCAAGCGCCATCAATGATTTCCATCCGTTCTGGTGAGTTGGTCGCGAAATGGTAAGTTCCAGGGAACACAACGCCTAGTGTCTTTGTCGTGCCGTCCTGCAGCTTGATCGTGTGAGAGATTACCTTGCCGCCAAAGTATAGATTTGCGAGCGGAGTGACGGTAGCATTGGAGAATTTTTCCATTTTTTAAAGATGGTGATTTAATTGGCAGCTATTTTCCACGCCTCATAACCGCCCTGCAGGACTGAGGTGCTATACCCGAGCAAGGCGAGCTGGCCAGCAACAAGGGTTGCATCTGGGCAGGCGAGATCTACACAATATATTACGATCGGCGTGTTGGTGTTGATGGCTGTCTTGATGCGCGGTTCGTATTTTGGAAGATCTGTGGTGAATCTGCCTTTTGGCCAGCTAATCGCACCTGGAATATGCCCTAATTGGTAGATCAGTCTCGGACGAACGTCGAAGATCAAGGCGGCGTCTTTCTGGACAAGTGCATAGAGATCGCCGAGCGGAATACGGGTCGCGATGCCGGGGGTGAGAGCTTTGATCTCTGCAGCTGTTCCGGTAGGCGGGTTGGCTGGGGTGTTAGATATGATTGAGGAAGCGGCAGCAGGATCTAGCGGAGGAATTGGCTTTGGATCGGATTCTGGAGCGCACGAAATGACAGCTATCGAAGATAGCACAATCAAGGCACGCCAAAGGACCGATACTCGCCTATTCAAAATTATTTACCGATTTTGATTAATTCGATATCAAAGACGAGCATTCCAGCTGGATAGCCAGCAGGTGGTGATTCGCCATAGGCCATTTTTGCAGGAATCCAGAAGCGCCGCTTCTCTCCCTCAACCATCAGCTGAACTCCCTCAGTCCAGCCAGCAATTACGCCATTGAGTGGAAATGAGGTCGGCTCACCACGCTTCACGGAAGAATCGAAAAGCTTACCATCGGTGGTCCATCCAGAATAATGAACGGTGACAAGGTCGGAAGCTTGTGGGTTTGCGGTGCCTGTGCCCTTTTCAATCACCTTGGAGGCAAGGCCGGAGCTGGTTGTTTCGGCATCTGCGGGGATAGCGGCTACGTCTTTAGGTGTTTCTGGCATGGGTGCTTCTGCGTGAGAACAGGCCATTGTGGCAAGAGCGAATAGGATTGTCGGAAGAAATTTTTTCATAGGCGGTGTGGAAAAGTCATTTTTTAGTGGGGATTTTGCAAGCCTTAGCGAAGTTTTCGAGATGGAGCCGCTGAAAGAACTCTTCAATATCCCAGCAGCGAAGGCGTTGGCCAATCAGATCGCTACTGTATTCTCGAATTTTGATGGAGATCTTTTCGTGAAAATAGCAGTGGATGATCTGCAGAGCAGAGAGATGCTAGACCGGGCTAGGCAGTTTTCTGCGGCGCTAGAGCAGTGCCTGCCAGAGGATCGGGATCAGGCCATCCAGATCCTGGTAGAGAGCCTGCCCGATCCAATGCCCGCCACGACAGGCTTTGCGGAGTCTTGGAAGCAGTGGCCGCTCGGTCACTTTATCGAGAACCATGGCTTGGAATTCTATGAACTTTCGATGAGTGCCCTCTACCAGCTGACCCAAAGGTTCACTGCAGAATTCGCCGTTCGGGCATTTGCTGAAAGATATCCTGAAAGGACTTATGCAAAAATGCTGGAGTGGACACTTGATCCGAGTGCTCATGTGCGCCGATGGTGTAGTGAAGGACTTCGGCCTCGTCTGCCTTGGGGGAGAAGGCTCAAGCGATTGATCGATAGCCCAAGGCCATTGTGGCCGATTTTAGACAGATTGCATCGAGACGAAAGCGATTATGTAAGGCGTTCGGTTGCAAACTGCTTGAACGATGTGGGAAAAGATCATCCGCAAGAGGTCGTTGCGAAATGCCAAGAGTGGCTGGCCGCAGGAAAGACAGCTGATCTAGAAAAGCTGGTAGCACATGGGCTGCGGACCATGGTAAAAAACGGCGATCCAGATGCGCTCGCACTATTAGGTTATAAGCCACTAAAAGACGTAGATCTAAGTTTCCAAATCACCAACCAGTTAGTGATGATCGGCGAAGTTTTGCACATGGAGCTGAGGATGAATTCGAAATCGCCGAAAGATCAGCCAGTAATTCTAGATTTTGAGGTCTCCTATTTACTCAGCAATGGCAGCTATGGGGCGAAGGTATTTAAGTGGAAAAAATTTATCCTAGGTGGCGGAAAGAACATCACTCTGAGTAAAAATTTCACTCTCCGTCATACGAGTGTGCGGTCGCTACACTTAGGACGCCATTCCGTTCGCCCGATCGTAAATGGAAGGCTTGGTAAAACGCAAATATTTGAGATCGTAGCGAATTAGCCAAAAACAACGATTGCAGTTGTTTCGTCCCTAAGGTTTATCCTGCAAACACTTTCGGCCACTCGGCTTTGGCAGTGATCAATGGGCTGGACGGCGCGGGGCTTTCAGAATAGGCGGAGACCATGGATTTGTTTTCTGGTGCGATTGCTTTGCCCTTGTTGGGAGCGGCATTGCATCCGTTGCTGGGATCGATGATCCAGCGGGCGACTCGCCGTGGTGTGCGGATGACTGTGGTGTTGGGTTTGGCAAATCTGCTGACGCTCATTGTATTTGCGATCTATCTAAGGCCGAATTTTCGGGGTGCCTGGGGATTGTATGATGTGCTGGCAGCATTCAACGGGGTGCTTTTTTTCTGGGGACAATGGTTTTCCGTGCAGTCAGTCCGGGAAGGGGATTTGGTGGTCCATTCGGCAGGACTTGGAGTGAAAGTTCTTTTTGTGGCAGGGCTCTCAGCAAGCGTTGGGCTGGAAGAAGCCGGTTTTGGCCTACTAGGAGGGGCGATACTCGCTGCGGCGGCCGTGTATCTGGTGGCTGGTGCGACAATGGACCGGCTACGGGCCAATTGGACCACGCTGTGGCTAACCTTGATGGCATGCGTATTCTTCGCAACGAATGACTTTCTGACAGGTTGGAAAAGCCATGAGATTGGAGGAGAGCGCTGGCTTTTGCTGATGATGGGAAGCGCCGGGATTCTATCTATTGGGATTCTAATCCCACGGAGAGCAGATCTTCAGGGGACCTTCGGGAATCTACTGACCGCTTGGCCAGTGATTGGCGCGGGTCTTACACTGGGGATGCAAGCCTTGTTAGTGAACTTGGCCTTTAGCTGGTATCGCGAACCTGCATTGAGCAATATCGCTTATAGTTCGCGAGGCTTGATGGCGGTGTTTTTTGTCTGGATTTTCGTAAAAAAGTGCCGTGAGCCACTTGGTTGGAGGCAATTGCTCGGTGCCGGCTTGATGATTTGCGCATTGGCACTGGTCCTCCTGTAAAATGGCAGAACATCTATCAGTTGAGGGGTAAGAGATCCCTAGCTTTTTGAATGTTGGCCGTTGCATTCTGGCTAGGGGAGTGTCATTTTCACAAAAGTTATCTCCGTCTTCTCACGTTAATACATTATGATCACCCCTTGGCTTCGAAAAACGATCTTGGCAGTTGGCTTTCTTGCAATTGGCAACCCAGCCTGCGCCCAGCAAGCGGATTTCAACGAGGTAGGTAAGCAGATGGCGATCATGCTGCAAAATAGCCATTTTGCCAGACTGCCATATAACGCAGAGCTCAGCCAAAAGTTTTTTGACGACTACCTAAGGGATCTCGATTTTCAAAAACTTTACTTCACACAGGAGGACGTAGATCTCTTTTCGTCCCAGTATGGAGAAGAGCTGCATACCCGCTTGCTTCAGGGG
Source organism: uncultured Verrucomicrobiae bacterium (assembly GCA_963815205.1). GTDB lineage: Bacteria > Verrucomicrobiota > Verrucomicrobiia > Verrucomicrobiales > Akkermansiaceae > Luteolibacter. Next base: position 239,706 of record CAWFFP010000003.1, on the reverse strand, counting down.
AATAGTATAGAGATTGCCAATGAGATCTATGAGGTGTTCCGGACGCGGGTCCGGGAGCGGGTAGAGCAGGCAGACCTCATGCTCGCGAATGAATTTGATTTCACTGCAGAGGACAGCGTGATGATGTCCCGGAAAGATGCTGTGTGGGCGGAGGACGAGGCAGAAGCAAAGGAGATCTGGGCGCGACAGATCAAGGAGGCGGTCTTAGCGGAAACCTTGCGCCGAGAAATGCTAACCCGGATGGCCACCGAACAGGAAAAACCAGACCCAGGGGCGGACGATTTGAGTCCTACTGAAAAAGTCGCGCTACGCTATAAGAGGCTTCTAGCGAGCGTGGAAGATGTAGACAGTGAAGATATCGCCAATCTTTTTCTCAGTGCGGTTGCAAGGGCTTATGATCCGCATACGGACTACTTGAGCTTCCGCGAAATGAGCCGTTTCCGTGATGGCATGAAAAACGAATTGGTCGGAATTGGCGCCTTGTTACAGGCCGAAGAAGATGGCGCGACAATTATCAAGGGAATCGTCGTTGGCGGACCTGCGGATAAAGAGGGGCAGCTAAAATTAAATGACAGGGTCGTCGCGGTTAATTCACTTAATACCGAAACAGCGGAAGGCATGACTGATATCATGTTTATGAGTATCGATAAGGTCGTCGATCTGATCCGTGGCAAAGAAGGCACTTCGGTCGCCTTGAAAGTTGAGCCATCAGGTGGCGCCCCCGGAGAAACAAAAATGATCGTGATCGACCGCGATAAGGTAGAACTCAAGGACGAACAGGCGAGTGGCGAGATTATCAAGGTGAAGGACCCTGAAGGTGAAGAAAAGCTGATCGGTGTCCTCACGCTGCCATCTTTCTATGCCGATTTTGAGGAAGGACTGACCCGAAGTTCGGTCGATGTGGAGCGGATTTTAGAACGGCTGATCACTGAGAAAATCGATGGACTTCTTTTTGACCTGCGCAATAACGGCGGCGGCTCTTTGGAGGAGGTTAGGCGGATGACTGGCTTTTTTATCCCGCGAGGACCCGTGGTGCAGGTGAAAGATACGCGAGGGCAGGTCGAGGTGAAAAACACGGATGCCGCCCCGCTGATCTACTCGGGACCGATGGTAGTATTGGTGGACAAAAGCAGTGCCTCGGCAAGTGAGATTTTAGCCGGAGCACTGCAAGACTATAACCGCGCTGTGATTGTAGGCGATGCGTCTACTTTCGGCAAAGCGACTGTGCAGCAGCCGATGGATATTGGACGAATGTTGCCATTATTTGCGGTAAGAAATAAAGCTGGTTTTCTGAAGGTCACGATCCAAAAGTTTTACCGCCCATCTGGTTCATCTACGCAGATGGACGGCGTGGTCCCAGATATCATTTTGCCCAGCATCACAGATGCCCTCGATGTGGGGGAGGCCTTTCTGGAAAATGCTCTGCCTCATGATCGGATCCAGCCGGCGGCTAATTTCCGCGCTAGGGATGCACAGACATTATTTCTGCCCGAGTTAGTCGAGAGAAGTTCTGAGCGTATCTCAAAGAGTAAGGATTTTGCTTATGTCACCCAAGACATCGAAAAAGCTAGGGAGCGGATGAAAGCAAACGTCGTTTCCTTGAATAAAGCTGAACGCGAAAAAGAACTGATAGAATCCGATCGGCTCACTAAGAAGCGAAATTTAGAACGTAGAGAGCGCTTTCAGAAGATCGCTGCCAAAGATAAGGAGCGTTTTACATTTTATAAGGTGAAGCTAGAAGACCTCGAAGATGGCACAGAACTTAACGCATATGATCCGACGCAAGACGAAGGAGACTACATGCGCCGCGCGATCGATGATACGGCGAACTTGGATGAAACGCCAAAATGGCCTTCGAAGTTGGAGGCGAAGAAAAGGGAGGCCATTTCCATCTTGGGTGACTTGATCGATCTTACTGAAACGGCAAAAGTAGTCGGCATCCTCGGCAGCGACGGAGCCGTCAGATAGCATGGGGCTCACTGAGAATCTGGAAGAGGTAAGGAAGCGAATCGCTTCTGCCTGCGAGCGTGCGGGCAGAAACGTAGAAGAGGTAAAACTAATCGCTGTTTCTAAGACCTATCCTCCAAAACTGATTGAGGAAGCCTGTACTGGTGCGCAGTTACAATTTGGAGAAAGCCGGCTACAAGAGGCTGAAGAGAAAGTAGCAAAACTTCCTAACAATCTTGAGTGGCATTTCATCGGTAAGGTCCAAAGAAATAAGGTAAGGAAAATCCTCCCTTTATTTCCCTACATTCACGCAATCGATTCTATGAAGCTCGCCAAATATCTTGATGGGGTTGCGAGAGAAACAGGAATAACTCCGAAAGTGTTCTTGCAGATTAATCAGGCTATGGAGCAAAGCAAAGGAGGTTTCTTAATCGATGAACTGAGAGCGAACTTCGTTGAGTTGATGAACTTGAAGAATATCGAGATCATCGGCTTGATGAGCATTCCGCCTGCTGGTGATCATGCCGATGAATCAAGAACATGGTTTACGCAGCTACGCTTGCTCAAAGACGAACTAAATACCTCAAGCAGTGCCTCGATGGTCGCTTTGAGCATGGGCATGAGCAACGATTTCGAAGTAGCGATTGAAGAGGGCGCAACGCATGTTCGGGTCGGTTCACTCATCTTTGGTGAGCGTTCTAAGAAGCTAAAAGGAGAACTAGGATGAGCGCGATTGTATCGGCGATGAAGATTGGGAATGAGCTAGCTGTTAAGCTAGGGACGGGACAAGAATACTATTTTGAGGCAGAACTTCTACGCCGTGCCTGTCCTTGTGCGCAGTGCCAAGGTGAGCCAGATGCACTTGGCCGAGTTCTGCGCCCTAAAGTGGAATATAAGGATGGAGCTTTCAGCTTGAAGAGAGTCGATCTGGTAGGAGGCTACGGCTTGCAGCTCTTTTGGGATGATTCTCATGGCACCGGAATATACAGCATTAGCTACCTGCAGAAGCTAGATGCGCTTGCTAATAGCTAAGCCATTTTCCACCAACACGTCGTGTCGCGCTGGAATCTTGAAGCGAAGTAATCGTAATCCATTCGTGATCGAAAAGGTCCCGGACACCAATATTCGCATTTAAAACCTTATCAATATTCTCTGAGCTCGCCTCGATATAAACGGCGAGTCGGCGAGGTTCGTGGACGAAGTCTTGGCCATCGTGAATTGATTGAAGGGGTAAACCAGATTTTAGATCACCACCATTTCCTTCGGTAACACCGATTCCTCCGATAACATTGTGCAGGGCTTTATCGCCGCTACCATAAAGTTTTGGGTCGATCCGCGATGCGTAGTATTGAAGGTTTATCCAGCTAGCGACTACGACTGGTGCTGTCAGAATGAGGGTCAATACTTCTAAGGATGGATCATCATCAGCGAGGTAATCGTGAAGGAATACCCGGCCATCTAGTTTGAGACCTGCGGTGCGATACCGAGGGGCTGCCACGAGAGCGGCATTGTTTGCCAAAGCCCATTCGGGGCGGACCTGAGAGATATCAAAGGCGCGAGCCCGGATCCGCCGTTCAAGGTTTTCATCGGATAGATTTTCGAGATCAAGTTTCTGTGCGCGTTCGGCACGAGTGCCACGGCTTGCCTGCATCAAAGATGTTTCTAATACAGCGAGTTCGGCAGTGTGGGTTTCCGGAACTTCTTGATCGCGGTAGATATGAACAGAATCGTTGAGCGTATTATGCAGGCCAGCAATAAAGTGTGTGTCTGAAGGGATCCTGATTCCCAATTGGACCAAGCCTTTGCGGACCTCAAGCTTGTTAAGCGTGGTGCTAGCGATGCGCGCATTCACATCACCTGGATGTCCACCACAGGCACCGCAATCCAGAGATGAAGCATGTGGATTGTTTGCTGCGTGTGAACCGTGTCCACAGATGAGTATCAGACGAGCGAAGCCTTTTGTAAGGCTCATATTTTTTAAAGCGCCATGGGCAAGAGCGATCTGCCCAGACAGGTCAATCGATGTATATCCCGGAACTGGGGGTAGGCCCGACTTCGCGAGAGGACCGCCTGAAGTTTTAAATGGAGTAAGACGCCCAAGAACGCCAGCGAAGGCTAGGCCTATTGTTTCCACAAACGAGAACGAAGATGTCGCCGAATATTGGAACGCCTTCCACGCGCCTTTCTCTGCACGTTTGCGCGATGCCCGGGCGGCAAGATCTTCTGGAAGGGGCTCTTCTGTCTGGACTGGCGGGACGAGCAATACTGGACAACGGCTGGCGTGATGAGATGTTCCTGCCTGGCAATGAGCGATCGGAAATCCAAAAAACCCTGCAAAGCCGATTGTCTGCGTCCCTGGTCGCGCCTGCTCCAAGTGCCGACGAAAGATCTCTGAGCGGACATCAATGCAAAAGATTGTTTGGCTGTCTGCTCTCGCGTTCAATTCAGGCTTACGGGCAGCGGCGAGCAAAGCAGCGAGGTTTGCTTGGTAGCCGAACTCGTATGCTTGCTGCCATTTAGATAGTAGCCGAATTTGATCGGTGTCTGGAGCGGGCTTTGGAAGGTTTTTCCAAGTATTTAAATCCTTTGTCGTAGATACCTTCGATTCAAAGAGGGAGGTATCGTAGGCTAGGCGGATCGCTAGCAGGTCGATCAGCGAGCTATTTTTGTTACCACGCATCTGGTCCTCACGGGCTAGGTATTGAGCATAGCCAGCCCAGCCGGAAATCTGCATGAGCAGGTGATGGAGAAAATCTTCCGCCTGAATCTGGGGAGGTAGGATTTTCGTCAGACATGAGGCGATTGTCTCCTCAGCATTGTTAGGGAGGTTTTTAATAAATTGATTAAAATGATCGATGCCAAAAGCTGCCGGGTTTCGATCATGAAGCGCGGCTTCACGCCAGGCTGCGAACAGGCTTTTGCCTTTCCATGGCGAAGTCCATGTTGCCTGATTCTCGTCGAAAAACACACCACACCATTTCGATATCTCATCGATAATAAACGCGGACCAATGCGAATCTGTGGATTGGGAATCGAGCCATGCCGCGACGGACTGGATAGAGGCGCCCGCCTGAGCCTCGCATGCCTCTTCTAAGTCGGAGATCATGTCCACTACTGGGGTGTCACCAGCGATTGATTTAACATCGGTGCGGCGGATCTCGCCCTTGCGGAATGCTTCCAGATATTGCCTAGGGCTCTGATGAAGATGCGCATCAGCATTTTGCTGCAATAACGAGGCGGCTTCCGCAAAAGTAAGATGCTTCAGACCGATGAACGGATTGACCGCTACAAAATGTTTTAGAGGCCAGAGCGGGGGGATCCGATGGATGGCCTGGTCGATCGAGGTGTTCATGACTTCGTTCTTGGCCACAGGGTCGAAAGGTGACGATTCAGATATCGTGCTGAAATAAAATCCGTTCAGCGCGTGGACATACAATTTCCTTCCGACTGCATAGTGTGTGGCGCGCCAGAGGAGCGATTGAAAAATGAAAAGCCCTAGGAAGATAAAGGCGACTAGAGTCAGGACCCATCGTGGCGGGCTGATCAAAGGAAAGTTACTTAGGATCATCTCTGAAAGGCCATGCAGGCCGTAGCTAGCGATACAAATCAGGACAGCTACGATGCCCGAGCGAAGGATCATCGGGCCACCGCCCCCGGCCGACCAAGCCCTAGCGATGCCATAAGCGAGAGCGAAAGTAAGGATTAGGCCGAAGACAAAGGCAGGATGAGGGATCTGCGGGGCTAAAATATGAAAGATAAAAGCTCCACCAGATACTAGGAGTATTGCGAGAAGTAAGCCCCCTCCCAACGCGGGAGTGCGGAGTGCAATCGCCGCGCGGGAAGGAGTATTGATTGAAGATCCGCTGGCGAGAAAGGCGTGAGCTTTATACAGCGAATGAGCGACAATATGAAGCAGAGCTAACGAAAAGGCTCCCAAGCCGCATTGCAGAATCATAAATCCCATCTGCGCGATTGTAGAATAGGCGAGAGACCTTTTTATGCTGGGCTGGGGCAGCATGACAATCGCCCCGAAGGCTGCTGTGATGGCTCCGATGATTGCCAGAAAATTCAAAGATCCTTGCGAGTGAGAGAAAACAGGAGCGAAACGGATGATCAAAAATCCACCAGCATTGATGATCCCTGCGTGCATAAATGCGGAAACTGGAGTCGGCGTTTCCATCGTATCGGGGAGCCAACTGTGGAAAGGGAATTGAGCCGATTTTAGGATTGCGCAGATCGCAAGAAAAATTGCTGCCAGCGAAAGCCCGGCATGGTTCCCGGAGGCGATTGAACTCGCGACCGAGCTGATCGACCAAGATTGATGATGGCTATAGAGGATAAAGATTGCAACGCCGAGGCAAAGATCACCGATCCGCGAAAAGACGAATTTCTTCCGGGCAGCGAAGACTGCGCCGGGTCGATCCGGGTGGTGCAATAAGAGCTGATGGAGGCTGAGCGAAGTCGCCACCCATGCGGCAAGAAAAATAAGCATGTGTCCGGAGAGGATCAGCAGCAAAACTGCTGCCAGTGTGGTGCTCATCCACGTGAAGAACTTGGATTGCGCGGGGTCTCCGTGCAGGTAATTACGGGAAAAGCGGATGATGACTGTCCCAAGGAACGCGACGAGAACGAGCATCGTCGCCGAAAGGGCATCAAGAGTCAGGTAGGTGCTGCCATCCTGACCTGTGATAAGTTTCAGGATGATCAATGCGACCGCAAGGACTGCGGCGGCAGTGGAAAGCCCAGTCGCAGTGGCGCCTGCTGAACTCGGGCGTTGGCTATGGCAAATGAATCCAGCGAGAAGCGGAAGAGCCGGAACGAGCGGAAGTAGAACGGTTACAATCTCGTAGCGCATCTATATCAGTGTTCCAGATGAGAGCTTCGACAACCGACCGAATAAAAAGACTGAGATCGTTCTCCCCTGTGACCATTCTGGCCGTTAGACTTTGACCACTTTCGTCTTCGCCCACCGATCGCCAAGCCGGCGAAGCCCACCGGGCTTATCCTTTCCTGTGAGTAAAACCACCAGTTCGACTAGGCTGAAGAAAGGTATGAAGAGGACTGCATTGCGGACTAGACCGGAACTTAGATTCGTAACGAGAGATTCTCCGGATTCTGTAACAGCTTTTGTCTTGGTAACTTTCTTCCCAATGCTCTGGCCCTCTAGGAATGGAAGTGAATCGCGGAACAGCAAATAGCCGAGGCCAGCCATAGAACCAAGTAGCCCGAAGATTCCTCCGATGAAATCGCCAAGTATCCAGCTGAAGATTGTGGCAATGATTGCAAACGCGATATAAATTGCGATCGCAACCCCGAAATCGAGCAGGTAAGCTGCAATCCGCTGACCTAGACTTGCTTCTGGGCTTAAAATTGGCTTCGGACTGGTGCCTTGTGTCGCAGGAGCCATCGGGTCAGCGACAGGTGGCATTGTGACTGGAGGAGTAGAAGATGGGGGCGGGGAAGTCTTCGCAGCATCTGAGCTAGGCTGATTGGTAGGATCTGTCATCGGAAAAGAGATTTGTAAGATTTTGAAGTAGAAAGGGAAACAAAGTTTATGGGAATACCATTATGCCATGACGGCAGATTTTATCTGATCAGCAGTTTTTGGGCCGCAAAGAATTTCGACAAGTCTTATCCCAAAAATAAATACTGTTCCCGCACCACGCGATGTAAGTAAATTCTGGTCTTCATCGATCGCCAAGCCGGAGGACTGAGGCAGTTCTGACATGGTTGAGAAATGAGCGGTGAACTTCTTTGCTGGTAGAATCCCTGCGTCCAAGAGGAGCAATGGTGCAGCGCAGATGGCGGCAATTAGTTTTCCCTCAGTATGGAAGTGATGGATGACTGACCTAACTAGTGCATTCCCACGCAGCTTGGTGACTGCTGGGCCGCCGGGGAGAAGAAGAATATCGAAGGATGAAGGATCAATATCTTCGAGCAGGACTTCCGCTTTCACATGGATGTTCGATTTTCCAGTCAGCTCCATGGTGGAAGCCGAAGCAAGGCAGACCTGAATCTCAGCGCGCCTTAAAAGATCGATCGGTGTGATGGCTTCCATTTCTTCAAAGCCGTTTTCCAAAACGCATAGAACCTTTTTCACTGCCCTATGAAGGCATGCTGCGGGGCGTCTTGACAATTTCGTAGTTCGGGAAAAACGAATGTGTTCTGTAGGCTTTTCAATCGGCGAAATTCTTATGAAGCTAAACATATATGGCGGAACGAATTGGGACCTTATTGCTGGTTTCCGGACCCTCGGGTTCTGGGAAGACAACCTTGTGCCGCAGGGCAGCGGATGAAGGCAAGGCGATGTATTCCATTTCCTGCACGACGCGGGCGGCGAGGGCTGGTGAAGTAAATGGGCGGGATTACCACTTTTTACAGAAGCTAAATTTCCAAAGAAAAAGGGATGCAGGGGATTTTCTGGAGAGTGCAGAGGTGCATGGGAATTTTTACGGGACTCTGAAAGATGACGTTTTGGAATGCCTCTCAAAGGGGGAAGATGTGGTGATGGATCTTGATGTGCAAGGAGCCGAGCAGGTTCGCGCCTGTGCGGATCCAGTCATACAGCATGCATTGGCGGATCTCTTTGTTATGCCGCCAACAAATGAAGAACTTTTAGCACGCCTATCCGGGCGTGGAACGGATAGTGAGCCAGTCATCGCCCTGCGGATGCAGAATGCCATGAAGGAGATGGAGCATTGGCCGCGCTATCGGTATCGGCTTTTATCCGGCAATCGGGAAGAAGATTACGCTGCATTCTGTGCTTTGCTAATTGCTGAGCGGATGCGCGTGAAATGAGCCCGGGGCAGATGAAGCGGAGCTAAGGGCTACTAGTTTCTCTGCAGTCTACAAAGGCAATGAGCATTGCTTCTTGATCTTGGGTGATAGATAGAGAGGGAAGATGTCGGCAAAAGCTACATGGAAGGTCAGTGCTGCGGTGATGCTTAGCCGGGTGCTGGGGCTTGCGCGGGAGATGATGTTCGCGGGGCTTTTCGGAGGCAGCCGTTGGATGGATTGTTTTTATCTGGCCTTCCGGGTACCGAACTTACTTCGAGATCTGTTTGCCGAAGGCGCACTATCACAGGCGTTCGTTACGACATTTTCAAAGAAAGTGAAGACGGAAGGCCCGGATGAGGCTTGGGTCCTGGCAAACCGGATGCTGACGCTAGCGGCAGTCTTCATGGGTGTGGTGGTATTGATAGGCATCGGAATCGCCCCGTGGATCGTGCAGCTGCTCACGGCGTTTTCACGAAGCGGTGAAACAGCACGGAATTATAATTTTGAGGAGATCCGCCTGATGGTCGAAATGGTGCGAGTGATGTATCCATTTATTGCGTTGGTTTCTGTCTCGGCCTTGGTGATGGGAATGTTGAATGCCCGCGATGTATTTGGAATTCCGGCCTTGGCCTCCTGTTTTTTCAATATCGGATCGATGCTCGGCGGTCTTGGAATCGGTTATTGGATGGACCCGGAGTGGGGGCCAAGAAGCTTGGTCGGTTTTTCTTGGGGCGTAGTAATCGGTGGTCTGGCGCAGCTAGTTTGCCAATTTCCAGCATTACGCGCGGTTGGCTATCGGTTTGTGGCCGATTTTAGGTGGAATGACTCAGGAGTGAGGCAGGTGCTAAAGCTGATGGGTCCGGCGGTGATCGCAGCAAGTGTGACGCAAGTGAATGTCGTGGTGAACTCGATGTTCGCCTACGGGGTGGGTGAAGGCGCGGTAAGCTGGCTAAGCTATGCATTCCGCTTGATGCAGCTTCCGATTGGCGTGTTTGGTGTTGCGGTTTCGACAGTAACACTACCAGCGCTTTCGAGAGCTGCGATCGGTCAAATTTCTGAAGACTTCGGTCCAATTCTAACTCGTGGGCTGAAGTTAGTTTGTTTCTTAGTGTTGCCGGCAACTGTGGGGCTAGTGATGCTGGCAGAGCCGATAGTTAGCTTACTTTATGAGCGCGGTCAGTTCGATGCCCAAGACCGGCGCGCTACGGCAGGAGCTTTGCAAGCATATGGCTATGGGCTGGTTTTTTATGCAGCGTTGAAAGTTTTGCAGCCAGCTTTCTACGCAATTGATAAGCGGTGGTTTCCCATGTTCGCGAGCTTGATTGCACTTGGGGTAAACGCCACTTGTAACTATCTCTTCGTATTCGTCTTCGGCTGGGGACATGAATCACTTGCCCTGACAACCAGCATCGTTGCGAGCCTGAACTTCTTTTTCCTCTACATTGCGATGAAACGATACGCAGTGGATTTAAATTCGAAAGGGCTCTTGGTTGGCTTTTGCAAGGTGCTGCTCGCAGGACTTGTCTTGGCAGGAATCTGTTATTTTGGAAACCTGTATTTCCTGAATGATCTGAGCGATATGGCTTTGTTGCGGAAGTTTTGGGTCCTCGTGTCAGTCATTGCGGTGGCAGGTGGAAGCTACCTAGCTGCAACGCTCGCGCTACGAATCGATGAAGTAGACGAAGCTCTAAAAATTGTTAGGCGAAAGCTAAAATTATGATCTCCAGGAAACGCTGGACTGGCCGTTTTCACGACGATGTCCGGACATCATCAATGGTTCTCCGACCCAGTGTGGAGGGCTAAGGATAGGCTAGCAATCAATTCGCAGAGCTGGGGAAAAGCGAGGCCTGCAGCGGCAGCAGATTTCGGGAGCAATGAAGTCTCAGTCATGCCCGGAATTGTATTTGCCTCTAAAACGTAGGGCCTTTTTTCCGAATCGAGCATGATGTCCACTCGTGAATATACTTCTAAGCCCAATGCCTTGTGCGCTGCCACGGCGGCATTCTGGACCGCCAGCGTCGTTTCTAGATCTAGATCTGCTGGGCAAATATATTGGGATCCACTTTCCTTTCCCGAGAGCCATGGGTATTTAGTTGCCATGTCATACACTCCTTCAGGCGGGATAATATGGACAATTGGGTAGGCCTTCCCGTCAATCACTGGCACCGTTAGTTCCGGTCCATCGATAAATTGCTCGATCAATAGATCTGGGGAATGTTTTGCGGCTTTCGTGATTGCAGGCATTGCTTCAGCAACCGTTTTCACGATTTCGATGCCGACGGATGAGCCTTCTCTTGGTGGTTTTACCACATAAGGCGGGGTGATAGTGGGGAGTACAGGGCCACTGCTGCAATCAATCATCTCAGAATGCGGGGTAGGGACCATTGCCGCGATCAATGCTTCTTTGGCAACGGCTTTATCAAATGCGAGCCGCGAGGAGGCAGCTCGTGCGCCTGTATATGCCAGGCCTTGTTGATCGAGTAGATCTTGAAGCTGTCCGTCCTCTCCGAAGGTTCCGTGGATGAGATTGAAGCATAATCCGATACCGGGTAGCTCTGGGATTTCTGTGCTGGTGAGCTCTTTGGGAACTGCGTTTAATCCGATGGATTCCAGAGCTTTTAAGACTGCTGTCCCGGAAGCAATCGATACTTCGCGCTCTGAGCCGGGACCGCCCATAAGGACCGCAATCTTAGTGTTCTTTAACATATATCGGATGAAACGGGGGTGTTTAAAAAATTTATGTTGTCCGCCCTCCAAAAACAAAGAACCCCTTACACCGGGACAAGCTTCCTTGTCTGCTAGATGAAAGGGGTTTTAAGAAATATGGTTTTACTAAGCGGGTAGATTCGCACCGAGAAATGCGAGATAGAGGACTACAGCTGCAAGTAGAGTGTTAATAATTCCTAGGATCATGGGGTCGTTGGGTTAGTTCTATAAGTGGATTCTAGTCGAGCAAAGCTGACCAATCACCTGGTGAATCCGCATCTTCTGCACTGATCCAGGTAGATGCTAATTTCAGCTGTAGACCTAAAACTAAGATGGCAGTGAGCAGGCCCACTCCAGCAAGGATCTTTGTAAAGGTATCTGCTCCAGACTCATCCTCAAAATCTTCGTTTCCATCCAGGCTGCCAGTTTGAGTCAGAGGTTTTGTTCCAGGAGAAAGAGGGGAGGTGGGTGGTGTAAGGGCCACAGTCGCCTTTGGCAGAGGCATAGTTCCTGCACCGCTTGGGGGGCCTGCAGGCCTAGTTCCAGGAAGTGGTGCTCTCGCTGTCTTGAGGGCGATCGTTGGCGCACCAATTGGGCCAGTGCCGGTAGCCAGCTTGACCGAAGGAGGTGCGCCTGGAGGACGCGGGGCACCGGCTGTTTTCAGCGCAATTGTAGGAGCCGGGCGAGCCGAAATTGGTTTTGTGGGTGAACCAGAAGGCGGAGTCGCCGTGAGAGGTTTTGAAGCAGCTGGCGTTGGTGAAGGCGGTGCAGTTGAAGCAATTGGTGGTCTGCCTGGGACAGGTGGTGCACCAGCTGCTGGCGGCGGGGTCGGCGGTATTGGCGCAGCAGGGGGAGGCGTGGGCGGCTTTGCTCTCGGTGGCGCGGCAGGTGGAGCAGAAGAAGGTAAGGTCGCCGACGGAACAGATGGCGGCGCATCGGATGCCTTCAAAGTGATGCGGACAGTCTCCTTTTTCAGCGGGATGCTAGAAGTCTGCTTAGAAGGCGCGGGTTTTTTGTTTTCTTCCATGGTTGAGAGGTTTTGTGTCTGGTAGCTTATTGAATATTGCCGGACCATGTCAAACTCGGTTTTGACTATTTTAAAGTCCGTATAATAAATCGATTCGCATGCCTTTGGATATGTTAGGTTGCTAATCTAAGCAGAGTTGCCTAAGGTTAACGCCGGGGAATTTTACTGATATGGCGATCAAAGGAGAAGAGTTAGCGAGAGCCTGTGTAGGTGCTGCTGAGGAGATACAAGCGGAGCACATTCGCGTATGGGACATGACAGGTATCTCAACACTTACCGATTATATGATCGTATGCTCAGGGTCCTCGATGCCCCATCTCCGTGCGATCATTCGCGAGGTTGCCGATATCGTAAATCAAAAGCACGGAGTTAAATCAGTTTATTCAGAGGGAAAGGCAGACTCCCGCTGGGTGGTTCTCGACTATATTGATGTCATGGTCCACGTGATGCATGACGAGATGCGGGAATTCTATGGTCTTGAAAAGCTCTGGGCTGATGCAAAAGAGCTGGAATGGGTAGATCAAGATAGTGGATCAAATACCGGTAAGTATGCAGCTTCTGGTATCAGAGAAGACGGGGAATAGCTAGAAGCGAACCGGAGTTGTAAACCGAAAACACCGGAGCGGCGGACCCTAGGAAGTCAACTAGCCAAGCTTAAAGGGTCGAACTGTCTGATCTAGACAAAGCAACGTAGTCAATTCGGATTTCTACCCTAGATGAACCTACGTAGTGGTCAGGTTTTATCCCACTACATATATTATTAGGAGATAGCTGCCCCGATCCATCTATGGGCCGAACTATCTCCTCAGATTAATCATACAAATATTAACCGTGACAAGCACAGCTCTCTTGGCAGCAACCTTCGCCGGTCGCATGATTTGTGGCGCAGTTCTCACTACAGAAAAGCTTTCCATCTTTCTCGATTTTATGCCCTTCACGAATTTCGCATTGGCAATCAGGGCAGGCGCAAGTTGTTTTATTGTTCATAGTGCATATATATGAACATACGCTCAGGTATTTGTCCATTGAAAAGTTTTGGGAGCTTGGATAATCTTTTGCATGAGCAAAGTAGAGGCTGCCCAGGAAATTTGCACTAAGAAGCATGATACTGCACTAGTTCCAGTAGATGTGCTTGAAATGCAGGAGGCGCAGCGCATGGCTGAATTCTTTACTGTTTTATCTGACCCAACACGCCTGCGATTGGTTTCTATACTGGCCGAAAAAGAATGCTGCGTCTGTTCATTGGCAGAGCAATTAGACATGACTGAATCTGCAATCTCCCATCAGTTGCGAGCGCTTCGAGCGAGCCGGGTCGTTGTATATCGGAAGGTAGGTCGGCAGGTTTTCTATCAACTACATGATCATCATGTCCTTGAACTGTTCAGAACCGTGCGAGAGCACCTGTCTGAATAGATGGAATTGTTAAGCTTGTCAGAAAACTTGGCACGTTCCGTGATAAGATAGCTGAGTGCGATCTGTAGCTAAGGTAAATTTAAGGGCGCAGGTCTTTTCTGCAGGTTGGCTTCCGAGTCCACGGCGGAGCCTAATCTTGCTACTGGTTTTTCTTTGCAAGGTGCACTTTCTGAACGGGCAAGATTGGGAGAGAGAGAAAGTGCAATTTGAATCTGTAATCAAAAAGGCGGAAAGGCTGGCCAAAGAGCCATACCTTCCGGCAGTCAGTGCCAAGTTGCCACAGTGGGTAGATCAGCTGGGGTATGATGAGTATCGCATGATCCAGTTTCGCAATGATCAGGCGCTGTGGCAGGACCCTGATGTTAATTTCCGGGCGTTGTTCTTTCATCCCGGGTATTTGTACAAAGACCCCGTTCTAATCCATGAGTTCACGAAAAGTCATGAGCAAAACATTCGCCTCAATGAAGCATTTTTCGATTATCGTGGCGGGGTGCGGGGAGAGGAAGCGCTTCCGGCTGATGGCGGATTTTCGGGTTTTCGATATGCTGCGCCACTCGCGGAGGGGGGTGATTTTTCAGAAGTTCTCGTTTTTCAAGGAGCGAGTTACTGGCGGGCATTGGGAGACGGACAGCATTTTGGACTTTCGGCACGAGGGCTGGCGATTGACGCGGGTGAACCGAATATTGACGAAGAGTTCCCAAAATTTATTGAGTTCTGGCTGCGCAAACCAGAGCCTGGCGAGAAGAAGGCACTAATCTACGGATTGCTCGACAGCCCCTCGGTTGCCGGAGCTTACAAATTCGAAATAGAGCCTGGAGAAGAAACAATCGTTACTGTTCGTGCGGTTTTGTTCCCAAGGAAACGAATGGAACGGATGGGAATTGCGCCGATGTCCAGCATGTTCTGGTTTGGTGAAAACAGCCGCAGGCGCTTCGATGATTTTCGACCTGAGGTGCACGATTCAGATGGCCTATTGATGAAAGATCGCGATGGGAAATTGTCATGGCGCCCGCTCTCAAATGATCAGATTGAGGTAGGATCTAGCTATTTTGCGATGCAAAATCCGAGCGGGTTCGGACTTTTACAGAGAGATCGAGATTTCGAAAATTACCTCGATGTGGAAGCTGCCTATGAAGACCGCCCTTCATTATGGATTGAGCCGATCGGAGATTGGGGAGCAGGATATCTGGTGCTCAAAGAGATCCCAACAGATAGTGAGAAACACGATAATTTAGTCGTTTTCTGGCAGGGGGAACGGGCTGTTGAGGCCGGGCAGCGGATCGAATATTCATGGCGGCAAAAATGGACGAAGGCGAATGACCCAGGACTCAGTGGATTAGGCCAAGTGTTGGCTACTAGGACCGGAGTTCATGAATGGGCACCAAAGGAACGCCTAATGATTATTGATTTCGATGCGCAAGGGTTTCCAGAAAATAGCATGAGCGGTGATCCAGTGCCTGAAGTGAAGATCATCGGCAGCGGGCAAGAGGCGGTGAGGATCAAGTGGGCAGGCGTAAAGGCACTTCCAGGGAAAAGATGGCGGCTAAGCTTTACCCTAGAGGGTATCAACGGTGAAGACCTAGAAAGTTTACCGGAGGTAGAGCTGGAAGCAGCACTGACCAACGAAGGAAAATACCTGAGCGAACGATGGATTTATCGGATCAAGCCTTGAAAAAGCTTCAG
Organism: uncultured Verrucomicrobiae bacterium; assembly: GCA_963815205.1. Classification (GTDB taxonomy): domain Bacteria; phylum Verrucomicrobiota; class Verrucomicrobiia; order Verrucomicrobiales; family Akkermansiaceae; genus Luteolibacter. The sequence continues at coordinate 224,153 of CAWFFP010000003.1, read as the reverse complement.
CCACTCAATGAGAAGGGTTTGAACGATTGGGAGGAAGCATATGCTGCGGTGGAGGCATATTTATTAGCAATGCGAGTGCGCAATCGGATTCTTTTAGCTGATTTAGTGAGAAACATTCTAGCGCTCACAGCGGCGCAGCATCAACTTCACCCGGAGAGCAAGCCACGCAGGCTGGCGATGGAAATCGCTTTAGAGAAAATAGCGCGCTGGACTCACGAGGTGCTCGAAGAGGGTGGCGAAATTGGGCTGCTCTCGGTTCGTGGCAGATTAGCGTTACTACTTACAGATATGCCTACCCGCTGGCAAAGTGTGTTCCTTACTCCCGGTCCATGGCCTGAAGAATTTCTAGCGGCGATGCGAAATAGCTATCTTGCAGCCGGACCAGATTTTAACCCATTGCCCATGCAGGCGAGGCCTCTGGAGCTAAACACACTGGGAAGCGGTGCCGCCCGATGGTCCAGATACCTTGATCAGCGCCCATTGCTTCGGTGTTTGATGCTCACAATATTCATCTGCATAGTCGCATCGCTCGGCTGGATAATCTTTCTAGAATAAGATGTCGCAAAGATTAGATAGGCCCAATGAGGAATGGGAACAGCCAAGTCGACTGGAGGCTAGCCTGCGGCGTTTCGGCTTCTTTGGAACTGTGATCGCGCTGGATGTAGTGATGACGCTATGGCTCGCCGATTTGTTTTTGGTAGCCGGTTTGCACCGCGCGCATGTGATTCTGCTCAGCCTTTTTTTCGTTCTGAATGGACTTCTTCTACTTGGTTCATTTCATGCGCTGGTTGGCGGGCTAATTCGCGTCGGCGGTTCGAAGAATGGAGTTAGAATCACCAAACTTGGGGAGCTGCAGGTGGATGAAAAGATCTCTAAACGTTACGTGATCGTCGTTCCTTTGTATGGAGAGGATGCAGCGGAAGTTTGTTTACGGATCAAAGCCATCTGGCATTCGTTGAAGAAAACGGGCGAATTGGACAATTTTGACTTTTTTCTGCTGAGCGATACGCGCTCGGTGAATGCGTGGGTAAAAGAAGAGATTGAGTGGGCTAGCTTGTGTAAAAACCTCAATGCGCTGGGGCGGATTTTTTACCGAAGAAGACAGGAGAATGAAAATCGAAAAGCCGGGAATATCGGCGAATTTGTTACTAGCTGGGGAGGAGCTTACGAAGGGATGTTCGTCCTCGATGCAGACAGCCTGATGGGTGGTGAAGATATCGTCAAAATGGCGGCGCTGATGGAGCTACGGCCCCATTTAGGAGTTTTACAAACGGCACCTCGTCTTATTATGGGGAAATCGCTTTTTACCCGTTTGCAGCAATTTGCGATGTCCTTATACGGGCCATTGTTTGTTCGTGGATTGAACTTTTGGCAACTTGGAGCCGGAAGTTACTGGGGTCATAATGCCTTGATCCGGCTCAAGCCATTCTCGGAGCTCTGTGAACTCCCAGGGTTACCGGGCAGAGAACCGTTTGGCGGGCGGATACTGAGTCACGATTTCGTAGAAGCGGCCCTGATGAGAGCGGAAGGATGGGAAGTCTGGCTCGCTTGGGACCTGAAGGGAAGCTACGAGGAGGCCCCGCCCACCTTGGTCGATCATCTGCAGCGAGACCGGCGATGGTGCCAAGGAAACCTCCAACATGTTTGGCTGCTTTTTGCGAGAAGGTTCCCGCTGGCAGTTCGAACTCACCTCTTCATGGGCATCATGGCCTATTTAGCGAGCCCACTCTGGTTCGCCTTTCTAGCAGTGGGAATGTGGATCGCTTGGGACCGTGTAGCGAGTGGCCTGAGCGCTCTTCCCTATGAGGGTCGGGTGGGTGCATGGTTAGGCATTTCACCTAGCGGACAGGGACTTGTTTTGATTGGTCTAGTTGGGGCCTTTCTTTTCTTACCGAAGCTGGGTGCCTTGGCTGGGGCGCTCTTAGATAAGCAAATCGCCATCAGATTTGGCGGCCGACTTAGCCTAACTGCAGGCGTGTTGTTAGAGACATTTCTATCCGTGCTGCTAGCGCCGGTGATCATGGTTTCCCACACGGTGATTGTGTCGTCGATACTTCTCGGAAAGGCAGTGGGATGGAATGTTCAACGCCGAGGTGGCGATGGGACTTCGTGGGCCTCTGCATTCCAAGTGCATGGTCCGGCGACGATTTTGGGTTGTATTTGGTGCTTCTTCGCGTTGAAAATCTCCAGTGATTATTTCTGGTGGCTATCGCCGATCATTGGCGGATTAGTCCTCTCAATTCCCGTTTCAGTCTTCACCAGTCGTGAAGAACTTGGCAGTCGGCTGCGCGCCTGGGGAATACTCAGTAGTCCCATCGAAAATTTCCCGGAACCGGTGGTGCAGGATTATTGCAATGCGCTGGAAAAGCAGAAATTGGCACGGGGTAAGCCTGATCAAAAAAGTCTGCAGACGATGGATGGTTTTGTTTCAGCTGTGGTGGATCCCTATGCAAATGCAGTCCATCTAGCATTGCTCCCGAAAGTGAAATATTCGATCGCCTCGGATTCTTTGATCGAAAGATGTCTTTCAGGAGGCGTTGAGTCTTTGGAGCCAAGCGAGCTTGAGCGGCTGGCACGCGATCGGACGGCTCTCCTATATCTACATAAGGAAGTCTGGATGCGCCCATTTTCGACCGTGCACCCAATATGGCTCGAAGCCTTGGCAAGCTATCGGCCGGCGATGGGAACTTGATCGTCCAGAGGGCGACCTGAATCCATACGATTTGGCCTGGATCGGGCTTTCGCGAAGTGCTGTCGGGCCGCTAGAGCTTTTATCAGTAAACCGTCGTCGGCCAAGTTTACGATGATCTAGGGAGCAGAAGGCACAATCTTCTGCAGGAGTCTGGGCACTGTGTCTTCAAAGCAAACTGAAGGAACAATCTGAACGTCCAAGCGGTGTAAATCCACCTGTATCACTTTGCACTTTCAGTAGGCGTGAAGGCGGATAGAACGATACATACACATGCATTGGACAGAACCCGCCACCGCCGACGACTCACACGCCGCCCTTGAGAAGAAGCTCTGGGATGCGGCGAACATGCTCTGGGCAGGGGCGGATCTCAAACCTTCCGAATACTCGCCGACCGTGCTCGGGCTGATCTTCTTGCGCTATGCGGATGTGCGCTTTGCGGCGGTGGAGAAGGATCTGAAAGGGGCAGGGACGGTCTCTCCGAGCCGTCCGTCTTCGCGCCGCCGCAAGATCGGTCCCACGGATTACCATGCCGCAGGTGTCATCTACCTGCCGGAAAACGCCCGTTTCGCGGAGCTGCTGAGCCTGCCGGAGGGCGCGAACACCGGGCAGGCGATCAATGACGCCATGCGCGCCATCGAGAAGGAGAACCCGGATCTCGCCGATGTGCTGCCCAAGACCTACCACATCCTCGACAGCCGCACGCTCGCGGAGCTGCTGAAAGTCATGGCCTCCATCCCCATGGACAACGGGGGCGACACCTTCGGCCTCATCTACGAATACTTCCTCGGGAAATTCGCCATGACGGAGGGGCAGAAGGGCGGGGAGTTCTACACGCCCACCTCCATCGTCAAGCTCATCGTCGAGATCCTGGAGCCTTACCACGGGCGCATCCTGGATCCCGCCTGCGGCTCCGGCGGCATGTTCATCCAGTCCGCCCGCTTCGTGGAGGAGCATAGGAAAAACCCCACCACGGACATTTCCGTCCACGGCCAGGAGCGGGTCAAAGATACCTCGCGGCTCGCGCGGCTGAACCTCGCCGTCCACGGGCTGAACGGGGATATCAAGCAGGGGAACACCTACTACGAGGATCTCCAGGACTCCGTCGGTCGCTTCGATTTCGTGCTGGCGAACCCTCCGTTCAATGTCAGCAAGATCGATAAGGAAAGGCTCTCCGGCGATCCGCGCTACCCCTTCGGCATCCCGCGCACGGACAACGGGAACTACCTCTGGATCCAGCACTTCCATTCCTCCAACAGTTTGATAGTTGCGAACTAAACAAATTAAATCTTCAAATCAACCTATGTCACTTCAGTCCCACTGCATACCCCGTCCCTCCGTCTTCGCAGCAGACAGGCGAGCCACCGTCCTCAGCCTCGATACTTTTCTTGCCGGGAAAGTGAACGGTGAGGAGTTCTTCGAAGAGAACTACTTCACCACCGGGATCGAAACCCTGGTGGATCGGGCTTTCCGGCATCTGGCTGGCAATGGTTCCGGCTCATCGGTATTCCTGCTCTCCCAGGCCATGGGCGGGGGAAAGACCCACAGCATGATCGCCCTCGGGCTTCTTGCGCGGGACCAGAAGCTTCGCAAAAAGGTGCTGGGTGATAAAAACCCGGCCTCGAAGCTTGATGACTGCAAAGTGGTGGGATTCAACGGGCGCAGCACCGACGAACCGGGAGGGATCTGGGGATCCATTGCGGAGCAATTGGGTAAGGCGGAACAGTTCGCACGCTTCTGCTCGCCTTTGCTCCAGGCGCCCGGTCCGGAGGCTTGGAGGCAGTTGCTCGGTTCGGAACCCGTCACCATTTTTCTCGACGAGCTTCCTCCCTATCTCGAATACGCCGTGGCAGTGCCCGTGGGCAATGCGAACCTCGGCACCGTCACCACAGCGGCGCTCGCGAACCTTTTCGTCGCCGTCGCGGACATGGACAACGTCTGCCTGGTCCTTTCGGATCTTGCGGGTTCCAACTACAGCGTGGGCCAGGCAAATCTGGAGGCCGCCTTCAATCGCTCCGTGAGCGGCATCACCTCGGAGGCGAAACGCATCGCGGTGCCCATCACGCCGGTTAATCCGAACGGGGACGAGCTTTACCACATCCTGCGTAAGCGGCTTTTCTCCCAGGTCGCGCCCGAGTCGGAGATCAAGCGAGTGGCGGAAGCCTACCGCGAGGCACTGCGCGATGCGGTAAAGATGAACCTCACATCCACCACCCCGGAGTCGCTCTATGCGCGCTTCCTCGATTCCTACCCCTTCCACCCGGATCTCCGGGAGCTGGTCGGGAAATTCAAGGAAAACGAGGGCTTCCAGCAGACGCGCGGCGTCATCCGACTTATGCAGATCATCGTTTCCGATCTTTGGAAATCGAAAAAGGCCGAGGGCATCGAAGTGATCCATCCTTACGATCTCGATCTGAATGTCGATGAGATCGCCTCGGAAATCCGCACCATTAATCCCAGCCTGAGCGAAGCCATCGCCCACGACGTCGCCCGCGAGGGCGATGCGGAGGTGGAGGAGATCGATGCCGCGAACGGAAACACCGATGCCTCGGACGCAGCGCGGCTCATTCTGGTCGCGTCGCTTTCCACTACGCCGGGATCCATCCACGGCCTGCGGGAATACCAGCTTGTGGATTGCCTCCAGCGCCCGGGCCGTGATCTTTCCACCTTCAAGGCCAACGTGCTCGACAAACTCGCGACCCGTGCCTGGTATTTACACAATTCCGCCGACGGACGCCTGTTCTTCAAGAACCAGCAGAACCTCGCCGCCAAGCTCCGCTCCACCGCGCTCTCCCTGCATGGGGAAACGGTGGACCGCATGCTGCGGGGGCATCTGGAGGACTACTTTGCCGCATCCCTGCGGGATTGCTTCCAGACCGTGAAAGTCCTTCCGCCGCCGGATGAGATCCAGATCGAGCAGGAGAAAACCACCCTCGTCATCGTAAGGCCGGGCGGGCAGGCGAACCAGCTCCCCATCTCTGCGGACTGGCAGGCCTGGTGGGAGCAGCAGCAGTATAAGAACCGCGTCCTCTTCCTCACCGGCTCCCGCGATACCTTCCAGAAAGTCCTGGATTCCGCCCGCCAGACCAAGGCGCTCGACAGCATCAAGGACGACCTGAAATCCGAGAGCACCCCGGCGGACGATCCGCAGTGGCGGGCGCTGGATATCCTCCGCGACCGCGTCGGCCTCCAGTTTACCTCTGCATTGAAAGAAGCCTTCGACCAGATCGTCTATCCTTCCATCAACTCAGCCCTCCGCACCACCGGCATCGATCTCGCCTTCGCGGGGAACAACAGCGGGGAGGCGACGATACGCCACACCCTGGAGAGTGCCCAGAAATTCACCACCGGGATTGGTGAGGACAGCTTCCGCACCCGTGCCGAGGCGCGCCTCTTCGGCGGGGCCGATAGCAAGGTGGTTCTTTGGTCGGATTTCAAACGCGCGGCAGCGGTCAATACCAACTGGCCATTGCACAAGGTCACCGCGTTGGATGATTTGAAAGAGGAATGTTTCCGCAGGGGGCAGTGGCGGGCGGAGGGGAACCACGTGCGCCGGGGGCCTTTCCCGCCGCCTTCCCCGGAGGTTGCCGTGCGCGAGCTCTCCGTCGAGGAGGATGGGAACGGGCTCACTTACCTGAAGATCGAGCCGCTGCACGCTCCTGCCGTGGTCTATGAAACGGGCGATTCCGCGCCCACCCCTTCCTCCACACCGGTTCCCACCCCGTCGCGCTTCGAGGCCAGCGCGCTGCGCTACCGCTTCCTTGCCTATGATCCCGATGACATGACCCGCATCAGCCCCATCAAGGACTGGACGGCGAAGCTACGGCTGAAAACCCAGCTCCACAACCGGGGCGACCACTACGAAGTGGAGCTGCTCTCGCTGCCGAAAGCCGGCGGCATTGTCATCCGCTACACCACGGACGGCTCCTCGCCCACCAGCGCGGGTGCCGCTACTTACAATGGGGCGATCCGCGTTCCGGATGGCTGCCGTATCGTCTGCGCGATGGCCGTTTCCTCCGAGTTCGCGCTGAACTCGGAGATCGCCCGCATCACCATTCCCCAGAAGGGGCACGAGGAGCGCACGCTCGATCCCGTCGCCCCCGCCAAGTGGAACCAGTCCACCAAGCTCGATGATTCCGGCGCGGTCTGGGATTTCATCGGACGCTTGGAAACCTCCGCCAATACCACAGCCTTCGACATCAGGCTCACGGCGGAGAGCGACGACGGCACGCAGAACGTGGAATACTCCGGCGCGCTTGAGGACGGTTACGGGGCGGCTGCCCTGAAAGAGGTCGCGGAAAAGCTACAGGCCATCGTCGGCGCGGGGAACCTGCGGATGAACGTCGGCAGTATGGGTTTTCCGGCAGGACAGACATTGCTTGACTGGCTCAAGGCGGGTAACATCCCTTTCGATCTTTCGAAAGTCACCCAGTAAGCCATGCCTGCCCGCAAACCAACCACCGCCCCCTCCCGCAAGCCCATCGGCCTTGGCTTCCTGCCTGCCGAGGCGCGGCACGGCTTCCTCATCGATGTGCCGAAAGGCAGCGGTCTGGGCGAGATGGTCTGCATCACGGAGCACCGGGGGAGCGATCTCAACCAGCTCGGCGAGCGCGCATCCGATGCGCCCAACCCCAATGACCCTTCCCTGCGTGTCGTCATCGATCGTGGCCGCTGGCTCGCGCTGGGCCCCGCCTTCTGGGAGGATGCGAACCGCCGCCTGCGTGCTAACGGCCTGCCCGTCCAGAAATTCCAGAAAAACCCCGCCAAGCCCGTGCCCGTGCATCCCTCGCTGGGCAAGGAACTCTGCATCCTCTGCTGGGCCGTGGAAGATGCCTCGCCTGATGATATTCCGAACGCCCTGCGGAACTGGGATGCCCTCGCCCCGGAGGAGCGCTGGTGGCTCTACACCATGACCGTCGCCACCACCGGCCAAGCCATGCAGAAAGGCATAGGCTGGCGCAAGGCACTGCGTGCTGCCCTAGCCGACAACCCTTTTATCAAAGGCGAGGGACTCTCGCCAAAAGCCCGCCGCGAACTCCTCGGCCACTCCCAAATGACCCTCGGTCTCTAGTCTCACGTGCCCTCCTTCATCGAAACCCAGTTCCCCATCGCCCGACTTTCCGCAGAGTCTTACAAGGAGCGCAAGGCGAACAACGGCCAGACCCTCACCCGACTGGGGAAATGGTGGGGGCGCAAGCCGCTCATCCTCGTCCGCGCCTCCCTGCTCGGCATGCTCATGCCCGCCTCTGCCGATCCGAAGCGGGATAGGGAAATCTTCCTCAAGATCCTCACCATGGATGACGAGGGATGCATCGCGAGATGGCAGAAGGACAAAAGTTTTCCAGGGATCACTTGGAAGGCTGGGCATCCTCCGCGCAATGCGATGAATGGTCCCGTTTGGAGAAACTCGTAGCCGAAACAAATGCAACCCACGCCGTTCTGAAAGAAGCTGCGAAGAGAATCCCCCGTAGCATGGGGCCGTGGAAAGAAGAAGCGAAGGCAGAGGCGGATGAGTCATTCGAAACCTATTTAGCTGCTTCCAATGCGCTGGGAGCGTTCCTCAATGATCTTCAAATCCGCTGCTTCCACGCCAGTAGCTACGCGGAGCGTATTTCCCGCTGCGACCGCCCGGAGAATGTGGAAGGCCCCACCCCGGAGGCTTGGGAGGAAATCAATGCCCACCTCGGCACCACGGCCACCTGCCTGGCGGAGCTTGTCGGGCAGCTCGGGCAACAAACCTTCGGGCGCGTGCCCAGGGTGGGGACAGCTTCTGCGGCGGCGGCTCCATCCCTTTCGAGGCGGCGCGTATCGGGTGCCGAGGCTTTCGGCTCCGATCTCAATCCCGTGGCCGGGCTGCTCACCTGGGCCAGCCTGAATCTGCTCGGTGGCGGGAAGGCGGTGCAGGAGGAGGTCATGCGCGTGCAGGCCGCCGCCCTTGCGGAGGCGGACAGGCAGGTGACGGAATGGGGCATCGAGCACAACGAGGCAGGCGAGCGCGCCGATGCCTTGCTCTACTGCGTGGAGGTGAAGCCGGAGGGCGGCCACTACTTCATCCTCTCGCCCCGAGCTGGCTGGTGGGGGAGAAATCCAAGGTCGTCTGCAAATGGCAGCGCGTCCCCGGCTCGGAGCAACTCCAGCCGGAGATCGCCATTGTTTCCGCCGCAGAGGTGAAAGCCTACAAAGGCGGCAAGGACGCGACCGTGGCCCGCAGCCGCGTGCTCGATCCCTTCGATGAGGACCTCTCCTGGTCGGTCGAGTCCTGCGCGGCACCGACGGGCTGCGCCGCTGGACCAATGAAAGACCTCGTCCCCCGCGAGGGCGATGTGTTCCAGGAAAGGCTCTACTGCATACGCTGGGTGAAAACCGTGATGAAAAACGGCAAGCCCAAGGAGATCCGCCGCTACGCCGCCCCTGTGGAGGCAGACATCCGCCGCGAGGAGCGCACTCTTCATTCCTCCGCGAGCGTTTCGCGAAATGGCAGAGCGAGGGGATTTATTCCCTCGAAGCCGATTCCAGAAGGCGGTGCCGAAACCGACAGGCTCTTCCGTGAGCGCGGCTGGAGTTTCTGGCGCCATCTTTTCACGCCTCGCCAACTCCTCACCCATGGGTTACTGGCGGAAATCTCCGAACGGCTGGCGGGGACGAGAGACGAGGGTAGGTTGTCTGTTGGGGTTGGGCAGAATGGCGGATTGGATGCCCGGCTTAGCGCGTGGATGTTCCACAAAGGGAACGAAAAGGGTAATCAGGTTTTTTATAACCAAGCATTAAACTGTCATGTCAGCTACGCCACCCGAGCCTTTTCCAAGCTTGGAGATACCTTTTTGATTCTCAATTCTCTTATCATCGGAAAAACAAAGCGGGACTTGTTCAACGGTAGTTCAGATCGACGCCCGCGACCTTCGCCGAAACCTGTGACATCTGGCTCACCGACCCACCATACGCCGACGCAGTAAACTACCACGAACTCGGCGACTTTTTCCTCGCATGGTATGACAAGCAACTTGCCCGGGTTTTACCGGAATGGACGCCGGATGCGCGGGCGGAGCTTGCGGTGCGGGGGGACGGGGAGGACTTCCGCCGCTCCATGGTGGAAATTTACCGCAACCTCGCTCGCCACATGCCGGACAACGGCTTGCAGATGGTGCAGTTCACCCACCAGGATCCTGCCGTGTGGGCGGATCTGGGAATGATACTCTGGGCCGCCGGACTGAAAGCGACCGCCGCATGGACCATCAGCACGGAGACCGAGGCGGTGGGCATCAAGAAGGGGAACTACGTCACCGGCACCGTCTGCCTGGTCCTGCGCAAGCGGGTCTCGCCGGAGCCGGGCTTTCTCGATGAGGTTTATCCGCTGGTGGAGGACGAGGTGCGCCGCCAGATCGCCTCCATGCAGGCACTGGATGAGGACGGGGATGTCGAATTTTAACGACGCGGACTACCAGCTCGCCGCCTACGCCGCCGCGCTCAAAGTGCTCACCCAATACGGCACGCTGGATGGCAAGGACGTGGAGCACGAGGTCTTCGCCGTGCGGGACAAGAAGGAGAAGAGCGATTTCCAGACCGTCATCGAACGCGCCATCATCATCGCCTGTGATCTCCTCGTCCCGCGCGGGATGGATACCCACTGGCGGGAACTCACGCTCGCGGAGCGCTACTACGTCCGCGCCCTAGATATCGAAAGCCGCGGCGAGCGCCGCAAGGGCATGTATGAGGAGCTGGCCCGCGGCTTCGGCGTCACGGATATCAGCCCGCTGCTCAAAAGCGACAAGGCGAACGGCACACGCATGCACACGCCCAGCGGCTTAGAGCCTGTAACCTTTTTTCGGAGTGCTAACCGAGTGCAAAACCAACCACAATCACACACCGATGAAATCCAGCAAACCTTACGAAGAAGAATTCAAAAAACGCGCTGTAGAAATGCTACGAAATTCTGGCAAACCCGCCGTCCAGATCGCCCGTGAACTCGGCTGCACCGCAGACTCTTTGCGCACTTGGAAACGCAAATACGACAACCCTCTCGAAAACTGCCCTGATCCCGACGGACTCACCCCAGCCGAACTAAAAAGGGAGAACGCCCGCCTCCGCAAAGAACTCAACTACGTCACCGAACAGCGCAATATCTTAAAAAAAGTCGCACCCATCTTGGGGCAATGAATACCAAGGAAAAACATCAGGCCATCACCCATTTGAAAAACAAGACCCATTCAATCCCCATGCTCTGCGATCTTTTTGAAGCCTCTCCAAGCGGCTATTTTTCGTCTCTAAAACTCCCAGCCTCGCCTCGTAAAATCCGCCGCGAAAAGTTCATGGAAAACATCAAAACTATTTTTACCCAACACAAAAACCGCTACGGCAGACCTCGGATTTACCGACAACTTCGCAGCGAGGGAGAATTCATCTCAGAGAAAATGGTAGGCCGCCTCATGCGTTCGGAAAGCTTGCAGGCACGCAAGAAGCACAGCTTCAGGCCTCGAACGACTCAGAACATCGCCCGACCAAAATACGCTCCAAATCTACTCAAAGACCGCGCTGCTCCCACCGCCCCCAACCAAGTTGTGGTAACGGACATAACCTACGTAGCGACCAAAGAAGGCTGGCTTTACCTAGCTGCTGTGATGGATCTGCACAGCAAGAAAATCAAAGGCTATGAAATCCAAGAAACCATGCATTCCGAGCTGATTGGAAACGCCCTAGAAAAAGCCATGAAACAGCATCCCGATCTAGCAAGCTGCATCCATCACAGCGACCGTGGCTGCCAATACACCAGCCATCAATACCTCCAACAACTCAGAGACCATAGACTCCAATCTTCCATGAGCGCAAAAGGCAACTGCTATGACAACGCGGCCATGGAAAGCTTCTGGTCAACGCTCAAAACCGAAGCGTTTCCGGAGTCAGGAGTCTTCGAGAGCAAGGAATCTGCTAGGCAGGCGATATTCGAATATATTGAAGGCTACTACCACACCCAAAGAATGCACTCATCGCTCAACTATCTTACCCCTTTAGCTGCTGAAATGACTGCCAAATTAGCAGCCTAAAAGCTGAACCAAAACACTCAAAAAACACACCGAAAAGGTGACAAGTCCACTTCGCCGCCGGAGGTCTCGCCCCGCTCGGCAGGGGAGGATGCAGCCGCTACCGCCAGCGCCCTGCCACGCCGTGGCCGCGCCAGCGCCGGGTAGAGCCCATCCCTTCGCCATCTCCCCGCTGCGCCACCTGGTCTTCGCCATACGCGAGACCACCGCCGCCGATAACGATCCGGAGCCGGGCCGCCAATACCTCCGCGACACCTTCGGCCCCACCTACTGGCAGCGCCGCGAATTCCTCGTCGCCCTGCTCGAATGGCTCGCCGCCCTCGGCAATGCGGAGAGAATGAACGAATGGATCCAAGACTCGGAAGCCGCCCGCATCCTTGCGGGGCGCCTCCGCAATGACCAAGCCTGATGATCCAGCGCCACTCCGGCCGCCGCTCCCGCCTCGACCAAGCCGTCCTCAACCAACGGCTTGATGGTGCGGCATCGTATGACCGTATCGCGGGCTATTTCCGCTCCAGCCTCTTCGAGGTGGCAGGCGAGGCGGTGATGAAGGTGACCGGGAAGGTCCGCATCATTTGCAACTCCGATATTGATCCCAAGGACATGGAAACGGCGGCAGCTGCCCAAGCCGCACTCCGCCGCAGCTGGTGCTCCGGCAGGCCCGAGGAAGCTCCGCCCGCTGCATTGCCACGCTACCGTGCCCTTTACGATGCTCTAACCAGTGGCAAGCTGGAAGTCCGCGTCCTGCCGGATTCCGCCTTCGGGCTCATCCATGGTAAGGCGGGTGTGGTGCACCGGACGGACGGCACCGCCACCGCATTTCTGGGAAGCGTCAATGAAAGCCTATCCGCCTGGAAGCTGAACTACGAACTGCTTTGGGAAGACGACAATCCGGATACCATAACCTGGGTGCAGGAGGAATTCGATGCGCTCTGGAACGATGCCCGCGCTGTGGATCTCGCCTGCTGCCCTTTCATCCAGCAGGATGTGGAGCGCATCATCAAGCGCAAGGTGATCGAGCCAGAAGAATGGAAGGCCGCAATGGATGCAGCCGCAGCCGCTGCAAGTGCTGCAGTCGAATCACCGGTTTATCGGAGGGATCAGGGGCTGTGGCCGCACCAGAAGTATTTCGCTAGACTGGCACTGGAGCGCCACCGACTCGGCGGCGCCCGTCTCGTTCTGGCGGATCAGGTGGGACTAGGAAAGACGGTGCAGCTAGCGATGGCTGCCATGCTCATGGCACTTGATGATCCTGATGGTTGGCCTATTCTCGTCCTTGCCCCCAAGCCGCTGCTTCAGCAATGGCAGGACGAGCTAATGGAACTTCTCGACCTGCCTTCCGCCCGCTGGACGGGCAAGGCATGGGTGGATGAGAACGACGTGGAATATCCGTCGGACGGTCTAAAATCACTAAGCAAATGCCCCCGCCGTATCGGTCTGGTATCCCAAGGTCTGATCGTGCGCGGAATGGCGGAAGCAGTGAGGCAACTGCTCAACCAGCAGTATACCTGCGTGATCGTAGATGAGGCGCACCGCGCTCGCCGTCGCAAGGTTCCCAAAGTTGATGCGGGTGCTGATGAAATCGACGAAAGGGAGAACCCAACAAGGTGATGGCCTTTCTCCGGCAGATCGGCCCCAAGACGAAAAGCATGCTTCTGGCGACGGCAACTCCCGTGCAGCTGCATCCCGTGGAATCATGGGATCTGCTTGAAATCCTTTCCCATGGAAGTGGCGGAGTGCTCGGGGGATGGACGCGAAGTAGTCCATGGTTCCAGCCGAGCCAATGCCTAGACATCGCGATGGGATACCAGGGCGTGCCGACCGATGATGATAGGGATGGATGGGAGTTCGTTCGTGATCCGTTGCCGTCGCGCCATGAAGACCCGGCTTTGAGACGCATTCGAGACCATTTCGGAGCGGAAGACCATGTCTGGCAGTTTAGCCCGGAAGCGCTCACAAGCCTTTCGCCTGCGCTACGCAAAGTCCAGCTTAAGGGCCTGCTAACGGATTACGGTGCGCGATTTAATCCCATGCTGAGGTGCATCGTGCGACGGACGCGTGGTTATCTCGAAAGCACGATCAATCCAGCGACTGGGGGATACTTTCTCCCCAAAGTTGCGGTGAAGCTTTTCGGAGAGGAAGACGAAGGCGCTCTAGCTCTGGGTGGGTATCTTCACGAAGCATACGAGGAAGCGGAACACTTTTCGGAACTCCTCCAGCAAAGGGTGAGGGGAGCGGGCTTTTTCAAGACGCTTCTACTACGTCGGCTCGGCAGTTCCATGGAATCCGGAAGGCGAACGATACGGAGGCTGCTTGGCGACGATCCCGATGTACCCGAAGATGATGAAGACGAAGATGATGCAGAAGAGATGGAGCCGCCACAGGTAGGTCGCCCGGCGCAAGGTGCGAGCGATTTCAAAGACTTCACCTCTGATGAGATCAAGTCTCTCCGCCGTTGCCTTGATCTTCTAAAACAAGGAGGGGACAGGGATCCTAAGCTCGAGGCCGTTCTTTCCTATCTGCTCGGGACGGACCCACTGGTATCAGAACGCTGGCTGCAGCGGGGTTGCATCCTGTTTTCCCAATATTACGACACGGTGAAATGGATGGGCGATGAGTTGGCCAAGCGTCCGGCATTTGGCAGCATGGATATAGGTCTCTATGCGGGAAGCAACCGCTCCGGCTTCTGGCGGGAAGGACGTTTCCAGCGATGCGACAGGAACGATCTAAAGGCTCGGGTCAGATCCGGAGAACTTCGCCTTCTGCTTGGCACCGATGCTGCATCCGAAGGATTGAACCTTCAACGCCTTGGCACGCTGATCAATATCGACCTTCCCTGGAATCCAACCCGACTGGAACAACGCAAAGGCCGTATCCAACGGATAGGACAAGCCCGCAACGAAATCCTAATCGCAAACCTGAGATACCGTGACTCCGTGGAAGACCGTGTTCACCAATTACTTGCGGATCGACTTGCATCCATCCACACACTCTTCGGACAAATCCCGGATACCCTCGAGGATGTCTGGGTCAAGGTTGCCCTGCACGACGAGCAAGCTGCCCGTCAATTGATCGACCGCACTACCGCCACGCGCAATCCCTTCGATGTGAAATATAGCAAGGTTGAAGATGATGACTGGGAGACCTGCAAGGCTGTGTTGAACAAGGTGAGCATAAAGGAGTTGCTTTCCAGGTCGTGGTGAATGGTATGCCCGCCGATGCCGGAAAACGCGGAGCTCGAACGCGCGGCTTAAAAATCTGGTTGAGACGGATATGGCGGTGGTCGTCTCACCGGGGCAGAACGAGATCACGGAGATGGCTGCGAAAGGATTCGATATCCTGCCGCACCGGGAGCGGATGGTGAAAGAGGATCTGGAGGAGAAGTTCAAGAATCCGGAGGACAAGTTCCGGCTGGTCTTCGTCTGCGCGATGTGGCTCACGGGCTTCGATGCGCCGAGCTGCTCGACCCTCTATCTCGACAAGCCGATGCGCGGCCACACGCTGATGCAGACCATCGCCCGCGCGAACCGGGTCTATGGCGACAAGGTGAACGGCCTGATCGTTGACTACGCGAATGTTTTCCAGGAACTGGAGAAGGCGCTGGCGATCTACGGCGCGGGTGGCAGCGGTGGGGAGCTACCGGTGAAGGACAAGACAGAGCTGGTGGAGGCGCTGAAAATCGCGCTGGAGCAGGTGACGGAGTATTGCCGGAAGCAGAATGTGGATCTGGCGGCGATCCCGAACTCCTCGGACAAGCTTTTCATCCCTGCGGTGAACCAACTGATGCGCACGGACGAGGTGCGGGACGAGTTTCTAGCGCAATTTAATGATGTCGCGAGGCTCTACAAGGCGGTGATGCCAGATCCCATCATCCCGGAACTAGCCCCGACCGCGCAGCTGATCGCGGAGCTGGCGAAGACGATACGGGCACAGAAAGATCCGGTCAACATTACCGAGGTGATGGAGAAGATCTCGGGCGTGCTGGATGGGTCTATCGTGACGACGGCGAAGGAAGAACCCGGAGCGCCTGCGAAGACGATCGACCTGAGCAAGATCGACTTCGGGGCGCTGGCGAGGAAGTTCGAGAAGAGCAAGACGAAGAACATCGAGGCGCAGCAACTGAGGGCATTGATCGAGCGGAAGCTGGACAACTTGATCCGCCTGAATGCGAGCCGGTATGATTTCCTCGACCGCTTTCAGAAGATGATCGAGGCCTACAACAGCGGGGCGCTGAGCATCGAGAAGTTGTTCGCGGATCTGGTGACCTTCACGAAAGATCTGAGCGAAGAGGAGCAGCGGCATCTGCGGGAAAACGTCAGCGAGGAAGAGCTGGCGGTGTTCGATATCCTCACAAGGCCGGGACCGGATCTATCCCCGCAGGAAACGGAAGCGATCAAGAAGGTTTGCAAGGATCTGCTGGCGAAGCTTAAAACCGAGAAGCTGGTGCTGGAATGGAGAACCAAACGCACGACCCGCGCGGCGGTGCGTGTGGAGATTGAGAAGATGCTGGATTCCGGACTCCCGGAGAAATACACGACCGAACTATTCGAATCCAAGTGCGGAGCGCTCTTCCAGCACGTGCTGGAGAAGTATCCGGATCAGGGGGCGAGTGTCTATAAAGAAAGCGCTTAGGGAGAACTGGAAAATTGGGGCAGGGGCTATTTTGGGCGCTGGACGGACGCCTCTCTTTGGCTCGGCGGCCTAAGGTCCGACCGACGAATCGAAAGATAGACAGAAATGGTTTTAACTTATGGTCTGCTCTGGATGAATTTCGGCGTCAGTGAGAGTGGTGTTATGTCTGCCGAGGATGATCGAGCTTGCTCCGCTACGTCTGTTTGCAGACACGGGATGGGATCTAAAGCTTACTACTTTTAGGGTTCGGCTCCATCCGTTCGGTGGCTAATGCAACTTGCAAGCTATCGGCCGGCGATGGGAACGCGAACGTCGAATGGGTAATTGGAATCCCTACGATTTGCGCGGCGAAGGAAAACAAGACTGAGAATTCCTAGTAGGAAGAGGGCGATAATTCCCCAATCGCCGATCAGTGCGTAGAGAGAAAACGAGGGTTCTTTGGGTATTCGTATCTCAGCAAGGAGCGTATCGCGGACGAAGGGGCTGCCGTCTGGGGCGCTGATTGTTTGTGCTTTGCCAGTGATGGGATGGGCGGTTCGAGCCGATGGTATCAATTGCCGCAGTGACTCCGGTATTTGCACAACGGAGCATTGGCCGACGCAGCTCGATCGCGCGGAACCGGGCATTTGCAAAATGCTGTCGGGCTGCTGGAGTTTCTTTGAACCAACCGTCGTTGGTCAAATTGACGATAATTTGGGGAGCAAAACGCACGAATTTTTGCGCGAGTCTGGGCACTGTATCTTCAAAGCAGACTGAAGGAATGATCTGCACGTCCAAGCCGCGCAAGTCCACCTGCCATGGGTCGAGCGATGGCCCGACGGAAAAAGATCCCGCGTATTGAACTCCTGCTTGTTGTTCGTAGATTTTCTGAAGGAACGGGACGGAATCGACAAAAGGGATCGTTTCCCCAAAGATGACGAGATGACGTTTTTTGAACGTTTGAAGATCATTTTCGGGTGATTGTATGGCGATGGAATCATAAAGACGGGGATTCTCGGTTTGGAAGATTTGGCCATCCCGGGCCTCACCCTCGATCTCGACAACTCCGTAGATTAGATCGAAATCTCCTGCTTCCTGAACCCGCGAGATGGTTTCTACATTTTCGCGCCAGGCGGCCCACTCGCCACTAGCAGATTGAACGAGCCGTCCCGTCAATGCAGTCTCTGGCCAAAGGACCCAATCTGGTGAGTTAAGAAGAATCGAGCCTTCAGAACTTTGAGAAATAGCCTCTTGCAGGGCTTTGTCATCAGCCTCTTGAATCGCATCGAGAGCCGCAATCGTATCTTCTTCGTAGGCCATATGGACCTTCTCTGCTGGCCAAAGAACATTCGCAGCATCTTGAGGAATGTTTGCTTGGACCAGAAGAGCCTTGAGTGGAATGTAGTCACGATTGGCTTCGGTAGCGATCCGCAAAATTCCGTAGGCGAGGAGTAGTCCGATGAAAAGTGCGCTGACCGCAAAATCCCACCGCGGGCTTTTTCGGCCCTCCCGACTTGCGCGAAAAATTGGTGCCCAGCTTGCACGAGGACGGCTTGGAAGAAGACGATCGCAAAAGAGAGTCCAGCCACCCCGAGGATGTCTGCAGCCTGTGAAATCACCAAAGTTTCATGAAAGGCGATCCCCAGCCCGTTCCAGCCAAATCCGGTTAAGAACCAGCTGCGAAACCACTCGAGCCCCGCCCAGATCGCAGCAAGTGCAAAGGCGCTTAGAAGACTGCGTCCCGGAGTTTCGCGAAGGGGTCTTTGCTGATGCCAAGGGTTTGCAATGCTAGCGGCGATGGCTCCGAAGACTCCCCAGTAGAAGGCTAAATAGACAGGCAGCAGCGCCGCACCTAGCCACGATACAGAGCCTAGCCAGACCAGCTGAATTCCATGAGCAATATATCCGGCAACGAAGGCGAGGAGGAAAGCTCGCTTTGCCCGATGCCGGCCGCGAAGAGACCATATTGAAACCAGAAGAGGGATCAGACAAAGCCGGACAAGAGTCGAAATATCATACGGCGGAATTGTGACAGCTGTGGCGACCCCGGTGGCAAGGATCGCGAGACTGCGGAGAATGGATGAACGCATGCTTTTAGGAAATTGTAGGAATTGGCTGGCTCTGGGAAAAGGAGACTTTCTTAAGGCAATCCGAGAAGGAGCCTAACCACGCGAAGTGATTTTTCCACTTGGGACTTCCAAGGACGGGTGGGGCGCAGGATTTCCCATTGTTTTGATTTGCCGATTTGAGTCAAATTTTTTCCCGGGTTCACCAAGGTCGCGCTTTGGCAAATTTCCAAAAGCGGTAGATCGGCAGTGCTATCCGTATAGGCGTGAGAATTTTTTAGAACTTCCCCTTCAAATAAATTCATACTGAGAATCTTCCTGATGCGGATGACCTTATTGGTCCCTTTATGGTTCGTCAGGTCTGGAAAAAATCGCCTGTTGTTGAGGACAGTGCCAAGCGAGTGATCGAAGCCTAGAGTAGCGCCAACTTCGGCAACGTAGCACTCGGGGCTGGCGGATGTCAGGATCGTTAGGTCCCCTGCGGCTTGGTGTTTTTTAAGGGCAGAGATCAACTCCGGATAGAGCATCGGTAGCAAGCTTTCAGCAAAGGAGCGGGATAATTGCTTAAGATCTGTGGCGGACATTTTCCACAGGAAGCAATGGAAGATGCGTTTCATTGTTTCCGTGCCAAGCAGTTTTGCGAAGGGCAAAGCTAGCAAGAAAACAGGGACGGAGTAATATCTATACGGTTGCGCGCGTATCACATGTTCGCGGAAAAGCAGTTGGCAATCCCAAGGCAGCAGCGTGCCATCCATATCGAAGAGCGCGATGCCGGCGGCTGCTGTATCCGGCATTATGTGTCTAGATGTAAAGTAGCTCTTTGGCGCGGGCTTCAATCGCGGAGGAATTATCCAGAAGCTCCTGAATCGGGTCCCAGCGGCCTGTGACGAGCGCGTCTTGCGCGGAGGCTGGCATTGTGACTGGGAAGCTTAGTCCTGTGGAAGTGGTGACCCTGAGCTCAGCCACGTCGATGGTGATCTGTAGGGTCGGCTCCACTTCGACAGCTTGGCGCAGCGCACTTATATCTGCTGAGCTTGCCATCACACAAGGCATCGCCAGCGTGGTGGAGTTTCCGTAGAAAATTTCAGCAAATGACTCAGCGATTACTGCATTGAAACCATACTTTTTGAGTGATTGAGGAGCATGCTCACGAGACGATCCACAGCCGAAGTTTGTTCCCGCAATCAAGATCGATGCCTTGGAAAACCTTTCGTCATTCAGCGGGTGGGAAGTTTTCTCGCCAGTCTCAGAATCGAACCGAACATCGTAAAACGCGAATTCACCTAAGCCATCGAAGGTCACGCATTTCATGAAGCGTGCAGGGATGATGCGATCTGTATCGATATCCGCTCCAGGGATAAATACGCCGCTTCCAGTGATCGTTTTGACAGGTTCGAGAGCCATGGTGCTTTTCAGATAATGATTTTTTGATAGTTCGAGCTATATAGGTCGAACTAGAGTGTTACGGCTATTCTTCGATCGCCGGGGTAGGTGCAGCCTTCGGTTCCGCTGCCGGAGCAGGCGCATGCTTCATCATGATTCCTTGAAGTTCGGCTTGGAATTCTGCCTGATTCTTCAACGCAAATTTTTGACCGATCAGATTACTTTGCTGCATGACCTGAGGCATTGCAGCGAGAGTCTTCTTGCCGAGTGGAGTCTCGTAAAAAGCGATCAGCTCTACTAATTCTGATTCGCTATAGTTTTTTTCATAAACCTCAGCGATCTCAGTCCTAAAATCTGGATCTTCAAAGGTTTTAGAGAAAAATTCTTCCGCAGCGGCAATCACTTCTTCGATTGCTTTCGGAGGAAGCCCTTGGGCCTTCATCTGGCCGAGGATCGGCGCGAAAGAACCTGCGGCGGAACCTTTCGCTGTCTCGGTGAAGTTCATTATGTCGATGAGTTCCATAGCGGAGGAAGGTTTTTGCTCTTCTGCGTGCAGAGGTAGGAGACTAGCGGTAGCGGCGAACGCAATGAGGAAATGTATTTTCACAATTTGGATAGTAAGAGAGTGTTAAAGAGGATCTGCGTGTCTGGTCATTCTAAGCGACTGCTGCGCTTGGTTCTAAATCAAAGACCTGTCTGGCATCGGTGACGTGGCCACGGATAGCAGCCGCCGCGACCATG
Source organism: uncultured Verrucomicrobiae bacterium (assembly GCA_963815205.1). Lineage (GTDB taxonomy): Bacteria > Verrucomicrobiota > Verrucomicrobiia > Verrucomicrobiales > Akkermansiaceae > Luteolibacter. The sequence goes on along the minus strand of CAWFFP010000003.1, from coordinate 203,628 downwards.
ACGGGAGACATTAAGATCGTGCGACCTGTCGGTGAGCCTTGGCGGCCCTTGAAGTTTCGGTTCGATGAAGACGCACAAAGCTGATCGCCAATTAGTTTGTCAGGATTCATGGCTAGACACATCGAGCAACCCGCAGCGCGCCACTCAAAACCTGCGGCACGGAAAATTTCTGGAATACCCTCATTCTCACATTGAATCGCGACAATTTGGGACCCCGGGACAGCAATTGCTTTCACATTCGGCGCAACGCGGTGTCCTTTGATATATTGCGCGACTTGGCGGAAATCAGAAATCCGGCCGTTTGTGCAAGAGCCAAGGAAGGCGACATCGATTTTCACTCCTTCAATCGCCGTCCCAGCGGGGAGCTTCATGTAAGCGAGTGCTTCTTCGATGCTCGCCTTTTCTTCTGGTGATGAGGCGGTGAGTGGGTCCGGGATGTTTTCTGTGATCGCGATTCCATGATCAGGAGAGATTCCCCAAGTCACAGTCGGCGCGATCGATGCCGCGTCTATTTTCACGATATCGTCATAGTGAGCATCGGCATCTGAGGCAAAGGAGAGCCAGCGGCTAGCCGTCGCCTCGAAATCTTGGTTATCTACATAAGGGCGACCTTTTAAATAAGCGATCGTCTTTGCATCCGGGTTTACATAACCGCAACGCGCACCACCCTCGATGGACATGTTGCAAACTGTCATGCGCTCTTCCATCGACATATCATCAAAAATATTCCCCGCATATTCATACGCGTAGCCGATGCCGCCATTGGCACCGAGCTGGCGGATGATGTGTAGAATTACATCTTTCGCATAAACTCCCGGAGCGAGCGTTCCATTCACCTCGATGCGCCGGACTTTCATTTCCTGAAGAGCAATCGTCTGGGTCGCCAAGACATCGCGCACCTGGCTGGTGCCAATGCCAAAGGCGATTGCACCGAAGGCACCGTGGGTAGCGGTATGAGAGTCTCCGCAGGCAATCGTCGTTCCAGGCTGAGTGATTCCCTGCTCCGGCCCCACAACGTGAACGATTCCCTGTTTGCCAGAGGCCAAATCAAAATAGGTAACGCCGAAATCGTCACAATTCTTGCGGATCGCATCGATCATTTCTGCAGCGAGAGGATCTGCTGGCTGCTCCTGATTAATTGTTGGGACAATGTGATCGATGGTCGCAAAAGTGCGTTTTGGAAATTTGACGGTGAGGCCGAGCTCGCGCAGCATACCGAAAGCCTGTGGGGAGGTGACCTCATGAATGAGATGCGTGCCGATGAAAAGCTGCGTGCGGCCATCGGCAAGAGTGCCGACGCGGTGAGAATCCCAAACTTTTTGAAACAGACTTTTACCCATAATAATTTGTGCCGACCAGTATCCAGCGGGGCGGGAAGATGAGGCCTTCACGCTGGCTTGTCAAACTCGCTAGAGCCAAGATGAATTCTTTCATTTTCTGTTTTGCACAGCTTCAAATTTGTGGAGGGTTCTAGAAGTGGCAGCGGCGAAGAAAACGGTGAAGGAAACCCGGGTGTATGTGATCGCTGGGACCGATGGCGGACGGGTGCGGGAGGAGGCACTTAATATCTTTAACAAGCTGACAGGGGGGGTAGACGATGGCTTTAGTCATGAGACGATTGATGGCAATGCCGATAATTCTGAGGGTGCATATCAGATCGCAAGCGCGGTAGCTGGAGCGCTGGCGACCTTGCCAATGTTCGGCGGAGACAAGGTGGTATGGCTGCGGAATGCGAATTTCTTTGGCGATGATATAACCGGACGAGCGTCCCGGACTGAAGAAGGCGTGGAGCTGCTGCGGGCTGTGCTAGAAGCTGGCCTATCCGAAGGGGTGAGTCTTGTGCTTTCAACAGATAAGCCGGATAAGCGACGAGCCTTCTGGAAGTTTCTGGAGAAAAATTTTGAGGTAAAGATGTATGACAAGATCGATGTGAGCCGTGATGGCTGGCAGGATCAGGTTGCCGCAGTGGTGCAGAAGCGGGCGGACGAGCTAGGTCTAGAATTTACGCGGGATGCGATGGAGCTTTTTGTGATGCTCGCTGGTGAGCAGACCAATCAGATCACAAACGAGCTGGAGAAACTCGATTTATACTTAGGCGAGGAGCGGCGTGAGGTGGGCCTCGAAGACGTGCGGGTCCTCGTGCCGCTGAGTAAAGCGGCGGTCATTTTCGAAACAGGAAAAGCCTTGGAGACCGGAAACGTAAAGCGGGCAATCGCATTGGTGGATGAACAGCTAGAAGCCGAAGAATCCCCGGTGGGCATCATGCGGGCATCGGTTATCAACGTAGTGCGAAATTTGTATTTCGCGCGGCTGGCGATCGATATGTTCAACCCACCGCTGACTAGCTACAACGCTTTCGTAGGAGCTATAAATAAGCGCCCGAAAGAGGAACGCGGCTGGCTGCCGATGAAGAAAGATGGCTCTGGCGTCAATGCGTATCCAGTCTTCATGGCGGCTAAAAACGTGCGGTATTTCTCGCTGGAAGCCCTACAGAAAATTTTGGAGCAGACGCAAAGGGCGGATGAGGTGCTGGTTACCAGCGGTCTGGATCATCGCTTGGTGCTTCATCGGCTGATCGCAGAGATCGCTGCTGGGCGCACGAGAAACGCAGGGCGTTGAGGTGCGGTTTCGTTGGTGTTTGCAGAATGTGTCCGCTATCTGTGAGCGGTGGGCCTTCTCCGAGACTTTATCGATCTACTATATCCTCCAGTTTGTAATCTTTGTAGCGCGGTCGCAGGGGGCGGACGGGGATTATGTGATTTTTGCTATAAACGGCTGCCAAGAATCAGGGAGCCTTTCTGTAGAAAATGCGGCGAGGTATTCGAAGGCCAGATGGATGGTGACTTTCAATGCCCGAACTGCACGACCCTGAAGTATGATTTCGAGTTCGCCCGGGCGGCATTGGTGCGCTCAGAGGAGGCGATGAAGCTCGTTCATTCGCTGAAATATGGAGGATCGCTTTACCTTGCGAAAGAGCTAGGGATGCTGGCTTGCGAAAGTCTCGATGACATCCGTCTGCGCGAAATAATTGAGGAGGGCTGGCCCTTGGTGCCTGTGCCTCTGCATTGGCGGCGGAGGATGCAGCGGCAGTTCAATCAGGCGGAAGAATTGGCGAAGGTGATCGGGAAAAAGACTGGACTGCGTGTCGAGAAACGGCTGCTGCGGCATCGTCGCACCCGGACTCAGACGCGGCTGAGTCGCCGGAAAAGACTGGAAAATCTGAGAGGGGCCTTCCGCATCGCACGACCGTTTCAGGTCCCCCTGGGGAAGAAAAAGAATGGCTTTGTAGAGGTTCCGGGTGTGATCCTGATCGATGATGTTTTCACGACTGGTTCCACGGTTCAGGAATGTGCCCGGGTGCTACGCCGGTCTGGAGTGAGGAGGATAGTGGTGGTAACAGCGGTGCGCGGGTAGTTTGGAGGTTGCGCGTTGGGGATTTCAGGCAAAGTGTGGAGCATGGCGCAGCTGCTAGAAGAAGATGTAAGAGAAGTTCTTAAAACGGTAAAATACCCGGGCTTTTCTAGGGATATTGTTTCCTTTGGCTTGGTGAAGGAAGTCGAGGTCGAGGACGGCAATGTTCGCGTCAAGATTGAGCTGGCAACAGCCGACGCCAAAGTTCCAGAGCAAATTTTTAAAGACTGCACTGAGCTGCTACGAAATCTGCCAGACGTTGGTGAGGTCAAAGTAGATATTGAGATCAAGGCAGCGCCAGAGGCAGCAGCCGGTGTGGCTGGAAAGTCTTCAATTCCAGGCGTGAAGCGTGTGATCGCCGTGGCTTCGGGCAAGGGCGGAGTTGGCAAGTCCACTGTGGCTGCGAATATTGCGATTGCCTTAGCCGCGCGCGGCCTGAAGGTGGGGCTGTGTGATTGCGATCTATACGGTCCTTCGGTAGCGCAGATGTTTGGAACAAACGAACGGCCAGACGCGAATGAGCAAGACGAGATCATCCCGGTCGAAGCTTATGGTCTGAAGCTAATGTCGATGGGTTTTTTGCTCGAAGACAATAGCCCGGTGATTGTCAGGGGGCCGATGGCGACCCGCTACACGCAGCAATTTCTGCGGCAGGTCGCATGGGGGGAGCTAGATGTCTTAGTCCTCGATTTACCACCCGGGACTGGAGATATTCAGCTGACAATTGCTCAGACTGTCGCGGTCGATGGGGCGGTGATCGTAACGACACCACAAGAAGTTGCTTTGATCGATGCAAGAAAGGCCGTAGCGATGTTTGCAAAAGTGAATGTGCCGATTCTAGGGCTGATCGAAAACATGTCGTGGTTCGAGGGCGATGACGGAAAGCGTTACTATCTATTCGGAAAGGAAGGGGGAGCGCGTGAAGCTGAAGATATGAACGTTCCTCTGCTTGCACAGATTCCAATTGATATTCCTACAGGGCGTGGAGGAGATCTTGGCCGGCCGGTCGCCTTATTGGACGCTAGTGAAAGCAAAGTATCAGCTGCATTTCACGCGATGGTGGCAGGGCTCGAATTTTGAGGAATTAGGGGAAAAAGTAAGGGTGCCTCGTTTTCCGGGTTGCCAAGGAGGGCCTGGTAAGATTAGTTTTTGCCCCCGCAAGGGTTTTCCCCCTTAACGAAAAGCCTTATAGTGTAATGGTAACACCCCGGATTTTGATTCCGTTATTCTAGGTTCGAGCCCTAGTAAGGCTATTTTTCTTTTGTTCGATCTAGGAGGATTTGATCGCCGAGAAGCACCAGCTCGACTCGTCCGTTCAGGGTTTTGTCCAAGAACGGTGTGTTTTGTGACTTCGATTGCATAAAGTTTTTAGAAAACGTCGTCTTGGCTTTCGGATTGAAGAGGGTGAGATTAACCTTTTTACCTTCTTCGATAATTGGAGGTTCTAGCGACATCAGGCGGCGCGGCTCAGCTGAGTATTTCTGAATTAGAAGATCCCATCCAAATTTTCCGGATTGGATAAAATGGTGGAGAGCGAAACGAGGGCCGTATCGAGGCCAGTGATGCCATTTGGCGCGGATACAAAGTCCTGTGCCTTTTCAAACGGGGTGTGCGGTGCGTGGTCCGTTGCAATTAAATCGAAAGTGCCATCCAAGAGACCTTCTAGCAGGGCTTCATTATCGGCTTTTGAACGCAGCGGAGGGTTCATTTTATAATGCGTATCGAATTCTCCGATATCTTCGTCGGTAAAAAGTAGGTGGTGGGGCGAGACTTCTGCGGTGACTCTGACATCACCTCTCGATTTCCAGTAACGGATGGTTTCCATACCGATTTTCGATGAAACGTGCTGAATATGAATGTGCGCGCCGGTGGCGTGGGCGAGACGAATATCGCGATCAATGATTATTTCCTCTGCGATTGCCGGAGAGCCCTGGATGCCTAGGCGAAAAGAGACAGCACCTTCGTTAAGGGCGCGCGGACCTGCGAGCTCGGGAACTTCACAGTGAGAAGCGAAGAACATGCCGAACTCTGTGGCGTATTGCATCGTGCGGTAGAGGATGGAGGAATTAATCGTGGTATCGCCATCGTCGGTTAGCATCCGCACTCCCGCGCTGCGCATAGAATCGATGGCTGCCATCTCTCGTCCCGCGCGGTCTCTAGTGACACAGCCGGAGGTGTAAACGGGAATGCGCGATTTAGATTCTGCTGAGCGGAGGACTGCTTCGACTTCTTTCCCGGAATCGATCGCTGGAGAGGTATTTGGCATCATCACCGCGCCGGTGATCCCACCATTGATGGCTGCTTCCGAGCCGGACCGGATGTCTTCTTTTTGCTCTTGGCCTGGTTCGCGGAAATGCACATGCGCATCGAAGAAACCCGGGCATAGAATTTTTCCCGAGCAGTCAAAGATATGGCAATCACTTGGCGCATCTAGATTCTTTCCGATCTTTTGAATGACCCCACCGGCCAGGATAATATCGGTGACGGGAAGATCTGGAGAATTTTCTGAAGCAAGATGTGAATTGCGAAGAAGCAGCTGCATGAGCGGATCTTAATGGAGGGGCCGAAGGCGGCAATAGGGAAAGCCACAAGCTTTTGGGAAAGCAATAAGCTTTTAGGAAAGCCACAAGCTTTTGCCGCACCTTTGCTTGTGAATTTTGGCGAGGATGCTTTGCTGAAAGCAGATGGACACCGAAGATCGAGGAATTCCGCCGCAAAAAGATATCGGAGTTTGGAAAAAGCACGGGGCCAGTCTGAGCACTGGCGCGTTGGAGTTTCTACCAGTGCCATTCCTAGACGAGTGGCTGATCAAGCGGCAAAGGCGCGGAATGGTGGCGGATATTTTGGAGAAACGTAGCATCCGCTTTGATGCCGATGTCCCAAACCTTCTCGTCGGCGGAGGGCGCGCCTTCCTAGTTAGGCTAGGATCTATGACGAGGGGCCTTTTTATGAAGCCTCTGAAAAAGTTGTTCCGGACGGTGCTATTTTGGTTTACTGCCAGAAGTGCGGCAAGAACCGCAATGGTGACTTATTTTCTTGCGAGATTCCTGCATCATCCGGGTCTGGTGGAAGACGGGGACTATTTAACTGAAGAGCGAGCACGTGACTTAAGCGAGGTATTCGCAGACGTATCAAAAAACATCGATTTACAAGCACTCAAAGGTGGTTTGCGACAGCTTACGAAAATGTTTGGTCAATCCAAAGAGGTCCGGGGCGAGGAAGTATCTGCGGCAATTGAACACGAAGCTCCCGGGTTTATCGGCAATTTCGATGAGAAGGTTTCGCAAGGCTTAGCGCTGTTAAAGCAGGGGAGGCGCGGATGATCTGGGAAGCGATTCGCGATTTTTTCAGCGATGGACCTGAGCAAGAAGGCATTTTCCAAGAGGAATGGAAGGGCATGCTAAGAAAGAATCTGCCGATCTATGCGAAGCTACCTGACGAGGTTCCCAGAAAGCTGCATCGAATGATTGGTCTCTTTGTGGCGAATACGCGCTTTGAAGGATGCAATGGACTCGATCTGACGGATGAGATGATAATCACAGTGGCTGGACAAGCATGCCTCTTGGTTCTCGGGCGCGATGGAGATCCCTATCCAGAATTGAAAGTAGTTTATTTGTATCCGAGCACTTTCAGCTCCGTGCAGATCCGGCAGGATCGATATGGCATCGTGACCGAGGGAGAAGTGAAACGCTTAGGAGAATCTTGGGAGATGGGAACGGTAGTGCTCGCTTGGGATTCTGTAGAAAGCGGAGCGCGCAATGTGGAAGACGGTCACAATGTAGTGCTGCACGAGTTTGCCCACCAGCTAGATCATGAGGATGGAGCGACGGATGGGGCACCTGAGATGCCGAGCAGAGAAGCATATCGCAGCTGGGCGCGTGTCTTCCAAGCGAACTACGTAGATTTTTTAAAAAAGGTGGAAAAAGGGAAGAAGACCGTATTGGACGATTACGGAGCGACGAACCCGGCCGAATTCTTTGCGGTGGCTACCGAGACTTTTTTTGAGAAAGGTAAGCAGCTGCAGAAAAAACGTCCCGATCTCTATGCGAAGCTCAAAGAATACTACAGTGTAGATCCTGCAACTTGGGGCTGATCTGTATTAAGCACTCAGATTTCAATTTCTCCTTCAAAGACAAAATCCGCCGGGCCGGTGAGAGTGACATCGGTAAATTGATTTTTCGGGCCTTTTTGGAAAGCAATTTCTAAACTTTCACCACCTGCCACATCAACTTTGATCGGCGATGGTGATCCATTAGTTAGGTGTTGGAGCAAGGCAGCGGCAACCATTCCTGTGCCACAGGCTAGCGTTTCATCCTCTACGCCACGCTCGTAAGTGCGGATCGCGATATGGCTTTCGGCTAAAGATTGGACAAAGTTTACATTCGTTCCGCTCGGTGCGAAGTGTGGGTGATGGCGGATTGCGCGGCCATGTTGGACGACGTCAAGCTGAGAAAGATGATCGGTAAAAAGGACTGCGTGCGGGACACCCGTATTCACAAAATGAACTGCCGTATCGAGTTCAGATAACTTCTCAGGAATATCCATCTGAAGGTCCTTCGGTGTGGACATTGAGATACGAATATCAGCACCTACGATATTAGCAGAAAGTGGGCCCGCAATTGTCTCAAAAGTGATTTCTTTTGGAGTCTCGGGTGTTTCGCTCAGATGAGAGGTAAAGCGAGCAAAGCAGCGGGCACCATTGCCACACATTTCTGCCTCACCCCCATCCGCATTGTAATAACGGAACCTATAATCAGCGCCCTGTTCTGCCGGCTCCACTGCGAGAAGGCCATCCGCACCAATACCGCGGTGCCGATCGCATAGCGCGGCTATCGTGTCCGCTGAAAGGTTTTTTGTAAGATCGCGATTATCAATGATGACGAAATCGTTTCCAGCACCATTCATCTTATAAAATTTTAGAAGCATTGTGAGCAGTCGTTTTTAGAAATTCTGTTCCGCAAAGAGAAATCAGCGGATAGCTTGGATCAGTGGAGTGGTGAACCGCTGCACGGCTTCTGCAGGCGCATCGAGATTCATTTCAACTTGTTTCACGATCGCGGAGCCGACGATAATTCCATCGCAGGTTTTCGCAACCATACTTGCCTGAGCTGGTGTTGAAATACCGAAACCGACGCAGATTGGCGTGCTTGTGTGGGCACGTATTGCGGCGACTTGCGCTGGTATCGTTTCAGAGGGCGCTGAATGACCCCCGGTGACACCACTTCGGGAAAGAGCATAAATGAAGCCTTGAGAAGCCTTCGCCAGATATTCGATCCTTTCCGGCGGAGTTGAGGGAGCGATCAAACGGATATGGGATAGATCTTCATTTTCAGCGAGCTCCTCGGAGAGAGATGCCTCATCTGGTGGTAGATCGAGCAATAGCAAACCATCGGCGCCAGCAGCCACCGCATCAGTTTGGAACTTTTTAAATCCATAGGTAAAAATAGGATTTAGGTAGGTGAACAGGACGACTGGGGTTTTAGAGTCTTTGGTCCGGAACTGGCGGATAAGTTCCAAAGTGCGGGCGGTGGTCATGCCTGCCTTGAGTGCGCGGTCTGCAGCCATTTGATTTACGATGCCATCGGCAAGTGGATCTGAAAAGGGAAGACCAAGTTCGAGGATATCCGCGCCACAATCGGCAAGAGCATGCATCGAGCTAAGGCAAAGATCGAAGCTCGGGTCGCCAGCAGCAAGGTAGGCAATAAATGCTTTTTTATTGTCTCGTTTAAGTTGTGAGAAGGTTTCTGCGAGGCGCATTCGCAGACCTTAGAGGTTCTTGATTGGCTCGGCAATCCAAACGCGAATGCCCAAAGATTTTCCGATACAAAGCGGATTTTGCTCAAGCAGGTGAGTTTCTTCTCTGAGATTTTCTTTACACGAAGGTAGATGGGTGGATATTTTTCCCTCGTCCGGAGCCTGTTTTGATAGATATGGAGAGATGGCTGAGCCCGGTCGAAGGCACTCGATTCGAAATCGAGCGTAGGGTCAAACCTACCGTGGGTTCGAATCCCACTCTCTCCGCCATCTGATATGAATTTTGACGTCTATTTACCGGAGCGAGCCTCTTAGCGGGTCGGATATTTGATCTTCCACTCCGCGAGCTTCCCCTGAATTTCCGCCTTTTTACGTGTCGGACTTAGCTCCCAGACAATCGGCGCTTGTTCCGGAAAGTATTCCAAAATCTTATCGAAATCTAAACTCGCTGTCAGCGGCGTGCGATGATCTCGGGCCGGCCATTCGACATCATGAAAGTGTCCGCCGATGAGATGCGGTGAGATAGTCTCTAGCCACTCGTAGTGATCAAGAAATCCAAGATTGTGCTTCAGCTGGACGTGGCCGAGATCATGCCAGTAGCCAATGTAGGGATGATCTTTGAAATGGTCTTGAAGCCGGAGCATTTCACGCTCATTAGGAAGGTCTTCAAAGCGAGAGCGTGACTCAATTGCAAGCTTCACTCCGTGTTCACGAGCGACTTCGCCAAGTTCCTCCAGAGCAGCTATCGCGCGGTGATAATAAAGCGGGGAGAGCTTTTCACGTTTTTTGATGAAGCTTATCTTTTTTTTGATGTAAGTGTGAGATCGTTGCTGGCCTTCAGCGACCATTTCGGTGAGCGGGTGGGTGTGCTGTGAAGCCTTCAACGGGACCGATCCCATATGGAGAACTAGATATTTGGCATGAAATTCGGCAGCGATCTCGAGCGATTTTTTCGTCATATCCATGACGCGTTTCCGGTCAAATGGACGATGGGAGGTGAACTCGTAGGCGTCTGGTGCATCGATCATTACCTCCACAGGAGCAGGGAAGTAATTGTGCACGCCACAGCAAGTGAAGGCTTTGTTTTTGAAAGCAGCTTGAATTCCAGGAAGCTTCGCGATGGTCATGCCATGCGAGAGCTCGATCTCGGAGAATCCTGTTTCCAGAATTTCGTGGATCATTGCCTCACCTTCAATGTGACGGGAATTGTTCCAGCAAGTAGAGAAGGCGGGCATCGGACCAATCTAGAATTTTAAAAGAAGTCGGTTCCTAGTCGATCAATGGATCTTCGGAGAAATCGATTGTTTTTGCCAGAATCATGAAGCCAGTGTTTAGGTTTTCTAACCCACAAGCTCAATGATGACTAGGGCCAGTATCCTTCAGACCGAGCGCGGCTCGCGGTAGACGGATACTGTCCACAAGAGCGTCGATATGGGCAGGCGGAGGAGAAGTGAAGCGGGATACCGTCAGAGCCACGATGAAATTGAGGACCATTCCGAGTGAGCCAATTCCCTGAGGGGAAATACCAAACATATAATCTTCTGGAGTGCCCTGAAGGCCAAAGATTCCAAAGTTAAAATACAAGATGTATCCAGCAGTGAAGGTGATTCCGGCAATCATACCTGAGATCGCCCCTTGGCGGTTGGTTCGTTTTGTAAAGATGCCGAGGATGATTGCAGGGAAGAAGGAAGAAGCTGCGAGACCGAAGGCAAAGGCAACGACTTGAGCGACAAAGCCTGGAGGATTCAGTCCTAGATATGCAGCGACTACAACGGCGACGCTCGCCGCGATCCGCGCGAGAAGGAGTTCGGACTTATCGGAGATGGAAGGATTGAGGGTCCGCTTCACAAGGTCGTGGGCTACCGAGGTAGAGATCACAAGAAGAAGACCCGCTGCAGTGGAAAGTGCTGCAGCCAGACCACCAGCGGCAACAAGGCCAATTACCCAGCCCGGAAGCTGGGCAATCTCAGGATTCGCCAGGACAATAATATCCGGATCTACGTAGAGTTCATTGGTGTTGGTCGTCGGCGTGTTTAAGAGCACCCGCTCGCCAGAGAAACCTTTCTCATTGATCGGATCATTCACAACGAAGGCAGGAGCAGTTTTTGTCTGACCCTCAAACTTTTCGAAGGCTTCTCCAGTTCCATTGTATTGAATTGTGCCGTCGCCATTTTTATCGACCCAAGCGATCAACCCGGAATTTTCCCAGGTTTTGAACCATTCTGGGAGTGATGCATAGGACGCATTGCTAACGGTGGTGAGGAGATTTGTTCGTGCAAAGATCGAGATGGCTGGGGCGGTGGTATAAAGAATTGCGATAAAAAGAAGTGCCCAGAATGCTGACTTACGGGCGTCACTCACTTTTTTTACCGTATAAAAGCGGACAATCACGTGAGGTAGACCAGCTGTCCCAACCATCAGCGCAAGAGTGATTGCAAACACATCTATCAATGGTTTGCGTCCTTCGGAATAGGCGTCAAAGCCTAGCTCTCTAGAAAGACCATCTAACTTTTCAACTAGGCCGATGGACTCCCCTTGTGCATCTGCAACTAGGCCCAGCTGCGGCATCGCATTCCCCGTAAGCATAATCGAAATGAATATCGCGGGGACAAGGTAGGCGAAGATCAGAACGCAATATTGAGCGACTTGGGTATAGGTAATCCCCTTCATACCGCCGAGGACTGCGTAAAAGAGGACGACCACCGAACCGATAATGACCCCTGTTTCGACATCGACCTCTAAGAAGCGTGAGAACACCACTCCGGTGCCACGCATCTGGCCAGCCACATAGGTAAAGGATACAAAAATTGCGCAAAAGACTGCGACAACCCGCGCCGTAGATGAATCATAGCGATCGCCAATGAAGTCCGGGACAGTAAATTTACCGAAACGGCGAAGATAGGGCGCGATCAAGAGCGCAAGCAGAACGTAGCCACCGGTCCATCCCATCAAATATACGGCCCCATCGCGGCCCATGACTGAGATCAAGCCTGCCATAGAAATAAACGATGCTGCGGACATCCAGTCCGCAGCCGTCGCCATGCCATTCGCTATTTTTGGGACGCCACCGCCGGCGACGTAAAAGTCTCCGGTAGATCCAGCGCGCGACCAAATGGCGATTCCGATGTATAAAGCAAACGACAGGCCGACAAATAAGTAGCTCCAAGTATCAACGTTCATAGAAGTGGGTTTTTTGAGATATTGCAGGGATCAGGAACCTTCCTCGGCGCCAGTTCCTGATAAAAGTTCGCGATCTAAACGATTCATCACGTGGGCGTAGATTGCGATAATTACCACGAAGCAATAAATAGCGCCCTGCTGTGCAAACCAGAACCCAAGATTTAAGTTCGTTCCAGGTAGCTTGAAATTGTCTAGGTAATCAACAAATAGAATGCCACAGCCATAAGAGACAACGGCCCATAATGAGAGTAAGATTCCGAGACAGCGGAGGTTCGCCTGCCAATATTTTCGTTTTGTGTCTTCGCTTGAAGGAGTCATTCGATCAGGGGTTTTACAAAGTTCTTATGAAGGACCTTGCAAAGAAGAAAGCTTATTTACGAAAGATACAATCCGTTGAAGTTCCGCTGATTCCAAAAAAGCCGCCTCAAAATCGTTTCGGAACCGCATCGAGGACCTTTTGGACGGTGAGTTCTGTCTGACACCGGCGATCAAGTAGGCATTTCGGTGATAGACATGGTGTGCATTCCACATGCTGCTTGATGGACACATGGTGCTTCCCCAAAGGGCGCTTCCAAGTGATATCACCGGGACCGAAGAGAGTGACGCAGGTGGCACCCGCATGAGAAGCTAGGTGGGGAAGAGATCCTTCGGCGGAAATGACTAGCTGAAAGGTCGCCAGCAAAGGCAGTGCAGCCGAAAGAGGTGCTGCATGAAAATAATCTGCGCGGTGGCCCAACCTGCCGTGAAGTATCTTACCAAGCCCACGCTCACTAATCGCTCCCGCGATCGTGACTTTTTTTCCTTTCTCTATCAAGTTTTCAGCGACCTCTTGCCAGCGGTCGAGGGCCCATTCGTAAGCTCTACCGAAGTCGGAACCCGGACAAAGCAGAACCGTGTTCGGGCCCGCTGGAATATGCAGCGAAGCTGCGACAAAGTATTCAGATCGATCGACTGGAATCCCCAGATACTCCGCAGCAGCTAGGTAAAATTGCACCCGATGCTCGGTCGGACCTTCTTGGATTAGAATTGGATGAGTTAGAAAATTCTTAAGAGTTTTGTCTAAAGGACCAATCCGCTTGGGAATATCGGCTTTGTGGAGCGATCGAGCAGCAATTCCTGGTTCCCAGATCAGCGCCGCCTCGGCGCAGCCACGTAACTTTGCTGCTAAATGATTTGGTTTGGTGCGTGGCGTGAAGTGGATTTGTTGAAGGGAGGAAACCGTCCGCCACAATTCAGCTTGTTCGGTTCGGCAAAGAATCGTGTGTGGTAATCCGGATGCCCCAAGCGCACGGAAGGCGGGAATAGAGAAGCAAGCTTCGGCCCAAGATTCAGGCGCAGTAAGAATCAGGCCTTTGCCATTGGTTTCTAGCATTTTTTGCAGCCGGGCTTACTTATCGTCTAAGTTCGCCGCCATATCTTCCGCAGTCACGGAAGACTCAACTCCATTTTCCGGGACATCCATCTGACAGATCCATAGCATCGCATTCAGAACAATTTTACGGAACTGATCATCTGCCCAGTTCTTATGGAAGTGCCCACCCGTGAACCCTACGCCACGACCACCGCCGGGGCGGACCGTCGACCACATCATGGTTTCTTCTTCGCCCTTTCGTGCCTGAATATGCGGGTAAGGTCCCTTTGGGTGAACATATGGACCGTCGCGTGTCTCGTCACTCGGCTTTGAAACAAGAATTGGAGTGAAGTGTGTTTGGTTCTCTGGAAAACGGATTGAGAAATACCATTCGTCCTTAATCTTGAACGGGGAGATGCCATTGCTGATCGGATGGCTTGGAAATTTCTTATAATCAGCCTCCCAGATTGGGTTTGCAGAGAATCCAGCTTCATATACCCCGCCGATCCATCGTTGAAATATCTCATTGCTGGGACCTTCATCTGCACATTGCACCGCGTAGTGAACCATCATGATGCCAGCGCCGCGTTCGGCTAAGGCCTCGATCAGCTTTGTATTCTCGGGATCTACTAGAGCCGGATGCCCATCGCCTCCATCGGCGTAGATAACTAGACCGTCGGCATCCTCTAGAGTTGCGTTATCACTGACCCAATGGTTCGGGTGAACCTCAACGAGCAAGCCCTCCGTTTCGCTCAGGCACTTCTTAAACAGCAAAGCGCCTGCATGAAATTCGTGAAAACCAGGAGGATGACTCGGCTTCCCAGCAATGATGACCAGCTTTTTTTGACCGGGCTCTTTGGCGTGAAGCCCCCCAAAAACAGCTAGGCTCAAACACAGTAAAAAGCGAAACGGGAGGAGAAATTTCATAGTGAGTAGCTTATAAGCGGATCGGAACGAACCAAGAAAATTTGTAAAACGATACCAAAACTATTTTCCGCTGCTGGGATTAAACGGCTATGCCCGGTGGAAAAGCTCGAATCAATGCATCGTAAGGTGAGGCATTCAGCTGCTTAGCAAGTCTCTAGTGGATAAATTTTATCCGATACTTGCAATTTTCGAGTGAATTCTTAGCTAATCGAAATTAGAAAATTCTGGCGAACTTTGGATCCCAGATTTACTGGCTAAAAATACCCCGGCTTGGGATCGAACCAAGGACAAAAAGATTAAGAGTCTTCTGCTCTACCAACTGAGCTACCGAGGCGTTCTGAAGGAAAGTGCAATCTATTAAAAAGATTCCCACCCTTGCAAGTCTATAAGATGAAGAAGAACACCTTTTTAGTTTGAGCAGAATTAATTCTACAACGCATCAATTTCCTTCGGTCCGTAGAATTACGATTCTGTTCTCTTGATAGGGCCAAAGACTCCGAACAAAATCAGGTTCAGCCTAGCGTGACAGATACTTCTACCTCCATTCTGCAGTTCGCCGGACCGCGATAGGACCCGCGAATGGGGGCAACATCTTCGTAATCGCGACCGATGGCCGTCTTAATATAACGATTGTCCGCTAGAACGGTATTGGTCGGATCGAAACCGGTCCAACCGTCGTTCGGCAGATAAATCTCGCACCAAGCGTGGGATGCCTGCGATCCAACCAGATCCTCACTATCACCTGAATCACCCGTGTAAATATAGCCGGATGCGTATCGAGCAGGGATACCTATTGAACGGCACATACCAATCATGATATGTGAAAAGTCTTGGCAGACACCCCGGCGCTCCGCAAAAGATTGCTCGAGGGCGGTGTCTACTCCTGTCGAACCCGGTTCGTAGGCGAACTCGGACTGAATCCATTGCATGATCGATTTAGTTTTTTCAAAGACCGGTTCGACGCTGTGGGTGAGGTCGAGCGATTGGCGCCAGATAAGCGGAGAATTCGTGACCCGGCGGCTATCTTGAAGGAAGGGCCAGCAATGTTCTTTTACCTCTGGCTGAGAATAAATTTCCATCGATCCCGAATAGGCATCGGCAGAGATGTTCAGCGGCAGATTACGGACTTTTACGAACGATTCGATCTCGAGCCGATGATGAGGTGAGGTGAGCTCGAAGTAATGAGTCGGATTTCCATAAAGATCGATAAAGCGTAGAACCCGAGTCGCTGGAATTACCCGGATGATTGATGAAATCTTGTGCTGATATTGAAAATCACGCGGTTCGAGATGAACCATGTTTGCGTTGTTCAGTGCAGATGTTGAATAAGAGAAGGCAGTCCGATGGCGCACCGAAAGACGTGTGCCACGCGGATCCTGCTCGGCGGATGGATCGGTCATTGTCGTTGCACTTGGGCGAGTGGTTTCGTTTCCGGCATGGGAAGTGGTATCTCGGTAGGCGCAGCTGGAATTGGCGCGGAGTCGATACGTTCTGGCAAGAGGACATAGGTCTCAAAAATCTCGTCAGCGATCGTGTTCAGCGTGGTTTGAATCTCATCTAGAAAGTTGTGGAGCCCGTTTTCCTCCACGTCTTTGGTCGAGCCGTAATTGAGCACCGCCAGCATTTTCCCGACCTCTCGCTCAGCCAGAGAAGAGTAGGTGCCACGAGGCGTTCCTGAAATTCTGTGCAATGTCCGATCCAGCTGGTCGATACAATAACGAACCGATCTAGGAAAATAAGGTGAGAATAGAAGAAACTCCATCACGGTGTGGGCGTTGATTTCCAATCCAGTTCCACGAAATGCGCCCATCGCACCACACGAGGACAAAATCGCAGACCAATGCAAGACACCTGGTGAAGAGAGATCAATTCCCTCAGAACCTTTTGGAAAGTATGTAGAAATATCGAGAAAGCGGGTCGTTTTATCAGCCCGCTCAATGTAGCGCCCTAGCGACTTGAAATCCCACACGGAATCACGTGCAGTTGTGGAGGCGGAAATCCCGAGAATGGTCATCGAGGATCGGCGAACATTCTCATAAAAGCGCGGAGGATTCTCCTCAAGGAGCTTCGCTGCTTCATCTGACTTGGTGAAGAGATATAGCGAATTGAGTTCTTCCCAGAGCTCATCAGAAATCTGATCGCGGATGGTGCGCGCGTTTTCACGGGCGAGGGAGATGCAGGAGTAGATGGAATTTGGGTTGCGGCGATCTTCTGTGAGAAAGGAGATCACGTGATCTGAATTTGCATCGTCATAAAGCTCGGAAAAGGCTTTTTCATCACCTGTAGACAGAATAATCGGTTTCCAAAATCCGGACAGACGTTCAGAATCGATACTCTCGAAATCGAGCAGCAGCTGTTCATTGACATCAATCAGACGAGCTAGGTTATCGCCACGTTCGACGTAGCGCATCATCCAGTAAAGTGTATTGGCAACTCGGGAGAGCATTGAAGAATTTTTAGTTAGATATTAAATGTCTGAAACAAAGATCACTTTAAGACCCATGTATCTTTGGAGCCACCACCTTGGGAGGAATTTACAATCAGGGAACCCTTTGTGAGGGCAACTCGGGTAAGTCCACCAGGAACGATCTTCACGTCTTCGCCGTAAACAATGTATGGCCGCAGATCAATATGCCGCCCTTCCATCGCGCCGTCACACCAGGTAGGGGACTGCGAAAGAGATACAACCGGCTGGGCGATATAGTTCCGTGGGTCCGCCTTGATCAGTTCGCGGAATTTCTCAATTTCCTCCTTCGATGCCTGCGGTCCCATTAGCATGCCGTATCCACCAGATTCGTTGGCAGCTTTCACAACGAGCTCTGGGAGGTTTTTCATAATGTATTCTAGATCCTTTTCTTCGGACGCAAGATAGGTAGGGACATTCTGAAGGATTGGTTTCTCGCCTAGATAATATTCGATCATCCGCGGCACAAAGTGGTAGATCACCTTATCATCTGCAATCCCGGTTCCTACTGCATTTGCGAGGGAAACGTTGCCTGCAGCGTAGGCAGACATAAGGCCCGGAACGCCCAGCACTGAGTCCTTCCTGAAGACGAGAGGATCGATAAAGTCATCGTCAATACGGCGATAAATGACATCGACTCGCACGAGCCCACGTGTAGTGCGCATGTAAACAAATTTTTCGAGAACAACCAGATCGCGCCCTTCTACAATTTCGATACCCATCTGGCGGGCTAGATAGCAATGTTCGAAATAAGCGCTGTTGAAGCAGCCCGGGGTAAGCAGCACGCACACAGATTCTCCCTCACGGCGGGGAGAGATATGATGGAGCATATTTACTAGATCCCGCGGATAGGAATCGACCGGACGGACCCCGAGAGAATCGAAGAGCGAAGGGAAAGCCCGCTTCAAAGCGTTGCGATTTTCAAGCAGGTAGGAAGCTCCGGACGGGCAGCGGGCGTTGTCTTCTAAGACATAGTATGTGCCATCCGCTCCACGAATTAGGTCACTGCCACAGATATGAATGTAGATGTCTTTCGGGACGTCGATCCCTCGGAATTCTTCACGGAAATTTTTTGCCTTCTCCACGTAGAAGCGGGGTATCACCTCGTCCTTTAGGATCTCCTGATCATGATAGATATCGTGCAGAAACAAATTGAGAGCGACGATGCGCTGGGTGAGGCCGGCCTCCAGAAGTTCCCATTCAACGGCAGGGATTACCCGTGGAACAGGATCGAATGGAAAGATTCGCTCTTGGCCCTCGTCTTCATGATAGACATTGAAAGTAATGCCTTGGCGCATGAAATAAAGCTCGCTGGTGGCCTTGCGCGACAGAAAATCGTCATTCTCAATTTGCTGAAATTTCCCATGAAGTGGGTTGCAATGATCACGGACACTCCCGTCTGCGGAGAACATCTCATCGTAAAAATTGCCGGGAGCGTAGCCTGTGAACATGAGATCGTGTAAGTAATTAGAAAGTAAGGAGCTTGCGGCGCGAAAGTAGCACTCGATGGACCATTATAAGAAAAAAAGAAAGTTTTATTCCTTGGGCGCAAAAGATGAAGTAGCGGCACATCCGCCAGCATAAGGTGCGCCGAGGCGCTCAGGAAGCGACGAAGGGGGAATTGAACGAGGCTGGTTCGCCGGGTCACTGCGCCGTCTGATTGATCGCCGCAGGAAGAAAAGCGAAAGGAATCCGATGATAATTCCTCCAAGAATGATTGGAAGAATGCGCACAAAAGACGGGGCTCCTGTAGGAGCTGCATCAAGGTAGGCTATGAGTTTATCGGTCAAAATATTTGGTAATGTAGTAAGCGGGCGTCTAGGATCTGGATTGAGCGCGAAGGCTTCCTCGTAGGATTGCTTCACGATCTCGATGCGATTTGCTACGGAAACTGCAGGCAGAACATGGGCAGAAGCTGCACTTTGCTCGATTATCCCAGCGACATGGGCATTGCCTGTATCAGATTCTAAGATGACCAAGATGCCTTCCTTATCCTGCCTCCAGCGGATCGCTAAGTCCTCAGCAAACACCGATAAATCATCACCCAAAAACACGCTGTGGACCCATACATAAACCCAGTAATTGTGCTGTTCCCTAAGAAGGATCAGATTTTTTTCCAATCGTATTGTTTCAGGGTCATTCGGATCAAGAAGCCGCTCTGGATCATGAATCATATCTGCGGGGGGCACGATATTTAGGTTCTTTTCGCCCTGTCCGAAGCCAAATGGCGAAAAGAGTAGGACGACGAGACACAGCAAAATCCGATTCACGGAGTGATACTGCGCCACTTTTCATCAGAATCAAAAGGCAATCTAGCGATCTACACAGTCTTTACAAAGATGGGAGGCAGCACGCAGTGTTTGGAGAATGAGAGTAATGGCGATCGATCCAGCAATTCGGAACACTGGGTATGCAATCATCGAAGGCGACGCCCGGGCACCTGTCGTGAGAACTTATGACGTGATTTCGATTCCCAAAAAGATTCCCCAATCTGGAGCTTTAGCAGCCATCAGGCAGCACCTCGTGCACCTAATTGAGCAGTATCAGCCAGATGAAATAGCAGTTGAGGGCATTATCTTCGTGCAGTCCCATCAAACGGCAATTTCGATGGGTGCGGCGCGCGCCGCCGCTTTGATCGCAGGGGCGGATCGGGGGCTGCCGATTTATGAATACTCTCCGAAGAAGGTCAAAATGGCCGTTGTTGGTAAGGGAACGGCAGATAAGGCCCAAGTCGCCTTTATGGTGCGAGCAATCTTGGGGCTAGCACAGACTCCGCCAGCAGATGCAGCGGACGCCTTAGCGATCGGAATGGCCCACCTGCAGGCTTCCGATCCCTTGCGGGCCCGCCTGCTGGAGAGACGTTTGGTTTGAACCGAAAACAAACCATGGTTAGCCTAAAGCAGTGAGCACCGATTGGAACAAACGCTACGAGGAGCATCAAACGCCTTGGGAGAAAGGTGGACCAGCCCCGCCGCTGCTCGAGATTTTAGATAAAAAAAGTATAGGGATGTGGAGCGACGGACAGATCTTAGTTCCAGGCTGCGGGATGGGGCATGATGTGCGGGCACTTGCTGCCGCAGGCTTTGACGTTCTAGGAGTGGATCTCGCGCCGCTGGCAGTGGAAAGGGCCAAGCAGTATGCAAGGGTAGGGACTGAGAGCTATGCGCTGGGCGATTTTCTAGACAACAATTTTGCCGAGCCAAAAAGCTTCGGCGCTGTCTGGGAGCATACCTGTTTCTGCGCGATTGATCCAGATCGTCGGCCTGCGTATGCCGCAGCTTGCGGAAGATTGATCAGGCCGGGCGGGCGCTTGATCGGAGTATTTTTCCTTACCCCACAATCAGGAAAAGACCTTGATGAAGGGCCTCCCTTTAATGCGACGATTGAGGAGATTGACCAGTTATTTTCTGGGGATTTTGTCAGAGAAGAAGGCTGGGTGCCAAGTCGCACTTATCAAGGCCGGGAGGGGCAGGAGTGGGTGGGGATCTACAGGCGACGATAATGGGCGGCCTAAAAATCGTTAGATTAGACGGATTGGTTCCTTATGAAACTGGGCTGGATCTTCAGAACAAAGCCGTCGCCGGTCTTCTAGATGGGAGCCGTCCTGAAGTCGTCATTCTATTAGAACACGAGCCGATATACACAATCGGCCGATTGAAAGATCGCAGCTCATTGCGGGGAGAGCGTCTGCCCTTTCGGGTGATAGAGACGAATCGGGGCGGTCAAGGTACTTATCACGGACCGGAGCAATTAGTCGGCTACCCGATTCTTGATCTAAATCATAGAGGAAGGGACTTGCACCGGCATCTGCGCGAGATCGAGGACAGCCTGATCCAATCCTGTCAAACTCTTGGAGTTGAAGCTGGGCGCAATGCAGGGAGAACAGGAGTGTGGTGCGGAGAAAAAAAGCTCGCTTCAATCGGAGTCGGCGTAAGGCGATGGGTGAGCATGCATGGCTTCGCAATCAACTTAGGCAAAGATAGTTTACCGCCCTTCGAAGTAATTACGCCATGCGGCTTGGACGGTGTGAAAATGACCTGTTTGGAAAATGAAATCGGGGTCTCTTATTCCAAAAAAAAGGTTGAGGAGGTGATTGCCGCCGAGCTTCAGAGACGGTTCACTGCCCGCTAGATGAAAAAACCAACACTTTTGGTCTTAGCGGCAGGGATGGGCAGCCGGTATGGCGGACTTAAGCAGATGGACGCAATGGGTCCTAGGGGTGAAACGATCCTAGATTTTTCACTGCGAGATGCGATCCGAGCTGGCTTTGGCCGGGTAATTTTCGTGATACGGCGCGACTTCAGCAACGAATTTCAAGAAAAGTTTGGCCGAAATTTCGAAGGTGAGATTGAACTCGAATACGTTTTTCAAGAACAAGAAGATCTACCCAAGGGTTTTGCTTTGCCCAAAGGCCGTGTGCGGCCGTGGGGAACGGCGCATGCGATTCTAGCAGGTAGGCATTTGATCAAAAACAGCTTTGTCGTAATCAATGCAGATGATTTCTACGGGAGCGCCGCTTTTCAGCAGGCGGCTGCTTTCTTAGACGGCGCTCATTGCGACGACCTGTCAATGGTCGGCTATCCAATTGAGAAGACCCTATCTGAAAATGGAGCGGTAAACCGCGGAGTCTGTGAAATCGATCGGGAGGGCTTCCTTGTAAGCGTCGAAGAGATTACAGAGATTAAACAAAATGAAGGAAGACTGTCAGGCTTCGATGAAAATGGAAGTGAGCGGATTTTGAAAAGAGACGAGATCGTTTCGATGAATTTCTGGGTTTTTCCGCCCGGCTTCATGGATGACCTAGCCGAAATCTTCGAAGAATTTTTAAAGGCACAAGGTGATGACCTGCGTGCCGAGTGCTATATTCCAACTGTCGTTGATTCCTTAATTAGGAGTAAGAAAAGGAAGTGTCAGGTTTTACAAACGGATGCGACTTGGTTTGGGGTTACCTATCCGCAGGACAAGGCCCGAGTGGCAGAAGCGCTCGGCGCGCTGATCGAGAACGGGGAATACGAATGAAGCCTCTGTGAAGAGTCAGGTTTCGATTGCTTGAACATAGAAGTTTTCAACGGGCCTGAATGCACTTATTCGGGTGTTCCTAGCTGCAGATCTTCGGTTCAACTGTTTTCACAGGAAATTCCGTTTTGACCAAAGCGGTATAGGGTTCAAGGGCCTTGTAAGGGCGTTCCCTAGATCCATCTGTTCTTCCGCCGTGCAGATGGGGATATGAAAATTTCGCGTAAGCGTTATCGGTGGAACAAAGGATCAAGGAATGATCCATGACCGGAAACCCGTAGATGTTACGCGCGGCCTGCGCTTTGATTGCTATACCAAAAGCTCAGCCAAAACTCTTTACTTAGAGGACGCTATGAAAATCTGAACCTAGATTTTATAAGATGATTATCTGAAGGGTAAATGTATCGTGAGTGCTTACTTCCAAGTGCACGCTTTCGATCTCAAAGGACTGAGATCCGATTCAAGCGCAAATCCTGATTGCAGCGGAATTCACGCCACCACCTCTTCCACGGCGCGAGCAATTGATGCCGGCCACGCAGAAAAAAGTATAAGTCCGTAGGGATCAGCTATCTTCTTCAGTCCCGGCGGTATCGCCAGCGTCTACGGTGATTGTCAGAGTCGCAATCACCTGCGGGTTGAGCTTGACCTCAACGTCAGTTTTTCCAGAGGTCTTGATCGGCTTATCGAGCTGAATGGTGTTCCGATCAATCTCGATACCAGCTGCTTCAAGCTCCTTGTGAATATCGATGCTTGTGACTGAGCCAAAAGCTTTGCCGCCTTGACCAGTGGAAAGTGTGAACTTTGGCTTCAGCTTATTGATTTTAGTCGCAACCGCTTGAGCTGTCTCAAGCTCTTCGGCCTCACGCCGTGAACGCTCACTGCGAAGTGATTCTACATGACGCAAGTTTGCTTTGGTTGCCTCATACGCGCTTCCATTAGGCACGAGATAATTGCGTGCATATCCGGCGCGAACTTTGACGACGTCTGCTTCGGCTCCTAGGCCTTCGATTTTACGTTTGAGGATGACTTGTGCGTTGGCCATGGGGAAAAGAAAGTAATTGTTTATGAATGAAACGGGGGGCGGATGTAGTTTTGTTCACGGAAGAGGTCAAGGAAAATCGGGTTGGTAAGCCTGATTTCCGTGCACCTGCCGTCGACCCAAGCTTCGCATCTGATTGCTTGATACTTCGGCGAGGAAGCCGAAGGAGTTTCCGCGAGCAGTGAAGCCCTTTCCTTCGAACATTTTCGCCGGGTGTTCTTGACGTCGTAAGCTCGCCTAGGGGAGTCTACCGCATGGCGACAACGGCTTTTTTGAAAGAGATGTTTGATCTAAGCGGCAAGACAGCTGTGGTGATCGGAGGAACTGGGGAACTATGTGGGACGATGGCTGTCGGCCTAGCACGGGCTGGTGCAGAGGTAGTGCTCGCTGGCCGCATCAAAGAGAAGGCAAATAAGCGCCTTGCGGAGATCGAGTCCCACAATGGGAAAGGCTATTTTGTGCCTGTGGATGTTACTTCACGACAATCTCTTCAAAGTTTGTTGGATACAGTTCTCGAAAGATCAAAAGGGGTGGATATCTTGATCAATGGTGCCGGGACAAATTCTGCCACGCCGTTTCTTGAAATTCCCGAAGACGAATACGCGCGCATCATTGACACGAACCTTACGGCGATCTTCCGTGCCTGCCAGGTGTTTGGGAAATACTTCGTCGATGATATGCGTGTGGCTTCGATCATCAATTTAGGCTCCATCTCAGGCTTGAATCCTCTATCCCGCGTATTCACCTATTCGGCGTCGAAAGCTGCTGTACATAATTTGACGCGAAACCTAGCACGCGAATGGGCAGATAAGGACATCCGCGTGAACACTCTCGTTCCCGGATTTTTTCCAGCGGAGCAAAACAGAAAGGTTCTGGACGAATCACGGGTTTTGGACATCCTACGGCAAACGCCAGCATCTCGTTTCGGCAACGCAGAGGAGCTGATCGGCGCGACCTTGCTACTCTCATCGGCCAAAGCAGGTTCTTTCATCACGGGGATGGAAATGATCGTCGATGGTGGATTCCAAGCGATGAGTCTCTAGCGAGGCCGGTGCCATCTAGGAGAAGGTGACATTTTTGTCACAGTGGTAGGATTCCGTCCTTTAGGTAAAGTGGCAGATTTTACTGGAACTGCTTCTGTCACTTTCCCTTATGAAGATCGATATCGTCACCGATACATTTGCACCAGATGTGAACGGTGTGGCGATGACCTTGGGGAGGTTGAGCGAAGGATTACGTAGCCGTGGCCACCGCGTGCATGTCATTCGAACGGGAATCGGCGAGAAGGGCGAAACGATTGCGGCTTCTGTGCCGCTACCAGGTTATAAGGAAGTAAGGGTCGGCCTTCCGGAATCTTTTAAATTGCGGAAACGGTGGCTTAAAAAACGACCAGATGCGATCTATGTCGCAACCGAAAGCCCACTTGGAAAATCCGCAGTGAAAGCTGCAAAAAAGCTCGGCATTCCAGTTGCCACAGGATTTCACACAAACTTTCACGAGTATATGGAACGCTATAGTCTGCGTGGATTGCAGGCGGTAGCGCTGGCCTACCTTAAGCGTTTCCACGATCTAGCGGATTGCACTCTAGCGCCATCACCTGAGCTAGTTTCGAAACTCAAGCAGGAGGGTTTTCACGATGTTCACCTGCTGGGCCGTGGAGTCGATACAGAGCTCTTTTCTCCTGAGAAACGCTGTGAGTCGCTGCGGGCTGATTGGGGAGTAGCCGCGACAGATCCAGTCGTTCTTGTGGTTGGTCGCTTAGCCGCAGAGAAAAATCTGGAGCTCGCAGTGAGAGCATTCGAAGCACTGCAGAAAGAATCGCCGGGAGCGCGGCTGGTGATGGTGGGTGACGGTCCATCGCGGGAACGGCTTGAGGCACTGCATCCTTGGATCATCTTTACCGGAGTCCAGCTAGGCGAAGACCTAGCGAGGTGTTATGCCTCGGCAGATATTTTACTGTTTCCCAGCGAAACAGAGACTTTCGGGAATGTGCTCTTGGAGGGCATAGCAAGTGGTCTAGCGACTGTGAGCTACGATTATGCGGCGGCGGCTCGATTCGTCGAAGACAACCAAAATGGGCTTAAAGCTGCAAAAGGAGACGCTGAGGATTTTATCAGAAAAGCATGCGATTCAATCGGCTTCGACAAGGATCATGAGCTACGAAGAAAGGCCCGAATCGTAGCGCTAGGGCAAGGTTGGCCTGCTGTTGTAGAGACATTCGAAGGCCATCTACTGACAATCGCTAAAAAAGCACCTTCACGAAAGCCATATGTGAAGTTACCGAAAGACGGAAAACGAAAAAAGCTGCAGGTGCGGACGGTGTTTCTATCAGATATCCATCTAGGAACTCCGGACAGCAAGGCGCTGGAAGTAGTCGATTTCCTGAAAAGGATCTCTTGTAAGAAGCTGGTCCTGAATGGCGATATTGTCGATGGCTGGGCCTTGCGCAGAGGTTCGCGCTGGTTGCCTAGGCACAGCAGAGTGATTCGAAAGATTTTAAAGATGTCCGAGAAAGATGGAACAGAGGTAATCTATCTACGCGGCAATCACGATGATATCTTGGACCGCTTCTTACCAATGGCCTTTGGCAAAATAAAATTCACGAAGGAGCACATCCATCAAGGGGCGGATAGTAAGCGCTATCTAGTGGTTCACGGCGACGGCTTCGATAGTGTTTCCACGAATCATCGGTGGCTGGCTTACGTGGGCGCAGTCGGTTACGATTCCCTTTTAAAGGTCAATCGCCACTACAATCGATTTCGGGCGTGGCAGGGCAAAGAATACTTTTCGCTGAGCAAACGTGTAAAATCACGGGTTAAGTCAGCTGTGAGCTTCGTCGATAAATACGAGGAACTCCTGCAAGAACTAGCGGTGAAAAAGGACTGCGATGGGATCATCTGCGGACACATCCATACGCCTGAAGATAAAGTGATCGGGGAAACGAGATATCTAAATTCTGGAGATTGGGTAGAAAGCCTGACCGCGATCGTCGAGCATCTCGATGGAAGCTTCGAACTGGTGCAGTTTGACGAATTCATGCGTGCCCGTGCTAACGAGGAAGCAGAGATCGCCAACGAATCGAAATACGAAGATACGCTTCAACTTTCTAGTTAGAAATCGAACTCTATTCTTACCGTCCTAGTAGCGGAAGACCATCTGATTAGTGATCGTGATGGATATGATCGCCTAGGATGTCTTGGCCGAAGTCATTCTCCCGGTCGCGCCAAACAGCATGAATGTGATTTCCTTTATTTTGAACGTTTGCAACCTCAATCAGAAATGTCTGCCCTTGAATGCGGTAGTAATAAGGTTTGTTGCGGAGTAGACTCCCTGCCCATGCAAAGCGAATTCCATCCATTTCTTTTTTGGCCTCTTCTATATCGGCTTCTGCCAGTTCCTCTCTGTGACGATGGGCAAACTCTTCGATGATCTTAAGGAGCGCTTCTTGCTGCGCTGGAGTCATCTCGGAATAAGAGATGCCAACTGCTTCCAGTAGTTTTGCCTTCCGATCCGCTGCAGTGAGTATTTCTTTGGGCGGCTTCTCTGAATACACCGGGTCTTTCCCGGATTCTTTGAGCGTAACCGCGAGCGCGCGGGCGAGGTCCTCCTCTGCAGCCAAGGGCCGCGTGCCCTTCATTGGATGATCGATCATTATTTCACCTGGATTCGCCGCGAAAAAGGAAGGCGTCACCGAGACCTTCTTGCCGTCTACAATCGTGTAATTCAGTGAAAGATGATGGCCTTCAAAGCGCCAACCCCATGTGCCTGTGGCAGAAGGAATTCCAAAAATGGATGTGAAGTAGGCTTCTGGATCGCGATATTCCGGCCTTTTTTCAATCTCACCAAGGAAACTTTCAAGAGCCATGATGGTATCTACTTTTGTAAGCCCGGGATCACTCAAAGCTGTCTTCAAAAGCCCGCGAACAAGCAGAACTTGATCTGCTTGGAGATTTTTCAGAGGGACTCCGCTGCGCTCGCGCGGTACGAATCCCCAGTTCTCACGTTCGTCAGAAGGAAAGGGGAAAACGGCAGCTGCTTTCTGTTCTTCTGTGAGGGTTGAGACAAACTTTTTTGCTGCGGTGGCCATTTCTGCTGTGACCTGTTCGACTTGGCCAGCAGTTTTTTCAGGTTCTTTGCCAAACGAAATAGACGCGGTCAAAAGTGAGAGGTAAATTAGGCTTTTCATAAGATCAGTGAAATCCTAATCGTAGAGCTTAGGGACGAGAAGCTTTATTGCTCTTTGAGGAAACGCTGAGAAGAACAGGACTGATACGATGGCGATTGGAAGTATTAGCGAAGATAAGATTTTGGCTTTCCTTGCTGGGGAGGAGGGGTGCGAGGTCGCTGAATACAAGGCCGAGTTGCGCAAAGTGCAGCAACAGCTGGGAGGGCGCCTCACAGTTTTCTATGCTCCGAATCGCAAGGTAAACGCCCAGCTTTTAGAATCCTGCGTAAGCCTACGAATTGGATTTGTGCTGTTCCACGGAGGCCTGAAAATTGATTGGCAGGGTGCGGAGATTTATCGGCAGGTAGCCTTGACCACTTTTGACGTCAAAGGCGGTCAAACAGCGGTAGAGCGGGCAGTGTTGGACTTTGCGGATGTCTTTATGACAGACCGCAGCGGAGACCCGGAGCTGATCAATGATGTGGCGGCAATGGGCGTAGGAGTGTATGTGGTGGGTGAGGAAGTGCCACGGCGTCCTGTGGATGGGACGAAAGCACCAAGGAGTGGATTCAAACACCGTACAGAACTCTTCGACTTTTTAGACAGCAGGTTTGGCGGTTCTCGCAAAGATTGCAGCGAAGTTATATTTTCGTAATAAAAAACTCTGTTTAAGCAATGTTCCTACGAGGCTTATGGGCGGCTTTTGGAATTTTGATTCTGATAACCTTAGCAATCACCCTTCGGCAGACCGGGGGCCTTGGATGGATACCAGGATGCCTATTTCGCGAAATGTCCGGATATCAATGTCCGGGATGTGGCATGACGCGGTCAACGACGGCTGCACTCAACGGGGACATCCGCGAAGCAGTGAGGCTTAATGTCATCGGCATGATCATTTTGCCGATTACTATGCTATGGATTAGTTTGAAAGTGATTGCTTGGGTGAAAGGCACCGAACCGCAGACAAGCGGAAAGGCCCAGATCTGGGCCGCTGGATGCTTGGGCATGATATTGATCGCTTGGGGCTTTATTAGAAACTTATGACTTTGCAGATTAAACAAAGATTCCCGCTTTTCGGAATAGTTAGACCAGCTTAGGCTCTGCCAATGAGTAGGGAAACAAATGACGTGATCTTACTTGGAGTGAATCTAGACCATGTAGCGACTTTGCGAGAAGCTAGGTATGCGCAGATGAGGGAATCGCCAAATGCGGAACCAGATGTAGTCGTTGCTGGAATTGCTGCAAAAAAGGGCGGAGCAGATTCTATCACCGTCCATGTGCGGGGAGATCGGCGGCATATGCAGGAAAGTGATGTTTTTCGAATCCAAAACGAGGTGGATCTGCCGCTGAATCTTGAGCTCGGGGTGACTGAAGAAATGCTGGCGCTCGCTCTGAAGCTGAAGCCAGATTTCGCCTGCTTAGTGCCAGAAACGCGGGAAGAGGTGACGACCGAAGGCGGGCTGGACGTTGAAGTAAATGAAAAAGCAATTGCCGATGCAGTCCGGCGCCTGCAGGCAGTAGGGATTCGGGTGAGTTTATTTATCGATCCTCTCGAAAACCAGGTTGCAGCTGCACATCGCTGCGGGGCCGAAATGATCGAGCTGCATACCGGCGCCTTTGCGAATGGAGGAGGCAAAGACAGAAGCACTGAGCTAAGGCGCTTGGAAGTCTGCTCGGGATTGGGGAATGAGCTCGGGATTCAGGTCAATGCCGGGCACGGGATCAATTATTCAAACGTATCGCAGGTATCTGGGGTTCCCTTCCTGAAAGAATTAAACATCGGTCATAGTATTGTCGCTCGTGCGATGGTGGTAGGGATGGAAGAAGCAGTTAGGCAGATGACGAAACTGCTAAAGAAATAACCGATTGAAACGATGATTTATGGGATCGGGATAGATGTGGTGGAGGTGGACCGGATTGAAGGCGCCATCGAGAGACAAGGAGCTGTTTTTGTGGAGAAAATCTTCACTGAGAAGGAGCGCGCATACTGTGAACGACAGCGGAGACCGGCGATGCACTATGCAGCGCGTTTTGCGGCGAAGGAAGCAATCGCCAAAGCACTCGGCACGGGAATCTGCAAAGATCTTGGGTGGTTAGATATCGAAGTGATGCGGGAAAAAAATGGAGCGCCTAAGGCAAAATTTACCGAGAGGGTGGAAAAACATTTTCAGAAGATAGGAATTTCTCGTATTCAGATTAGCCTGACCCATGCCCGCGATTATGCTGCGGCAAATGCTGTAGCTCTCAGCAGGACAGAATGATTTAGGTTTTGCGCCTCGAGCGCGTGCTTATAGGGTGGACGCATGGACTTACGGCTGCGCCCAAGGAGAAATCGAAGAACGGAAGCAATCCGTAGTTTGGTGCGAGAGACACAGCTTCATGTCGAAGATCTGATCTTACCTATGTTTTTCCATGCGGACGCAGAGGATGTGGCAATCGAGTCTATGCCAGGATGCATGCGCTGGTCTTTGTCAGGCTTAGTGAGCGAGGTAAAAGAAGTCTCGGCGCTGGGAGTGAAAGCCATTGTGCTTTTCCCAAAGGTAGACGATCAATTAAAGAGCTCAGACGGCGGAAGGTGCGCGGATGACGATGGCCTGGTGCCAACCGCAATCCTGGCGATCAAACAGGCTTGTCCAGAAGTGTGTGTGATTACAGACGTGGCTCTTGATCCATATAGTTCGGATGGCCACGATGGGATTGTCAGAAAAGATTCGTGTGGAGAGCTTGAGATCTTGAACGATGAAACAGTCGAAGTGCTTTGCGCTCAGGCATTATGTCATGCGCGGGCTGGGGCGGATTTTGTCGCTCCCTCAGATATGATGGATGGAAGAATTGGCGCAATCCGGGCGGCTCTCGATCATGAGGGCCATCAGAATGTAGGTATCGTCGCCTATACCGCGAAGTATGCTTCGGCTTTTTACGGTCCTTTCAGAGGAGCCTTGGACTCCGCCCCGAAGGACGGGGACAAAAAGACTTACCAGATGGATCCTGCAAACTCAAAAGAAGCGATACGAGAGCTCTCGCTTGATGAGGCGGAAGGCGCCGATGTGGTGATGGTGAAACCTGCCGGAGCCTATCTAGACGTGATCTGCAAAATTTCTGCCAAAGCAAAGGTGCCTGTGGCAGCTTATCAAGTCAGTGGCGAGTATTTGATGATCAAGGCTGCCTGCAAAGGTGGCTGGCTCGATGAGAAGGAGGTAGTTTTGGAAAGCCTGATTGGAATACGGCGAGCTGGGGCAGATATGATCTTAAGCTATTTTGCCAAAGACGTCGCACAATGGATGAAGCAATGAGCAAGACAAACTCTAACATCAGCAGCGCCCGCCATATGCCTAAGATGGAGCGGATTCTCGGTTTGGCCGCGCTAATCCTTTTAGGAATCCTATGCGTATTGATCGTGAGACCGTTCGCTCCCGCGCTGATGTGGGCGGTTGTGTTAGGTATTATCTTATATCCAGCTCAGAAGTTCCTCAGCAGATGCTTCGGAGGCAGGAATAGCTTGGCCGCATTTGCAGTGACTACCTCAGCAGTATTGCTGGTTTTAGTGCCGCTCGGGCTTCTCGGGCTGAGCTTAGTGGACGATGCTCAGAAGCTCGGTGAGACCGTAAAAGAAGAAGTCATGGAAGCGCCACGCAGCGCGCCACCTTGGCTCGGACAGCTTCCATTCATTGGGCAAGATACCAATGTGATCTGGCGTAGGATAATCGAGCAACGCGACGAATGGATGGTCCGAGACGGAATCCAAGATGGAAGATCAAGCGAGGCTTCCGGTGAGGGCAATGCGGACGCAGATCCGAGCGAAGCTAGAATAGGGGAGATAGACACAACAGGCGAGGACGGAGAAATTGAAGACCTGAGAGGGGCCATGGCACAGATCGCTGAAGGCCTACGGAAGTCACTAATATGGGTCGCTGGAATTTTTGCGAAAGGGATTACCCAATTGGTCATCAGCCTTTTTCTGGTGTTTTTTATTCTAAAAGACGCGCCAAAGCTTGCAGCTAGGATTCAGGTAGCGACTCAACGGATCGCTGGCGCACGAGGTCAAAGACTTTTGAAAGTAGCTGGGCAAACGGTAAATGGAGTTATCTACGGATACCTCGGAACGTCCGCTGCGCAGGCACTGTTGGCCGGGTTTGGCTGTTTCATCGCCGGCGTGCCGGGCGCGGTTCTCCTTGGGGCTTTGACTTTTGTTCTGGCTGTCGTGCCATTTGGTCCGGTGCTAATCTGGGGTGGTGCAGCAATTTGGCTTTTCACCGGGGGTCAGGTCGGATGGGGAATCTTTATGTTAATTTGGGGCACTTTCGCAATCAGCAGTATCGATAATTTTTTGCGACCAATGTTGGTAAGTCATGGGAACAAAATGCCTTTTGCTCTGATGTTCTTGGGCTTGATCGGCGGGGCAGTCGCCTTCGGCTTGGTTGGTCTGTTTCTCGGCCCAGCGGTGCTCGCGGTAGCTTTCCGGCTGGGTGAAGAATGGACCAGAGAACCTTTTCAAAGGGTAACTACAAATGGATGAATTGCGGAAATATTTTGATGAGAATTTTTCACTTCGCAATGAGCTAGGGGCGGGCGTAAGTGTCTGGCAAAATGGGGAAGAGATTCTTTCTCTAGCGGATGGCTTTTGTGAGCGTGAGCGGAGACGTGCGTGGACAAAGAACACAATTATCCCGGTCTATTCGGCGACGAAAGGCCCTGCCGCTGCCACCTTGCTGCATGTTCTGGAGACAAAGGGGCTAGGAATCTCGACTTCGGTGAGCGAAGTTTGGCGAAACTTCCCCGTCAAAAACGCCACCTTTAGCGATTTGCTTTCCCACCAATGCGGCTTGGCGGCGCTAGGTGAAGGGGCAGATGTGTTTGATTACGACAATGTGATTAATGCGATTGAGGGCACAATTCCCGAGTGGTTGCCCGGACAAGGGCTAGGCTATCATCCGAGAACATTCGGCTTCCTGCTCGATGAATGCGTTCGGCAGCTCACCGGGCAAGCTTTGGGAGAGGTTTGGCGGATAAAGATTGCGGAACCACTCGGAATTGATTTTTGGATCGGACTTCCAGAAACCGAATGGAACCGGGTCGCACACCTTGTGCCCGGCAAAGCCACTCAGAACCAGACAGATCAGGAATTCTACGCTGAGTTTTCGAAACCGGGTAGCTTGACAAGACGCGCATTCTCTTCGCCCCGCGGTCTTCATGCGGTGAGTGAAATGAATGAGGCAAGAACATGGGCAGCCGGACTGCCCGCGATGGGTGGGGTAGGAAGCGCTAGTGGCTTGGCAAAATTCTATCAAGTGGCGATCGGTGCGATCCCAAGTATGCTTTCAGGCAATACAAGTTCCGCGCTAGGTTCTCTAGTGACCCAGAAGCGGGACAAAGTCCTTCTGCGAGAAATGGCCTTCACAAACGGCTGCCAGATGGACCCACTGGATGAGGCTGGACAGAAAAGCAGATCCCTATTTGGATCGCTCGCTAAATGCATTCGGGCATCCGGGAGCTGGCGGAAGCCATGGCTTCGGCGATCCTGATTCCGGGATATCCTTTGGCTATGCGATGAATCAGATGGAGCTGACGGTAATGCCGGGGCCTCGTTGCCTAGGGCTTGTTAAACGCCTTGAAGCAGAGATTTGAAGGCTTTTCCGTATTCTACATAAGACCGATAACATTCATCCCAATCCACATCTGTTGGATCAGCTGTGTGAAAAACGGTGGCTACATGTGGCTCGATCGCAATCGCTCCTGAATAGTCGATCGCCTTCGCATCAGCCAAAATTTCTTTAATTTTTGCCAGACCAAGACCGGGCATCGTATACTCTGGTTCGGTTTCCCCTGAAAGAGGGTTCTGGCAGTCTTTGATGTGAATATGCGCGACATGAGCTTTCATCTTGTTCCAGAAGTCGAATGAATCTTGCCACGGATAGGTGCCATTGTCTCTAGGAGCAGAACGATCTAACTGAAATACCGGGTTCCCTGTATCAAATACTCAATTTAAGTCCCGGGACCTCCGTGATTAATTGCAGCGTATGATCAGCTGAGAAGCCTCCCCAGTTCATACAATTTTCATGAACCGGTGTGATCCCTTCGTCATTGAAGCGATCCGAAATCTCGCGCAGACGTCGGAATCGTTCGGCCTCCTGCTGATCTTCACCCCACGGCTCTTGTGCATAGGACATAACGCGGACAATCGGAATTTTTAACCGCTTCATCCGAGGGATCGCTCGATCGATCTCAGCGAGTGTGATGCGAAAATCAGAGCTTATTTTCTTCCCCCAGTTCCCGATTGTGGATCCCAGCTCTGGAACCTGAATCCCCGCTGCGTCGAGCTCATCTGCGGCAGCTTCAAATTCACCCTCCGGCATTTCGTGAACGTTATTCGGACCAATCGTCCGCAGTGAGATCGCATCCCAACCGATTTCTTTGGTAGCCTGTATTTGTTTCGTGAGATCGCGGGAGGCTTCGTCGGCGAAACCTGAAAGTAGAGGTTGAAATGACATGAAAAATTAAGAGCTCGGTGCGGTAGATGGGCTCGAAAAAAGCCATCCGAAAAGTGGGATGGTGTTCTTCCTCTGATAGATGGCGGATCGCCTTTTAAGCCAGCGCTAGAAGCTTCTCCTTGAGCTGCTCTTTGGTGATATTCGCGCCGACAATCTGATCTTTCACTTCACCATTTTTGAAAAACAGCAGCAGTGGAATCGACTTCACATTGTATTTTACAGCTAGATCCCGTGCTTCATCGACGTTGACTTTGCCAATTGTAGCCTTGCCCTCAATATCGGTAGAAAGTTGGTCAAGGATCGGGCTGATCATTTTGCAAGGTCCACACCATTCTGCCCAGAAGTCCACTAAGACAGGTAGTTCTGAATCAATGACTTCGCTTTGAAAATTGTCTTCGGTAAGATTTTTAGCCATGGGAAGAAACTGCGACGGTTCTGATTAGACGTCAAGAGAGGGCTAGAGATTTTCTGCTTTGCTCAGTTTCTTGATTGGCAGGATCAACCACAGGCAGGCATTGTCTGAATATGATTTTACCAATCGTTCAATATGGCGATCCGATTCTTAGGCAAGTTTGCCGAAAGGTTGAAAGAGTGGACAAAGAAACGAAGGCATTGGTAGACAATATGATTGAGACGATGCGCGACGCAAACGGCGTCGGCCTAGCGGCTCCACAAGTGGGGATTGATCTGCAGCTCGCTGTCGTCGACGTGTCGCACGATGAAGGATGTATCTCCTATTTAAGAGTCAATGGGAAAGAGGCGACCTTGAGTGAGATTTCACCGCTGGTTTTTATCAATCCAAAAGTAGAGCCAAGTGAAGAGAAAGAAATCGATCTAGAAGGTTGTTTAAGTATTCAGGGGATTCGAAGTGAGGTAAAACGGCCTGCTGAGCTTAAAGCAATCCTGCCACAACTCGACGGCACAGAAATGATTTTGGAAACAGATGGACTGCTAGCTCGCGCCCTTCAACATGAGATCGATCATCTAAACGGAATTCTGTTTATCGACCGGCTGCCAGCGGTCGCGAAAGTCAGGGTGAAGAATCGGATGCGGAGGCTCGCCCTATAGTTTGGATCTGCTGGAAATGATCCATTTTTGGTAGCGCTAGGCCCCGTCCGCGTTTTGGCCAGCTATCAAATCACATTAGAGGCATCTTCGTTATTGGTCAGCTTCGTCTTTGGGAGAAAAGCCAAGACCTACATCCTGGTTTTCGAATTTGACGCGGCCTAAGTTGCGTCGCTAGGTAAGGATATGAGCGATTCGAAAAACATTTTTGAGAACTATTCTCCAGATCAGGACGATCCTGAGCGAGGGAACCAGGCCGAATCTCCATTCAAGATCGCCCCACAGCAGGGTTTGGAGAGTCCTTTTGTTCATGAAAACGAGGGTGTAGGAAAGGATTCAACGAATGCCCCGAAGTCGCCATTCATTGCCGCAACGGGGGATCTGGGCAAGACCTCGACGCCAAAGATTCCTCAGCGTAAGAATAGCAGTTCTTCGCCGTTCCAAATTTCGGAACCGCGATTTGCCGATGAACAAGATTTCGGTTTTGAATCAAATGAGGCTGAATCCGCCTTTGGCTCGTTGGCCCCAGTAGATAATCCCTCAGGACCAGAATCGCCCTTTCTAAGTTTGAATTTGAAACGGGAGCCCCGACAACATTACCAAAGCGAAAAATTACAAATGCCTGTAGCCGGTAGTGAACCGTCCGTAGATGGTCATTTTGAGGCATTCACTTCGAATAATTCCCATCAAAACGGTAGGAGTCCTTTGGTTGAAAAACTGCGAACGCCATCGAACGCATCGTCAAAAGCCGAATATGGATGGATGCTTGACCCACAAGAAAATTCTAATGGAGAATCTGAAGATTTCGGGAGTTATCTCGGTGGTGACCGCTGTGCCCATTCTGACGATACCGAATTGAGACAGCTTGAGCTAAGAGCGGTATTCGGAGTAGAAGACGAGCTGACGCGTCAAGAAATCCTCCATCGGTCTCAGAGTCTACCGGGGATAGTTACATTATCCGAGCTTAGCGATTCAGAGATAAGGGCTATCGAACAGTTGAATCATATCTGTCAGCGTTTTGACTCCACCAACGCGCCGCTCAAAATTTCCACCGGGACAACCACCATTGAATTCATCCGTGGTGGGGAGGCGATTCTTGCTGTTCAAACCGCCGGAGCTTTTAGGCCGGGGGTTCGCGAGACCTTGATCTTAGTTGCCAAGGAACTTGGACGGCTTGCAGCCTCATAGAATCTTTCACAGATTCGAAGGCCCCGTGAAATGCTTGATTGTTTTACTCGGCTGGACCCATGCTGCTCTTATTAAAACATGGCCTGTAGGCCGTCATTCGTATGAAAAAAGTCTTAATCATTGGAGCAGGTGGAGTGGGAAGTGTCGTAGCTCATAAATGCGCAATGGCTCCCGATATTTTCCACGAGATCACTTTAGCGTCTCGCACTTTGGTTAAATGCGAAGCCATTGCGGATTCTGTTCAGAAGCGAACTGGCCAGAAAATTCAGGTCGCTCAAGTAGATGCGGATAACTCGGATGAGACTGCAAAATTGATTGCTGAAAAAGGTGTGGACCTTTTGATCAATGTGGCACTGCCCTATCAGGACCTGAACCTCATGGATGCCTGCTTGAAGGCGGGAGTGCACTATATGGACACCGCAAACTACGAGCCTCTCGATGTAGCGCGCTTCGAGTATTCATGGCAGTGGGACTACCAAGAGAGATTTCAGAAAGCTGGCCTTTCAGCGCTTCTAGGATCTGGATTTGATCCTGGAGTCACGAATGTTTTCACCGCTTGGGCAGCTAAACATCATTTTGATGAAATTCATACTTTGGATATTATCGATGTGAACGGCGGGGACCATGGCCGGACCTTTGCCACAAATTTTAATCCAGAAATCAATATCCGTGAGGTAACTGCCGAATGCAGGCACTGGGAAGACGGCACTTTCCAAGAGACCGAGGCTATGTCCGTGCATCGCGGATTCACCTGTCCGGACGGAATTGGAAGATTCGAGATCTACCGGATGTATCACGAGGAGCTGGAGAGCTTAGTAAAATCTTTCCCTACAATTAAAAGAGCTCAATTCTGGATGTCTTTCTCTAAAAACTATCTGAAGCACCTAGAGGTCTTAGAAAATGTCGGAATGACCCGCATTGATGAAGTTGAATACCAAGGTCAGAAGATTGTTCCTCTCCAGTTTTTGAAGGCGGTGCTGCCAAATCCCGGAGACCTAGGAGAAACTACGAAAGGCAAAACCTGCATCGGAAACATTATCACTGGCCTAAAGGACGGACAGAAGAAAGCGATCTACATCTATAACATCTGCGATCATGAGAAATGTTTTGAAGAGGTTGGTTCGCAGGCGATTTCTTACACGACCGGGGTGCCAGCCATGATCGGGGCGAAGCAAATGCTGAGCACCGCGTGGTCAAAACCTGGTGTATGGAATATCGAACAACATGATCCCGATATTTTCATGAGCGATCTCGGCCGTTATGGACTCCCTTGGAACGTGATCGAGCTAAGTTCGGAGCAGGCGGCAGAGCTGTGCGTGGTCTAAGCAATTGAATGCCTGAGAAAGTCACAGAATTAGAGATCGGTAGATGCAATGGCTTTCGTTTAAGAATCTGCAATGGCTTTCGTTTAAGAATCGCTCTGGGGTATCAACCCCGCTAACTCGGCGAATTTAAATGGTTTCGAGTGTTCGTAAGATTCGAGTTTTGTGTTCCCGAAGGTCGAGTTCGTAGGTGCTTCCCAAGTAACGGGCATTTCCTTAGGTAAATAAGATTCTCGTAGATCCTCATTCTGGGTCTATACACAGAACACATTTATGATTACCAAATTATATTCGGCAGCATTGCGGGGGGTCGATGCTCTTGAGGTCGAAGTTGAGGTCAATGCAACTGGATCAGAAACGCCGGGGGTGATCATTGTCGGGCTACCAGACGCCGCGGTTCGCGAAAGTTCACAGCGGGTGACCTCCGCAATTGTAGCCTCTGCACTGAAATTAGATGTTGGTATTAAGACGGTCAATTTAGCCCCCGCCGATGTGAAAAAAGAGGGTCCCTCATTTGACCTGCCAATCGCATTGGCGATGATCGGCGCAAGTGGAACGGAATCTCTGGACATGGACGATTTTTCAGTCGTCGGTGAGCTTGGGCTGGACGGCGCGGTAAGACCGGTCAAAGGCGTTCTTTCGATCGCTTTGGAAGCGCGGGCAAAGGGTCGGAAATTTCTTTTAGTCCCGGCCGCGAACGCTGCCGAGGCAGCTGTGATAAGAGGGATAGAAATAATTGCGGTGAAAAACCTACGACAGGCTTGGGAGTTTATCAGCGGTGAAAAGCGCATCCTCCCGTTTATCTTGGATCGCCAAGCTTTTTTCGAAAGCCGAAGAGATTACCTCGTTGATTTCAATGAAGTCAAAGGCCAGCACCATGTGAAAAGAGCATTAGAAGTCGCCGCAGCTGGGGGCCACAATTTGCTGATGGTTGGTCCTCCGGGCACCGGAAAATCGATGCTTGCGAAGCGGGTGCCGACAATCATGCCGAATATGACGGAAGAAGACGCGATCGAGACCACAAAGATTCATTCCATCTCTGGTGTCTTAGATACGAAGAAAAGCTTTCTAACAACACGGCCGTTTCGCGCCCCCCATCACACCATCTCAGACGCTGGACTGCTCGGCGGGGGGACAAATCCCGGCCCGGGTGAAGTTTCCCTAGCTCATCACGGAGTGTTATTTTTGGATGAGTTGCCAGAGTTCCGCAGGCAGACCTTGGAAGTCATGCGCCAGCCTTTAGAAGATGGCTATGTGACAATTTCTCGGGCGGCAGGTTCGCTTACCTTTCCCTCGCGGTTCATGCTAGTTAGCGCAATGAATCCCTGCCCATGTGGGTTTTATGGCGATGCGAAGCGCCAATGCCGATGCTCAGTCCGCCAGATCGAAAACTACCGCCAGAAAATCTCAGGTCCCTTGCTGGACCGCATCGATATCCATGTGGAAGTGCCGCTGGTTGATTTCAAGGAGCTAAGTTCCGAAAGCACCACCAGCGAATCTTCCGCTGTCATTCGCGAGCGGGTGGCGGAGGCGAGGAAGATCCAAATCGACCGGTTTAAATCCGACGGAGTCACCACCAACGCCACAATGGGAGCGAAGCAAGTCCGCGAATACTGCAAGCTCAATTCCGAAGGCCGCGGCTATCTCGACCACGCGATGGAGCAGATGAACTTCTCCGCTCGCGCTTACGACCGTATTCTCAAAGTCTCGCGCACCCTCGCTGACCTCGCCGGGAAGGAAGATATTACCAGCAACGAAGTATTGGAGGCCATCCAGTTCCGCTCACTGGATCGGCGGCTGTTTGAATAGAGTGGAACCGACAGCAGCAACGATCATGACATAAATTTACCTGAATGAATGACAACAAGTATGCCGCGCTTGAAGCCGGAAAGACGAAAAGTGGCTCGTTGTCTTTTTAGATCTCACCACAGAGGTCCGCAAAACGACTTTCGGCATGACCCGCTATTAAATACAAAGAGCTCACGGCGCTCTCCAGTCCCGAAGAAAACCACCGTAACAGGATTACAGACCTCGAACTCGTTCTGCCCATGCTAGGTGAAGCCGCCGTCAACACGATCGTTAAGAAACGCAATGTCCTAGGATCACCGGAGAAAGAAGGAAGCCGAAAGGTGGGGGCTCTGTCTTCACCAAAGGGCTTAGAATTGGAGCGGAAAGCGAGTCTCTACCCTAAAGATATTCTGAGGACTACCAATTCTAAAGAATCACATCTGGAAATGTGTTAAATCCAGAAAAGTATAAATAGAAAATATGCATGCCGGACTCCAAATAAAACTCTCGGACTGTTGGGCAAAAACTGACCCAGTATCCAAACTGCCCGCGCTTAGCGTTGAGGACCACTGCCGCATCGTCGGACACGTTGCGAAGGTGCTTTGGGGAAATTTGCCGAAAGCCGTAATAGCCGCCCTGCCTGAAGGGGTTGTGGCTCTTGTCGCAGCGCACGACCTAGGAAAGCTTACGCCGGGCTTCCAGCTTAAGTGTGACCAATGGAAGCATCATCGAGGCACTAAGCGCACGATCTCACCACAGCGGACTTGAAACGCGCCACGCCCATGTCAGCGCATGGCACCTTGCCCACGCCGAATCACAGCCCATAGAAAGTCAGCGCTGAAATGGCTCACCTCCACCGCCGGACATCACGGCTCCTACCAACGTCGGTTTCAAGGCTTCTCCTCACGGATTTTTCGAAGGTGCGGGAAGCTCCGGCATCCACCCACAGTTCGAGCAACTGCGCGACGAACTCCTCTCCAGCCTGATCGAAACCTTCGGGAAACTCCCGGAAGAGCCAGCCAAAGAGCAGGAAATCCGCGCTCACCTGCTAACCGGTTTCACGATTTTCGCCGACTGGATCGGATCGAACCCCGATTGGTTCCCACTGCATAAAACGTTCAACCCGAAAGTCATCGAGCTGAAAACAAGAGACAGTTCTCACCCAGTTCGGAATGCCTCTGTGTGTCCGCCCGCAGCTTTCCTTTGGCCAGCTTTTCAATCCCGAAGAACCCGATCTATTTCCCCCCACGCCGCTCCAGAAGGCTTTTTTGAAAGCCGCCGACCGCCCCGGCCTTTATATCGTCGAGGCTCCGATGGGCACCGGCAAAACCGAGGCCGCCCTCGCCGCCGCCTACCAACGCTGGACTACAGGAGACGAGCGCGGCCTCTACTTCGCTCTGCCCACCCAGCTCACCTCCGCGAAAATCCACGATCGCATCCACTCCTTTCCTCGCCGCCATTCTCGATTCTCCTGCCTACCAATCCCTCGTCCATGGCAATGCATGGCTGGACGAAAAACGCAACCGCGCCATCGGCCCACCCACCGAAGAGAACAGCGATACCGATGAAGCTCTCAAATGGTTTTCATCCACCCGCCGCCAGCTCCTCGCTCCCTTCGGCACCGGCACCATTGATCAAGCACTCCTTGCTATCCTTCCCGCCCGCTTCGCCGCTCTGCGCCACTTCGCACTCGCGGGCAAGGTCGTCGTCATCGACGAAGTCCACGCCTACGATCCTTACATGTCAGCGCTTATCGACCGCCTCATCACGTTTCTCCTGCCCACCGGCGCAACCGTCATCATCCTCTCTGCCACACTCACCGCCGCCCGCCGCGCAGAGCTTGTCGCCGCCGCTGGTGCCTCCGAGGCCACTTCTCCTTACGCCTACCCGCTCATCACCAAAGTCGCAACCGGAGAGACCACTGCCAACCACATAGAAGTCTCCGATCCCACCCCGGAGAAAATCGTCGCGATCCATCATCAGACCCTTTCCGCGGAAAACTCCGATGCCTACTGGCAAGCCATCGCCAGCCGCGTCAACGCTGGTGCCAATGTCGTTGTCATCCGCAATACCGTCGCACTAGCTCAGCAAACCTTCCTCCATCTCAAAAGCCTGCTCAATGATTCCATACCAGCGGAGCACTGCGGGCTTCTCCATTCCCGTTTCACCCATCATCACCGTCAGGAAAACGAAGGCCGCTGGATCTCCCTTCTCGGGAAAAATTCCAAAGAACGCCCGTCCGGCTCCCTGCTCGTCGCCACTCAGATTGTCGAGCAATCGGTGGATATCGATGCCGACCTGCTCGTCACCGATCTTGCCCCCACCGAGCTCATCCTTCAGCGCATCGGACGCCTTCAGCGCCACCCTCACACGCGGCCCCTTGGCTGTGAAATACCCACCTGCCACATTCTTCAGCCATCCGCAGACTGGCAGGCCGGTGCTAAGGAAATCGAAACTGCCCTTGCCCCCCATCACTTCATCTATCCACCGCTCGCCCTCTGGCAGTCCCTTGAAACTTTAGGAAAACGAACATCCATCACGCTCCCCGGCGAGATCCGCCCATTGCTGGAATCCTCCGCCGCCGCCAAGCCAGACCCAGCCATCCTCCGCGCCTTCGATCAATTTCTTCCCGATGCACAACGCAAACGGCTCGATCAGCAAGGCACCGCCAAAACCCGCCACGTCTTCGCCAGTGCCATGGACGATAGGGAAGGTACCGAAACCCGCTGGCGCATCCAGCCCACCGCCCACCTCATCCTTCTGCGGGAGCACCCGGAAGTCCGCGCCGGTTCTGTCACCGTCCGTCCCATCCACGGCGATGCGGTATCCTGCCCGGCGGGCGGCATCTTCTCCTATCCGCTCGCCCGCGCCCTTCACGAAAACGCCATCCGCATCCCCGCATACCTCGTCCGCCCAGCCTTTAACGAAATCCCCGGAATGGCTCCGCCTTCACATCCCGGATGCCGTCATCGCGGTTGTGAAATCCGATTCCAGTAAATTGGATCTTCCCTCCGGTCAGTTCTTGAATTACTCATTTGAACATACAAGCGAAATCGGGATCACATGGCAAAAAATCAGCAACAGCACAGCACACGACAGTGAGACCAGAGGATTCCTGGTATTGATCCCCACTTTTGTGGGGAAGGGCACTCGTTTTACCCTGCGCTACGGGCCATCCCTACTTTTATAGGGACAGGAAACTCTTATCTAAAATTGAAACAAAAGCAACCTTTCTTCTTTAACGCTCCGCTACTTCTTTTTGATTTGACTCCGAAATATTTTTGAAATAAGAAAGGGCGTGGCTGAAAAACCACCACGCCCTTGAACAGAGAGATCGGGAGATCGCTCACATTTAGTAATGTTAGGACTAAGGTTCGATTCGCCCTGTTGACCATCCAAAATTTTTCCGGTTATGACCAGATTTAACCTCATCGAAAACCCGTGGATTCCTGTCCGCTGGCTGCCCACCGCCAACGGAGAGACATCCCGCCTTGTCTCCCTCCACGATGCCTTCGCACGCTGCCGAGAAATTGCCGATCTTGATGCCGCCCCGCACGAGCGCATCGCAGTCACCCGCCTGCTCGTCTGCATTGCCCACGCCGCGTTGGGTGTTCCCGATGATTCGGACGAATGGGAAGACTTCGGCGATGATCTTGAGCCCGCTGTTGCCAACTACCTAGCCCGTCCGGATATCCACCCGCACTTCAATCTCCTCGGTGATGGACTGCGGTTCCTCCAAGAAAATGTCCCGGAGAAAGGTGATACCGTCTCCGCTTCCAAGCTATTTCCGCACCTAGCGACTGGCAATAATCCCACCCTCCTCGACCACGGGGGGATGTCCGCAAGTCGTAGTTTCGAGCCTGCGGATCTCGCACTCGCACTGCTCACTTTCCAGAATTTCTACCCACTTTACGGCGCCGGATATAAAGGTCGCGGCCCCTGCGCAGACGCAAATGGAATCCACTGCGTATTGCTGGGGAAACAGCTCCGCGACACCGTCATCAACAATATGCTAGATGCTGAAAGCATCTTCCACACCGCCCACGAATCCTTCGGCAAGCCGATCTGGGAATGCGAAACTGCCGCCGACCTCGAGGGCTCCACGCAAACCCTGCTCGGACGTCTGGTTCCTCGCCACCGTTCCCTACGGCTCGCCTCTGACCTAACCGTTTTTTTTCACAGCAACAAGAGCCTTATTTATCCAAACTGGGAACCTCACCGCGAGCCATCCGTCTCCATCGTCACCAACCGCAAAGGCGCCCGCCGCATCGCTCCCGCGCGCCTTGATCGGTCAATCTGGCGGGATCTCCACCATCTCACCGCCCTGCGGGCTGGCGCTGAAAACAATCCTGATGCCGCCCTCGTCCTTCAGAGCCATCGTGCAGCTATGCAAAACGAAACTGTCGAGCTTTGGACAGGCGCACTGATCACCGATCTAAAAGCAAAGATCCTCGATACAGCAGAATCCACCTTTTCCGTGCCGCGTGGCCTCTTTGCTGTTCCTGGGCGCACCCTTTACACCGCCGGTGTCGAATACGCCGAACTTATTTCGACCAAACTTTACGGAGCCATCCGCACATACGGCTCCTCACTGAGTCACGAGCACCCGCCCGTTACAGAAGGGCAGCAGCACTACTGGCACCACTTGGATCAGAAACACCGCGCACTCATCGAAATGGCCGCCGATCCGCAACTTGGCCAGCCCGCCATCGGCAGCATTGGAGCGGCAGACCCATGGACACTCATCGTCCGCGCCGCTGCCATCGCCGCCTACGAGGCCGTCTGCCCACGCAGCACTCCGCGCCAAAAAGAGGCCTTCGCGCTCGGCTACCGCCCGCTGCACAACGCTCTTTTCCCCAAGCCTCCGAAGAAATCCGCAGCCAAAAAATCCGCCACCGCTTGAACCTATGACCACCGCCACAGAATCTAATTTCCTCAGTCACCTACGCCGCGCCTTGGACGGCGATGCCAAACGCGGCGAACGCGCCGCACTCCGCCGCTACTGGAGTCCCGCCACCCGCAGCCAAGCCTACCCCGTTCTCGGCCAGCTCGGTGCGCTCGAAGACTCAAGAAAAGCCATCCTCGCCGCCCTTTACGCCCAGCATCCGAACCACCAATCCGGCCTCACCGTAGGCAAAGCCGCCGCCAAACTCGGCGAACGTGACCTGAAGAGCGGCGAGCACCCCTTTGACCGCCACTTCCGCCGCCTGCTCGCCTGCCAGGACTTGGGAACCATCGACGACCCCGGCGACCTCGCCACCCAGCTCCACCGTTTCGTCAAAAGGCTTCGTGTCAATCCCACCCGGATTGCTCTCGATTATGATTCGCTGCTTATCAATCTACGATCTTGGGCAAAAGCGAGTGATTCTTCCGCCAAAGACAAAGTCCTACTCCGTTGGGCCTCCGATTTCTGGCGCGCTCCTGTCCCTACCACCCAATCCACCCCGGAACCATGATCCTCACCCGCGCCCTCATCTCCTATGAAATCGCCGCCCGCTGGCAAAAGGACGGCGGCTTCCGGGATAGCTACGCTTGGCACAAACGCATCTGGGAAGCCTTCCCGGAGAAACCCGCAGCCAACCGCGATTTTCTCACCCGCCTGGACGATACCGGCGATGGCTTCCGGCTGCTCATCCAGTCCCCCCAGCCGCCCACACGCCCCGATTGGTGTCCTAAGGAAAAATGGGAATCGCGCCCCATTTCGGACGGTTTTCTCTCCCACCGCCAGTACTCGCTTTTCACTCCTCGCCAACCCCACCGTCA
This sequence comes from uncultured Verrucomicrobiae bacterium, assembly GCA_963815205.1. Taxonomy (GTDB): domain Bacteria; phylum Verrucomicrobiota; class Verrucomicrobiia; order Verrucomicrobiales; family Akkermansiaceae; genus Luteolibacter. Next base: position 158,707 of record CAWFFP010000003.1, on the reverse strand, counting down.
AACGCGTCATCCGGGACGAGGCTGGCAAGCGCAGGAAAAACGGACGCCGCGAGCCAATCTACAACCGCGAGGAACTCATCGCATGGCTCACCCGCAAAGCCGCGCAACATGGCTTCGCGATCGAGATCTCCACCCTCAAGACCAGCCCGCGCCCGCGCCAACCCTTTAGCAAAAAAGATAAAACCTCCGAAACACGCCACCACGGCATCCACACTGCCACCGAGTTCACCGGCCTCCTCAAAGTGACCAATCCCACACTCTTCCAGCAATCTGTCCGCACCGGCATCGGCTCTGCAAAAGCCTTCGGCTTCGGAATGCTCTGCCTATCTCCAATCTAAAACCCAACTCCTGAAAACTGAACACTCATAACTACCACACTCCCATGAACCTCGTCGAACTTCACATCCTCCAGTCCTTCCCCGTCTCCTGCCTCAACCGCGATGACGTCGGCTCGCCCAAATCCGCCCTTTTCGGTGGCGTCCGCCGCGCCCGCATCTCCAGCCAATCCCTCAAGCGCGCCTGCCGCGTTTTGGCCCGCGAAGAACACGCCGGCTTTCAAGGCATCCGCTCCAGGTATCTCCTAGAGCCTTTCACCAAGGCACTCCTCGCTGCAGGAATTGCCGAGGAAGCAGATGCCGCCGTGAAAGCCGCCGAAATTTGCGCTCTTCTTCAGTAAGCAAGACAGCAAACACGCCGACCAAGTCACCACCGCAGTTTATCTTTCACCGGGTGAGATCAAGCAGATCGCGGTGGCCATAGCCGCCGGTGCAGAACCCAAAAAAGCGATCAAAAATGCAAACCGCTTGGATGCAGCTGATATCTCACTCTTCGGTCGTATGGTCGCCAACGATGCCACCCTCAATGTTGAAGGTGCCGCCATGTTCTCCCACGCCCTCTCCACCCACCGCACCGACAACGAAGTGGATTTCTTCTCTTCCGTGGACGATAGGAAAGGGGATTCCGAGGATGCGGGCGCCAGCATGATAGGCACCCTGGAGTTCAACTCCGCCACCTACTACCGTTACGTCGGAATCAATCTGGACATGCTCGCTGATGAAAGGCACCTCGGCGCACTTGGTGAAGAGGAACGCAAGGACATCCTCCGCGCCTTCCTCACGGCCGTGCTCCGCAGTGTCCCCGGTGCCCGCCAGAACTCGATGAACGCCAGCACCGTTCCTCACGAAGTGCTTGGCATCCGCAAGCTCAAAGGTCAACCCCTCCAGCTCGTCAATGCATTTGAATCTCCGATGAAAACCAGTGGCAAAGGCTTCGTAGAAAACTCTGTAGAGGAATTAAAAACCCATCTCGCAACCATCGAGAAAACTTGGGGCGAACAAGGGGCTAAGCACTATCTCACTGAAGTAGGTTTGGAAGAATTCCTCGATAAACTCCTTTCTTAATCCCTAAGCCAAGGAACTATGCCCTCACTTGCCTTTCACCTCGATGCCCCCATGCAATCATGGGGTGCCTCATCGCGCTTCCAATACCGTGAGACCGATCCATTTCCCAGCAAAAGCGCCATCATTGGCCTCATCGCCGCTGCCCTTGGAATTGATAAACACGCGCTTGATGAAGCCGAACACCTTGCTCCACTCGCCGCTCTCCACTTCACCGCCATCCGGCTCCCTAAGGCGCACGATGTCACCCGCTTTACCGACTTCCATACCATCGGCGGCGGCTATGATAAAAAGCGATCTGCGGCGGACAAAATGAGCATCCCCCGGAAAGCATCTGGTGCCCCATTTGGCACTGTTATCACTCGCCGCTCCTACCTCACAGATGCCGCTTTCATCGTCGTATTGGAAGGCGATAGCGAAGCGCTCCTCACACAAATACAATCCGCTTTACTCGATCCCGTCTGGGGCATCTGGTTTGGCCGCAAGACCTGCATCCCAGCCTCACCGCTTTCTCCAGTCATCGCTCTAAGCTTGCGCGGGGCCCTTTCTGACCTCCTGCAAAAGCTCGGTAGGGATGTGGCGGAGATTGGAAACCTTGAGGGTGTTACAGAAGGGGACGGTCCTGGCGCATGGTTTCCAATGGATCAGCCCGTCGCTTACAGGCAGCACCACGGCGCAGTCCCGGAGCCCTACCACTCCCGCGCCGCCCGACGTCTCCGCCCCGAGGATCTCACCTGAGGGCTCAGCCGCTATCTCAAAAGGTTAGAAGTCAATTATCTATACCATGCCCATCTTCGAACGCCCACCGCTAGACACCCTTTCGCCTGCCAAAGATCGCTGGACACCCATTTACCTAGAGCACGGCCGTATAGAGGTGGATGATTCCTCGATCAAATGGATAGGCTCGGACGGCCTCATCACCCGCCTGCCCGTTGCTACCATCTCTGCCCTGATTCTCGGCCCCGGCACCACCGTCACCCATGCTGCCGTGAAAGCCGCCGCGCAGTGCAATTGCCCGCTGCTCTGGCTCGGCGAGGATGGGCTGCGCTTCTACGCCTTCGGCATCACGCCGAACCATGATAACTCCATGGCCCGGATTCACGCCAGTGCGTGGGCGAACACCCGCTCTCGAAACGAGATTGCCCGAAGAATGTTCTTGCAGCGCTTTCCGCAGGCCTCCGTCCACGGCATTTCCATCGCGCAACTGCGCGGCATGGAGGGCAAACGCGTCAAGGAAACCTACGCCGCCCTAGGCCGCCAATACGGAGTGACCTGGATGGGGCGCGACTATAAAACGACCAACTGGAACCTTGCTGATGGCATCAACCGCGCCCTCTCTGCCGCTAATGCATCTCTCTACTCCGTCACCGCCGCCGTCTGCTGCTCCATGGGCTTCATCCCCCAGCTCGGCTTCGTCCACGCCGCGGGCACACTCCCTTTCATCTACGATGCGGCAGACCTTTACAAGCACGAGACCTCTTGGCCCGCGGCATTCGAGGCACTTTCCATCGACCCCAAGGATGATGGCACCCTTGTCAGGAAGATACTGAAACGGAAAATCGAGGAAACCCGCATGCTACGTCGCATGCCGGACGATCTGAAAAAACTCTTCCACGGCCTCGGTGAAGATCCTGGAAAAGCTCCGGATTCTCACCCCCTCCAGCCCAAGGAGTAGTACGTTTCCTGGTCATCTTTCATGTCCCGTAGCCCTGAATCTTCCTCCTCATGACCGTCCTCGTATGCAACGACGTCCCGCCCGCCATCCGGGGCCATCTCAAGCGCTGGTTTATTGAGCCCCGGCCGAATGTTTTCGTGGGCACCCTCAACGTCAGAAATCACCGGAAAGTCCGTGATTTCATCCTGCGGAACGCCCCCTCCAGCTTCGGAATGCTCGTCATCACCTCCGCTCCGAATTGCCAAGGCTATGAGGTCGAACGTATCGGTCCAGAAGGCCACACTGGCCGGAAACCCATCGAAGTCTCAGGTATCCCTCTCATAGCAGAGTCGTGGATTGACCCTAAAAACACCCCATTCTGATCACAGCTGCGTCAAATTGACACGTAGTAGTTTCGACTTGTATTCACCGTTTCTATCGTCGTAACTCGTTGAAAACCCCACAGCTTTCCCCACACCCGTGGGGATGACCCGCACTCGGCGCATGCTCCGCTTGATCCATGTCTGCTTTCCCCACACCCGTGGGGATGACCCGAGCTCGGCTTTGCAGAATTATGGAATCGCCTCGCTTTCCCCACACCCGTGGGGATGACCCGGATCATGGGACAGGCGAAGCAGGCGATGATGTGCTTTCCCCACACCCGTGGGGATGACCCGCAGATGGTGATAACGGGCATCTCATCTGAGCAAGCTTTCCCCACACCCGTGGGGATGACCCGAGATGTTCGGCTACTGCCTGTTTCCGCATATCGCTTTCCCCACACCCGTGGGGATGACCCGAGGATTACTGGCCAGGCGGTCCGGCTGGGGCGGCTTTCCCCACACCCGTGGGGATGACCCGTCAGCATCTTCAGTTTCAACTCAAAGTACCATGCTTTCCCCACACCCGTGGGGATGACCCGGCAATTTAATCGATCCGAATAATCATTTACGGCTTGCTTTCCCCACACCCGTGGGGATGACCCGGTATCGCTGGAGCTGACTGAACTCAATAACCCGCTTTCCCCACACCCGTGGGGATGACCCCTGCACCAGAACCCTGTCCGCATCGTTCAGAATGCTTTCCCCACACCCGTGGGGATGACCCGCTGGGTGGGGTATTGTTTCGGGGCATCACGACGCTTTCCCCACACCCGTGGGGATGACCCGCGGCGGCGGGCTGATTCCTCTGCCCCGGCGACGCTTTCCCCACACCCGTGGGGATGACCCGCCGCCAGCTAAGCCTGAATCCGAACCCCTCGCGCTTTCCCCACACCCGTGGGGATGACCCGAAATCCCATCGCGAGCTTGAGCGTCTTCGAACGCTTTCCCCACACCCGTGGGGATGACCCGATGAAAGATGCTGGGCAGAATACCAGCAGGCGGCTTTCCCCACACCCGTGGGGATGACCCGACTTGGAGCCGACTGTCCCGTATGCGTGTCTTCGCTTTCCCCACACCCGTGGGGATGACCCGAGTATAACAAGGCGGCTGAGATCAACGGCCTCGCTTTCCCCACACCCGTGGGGATGACCCGCGCGATTAGGACGAAATGACTCTGCCTGAAGAGCTTTCCCCACACCCGTGGGGATGACCCGGGCGTCCGCGAGATCTCCCGCCAATGGCTCAGGCTTTCCCCACACCCGTGGGGATGACCCGTCTCGGTAGATTATGCATCAGGTGCGTAGATGCTTTCCCCACACCCGTGGGGATGACCCGAAGATAAAGAAGGGTAAGAATAAAGAATTTCCGCTTTCCCCACACCCGTGGGGATGACCCGATCACCGTCTATTTCAATATCCGGGGCAACGAGCTTTCCCCACACCCGTGGGGATGACCCGACTATCCGCAGCAGAAAATTCATCAGGGAAACGCTTTCCCCACACCCGTGGGGATGACCCGCTGTCGCGCGGGTGCTTGCGGATTATGACAATGCTTTCCCCACACCCGTGGGGATGACCCGCAATCCTCGCATTCTGCGCCCCTAATCATTGCGCTTTCCCCACACCCGTGGGGATGACCCGAGGGCTGGCTGTCAGAGGTCGACAATGGAGAGGCTTTCCCCACACCCGTGGGGATGACCCGATGGTAGTGAATACCTTGAAATAATCTTGGAGCTTTCCCCACACCCGTGGGGATGACCCGATGAATGCGGTCCAGCATTGGGAGCGGAAGAAGCTTTCCCCACACCCGTGGGGATGACCCGAATATAGCGACAGGAGCGACAGGAGCGACAGGAGCGACAGGAGCGACAGGAGCGACAAGAGAGGCGCTGCTTTCCCCACACCCGTGGGGATGACCCGAACATGCAGGTGCTGGCGAATGAGCTATCAGAGCTTTCCCCGCACCCGTGGGGATGACCCGGCAGCAGACCGGAGGACCGCGCCCGGATTCTAGCTTTCCCCACACCCGTGGAGGATGACCCGACATCCAGAGGGATCTCGCACCATCGCAGACCTTGCTGGTGATCCAGACATTCGTGGCAACCACGTCTTGGAAGCCATTCAGTTTCGATCGCTAGATCGGCAGTTGTTTCACTGAGGAGGTGAGCTGTGGGATTTGATGCCCGAAGCGAAAATAGACGCCCTGAAGTTGCTTCATCTTCGCTTTCGCAGTGAGATTTATCTGCGGGGTTAGCTGACTAATCGTTGTAGTTACGGGCCCTTAAAGCTTTTTTAAAAACATTTAGAAAAGGTATTGACCTTTGGCGGCCAGTTGCGCTAGGTTTCTGCCGTTGGCGCGACAAGCGTCGACACGAGAGACTGCCAGTCGGTCGAGGTGCAAACCACTCAATTAGAAATTAGCATAATTCATTTGAGACGTTCCTATATTAGGAGCGTTTTTGATGGGAAAAGCTTTCAGGTTTCGGCCAGTTTCTGAGGAGTAACACCCGATCGGCTTTTTAGTCCCCTCGTTGCAAGCTCTTTGATAGTGTGACTTAGTAGAAATCGTGCCTTAGTAGGCATTGATTGCAGATGAATCTAATCTAAGTTGTTTTGATGCAAATCATTGCAATTTTAGTAAGTTCTTTTGGAAGAAAATGAGAAACAGGCGGCCTTAAGCCGGTTAGGTTTCTACTGAGAAGAAAAAAAGATTAAATTGTGCGCTGCGCGAAATAACGCGCAGTACGTAGAGATGGAGCTTAGCCTTTGTTTTACAAAGGCAAATTAAGTGAAGTCTCTATAGGTCAATTTGGAAATTACGTTTGCTAGTAAGATTTATCTTACTGGCATTACGCCAACCGAATTTTTACGGAGAGTTTGATTCTGGCTCAGAACGAACGCTGGCGGCGTGTTTAAGACATGCAAGTCGCACGGAATGAAGATGGTATTTATATTATCTGATTTTAGTGGCGCACGGGTGAGTAACACGTGAATTACATGCCCTGTAGAGGGGGATAGCCCACCGAAAGGTGGATTAATACCCCATGGTATCCTGCCCTAAGAAGCAAGATTAAAGGTGGCTAGCAATAGCTGTCGCTACAGGATTGGTTCGCGCCCTATCAGCTAGTTGGAGAGGTAATAGCTCCCCAAGGCAACGACGGGTAACTGGTCTGAGAGGACGATCAGTCACACTGGAACTGAGACACGGTCCAGACACCTACGGGTGGCAGCAGTCGAGAATAATTCACAATGGGGGCAACCCTGATGGTGCAACGCCGCGTGGAGGATGACGGTCCTAGGATTGTAAACTCCTGTCATCTGGGAGAAAGACCTGGCGATGAATAGTCGACAGGGTTGATAGTACCAGAAGAGGAAGGGACGGCTAACTTCGTGCCAGCAGCCGCGGTAATACGAAGGTCCCGAGCGTTGTTCGGAATCACTGGGCGTAAAGGGAGCGTAGGCGGCGCGGTAAGTCGGATGTGAAATCCCGAGGCTCAACCTCGGAACTGCATCTGATACTGCCGTGCTAGAGTAATGGAGAGGTAGCTGGAATTCTCGGTGTAGCAGTGAAATGCGTAGATATCGAGAGGAACACTCGTGGCGAAAGCGAGCTACTGGACATTTACTGACGCTGAGGCTCGAAGGCTAGGGGAGCGAAAGGGATTAGATACCCCTGTAGTCCTAGCAGTAAACGGTGTGCGCTTGGTGTGAGAGGAATCGACCCCTTTTGTGCCGGAGCTAACGCGTTAAGCGCACCGCCTGGGAAGTACGGTCGCAAGACTAAAACTCAAAGAAATTGACGGGGACCCGCACAAGCGGTGGAGTATGTGGCTTAATTCGATGCAACGCGAAGAACCTTACCAAGGCTTGACATGCATCTCTAAGCACGTGAAAGCGTGTGACCATTTATGGAATTTGCACAGGTGCTGCATGGCCGTCGTCAGCTCGTGTCGTGAGATGTTGGGTTAAGTCCCGCAACGAGCGCAACCCTTGTGAATAGTTGCCAGCACGTAATGGTGGGAACTCTATTCAGACTGCCCAGATCAACTGGGAGGAAGGTGGGGACGACGTCAGGTCAGTATGGCCCTTACGCCTTGGGCTGCACACGTACTACAATGCCCAGCACAATTAGAACCGATACTGCGAAGTGGAGGAAATCTGAAAAACTGGGCCCAGTTCGGATTGGAGGCTGCAACTCGCCTCCATGAAGTTGGAATCGCTAGTAATGGCGTATCATCTACGACGCCGTGAATACGTTCCCGGGTCTTGTACACACCGCCCGTCACATCATGGAAGCCGGTAGCACCCGAAGTATCGTTTAATCGGTCCTAAGGTGAAGCTGGTAACTGGGATGAAGTCGTAACAAGGTAGCCGTAGGGGAACCTGCGGCTGGATCACCTCCTTTAACGGAGTAAATTACAAACAGCATTTAAAACAGGACTCACATCTTGGCTGTCACTGTAGTAGGTCGAAAGCTTCTTGAGTAGCAATACTCATAGAGCTTGCTAGAAAACCAAGGAATTGGTGACTAGCGCCTAAAACAACTAAAACAAAAAATCTGTGAATAACGTTGAAAAGCAACGCAGCGCACAATTTGATCTTTTTTTCTTAAGTAAATGCAATTTCTCCTTTGTATAAAAAGGGGGTTTAGCTCAGTTGGTAGAGCGTCTGCTTTGCAAGCAGAATGTCAACGGTTCGAATCCGTTAACCTCCACCAGCCTTCGCCAAGGCTACGGCTGGCAAGCCGGCTGTAGGTAAAGGCAAACGTTTCAGTTGAGGTGTCGCGGGCTTGCCCGACGACGAAAAGCCTCAGCGAAGTCGGGGGCCTGTAGCTCAGTTGGTTAGAGCACACGCTTGATAAGCGTGGGGTCGCTGGTTCGAGTCCAGCCAGGCCCACCATCTTTCAGCCTCGTTTTCTAAGAAGCTTTGTCTTCTGAGAAGATACTGGATGATTCCTACCGATTGATTTCGGTTTTTCCTTTTCTGAAGGAAAAAAAGTGGGCCCGAAGCAATGGAATTAGCAAATACTACCGATCACACCGTCAATTTTTTGAAGCAATCAGTTTGAAGAATTAAGTTTTAATTTCAATTCTTCTTACGCAGACACAATTTATGTGACTGTAAAACCGGTTCGCTCTTTGACATCCATATGGAGAAGAAACAATTTTTTTAGTAAAGTATAAATAATGTAAGCTCACTGAGAGCCATTTTTACGCAATACTTGGAAATATATTCGAAATAATCTTATTTCAGAGAAATTTGAGATAAGAATACCTAATACATAATTTTATGGCAAAAAATCCTGCAAACTACGTGAGTAGAATGTAGGTAAATTAAGAGAACAGATCATTTCATAAGCAAGCAGGCGACTGCAAGCATGCAAGCAGGCAACTGTGAGTATGTGAGTAGTTAAGTGTGAGTAGAAATGTGAAGAACTCATTAAGAAGAGCCTGATTTTCATTTTTAGAAATCAAGTTTTAAAGGGCACACAGTGAATGCCTTGGTGCTAACAGGCGATGAAGGGCGCGATCAGCTGCGAAAAGCTTCGGGGAGTGGTGAATACACTTTGATCCGGAGATTCCCGAATGGGGTAACCTAATAGTGGTAATACATTATTGTTCGTTTTTGAAGCCAATCTGCAATTTTGATTTTATCAGGAAAGTAAGAGAGGAAGTTAGAAAACGATACGCGATACCCGCTGAAGTGAAACATCTCAGTAAGCGGAGGAAAAGAAAGAGAATCGATTCCGTAAGTAGTGGCGAGCGAAAGCGGAATAGCCCAAACCGGGGACTTGTCCCCGGGGTTGTAGGACTCCAAAGTGAGACTTCAATAGATAGATTAAGGAACTGGAAAGTTCCGGCATAGAGGGTGAAACCCCCGTGATCGAAATCTTGAGGAGCTCTAGGATGTTCCTGAGTAATACGCCACACGTGAAACGGCGTATGAATCTGCGCAGACCACTGCGTAAGGCTAAATACTAGTTAGCGACCGATAGTGAACCAGGACCGTGAAGGAAAGGTGAAAAGAACCGCTGTGAGCGGAGTGAAATAGAACCTGAAACCGTGTGCCTACAAGGTGTCAGAGCCCCGAGCTTGTCGAGGGGTGATGGCGTGCCTTTTGCTTAATGAGTCTGCGAGTTAGTATATGTGGCAAGTTTAAGGTCTTATGGGCCGTAGGCGAAGCGAAAGCGAGTCCGAATAGGGCGACAAAAAGCTGCATGTGCTAGACCCGAAGCGGAGGTGATCTACCCTTGGCCAGGTTGAAGCACAGGTGATACTGTGTGGAGGACCGAACCGGTGAATGTTGAAAAATTCTCGGATGAGCTGAGGGTAGGAGTGAAAGGCTAATCAAACCCCGTGATAGCTGGTTCTCCTCGAAATGCATTGAGGTGCAGCGTTGCGTGTTGACCCATGGGGGTAGAGCACTGACAGGGCTAGGGGGCATACCCGCCTACCAACCCCTATCAAACTCCGAATACCATGGGGTAGAGCGCAGCAGTGAGACGGTGGGGGATAAGCTTCATCGTCAAAAGGGAAACAACCCTGATCAGCAGCTAAGGTGCCTAAATATTGCTAAGTGGAAAGGAGGTGGAATTTCATAGACAGTGAGGATGTTGGCTTAGAAGCAGCCACCATTTAAAAAGTGCGTAATAGCTTACTCATCGAGAGATTCTGCGCCGAAAATGATTGGCGATTAAGCAGTATACCGAAGCTCTGGGTGTCAGTTATATTTATATGACTGGCGCGGTAGAGGAGCATTCTTAACACATAGAAGCGCAATGGCGACTGAGCGTGGAGAGTTAAGAAGAGAGGATGCAGACATAAGTAACGATAAGCCGGGTGAAATCCCCGGCCGCCGTAAACCCAAGGTTTCCCGGGCTACGTTTTTCGTCCCGGGGTTAGTCGGGACCTAAGCCAAGGCAGATATGCGTAGGCGATGGACAGCAGGTTAATATTCCTGCACTTCCGGCCCTTAAACTGGGAGGACGCATAGATGGAGACAACTAAGTGATTGAATTCCGAGGGGATGGCTTTGCCTGAACCGTATTGTCAAAGTCCGTGCCGAGAAAAGTCCCAGTGTATGCTAAGGAACCCGTACCGTAAACCGACACAGGTGGGTGGGTAGAATATACCAAGGCGTAAGAGTGAACCCTGGTTAAGGAACTCGGCAAAATAGCCTCGTAACTTCGGGAGAAGAGGTGCCTAGATTTATCTAGGTCGCAGTGAAATGGGCCAACCAACTGTTTAGCAAAAACACAGCATTGTGCCAAGACGCAAGTCCAAGTATACGATGTGACACGTGACCAATGCGGAAAGATTAAGGTAAGATGTTAGCTTGAATTTATTTTAGCGAAGCTTTGAACCCAAGTCCCCGTGAATGTCGGCCGTAACTATAACGGTCCTAAGGTAGCGAAATTCCTTGTCGGGTAAGTTCCGACCTGCACGAATCGTGAAATGAGTTGGCCGCTGTCTCAACCAGGTGCTCAGTGAAATTGTAATGGCGGTGAAGATGCCGCCTACCCGCAGAAGGACGGAAAGACCCTATAGACCTTAACTGTAAGCTGTCATTGGTTTTTCGATATTCATGCTCAGCATAAGTGGGAGACTTTGAAGGGATGGTTTAGGCCATCCTGGAGTCAACAGTGAGATACCACCCTTGAATATTGGAAAGTCTAACTTTGTGCCTTGAATCAGGCCAGAGAACAGTGTCAGCCGGTCAGTTTTACTGGGGCGGTATCCTCCTAAAGAGTAACGGAGGAGCGCGAAGGTGGGTTCAGCACGGTTGGTAACCGTGTGTCGAGTGCATAGGCATAAACCCGCCTAACTGTGAGACCTACAAGTCGAGCAGATACGAAAGTAGGCCTAAGTGATCCGGCGGTTGAATGTGGAATTGCCGTCGCTCAACGGATAAAAGGTACCTTAGGGATAACAGGCTGATTTCATCCAAGAGTTCATATCGACGATGAAGTTTGGCACCTCGATGTCGGCTCGTCGCATCCTGGGGCTGGAGAAGGTCCCAAGGGTCCGGCTGTTCGCCGGTTAAAGCGGCACGCGAGCTGGGTTCAGAACGTCGCGAGACAGTTCGGTCCTCTATCCTCTGTGGGCGTAGGAAAATTGAGGGGTTCGGTTCCTAGTACGAGAGGACCGGAATCGACGCACCTCTGGTGTACCAGTTGTTCTGTCAAGGGCATGGCTGGGTAGCTACGTGCGGAAGAGATAAGCGCTGAAAGCATCTAAGCGCCAAGCTCCTCCCAAGATAAATTTTCCCTTAAAGATCGTGGAAGACTACCACGTTGATAGGCTAGAAGTAGAAGTGTAGTAATATATGTAGCTTACTAGTACTAATCATCTGATTGACTTGATTTCCAAATTGAATTTCGGATTATCCAAGTATTGTTAGCAGATGATACTTAGCTCACCTAGTGAGCGTATTTATCAGAAGCAAAAGGCTCACCAAGTAGAGCCTACACAATGTCTATACTAGACTAAGATAAAATTGCAGTAAACGAGCCTTCAAAGGCCTTTTACACCTAAATGAAACTCCATATGGATGCCAGAGAGCGGACAGACTAAGATTGCTAGTTCTAAGTTTGAAGTTTTTAGTAAAGAGCAAGCATTGTGCAAAGTTCTTCCCTGAAAACTGAACACTTCCAACTAGCAAACTCAAATGGCTCAGTTCATTAGAAAGGCAGGTTTGAACAACACTCCCCCATGGCAGTATGGAAGAGGTAAATTCAAAGTTGAATTCTGGTGACCAGAGCGCGGTGGAACCACCCGGTCCCATTCCGAACCCGGAAGTGAAACGCTGCAGCGCCGATGGTAGTGGGACGATAGGTCCTGTGAGAGTAGGTCGTCGCCAGGTTTATGCCCCATATTAGCTAATCGCTAATATGGGGCTTTTTTTGTGTCTAGTTCTTGAAGTTTTTAGGGAATACCCTGCCTTTGCAGCTACTCATTCAGCGCGCCTGATAACAAACCGCCTTGCTGATATTCCCTGATTTGGATGTTGCGGCAATCTGTATGTCTACAATAGCAGTTCTTCCTTAGTCCGGTCACATCTCAGCACAGTCGCCAGAGGCTGCTAAAAGCTAAATATAACCCCCAGCCCTCTAGGTCTCATCGACTTGGGGGTGTATTCGGACAGGAACGAGACAAAAAAGACTCCTTCGGTTCATGGCCAAAAAAGAATCTAAGAGTAGAAACAAAGCCTTTAGTGATTCTAATCTTTGCTTGGAGGTATCAGCGACTACCGCGAATAAGTATGGTCTGATCATTCTCTCAAGAATGATCAGACCATATCCCATATTGATCACTGCTCAATTAGGCCGATAGCGGCTTCGGCAAGACGTTCACCAAATGTCCTATAGCCCTCGGTTGAGAGATGTAGATCGTTTTTGACCTCTTTCCCCTCTTTCTGAATACCGTCGTTAAGATCGTCCGTATCTATCCAGACCCCGTGTTTTGAATCTTCGGCTGTCTTCATCTGGGCAATGCGAACTTCTTCCCAATTTACATACTCTTGGTTGGTGGTTCCATGGTCGCTTAACCTTCCGATTACTATGAAGATGTCATCTCGCCCTAGGTCATCTTCTAATTGCTTGATAAGGCCCTTGAGACTCTTTTCGTAGACAGCTCCATTCCCTTCTTTGGCGTCCCGCTCACCTTGCATCCAGAGGAAGGTGACTGTTGAGATTTCTTGATCCGCGATCTTCAAATCGACCTTTTTCATTAGTCGGTCATAGAGATCTCCGTTGCCATCCGGCTTCACCCCTCGGTCTGGCTTCCAGTCCTTATACCATCTTCGGATTGGCTGTCCTCCCTGTGCATCGAAGACAACAATAGCTCCATCCTTACCAAATCGATCTTCAATAGCAGGAATGAATGAATCTTCTGGCTGAAGTCTGGCCATGTTGGATTGCCCAGAAAGAATAAATAGATGCTTGCCTTGTTCCGCCATCACCAATGGAGCGAAAAGAGTTAGTAGAACGAATAATCCGTAGATAGATTTCATATTTTTCTAGGTTAGCGCATGTTGTTCGAGACATGCAATTAGGAATGGGGAATTGAGGAGACGAATCGTTTTAGTTCTATGGCCGCTTCCATATCTTTGAATAGGGTTGCGCGCGTTTTTTAAGCGAAACATATTCTAGGTGCGCAAGGCCCGCACCCGGGGTATCTCCACGTAGATTTTACTGGGCAGTGTGGAAATGGGTGCGCCTTGTTGGCTCATAAATAAAGAACACCGAAAGCTTTCTAGAGAGTCCGAACTTCTGCCTCATAGTTGCGACATTCTAGCGGCTTTGTTCTTTGTTCCCTTCTGTTTTGCCCTTAAGGATGCTCCAGAGCGTAGCGGAATAGACCCTGCAAAGGCGAAGTTCGCCTCCGTTTCCATTTTTCAGAAAGTCCTTCCGCTAGCTCCAGAAGATGTTTTAAAGATTCCGGATCTCCTCTCTTAGTTCGAATGGATTTAGGCTGCTAATCTTCTTCTTAGGTGCCTTTCTATCGCCATTCTGTATTTCTCCTTCACAAAATAAGTAATTGGGCCGATTTCCGGCCCTTTCTCTCATGACGTCGTATCTGGCGGCTGCCTTCGCGACGTTTGCTTTCCCGATTAGTAGATAATATTTACAACACGATTGATTCATATCGTTCCTTGGTGCAGTCACTAGGCAACCAGAGTTATTACCGGGTTACCCGGCCCGCGCCCTGCAAGCTGCTGACACTTTCACCGCATTGACCGTATTATGTCACCAAAGAACCTCAGCAGATATTCTAGTTTGGAATTACCCTACAATCAGGGGTGTAGACCGATGCTCTCCCGCAACGCGTGATTTGATAGCAAGTTTACTTGCCGCTGTTTCACGATGGACGATTGTTTACGATTTTGAACGAACCTCATGTCGCACATGAGTCCAAGCATACAGCCCCATTCTACCGTAGCAGAGTAAATTTCCTATTTTAATTGGGCCCTAGTTTCTTTCGAGGATTGATTCGATCAGGATCCGAATCACGAAGAAACCGAGCAGACCAATTACCAGTAGCGTTATGGTAAGATATCCTCGCCGTGGAAGGGTAGAATACTCCGGCAAGAATGGTGTCTGAACCACGGTAAAGAATTTGGTAGTGGATATTGCGTCGCTGCGGTTTTTCTCAAGGATTAATTCAGCTCCGGAAAGTAATTTACTTCGAAATTGAATGGTTCTCTGGATGCGCTGGAATTGCTGCGTAATAAGGTTTAATCTGTCTTTTTCAGGACCTGATAATTTCTTTTGTTCTGATTTAATAAGATCCTCGATTGACTGTAATTGACTTTCTATAGTCGCGATACGTGGTGAATCGGGAGATTCTCTAAGAATAGATGCGAGGTCGGTTTTCCTGCTTAGCTCGGCCTCCTTTAGCAATGCAATCGACGCTAATGTCGATGAGACAACTTGCGTTGGATCGATGAAATTATGCTTATTCTGCAGCGCTGTCAGATCATCTAGCGCCTCCTCAAGATGAAGATCTGCATTGAGGACCTCTTGCTCAAGAAATTGACGCCGTTTTGTGGCTATCTTTTGATTGATATGATTTACATATTTTTCGGACTCCTCCAGGAGGAGCAGTGCAGCCTGGTGTGCAAAAACAGGGTCAAACGCTTCAACTTTGATTCCAGTCAGTCCTGTCTCAGGATTGAAATGCGCATTAATTTTCTTCCGATAGTAATCTAAACGGGTTTCTAAAGGTGCATCTTTTGCGAGGCGAAAGTAAAAATCCTTCTCCGGCTTGGCATAGTGATCTTGGAGATTTAACCGGGATTCCATCTTTCTAAGAAAATTAGCTGAATGAATATAGGCAATCACCATTTGAGAATCTAAAGACCGAGAATCGGTGAGACCAGGGAGCGCAAGCGCAAGGAGGCCTACGTCAGCGCTGGAGTTCTCCTGCTCGGCGATGCTAAATTCGGCAGTGCTTACGTATCTTGCTTGGGCGTAAACCCAAATGTAACCAATCACGGCAAATACGATAAATGCGTAGATAGAAAATACGACGGGTCTGAGTAGTTTGACCTTTTGCTCGTCCTGAGCTGGGATAATAACAGTTTGGGGCATTTGATTTATTGAATTTCTATAAAATGTAGAGATTGGACGAAGCTCTGGACGGTATTTATTCGGATGGAAATCTTATTAGGGACATTAATCTTCGGAAGAAGTGCTGAGACTGGAAACTATCGGACGTAGCGCGGGATAAAGCTGGGCTGTAAAGTGAGATCTCCATTGTGGAGGATAGATGCTGCTTACTGACCTAATTGGATCACAGCTGCCTTAGGATTGAAGTAAATTATTATATACTCAGAGGCGAATCTGTATGGGTAATCATCGATTCAGATTCACTTGCGACTGTGCCTTCATCTCAAAGACTAAAAGCCTATTCCTTTGAGGGAAAAATCCCTTGTTTCATCCATTTGGTGTAATCTTGAATTCCTTCTTTTATATCTTCGTAGTAAAAGACTTTCCCCTCTGCGAGGAAGAGGCCTGATTCACAGGAATCTGCGAGGGTTTTGAGGTTGTGGGAAACAAATATGAGGCTTGATCTCTCTTTTATCTTTTTAAAAGCATCGGCCGCTTTCGCGCGAAAACCCATATCACCAACCGAAGTCAGCTCGTCGACTAGATAAACATCAAAGTCAAAAGCCATGGACAGCCCGAAGGTGAGGCGCGCACGCATACCAGAAGAATAGGACCGGACCGGCATGTCATAATATCCAGCCAGCTCTGTGAAATCCAAGACGAATTCGGACACCTCCTTAACTTCTTGCTTGGTCAAGCCGTTGATTCGACAGACGAATTGGGTGTTCTGCCGCCCCGTTAAAGATCCTTGGAATCCGGAAGCAAGTCCCAGGGGCCAAGAAATCGTCTTTTCTGTGATGATATGGCCAGCGTTTGCAGATTCGGCGCCACCGATCAGGCGTAGAAGAGTTGATTTTCCCGCCCCATTCGCACCGAGAATTCCGATATTGTTATCTGACGGTATACGGATCGAGATATCGTCTAAAATGTAGCGCCTGCCATCCGCAGTCGGATAATATTTTGTCAGATTTTTGAACTCAATCATCGAAGAATATGTTGGGTTATCTACGAGTTAAGAAATTTCTGTTGAGACGGAAAGCGATCAAGCCTGCCGAGAGTAAGATAAAGGCGCAGAAAAGTGGATAGGTTAAGTTCGTCTCGCCGGCATTATAAAATGGGAATAGGGCCTTCCGACTTAGCTCGATGGTGTGAACCAAAGGGTTATAGATCAGGATATCTTGGATCGATTGAGGAAGTGCAACAAGGGGGACAAAGACTGCCGAAACAAACATCAGGGGCATTCGAATTACCCCTACCACTTTTTCCATTTCTTTGAAGTGAGCCGCCCCTACTCCAAAGAGAAGCCCGGCACCACAACCAGCAAACCATGTGATCATTCCTGAAGCGACCAGGATGTGTAGATGTTCACCCGACAATTCGATTCCCCACCAGATGCCTATCACGCAAAATATAGTGAATGAGAAACACGTAGTCATCAGGGTGAAGATGAAGCGGGCTAAGAAAGGATCGAGTGGTCTTACTGTGGGATAGGATAAAAGTCCTTGATTGGCTTCAATTGCCTTAACTCCGGTTTGCAGGCTTCCAGTAAATAACTGGAGGAGAATGCGGCCGTTAAGTAAAAAGAAAGCGTATGGGATCTCAGGTGACAGTACAGTCCGGCGATTGGACCGATGATTACACCGATCATTATGACCGCCAAAAGAGGCTCAAACAGCATCCAAAAGATGCCCAATTTATACTGCCCGAAGCGAGTAATGACCTCCCGCTGAAGGAGAGCCTGAATCACCAACCATTGGGTCACGAGGGCAGGCTTTCTGGCAATGCGAATTGGGACTGCCATTGGAGCTATATCTAGGGAGAAAGAGGAAAAAGCTAGGAATGAATTATGGGCGGTCCTTCGTGCGAGAATAACTGGTCACCACGCTGTGCATCAGCTCTACCTTTTTCTTGTTCACGCGGTAGGCTAATAAGAGATCACGGAAGAGATCATCTGCTTGTTTCCGAGTGATTCCAGGTTGAGTAAATAGCCAATCATGGAACACGGCACTCCAAGTTTCTGGCCGATTGATTCCATCTCCAAGACCACTCTTGATGTAATTTGGGGCGGTGATGCCATTTGAAGTGTAGCCTTTTTGCACAGTCCATAGTTTGCCGTTTAAGAGGACTGTCCAAGCTTCGTTCAGGCGGTAATGCCCGTTTGCTAGGCGCTGTAAAGATGGGCTTGCCGGGCGGGGACTAGCCTGGTCACGGACGGAAATAGTTCGTCTTCCCACCCTTTCAGGAAGCTCTGGATTTGAACTTTCTAGGATAAATTTCCTAGGCTGTGTGGGTGCTTGGAAGGCAGGCCGATAGGTGTCTCCGCCACATCCTGAAACTGCGAAGGCGATAACGACGATTAAGAATTTGAACGCTGCAGTCATACTTTATTGAGTAATTCTCTGCGCATTAAATAGTGATTGAGAGAAGGGAAGTGTTTGGTTAATGAGGCGTGACCATTGGGCAAGTGGTGCTTCTGTAATGTAGACAAGGTCTTCACCAGCAATTGCAAAGCGCTGTGTGAGAAAGACCACACTAGGATTCTTTAGATCAAAGGTATAGACGGTATCTGGATTTCCTTTCCGGAAAACAAAAATGCCTGAAGGATCTGACCTTCGCTCGTCCAGACCCATAGCCGCCCCAAGCGCGTCGGCAAGGGTGGGGGCTGGAACTGGAAATGGAACTGTGGTCGGCTTATTGATCGCGCCCATAACGTAAAAGCGGTTGCTGGAGTCTGTCGTGACGCTCAAAAGATCACCTTCTTCTATCGCAAAAGATTTTTTTCTAAACCCAAGATAATCGAAGACGTAGTCACGGCCGTTTCGCCTGAGAGTGTATTTGTATAAGTGTTCTGCCGCCGCCGGGCCGCCGGAGGCTGCCAAGAGGTCATGGGATGTCAAGTTGCCCCGCTCTAAGGTCACCGGACCTGGTTTGTTCACCTCTCCGATCACGTTTGCGGTCTTTGAAATGCGCGATACCCGCGAGACGGATGCCTGCGCTGTATTAGAGATAGGCTTCAGCTGCTCGTTAAGATCTGATGCGATAGTGGCAAGGTCCCGGGACATTACTTGGATTTCGCCGACATAGGGAACGACTACATTGCCGCTAGCTGGAACCTCGATTGGGCCGAAAGAGAAAGGGCTGCCGGAGGTGTAAAACGGGCTAGCTTCTGTTAAATCTGTGATTGTGAACCTTAGCCCGTCTCTTGCGCGGACTTTGTCAGAATAGCTGTCTCCTAGAAGGGCTGGTGGAATCTGGCCCTGGCCGTAGAAGCGCTTGTCCTGAGGAAGATCGCCTCTGCTACTTACGGGGATCAGCTCGTAGTTTGGACCGCCTTTCTCAATCTCTGCTTTTTGAGGTCCAGTTTGCGACATAGAGGCGCACGATGTGTAAAGCGCAGCGCTTACGACGAGGGGAAGAACTAAGATATGTGCAGTCGGCATGATAGGCGAGAGTGGTCTAGGATGAGTGCTGAGGCTCCGAGATAGCTTAGCAAGAACTAGTTTACGCAGGGCAGTTTGAAAGTTCTTTTAGCTTAACTGTCAAGGATGAGCTGTTTATAATCCGACGATCATCACTCTAAAATAGGGCGTAAATTCGCATAGGTATCTTCGGGCCATTCACTGCGAGGCGTAAGAATCGCCGTATGTAGCGCTTGATGCGCCGGCCATTTTGCATCAGCAGGGAGAGCTGGGGCAAGACTCGTTATGATCTGTTTTGAAAGTGTTGAATTAGCGTGGAGGTTCGCGATGACTGAGGCCACGTCGACGGGAGGCTCGTCAGTTTTCCAACAATCATAATCGGTTACTAAAGCGAGAGTCGCTAGCGCGATTTCGGCCTCCCGACATAGCCTAGCTTCTGCCGCATTTGTCATGCCGATCAGATCAAAGCCAAGGGCGCGGTGCATGTTTGATTCTGCGCGGGTTGAGAAGGCCGGGCCATTCATAGATACATAGGTGCCACCGTTATGGAGCCGATCTGTATGCTGAATGGCTGCATTTAGAACAAGTTCTCGCATTTCCTCAGAGTATGGATCCGCAAACGAAACATGAGCGGCTATGCCCTTACCAAAAAAGGTGTGTTCATGGCCTCGGCCCGATCGGTCTACCAGCTGATCTGGCACAATGACGTCCCGCGGCTTCATCTCCTCTCGGAGGCTTCCGACTGCTGTCACCGAAAGCGCAAAACGGACTCCGAGAGAGCGCAGTGCCCAGATGTTCGCGCGGTGATTTATCTCATGCGCGAGCAGACGATGGCCTCGGCCATGACGCGGAAGGAAGTAGACTGTCCTCCCAGCCAGAGTCCCCTCGACGATCGTGTCCGATGGGGCCCCAAAGGGAGTCGAAAGTTCGTGTTCTTTCGTGATGTCCAGAGTTTCGATCTCGTAGAGGCCGGAGCCCCCAATAATACCTAGTGCTGCAATGCTCATCTTAAAAAATTGATCCCAATGGAGCCTAACGACGAGGGGTGTCTATTCGTCAACTGCTGAAAGAATAAATTGCAAAACCTTTCACATAACTGCCTTTCAAGGCTTGCTACGATCTCGAATGATCTGATTGTTTTCGTCCAAGAGTAAATTCTTAGGATCGATTGGGTTCTGACTATAGCCGAACGCCATAATGGCGACACGTTCGCCCTTTTTGATGAGATGGGCTGCTCCTCCATTTATAAGTATCTTACCAGTATCAGCCTTTCCTTCTAACACATACGTTTCGAGACGAGCTCCTGTCGTGATGGAGGCGACTAGGACCTTTTCCCCTGGCCAGAGATCGGCAGCGTCCATCAGATCGCGTGGAATTTCAATGCTACCTTCATAATCTACGTCAGCCTCCGTAATGGCAGCACGGTGGAGCTTTGATTTAAGAACTTCGCGGGTCCAGTAAGTAGGGGAGTCTGGTGACAGAGGCATTGCGGGTGCCACAACGAAGGATTGGGGTCGTCAGGAAGTCAAGGTGGTTTTGCTGTATTGGCGCGCGTGAGATCAGGCGTTTTTATCTCCAGATCACCTAGGATCGAAGTTCTCTACATAAAACGGGCCCGAATTGCAGAGATAGAAAATATACTGGCAGTTTCAACCCGTAGCACCAGAGGGCCAAGGGTCACGGGGATGAATCCAGCTTTGATAGCAGAGGAGGTTTCCCTTGGCGAAAAGTCTCCTTCAGGACCGATGAGAAGGGTCGCAGATCTAGGCGGGGGATCATCATCTAGAACTAGGGGGAGCTTCTGAGCGCCCGGGGTCAGTGAGGCGATTAAATTTAGATCGGACCGATGATAGGCTTCGAGATACTTTTCAATCGCAATAGGGGGAGAAATCAAAGGAACCGTGTCTTGGCCACACTGTTTGCATGCTTCGAGAGCAATCCGTTGCCACTTTTCTACCTTTTCTTCCGCTGGAGTAGAAACGCTGTTTTGGGTGATAAGAGGGTGGATTTCAGCGACTCCAAGTTCCACGGATTTTTGTATAATCAAATCCATATTTCTTCCTTTTGGGACTGACTGCGCTAGGATAATTCGCGGAGTAGCCTCGGTATCCGATTCCGCGACCTCAAGGACGAGATCGATTTGGCTCTTTGAGACGCGAACAATCTTTGCCGAGGCGCGGTTTCCTTCGCCGTCGAAAACTTCAATTATTTGCCCTTCTTGCACCCGAAGGACTTGGGCAAGGTGTTTTGCTTCGCTACCCGCTAGATGTGGAGTCTCGGTCCAAGCTGCCGGTGGGAGATACGCACGGTGCATTTTAAAGCGAAAGGAAGTTTCTTAGGAGCTGTTTCCCATGCTGGGTGAGAATTGACTCTGGATGAAATTGAACACCATGAACAGGATGCACTTTATGCTGAAGGCCCATAATCTCACCTTCCGCCGTTTCTGCAGTGATGTTAAGACAGGATGGGAGGCTCTCCCGCTTAACGATGAGTGAATGATAGCGAGTGGCGATGAATGGGGAAGGCAGATCGCGGAAAACACTCGCGCTGTTATGAAGAATCGGGGAGGTTTTGCCATGCATCAGGCGCTCTGCCCTGACCACCTGCCCGCCATAAACCTGACCGATCGCTTGGTGTCCCAGGCAAACGCCGAGTATTGGAATCCTTTCACCATAACGCCGGATCAAATCCATCGAGATTCCCGCCTGCTCAGGTGCGCAGGGCCCTGGTGAAATACATATTCTTTCCGGGCGCAGTTTGCCGATTTCTTCTACTGTAATCGCGTCGTTCCGATAGATCTTCATCTCCACCCCCATCTCACCGAAATACTGGACAAGATTATAGGTAAAGGAATCGTAGTTATCTAAGACAAGGAGCATGGTGCCAGGGATGGTGATACGGCTTCAGGATCGAAGCGTCAATTCAGACGGCTAAGAAATAAGCTGCCTCTTATCTCTAAAATTATGAAGGCACTGTTCATCCCCAGCAAATGGCTTTTCGATGACGACGGAAACAAAGGCAGGAAAAATTATTCCACACCCAAATTATGAAGGTGACCTCTAGGTAGACGATAAGGATTGATTGGAGAATCTTGTTGTCAGTGCCTCGCCAAGAGTGAAGATATCGTATAATGCTGTATAAAACCTTCTTTAAAACCTTCTTCCTACTTTGCTTTTGTGTCCCTCTGGCAATCGCGGCAAGCGAGAAACCGCCAAATGTCGTTTTAATCTTTGCTGATGACATGGGTTATGGGGACCTATCCAGTTTTGGCTCTGAAAAAATCAACACCCCGAATCTTGATAGAATGGCGGCAGAGGGTCGGAAATTCACAAATTTCATGGTTGCTTCTCCCGTCTGCACTCCATCAAGGGCCGGATTGCTGACTGGGACCTATCCAAAGAGAATTTCGATGCATAATCATGTTTTATTTCCTTCGAGCACAAAGGGCCTGAACCCGAAGGAGCTGACGATGGGTAAATACTTCCAAGGGGCGGGTTATGCGACTGCCTGCTTCGGAAAATGGCATTTGGGGCATTATCCCGAAGTATTACCCCTGAGTCATGGATTCGATCAATATCTCGGAATCCCATATTCAAATGACATGAGTCATCCAGATAATAAGGGGAAACCGAAACGAGATCTCGATGCAGACTGGGTGAATCAAGCAGAAGCGAGCAAGAGCTGGAACACCCCGTTGGTTCGTGGGAATGAGATGATAGAGTTACCTGTAGATCAAAGATTTATTACCCAACGTTACACGGATGCGGCGGTCGAATTCATGGAGGAAAACAAAGACGGAAGCTTTTTCATCTACCTGCCTCATTCGATGCCTCATATCCCACTGTTTGTTCCTGACGAAGTCGCAGGAAGCGATCCACTCCAAGCCTATACGAAGGTAATTGAGCACATGGATGCAGAAGTAGGGAAAATTCTGAGAAAGGCAGAGGCTATCGATCATCAGACTCTGGTTATTTTCACCAGTGACAATGGCCCATGGCTTAAATTTAAGAACCATGGCGGGAGCGCGGGACCTTTGCGCGGAGGGAAGGGTACTACCTTCGAAGGCGGCCAGCGGGTACCTTGTGTAATGTGGGGACCAGGAATTATTGAACCAGGAATCGAATCTGAAGCGCTGATCACCAGCATCGATCTCTTACCTAGCCTCGCTGCTCTAGTAGGAGCAGAGCTTTCCTTAGATAACAAAATAGATGGGATGGATCTAAGCAAATCTATCTTCGCTAACGACACCAAAGGCAGAGACAACTTCCTCTATTATTCATCGTATGGGGATATCGAAGGCATCCGCGAGGGCGATTGGAAGCTGCTGCACACGTTCGAGAATAGCAACGCGAGGGGACACCAAGCGGCCGTAGATGCCGGGGAAAAGAAGTCCATTATGTTATTCAACTTGAAGACTGACATCGGAGAGACAGACAACCGAGCGGACGATTTTCCCGAGAAAGTTGAGGCAATGATCGAGAAAATGAATGCTCTTGATCGTCAGATCAAGCAGGAGCAAAGACCAGCCTGGGAGACTGAAAAGCCTCATCCTTGGCCCGATACATTGTAGACATTATTACTGCCTTAGGTAAAAAAATTGAGAAGGATTCTCACATTGAGAAAGGTTCTTAATACCCAGCGAACAGATCATGCTTTGTGAGAAGGATGAAGCTGTTCCACGGAACAAAACTCCTTACATCGAGCCGATCAGTTCGCAGATTTTCTGAGAACCCTTGAGTCTGTAGGTCTAAAGTCTGAAAAATGCTCACGAGCAACCATATTCGTGGGTATCCATTGGATTGTCAGGCCCTTAGATGTAGAGTTTGGTAAATCATCTTGCCCGAATCAGGACGGCTATATTGCGAATATCCTACATTGGCGATCGATAAGAGATCTAAAGAGGCACTCGTTTGAACGAATAAGATTTGAAGACGCTTAAGCTCTCAAGCCATCTCAACCCAGAGTAATTTCAGAGCGGGCACACTCTTGGCAAATAGGAATACAAGATCCTTAGGTCTTGCTCCAAAGATACTTTCCGACTGATCTTCTGTGTCCGATGTGGAATCATCTTCCACCGCATCAACAACAAGGGAAGATCGTTAAAAGGAAAATTTCAGAGGAGCTTCGCCATCAGTTGATGGCGAAGAACCGATCCGTACCGAAGCGATGAATATATTCGACTCAACTAGGCCTTTCTTTTCTAAGATCGAACTTAAGCTGAATTCATGTAAATAGGCCAAAAGCATTTACTGACCTTCGAAGCAAAGCGTTTAAAAACTTTATGACTGACATTTCATGCCCTCACTGTGGGAAAGCCTTCAAGATCGACGAGACTGGATATGCCGAAATCCTTAAACAGGTGCGTAACAAAGAATTTGATGCGCAGCTTCACGAACGATTAGAGCTAGCTGAAAAAGATAAAGTTAATGCTGTTGCTCTAGCAACTGAGAAATTCGGCCGTGAGCTACAGGCAGAGGCTCATCAGAAAGAGGCCGCAATCCAAGAGTTAAAGGCTCAATTAGAGGCAAGAAATACGGATCAAAAATTAGCGATCAATAGCGCTGTGATGAGCATTCAAAAGGAGCGGGATCAGGCAATTCACCTACTTGAGCAGACAAAGGTTCATAGCGAAAACGCAGAGAAGATAGCGAAAATCGAAAGCCAGAAGGAGATCGAAGGGCTTATCAACCGGCTCAACGCTAAAGAGCTCAGCGAGAAGCTGGCAGTTACTGAAGCAGTGAGCGCGGTTGAAAAAGAGCGCGATGCTTTGAAGCACAACCTAGGGCAGGCGGCTCTCGAAAAGCAAGTTGCTGAGAAAGCACTGGTGGATCAGTATGAAATCCGATTGCGAGATCGAGACCAAGAGATTGAGCGTCTCAAAGATTTCAAGGCAAGGCTTTCCACAAAAATGGTCGGGGAGACGCTCGAGCAACATTGTGAAATTGAATTTAATCGGATCCGAGCCACTGCATTCCCGCGGGCCTATTTCGAAAAAGACAACAATGCGAGCAGTGGCAGCAAAGGAGATTTTATTTTTAAGGACCTAGATCAGGCGGGAACAGAGATTGTTTCGATCATGTTCGAAATGAAGAATGAAAACGATACGACGGCGACGAAGAAAAAAAATGAAGACTTCTTCAAGGAGCTAGATAAGGACCGGAATGAGAAGGGTTGTGAATACGCTATCTTGGTTTCGCTGCTAGAACCGGAGAGCGAACTCTACAATATGGGAATCGTGGATGTGTCGCACCGGTATAAAAAGATGTATGTAATCCGCCCACAGTTCTTCATGCCGATGATTACATTACTAAGAAATGCTGCGCTCAGTTCGATCGCATACAAGGCAGAACTAGCCCTGGTCAAAGCACAGAATATCGATGTCACTGATTTCGAGGCTGATTTAGAAGACTTTAAAACTAAGTTCGGAAGAAACTATGAACTGGCTTCAAGGCAATTCCAGACAGCGGTTTCAGAAATTGATAAATCGATTAATCACCTTCAGAAAACTAGAGACGCATTATTAAAGTCTGAAAATAACTTGCGACTAGCAAACGAGAAGGCTCAGGATGTCACGGTCAAAAAATTGACGCAGAACAACACAACAATGGGGAGGAAATTCGAAGAGGTTCACAAAGCTCGAACAGCTGAAACGGATCAACTACTATAAACCTTTTCTTCAACGCGACAAACCCCTGGATTTGCGAAGGAACAGGCTTCGAATTCTAGACGGCTTCTAAAGTGCGCCAAAGCGTCTGTGACGTGTTTTGTATTCGTCCACAGCGGCAAATAAATCTCCTTGCCGGAAGTCCGGCCACATCTTTTTGACGATTACCAGCTCTGAGTAAGAGATCTGCCAAAGAAGGAAATTAGAGAGGCGCATTTCGCCAGATGTGCGAATAAGAAGCTCAGGATCGGGTATGTCCGAAGTGTATAGATGCTGTCCGAGTAGTTCTGGGGTGATATCGGCCGTATTGATTTCACCACTGACAGCTTTTTCAGCAAGACAGCAAGCAGCATGCGTGATCTCTTCTCGCGAACCGTAAGAAAGGGCGAGAACTAGAGTAAGAGAGGTGTTTCTTGAAGTCATCTTTTCAAGATTTTTAAGACGCTCAGAAGTTTTCCTAGGTAGACGATCTATCTGCCCGATCGCGCGAAGCCGGACGTTTTGTTTTTGCAGCTCTTCGGCTTTCTCATCCAAAAAATGATCCAACAGAGTCATCAAGGCCTCGATCTCTGCCTCTGGGCGCGTCCAGTTCTCTGAAGAAAACGCGTAGAGTGTAAGGTATTTAATATCCAACTCTTTGCAGGCATCTAAGACCTCACGGACAGATTCCGCACCTGCGCGGTGTCCCTCAGAGCGGGGCAAGCCACGTTCTGCTGCCCACCGGCCATTGCCGTCCATGATGATCGCGATGTGCTGCATATGAGAAATGGGCTCCGAGCGCGTTGGCTCAGCAACTGGGTAGTCTCAAGATACTTTGATCGTCTGAATCCGGTCTGGACCAACGCCGACAAAGGAAATAGGCGCATCACACAGTTCCGATAAACGACTGAGGTAATTTTTGGCATTGGTCGGGAGTGCCGCATAGGTGGTGACGGAGCTAGTGTCTTCATTCCAGCCTGGAAGGGTCTCATAAACGGGAATTGCGCGGTTCCAAAAAGACCGATCTGCAGGAGGAAATTGATGAACTTCCCCATCGATTTCGTAGCCAGTGCAGATCTTCAGCTCAGAATATTCGTCGAGGCCATCAACATTTGTCACCGCGAGACCGGTGACCCCATTCACCATGCATGCGAAGCGCAGCAAGACGGTATCGAGCCACCCGCAGCCACGCGCGCGCCCGGTCGTCGCTCCAAATTCACGTCCGAGGTCATGGAGGTATTTTGAAAGGCCCTCATCTCCGGTGGGAAAGGGCCCTGAGCCCACTCTTGTCGTGTATGCTTTGCAAACGCCGATGACGGCTTCAATCGCAGTAGGGGGAAGCCCCGTGCCAGTTACGGACCCGCCGGAGGTAGTGTTTGAAGAGGTGACAAAGGGATAGGTGCCGAAGTCTATGTCCAGCAAGGTCCCTTGTGCTCCTTCGAAAAGGAGTTTTTTATTCGCCTTCCAAGCAGCATGCAGGGTTGGAATGGCATTTGTCACATGCGGCTGTAGACGCTCAAAGGCTGTGTAGATTTCTGAGATAACGTCTTCTGCCGCAAAAGTGGGGAGCTCAAACTTTCTGAGAATCTCATTCACCTCATCCGTTCTTTTTCGAATCTGTTCTTCTGCAAAAGGGCGGTCTAGCAGATCAGCCATACGAAGACCGCAGCGATTTACTTTATCCGCATAGGCTGGGCCGATGCCGCGCTTGGTCGTGCCGATCTTTTGATCACCCAGCGAAATCTCGCGTGCTGCATCGAGTTCTTTATGGAAGGGTAAGACCACATGAGCGCGGTCCGAGATCAGAAGTTTTTGCGAGGAAATTGTGATGCCTTGGGCTTCAACACTTTCAATCTCCTTTACTAAGCCGCCGGGATCTACGACGACGCCATTGCCGATCACGTTCACCTTGTCATCCCATAAGATCCCAGAGGGAAGGAGGTGGAGGACGTATTTTTTACCATTTGCGATCACCGTATGGCCGGCATTGTTGCCACCTTGACCGCGGATCACAAAGTCTGCGGATTCTGTTAGGTAATCGACTATTTTGCCTTTGCCTTCATCGCCCCATTGGAGGCCTATTACTACTGTGTTCATATAAATTGGTGGCCCTGGGAGATCCTTTATCGCGTCCAAAAGGTCGCGATCAGATAATCACAAGCGTAGATGCCTATGCTTTTTTGGACTCCTCGATGAGATCTACGAAATCCTCGAAAAACTTCGCTGCATCGTTCGGACCCGGAGCTGCTTCTGGGTGATATTGGACACTGAATATAGGTAAACTGCGGTGCCGCATGCCTTCTACTGTGCTGTCGTTCAAATTGATGTGAGTAACCTCCACCTCCTCGGGCAGAGAATTCGAATCAACTGCAAATCCGTGGTTCTGGGAGGTGATGGCAATTTGTCCAGTGCGAAGGTTCTGCACCGGTTGATTGCCACCGCGGTGCCCGAATTTTAGCTTAAAGGTCTTCCCACCATAAGCGTGCGCGAGCATTTGGTTTCCTAGGCAAATTCCAAAGATAGGCAGCTTCCCGAAAAGTTTTTTGATCTCAGCATGGATGTACCCAAGAGCTGCTGGATCTCCCGGCCCGTTTGTAAGAAAGAGGCCATCTGGAGATTTTGATAAAATTTCTTCAGCCGAGGTAGATGCCGGAACCACTTCCACTTCAAGGCCAGCCTGACGAAGCATTCGCAGCTGGTTGTATTTCAGACCTAAATCCAAGGCGATGACTTTGAACTTCGCGGGAGGAAGCTCTTCGTAAGATGCCGTTTCTCCGATAGATGCATTGGGTAAGGTCCATTTTCGCGATTCTTCGCTCCAGTGATAAGGCGATTTTGTCGTAACTTCCTGCACAAAATCTGTTCCTGTCATCAGTGCAGAATCTTTGGCCTTTTGGATAGCTTGCTCAGGGCTTAGCTCCGTGGTTACGCATGAGCGCATGGCGCCGAGTGAGCGTAGATGCTTTGTCAGTGCCCTGGTATCAATGTCTTCGATACCTAGAATTTTATGCTCAAGCAGGTAGTCTGCCAGTGACTGCGTGGAGCGGTAGTTTGATGGAATTTCACAGAGCTCACCGATCACTAGCGCGCGGACATGCGGTTCTGACGACTCATTATCCTCAGGGTTGACTCCGTAATTCCCAATCATTGGATAGGTCATAGCAACAATCTGCCCACGATATGAAGGATCAGTAATGATTTCCTGATAGCCGGTCATGGAGGTATTGAAACAAATTTCCCCGGTGGTGGTGCCAGTGGCTCCAAATGATTTTCCAGTAAAGATACGGCCGTCTTCGAGGGCTAGAATTGCAGTGGTGGACACGAAGCGGAGGCTAGAGGCGAGGCGTGTGAGGGGGAATCCTAAAATTCATCTACCTAGGAAAACTTGCTTTCTTTCTGTTGAAGGCCCATAGCATAACGCTAATCTCCCGGGGACGCAGGGTTTGACGGGTGAGGTGTTATGATGCTTTAGGCGGAAAAAGTTCCGTGCAGATCGGGCAGCTATGTGCGGTGCAGCCGCGGGCGGTGCAGTATTCGCGCCCGTAGAAGATGATTTGCAGATGCAGCTTGTTCCAAGTTTCACGGGGAAACGCTTTCTTCAGATCCCGCTCGGTCTGCACAACGTTTTTCCCCTTGCTCAACTTCCAGCGCTTTGCCAGCCGGTGGATATGGGTGTCTACGGGAAATGTTGGAATACCAAATGATTGGGAAAGGACGACCGAAGCGGTCTTGTGACCGACCCCTGGCAAAGCTTCCAGATGAGTGAAATTTTCAGGGACCATGCTCTCATGCTTTTCTACGAGAATCTTGCTCAGCCCAGCAATTGCCTTGGCTTTTGTGGGGGATAGCCCACAAGGACGGATGATTGCCTGAATTTGCGAAACGGGCACCTTGGCCATATCTGCTGGCGTAGAAGCTAGAGCGAACAAAGTGGGCGTAACTGTATTCACCCGGGCATCCGTGCATTGAGCCGAAAGAAGAACAGCGATGAGGAGGGTGTAGGGAGAAGTGTGATCAAGCGGGATCGGAGTTTCTGGATAGAGTTCTTCAAGACGGCGGAGAATGTGGGCGGAGCGCTCTGGTTTTGTCATCAAACTAGGTTTCTTATGGATATATGTCTCTTCTCGGGCGAGGCTCGAAATGTGAGGTGGCTGATAAATTTATTCATGATTGGATCGATCATCGCAGGTTTATCAGTGGCGGCTTGGTGGGGGTGGCAGGGGAGCGGGGTAACGAGCTTTAAGAAGATTGTCCTGAAACGTGTGGAAACAGGGCCGGATCTCGCAAGATACGAAGTTCTTAAAAGTGAAGTGGAAAGATGGCGCCTAGATCTAGCTGAGAAACACAAGAGAGCTATTCCAAGCGAGAAGATAAAGGTAGAACAAGATGCGCGGGTAATTTTAGAGATGATTCTTCCAGAAATGATGCGCTGCTGGATCGGTCACTCCCTACGACTTCAATGGAACAGCCAGGGGGCCAGGTCTGGAGGAAGTGGCCTGTGGTTATTACGTTTCCACGGTCCTAAAAGATGCAGGCTTCCGGGTAGATCGTTACAAGCTGGCTCAGCAGCCGTCAGGCAATATTATACGTAGCTTCCTGCCGAGAAGTGCCTGTCAACTTAAGGTAGGAGAGGACTATGACAATTATGCCGACTGGGTTGAGAGCCAGGAGGATGGGATTTATCTAATTGGCCTCGATACACACGTTGGGTTTATCGTAGTCGAGGAAGGGGTAATGTCTCTGTTGCATTCCTCTGGGAAGAGGCCACGTGGCGTGGTGGAGGAGAAGCGGAGTGAAGCGGGGGTTTTAAGAAAATCAAATTGGCGGATGATCGGAAAATTTACAGCCGACAAAGGGGTCATCCGCAAGTGGTTGGGCGGGGATCGTGTGAATGTACACAGCTAGAGGAAGCGCTGTCTAACCTCGTCCCATGAATCGACCCGTGGATAGCCTGTGGCTCCATAGTTATGTGGAGCTGTGTATAGTATGCCCTGTCCGCAAAAATGGGTGAAATGGCGTGGGCTGTCGTCAATCAGGAAGTCTGCTTGAATGATGCTTTTGTCTCCGCAGAAAACTATGTGTGATGGTGGAATGAAGGGCAGATGCGACTGCAACCAACGAAATTTTGCAGGAAATGAATTTGGGAATTCCATCGCGGCAGTGGCAATAAAGATTTCATAGCTTTCGCTTAATGAGCGGACAGTATCCACAGCTCCGAACATTTCTGGTAAATTCTGAAAGAAGTCATGCTCATGAAGGATATCACGGGTTGCAGCTTCTTGATCTGAGGAAATTGCCTCATAAATTGAGCGGCCTCTTAGATCCGCTAAGCGAAGGTCTGACGAAAATAGCTGGTTATACGCCGCAAGATGCACAGGTGCGGTATCGACGATTACCTCGTCCATATCGATTGCGATTCGTTTCATTCTGGAAGACGCGGTAAGGTGGACGATTCCGGCCTGAGATCCTTTATCTGATCTGACGATGTTGCAGTGACTGGTTCCGTAGCGATCGCTTCGCCCTCGGTAACGTTTGGCTCCTCATTTTCAGATGTGAAGGATGTGGTAGCCGAAGCCTGAGCAAGGTCTGGTAGCTGCGCGATTGAATAAACAGCATCGCCCACCTCGAGAGTTCCGGACTGGATATCGGCTGCGGCAAACTGCCCTAGTTTCTCTCCCGTTACGCGGAGATTTGCTCTGCGATTGTTTGTTCCTCGGGTCGTTAGAATAGACCCCGCAGGTGTTTTCCAAGAGCTATAGGCCTGGACTAAAACGAATTTCCCTTTTTCTGGAATTGAGGCAATCCTGCCGAGAAGTTCCGGTGGGATATATTCTTCCTTCGCTTTTTCAACGGGTTCCGGAATCGCCTGGTCCGCACAAGACGAAAGCATCGCAAATATGGTGCTAAAAATTGCAAACGCCGGAATCAGCAATCCACAACTTAGGATGCTTTCTCGGGAAATCCTACGCTTGAGCGGGAGCTTCTGGCGAAGAGGAAGGGGACAAGGAAGGAAGCAAGCTTCCACAGGCGCAGTCATTTTTCGGTCTGCTCTTTCTGAAACTCGTGGCGAGTCTCGCCTCTTTACTATAACCCCTACGTCCCGCTTATCCGTACGTCGGAGTGGCCTCGAGGTCAGAGATGAATCTTTGCGAAAGAACATAGGCCAATCGGATTAAGGAGCCAAGCGATCGATCTGCCATGTCTCCGCGTCACGAGTATACAGGAAGCGATCATGGATTCGTGCCGGGCCGCCCTGCCAGAATTCGAATTGATCGGGCGCCACACGGAAGCCACCCCAATGCGGAGGAAGAGGAACCTCACTATTAGAAAATTTCGACACCAGCGCTTCTTGGTCTTTCATGAGAATCGACCGCGAAGAAATCACCTCGGATTGATTTGAGACCCACGCACCAATCTGGGATTCACGGGGTCTTGAAGCGAAATACTTCTCAGATTCTTCACGAGATATTCGGGAAGCATTGCCGCCGATTATGATCTGACGTTCTAAAATAATCCATGGGAAAAGCAGAGATACGGTATGGCTCTCGGCGATATGAGAGGCTTTGCGAGATTGATAGTTGGTAAAAAACGTGAAGCCCCTTTCATCAAAATTTTTCAGAAGAACAATGCGCTGGGAAGGCCTGCCATCAGGAGAGACTGTCGCAAGAACCATTGCGTTTGGCTCTGTCAAGGAAGCGGCATTTGCTTGTTGAAACCATTTTGAGAAAAGGTCCAACGGATCTTGCGGAAGGTCATTCCGGACAAGCGGCTCTGAAAGGTAACTTTTGCGGAAATTAGATAGATCCATAAATAGGTAATTTTTTTGGACAATCGCTTGGGCGAATCACTCATCTAGCGGCATTGACGCTTGCTTGGCTTCACTAGGTAGCTTTAATGACCAAAATGAAATTCCAGACACCTACATCAATCCTTCTATCGGTGCCACTGATAGCATTCAGCTTCATCGGATGTAAAGAAAAGCCTGCGGCTGAATCTAGTCAAGATGTGCCTCAGCGTTGCCACTGATTCGGTGAAGAAGATCGAAGAGCTAACTCCTGAAGATGGTGTTCTCTCAGGTGAGGAAGCAATCGCTCAGCCGACTGAGGCGACCGCAGCAAAAATCATTGAAATGAGTCTCGAAGAACGTGCTGCACGCCTTGGCTTCGCGCAATTTCTGCCAAAAGACACTGCGGTATTGATGACGGCCTACGATGCGCGCGGTGCCTACGAGGACCTAAAGGCCCTTGACCTTTATCAGATCCTGGAAAAACAGATGGATAAGGGCAAGAGGCAGCCGCTGGACGAGGCGTTCGTTCCTGCCGATGAGGAAATGCTGGAGGACGATGGTGATGGCACCGATATCCGAATTGAGCCGGAAGCGGTAGCAGGTGACGAAGAACTTCAAGAAGCTGTTCCAGATGAGGACGTCATGGAACAACCGACGGAACAATCGACGGAAGAACCAAGCGAAGAAAACGCGCTGGAACTTAAGAAAGAGACTGAGACCTTTGATGAAAAAGCTGTTGGGCCATGGACGCTTTTAGGCAGGGAAGTGACAATCGCGCTGGGCAACAGCGTATCTGAGCAAAGCGGTAATCTGATAACTGCCAATCGCCGCAGTTCATTTTTTCAAGCAAAATTGATTGGGCAAGCTGCCTTGGCTTTCGGCAAGTCAGCTGACAAAGAAGCTTTCGAAAGCTCGATGACTTCGATGGCTGGGTTTGGTGAAATCATGAAAGAGCTTCTGAAGGACCCAGAGTCTGGAATTGATCTAGTGAACAAGTTGGAGATGCCAACCCTTTATCTTGCCTTCCAAGCCAACGAAGGAGAACTTGATCAGGCCGCAGAAATGGTTAATTCGAGCATGGCATTCTTCGGCATGGCGGGAGAGATCGCAGCACCGATTGAAATGGAAATCGGCGCCAAAGCATTCAATGGCTATCAACTTGTCGGCGAAAAAATCGCCGAAACAATGCGGATGCAGAAAGAATCCATGGCGGAGTTTTTATCTCCTGAGTTAGCCGATGAGTTGATCGATGCCATTGGGCGTAAGAATCTTTTCGTCGTAACCGGAACGGTGGGCGACTACGTGGTAGCGATGATCGGTGGCGACCGGGATAAGATGACATTAGCAGATTCTGTGGAAAATTCGTTCATTGCGAGTGGTCAACTTGATTTCACAGATGCTTTTCCAGATCAGCCGTTGCTCGCTGTTAGTTATGGAGAAGCTGCCCTTGGCGAAAAGGTGATGGAGAATTCTGGCGGCTTGGCCACCTATGCATTGGGGTTCAGGGAGGGGCTTGCTTCGGGAGATGGCCTCGGCGATACCCGAGAACTTGAGGCTATGCTACAGATTGTCGCAGACCGTGAGGAGGCGCTGCAAAGTTTGGGTGAGTCGAATGACCTCGGCACGATTGCATATCTCGAAGGTGGGGTAAAAATTGAAGCATTTGGCGGTTACGACAATGGTTCATCTGACCTAAGGACTCCTCGTAAATTAGCACACCTCGGCACAGCAGCTGATCACTTTGTATTCATGAATTGCGGTAGCAATGCTGACTATTCGGAGCGTATGAGCGCCTATCTAGAAGCAATCACTGAGACACTATTTGCTGCCGCATCCAAACTCACAGAAGTGGAAAGCGACGCGCCTGAGATCAAGCAAATAAAAACCTACATGGAGCTTCTAGAAACCAAATACCTAGATGATCTAAGAGGCCTTTATCGTGCAATCAGTGGCGATTTCTCAGAAGGCTTAGGCAATGAGATTGCCTTGGTAGTTGATCTCAAAGGTGCCGTCCCAGCAGTTCCTGGAGTTCCACAAACGCTAGTCGACGAAGGCAAATTCCCACGCCTGACCATTCTAAAGCCAGTGGTGGACCGGGAGAAACTAGGAACAGCATGGAAGAGTATCAACACACATACTAATTCGATAATATCAGAAATCGCAGAGATGTTTGAGCAGGATATCCCTAAGCAAACGCCAATGAGCTCAGAAAGTGACGGCATGAAAACTTGGTTTTTCCCATTCCCTTTCTTTCAGGACGATTTTTTACCATCGGTGAATGTGAGTGATGATTGGTTTGCGGCTTCGACTTCGAAGAATCATGCAGCCGACCTGATGAAGCTAGCAAATGAAAGCGGCGAAGGCGCCTTGGGAAGCGTCATTGAAATCAACTTCGCGGCTTTGTCCAGCTATGCTGATGAGATGATGCAATTGATCGAACAAAACGCTGATTCGCTTTTTAAAACAGAGCGCAAGCTTCAAGAGTTCAACCGAGAAAAGAAGTTGGCCAAAGACCTGATCGAAGCAGCTGAAGAGTTTGACCTTCTAAGAATCGAGCAGCGCCGAGAGGCTGACTATGTGCGGACTTCACTTCATTTAAAAGTGAAGTAGGGAGAATTCTTCAAGTTTTTATTCGCATTGATATCTGGGCACTGAATCCTTGCTTGAGGTGCCATAAATCCTAAATCTCGCAAGCACTATCGCGTTAGAAAATTAATGAAAAGCCCAATCGTAACCCAAGATTTAAAAACAGTTCAGCGGAATATTAAGTCGATCGTAGCGGGTCATCTAGAGGACACCGGTGGCCTTCTACGGCTTTCTCCGACGTGGGTCCCGCGATCATTTCTACAACCGGGCCGAAGAATTAAACTACATCCGGATGATATTTATGCCTACGGCCTCAACCGTGGAGGTATCGATGAGCGATGGTTCGGCTCAACAACGGAGACGGCGAACGAGGGACGCGCTGAAGATGAGGGCTTGTCATACGTAGTCGTCGGAAATGAACGCTTCACCTTGAGAGATGCGATCGCCGAATGCGGTGCAGATATCATCGGAGCGCAGCTGTGGGGAAAATACTCGAAGTGGCCGGTCTATTCGAAGTTTTTCGACAACATGGGACCAATCCCCCATCACATGCATCAGAGTGCTGAACAAGCAGCATTAGTGGGACAAGAAGGTAAGCCCGAATCCTATTACTTCCCGCCGCAGCATAACAACGTAGGGAATAATTTTCCCTATACATTCATGGGATTCGAACCCGGAACCACAAAGGATCAGGTGCGGCAATGTATTGCGAACTGGAATAAAGGGGAAAATGGAATTCTAGATCTATCAAAAGCATACCGGCTAAAAATCGGAAGCGGCTGGCTCATTGATCCATGTATCCTTCATGCGCCAGGATCCCTCTGCACTTACGAGCCGCAATGGGGCTCCGATGTTTTCGGAATGTATCAAAACCTCGTCGAGGGAAGGGAAGTGCCATGGTCTTTATTGGTGAAAGACATGCCAGGAAGAGCGGCACAAC
This sequence comes from uncultured Verrucomicrobiae bacterium, assembly GCA_963815205.1. Taxonomy (GTDB): domain Bacteria; phylum Verrucomicrobiota; class Verrucomicrobiia; order Verrucomicrobiales; family Akkermansiaceae; genus Luteolibacter. The sequence continues at coordinate 122,790 of CAWFFP010000003.1, read as the reverse complement.
GATATCGATTTTATTGTCGATCAACTAGATTGGGAGAAAAACGTAGACCCGAATTTTAAGGACAATCACTATCTGGAGCCAGTTACCTCTGAGCGTGGCGAAGGATATCATGATAAATGGATCGTTTACGGGAAAGTCGATGGTTTTCAGTATTTTACTGCGAAAGAACTCACGGTGGAGCCGGGAGCGACCGCAGTCATTAAAGATGGCGGCGCTTCTTCAGTAGTTGTGGTGCAAGGCGAGGGCAGCGCGAACCAACTTGCCCTGAATTGCCCGAAACTGCTGCGTTTTAATGAACTTTCAGAAGACGAATTCTTTATCACCGATCATGCTGCTACGGAAGGTGTCACTTACAAAAACACATCGGCAACAGAACCGTTGGTGATGCTCAGATATTTTGGACCTGAAGCCAGTCCGGATGCTCCAGAGATAGGCGCTTACAAGGTAAAGTAGGCTACCGTTGGCTTACATGTCTTTGGAGTAACCAAAAGACCGTGGATAATCGCTTAGCTTTTATCGGCAGCACAACTTAGATGCAGAGACCTATCTGATCGTTGCACCTATGTAGGTGAGCCATGGATACGCCTCTCCCTCATCTTCGTTATGATTCCAGTAACTAAAACGATTGCCTTAGTCATTTGGCATGAAGATCGTTAACCCTCGCACGATCCTTTTCCGATCCGATACAGAACTAGCCTACATTTTTACCGTAATCGACCAGACGTGAGATCCTGTGCCTCTCTCAAATTATCACTACCTTTCTATTTCTTTGGCTTTTTAGTGCGGGTGCGTTTGCGCCAATCGGTTTTTTTGGGGACTGGGGTGTTTCCTTCGCTAGGCTTTGCTGAGTAATCGAAGCCTCGAAGGCGTTTGCGAGGAATCCGTTTGCCGATCGCCATTTCTAGAATACCGAGAAGATTCAGATCAGATTTAGGAACTAAGGAGATTGCTTTTCCGCTATGCTCTGCCCGTCCGGTGCGGCCGATACGGTGGATGTAGTCCTCTGAATTTACCGGGAAGTCGTAATTGATCACATGGGAGACATCTTCGATATCAATTCCACGGGCCACGATATCGGTCGCGACGAGAACGCGGATCTGGCCATTTTTAAATTCAGCGAGAGCCTTTTCACGTTGCTCCTGAGAACGGCTGGAGTGGAGACGCTGTGCGAGGATTTTTGAGTTTTTGAGATTTTGAGCTAGGTGGTTGGCTGCAGTTTTCGTGCGGGTAAAGATTAGCACTCGTGTCATGGATCGATCATCGAGAAGAGCTAGAATCAGGGAATCTTTGAGTTGGTGGGATATTTCGTAGACTACTTGGTATACAGTTTCGGCAGGATTGGAGCGGTTTCCTAACTGGATCCGCTGTGGATTTTTCATGAATTTTCCCGCAAGTGCCTCAACTTCTGGAGGGAAAGTCGCTGAGAACATCATTGTCTGACGATTGCGGGGAAGAGCGGCGATGATTTTTTCAATATCTGGAAGAAAACCCATGTGCAACATCCGGTCGGCTTCATCTAGGACTAGATGGGTCAGGTGCTCTGGCCGTATGAAGGCGTGATTCTCCATCAGATCGATGAGGCGGCCCGGGGTTGCAATGATTATATCTGGATGTTTACGAAGTGCGCGCAGCTGTGGGATCTGATCTGTGCCACCGTAGATGGTGGCAACACGCAGCGGCTGATGGCGCCCATATGACTGAAGGCTGTCTTGGATTTGAAGAGCTAGTTCACGAGTTGGCACCATAATTAGGGCCCGGAGGACAGGTGGCTTCGAGGGCTTTTCGATGAGATGCTGGAGGATAGGCAGGGCAAAGGCGGCTGTCTTTCCAGTCCCAGTTTGCGCAATCGTGATCAAATCGGCACCGGCTAAGGCTTTTGGAATTGTGGCGTTTTGAACGGGGGTAGGAGAGGTGTAGCCGCATTTTATCAGTGCACGGCTTAGATGGGGATGGAGCTGGAGTGCGGTAAAGGACATGATGCTTTGCTTTTGACTATCAGATGCGATTTCGAGAATGTCGGAGATGAAACTTTTGATTTGTGTAGGAATTTCGCTCTCATTTCTTTGCGGCTGTGCCGGAAAGCGTGACGCGGGAAATCCGGGGCCTATCGTTGATACTGGTGGGGGAACGGCGCAGAAAGCAACCAACGAGAGCGCTGTGGGGGTCAAAAAAGAAATCGAGGAGGTGAAAGTGGCAGAGAAAACTCCGCCTGTGAAGCCTGTGAACATGCCGCCGACGGTTCAGAAAGTGGGTAAGGTGACAGGGATGGGAGTGGACGAGTTGTTTGTGCTGCAGCAGGGAGGTGCCAATCCGCTAATCTACGATGTAAGGGCGCCTTATATTTATCAGATCGATCATATCGAATCTTCGGTCAACTGGCCGGATAACGCCTATGACTTGCAGGTGCAGCGGCGTGATCAAGAAATAGAAAAAGCACTCTCAGAAGGTAGGAAGGTGGTGGTATACTGCTACAATTTGGGCTGTGCAGGTGCTCGAAATGTGGCTGCGAAGCTAAAGCGCAGGGGCTATGAAATTCACGTTTTGACGATGGGAATTGACTCGTGGCGGAACGCAGGGCTGCCTTTGGTCAATGCTTCTGGTGAGTCAGTGCAGTAGTTTGTCGTCAATATACATATAGAGATACGAGAGAATCAGATCCGCTCGGTTTAAGCCGAAGTAATAATTGCCGACGAAATTGTTTTCATCCGGAGGATCTACGATTCGGGGACCCAAATTGATACTGAGGCCCTGCGCTAGCTTCTATCGACTACAGCCATGGATTTCTCGGTAGGGATGGTAAGTTAGGACATCTAGTCGCTTGGTTGCGGGTTATCGAACATCGAGTCTACCGAGGCAAAGAAGTCCTTGAGATCGTCCTCGGAGACCTCTGCGTTTTGGATGTCATCGTGAGTGGCGTTGGTGAGAAATTTTTCGTCCAGTTCGCCGATAAAAGAGGATGGCGCGCAGCTAGCCTTTTGCCCCCATTTAATTCGAGAGGTACAATAGGAAAGAGTTAGATTCTCCTGAGCGCGAGTAATTCCTACGTATAAAAGCCGACGCTCTTCATCCTTTGTGCCGTCGGCCACAGAACGCGAGTGAGGAAGGAAGCCTTCTTCTAACCCGGTAAGGTAAACGATTGGGAATTCTAGGCCTTTGGATGCGTGCAGGGTAATAAGTGTCGCGCCTTTCTTCTTCTCTACATCTTCATCTTCACGCTCTGAGGCCAGCGCGGACTCGTCCAGAAAAGACTGCAAAGTTTTGCCCTTCTCAATGTGTGCTTTGAGCGCATCGCGGATAGAATGGATCGCCTCACCGCGCTGCGTGCGCTCGGACTCATTTTTACAGCTTCGCTCAATCCACGCGAGGTAATCGATTTCCATAAGAAATTCTGAAAGAACCGTAGCAGGATTCTCTTGAGCAATATTGATGCGGGTGCGGGCTGCAGAGATGAGCGCAACGAAGGCCTCAATCGATGCCCGAGATTTTGCTCCGATCGTCGCTGTGAAATTCGGATCACATAAGGCCTGAAAAACAGACTGAGACTTCAGACGTGAATGATCGGTGGCAAGAAGAGCAGTCGCTTGTCCGATTCCACGGTTCGGCGCATTTAGAATTCTTAGCAAGGGAACATCGTTGTCTGGGGAAAGTAGGACAGATGCATAGGCAAGAACATCGCGAATTTCCCGGCGATCGTAGAATGATTGAGCGCCGATCATTCGATAGGGAATCTTGCGGTCGCGCAGGGCCAGCTCTAACTTTCGGGATTGGCTGTTGGTGCGGAACAGAATAGCGAAGTCTTCCCACTTTCGACCGTGCGCAGTCTTTTCCCCTAGAATCTCATCCGCGATGAAATCTGCCTCCTCTTCATCGCCTGGCATCGATACGAGGCGCACGTTTTCGCCTTCTCCTCTGGTGGAGCGCAGAGCCTTTTCCCGCCGTCCAAGATTATGTTTGATCAGGGAGTTTGCTGTGTGGAGAATGGCCTGTGTGGAGCGATAATTTTCCTCCAAACGGATAATCTTGGGATTTGGGAAGAATCTTTCAAATTCGAGAATATTAGCAACTTCTGCACCGCGCCAGCCGTAGATCGATTGATCGTCATCGCCGACCACGCAGACATGGAAGGGCGGGCCGACAAGCTGCTGAAGCAGCCGCATCTGCAGCGAATTAGTGTCTTGAAACTCATCGACTGTCACCCGGGTGTACACGTTACGAAAGTGATCGCGGACATCTGAGTGCTCGCGCAGAACCTGCTCGCCAAGGAGTAGCAAGTCATCAAAGTCTACCGCATTGCGCGCACGAAGCTCGTTCTGGTATTCGACTGCAAGATGAGCGTAGAAATCGTCATAATGGTCGCCGGGATCGGTGCCTTTGTTCTTGGCTTTAGAGATTTCAGTGAGAACCGTTTCCGGCTTCACTTTTTCATCCGATCCACCCTTGCGGACGATGAGCTGCTTCATGATTCCGATCTGATCCGAATAGGCAGTAATTGAAAAATTCTTCTTGTAGCCTAAGCGATCAATCCCGCCGCGAAGAAGACGCACGCAGAGAGAATGGAAAGTGCAAACTGTGACTTCCTTGGCGGCTTTTTTTGAAATCATACCGGCAATGCGATCTTTCATTTCGGCGGCAGCCTTGTTCGTAAAGGTCACGGCAAGAATCTCGCTGGGCGGGATTCCGAGTTCAATCGTGTGGGCGATGCGGCAGGTAACGGTCCGCGTCTTCCCAGTGCCTGCACCGGCTAGGATCATCACCGGACCACTCTGCGATGAAACGGCCTCGCGCTGAGCGTGGTTCAAAGATTCGAAGGCGAAGTCGCTAGCCATAAGCGCGAGTAGATATGGCGCATGATGAAACATTAAGCTCTAAATTTTGTCTTTAATTTTAGTTCGCCGTGAACCGCACGATTCTAAATCGTGCTGATGGATGGGCGATTAGCTGGACGCTTTTTCCGAACTTCTTTCAATTTTCTACGATCAGCGATCCCCTGCTTTATCTCGCTGACATTGCGCTGGAGATAGGCGAAAGCTTTCGTGGGAAAGTCTTGATTTGTGGAGGGGGCGGTGCATCCTGCCGGGCCGTTTATGGCTAGTCTACCTTTTCAATCACTTCCTGGTTTTCGGGATTTTTCACCGCGAGAATGCGCGGTCAGGAACTACCTGTTTGAAACGTGGCGCGGGGTTGCGAAGCGGAGCGGCTTTGTCGAATATGATACGCCTATCCTCGAAGATACCGGGCTTTATCTGAAAAAGACTGGAGGCGAATTGCCCCAGCAATTGTTCCGCTTCGAAGATCAGGGTGGACGCGACGTTTCCTTACGGCCTGAGGTGACTGCTTCCTTGGCGCGGATTGTTGCTGAGAAGCAGCGAGAATTCCCGAAACCATTGAAGTGGTTCGAGATCGGGCAATGCTTCCGCTATGAGAAGCCAGGAAAGGGCAGGGGCCGCGAATTTTATCAATTCAATGTTGATATTCTCGGAGAGGCGGGAGCTGGCGCGGATGCGGAATTAATTGCTTTGGCAATTGATACAATGTTGGCATTTGGTTTTGTCGAAGGTGATTTCATGGTCGGAATTTCGGACCGGAATGCGTGGTTAGACTTTGCGAAGCGCCGGAAAATGGAAGAGGAGGTGATCCCAGATTTTCTGACATTGATCGATAAACTGGAGAGAGAAAAGCCAGAGAAGCTCGATAAAAAGTTGGCGGCTATGGGCACGAACTTAGGTGAGGTGAAAGATTTCATGGCAGATCCTGAGAATGCATCGGAAAGTTTTGTCGCGTTGAAGGAAGACCTGATGGCTCGAGGCTTTGGTGCCTTTGTCGAGCTGGATCTATCGATTGTAAGGGGTCTGGCCTATTACACTGGAATGGTTTTCGAAATTTTTGATGGGAAGCGGGAAATGCGTGCTGTGGCAGGGGGTGGCCGTTATGACACTCTAGTCTCCAACATTTCAGACGGTTCTGTCGATTTGCCCGCAACTGGGTTTGCGATGGGCGATTGGGTGCTGAGAAACATGATTGAGGAAACCACGCACGCCGCGATGCAAATGGAGGTATGGCTGCAGCAGACGATGGCAGGATGCGACGTCTACGTTGTAGTTGCAGCTCCGGAAAAGCGGCAATTGAGCTTAAGCCTAATGACAAAATTAAGGCACGCAGGGATCTCCGCAGAGATGAGCTTGGCCGAGATAAAAGTGGCCAAACAATTTAACGCAGCCGAGAAAAGTGGCGCACGTTTTGCAATTGTGATCGGTGAGGATTATCCTGAGGTGAAAGTCAAAATTCTTGCGAGTCGAACAGAAGAGATATGCCAAGCGGAGGATCTTTTGGGCCATATCGCGCAGCGACTGGCCCAGCCAGATGGGCCGCTGCTGGCTTAGTCCGCAATTTAAATTTTGAATCATTATTTTATGCGCAGTCATCATTGCAACGAAGTAGGGGAAGTTGAACTAGGGAAAGAGGTCACCCTGATTGGTTGGGTAAACTCGGCAAGGGACCACGGTGGAGTGATCTTCATTGATCTACGGGATCGCGAGGGCATGACCCAGTGCGTGTTCCGTCCGGAGGAAAACGCGGCGGCGGCAAAGCTTTCGCATAGCCTTCGAGAAGAAGACGTAGTCCGTGTGACGGGGACTATCTCAAAGCGTTTAGAAGGAGCTGAAAATTCGACGATAGCAACCGGTCAGGTCGAGCTCGTAGCAAGCGAACTGATAATCGTGAACAAGGCCGATGTCTTGCCATTCCAGCTCGATAAGGAGCTTTCAAATGAAGATCTGCGGATGAAATATCGCTATCTGGACCTTCGTCGAGGACGGATGGCAAAGAACATCCGCCAGCGCAGTAAGATTACCTCTGCAGCCCGCCGCTATCTGGACGACAATGGGTTTTTCGAGATTGAGACACCGATCCTATCCAATCCAACTCCTGAAGGAGCGCGAGACTTTCTGGTGCCTTCGCGATTGAACCCAGGAAAGTTCTATGCTTTGCCGCAGGCTCCTCAGCAATACAAGCAATTGCTGATGGTGGCAGGTGTGGAGAAATATTTCCAAATTGCTCGTTGTTTCCGAGACGAAGATCTACGTGCCGACCGCCAACCCGAGTTCACACAAATTGATATTGAAGCAAGCTTTGTCGGACGAGAGGACATTATCGGCGTAGTCGAAGGACTGCTTGGATCGATGTTTCAGGCCGGGTTAAGTGAAGCAATTCCCCCGAGCTTTGAGCGGATGACCTACGCTGATGCAATGGACATCTATGGATCTGACAAGCCAGACACCCGATTCGATCTGAAAATCATCGACCTAGCGAAAGCTTTTGAGGGAACAGAGTTTAAAATCTTCCGCGGAGTGCTTGATAGCGGGGGCTGCGTCCGAGCGATCAATGCGAAGGGGTTTGCCGGAATCACCACGGGGCAGATGAACCGCCTCAACGAGATCGCAGTTCAAGCCGGCTTACCGGTAAAAAACTTAGCGTTTATCAAATTAGAGGGCGGTGAGTATAAAAGCCCTCTATGGAAGATCTTTTCAAAGGAAGAGAAGGTCGCAGTTACTGAGGCGATGAATCTTGAAGAAGGTGACATCGTCTTCTTCGCTGCGGGAACGCGTCAAAATGTCAGCACAATTCTTGGACGGGTAAGAAGCGAATGCGCAGTGATGATGGATTTGTTGAAAGACAATAAGCAATTTAACTTCCTATGGATTGTCGATTTCCCGTTGCTTGCGCTGGATGAAGAATCGGGTAGCTGGATGGCGGTCCACCACCCGTTTACCCGACCACTTGCCGAGGACGTTCATTTGCTAGAAGCCGGGGAATTCGAAAAGGTCCGGGCAGATGCGTATGACGTAGTTCTAAATGGCTATGAATTAGGTGGCGGATCAATTCGGATCCACGAGCGGGCCTTGCAGGAGACAATGTTCAGTGCGCTAGGGGTTTCAAAAGAAGAGCAGGCGATCAAGTTTGCGCACATTCTCGATGCATTCCGCTTCGGTGCTCCGCCTCACGGTGGCTTGGCATTGGGGCTAGATCGGATCGCAATGTTAATTGCCGGAGAAGACAGCATTCGCGAGGTGATTGCTTTCCCAAAAAATAATAAGGGTGCGGATCTGATGGCACAGAGCCCTTGCGAGATTGGGCCCAAGGAGCTTCGCGAGATATACGTCCAGAGCACCTACAAAAAGAAAGCTGCCACCTTAGATTCCACTAAGGCAACCGAAGCGTAATTTGTATCGCTCCCTCGGACCGAGGCCTTTAAGCGCTATCTTGTGGTTGGATGGGCGAGCATGCTGCCAAACTTCGCATAAAGCTCCGTTTGCTGGGCCGAATGATGCAGAAGATCTGCCGCTAATTGAACTTTCCCTGGCTCGAAAATTGTTATTGTAGAAGAGCCACCAAAGGCAAAGTAGCCTTTCTCATCAGATTTTTCGACCGCATTTTGCGCTTCGTATGTTTGATGAATACTGCCGACACAAGTGGCGCCGATTTCTAGAATTAGAATGGTTCCGAGATCAGCCGTCTTTAGTTCAGTGATTGTCCGCTTGTTCTTCCAGAGATACGAAAGGTTTTTCGCTAAGGCGATTGGAGAGACCGAAAACAAAGGGCCATCTATCAAGCGGGTCTGGCCGGGTATTCCAGCAGCAGGGAAGTGAAAGCGGTGGTAATCGATTGGGCAGAGCCGCGAGAGAACGAGCGATCCTTTCGCATATTTCTCCGCAAGCTGATCATCTTGTAGAAGTTCGGGAAGACACAGCTTTTGGCCTTTGACGAAAAATGAATCAATCTCGGAAATATCGGCAAAGCCTAGATGACGCCCATCTGCAGGGAGAACTACTGGGGCCGAGTCTTTTGGCCGGGCAGATGGCTTTAGCTTGCGGAAAAAGAACTCATTGAAGTTCTGGAAGGATGCAGCTGGCTCAGCAAATTCTGAGCTATCCAGGCCGTATTTTGTGATAAACGGCTGAATTCTTGATGCAGATCTGGGGTCCGACATTTTCCGCCCATACCATTTTGAGAATGAATGACGTTTGATCGCACTATGGAGCGGGATCTTACCGAGCGGATTTTCGTAAATCAGGCTAAGAAATTTTTCGCCGTAGACTGCCTCGATTTCATATTTACCGGAATGTCGATTATAGAAGCGGATTTCGGCCATTGAATGAATCGAAAGGCGGCCAACGAAGTATGTCAAAGAGGTTTTCTATTTAGCTGATCGAGCAGGAATATCAGGGATGCTTATGAGGCGTTTTCCACGGGACTTTAGCAATTGCACTTGCGGGCTGATATCTACGAGCTTATCTCACCTCGTCGTGCAAGGGAGAGTAGTAATTTTGATCGGAATGTTCTGTTTCAGCGGGTGCGAGCGGAAGAGCGACGAAGTATTTGTGGAGGAAACTCGTCCGCTAACCTCTAGAGATCGGGAGCCAAAGCTCTACGCCTCCAGCAACGAGAGATTTCGAAATGCAAAACCAGCGCCGATTCGGGGGGAATCGCCTAAGAACTGGTTGGCCTTGCCTGCCTCTCAATTTCGCGAACTAAACTACCGCTTTGGCGAATCGGGGCGGGGCGAGGTTTACGTATCTATTTTATCGGGGTCGGTTCCAGATAATGTGAATCGATGGAGACGGCAATTTGGCGATGATCAGCTGACCCCTGCAGAGTTTTCAAAGATGGAGAAGATCCAGGTAGCTGGAGGTCAGGGCGTGTGGATTGAGCTGGATGGAAGCTACGCTTCTGGCATGGGCAGCGCAGAGACCTTGCCGGGGTATGCGCTGGCAGGAGTGGTTGCTAAAAGCGGAGAAAAGATAGTCACCGTAAAGATGCTCGGACCACGACAAGAAGTTTTGGCAGAAACAGATGCGCTCCGTAAGTTTGTCGCTTCCTTAGAATTAATTAAATAGATCTAGAACTGTGGATATTGTGCAGCCAGCTACCAAGCCTAAGCGAAATGCCGAAAAAGGCTGGCCGAGACGCGTCTATGACTTCCTATCCGGTTTTCATGTAGCCACTGGGACTTTGCTGCTTTTGCTGGTGCTGACCTGGCTCGCTACCCTCGAGCAGATCGATCACGGGCTTTATCCAACTTTGCTGAAATATTTCAGCTGGAAAACGCCTTTCATGCAGCCGGAGATAAACGGCCATGCATTGCCGATTTTTCTTCCCGGAGGTTATTATGTGAGCGCGCTGCTGCTCGTGAACATGATCTTAGGCGGTATCATTCGAATTCGAAAGGGATGGCGACAGATCGGAAATTTGATATCTCACTTCGGGATTGTTTTTATGCTAATTGGCGGCGGAGTAGCACATCATTTTTCCGAGCGCGGGAATATGGCTGTGGGTGAAGGTGAATCGAGCGATGTAGCTGAAGACTACTTTGAGTATGTGATTGAGGTGGGAGAAATTAAGGACGGGAAAGAGATCGAAAAGTTTCACGTTATACGGGGAAATTACCTGACTGATTTGGAAGGTGATCGATCTCGGACCTTTTCCTTCCCGGATGTGCCTTTCAAAGTCGAGGTTTCAGGCTATCTTAAAAATGCTGCTCCAGTTAGTCAGCTGGAGCGTGCCCCAGAGAACAATGAGCTGGTTACTGATGGATTCTATCTGGCGGAAAAGCCGAGCGAGGTAAAGACGGAGGCAAACATGGCGGGTGCTTACGCACGAATTGTCTTCGATAGTGGTGAAAAATCGGAGCCGTTTATCTTAGCGGGAGCTAGCTTCTATCCCTTCACGGTGCGAGACGGGGAACGAGAATTTTTCGTCGACATGCGGAAGCGCTTATGGCCGATGAATTTTGAGGTAGAGCTGGACGTCTTCACGGCTGATTTCTACCCGGGCACAAATCGCCCAGCAAAATTTATCAGTGAGATCCGTAGGATCGAAAACGAGCAGGAGAGCAAGGTGACGATTCAGATGAATGAGCCGATGCGATATGAGGGCCTAACATTTTTCCAAGCGAGCTACGGACCCGCAAGGCGCGAAGCCCGGCGAGCCGATGTATTCAGTATTCGAAGTCGTCCGGAACCCTGCCGATAAGTGGCCCGAATACAGTCTATATGTCGTCGCCTTTGGGATGATGGTGACATTTTTGACTAAACTAGGCGGTCATTTGTCCGCTGCTTCCAGAAAACGTAGACATGCAAAGTAGAACTCCAAGATGGGGCCGCTGGGTCGTAGCAATCCTCGCCATCTGCGGGCTCGGATTTGTTTTTACGAATATGTTCGTGGACAATATGCCGAAAGGCGAGGTGCAGAAGGTCGAGGGCTATATGCCTTGGGAAGATGAAACCGTTGATTTGATCGCAGAGATCCCACTTCAGGATGGCGGCCGGATCAAACCTTTCTCCACCTACGCTGGATTCAAAATGCTTTCCTTGCACGGAGCGCGCTCGATGAAAGTTGCCGGGGACGATGGTACCGAATATAAAATCGAACCGACCCAATGGCTGATGGACACAGTCTTCCGCCCGAAGTTGGCAGAGATGTTGCCTACCTTCCGGGTGGATAATTCAAATGTATTAGAAGCGATTGGGATCGAGCCCAAGGGACGTAGAGATAGATATTCTTATAACGAAATCGCACCGGGAATCGACAAGCTGGTAAATCTAGCGAAGTCCTATGAATCCATTAAGAAAGACGATCGGGATCCGGTGCAACAACAGTCCATTGACCTCGCCTATAATATCCGGAATTACGAGAGCCTCCTACGTTATTTTACGTTCGCACGTTCCGGTTTAAGACTCACTGGTTCAGGTGGCGGGACGCAGCCTGATCAGAGCGCAGATTTTAGTGCGGTGATGGCCTCGGCCCCCCAACTGCGAAACGAAATCGCGAAGAGCCAGCAAGAGGGCACCCAAATCGATGGGCGTCTAGAAAACCTCCTTCAGCAAGTTCTCAACGGTGCGAATTATTCGAAATTTAGTTTAAACTTTCTGCCGCCAACCGATGCGGAGTCTCTTAAATGGTCGACGCTTGGAGATGCGATCATGGGTGTCATGACTGCCCAGGCCAGTGATCCGGCGACCGCGATCGGAGATGTCAAGCGGATGGAGACGATGGTGAAGGGTTTAGAAACTTCTGAGGCTGAATTTCGAAACGCCGGAAAACTCTATCTCGACGAGATCAACAAACGAGCCGGGGCACGGGGAGAGCTTCGTCATATTGGCAAAGAAATCGCTTATTTCCGCGCTAATTACTTTCTGAACGCATTGGTGCTATTCTTAATCGGTTCGCTGTGTGCGTTGGCCATGTGGGGCTTTGGTGAGAGCCGTTTAGGGAAAGGATTTTACTGGGCGACCCTAGGATTCACCACACTTGCGACCATTCTTTCAATCATCGCAATCGTCAAACGATGTTTGATCATGGAACGCCCGCCAGTCGGGAATCTTTACGATACGGTTATCTTCATTGGAACGACGGGCGTTGTTTTCGCATTGATCATTGAATGGATGACTCGGAAGCGCTTCGCCCTAGGTCTGGCACCGATACTTGGCACAGCCTTGCTAATTTTGGCACGACGCTACGAATTGGGAGATGCATCTGATCATATGGATCCTTTAGTTGCTGTTCTGGATTCAAACTTCTGGCTCGCAACCCATGTGATCACGATATCACTCGGCTACTCGGCAGGTCTGTTAGCCGCGATGCTTTCATGTGGATATCTGTTGATGCGGGGCCTGCGCTTAGATGGGCAAAACCAGGACCTTCGGAAATCTCTCACAAAGGCCGTGTATGGCTGCATTTGCCTCACGGTGTTTCTGTCGCTGGTGGGGACAGTTCTAGGAGGGATTTGGGCGAATTATTCTTGGGGCAGATTTTGGGGATGGGACCCGAAAGAGAATGGTGCCCTGATGATTGTGCTTTGGACACTAGCTATCCTGCACGCCCGACTAGGTGGCCTGATCAGAGATTGGGGCCTCCATCTGGCATCGGTATTCACCGCATGCATCGTTGCTTTTTCTTGGTGGCATGTGAATTTTCTTGGAGTCGGCCTGCATAACTATGGGTTCACAGCTGGGAAAGGGACAATTTGGATCTTTTATGCGGTGATGATGCTGTTTCTACTTTTCGGATTCTTAGCGATGTTTTTGGAGAAAGCAGAAAAGAGCCGGAAGTCTGAAGAAACGACCCAGCAAAACGCAAGAGGTCTAGAGGCTTGATTTATGGTGGGAACAGGTTCTTCGACCCAGCAGAACCTTTTGTCGCATGACGGAGAGGTTTTCTATCACGAATCCTTTTTACCAAACCTTGACGGCAATGACTACCTACGACGAATACGGTCAGATTTTCAGTGGGATCGAGACGAAGTGATGATGTTTGGGAGGAGGATCCTCGTCCCACGGGAGGTTGTGTGGGTGGCAGACGAAGGTATCTCTTACACCTATTCTGGTGTAAAGAAGCTGCCTCAGGAATGGAGTGAAGCGCTTAGCGAGGTGAAGTCTGCCGTCGAGGCGAAGATGCAAACTACCTTCAATTCCTGCCTATTAAATTACTACGCGGATGGCTCGCAGGGGATGGGTTGGCATCAGGATAATGAACCAAGCATTGAGAGGCGAAGCCCAATCGCGTCTGTTAGCTTCGGTGCTGAGAGAAAATTTTCATTCAAACACAAGCTGACGAAGGAGACTCTGTCTTTGCAACTCGCTAGCGGTAGTCTTTTAATTATGGGGGGAAAGACTCAGGAGAACTGGGCTCATCAGCTACCGAAGAGCAAAAGAACAATGGGCCCACGGCTCAATTTAACCTTCCGCAAGATGGTAACCAGCGAAGGATAGGGACTGGTCCCGCAGCTGCGTCAGCTTCGGCGTCCTTCTTCCTCAAGAAAGATCGAGGCTAGGCGAAAGCAGCGGCGAGAAAGCTCACGAGCATCATTATCAGAAATCAAGGCCACCCCTTCCTCGCCAACTTCCGCTAAGTATATTTTCCAAGCATTTTTCGCTACCTTGTCCGGATCTACACGAGGACGAGATGTTTCAGATCTGGCCGGACGCTCCTGACGCGATTGTCTGCCATTGTTTCTTTTAGATTCTCTCGAAGCGGTTTTTACTTCTTCTTGTTCTGGTGACTCGATTACTAGCTCGATCGTCTTTTCAGGTGGGTTTGACGGTGCAGAATCGGCCTGGCGAGGATCATCGGATTTGTTCTTTGGCGCCCGGCTCCGACCTCTTGTGCGCTTGATTGACGGCTTCTTACCTTCTGAATCACTCGAAGATAGCTCTGTATCTGGCTTTTCAGACACTTCGGAATCTACGTCGTTCGATCTAGCCGTATCGGTTGTATCGGCAGAATTTTCGTCGAAATCTTCTATCGGTATTTCTGCTTCGATTTCGGATTCTGTGGCTTTCTTCTTTTTGCTCTGCTTGCGGGCAGGCTTCCCTGAGATACGGCGCGATTGGCCTGGTTCTGGGCGCTCTTCGAGCGCTAGAGGATCTACCGTTTTGCTTTCTTCAGACATGTTTGACAATAAATTTAGGAAAAGTTTGGAAGGCAAAGTTGTACTCGGTTCCATGAACCTACAACTCTTGTCTAATAGTTAGCGATATCATCTGCCTCATCGTCAGGAGTTCCTGTTACACCGTCGGGCCCCATTGAAAGAAGATCAAAATCAGGATTCACCGTTCCAGGTGAGCGGTAGATATATTCGTTACCGAAGGGATCGACGATCGTATTACCAACAACCCATTTTTGCTTGTTCGATGGTTTAAGATCAGGAACATAGATTTTTTCACCGGGTGCCAAGCCATTTGTATAAAGGGCGGTATAAAGCTCGGTGGTCGTTCCCGCTGAGGCAGGAAAACTTCCAAAATCCAATTTGTATTCCTGCAATCCTTGCTCGAGCAAAGCGATTTGGATCTTCGCTTTTTGCTCGTCCTGCTTACCTCGAATGTAGGTGAATCCTCCAATCGAGAAAGTGGCTAAGACGAGGATAATCGAGATCGCTATAAGAACTTCAACTAGAGTGAAGCCACGCTCGACGGGTGATTTTGGATTACTTTTCATCGATTTTTGGGTTGCGATTGAGGAGAGATTTTCAGGTCTGGATGCCTATTGTTCACTCATTGTAGAGATCATCTTGATGAGTGGTAGGAACAGAGCAAAGACCACGGCGCCGACGACGAGGGCTAGGATTACAATCATGATTGGTTCCAAAATTGACGTAAGGGCTGTTACGGCATTATCCACCTCATCATCATAAACGTCTGCAACCTTCAAAAGCATCTCAGGGAGCTGACCTGTTTCTTCTCCGACATCGACCATTGAAATAACCATGTTCGGAAATACGCCACTAGAAGCTAGCGGAGTAACGATTGATTCACCCTCTTTTACGGCTTCATGGACTTTGCTGATTGCGTCTGAGATAATGACATTACCGGCAGTGTCTCTTGTAATGTTCAATGCCTGAAGGATCGGAACGCCTGAAGTGACCAGAGTGCCCAGCGTCCGTGCGAACCGAGAAACCGCTGATTTCCGCTGAATATCTCCGAAGATGGGAAGATGGAGCTTCGCCTTATCGATTGATTTCCGTCCTCCTTTGGTTTTTCCGATTGCATTGAATATCACAACAATGATTCCCACCCCTACGAAGACCCACACAATATTTGGTAGGAAAGCGGTGCGGCTTAGACAAAATTCAGAGAACCCGAAGACAATCTGGGAGATCAGTGGAAGATTTGAATCTGTCTCAGTGAACATCTCCTTGAACTTTGGAACGATGAAGACCATCAGGAAGATCAGGATAGCGATCGCGATAAACATGACGATGGCGGGATAGACCATCGCTGAAACAATCTTGTTCTTTAGTTTCTGGGCCTTTTCTTGATACTCAGCGAGACGGTTGAGGACGACTTCCAGGACACCACCAAGTTCACCAGCCTTTACCATGTTCACGTATAGTTTGTTGAACATCTTTGGGTGCTGTGCCAGAGACTCAGAGAAGGTCGAGCCTCCTTGGACAGAGTCTGCGAGGGAGCCGATTGTCGTTTTAAGCGCCGCGTTAGGCTCTTGTTTTCCCAAAACAGTGAGGGACCGAAGAAGTGGTAGGCCAGAATCGATCAAGGTCGCAAGCTGGCGGGTGAAAACCATTAGCACCTTTGGCTTAACGGTAGCTCTAGGCTTACCGATCGTCATATTTAGCCCCTTGCCCTTGCCCTTTGCCTTCGCTTTTGGCTTAGAGATCGCCTTGGATTTTTTAGAGAATCCTTTTGGACCAGCTTTGCCTTCTTCGGTAATCTGGGTGGGATAGAGACCCTGAGCTCGAAGCTGAGCGACTGCTGCAGACTCAGAATCGGCAGATAAGGAGCCATCGGATTGCTCGCCCTTTGCATCGAGAGCGGTATAGGTGAAGTTCGGCATGGGTTTAGATTAGAAAGATTTCTACTAGAAAAGATGAATTGGAAGGATTTTGCGAGAGGGAAATAAGGTACGCCTAGAGTAGATATTGCTGTTTTCCATTATGTATACTTCAGCACTTCCTCGATCGTAGTTTTCCCCATATAGATATTTCGGAGGCCATCCTCGCGAAGTGTGTTCATGCCTAGCTCAATGGCTTTTTGCTTAAGCACCACAGAAGGTGCGCGATCTGTGATTAGTTCGCGGATTGGTTCTGTAACATTTAAAAGTTCATAGAGGCCAGCGCGACCTTTGTAGCCCGAATCGCCACACACGTCGCAACCTGCCCCTGTGAAAAATTGTTTGTCGCCAAGTTCGTGCGGTGAAACCCCGAGCTGAGAGAGTATCGCCTCATTCGGTTCGTAGGGAGCGATACATTCTTTGCAGATCGTGCGGACCAAGCGCTGGCCAAGCACTCCTTCTAGCGAGGCGGCCACTAGGAATGGCTCACAGCCCATATCAATGAGGCGGGTGACGGCACCAGGAGCGTCATTTGTATGAAGGGTGGAGAGCACGAGGTGACCAGTAAGGGCCGCCTGAATCGCAATCGTTGCCGTATCCTTATCTCGCATTTCGCCAATCATGATCCGGTCTGGATCCTGACGAAGGAAGGCACGGAGAATCCGCGGAAAGTCCAGACCGATTGCCTCGTTTACAGGAATCTGGATGATCCCATCAATATCGTATTCGACAGGGTCTTCAGCGGTAAGGAGCTTCGCATCGATGGTGTTGATACGGCGAAGGCCTGCGTAGAGAGTGGTAGTCTTACCAGCACCCGTAGGACCCGTGACGATGAAGATCCCATTTGGCTTTTCAATCGTATCTCCGATGTATTCGTAGATGTCTGGAGGCAATCCGAGATTTTCCAGCGAGAGGTTCACCGATGAGCGATCGAGCACCCGCAGCACAACGGATTCCCCATGGTGAGTTGGTAGGGTCGAAACACGCATATCGACTTGCTTTTCGCCGACCTGCTTGACAATCCGGCCATCTTGAGGAATTCGGCGCTCGGCGATGTTCATATTGGCCATGACCTTTACCCGAGAGAGGATCGGCAGGGCCAAATGGACAGGCGGGGGTGCCATTTCGTATAGGGCACCGTCTACGCGGTAGCGGATTTTAAAGTCTTTTTCAAAGGGCTCAAAATGAATGTCTGAGGCTTTTTCCTTGATCGCCTGATAGAGGACTAGATCGACGTATCGAATAATTGGCGCGGAATTTGCCTCGGCTTCCGCGTTGTTAGGATCGAAATCTTCAATCGTCGTGTCCAATTGCGATAAGATATCATCCATCGCGCGGCCTTCACCACCGTAGCATTCATTGATCTTCGCCTCCACCAGATAGTCGGGGGCAATCACCACGACAATTTCTCTGCCAAGGGCAAAGCGCAGATCTTCGACTGTTTGAGGGTTTAATGGGTCGACCAAGGCGAGGTGAAGCCCTTGATCGTCAAAGCTTACAGGAAACGCTCCATGGAGGCGGGCAGTTCCTGCGGGAACGAGATCGAGGACAGCCTTGGGTGGTGACCAGTCCTTCAGATCGACGACCGTGGTGCCAAGCTCTGAGGCGACAACGGGCCAAACATCATCGCGAGATTGAACGACTTCGAAATCTGCGAGCAACTCTGGGACAGTTTTCCCACTGTTCTCAATTTCCGCGAAAATCTCCTCGGCGAGTGACGCATCGATCATACCGCGGGATTGGAAAAGTTCTAAAAGCTGGCGATTGTCCATAAAGGTGAAGGGAATTTGAGGTCAATTGACGGGTCGTTAAGAACGATTCATTTCTTCAGCGACCATTGGATTTTTCAAAGAGGGTAGGTTTTGTCTAAATCTAATCGAAATCGCCCATTGTGGCATGGACCACTTCTTCGCCGGAAGTAACTCCGGCAAGGACTTTGCGGATTCCATCTTCGCGTAGCGTCCGCATACCGAGCTCCCGTGCGCGGCGGCGCAGCTGGCTACTTGTCATTTGGCCGTTGATCATGGTCCGCACCTCGTCATCAATATTGAACAACTCGAAGATACCCATGCGGCCGCGGTAGCCATTGTTGCGGCATTTTTCACAGCCCACTGGTCCGTAGATCGAAGCCTCAGCGAGGCGGGAGGCATCTAAGTTCAGAGCTCGCATCTCTTTATCAGTAAGCTCTCCGGGACCTTTGCAGATAGGACAAAGCTTACGCACGAGCCGTTGCGCAAGGATCGAGCGAACAGAGGATGCGATTAGGAAAGGCTTTACGCCAATATCCGCAAGACGCGCGACTGCCGACGGAGCGTCATTCGTGTGCAGTGTTGAAAAGACAAGGTGACCGGTGAGCGATGCATTGATTGCAATGTTCGCTGTTTCTAGATCGCGAATTTCCCCGATCATAATAATGTTCGGCGCTTGCCGAAGCATGGCGCGGAGGGCATTTCCGAAGGTCATTCCGATATCTGCCTTTACCATTACCTGATTGATTCCTGGAAGCTCGTATTCGACTGGATCTTCGACTGTGATAATCTTCTTATCAGGCTTGTTGATTACGTTTAAACACGCATACAGGGTGGTCGTTTTTCCTGATCCCGTAGGGCCGGTGACGAGAATAATGCCGTCCGGGAGGCCGAGAAGCTTTTCAAACTGAGCCTGGTCATCTGAGAAAAAACCGAGTTCTGGAAGCCCCAGCATGAGTGCTGTCTTATCAAGAATCCGCATGACGATTGATTCACCATGATTTGAAGGGACCGAAGAAACACGAAGATCTACTTCCTTGTCTCCCATTTTCAGCTGGATCCGCCCATCTTGCGGAATCCTTTTCTCTGCAATCGACATACTTCCGCTCATTACTTTGAGGCGGGCGATCATCGCTGGCAGCAGCTTCTTAGGATGGCTATCAACTTCCACAAGTTTACCATCAAGGCGGTAGCGGATCCGCACGGAAGTTTCCAATGGCTCAATGTGGATATCGGAAGCGCGAAGCCGGAAGGCTTCAGTCAGCGTCTGCTGAACAAGTCTGATAATTGGGGCATCGTTTCTCTCGGCCCCAGCTTCTCCATCTCCTGTAGAAACCTCAAACGAGTCAGCTTCTATTTTTTTGCTCGTATCTTCTACATCGTAAAACTGCATCAGGTGGAGATTGATGTCAGAATGTGTTGCGCAGAAAAAATTGAGCTCCCGGCCAATTAGATGAGGAAGGCTATCGAGGACTTCAAAATCCAGCGGATCTGCGAGGGCAATGCTAAGGTAAGTGCCATCGTCTTGGATAGGAATAATGCGGTAGCGCCGAGCTAGATCTTCAGAAACAGTGAGAATTACATTCGGATCAATCGTTAGGCCGGCGAGATCGACGAACTGGATGCTGGCGTTCTGCGCAAGAATTTCTGCTACATCGACTTCAGTCAGTTCAGTATTCGCAATCAAATATTGAACGATTGTCTCTCCACCGGAGAGCTTACTCCGTGCATCTTGAAGTTCTTCAGCTTTGATGACGTTAGCTTCCGTCAGTAATTCGGCGAGGTAGTCTTCGTTCGAGAACACGTTAATTTATGGATTTTGAAATGAGAAAATAGAGCGACGTGTCTGATTCGCTATTGCTAGGTTCCCAAAGTGACGAAATGGGAGAGGAGTGTCAACCAGCCGGGCAGGTATTTTATTATTTTCCCTGAACATTATGAACGGGTTTCTTGGATTAGGTATCTAAACTCGTTCGTGGCGATAGATAAACTTGGAGTTTCATCAGGGTTCTGCTTTGCGATGAACTCGCTTAGTGAGCCGTAGTCGACTTCTTTCAGCCACGGCTCGGACCAACAGCGAAGATCCGAAAAATTAACGTCGGCGGTGATGTCTTGATAACCGGAATTTTTGTATACTTCCAGATTTTGGCGGAGAGTGTGATGAAAATAAGCGCGCAGACTTCCTTTCGGCCGACGTTGATAGACCAATGCGGCTGTATCTCCGTAGTCAATTGTTAGCACTTCTGCTGCTTTTAGTGATGGCAGCCATTTGCTGAGAAATAACGCGTAAGATTCATGAACTTCCACCCGTTGAGGCCAGCTGAACTTCTGCTGGAAGATCTTCGAGCTTGGCAGCGAGCGATTGGAGATCGGAATGAATCTCTCTTTTGGGTTACCTAGATCTCCTTCGATACACACCTCTTGCCAGTGCGAGCCAGTAGAATTTTCAAACACCCGAACGGGGAAAGCATCCACAAATTCATTCGAATAGATCACCGCTGAACCATTCGTCGCTTTTAGAGCATCTTGGATATTCTTGTGAAATGTTGCGCCCGATCCGAGCAGCTTGTTCTGCACATTCCGAAGAGATGCCGAAGATTCGACGAGGTGTAGTTTGGTCGTTGTTCTCTGGAGAAGGGGCAGATAACTTCTTACTTCTTTTGCAAGCGTTCCATTTCCGGGTCCAAGTTCGATTAGGTGACGGGTCTTATGTTTGCGCAAAGCCAAAGATGCCCAGGCTGCGATCGATTTCGCAAGTGCCGAAGTATGTTCAGGTATCGTCGTGAAATCACCCCGATGGCCGATTGACCGAATTTTCTGCGAGTAATAGCCGGTATCTTGATCATGCAGCGCGCGCGTCATGAACTGCTCGACTGTTTCGAATGACGGAAGCACGTGAAGAGTTCAAAAAACGAAAAAACCGCAAACCCATTAGGTTTGCGGCTTTGTAGAAAAATTCTGCCTTCGCTCAGCTTGCGCTGGTTGTAGCGGCGGTGCGGGCCTTCCGAATAAAGCTATTTACAGTTTCGGATGGCTTGGCGCCTACGGCGAGCCACTTATCTGCCTTCTCAAGATCAATCTCGTAGTTGGTGCCTTCGAGCAGCGGATTGTAGGTCCCAATTTGCTCAATATAGCGGCCGTCACGACGTTTCCGGCAATCGACAGCTACGATTTTGTAGTAGGGGCGATCTTTTGTGCCTTTGCGGTTGAGACGAAGAGAGACGGACATGGTATGATATATCTAGATGAGAATGCCTAAATCGGCGCGGGCGCGGAACTTGTGCAAAACTTTGCAGGACGGCAAGCGAAATCGGCTTTGGATTGGAGTTTTTGTCAGCCCAGCGATTGACACAAAAAAACCCGGCAGGATCTGATCCGTTCGGGAAGTTTCTGCTATTGCGCAGTAAAATACTGCTTGGTCCGCTTTTCAGACTAATATTGCTGAGTGCGGGAGTGAGAAAAATAAGTCTCAAAACCAAGCTCTGGGGGAAACTCTGAGAGACCATCATGGACGTTCATCTCAATGCGGTTATCCTGACCACACTTTTCATAAGGCGGCTTGAAGGTTCCCCGATACGTCGGACAGGTGAAGGTGAAAAGCTCATAAAAGCCATAGCCTAGACGCCGGAATGCGCGATTTGTGCCATCTACTGCCCCGTAAGACCAGCCGGCCTTTCGTCCGTAGCTGTCCGTCTTACGAACGATCTGTTCTGGGATTTCAACGAAACCATAAAGTATGTTGCTGATCGCACGACCTAACTTACGGGTTGAGGTATATTGGGAACCCGGAGGTGCGTGAATGTCACCTGCAGCGAAGCTGGTAAGGATCAAAAGTGTAGTAGCTGTAGCGAAGAGGTTTTTCATGCTGAACTAGTGTTTAGCGAAAAGTAGCGGGCGGGTGCAAGCAGAAGATTGGTTTTTGTTGAGTCAATCGAGCAATGATGATCTTTCGGAGGATTTTGGTGATCCGTGCCGACCGAATTCTTCCTTTTACATTCTTCCAGCAATTCTAATAAATAAGCCGCATGAATATAATGAAAACCACGACGATCATAGGCTGCTCGTTATGGCTTCTAGGTTGCCAAGAGGCAGTTGATCAGAATAGTGCTGAATCCCAAAGCGGTGAGGAGTTAGTTCATGAATCGATGGCAGCCCATGGTGGGCTTGAAGCTTGGTATGGAAGCGGTTTGCTCCAGTTTCGCTGGAAATACTTCATGACAGATCGTGGGCCAGAGGCCGTGGTGGATACCTTGCAGGTCTTCGATCCGGCAACGATGAACATTGCTCATGAAGCTGAAGGTGGCAAAATTCGATTCGGCAAAGCAGGCGATCAATATTGGATTCTGCCAGAGGACGCTGAGTTCGAGCCACTGCCGAGGTTTTGGGCGCTGACACCGATCTATTTCTTCGGCCTGCCTTTCGTCTTCAACGATGAATCTGCTAAATTTTCTCGCCTTGATCAAAAAATAGAATTTGAAGGTAAGCTATACCTACAAGTGAGGATAAGCTTCGATAAAAGCGCTGGAGATTCGCCCGATGATTATTATGTGCTTCTGATTGATCCCGATACGAAGCTGACGAGAGGAGCTTATTACATTGTCACCAGCTCTCTTTTAGATCGAGATAAAATCGGACCAGAGAAGTTTATTTCACTCGATGATTTGCAGGATTTCGGAGGACTGAAGCTGGCCAGTGCGCACCGGACCTTTGAGATGAAAGATGGCAAGATCGGAGCGCAGATTCGTTCCACGGAGGTGAGTGAGGTGCAGTGGCTCAAAAAAGGAACCATCGATTTATCCAAGGTCCCAAAGTAAGTTTTTCACCTAAAATGGAAACTTAGCGGGCGGTGGTCTGAAGCATCTTCCCAGAAAGGAAGATCAATAATCCGAGATTTATCCTTGGTGTAAAAGGGCTTAAGTCCCCTTGAAGCTGCAGCAAAGTCGATGCGAGTGTATGCATCATCTTGCGACCAGTGGTAGGTCCAGGACGCGTTTCTACTATCTGCGATGCTGAGCGGGGTTAGATACATATCACTACGGAATTTACCGAATAGAGCGGCCGTGCTTTGACTGCGGCGGGTATCATTCAGATCGCCATATAGCAGGAGGTAGGTATTAGGATCTGCGGATAGGATCTTATCTAGGTGACTGCGGACATGTTGCGCCTCTGCGATTCTTAAATACCGTTGATCTGTCTCGGCACTCTGGCGCTTCGATTTTAGGTGAAGACCGATAAAACGAACCGGTTCTGTTCCTATCTCTAGGGTGACATCGAGAATTCCTCGCTGCATAGAAAGGTTTTGAAGGCCTAGCCGAAGCTTCGGTTTCCCGACCGCAATGATCGGGAATGAAGACATTATCGCAAGGTGGCGAACTGGATCTTGGCCGCCCGTGTGATAAAGATAGGGGAGGTCGATCCCCGTATCTTTCAGGCGGCTCTGGACTTCAATTGCATCAGAGCGCGAGCCGATTTCCGAAATTCCCAGGATGTCTGGTGCAGCCGCAGAAAGCATGGCGATAGCCGCTGCTTTTGATTCTTCAGATTTCTGCCCTGTTTGAGAAGAGCTAAGCCAGTTTTGGAGATTGTAGCTAACGAAGGTAAATGGTGCAGGCCTAGCTCTTTCGGTTCTTTGAACGAAAACCTCCAGCTTTTCAGAACTGAGTTCCGAGGAATTCGAGTCTCTCCATGGCGGAGTTTCACCTCGGACAGCGAGAAGGATGACCAGACTTGCAATACCAGATACAGCCAGGAGGGCCCACAAGAACGTGCTTGTGGTTAACCTTTTCAAATAGCTTCGTAAGGCAATCAATTAACTTTGCGGACCTACGACGTAGATTGCCTCAAAATTCTGGGACTATGACTTGCCCGTTTCTGAACTGGACGAAGCAGAAGTCGTCGGGAATTCGGTATCTCGTTTTTTTAGTGGATCTTTTACCCGGTCTTCGCGGCGGACTTCCTCTTCAGAGCGGGTGATTTCATGCTCGAATTCTTCTCGTGCGCGCTTGAACTCTCCCATGCTTTTGCCGACTCCACGGGCTAACTCGGGGAGTTTTTTCGCACCAAAAAGTAGAAGAACTACAACGAAAATCATAATCATTTCCGGACCGCCGATAGGTCCTAGAAACGCGAAAAAATGGGAATTCATAGGTAGAGTCTAGATGGGTTCGATGCAGGGTGCAAGTGACAAGACTTACGGAATTTCGGAGAAAATCTTTTCTAAAATTCCAGGACTTAGAATCTCTGGAGTGATGAGCGGTTTTTTCCCAGGCAAGGTGAGAGTATTTACGGGAATTGCCGAGCGCCCTAGTTCGGCGAGGTGAGCGTCGATCTCTGGGTTGGGCCGGGTCTTATCTGCTTTGAGGAATAGAATATTCTTCTTTTTAGCTATTTCACGGACTTCCTTCGAATAAGCGACTTTTTTGTTCACTTGGCAGGTAAGGCACCATTGGGCGGTAAAATCCACAAACACGGGTCGTCCCTCCGCTAGCGCATCAGCTACGATTTCAGGCGACCAAACTTCCCAAAAGTTATCAGCTTTCTTCGGCGCACTAATTGCGATGCCTGCTGTCAAAAGACTTAGACCTAAGAAGATCGCAGCAGTCCGGGTGCGATTCTTGTGATGAGGTAAGAACCAGCGCCCGTAAATCCATGCTGCGGCAGCGATCAAACATAGCCCAATCAAAGGGAGTAAGAGATTCTCTTGGCCAATTAGCCCGGAATAGACCCAGAGCAAATAAGCAGCTGTCGCAAAAAGCAGAAATGACATTGCCTGCTTGAAAGATTCCATCCATGGGCCAGGCCTAGGTAGATGGTCAATTAGTTTCGGGAAGCTCGTAAGCAGCAGGTAAGGGAGGGCAAGTCCGATCGCCATGGCTGCAAAGGCTGAAAAAAATTGAAGGGCAGGCAGGACAATTGCGGCCCCGATCGCTGCGCCAAGAAAGGGCGCAGAACAAGGTGTGGCGACGATCGTCGCTAAGACCCCGGAGAAGAATGAACCTGAGTGTCCGCTCTTGTTGTGGAGCCTTCCGCCGAATGAAGTCGCTGAAGTTCCAACTTCAAATAGGCCGAACATATTTAGCGCGAGAAGGAACATCAATATAAGCAAAGCAAAGACGATCCAAGGATTCTGCAGCTGGTAGCCCCAACCAATCGCATCTGCGCCGTGCGTCACTGCTGCAGCGCGGATCGCAAAAAGCGTGCCGGCAAGAACCGCAAAAGATGCAAAAACTCCGAGTGCGAAGGCAATGCCATGCATAAAAACATTTCTGCGGTTCTCGCCAGCCTGCTGGACAAAACCCATCACTTTCAGGCCGATGACGGGAAACACGCAGGGCATGAGATTTAGCAAAAGACCTCCTAGAAACATGCCTCCTAAGATCGGGAAAAACCCTGAGGCGGGCAATGGCTCGCTCTGAGTGGCTGTGATCTTTGTTTCTGGAAACTTTGAGGGCTGTGTAGAAAGCAAAATTCCGGAAATTAAATTTCCCTGAGGAATCGGTTGATCGAGGAGATTAAGAGTCTTCCGAGCTAAAGTGATAAGCGTGGACTCATCGGTGGATGCAAATGTCCCACCATCGGAAAGGGGTTTCAGGTAGGCCTGATCTGGAATGAAATCGACGAGGTCACTCACCGGCGGCGAAACCTTTAGCTGAACCCTATCCGGTTCCTCTTGGTCGTAAGTGGCCTCGACACTTGAAGTTTCGGGCAATGAAGGCGCAACTTTAGATCGGGCTTTAGAGAAAAATGTCTTCTGGCTTGGATCGCGTTGTGGAAGATCTGCAAAAGGTAAATCGATTTGGAAACTGGCCTCTTCATTAATGCAGGAGAGTTTGCAAATTTGCCAGTTGGCTTTGACCTTGACTGGAAATGCTTGGTCTATGGTGATCTCAGCAGGTGGTGTAATTTCGATCAGAAAAATTGGATTGCCTGGATAAATGAAGCTCTTTCCGCCGAATCCGTCTTTTACCTCTGGAGTCGGCCATTGGATCGGACCGATTTCTGTTCCTAGTGGTAGATCCCAAGTCAAACTAAGTGGAAGCTCAACACCACCGGAGTTTTTATAGTAGCTATGCCATTCCTCTGGGTGGCTCAGGGAGATCGCAACTGTGAAGGGTATGCCCGGAGCGATGAAGGTGTTCTCCGGGAAGAACTCTGCCGTAGAGTTTTCCGCTGACAAAGGGATAGACAGCGAAGCGATGAAAAGCAGCAGTGAAATCAGAGAAGGCATTTTGGCTTAGTTAAGATAACAATCGTCAGAGGTCAATTTTACCGCTTTGTTCCAAAAAAAACGCCGCAAGGGATCTTCCCGAGCGGCGTTTTGAGAGGATAAAAGAGCTCGCGGGTCTTAGTAACCGCGGCGTTCTTGGTCTTGGGCGTTGCCAATCATTGCGCCAGCACCTGCGCCGGTAGCTCCGCCGATCGCTGCACCTTCGAGGCCACGGCCGGATTGATGGCCGATGATTCCGCCTGCTGCTGCGCCAAGGAGGCCGCCAGTAACCGCACCACGCTGTGTTTGTGGGCCATTTGGAGCTGCGCAATTACTAAGGGCAAACGAAGCGATAACTGAGGTGAGGAGGATAGTTGCTTTTTTCATATTTAGTTTGGAGTTGCGAGATAGATAGCGATGGCTGCGGCTTTTACAAGATATTGTTTTCTAAAGGTGCTTGCGCAAGTTCGTCATCTAGAGTCGCGGCTTATCAACTGACATGTGATTCAACAGCTTTTGGTTAAATTCGTCAGCCATATTGTAGCCGAGCCGTCTTAGCTGCTGGTCCAAAGCGGCAATGGCTACCATCCGTGAAGTATCGCGCCCGGGGCCAACGGGAACTTCAACGTGAGCAATGTCTTGGCCGAGAAGTTCATAGGTCTTAGATTCGAGTCCGAGACGGTCGACTTCATTCAAATCAGTAGCCGGCTTTAAGGTAATTACCAGATCTAGGCGCTTATCCGGCCGGATCGATGCAAGGCCATAGAGGTTCGCCACATTGATGATACCAATTCCGCGAATTTCCATGTAACCACGGGATAGATCCGGCGCTGTTGCTATGAGTTCGCCGCCGACATGGCGGATGCGAACCATATCATCAGCCACCAAAGAGCCGCCTCGTTCTAGAAGACCAATGGCGGTTTCAGATTTGCCCGAGCCACTTTTTCCTACGATGAGGACCCCGATACCGCGCATATCTACCATGCAACCATGGACGGTAACCGTTGGGGCAAACTCATGCTCGAGATCAATTGTCGCGGCATTCAAAAACTTCATTGTGATCTGAGAGGTGCCAAAGATCGGGATGGAATGCTCGCGGCTGACGGCCATGAGTTCCGCGCCCAAGGTAGCCCCACGCGAAACGATAATGCATGGAATATCTCGTTCGCACATTCGCCGGAAGCGATCGATCCGCATCTGCTCAGGAAGCTTTCTCAGATAGGCCATCTCTAGGTTTCCTAAGACTTGGACGCGCTTTTTAGCGAAGTAGGAAAAAAACCCGGTGAGGGCGAGACCCGGCCGATTAACGGCTGGTTCGCTAATAAGACGATCGAATCCCACGCGTTCGCCCTGCAAAGTCAGTTTCAGCGAATTGGAATATGACTCGAAAAATTTTTCAACAGTGATCGAAGCTACCGTTTTGACTCGTTGTGCCATGACAGGAACCTTAGCAGTTGGGACAATGGCGGCGATGGTAAAGTTCGTCAGACTTCGCTGCGCCTAGGCAAGAGTGCTTGCTAAAGAATGGGGCGTGGATGTATAGGTATAGATGTTGTGAATCTTTTCAAAAAAATACGTCTTGAGACCAGCCATGTCCCACAGTCATTTAGTAACGCTGGATTCTGGGAAGTTGCTGGTAGACTTGTAAAAAAGGGCGGCAGCAAAGTCCTCGTTGGAGCTTTGACTCTCTACTACTGCCTACGGGATGGTGAGACTCCCGCTTGGGCGAAGAGTGTCATTGTTGGAGCTTTGGGATATCTTATTTTACCAATTGATCTGGTTCCGGATGCAATTATTGGTGCAGGGTTTGCAGATGATTGGAGTGTAATTCTTGGCGCGATGGCATCTGTGATGGCGCATATCAAAGAGGATCACCGCCGTGCAGCACGCCAAATGGCAGATAAACTTTTTTCCGGAGAAGGGGAGCTAGACCAAAATCGTCCCACAGTGATCGATGTAGAAGCTGAGATTGGTTGAATAAAGGGTTACTTCCACGCGTATAATCATTGTTTTGATGATAAAGATATTTTTGTTCTTAATACTGAGCCTAGGATGCGGATTTTGCGAAGTCAGCGTCGACCAGATAACCTTAGGGAAGAGCCTTGGAGGTTGGAAAAAGGGCGGAAAAATCGCTGAATATCATTTTTCTGGTGCGGACTACCGGACCTATCGGCCTGAGGTGACGCCGACTCCGGATGGTGGGATCTTTATCTCACTGCGGATTGATCACAAACGTGGATGGTTCTCTTCGGATGATCACGCTATACTGGAGATAACCGTGGATTCAGAAGCGAAGGTGATTGCAGCTCAATCCAACATTGCCATCCAAGGCCGCTCGATCACCAGTGATGTGATCCGGGGAGGAGCGGCAGCCGGTGCTCAAGTAAGTGGAGTTGATCGCGCGGTGGAGATTGGAACAGAGCTAATTGCCGACGTTTCTGAAAAATTGCTCCGGGAAAAGATCGTAGAAGCAGGGCGAGTATCGTTCCCATCCGTCCTGCGGCATAATTATAATTTACTCTATCAAGCACTGCGCCTGGTGGAGCAAAACGATGGTCTTGACGTCTTAGACGGTCCTACAGATCGTGCAGAGAAGAATGACGAAAAGGCCTTGAAGCAGTTGGAAATTCGGCCATACGGCAATCCCTAGGAAAAAACTAGCCTCGGGGGTGAAACCGTTTGATCGCATCTTTCAAGCCTTTCGCGCTAACATGGGTATAATTCTGTGTTGTCGAAATATCTGCATGGCCCAGAAGCTCTTGGATCACCCGTAGATCTGCACCTCCATCAAGCAGATGGGTCGCGAACGAATGCCGCATTAGATGTGGATAAACATTTTCAGTGATTCCGGCATCTAACGCACGGCCCTTTACTATCTGGCGAACTCGTTCTGGGCTTAATTGAGATCCACGGACACTAAGAAAGACTTTGCTGCTGGTTTTGTTATTTATGAAGGTATGACGAATTTCTAAATAGTTTTGGGTATAAAGTCGGGCAGTTTCCCCAATGCGGGCGATTCGCGTTTTTTTGCCTTTTCCCGTAATCCGGATGAATCCTTCGTCCAAATCCAAGCGGGAAAGCTCGGCCTGGCAAAGTTCGCTGAGACGAAGGCCGGAAGAGTAAAAGAACTCCAGAATTGCGCGGTCTCTTTTCTCAATCCCGGTTCGAGTTGGGACTTTGTCCAACCAATCCCGCATAGAGTTCGCCGATAGAGTGTCTGGAAGACGAGGACTGAGCTTGCCAGTGGTGAGAGATTCAGCGGGGTTGATTTCGGTAGCACCGGAGTTCTGCGCCCACAAAAAGAAAATTTTTAAGTGGATCGTAAGCAAACGGAGGGAGGCGGCACTAAGCTTGCGATCGTATTTTATCTGGTGGAGAAACGAAGTTAATTCTTCCGTGCCAAACTCGCGCAATGTAAATTTTTTGTCCTCCAGCCATTTCTGAAAATGACGAAGACTTTGACGCACCGAGCTTTGATATGAGGGGGAGAGGCCGCGCTCTACTGCCAGAAAGCGGATGAACTGAGAAGAGATCTGACGGAAATTCTCAGGCATCGGTAGTTGATATGTTCGGCTGCTAAAGAACCGCTCAAGACTAAGTTCTTATCTAGGCTTGCCTTCTTCGTCCTTGGTAGATCCAACGTTTTTCTGCGCCAGTAGGTCAGTCCATTCGTGAAGTTCGTAGCCAGCTCCGAGACCACCTATTTCAGTGAGCAATGCTGCGCACTTCTCTCTCCAAATTTTATAGTCAGGAGGACCATTGCGGGATTCCCGACTGCCAGGAAAGACGACATAAGTCACGCTAAGGTCTGAAACAGGCCGGCTGTATGGTGAAGATTTCTCATTAATTTCCTGAGCCATCCGCAATGACGCTTCACCAACCTTGAAGGTGGGCCCGCCATCTCCGACGATACAGGGATAAAGGATACCATCGTAGATAACGACTGCGTAATCGCCGACTTTTGGGGCAAACGGATCGCTGCGATCTGTCAGTAGATTAACGGGAATCACCATGAACGGATCGTAGCGGGCAATTAGATAGCTACGGGCTTTTAAGTCTTCGATACCCCGTTTAAGCATGACGATCCGATCCTGCAGCCATTGTTTGCGTTCGGGCGTTGTTTCAACAGCATTGAGCTCTGCTGTCCCTTTCACAATTCGATTCTCCCATCCGGCAATCAATGGGTTTGGCGTCTTCGAGAGCTTCCTCCACCCGTAACTTGTGAATGGCTGATAGTGGGTGGAATTAACAATGTCATCTGGCATCGTAGCGAGCCGGTCCCCATCGGAGCCATCAGACACCACATCCATGTCAGCTTGCATTAGGAACACCTTTCGACCGCTTGGATGTGTTAAGTTTAGTAGAGTCTGGCAGTCGTAGGTATTGTGTTTCGTTAAAAGCTCCGTAAGTGCATTTGCGTTCCGCCGGATCCGGTCTGCTTTGTTTTGATAAAGGGTGTTGAACCACGGCGATACCTCGCCGGTTTCAAGCATAGCGGAAAGACTAGGTAAGATTTTAGAGAGCTCGGCAGATGTCGCCTCCAGTTCTGGAACAGTGGTCGCCGCTTGAGGTAAAGTGATATCAAGACGATAGTTCGCGGTGTAGCTGTCTTTATCTTCGCGGACTTCGGAGGCGATTGTCCCTTTGAGGAAGTTAATTTCAGTCTTGAAAGGAATACCGCTTCTTAAATTTCGGACATCGGCAACTTTCCCCAAAGGCAGTTGCGGGGGTGCGGGAACTGGCTTCGGAGTGCTTGTCTCTTGGGTCACCTGATTTTTTTGCTGCGCATCAATTGCGGCAAGCTGCGCTTCTAACTCTTGCTCCATGTCAGCACGCAACTTTTGCTCGATCTGCAGGCGGATTCCCTGTTCATCAATTTCTGTCTGCGGCCGGCGCGCTTCGGAAAGCTCCCGCAGATTCCGGCTTATTTTTGTGGGAATTTCTGTGAAAAGGATACTTACGCCAGCGACGATCAAAATAAGGAATGAAAGGCCGAACCAAGGGAACCCTCTCGTTGCTGAATTGCGTGTGTGGTTTTTGTCTTCCATGCCGAGAGAGCTTATACAGAGGAGCTTTGTGGAGGCAAATTCTTGTTTTCTTCGATTGCGGGCTATTTTAACCTTGTCAAGGTGATGCTAGGAGCTAGGTTGCGCGCCCCATGCCACGAGTAGGAGGAAAAGCAAAAACACGAAAAGCCGTCGCCAAGCGCTTCAAAGTTACTGGAACTGGGAAGGTTCTGCGTCGCAAACAAGGAAAACGCCACTTGTTGGAAAGCAAGAGCCGTAAGCGCAAACGCGCTTTGGGCAAGGCAGCTCTGGTATCAGATGCTGACATCAAAAATGTTAAAGAGAATCTTCCTTTCCATTAAGATAGAAGCGCACTAACGGCAAATACGTCCATCCGCGTTCTCGGATGGTCTTCCAGCAGCCTGATTCAGATTCTTTTCTGAAGACACGAACAGGTGAGACTGCTGAAAGAAATTCTAAAAACGACCTGTTTCAAACCAAAAGAAATACAATGCCAAGAGCCACCAATTCTCCCGCCAGTCGCAAGCGCCGCAAGCGCACGATTCTGCGGGCTAAGGGCTTCCGCGGTTTCCGCTCGAAGCTCTTCCGTTATGCAAAAGATGCGACCCGTAAGGCGCACCAATATGAATACCGTGACCGCAAAAAGCGGAAGGGACAGTTTCGCCGTCTTTGGACACAGCGGATCAATGCTGCTGTGCGCAACGAGGGGATAACTTATTCTCGGTTTATCGAAGGCTTGAAGGCTGCAGGAATTGAAGCAGACCGGAAAATCCTATCAGATCTCGCAATTACTGATGCAGCGGCTTTCTCAGCGATTGTCGCTCAAGCAAAAAAAGCTTTGGAAAATAAGCAAGAAGCTAAAGCAGCTTAAGCACACGCCATTTCACACAATTCTAAGGCCATCGGGTGGAAACATCAGATGGCCTTTTTTTTCTCTAAATTTGGCAGCCAACGGTGAATAAAAATTGGCCTTGGTTTGATGAATAGAATCGTTAGGAATAGCTAATGATCCTTGGAGCCATTGAGGCGCATTTCACGAGCCTCGATTGGGCGGTTCTCGCTGGTTATTTGCTTTTCACAACCTGGGTTGGCCATCGGATGCGCGGCAAAAACGCGACGATTCGAGACTTCTTTCTCGGCGGGCGTTCTTTGCCATGGTGGGCCGTCAGTGGCTCGATTATTGCCACGGAGATCAGTGGTGTGACCTTTATCGGTGTCCCAGGAACGATTTTTGCAATGAACGGTGATTTCACCTATCTGCAATGGGCAATTGGGTCGATTATTGCCCGGTTTCTCGTAGCGAGATGGTTTGTAAAAGTCTACTACGAGCAGGAGATCTACAGCCCTTACGATTATATGGGTAATCGTCTCGGCCGCAGCGCCAAGACGTTAGCGACGGTCTTATTCACTCTTGGAAGTGTGCTTGGACAAAGTGTGCGGGTCTTAGTTGCGGCGATACCACTCCGCGTAGTTACCGGAATACCGATTGAATGGAGCATCCTAATCATCGGGGTTTTTGCAATCGGATGGACCCTAATGGGCGGTATGCAAACGGTAATCTGGACCGATGTCATGCAGTTTCTGCTATTTACGGTAGGCGGTCTACTTGCCCTTGGATGGCTTGTGAGTGGAGTGACTGGAGGGTGGAGTGGCTTCTGGGAGACAGCTCAGGGCTATGGCCGGACTCGCCTTTGGGATCTGCGTTGGGGCTTTGAACGCGATCTACAGTTCACCTTCTGGGTAGCCTTATTTGCGGTCCCTTTCCAAAATCTCACTGCATTTGGAGTCGATCAGCTAAACGCCCAGCGAATGTTCTGCTGTAAAAACGCGAAGGAGGCTGGAAAAGCCCTGATCTTTAGTAGTTTTGGACAGATTTTAACCCTGCTGATGCTGATGGTAGGAGCTGCCTTGTTTGTCTGGTATCACGAGTTTCCATTCTCTCCAGCAGAAGCCGATTTGGTAAAAACAGGATCTGAGATGATTCGGAATAGTAGGGTGCCCGTAACAAGTGAACGGGATTTTATTTTCCCGATGTGGATTGTTACAGTTTTACCTCCAGGAGTGAGTGGACTCCTTTTAGCAGGTATCTTTGCCGCATGTATTTCTAGCTTGGACTCAATTCTTGCCGCGCTAAGTCAAACTACGCTATCGGCTTTCTACAGCCCAGAGAACAAAAGCGAAGAAGAGCTCGAGAAAATGGGACTAATGAGGAAGACCCGATTCTTAATCGTCGGCTGGGGTCTGACACTAACTGCCTTCACGCTACTCCTAAATTTGGTCCGCGAAGATATTCCAATTCTATCCCTCGCCTTTGGCATGACTACCTACACGATGGGACCCTTACTGGGCCTGATGTTTTGTGCGCTTGGAGGCCGCGCTAGTGTGTTGGGCTTAGTAGTAGGAAGCGCTATATCAGTTCTATTAGTAACTTTCATTCGAGTCGATTTGTGGGTTCTGTGGATCGCCGCGGGTCTTCCCTTTGAGTGGTTAGGAGAAATCGCAACTCTCGCACTAAGCGAGAATGGCAGCGGAATTGAATCAATTTATTGCTACGCATGGGCGTGGCCGATAACCACGGCGATCACCTACCTTTGCGGACGATATTTTCCAAAGCAGAAGATCCGCCTTTTAGAATAGCGAACGGAATCTGATGTTATAAATCATTCATTGTGAGATCTTTGAGCTACGTAGCGGTAGGTAGGTGCAAGTTTATTTCAGAATTCCGAAGGAGTAATGAGGTCAAGCATTTAAAAAATTCACGGCGTGGAACCCTTGTGGAATACAGCAATTTTTTGTGAGCTGGAACGAGCGCAATGAAAAAGATTTTCTGAGCCGAGCTGAAGATGCATTTTGTGGCTGGCTGTGCTTTAGAATCTTTTGAATTCGTCAAAAGGAGCGGATGCAGCAATCACTTTTTATAGGCTAGAATGACGATTAAGAAAGCGGAGGAGACTGCAAAACCTATCGGGCGTGAACCGAGTGCTAATTCAGCTTGGGACCGCATCTCCGTTTGTCTCGCGAAGTCGATTGGCAAAGATGCGTTTGATCGTTGGTTTCATAACGCGGTTTGGCTAGGCGCTGAAGCTGGGAAAGGTCAGTTAGACGTAAGCGGTCAGATCCATCAGTTATGGATTGAGACGAACTACATGCCAGAGCTCACCTTGGCCGCAACTGAAGTCTATGAGGGTCTCCATAAAGTCGAAATCGGCATTATCGAGTCCCAAGCAGAGCAAAGCGTCATTTCCAAAGTGACTACCCTCGAAGAGGTTTCTCCTGAGCTTCCGGCAGAAATCAACGAGCGCCGCATTAAGGCTGCAGGTTTAAATTCTAGCTACACTTTTAAAAACTTCGTTGTCGGTAGTAATAGCCAGTTTGCCCATGCGGCTAGCGAGGCGGTCGCTCGCAAATCGGCAGTGGGTTATAATCCATTGTTCATCCACGGCGGACCAGGCATGGGAAAAACGCATTTAATGCATGCGATCGGTCAGGAGATTCTTAGTCGGCGGCCCGAGGCGCGATTGGTCTACTTAACCTGCGAAAAATTTATCAATGAGTTTATCGAATCGGTCCGGAAAGGGGACATCGAAAAATTTCGTCGAAGGTATCGCAGCTCAACTGTGTTATTGGTTGATGATGTTCAGTTTTTAGGTGGGAAGGAGCGATCTCAGGAAGAGTTCTTCCATACCTTCAACACTCTTTTGGATGGGCGCCATCAGGTCGTGCTCACAAGCGATCGGCCGGCAAGTGAGATGAAGAGTGTAGAGCCGCGCTTAGTTTCTCGCTTTGAATGTGGACTTACCGTCGAACTACTTCCTCCAGACCTTGAAACACGGGTCGCAATTCTCCGCAAAAAGGCAATCGAGTGGAAAGTTTCTGTCGATGAGAAGGTCCTTGATTTTCTCGCAGAAAAAGTTCGTTCGAATGTGCGGCGATTGGAAGGAGCCCTTGTACGTGTGGCGACCTATGGCTCCCTTGCAGGCGAAAAAGTGACTGTTGAGAAAGTTGAATATTTGCTTAGAGACTTTATCCAAGAAGAAGCAAGCAAGCAGGTCACAATCGATGGGATTCAGCGGGTGGTCGCCGAAGCATTCGACATTCGTCTTGCGGATATGATTTCCAGGCGACGTCCCGTCAGCATTGCTTTCCCGCGGCAGATAGCGATGTATCTGAGCCGCTCTATGACCCATAACTCATTGATGGAAATTGGTGAGAACTTTGGCGGGCGGGACCATGGAACTGTAATCCACGCTTGTAAAAAAGTGACCACGGAGATCGAGCGGCAAGCCGGTCTACGGGAGCGGATTGAACGGATTCAGACCGAGCTGCGGCGCTAAGCGGCCCGATATTGAAAATCGATTTCCGAAACAAAGATTGAAACACCTATGTCTACGTCTCCGCCCGCGGCAAATTTTGGCTCATATCGATACAGGTCATTTTGCAAGTCGGCCGGAAATTTGCATGGCTGAATGAACGAATGAAACTGTTTAACCCTTGCTAATCAGTGCTGAAGGTCTAATTTTCAAGTGGAATAGCAAATGCTTCACTCGACTCTGAACGAATACACCAAAAATTTATGAACGATAATCCTTTTTCGAACACACCGGCAACCACACCAGCCACCACACCAGTAACGACTCCAGTAAGTCCCTATGGCACTCCTGAAAGTCCTTCCGTTTCTGGAGCAGCAGAAGATCTAAAAGCCGCAGCTGGCGATTTTAAGAAGACCACCGGCGAGCAGGCAGCTAATGTAAAAGCCCGCGCTGTAGAAACCGCCCAAGCTCTCAAAGCAACTGCAGCCGAACGTGCGCAAGCCTTGAAGGTGACAGCAAATGAGAAGACGGAACACTACAAGGCGGTCGCTAACGCAAAGGCAACCGAGTATAAGGAAAAAGGCCAGCAGCAGTGGGACGATACATGTGTGAAGGCCAAGGAAATGCACGTTACTGCTGAAGACTATGTCCGGCAAAATCCCACAAAGGCGGTGCTTAGCGCCCTTGGTGTGGGCTTCTTAATCGGACTGATCACGAAAAACTAGATCGCGCTTAGCAATTCAATCGCCGAGATAGGTGCAAGCTTATCTCGGATTTTTTTATGATAGTAGAAGCAAAAACTGACGATCCGGACCTTGATGCCGCCGACAGGAAAGCTGCAGCAGACCGCGCAGTCTTTGAAGCGAGGGCGGCCTTGGAGCCGGACCCAGAAGAGACTGTTGAGGCAGAAGTCGACGATAGCCGCGACGGCTGGGCCGCTAACATAGGCAATTTATTAGCGAGCCGGATCGGAATCTTTTCTATCGAATCAAAGGTCGCGGCGAAGGTCTTTGCACGGAAAGCATTTCTTGCGGTCCTTCTGCTTCTAAGCGTTGTATTTGGCTATATTTTCTGTCTGCTGGGTCTAACAGGAATCTTGACCCAAGTCACAAACTTTGAATGGTATCATATCGCGCTGATGATTGGTGGAGGACATCTCTTGATCGCATTGATCGCAATTTTGTTGCTCAGTCGATCGATTCCAAAACTTTTTGAACACACAACTGAAGAATTTCAAAACGACCGGCTATGGCTGCAAAGATTAAAAAGCTCCGAGAAATAGAGCGGCTAAAAGAGGAGGCAAAGGCTGCAAGGGTGGGTATCACCGCATCGAAGGATCGGCTGACAAATCAATTCGCGGTCGTTGAACGCACGAAAGATGCTCTTACATCGAAGCCTGCAATCGTTGTCGCAGGTTCGTTAGTCGGCGGTTTTCTTCTGAAACGCATACTTCCAAGTGGAGCGCGCAGAGTGAGGAAGAAGTCTTCCGCGCAAAAGGTAGACAGGATCCAGAGTTTGAAAAAAGAGCGTGGGTTTCTGGTTGGTTTGATTGGACTGCTTATCGCGCTCGCAAAACCTGCCGCAAAACTTTATGCAACAAAACTCGTCAAAGATTACTTTGCCGGACGCCGGGCTCTGGATATCGAGCAAGGTAGGAGAATTAGTTAATCAGGTTCAATCCGTTTAATTATTTAAAGAGGCTTGCGATCCGATTGCATTCGTCGCTTAGAAACTCCCGTGGTGACTAGTCGTTGAGGCAATCTAAACCATCAGATTATAGGTCGATTAGTGAAAGACCTCAGTGGATGATCTGTCTATCCACAGGTATTATTTCGTTAGGATATGATCTTTTACTTGAGGTAAAAGCAGGAGATCTCAACCTCCAAAATGCTCTTAGCAGAGAAACTGCCTTGATTATTTAAGATAGTCTGAATATCAAGAAACCTGTTTATGCGCAGGTCGATCCGAATGAATACTGAGCGTCCGAGGCGGTCGGTAACAAAGCCCTTGGGATCAAAGAAGGCTGAAAAGGGGTTTTTAGCGACCATACGCTTTCGGAGTAGGGAAACAACGAACCAGCGTCTCCGCAATCATGCGGATCGCTCCATCTGGGCGTCTACTGCTGAATTAGGCCTAGACGAAGGATACGACGAAGACGGTCTAAAGTTCAGCTCGTTACTCTATCGTTTTCTTCTCGGTTTGATACTTTTACCGTTTTGCTGGGTCACGACTTGGACCTTGTTTACGAAGTTTTCCCAAGCGACCATCGATCGAGGGTTCTGGCAAACTGAGCCCTTCTGGTATTTCGCAATCGGTGGCCTGCTAATGTTTGGATGGTTTTGGTCTGGGATTGGTCAGCGATTATTCCTATATTTTTATGTGCTAGGGCACGAGATGACGCATGGCCTTTTTGTGAAATGCTGTGGTGGGAAAGTTCTTGAAATGCAGTGGAGCGCAGATGGGGGCTATGTAACGACCGATAAGACAAATTGGATCATCGCTCTATCACCCTATTTCGTGCCTTTTTGGACTGTAGTGGCGGTATTTACAAATATGATCCTAGGTTGGTTCATTGAGACTCCAGCGATTGGGACCATGACCTTCTATTCAGTTGTCGGCGCTACTTGGACTTTCCACATGGCTTGGACTCTGTGGATGATTCCAAGGGACCAGCCAGACCTACGTGAAACTGGAACTTTTCTGTCTCTGGTCCTGATTTACTTCGGTAATCTAATTGTTTTAATCACTCTGCTATGTATGGCTTCGCCGACACCATACAAAGATCTCCAAAGCTTTATAGAGTCATGGCTGGCCACGGCGGCAACTTGGTGTGATTGGACAATCCGGTGTGTGGCAGGTCTGGCTGGATAAGAGGACCTCGTTTTGACGAATCAGATTTGCTTTGCGGCTAGGCAAAAGCAGTCAGACAATCTACTGAGTGAAATGATCGATCTGGACGCTAACGCCACAACTCGTTTAGCCCCCGAGGTCCTGGACGCGATGCTGCCGTGGTTGACCGAAGGATACGCCAACCCTTCAGGCGGCTATACGGCTGCCAAACGATCAAGAACTGCAATTGATCAAGCAAGAGTTCAAGTCTCTGATTTGATTGGCTGCCTTCCTGAAGAGCTGAGCTTCTCAGGTTCGGGCACTGAAAGCATCAATACGGCGATTTATTCAATGGATCGCCTTGCTGGTGAAGGCACAGCTCTATCAAGTGCGGTAGAACATAGTGCTGTGTTGCGTTGTATAAAGTCGCTGCCGCGAAAGGTCAGCCTGGTACCCGTAGGTCATGATGGTGTGCTTAAGCTATCTGATCTAGAGGATAAGATCAAAGATGCCGCATTCGTTTCCTTGATGTTGGCTAACAATGAAACTGGCGTCTTGCAACCGATCAGCCAGGTCTGCGCGATTGCTCATACTCGCGGGATTCCAGTGCACACGGATGCAGTGCAAGCTGCCGGGAAGATAAAGGTAAACGTAAAGGAAATCGGCTGCGATATGTTGTCCATTTCCGCCCATAAATTCCATGGGCCGCGAGGGATTGGAGCCTTGTTCGTCAAGAGTGGCCTAGACTTTTCCCCTCTGCTGCTAGGTGGGGAACAGGAGGCAGGAAGAAGAAGTGGAACAGAAAATACGGCAGCGATCGTAGGGATGGGGGTAGCTGCTGAGCTTGCTGCAAAGGCCCTAGCAGCAGGAGAGATGGAGCGGATTAGGAGATTGCGAGATCAATTTGAAGACCATTTACTTAGTAAGATTTCTGGATGCACTAGGAATGGCGACGCGGACCGACGCTTGACAAATACTTCAAATCTCGCCTTTGAGGGATGTGATTCGGATGGACTGATCATTCTTCTCGATGCGTTTAATGTATGGGCATCAGCGGGTGCGGCCTGCATGACGGGCAAAAGGGAGGCTTCACATGTCCTCAAAGCGATGGGCCTTACCGAGGAGGCCGCCAAAAGCTGTCTGCGTCTTAGCTTCTCCCGTTTATCGACAAGCGAAGATGGCGCATTAGCGGCGAAGCTACTTATTAAGGCAGTGGAAAGATTGCGATCGGTCCAAGGCGGGGGAGTGGGGCCCGTCGCCATCTTCACAAAATAGGACAGATTCAAACTAAGCCATGATCAGCAACGGGTGTTGTTGCCTTTTGATTGCTAGGACAAAGGAAAGATACAAGGGGGATTCCTAGATCGTCTGCTTTATTCCGACAAACTGGCGGATCACCTAAATTTTACCATGCCAGGTCCAAAGACTTTCATCAAAATATTTGAGTGCATTGTTAATTAGGCGTTCTGGATCGGCACCTTTTTGGAGCACGGAATAGATCGTCGATCCTGAACCTGACATCAATGAGGCATGAGTATCTCGACGCTTCGAGAGCCATTTTTTGAGTTCCGCAAGGTATCGATGCTTAGCGAAGACCGGTCTTTCTAAGTCATTGATTAAAGAAAATCCATCACAGCTCTGCTGCCCATAACGTATGCCCGGTATCGGCTTCGCGTCCAAGGCCTTGCTGTAGGCATCGGCTGTAGGCACGGCGAATTGCGGTTTAAAGAAGACTAGATCTAGTTCAGGGAGAGGCGCGATTGGATGAATGACCTCGCCACGGCCAGTGCATCGCGCCGGGCCCTCGTAAAGAAAAAATGGAACATCAGACCCGATCTCCGCAGCGATAGAGTGAAGCTTCTCTGCAGTAAGTGGCGTGCTGAGTTGTGAATTAAGCGCGAGCAAAGTGATGGCTGCATTTGATGAACCACCACCTAAGCCAGCGCCGTGAGGGATTATCTTCTCTAAATGAATGTGATAAGGGAGCGTTTCTCTTGCAGCGACTTCCAAGGCGGAGTGAGCTTTTGAAATAAGGTTCCTGCTATCGACAGGCAATGTGTGTTCAGAGCAGGTGAGTTGATAATTCGCTGCCGCTGTGATCGTAATTTCGTCAGCGAGCCCTGGGACTTTCACCATGATGGTCTCTAGCTCATGGAACCCATCGCTCCGTTTCGAAAGGATTCGCAGCGATAAGT
This sequence comes from uncultured Verrucomicrobiae bacterium, assembly GCA_963815205.1. GTDB lineage: Bacteria > Verrucomicrobiota > Verrucomicrobiia > Verrucomicrobiales > Akkermansiaceae > Luteolibacter. The sequence goes on along the minus strand of CAWFFP010000003.1, from coordinate 82,134 downwards.
TTATTTTTGCAGGTGATAACATGTCTAGAATCAAGCAAGCGAGAGTAGCGCTAACATCCGACCTGTGCGGCCTTTTTCAATTCGGTAAGAGTAGCTGGTAGCAAGATTTGAAGCCGTGTTTTGCCTCGAATCGTGAAAGTTTTCAATCCCGAGTTCATCTGCTTGCTCACGAATCGTGGCGGCGAAATCTACTTCGTAATGAGGCGGCCGAATACACGGGGACAAGATTCCTATAATATCCTTCGGATCCGTGCCGTATCTGCGGCTCATAATTTCTACAGCCACACGTAAAATATTCTCTTCAGTGCCCTTTCTTCCCGAATGGAGAAGCGCGATAACCTTATTTCTTGGATCGGTCAGATAGATCGCTGCGCAATCAGCTACATAGATGCCGAGCAGCTGGTTTTGTTTTGTAGTGATTAGCCCATCGGTGCCAGCGTGTAAGACAGACGGTTCGCCCGGTAGGGGAAAAGGCGATGCGATCCCTGTTCGAATTAGGGACGATGACGTATCGACTACCTTGCAGCTATGGATTTGCTCAGCAAAATGCAGATGCTTCGCCATAGGAAATGTCTGTCTAATATGACGGCGGTGGCATTCTTTTAAACGTGTCAAAGATTCGGTTTTATCCGATACTACATTAAGCCCAGCTTGCCGAGGGATCCAGGATGCGCAGACACTGCCCAGACTTGAATAGGGATCTAGAAATGAAAAAGCCTCCGCCACTAGAAAAGTGTAACGGAGGCAGATATCTGCGGTAAATACGTAATTTTTATCTTAGTGAGGCGATTTCTCTGCCCTGGAGAGCTCGTTGCGTATGTTCTACATTATCCGTCTCTTCCTGATCCATCCCGGCTAAGATCTCAGATAGATCAACGGCGATTTCATTGCGCATCTTAGCAACCAGATCAATTCCTTTGGAGGTAATGCGAACCATAATTTTTCTCCGATCCTCTGCGGCGTGGATACGCTCAACATAGGAAAGTTTTTCGAGGCGGTCTACCAGACCCGTCGCAGCAGCGGTGGAATGGCCCATCTTTTTTGCAATATCGGACATCGTAAGGTATTCCTCACAGGAAAGGTAGGTGAGCAAGAAGAACTGAGGAAAAGAGACATTTCCTTTATTAAGTTCCGAAGATAAGTTTAAAATACAGCTTCGTTGTGTAAAAAGGACGAAGTCTGCAAGTCGATCGGCATCCGCGTTAATTTTAGAGCTGGAGGCGCTGCTTTGTATAGTTTTCATGTTGGCTGGTTGTATATTTCATCTGGGGTATCGGTGTTGAGCCAAGCTAATTGGAAAAAGGGGACATCGGTAAATTCAAAGCAGACACCTGCCGGAACACTGAACATTTTCTAAAAAGATTGTTGATTTGCTCAAGACTTTCAAAAAGTAATGATGTGATAGCTCTTTGGGAAGGATGAAGTTTTGGAAGTCTTGAATGTTTTCAAAAAGTTCTAAGCTTCTTGGGAACTCGCAGGTCAGCCGATGATGGTTTGCCTTTCTCAACGAGAGAATCTAGGTTGCAGCATGGATTTAGAAACGAAGCCAAAAGTTACCGCCTATCTGAAAACATTTTGCGGATGGAGCGAGGGGGTTAGATCGATCATGCGAAAATACGATCTAGATTTTGAAGAAAAGGACATCATCAAAAATCCTGCCTTTCGTTGGGAAATGGAACAAAAGAGCGGCCAGCCTTTATCTCCATGCGTAGAAGTAAATGGCGAGATGCTTGCGGACGTGAGCGGGGAAGAGGTCGAGCAATGGCTCTTGGAAAGAAAACTAATCGCAAACTCAGAGGTGGTCCCAGACGCGCCAATCGATTCGGCGTGCACGGACGAACAGCATGCGGCGATGGCATCTGGTGATTTACCAGCACCTGGTAAAATCCGGTTTCTAGGGTAAATAATGGCCTTCAGAACAAGGAGCTAGGTCGAGGAAACGGGTATAGACATGGAACGGGAGTTCGCCTAGGGTCACCAACTTTTTAAGAATTATGACAAATACGATATATAACTGCGCGGCACGGACGGCCCTACTTGTTTTTGCGACAGGGGCTCTAAGCTTTGCCCAAGAAGAAGCTTCAAAAAACAAAACGAAGTCTGAGGCAGCTAAACCCCAAGCAACTGCTGAAGATTCTCAGGTTGAAACTGCTGAAGAGGCTGCAGCTGTAGAAGCGGTAGACCCAGCTCAAATGAAACAAGATTCGTCTTACGCTTTAGGCTATCGGTCTGGCGGAACATTCGGCCAAGAATTTGGGCAGTACGGAGTCACCTTGGACGATCTGGAAATGGATAAATTTGCCGAAGGGTTTAGAAGCGCCGTAAAAGGTGACCTACCAAGTCTAAGTGAAGAACGTCTTCAGGCAGCAATGACCGCATTGGGAGAGATGCTTCAAGAGCGTGAAAAGGCTGCTGCGGAAGTGAACTTGAAAGCTGGCGAGGACTTCTTGAAGGAGAATGGGAAACGAGAAGCTGTGACCGTGCTAGAAAGCGGACTTCAGTATGAGGTGATAGAAGAGGGGGGAGACGAAAAATATGTAGAACCCAAAGAAGGCGAGGCTGCGAAACAGTTTCTCGTGAATTACAAAGGAACCTTGGTTGACGGAACTGAGTTTGATGCTTCTCCAGAAGGACAGCCTGTGCCGATGACTTTGCAAGTTGTTGAAGGCTTCAAAGAAGCACTGCAAATCATGCCTGTAGGAGCAAAATGGAAGTTGTTCATTCCTAGCAAACTCGCTTACGGCGAACAACGTAGAAGCGCCCAGATTGCGCCAAATTCTGTGCTTATCTTTGATTTGGAATTAACCAAGATTGAAGATGCCCCCGCAGCGCAAGGTGGTTTTCCTATGCCAATGCCACAAGCGGAAGCACAAGAAGCCGAAGCTCCTAAATCAGACACACCTGCACCTAAAGCGAAAGACTAACAACCGAAATAAGGCGCTAACTTCGCGCTAGTTTTTCCGTAAAATCTTTACGAATTGATTGTTTCTACCCCCCGGTAGAAACAATTTTTTTTGGGTAGGTATCGAACGCTTCTAAGTTTCTAGAGCGCGAACTGCTATTCATTGCGAACGTTTGCTTTGTATCTTGCGGATAGTATTCGCAACCCATTTCGCGTATTAAATCGGAGCAAAGTCCTAAGCAGACGATTTGTTTTATACTTAGTCTAGGTTGGCGCTTCCGAAAGAATTATAAATAGATCGCCCGACTCTATGTGCCTTGAGAAGATATTGCTGATGCATTCGAAGGACCTAGTTCCATGAGGCAGGCTCGGAACTTCTAGTCCGCCATTCTAGTCCGCCTTTATACCGAGACTGGATAATTTGGAGCTAAGGGCCTCAGCCCAAATCTCGTAAGCGGTCTCCGAGAGATGAAGGTAATCGGGGAATAAATCTTTCGAGATCTCGCCGTTCTTACCTAGAAACTCCTGATTGATATTCATCACATGGACTCGTTCCCCATCGTCTAAGCCTTGGACTAGCCCGTTGATCTCCTTGTTGATCAGGCGAAGAGGGTCTTGCTGAAATTGACCTCGTGGAAAAATTGATGTCAGGATAATTTTCGTTTCGGGCCATTTCCAAGCGAGATCTTCGATCACTCGTTTAATCCCAGCATAAGTCTCTGAAGGTGGTAGCTGGCCCCTACCAGTGTTGTTTGTGCCAATTAGTATGACCGCGACTTCTGGGGCCACCCTTTGAATATTTCCGTTTTGGAGGCGCCAGATCAGGTGATGAGTCTCGTCACCAGCGTAGCCCCAGTTCAAAGCGCCGAGAGGCGCAAAATGTTTTTCCCAGGCAGCTTTTCCGCCTTGCTCCCAGGACTGGGTGATTGAGTCGCCAAGGAAAACGATCCTTGGCGCAGAAGATGGATCAATCTTTTCGAGTTCCTCATTTTTCTGCTCCCATCGCTCCTTCCACCACTCGACTTTGAGTTTAGATCGCGGGTAGGTAGACGAACTAACATTGTATTTTGCCCGTAGTTGACGATAGAGATTTTTCATATCGATTAGGATCTCGGAATAGGCTTCTTCGTCCGCCACGTTGGACAGTTCCTTAGGGTCTTTCTGCAGATCAAAAAGCATCCATTCATCGGAATCCGGAAAATGCATGATCTTGTAGCGAGCATTGCGGACGCCATCATGGCGGGCGACTGAATGAGTATCTTCGCCAGAGTATAGGTAATAGATCGCTTCTCTCCAGTCTTCTGGTGCCTCGCCTGCATTCTCTAGAATCGGCACGATGCTTTTGCCCTGCATATCATCCGGAATAGGCGCACCGGCGATTTCTAGGAAGGTAGGCGCGTAATCGATATTCTGAATGAAAGCCTCGGTGCGTACCTTCGGCTGAATCGTCCCTGGCCATTTGATGACAAATGGCATCGAAAGCGATTCCTCAAACATCCAGCGTTTGTCATACCATCCGTGCTCGCCAAGGTAGAATCCCTGATCCGATGAATAGATGACGATCGTATTTTCTGCGAGTCCTGATTCGTCGAGGTAATCGAGGATTTTACCAATGTTTTCATCGACGGCTTTGATACAGCGAAGGTAGTTTTTGATGTAACGTTGATATTTCCAGCTGGTTAGCTCCTTATCGCTCATCCCTTTTTCAAGTGATTTCAGTAGGGCATCATTTTCCGCTCCATAAGCTTTTTCAAAGGCTGCCTTCTGGGCATCGCTCATACGTTTATACTCCCAATCTAGCATCTTCGTTTCAAAGCGCGGATCAGTTGCCTTGCCAGGTAGCAGCATATCGTGGGACCAGTTGAAATCCTTTGAAATCGACATCTTGGCTTCCGAAACAGCCGAAACACGATTTTCATGATCATCGAACAATGACGAAGGCTCTGGGATTGTCACTCCGTCTAAATAGTTGAAATGTCGTTCCGCAGGGACCCAATTCCGATGCGGAGCTTTTTGCTGAGACATGAGAAGAAACGGTTTTGACTTATCTTTCCGGTTCTTGATCCATTCGATCGATTTATCGGCGACAAGGTCAGTCACATAACCGTCGAATTTCTCCGTAGTCCCATCCATCTGAATAAAGTCTGGATTGTAATACTTTCCCTGCCCGGGAAGAATCTCCCAATGATCAAACCCGGTCGGATTTGAAACAAGATGCCACTTTCCGATGACTGCGGTGCTATATCCTGCGTCTTGAAGCATTTTAGGAAAAGTCGCCTGGGTTCCATCAAAACGGGAAAAATTGTTGTCCATGTATCCGTTCAGATGGGAATGCTTGCCCGTTACAATAGCCGCTCGCGAGGGCCCACATATCGAATTTCCGCAATAGGAATGCCGGAAAAGCATTCCTTCATTCGCAATCCGGTCAATATTTGGTGTCGGAGAGATATCAGCAAAGCGATCACTGTAAGCAGAAATGGCATCCAGTGCGTGATCGTCTGAGAATATGAAAACGATATTGGGTCTGTCAGCTCCTTGGACGAGAATTCCCGAGACGAGATAGACGATAAAAAGATTAGCAAAAAGTTTCATGAAGAATACTAGGCTTTGTATTATCGACTTATCACACAAGGGAAAATTTGAAGGATCATGAGGTTGTTTTACCAAAATTCTTCAATTACAAGCAGGTGACACGATGTTTTCAGGACCAGCTAACGATTTAATCAAGCCTCAATGGCTCGCAATCATTAGGTATCTAAAGGTCTCAGGGGACCAACCAATCGGCGCGCTGACGGCAGGCCTTGAAAGCCGATACATGACTATCAAGCAGCAATGTGACGAACTAACTGAAAGGGGTTATCTAAAAAGGCTCCGAAAGCCACGATCTGAAGTAGGGCGACCTGAAATATTTTATAGCTTAGCCAATAAAGCAGATGTCTTATTCTCTAGTGTAGAAAAGGACATTTCTTCGAAGCTCCTGCGTGAGGTGTCCGCACTCTTCGGCGAGCGGGCGCCAGAGAGAATCTTGTTTCAAGTGTTTGAAAATTTCGGGAGGCAATGGACGATGAAAATTGACGCAAGTCTTTCATTGATCGAGCGAGTTGAAGCGCTCGTGAAAATAAGAAATAAAGAAGGCCTATTCGCCACTTGTCTGGTTAACAAAGAACAGGAGGCAATCGTCTTCCGAGTCTTCCACAATCCCTACACCTTACTTTTCGAGGAGTATCAAAGTGTCGCCAAAATGGAACAAAATGCCATGGAGACAGCACTGCGGGTGGCGATGCGCTTAGAAGTCAAACGCACCTCGAACGGTCGGTTGGAATATGTGGACTATTTCATCAATATGGGGCAATGAGAGATGATGAGTTTCGCTTGCTAGGCTGCGGCCACTGGTATGTGTTCCTAAGCCATAGAAATTGATGAATTCGAGAATGAGAGACGAGGTAGTTATTGGCACGAGAGGAAGTGCGCTGGCGCTGGTGCAAGCACGGGCTACCAAGAAACTGCTTGAGGAAAAATTCCCCAAGCTAGTCTTTCGTGAGCAAATTATCCGGACTACCGGAGATCGGCGGACTGATGTAGCTCTGGCAGATGTCGCTAAAACCGAAGGGACTTTCGACAAAGGCGTCTTCATCAAAGAGTTAGAAGAGGCTCTGGAGGCCAAGGAAATTGATATTGCAGTCCACAGTCTGAAGGACATGCCGACCGTATTAGAAAGGCAGTTTTCCCTCGGAGCTGTGCTAGAACGCGCGCCAGTCAGGGACGTATTGCTCACTAAAAGTTCGGGCGGGATGGATAATTTGATCGAGGGCTCGAAGGTAGGAACGAGCAGTGTGCGGCGTGCAGAGCAGATCAAACATCTCCGCAATGATTTAAGTGTTCATGACATCCGGGGAAACGTGCCTACTAGGATCAAGAAGCTTGCTGAGGGCAGCGAATATGATGGAATCCTTCTTGCAGAAGCTGGGCTTGTTCGCTTGGGCTATTTGAGTGCGGAAGATTTTTCACAGAACAATACGGAGCTAAATGAATTTCCCGGAATCTGGGCAGAAAGGCTCTGTGAAGAGACCTTCCCACCTGCTGCTGGACAGGGTGCTATCGGCCTAGAGATGAGGGCCGGAGAAGAAGAGATAAAGGTGCTTCTTGCCGCGTTGAATCACAAAGAAACATGGATCAGGGTGGGCGTTGAGCGAGAATTTTTACGCCTGTTAAATGGCGGCTGCCATACGCCGGTTGGTGTTTCGAGTCGACTGAGCGATGGGAAAATCTCTCTGAGCGCACTAGTCTTCCCGGATGGTGGCGGAGTGCCACGGCGAGGCAGTGCCGAGGGCACAGATGTCGAAGGAGTGGCTCAGGCAGTTTTCAAAAATTTAAGATAAGATGAAGAAAGGAATCTGCTATTTGGTCGGCGGTGGCCCTGGTGATCCGGGTCTAGTCACGGTGAAGGGGAAAGAATGCATCGAGGCCGCAGACGTGCTGGTCTATGATGCGCTTTCAAGTCCTGAGCTATTGAAATGGGCAAAGCGTGATTGCGAGAAGATATATGTTGGCAAGCGCGCCAAAGACCACTCCGTGCCGCAGGACGAAATCAATGCAATCATCGTAGCTCATACGGTAGCAGGGAGAGTGGTGACGCGACTGAAAGGCGGGGATCCGATGATTTTTGCTAGAGGCGGAGAGGAGGCTGCTGAGCTGGCAGAAGCTGGGGTGAATTTCGAAATAGTCCCGGGGATTAGTTCGGCGATCGGCGGTCTCGCCTATGCCGGAATCCCAGTCACGCACCGTGATCATAACACACAGCTCACTATTTTCACCGGCCATGAAGACCCAACAAAGGGATATAGCTCGATTGATTATGAGCAGCTGGCAAAAGCCCCTGGCACAAAGGTTTTTCTGATGGGTGTGGGTCGCCTGCGAGAAATTACCAGCAGCTTCGTAAAATATGGCGCGGGAGCCGATACGCCAATCGCTCTTGTGCGCTGGGCGACAACCAATTCTCAATGGACAATTGAGGGAACACTCGGGACGATTGCTGATCTTGCTGAAGAAGTTGGTTTTTCATCACCTGCTGTGGCGGTGATCGGAAATGTGGTGAAAGAAAGGGCGAAGATCAATTGGTTCGAAAAACGACCGCTTTTCGGAAAAAGAATCGTCGTCACAAGGACCCGTGAGCAGGCAGGAGAGCTGAGCAAACAGTTGCGCGATCTCGGCGCCGAAGTGATTGAGATGCCGACGATTCGAGTGGAGCTTCCAAAAGACCGAGAAGGCTTTGCCGAAAGTGTCACTCACGCCCACGAATATGACTGGCTGGTTTTCACGAGTCCGAACGGAGTAGAGAAATTTTTTGAAGGATTCTTCGCGACTTATGAAGATGCTAGAAGTTTAGGCAACCCAAAGATCGCAGCCATCGGGCCGGGAACAGCAGCAAAGATCAAGGAATACCGGATCGGGGTAGATCTACTTCCGGAAACATTCGTTGCTGAAGGACTTGTGAAGGCCTTTGAAAACATCAACGTGGAAAATCAGACTATGCTGTGGGTTCGCGCTGCAGAGTCTAGAGACGTCGTCTACGATGGCTTGATGAAACTAGGCGCAATCGTTGATGAATGCGTGGCCTACCAGACCGTTCCAGTGACTGACGACGAGACAGGTGCTCAGGAAGGCTTTCGTCAAGACGGAGCGGATTTGGTGACCTTCACCTCAAGCTCCACGGCCGAACATTTCTTTGCGCTTGATCTGCCTTGGCCAGATGACTGCGAGGTGGCAAGCATCGGCCCAGTGACATCGGCAACCTTAAAAGGGCTCGGGCAGCGGCCGGCGGTAGAGGCGGCCCAACATGATATTCCAGGCCTTGTCAGAGCAATCGTAGAACATTTTTCAAAGTCCAGCTAAGTAGGGCTGCTTTACGCTGACTTAGGGTTTGATGGACCTTGAGGAGTTCAGCCAGCCTGAAGGCGAGGGATGGAGGACAGCAGCCTCTTTGTATAATCGTGCTCCGGATTGTGAAATACCTGATCAGCGGATCCAGACTCCACAATTTTGCCCTGATACATGACAGCAATGGCGTCAGCGATATAGTGCACCACCCCCAGATCGTGGGAGATAAATATCAAGGTTAGCTCAAGATCGTTTTGAAGCGTTTTCAGCAGATTTAAAATTTGTGACTGGATCGAAACATCGAGCGCAGATACCGGTTCATCTGCGATGATTAGCTTTGGCTCTGGTGCGAGAGCGCGAGCGATGGCGATCCGCTGGCGTTGGCCACCGGAAAATTCGTGTGGGTAACGACGCATATGTGCCGCGTCGAGGCCTACGGTGGAGAGCAGGGCAGCTACCTTTTCACGCAATTGACGGCCATTGTATTTAGAATGCCGCTGCCGCATTGCCTCAGCGATTGTCGAATAGACGGTCATCCGTGGGTTGAGCGACGCATATGGATCTTGAAAGATCATTTGGAAGTCCAAGCGGCGGCGCCGGATCTCGGCAGAAGTCAATGCTGAGTAATCTTCTCCATTTAAAATGATCCTTCCAGAACTTGCAGGAATAAGCTGCATGATTGTGCGCGATAGGGTAGATTTCCCGCAACCTGACTCGCCGACAAGCCCTAGAATTTGACCTTTCTCGAGGCTGAGATTCACCCCATCAACGGCACGAATCGTTGTGGCCTGCGGTTTGAACAAAGAGTTCGATTTTTTAGTAAAGTGCTTTTTTAGGTTGTGAATTTCTAGATAGGCCACCGGAGGAGTTAAGCAGCTTTGAAGGCGACAGCAAGTATTGGGCGAATAAGGATCCCCCGAAACTTATTCGCTTCTTGAAGCGGATCGGACTTACAGTGAAGAACAAATGGGCTCGTCTTGAAGCTAGCCAATCAGAAAGGTGCAGCATAGGCTACCAAGATGAGATTCCGGAATCTTTTCTTCGTCAGTCTATTATGCGCAGCAAGCTTGATTGTAGTCTGGCCTGCTGCAGCTCAGGAAGCCGAGGAGGCTGGAGAAGACTCCAAAGAAGCGCTGGGCAAGGCCGGGTTCTGGGAGGCGAAGGTCCCCGGCGGGGAATATTTAGTAGCCCTATCCAACATTGTTTCGGTAAGCCGCCATGAATATTTGTTGGATGGTGCGATCGTCGTCAATGAAGTGACAGTGGACACACGGGGGCAGGCTTTGGCTCGTTTCTATTTTCTGAAGCCAGCAAGCGGACAGCTCAAAGGCGCGGCCTTATTGACGGATCGAATCACGGACTTTGCTGAGAGAGGATCTGAGCTAAGTGGGAGTAACTTTTCAGAAATGGTTGTAAAAAAGTATCCGCTTACCACGCATTCAAAGAGTATTGAGTATCGGCTCCTTAGCGAGAGGCAACTCAATGATCTATATAAGAGCGTAAAAGAGGCTTGGCAATCTGGGCGCGGCAGAGAGTTCAAAGGGAGATAGCTCGATGGATCAAGAGCAGATACGAAGGGTGCTAGATCAGGCCGGAGTCCAGCCAAGTAAGCAGCTAGGTCAAAATTTTCTGATCGATGAAACTGTGGCTGATTGGATCGTCGATCAGTTAGCCCTTGAGGCAACCGATACGATCGTTGAGGTAGGGCCGGGGACTGGGGCGCTGACAGAGCATCTAGTAGGGAAGACTAGATTGCTAATACTAATCGAGTTTGATCGCCGTCTGGCAAGTGAGCTAACAGCCAAATATGCGGAGCGAGAAGATGTGGTGGTGTATCATGAAGATGCAGCACAATTTGATCGAAGGAACCTGTTCGGGCACGGGCGGACAAAGTTTTTAGGTAATCTGCCTTATTCGAGTGGAGGCGCGATTATGAAGAATCTCCTAACAGCTCCCCATCCATTTTGTCGGGCAGTGGTGATGCTGCAGAAAGAAGTTGTCGAGCGGATGGAGGCCAAGCCCGGAACGAAAGACTACGGCATGCTGAGCTTGCGGATGCAGATTGATTGGCAGATCCGGACTGTCGGAGTTGTAGGTCCGGATTCATTTCATCCGCGCCCGCATGTCGATTCTGCGGTGGCAGTTTTAGAGCAGCATCAGCCCGGATCCATGCCAGTGCTTGATCGGAGACGCTTCGACGAGCTGGTAAAACGCGGGTTTTCCCAGAGACGGAAACAGCTGCGCAAGCAACTACTAGGAGCTCTTCCGCCGCTTACTAATTGGGCAGAGATAAGCGCGAACCTTGGCGTAAGCGAAAAGGTGCGGGGCGAAGAGCTGGGTTTGAGGCAATGGATTGAGCTGACGAAGTTGCTCAGTAGCGGCGAGCCATCTTCCGCTCAGCGGGATGATGAACTGTTTGATATTGTCGATTGCGAAGATGTAGTCATCGGCCAAGAGACACGGGCGCGGGTGCATGCGGATGACTTAATGCATCGAGCAATTCACGTCTGGGTGACTAACAAGAGGGGTGATCTCTATCTACAAAAGCGATCGCGATTGAAGGATAAAAGTCCTGGCCTTTGGGATTCGAGTGTTTCAGGTCACCTCGACCATGGTGAAAGTTATGAACAGGCCGCCCGGCGTGAGCTGACCGAAGAAATGGGAATCCATTTTCCAGCTGAGAATATTTTGAACGAAGTATTGCGACTTGAGCCCAGCCAGGAAAATGGCTGGGAATTTTTCCGGGTTTATACAGTCACCCACCGCGGCGGCGGGGTGCGATTTCCAGCAGCAGAAATAGAGGCAATGATGCCCTTCACCTATGAGCAGATTCGCAGATGGATGGATCAGGATCCGGATAATTTCACACCTGTATTTACAAAGATATTTATGAGCATTGGGAAAGACGTTCTGCTTTCTGATAAGTCCAAATCAGCTTCCACCTAGTCACCTGTTCTGAGGCAGAACATTTACGTTCCTGCGGCCTGCCCTGTCTCTGTTTACAAAAAAAGCCACTAGCGTGAGCTAGCAGCTTTTAAGGATAGAAATCTAAATTCTACGGCTTATTCAGCAGCGTCTTCAACTTCGTCTGCTGCGTCTTCGATGTTGTCTGCCTTCTGCTCTGCTTGATCACGAATCACATCAGCTTCGTCTTCGACAGCGTCAGCTGCTGCTTCGGAAGCTCCGTTGTCGCGCATTGCGTCAGCAGAATCTTCTTTCATGTCAGCTGTTTTTTCTGCGCCATCGCGGACTGCGTCAGCTTGGTCTTCCATTTGATCAGCTTTGGCTTCTGCAGCTTCTTCTTGCGGAGAATCGCAGGAGATGAAGAGGAAACTTGCGGCTGTTGCAGCGATAATTGATGAGATGTGTTTGGCTTTCATATTCTTGTTTGTTGTTTTCCCAGAAGCTTCAAAGCTCCCGTTCATTGATACGTTATGAAGGATTTTACCCGTAAGCGACACTGAATTTCGAAAATAATCGATATTTTTACATAGTCCTTAGAAAGACTTTTTTCCGCCCCCAAATTATGAATGGTGAAGATAGACGTCTTCAAAATTCGAGTAAGTGGATCTTTATCGGCTTATTCATTCCCATTGTTCTATTGACGGACAATTAGGCGGATCGAATCGAGCCGAACTTTTGAGGCGGAGATTGCTTCTAGAGAGTCAGAGAGGGTCCTTTTAAGACTCTCTAGTTCTGCGGAACTGATGTTCGGGTTGCGAGTCTGCAGGTCTTTCAATCGACTTATCTGGCTGCCTATGAACGAAGAGGCCATGTCTGCGGCGGCAGCTCGCGGCTTGGCAGATGCCTTATCTGCGATGGCGCGTGCCGCAGACAACATTTCCGGCAGCATTTTGGTGCGGAATTCTTCCTGTGCCACAAGCTTGCGGGAGTCTGCAGGTTGAAGCAGTTTTGCCGGTAGGGCTTTTGTTTGCGCCTTCAATTGATGATCCACAATAACTCGCAGAGGGTAGGCGGGAGAAATCGATCTAGCTGAAGGCGTTGCGGTGCTAGGGTTTCTAGCACAAATGCACATTCAAGAAAGATCGCACTTCCTTTGCCATCTTGAAGCCGAGCAAACGAAGCATTTCCTTGAGGACCGCTGAGCAGCTGATGGACGGAATCTAACAGTGCAGGATGATCTAAAGTCATGAAGGAGAGATTCTCCATGGAAATTGCTGTAAGGCGGTCAAAGGTAATTGAGAGCCCTTCATCGGGAATATCCGCTAATGCATCTGACTGGCGCTGGCCTCGCTTCAGGACAAAAGAGTGTGCCGAGAGGTCTTTTACATCGAGACCCATGTGATCAAATAAGCGAAGTGCGAAGCGCTGAAAGCGTGGATCCGCATCAGCTTCCTCGATCGCTTCCAGAAGATCCGATGCTTGATCCGGGGAAGGGGCACCAAGCTCTAGAAGTTTGTCGTGCCCAGACGCAAGTGACGTTTGAATCGCCGCTTTCGCTGCACGTGACTTTTTGAAAAACTCCTGAATATCCGGATTATTAGGAAGATCTTCATACACGTCGATTTCGTCTAGCAAGGGGAGTAGCTCGAAGGCCAAAGTAGTTGCGCCTTTCAGGGGTTCGGAAAAAGCATCAAGTGCTTCATGTAACCAGCGCGCTTGCAGCTCTGATTTGCTGTTTTCACCATATGGAACATGAATAGAAATGTCCCCGGTCTGTCCAATTCGGTCGAGACGCCCGATCCTTTGTTCAAGGACTTCTGGATCTCTTGGGAGGCCAAAGAGGACTAAATGACGGGCGAACTGAAAATTCCGACCTTCAGATCCGATTTCTGAGCAAATCAGGATTCGCGCCCCTTCGGCTTCAGCAAAGTAGGCGGCATTTCTATCTCGCTGAAGAAGCGTTAGTTCCTCATGGAAGAGGGCAGATTTGACACTAAGTAGAGATGCAAGGCGGTCTTGAATCGTAATCGCTGCCTCTGGAGAACTTGTGATTAGCAAAACTTTCTCTGATTCAGGTAGCTCACGGAGCAATGAGGCCAACCAATCGTAAGGAGAAGTCCCGGAGCTAAGTGGATGTAATATCGGTAACCGTTTGGGGAAACCGGTAAGGCGCTCTCGCGTATTGCGGAAAAAGGCCCGCCCGGTGCCAAACGAGTCGACGAGGTGTCTGATCAAAGGCTCGCGGGCCGACTCATCCTTTGCTTTAAGCTTTTCGAGAAGTTCCTTCGCATATGGCGATTCTTCTACGAGCGAAGAGATCTCTTCGGGTATTTTTCCCGCCGCCAAGGTCTCAATTGCAAGGGCCAAGGGCGTGTAGCATTCTGTTTCTTCGAGAAAACCTTCGAGTGATGAATATCGCGCTGGATCAAGTAGGCGAAGTCTCGCGAAATGCCCCTCAGGGCCAAGTTGCTGAGGAGTCGCCGTGAGCAGTAAAACTGACGGTATCTTGGTAGCAAATGATTCTACTGTCGAATAAGCCGGCGAAGGGTCATTTTCCGACCAGGCGAGATGGTGTGCTTCATCGACGATCAGAAGATCAAATCCTGCTGCGCGTGCCTGATCTGCATGATCTGGATTTTCTGTTAAGAACTCGGTAGCACAGAGGATCAGCTGCGACTCTAAAAATGGGTTTACTTCATCTCCAGCGGCAAATTTTTCTTCATTCTCTCCGGGTATGAGGCCTTCGTAAGTGTCAGAATCATTATTCTCATCTTCGTCCTCGAAAGTATCTGCCGGGCGAAGACGCTCCGAATCAAAAATTGAAAAAAGGAGATTAAAGCGGCGAAGGAGCTCGATGAACCATTGATGAACAAGAGGTTCGGGGACGAGAATCAGAATTCGGTCGGCCCGGCCGGTCAAGTGTAGCCGCTGCAGGATCAGACAGGCCTCAATTGTTTTTCCGAGGCCAACTTCGTCCGCGAGGAGGATGCGCGGGTAAGCGCGGTTTGCGGCTTCAGCAGCAATGGCGAGCTGATGTGGAATTAGATCGATCCGAGCACCGGTATATCCGCGAGCTGGAGAACGCCGGATGGCGGCGTTCCACCGCAGGGCTTCGAGGCGATGCTCAAAGGCACGTGGTGAATCTGCGAGTCCGGCAAGAAGGCGTTTTTCAGGACGAATGAAAGAAAGCGTATCTGCGAGATCTGTCTCATGAATTGCGACGGGTCCAGCATGATAGGTAATGAGATGATCTTTCTCCGTGAGTTTCTCAACCGTGATGTGGGATCCTGCAGCATCATAGATTTCATCGCCGGGTGCAAAACGAACGCGGACCAAAGGAGCGCTATCGATTGCGTATGTGCGGACGTCCTCAGAAGCTGAAAAGGACATTTCCACGAGTCCGTTTTCCTCAGAAATGACAAGCCCGAGTCCTAAAGCCGGCTCTGATGTGGTGATGTAGCGTTGGCCGGTGACGATCGTGTTCTTAGACATTGGTTATTTGACAGAAAGGAAGGCGGGAGTGTTGGCACTTGAGAGATGGATGCAAATGAAAGTTTCGGGATGAATTGCGTTTTGTAGATTGTGTTTATCGGGCTGATTTGGGAAGAGGATGTAGATGGGTGCTAAGAAACGCAAAGCGGAGAGCTTGAGCTATACGATGCTTGGCGAAGATACTGCGCCTCTTGCTGAAAAGTTAGCAAAGTATACCGGAGTGGTGAGGTGGAGCTACCTACGCCCCCATTACTTAAGTGAAGTCCTTTACTTCGTAGACCGCTGTCTGGACTTGGTGGAAGTGGGTGCCGTCTTTGCTGAAGAAGGCGCAGCTGCCCAGGGCAAAGTCGCGGATTGGTTGGCAGCCGGCGATCTGGTGAAAATCGGTGCCCTACATGCCCACCAATGGGATCAAATGGAGGGAAGGGGTGAAGCTGTGAGCCTAGAAGCGCTCGTCGTCTCGCCCTTTGTGCTATGCAAAGATCTACGATGAGCGTTCAGTCTGTCGGTTGAAACGCAGCGCCCTTAGATTAGTACAATCTATAAATATTCGGTGAGCGATTTCGTCGTTGAGAAATCGAGAGCTTTCGCAAGGGCAACTGTGAGCTGGACCATTGCTAGGTAGTCCTCCAGATCGATGATCGAATTGTGCGAATGGATGTAGCGTGCCGGTGTGCCGAGCACGATGGTCGGGATCCCTTGGTTTGACTGATGGAGCGCACCTGCGTCTGTGCCCCCAGATCGCCTCACAGTGAGCTGATGCGGAATATTTGCCCGCTCCGCTATCTCAATAGTTAGTTCAGCGAGCCGCGGGTTGGTAATCGCAGTTGGATCATAAAGCCGGATTTGCACACCGGATCCAAGTTTCCCCTGACTTTCCAGCGGATTGAAACCTGGAGTATCGTCTGCAGGCGGACCTTCCAATACAATGGCCACATCTGGCTTCACGAAATTTGCCAGGGTGCGGGCCCCTCGTAATCCGACCTCTTCCTGAACGCTACCCGCGAGGATGATTTCATTCTCTAGATCCTCGGCTGAAAGCTCAATTCCAGCCTGAATTGCGCAGGCCATACCAACTCGATTATCGAAGGCTTTTGCCATATAATGATTCTCTTTCGATAGAGCCGTGAAAAGCGAATAGGGCGCGATTGGATCGCCAAGTGAGATCTGAAAATCTTCGATCACTTCCCGCCGGGAATTCGCTCCGATATCGATAAACATACTCGTGATTTCAACGGGATTATTACGAATTGCTGGCGGGAGAAAATGAGGAGGCTTACTCCCAATGAGCCCAAGAACTTTCTCTCCACTACGGGTGCGGATCTCTACCCGCTGCCCTAGCAAGACCTGGCTCCACCATCCACCGATGGTCACAAAATGAATGAAGCCATCTATAGTGATATTTTGAACCATGAACCCGACTTCATCCATATGGCCGGCGATCAGGATGCGAGGACCGTCATTCTGCAAAGCACAGACGATTGAACCATTCTTGTCAGTCGCAAGCGGTCCAAGGTCATCTAGCTCCGAAGCAAAAATCGCCCGCACCTCGTCTTCATGACCGGATATGGAATGAGCTTCTGTAAGTTCTTGAAGTAGTGAAATTGCCTTGGTGCGCATAAGTCGTTTGATAAACGTGCTGACGAATCTCCATTGGATCGATCAAAAACTTCTTTCGTCTGCCAAATACTGTGAGCGCTTTCACGGCGTGGAAGTTTTTATTCGGAATATTTTCACTTCTAGGTGTATCCTATCCTTTCAAGCGGATGAGCGAATTTACAGAATTAGTCGATGCATATTATGAGGGCTTATATCGTTTTGGATATTCACTGACGCGCAATCCAGATCGGGCAGCTGATCTAGTTCAGGAGACGTTTTGTATCTGGGCAGCGAAGAATTCGCAGCTCAGGGATCGAAGCAAGGCGAAGACTTGGCTTTTTACTACCTTGTATCGCGAGTTTCTAGGCCAGCGGCGCAAACAAGCGAGGTATTCGGATGAGCCCTTAGATGAGTCGATCGCGGGTGAGGTGCAGACCGCTGAAGAGGGGGCTGAGAGGCAATTGGATGGGCATCACGCAGTCAAATTGCTCGGACAGATGGACGAAACCTACCGCGCGCCGTTAGCTTTGTTCTACCTACAGCAGCATTCTTACAAAGAAATTGCGGAGATCCTCGAGATCCCAATCGGCACAGTAATGTCTCGTTTGTCCCGGGGAAAAGAAATGTTGAAGAAGAAGATGGTGTCAGAACCTTCGAGCGCGCCGAAGAATTTGGTAGATCTAAATCCGGAATTGTTTCAGAAGCATCGGGGGGTGCAGCTATGAATCGGGAACGTGCGAAATTTATACTCCAAAGCTTCCGTCCGAGCGGTGAAGACATTGAAGACCACGATTTCATGGCTGCTTTGAAGATGGCAACAGTGGATCTAGAGCTGGGGAAATGGCTGGTGGATGAGCGAATCTTCGATGCCGAATTTGCTGAAAGCTTCGCAAGAGTGGAGCTTCCAAAACGGTTGCGCGAAGACGTTCTGCTGGCAATGGTTCGTGGCGTTGAGGTCCCGAATGATTTTCCCGAAAAGGATGAATTTGGTTTTGCCGCCGCGATGGGGTCCATCGAAGTGCCGCAGGACCTGCGTAGTAAAGTGATCGAGGCGATGGACCAAAGTATTGCAACGCGTAAAACTGCTGCTTATTTTCCTAGGTGGGGAATAGCTTTGGGTCTGGCCGCAACGATCATGATTGGCGCTTTGACGATTTTCTCGATGCGGCAGAGTCAGTCTGATACAGTTCTTCCTGAACAAGTCCTATCTACCGAAGAGATCGAAATGTATCCGACGATCGCCGATGATCGGGTGACTATCAAAGCAGTTGAGGCAGGTTTTGTCAGAACCTTTGAATCTCCACTGTTCTCATTGGATAATACCGCTTCGGAAACAAAACAGCTAATCGCCGCACTGCGAGAAAGGGGCCTGCCTTGTGGCGATGGGATGATTCCTCAGAGCCTAAAAAGCATCAAAGGCCTTGGATGTCGGGAGCTCATGATCGATGGCAAACGCGGATCTTTGCTAAGTTTTGATGACGATGGAGGCAGTCTGCACCTGCTGATCTTTCGAAAAGCTGATGTCCGCTGCCATTTGCCTAAAGAAAGCCGGCCTGCAATTACTCAAGAAGGCGATTGGGCGCACGCTTGTTGGGAAAATGACAAATTCGCGTTTGCGCTGATGGGACTAAGGGATCACCAAGAAATGGCGAAGTTCTTTTGAACAAATCGATTAGTTGTCGGCAAGCTCCGCACCATAAAAAGCATGCCAGTCATCGAGATTATTAAGATTTATCGCATCGGTTGGGTGGCCGTCTGGTAGGCCCACTGCTTCCAAGATAGCCTTGCGTGTTTTTTCGTCGTGTTGATAGCCTGCGATCGCGGCGTTCAGCTGCGAAACGGCAGTCTGATTTAGCTTCGTTGCATGTTCCCGGACATAAGCTTCAAATTGGGGGTAATTAGGCTTCTGAGAACCGATGAAATGAATCAGTGAATCCTTATCAAGCCCCAAAGCATCCAAGGCCATCTGATCGTATCCTGGCCCGCATGCATCGTATCCTTCGGCCAATTTTCCGAGTGAACTTAAGGAGAGTTTTTGCCAAAGGCGCGGAAGGTGTAGAATGCCCAGCGGGCCAGGTGTGCCTGAGGAGATCGTAGGGATAGTCTTTTGGTTCATTTGCCGGAATCTTAGGTGGGCTAAGCCTTTGGTCAATAGACCTTGCCGATTTATCGAAGCGGCGGGCAATCTTGGTTAGTAGATTTCTCCTTGCGTGGGAACCAGGCATAAGATTGTCTGCGAGAAGTTTATGTCAAATCTACCTACCGCTGACCTCCTGGCGCTCGATACAAATGGTTTTCAGGACCGTTTGTCAAAGCTCAGGAGGTATCTTTGACGTCCCTGTTCTAGAAGGGAAAATTCAGACTTTGGAAGAGGCGATGGGAGCGCCAGATTTCTGGGATGATCCGGAGCAGGCAAGAGGAGTTTCTGAAGACGCAGCTGGACTCAAAAAGAAGCTTGAAGCGTTTCTCTCTCTCGAAGAGCGCAGCAAAGATGTGATTGAAGGCGTAAGTCTCGCCCAAGAATTTGAGGATGAAGAACTAGCGCGTGAAGCGATCGATGGAGCGAGTGGACTAGAGAAAGACATCCGCGATTATGAGCTACTCACCTTGCTCAATGCTCCGGGAGATGATTCAGCGTGCTTCCTAGTAATCCAATCGGGCGCTGGGGGAACTGAAGCATGTGATTGGGCGCAAATGCTTCACCGTATGTATACTCGCTGGGCAGAGCGCAAAGGCTTCACAGTGGAGACTCTGGACTGGCAAGATGGCGATGAGGCTGGGTTGCGAAGCGCGATGCTGAAAGTAAGCGGCGAGTATGCGTATGGGTTTTTGAAAAATGAACGGGGAGTCCATCGGCTCGTGAGAATTTCGCCCTTCGATTCAGCTGCGAAGCGACACACTTCCTTCGCGGCGATCGATGTAACTCCTGAAATTTCGAAAGAGATCAAAATTGAGATCAACGAAAAGGACGTGGAGATTACCACAACTAGATCGGGTGGCAAAGGGGGGCAAAACGTCAACAAAGTGGAGACTGCTGTGATCCTTCGGCATTTGCCTTCGGGAATCCTTATCCGATCTACCTCGGCACGTTCCCAAGGGGCAAACCGTGAAATGGCTTATCAGATTCTAAAGGCGAAGCTCTACCAGATCGAAGAAGATAAGCAGCGAGCGGAATCTGACCGCGCATACGGCGAGAAAGGGGATGTTTCATGGGGGAACCAGATTCGATCCTATGTCTTTCAGCCTTATCAAAAAGTATTGGATCTGCGCACTGGCGAAGAAAGTGGAAGTATTTCTGATGTGATGGATGGTGATATCGATTCTTTCATCGAAGCCAAGTTGCGCGGTAAGGTGAGAGTAAAAGGCGGTGAAGCTGAGGAGTGAATTGCCCCCATTAATCAGCCCCTCGGCAGAAAACTAAGCAGCCACTCTCCCAGAAACTCCTGCCTTTAAACATAAGCGGAGTCTGATCGCAAAAAAAACCACCAAACCCTCGGAAGGGAAAGGTGGTTTTAAGAAATACGAAAGTTGCGCCTTAATTGACTGCAACAGCGAGCGAACCAGTTTCACCGGTCCGGATACGAATCGCTTCATCTACTGTAGAAAGGAAAACCTTGCCGTCTCCAATTTTACCAGTGTTCGCGCTTTTAACAATCGCCTGAGCTACGCCATCTGCTTGTTCGTCATCCACTACAATCTCGATCTTAACTTTTGGGAGGAAGTCGACAGTGTATTCGGAACCGCGATAAATTTCGGTATGTCCCTTCTGACGGCCAAAGCCTTTGACTTCAGTCACAGTCATTCCCTGAACACCGACTTCGGCGAGGGCTTCTTTCACTTCTTCTAGCTTAAATGGTTTGATGATTGCTTCGATTTTTTTCATGTTTGCAGCGGATTGTATGGTCTGTAGAGCAAGCGGTGTGCCAAGTTCCCGGACTTGAGTTATCGCTAGGTAACATAATGTAAGCACCTTGGGTAGTTTTGCCAGCGGTAAGTTTGGGAATTTTTCCCTCGCGGAAAATGTGTAGCGCTGTTGATTTTTCGGACAGATAGGAGTTCACTCCTAGCATGGAAAAGACACGCATAGAGAAGGATTCAATGGGCGAGCTATCGGTGCCTGCCGATGCATTGTATGGCGCTTCAACCCAACGAGCTGTTCTAAATTTTCCAATTTCAGGGCAGAGAATTCCAGTTCCGGTGATCAGAGCTTATGGCCTTCTGAAAGCTGCGGCCGCACAGTCAAATAGAAAGCTCGGGACCATGGAGGAAAAAATTGCGCGAGGGATCCAAGAATCGGCCGAAGAAATTGCTCAAGGCGATCATGATTCGCACTTTCCAGTAGACATCTATCAGACGGGATCTGGAACCTCGACAAATATGAACGCGAATGAGGTAATCGCGAATTTATGCCATCGCAAAGGCCTGCAAGACGTTCACCCAAATGATCATGTCAACCTTGCACAATCTTCCAACGACACCTTCCCGACTGCGCTTCATATAGCAGCCAGCTTGGAATTACAAAATCGGCTTCTGCCCGCACTTGGTGGTTTGCGAAATTCCTTGGATTCGAAAGCCCGTGAATTTGCGGATGTCGGGAAGATTGGGCGGACCCATCTGATGGACGCAGTAGTAATGACTCTAGGCCAAGAATTCTCTGGGTATGCCGCGCAGATCGAGAAGGCTGAAGAGAGAGTTCAACGAGCCATTGAGGTTTTGAGAGAAGTTCCCCTTGGTGGAACTGCAATTGGAACTGGGCTAAATTGCCCGGAGGGCTTTGCGGGCTTAACCATCCAATATATCAATGAGCAGACGGGACTATCGCTGCTTGAGGCAAAAAATGCCTTCGAAGCACAGGCAGCTCGAGACGCACTGGTTGAGGCCCATGGGCAGTTGAACGCAATAGCAACAGCATTGTATAAGATTGCAAACGATATCCGGCTTTTGGGATCTGGCCCAAGGTGTGCCATCGGTGAAATTCAGTTGCCCGCATTGCAACCTGGATCTTCAATTATGCCCGGGAAGGTAAATCCGGTCCTATGTGAAGCGGCGACGATGGTAGCCGCCCGTGTCTTTGGAAATCAGACCACGCTCACATTTTGCGGAGCGGGTGGGCAATTTGAGCTGAATGCCATGATGCCCCTGCTAGGCAGTGCATTCTTAGAATCGGTGATGCTTTTGACAAATATCAGCCAGGAATTTGGCGAAAACTGCGTGGCAGGAATTACAGCAAACCGAGAGAGATGCGAAGAGCTAATCGAGCGCTCACTGGCGATGGTTACCCCACTGGTTCCGTTGATCGGATATGATCGGGCTTCAGAAATTGCCAAACAGGCGATGAAAACTGGGCAGACTGTGAGACAAGCCTGTGAGGCTGAGATGGAGAATCTTAATATAACGCCTGAAGATTTACAAAAGGCGCTCACGGTTCATCCAAAGCGGTAAACTTGTGGTTCTCTAGAAGCCAAAAAGCTTACAAATCAGCCACTGCAAAGATCAGATTTTTGCCAAAGGAATACCCAAGAGGGCAGCGAATTTTTTCAAATCATCATTCGGATTCTGTGAAAGAATTAGATCGATGGGAAGATTCTGTGATGAATCGATCACGGCAATTTCTGATGCATCTTTGCCGATTGCATATTCGTAGTTTGCATCTTGATGCAGGTATTTCTCAGGAATCACCATTTCCGGACTCTCCGTCTGCCAGATCAGGATTCGGTGGGGAATTTTTCCCCTCTTGGAAGGCGCTTTTAGCCATTTATCTAGCGGCATTCGGGGGGAGGCGTTTAATCGCCAGCGTTCCTGCAGCCAGAACATATCAATCAAGGAATCGCGAATTGATTCCTCTAAAATTTTCGTGCAGGCATCGACAGTCGGCGGAAGATTTAGTCTGCGATATTTCGCGCTCCATTTTCCGGGGGCGATAGTCCTCAGTGACAAGGTCAGCACTGCTGATTTGCAGCGGCGTGCAAGAAGGCTTGGCAAAGGGGTAGTGCGAGTGAGCCGACCGAAAAACTCGCACAGTTCCCCTTGGGCACCCATTCTTTGATCGGCGAGGACGCCTAAAATACCGCCAGATTTTAAAAACGCAGTGACCTGATGTAATGAGTCTTTTTTCGAAAAAAGCCGCGTCCCGCTGGCTTGGCGCTGGGATAAAATCAATTCGTTTAGAACTGGATTGTTGAGGGGTCGGTAAAACGCTCCAGCGGGAATATCTGGACCATAAAACAGATTCATCCGAGTGAGTAGCTCCCAGTTGCCCATATGGGCAAGCAGAAGAATCACGCCCTTTCCTTCCGCTATCGCAGTGTTCGCAATTTCCGGATTCTCGATTTTCAATATTGAGTCGAGCTGGGTGGCATTTAGATCCTGTGGTAGATAGGTGCTAAGAAGATTTGCGGTAGTGCGAATGAACGATTCGCGCGCTAGATTACTGGCAGCATTAGGCGTGATGTTTCCGCCGTGGACAATCCGTAGATTCCTAGTAATCACCGCACGGCGTTTCGATAAGAAGGGCCAAAGCAGCTTACCCAAGATCTCTCCAAGCCGAAAAATCATACGGGGCGGAAGGGCCCTAGCTAAAATTTTTACGGAGTGATGAAGATAGACCTCAAGATGCCACTGGGCACGTTTTATAGAAGACGGGCGGCTCATTTTAATCAATTTCCTCTCGCCGCCCAAGGGTGATGGCGAGGCCGAGTGTGCCAACGAAGATGAAGTAGCAGGCGAGTAGTTCTAGATAGCTCTTGCAAATCTTTGGAATCTCAGGGGAAAAGGCATCACCAAGGCTTGCCTGCCAGAATTGGGGGGTCCCGACCACACGATTAAAAACGTAGATGATAATCAGCGCGGCGGCGACAAAACCAGCCCCTGCATGCTGGCCGATTGAATGGACAAAGCGCAACATTGTGCGCCGATGTTTCAGCATCGTGAAGAACGCAAGGCCAAGAAATATTCCAATAATCAGGGTATGAGGGAAGGGCCACCGCATGATACCGACAATAAAATCCTCTAACTCACCTACCAGTGCAGCTGCAAGCCCGAAGGCGAGAACGCGGCAGACGGGTCTACGCGGTCCAGCATGAGCGAGTGCACCGATAATCACTGCCGTAGCGGCGGCTAATAAGCCAGACTGCATCAGCTCCACGGTTCCGCGCTGAAAAGGAACGCCAGGTCGATTGGGGAGCCAAGCTGGTAGTAAAATCGCGATCGAACCAGCGCAAATCAGAACCACACGAAGCAATACTTCTTTCCACGAATAGGCAGTCTTATTCATCAAGCAAAGGAATGAGAAGTTTCAAAAGGTCCTCAGGAGCCAAAATGAATGGTGCCTCCTCGGTGCTTAGTCTGCCGTAGATGTTCCGCGATTCCGTATCGGTCGCGATATCGAGAATGCGGATATTTTGCCCGTCTTCTTCACCAAACTCGTCAATCGTATTCTCCGTGATCGTGAAGCTAAGATCGGGGCTTTCTAATGCGTTCTTAGCCAGCGGATCAGCGGGAGAAAGCCATGTGGAGACCTGAAGATTTTCTAAGCTAGTCAGCAGAAATTCGGCTTTCGTTGGATCCAGCTGCGATGTTAGGTCCTTTTCATTCTGCAAGGCTTCCCATGTTTCATCTAGGAAACTATAGCTGAGTTCGATGGGCGGTTCTTCGCCCTCTCGGCGCTCCAAAGATGTTAGATCGACCCTAGAAAGTGACCATAGGCGTGAATGTCGCCAAGACTGTGAATTGATCGCGATCTTCTCTAAGAATTCCCTTGGAATCCGCATGATTGTTTTACTGCCTTTGCGCTTTGCAAATAGGTTACCTTGAGGGCCGATCCCAAAGTGGATCGTAAGCGTCTCTTTATTTGAGGCAAGGAAGGTTAGGATGAGTGACGGTCGCTGCAAGCCCCACGGACTCAGGTCAGCGGGCGCCGCGTCAGTCTCAAACGAGAGTGCTCGAGTTTCGGACACTGCTTTCAATAGATCGAAGAGTCTTGTCTCATTAGCGAGACTTTCTTTTCCCAAGATTGTAGCGATCCAAGGGGCTGGAGCTTCGCGAGAAATTAGGATTGTGGGTGCGGTCGCAGTCTGGATTGCGATCCCCCGGATCGACGCGATATTTATGTTGGTCAATGACGGATCGCGAAGGTCATTCACGGAGACTGGCAAATCTGCGATTGAGGTAATTTCTGGCTCTGCCTTTAGCGGAATAGTGAAAAGGGTATTCGGCCGATCACTAACAAGCGCAAGTGTCGAGCGGTCATCTGGGCTTGTTGGCGGAAGGATTTCGAGGGTCGTCTCGGTAGGAGCTTCGCGTTTTGTCGGAAACGGGGTAATTGAAATTTGGATATTCTCGCTGGATGTTCCATCTGCAGGAAGTGTAATCTCAGACCGATCGCTTAGGGTCGTTCCTTGGAGAGTGACGAGACCTTCTAGCAGACGCTTGATTGCCGTTGGATCTGTCGGTAGGTCGAGAGGTTTACTAATACGCCAAGGCCGATTCGGCGTTTCACGATTGAGCGTTAGCTCTCCCTGCAGTGAGCGAATGCGAATGGTCTGTAAGGACAGAGGATTGAAGTAAAACGGTCTGTGGTCCCTTAGATGAAAAAAGTTTTGCTCAAACAGTGGCAAGATATCGCCAGTAGCTGCATAGATGTGGGATTTTCGGCCTTTATCTAGCGGCAAAAGGTAGGTGGTCGGAAGGGGTGCCGTGGCTTCCGTGGTAGATTCACTCGGTGCGAGAGCAAACAGCGGCGTCCTTCTGCCAAGGCGACAACGGGAAAGCGAATTGCCATCATCGTCTTTTAGGCTGAGCTCGGTTGTATCATTGGCGAACCCGGTTTTCTCAGGATTTAGCTCAGCGCGCTCAGCGGAATCCTGCGCAGTCGTGGTATTAATGAAACTAAGAATTGCGATTGCAGCTCGTGGGTCCATCCGATCTACCCACGGTTTCTCCATCATCCAGCCCTCAGAGGTCTTTCGAAAAACAGCCTGGTCCTGATTTTTTTTCAGGTGAATCGTCTTAACGTCATTCGGATTGAAATCAGGATAGATATTTTCGCTTGGCTGGACTGAAGGGATGCCTAAGATTCGCTGCAGCCCGCCTTCTTGGAACTGCCAAACGGCAAGCGTTCCGAAGAGAAAGCATGCTAAAAGTAGAAAAAGAGTTAAGGAACGCAATGTGGGATGCTTTTCAGGCGGTATAAAAAATCCTGTCGACTACTATTAAGAAACTAGAAGTCATGAGCGGCGAGTAGAGTAAACCGTGGCACCAAGTAGGAGGAAAGCGAGCGGGACGAAGAAAAGATTGATGCGATTGATGAAGGTCACTTGAGGCTCTAGGAGAGGCAGCTTATAAGTTCCGATGGAGCGTGGACTAAGGCCGGTGAACGACTCCCGGTGTAAGAGCCAGTTTACTGAGGAGTTTAGAAAATCAATATTCTCTGCACGCTGATTTTCTGGGTTAAGAAATTCGGAATTCGCAATGATGACCAGACGCGACGTATCGGCAGCAAAACGATCGTCATTTGCAGCACCGCGAGTCACGGCGGCAGCTAAGTGGAGGGGAGGTGGGGTATCCCGGATCGGATCGTATGATTCGGCAGCATTCTCAGCTGAATCTGCAGACTCCGGCGTAGCGGCAAAATCTTTCTCTCCCCAGAAATCACTGAGTATTTCAATCAGCGGAACCGGAGCAATTTTCTTGATCGCCAGATCCGGCGCGCTTTCGCGAACATCGAGAGAAGAGGAGGGGTCTTCAAAGGTTGTGCTACGCCCTGCGAGATCTTTGAGGAACGGAATTCCGGAGGAGAAGGTGCCGCGGACTGATGTAATAATCCGGTCTTGATCCTTGCCGATGATCCGGTCATTTCGGGGGGTGACGCCCTTTGCCCGAAGGAAAGTGCGCAGCCTAGGTGGGACTGGGTTCGTTGGATGTAGAAGGATCAATGTTGCCGAGCGAGGACGGTTCCAATATTCATCGAGAACGCTTATTTCAGGTTCGGTAAAATCATACTCAGGAGCGATGATAGTGATTCCCTCGATCGTTTCGGGAATTTTATCCAAACCTGCAAGATTTGCCTCTACCAGACCAATGTTTTGATAGCGGAGAGTCGCGGCTAGGTGCGCGGCTGGAGATGCGGCTGGATCTGTTGAATTTTGTGATTTATCAGCGAGATGTAGCAATGTTTTCGTCTTGCCTTCCGTGGCCTGGATCAAACTAGCGGTAAGAACATCCTCGCCGCGGTAAATTGCCGGGCGGCGTTGGCCATCAAGGCCGATCTCGTAGGTGACCATTTCATCGGTCAATGCGATAGCGATGTGACGATTGAGAGCGGGAGATCCAGTGCTGGTCTCTGTGATGATAGGGGTCTTGTCCGAAGGCCGCGCGTCGATCAAAAGTAAATCGCGGACCAGAGTCAGATTGTAGGTGGCACAAAATTGGGCTGTGCGATCTGGAGAGCGCAGTGGATCGATTACCTGGAGGGTGATCTGATTCCCAGAAATCCGCTGGTATTCTTCGGCGAGCGCGCGGGTCCGGCGATAGAAAGGTGAGCTGCGACGGTGGAGAAGTGTCCATGTGATCGCCCGCTGACGATCAGCAATTTCCGGGCTATGAAGATAGTTTGTGGTGGAAGTTGATAAGGTGAAGTCAGCGGTGCGGGTGAGATCGATCCGTGATGGATTTTGTGAAGAAAGATAGTTTAGAAAAATGAGTGCGCTTAAGAGAAGAATGATCTGAAGGCTGATTAGAAGCCGGTGACCGAAGCGACTCGGACGCGAAGACCGCTTTTTCTCGGGCTTTTTTTGCTGAGGGGTAGGCATCTCTTGGGGGAGCTTAAATCTAGGGGCGCCAGCGCCGTAGATCGACGATTTGATAGGTGAGGAGGAGGACCAAAGAGGTCAGGCTTAGGTAGAAAATTGGTGGCCGTGAATCAAGCAATCCAGTCGCGAAATGATGAAGGTGCTGCTGTGGCGAAATGTAGTGAAACAAAGCCGCACCTAGAAATGATTCTCCCCAGATAACGGTCACAAAGCCTAAGAAGTAATGAAAAATTAGCACCGCGATGGTGATGATTCCTGCAACGATTTGACTTGATGTGAGAGCCGAGGCTAGACAGCCGATGGCAGTGTATGCAGTGCCGATCAAAAATATAATCAAGAAGGCCCCAAAAAGCGCGCCAGGAGTGTAAGCGGGAGGGATATCAGTGAACCATTCAAACAAATGGAACTGGAAAAATGCTGGGATCCAGAGAATTACGTAGAAGATAAGAGCGGCTAGGTACTTTGAAAGGACGACTTGCCAGGTATGGAGCGGTGCGGTGAATAAAGTTTCTAAGGTCCCGCTACGCTCTTCCTCTGCAAAGAGACGCATGGTGATTAATGGGAAGATAAACAGGAAATAGAACCAGAAGAAAGGAGTGTGAAAGGTTACGTAGACCAATGAATCCTTCACCGGGGTATCGCGGAAGCCCTTCATCGCCGATGAGAGAGATAGGCCCTGCATTAGCACCACGAAAGCGAGAACCACCCATCCGAAAGGATTGAGAAAGTAGGTCGCTAATTCTTTAAAAGTGAGGATGCGGAGGGCGCGCATAAGCGGCGGATGATGGGGCTGAGGCTAAACCTGGCCAAGCTGAATTTACTACAGATTCCAATGGCACCAAAATCGCGGCAATTTCCAGACAATTAAAGTTACTCGCACTTCCATATCCAAAGTTTTTCGCCTGCTAATGAAGGATTGGATGACTGGTCCACGGGTAAGGCACATGATACCAAAGCATAGGTGCAGTTCAGACATATAGTCCCAAACATCTCTCTGATAGCTCGTTAGGTGCTAGACAATCGGAGCTGGTGTGTGAAGTTGCCCGCATGAAATCGGTAGGCTTTGGAGTTTGGCTCGCGGGTGCAATGTGTGCACAGGGCGTGGAGGGGGCTGCGAGCTTGGAAGCACTGATTCGCGGAGAGGGAGGTGTAGAAGGGGGTGCCGATCTGGCAGCTCTTGTGAAAGGCATGTTAGGCGAAGACAATGCAGATCGCTTATTTTATTTTCCAACCAAAGATATACCAACCTCTCCGGAGAAGTGGGGCTTCGAGTATGAAGAGGTCATGTTTAAATCTTCTGATGGGACGAACTTGAGCGGCTGGTTCATGCCGGGGCGTACGAATCAAATTAAGGGCACAATTGTATTTTCCCACGGCAATGCAGGTTCAATGGGCCACCATCTAGGTTTCGTCATGTGGCTTGTTGAAGCTGGCTACAATGTCTTTATGTATGATTATCGCGGCTTCGGCCAAAGTGCTGGAAGCGTGGATCGGCAAGGAATGATAGCTGATGTCAGCGCGGCTTTCGATTATGTCATTACGAGAGATGATGTAGATCCGGCCCTTCTGATCTCCTTCGGGCATAGTCTGGGAGGTGCAAAATCGATCACTGCATTTGCGCAAAGAGCGATCCCAGGCTTGCGGGCTATCATCGTCGATGGTGCTTTCTCATCCTATCGACAGATGGCTGGATTGGTCGGAGGCGAACTGGCAGAAAGCCTGATAACCGATGACTTTTCGCCACAAGATTATGTAGAGAAGATTATGGGCGTGCCATTGCTCGTGGTGCATGGGGAAAATGACGAGGTGGTCCCATTGTCCCAAGGTGAAGCGCTTTTTCAGAGAGCGAACCAGCCGAAGACGATGTTCAAGGTGAAAGGCGGGACTCATGGTGATGCTCTCTCTCGGGATAACGGAGAATATCGCGCAAAAGTTCTTGGGTGGCTCGGAGAAGTTTTGAGCAAGAGCTGACGACGAAAAGTGGTTCTCTTAGGACAAACAGCTAGGCGCCGTTTAGCGGGAAGGATTTCTCCCGGTCAATCAAGAGCGCCAGCTCCTTGTGCACGCCAATTAGATCTGGATCTTCGCTAAAAATTTTCTCAGCGATACTTCGCGCCCGGTGGATTAGCGGGGTATCTGTGATGTGGGCGGCTAGACGAGGATCGCCGATCCCAGATTGCGCTGTTCCCAAAACCTCTCCTGGGCCACGCAGGGCAAGATCCGCTTCTGCGATTAAAAAACCATCGTCTGTATCTACGAGGGTTTGTAATTTCTGAAGCGCTTCGGGGGTTTTGGTTTTGGTGACCAAGATGCAGTAAGACTTGTGAGTGGAACGGCCGATTCTACCCCGGAGCTGATGAATCTGGGCCAGGCCAAAGCGCTCCGCATCATGGAGAATAAGTAAATTCGCGTTCGGAACATCGACACCCACCTCAATGATCGAAGTAGCGACAAGAGCCCTAGTGCGCCCTTGGCGGAAATCCTTCATGACCTCGTCTTTCTTTTCAGCATCGAGTTTTCCATGAAGCAGGCCGACTTGATCCACGCCAAGGCGTTTTTGCCATTTCTCAAAGGCTTGAATGGCTGAAGCTACTTTGAGCTTTTCTGATTCTTCGACGAGAGGGTAGACAAGATAAGCTTGGCGGCCTTCGGCAAGTTGCTTTTTTACAAATGAAGTAATATCACTTTGCTTTGGCCTTTGCCTGAGGGCGGTAACGATCACTCCTCTCCCGGGAGGCTTTTCGTCCAAGATTGAAACATCTAGATCTCCGTAGGCAGTCATCGTGAGAGTTCGGGGAATCGGCGTGGCGGTCATCACTAAGAGATCGGGAAAGTTTCCCTTATCGGTCAGTTTGGAGCGTTGCATGACGCCGAACTTATGTTGTTCATCGATCACAATTAGCCCGACGTCGCGGAATTTCGCGGAATTGTAGAGCAAGGCATGCGTACCGATATGAATTGTCGGCGTCACTGGCGTGTTTTTTGAAGCTGCTGTAGACCGGTGAGCGGCGGTGTGCAGGGCGATCGGGATTCCCAAGGGCTCAATAAATTTTTGGAAGCTAAGGAAGTGCTGTTCAGCAAGAATCTGCGTGGGGGCCATAAGGGCGGCATCTACCCCAGATTCAATCGCCAGCAAAATCGCACTGAGGGCGACGAGGGTTTTTCCAGAACCGACATCACCTTGGAGGAGGCGATTCATTGGATATGGCGCGCGCATATCGGCGATAATCTCTTTGATTGAGCGTTTCTGGGCAGCTGTCAGAGGGAAGGGCAGGCTGCTATTAAGTTCTTTGAGTAGCTTTGTGCGTTTCGCTAAGACCCGTCCGCGCTTCTCGCGGTATAGACGCCGTTGATAAAGGATATTTAGTTGAAGGGTAAGAAAGCTCTCGAGCGCCAGTCGGCGTCGCGCCGCTGAGGCTGTTTCTAAAGATTCTGGAAAATGGGCGGCAAGAAGATGGTCCCGGCGTGAAGTATTTGAAACAGGATAGGGGAAGGTGGGTGGAGGGGAGGTGTGAAGGACCGCATGTATCATTTCACGAAGACGGCGCTGTGGAATACTCGTCACGCTTTTGTAGATGGGAACGATCCGCCCAAGATGGATGCTCTCATGGCTTGGTTCGTCAGGATCAACAATCTCTACCTCTGGATGGTCCATGATCAGACTGCCTCCTATTTCTTTGACCTTTCCGTAGGCGATAATCTCGTGTCCCGTAGCAATCACGCGTGACATGAACGGCATATTAAACCAACGGGCAGTGATCTTTCCTGAGCCAAATACGCCACCTGAGCCATCTAAGAGGATCGCCCGATAGAAACGCATCTTGCCGAACCCCTTTGTTGATGAATCGATAACAGTTGCGCGCAAGCAAGTAGCGTCTGGGCCTGCTTGACTAGGAAACGCCGAAAACTGACGCCGATCTTCGTAGCGCTTCGGAAGAAATTCGAAAATATCGTCTGTGCGGACCAGGCCTACAGAGTCTAACGCCACTATTTCCTTCGGCGAGAAATCCGCGAATGATTCTAATAGCTGAGCCGAGGTTTTCATCTGTGGATTAGCTTCCGGAAAGAGCGCTGCGGTGCAAGTGGGGACTTATAAAATTGATCGATACTCTAGGCGGAAAGCTCTTGCGGCACCTAAGGGAAGAGATAGGTTCGCGAGGTGCTAGACTAGCATCTTCCCCCTTTTTTTGGTTATGAGTATTTTAACGACTATTTTGAATGTCGCCTTCCTGCTGTTTGTGGTCGTGATGTTATTTAACATCATTATTTTTTGTCCATGAACTCGGTCATTTTCTGGCAGGAAAATGGCGGGGTTTACAGATCGACCGTTTTCAAATCTGGTTTGGCAAGCCAATTTGGAAAAAGACGATTGGTGGGGTTCAATATGGCCTAGGCTGGATTCCGGCAGGAGGCTTTGTAGCTCTTCCACAGATGGCGCCGATGGAATCGATCGAAGGCGGAAATCGCGAAGATGGAAGTGCGCCACTCGCGAAGATTACGCCTCTTGATAAAATTATTGTCGCAATAGCCGGGCCGGTATTTTCGATCGGGCTCGCCCTTTTATCGGCAGCGATTGTCTGGGGCGTTGGAAAGCCGAAGGATTTTGTACCGACTACGACGATTGGTTATGTCATGCCAGATAGCCCTGGAGAAAAAGCGGGTTTCAAAGCTGGTGATGAGATACTGGAGATCAATGGCAAAGCTGTGAATGGCTTTCAGGGGACCCTTGGAAGTATCACTGAGAGGATTGTCCTTAGTAGTGGAGACAATATTGCGTTTTCTATCAAACGCCCGGGCGAAGAGGAGCCGATTGTTTTGACAAGTGGCTTCGATCGCCCAGAAAGCCGCTGGTTCCAGCGAAGCGGTCTGCGGCAGGTAGGGCTAGTTCCAGCAGGGCGCGCTTTAGTCGGGAAAGTGTATGAAAACAGTCCGGCGGATCAAGCTGGGCTGGCGAAAGGGGATGTAATCCTTTCAGTAGATGGAGCAAAGCTATATAGCGCGGTTCAGCTATCTGAGTATCTCAAGGCCAACGATTTTGAGACCGTAAGGATTGGCATCGAAAAAGCAGATGGATCGACGATAGTGGCAAATTTAGAGCCAAAGGTGCCCCTAAGCCCCGCTGGTTACGATCCGATGCTTGGAGTATTGTGGGATCGTGGGGAGCAGATCGATACGCAAATCGTTCATCCTAATCCATTTCGTCAAGTTGCAGATAGCTTGAACATGATGTGGGTCACGGTATCAACGGTTGCCGATCCAGGGACGAACATCGGCGTGGATCATTTGAGCGGTCCGGTTGGAATCGGCAAGATGATGTATAGCTTGGCGCAGACAGAAGATGGCTGGAGACGGATCTTATTCTTCATGGTTCTCTTCAATGTAAATCTAGCAGTCTTAAATATGTTGCCATTTCCAGTCCTAGATGGCGGTCACATCGCTCTAGCCCTGATGGAAGTAATTGCCGGAAGACCTGTTCAGACTAAGATACTGGAGATTGTTCAGACTGGTTGTGCTGTCGTG
Organism: uncultured Verrucomicrobiae bacterium; assembly: GCA_963815205.1. Classification (GTDB taxonomy): domain Bacteria; phylum Verrucomicrobiota; class Verrucomicrobiia; order Verrucomicrobiales; family Akkermansiaceae; genus Luteolibacter. Next base: position 49,032 of record CAWFFP010000003.1, on the reverse strand, counting down.
CTTATCAGCCTAATGCTCTATGTAACCACAAAAGACATTGGCGATGGAATCCGCCCCGGGGAGTCGAGATCTGAAGGGCGGGAACCTGTATTTGCGGCAGATTAATAGCGACTAGATAGATGTCCGCAGCTAGGATTCCGCAGCTGGGCAAAGCGCGATTGAGCACCGAAAATTGGCAAGCTTAGGTCCTATTTATTGGAGCAAGCTGATTGCGCAAGCCTTGCGAGTGCCAGGCCAGCGATATGACCTGTGGTCCATGCAGCCTGGAAGTTGAAGCCTCCGGTAATTCCGTCGAGATCCAGACATTCTCCCGCGAAATGAAGGTTCGGAACGATCCGAGATTGCATTGTGGAAAAATCAACTTCGCTGAGCGGAACCCCACCGCAGGTGACGAACTCGTCTTTGTTCGTTGTCTTCCCAGTGGTGTGGACCCGAAAATCTAACAGCGCCGAGCGCAGAGAATTTTCTTGAATTTTTGATAGCTGGGACCATTGGGTGGCCGTTGGGATGTTGCATGATTCGATGAGGCGCTCCCAGAACCGACGCGGAATGCCGGGCGGTGTCTTTGATTTCAAAAGCGATTTTCCCGAATTCGCGCGGTGTCCGGAGAAGATGTCACGAAGCTCGTTGTCATTGGTTTTGCAAAGCCAGTTGATTGCAATCTCAAGCCGGAAGTCTGCTTCGTGAAAAGCGCGCGCTTGCCAAGCGGACAGGCGAAGGACTGCTGGCCCACTCAGGCCACGATGGGTGATTAGAACTGGCCCCTGTTGTGGATTGCTTTTTGGCAAAACTTTTACACTAGCGTTCTCGATAGAGAGCCCGGCCAGGCCACTTAGGCGCGGATCGGTAGTATCAATCGCGAAAAGCGATGGGATGAGAGGTGCCAAGCTGTGCCCCAGTGCGCTCAGAGAAGCAGCGAGAGGTGCAGATTTCATGGAACCAGATGTCACACAAACCTTGTCAAATATGCGTGTGGAGTCATCGCTCAAGGTCAGGATGAAACGGTCGTCTGCAGAGCTTTCCAGAATTTTAATTCCGGTTGAAAGCTGAAGGCGTATATTCGCCTCTCGTGCAGAATTTTGCAGGCAATCGATAATTGTCTGCGATGAGTTGGTGACAGGGAACATCCGCCCATCTGCTTCTGCTTTTAAAGCAACACCACGCTCCTCGAACCACGCTTGGGTGTGGCTTGGCTGAAACTTATGAAAAGCTCCGCGAAGCTCACGGGAGCCCCGTGGGTAGTTTTTCGAAAGAGCTGAGGGATCGAAGCATGCATGAGTGACATTGCAGCGGCCGCCACCCGAAATCTTGACCTTCGACAGGGTGTGCTTGCTTTTTTCAAAAATGGTTACTGCGCTTTCTCGGTCCGCTTCCGCTGCTGTGATCGCCGCAAAAAAGCCGGCGGCTCCGCCTCCGATGATCGCAATCTGTAATGGGTGTTTCGTCATGGAGAATCGTAGGTGAACTTGACAGCGAAGGGCGAATGGAGAGAGTGAAGTGGATGAAAAAAATCTTCCTAGCAAGCGCAGCTTTGGTCCTTTGTAGTCTGTTAAGCTCTTGCGGATTGCCAGTCGCTCTTGGCCGTACGATTGGCAATACGGCAAATGGATTAGTCAACGTGCTCGGCGGCTAACGATCTAATTTTGGACTACGGTGCGGCTTTCATCCGCATTTGATTTGAAAATAAGCTCTGCGGCGTTTACAGGTAGTAGCTGCGGAAAAAGATTGGCCCATTCACACAGGATGATTGCTGCCTCACTAAAGTACCTCGTCCCATCCTAGGTCGATGACTTCGTCAGCAGATTTAAGACGGTAGAGATCGAAATGGAAAATATCTATGGGTCCATCCCGGTATTCCTGAACAATTGGAAAGGTCGGGCTGCTCACCGATGCATCCGGGTAATGATATTTAATAAAAAATTTTGCGAAAGCAGTTTTCCCGGCACCAAGATCCCCATTTAGCGCAAAAAAGTCTCCGCACTTCGCCTCTTTGGCAAGCTTCCTAGCAAAGTCTTCGGTTGCCTGGATTGAATTGAGATGCGTTTCCATATTTGGGGATCTATAGTTGATGGATCGTGACTGTCTTTAAAGTCGCGCGGACATCGCCGATAAATACAGAAGCACGGATCTCTAAGGGGATGCGATGCAGATCGTCCGAAAGCCAAAGGGTCAAAGGTCTTTTCAACTTTTCATACTTTACTAGCTTCAAAGTTTTCCGATCGATTTTCTGAAGAGACATAGAAAGGCGAATCGCATTCTGTCCTCGATGTTTTTCTTTTGCCTCAACGCGAGCACGCAGGATGTAGGCACTTTTAAATGGGATGAGTAATAGCGAATAGGTAGAGCCTGGCCGTAGCTCCTGGCTTCTCAAGAATAGGAAGGCAGAAAAGAGGTCCCGCGCCGGACCGTGGGAAAATGTAAACTCGTTTGTAGTGGAAGTTGATGACTTAAGAGGGCGCGTAGTTTCTGTCGTTTTCGTAACAGTGCCTGTATACCGGTTCACCGTTTCGATGTGTTCTTCGTAATCTCGTTCTGTCGCCTTGAAATAAGCTGGAAGAAGCGATCTGTTCAGAACTTCCGACCAATAGCTATGTTGGTAGGGATAGATCAATGCGACCGGGCCGAGGCTGGAAGCGGTCGATTTAAAAACAGTAGAACCTGCCTTATTCTCGCCTGGCGGTGCAAATTGGAGATCAAGACGCCCAGCTCTCAAAGTGCCCTTCCAGCTCAAATCATATTCTGCCGTCAAAGACGAAATTGGAGGATGCGGGCCGGGAACAGGGGAGCTTAGCTCATTTAGCCACCTAGGAGCGGCAGTGCCCGACATAATGAGAATCAGATAGCTGAGAATTGTGGAGATGGAACAATGCAAAATAGCTTTCGAGTTTCTAGATGGTGCCGAGATTTTAGAATGAATCGACCAAGTTAGGCCAGAACGGCTGTTTTTTGAAGCTTAAGGAATGAAAAGAATTTTGCCATTCCGCGTTTCCGATTTTAATTCGTTCAGCGCCCTTTGGTATTCTGCAAGGCGGAACGTAGCGTGAATTTTCTGAGTTAAATTTCCGGAGCAGACTCTCTGAGCGAGGTCTGTGTAGATCTTTACCTTCTCCATCCGGGAGGCCCGCTTCATCCATTGGCTTACCCAAAAACCACGGACTCTTATGTCCGAAAAAATTAGAGGGCCGTTTGGAATCGTAAGCGGTTTTCGACTCATTGCGCCGAAGGTTACATGGGTAGAGCCAGCTTGAAGAAGCTTGAGAAGACGGAGCGCAGAATCACCCCCGACAGAATTGAGAGCGAGCTGGGCTGGGTTTTTTCCAAAACGTTCGCGAGCAGAAGCGAGACCCTCAGCAGAATCAGGGAAGACATCCGTGGCACCCAACTCGATAAGGGCCGGAGCCTCAGCAATATTTCGCAGAAAACAGATGGTTTGTATTTTCAAGCTTTTTGCCAATTGGATCAGGCATTGGCCTACTGCAGAATTTGCAGCATTGATTGTGATCGTGGAATTAGGATTGAGCTCAGTAAAGTGATGAAGTAGCAGCCATGCGGTCGCTGGATTTACTTTTAGCATCGCCGCTTGGAGAAGGTCGATTTCCGCAGGAAGAGCAATCAGTGTGTTGGTTTTGGCAATGCAGTGTGTCGACCACGCACCGATACTCTCCGTCGGCAGGACGATCGTGCCCGGGAGCATCTCAGACGATGAGGATTTTAGGACTGTAGCGCAGCACTCCAAGCCTGCTGTGGCAGGAAGACTAGGGCGCAATCCGTATGTTCCCTCTATAAAGTTGAGGTCTGCAGGATTGATCGGGGTCGCATTGATCTTCAAAAGTGTTTCGCCATCTTTGATAGATGGTAGCGGTGCGCTCGAAAGAGAAAGAGCATCAAGAGGTATACCATGCTCTGTAAAGATAAGATGGGTCTTAGTCATAAAGTAAAAGTAGGGCTGGATTCTGGAACTGTTTTGCGGTTGCTAAAAGATAAGTCCGGCATTATCCGCTCTCTTACATGACACGTGCATCGATTGAGATAGTGATCAAAGTGTTCCTACTTGCCCTGATCGTGGTATTTATCCTCGCGCTGATTCGGGTTATAGGGATGTTCGTCTAGACACGGAGTCTTACCAGTCAACGGGCAGTTCCACTTCCTTTGATGCATCCATGTATTTGATCGATTTGTGCTCGATCCCATACTGATGGACCCGCTGGGTGACTTTTACATCATAGGCGCAATACTCGGCAATTTTCCTCAGCGGCGCAAAGTCCCGACTTCTTTTGTGCTCCTGCCACCAGCGAATCGCATCCAAGCCGTCGGCAGATTTTCCAGTTCCCAATGACGTGGAAGCGACGTTATCGAGTTTCAGTCGGCGACCGATTTTGTCCGAAACGTCAATCATCATGTCCAAATTATTTGTTTGTTCGGACAGCACCTGCAGGACGGATGGCTGAAGGACCGGATAATCAAAGGCTAAATGATTCCAGCCGACGACTAGATCTGCAGCGAGTAGCTGGCCGGCAAGAGCGTCCAGATCATCTTCGCCGAAGATTGAATATTCACCCGTTGCAGACGAATAGGTAACTGCAATCGATATCCCAAGTTTAGAAGCGTTCGCAAAGCCTCCTACGTCACTAATGCTTCGCTGTGTTTCTAGATCAAAATAAACGGTATTTTTAGCGGCCACAGATGGAATGTGACCAGCGCTAGACACCGAATAAAGAGCGAAAATTCAGCCTGCTAATCTTTCCTCCGGAAATTTCCTTTTAAAAGGAATCTACGGTGGCCTGAATCAGGTTCTTCTTGATTGTTTCCCAACGCATAGGGACGGATTTCATGAAGAATGATTGGGAGACCGTCAGCTGGATCATGTCATACTTCTTGCTTGGAAAAGTGCTTCTCATCCAGTTCATGAAAGGAGTCCGCAATGCAAGAGGCTGACATGAAGTTTCCACTTCAGTCGCAGGAAGCTTGCCAGCAATTGACCGGGCAATCTTTTCTACATGGTTAGAATTACCGTATTCTACGAGGATCTTGCCATCTGCGATGGGCGCGGTATGCACCATCAAGTGAACGATCTCATCATAGCGTTTTAGGTCTTCTGTAAGACGATTGATAATAGCGGACCGGAACTTTTGCTGATGACGTTCGACAAGTTTCTCCTTTGTTTGCTCCGGCAGCTTACCTGAAATTTTTGACCACCGTTTTTCGCCCGCTTCATTCAAATCAATGAGAAGACGAGAAACTTCGCCATGGATCAGAGGCGTAGAAAGTTTCATCGCTAGACCTTGCGCAAGGTTCAATGCACCCGGCTCCCAGCCTTCTGTCGAAGTCACCAATTCTTCTGCACCCTTAAAAAGTTCGCGCTGGGCCTCAGGGAGTGCGCAGGTGGCATTGGTGCTAGTAATTAGAAAAGACGTCATGCGGGAAAATGCAGGGAAAACAAAATCGCGCAAAGACCAATTGGCGATTTTTAATTGATTTATCGGGCACGGTCGAAGCGAAGGATTCGCTCTCCTTCCTTGTAATAATTCAGTCGGTCCCTCGCCAAAAGTTCTAGGTATGTGTTATCGGTGCGAAGTGCTTGAAGCTGAATTTCCTTATGTTCCTTGCGCGCAAGGATCATTTCCTCTCTCTTGAGGGTCTTCTGCAGCTGTTTTTGAAGGGTTGCGTGCTCTCGCTTGTGCGGTGCAGCCGTTGCTAGAATAAGTAGGCCAAAAGCGCAAGCAATGACAAGATATAGAGCTTTGCTGACCTGTGTGAAAATCCGCGTCGAAGCCTTGATGCGTGAAAGCTTCCGGGGAGTCAGGTATTTCGTAGACATGACGCCATCAATTTATGACTGGCCAGCGCCTTGAATGTCAAGAAAGGTAAATCACTTTGCGATCACCGATCCGTTCTTGCTCGGCGTAATATGCGGCGGCGCAAGATACAAAGGGGAGGGTATTGCCTCAGTCATAAGCGTTCTAACTTCATCTGAGCTGTTCCTCCACGCTGCAAAGAGATTTTCAGCAGTGGATGTTTCTTGAGATACCGAATAACCTGATATCGCTTCCAAACAGAACACTGGAGTTTGGTCCTTAGAAGCTCCGGCAATCATTTCTTCGAAGGTGAGGCGATCGATCAAGGACGGAATAGAAACGACCGTCCCAGCCTCTATTTTGGAAAACCAGTAGGACCCACGGCGGGCATCGCCAAGCGCGATTGAGGTTTCAGAGGCTAGGGCGCTTCGAGTGCCCAGCACCGAGGGAATTGCGATTGGCTCTGCCTTCGTAACGAGCGCGATTCCTTGGGCAGCTGCGATGCCAACTCGGGTTCCTGAATAAGATCCCGGACCACTTCCAACTAAGATTCTTTGGAAATCGCGACCTTGGACTTCTTCGAGAAGCTTGGATAAATGAGCGAAGAGGACAGAATTGTGGCGCCGATCGCTGGTGAAAGAAACTTGGCCTATTAATTCGTCATCTTCAGCGACTGCAATGGAAGCATCAGAGGTAGAAGTTTCGATGATGAGGGTGCGCATTGCCGTATGTTAGGAAGTTCAAAAGCGAAGTGGGCAGCTGCAAAGACATACTTGTTTCAGCGGTGAGCGATAGAAGATCACAAATCTATCAAGACACAGGGCTATGAGCCTCGTAGGACCTTGAAGACCTCAGGTGGGACGTAACGTTTTACAGTATCTTCCCAGCCCACGGGCCCGGTTAGTGATTTTATCATGCTCGAAGAGAGTTCTGCGATATCCCGCGGCGGCATGAGAAAGGCAGTTGTGATTTCAGGAGCCATGTCTGAGTTGATATGCCGCATCACCCGCTCATATTCATAATCTCCGGGTGAGCGGATCCCGCGGAGGATATATTGCGCCCCCTTCTTTTTTGCGTAGTCGACTAAATAGCGATTATCGAAGTGATCAACAATGAGACGGGAGGTAGAATCTACCGAGGCGCGGAGCATTTCAAGACGCGCTGGAACTGAAAATGAATATGCCTTCTCCGGATTCGAGCCAATTGCGACAATCAGGCGGTCAAACATTTGCAGGCCCTGCTGGATCATCCACATATGGCCATTTGTTGGAGGATCGAAGGAGCCGGCATAAACAGCGGTGCGTTTCATAAACTAAGGGTTGGATCGCTGGACGTTCTATTCTGCGGGGGAAGAGGGTGCAAGAGGATTGGGCAGTGGGGGCAGTTGCGCTAAAATCTGCTGAGGAGAGAGCCCCTGCCGTCGCAGTTCCTGAATTGTGCTTGAGGAGCTACTCTTCGCAAGACGCTTGCCTGTGGAATCTACGAGCAAGGGATGATGAAAGTAAATCGGAGTCGGCAGCTGAAGAATGGCCTGAAGCTGCCGATGTGTATGAGTGGCCGGGCGAAGGTCTTCTCCACGTGTGACGTGGGTGATATCTTGGAAAGCATCATCGACAACCACAGCCAGATGGTAGGAAACCCCAATGTTTTTCCGTGATAGAATCACGTCTCCATTGAGTTCAGGGGATACTTTAGCTAGCGGCAAATTTACCTCTGAAAATTCGAGAGGACCTGTGGACACGGAAGTCTGCTGAGAGTTGAGCCGCCATGAATGCGGCATACCCTTATCAATGTTAGATTTAGCGATAGAAGGATCCATCCGTCGGCAGATTCCAGGATAGGTGGAGTTTGGTTCGGCATGGGGCGCGGTTTGGATACGGGCAAGCTCCTCCCTGATCTCTTTGCGAGTGCAAAAGCATGGATATGCGAGGCCTGCGGCGATAATCCGCTTGAGCGCAGCTTGGTAGGCCTCCATGCGCTGCGATTGAAATAGCGGACTTAGACCATGACCTAACTCGAAAAATTCAAGATCCGATAGAATCGACGAAACATACTCTGGGCGGCAGCGCTCCCGATCGATGTCCTCAAAACGAAGGAAAAAGCTTCCTTTTTGAACTGAGCCTGCAAGGTCGTGAGCGATCTTTGCAGCAAATAGGTGGCCGAGGTGAAGATGCCCTGTCGGGCTAGGGGCAAAGCGAGTGCGCATCTCCGCGGTTAAAGTCCAGAACGAACTATCGTGGATAAAAGACGGTAAAGTAGATGAGAAGGAGAACCCCGATGCCGAAGCTGAAGGCATATCCCTGAAGATTGCCCGACTGGGCACGGCGGAACAGAGCACCGAAGCTGTCGACCATGCGCGTTAAGCCTCCAACCAAAAGACTGTTAATCACAATCTCATCGATAAAGTGAATCAACGCAGCGGTCCCATCCTGCACGTATCTGACAACGCCCTTTTCATAAAATGTATCGATATAGAAACGGTCACGGAAGAGCGGGATCGATATCGGATCCCTGTTTTTGTTAAAGTAGAGTAGAAAACCGGCAAGGAGGCCGAGAACTAAAGCTCCGATCGAAGACAGAAGGACAACCATGTGGCCCTCTGCATGGCCACCTTCATGGAAGGGCCTGATCGCATTTGCTGCATTTGAAAGCAACGGAAAGCCGGCTGTGATAGCCAATACGGCAAGTAATATCAAAGGAGCTAACATCAGAAGATTTACTTCTTTGGCATTTTCAGACACCGCGGAGCGCGGTCGACCGAAGAATGTGATGATGACAGCCCGCGTCATGTAGAATGTCGTTAGAAAAGCAACGAAAACTGCGATTACAAAAAGGGGCAGCTGGCCGTTCCAAGCGGCTGCAAGAATCTCCTCTTTGGACCAGAAACCTGAGGTCACGTAGGGGACGGCAATTAGAGCAGCGGTGCCTAGGAGGAATGAGATCGAGGTCACGGGCATCTTGCCAAAGAGACCCCCCATTTTCCAAATATTCTGCTCGTGGTGACAGGCGAAGATAATCGCACCTGCCCCAAGGAAGAGCAGAGCCTTGAACCAAGCATGAGTGAATAGGTGAAACATACCCGCTTCCCCAGCAAGCAGGCCGATCGCCATGACCATGTAACCAAGCTGTGAGAGTGTAGAATATGCGAGGATTTTTTTAATATCATCCTGCTGAGTTGCCATTAGCGCCGCAAAAAGCGAAGTGATCGCGCCGATCCAAGCAATCGTCATCCCGGAGAAATTAGCAAAGGCGTCTGTGCCAATCGAAAACTGCAATCTGAAGAGCATATAGACTCCAGCAGCCACCATCGTGGCAGCGTGAATCAGGGCTGACACCGGGGTAGGGCCCTCCATTGCATCTGGGAGCCAGACATGTAATGGCAGCTGGGCAGACTTTCCCACTGCACCGCAGAAAATGCAAAGAATCGCTGTGCCGAGGAGAGTTACCGAGAGGTTCGCCGGAATGGTCATCTCCGTGAAGGTCAGAGTTCCTGTAATTTTCCACAACAGCAGAATGCCAATCATGAAGCCGAAATCGCCGATCCGGTTCGTTAAAAATGCCTTCTTTGCCGCATCTGCCGCACTTGCCTTTTCATACCAGTGGCCAATCAGAAGATAAGAGCTGAGTCCTACCAGTTCCCAGAAGATAAACGTCATGATGAAGTTTGAGGCGAGGACAATACCCGTCATGGAAAACATGAAGAGTGATAAACCAGTGAAATAGCGTGCCTTCCCCCGGTCATCTTTCATATATGCTATTGAGAAGATGTGAACCAGAAGGCCAACCCCAGTGACTACCAACATCATTCCGGATGACAATTGATCGACTAAGAGACCAATCTCAATTTGAAAGGTTCCAATACTCAGCCATGGAATGCTCACATATCCTGGATTTCCCAAACAATAGATCGCGATCAGGAAGGTGACGGCAGCAGAGGCCGTCGACACAAGATGCGCAATACCCAGTTTCCGAAGGTATAGTTGATTCGCGATTGCGGCAAAAAGCGGAAGGAACAGAAGGAGCCAGAGCATAGGAGGTATGCAGAGAAGATGAGTTAGAAATTGCGAACCTTGCGAGGTTTTTTTCCCCGAGAATCTTCCCCGACAAGATGCAAATTCAGATAGAGCTTGCATATACTGTTCGTATGAATAGGTTTCGCGGATGTTCTTTTTCTATTCTAAGTATCAGATGATGCGACGCGTCCTGAATGATGATCTCCGGAGATCAGATTCCTCACTTGTTTCAAAAGTTTTGAGACACTTTCGCCTTATCTATCTGGTGATTACCTATTTCATTTATGAGATCTTTAAACGCAGGATCATTTTTACTAAGAAGATAGTCCGATCTCTGTACACCAGCTGGTTCTATCCAAATCCAACATTTGAGGAGCAGCTAGAGTTGGCTTTTGAAGAAGACATTAAATCTTGATTCTTCACTTGGGGCAATTTTCGCATTTTTGGCTTATCAATAGGATCTTAGGTCTCTATACCTTGCCAAAACCCAAGTATGTCCTGTTTTCCTTCGATAAAATATCGCCATAAAAATTTCTATTTTTTGGGTGCCTGCTTAGGTCTATTCAGCATCTTCGCGCAGATCATCTCAGCGCAATCATCCGCCCTCATTGAGCAAGAGATGACCAAACGGGCAGCAGCAATTGAGGAGGGTCAAATGCTGATGATACAGGGAGACAAAGCCTATGAGGCCGGAAAATATGCCGAAGCTGCGACTGCCTTTTCAGGAGCTAGAGTTCTTTTTCCGGTAGCGCCGACAACTCTCGAACTCCGCGACGCCGCAACCCAGCGCTATGCACAGGCAGCCGTGATGAATGGGCGGCAATTGGTTAAAGAAGGTAATATTGCGGAAGCAAGAAACTTGATCGACGGAGTCCTCGCGGAAGGGGTGGCGCCAACTGATCCGATGGCTTTAGCATTTTCTCACCAGCTAGATGATCCAGTTCGAACTAATCCTGCTCTTTCAAAAGACTTCGCCGTGGATGTGGATCAAGCGCGCCGTCTATTGTACATGGCCCAAGGGTCTTTTGATCTTGGGAAATACGACGATGCAAAATCTAGATACGAGGAAGTTTTAAGGATCGATCCGTATAATAAGGCCGCGCGTAGAGGCATGGAACAGGTCGCGCGTGCAAAATCAGGTTATGCGAAAACTGCGTATGATTTCACACGGGGAGAATTACTGTCACAGGTAGCTGGCGGGTGGGAGCTGCCTTTAGAGCCCGAATCCATTCTACCTGAAAATCCATTTAGCGCTGGGGTTAGCGGTAACGGCGGGGATATCTCTCTAAGGAATAAGATCAGCCGAATCATTATTCCAGACTTCCGCTTTGAAGGCGGCACCCTTTTGGAAGCGATTGATCTCTTGCGCTTGAGGGCGGCGGAGAATGATCAGTTCGAGCTCGATCCACAGCAGAAAGGAGTCAACATCAACGTCAGCCTTGGTGATCCGGGCGCTTCGCCAGCTAAGGAAATTCTTGAGAAGACCTTCGATCTAAGTTTATCGAATGTGCCCTTGGAAGAAATCCTAAATTACATCGGGGGGCTGACAGGCACTTCTCTCCGGGTTGATAACTTTGCGGTGACTTTGGTCGCCGCTGGAGCTGGATCCGGGGAATTAATCTCCAGGACTTATCGGGTGCCGCCAGATTTCCTTAGCAATCTCAGCGTTGGTGTTACTGCGGCGGAGCCTGAAAGCTCGAATCCATTTAACACAGAAATAGGAACCAGCGCAGTGCTTACCGAACGCTTGGGAGTGCAAGAGGTCCTACAGCAACAGGGAGTAACGTTCCCAGATGGTGCTTCTGCGAATTTGGATGGATCGACTGGCGTCTTGCGAGTGATTAATACTTTTTCAAATCAAGATATTATCGATCAGATTGTGAGCACAATTTCCATGACCGAGCCTGTTTCAGTGGCTGTCAGTGTGACGATGATCAAGGTGGAGAGAAATGTTCTTGAGGAGATTGGCTTTGACTGGCTCTTAAGTAATTTTGAAGTAGGCCGCGTGGCTGGAAGCGGCGGACGTGAGCTCAATATTACGGGTGGTTCAGTCAGTAGTGGCTCGCCAATTTCTGATGTAGCACCCTTGGTATCGAATAATTTAGCTGTGAGACCGTTGACGGCTGGCAACCGAAGTGGCGATGGGGCGTTTAGCGGAGATTCGATCAATTCGTTGATCGCAGCCGGAACTAATCGTGGTTCACAGTCGCAAGCTAGAGCACCCGGAATCCTTGGTGTGAACGGAATTTTGAACAATGCGACGGTTCAGACCTTGATGCGAGGCCTGGATCAGAAAAAATCAGTCGATCTAATGTCTCAGCCTTCGGTCACCACGCGAAGTGGTCAGGCGGCATCGATTCTGCTGGTGGACGAATTTATCTACCCCACGGAATACGATCCCCCGCAACTTCCGACAACTGTCGGCACGACTGGTGGGCCAGCCCCGGTTACGCCAGCCACACCTACGGCATTTGAAAAACGGGACGTTGGAATTACCCTGGAAGTTCTGCCAGTCGCAGATGCAAATAAGCAATATGTCGATGTGACCTTGACCCCAACGGTGACTGATTTTGACGGCTTTGTTAATTACGGGAGTCCAATCAATACGATCACAAATTCGGCTTTTGGATCACAAACTCAGGAGCTCAGTGAAAACGCAATTTTAATGCCCGTGTTCAGCACGCGCCGGGCAAATTCTAATCTAGTCGTTGCGGATGGAGCTACCGTCGTAATGGCCAGTCTCCTAAGAGATGAAATATCGTTGGTGAATGATAAAACCCCCATCCTCGGGGACATCCCGGTTGTAGGTCGCTTATTTCAGAGCAATGGCCGAAAGCATACTTCTACCGCTATCGTATTCCTAGTCAATGTGCGCCTATTAGACCCAACGGGTCGGCCATACTCCGATCGCTAAGCTTAGAAGAGTGTTACGGAATATTCAGGAATATGCCAGATAACGATACAGGTCCCGAAAAATTTAGCGTGGATGAGATGATGCGCTCATTGCGTGAGCGTGAAGGGATCGCAGAGGAGGGAGAGGTAGTCATTAGAAAAGATGGCAGCCGTGCTGTGAAAGTTCGGAAACGGAAGCGAAGGACATCTCAGCGAGACACCTCAAAAGGGAAAATGAATCGACGTAGCCAGTTGTTTCATATCGCTGTGATTGTTGTCACCTTCGCATTGATAGGGCTTGGTGGAATGTGCCTTCTTTTTTACGCAAATAGTCCGATGTTCAGACAACGGATGGTGGACAAGATAGAGAGCACCAGCGGTGCAGAGGTGTCGATCCAGCAGCCTAGAATTAATGCGACTACGGTTCGCGCAGCTGCGATGGACTTGGAATGGGCGACGCCAAGAGTTCTCGCAATGATTCAAGCTTATGAGATTTCTGCTGGTCTTCATCCAGAAACTTTTCTCGGGCAAAAGTTACGTGGAGAAGAAGTTGTCGCTAAGAGTGCCGTCGTTTCACTTTCTGCGAATGAAGCTGTGGCATCAGGCCAAACCCAAAGACCGAAGCTGGACTCCCTGGTTCAATTTGGGCGCTACTCATCTCCAGTAGTCACTTTACAGCTCGGGGAAAACGGGTCTGCAGGCTCACTCGTAGGAGTTGAAGCCTCTCTTTTTTCAGGTGCTTCCTCGAAGCTGTCTGAGATCCGGCTAAGTCGTGGAATCTTGAGCGTCTCCGGCTGGCCCGAATTCGAACTAGATCGCGGATCGGCGACCCTCAAAGAAGGAGAGGTGAACGTTAAATATTTACGGTTTCGCCGTCCAGTTGATGATGTGAAGCGCTCAATCGAGCTTGGCAGCTTAGAACTTAGTGGACGAATTGATCTAGACGATCCGAGCGGCGAATCGATTCTCCGTGTAGTTGTTGCCGAGTTTCCACTTCGCTATCTGCTAGGCAGTGGATTTGGCGTGTTATTTGAAGGAAATGTGGAATCTGCCGATAGGGAGGACTCAAATACACTTACCTTCCGGCCTGCAAAAGGTAACGAAGCGAAACTTGAATTAGAGCTCTCAGCAGATTCACGCGAAGGAATTTACCTAAAGGGCTTTGAATTCTTAGACTACTTCGCACGTGGTTTGGATGATACCTGGTATAAAAGTCCGTCCTTCACGACTGAAAAGAGCTTGAAGTTCCAGCGTGTGGGCACCGCTGTCACTCTATCTAATATTCATCTAGAACAAAAAGGCCGGCTGATTATTCAAGGTAATTTAAAGACATTAGAAGCTGGGCAGATAGAAGGGACGTTTCGTGTGGGCCTTCCAAGTTCCATTGTCTCGGCAGGCCCCAATCCACTTTTCAAAATGCCATTCCAAGAAAAGAGAAACGGCTACAGCTGGGTGACTCTAAGGATTGGTGGCACAGCCGCGAAGCCCTTGGATAATTTTGCGGAAATTTACGCAAAAGCCTTACCTAGCGATCCGAATGATCGTGAGGCTTTAGGGGATTAGACGTTTAAAACTTCTCAAAGCCCTTCAGAGAAGCGCTGTTTGACTAATTTATTTCAATTCCTAGAAGGCATACATCATCGGCAAAATGATGATCGTCTGAAAAATCGAGCACTGTCTCGAGGATATGATCAAGCCATGGTTCGAGCGTGCAAGTTTTTTTAGCGGCGTCGATCAGACGTTCGACGTCAAATGCCCGGCCCTTAGAGTCCTCGGCTTCGGTGATCCCATCTGTGAAAAGGAGAATCTTGGAGATCGTAGAAAAATTCATCGCTTCTAATGTGTAAACTGCATCGTTTAGCAAGCCTAGTGCAGGACCTTTGTCAGCCTTGTTTGTGCAAATTTGCGAGCTGGTGTCTTTTGAGACGATGATAGGCCCCGGATGACCCGCACACGCATACTGAAATGTGTGAGTATCTAGATCTAAAATACCATAAAATGCCGTGGCAAACATCGTCACTTTCGCACGGGATAAAATTGCGGTTAATTTACCGTTCAAAGTTTGCAGAAAAAGCGCTGGATTCCCTTCTTTTGTATCGTGGGTAGCGATGAGGCCACGGAGCACACTGACGATCAAGGCCGCCCGAATTCCATGTCCCATTACATCGCAAATAAAGACACCATAGCGATTATCGGTCAGAGGGAGAATTTCGTAAAAATCTCCGGCAAGTCCTGAAATCGGTAAATAGCGGGATGCAAAATCAATCTTCGTTCCATCAGGTGCCCTTAGCGAGGGGAAGCTGCTAACGACCAAGGCCTGTTGAACACCGCGTGCAAGCTGCACCTCTTCCTCGTAGGAAGCATTCTTCCGCTGAAGTTGTTCTGCAAGTTCTTGGGTCTGGCGCTGAGCGTTTACAAGGGCGGTTACATCGCTTGAAACGCCAAATGTTCCTTTGATAGATCCGCTTTTATCGCGCCATGGAAACTTCGAGGTGACGACGTAGGTTTCATCTCCTTCCCGCCATGTTTCTTGCTCTAATTTCCCGTTGATAGGTACACCGGTGCGGATGATTTCCTGCTCATCGGATTCAGCCTTATTCCAATGTTCATTCGCGAACAAATCTCGATCATGTTTGCCGATGAGATCCTCACTTTTCTCGTAGCCATGCCATTCTGCCATACCGCGATTGGCGAGAAGGATCTGCGAATTGAGGTCTTTGAAATAAATCTGCAGCGGAACGTGATCAATCAAGCTTCGAAGTAAATGCCGTTCTTCCTCGATTTGTTCCTCTGCAGCTTTCCGAAAACTAATATCGATCATCGATCCAGCAATGCGTGTGGCAATACCTTCCCGGTTACGAACTACAGTCCCTCTGATTCTAAGCCAGCGCCAGCCATCGGACCCAGTTTGAATTCTAGCATCAACCGCTAATGTCTCCGGGCCCCCAATTTGGAGTGCCTCCTCTAGACTTTCCGTAAATGTCTGCCGATCGCTGGCATGAACCTGAATGTGTGGCGGGACAAATATGTTCGGAGCGTTTTTTTCTGAACACTCAAAAAATTCTAAGATTCTCCGGGAATAATAGATGGTAGATTCTTGAAGGTTCCAATCCCAGATTCCTTCGTTGGAGGCGCGGAGTGCCAACTCAAGCCGATCAGAAGTCATCGAATAGCTCGTTATCGTCGATTCATTCATTGCATACGAAGATTGGTCCTAGTTTTTAAGAATAGAAGAATGTTCTACGGAAACGCTAACCCTTTCACTCGATGATTGATAGCCATAGTTCAGAAAGCGAATGTCGATCAGGTAAAAGTCGTAACTTTTCCGCCCGAGTAAAGGACCTCATTCTAGATAGCTCTGAATTTTAAAACAAACGATGCCTGCTAGGGATTTTCGTTTTCGCGTTTATCTGAAGACGCATGATTATTTGACGAGGATGAGCGGTGCGTGGTTGCGCAGCGTGTAAGATATGTTTAGACAGCGGCATGCAAAACGCGCAGTCCAAGTTAGCTCATCGGTGTCTTTATGCTTTCGCTCTATTATCGGTGCTTGGGTTTGTAGGTTGCGAACGGCATCCCTTCGAGGGACCTGATGGCACGCGGCAGCTCCATGAGCACCACGGCTCGCATGAGGTCCACGAGGCCGATACGCACGATGATCATGGGCATTGAGTTGAGCGGTGAGCCATTTCTTAGAAAATGGGCCGATTCCAAACAGGTGGCCTTTGGTGGACTCGTTGGGTCTGCCAGAAGATACCGATCGATTGAGATTAGCCGATGAGCTTAGAAATCTTTCTTACCCTCTGCGTTGTCGTCCTGACTCTGGTCGCTTTCCTGCGGGAGTGGGCATCACCAGACGTGTTGGCCTTATCAATTCTTTGCTTATTGGTGGCACTCGGACTGATCGAGATGGGACAGATGTCCACCGTCTTCAAGAATGAGGCGCCGCTAACAATCGCTGCTCTGTTCATCATTGGTGGTGCCTTGGAAAGATCTGGCGCCATCGATTTAGTCGGGAAGATGATGCAGAAACGGGTGATTGGAGGCCTGCGAACCTCGATTCTAGCTTTTGCGGTAGTCGCTGCATTTTTTAGCGCTTGGATGAATAACACGGCAATTGTCGCGATTTTGCTACCCGTGGTCTTAGGCTTTAGTCGCTCAAGAGAGATAGCTCCTTCGAAGTTATTGATACCCCTTTCTTACTCCTCGATTTTGGGGGGTTGTTGCACCTTGATCGGAACTTCCACAAACTTGTTGGTTAATGGCAGCCTGAAAGATCTTGGTCTTGAGCCGATGGGTATGTTCGACTTGGCACCAGTAGGGATTCCTTTAGCAATCGCCGGACTTGCCTATCTGGTGGCGTTCGGTCCGCGTTTACTCCCAGAACGTGCATCGATCATAGGTAGCCTAGAGATCGAGCTGCGTTCAGTTCCCCTGTATCACCTACTAGTCGGAAACGATTCGGAAATGATCGGAAAGAAGCTTTTAGATACAAAGCTCGGCGAAAGGGAAAGTGGGATTCATATTTTGGAAGTCCGGCGACGAGGTGCGCGCGTAATGAAACCGCTAGGCGACCTTGTCATCGAAGTGAACGATCGCTTTATGGTGGCAATCCACCGCCGCAAGGGTGGTGCGATGGGCGTGGGAAAGCTATTGGAAGGAATAGGGTGCCAAGAATTATCTAAGGTAGATGGAATGATCTCAGAACTGGTGGTGCCAGCGGATTCATCCCTTGTGGGAAGAACACTCGCAGAATCTGACTTCCGGCAGAGCTACAATTCGGTCGTTCTGGCCGTGCACCGCAATGGCCTAAATATCACCAGCCGAATGGCTGAAGTATCTATCGAGCGTGGAGATACTTTGCTCGTAATTACCGCTGTAAATAATCTTCCGGCGCTAAAGGCTACCCGGGACTTTGTTCTTACAGATTCACTCGATACCGAAGCAAAAGAAGAAGAGGAAAAACCTCTACGAAGATGGCCCATCATCTTTGCTTGGGGGACTCTGATCTTGGTCGTGGCGGTTGTTTCGATAAGCGATCTTTTGAGTCGAATGATCGAAGGTGTCACCTCGATACCGATTCATTACGCCGCAATGGTAGGGGCCTTAGCTCTCCTGTGGGGAAAGGTGTTAAGTCCGAGGGAGGCCTACGAGAGTATTGATTGGCAGGTCCTGCTCATGTTGTATGGCCTGCTCGGCTTAGGGATGGCGATGCAAGGGACGGGAACGGCAGAATGGCTGGCTGGTCACTTGGTTGGTTTTACCCAAGGATTTGTAAGTGCAGGACTGTTGCCATTCGTGCTCCTTTGGATCATTTTCATTTTCACCTCAGTGCTAACAGAGGTACTTTCGAATAACGCGACTGCCGTTATGCTCGTGCCGATCGTGGTGCAAATAGCGACCCAGCTAGGCGTGGATTCTCGACCGTTCATCATGTGCATAACAATTGCCGCATCATGTGCATTTGCTCTACCGATGGGCTATCAGACCCACATGATGGTATACGGCCCCGGTGGATACAAATTCTCCGATTATATAAAAATAGGTGTCCCACTCAATGTCATCGCCTGTGTGACTACCTGCGCTGTCATTCCATTTGTTTGGTCCTTCTAAATATCGGTATCTTAATCTACTTAATAGATCGCGATGGACCCATCACTTCGAGAGATTTATTTAAATGGGATCTATCCGGTGATGAGTCATCCGAGCGCAGACCCGCTGATCCATTGGCTAGAGGCCAGGCGCTGCGGCGTGGAAGCAATCAATCCTCGCGCTTCAAATATTCTCGAAATCGGCTGTGGCACCGGGTTCCACCTTACCAGTCTGGCGAACCGATGGCCTGAATCAACCTTTGTGGGTATTGATTCATCCACTGTTTCGATCCGCCAGGCCGAAGCTCGTGCAAAGCGCGTGGGTTTCAAAAACCTCCGATTTATTCCTGCTGCTATCGAGGATCTTGAACCGCAGAATACGAAATATGATTATATCATCGTTCACGGATTATTTTCATGGGTTAGCGATGAGGTAAAGCTAGCTGTCATGGATTTCTTAGGGAAAAACCTTGCCGCTAACGGAATCGGAAATCTTAGCTTCAATGTTGTCGCGGGCTGGAGGGAAAGGATGAAAGTTGTGGAAAAGGCGAGGGCGGTGGCAGCGGCAGGAAATGTCAATGAGATGACCGCGCTTGCGGTGCTGAATGATGCACTTCAAGGCACCGAGAAACTGATTGTAAAAGATATGTTGGCAAAGGGCCCACAAATTTTGGCCTTCGATGACTTTGCGCCCATCATGGACCCGTGGTCCTTTGGCGCGGTGAGAAAACTCGCTGAGGCCAGTGGCCTGAAATCTCTTCGGATAGATCCTGATCAACAGGATCGGATTGATGAGCAGAATAAACAAACTTTCCGAAGCGAACTATTCTGCCGCGCCGAGGTCCTGACCGGGGTAGGTGAAGAACTCAAAATTCAAGAAACTGCCTCCAGAAAAATCTCTAATTTTCCGAAGTTAGATGCGTGGCGCCTACTGTGCGCACGGGATGCCCTGCCGCTTCCGGATCAAGATCTTCATCCGTGTCATTTTACCTTAGATCAGCAAAAGCTTCTGGTGGCGATGGATGGAACGATGTCGATCGCTAAATTATTAGAGTATGCGAAGGAACATGTGCCAAACTTGGACCTCGCAGCCTTTTTGAAAGAGCTAGACCAGCGAGGATTGCTGGCGGGCAGCTTGTAAAGTATTCGCCATGAGCATCGCGATTGTCATCGGCCCGACTCCACCTGGGACCGGAGTGATTGCTCCGGCTACTGCTGAAACCGTGGGAAAGTGAGCGTCTCCCACAAGGCGTGAACCCGATTTTTTGGTGTCATCTGGGATGCGATTGATTCCAACATCGATGACAATAGCGCCTGGCTTGATCCACTCCGCTTGAACCATTTCTGGACGGCCCACGGCTGCGATCACAATATCCGCACGTCGGCACACCTCAGACAGGTTCTTGGTACGAGAATGGGCGATGGTCACTGTCGCATTCTTCGCTAGCAAAAGCATCGCGATCGGCTTTCCTACCAGCATAGATCTTCCGATCACAACTGCCTGGGCCCCTGAAAGATCTTCTTGGACGGTCTCAAGTAGCTTCATACAACCGGCTGGGGTGCATGAAACAAAACCGCTGTCATCACCGAGGACCAGCTTCGCAACATTCTCCGGATGCAGGCCATCGACATCTTTCGAAGGATGAATTTTGCGAATCACAGCGTCTTCATCAAGATGCTTTGGCAGCGGGAATTGGACGAGAATTCCATGAATGGTGGGGTCCATATTCAAAGATTCGACGACTTCTAGCAGTTTTCCCTGAGTGGTGTCTGCTGGTAGCTCAATCTTGACCGAATGATAGCCAAGGTCCGCACAAGTCCGCGCTTTAGAGCCTACATAGACCGCAGACGCTGGGTCATCGCCAACGAGAACGACAGCCAGACCTGGCGTGACTCCTTTCGCGACGAATTGAAGCGTTGAGGCGCGGAGTTCTGCTAGGACAGACTTTGAGAGTGCTTTTCCATCAAGAATTTTCGTCTGCGGCATATGGCGGATGCTAGAACCGGAGCCTGAAACTTCAATCCCTTAGGCTCCAAATAAATTATGGAGCATTGGAAAAAGCTTCGCAGAATTGGCCGCGCGATAGGACTAGGTCCTGGTCTTAATCGGGCTCAGACGCTGGGAGAAACCTTAGACCGGCGCCATTGATGCAATATCGTTGATCGGTAGGAGTTGGATAGCCTTCCCCCTCAAAGACATGTCCAAGATGCCCAGAACATTTAGAACAAGTGACTTCGATGCGGACCATGCCGCCGGATGTATCCCGTTGGGTGCTTACATTTTCGGCATTCGCAGGATCGTAGAACGAAGGCCAGCCACAGTGAGAAGTAAATTTTTCAAATGAGCTAAAAAGAAGTGCTCCACAGCCCGCGCAATAATAGGTGCCTTCACCCTGTGCTGAGAATTCATGATAGGTGGGTCCATTCGGAGCTTCCGTGCCTGCTTGGCGTAGGATGCGATACTGTTCTGGGGTGAGGAATGATCGCCATTCAGCATCAGATTTTGTAACTGTTTGCTTAGGCTGACTTGGGATCTGTTCTAAAATTTCCATGCTGAGGTGCTTGAAGACTATTCTAGGCCCTTTCGCAGGAGTTTCTACTGGAGTTTTTCAATCGAAGAGACTGTGGTGATGGGGTGATACTGCCTGGCCGAGTGACAAAACTTCTAGAGACGGGAAGGGTAGCAAATGTTCCAAGTGTGCTCAGTAATGTAGCTGTGGGAGTGGGCCTAGCTCATGCGAATGGACTGAGCAGATGGCCGTGGGAAGCTTTCGCCGGCGCCGTATTGCTCTATATTGCCGGTAATTTCTTGAACGACTGGATGGATCTAGACTGGGATCAGGAAAACCGACCGGAGAGGGCATTGCCAAGTGGTCTATTTCCCGTTTGGAGTTATCTGACGATAGGGGTTTTAGGATGTCTCTGCGGTATAAGCCTGATCGCTGTTTACGGGCAGGAGGCGATCTTCGTCAGCAGTTTGCTGGTTCTCTGTATTTTCATATACACTTGGATTCATAAGAAAACAGTCCTTGGAATTTTACCTATGGGCTTATGCCGCGCCTGCTTGCCGGTGCTGGGCTATTTAGGGGCTGGGGGAGATCTTCAAAGCCGATGGATTTGGATTCCTGCGGCTGCTCTCTTCGTCTATATCGCCTCATTGACGATTAATGCTCGCTACGAAGGCAAAGCGGACTTTCCGGTTGCCCGCTTAGCAAATGCAAGGGCACTGCTAGTTATCGGCGGACTGATCAATGTATGGCTAGCGATCGGGATTGATATACGAATTGGCTGGGTAGGACTGGTTCCATTTATTGCGTGGATGGCTTGGGTGCATGTGAACTTTTCCGGGAGAATTGGGAGCTTTGTCGGCGGGCTATTGGCCGGGATCCCATTGCTAGATTGGGTATTGCTGCTTCCGATAGGAATTTTATGGATGCGAGGCGGCCACTTGGAAGGACTTTGGGCGATCTGCTTGGCGCCCCTCTGTTTTATCGCCGGGCGCGCTCTTCAGCGAGTCGCGGTGGCGACTTAATTCGCACATTGAATGATGCTGCTTCAGCGGCGTATTTTCTCAGGAATGAGATCACGATGCCTATCTATCCTGCTATTAAACCTGAGTGTGGCAACCATCTCTATGGCGGAGGTAGTGCCGGGAAAGTGATGAACGATTGGAAGTCGAGGCGTTTAAGTGCTGGTGAATCCGCGATGGTCGGTCAGGTCTTCGGTGGGCAAGTTGAGATTGATCGAGTTCGGATCCGTCGGGAAAAATTCGCATTTTTCCAGCCGAAGAATGTGACGATGGCACCGAATGGAGAGATCTGGTTGCACCCTCAGGGTATTCTTGCGAAATCTGAGGCTAGTGCAGACTTTTCGAAAGCGGACCTTCCACTCCGCTGCCATTTCATCCATGAGATGACTCACGTTTGGCAGAAGCAGTCTGGGGTAGATCTAGTTTTAGAGAAGATCGTCATCGCAATGTTTTTTGGCCCCTTGGGCGGCTATGATTATGTCCTAGAAGAGGGAAAAGACTTCGCCAGCTACAATATTGAGCAGCAGGCCTGCATGGTGGCCGATGCATATAGCGCAAGCGAAGGCAGCAAAGCCCTGTTTTTAGACAGGTTTCTGCCTTTCTAACGACGCAAGCTTGGCCTTGCGCAATCGCACCGTCTTCTTTATGTGCCTTCCTTAGTTTTTGATTTATATGAAGTATTTAGGTGGTTGGCTGGCTCTGGTCCTCGTAATTTTCTCAAATGGACAATTACTAGGAAGCGAGGATGCTGAAGTCGCCTATTCATTTCCGGACGGAAGCGTGCAGCACGCTGAGCTACCTGTGCCAATCGCGGAGTATGAGGTCGTCGAAGGCGGCTTGTTGGAAACTTTGCGAAGCCGCGCTGCTGCGGAGCCTTTCAACGTGGTTGCATCAATCATATTTCTGTTAGCAATCCTCCACACCTTCGCTGCCGGGCCGCTTAACAAGATCGCACATCGTTTGGAAGTGGAGCATATGGAGCGCCTCAGGATCCGTGGGCCAAAGGATGATGCTCATCCAGATGGTGTCGACGAAGTATCATTTGGAGCGACGGTTTTTCACTTCCTTGGTGAGGTTGAGGCAATCTTTGGCCTGTGGGTGATCGCCTTGGCGGGTGCAGCTGCCTATTTCTACTCGTGGCACGATTGGATTCTATACATAAATGACGATCGTGAGTTTACGGAGCCAATGTTTGTGGCGGTGATCATGGCGATCGCAGCGAGCCGTCCCGTATTGCGCTTCGCTGAAAGGCTGATGAGCAAGGCGGCAGGACTTGGACAGGGATCGCCTGGAGCATGGTGGGTGAGTGTCCTGATTATCGCGCCGATCCTAGGAAGCTTTATCACAGAACCCGCTGCGATGACTATTGCAGCAATGCTGCTAGCAAAAAAATTCTACCGAAACCGGCCTAGCAAAGCATTTTCATACGGCACGATTGGTTTGCTATTTGTAAATATTTCAGTCGGCGGAACACTAACAAATTTTGCCGCCCCGCCAGTTCTAATGGTTGCAGGAACCTGGGAGTGGAGCACGCTGTTTATGATGGAGCACTTCGGCTGGAAGGCGGTGGTGGGAATCATGCTGTCGACAATGGCCTATTACGCATTTTTCCGGAAAGAACTCGTTGAGCTGAAACTTCACAATGAACGAGGTGAGGATGAGCATGGACAGAGGTTGTCCTGGCAAGAGCGCGAGGATGATATTCCGCTTTGGATTACGATGGTCCATCTAGCTTTTCTCGCCTGGACGGTCTATACCGCCCACTACCCGGTGTTATTTGTGGGAGGCTTTTTGTTCTTTTTGGCCTTCCGAATGTCAACCAGGCATCATCAAAATTCAGTTTCCTTACGCAGCCCAATTCTAGTTGGGTTCTTCTTAGCGGGTCTCATCATTCACGGCGGTCTTCAAGGCTGGTGGATAGATCCCGTCATTCGCGCTTTGAACGACACGACCCTGATGTTCGGGGCGACCGTTCTGACGGCATTCAACGACAATGCCGCGATCACCTATCTTGCCTCACAGGTAGAGGGGCTTTCAATTTCGGCGAAGTATGCTGTCGTCGCCGGGGCAGTGACAGGTGGAGGCTTAACCGTAATTGCAAACGCTCCCAACCCGGCAGGTCAAAGTATATTATCTAGGTTTTTTAAAGGAGGGGTCTCGCCACTCTACCTTATGCTTGGTGCCTTGGTGCCAACGATCGTCATGTATTGCTGCTTTATCATTTTGCCAAGTGGCCACATGGGCGAATCTGTAGAGCCGGTCCATGAAAAATCTCCTAGTGAGATTCCGCGCAGTCAGGGTGATATCCCAACTCCTCCAAACTAAGACAGAGTGATCGGGCTTATTGCTAAGCGCGGTATTGGTCGTGCTTTTTGCGGTGAATCGATGCTTGCTCTAGGCCTGCTGTGCCGAAAAAACGGAGGATACTTAATCAAAAATGATTCAATTCATATCACCCGGCGGGATGCTCTATTTTGAGCTTTTGCCTTTGTAAAATGCGAAGATCTGAGACCTTACGAACCCTAGGTATAAGCTTTACCTAAGGCGTAACAAACTCTGGGCTAAGTATACCTTGGTTTCAGGCGACGTCTTTAAAATCGAGAAATTCGGATGTCGGTATGAAGCCATTTCCGCGATAATCAAATTTTGGCGTATTAGCTGCAACAAGAAGAATACTATGAAGACAATGATCGATAATAATACAGCAGGCAGCGAAACTAAAACCGGCAAAATTAATGCCTTTACCCTATTCGGCACAGCAGCAGTGGCCTTGATGGCGGTGGGGAGCTTGTCGTGCGGAACCGTGCATGGAGTCGGTCAAGATGTCGAGACCACCGGGGAGGTAATCCGCGACGTAGCCCGATAAACTCCATCGATACTTTTTTTAAAAGGCTGCCTATTTCAGGCAGTCTTTTTTATTGGCTAAGTTCGCTAGAGTTTCTCCAACTCAAAACGTAGGGATCGAGTCGGGTGCCTAAATTTACTGCGGGAAGCTATCTAGAAAGACTAGGGAGTTTTAGAGCGAAAATGATTGAGAGCCGAAAAGATACCGATCGTCTATTTTATAGGCTATCGGAAGGAGAGCCCAGCAGTCCTTTAGGCAACGTCGATATCTGGTGTCTGCATGGATCGGTTGGGTCTGCGGCTGATTGGGAAGAAATTGCCTTAGAATTCCAGAAGAAAGGGGCTGAAGTGAGAGCGCTCAACCTATGGCGTTTTCTTAAGGATGGCGGCCTACCCATCCAGCAATTTGCAAAGGAGCTGGCAAGGGAGGGCGAAAGATCGGGCAGAGCCGGCCGCAAAAAGGTGCTCGTCGCATATTCGATGGGGGGGCGGCTCGCCCTTCATGCATTGATAGAAAGCAGACTCTGGGACGCTGCAATCATTATATCTGCTAACCCAGGGATCACCCGCGAAGAGGACCGAATCAAACGGAAGGCAAGCGATGCAGGCTGGGCCTTAAAGGCCATGACAATGAACTGGACTGAGTTTTTATCTGAATGGGATCGACAAGGAGGAGGTATGCTAGGCAGCTCGATGCGCAGTGATCAGGATGGAATGGAGCTCATACACGCCCGGAGACAGATTGCCCAAAGCTTCATTGATTGGTCGGTGGGTGCTCAGGAAAATCTGTGGCCGAAATTATATGAAATCGAAGTTCCCATCCTTTGGGTCGCTGGAGAAGCTGATGATAAGTTTTGCAAAATCGCAGACCGTGCCTGTCGCCTTTTACCTAATTCCTTAAAGAAAATTGCCGAGAAATCTGGTCACCGAGTAATTTGGGAAGCACCAGATTGGTTTTTAAATGAAAGCACTCAATGGCTTGAAAGTCTCGACCACGGTTGACTTAGACCGCCTTAGGTTGGTAGGAGTCAGTTACCTTGGGCTCTAGGTTGGTGACAGGAGGGTGGATGATAATTCGGGCTTCTGGTTTGTCGACGAGGTAGGAATAAGCCCATCCTAACAAAACCGATACCTTATTGCGGAATCCGATTAAGAAAAGGATGTGTATCAGCAGCCAAGCAAACCAGGCGATGAATCCATGCAGCTTTAACTTACCGGCCTTAACAATGGCGTGGTTTTTACCAATGATCGCCATCATCCCTTTGTCGGTATACTTGAAGAGTGGTCGCAAACTATGTTTCTGATCGGCAAACCGGGTTTTTTCTAATCGGATCTCTTCTTTTAGGAGAGCAGCGATATGAGCCCCCATCTGGGTAGCGGCCGGAGCGACTCCAGGGACGATTTTATCGTTCTTATCACGCATGCTTACCAAGTCTCCGGCCACAAAGATCTCTGGATTGTTAGGAAGTGAAAGGTCCAGGTTTGGAGTGACCCGGCCTGCACGATCTGTTTCTACGCCTAGGTGTCTTGTGAGCGGGGTTGCGGCTATTCCGGCTGCCCAAACGATGGCTTCCGCGAGAAGTTCCGTTCCATCGTTGAGAACCAGCTTCCCTTTCTGGACATCCGTAACACGGGTCTCATTGCAGACCTCCACTCCGATGTCTTGCAAGCGCTCTTTGGCGTAGTCCGATTGATCAGAATCGTAATGTTCTAGAATTTTTGGTGAGTTTTCGATTAGCACAATCCGAAGTTTATTCGTATCGATTCGCCGATAATTGGTTTTCAGGGAACGATGGATTAGGTCTGCGCACGCTCCAGCAAGTTCGACTCCGGTGGGCCCTCCACCCACAATTGCTACGGTCATCAAGCGTTCTCGTTCGGCATAATCTTCGGTGAGTTCAGCTCGTTCGAGATTTGATAGGATCTTCCGTCTGATATCTTGCGCGTCGGCTAGGGTTTTCAAACCCAAGGAATGGTCAGCCCAATGGTCGTTCCCGAAGTAGCCTGTCTGCGCGCCGGCTGCTAGCAGTAGATAATCATAATGATAGCTTGTCCCAGACCGGCCCTTTACCTGCCTTTCGGCAGGGGAGATGGAACTAACTTCATCCATCAGAACCGTGACGTTCCTAGCCTTTTCGAGAATCTGGCGAATAGAACGAGCGATATCTGGCGCTGCGAGGGACGCCGTGGCGACCTGGTAGAGCAAGGGCTGGAAAAGATGATGATTCGTGCGATCGATGAGAGTGATCTCGAAATTCTTATTGTTCGCAAGCTTGCGTGCACATTCGAGACCGGCGAAGCCGCCGCCAATGATGAGGACTTTCCGGGGACTGGAACTGGGAGTGGCCATGGGCGGAACTTGGCATGTTTCAAGGAAAGGGGCAATCTGAGCTTGTGAATATTTTCACAAGCAAATCGGCTGTGAGCTTACAAAGGATTTACAGCTTATGGCGGACATGCTTTTGTAGCGATCAGGATGCATATTCGATTCACTGAGGAAGAGCTGGCTACATTGGCAGAAATGCTGACTCTGGCGCGTTATGTGGCTTCTTGGAATGTGAAAGAATCGGCAGATCAAGGAGTGGCTCGCTTCGATGCCTTTACCAGCAAGATTCTAGAGAAGGCTGTGGGTGCGGGTATGAGCCAGTTCATCGAAAGGGAACCCGAAATGGGAGGATTCCAAATAAAAAAGGATTTGGAGGAAAACTTCTTCTATCACGAATGTTACGAGGAATTTCGTAATGAAAGTTTTTGGGACGAGCTAGCGGTTAGACTAGCGGACAAAGATTTAGCACGGGCAATCGGACAGGAAGCCTGGGAGCAATTGGACGAGGACGAGCGGCGGCGAAAATCGAAGCGCTGGGAAAGCAGATATTGGGAGGAATTTGCTGAAAATGGATTGGATCGCGTCGCGGTGATTGCCCCAAGTGACGAAGGCTGAACAAAGCTGGTTTCAATAGAATCTATATATTCGAAGGTTCGAAGGGTATTTTGGGTTTTCTAAGACAGCTTTGCTATTTAGACGAAAGATCGTCTGTCGCGATGCGCAGCTTGACTTCTAAGTTTTTGCGGTAGCGCTCCAATTCTTCCGAATTTAGTGAGATTGGGATACGAATTGGCTGATCAAAAGTAATATTGACTAAGCTGAAGGGTTTCGGGATTACGAAGCGATCCCATGACGAGAGGCGCCACGCCCGAGAGTATTGAATGTGGATCGGTATGATAGGAGCTTGGGTTTTTTGAGCGATTTTTATAATTCCTGGTTGAAGCACATATCGCGGGCCACGCGGTCCATCGGGTGTGACACATACATCCGTTCCTGCGCTTAGTGCCTTCTTCATTCCAATTAGGGCAGATACTGAGCGGCGTGAAGATGATCCACGAATGGCACCGACACCGAAGAACGCCATCGCTTGTGCTAGGATGCTACCGTCTTTACTCGCGCTTGTGAGTACGTACTGACTGCCGCCCTTTGCCGCCCGTCTTTTTCCAGATAGGAGGCATGGTAAAAATTCTGTTATGCCAGAGGACAAAGATGACTGGCTCAGGATCGACAGGTGTCAGCTCACCCTGAAATTTATACCTTAGGGTAAGGCTCCATACTTTGATAAGAAGCCCGGCCAAATATCCGGAGAACTTTGAACCTGGAGAAGAGCGAATTTCAGAAGATTTCATCAGGAGGTTTTTTGGCTATGCTGATGAAGGAGGTGAACGCCGTGACCTATTCTCCGCCTATTTTTTAAGACTCCTCTCTCTTTTCTCTAAGAAACTCTGATAAGCTGCAAAAAGCGAGCATAAGCTGCTTCCCAAGCTGCAGAATCGTGGGGAGTATAAACCTGGGGTGGGAATGTCTGGACAATGATTTCGCGCGCCTCAGTGCTCGAATTGATCGTGCCGCTTGCAATCATCTGACAGCTTAGATTCCCGCAAGATGTCGCCTCTACCGGACCTGCATAGACTGGAATTCCTAAAGCATTCGCCGTCGCTTGGCACAGGGCTGAGTTCTGAATTCCACCGCCGCCGGCGTGAAGACGGGCGTAGCTCCGGCCTGTCAGCTTCTTAATATCTTCAAATACAGAGCGGTATTTCAGAGCAAGAGAATCAGTGACTACACGAGAGATCTCGCCCACTGATTGAGGGACCCATTGAGACGTATCGCTGCAAAATTCTTGAATTTTTTGCGGCATATTTCCGGGACTAGAAAAAGATTCGTGATCAGGATCGATGAAAGCGCGAAAAGGGGGAGCTGCGTCAGCTAAAGATGCTAGCTCTTCATAGCTGAAGTTCTCCCCACGGCTTTGCCAGCTCCGCTTGGACTCCTGAATCAACCACAAACCAGCAATATTCTTCAAAATTCGCGTAGTGCCGTCGATTCCTAGTTCATTGCAAAATCCTAGAGCCAAAGCCGCATCGTTGGTGATTGGGGCTTCCGCTTCTACGCCCATAATTGACCAAGTCCCGGAGGATAGCCAAAGTGGCTCAGCCGCAGATAGAGGAATGCCAGCAACGGCGGAAGCAGTATCATGAGCGGGCGCCGTAATAAATTGCACTTTTTCAGAGTATTCGTTCCCCAGAATCTCAGGACGTAGCGGGCCAATGGCAGTCCCTGGGGCTGTCAGTTTTCTAAAAATCGCCGATGGCAACCCTAGGCGATCGATCGTCTTCGCGGACCATTTTCGAGTGTGCGGATCGATTAATTGGGAAGTGGAAGCGTTCGTCAGCTCTGTAGAAACAATTCCTGTGAGCCAGAAGGCCATCAGGTCCGGGATAAAAAGGATGGTAGCGGCATTTTTCAGTAGGGCGGGATTCTGCCTCGAAAGCGAAAATAGATGGAGTGCCGTGTTGTAGAAATTCGTCTTAATCCCAGTTTCGGCGTAGATTTCCGCCTGAGAAATCTCTTCATGCATCAGGTCCGCCATGCCGTTTGTCCGAGGATCACGATATTGATGCGGGTGTGCGATGATCTCTTGATTCGCATCTAACAAAGCGAAATCGCAGGCCCAGGTATCAATGCCGACAGAGACGATATTGGATGGATATTTTTTGACAGCTTTACGCAGGCCAGTTTGGATTTCGTGAAACAAAGCAAATGTGTCCCAATACAGCCCAGATGGAATATCGATCGGGAAATTCTCAAAGCGGTGTATCTCCTCTAGGATAATCTCCCCTCCCTGAAGCGCCCCGGATATGACTCGTCCACTGCTAGCCCCAAGATCAATCGCAATATGTATTGAAGGTGATGAAGTCGAATTTGCTGACATGTGAGGGTTTCTTAATCAAAGGTAGTTTTCAGGATATGTCGGTAGTCGAGCATAAGGGTGGATTGAGAGGCTTGAGAATTCCCTCGTCGAGGCGATAGATCCAAGAGTGAATCGCGATATCTTGACCACGGGCCCAAGCGTCCTCGATGATTGTGGTGCGCGCGACATGCCTTGCCTGTGAGAGAACATTTAGCTCACATAGACGATCAAGTTTTTGGACAGGATCGAGTGGATCGAGCTCGTGACGATGAGTTCGGGTAAGACCACGGATCGGGGCAAGCCAGTTATCAATGATCCCATGACGGAAGTTTTCCAATGCGGCTTTGACTCCTCCGCAGCCATAGTGCCCACATACAATCACGTTGCTCACTTTTAAAACGTCGACCGCATATTGAAGGACTGCCAGAACGTTAAAGTCATTCTCTTGAACTACGTTGGCTACATTTCGATGCACAAAAACTTCTCCTGGGGGAAGACCGGTAATTTGATTTGCAGGAACACGTGAATCCGAACACCCAATCCAAAAATATTTCGGCTTTTGCTGAGTGGCGAGGCGGGTGAAAAATTCGGGGTCGGCTTGGCGCATTTGCCGAGACCAAAGGCAGTTGGCTTCTAAGAGTTCGTTGATATCGGTCATCAGTTATGAATATAGAACGGGGCGAACAGCGTTAAGAAGCAAATAGAGCCATGTGGGAGAGACTAGCGGACGAAGGGGCCTGCCTTCGCCTCATTTGGCATCAAATTCCGCCTTCGCGGCCTTGCGACATTCTGCCACAAAATGATTGCAGGCCTCTCGGCAGAGCAGAGGAATCGCCTTCTCAGCAGGCGCCTCACTAGGAATCCCTTCGTAACGAGACGCCGGGCTATCTACGAGAGGAGTATCTGCATCGATTTGCCATAAGATTTTTTTCGCGCAATTATGAGCCGGCCCGCAGACGGCTTGAATCAAAGTTTGTGCGCCGCTGTCACTGATCGATCCTGCATAGCGATACATTCCTGTCTGGCGGCCTAATTTTTCGCGAAGTGTCTCGATCGGAAGCGATGCTGCCTGATGATGGAGATGGAGAGCGACAAGTGCCGGATAGAATAGATCGAGGGCTTGGAGGAGTTCGCGCTCATCTTGGAGTGTTAGAATCCAACCTCGACGAAGGTTGTTTTTCCCTTTCGTGAAGCGGTAGTCTCCGTCTTCGGCATAGGTCGATAGGTCACGGGCAATGTGAGGATCTGAAGATTGATCGAGTCCGCCGAAAGCTGGCTGTGTGGCCAGATCTTCATCCGCGATATGGGAAAGGGCGAACGGGAACTCACATAGGTCCTGATAGATCCTGATCTGGCCGATGTATTCGACGCCGCTTCGTAAAAGGCTGCGAAGACGTCCCTCTAAGCCTTTCAGATCTCGGGGGAACGGCAACCGAATCTACAGCTTGATTTGCATGGCTTTTATCGAAATCCGCTACTTGATCCAGAATGACATCGGCGATCAAAGGTTCAGTCCCAATTGCCGATGAATAGTAAAGAGTTTTGCCCCTTAGCTTTCTCGGGTTCTGACGAAAAACTTCCGATTGGCTGGCCGCTGGCCCGACCTCGGCTTCCAATCCCAGCATAACAGGTATGTCCTGATAGGAATGGAGACCATCCGAGATGAAAAAGGGAACGACCACTACATTGGGCGTGTCGGCGATTTTGTCCCAGTCTGTGATGAACGGTTTTTCTTCCATATAGGCGTCCGTCACCTTCGCGTAACCGCGAGTGGAAGCGGCGATCAAGTCTGCTTGATCCCGAATTGCCTTTGTCGAATTCTTGTTTAGGCCGGTCCCATGACCCGTGATAATCAGGGTCGTTTCCGAGGGTTTTGCTTCGGGTGCGATATCTTGAGCTCGTTTTTCGATAAGGCTCGTCATCGAGGGGTGAACTCCGACAGGCAGACAATACTTTAGGGTTTTTCCGTTTCGGTGAGTGATTGCGCCGTCTAATTCCAGCTCTCGTGGAATAATTTCCTGAGTAAAATACCCTTCGCTGATAAACTCTGGAACGATGTAAACCTCCGAAGAATCAATCATTAACAAGGCTTCACGCATTGAAGGCTCTTCTTTCCAGAAGCATACATGGACCTCAGCGAAAATATCTTTATTCCGAATTTCTTGGGCATGTTCGAAGTAGGGAGTGGAGGAGTCTGGGTTTTCAGTAGATCCGTGGCCGACGATGAGTAGAGCAGAATTTGGTTTCGAAACAAAAGACATGCAGAGAAAGTGGCGGGCGGGTAGAAGAATGCAAGGAGAGGGGACCGAAGGGAGAAGAATACCTTGAGCGCCGTTCGAAGGTTTTGAATCCTAAGCTGCAAAGCGGAGTGCTTTGGCCGACTTTCGAAAAACTTCCACCTTTAGAGAAATGATATTGAAAAACCGCGAAATGAATAAAAAGTTCAGGCTCAAAGTCTCAAACCACAATTATGAAACAATTCACAAAATTACTTTTGGCCGGGACACTAGCTCTTGGTTTCTCAGGCTGCCAAACCAGCTATGATGCCTATGGCAACCAGCAGCAGACAATCAGTCCAGGCGGAGCGGCAGCAGGAGCAGCAGTGGCCGGAGTAGCTGGCTACGCGCTAGGTAAGAAGAATGAAAAAAAGGACAACCGCAGAGATTATAATCGATTTGACAATCGCTATCGCAATGATCCTTACAACCGCCGCTTCAATCCAAATCAAGATGCGCGTGATAGGGGCTACAATCGCGGATTTTATTAGCGCAATGCTCACCAAAACAACAAATTAAAGTCTCTTTAGGCTTGCTAACGGAGCGCGGATTTCTAGGTTCGCTCTCCGTTTTTCTTTTATCTGGCAGGCGGTTGGAGCTCCGGTGTCTGTCAGATGTTTCTTTTCCGGAGCAATTGCTGGAAGAAAAACGTCTAAACTAACTAACCAAACAACTAACCAAAAATATGAGTGCTGCCATCGCAGAACCCGAAAACCAAGAGCTGAGCGATTTGATCGATGCTAAATTCACGGAATTCCGTGAAGGTTCTATTGTAAAAGGAACGATCCTTGACGTCCGCCCGCAGATCGTCCTAGTAGACATCGGCTATAAATCCGAGGGTGCGATTCCATCCAATGAATTTGAGGATGAAGAAGTAGACATCGGAGACGAGATTGAAGTGCTTCTTGAGCGCCTAGAGAACGATGAAGGGATGGTGGTCCTTTCAAAGGAGAAAGCCGCTTACAAGCAGAACTGGGACAAGATCGTTAAGGTTTACCAAGATGGTGGGCTGGTTCGCGGTAAGGTCAAAGCGGTTGTAAAAGGCGGCTTAACGGTGAACGTCGGAGTAGAAGCTTTCCTTCCAGGCTCTCAGGTAGATATTATTCCACCGAAGGATCTCTCTGAGTATGTAGGCAATGTCTACGAGTTCAAAATCGTCAAGGTAAACGATGAGCGGAAGAATATTGTTCTTTCACGCCGCGAGGTGATCGAAGCCGAACGTTCCGAGCAGAGGCAAGCATTCTTGCAGACTGTCAAGATTGGCGACAGAGTCGTCGGAGCGATCAAGAATCTTACAGATTTCGGCGCATTCGTCGATCTTGAAGGCATGGACGGACTATTGCATATCACTGATATGTCATGGGGCCGTATCAACCATCCATCGGAATTACTTCACATCGGACAATCAGTAGACGTCGTGATCCTCGATGTAGATCGCGAAAAGGAGCGGGTTTCTCTGGGCCTCAAGCAGATGTCAGATAATCCATGGGAAGATATTGAGAAGAAATTCCCAATCGGCCAAGAAGTCAGAGGTCAGGTCACGAAATTGCTACCGTATGGAGCGTTTATTGAGATTGAACGCGGAGTTGAAGGCCTTGTGCACGTTTCTGAGCTCAGCTGGGTGAAGAGAATCACTCGCCCGTCCGATGTTTTGGAACTAGGCCAGGAGATTACGGCAGTTGTGCTGGGAATTAGCATCGATGAGCAAAAAATCTCGCTAGGAGTGCGTCAATTGGAAGGCAATCCTTGGGATGAAATTGAACTTCGTTACCCAGTCGGCGCTACCATCAATGGTCCAGTGCGCAACTTGACTGCCTATGGTGCGTTCGTTGAGCTCGAAGAAGGCATTGACGGAATGATCCATGTTTCTGACATGTCATGGACACGGAAGATCAATCATCCGTCCGAAGTGCTCAAAAAATCTGATGAAATTGAAGCTGTTGTCCTTGCGATCGATAAAGGGAACCAGCGGGTATCACTCGGAATCAAGCAAACCGAAAACGATCCGTGGGCGGCAATCGATGATCGTTTCAAGGTAGGTGATCTGGTGAAAGGAACAGTTGCAAAGATTGCATCGTTCGGCGCCTTTGTATCCTTAGACGGTGACATTGATGGCCTAATCCACATCTCTCAGCTTAGCGAAGATCATGTTGAAAAGGTCAAAGACGTTATCAAGGTCGGCGACGAGATCGAGGCTCGCGTTATCAAAGTAGATAAGGTGGAACGCCGGATCGGTCTCTCCGTAAAAGCGGTCGGCTATTCCGAAGAGCAACTGAAGAAAGAGAGCGCAAGCTTTGAATCACTTCGTCCATCCTCCGAAATGGTAGGTCTGGAGCAGGCCTTCAATCTTGCAGCTGCTGCATCCGAAGACTGGAGCCCAAGTGCTGAGCCTGAGGAAGACAAGTAATTCGACAACTACCTGCCGAGCTACTTAGCAGGGCTAGTATTTGAGAAGACCCGAACAGCCTGGCTGTTCGGGTTTTTTCGTCGCTATATATTGAGACTAGCCACTTACATATTGCCAACGGACATCTCTGTAGTCCCTTCCTATTGAACAGAAAATTTCAGTATTCTTTGAGCTATTGAGGTCGATTAGTCGTCGCTTCGGGCAGAAACAGGGTTTGTGATCGTGCCTCTGTCCATTTCGATCCAAGTGATTGCTGGGATCTGCGATAGCTCCCGATTTAAATGCACAACGACGATCCAGTCGCCAACAGGGATCTTTGGGATTGGAGAGATACTGCCCATACGGATTGAAGTTGGCAGGTTTTCAATGGGCGGTTCTTTATGATCATATTTCACTCGCAGAGCAGCTCCGCCGAATCCTTCGGGCCCGAGGGAAAGAGCATCCCCTACCTCACCGGGATCAAGTGCAGTTGTCTTTAATTCTCCAGAGTTGGTCGTTTGGAAGACTAGGGATCCGACTGGTAGCGCGTTAACAAACCGAATTCGATTTTCACTCGGAGCTTCAGACTTTTGCCGGGATCTACCCTCTAGTATTAATACTCGATGTGGATGGTCAGCCCCTCCCAAGCTAATGATGCCGGTGCTCGCCTTCGTATTGAGGTTCACGGGAGCGGTGATAATTGTTTTATCAGAAAGCTCGACTACCACATCGATCGTCCATTTGCCCGGGGGCCATTTGACAAAGCCAGAGCTACGTCCAGATGGCAGTCTTCGAATTGCGGAAAATTCATTGATCTCCAAACGACAGGGATCGCGCCCAATCATCAGGTTTAGCCAAAATATGTAGCTGCTTACCTCTGCCCAGTCGGTTGTGGCAGGATCAAAGGCGTTCTCATTGAACTCTCGGTTCCTAGTAATTACGCTAAGGTCTGCCTGTAGAACATTCGATATACTTAGCGATTTATTCGTCGATTCAAAAAATGACCGATTTGGGTTGAACAGGGTAAGATTCGGAACTTCAGCCTGATCTTCACTAAGAATCACTAATGTAGGTTCCGATGTTTCGCTACCAAAGAAAACAAGGTTCAACCTAACTTCCGATCTGTCTTGATTTCTACAAATCACCGAAGTTCTATTTTCGCTTTTTTTGATCCAGAAGCCTTTCCCATAAATAGCTTTTTTCTCTGTAGCGAGCGAACTCATGATGGTCTTAGGGATTAAGTTGAGGACGTAGATTTTCCCATCTTGCCCCTCACTAAGGATTGTACGGCATAGGATGTTTCCAGCCGGATCTATGCAACTGACAAGCGTAGTATCAACTCCAGAAGAAACAGTTAGTTCGAAAGGTGAGCCTTCGTTTTCAGAAGTTTCTATTCGCAAGGCCTGGCTCCCCGGAGCTATTTCTAACTTCTTCAAGATGGGTTTCGATTCTGATGTTTTCTGAACCACTTCGCCGTTGATAAGGAGCTTGACGCTGCCTCCTTTTGATACCCCAAGATGAATCCATTGCAAGGATTCAGCGGATGCTCCAATCACTGTGAATAGAATTAGGCAGGCGAAGGCTAACATTGGGATGCTATAGGGCGCGGACATACAGAATTTCAGGAACGATAGATTCAAGTTCGCCAGTGAAGTGATTCCATTTGCAATTGAAGAAAATGACCCGCTCTTGAGCACTTCGCGCGAGCGGCTTTCCATCATTACCAATGACTTCACCGACAACGATGAACCGATAGCAATGGCTACGGGTGCTGACTAGATTCGCACACCTCATCATAGCCTCTTCGCGTGCCGCATCAGAGCGATTGACTAATTTCAACTCCAGGCTGCCTATACTTTCTATGGGACTAAATGACGTGACCTGATTCCAACTTTCAAGATCACTTAGCTGTCCGGGTGAGAATAATGGAAGAGCTTTCTTCCAAGAGTTGATCATCTCTCCATCTGATCGAATAGTCCCTTTTGTTAGCCGACCCTTCAACTCGTCTGAGATTTTGTTAAAATTGAACAAGTTGGGTTGTGATGATTCTCCCAAACGTAAATTTGGAAGGTCCATAAGTAGCTCGTGATTGCTTTTTATCCCGCCGTCAGAAAGAACGATTTTTCGGAAACAATTAAGGTTTACACGGCCTCTCCATTTCAGGGCGGCATATTCTTCATTAGTCATCGAGTTTCCATTGCCCTGAATACTGAAAATATCCATAAGGGTCCAAGGCTTTGCTTCGAGATGATCGGCATCGCTAAGCCCACTTGTGGTAGCCTTAGATTGCTGGCCGATTGCCAAGCTGCCACCTCCACGGAAAGGAGATGTATTTCCTTTGTGATAGGCTTGTGAGCCACTACCGCGTCCGGCTGGATGAGTCCATGAGGGATCAAAGATTCGCCCTAGCTCGCCGATTGACCGCATTGGGCGGTTTTCGACTCGAGTCACACCCTGAAGCGGATTCTTCAAAGCGAGAAGCTGAGGGCGATCCATCCAAGTATTGAAATTCTGGTAGTCAAATCCGTTTAGACTGTTGTTCACAAATCCCAGATTTCCTGGCTTGTTTCCGGCCCAGTCCCGATCATCTGAATGTGATGTGCTATCAATATACATTCGCAGCGGGCTCATCCGTGGATCATTGATCTGATTTCCTTTCGACGCTCCTCTATTGCCCGGACCTACAGAGATCAGTCCATTTACAGGCGCTTCACTCATCTGAGTGTAGCCAGTGGAACTAAGCCATTTTCCGCTTTCTGCATCTAAGAGGACATGGGCCTGGCGGGTGTGGCCGTCGGGCTGCCTCCCTCCGGCACTTGTCTCTCGGAAGCTGTTCCAAGTAGTTCCCCGATCTTGATTTCCAGTGCGGACGTAATTTCGCGTGATAGTAAACTCCTTGAGTTCATTCGGTAGAAATGAAATTGGATTCCCGGAGTTTAAAGAAATAAGCAGCTCTGTTTCCTCAGGAATTGGCTGAGTCCCAAGAGTTCCGAAGGCGGGCCCTAGAATCTGCTGCATGAACGTGGTGCGGATTTCATAAGAGCTTGGTGGCACAGAATTTTGATCCATGTTCCAAAGTTCAAATTGATAGGTCACCGGAATCTTATAGCGGAAGAGGCCACCGCCCAAGTCTGTGCGATCCACTTTCACGTTAGCTTCAAAATTGTCAGCGAGGCCTCTTGAATTCCAAATGGTTTGGACTTCATTAATCCGGACGTTTCTATCGGCTCCAAAGTATTTTGGACGTGGAATGTCGCTCATTAACAGAACTGGACTGCCCCCAGGAGCTGGGTTGCCGTAGTCGAGGCTGGCTAGGGCATCTGGCTGAGTTGGAATAGAGTCTGAATCGAGGTAGTCGATTATTGAAGCTGCAATTGTTCGGATCTGCTCGCTGCGCAATCTTCTAGAACTCGAATCTTCTAGGGAAAGCGTCTTGTACTTTGGACCCTCATTGTCGTTAGCCCCACTCCAAAAATCTATTGAACGCTTCGCAAAAAATCCTGGTGATCCGTGCGTAATCCACTCTGTCAGGCGTTCCACGCGCTCTTCGGAAGAGCCGAGATCTAGATGACCGTTCCAATTTAGATTTCTCTTCGCCGTTCCACGCAAAGGAAGCTGGAACCCGTTTTTTTCACTAATTCCTCCTGCGCTGTAAATGGGAGCATGCGTCAGAACGTTATACCCATGGCTGAACGCTGTGGCAGCCGTAGAAAATGTTTGTGGTAAATCAGTATCGGATAATATTGTCCTGACCGATTCAGGAGTCTTCCAATGAATCTGAGCGGAAGTAGTTGCCTCTTCTAGCTTTTTTAAACCGAAAAAGGGAATTTCAGCAGGACTCAACCCGTCTTCACGATCGACTCTGCCGATTTGTGAGATGTCAAGTCGTGAAGTCTCGTCTTCGATCCAGACCGCAAAACGAAGCTGTTGTCCATTTGTGCTGCTAGGTAGATTTTGCCAGCGTGCTAGACATAAGATATCGTCATCCCGAAGTGGATATTCCAGATTCAGGTCTATGACATTTGAATCAGCGCTCTTAAATTCGTCATAGAGTGCATCTGGACTTTCTCCGACTGTGCCAAGCCAGATTGTGTTTGCGTTATTTAGATATAACGCGCCGGAACTAGTTCCATCAACGAGTTGTGGCCTGCCAGCGGTCAGAGCAAGTAATTGGCTCTGATGGTCCTCTTCTCCCTGATTGTATTGCCAGGTCGTAAAAGAGGCCCCGCCAACCTCAGGTCTGATTAGGAAGCTGGACATCTGTTCGCAAGCAAGTGCGAATCCCGATTCCAAAGCTAATTCAGCGCGCACGGCATTTGAGTAGGAACGGGCACTTTTGCGCTCAAGTGGAACAATCGTAAGCAGCGCAACAAGGAGCAGCATTAGCCCAGAGATTGCTATGATCGACACAGGAAGAATAAATCCTGCCTCGCTGCGAACTTGATATTTAAGATTTGCCTTAATGTCTGATTTTACCGGTTCAAAGGCCTAGGGGAAATCTGTGCGTGAAGCTCCGAATCAAGCCTAACTGGGATGCGTTTGGAGCGGTCGCGAGGCGGTTCCATTGGTCAGTCGTGGTAAAACGCTGTGCGGACGACTCGTCGATGAAGTCGATTTTAATTTCAAGAAAGCTTGGCGGAATCGCCGAAGATAAACTCCATTCTTGTAGAGCTCCTGCTACATCGTAGAAAAAAGGTTGGCAGGTAAACAATAGAACATTGTAAAGGACCGGCTCGCTATTTG
This sequence comes from uncultured Verrucomicrobiae bacterium, assembly GCA_963815205.1. Classification (GTDB taxonomy): domain Bacteria; phylum Verrucomicrobiota; class Verrucomicrobiia; order Verrucomicrobiales; family Akkermansiaceae; genus Luteolibacter. The sequence continues at coordinate 9,723 of CAWFFP010000003.1, read as the reverse complement.
CAGGACCGTAGGAAGGAAAAGCTGCTGGGTTCTCGGCAGAGGACCGAATTAGGTCCTGGGTCTTCCTGGGCCCGATTTGACTCCGATATAAAATAGGAATTGATGGTGTCTCTGGAGAGAATGCCACGAAGTAGGTGATTGTAGTAAGATCGCCTGGATCCTCCGCCATAGGAAACGATTGCTCATGATTGGATAGAGTCTTCGTGAATGAAAGTTTGTCCGATGATTGTGGTCCAGACTCCGCATGATTTGATTCCCATACAAAGGAACTAGATGGTAAGTGTTGGGCTAAATCCCGCCCGAAGAAGTGGTTGAAAGCCCTTGTTTGAGAGGCTGCATTGATTGATCGCTGCGTCTGGGTATAAGCCTGACCTAATTGTCCAACGACCGCAAAAAGAACTATGATCAAAACTGAGGAGATAGTCATTGCCACAAGTAGCTCGATAAGCGTGAAGGCCTTCCGATGAGCCTTAGGTATAAGTCTCATAGTTTATCCTCCCTAAGAATTAGGACCTGATATTCGAATACAGAGCGATTGGCCGGTTTAGATCGTGCTGGGTAGTGAATTGCCAGATGGATCAAAGATCCACTTTTGATTTGGCTGTCGTAAATTGGAGGTTTATAGGCCTCTCCGTAGACGCTGACGAGGTAGCTGGTAGCAGGGTTGTGAACCAGTCCGTCGATAGATAGGTGTTCTTGGCCACTGACGAATTTGCCTTTGGTGTCGAAGGCTAAGATTGTTGGAGATTCAGCAGTAGAAAAATTCGGATAACTAATCGAATCATCGAAGAACGACTCCCCGGACGGTGATTTCCAGTTCGCTCGGATTTGGCTGATTATTTCCTGTGCGATCCATGACGATTGGGTATCCGCCTCGGCATGCATCCTCGATTTAGCACTAGCCGCAGTGACCGTAAGAATTACCGGTATCACAAAGGCGATGATCGCCATAGATACGACGATTTCTATCAAGGTCATCCCTCGAAATCTTTTACTCGGATGTTTCATTGACGGGTGCCTGTATTGGGCGAATTCTTCCAGTAAAGCGATTCACAAGCATTAGATCGTATAGCGCTTTGCCCTCCCTTTTCTCAGTAATTACCAGCGAATCTCCAATCATCGATGACTTGGCCAATGCAATATGAATCGGTGCGCCGGGCGGCGGAAAAGATATATTCCCTTGAGGTGAGAATGCGATAATTCCTGCGATGACAGGATCGCCAGAAGAAATGAGAGGCGCCTTCTCCGCTGTATCCATGATCGTTGTTTTCAGCTCGAGAGCATCAGAACTCTGCAGATAGTGGATCCCAGGTGGAAGCCTTCTTGGTTCCTTGAATCTGTTGATAACCCTGAGAAAAATCTGGGGCCGAATAAGAAAGGTCCTTGAGGACTGCCGAAGAAGCTTCGAAAATAGAGACTGAGGAAGAAGCTTCGGAGCCGCTAGCCGAATGATTTGAAAAGGCGATAACTGTGGGTTTTCCAGATGAAATCGCATGCGCCCGGGCTTGCTGAAGGTGCGCCTGTATGAGTTCAAAGGAGGTCATCCGTGCATTCCCAGAAGAATTTGAAAGAGCCGGTAGACTGATCCCAAGAAGTAGCGCCAAAATCCCTAGAACGATGAGAATCTCGAAGAGGGTGAAACCTTGCATAAGATATGCGGGATGATTTTTACCTGCGGCGATCACCTGATGTTCGGAATGCTTGCGATGTTCCATCCACTAAGAATTTGTATACAACTAAATGTCTACTAGCTTTTTACGAATGTAGAAAGGAGCAAATAGACCTTCGACGAGGGAGATTTGCTTTTTTTGAATGGAGCCGAGATGTGAAAATTGGGATCTGATATCTTACAGCGCTTGCAGTAATCTGGAGCGCATTGCCTATTCAAATGTCTCGCTCACGAGGGCTTGGTTGACGTGAAAGGGGACTGCTGTGCAGAGTGCCGGGAGACGATTCAATATGCTTACCTTCCAATGCGATACCTGCAGTTCCCCGGTGTTTTTTGAGAACATTCGGTGTCTGAGCTGCAATTCTATATTAGGAATTATTCCGGAAACCTATGAGGTTCATTCAATGAAGGTGGACCATTCGGGCACTTTGCTAGGAAACGATGGCCGAAGGTATCGCTTTTGTAAAAATTCTGTGGACCACGGCAGCTGCAATCAGCTGGTCTGGGCAAGTGATCCTTCGGTCTATTGCCGTGCCTGCAGATTTACGGAGGTGACTCCAGACCTGAAATATAAAAACAACAAGGAGTTGTGGCTAATGATGGAAAAGGCCAAACGCCGGCTTTTGTTTTCCCTCCTTCGTTTAGGCATATCTCCAGTGCCAAAATCATTGGACCGGGCAAAGGGCTTAGCATTTCGGTTTCTCGTGGATAACGGGCAGAAAATCCTAACCGGACATGAAGATGGCCTCATCACAATCACGCTAGGTGAAGCGGACGATGCAATCCGCGCAGCGCGGCGGCAACAAATGGGGGAAGAATATCGAACTTTGTTAGGGCATTTTAGGCACGAGATTGGGCACTATTATTGGGCCAGACTGATCGAAGATTCAGGGCGGCAGGAAAGTTTCCGAACGGTTTTTGGCGATGAACGGATTGATTATTCCGCAGCTCTAGCGACTTACTATGCTAAGCCGAGAGATCTACGTTGGAGAGGGCAATTTATCTCTCGATACGCCTCCAGTCACCCATGGGAGGACTGGGCAGAGACCTTCGCACACTTTCTGCATATGCGAGATGTGGTAGAGACCTGCCGAAGCGCAGGCCTGATCACGCCTCTCACAGGGGCCCCTGAAGAGGGTTTTCGGGATTTGGTGAAACTATGGACTTCGACAACATTCCGGCTCAACGAGCTCGGCCGCAGCATCGGATCCGGGGATCTATACCCTTTTGTGTTGACCAGTGCAGTGATCGATAAGATGGAGTTCATACACAACGAAGTAGTAAGATATTCAAAATTTCGAGTGGTCTCGAACGCTTAACGCGGAGTTAGCGTTCCGGTAGTAAGCGCTAGAACATCGATGAAAGGATGTCGCGTAAGAAGACCGTAGGACTCTAGGCGATAGAGCTTAGCGCGGAAGGCAGCGGGGCTGGACATTCCGCAGAGAAATCTAGCGAGCTGCCTAGGTGTGGCCAGAGAAGAATGATGCTGCCTTACAAGAGCATGTATCTCAGCTATTTCCTGATCGGTGATATCTGGTGGAGTAGTCCGCTCAAGGGGGGTGGGCTTAATACCCAGACAACGGCAGCAAGTTCCGCAGCGACCCGAGAGAGTTTGTCCAAAGTGATCCAGAAGCCTTGAGGTCAGACAGCCGGGATCAGAAAAGAAATCCATTACCTGGGTGAGCCGGTGCAGATCTTTTTTCTCACGGAGCTGAAAGAATGATGAATAATCTTCTGTAAAAAACTTAAGATTTTCGGGAATCTTTTTGATTTGAATCACATTGATTTTACCGGCGTAGCGCAGAGCGATATCTCCGGCGATTTCAAGCTCCACCAGCCAGGTTGTGAGAGCGCTTGGCTTCAGCTTTAAGGCTTCGGCCATCTGGCTAAAATCTAAATTGATCCACTTCCAATCTTCGTGATCATCTGGAATTAGAATCGCCAGTCTTTTCCTTTCAATAGCACTACGGCCCGCACAAATTAAATGACGCGGGCGCAGCAGCTTGATCCGACGAACCGCACGAAAAGACTTTAGAAGTTCTAGATGGCGACTGTCTTCCAGCTTCGCCAAAATGATTTCTAGCACTGTCTGCCGGACGTCCGTGGTGGCGGCGAGACCGTAAAGAGAAAATTCGATTTTGCCCCGCGAAGAGAACAGATGCGTTAGAAGGTTGGATACGGCTTGGGGCGTAGGCGTATCGGAATAGATGAAGTTTTCCAGACTAGTTAGGTCGTCCGCATGTGCCAATGTGAGGCAGGTTGAAGCCTGTGAATCACGCCCAGCACGGCCAATTTCTTGTGAGTAACCCTCAAGGCTTTTAGGCAAATTATAGTGGACGACGGAGCGGATATTCTTTTTGTCGAGGCCCATACCAAAAGCAATTGTCGCAACGACCGTATTGACCTCACCGTCCATGAACTGGTCCTGAATCTCGCGTCGGAGATTACTGCGAAGGCCCGCATGATACGAGCGGGCATTGAAGCCGCATTTGCTCAGATAGGTGGCGACTTCCTCGGCTTTTTCTTGCCGGGTCACATAGACAATAGCGGGGCCAGGGTGTTTAATCAGAAAAGACTTGAGAGCTTCCTTCCGAGATAAACGCGTGACCGGGGTGACATGCAGCGAAAGGTTATCACGCTGCAGACTCAGAGAAAAGGTGGCAGCCGCGGAAATGCGGAATGCCTTTTGTAGATCCTTGCGGGTTTCCTTTGTGGCAGTGGCGGTGAGTGCTAAAATACACGGAATCTTTAATTTACGGATTGTTCGAGCAATACGGAGGTAATCTGGTCTGAAATTATCGCCCCATTCCGAGATGCAATGTGCTTCGTCGATGGCTACCAATGGAATTACAACTGGCCTAAGAAGTTTGCTAAATTCCTTAGAAGTAAACTTCTCAGGCGAGATATACAGAAGCTTCAAGCGACCGGTGCTAAGATCTTTTGTGACAGATTCAGTTTCCTCTGCACTCAGTGTAGAATCCAGCCGTGCCGCTTCAACACCCCGTTTCCGTAGAGCATCTACCTGATCTTTCATCAGTGCGAGCAGTGGAGAAATTACCAAGGTAGTTCCAGGTAACAATAGCGCAGGCAGCTGGTAGCAAAGAGATTTGCCAGCACTTGTCGGAAGAATCGCGAGCGAGGAATCTCCAGCGAGAATCGATCGAATAATCGATTCCTGACCGGGACGAAAGCTGGTGGCACCAGTAAGCTTACTGAGTAAGGGTAAATAGGATTCTGTAATGCTCACAAAGGTATGTATGATGGGCACGTACACGATGAGCCAAAGAATTTGTTCTAGTTAGACCTGCTGATCGCAGAGTCCCTTCGGAATTTATGGACACAAATGTTTTGAATGGATAATGATTGTTTCCAATATTTCCGAGGACAATCTAGGGCTGTGATGGACGATCTTTTACATACACCGTTGGAAGCTGCGCACCTAGCGCAGGGCGGGAGGCTGGTCCCTTTTGGCGGATGGCTAATGCCGGTCCAATACAGTTCCATTCTGGCCGAGCATGCGGCAGTCAGGACTTCGGTAGGGGTTTTCGATATCTCTCATATGGGCGAATTCTTTGTCCGAGGAGCCGACCATGTAGAATGGCTGAATGAAATGCTTGCCAATGACCTATCAAAACTAGCCGTTGGCGAAGGGCAGTACACTCTGATGTTGAATGAACAAGGAGGAGTCATTGACGATTTGATTGCCTACCGGGTGAGTCAGAATGAGACACTTCTGATCGTTAATGCGTCGATGATTAAAGAAGATGCCGATTGGCTAGAAAAACATCTAGCTGATGGAGTGCAATTGGACGACGCGTCGGACGATTGGGCAGCACTTGCTGTGCAAGGACCTAACGCAAAAGAGCTTTTCCATAAGTTGTTTCCGAGCGAAGTCCTACCAGACCGAAATGGTATCAGGTGCCTAGCCGGTGGTGAGCTTGTTTGTCGAACTGGCTATACAGGAGAAGATGGCTTCGAGCTGCTGTGCAGTTCGAAGGTGGCGCCAATTGTCTTTGAATCGATCATTTCTGCGGGAGCCCTGCCATGCGGACTTGGGGCGCGGGATACTCTACGCCTAGAGATGGGGTTTCCGTTGAACGGAAATGATCTATCAAAACAAAAGACCCCGATTGAAGCTGGTCTCGGTGCCTTTTGTGCGATGAAAAAAGGAGATTTTATCGGGCGTGAAGTCCTTGCGGAGCAGAAAGAGAGATCTAGCGGAAGTCGATTGGTGGGTTTGCAAATGACAGGGAAAGGCCCGCCACTCCGCCCGCATTATACGGTAGAAACAAAGCGGGGGGATGTGATCGGTGAGCTCACCAGCGGAGCGCTATCACCCAGTTTGGGAAAGGCCATCGGTATGGCCTATTTGCCGAAAGGATACTGGAAGATTGGAACGCCAGTTGTCTTCGATATTCGGGGACGAAAGTTTGACGGTGAGGTAACGAAAAAACCCTTTCTAAAATCGAAGAAATAGGGGAGACAAGGTGATGAGTGATAAGGGAGTTCCAACCGATTTAAGCTTTGCGAAATCTCACGAGTGGGCACGTCTAGAAGATGGCATCGCTACAGTAGGAATTTCAGATCACGCCCAGGAAGAACTCACGGATGTGGTGTTTGTGGAGCTGCCGGAGCTAGGGAAGAAGGTCGATCTTGGAGATCCTACCGCCGTAGTAGAATCGGTGAAGGCCGCGTCTGATATCTACAGTCCCTTATCTGGCGAGGTTGTGGAGATTAATCCAGAAGTAGAAAGCGATCCTTCCTTAGTAAATTCAGATCCCTACGGGGCTGGCTGGATCTTTAAGATTAAAATCTCAAAGGCCAGCGAACTGGACGCCTTGCTGTCTGCAGCCGCTTACACGGATATCATTTCCTAGCAGGTATATGAATGAATACCGTGGCCCCTATGGAGGACAAAGTGAAGAGGGGCGGTCGTTTTTTGCCCGGCTGACTCCTATTGTCAAAGTCCTCCTACTGCTTAATATTTCAATTTACTTCGCCGATGTCTTTTTTTTCGGAAATTTATTGAGGGAAAAATTCGCATTCCGAATGGGCGAGGGTGTCAATCGGTTGCAGCTCTATCAGATCCTAAGCTTTCAGTTTGTGCATGGAAACTTGGGGCATCTACTTTTTAACTCAATCGGGCTAGCCGTCTTTGGTCCCCTGATGGAGAGGTGGTGGAACTCACAGGCGCGTTTTCTAGGATTTTATCTGTCATGCGGAATAGGCGGAGTTCTGTTTTTCGCGTTATTGATGAAGCTTGGCCGGCTTCCATACGCAGGGATGCAGGTGAGCCTCGTCGGAGCCTCAGCTGGGATCTATGGGATCTTAGCAGCTGTTGCATGGATCGCGCCTGATCTCCGTGTGACCCTCTATTTTCCGCCGATCACTCTAACAATTCGGCAGCTCGCGTTGGGCGTTTTAGCGTTCAGCGTGCTAGCTATTACTATGAACTTCGGAGGCAACGAAGGAGGTGAAGCTGGGCATCTCGGTGGCGCCATCGTCGGTTTTGCGGCCGTCTACCTATGGAATCGATATGCCGATGGCGATGCCAGAAGAAATCTTTCTGGTTTTGGCGAAGCAGGAAACCACGGTCGTCCGAGGAGCCGAGATATTCAACCGAAGATCAAACCTAGGACTCAATATGACCTTGGCGAGGTAGAGGAAATCGATGAAATTTTAGATAAAATATCCGCCCACGGCTTTCAAAGCCTCACCAGTCCTGAGAGGGAAAAGCTAGACGAAGCTGGAAGGAAAGCACAAAAGAGCAAATGACTGATGCTGAGATGATTCAAGGAGGCAAAGACAGCGATCAGCTTTCACGCCTTCAAGAAATCATGCACCGCCTGCGCTCACCGGGCGGTTGCCCTTGGGATGCTGAGCAAACGCATCAATCGATCATTCCGAATCTAGTCGAAGAGGTCTACGAGGTGATTGATGCTCTTGACCAGAAGGATGATAAACATCTTCAAGAGGAGCTAGGTGATCTACTCCTTCAGGTTTTCTTCCATGCAGAAATCGCCGATGGAGATGGACGCTTCGAATTAAATGACGTCGCTCGGGGAATTTGTGACAAGCTAATACGCCGGCATCCTCACGTTTTCGGGACTGAGTCTGCCGTAAGTGCTGACGAGGTTTTGACAAAATGGGATGCGATTAAAAAAGGGGAGAGGAGCGAAGAAGATAAAGGTTATTTGTATGGCGTGGGCCGGGGTCTGCCAGCGCTGATTCGCGCAGCTAAACTACAGAAAAAAGCAGCGGACGTAGGGTTTGACTGGCCAGTGGAAACTGGTGTTCTTTCAAAAATTCGAGAGGAATTATGTGAGCTACAATCCGCGATCGATTCGCAGAATATTGAGGCAGTCGAGGAAGAGATGGGAGATCTTCTTTTCTCCGTGGTTAATTTAGCCCGGTTCCGAAAGATCGATCCAGAGATCTTGATGGAGCGCGCCAACCGCAAGTTCGAACGTAGGTTTGGAGAAATGGAACGCTTACTTGCCAAGCAAGAAAAGTCGCTAGGTGACGCAAGTTTTAATGATTTTGAAGAAAAATGGGTCCAGGTGAAGGAAATGGAATTATAGCATTACTCGACCTTGAATTGCCAAATTTTGCCACAGGTGCTAGGTAGGGACGTGACGATTTTTGAGAAAATTTTTGCAGGAGAAGTCCCAGCTGACATTCTATACAAGGATGATCTCTGCTGCGCATTCTATGATTCCGCGCCCCAAGCGCCAGTTCACATCCTCTTAGTGCCGAAGACACCGATTATCCGCATCGCGGAAATTAATAATGAGAACACGGAGCTGATGGGCCACCTGATGTGCCGGGTTCCAGAGGTGGCCCGACTGGGAGGGGTTGATCAGGAAGGCTACCGGGTAGTGATTAATAACGGCAAAGATGGCGGTGAATCTGTGCCTCACCTACATATTCACATTCTAGGTGGTCGGAAGATGGCATGGCCTCCGGGCTAAAAATTCTGTTATGATTACAGCACGTCTATTTTTGATGTTTAGCGGGGTTACCGCAGCAGGGGTATCTTGTCACCAGGAACCACGGGCGCCGCGCTACGAGCGGGTGGTCATGGTCCATGGCATCTTTGAAGACGGAGTCGCCTTTAACCCGCTGAGGAGAAGGTTGGAAAGGCACGGAGTGGAATGTTTTGTGCCGCAGATGAAGCCCGCTGATGCCAGAACAGGCTTGGAAGTCCTGGCTAAGGGGCTCAAGGATGAGATCGACGCAGAATTTGGCGCGGAAGATCCGATCGCGATCGTCGCCTTTAGCATGGGGGGCCTAGTTTCGCGTTACTATCTACAAGAATTAGGTGGTGCCGAGCGGTGCGAACAATTTATCACAATATCAAGTCCACATCATGGAACCAAGATGGCATATACTTATTTCGGTGAAGGCGCTCGCCAGATGCGCCCTGGAAGCCAGTTCTTAAGAGATCTAGAAGCGACTGAAAATATCTTGGGAGAAATGCCCATTATCTCCTACCGAACGCCAATGGATCTGATTATCCGGCCTACGGGTTCCCCGATATGGGAACGAGCCGAAAATCGGTCGCATGTGGTGGCCATGCACCCTTTGATGCTCCACACACGCACCGTGTTAGACGATATAGAGAAACGGCTGATTATGGACTAGCTCATCGGCTGCTTGTCTTCGCCAAGCTCGGTGCCTAGCTTCAGTAATGAAATCGAGATACTTGCCATTCTTAGCTAGTCTTTTGACAGCTTGCGCACCTGGAAATCCATCTGGTCCAGGAAGGGATTCGGCCCAAGCTTCTTTCGGAGCCTCAAGCCTATCGAATGGTCAGAAAGCGGCCATTGGCCGCAAAATTTGGCATAATGAATCGGGTGGAAAAGTGAGCGGACTGACAGCTTGGAATAGCGGGGAGGAGTTCCCATCCCTGGGGATTGGACATTTTATTTGGTATCCAGCCGGCTTCAAAGGTCGCTTTCAAGAAAGCTGGCCAGAATTCATTCGTTTTGCACAGCGAGCTGGAGGAAATCCTCCGCCAATTGCAAAGCAGCGCTACAGCCCATGGAACAACC
>CAWFFP010000002.1:0-226051 GCA_963815205.1 uncultured Verrucomicrobiae bacterium | reverse complement strand
CCAATAATTCCGGATAACGCTTGCATCCTCCCGTCTTACCGCGGCTGCTGGCACGGAGTTAAGCCGATGCTGATCTCTCATACGTCATAAACTTCTTCCTTGAGAAAAGAGGTTTACAACCCACAGGCCTTCCTCCCTCACGCGGCGTTGCTCCGTCAGGCTTGCGCCCATTGCGGAAAATTCCCCACTGCTGCCTCCCGTAGGAGTCTGGGCCGTGTCTCAGTCCCAGTGAGGCTAATCGTCCTTTCAGACCAGCTACTGATCGTCGCCTTGGTAAGCTCTTACCCCACCAACTAGCTAATCAGACGCGAGTTCATCTAAAGGCTATTAATATTTCACCTCTCGGCACATCCGGTTTTAGCAGCAGTTTCTCCGCACTGTTGTCCCGGTCCTTTAGCGCAGATCCTCACGCGTTACTCACCCGTCCGCCACTTAACCTCCGAAAAGGTCCGTTCGACTTGCATGTGTTAAGCACGCCGCCAGCGTTCATCCTAAGCCAGGATCAAACTCTCCATTTTAGAAAAACAGATATCTGACTAATGCCTTAACATTAATCAAAAGCTTGTCTCTTTACTCAGCCTTTTCTGGCTATCCTATTGCTTACTTATCATTAGCTATGCTAACCTAAGTGCAATTTCAATTTATAAACGAGGGTCTCGTTAAACCTCTTCAATTATTCAACTTTCTAGGTGCTACTTCTCGCTCAGGTCGCTCCCCGTTTCAGGTCGCTCCCTTCAGCGCTTAATCACTATAACGACACTTGGCGATTAGTGTCAACAAAATTCTGACTTTTCTTTTCTAAAACGCCAGAGGTCTCTTCATACGGAGCTTTTGACGTTTTTATTGTGTGCAGGCTACCGAATGACAGGTCTTTTTCTGGGGAAAGTCTGCGCTGGACAGCGACGAGGGGTGTTTTTTTGAGGGCTGTAGTGGCCTAGTCAGTGGCCAGTCAATAGAGAGCCAAAGGCGACAGTGGCTTTAGTCAGTTTTTAGTCGCTATGGCTTTAGGCTGGGAATAGTTTTGGATACGAAAGCTATTTTTAGTTAGCTGGGTTGACGGAGAAGATTATGTTGCCGAGTTGGATAGTTTTGGACGGACTGCTGGCGGATTGGATACGAGAGGATATTGGTCGTGGCAATCAGACGACGTTGGGGCTAGGCAATATTGCGACTAGGCAGGGGCGAGCCTACTGGGTAGCTAAGGAGGATGGGGTAATAGCGGGGCTGCCAGTGGCAGGCGCATTTTCTATTTACTGGAACAGGCGGTTTTGTTTTGTCCGCAAGTAGAGGATGGGACCAAGGCAAAAGCTGGAACGGTGATTGCTGAGATGGAGGGTCAGCTAGGAACGCTGTTGACGGGGGAGAGGGTAGCTTTGAACTTGGTGATGCGTCTAAGTGGGGTGGCGACGACGACGAGGCGGTTTGCTGATGTGATTGAGGATTTGCCGACGCGGTTGGTGGATACGCGGAAAACTACGCCAGGGCTGAGGGTATTGGAAAAGTACGCGGCTTTTGTGGGGGGGGCGCAGAATCACCGTATGGGGCTAGATGATGGGGTGATGATTAAGGACAACCATATTGCGGCGGCAGGTGGAATTGGGTTAGCAATTAAGAAAATGCGCGATCGCATTCCCTATCCCGTGACGGTTGAAGTAGAAACCGAAACGCTAGATCAGGTGAAGGCTGCTATTGAGCACGGTGCCGATATCATCATGCTGGACAATATGCCTGTGGAACGAATGAAAGTGGCTGTGGAAGTTGTTCGAGCAGCAAATTCGCGTATCAAAATTGAAGCCTCGGGAAATATTTCGCTGAAGACGATTCGAGGGGTGGCAGAAACGGGCGTAGATTATATATCTAGTAGCTGCGCCGATTACGCGATCGCCTTGGCTAAATCTGAATATGAGAATGAGGTGATAAGTCAGCTACCGCTAGCAATAACGCCAGTGGTAGCCGGACATTGGTAGTTAATTTACGAAACAGGGCAAAGGAAAGCGTCCAGCTATTGGATTAGGCTGGTATGCGTTAGTTGTGCGGAAAGCGGGAATGACCCATCAACCTGATGAGCAAAATAGTTATCGGCCACCCCGGTGCTGTCCAACTGGATATGTTCGATAATACCAGCCCATGGAACAACCGAGCTGAATTTCAGCGAGATTTTGATTCAGCGGGTATGCGGGGCCTCAGAACCTGGCTTTCACAGAACCTTGCACTGCAGACTGAATTTATCATGCAGCGATCGCGAGGCGCCCTGCCAAAAATGCTCGCTGCAGCTCCTTCATCCGAACGGGAAAAAATCTCAAAGAACTACCGAAAGGTCGCCACTACACCACAGGGCACTTACGCCTTGATCGATTATGTAAATTTCAAAGGTGAAGGAATCAGTCCTACAGAAAAATATCAAGGCCAGGGGTGGGGGCTATTGCAAGTGCTCGGCGGGATGAAAGAGGTTGGCGCTGGGGCAAGCGCGGCGAGCGAATTTGCAGCCTCCGCAAAAAGGGTCCTAAGCCGCAGGGTCGCCAATGCGCCAGCCGCTAGAAAAGAAGGAAAATGGCTACCTGGCTGGCACAACCGCTGCGATACCTATTCTCGCCCCCTGTAAATCTTAGATAAAAAAACTCCCCGGGTTTTGCAACCCGAGGAGTCGTCTCATACCTGACACACTTTCCGCGCAAGTTATTCAAAGGTCATCTATCTTCCGAAACGAAAGTTAATACTCGCTCCCGAACCGCGGTTGTATCGATTATATCCATTGTAGCCGTTATAATAACTCCGCTGGCGGCTATAGCGGGGACTGCAGTGGTTGTTCTGATAGCGGTTGCTACGATATGAATTGCTGTATCCACGATAACGCGATGACACCGTGCGATATTCATAACGAGGTCGGCCAAAACGATCGATACCTACACGAGTTAGCTGCTTATAGACTGGACGCCCTTTGTAGTAACCAGCAAATATTTGAGACGGGCGGTTGTCATAATGCCCACCGTATGGACGAGCGTCCGAAGAGATGCTGGTGCCAAGAAAGACAAAGGAAGTTGCTGCGAGTAATGATAATAATTTTTTCATGAGTTTCGTTAATTGTGGTTACGCAAGCTTTGACCTAGGATATGACTAGATTATTCATCTAAAAAGACGCTCACCGTAATTCATCAGAATTACTAAGTATTGGATCGTGGACGTGAGGAACTCGGATTTAAGCTTACCCCCCCAAAAAATTACCCTTATTTCCTGCCGATTTTACTAAGAATGTGAATTTGAAGAAGTGAGCGACGAAGGTGAAAGACGAATTGGAAGCTGAGCTAGGGGGAAGATATTTCAGGATTTCAGCTCGCTAAATAAATAACTCTTCCCTTATAAACGGCTCAAGACTCAATCGATATGAATACAGCGACGGCGAATCTGATTAAAATTATGCGCGAAAGAGTCGACTCTCTTGAAGCCGAAGGGAATTTGGCAGAGGCTCTACATGCGGCTTCTGCTTGGGTGGAGAAATGTCAGCAGGCCCTTGATTCTGATTACGAGACAATTGACGAATTTGTCGACGCGTTGCAGAAACGATGTGAGTTACTTCTTCAGGCCGAAGACTATGGCGGTGCAGCCGATGATGCTCTACAAGCGATTGACCAACTTGATGGTCGAATAGACCGCATCGCTCAAATCGGCCATCTTTACTCATTGCTAGGATCAGCCGAGGAGATGAGAGGGGATGAAGGTGCTACGATCCAGGCATGGGAGAAGGGAATCGAATTTTTTGGAGCTCATGATCCGCCACTGGTAATGGACATTGCCGCGCTTTCAAACAACCTAGGTTTCGTGACCAAAGCCTCAGGGGATTTGGGGTTGGCTGAAGATCACTTTTTGCGATCACTCGAAATCATGCATGAAGAGCTTGGCGAAAAACATGAAGAGACAGCAGCTGTATCTAGCAATCTAGGTGCGGTTTATTTTGCTTCGGGTTATTATGAGCAGGCGCGTGAAATGAACATGATCGCATTGGAGACTCGACGAAGTGTCTTGGGCGAGGATCACCCTGATACTTCTCAATCTCATAACAATTTAGCACTCTCACTGCTAAAGACTGGCGATCGAGCGTGGGCAAAGAGGCACTTCGAGAAAGCGTTAATGGGTTTTGAAAAAAAAGTCCCAGAGTATGGTCGCCATCTAGATGCGGTAGCTGAGAATTACTGCGATTATCTACGGGAAGAAGGTGATGAAACGCTCGCTGAAGAAATCTCTCAACGCGTCGGCGCTCTTCTGGAAATCTAAGTATTTAGGTAGTGCTTAGATGGACCTGAGAAGCGCAGGTATCTTAAATTGTATTGTTCTTTTTGTGTGATCAAAAACGATTCCTAATGGGCCATAGCTTTCGTTTGATCTAGTTTTTCGACTGTCTTGGAGTGGTTGGGAAATGCTTCTAATGCCTCGGTATATGATTCAATTGCGCGGTCTATTTTTCCAATCGAAACAAAATAGTCGCCAAGATGGGTCGACATCGGCGAGAGCAAGGCGGGAGGTGCGAGCTGCGTCGATGGGGACTGACGGTCGCTCGCTGCGCGAAACCAATTGAAGGCAGAACCTCGTTCGCCGTTTGGGCCGAGCATTGCGCGGCGGCCGCGGAGCTCTGCAGCGAGAGTTTCGAGAGCAACGAAGGATCGCGACCATTCGGAAGTTTCGCCGATGGCGATCGCAGTCTTTCGCTTGCGAGCCATTGCTTCACCATGGTAGCTGAGGGCTTCGATCGCCTCATCAGCCAGAGAGAGCTCGTCAATGTCCAGAAGACGATGCGCTTCGGAGGCGATGCGGAGCCCATCGGTCCACCAATATGACAATGAAAGGTCTAAGTAAGGCTTATTGGCTTCAGGTGATGGCAATGCGTCAAGGGCTTTGGCGGAATCCCCGGGCAGAGACCTCTGTAGATAGATTCGGGTGGGTAGAGTCGCAGCTTCCCAGAGTAGCTGGCGAGTGCCAAAAGCGGAGGCTCTTTCTAAGTCAGGTTTCTGCTTAGCAAGTAATTCCGCTGCGGCGATTGCTGCCTCATAGTTGCCAATTGATGCGAGTGAGACGATGCGGTAGGCCTCAGACCGGACTGCGCCTTCGCAATCAGCGATGCTGGCACCGTTCTGTTCCATCCATTTTCCAAATAACGAATAGGCTGTTGCAAAGGCAACTTCGGCATTTTTATGATTACCCGATCGCCATTCATAATGCCCTAAAAGGTGCTGGTAGGGTGGATACTTAGGATTCATTGCGACCAATGAACGGGCTAAGTCTAAGGACGGCGTCAAATCCGGACCTTCGGCGCGGATTAGTAGAAGGCCGTGAAGTGGCAGAGCGTTCGCGACATCTTCTTGATAGAGCTCTAAAAGAATTGCCTCTGCAGAAAGCTGGTCAGGCGTTGCGCCGCCAGCATCGTCATAGCCACCCCGACCGAAGAGAGCTGCAAAGATTTTTGCTTGTGTCTCCTCAGGGAATCTTTCGGCAACTTTCTGAAATGCGTTAGCTGCCGCAAGCGGTCCATCGCTTAGATATTTAACCAAGCCATAAGCATAGCCTCGTTCAAGTTCAGTTCCGTATCCTTTTTCAATGAGATGAAGAAGTCGTTCAGCCGCGGCGATGCGCGCTGAGTCTGTCTCAGGTGATGGACTTAGAAGTGCCATTACCATGCCCCAATGAGCCATCAGGCATAAAGGGTCCTCTGTCATGGCAGCAGCAAAATGCCGGCTTGCTTCAAATTCCCATCCTCCATGGAGGTGATTTAAACCTTGTAAAGTGTGCTTCTGGGCTAAATCAGAAGAAGCCGTTATCGCCACCTTGAGGCCCTGATCGAAATCAAAAAAAGTCGGAACTTGGAGAGCTCGGATATGGGAAGGAATCGATTGCTCTACGGTCGGCAGCTGCAAGTCGTCACCGAATACACGGTCCTTACTTTGGCCCTTTTCCTCCAAAATTTTGCCTTGGTCAGCTTTCTGCCCTAAAATCTTATCCGTGCTTCCAGCGACTGCTGCTTCCTCTTGGGCGGCGTAGCTACCGTTTATGCGTAGCGCGAAAGGAATGATCAAAACGATTCTTCGAATGATACTGGTCGAGCGCCTCATCCGGATAAGATACGAAGGTCCGCCCAGTTTCCCAAGAAAAACTATCCTCGCGTTCGCTGATGAGTCAGCGATATTCTTCGGGGGTGAAACTAGGTGTAATAGGCTGCGGGCAAATGGGCATAGCACTCGCCGCTGGTGCGGTGCGAGCGGGAGTGGTATCAAAAGAAAATCTCTTCGGCCTGTCCCGGTCCGAGACTGGAAAGGAGCGATTTGTTAGTCAAAGCGGCGGATCAATCTGCCAAGATCTAAAGACGCTGACTGACAGCTGTGATGTCCTGCTACTCTGTATAAAGCCAAAGGATGCAGCGGAGTTCCTTCAAGGCTTTCCAATGAATTGGGAAGGCTTGCTGGTTTCCGTAGTGGCTGGCTTGTCGTTGAGAGATCTGCAGGGAGATGCTCAGGATCATTTGCGTGTTGCAAGAGCCATGCCCAACACCCCGGTGAGAATTGGCCATGGAGCAAGTGCCTATTGTGTAAAGCCGGGGCTGAGCGAAGAAGACTGTCAGGTCATTGAGAGTCTACTCGGTGGAGTCGGCTTCTGCGTGAAGGTAAACGAAGGAGAGATGAACGCTGTGACAGGAGTCTCTGGAAGCGGTCCAGCTTTTATATTTCTGGTCATAGAAGCGATGGCAGATGGTGCCGTCAGGGCTGGTTTGAGAAGAGACGTCGCGCTCAAGTTGGCGGCACATACGGTTTCTGGAGCTTCGGAAATGGTTCTTCAAAGCGATGAGCATCCAGCCATTCTAAAAGATCAGGTTACCTCCCCTGGAGGAACTACCATCGCTGGCTTGGCAAAGTTAGAAGAAACTGGGGTAAGAGCCGCGTTTATCGCAGCCGTGGACGCAGCGGCAAAGCGCGCTGTAGAGCTTGGAAGCCGCTAATAAAAAGGTTCATACATTCTCCTATCCAGGGGATAATCTCTCTAAAAATATGCTCAGTTTGACCTTTTACGACAGGCCATAATTTTTCATCCTCTACCGCATGACGAAATGCAAAGTTTCATTCAGTTTGGTTGCTTGTGCCATCTTCCTGCTAGCATCCTGCGGAAATGACGACGACATGATCGCGCTTGCCGGTAATGCAGACGGCAGTGGAGGTCAGGCCAGTGCGCTATATGCGAAGGCGAAGGCAGCCGATACTTCTGGAAAACGAAGTTCTGCAATCAAGCTCTACAATAAGCTGGCAGATAGCTACCCGCTTTCAGAGGATGCGGCCAATGCACGCTATCGGCAGGCTGAGCTGCTTCGCGACGAAGGCAAAATCCTCAAGTCGTTCGATGCCTATCAGCAATTTCTTGTTCGGTATCGGGGTAGCGGTAGGTATGCGGACGCGCTCGCCGCACAGGCGCGGATGGCGCAGTCTGCAGCAGATGGCGATGTAAAAAACTCATTTGCAGGCTTGCGCACAAATTTGGAAACGAAACGTATTGCCGAGATGTTAGGGCAGGTCCGGGATAATGCACCGAGATCAGTGACTGCAGCAAAAGCGCAATTCACCTTGGGCGAACTATACCAAGGGAAAAGAGAGTATAAGGAATCAATCGAAGCATATCGAAGGCTGGTCCGCGATCAGCCAATGAGTATTTATTCAGCTGAGGCATTATTCCGCGTCGGTGTGGTATTGATGGAGGAGGCGGAGAGAGGCAATCAAAACCGGGCGACCCTAGACTTGGCTGGCGAGGCGTTCGAGGATTACCTCATACAATATCCGGGCCATGCGAAGAATTCTGAAGCGCGCCGCCTTTCTAAAGTCCTGAAAGGTCGAGACCTAGAACGCTCTCTGGAAATTGCTAGGTTTTATGACAAAAGTGGCCAGACAGAATCGGCGAAAATCTATTACCGCGAAGTGTTGCGGCGGAGCGCTAGCGGCTCTGCACATGACGCTGCGAAATCTCGTTTGAGAGACTTAGGAGAAAAGCTCTGATGATGTCGCTGCGGTATAGAACTTATTTAGGGGTGCTATTTTTCGTCCTATTACTGTGCGCCTGTGGAGGCTATCACCTAGGGGGCGCGAAGCCTCCCTCGCTAGCTGCAATCAGCTCAGTTGCGGTGCCGATGTTCTCAAATTCAACATTGCATCCGCGTGCGGAAGCCCTTGCGACTTCCGCAATTGCTAACGCCTTTGTTTCAGACGGGACCTATCGTCTAGTAGATTCTGATGAGGCTGATGCCGTCCTAATCGGAGATGTCCGAAGGGTAGGCTATTCTACTTTGCGTAGCTCTCGATCAGACACCTCTCTTGCCGAAGAGTTGACAAACTCGGTAACTATCGAATGGCAGCTCGTGGATGCGAAAGATATTAGGAAGGTATTAGCCAGAGGCTCCGCCAAAGGGGATAGCAGCTTCTATGTGGATTCTAACCTCCAGACCGCTAGACAGAACGCCCTTCCTGATGCATTCGAGAGAGCGGGACAAGGACTGGTTTCGAAGCTAGCCTCCGGATTTTAGGTTTTTTAGAATCTATTGGCGATGAAACAGGGCGAGGATTCTGATCTAGAAGATAGTTCGAAACCTGACCTTGAAAAAGACAGCTGTGAGGTTGATCGAGATGGGTTGGCAGAAGATGTGGACGACTTAAGAATTTCGGATGAGAGCAAGACTGCTCAAATGGAAAGTCCAATGGGAATAAAGGTCCCGGGCGGCATAATGAGTGAGCGCGATCGAGTAAGTTCCTCACGCTCGGCTTTACGAGTCCATGAGATCGGACGGGGGAAAGGCTTCGGAACTCGGCACGTGCAGCAGAAGTCGAGTATGCCAATCCTAGGTTTGAAAGAGGAAGAAATCTCCGCAAAGGCTCGATCCGAGAAGCTGCGAAGGCAGAATACGAAAGATGAATGGATGTATGATCGACAAAAGGGTTTCGGTTCCTGGCTGATTCTGACTGCTTCTGGTTGCCTACTATTGATCGTCATAACTCTCCTGATTTATTTAGGCACACAAAATGGATCGCCCACGGCTCGACAGCCGGACATCTCTCGCGATCAGCTAGACGAAGAATCACTAAGCTTAGTTGACAAGGATTTGGATCGCAGTTTGCGGAATCTTGAACAAAGGAAGAGCGAGGCTCTCGCTCTTTTTGAAGAGTTTTCTACAAGCCTAGATCCCGAGTCCATACGGGCGATTGTGGTTAATCCCGAAAAAAATCTTCCGCTGATCGAAAGATCAAGGACGGCTGAAGATGTCGATAAGGTGTGGGGGGCTAGCGGTGAGACTAATTGGCAGTTAGAAGAGAGCAACGGGAATGCCTGCGCCGTATTGTTCGGTCGCGATTTAAACCAAAGGCCTTTCACGGCATATTTCGTAGACATAGAGAATGAGCTGCTTCTGGATTGGCGCGCTACAGTTGGCTACGGCACAGCAAGCTTCAAGGAATTATCAGAAGGCAATGGTGATGGAAGTGAGATCCGAGGCATCGCCTCGATAGCAAACTTTTATACGCTAGCGTATCCAGACTCCGAATACTTTTGTTTGAGGTTTTTAGGCCCTGATCAGCAATCGCATATATGGGTATATTGCAAAAGTGATTCCGAATTGGCAGCTTATCTGAAAGCCCGACTCGATGGACGTTTTTCGGGGCAGGACAAGAGCGTAATGGCAAAATTGGTCCTTCATTTAGTAAAAGATCGCGAAGACGCTTTTCCGAACCAGTGGAAGATCGATAACCTATTGAGCAGCGATTGGTTGGAAGGACAAGGGGTTGTGAGCCGCTAGAAGAGTAGAAGGGTTGAGCTTCAACTGCAGTGAAGTTGCCGTGTAGCCCCACTTCAACGACACGGGAAATTCATCGCATTTAGCATCGAAGGCAATGGGTTGGTATGCGGAAACCAGCTTTGGAAGGCCAAGGCCCCTTGGTGAATAAGTAGGCTCAATCCGTTTGCCGTCGTGCAGCCGGCCGCTTGAGCAGATCTTAAGAAGGGGGTTTGTGCAGGTTGATAGATCGTATCATAGGCACAGAGCCGCGAGTGAAAGAACGCTGGCGGGATAACCCCGGGATCGGTTTCTTTGAGTCCCAGTGAGGTGGTTTGAACGATGAGATCGGCGACGGAGATGAACTCTCTAAGTGCGGGTGACGCCAGAGTGCAGGTATCAATTTTTGTCTCAGGCGAAATTCTTTGAAGTTTAGATGCAAGCATTTCTATCTTACCGAGACTTCGGTTAACTAGGCTGATTCTCGAAGGTTTGCCCAAGAGACACTGCGTGGCGATTGCTTGGCCAGCACCACCGCCAGCGCCTAAGACCACCGTATGAATGCGGTCCATACCGAGACCGAACTCCGACTGAATCGCCGCGGAAAATCCGGGTCCATCGGTATTGGACCCGCTGATTTCATCGTTAAAACATATTGTATTTACCGCGCCTACTGTATCGGCATGAACGGTTACATGATCGCAGGCAGCGAGTGCTTCCTTTTTATGAGGAACTGTCACATTGCAACCTACGAAGCCTAGGTCCCTCATTCGATGAAGTGCTTTGGAAACTTGGCCCGGCTCTACTTCTAGGCGTATGTAGCTTATTGGAAGCTCGGCATCGTCGAGCGCCGCCTGGTGGAGCTTCGGTGAAGCTGAATGACCGATCGGAAATCCAATGACTGCGAGACGTGCTGGCTTTTCCAAGGCGACCGCATCAGCCAGATTGTCGAGATGATAGACTTCTTTCACTTTCTAAAACAGGTTATTTGGGACGATCTTTGCTGAGTTATCGATCGCTTGTTTCAATAGCTGAGCAGGCCACTGCCCCGGTGCTGTTGGTTTGCTACCTATAAATCCGTAGTTCAGAACACTACCAGCTTGTGCACAAAGTAACCTTGAGGCAAACCCAAGCGGACCCATCCCCATCGTGGCGATCGGGCGGTCACCAGACATCGATTGGAACTGAAGCAAATTCCCTAGCTCGCCTAAATTCGAAAGATACGCAGCTATCTTAAAGAGCGATGCGCCACGATGGATAGAATCTGTCGCTATTTGCTCTAGAAGCGTAATATCTGGGAGACTTTTGAAGTTATGAAAGGATGATAGAAATGGGACCTTAGCTTCAGTTGCAGCATGGCGTATCCCCGCTAAGTCATCATAGCTCGAGAACTCGATATCGAGGAGAGACGCATCATCGAGGACCTGTGCAAGTAGATCGCTGCGCTGCATTGCGCCTAGATCGATCGGAGACCCTTCAGATTTTCTGCGTGCGGTGAACAAAAGCGGGAAGGTAGAAAGATGCGACCAGGTATCCCGGTCAAGGGCCCTTTGTGCTGAAACTAACAGGTCCAATCTAATTTCAGCGATGTCGCATTGTTTGAGTAAGTCCGCTGGCGTAGCGGAGACGAGAGCATCGAGATCTGAAAAGCTTCCAACCACCAAAGCTTTTGAATGATTGAGCGAAAATTTGACTTCTGCCATGGCAGAAGTTCTCTAGGTAATTAACCAAGAGGTCAATTCGGACCTGCTTGTTTGTGAGCTTTTGGACCTCCGCGATATGGTCGTCCAAAAAACACGTAGAAAGAATTATTACGGCCTGCCCGAATATTTGCCAAAATCTTCCTCGATCATAACCTTTTATCTGGCCAAACCCTTAATGCCCTCTCTAGCCTGAGATGAAACCCACCTGTATGCGAAAAACTAAGAACTGTATTGTCACACTATTTCAAGTTTCCCTCTTAGGGTTAATTTTCACATCAGTAGCGGCAGCTCAGGCTTACAAGGTAGAAGCGGCCGCTCCAGAATTCGACGATCTGGAATCGCCACAGTTCAGTGGGGGTAGTCAAAAGAATTTTAAACCGAAAAATTGGTTAGAGATCGAGGCTTCTTTCAAAGCCCAAATGGCGCCAGAACCGCCTTCAAAAACTGCCGAAAGAATGCTCATCAAATGGTATGTTGCTGTTGCACATCCAGATAAAAGAGGTGCCTTTTTACTTCTTACAAAGGATGTCACCCATGCGAACGTTCCGCTTGGTGAAGATGTCTATTCATCAATCTATCTATCTCCCGCATCGATTCGTAGGCTCACGGGCTCGGATCGGGGCGGCAAGGGTGCGGTCGAACTTGTCGGTTATGAAATTCTGATTAATGGAGAAAAAGTAGCGAGTCAGACGAACAAAGGAAAAGATGGCTGGTGGAATCTTCCTTCTGATAAAATCTCGCGGAGCGATTCAGTTCCTCTTCTCGATAAGAACGAAACGCCTTTTGTGAATATGTGGTGGGACAGGTACGCGGAGATTCTTCGCGAACCCCGGTAAGCTCGAATTCACCCGCAGTCCCGTCGCAATAACCTCATAGATCCCCCCCAGCTAAAACACCTAAACCTAGACCATGGCAGATAATCAAACGATCGTAGCTCTTAATATCGGTGCTCAAAGAATCAGCATGGCGGTTTTTGAGAATTCAAAAGGGGGCGGCCTACTACTAACTGGTTATGCATCGGACACAATCATTGCTGATCCAGCGTTCGAAGCGTCTAGAGAAGCGCAGCTAAAGGTTGTCATAGATGACTTAGTTGGTCAGCTAAAGGTTCCAAAATCGAAGGTCCGCTACGCGATCTCTGGTCAGTCGGTTTTCACACGATTCGTCAAACTGCCTGCCATCCAAGAAGATAATCTAGAGCAGCTAGTAACTTTTGAAGCGCAACAACATGTTCCTTTTCCGATCGATGAGGTCGTCTGGGACTACGAATTAATCACTGGTAGTGAGGAGAAAGAGGTAATTATCGTCGCGATAAAGGGCGAGGCTCTTGACGAGATCAACGAGGCAGTCACCAGTTCCGGACTTTCAACTCTAGAGGTAGACGTCGCCCCGATGGCCCTCTACAATTCCTTCCGTGCTAGCTACGGAACACCAGAGGAGTCTACACTGCTTATCGATGTAGGAGCGAAGACAAGCAACTTGCTCTATATGGAAGGGGAACGCTTCTTCACGCGAAGTGTGGCGATTGGTGGGGCTTCGGTAAGCTCGGCAATCGCAAAAGAATACAATATCACTTTTCCAGACGCTGAACACCAGAAGATCACCAACGGGTTGGTGGCATTGGGTGGCGGACATACGGAGACGATGGAAGAATCGCTTGCCGCACTGGCAATGGTAATTCGGAATGCTCTGACACGCTTACCAGCTGAAATATCGCGGACGACAAATTACTTCCGGAGTCAGCATGGAGGCAGCGCTCCCAAACGAGTGCTCCTCGCCGGCGGTGGCGCAAACCTGCCGTATACCTTAGAGTTTTTCACAGAGAAGCTAGGCATATCAGTGGAATATTTCAATCCGCTGTCCCAAGTTGCCATCGGCAAGACTGTCGATTCAGAAAAACTTCAGGGGGAGGCGCATACGATGGGTGAATTGGTAGGTCTTGGCCTTCGAGCGATTGGAAAGTCGACGATCAATATCGATTTGGTTCCAGCTGCAGTTGAAGTGCTTCGAGCTACGGATCGGCGGAAGCCCTTCTTGATGGGCGCTGCTGCGCTTCTGATACTTGGCTTTGCCGCCTGGGCACTATTTACAATGATGGCGGCGAACAAGGCGGAGAATCAAACTCGAACTATGGTGGATATCCGGGATAAGCTCACTCCTGTTGAGACAGAAATCAAAGGCCTGCTTCGAACTGAGCAGGAACTAAAGGCAATCGCAACCGAATACACAGATTTAGAATCGGCTCATGGGTTCTGGTTTCATCTATTCGGAGAGCTTAGAGGCTCGCTTGCAAGTGATTCAGTTTGGTTAACGGATCTCACGCCCGTTTATAGCAATTCAATTGGAGAGAAATCAGGGACTTCAAGTTCTCCCGCGTTTTCCGAAGCAATTGCCTCGAGCTATAGTGGCAAAACCTCCGGGGAAACTTCGTCAATTGTCGAAGCACCAGCGCCAGCGCCGATGACGCAAAAGACACGAGGTTCTAGAAACAGTCCAGCGCTTGAGATACCCGATCCACTGCCAGTGGCAGACGCGGTTCTCATAAAAGGATTCTGGAGAGAGAACCCAAAGCGTCAGGGAATCGTCTCGGAGATGTTGAATCAGTTACGTCAAAATACTCGTTCTGTATTTTCTTTTGAAACGGTAGGGGAAAACGGAGAACCAAGAACCCTCAGCGATGAGGAGATTCTCACCGTGAGTGCAGTTGGAGATGAGGGTGACCTCGGGTTTCCTTTTGAAATCATCCTACCCCTCGCAACTCCGGTTAGTGTGAAATAAGCATTTGGAATAAATTTTATGAACTGGATCAAAAACAATCTCTTCGTTTCCATTCTGGCATTTGTCACTTTGGTGATATGCGCAGTGCTCTTCTTTATCGCTTCAAAGAATGCCGCTCGCTACTCCGCCACTAAAGAGGATTTCACCTCTTCGTTTCGGCAAGTGACTGCTGCGGAAAGAACTGAACTATATCCTACAGCGGACAATCGTGACGCGAAAGCGCAAGCACTTAACCAATATGCGACGGAGATTGAGGAGTTAAGCTCTTTGTATGATCCTTATCGGCAGGTCGAGATGGCGGCGATTCGGCCACAGGAGCTACAGAACCGTCTGAAAGCTTCGACCGATAAGGTCGTCAGTGCCTTTCGGCAGGCTGGTAGCTCTTTACCTGGCGATTTTTTCATGGGCTTCGAAAGGTATCGAGGGAACCTTCCATCCACAAATGCGACTGCATTACTCAATTATGATCTAAAAGGAATTGAAAATGTGATGCTAAATTTAGCAAAGTCGCGACCCTCTGAAGTCTACAAAATATTCCGTGAGACGATTCCTGAGGAAAATGGCGAGCCATATGTAGAGCGGCCCGGAGAGGTCGCGCGAATGTTTGGTTGGGAGATTGCCTTCAAATCTTCGGAAGCTGCAGCGCGCGAGTTCATATCCTCATTGGGATCTACCGAACCATTTTATTACGTAGTCCGCGCCGTTCGAATAAAGAACGAGCGAGATGATCCACCGAAGGTTTCAGATGCTACCTTTGAGATGCCCGAAAGTGTCACTACAGTTGATGAAGCACCAGCCGAATTTGGAAGCGGGTTCATCTTGCCCGGTGCCGAAGAAGAAATTCAAGAGGCGGAGGAAGAATCAACTCCTGAAAGCGAAGAAGACAAGCCTTCGGATATTGCTGCCCCGATTCCAGCAGAAATTGATACCACAAGAATCCTTGCTCAGGTCTTGGGAAGTGAAGAGGTGATCGTGTTCGTCCGCTTTGATCTGGCACTTTTCAAAGCTTCTCAGGAAATTCCTCAGCCATAGAAATTAGCAAAATCACTTACCCATCTACCTTATGTCTTGGATCTCGGAAAATTACGAAAAGGTTGCTCTTGGAGCTGGTGCAGCACTGGCGCTTGGCCTTGCTTTCATTGGTTACAGCAAGATGACCGGGGTCGAAGAAGACTTTGCATCTGCTGCACGCGGGAGTGGTGAGAACGATGCCTCAATTTCTGGTGCCGATGCAGTCCCTGTTGCAAAATCGTCATTTAACCTCACGCGAAACTGGGAAAAGGGAGATGATGCAGGCCGTCCCGTCGATCTTTTCACCGGTGTGGCACTATTTGTAAATAAGAACGATCTCCAGAATCCTGTGGATTTGATCGAAGGCGAAATGGTTCATGCTCCCATCCCCAATCAGTGGTGGATTGAAAACCGAATTGATCCCGGCTTTGGCGATTCACCGCAACGAGACGAGGATGAAGATGGTTTCTCCAACCTTTCCGAGTTCAATGCGGGAACAGATCCAACTGTATCGAGTGATTATCCGCCTTTGATCACGAAGCTGACATACGTAGCCGATGAGGCGCTAGAGTGGGTTCTACGCCCTGGATTCCCGAGTGCCGACGGAAGCTTCACCTTTGAATACAATGACACCGAAAAACGCACAGCAAAGGTAGGGGCAGCAAATCCAGTTCCACCTGGGGACTTGTTTTTCGAGGAAGGACCTCTCGCAAACAGATTCAAGTTTATTGGATCAGAAAAGATAATGGAACTTAACGAAAAGCTAAATGTAGAAGTAGAAGTCACAATGGTCGAAGTGGAGGACCAACGGGCAAACAAAAAGGGGACTAGCTACAAAATTCCTTCTCAGTTCCGTCGGGGTGACGCTAGGAAATACTCACAATTTGATCGAACAGCGGTTTTCAGTCTTGAGGCGCTAGGCCTTAGCGGGCAAGAGATACGAGTTGAGGAGCAGACTGCCTTCTCACTTCCACCCGGAGCTGAAACCAAGAATTTCAAGGTTCTAGAGGTCACCCCTGAAAAAGTAACCGTTTCCGTAAAAGAGACATCAGGGGAGATAGAGAACTACACAATTCTTAAAGGCGCTACAGGTCCTGTTAAAACTCAATGACCGAAAAAGATATATTATCAAAAAACTTCTTTTCAAGACGGAGTTACTACTTCAGAACCCTAAACTATCTTATGCAAAAACCCAAAAATCACATCAAAAGTCGGACCGCCCTAGGAATTATGGCTGCCGCTGCAGGTTTACCTGTGGTAACGACCACCGCTTCGGCAGGTGAAGGCGGCTACTACCTATCTGGCGGCCTTGCACAACGTGAGATTATTCGTCGCCAAGAAGCCGTCGCTGAGGCGGATCGCCTATTTCTAGAAGGGCGCGCGGCCTATGCCGAGGGAGATTTTCAGAAAGCAGTCGACGAGTATCGCCAAGCCCTGAGCGTGCTACCACAAGCAGCATCGCTCAGCGACAGGCGCGCTAGCTACACAGAACATCTCGGTGACGCGAGTGTAGCCCTCGCTCAGAACTTTCGCAAAGTCGGCAAATATGAAGAAGCCCGCGTGCTGCTAGACGGCGTTCTTGCACCAGACGTAGATCCGAATAACGTTTTGGCGAAAACAGAGTTGGGCTATCTCGACGATCCAATTCGGACCAACCCTGCGCTCACCTACGAGCATACCAAGAATGTAGATGAAGTTCGCCGGACTCTTTATATGGCACAGGGTAATTTCGACCTCGGAAAATTTGATGCTGCCAAGGTCGATTACGAGAACGTTCTAAGAATTGATCCGTATAACTCTGCTGCACGGCGTGGGATGGAGCGGATTGCAGCGGCAAAAAGTGATTACTATCGTGCGGCCTATGATCAGACGCGCGCTGAACTTCTTATGCAGGTTGATCAGGCATGGGAACTTTCGGTTCCTGCGGAAGTACCGCAGTTCAATGAGCAGCTGGGATCAAACGCTGGTGTGACCGATGGGGTGGCGTATATTACCGAAAAACTCCGGCGCATCATTATTCCCCAGATCAATTTCGAAAATACAACCGTCGAGGAAGCGATTGATTTTCTTCGTCTACGGGCTACTGAATTGGACACGCTGGAACTCGATCCTAGTCGCAAGGGAGTAAATCTAGTCATTCGGAAACCACGGACCCCAGTCGGCGGCTCGGATTTATCCGGCCTTGATGCCGCTGCTGGTGACGCGTCACTTTTTGGAGGCGGATCCGATCCGGGTTCGCTGCGTATCGACGAACTTCGCCTGCGCAATGTGCCCCTTGCAGTGGCTCTCAAATACATAGGTGATAAGACGAAACTGCGCTACAAAGTAGATGACTTTGCCGTAACTCTGGTTCCTCAGACGGAAACTGGCGAAGATCTATTCACGCGGACTTTCAGAGTTCCCCCAGATTTCAGTAGTCGTTTAAACACAGGTGCCGAGACAGCCCCAGTCGATAATGATCCATTCGCAGATGCCGGTGGCGGTGGACAAGGCACTTTAACAGCTCGTCCTCCGATCATCGATCTTTTAAGGCAATCAGGAATTACCTTCAGTGATGGAAGCTCGGCTACGCTAGGCGCTTCAGGAAGTCTTCTAGTTACAAATACACCCTCTGAACTAGATAAAATCGAGCAGCTTATTGATACTTTTATCAACGATCAGCCGAAACAGGTTAAAATCACCACGAAATTTGTGGAGATATCCCAAGAGAACAATGATGAGCTTGGCTTTGACTGGGTGGTTACTCCATTTGGCCTTGGCGGAGATGTTTTCGGAACCGGTGGTACTATCGGTAACGGTAGCTCCAGGCTCGGCTCAGATTTTGTCTCACCGATCAACGGGCGAGGCGTCCCTGGGATTCCTGGAGGCACAGATCAGGTGCGGAACATTGTTACCGGCGGTTTGAGAAGTGGCGATCAGGCGATCAACCGAAACAATATCGACGCAATCCTCAATAATCCGAACCGTACCGCACAGGCGGCGAACGTAGCTCCTGGCATCTTGGGGCTGACAGGGCTCTTCTCGAGCGGACAGGTTCAGGTGATTATGCGTGGCTTAGCGCAAAAGAAGGGCTCAGATCTGATGACCGCTCCATCGGTCACCGCCCGATCTGGTCAGAAAGCAACCATTGAGGTCATCCGCGAGTTTATTTACCCAACAGAGTATGATCCTCCCCAGTTGCCGACCACGGTTGGTGCCCAAGGCGGTGGCGTAGTCGGCGGCGGTTTCAACCCCCTCAACCCTTTTGCAGCTGCTCCTGCCCAAGCGTTTCCTGTGACACCTGCTACACCCACAGCCTTTGAGACCAAGAATACAGGAGTAACTCTGGAAATTGAGCCGACGATCGGTGAAAATGACTTCGTTATCGATCTACGATTTCTTCCAGAAATCGTAGAATTCGAGGGCTTTGTGAACTATGGATCTCCGATTCAGGCGCCATCAACGGACGCTCTTGGTAATGCAGTCAATTCAGTGATTACCGAGAACCGTATTGAAATGCCAATCTTCTCCAAGCGCAGTGTGAACACATCATTAACCATTTATGATGGCTATACGGTAGCCGTCGGGGGTCTGATGCGTGAGGACGTGCAAAACGTGGAGGATAAGGTGCCTATTCTCGGAGACATCCCGATCATCGGGCGGCTCTTTCAAACGAAGGGTGAAAATAGGATCAAGAGTAACTTGATCATCTTCGTGACCGCTCAAATTATTGATGCAACTGGCCGCCCACTTCGTGGTGCTGAGCCCGGTGATTCGATTCCTGTCAGTGCCGGTGGTGACCTAGGAGATTCCGTTCTTCCTCCATTGGATCTACCAGAATAAGCCCGAAAACGGGATAAATAATTCAAACGGGCAGGAGGTCAATCTTCTGCCCGTTTCTACGTTCCTGATTGCGGATCGGATTGAATTCCGGGCCTTTGTGGTAAATCGCTCACGTCATTTGAAAATCGGAACCTAGGCTCGTCGGTTTTTCAGGGGAAAACCCCTCGAATAAAGATTTAGACACACTCACCTAAATCAAGAAGGTAGTGGTGAATCATTTCGACGTAGATCTGTATTATAGAATGATGCCAAATCTAAAGTAAGCAAGATGATGTAGGAATCGGTTCCTATAGAAAGCTTGGGTTGCCGCTTGCTAAGGAGATTTCACAGGGAGTCGCTCTATAAAAGGGATCTTCGGAGATCCTGCATAAGTGCTGCATCTTCAGAGCCAGCTGACTTCATGAAGGCAGAGCTTAAGTTGTTGAGAATCCGAAGAAGGATTGAACCGGGGTCCGCAGTCGATTGAAAGGCGCTTCGTTGCTCAGCGCTTAGGTCAGATTGCTCATTAAGCAGCTGCTCCTGCGCAAAAATCTTCCCCCTATCGTAACAGTCCACGATACATGCTTCTCCATGCCGATATATTCTAGCAAGAAAGTGCCCGGGGAATGAAACACCTTCTACTTCCAGATCCAGACGGAGGGCGATCAGTAAGAAAACCACGGAGAGCCCAATTGGGTTCGATTTTCCGTTGTCGAGGACCCAGGCGAGATCGGAATTTTTTAGTGAATAGAAGTCGTTTACATTTGATGAAAAGCGCCCGTTTTCGAAGAGCCAGATTCGAAGGTCATCTGCATGATCAATTCCGCCGACTCTTGCCTCTTCAGCAATCAGATCCAATGCATCTGAGAGTGGTAGCCGAATGGTAATCCCATCGTGCAGAAAATCTGATAGTAGCCGTAGTAAACTTTCAAAGTGCTCCCAATCATCGCCGATTCCCGCAGCGCCGATCTCGGGCGCAACCCAGGCTTCTCGCAGTGCCTCTCGGCGGACGGGCAGGAGCGCGGCGGACAAGACGTTCAGATCGGCTGTAGATAGCTGAATGTCGATATCCGGTAGAATTTCACTTATGTCGCCGCCAAAACTAGTCAGTTGCGCAGTTACCATTTCTCTGACCAAGGGATCATCATCATCGAGAAGGCGTAGCAGCGGGGCAAGCCGCGATGCATCTGATGAAGAATATTTCACGGAACCACTATGGAGAATGAGATTGGTGCGCGATACTGGGTTCGAACCAGTGACCCCCTCCGTGTCAGGGAGGTGCTCTACCACTGAGCTAACCGCGCTATATAATCTGGCCGACCTTGTTTTTCTGAAAACACCGTTACCGGGAAGCGAAGCTAGATGTGTAAGGCAGCAGATTGCAATCTATTTCTAGAGAAAATCGATTGGAGGAATCCGATTAGAAATATTTCAAATTGTTCACCAAGCTTTTGCGCGAAGAGCCTCCGCAGCTGCACGTGCCTCGGCTTCTTTTTTGCTCTTTCCTTTGCCAGAAGCGAGGAGGGTGCCACGCCAAGAGACTTCTGCTTGGAAGACTCTGCGATGGTCCGGACCACTTTCTGTTATAATGGTATAAGAGGGTGCTTCTGGATGGATAGATTGCAGGCTCTCTTGGAGCTCACCTTTCGGGTTCCTCTCATCGGGAGAGGATACCATACTTTGTATTTCTTCATCGAAAAGCCGGAGAATAAAACTCTTCGCAGCGGGTAAACCAGAATCTAAAAAGATCGCGCCGATCAAAGATTCAAAGGCATCCGCTAAAGTGGAAGGGCGCCGCCTTCCACCAGTGGCTTCCTCGCCCTTTCCAAGAAGAACATAATCGCCCAGATGGATCATCATGGCAAAGCGAGCAAGAGCGCGCCGAGATACCACCCGTGAACGTAGCTTCGTCAAGCAGCCCTCAGGATCATCCGGGAATCGCTTAAATAGACCTTCCGTGACAACCAGTTGAATCACTGCATCCCCAAGAAACTCTAAACGCTGATTATCGAAATGAGGGCGCTTTGATTCATAGGCAAGAGACGGATGGGTAAGTGCCTCAGCGAGGAGAAACGAGTTTCGAAATTTATAATTTATCCGGCTTTCCAGCGGTTCCATTTGATAACAGTAGTATCACCACTTTCCCCGAATGCAGCCACCGGGCAGAATTCGAGGAAAAAGGTGGGGTGATCGACGGGGCTCGAACCCGCGACAACCAGAATCACAATCTGGGGCTCTACCAACTGAGCTACGACCACCATTCGTCAGGCGGACAAAATGCTTATGATGAGACAAAGGCTTTGAAAAGGAAAAAACTTAAGCTGATTTAGTTAAATCTTCGAGGGCATCTTCGAGACAAGGATAATCGAAAGTGAAACCGCGTGTCTGTAGGAAATCTGGAACTGCGCGCTGCCCCACTAATAGAGCGCCGCCAAAGCCGCCAAGCACGGCTTTAAGAGCAAAGCCGGGGACAGGCAGAATCGCCCAACGGCTGAGCGAATTAGCTAGCTTCTGAGTAAAATCTTTATTTGTTTCTGGCTGCGGGGCCGTGCCATTGACCGCGCCAGAGATTTCTAAATTGGATGCAGCGAAAATAATAATCCGGCGAAGATCTTTCACATGGATCCATGGCATATACTGTTTCCCATCGCCAAGCTTACCACCAATTCCTGCTTTGAATACTTTCAGCAGTTTCTCATAGGCCGCACCCCCTTCGCCCAATACGATTCCCGTTCGCAGAAGCACGACCCGAACGCCGAGCGATACCGCCGCTTCTGCAGCATTTTCCCACGATTTACAAAGCGATGCAAGGTAGCCAGACCCCGGTAGCGATGAACGGTTTAGAAGCTCATCGCCCCGTGCTCCATAAATCCCCACCGCAGAACCATTTATCAAAGTTGCAGGACGATCTGCGGCGGGCAGCTTGGTTATTTTTCCAATGATTTCTTGGGTTACAAGGACACGACTGTCGTAAAGCTCTTGCTGATACTTTTCTGTCCAACGCTTGTCGATAGGGGCACCAGCTAGGTTGATCACTAGGTCGCTGCCAGATAAGTCGGCAGCTTCAGGTGTGGTCCAAGAATCAACTGCCGGGTGCGAATTTTTTGCATCGGTCTGGGTGCGGCTCACGCCAGTAACAGCATATCCTTCCGCCTTGAGCATTTCTGCGAGCCCCGATCCAATAAATCCAGTGATTCCGTAAACGATTGCGCGCTTGTGCATAAAGAAGCTTGATAGGGGATATACCGGCTGGCAATTGGAGATTTGTGCCTATCGATCCAGATAGAGGAGCACTACGCGGCAAGATGACAACCATTCGAAGCTGAGCAGATAATATCCCCTTGCTGAAGAAACAAGGGCTCAATGGTCCTTCGCAACCAAAGGTGGGATCTCTGCTAAGCAAAAATGCGCTCAAACATCCAGAAAAGACCAGCTGCAGCAACCAATAGCGATCCGACGACCCGGACCTGTGGCGTAAACCTTCGAAAAGGCCAAAGCACCAAAAATGCGATGATCAAGACACTTACCTGAGCGAGTTCAACGCCTAGGTTAAATCCGACCAATGGAAGAATGAGATTTTCATCTGGATAGTTCGCCAATTTTTCGCCGAGGACTGAAGCAAATCCCATCCCGTGGAGCAGCCCAAAGATGAATATCACGCCTAGGCGTGAAGGTTTAAGGCGCTTGACGATGACATTCTCAATGCCGATCCAGGCAATAGAAGCTGCAATCAAAATTTCGATGAGGCGAATTGGAAAAGATAAGATTCCGAAAACTGTGAGCGCCAGAGTGATCGAGTGAGCAAAGGTAAAAAGCAATGATTGCCCTAGCAGGGGCTTTAACTTCGGAACGAGAAGAAACAATCCTAGGATGAATAGCAAATGATCGAGGCCTAGCGGAACCACATGGCGAAAGCCTGAAATGACCCAGCTGTTAAAATAATTAGGCTGTTGGTATGTTTCTTCCGAAACGACATTGTCCGCATCACCCCCAGCGGTGCTTGTCTTTTCGAGAATAGCTGCAGACATCCCCGAAGAGATGGAAAGAAGACCAATGTCCTGATCGCCTTCTTCTATAATGACGATAAGTTCAGATTCCAAATCGTCATGCCAGAAGATTTCTAGCTTCCCGGGGGAGCTTGGAATTTTTGTGGAAATTCTAGTCCGCATCAGCGCCCAATCACCCGTTTCTGGCGGCAGGACTAGCGGCTTCTTCTCAAAATCAGGAAACTGTATTGTCCACGGTAGACTCTTCCCATCGAAGCGAAGTTCTAGAAGCTTCCGCATCGTTGATTCCGCTGTCTTGCGGATGTGCGCGTGCTCTTCGGCAGAAGCTGCCATAACGTCCGGACGGAAGAGGGGTGGAGCGCCCTCAACTCCGCGCGTGTCCGGAAGCATGTAGGCGATATCCAACAATCCTTCGAGTGCCCATTCTCCCGGAAGGCGAAGAAACTCCAATTCTACGGAGTCAACTTGGTGGCTGTATGAATTAGGTGAAAGTAGAGCGAGGATAAGAATTACAAGGCGCATCGGAGATATATTCAGTTAGAGATCATAGGGACCATCTTCATCATGGCCCTGCCAGTGCAACGAAGCAAAAGCCTTGAGAATTGACGGGATCAAGTCAGGGGATTCAGTGTCCTCAGGCGCTTCTATCGTAGCGGAGCTAGTGATGTTTCGCAGGGATTCGATCGAAATGACCACCTTAGATTTTGCAAAATGAATCCAATCTCCCCAGCTCTTGGTTACCAAGTTAGGAGAAAGTCGTTGCCCCACCAAAGCGCCCAAGACTTCGTCAAGGGTGGTCACTTCTTGAGATTCGGGTGCTGTTACAAGGATATCCATTGCTTGGTGAGCAGAGCTACTTAGCTTGGATCTAGAATTGGGTCGATACTGGATTCTTTATTGATCGCTATTCATACTTTCGGCTGGCACAAAGCACTCTTATAGCAGTGAGTGTCTGGTCAGATTTATTAACATGGTCCGTTGGTTTGCAAAAAATGACATTGCAGCGAATTTCCTATTATTCGGGATTCTTGCTTGGGGAGTCTATTCCGCCACAGAGAAGGTTGCCTTGGAAGTTCAGCCCTTCTACCAATCAAGTTATATTTCTATCGAAGTAGATTACCGAGGCAGCAACCCGGTCGACGTTGAGAAGGACTTGATCCTCCCAGTTGAAGCAGCTCTTGAGGGGATTCCTGGCGTTGATGCTGTTGAGTCCAGCGCAAGGACTGGAAGGGCGGATATTTCAGTTTATGCCGGACCGAATACAAATCTCAAAAGCCTGCTCGAAGAAGTCCAGACAAGGGTGGGTCTGATCCGTAGCTTTCCTCCAGAAGCTGAACCACCACGGATCAGGATTCCCGATAGCAGCCGTTGGTTCGATGTAATCAAGGTTGCGGTGGAAGGCGATATGGATCAGGCAGATTTGCTCAAAGCTGCGCGAGTGGTCCGGGATGATCTGATTGCAATGCCGGGCATCTCACAAGCGGAGGTCCTCGGCATAACTCCTCCGGAAATACAGGTGGAGGCAGATCCTGTGCGTCTCCGCGCCTACGGCCTAAGCTTCTCCGATCTATCCGCAGCAATACGCCGAAGTTCTTTCGATCTTCCAGCGGGGCGGATTTCTGGAGATGAAGGAGATGTCACAATCAGGAGCAAGGGACAGGCGTATACGAAAAGCGACTTTGAAAAAATTGTGATCTCGAATGGGAAGGGCTCTGAGGTGACTTTGGGGGCGGTGGCGAAAGTCACGGATGGATTTGAGGGTAAGCAAAAAATCATTAAGCTGAATGGAAAATCATGTCTTCTTATCGAGGTTCTACGCCTCGGCGATGAGAATGCACTCGATATTGCCGCGAAGGTGAAAAGCTACGTAGCTTCCGCTGACGAAAGGTTTCCGGCGGGAATATCGTTGAGTACCTGGGATGATTCCTCTGAGGAATTAGAGGGCCGTCTTGGGACTCTTTTGACATCGATGGCGCAAGGTGGCGTTTTAGTGATGATCGTTTTAGGAATTTTCTTGAGGCCGATGCTGGCATTTTGGGTGGTTTTGGGAATCCCTGTAGCGTTCGCAGGCGGCTTTATTGTGATGCCATTTATCGGACTTACTGCAAATGTGATGTCGCTGTTTGGGTTCATCATCGTGATCGGACTGGTGGTGGACGATGCAATCGTGACAGCGGAAAATGTCTACACGAAGTTGCGCGAGGGCTGTGACCCGCTGGAGGCCGCTACCGAAGGAACACTTGAGGTTGCCACGCCTGTAACTTTTGGGGTGGTCACGACTATTGTCGCCTTCGTGCCTTTGATGTTTTTTGATGGCTTCTATGGGAACTTTGCAAGGCAAATTCCTCCCGTCGTCGCTGCAGTTTTAATCTTTTCTCTAATTGAGAGCAAACTAGCCTTGCCCTGCCACTTGAAGCACGTGCGTGTAAAACGACGTAATCTGAATGTATTTGAGCGCGGTCAGAAGAAGATTGCCGATAGTTTAGAGACCTTTGTCGAAAAGGTATACAGTCCGTCCTTACGATTTGCTACGCGCCATCGTTACGTCACCTTGGCGATCTTCGTAGCTTTGGGTATGGGCACAGTAGGCTACGTATCATCGGGCCGAATGGGTTTCGTAAATATGCCCTCAATCGATAGAAATCGAATCATTGCATCGATAATTATGCCGCCTGACACAAGTATTGAGGATACTTCAATCCGCACACAAATCGTCGCTGATGCGGTGGACCAGCTGAAGGAAGAATTCTCGGATCCAGAGACAGGGGAGTCATGGATTGCGGATACCCTATTTTCCGCTGGGGGCTGGTCTGCGACCAACCGTGTTGACGAAGAATCTGGTTTTGTAGTGATCAGCCTTCAAGATCCCGGAAAGCGAAGTGTGCCAGGAGCAACAAATGCTGAAATTTCTGAACGTTGGACAGAACTGGTGGGTGAGATGCCGGACGTTTCGTCGTTTTGGATTTCTGGCGATCGAGGTGGGGGTTTCCGTGGCGGCGAAAACGAGCTAGAAAGCTTAGAAATTGAAATTCGCGGTCCTGATAACGAAGAGAAAGACCAAGTCGTAGAGGATGTAAAAGAAGTGCTTGAGAGTTTCGATGGAATTCAATCCGCATGGTCAAACAGTGGCCGTGCAACAGATGAACTGCTGATCAAAATCCGTCCTGAGGGTGAAGCACTTGGCCTGACCCAAAGAGAGCTTTCTAATCAAGTTCGCAGCGCTTTTTTTGGCGAACAGGCACAAAGGGTCCAGAGAGAGAGAGATGATATCCGGGTGATGGTGCTTATGCCTGAAGTTATGAGAGAATCGCTAGCTACCTTAGATGAGCTACGGATCAAGACCCCCTCGGGTGGGTTAGCCCCATTACGCACGGTGGCGAAAGTGGAATTTGAGACTGCTAGATCTCGAATTGAGCGGATTGATGGTAAGCAGGTGATTGGTATCGCCGCCAAGCCGGAGGATGATAGTGTAGATGTGGTCGCTATCTCGCGAGCTCTGAAGCCTGAGATAGATCGAGTCTTAAATGCACACCCTAGCCTTTCATGGAGATTTGATGGCTACGTTGCTGAGCACGAGGATACCCGCAAAAGAGCAGTATGGGGCGGTATCGCTTTATTCACCGCTTTATACGCCCTCCTCGCAATACCATTTCGTTCTTTGTATCAGCCAATATTCGTAATGCTCGCCGTCCCATTCGGAGCGATCGGTGCTCTGGCTGGTCATGTAATTATGGATATTGTTCCTTCCTACCTATCGATTTTTGGGATACTGGCGCTGGCTGGGGTAGTGGTGAACGACTCTTTGGTGATGGTAGATTTT
Organism: uncultured Verrucomicrobiae bacterium; assembly: GCA_963815205.1. Lineage (GTDB taxonomy): Bacteria > Verrucomicrobiota > Verrucomicrobiia > Verrucomicrobiales > Akkermansiaceae > Luteolibacter. Next base: position 199,147 of record CAWFFP010000002.1, on the reverse strand, counting down.
ATCAACAATCGCCTCCGCCAAGGTGGGAACCTTCACGAGGCGGTGATCGCTTCTGGAACAAGAAGGTTTCGGCCGATCTTCTTAACTTCTATCACAACTTTTGCTGGGCTGATGCCACTGCTATTTGATCGATCTCTACAGGCACAATTTTTAGTTCCAATGGCAGTTTCATTGGCTTTCGGCATTTTATTTGCCACAATGATCACTCTGTTTCTCATTCCATGCTCTTACCTCGTAGCCGAAGAAATCCGCAGCGCGCTTAAGAAGGCATGGCTGTGGTGGCGCTATCCCAGCGGAAAGCCTGTAGATGACTTTGCCTGAATCGATCCGCTTCTCAGATGCCTGCCGATTATCATACTCACACTCCGCTTTGTAAGCACGCAGTTGGAACACCCGAGGAGTATATCACATCGGCTATAGCGTCTGGTCTCACTGAATATGGGATCTCCGATCATGCCCCGTGCCTGCCAGAGCCTTTCGACGACTGGAGAATGCTGGAGGAAGATCTACCGACATACCTAAGGTGGATTGCCGATGCGAAGTTGGCTGCCCGCAGAAAGATCGAGGTTCGGAAGGGTCTTGAGTGTGATTGGTTCCACAATTGTGAAAGCTACATTGAGAAGCTATCTAGGTCCGCTGACTGGGATTATCTAATCGGCGCAGTCCACTACCTAGATAATTGGGATTTCGATAATCCGAAATGGCTAGGAAGATGGGCGGAATCTGATGTAGACGCTGTGTGGAGCCAATATTGGGAAACCTATGCGAGCATGGCCAGAAGCGGACTATTCGACATTCTAGCGCATCCAGACCTAGTAAAAAAATTCAGCTATCGACCGCTCGGGGACCTAGCGCGTTTTTATGAGCCTGCCATCGAAGGGATCATAGAAGGGGGGAGTGTGATCGAATTGAATACTGCTGGCTGGTATAAAAGCTGTGAGGAGTGCTATCCAGCCGCCGCTTTCCTGAAATTAGCTCATAGCGCAGGTATTGGCCTGGTAATTAGCTCCGATGCACATTCTCCGAACGAGGTCGCCCGTGAGTTTCCACGGGCATATAAACTAGCAGCAGATTCTGGATATACGGAGCTGCAGACTTTTCAGAAACGGATGCGAAGTGCTGAGAAGCTTGTCGTATAAACGTGGGTCAAAGTCTTGTATAGTTCCCGGTCTTGAGTCGCCGGGAATAGACGAAAATCACTGCGACACAATGAACTAAATCGCGTCGATTGCCGCCTGTAGCGCAGCAAGCTCGCGAGGGACTCCTTCACGCGGGTTATCCTCATCAAATTCGAGAACAATTCGCCCGCGATATTTTGCATCGGCTAATAGTTTCAAGATGCGCGCATAGTCTACTTTTTCCCGCACGTCATTTACCGGAATAGTCGTCTTGATCTGGGCATTTACGGCAAGTGGCGCGATCTTCGCAAGGTCTTCATAAGGGCTGGCTGTCTTCGCCAAATTACCTGAGTCGAAAGTCACTCCCAGCCATGGAGAATCAAAGCGCGAAACAATATTTTGGAGACGTTCGACATCGACGATATAATCGTGATTTTCAAGTGCGAGAATGATGCCCTTTGAAGCTGCATATTCGAGCGCCGTTGAAAGATTGGCGGCCACCCAGTCCAGTGCCTGCTCAACTGGGACGTCTTTTGCTGGTTCTCCAGAGAATATCCGCAACGATGTCACGCCAAGGAGTGCGTAGTTATCGACCCATTTGGCGCAGAAATCTAGTTGTTCCTTCGCTTCTTTCGAAGATGGCTCAAAGGCGAAATTATTGCCGATCGCACCAGTAGGAAGCTCTATTCCAAGGCGAAAAGCGTGGCGCTTTACCTCGAGAAGATAATCTTTGGAAACGTCTTGTGGAAAATAGTATGCGGTCAATTCTGCTGCCGTGACATTCAGGGATGCGCAATAATCAAGAAATTCAATCGTGGTGAGGGTCCCTTTGCCTCTGCCGCTCGGGTTATCAGTTCCTAAACGGTTCCCTTCCCACTTCATCTCGTCTCTCAAACAATAAGAACTCAGGCTAATCCCTGTGAGTTTCGAGGAGAGTTCACTCTTTGAAATATTCGGCACCTCGCTCTCAGCGGCGGATACCTTTGGAAGTGCAATCGATGCGGCAAGGGTGGCCATGAAGCGGCGTCTGCGGAAATTCATGTCAGAAGATTAGGTAGTTACTTGTATCTTTGGTAGGGAAAAATAGTCCCGCATAATCGTGCAACTACCTACGAAAGATCGGAACTTTATTTATCTGAACCAAGGTTTTATTCCAGAAGTGATTCACAATTCCATTTTGCCAATCCATGCTCCGCAACGTGTCCCAGACTTTCAAATCGCCGAGGACTAAGCGCACTCATATTGCCCTGATGTCCCTTTCTTCCAAAAATCTCATGATGGCTAAGCAATTATCTTTGTTCTGTCTCGCTGCTCTATCCGCTCTTTGCCTACTAAGCGGTTGTGCTTCCTACGGGGTGATCAAGAATCTCCCAAGTCAAGGCCTCGCAAAGACGGACCAGTATGACCTAGATTACTTTGCCAAGTCCAAGCCAAGCGGAAATATGGTTTTCATCGTTTCGTTCTCCGGAGGTGGTTCTCGCGCTGCGGCGATGGCCTATGGGGTCCTTCAGGAATTGAGAGATACGAAGCTGTCCATGAACGGCCGAGAGAAGAGCCTCTTAGATGAGGTAGATAAGATTAGCTCCGTTTCCGGGGGAAGCTTCACATCCGCATATTATGGAGTTTACGGAGATAAGATCTTCGAAAATTTCGAAGAAGATTTCTTACGCGCTAATATTCAAAAGCGACTTTTAAAAAGCCTAGCGAACCCGACTCATTGGTTTGGCCCCACCGGACGGACAGAGCGCACAATCCGCTATTATGATAAGACCTTATTCCGCGGTGCGACCTTCGCCGACATGATGAAGCCTGGTCGCCCGATGATCATCATCAATGCTTCTGATTTGGGGGAGGGGGTGCGGTTCTCCTTTATCCAGGAATATTTCGATCTACTCGCAGCGGATTTGACTTCGTTCCCAGTTGCCCGCGCCGTCGCGGCTTCATCTGCCGTGCCCGTATTGTTCAATCCTGTCGTGGTTGAAAACTACCCCGGCGGAGAATTTAAATGGCCGGCAAACACAGCCGACCGGGTAAGGAAGAATGCTCAATTTGCCGACCTGTATGAGGGCCTAAACTCTTATAAAGATAGTGAAAATAGAAAGTTTATTCATTTCGTCGATGGTGGGATCACAGACAATACAGGGCTACGCGCCATTTCAGATATCGTCGCGCTCTCGGGTGATGCCTCAGCAATCATCTCGTCAGAAAATGGTCAGCGCCCGACACGAATTGTGCATCTCTCTGTGAATGCATCGGTCAAGGGAAAGACTGAGTTAGACGAAAGTAGGAAACAGCCGTCAATCCTTACGGCGATGAACGCTGTTTCTGCAGTCGAGCTACACCGCTACAATGCAGATACGCTGGATTTAGCGAAAGATGATCTGAACCGCTGGGCAAATGCCCTTTCCTTGCCGGGAAGAAAAGTTACACCCTATTTTATTCAGGTGAGCTTCCAAGAGGTTGAAGAACCACAGCTCAAAGTCTTTTTGAACAAAATTCCCACATCCTTCGACCTTACCGATGAGCAAGTGGATGTCCTTATCAAGAGCGCACGGGGACTTCTTCGTGCCGATCCTCAGTTCCAAAAGCTTGTTGCTGATCTAAATCGATAGATGTCGCTACTTTTCTAAATTCTTCAGGGAAATGATCTTGAGAAAAAGGCTAAATACAGCGGTAAAAATCCTTCGTCGGGCATTGGGCTACGGTTTGTTGGCCGCTGTCGTATCAATCGTTTCTATCGCCATCTATATGGAAGGACAGGGGCCTGATCCAGAATTGTGGCACGAGGTGGATCTCGATGAAGAATTTACCGAGGACTTAAGGCTTTCTAGTTTTAAAGAATACCTCGCTTTGGAAGACAGGTTATTCCAGCAGCTAGAAAGCGAAGTCTATCAAAAAACAGCTCCGGGAGATTCACAAACTATCCATCGCTATCAGAAGGGCAGCCTGACCGATCCAACGAGTCAGAACAGGCAATGGAATCGGACCTTTGAAATGACTCATAAGAATCCCGAGGCTGGCGTGCTCCTCCTTCATGGACTGACTGATTCTCCATATAGCATGAGGTCTCTTGCACAGAGTTTTTATGATTCAGGCGCCTCTATCATCGCTCTACGCCTTCCTGGTCATGGCACAGCCCCTAGCGGATTGGTGGAAGTTTCCTGGCAGGACATGGCTGCTGCAGTGCGCTTGGCGACCTCTCATTTGAAAAAATCCATCGGGGAAAAACCTTTGTATATAGCTGGGTATTCGAATGGAGCGGCACTCGCCGTTCGATACACGCTGGAGAGCATGGAAGCTCACTCACTTCCGAGGCCTGAGGCTCTCGTTCTGCTATCTCCTGAAATCGGGGTTTCGAAGGTAGCTAAGTTTGCCATTTGGCAAGGACGTTTGGGGCATTGGCTCGGCGTAGAGAAACTCGCCTGGAACTCTATTCATACCGAATATGATCCCTTTAAATATAACTCCTTCGCAGTCAATGCCGGAGATCTTGCATACCGTTTAACCAATGAGATTGATGAACATATCAAACGACTCTCAAAACGTGGGGACTTAGCTAATTTCCCCGCAGTGCTTGCCTTTCAATCCGTAGTCGACGCGACAGTTTCCACCTCTGCGATTGTTTCCAGATTATTTGACCGCCTACCTCGCAATGGCCACGAATTAGTCCTTTTTGACATCAATCATCAATCTCTAACCGGACACCTCCTTAAAAAGAATCATAGGCATGAATTAGAGCAAATTGTCGGCAAAGCGAACGAGCAGTTTGCACTTAGCATCCTTAGCAATAAGGTCCAACGGAAGAGCGCTACCTCGTCAATAGATAAAATACATATTCGCCGCCGCGAGGCTGGAGGAGAATATTTTGAGGTCGAGAAGACAACGATGAGTTGGCCGGAGGACGTTTTCTCACTTTCCCACATCGCATTACCCTTTCCACAAAATGATCCAATTTACGGCGCAGGTGATGATGGCAAGATCCCGACGCTTGGCAACCGTGCCCTACGCGGTGAGCGTGATATATTGAGCATAGGTTCTGGCGAAATGCTACGCCAGCGGTGGAACCCATTCTTGCCATGGCTCAAAGAAAAGGCACTGCGCTTTACCTCCCTAGGAAGGAATGAGATAGCTAAGGAGTCGAAGAAAATTCCTGACATGGAAGAAGTTGACGACGAGCTTCTTGAATAGACGTTCACCCACAAAAATTCGATGCTTCTGCCCGCTACGCTTGCCATCAGCCGCAAGAAACTTACTTTTTCTCGATGACTCGCGATCTCTTCCAGCTTCGTTCGATTCGTTTCTTTTGGATCGCTATATTAGGCGTATTCACAACCTGTAACGAGTTAAGCGCTGCAGAGACAAAGGATGAAGATACCCTCTCCATCGGGCTCTACAAGAGCCCCCCTTTCGTCATGACAAACGAGCGGGGAATCGTATCTGGAATGGCAGTGAGCCTATGGGAGAAGATTGCCGCAGAACTTTCCCTAAAGACCCGATATAAATTCTATGAAAGTTATAAGGATATCATATTAGCCACAGCCTCAGGGGATATAGACGTTGCTGTCACTAGTCTCACGATCACAAAAAAACGAGCCGAGACTGTGAACTTTACTCAACCGTGGTTCGATTCGGGCCTGCAAATCATGGTCGCAAAAGAACAGGGCCACGGACTGAGGTCAGTGGTTAGCGGCCTGTCATCTGCGGGGCATCTAAAAGTCTACGCGTGGATGGCTCTGATTGTATGTATCGCGACTGCTGCCCTGACAGTCTTTGACAGAAAGTTCGATCCAGATTTCCCGCCGCGGTGGCGGGACGGGCTTGCCGAAGGTTTCTACACAGTCATGTCTGTAATGACATCGGGCCGGCCACCAGCTCGCAGCAAACTATTTGGATGGATTGGAAGGATATTTGCTGGGTTCTGGCTGCTTTGTGGAATTGCCGTTCTGGCTTATATTACGTCATCGATCACCAGCGTGATGACTAGCTTAGCCATTTCAGGAGTGATCCATGGGCCTGATGATTTGCCGGGAAAGACAATCGGTGTTCTCGAAGGCAGCGTCGCTCAAGATTATTGCCGTGAAGCGGGTCTACAAAGCCGATCTTATCGGAATATCGACGATGCAGCAAAAGCCCTAGAAAACAAAAAGATCGATGCCGTTATTTCGGATGCTCCCGTCCTCCAGTATTTTGCCGGCCTCCAGGCGGAACAGAACCTCGAAGTAGTTGGAGAGCTATTTGAACCAGATAAATTTGGATTTGCATTACCGATAGATAGTGAACTAGACAAACCAATCACCGTCGCCTTACTTGGCTTGAAAGAGGGTGGATTTGTGGAAGAACTCAGGGAATTTTACTTTGGGGAACCTTAGGGATGTTATTGGATATTCATGCAGGTGATGTCGAAGGCTTTGGCCATGTTAGAATCTTAATCGGGCTAATCACCGGCCTAAGTATAACGCGAATATTGAGCGGCCTTTCGCGCTCGGTGCAGAATCCGGGCAGGAACCCTGCCTGCGCAGGACACCTAATCTGGGTGTTCTTCATGCTCATTTACGTAACCCACTTTTGGTGGTTCCAGTTTCAACTATCAAGCGTCTCAACTTGGGAATATTCAGAATACGTCTTCGTCCTATTCTATGCGGCACTGATTTTCTTCATTTCCTCGCTCTTGTTCCCAGATGAATTGGATAGAGATCGCGGTTTCGCAGAATATTTCTCTTCCAAAAGTCAATGGATTTTTGGGCTTCTAGCAGCGCTGTTCTTGGTAGATATAGCCGACAGCGCAATCAAAGGGACGGACCATTTCAGATCACTAGGTGCTGCCTATCCCTTCATGCAGGCAGTCTTATCGCTACTAGCCATGATTGGGATCTTTTCGAAGGGCCGCTGGTATCCAATTACTTTGGCATATTTGCCATCGTCCACGAACTGTGGTGGATTCTCACCCATTCGGTCTACCTCTGGTAGTTGAATATTGGCGTCGAAGCGATCGGCGATATAATAGCCATCGTGGCGGATTCAATATTGGTCAGCCTCTCCCACTTTTTTATCCGGGGATGATAGTCATTTGGGTCCACCAGCTATTTGTTATGGCACCATTAGATAGCCGAGGAGGTCCTTTTGTTGCTCAGGACTTAGGCTCTGAAGGATTCCTTCTGGCATAAGAGATTGGGCATTGGCTTGACGGCTTTTGATCTCGTTTTTCCGGAGGGTGATGGTTTCGTTCGAAAGCTGCACTGTCAGAGCTTCGTCAGTCTCCCGTTTGATTGTTCCGACGAGAGTCCGCCCGTCGTTCAAACTCAAGATAGAGATCAAGAAATCGGGCGAAACCTCGGCAGAGGGATCAATGATATTATGAAGGAGATAATCTAGGTTGGTTCGTCCAGAGCCCGTTAGATCCGGACCGATTTCGCCCCCTTGGCCTTTCAGCTTATGACAGGCCGCACAATTGATCGCGTAAAGTTCTGCGCCGAGAGCAAGATCTGCAGTCGCCAATTTATCGGGAGTGAGCGCTTCTTTTAGGGTATTGATGAGATCTTTTTTATCCTGGGAGCTTTCACGTAGTTGACCGAAAATTGCCTGCGTCTTTTGTTCGATCTCCAAGTTTCCTAATGATAAGAGCTGGCGGACATGGGTTGGTGTCAAAAGGGTTGAATTAATCTCTCCATTCTGGAGCGCGGAAAGTAATACCAATGCGTAGGTGGGCTGGGTGGTAAGAGATTGTAGCAAGGAGGGCTGATCGGCGGCGTGGAACATCTTGAATTTTGAGACAACTGCCTCCGCTGCCGCTGCATCGTCGAAGCGGATCATGGCCTGTGCTGCAGTCAAATTAAGGAAACGGGTGTCCAATAGGCCTAGGGCGATTTCTTTTAAATCCGAATGCTGTGCCCTGATCAATGTAGACAGGGCAGCCCTTCTATCTTCCAACGGTGCTCGGATATCTTTTACAAGAGCAGTGATTTCGTCGAGAGCCTTGCCATCGCCGAACAGGATGTCCAAGGCTGCTAAGTGCTCTTTCGAATCGTCCGCTGGACTATCGCGGAGACTTTTCGAAAATGCCTCCCAAGCATCAGGCGCGTCAGCACTTTGCCAAGCATTCGTCGCGTCACTCAGGCCCTTCAAAATCGCTACCTTCAAATCAGAAGCGGCTTCGGTCGTTTGGACGAGTAGTTGATTCAGCGGACCTGGGCTCGTTAAAAGCTCCTCGCATAGGCGGCGGGTAATTAATTGGGTGACCTTAGGGATCTTGGATTCGGCAGCGAGAGCAGCTAACTCATTTGGGTGGGAGCTCGCCAGAGGCATTAGGCCATACCAAAGCATCAGTGGAAGATTATGGTCACTCGCATCATCTTCGTGGCGAAGTAGGATGGAAGCGATTTTAAGGCGATCCTCGGCAATGGATCTTTGCATTCCAGAAGCGAGTTTGAGACGGGTCGCGGGATTTGTCGCATGGTCGAGGGTTCCTAAGAAATTCTCTAAGTCGGGAATCTTCTCTGTCGCTCTAATTTTTCCATCGACAGTGTCGAGGGTCGCAGAAAATTTCTCCGCCAGCGCATCGGAGGGCGGGGGCTTTATTGAGTGGTTCTGATGAAGTAGCAAAGTCGCCATGCGCCTCTGCCAAATGTTTGGATGCTTCAGACTATCTTCTAGCTCTTTAGGGCTCAGACTACCCATATCTAACTGCGGATTATCGCAATTACTTTCGCCATAAGATATTTTGAAGATTCTGCCAGATTGGCGATGGACGCCTGTTTGTTCATGGCACTCGCCCGTATCGGACCAATCGAGAAGATACATATTTCCGTCAGGGCCCGTCGTCAGGTCCATGCCGATAAAGAATGGATCTTTCGAGACGAGGAAATCGGGCTCATGCTTCGCCACAAACCCGGATCCTTGTTTTTCGATATTTTCAACGTTGATCCGCTTTCCATGCATATTGATGAATAGGGCCTTACCTTGGTAATAGGTCGGAAACGTAGTTCCTTGATAAATATTGAAGCCAATATGGGCGTGCCCCCCACCGAAGTCATTTGCACTACCACTGCGCGATTCCTGCCAAGACCCAGTTGCATCAAAATGCCAATGATCTGCATGGAAATCGATTGATTCATAGGTGTAGGGATTCAGATCTATCGTATGAGAACGGGTGTAATGAGCCCCGGGTATCAAGTGGAAAAAGTGACCGTTGACGGTGTTGATGAAAAAGAGATTGCCGTCTTCATCCCAATCATGGCCCCATGGATTAGTCGCCCCTTGGGCAAGACTTTCATAGATTTTGCTTTCTGGATGATAACGCCAAATCGTTCCAGAAACTGGTATGCGATCTTCTTCTGAACTTTCTGGAGCACCGATTCTTCCGGGTGCCGATGCACCACATCTTCCATATAGCCAACCATCGGGGCCCCACCGAAGGCCGTTTGCGAAATTATGATGATTTGATTCGGGCATTTCAAAGCCGTTCAAAATGGTGATTGGCGGCCCGTCAGGGACATCATCCTGATTTGCATCTGGTATGAAGATAAGCCGAGGTGGACACATCGCGTAGATCCCTTTTGGAGACCACTCGATAGAGGTCAGATTCTCTAAATTGTCTGCAAAGACCTTTCGGGAGTCTTGCTTTCCATCTCCATCCGTGTCGTCAAAAATTAGGATTCGGTCGTGAAGATCTTTTGGCAGATCAACATCCGCGAGCCGTTCATAGGTGTAGTTTTCCGCGATCCAGAGACGTGCTTTCGCATCCCACGTGACCGCGATTGGGTTTTGAACATCCGGTTCAGCAGCGAAGACTGTCGCACGAAAGCCTTTCGGAAGGACCAAGGTGTCCGCGGCTTCCTGTGCGGGCATCGGAGTCCCTGGGCTGGTTTCTGTATTGATTTGACCCAGGGCAAACGAGGGAAAAAAAAGAAGCGCACGCAGAGAGGTCATATTTCTATGGTAAAACTCGGACCGCTTTCGTTGCAAGTGGAAGCTTAGACCTGAGCCTCTTCGGTCTTAGAGTTTTTGCGAATGCGGCGGCTCTGTGATCATTCCAAAAAAGTCAGACAATACAGCGGCGTAAGTCTCTCGTTTGAAACTCGGGAGCCAGTCGAGATCGAACTCGTCAGGAGATATCCATCGATAAGCACTGAACTCGGGCGGTGATTGACTAACATTGATCGGCGGAGCGTTCGGATTAAGAAGACAATGAAAGTAGGTCTGCTCTTGGCCGTGATTGCCGTGTTTTTTTAGCTTCGCAAGGCGAACCTTCTCCGGATAGAGATATCGATAGCCTGAGCGGTGGCTGAGCACTTCATAATGGCTAGGCGAGAGCCCGATCTCCTCGGATACCTCGCGGTGGAGGGCATCTAAAGCAGATTCACCGGAGTCAATCCCACCCTGAGGGAATTGCCAACTACCAGGAATTGTAGTCCTTTCACAAATTAACAAATTGCCCTCGAGGTTGGTCATTAACGCAGCTACGTTTGGACGGTAAGAAACCATATCGGAAAGTAGTAGTGGTCCTTCTTGTGAATGAGAATTTCTAAAACGAAGTTTTTTTAACAATCATTCAAAGGAATAAAAATCAGTTCCGATGGATGACCCGTATTTTAGCTCTAGGACTAGTCCTAGGAAACGCAATCATCTACGGATTCAACGGTCCGATACTATGAGCCGGTGCCAAGATGAAGATCGGCTTCCGGGGTTAATCGCTTTTTGCATACAGCAGAAAGAGAAGGGTAAGCAGAGCAAATATAGCGAAAAGAATTTGCGCAATCCACGCAAGGGAACCAGCGAAAGCCGTGAATGCAAAGACTGCTGCGATTACAGCAAGCAGAAGGAATATGAGTGCGGAGGAATACATAATTTATGTCTCCGAAGCCGCCCGGGCATTTATACCCGGCGCAAGCCAAGATCCGGTCGCCAATTTAGTTAACGCTTTATCGACATTAAATGCGCGCGATAACATCTCGTCAAAAATGCCTTTGACATCAGACTTCTTGAGCTGATCTGCAAAAGCCCGAGCCGTCCCGAAGCCCGCTATTTCATAATGAGCAATCCGCTGGGCTATCGCAATTAGTGCCGCATCGCGGACTGCTCCCGTGGTGTATTCCTGATCGGCTTCTTTGCCCTCGCGGATCAGGCCACTCATTGCTTCGCATTTTACCCCAGACGGCTCGACGTCAAGAAGTGCGCATATCGCTTCGAGGTCTGCAATGTTCGCGCGGGTGCCAGTTGATATTTCACGGATCTGCTCCTGCATCGCTTGATCGCTATCCTCCTGATCTAGCTCGCCTAGGAACGCCGAATATTCGCTCTGCGCATCGAAGAGATCACGAGATTGTTCTTCGAGTAGATTCCGAAGAGAGAATGGTGGCATTTTTGGCGCGGTTTTATTCACGATATATATGGTCGGTTAAATTGGACCTTCTAGCTAGGACCGGTCCAATACTCACTGAATCTTCACGAAGCCGCAAAGATCAGTCGATATAGAAGAAACCGCGTTCTTAGCTTCAGAGATTTGATTAAATGAATTGCAGTTCGCACGGTAGACAGATATCTATCCTCCGATCTGCAGGTTTTCCTGCGGAAAGTGGTGATTGATGAGAAAAGACCGTAGTTCCTACAAAGATATCCGCGCGTTGCAGGTGTTGCTTATCTGCGCTGGGGTCATCGTTCTTGGCTGTCTTTTGCTAAACGGAGTCACTTGGGTGCGGCTGCAGCGCAGTGCGAACGGGCAAACGGCTGCTCTCGATACGCTAGCCCAATACTCGGCTGTCCTTTCTACCTTGCAAGACGTGGAGATTGGCACACGCGGTTTCGTTATATCTGGAAGCGACTACCATCTAGAGATTTTTGATTCAGCGCGGGCCAGGTTTACAACGGAATGGGAGGAGCTCGTCCGTCTTGAGCGCCTAGAGGGGATTACGGATAGTGACATGAGGCTGATCCGAGAAACTTCAGATGCGCTGATCCAATATGCCATGGAGATCGTCCTCGTCAGGCAACGTTCCGGCAATGAGGCGGCGATAAGGGCCTTTAATGAGGACCGTCCACGTTACGCCATGACGAGGGTGAGGAAGGTTTTTGCAGAACGGATGCGCAGTGTCGAAATTCTGATTCGCTCTCGAAATCTCCGCGCTGAAGAGGATTTTCAAGCCGGGCTAGCTACATCGATGGCGATGGGATTGCTAGCGGTAGGTGTAGGGACGATTGCGTTGCTATTATTCAAACGGGTCATCAAAGAGATACGACGCTCGGAACGATATGCGCTAAGTATGCTGAAGGCCGAAGAATCGCGGCGGCAGAAGGATATTTTCCTTGCGATGATGAGCCACGAAATCAGGACCCCGCTAAATGCAATTATCGGGTTTGGTCAATTGGCGCAGCGTGAGAATTTAGGTGACAAAGGAAGGCGCTATGTAAATTCGATCTTGGAGGGAGGTCAGTCCCTACTCCTTCTGATCAACGATATTTTAGACTTGTCCAAGCTGCAGGCAGGTAGAATGGACCTGAAGATAGAACCGACGAATGTTCGGGAACTAATCGGCTTTTTAGAGCGTCTGTTCCAAGAGGGCAGTTCGAAGAAAGGAATCAAGTTCCGCACTGAGATTCAGGAAGATTTGCCTGCGGCCCTGCTGCTAGACTCTGTGAGGCTACGACAGATCCTAATGAATTTGATCGGTAACGCAGTGAAATTTACTGAGGAGGGGGAGGTTGCGGTATCCGTTACGGGGAAAAAAACGAAAAGTGAAGTGAGCACATGGTCGCTCAACATCGAAGTTCAAGATACGGGACCGGGAATCGGGGAGGAAGATCTAGAGCATATTTTCGAGCCATTTTATCAGACACGGAGGCCCAGTGCGAAGGATAAAGGGGGAACTGGACTCGGCCTAGCTGTCGTCAACCGGTTTATCGAGCTCATGGGAGGTTCATTGGATGTTAAAAGTGAACTCGGGAAAGGCACTCGATTTCTAATCGATTTAGAAGATCTGGAGGTCAGCACGCAGCTGGCGGAGGTGCCGAAGCTCGACGGAGGAACTGCAGACTTCAATCGATTGAGACCTTCGAAGATCCTTGCGGTGGACGATAACGAAACAAATCGCGAACTCATTTGTGAAATTCTTGCGGAGAGCCACCATCAGGTGCGTACAGCGAAGGACGGCGAGGAGGCGATTCGGAAAGTAGCGGAAGATCGTCCGGATCTCATCCTGATGGACCTGCGCATGCCTGTCAAAGACGGACCGACCGCAGCCCGAGAACTAAAAATGGAAACTGAATATCGTCTGATGCCGATAATTGCTGTGACAGCGGGGAGCCTCCCTGAAGGGAGAGAGCTAAGTCTGAAGGGCTCCACATTCGATGGAACACTGCGTAAACCATTTACTAGGCAGGAGATGTATCATGCAATTTCACAATTTATCGGCGAAGAAGAAACAACTAGCGTCTTCTGATCCGGCTCCTCAGGCAACAGGTGAAATAAAGGAGATTGTCTCCGAAAGATTAGTCGAGGAGTTAAGAGAGCTGCAACAAAACCGCTGGCCGGGAGTCCTTGAGCGGATGGGGACAAGTGAGCTTGTCAGCTTCACCAAAGAAATTTTAGAACTGGAGGATGCGCCAGAAAGCAGCGCGATTCGTGGCTACTGCGAGGAGCTTCAGGATGCAGTGGAAGATTTTGCCTTCAATGAGATGGAACGAGTGGTAGGGGATTTTCCGGATCTGGTAGATAGCTTGCGCACTTCATAAGATTAGTCATGAAGAAAGGTCTGGAAAAACATGCTGCAAGAATTCTCATCGTGGATGATCACGAGGAGAACCTACGGGTTCTAGCCGGTATCTTGGGCCCAAGTGGTTATGATCTCGTTCCCGCCAAAGATGGATATCAAGTCTTTGACCGATTGAAGAGCCGACTCCCAGATCTGATCCTTTTGGATGTCGTGATGCCCGGAATGTCTGGTGTCGAGGTTTGCAAAAAGTTAAAGGAAAATGATGATTGGGCAGACATCCCAGTCATATTTTTATCAGCCGCAGATGATAAAGAGATGGTGGTGGAGGCTTTAGAGAGCGGCGGAGTTGATTACATCGCAAAGCCATTCAATCAGGCAGAGCTGTTAACCCGTGTGAGTACGCATCTCTCGCTCAAGCAGACACGAGACCGCTTAGCTCTGCTCGCCGATGATAAAGATCAGATGCTGCGGGTGATGACCCATGATTTCAAAAATCAGGTAAGCGGCGTGCTAATGAGCGCACGGCTACTGATGGAGCGAAAAGAAAGCCAGGCGTTGCCAGAGAGGTCCCTAAAACTAGTCCGAAATATTGGAGAATCGAGCGAGCGGATGATGGAGTTCCTTAAATCATTCCTGGCAAATCAAGAGGCAGCGAGCCAAGAACTGAAAGTGCGTGGGATCTGCGTGGAAGAGATCTTGAGGGGAGTGATTGCCGAACTTGAACCAAGCGCCATTCTCAAAGGGACCAAGCTTCTGAAGGACGGTGGCACAGAAAACTGGGAAGCGCTGGGTGATGAGCAAGCCTGCCGGCAAATCTTCGAGAATTTGATCGGGAATGCCGTGAAATTCTGTCCGAAGGGTTCCTGCGTAGAGATCCAAACAGGAATTAGTGAAGGATCGGCAGCTGGCCGCTTGATCGTGGAGATATGTGATAACGGACCCGGGTTTTCACCTGAGGATAAAAGTAAGATGTTTAAGCGATATTCCCGCCTAAGTGCCCGGCCAAGCGGAGGTGAGCCAAGTTCAGGATTGGGTTTGTACATCGCGAAAGTTCTACTGGTAGAAATGGGTGGAGAAATCGATCTTACCGATCAGGAAAAAGGAGCTGGGTTTCGGTTGTCGTTCCGCGCACGCCCGAAGAAATCTTCTGGGTAATTTAAATAAAAATGAATCAAATGGATATTTTAGTAATTGATGATGATGAGGCAATCCGTGAAGCCGCTGTGCAGCTGATTGAGGATGCCGATCATTATGCCGAGGGTGCGGAAGATGGGACTTTGGCGATGGAGGCCCTCAAATTAACGAATTTTGATGCGATTCTCTTAGATCTATATTTGCGTGATGAGAACGGACTGGAACTCTTAGAAAAGATCCGAACAAAATATCCTCGTATCTCGGTGGTGATGATTACCGGTATGGGCTCGATTCCGGACGCGGTGAAGGCAACACAGCTCGGTGCTCTAGATTTCCTTGAAAAGCCTTTTTCACGCGAGCAGTTCGCTTTGATCTTGCAGCGTGTGAAGCGGCACCGTGCGCTTGAGAATAAAGTGGAGGAGCTGAAAGCCGAAGTCAGCGGTCAGCAGCCGACCCCGCGCTACAAATCTGAATCGCCGAAAATGCAGGAATCGCTTGACATACTTTTCCGCGCCGCGGCGTCCAATGCATCAATCTTATTGCTTGGAGAAAGCGGGACCGGAAAAAGCATGGTGGCTAAGGAGATCCATGCGCGAAGTGCGCGGAGCAAAAAGCCTTTTGTCACCGTAAACTGTCCGGCGCTGAGCAAAGAACTATCTGGAAAGCGAGTTGTTTGGTCATGTGAAAGGTGCCTTTACAGGAGCCATTCGTGATACGAGAGGAAAAGTTCATGCCGCAGATGGTGGGACCTTGTTCCTAGATGAAATTGGCGAACTACCAAAGGAGCTGCAGCCAAAACTTCTCCGACTATTGCAAGATTTGGAATACGAGCGAGTCGGCGAAACTGTGACCAAAAAAGCGGATGTGCGTGTGATTGCCGCAACGAACAGAAATCTCGAAGACGAGGTGCGCAATGGCGAGTTCCGTGAAGATCTCCTATTCCGGCTGAATGTAATTTCTGTGGAGATGCCAGCCCTTCGTCAGCGCCAAGAGGACGTAGTGCCGTTCGCTAAACAGTATTTAAAATTCTTTTCAGACCAATACAGTCGCGGAGTTAAAGACTTTGGGAAGCGAGCGGAAGAGGCTTTGCAAAGGTATCCTTGGCCCGGGAATCTCCGTGAGATGCGCAATGCAATTGAACGAGCGGTGATTCTGGTAAGGGGGGATGAAATCGAACCAGAGGACTTGCCGAATTCAAACGTAAGCTTTAAGGAAGTAGGGGGAAGTGGCGAGCCCGGCGAGCCATGGATTGGCGGAGACTTCACTGTGGACGATATTGAGCAATGCCATATGGAAAAAGTCCTTGCTAGCTCCTCGACACTATCTAGAGCAGCCGAAATTCTTGGCATCAATGAGGCGACGCTTTATCGAAAAAGAAAGCGCCTAGGACTAAAGTAGATAGCCGACTTATTTATTCACGGGGTGAGTCGTCGAAGTCCGGCGCAGTTCACGTCCTACGAAATCTGAATGTATTCAATCCGGCCTTAGTCTTGATTCGCAGATTGAGCTAGGCAGCAGCTTGATCCTTGCGGCCAGCAGCGTAAGCGTTGAATACGGCTAAGATCTCATCGCGGATTCTTCGGAATACTTCGAGTTGTTCGGCTTCCGTCCCTGTAGCATGAGCAGGATCTTCGAATGGAAAATGGTGGCGGTTCACCTTTCCGGGAAAAGTTGGGCAGGCTTGGTCAGCATTTCCACAGACGGTGATGATTGTTTCGACGCCAGACTCTAAGAACTCATCGAGGTGTTTCGAGTGGTTCTTTGAGATATCTAGGCCAAGTTCCGTCAGTGCCTTGATCGCGAAAGGGTGGACAAATCCTGCTGGGTTCGATCCAGCACTTTCTATCCGATAATGATTGCCGAGGGCGCTTTTTAGAATGCCTTCTGCCATGTGGGAGCGGCAAGAGTTTCCAGTACAGAGAATGAGGATTAGGGGTAATGACATAATTCGTAAGATTTTTGATTTTCGTTAGCAACAACCAGAACTAGGCGAGCATGCTCCGCTTTTTTCGGGGATCTCTGGTAGTCTCGGAAATGCTGTGATTCCGCAGATATCTGGAGCGAGGCATTCAGTATGTTTGTGAGCGAGATGAAGAACAATCGAGCCAGAGCTGATCTCCGCTTTATCGATTATGTATTGCGAGATGACGCGGTCTTCATACTCGATCTCCACAGGAATTGCCTCGTCGGGTAGATAGGTCTCAGCCTTTTTGAGGATTCCCGCCATCTTTTTGGTCTCCACGCGGTGGTCGTAATCGTGCCCAACCCAGACTTGTAGCTGGCAGGAGATCAGTTCGCGGAGCGTGCCCCCGCAATCGATAAAGGTCTTATGAATTCGCCCAACTTCAGTGACGTGGAAGGATTGTGGAACGGATGAACCATCAGGGAGCGCAATTTGGAATTGAGTCTCCATATTGGCGGCGAGAAGTTGTTTTAGATCAGAAAGATTCATATTGGTCCGGCATTTGTTAAATTGGCTTTGGGTGAAGATAGTCGTTTAGGTCCGGGACAGCAGCTCAGGTGGCGTTCCTGTAGTCGCGCCTTTGCCTTTGTAAGATCAGCTTGGATTTCTTTGAGTTCTGAACAGACTTTTGAGATCTCGTGGATTGGCCGAAGGGCCGCTTGACAGATACGAAAGTATGTCCATTTCTCGCATTTCTCAGAATCAAGAAGTCCCGCCTTGCGGATGATCTGCACGTGGCTTGAAACTGTGGATTGCGGCATTTGCAAAATGTCCGCGAGCTCACAAACACATAACGCTTCTTTGGATACTAGCTGCACAATGCGCCACCTAGTCGGATCAGCAAGGGCACGGGTAAACAAAACGGGATCGGTCACAACGAAAGATACCGTGACGAGATCCACCGTTTTCGCAAAGGTCTATTTTCGGTGTTTCTCGTAGGCGATCACAATCTTTTCCACAATCGGATGGCGAACAATGTCCTGAGGTGCAAAAGAATGGAACCCGATAGAAGGTATATTCTGCAAAGCGTTCTGAGCCTCTGCTAAGCCAGACACGACACCGGTCTTCAGATCGATCTGTGAGGTATCTCCGGTAATCACGATTTTCGATTCCTCACCAAGACGGGTCAGCGTCATAAACATCTGCTCGCGAGTCGTATTTTGCGCTTCGTCAAGGATGACAAAAGAGCGGGTAAATGTCCGGCCGCGCATGAATGCCAGCGGAGCAATCTCGATTGTCCCGTCCTCCAAGTAGCGATGAGCTTCTTCTGGCTCTAGCATATCATCGAGGGCGTCATAAAGAGGCCGAAGATATGGGGCAATTTTCTCTTTTAGATCTCCAGGCAGGAAACCGAGTGCCTCTCCTGCTTCAACAGCGGGTCTGGTCAGAATGATCCGATGAATCGTTCCAGCCTTTAGCATGTGCAAGGCAGCAGCCATCGCTAAATATGTTTTCCCGGTGCCAGCAGGGCCGAGGCCGAAGCTTACGTCGTCTTCTAAAATTCCTTGGACATACTTAAGCTGGTTTGGTGTCCGCGGGGAGACCGTTTTGCGACTGCGCGAGGCAACAAGTCGGATCGAGGAGAGCTTATTGAGTGGGATTACGCCGGATTGATTCGCGATCTTAACAGCAGTGCGAAAGTCACGTTCAGATATATCCTGACCAGCACGATGTGTCCTTTCTAGATCGGCGAAGATTGATCTGGCAGTTTTCAGGGCAGCCTCTGGGCCGTAAATCTGAATCCAGCCTTCTCGTGTTACGGTTTGAACGCCAAGATTCTGTTCAAGAAATGCAAGGTTCCGCAGATCATTTGCAAACAGGCTTTGTAAGAAATGAGGTGTATCAAAATCGAGAGTAACTGATGGTTTTTCGGTGAGTGGATTCAAGCGCGGGGAAGAAACTGTTTGTTGAGATAGTGGGCAGTGAACTTTGGCTAAGGCGGCTACTATTCAATCGAATTTTGATCAATTTGAGACAAATTTCAGAAGCTTATATTTTACGTATCTTTTTGCTGCGCAAGGCATGAACTAAGCTAGTCTTTGCACAGTGAGCAAAGCTGATAGTCCTTCAGGAGATAGCAAGAAGCGATGGGGCTGCCTCGGATGGCTCTGGCGGCTGGCCATTGTAGGAATTATCGCGATAGTCGCTCTCGGGTTTTGGATGAACGGGCCGGGTATCAGATGGCTCGCGCCGAAGCTTGGTGCTCATTTTCTGGAGAAAGCCGGTATTCAAGGCGATTTCGAAGTGAGCTGGGACGATCGCAAATGGTCTCGGTTTGCAGAATGTTTCTCTGGAGAGTGACGGTTTGCTACAGAAGGTCGAAATTGAGCAGCTGGATCTCGATTACCGATTCCTTGAAGTCATCAATGGAAAGCTCCGCGCTATCACCGGGCAAGGAATCTACCTCGAGCTCGATCTACAGGAGAAAAAAGAGAAACCGAAAGAACCTTTTACATTTCCGGACCTTGCGAAGCTGCTTGAGTCGATACGTGAGCGAGTTATTCCCGTAGAGGTTGATCTGAGGGGTGTTCAAATTTTGGTGGAGAAAGAAGGGGAGCGAGTCGTCGATATAGGCAAGACCGATCTATTGCATCAGGCTGGAGACGAACTGATTGAAATAAAGCTAGGGAGGATTATTGACGCAACAGGCCGTAGCCTAGCGGCCCAAGAGGTGGAAATTCTATGGAACCAGGGAGAACTCACGATTGATCAGGTGGATGTTCTACCAATTTTGGGTCTTAGAGATGTAAAGATTTTCCTCCCAGAATCGGGAGCCCTTTCTGCCGATCTAGATTTACGTCTAAACGAAGCATTTTTTCATATCAGCGGATCACCGGGACTCACCGATATACGGATGGACCTACGCGAAGGTGAACTAGTCATCGAAGAGATCTTGAGAACTTTGCGGATCAAGCTTCCGCTGAAAGGACGGCTGACATCGCTAAGTCTCGGGATGCTTGATCTTCCTGCCGACTGGAAGCTCGCTACTGGTGAAGCGGAATTGATTCTAGAAGACGTGGACTATGACGGATGGTCGAGCGCTGAGCTGGCTGCTAATTTGGAGCTCAGCGATTCGGAACTAACAGCGAAAATTGCCGGAACTGCTCTTGGCTCGGGAGTTATGATCGATGCCCGTAGCAATCTAGATCGAGAAGTGCTGCAGCTCAGCCGAATTGACGGAACTTTAGAAATTAGCGAGGCAGATGTAGCATTGCAGGGAGTTTCTAAAAAACTTTGGGAAAAAGAAGCTACTGAGCCGCAGGCTCCAGAAACAAAAGAAATGCCCTCATTTCAAGAGTTACCCATAAGTAGCTTGGGTGGAAGCTGGTATCTGGACTTTGTCGATGGCCGTTTCGATGAAGTAGGCGGAGATCTACTTTTGGATGCCGAAGCGGAAGAGACGGAAGATCTCAAGATAGTGGCGGACTATTCGAATGGTGTGGTTAATTTAAAGTCTTTTGAATCAAAAGGAATCGCGCTGCAGGCGGTGTATGACGTCAAGCAAAAGACGTATCAGGGCAGCGAGGTAATGGATGAGTTCGCCTCAGTTGGCGTCGAGCCTTGGTTAAAAGGAATCGGTCTGCCGTCTCCGGGTGAAGGTGTGATGTCCTTGCGCTGGGAGGGCAGTGGCGATCTCAGCGAAAATACCCATGAAGGAGTTCTAAGTGAGATGGATATTTCTTGGAGGCTGCCGCAGGGGGGTGATAAAGAAGGATTGCGAGAGCCAATCGAGCTGGAAGGGGAGCTAATTTACGACTGGCCAGAAATGGTGCAGGTGAATGGACTCGTTGCCCGCACCATGGGCCAGCAAATCAAGCTCGATGCGGCTCTCCAAGATCAAGAACTGCGCTTAGATACGCTTGAGTGGACAAAGGGTGATAAAGTGTGGCTAGAAGGAACGGGAACCATGCCAGTGCCCGAAGATTTCAGCAATTGGAGGGAGTTTCTGGAGACGGATGAACGACCACTAAATTTGGATATCAAAAGCCAGAAAATCCCGGTCAGCGAGATGGCAGAATGGATACCAAGTCTCTCATCTTTCTCGCCTGGCATGACCGCCGAAGTGGACTTGAATGTGACTGGCAGCTTGGCGAAACCTGAGATCAAAGGAAATGCTTTCGTTGAGAATATCCAGATCCCCAATCGGCCTGAATTGCCACCGACTTCGGTTCGATTAAATATCGATGCCAAGGACAACGTCGCGAAAGTGGAAGCTGTAGCAACTGCGCCTGATTTCCAACCTGCCACCTTGACCGCGGAAATGGATTTTTTCCCAAAGCAATGGGCAGAAAATCCAGACCTGATAAAAAGCAGTAAAATCGATGGTGAACTAACTCTCCCGGAAGTGGATATCTCTCGATTTTCAGGATTACTGCCGGAAGGTAAAAGTGTTGAAGGTGTTTTCTCGGGAACTGTAGATCTAGCTGGCACGGTGGGTGATCCGATTGTCGATGGCCAGGTCCAGTTAGATAACGTCGGAGTGACCTTGGATATACCTGGCGTCGCCGATCTGAAAGGTCTCGATATGGTGGTCGATGCGGATCTAAAACAAATAAAGGTAAAAGGTGACTTAGCCGATATGGCGGGAGGAAGTCTGGCGATTGATGGAGATATATCTCTAGAAAATGAGGGAAAGCTCGGCCTCGGGCAGATCCGAGTTGGATTAAGGGGAACCGGGCTGCCAGTCATGCGGAATGACTTCATCATTGTCCGCGCAAATGCAGATCTGAACATCTCCGGAACGATGGAGCGGGCGACAATTAGTGGAGAGCTTGGGGTGATCGATAGTATCTTCTACAAAGATATTGAGCTAATCCCGATTGGAGCTCCATTCCTTGAACCTTCAGCGGCTTCGCTGCCGAAGGTAGATACTTCTGCAGATCCGTTCGATGCCGTGCCGCAGGCTTTCAAATCGTGGCCAGTCAATCTAGTTGTGAAGACGATTGATCCAATCCTGATACGCGGAAACATTGGCAGTGGAAACGTAGAGGTAGGAATGAGAATCGAGGGGACTCTCGGCAATCCCCAGCCAAACGGAAAAGTGCGCATCAACGAACTCCAGGCAAGTTTGCCGTTCACCACCTTGGAGGTTCAGCAAGGTGAGTTGGTATTCACCCCGCAAACAGGATTTGATCCGCTTCTAGAAATACGGGCTATTGCAGAGCCTAGACCTTATCGAGTCTCCGCCTTCGCCTACGGCCAATTGTCAGATCCAGAGCTTGTCCTTACGTCTCAGCCACCATTGCCAGAGAACGAGATTATGACGCTATTGGCGACCGGGACCACCACCGAGGGACTTGAAGATTCACAAGCGGCATCCTCTCGGGCAATGCAGCTACTGATCGAAGAGATCCGCAGGGGAAGATTTCTTTTTGGAAAACAGCTGAGGCCTTATCTAAAGTTCTTAGATGATGTTGACTTTAGTCTCGCAGAATCAAATCCATACGATAGCAGGGAATATTCATCAGCGAACATAAAGTTGAGCGAACGTTGGTATCTTTCTGCCGGAGTCGGTTCACAAGGAGATCAGAGGTTGTTAGGAATATGGAGGTTGCGGTTCAAATGAGGCAGATAGCAATTTCGGCTGGATTACTAAGCTTCGCTTCCTTCTGCATGGGAGCAACTGATGTTGAAATTGATGGCCTAGAGTCTCGCTCGACGATTGAAGTGACACAACTAATTGGTGCCCGCTTTGAATATATCCATTCGAAGGAGGCAACGCCATGGCGCGCCGCCGATGCAGCTTTTCTCGTCGCAAAAGTATTGGAAGACGACGGGCACTCGAATGTAAAGATATCATCAAAGGTCCTTTCCAAAAACCGCATCTTACTACGAGTTGATGAAGGGCAAAGATTTACCCTTGGCTCCGTCAAAGTGAACAGCACAGTGGAACAAGAGCGCTTGGAAGAACTCTATGCATTGCCAGCCAAAAAAGGCAGCCCACTGGGTGCGGGAAACCCACCGTTCAGGGAAGAAGATGTCGGAACGGGGCTGAAGTTTGTGAAGCAGGAGCTGCAATCAATGGGCTACTGGAAGGCCGAGGTAGAACTCGCACGGCGGGTTCTGAATGTAGAAACTGGGGAAATCAGCATAGAAATTGACGTTTCCCA
Organism: uncultured Verrucomicrobiae bacterium; assembly: GCA_963815205.1. Lineage (GTDB taxonomy): Bacteria > Verrucomicrobiota > Verrucomicrobiia > Verrucomicrobiales > Akkermansiaceae > Luteolibacter. The sequence continues at coordinate 176,118 of CAWFFP010000002.1, read as the reverse complement.
AGGGCCCTTGTTCACCATCGGGCAGGCTACCGTGACTAGTGCCGATTGGCGCGGCCTAAAACGAACTGCGATCACTGCGGAGCTATTCAAAGGAAAAGTAGCAACAACCGAAAACGTTAATCAGCTACGTGCGGCCGCGATTGAAGCATTTACCAGCCGAGGCTATCCAGATGCTCAGGTTTCAATGAATCGGCGTTTGGTGGGTACCACCTATTTCCCGGATTTCCAGATAGATCTAGGAGTCCGCGTTCGTTTGCTAGATGTTCATGTAAAAGGTCTGGAGCGGACGAACCCGAAGGCAGTGAAACGGGTTCTGGAACCTTTGGAAGGGGAATGGTATGACGAAGCGGCGATGAATAAGAAGGTCAAGCGCCTCCTTTCCACTGGCGCTTTCAGTTCAGTGAGAATTACTACCGAGGAAGTCGCACGCAAGCGGATTGATGCGACTCTTCACCTCCAAGAAGCGCGGGCGAAAGAGGTTCGAATTTCTGCGGGAGCTGGGTCTTTTGTCGGTCCATTAATACGGGCCGAATACGCAGATCGAAATTTTCGGGGGAAATTGCGGGGCTTCACTGCTGGTGTGGAGTTGAGCGGTCTTGGGGTTTTAGGTGAAGTCCGCCTTAGTGATCCATGGTGGCATGGAACCGATATACAATGGCATGTTCGGATGTTTTCTATGACCCGGTCCTTTGAGGGATATCGGACGCTTGAAGCTGGCCTGGAATCAGGCATTAGATATGACCTAACTGAAAACTATAGCTTCGATGCACTTTTGGGCTACAGCTTCGTGAATGTGGAATCAGACACCCTCCCAGAGGCGCTACTAGGTGACCTCCAGTATAGTAAAATACGATTGCGGTTAAATCAGACTTTAGACTATCGGGATAGCAAGGTCTTACCAAAAGATGGCTGGCACCTTAGCACACCCATCGAGCTTGGAATCGTGTCTGGTGACTTCACCACGACCTACGTCAAGTTAGAGATCGACGGCGGATTTTATTATCCGATTGCAGATAAATACAGCTTCGGGATCGGCGGATCTGCCCAATATGTTCTGCCATCAGGTGAACTCAGTGAGCTGCCAGTTGACCTGCGTTACTTCAATGGAGGTGCAAGGGGTGTGCGAAGTTTCCCTGAGAGAGAGCTTGGCCCTGCAATTCGCGAAAGTGCTTATGGCGGAAATTTCAGTTGGGTAGTGAATACAGAACTCACCCGCGAAATTACTTCGCTATTATCGGTAGTGGGGTTCGTGGATGTCGGCGGGGTTGAAGGAGATTATATCGCGCCACGAGAAGGTGGCGTGGAGGTAGCTGCCGGGCTTGGCTTACGTTTGGAATTACCGATTGGGCCAGTCCGCTTGGAATATGGCCGAAGTCTCACCCAAGGACCCGGCGAGCCTGGCGGCGCATTCCATTTTGCGATCGGTTCTGCTTTTTAGATCAGATTGCGTATGAAAGGTAAAATGTTTAGAGCCGTTCAGTATCGAGCAGAAGCGTCTGTTTAATCATTCAAAATCAGATACTTTATGAGGCAAGCTCCATAATTTTGTTGCACCTCATTTATGCCTGTCATAGGAAGATGTCTTTCCGAAGGTAAAGTCAAAAGCCGGCTTAGCTCAGTTGGTAGAGCAACTGATTTGTAATCAGTAGGTCGACGGTTCGAATCCGTCAGCCGGCTCCATTTTATAAGGGTTCCAGCGGTTTCGCTATTCACGATTTCCGCTATATTTTTGCACGTTTAGGCAGTAGAGGGCACCAAAAGACACGCCGCGCTGCCTAAGATCTCGACCGGTTAGGACAATTGAGGGGCAAGAAATAGAGAGATCCAGAAACATAGATGTGACCCAGAGGTCCCGGCGAATATGCTTTGAAAGGCTGAAATATATATAAAACCAGGCAACGGCTTTACCGGCTAGATTGATCCACGTGGCCAAGGAGTCTGTGGGAAGGATCTGTAGGGTCCGCCCACAACTAATCTTCGGCTGGATTGCAGCTGCTTAGTCCTTTTATTTTTTTGAACGAAAAGGCTTACACAGAATATTTTTGGATCGAATTATGAATTGGCGCAGATTATGAATCGCCTCGAAACAACGCGCAAAGACGATGATCTTTCACTGGCAAGATCTAGATTCACCTAGAAGGCAAAAGTGATCGATGCGTTGACGATAGCCGTGGTATCAGTATCAGGCGGAACAAGTGTCAAACGGTATTCGATGTTCTCCTTTCTCCAGCTGGTGGTCAGTGAGACAATAGGGATAAAGCCGCCGAGATTAGGAATCCCGTATTCATCTTCCAAGGATTCGGATAGTTCGTCGTAATACGCCGTCCCGGCACTGGCACCGATCCTTAGCTCACCGCCGGCGATTGCAAATAATCGGGTAGAGATACCGGCGACAACAAGCGGCGATACTTCATCGTAAGAGTTATAGAAAATCCCCCCTTCGACAAATAGCTCAAGGCCAGAGTCATTTTTCTGCCAACGTCGACCTAAAGTTAAGCCTGGGGTAAGATTGTTTAGCTCGTCATTCCCGAAGTGTTGAGAGGCAATGAACAAGCCGATGTAGTTTTGCCGATAAGAGGATAAAGGTCCCTCTGGCATCACATAAGTTGAGTCCGCAGCAGCCTCGCTGATTGATCCAGACTGCGCTCGTAAATCAGATGCACTTACGCATAACAGCGATAAAAGAACCGTGAGTTTTACGAATTTTCTGAATGAAAAATAGAACTTCATCCGGCAGCGTAGGATCTAGGCTGGAAGCGGGAAAGCACGATTAAAAGCGAAGACCCTTTCCCGAAGTTCATGAAGCTTTTCCCTATCATCGGTGGCCAAAAGAGCTTCTGCGATGAAGTCAGCAACTTTCTCGACATCCTCTTCTTTCATCCCACGTGTGGTGATTGCTGGCGTGCCAATGCGAATACCGGAAGGCTTCATCGGACTGCCCGTATCAAAAGGGATCCCGTTCTTATTAACTGTGATTCCAGCCTCATCCAACGCGAGAGAGGCGATAGAGCCGTTCAGATCCTTCGGGCGTAAATCGACAAGCATCAAGTGATTGTCGGTGCCACCTGAGCAGATACGAAATCCATGATGAATCAGCCGCGAAGCAATGACCTGAGCATTTTTTACGACTTGTTCTTGATATTCTTTGAAGTCTGGCAGGAGCGCCTCGCCGAAGCAGACTGCCTTTGCCGCGATCACGTGCATCAAGGGGCCTCCTTGGATTCCGGGGAAAACCTGGGAATCAATCTTCTTAGCAAATTCTGCCTTGCAGAGAATAATTCCACCACGTGGGCCGCGCAGAGATTTATGGGTGGTAGATGTAACGAAATCTGCATGAGGAACTGGTGACGGGTGAACCCCAGCAGCAACTAGCCCAGCAATATGGGCCATATCGACAAATAGATATGCGCCGACTTCCTTTGCCAGCTTGCCCATTCGCTCAAAATCTATGATGCGGGAGTAGGCAGAAGCACCCACTGTAATCAGCGCTGGTTTTAATTCACGGGCAGTTGCCTCAAGCTCCTCGTAGTTGATACGCTCGTCTTCCTTCGATACGCCGTAATGAGTCACATCATAGAAGCGTCCTGAGAAATTTGCCTTGTGGCCATGGGTAAGGTGGCCGCCATGAGCAAGGTCCATTGTGAAGATCTTATCGCCAGGCTTCAGCACTGAAAAGTAGACGGCTGTATTTGCCTGGGAACCTGAGTGCGGCTGCACATTAGCATGATCTGCACCAAAGAGCTTCTTCGCCCGCTCAATTGCAAGCTTCTCTACAATATCGACAAACTCACATCCTCCATACCAGCGTTTACCAGGATAACCTTCGGCATATTTGTTGGTGAGAAGAGATCCTTGGGCCTCCATCACAGCTGGAGAAGCGAAATTTTCGGAGGCGATTAGCTCGATATGATGCCGCTGCCGCCGCTCTTCCTGAACGATCGCTTCGTGGACCTCTGGATCTTGGACCGCAATCGCACTGCCAGAAGACTTTCTTACACGTCGCTCATGGCGGCCCCCCTCGAAATTAGTGTTTAAAAAGGCCTTAACCATTTCGATCGAAGTGGGAATATCGATCGCAGTGCCAGAAAGGCAGAGGATATTCGCATCGTTATGGAGCCGGGTGGTTGTCGCCTCTTCCACGGTTCTCACATTCGCTGCACGAACATGGGTATGACGATTGGCAGTGATGCACATACCGACTCCTGAGGTGCAGGCCAGAATTCCAAAATTAAAAGTGGCATCGGCTACGTTCCGAGCGACGAGGTTTCCATAATCTGGATAGTCGACTGAATCGGCAGAATTCGTTCCAAAGTCCACTATATCGTAGCCAGATTCTTGGAGAAACGCGACAATTGCTTGCTTCATTTCAAATGCGCCATGATCGGCACCTATGGCGATTCGAAGGATAGGGTGGCTCATTTTTTGTAGAGGTTGCTGCCGCTGGCTTCTAGGCGTTCAGAGGAGTGCCGTTTTTGATGATATCAATGAACGATTGTGGCTCTAGAGCGGCGCCGCCAATCAGTGCGCCATCAATATCCGGGCAAGCCATCAGTTCGGAGGCATTTCCTGGTTTAACTGATCCACCGTATTGGATCCGAATCTTCGCTGCTGCTTCAGAGCCGTAAAGATCGGAGATAAGTGAGCGAACGAATGCGTGGGCTTCTTGTGCTTGTTCGGACGAAGCAGTAACGCCAGTTCCAATTGCCCAGACTGGCTCGTAGGCAAGAACCACATCCGCAAGATCGCGCTCGGAAACGCCTTTCAATCCATCAGTGATTTGGGTCCGAAGGACCGTTTCAAGTTGCCCGGCTTCACGCTGGGCAAGAGTTTCTCCTATGCAAAAAATTGGCTTTAAGTTTGCCTCGCGAGCTTTCTTAATCTTCGCATTGATGACCGCATCGGTCTCACCGAAAATTGAACGCCGTTCTGAGTGTCCGAGAATTACATAGTGAACGAAGACCTCACGGAGCATCAGCACACTAATTTCGCCGGTGTAGGCGCCGGAATCAAATTGTGAGCAATTCTGCGCCGCTATCTGAATCGCATGGGCATTTTTCCCTGGATTTGAATTATGGAGAAGTTCGCCAAGTTTTGGCAATGAGATCGCAGGTGGCGCGATAACAATATCCGCCGGAAGGTTGAGGCCTTGGGTTTTTGAAAGAAACGATTTTATGAAGTCCTCAGTTTCTGAGGCTCCTTTGTTCATTTTCCAGTTTGCGGCGAAGATAGGGCGGCGAGACATGATTGTGTATTTAAGAGTAGATAGTAAAATTAGTTTAGGCTTCGGTAAGTGCCGCAACGCCAGGAAGTGATTTTCCTTCGAGCAACTCAAGAGACGCGCCACCACCTGTCGAGATAAAGGTCATTTTCTCGTCGAGACCAAATTTGTTGACTGCGGTCACAGAATCTCCACCACCGACAATCGTAGTTGCAGAAGACTCAGCCATTGCTTCAGCGATTGCTTTGGTGCCGTGAGCAAAATTTTCGATTTCAAAAACACCGACAGGGCCGTTCCAAATGATCGTATTTGCCTTTGCGATCTCAGCCTTGAATTCCTCAATGGCTACGTCACCAATATCAATTCCTTCCCATCCAGCTTCGACTCCGCCGCCTTGTCCGTAGATTCCGGTCACTTGGGTTTCAGCACCATCTTTGAATTCTTGGGTGATGCGTGTATCTGCAGGAAGTAGGAAGGTGACCTTTTTTTCCTTGGCTTTCTCTAGGATGCTCATTGCCAGATCGAGTTTATCTGCCTCCACTCGGGAATCGCCCACTTCGTAACCTTGAGCTTTGCGGAAGGTATTTGCCATTGCGCCACCGATGAGGAATGCATCGGCTTTTTCCATTAGCGCAGAAATTACTTGGATCTTATCAGAGACTTTTGATCCTCCCATAATTACTAGAAACGGACGTTCTGGGTCCTGTAGCTTCACTTCCAAATATTCGAGTTCTTTTTCAATGAGAAAACCCATTGCCGACGTCGGAATGTGGTGAGTGACTCCCTCCGTGGAAGCGTGAGCGCGATGTGCAGTTCCGAAGGCATCATTGACAAAAACCTCTGCAGAACCAGCTAGGCCTTTTGCGAAGGTAGAATCATTCGCTTCTTCCTCGGAATGAAAGCGAGTGTTCTCAAGGAGAACCAGCTGTCCGGGCTGCAGAGCGGAACGTTTCTGGGTGGCATCAGAACCGATGCAATCAGAAGTCAAAGGCACCTCTTGACCAAGAATTTCAGAAAGTTTCTTCGCGACTGGCGCGAGCGAGTATTTTGCATTTGGCTGACCTTCTGGACGTCCCATATGAGAGCAAAGAACGAGCTTCGCACCACCATCTAAAAGTTTTTTGATGGATGGAATCGCCGCCTCAATGCGGGTATCATCTGTAATTTCTCCATCTTTTAGCGGGACATTGAAATCTGCGCGCATTAGGACTTCTTTTGAGGAGACATCTAAGGTGCGGATAGAGAGTTTCGGCATGAGCGGGGAGATGCACTAGCAAAAGGATAGTGTCAAGAGTGTGCTGGCTTTTGGGGCCTGTATGGGTGCCCACCGCAAATGCATCGATCCAAAGTGACAGTTGTAGAAGGAGGGGCGAGAACACGCATCTTCTTTATCGCTCAGACTAGCCAGTTGTCGTTTGAGGTGGTCCAAAGTTTACGTGGATGTCCATGGGTGAGAAACAGGAAATTATGATGAGGATCATTAGGTTTTGATTGATTGGGTAGAGATATCGTGTCTTGTCGCTTTTCGAAAAGCGGCGCTTTTCATCTAAGCAGATTTTGTAGTTCGTCTGTGCTCATTGAGCTAGGGGCTGATGGAGTCGCTGTTTCATCCAATGAATCTGCGAGGGCGCGCTTGCTAGTCTGAAGCTGCGTGACCTTCTCTTCTACGGTGTCTCGAGTAAGGAGTCGGTATACTGTGACAGGTTTTGTCTGCCCAATGCGGTGGGCGCGGTCGGTAGCTTGCGCTTCAGCTGCTGGGTTCCACCAAGGATCAAAATGAATGACGACGTCAGCTGCGGTCAGATTTAAACCATATCCTCCCGCCTTTAGGGATATTAGAAAAATTGGTGGGCCATTGGCCGATTGAAAGGAGTCCACCAAAGCTTGGCGGTCGGTAGATTGTCCATCGAGGCGAAGGGTGGGGACCTGAACAAGTGCAAGCTGCTTTTCGATCTCGATCAATTGCTTTCGGAATTGGGAGAAAATGAGGATTCGGCTGTCTGCAGCCAGAGATTGCGAGGTGATTTCGAGCAACCTTTCCAATTTTGCAGAGCGCCGCGGAATTGGCAGGGAGGCGAATTTTTCTGGGCCAAGTAGGGCGAGATCGCAGCAAGTTTGGCGGAGGCGAAGCAAGGTAGTCAGGGTTGCCATGTGCTTGGCTGAGCCCTGGGTGGAGGAAGATAGATCTTTTAGGGCGGTATCGCGGATTGTGCGGTAGGTGGTCAACTGATCCTTCGAAAGGGTGCAGTATTCATCGATCAGGATTTTCGAAGGCAATTCAGGGGCAACCTGTGATTTCGTGCGGCGGAGGATGAATGGCAAGGTTTTCAGCCGTAAGAGAGAAGTCGCTTGAGAAGCGGTGCTTGGGTCCTTCAGGGGAGTTTCATACGTATCTAGAAAATGCTTTTTAGTGCCGAGCCATCCAGGCTGGATGAAGCGAAAAATCGACCAAAGATCCTGAGCAGAATTTTCCACTGGGGTGCCGGTCAGGGCGATCCGATGGAGGGCATTTAATTTAGCTACCGCTCTGGAATGATCTGTGGAGGGATTACGGATCAATGAAGCCTCATCGATCAAGGCAAGGCGGTAGGTTTGTGCAAGATGAAATGCAAGATCGCGGCAGAGCGTGGCATAGGTCGTCAGGACGACAGTCTGCGACGTGATCTCTGGACGGAGCCGATCCCGGGCTGCGCCGTGAAGCGTAACAAGATGGCGTTTGGGTGCAAATTTTGAAAATTCGGAACGCCAATTTCCGAGCAAGGAGCTTGTCACGATCACAATCGCAGGGCCTTCCAGACTCTTCTGGGCAAATGAATGCTCAATGAATGTGATCGTCTGCAAAGTTTTGCCCAGTCCCATATCATCCGCTAGGAGAGCTCCGCCAAATTGTGCCATGCGCTTAACAAGCCAACTAAATCCTTGATGTTGGTAAGGTCGCAGATCCGCGGTGACTGTGGTCGGTAGCTGGACCTCTTCTAAAGCGCTTTCTGGGCTGTTTGGGGCTAGGCGCTGAATGATAATTGCGGCTGCAGCAGAAGCCCGGTAGGCACCATTTTCCTGGAAAACATCTAGGTCTTGGAGGAGCGGATGGATTAAGTCTTCGGCGGACTCTGCGACGATTGTTTTCCGAGTTGTTGTGGACTGCCCACTGCTGCCATTCTGCAAAATTTCGTTTACCTCCGCAGCGCTCAGGGTGCGGCCATCCGAGGTTGGATAGGTGAGAGTGAACTGGAAGTTCTCTGGAGTAAAATCAGTGATTGTGATCGTCGGCGTCACGATCGCGTAAGTATCAATGTATTCCTGTATCGCTGGGGAGACGCTGGTCTGCCAAGTTGTCGGAATTCTCGGTAAGTCTTTGATTAGGATCGAGTGGATTTCCGATGGCGTGCGGAAAGTTTTTTTGAATGGTAAAGAAGCCGCCAGAAGTGGGCCCGGGGTAAATGGATTTTCGACAGGGGCCTGGCAGGGAACTGATAAAGTCTGCTGGTGGAGAGAGGGTATGTCCGCAGGGAATTCTGCTTCGATCTGTAGAGTCAGAAGTTCTGCTGAACCCCGGAGGTGGAGGGTAACGTTCGCTGGAACAGAAACAATTCGTAGAGAGGAGAACCAAGTGGAGCCAGAGAAGTCAAAATGAGATTGAAAAGACTCAAGTGATTGTAGGAAGGAGGCGATGGGAACAACTGCAGTTTCTTTCGATGCAAGCTGCCGAATCACTGATGTCAGAATGGAGCTCTGAGATATGGATGTGATATGATTCAAATTGTCCTCGCCGAGCAGGTAAAATTCTTCTCCGATTTCCACAATTTCTCCGGTTCTGGGCGGTAGAATGTGGAGTTCACCTTTCTCGAGAAGAATGTTCTCGGGGCTGAGGACGTAGTTTTCGCTAATTATTAGGTCTCCTTCGCTCGTCTGCAGCCTAGGATGGGAGCTTGCTGCTCTAAGAAATTGAGGGAGAGTCCTCTGATTGAGGCGAAGGTGAATTGGCGGTGTGGAAACGACTTTTTCACCTAATAGAAATTGCGTCAGTGTAGCATCCGCTGGAGTGTGAAGGGTCTCAGGCCCGGCAATGTTCAATGTGACAGCTGCGCTCGATTTTGAAAGCAGAGATCGCCAAGGGCCGTTGAATTGAATGTGCCACGCCAGCGAGGGAACGGCTGCAGGGCTCTGGGTTGTCTTTGTCTTTTGCGGCTGAGGGGAAGCGCTTGGTTCTGCAGGAATCGGCACCGCCTCAGCAGGAGTATTTATGCGTAAGGCAATTGCGATCGCGTGAGGGCAAAAGGCCCCATCGCGGCGGCTGCTGGGGCATGGGCAAGATGCATCGAACCAAGTAGCAGTTCGTTTCGTAACAATGACATTCAAAGTCCGCTTCCCCCCTCGCACGGAACCGCGCCATCCGTCACTTGTTTCTTCCGCGCTTAGCACATCAGCGGAGCTGAGCAGTGACTGCGCTTCTTTAAAGTGCTGCCAGGTAGCTGCTTTGCGCAATGTATCATTGTCTGGAAATGGCATTAGAGGAAAAGTGTCTATCGCTTTGGAGACGGCCGCAACAGCGAGAGCCACGGATTTCAAATCGGATATTAATCAAGAAAATCTTTGAAAGGCTTCGTAGGCTTGTTCAAGTTGGGATTGATGACTTTCTTCAAAACCCTAATCTTTTCTACCTTCACTTTGCTAGGTGTTAAGGCCGCAGAGCGACCAAACATTGTTTATATTCTACTAGATGATGCCGGATATGGTGACCTTTCCTGTTACGGGCAAACTAAATTTGAGACGCCGAATATAGATCGCTTAGCGGCAGAGGGGATGAAATTTACATCGCACTACTCTGGTTCGACCGTATGTGCACCATCGAGAGCAGTACTGATGACCGGAAAGCATACTGGGCGGGTAGCGGTCAGAGGAAACTTTAGCCGGAAACACAACGGAGAAGTTCCCCTCAAGAGTTCGGAAGTCACCCTGCCGGAGATTCTCCAGAAAGCCGGTTATCAAACGGCTGCGTTTGGCAAATGGGGTTTGGGGCCAGTCGGATCAGAAGGCGGACCAGAGAACCAAGGGATCGATCATTTCTTCGGATATAATGATCAGAAGGCAGCACACAATTATTATCCGGAATTTCTTTGGGAGAATGATAAGAAGGTGCCCCTAGAAGCTGGAACTTATTCCCACACGGCGATTTTTGATAAAAGCCTAGAATGGGTTCGCACCCATTATGAGGAACCTTTTTTTCTCTATCTACCTGTGACGATCCCGCATGCCTCAATGCATGTTCCAGAAAAATACGCGGCACCCTTTCGCAAAAAGTTCCCCCAGTTTGAGGACACTGTGGGCACATATTCCGGCCCAGATGTTACTAACCCCGCCGCAATGTTTGCCGGAATGATGACCCTGATGGATGAAGATGTAGGAAGACTCGTGGCCCTGTTAGAAGAGTTAGGAGTGGATAAAGATACCTTGGTGATCCTCTCATCTGACAATGGAGCGCATATCGAAGGAGGGCATATGCCAGATTTTTTCGATTCGACCGGCCCATTCCGCGGTTATAAAAGGAGCCTAACCGATGGTGGTATTCGTGTCCCGATGATTGCGAAATGGAAGGGGCATGTTGCAGCGGATGAAGAGACCGATCTGATATCAGCACATTGGGATATTCTTCCTACGATATGTGAGATCGTTGGTGCGGATATACCAGATGGAGTGACAGGCTTATCGATGCTTCCGACCTTAATCGGTAAGGGTGAGCAGGCGAAACATGATTACCTCTATTGGGAATTCACAAATCAAACGGAGAAAAGAGCGCTTCGATTTGGCGATTGGAAAGTGGTTCAGAATAATCTGGAAACACTCGGAAAAGATGCCCCTTTCGAGCTGTACAATATTGTTGAAGACCAAGGAGAAGAGAATGATCTTTCAGAAAAAATGCCGGAGCTGATCGAAAAAGCGGAAGCTTATTTTGAAGAAGCCCATGTGCTAAATTCTGACTTTCCTTTTCCGTGGGAAGTTGAATAAGGGGGAAAAATATCCTTTGCCGCTATTCGTGCGTTGATCGGTATCGAAATCCTGAAGTCAGCTTAAAAGCTCAAGCAAATGACCGTGAATCTCATGGTTTGGGATTATTCCGGCGAAGCGATCCGATTGGGGGCCAACTGCTGTAATCTGAGTCGGGTCAGCCGTATGGGAGACCCCAGACCAGCCAATCCCATTGTGGTTTCCATGAAATTGCCCTAGCAATCCGAAGGGACTTGAGAGCTGATCGCTCCATTGAGTAATCGGCCTGCCGATCAGGGAGGCGAAAAGAGTATTTAGCTCTTCATCTTTCATATCGAAGCCCAGACGTTCTGAGACGAGAAGGCTTAGGTTTTCGATCGAATTCTCCCCGGACATACCCCAATCAATCAATAGCTTTTCGTAGCTACATTTCGTCCGAGTAAGCGAGTGAAACAAAGAATTCGTAGCGGTGTATTCAGGGCCCGTTCCGTTGAGTCCGGGATTGGCATTTCCATGATCACTGGTGATCACAAGCAGGATATCGGAACGCGATCTCAATAAATTACTGACAACGCCAATCGCACGGTCAAAGGCTAGCTGATCATGTAATAAGCCGGCGGCATCATTGGCGTGAGCGCCATGATCAATCCGCCCGCCCTCGATTTGCAGTAGAAACTTTTTGTCTTCCTTGAGTAATTTACTGAGCGCAAAGGAACTCATTTCGGCAAGAGTCGGCACAGTTTTCAGCAGATCTATGCTTTCTAGACGGTCGACGTCATAAGGAAGATGATCCTCGGCGAAAAGGCCGAGGTATCGCTCAGCGATTGGCGCCTGCCGAAGGGTGGCAAGGGACTTCATCAGGTGATATCGATTCTTCTGAAAAAGTCCGAGAACATCGCGGGAGTCGACGCGACTTGATGGATCAAAGTATTTCATACCTCCACCAAGTAGGATATCCACAGTATCGAGGTATTGTGGGGCGATCAGGTGCTCATCTGTCCGGTTGGCGGCAACGGCAGCGAATCCAGCAGGGGTCGCGTGGGTGATAGATGTGGTCGTGACGAGAGCGGTGCGGTGACCTAGGGCCTTTGCGGTCTGCATGATCGGCTCGGAAAAGGTGCCATCCGGGCGGACATTGACAGAGCGATTATTGATTTTTACGCCACCTCCCCAAGCAGATGAGGCGGCCGCAGAATCTGTCACGTAAGAGTTTGCTGAACTCGTCTCCATCAAGCCATGGGTGGTATCTGGCGCGCTAAGTAGCTGCCACCAGCGGGTTCCCTTGCCATATAGGACTTTGGAAAAGTTTTCCGCCATGGAGAGCACGCCGTGAGACATGCCATCGGCAACCATGAAGACCACGCCATTGACCTTCCTAGGTCCTGATTGCGCCTTGCTAATTGTGGGAAGAAATGCGCCCGCGCTTCCAAGGGCACCTACTTTTAACCAATTTCTACGGTTTATCGATGAGCTGGGCATAAGCTTAATCTATTTCTGAGGAACATTTATGGCACGAGTCAATTTTTGGGGAGATATCGTCACCTTGGCTCAAAGCAAACTCTTGCACGGCGGGCGGCTGTCCCTTAGCAGAGAGTGGACATGGAGGAAGAAAACGAGCCGAACGCATCTTTAGGAGAAATGTATTCGGACTATTTTTTGGATTATGCAAGTTATGTGATCTTGGAACGCGCCGTGCCTCATCTTGGCGATGGCTTGAAGCCAGTTCAGCGGCGTATCCTACACTCGCTGCGCGAGCTAGACGATGGGCGGTATAATAAGGTAGCGAATGTGGTGGGTAATACCATGAAGTATCACCCACATGGGGATCAATCGATTGGCGATGCAATGGTGCAGCTGGGGCAGAAAGAATTGATGATCGATACCCAAGGGAACTGGGGAAATACCCTTACCGGAGACCGCGCTGCAGCGCCGCGTTACATAGAGGCTAGATTGACCAAGTTTGCATTAGCAGTGGCCTTTAACCCGAAGACCACAGCGTGGCTGCCCTCCTATGATGGGAGAAACAAAGAGCCGGAGACATTGCCGATGAAGTTTCCGCTGCTACTTGCGCAGGGAGTAGATGGTATTGCTGTGGGCCTTGCCTGCAAGATTCTGCCGCATAATTTTCATGAGTTGCTCGACGGAGCTATTGCTTATCTACGAAAGCAAGACTTCGAGCTTTTGCCAGATTTTCCCACAGGAGGCCTGATGGATGCGGGAGACTATCAGGATGGCATCCGTGGAGGAAAAGTGCGGGTGCGGGCGAGAATTTCGCTAGAAAAGAAGAATATCCTGCGCATCACTGAGATTCCATATGGGACAACGACCGGTGGGGTGATGGCTTCAATTGTCGCGGCCGGAGAAAAGAACAAAATCAAGATTCAGAAAATCGAGGACAACACAGCGGCCCGGGCAGACATCCTTGTCTATCTGCCAGCTGGGGTAGACCTCGAGAATGCTCGCGATGCGCTATATGCATTCACTGATTGTGAAGTAAGTCTATCGCCAAACAGTGGGGTTATCGTTGACGGAAAACCAGCGTTTTTAGGTGTTTGTGAGATACTTCGAAGATCGACAGATAAGACCCGAGAGTTGTTACGGAGGGAACTCGACATCCGCTTGGCAGAACTCGGAGAACGCTGGCATTTCGCTTCGCTTGAGAAAATCTTTATCGAGAACCGGATCTATCGAGATATTGAAGAGGCGGAAACTTGGGAGGCGGTTCTGAAAGCGATCGACGATGGTCTGAAGCCCTTTGCGGCGCAGCTGCGGCGTCAGATTACCGAAGAAGACTTGATCAAACTAACTGAAATCAAGATCAAGCGAATTTCCAAATTCGATTCTTTCAAAGCAGATGAGGCGATTTTAGGGATTGAGAAAGAGATAGCGGAAATTGAGAAAAATCTTCGTAATCTGACTCGGTATACAATCCGCTGGTTCGAAGGCTTGAAAAAATATGGGGTGGGACGTGAGCGGCGGACCGAGATCTCCGCCTTCGAACGTGTGGACCGGACACAAGTGGTCGCTGCGACAGAGACTTTATATTTGGATGCAAAAGGGGGTTTTGCCGGAACTTCGCTTAAGAAAGAGGAGCCAGTGGAGAAATGCTCGATGCTCGATGATGTGATCGTATTTAGCGCCGACGGGAAGATGAAGGTGACGAAAGTTGCAGATAAATTTTTTGTGGGACAAAGGCCGCTGCGTGTTGCGGTCTTCCGAAAGGACGAGGATCTAATTTATTCAATGATCTACCGCGATGGGCGGGATGGGAATATAATGGCGAAGCGATTCACAATCGGGGGAGTCACTCGCGACAAAGATTACGACCTAACAAAAGGAACGAAGGGGAGCCGGGTTCTCTATTTTAAGTGGCATGAGACGAATCAAGAAAGCTCTGCCCAGCTCCTAAACGTCCATATGAAATCCGGACTCGGGCTGAGAAATTTAGTGAGGCCACTGCACTTCGCTGAGTTCGGAATCAAGGGAAGAGGCAGCCGCGGAAATATTGTTTCCAAGCACCCAGTAGAAAAGATTTTGATCGCTCCAAAGATAGACGCCGAATAACGATGCCCGATATAGGACAAAGAGCATTCCTGCGGATCTTATCCGAAAAGCCTTATGGCCTTCTACTGGATGCAGAAGAGAAAGGTGAGGTTTTGTTGCCTCGTGGCGAAATGCCAGATGTCTGGGAACTAGGTGAGAGCCTAGATGTCTTTCTGTATCGTGATAGTGAAGATCGTCCCGTTGCAACCTTACGGACTGCATTGGGAATGCCCGGCGAATTCGTGAAGCTCCGCTGCGTGGAGACGACCAGCGTGGGCGCCTTTCTTGATATAGGTTTGGCAAAGGACCTACTTGTTCCTTTTCGCGAACAGCGAGAGAAAATGTCTGCCGGAAAGTGGTATCTGGTCAGAATTCTAGTAGATGAGAAAACGGGACGATTGATGGGAAGTGAGCGGTTTCAAAAATTCCTAGGTCTGAAATCGCCGGATTACCTGCTTGATCAGGAAGTGAATCTAATCGTCATGGGCCGGACTCCTTTGGGCTACAAGGTCATTATCAATGGGGCCCACGAGGGCCTACTCTACGAAAGCGAAGTTTTTTCGGAGTTAATTACAGGGGAAAAAGCGAAGGGTTTTATCAAGGAACTGAGGCACGATGGCAAAATTGATGTGAGTTTGCATCCTCCGGGACGCAAGAAGGTCGATGACCTAGAACAGCAGCTGATGGGCGAACTTGTCGCGCGGGGCGGTTTTCTGCCCCTTCATGACAAAACAAGCGCTGAAGAAATCTATGCAGAACTGGGCGTCTCAAAACGAACTTTCAAACAGGCACTCGGTGGGCTTCTGCGGCAGCGACTTGTCTCAAAAGTCGATTCCGGGATCAGACTAAACTAAGTTCACCGTTCCTTTCGCCGAGGCTTCGATGAGAAATCGACATCTTCAGCGACGAACACAGCGGGATCGTAGCCCGGGCGCGCCCACTCGATCTCACCTGCCGCGGCTTGCATGTATTGGAAAGAGCCACCGAAGTCTTCAGGGGGGCAAGCCCGTTCGCCGCCGATCATGCTAGGGCCGCCACTGCCCTCAAGTCGTTTTTCAAAAATGAGCTCATGGACCCATTCATCGGCAAAATCATATCGATAAAGCATTCGCAGCGGCAAACGTTTTCGGCCAATGAATTCCCGAATTGTAATTCCTAGTTCGTCCCGAAAATTACCGATCACTTGATCCTCAAGACCAACCGGGCCGATCACATCGACAAGGCGCTTGCCTTTGCCATGGCGAAACTCATGTGGATGCTTGTTCGCCCACCCCATAGCGCATTGAATCGCGTCATGTAGGTCCAGGAAGTTTGCTGAGAGAGGAATTGAGAATTTTCGCCAGATTTTAGGAGTGATCGCGTAAAGGAACACATGGACGAGAATTGTATCTCCAGCTGTCTTGCTAGGCATAAGTTAGAATAGAGGGCGCTTGGGCCGGAGACAAATCTATTTACAATTGCGTTGGAACATATTTTCCAGAAAACGATGAATAGACTTAAAGAACTTAAGGTCCTATCCTCAGACATGAAAAATATTCGACTCTACTTGTCTGCTCTAGGTGCTGGAGCAGCCGCTCTACTGATAACCTCCTGTGCCTACGATCCATACGCTGGTGGCGGCGGCTACGGCGGCAACTATGGAGATGGTTACGGCTATGGAGGATCTGGATTCTCTTCTACCACCTTTGTCCGGACTGGAAGTTCCAGATGGGGCTACGATCCATACGCTGGAGCTTATTATGATTACAATCGGCGCGCCTACTACGATCCATATCTTTATGGATATTATCCAGTGGGATATCGTCCGCGGTACGTATATGGATCGCCACATCCTGGCGGCTGGAGGGACGGCAACAGTTTCATCGCCCCGCCAAGCCGTGTTCGGGATTACCGGCTAAACAACTATCGTGACCGGGTCAGCCGTTACCGTGGACTTGATCGTAGCTGGTCAAATCAGGTTTCAGTCCGTGATCCTCGGACCGGCTTCCGTTACAATCCGAAATCCTTTAACAGCAAATATGTAAATCCTGAAGGTGATCCTCGCACCAGCGAAGCAGCCCGTCGCAGATTACTAGAGAATCAAAGCCGATATCAGAGTAGGAATCAGAATTCTAATACCTTTAACTCAAATCGCTTCAACCGCAGCGACAGAGATAGGCGCGACTTCCGTTCGGCAAGTCGGGACGGCAATAGCTTTGTGAACACTAGAAATAGTAGTGAAGATAGCCGCAGGAACCAAGCAGCACGTCAGCAGGCAAGGCAGCAGCAGGCAAGGCAGCAGCAAGTAAGGCAGCAGCCAACGACTAAAGCAGAAAGAACAAGCAATCGTGGAGGCAGTGGCGATCCAGATACAAAGTGGGCGCCAGGTAAGCGGATCAATCGTCAATAACTTGTCACGGCAGCTTAAGACTTAGGCTGCCATTTTGTTTTGCTAGCAGCTCTTGTCAGCACCCAGCGGAAGGAAAGTGATAAGAGAATCGCCGCTAGGCCAACGTGTAGAACCTGCACCCATGCGTAGATATGTATCTGCGACATGACCAGTCCTAGGACCATTTGGATCAAAACAATCGCGCCCACACCGATCTGGCTCGCTGTTAATCCCCCCATTTGGTCCTTTTTTGATAGGTAGAGGCCATATCCGGTGGCCAATAAGATTAGCCAAGAGAAGCTTCTATGAGCGAGGTAAGTCCAAGTCCCTTCTAGTTGCGCCGTCCAAGTGCTCCGCGGTGCGTTATCGTTAAATTTGGCAAGGGCATCTGTCATCTCCCTAACTTGGGCTCCTAAGAATTCCCTCTAAAACGGTGAGCACGAGAATCAATAAAGGTAAAACAAAGCCGAGCTGGCTATCATGACGCAGCCGGATTTTTGTTGGTTTTGAGGTGCCAGCCCAGGAGCAGTAGGTCAGCGTGCAAATTAGGAGCATCGCCATGGCTAGATGAATCGTGAGAACGCCGGGTGAAAGGCCGCTAAATACGACGCGGGCGCCCATCCACGCATTCGCCAGAACCAAAAAAAGGGACGCGAATGACAGATAGAAAACGAGTGGTTTTGTTTTTCTCCACGTAAATGAAAGGACAAAGGTTCCCAAGGTAAGAAAGCCTACCGGAAGAGAGCAAAGCCGATTGACGAACTCAGTCCAGACGTGACGCGGATTAAACTCGGCAGCGAGGCTAGCTGGAGTGATTGTTTCTGGATCTCGGCCCATACGGGCAGCCTTTCTCTGAAACTGTTCAATCGGAAGTGTTTCGAAATCTACCTGTGATACGTGCGTAGGGGGGATTAAGAGACCCCAGCATCTCGGCCAATCAGGGCAACCCATTCCAGCGCCAGTCACGCGCACAATCGCACCAACAAAAAGGAGGAGTATTACTGAAACTAAAGCGGCAGTCGCGATTTTTTGATAGAAGCGCATGAAGGAATATAGCCCAAGAGAGCCGATCAATTACCCGATTTCGTAGCCGATCCAGAGATTGATGCCGGTATCGTTTTAGGACCTGCTGGTGAGGGTTTGGAAGGAGGAGTCACTTCCAAAAGTGTTTTTTCAGCTGAACCAGCGGGTTGCTCGGCAGAAATTGCGACCCCAATCCAGCGGAAGTCATCGCTACTTTCTAAGATGACTTTTAGAACCATCGTAAGCGGCACCGCAAGAAGCATACCGAGAGGGCCCCACATCCAGCCCCAGAATAGAACTGAAATAACAATCACTAGAGTGGATATCCCGAAACGGCGGCCTACGAGCATTGGTTCCACAATGTTTCCTAAGAAATTATTGATCAATAAATAGCCGCCAGCGACCAATATTGCGTCTGGCAAACCAGCGACTAATAAGGCGAGAATCGTAGGAGGAACGCCTGCGACAATCGAGCCAACGACTGGGATAAAATTGAGGAAAAAAGCTAAAATTCCCCAGAGGATGAAGAAATCGAGACCTACAAAATAACAGAGAGAGCCGGCGAGAATACCTGTGAAAAGGCTGACCACGGTTTTGATGGCAAGAAAGCGCTGAATGTCCCTTGTGGCGTTTAGAAGACGCGAGAGATTCGGTCCGCGTGCGAGGCTGATGGCCTCTAAGCGACGGCCAAACATCCTCGCTTCGCTCAACATGAACACGGTGAGAATCAAAGTAACCAGAGCGGTTCCGAGAAAGCCGACAATGCGGCCTAAGAATCCGGTGCCAAGGTCCCAAACTCGTTCAAGGCGGATATTCTGGAGGTTAGAGAGATTATTGTTAACGACTTGGTCTATCTTTTCCTGTGCATCTGCTACGCCATAGGTATTGAGCCTTGTTGCGAGATTGCCAGAAGCCGTGCGAATCTGTGCAGAAAATTCGGCTGCGTAGCGGTCGTTCCACTTATCTTGCAGGTCACCGATGAGTGTGATGGCGAGGAGAGCAAGTGCAGCCAGGAAAACAAAATCTACGGCGACAGTCAGCAGAACCGCAATCGCACGGGGCACGCGCTTGTTCCGTAAAAAGTTAAGAAGCGGGAATGAGACAGTGGCGATAAAGAATGCGATTAAGACCGGAATAAAGAAGTCCTGTGCCGCCTTGAGGCCAGCGATCAATATGGTCAGCGAAGCAGTCAGGAATAGCGCCTTTCCAGCCCTAATATTTCCGTTTGCGCTACTGACTCTTTCCATCTGACTAAGATAAGACTGGTTGTTCGGGATTAGTTCAACTTTTTATCAAAATTAAGCGGCTAAGATCATCGAGATATTGCATTCAGGTGCTTCGATTCGCAGAGCAGTCATGATTCGCGTTAGCTTCGGCAATGTGAGTCCAAACCTAATAAGTGAAATAGCTGGTTCAAGGCTGAAGATACTTGAGAATTTTGCAGCGCAACTTCTGAGCCGATTGCCTTTGGATTTTGTGGCCTAACAGCCGTAGAAATTCTAATTAGAGGTAAACGCGGAAGTTCTATTTCAAGGAACCGGTCTGGACTTTGTTTAGACGGTTTCTGGTGCCGAATACTGCGGCAATCCACTTCGACGCCTTGGCGAATTGCCCGCCGAATCTGCCGGAGGGCAATGGTTGAAGACTAAACGACCTCAATAGCTTTCTGATCCATGATGGACTGAAGCTTCTTTGTTCCGCGCAAGCGCCGAAGTCTAGCGATTACCTTTTTGCGATCCACGCACTCCATCTCACGAGAGAGGTATGCCAGCGCAAAGGCATCTGCATCTGGTGTTTCCTCGTTGATGGTCCAGGACATGCCGCCTTTATGCGGACAATTCGGCCAGCGGGTCACCCAACGCCAATATTCGTATTTAAATCCAGAAGCTTTGTTCTCTACCTTGCGGGATAGCGAGATTCCAGCGACTCCAGATTTATTTCGCTTGGTCAGCCTGCCCCATTCGTTGGTTCGCGAGGGTGGTAGGGTTTTCTTCAGCTCCTCGATCCACAATGAAGCAGCCTCCTCTGCGGCTTCCCAAGTTTTAAAATTTTTTAGGGAAAAGTTTTTCTGATACTTTTTATTGTCTCGCATGATGCGAGCCATCACACATTTTTCCTTGATATTGCGGGTGGTATGCATGGCGGATGCTGTTCGGGAAATTCTTAAATTGTAAAGACCTTTTCGGTTCGACAAAGCATTTCTTTCCCTCGGCTACGCCATGATGTTAGAGACTGCCATCTTCCAAAAGAACACGGGTTAGTGTTCGAATCGATATCTAGTTTAATGTTTTGCGATCCTGTTCCCAGCAAGGATTTCTAGGCATAGAGCTACGCTGGGATCTTAGGAGATTTGCATAAATTCTCCTACTCGAAGATTCAGAAAATCAGCCGAGCCGATTGCGTAATCGATGGGCAGGCATAGATTTGCCGCTTTGAATCCATCTGCAGTGGGTCGTATGAGCGATGTCCCCAAGCTGACCCTTGATTACGGAGATACTGAAAGCCGCTCCGCCCCCGGATCACTTTCAAATAGAAATCCGTTTTCCTTATATGTTTTTAAGCGAAAGTGAGTGGCGGTAGAAATGACACCGTCGAGGGAAGCTAAGCGTTCTGAGACAAAGCGTGCTACTTCACGGAGATCGGGACCTTCAACGACTACCATAAGATCATAGCCACCTGATGCGAGGTAGCAGGAAACTACTTGGTCGAAGCGGGCGATGCGAAGAGCTAGTCGATCAAAGCCACCACCGCGCTCTGGTGTCACCCTTACCTCGATGAAGGCAGAGACTGATGTATCACCGATTGTTTCTGGATTTGTGACCGCGTGATAACCTAGAATCGTGCGGTCTTTTTCCCAAGCGGCAATTGTATCTGCGACTTCTTGCTCTGAGCTACTAACTAGCTCAGCAAGTTCATGGTATGACGCGCGGGCTTTGCGGCGAAGGATTGAGAGGAGTTTCAAAATTAGGACTTTGTTGGAGGGGATTGATCCTGCTGATCGGTAGCTGGGCTAAGGCGTTTGCTCTCGGTTTCGATTTCAATACCCATTTTTTTTGCACGTGCATGCCACAGGCTTCTAGCGTGTTCTTGTAGGTCATGGACTTTGTCCGTCTCATCGACGATCTCAAATCCAAAGATTGTCTCGATAATATCCTCGAAAGATACAAGGCCTACAGTCGTTCCAAATTCATCCGTCACTATCATTATATGGTGACGCTCAGCAATAAAACGTTGAAACAGGGCGTCGACCGGGGTGTATTCCGGAGTCATAGCGATAGGAATAAGAACGTCTTCAAGGGTGCCCGTATCGTAATCATCTTTTAGGTGCGCCAAGAGCGCGTCACCACGAATTACAAATCCCGTATAGTCATCAGAGCCCCGATCGTAGAGTGGAATTCGCGTGAAAGGCCGGTTCTCGATCAATGCTGCGAAGTCTGTCAGCGGTGTCGATTGAGGGAGTGAGAAAATGACCGGGCGAGGGGTCATGATGTCTGATACCCTCATGGCATTGAGCTGGATCAGATTGTGGACAAAAAGGCTTTCTCGTTTCCGCAGAGAACCTGATTCTTCACCGATTCTTGCAATCGCCAGCAACTCATCCCGGTGCTCCGACATGTCAGCCACGGGCGCATTCGGCGCAATCAGCCCGGTGATCGATTTTGATGCGAGAACCAGCGGCTTTAAGACGGTGATTAAAAACTTGAGAATACTGCAGGTAATCGGCGCGAGTTGATTCGCGTAGCGAGCACCGATTGTCTTCGGAATAATTTCGGTAAACACCAAAATTGCGAGAGTAAGGGCACCAGCGAAAATAGCTTCCCCTTTATTGCCGCTTATCATCGCATATTGAGCACCAGCACCTGCGGCACCCATCGTATGCGCGATTGTGTTTAGAGTGAGAATCGCTGAAAGAGGCCTATCAATATCAGACTTAAGGTGCTCCATCTTGAGGCCCCATGGCAATTCTTTCTGCTTTGCGCGGGCGATTGCCGAAGGAGTGACGCTTAGAAGAGTCGCTTCAAGGATAGAGCATAAAAAAGAGACGCAGATGGCCAAAAGGACGTAGAGGATGAGAAGGGTCACGAGAGCGATTCTTGGGGATAGGTAGTGGGCATTCTTGAGAGCAGAATTGCTAAGAAGGGGGTCAGGCTAGGATTTGTTGCACTAAAGTTCAATTCTTTATGATTGCAGCTTATGAAGTCCACCGGAACTAGGCTTCACCGACGAGCGCGTAGGAATAACTTTTTGTAAGCAGTTCCACAAGCAGTCAAACTGGGACCTTATTGATCTGTCATTCCTTAATCTGGCGGATCGTTTTTAATTCCAAACTGCTGGCTTCCATCTGCGTAGTATTCGGCTAAACCCGCAGCAAGTGCCTTGGCATATTCTTGGAAAATGGAAGGCCTATTCTTTCCTGCGATGAGGCGTAATCCTTGATAATCTCCGGCTTGAATTCGTGCATAGTCTTCTACGGAATTCATCACGTAGGGCTCCATGAAGATAACCGGACAATCGTAAAGGCGATTGGCTAGTAGATTTCTAGCGTAGACATAATTAGTGTTGGGAACTTTGCGGTAGTTGGCCTCGCCTGGAGGATAGATGTAGGGTGGAAGTTTAGTTTTCTCAGAAAAAGTTTTAGCAATCGATTGAGCAATTGATCTCTCTTCGGTATGAATGCGCTGGAGGATTTTTTTGACTAAGGCAAAACGTTGATCGGCCAAGTGGATCTCATCTGGTGTATAGCCACCATTGACGAGAATGTGGAAATGAGTGTTCGGAACAAGGGTCGGGTTCTCCGGATCGCCCCATCCCGCGGCATTGAAATGAAGGCACAGCACTAGATCTGGCTTAATCTGGTCGTTCACTAGGTCAGCACGAGCTCGGATTTCCGCAGTTCGGTAAAAGAGCTTTTCAGTGAAGCGCCGGGTTGAACTTTCATTTGGTATCGCATCTGTGCTCGGGGGAGCTAGGTGAGTAAGATCAGCTGGCCGCAAAGGCGTAACAGGCTCCGGCAAAGTTCTTACCATACTCACTTTCGCTCCCATCTCTTCGAGCAATGGTCTTAATAAGCTAGCGACTTTGAGAGTCATATCACCTTCCGTAACGGGGGTCCCGGTGCCGATCTGAAACCAACGCTCTTCAATCTTCGCCCAATCACCACCGATGTGCCCAGGGTCTATCGCAATATGAAGCCCTGAAAGCGGTATTCTAGAACTTGGAGCTGCGGATGATTGGCGGGTCTTGAATGTAGAAGGAGTAGGTTTCTGGCTGCCCGATGTAGCAAAGTTGAGACGATATGTTTTCGGATCTGTCATCGATCCTCTACGAAGATTTGCATGAGTCGGGAAAATCTCTATGTAGCTCTTCCACGTGCTGTCAGTAGTAAAAATGTTTGTTAGCAAATTCTCGAATAGATCCCGGGTGATTGTCTCTTGGTATGGCTCCAAGGCGGACCAATCAGGTTTTTGCGCGAGTAGGGAAAGTGCTATTTTTCGCGGTGAAATGCTTGGCGCTTCATTTCTATCTTCCACCTTGTCTGCGGTGATATTTTGCGCCTGATCGGCCTTCTGTGAAAATATCATCGCAAGTGCGATCGCAGCTAGGACAGCGGTCGCGAGGAAAGGGGCAAGCTTGCGCATAATAGAATCCGAAAATTACAGTTGGCCGTTTCCTCGATAGGGAAGGATGGGCAAATAAACGCAAAAATTCTAGAATCGGAAATCTAAAACAGCGAATATGTTTTCAACGTTTTGTCGGAACGACGAGTGGGAGTCACATGCACTGGGCAGACTTCAATAGGTGGAAATTGGTTTGAAAGTTCTTTTTGGATGAGGCAAGGAGGTGGCCTTGAAGGAACGGTGGACATTGCGAGATTTGATCGATTTTGAGTCTCTGCTAGGTAAGGAAGATAGATCGACGAGTTTTCCAGCCGGAGTTCTGCGGAAAAAATTAAGAGGTTTGGAAGGTGCAAAGGTCCGGCGGGTCGGGATGCGCCTATGGCTTGAGGAACAACGAGCTGGCAAGCAATCGACCGGGCTGCCCGGAGAAATCTGGCGAGGTGCCCGGACGACTTTGGGTTTAGCTGGCCTTGTATTTATGTTCTTGGCCGGATGTGGGGTGATGACCGGGCTTTTAGACCGTGAAAAGATGGCGTTTCACGTGCCGCTACTATTGGCAATTGCGGTCGGCTTGCCAATTCTCGCGGTCCTCGTGGCCGGCTTCACCTGGGCCCTAAAAGGCCAAGTCTCTAGAAGCTTGGGATTTCTGGGCAGTATATTTGGCTGGCTAATTCAGCGCCTTGGTAGGGGGAGAAATTCCACGGTGAGCTGGTGGGGAATCCTACGAAAAGAGGGGGGACAGGGGTGGCAAGCGCTTGTGTGGAATCTAGTAAGACTGACGCAGGTGAGTATGATCTGTTTCTCTCTGGGTACGATCGCGGGTCTACTGGGATGTATTTGGTTCCTAGAAGTCGATTTCTATTGGGAGTCTACGGCGCCGGAGTGGATGGCTCAAAAGATTCTAAACGTAACGGCTATCCTTAGTGCTCCTTTTGCTTGGGCCTACCCGGATTGGCGTCCAGATATAGATATGGTGGAACGCGCTCGTTGGGGTATCGAGGCGCAGATTGGGGATGCTAGAGAGGTGGTATCAGTTCCTTTTCGCTGCAATTTCTCTGTGGGCGGTCTTACCACGGATACTGCTATGGTGGATCTCTCTACGGAAAGAGAGGACAGCGATGGGGAAGCTGGACTTTCAAGCAAAACGGCACCGCGAGCTGTGGCGGGAAATGATGGGCACCCGCCGTGCTGAGCTGCGCGAAATTCCTCAAGATGGGGTATTGGTCTTAGATGTAGGTGGGACGGGTATGAAAGAAGCGGATCTCAAAGGCTTTTTGCTACGGCGCTTGAGGGTGAACCCAGGTAGGTGGCTAGCGGTCGGTGTCTGGGATGAGAAAGGAGATGTGGAAATGCGCAATATCATGAGTGAGGCCCCTGCCGGCGTTGTCATGATCGCCGAAGGCTGGGCCTTATCACCGCCTAGAATGCGCGCACTCCACCAGCAGCTACGGGAGCTAGCGGGTCTCGATGTGCTCGTTCATTTTCTGGTCGTGAACCTCGGAAGCGATGGACTGCCAAAAGAAATCGAGCCGACAGAGAAGCAAGTCTGGCAGGATTTTGTAGATGACTTAGCAGATGCTTCAGCTGAGATTTACTTTTATGAGGACGAAGCGAAATGAGTAGTATCGTGCCAGAATTCGCAGTCGTCGGGCGGGTCAACATGGGCAAAAGCTCAGTGATTGCCACACTTCTAGAGATTGATGACAATAAAGTGGTGCGGGTTAGCCCGACTCCCGGTGAGACCACGAAGGCACAGGCTCAGCCAGTCATCTTTGGTGGAAAAGAATGTGTCCGCTTCATCGATACCCCAGGATTTTCCCGCCCGGTCGAGGCGATGAGAGCAATCCGTCAATTGCATGGAGACGGGGTTCCTGGACGGGATACATTACGGCGCTTTGTTGAAGAGCTTGGCGATGAATACGTGGATGAGCGCAGTCTGCTAGAGCCACTTTTGGACGGGGCAGGCGTGCTCTATGTGGTCGATCCGGCGAGGCGCTTGGCAGATGATTTTTTAGCTGAAATGGAAATCCTTAGGTGGACGGGACGTCCGCGCTTGGCCCTGATGAATCTCCGCGAAGGGAATGAGGGACCGCTGGTAAGTGAATGGCGAGAGAAGCTGGGCAGCGCTTTCAATCTAGTCCGGACATTTGATGCTCATCAGGCAAAGTTCGAGCAACGTCTCAATCTGATGAAGGCTATTCTAGAAATTGAGGAGGAGCATCATGCGGCCTTGGAAGAAACGATCGAACTAATCGAAGAAGAATGGGCAGACCGTTTGAAAGAAGCTGCCGAAGCCGTGCAAGAATTCTTGGCGCAGGCATTGGAGCTGCGGGTTAGTGTGCGTATCGATGAGCGAGATGAGAGATTTCCAAGAGAAAGGACAGCGAAGGAGGAGAAGCTAAAATCTAGCTATTTCGCAAAGCTCAAAGAACTAGAGAAGAAGAGTTTTGGCGACTTGCTCAAGATCTACCGCCACCATCTATTGACCCTGGAAACTAGCACGGAAGCTTTTGCAGACATCGACTTGGAAAGTGAGGAGGTATGGGAAAAGTGGGGCTTAAGTAGATCACAATTAACCTTGGTTGCCGCAGCAACTGGAGCGGCCGGGGGCGTATTGGTTGATTTATCGTTCGGTGGCTTGCTGCATGGTGTTCCCACAGTGGTGGGGGGTATGACCGGTGCAGGAGCGGCATGGTTCAGAGGAGGTATGCTGCCGAATCTAAAATTAGATATCAGGGATGGAGTGAAATTTTCCGCTGGCGAGAGCAAAGACCTCGTTATGGGTCCCCCAGGAAACCTGAATTTTCCATGGATTCTTTTAGATGGAATTTTGACGCGGTATCATCGAATCTTAGAGCGGGCGCACGGCAGGCGTGACGTCGAAGTCCTTGCCGAACAAGATAGCGAGGATGAAGGCTTCACTCGGCATTTTCCTGCTGAAAGGCGAAAAACGCTCGGAAAGTGGTTCGCTGCGTGTGCCAAGGGCAACCGTCCAATCGGCCGGGATCTAGAAAGTGAAGCGCTATGGGCAATTGAGGCCGCCATGAAAGAGGTTGATGGTGGCGGGATGTGACCTTGCGCGAAATAACTTAGTTTATCCTTATTTCCGGGTTGACAGTATTTGACGGCTTGCATAAGTTCCGCGCCCCTTCGGGAGGGTCTTATGCGATGCGCATTCGCTTGAATTCCACGAAGTGATTTTAGTAAAAAGATGAAGACATTTTCTGCCAAGCCGAATGAAGTAGAACGCAAGTGGTATGTAATCGATGCCAAGGGGAAGGTTCTCGGACAGGTGGCTGTCGAGGTAGCAAAATTGTTGCGGGGTAAAAATAAGCCCACCTTCACCAGCCATGTGGATACTGGCGATTTTGTGGTAGTGATCAATGCGGCTGACGTAGTTCTTACGGGAGCGAAGGAAACCGATAAAATCTATACACGTTTCTCAGGTTATGTTGGTGGTAAAAAAGTCGAAACTCCTCAGAAGCTCCGTCAACGCCGCCCGACGATGATTGTGGAAAAAGCCGTTTGGGGAATGATTCCGAAGACTCGGCTCGGCAGGACACAATTTAGAAAGCTCAAAGTATATGCAGGTGAAGAACATCCCCACGAGTCTCAGGAGCCAGCTGTCCATGAGCTTCGCTAATCCAATCACTGCTTAATTTTTTAGATACTATCTATATGTCCGCAACTACCACTCAGAGTGCTACCGGTCGCCGCAAAACTTCAGTTGCCCGCGTTTGGGTGAAAGAGGGAACTGGTGAACTAACGATCAATGGGATTCCATTCGAGGAATACCTTCCGACAATCGATCTGCAGAATTCTGTGATTGCCCCTTTTCAGACGGTGAACATGGTAAACAAGTTCGATGTCAATGTGATCGTAAAAGGTGGCGGCAAACATGCCCAAGCCGTCGCGATCCGCCATGCGATTTCCCGTTCCTTGACTCAAGTGGATCCTGAGAACCGTAAGTTGATCAAGCCAGAAGGCTACCTTACGCGTGATCCACGGATGAAAGAACGCAAGAAGCCTGGCCAGCCAGGTGCCCGCGCACGCTTCCAGTTCTCGAAACGCTAAGCGTCGAGATCAACTTAAACGAGACGCTAAGGATCCGCATGGATTTCTTAGCGATCGGCGTGTTGACAGATCCTGTCGGCAGTCGCCAATCCTCCTTTTCTTAAGAGGACCAAGTTTGCTTTCGCTTGGTAGCCTTTCGCCTTTTCCACTCAAGAACAGGATTCAAGTTTGTGAAAAGGGGTCTTTCGGAAGGCGAGATGTGTCGAGCTAACGAGAAACGATCCCAGACTGGGCAAGTCGCTATGCCATAACTCATGAAGCACCGGCGGATGGTTCATGTATGTTCCATAGTGGTTTGACAGGATTTTCCGGTGATATGGAAGGAGTCGAGGCTCTCGGAGCGAGATCGTCCACTGCTTATCCAGCTGCTAGCGCGCCCGGTTTTCACCCTTTGCAAACTTCTTTGCCTGCCTTTGGAAGGGAAAGGGGATCCAATCCAAAGTGCCTGCAACGTAGATGAGGATTGGGCTTCGTGTGCCTCCTCTAGCTCTCTCTGGCGGCCTTCGTGATCCACGATCCAAAGCGCCAAGTTTCTTTCAAGCACAGACCGTTGGGCGGTTCATCGCTTTCCCAAATGCGGGTAACGATCGCTCGTTTGCGATCGCTGTGGCTCAGCTCCGCGCCTTGTTTATTTGGTTAGCTGCCGAGTGTCACTTTGCCGTTGGAAGCCTTGACGGTTTTCCTCCGATCCATGTTCGATGTTTCGCTGACCTCGCCGATCATTGTAGTTTTGCCTACGCGATCACAGCTCAAGTGGTAATCACTGCACCTCTCAAGATATATCGCTTTGGACTTATGTGTTGCCTGACAAAAGAGGACACCCAGCGGAAAGTGGATTGGTCGAGTAGAAGTCCCCATTGCCGATAAAAGAGGAGACCATGGCGCGAGCCATGGGAATGAGGTGAAAGAGCATCAATGAATACAATGAAAAGCAACCGGAGCCCCCTCTCACAGATCATCCAGCGGACTTCTAATCTCCCCACGCATCGCCCGCGCCAGTTGCAAATAAATCATCGTCGTCCGTATGTCCGAATGCCCCAGCAGCTCCTGCACACTGCGTATGTCCACCCCGCGGAGGACCAGATGCGTCGCGAAGCTGTGCCGTAAGGTATGCGCCGTCACCTTCTTTGCCAGCCCGGCAGTCTTCGTCGCCGCAGTCAGTGCCCGCCCCACCCGCCTCTCATGTGCATGATGCCTCCGCATCAGCCCGTTCTCCCGTGGATCCGCAGAAAGTTTTGCCGCCGGGAAAAGCCAGAACCATGGCCAGCTCTCCGCCGCGCTCCTGTTTTTCACACCGTATGCCCCGGGCAAATGCACACCAGCCACCTCGTCCTTCCTGTCCTTTTCGTAAATCACCCGTCCGCGCTTCATCTGGGCCTCTAGGATGAACAACATGCTTTTGGGCAGAGACAACACCCTATCCTTATCCCCCTTGCCACCGCGCATCTCCACCTTAGCTCCGGAAATATCTACATCCTTAATCCGCAACCGCATGCACTCCAGAACCCTCAGCCCACAGCCGTAAAGCAGCTTCGCCATCACCGCTTCCTCACCCGGCATCACATGCAGGAGCTTGCCCGTTTCCTCTACTGATAACACCACGGGCAGTTTCTTGGATTCCTTCGCCCTCATCGTGTCCACCCCCTCGAATGGTTTTTGTAAAACCTCCCGGAAAAGAAATACCAGCGCATTGAGCGCCTGATTCTGTGTCGCTGCCACCACCTCTCGGTCAACCGCCAGATGGGTAAGAAATTTCTCCACCTCACGGGCTCCCATCTCGCGAGGATGCTTTAATCCATGGAATCTCACGAACCGCTGATACCACCCCACATATGCATCCTCGGTCCTTATTCCCATATGCTTGAAGCGCATAACCTCACGGATTTTTTGTTCCAGCCTCATGAGAAATTTCTTGTCAGTTAACCCGACCCAAACGTTGGTAAACTGCCAAATATGTCAGTTTTAAACAAGGAATATTCGTGAGATTTGATTGCATTATGCGGACGATCTGGCGGTTTTCACCGTGATTGCTTAGGATTGCTGTCGACCCTCGTTCCAGATCTCCTTGCCAATTCTCGCACGAAATCTTACAAATCCGTCAACGATAAAGCCCTTCGGACAATTCTGACGCTTTTGTCGCTAAACAACAATGTTCTCCAAAGAAATATAGAGCATAGCTCGCGACAATGAAACCCCTAGCAACGTCAGTTCTTCTTCTTAGCCTTGTCTCGCTTCAGTCGGAAGAGGTGCGCATGATACCCGCGAGTCCCTCGTTAGCTAAACTTAGCAAGGAAGCTGAATCTGCGGCTATCGTCCTACTTTGTAAGGCGAATGCAGCAGGTGACAAGCTAGTGGTAGAGGCTGTATACAAGGGAAGCCGAGAATATGAGTCGATCAAGAATCGTATTATAGAGTTTCTCCCCAGTGGTGACAAAGATGCATTAGGCACGAAGGGTTTTCGCGAACTGGTATTCATAGTCAGGGGGGATGAGCGTGATAGTTTCCGAACTACCAAGTCTATTGCGATCTGGCCTCAGCGAGACGAGATTGTCGGAGAGGAGACGTTGCGATTCCTCTCGATCGACCTCGAAGACCTAGAGCGAGCACTTATTGACACGAACAACAGGGAGAACAAGGCGGAGATGGCGACGCCGAGGAAGCCGTCTGATTAAATCGGGAGTTGACACCGGCGCGCCATTCCTTTGACGTTATCCAAGAAAATGAAGAATACCACATATCAAATAATCGCAGGACTTTTTGCTGTCCTCTCATCGCTTAGCGCCGAAGAACTTGTCGAAGTTTCTGCGATTTCGAAGGAAGCTGCACCCGGTTTCGATGCAATGCCCTACACGATGCGTTACACCGAAGGTGATCAAGAAGTTAGCCTCAACGTAAGCACTATCCCGATCGTTAAGACTTCCGACATCGAGAACATGACTGTAGGCGAAGATCCATTGAAAGTTGATATTCAGCTTTCAGAAGAAGGCCGAAAGAAAATGGTCAAGGGAACTACTGGTATGCAAGGTAAGCAGCTAGCCGTAATTATCGAGGGGCGAATACAGATCGCGCCATTTTTGCACGACGCTCCTCTAGGACGTAACTTTGTAATCTCTGGTTTCACGAACGCAGCAGAGGCAGCTGCATTTGTAGATAAATACCAAAAGAAGAAGGATAACAAGTCGGAGATGGCGACGCCGAGGAAGCCGTCTGATTAAATTTGGGCTTTACACCGGCGCGCCATTCCTATAACGTTCGGCAAAGAAATGAAGACTAGCTATAACCAGACAGGTGGAGCTCGACTTGACATGTTCAATGCTACCTGGCCATTTGCCACTCTTTCGGCGGATCGCGAGAACCTCACGTTGCAATGCTTAGGCAAGACCTACGTGTTCCCGAAGAACGAGATCAGCGAGTTGAGTCGGCATGGCGGCATTTTCTCTGTAGGACTAAGAATCGCCCACAAGAACCCAACTGCGCCCGGCTTTGTGGTTTTCTGGGCATCGCTAGTGCCCTTTCACAAAGGTTTCCAGCGACTTCGGACAGGTTTAGAAGAACTGGGCTATGCTGTAACAATATGAAGAAGCCGAACAAGGCGGAGATGGTGACGCCGAGGAAGCCGTCTGATTTAATTCGAGCTTGACCCCGGCGCGCCATTCCTATGACGTTAGCCAAGAAAATTTCCCGTTGAACACCGCAAACTGATGAACTGCTACATTATATCCTACGACATGGCGGAAGGAGGCTCTTACCCAGAGCTTCATCAAGCCATAAAGGATTTTGGAAGATGGGCGCACATAACCGATTCCACGTGGGCAATCGTCACTGACTGGAAGGCTAGCGAGATCAGGGATGACCTAGCCCTCTATCTCCCCAAAGGTAGTCGATTATTCGTTGTCAGATCCGGAACAGCCGGAGCCTGGCGCAACGTTAGATGCAGCAATAGCTGGCTTAAGAAGAACCTCTGAATATGGAAGAGTCAGAACATACCGGCGAGAAGCCATTCAAAATCAAGAGGGGGCGCGTGGACTCACTTTCGCTATTTGAGATTACCGAGCACGAATTGAATGTCCTAGAGAGCGGGAGTCCTTCCTCACTCTTTCTGAATTTTGCTCTTCTACTACTGTCCACGGCTGTATCATTCCTGATCGCACTTACCTCAACGACTATCGCTTCAGATCGGGTTTTTACGGTGTTCGTTGTGATTGTTGTCCTAGGATTCATTTCGGGGCTTATCTTGCTAGTCCTGTGGTGGAAGAATCGTCAATCTACCGCGTCGATAGTTGCTCGAATCAGGCAACGGATTCCTCCCGAAGAGCAGGTTCATCTCGGTACCGAGGCCGAGAATAAACCGAAGAAGGCTAACAAGGCGGAGATGGCGACGCCGAGGAAGCCGTCTGATTAATTTGAGAGTTGACACCGGCGCGCCATTCCTATGATGTTCGACAAAGAAATCACCAAACAACACACATTCATCATGAAAATAACAAACACAAAAGTGGCTAAACTGGCCGCCACTCTAATCACATTCGGATCGCTCACAGGGGGAGCGAATGGAGCAACTATATTGGGCGTCTCTGCGTCAACCAACATGGGGGAGTTCACATCGGTTTCAAACATTGTAGATGGCTCCGGCTTAACGGGGGCTCAGCATTTGAATGGTGATCCTATCGATGATTTTTTTAGTTCGATGTGGCAGTCGAGTAGTGGCGTAGCAACCGGTGATGTCACCTTTGATCTTGGTGGCACTTATAGTGTTGGTTCGACTGAAGTGTGGAACCATAACGCATTTCTTCAGAATTCAGTAATGGGATTGGATATTCTTTCTTCAGCGGATGGAGTAGTTTTTACACCTGTCGCTAGTTTCGTTTTGGCTCAAGGATCAGGACTAGATACCTATACGCCTGAATCACTGGATCTTGGTGGAGTAACAGCTTCTCATGTTCGATTTTCTATTACTAGTAACCATGGTGGTCAAGTTACTGGACTTAGTGAGGTTCAGTTTTCTAGTATTCCTGAACCATCTTCAGCTCTTCTTTTTGGGCTTGGAGCTATAGCTCTTGTAGCACGCCGCCGCAGAATAAGATAGGTCGAACAAGCAGGTGGACTCAACGCGCTACCGCGCGTGAGTCACCTTTAACGTTCTGCAAAGAAATGAAGACCAGAATATTCAATGCCCACTGAATTCATCAATGCGGACTTGGAGATATTCTCCGATCAAGACCTAGAGTCGATCAGAGTCTCGTTCGCACAATACGGCGCTAGATTCGCAGAGATGTATTGTGGCCAGACTGAACCTAATAGCTATTTGGCCGCATTTGAGATTCCCGCTTTCAAGGAGGAGTCAGAGGTCCGGCTGCTTTTTCAACCAGAACGCAACAACTCCGGGATCACGCTCGGCAGTGGGGCAGATGGATACGCGGTAGAAATTACCAATCCTGCAGGCGAAAAAACCCTACAAGTCCAGGATGGGGTAGGGCGCAGTATCATGCAGGTCTCTGCCGACGGAGCGATTAGCACCATCAGCTACGATAGCCTCCTTCCAGCCGTCCAAGGTGTCACCCCGCCGAACCTTGCAGAAATCCCAGTCCCCGGCGAGCTACTTGCCACCACAGCGACAGATCCAAATGGCAATAGCCAAAGTATTTACACAGATGGTGCTGGGCGAAGCATCTTCGCCGAAGATGCCAGCGGCAACTTTTCAGGATCTGCCTATGATGCCAACTCAAACCGCCTCCTGAGCCGTGATCCAAACGGCCTTGGTGAGAACTGCACCTTCGATGCCCTAAACCGCGATCTCAGCTGCATCGATCGGCAAGAAGCGGCCGAGAGCACCAGCCGCACGATGACCTACAATGCCGCCTCACAGCTCCTCACCCAGACAGATGCCCAGGGCCACACCACCACCCATCAATACGATGTCCGCGGTCGGCTTATAGAAACCAGCGATGCGAACAACATCGCCACCCAATACAGCTATGACCCGAACAATAACCTCTCTAGCCTCACCGATGGAGAAGGCCATCTCCGCAGCTGGAGCTATGATGAGAGGAACCTAAAAATTCAGAAAACCAATCCAGAGCCAGGCGATATACTCACCTACAGCTACGATGCCCTCAGCCGGCTCATCACCCAGACAGCCCAGGACAATAGCACCACCACCTATGGCTATGACCTTGCCAGCCGCCTGATCACAAAAGCCTATAGCGATGGTAGCACAGACACCTTTGTTTACGATGCCGCCAGCCGCTTGCTAAGCAGCACCAAGGGCCGCTATCAAATTACCACCACCCATAGCTATGCCTTGGACAGCCAGCCATTGAGCGAAGCCATCCAGATTGGCAGCCGCAGCTACCAGATCCAAAGAAGCTACGATCTAGCAAACCGTCCGAGCAGCCAGACCTTTGCCGATGGCAAGATCCAGACTTGGGCCTACGATGCCAGAAACCTGGTCACCACCAGCAGCTATGAGAACCAAGACATCTTCACCCAAAGCCACGATCCCGGCCAGCGCCTCACTAGCCAGCAATACGGCAATGGCCTAAGCCGCAGCCTCAGCTACAACCGCGCAGACAATCTAAGAAGCACTGACAAAGTATTTGATGGCAACCAGCCGGTTCCCGGCTTGGACATGTCCTACAGCTACAGCCCAGACAAACAGGTCCTCTCCGAAGTGTTCGCCCCCGGCGGAGTGCTAAGCGCTACAGGCTTCACCGCCCAATATGATCCGGGCAATCGCATAGTTAGCTACCAGAGAAGCGGTGGAGTAAGTCCGCCGGATCAGACTTGGAACTACGATGACAATGGCAACTGGAGCTCGACCACCCAGGCAGGCACCACCACCGCCCGCAACTTCAATGCCACTAACGAAGAACTTAGCAATGGCACCCAATACGATGCCAGAGGCAATATGACGCGTGATAACGAGGGCCAAGAATACATCTACGACCTAGACAACCGGATTGCCCGCATCGAGCCAACATCCGGCCCAGTCATCGAATTGCAATACGATGCGCTTGGCAGAAGAGTCCACCATCAGCAAGGAATCACCGAAACCGCCTTTCTCTGGTGGGGAGATCAAGAAGTAAGCGAGCACAAGAACCAAGCCGGGCAGGCCACCATCCAGAACGACCTATGGGCCCACCCCAAAGCGCTAAACACCATCATCGCCAGAGCTTATGAAGGGAGCAAGTTTGAGATCCAGTGGTATCACAAAAACTACCTAGATCACGTCTATGGAGTGAGTGACGACACTGGAGCACTCCTAGAGTTCTACCGCTATAGCGCCTTCGGTGAGCCAGAAGTGTACAGCCCAACAGGCCAGCAGCTAGTCAGCACAGCCATCGAAAACGATGTCCTCTGGAACAGCCGCCGCTACGACATAAGCACCAAGCTCTATTACTACAAATACCGCCACTACCACCCGAAACTAGGTAGATGGCCATCCAGAGATCCGATTGGAGAAGATGGAGGTATTAACCTCTACGCATTCGTGGGGAATGATGGGGTGAATAGATGGGATCGGTTAGGCCTGCTTTCTAGTTCAGATGTGATTGATTTGGTATCGGATATTTGTGAGAAAGAACTCGGTGGTGATTGGGCCTTCTTCGATATCGAGGTTGGGGATCAACAAGCATTTGGCGATTGGATTTACGTAAGTTCACGAGTTCTCAGGGCTCCTATTATATTCGGAGTATTCTTTTCAACTCCTGAAGATGTTTTAGAGGGATTAACGAACTCAGAACTGAGTGTAATTCTATGGAAACGAAGAGAGGGAAGGACCTTCGCCGTTACATGCCTCTGCGGCGGTGATACCTATGAAACAGTAAGGGGCACAGTCAAGTAATGGAAATACAAAAAAGATGTTGGCTATGTCAGTAGCGGAGGTAGGGGTGGTACCAATATAACATGATTTTTCTATGTTATTTTATATCGTAATTTACAGCCCATTTTTATTTTTCACCCTGTGGTTCGTATTTCTTCGCCCTATTCTGCGTAAGAAGGGATTCACTTCTAGTGGTGCCGACTACTTTCAGGCATTTATGCAAGATGTCGTAAAATCTTTTGAGTTGGCGAGGGCAGGAGATAAGTTGATATTAGGTGTAATATTTGTTATGTTGGCTACTATTGCAGTATTTATTGTTTCAGCAACACTGATATAAACCTAAGCGTCCTGAGGGGTGGCAGGTGCGAATAGTACGAATTCAAAAGGTTTTTCGGTCGTAGCGGGAGCGATGGAAGATTTCTTCATATTTAGTCCGTAAGCGTCCTACCAAGCCCCTCTAGTCATAAGCGTCGTATGTAGGCTACCTATGACGCTTATGACACCGATAAAAAATGAGCCGACCTCAGAGCTATTAAAAATTGATACCCTTGGGCGGATAAGAGTCCCGCGAGATCAACGCGAGCAACTCCTAGATGCCTTTGAGGCCTGTGCCATGAGCGCAAAGGATTAAGGGACAGACCTTATGACAAAAAAGGATCGACAATTTTTGTCAACTAGTCATGGTCGGGGCGTGGTGTTATGAGAAGATCTAGATTTTTATCGCCGTGGAAGGATTCGGAAGAAAAGCCTGCGATCTATCATTGTGTTTCCCGTGTGGTTGAACGTCGCTTTGCCTTTGGCGTAGAGGAGAAAGAGCGCTTTCGGACCTTGATGCGGATGATAGAGAATTTTAGCGGATGTCGGGTTCTTTCATATTGCATCATGTGCAATCACATCCATGTCTTACTTGAGGTGCCGCCGATGCCCCTTTCGGGTCTATCGGATCAGGAGTTTCTCAAGCGACTTTCAGCTCTCTATAGCGAAGCTTTTGTGGCCGATATTGCTGAGCAGATTCAAGAAGCCAGAGCCGAAGGCGGTCTGGAAGGCGGGAATCCGGGGCGGGTTGAAGAGATCAAAGAACGCTTTAGCTACCGCATGCACGATCTCGGGGAGTTTATGAAAGGCTTGATGCAACGCTTTAGCCAATGGTTCAACAGGCGTCACAAACGGACAGGAACCTTGTGGGAGCAGCGTTTTCAAAGCACAATTGTAGAAAGCGGTATCGCTGCACGAACCATGGCCGCTTATATCGATCTCAATCCAGTTCGAGCAGGAATGGTCGAAGATCCCGCCGGGTATCGCTGGAGTAGTTATGGAGAGGCCGTAGGAGGCGGGCGGAAAGGAAATGGTAAGAAGGCCCGGGAAGGTTTGGTGCGAGCAATTACCTCTGACAGACTAGAACGCGAAGATGGGCTTGATTCTTCGCGGTGGGGCAAAGAATCGAGACGCTATCGAAGGCTGTTAGGGATGGCGCTTGAACGGAAGATGCAGAACGCAAAGGTCGCTGATTCAAACCAAGATGGCAAAAGAAACCAAAAAGAGCTAGGTAGGCGAGTGCGGAGGGCAATAAGCCAGAACGATGCAGAAGCCATGCGGAGTGGCGATAATGAAACAATTCTCCCAGAGCTAGGGATTGCAGCCATGCTGCGGCACCGGGTAAGGTATTTTACAGATGGAGCGGTGATTGGCAGCAAAGAGTTCGTGGACGACGTTTTTATGGAATCACAAGAAAGGTTTTCGGGAAAACGGACAAGTGGAGCGCGCAAGTTACGAGGAAATGCGAAGGCAGCGGCACAAAGCCTGTATAGCATGCGCGAGCTGCGCATCGGGATATAAGCCACAAGAGAAGATCGTTTAATTAAGGGATACACCACATGAACAATAGCCCGAACAATAATCTCTCCAGCCTCATTGGCGAAGGAGGCTGTCTACAGCAAGACCAACTCGGAGGAAACTCCGAAGAAGTCGCAAGACAACCCGCCAAAAAACTGCTAACTTAAGCCTATGAACATCACGAAAAAAATCGTTCTCGACCAGAAAGGAGCACCCTCCGACGTGATCATTCCTTACGAGCAATTCGTGGAGCTATCCGAGATTTACGGCTGGGATCTTGACGAGGAAGAACAGGGAGATCTTGCTGCCGCACTTGCGGACTCCCGCGCGGGAAACCGTGACGCGTTCCTTCCCGCCTCTGAAGTATGAGGGAAATCAGCTACCACAAGCGCGCCGTTAAATATCTCCAGCGCATGCCGGTTGATCGGAGAGAGCAGATCAAAAGAGCGCTTGCGTAAATTGCGGAACTCGAAGATCCGTCCGGCGATCCGAATGTGAAACCGATGAGCGGAACGTGGGAAAGCTGCCACCGCATGAGGATCGGCGGCTACCGGGTCATTTATCGGCTGGTTAATCGAGAGGGCATCCAGACGTTCGAAGTCCTCCAAGTCGGTCCGCGTGGCGATATCTACAAAGCTTGAAAATCTTTTTCCTTTAGCTGCCGAAAGCCGCTAGAATCTTGGTTGAAAGTGACTTACTAACTATCAGAATTCGCGCCTATCGCGAGCGACCTGAAAACGGGAAATAACTTTTGAGGTTTTTCAGTGAGCACGCAAATCCGCGTCCTAAATGCATGATTAAGGGACGGACCAAAATGGCACGGGATTAGCGCTATCTCTGTTAGCAATCAGGTTCACAACTCATTGATAATTAGTGCCCGATTTTTGTTCGCTTCGCTCAATCCTGTGCCATTCGGGCCGGGTATCGCATTTCACCATTTTTCGGGCTGGGAAGCCTAAATCGTAAGCGTAAGAAGGCCCTATCGAGTAATCGGGGCAAACCGAGCTTCAGAGCTGACCGGTATGGTCGGCGTTTCTGCGTACTAACCTCGTTAGATTTAATAAAATACGCGATTTCGACGAACGAGAACATCTAATTTACTTTGAGGACTTGCGATAAAGCCGATCATTCTTAGGATTGCTGTCTCATGATACGATTTTTGCATACTCGCATACGAGTGAAGGACCTGAATGCATCGATAGCTTTTTACCAAAAGCTAGGATACGAGCTAGGAGAAAGAAAGGATTCGCCAGATGGGAATAACTTGGCGTTCCTTGAGCTGCCAGATAACTCGGTGTTCCTAGAGTTATGTCATTCTGACGATTATGAACATTCCTGTCCTGAAGATCTGATGCATACGGCTCTCGGCGTGGATGACATCGTCGAATTTTGCTCAGAAGTCGAGAAAGCTGGAATCGAGATTTGGCCTTCGAAATGGCGTGAGAAATTTACCTCTGGAGACAAAAAGATGGCTTTTGTCACTGATCCAGATGGATACGAAGTAGAAATCCTCGAACGATGAGTCTCATCTAGATCACAGTGCTACGGTTCTTCGCATTCTTAGTTGGTTTTGTCTATTGGGAGAGCCTATCAACGGTGCTTGCTTTCACTCCTAACGATAAAATTGCGCCGGAAGGACCTCAGGATTTAATTGCGATCCAAAGTGCCTTGATAGGTGCTTTGCCCAAGGCAAAGGCCGCAACGGTATGCATCGATTTGGGTGAGGGCACCGGAAGCGGTGTAATTGTTTCTGAACAAGGGCTAGTAATGACGGCAGCCCATGTCTCGACTGCTGTCGGAAAGGAGGTAACAGTGATCATGCCAGATGGATTGCGCCTCAAAGCTGAAACTTTGGGGCTGATGGCAGAGGTAGACGCAGCGCTTGTCCAAATTACGGAACCCTTAGAAACGGGCGCCGCATTTCCCACCGTAGAGATCAAAACAAAAAATGATACGGAGCTGGGCGACTGGGTCTTTGCCCTCGGCCACTCAGGCGGTTTTGATAAGGAGCGGGGGATAAATACTCGGCTTAGTCGCATAGTAAGAATAGCGAACAACACGATCCAAACCGACGGCTCACTGATCGGTGGTGATTCTGGAGGCCCTCTATTCGATATGGAAGGTAGCCTTGTTGCGATTCACTCAAGGGTCGGCCCACAGATACCGGTGAACATGCACGTCCCGGTCAAAGTGTTTCTAAAAAAATGGGATGAAATGCTTTCCTCTAAATTTATTGGCGAAGGGCCGTTCGCATCTCGACCAACCAAAGGCAGCGGATTCTTAGGTATAGCTACTAAAGATGGTGATGAGGGCCTTGAGGTGACAAAGGTTGGCAAGAAAAGCCCAGCGATGACAGCGGGCATTTTACTAGGTGACTTTCTCCAAGAATTTAACGGGGAGCTTTTGGAGACCAGAGCAGATCTTCGTAAGCTACTTGCAGAACGATCCGAAGGAGATAAGGTACAGCTCAAGATTCTGCGGGATGGTGGCACAATGCATTTTGAATTACGGCTTGGGAAACGTTAAAAGGCTGCAGGCGAGGCACACGGCCGCCTGGTTCATATTTTGCCTTGCTGTTTCGGGGTTTCTCGTACCTCTGATGGCGCAGCAAAGCCTAGAATCCAATTATCGGATGACTGGACAGGGACTACTCGCTGCGTTTGAGCCACAAAGAGAGATTATTCAAAAATCCAGCGCTGTTATCTATGAAGGCCGCGCAGAAGTTGCCTACGCTGTCGTGATTTCTACCGACGGTTATTTGCTCACGAAGGCAAGCGTTGTAGAAGGGAAAACTGATCTTTCTGTCAGGATTGATCGAAGCGTCTTTTCGGATCCAAAGATCGTAATGATCGATCCGCGGTGGGATTTGGCTCTTCTGAAGATCAAAGCAGAACATCTAAAACCACTCGCTATTAGGCAAGGAGCGGATCCAGAAGTCGGAACTTGGTTGGTAGTCAATGGTGCTACAACACGGAGCCGGAGGCGTATACTTGCCGGAATCGTAAGCGCAAATTCACGGCCAATTCCAGGTTCCGGTGGAGCAATCTTGGGGGTGGGACTTAGAGAAGGAAATTTAGGCCTAGAGATTACCAGTGTTGCCGCAGGAAGTGGTGCTGAAACGGCTGATATCCGGATCGGAGACCGCATCTTAAAAATTGGCGATCTGGAGATTCTCAGAATCGAGGAACTGACGACTCAGCTAGAGGGAAAGAAGGTGGGGACGTTTGTAGATCTGAGTATTTTACGGAATGAAGAAAAAATTGACGCCATTGTACAGCTACTACCTAGGAGGCAATTATACCCAATTCAGGACCGGAATGATCAAATGAGTGGAGATTTCTCACTCAGGCGCAGTGGGTTTCCCCGGGTCATTCAGCATGATATTGTGGGCAATCGTCATACAATGGGTGGACCTGTGATTGACTTAAGCGGCCAGCTAGTGGGGATGAATATTGCAAGAGCCAATCGAGCTGAAACCTATGCGATTCCCGCAAATGAGCTGCGCGAACTCGCAGATGGAATGTTGCGCCAAGTGCGGCCGTAATATAAAAACTTCACGGATTCTATCGCGGATCTGGATTCATAGAACCCTGCCAATTCGCTTGCTCTCAGCATAGGGAGGGTTCATAAAGGGCGTTCGGTTGACTGCCGTTTTTGTGATGCCAAAATCTGCGCCCGAAGAAACCCTGCTATTGGTTGATCCAGATTTGGATTTCCTCGACTGGGCTACAAAACACCTATCAGCCCGGGGGTTACGGATTTTGCGCTGCGATGATGCTGGAAAGGCGATCAAGGTGATTGAAAAGACCAACGTTCAAATAGTCGTTTCAGCCGTTAATCTACAGCCATTTGATGGCCTTGAGCTACTGGGTCGAGTACGGGCTACAAGCCCTGACACCTTAGTGATTCTAACCACCGGGTTTCCCTCCACGGGATTAATTATTGAGGCGACTCAGAAAGGTGCGCACGATGTCCTAAGAAAGGAGGCATTGTCCTTTGAACTACGGCCGATTGTAGAAAGCGCCTTGCAGACAGTCGAAGACCGGCGCGGGGTGGATCAGGTTCCTACTGAGCTTCCCAGCGTTGACGGCCGTTCAAAAATCATCGGTGTCTCGCGTGCCTTGCAAGACGTGTTTAAATTGGTCGGGCGTGTGGCGAGATCGGATGCACCGGTCCTCGTCTCGGGAGAAAGCGGCACTGGGAAGGAACTGGTAGCAAAGGCAGTGCACGAGTATAGCCCACGCAAGCAGCAGGAGATGATCACGATCAACTGTGGTGCAATCCCAGAAAATTTGCTTGAAAGCGAACTTTTCGGCCACGAGAAAGGTTCATTTACAGGGGCCATTGCCCGGCGTGAAGGGCGCTTTGAACAAGCGGATGGGGGAACTTTATTCCTAGATGAAATTGGTGATATGCCCTTGTCAATTCAGGTGAAACTATTGCGCGTCTTGCAGGACGGGACTTTTTCCCGGGTGGGATCTAACGATGTCTTGAAGACCGATGTCCGGATTGTAGCTGCCACTCATAAAAACCTAGCTGCCGAAGTCACAGCTGGAAGATTTCGGGAAGATCTATTCTACCGCTTGAATGTGGTAGAACTTCGAATACCTCCGCTTAGGGATCGGCCAGAAGACATCCCTTTGCTCGCAGAGTTTTTCCTGCAAAAAATTACTCGGAAAAACGGAATGGCGAGAATCCTAATTTCTCAGGAGGCGTCTGAATCGCTTAAAGAACACAAGTGGCCGGGAAATGTCCGGGAATTAGAAAATACAATTGCAAGAGCTTGTGCGCTGGCTACTTCGCAGATTCTGCTTCCAGCCGATATTCCACTAGCCAATGCGCCTGCTAGAAGCTCCCAATTCACTCTAGGAATTGACCAGATTCTGAATGCCGCTCCAGCCAATACGCCCTTGTTCACTTGGGTCCTCAGGGAGCTAGCAAACCGCTTGCTTGAGAAAAATGATGGCGATCTGAAAGATGCCGCGATACAGGCAGGTCTCAGTGTGCAAGAGCTCAAGCAGCACTTAGTAAAGGGATCATAGGCATTCGGATTAAGGACAGCCCTAAGTTGCAAATTGCACTGAATAGGCGCTTATTCCGCGAACTCTTTGATGTTAGAACTAAACACTTGGTTGATGCAAATACCTTATTATAGGAGGTTTACAAAAGCTTGCTAGGATGGCCTCTAAACTGCGATGCCCTTGTCGCAGCTCTCGGAAAGAAATTCCCAAGCTGAAAAAAACAACCAAAACATAGAATCATGAGCGATAAGCACGAAGTAGACAGAAATGAGGATCCAATTACCGGAGAACCGGGTTCTCATCCAGTTGGGGTAGGGGTCGGCACAGCGGGTGGTGCGGCAACGGGGGCTGCGGTAGGAGCTGTCGGAGGTCCAGTCGGAGCAGTTGCAGGCGCGATCGTAGGAGGCGTAGCCGGTGCTTTTGCTGGCAAGGGAATCGCCGAACAAATTGACCCTACCGTGGAGGAAGATTACTGGCGCGATAATCACTCGAGCCAAGAATGGGCATCCGAGGGCGACTTTGGGTATGATGACTATGAACCTGCCTATCGGATGGGGTATTCTGGCACGCCAGCCACAAAACGCGATTGGAATGATGAAACGGACTCCGAACTCGAAAGTGAATGGGAAGAATTCAAAGGCGAATCTCGTTTGAAATGGGAGCAAGCCCGCCGAGCGACGAAAGCTGGTTGGCATCGAATT
Organism: uncultured Verrucomicrobiae bacterium; assembly: GCA_963815205.1. Taxonomy (GTDB): domain Bacteria; phylum Verrucomicrobiota; class Verrucomicrobiia; order Verrucomicrobiales; family Akkermansiaceae; genus Luteolibacter. The sequence goes on along the minus strand of CAWFFP010000002.1, from coordinate 132,912 downwards.
GAAGACAGGATCCCTGGCGATGCGGATGGCGACGGACATTAGTCTCTATCTTTGCTAAGGTAAAATTTCACCCATTGGGCAACCAATGGGTGTTTCTGTTTATAAACACGAAACGCCTGCGAAGATCTTCTTTTCCCAGCTCATGAATATGAACGAGATGTTGCAAGATGGAGGGGCCTGGTTAGTTGCCGGTTCGTTGATGCTGATAGGGGTGCTTGGATGCGTCGTTCCGATTATACCCGGACATCTACTCATCCTCTTCGGTGCAATCTGCTTCCGCTGGATCGCCGGAGTGGAAGCAGGAATTGCATGGTGGGGGTTCGCAATACTGATTTTACTCATGGTCATATCCCAGGTCTTTGAGATGATAAGTGGTTCACTCGGATCCCGGTGGTTTGGTGGCACAAAATGGGGTGCAATTGGTGCACTCATTGGCGCTGTCGTCGGAATTTTCTTTGTTCCTTTCGGGATACTTATTGGGCCTCTACTAGGGGCCTTCGGATGCGAGCTTTTATTTGGCAAGCAAAAGACTCGATCTGCTGCAGCTTCCGGAGTGGGCAGTATGGTAGGAACGCTCGCCGGTATTGGCTTTAAGCTTGGAATAGGGGTATTAATGGTCGCCTACTTCGTTGGAGATATATTTTTATATTGAGCCGATCGCTGTCTCGACTTTAGCTTCTAAGAAATGAATTCTCTCTTAATTGTCATACTAATCGTCTTAGTCGTATTGTTCATCTTGGCGTTAGCGGTGCTTGGTATTTACAACGGGCTAATCAAGCTGCGGAATTTATATAAGAATTCGTTTTCCCAGATAGAAGTTCAGTTGAAAAGGCGTCATGATTTGATCCCGAATCTAGTCGAGACCGCAAAGTCCTACATGAGTCACGAGAGAGAAACTCTTGAAGCTGTCATTCAAGCAAGAAACATGGCAGCCGGAGCACGTGAGGCTGCCAGTCCGGCCGATAAAGGGTCAGTCGAGAACCTTGCTAACGCTGAAGCTGGCTTAGGCGGTATGCTCGGTAAGCTATTTGCTTTGGCCGAGGCGTATCCGGATCTAAAGGCAAATCAGAACATGATGCAGCTTAGCGAAGAACTGACAACCACGGAGAACAAGGTAGCCTTTGCACGACAGGCCTACAACGATTCCGTGATGGCGTATAATAACAAACGAGAAGTTTTCCCAAACAGTTTCATCGCTGGCATTTTCAATTTTGACGAGGCTGCTTCTTTCGAGATTAAGTCTGCTGAGCAAAGAGAAGTTCCCAAGGTAACATTCTAAGGCCATAAACTTCTGCGGATAGCTGATGAACTTTTTTGAGGCGCAGGAAAGGGCGCGGAAGTCCAGCAAGCTGCTTGTCTGGTGGTTTATCTTAGCGGTGATCGGTGTGATCGCCGTGATGTATCTAGTCGCCGTCTTATTTTTAAAGATTTACTTCGGAGGTGGGGCGGGCGGCATAGATTCCCAAAACCTAGATCGTGCGAGCTTCTGGTTCGATCCCCAGCTACTGCTTTGGGTAAGCGTAGTTGTTGGAGGTATTATATTGATTGGTAGCTGGTCAAAACTAGCTCAACTGTCTGGAGGTGGAGAAGGTCGTCGCGAAAGATCTAGGAGGGCAGCCGGTTGAGCCGAGCACGCAGGATCTTTCAGAGCGCCGATTGATAAATATTGTCGAGGAGATGGCGATTGCCTCCGGGGTGCCAGTGCCTGGCGTCTGGATTATGAGGGAAGAGCCGGGAATCAATGCTTTCGCGGCTGGGACCGATCCCAGCAACGCGGTGATTGGTGTTACGCGTGGGACCTTAGAACGATTAACTCGGGCAGAACTTCAAGGAGTTGTAGCCCATGAATTTAGCCATATTTTGAATGGAGATATGAAGCTGAACATGCGCCTGATCGGGTGGATCTTCGGCTTGGTCATGTTTGCAATGCTGGGGCGGATGCTTCTGCAATCATTCCGATTTATTGGTGGTGGCCGCTCGAGGGATTCCGATCGCAATGGGGCGGCAATCGTGATCGCTATTTTTTTAGCAGGAGCTGCAATTTGGCTAGTGGGCTCAGTCGGAGTGTTATTTGCTAAAATGCTGCAAGCCGCTATCTCAAGACAGCGGGAATTTTTAGCGGATGCTTCGGCGGTTCAATTCACTCGTGATCCGGACGGCATAGCTGGGGCCCTGAAGAAGATCGGTGGTTTCCAGGCTCAAGGACGCATTCTTTCGCCCAAGGCTGTCGAAGCAAGGCATATGTTCTTTGCCGGAAGCGCATTAAGCAGGTTCATGGCAACCCATCCGCCTTTGAGCACACGCATTCTAGCCATCCAACCCGCATGGGGTGGTGAGATGTTAAGCGGTAAGTCCGATCCAGTCACCAATTCCGAGTTTGGCCGAGGCTCCTCGTTCGCACCAAGTTCAAGCCTCAATTCCACGGAGGGTGGCTTCACGCAGCTGGGCGATAGCCGGCGTCTGGATCAGCAACTAGGTTCCCAGATCCGCGACCAATTAAGGGCAGGTAATATCCATTCTTTCTCGAAGGATGAGGCGAAAGGGGTCCTGCTCGGCCTGCTTTTAGCTACCGATGCAGATGGGCGTGAGCAGGGTATACAGATATTAAAGAATCGCGAGGTTGGGCCAGAGCGCACAGAAGCCATCAGTGAATGGAGTGCGGCCCTATCAATTTACGGTGCGGAAAAGAAACTAGCACTTATCGATCTATCCCTTTCATGGTTACGAAAGATGGGCCGCGATGAAGCGCGTGTTTTCGTCGATGAGAGCCGTGCCCTGATTGCAGCGGATGGAGAAGTGAATATGTTTGAGTTTATGCTCCAAAAGGTGATCGAAAGGCATATCGAAATTGGGCTAAGTCTGAAGCCAGTGCCAGCGATGAGGTATAGAAACTTGGTGGAACTTCGCGAAGAAACTGCTAATTTGCTTCAGATGTTTGCACTTCTTGGTGGGGGCGATGCAGCGTTAGAGCTGGCGGGCGCAGAGTTTGAAGAACATACAGGGCTCAAGCTTGAGGTGGCTGATACCAGCCTTGGGAAGGTAGCTCAGGCGCTTGAGCGGATGGATGCGGCAACCCCATTGGTAAAACAACAAATTCTGCGTATGTGCTCATTGGTGGTCTTAGCTGATCGAAGGGTTGAGGATAAGGAAATGGTATTACTCCGTGCCACGGCTGAGGCAATGGGTGCTCCGATACCTCCGATTATATTGAACTCAGCACGAAAGCAGCTTTAAGACTGCACTTGCGGTTAGCGCCTATGAATGGCAAAGAAAGCGGCGTGGAAGGAAAGAGACGGCCATGGTGGCAATGGATATATTTATCAGGCCTGGATGCGCCTTTGATCGCATTCGTCTGGTTGTTCCTGTTCGCGCAGACTTGGCGAGTTATCTACCATCCGTGGGAGGCTTATGTCGCCCTGACCTGTGCGGTCTGGTGCATGCGCCTAATCACGCGGCAGCTAGGCAAAGCTGTCGATCAAAGAGAAGGAACAGGTTTGGAAATCTCTACGGGACCTTCAGAGGGTGTTGCAAAGAAGGGTGCTGTTGTCCTCGGCCTTGTTGCTATCGTCCTAACCATTTTAAATTTTCCTGTTTCAGTTTATAATTATCTACTGGTCGGTGGATTTCTATGCCTGAGTTACCTCGCTCTCTCTCTTTTCTGGAGTGCTGATAAAGATAAAGCATCTTATACAAAGCATGTCTTAGCGGGAGGTGCATTTGCATTCGGGACGGCATCTATCGCACATGCCTATTTGCCGAACCTAGGGTTTCTCCAGATGATCATCTCACGTGAATTTATTTGCTTCAGCCTGCTCTGCGTGCTCGCGCTAGCAGGACTGGATATGTGGGAGCGGGCCTCGAAGCTTGGAGCGCAGGAAAATTCGGCAGAAGATGAGATCGCATTGGCACTGCCACTCACGCTTCTAGGGGGGGTAGCTCTCGTTTTTGCGGTCCAGAACCATTCGGAGATTACGCGGCCATTCTTCTATGCGATTTTAACCGGGGCTGCTTCTCTGCAAATTTTAAATCGGACACGCATGAGGTTCTCAATGTTAGCTGTCCGGGCTCTAACTGGTCTTGCCCTGCTCCTACCGGGGCTGGTGTTTAAACTCTACGCGATGAGTCGTTAGTAAAAATGCCGCCGGACGTTATTTAGCGCCATTGCGCAAGCTGCGCCGGGAATGGGCAGGCTTCACATTGGGAAAAATCCTCTAGACAAAAATCATTGTAGATCTGGAGAAGAGCCTGCTGATGGGCAAGTCGACGAAGGTATGGCTTGGCAGCGGTTTCGTTTCCAAAAAGGCGGATGCCACACCTTTTTAATGTCTGATTCACAGCCGAATAGCGAATTTTGGAATACTCTGCGTATGACAAACGGTCCTGATGGATCGCTAACGGAATTAAGTGATTTGCGGCTAATTCTAATGCCAGGCTTTTCCCAAAGATAGAGATCCTTTGGTGGCATTCCGCTGAGCTTAACGTGTGATGCTGAGACCAGAATTCGTGCTGTAGAGAGTGCAAAAATTCGATCACAGGCTTAATACGAAATGGATTTGCTAAAGCTAGGCAGCGGAATTCCGGCCAGTTCTTTAGGAGAACAGAAAGCGCCCCGACCCTGCGGTGAGGATGGTTTGCTGGACGTTGGCTACCAAGTCTCCACGGCAACGGCGACTTGTCTGAGCTTTCCGAATGCGGCCTATATTTCCACCAGAGCTGCCATAAATTTTCGATGTATTTTCTAGTGGAAGAGGGTGCCTGTTGATGGAGCTCCGGATGGAGAAATCCGGCCGTTCCGAGAAGGATCGCCTCTGCACTTGGGACTCATCAAGAAGTTTTTCCACATGACACCTTTGCGCAAGAATCCGCATAGGCAGCGTATTTCCGCTATAACCAAGGGTCTCAGCCACCGCTTGAAACAACGTATGGTCTAGGCCATGAGCAAGTTCGGTGCGTAGGAAGCGGCTCGCTTTGAGAGAAGCACGGCGCAATGCAGCCTCTTCGAGAAGTCGATCCAATGCAGCCGAACTAATTTGACGAAGCGGAGCAACACAATTCCCAGGGACTGAAATCGCGGTTTTCTTTTTCGGAAGGTTGCAGGCTTCTGCAATTTGATCGTGAGTGATATGAAGGGCTGGGACTAGTCGCTGCTGATAGGTCCTTATAAATGTGTCTTGGCGCGGCTGCTGAAAGGATACGTGAAGGACTGTGTTGTTAAAAGTGGGATTCGTCCCATGTCCATGATGCTCCCAATCAGAGGGCCTCGTATCTAGCTCTAGGTCGCCACGAAATTTTTTTCCGTCGATTTCGATACATACGCGAGAGAAATCAGGGCCTGCGCCAAGATTCCATTCACCCCACTGAACGATGCGACAGGTCCGCTGATCACTCAGGCGGAATTCGTGCCCAAAGGCGCCCGCATACCAGAGTGCCTGTAGCTCTATTTCCGGGGGGAGCTCAGGACTGGCCACCTCTTCGAAAGCAAGTGGCGGATGCCAAACACTTTCGAGGAGGTAGGAATAATTTATCATCAGCTATCGAATCTAAAAAGTGGTGGAACGTATAGAACCAGCTTCCAATCTATGAACAAAATAGAGCGAACCGTTCATCTTCAGCCAAGTTGAATCTTCATAGAAGCCGGTGGTTAAATCCGGTAGACGAGTGAATCGTAGGCTGGCTGAATATTGTCTGGAAGGCTGGCGGCAGTCGCTGCATGTCCAAGACCGTGACCTAGATGAGTCAGTAAGGTGTGTTTGGGAGAAAGCTGTTCTGAGATTTCACGGCTCTCTGGCAGCGAAAGATGAGTGGGATGAGATTTCGGAGCGAGAGCATCCAGAATTAGGAGATCAAGTGAATCTAGTTTGGCCCTGCTAGCAGAGGGGATTGCCTTTACATCTGGAATATAGGCAAAGCGCTTTTGGGCTTCATTTTCAAAAACGTAACCGATCGTTTCCACGGCTCCGTGATCGACAGGAATCGGGGTAATGGTCAGATCTGCTAGGTGAAACGTTCCAGTTATTTCCACCGGATCGGGTTTCACATATCCTGAATGCTCGTTATCGGCTTGGAAGGCCCAAGAGAACATCCTCTGAAGAACATCGTGGGTGGATCGTTGAGCATACAAGGGAAGGGGCGCTGGCTTACCCCAACAGAAAGCACGTAATTCATCGAATCCGGCTACATGATCAACATGGCAATGAGTGTAAAGGACGGCATCGACCGAGCTAAGGCTTTCACGTAGCGCTTGTTCGCGCAGATCCGGCCCGGAATCGACAAGAAGGGTGAGCTGTGGAGTGCGAATAACGATCGATGACCGCGTTCTCTTGTCCCGAGGGTCACTTGACTGGCAAACGGCACATCTACAGCCAATGACTGGCACCCCGACCGAAGTGCCCGTGCCAAGAAAAGTTATATCTAGCGTATCTGAAAGCACAGGAGCTGGATGTGCCTCGGCAATGTGAATTCTATTCGGAAAAAAAACAGGTCTTTGACGACCGCTTTCATCGAGCTTTTAGACTAGCAGCCACAGGAACCCGCGCCGCTGCCTCCGCAGCAGCCACCTTGCTGCTGTTGGGCAGCTTCAAAATCTTCATCAGTAGGGACGCGGCCGAGTTCCATGGTTAGGCCGATGTATTGCGTAATTTCCTTTTGGATAGATTCTAAAGAGCGCTGAGCATCCATGAAATCTGCTGCTACCTTATTTTCAAAAAGTGAATCCCTAGCGTCTTCAAAGGCCTTCACTTCCACCGCTCCTAGCTCGACTCCAGCTTGCTGCTTCTGATGCAATTCTTCGCCGCGCTCATGGACTAATTTATACTGGTTTTTTGCATTTTCGTCCTTCAGAAACACTCCTACGTCCTCTTGGAAACTCTTAAATTGTGAATCCGCAGCGATCTGCGCACAAAGTTCCTTGGTTTTTGAGATGATTGACGACTTTTCGGCGATTGCTGACATACATCACCCTTATGGCAAAACCTTCTTAAATGCAATCCGTGTTTTAGATTAGGTGATTAACGGGACCGCGATTCGTCTGATCGCCTAGTTGATTTTTAGGACCATCATGATAGAACATCGAAGGTGAATTATCTCGGGATCACAGAATCGGATGGGCTCGCGCTGGCGATGTTAGGAACCATCGCGCTGAGCTTTTGTGTGATTGGGTTATTGATTGGCTGCATGTTGTGGGCGTCCTCTCGGCGAGACTTAGGTGTCGATACGTTGCTAGATGAGATCGAGGAAACTGAACGGCAAGAGGAAAAGAAGATCGCCGAAGAACCAAAATCGGGAGAATCGCAGAAAGGGCGCGACGAGTGGGAAAGGGATGAAAATTGGTGGAAAGACGGCGGGGTTGACAGCTAGAAGGGGAAACGGGATGCTAGAAGCTGCTAAAGATTAAATTAAAGACAGGAAAAACTCAAAGATGGAAGAAGTAGTCATTATAGGAACGGGCTGTGCAGGGTTTACTGCGGCAATCTATACCGCGCGTGCAAATTTGAAGCCTCTAGTTTTGTCGGGTTCACAGCCGGGTGGACAATTGAGCACGACTACCGATGTCGAGAATTTTCCTGGATTCCCCGACGGTGTAATGGGTCCGCAGATGATGATGAACATGCAGCAGCAAGCTGAAAAGTTTGGGACGCGGATCGAGTATGCGAGCGTCGAAAGCATATCGCGGCGGGAGGATGGGACGTTCCTGATCACAATCGGAGATAAAGATATTGAGGCACGAACGGTAATTATTGCAACAGGTGCGGCGGCAAGATGGCTCGGCCTGCCGAATGAGCAAAAGTTAATAGGCCATGGATTAACATCCTGCGCGACTTGCGATGGAGCCTTTTATAGAGACGTGCCAGTGGCAGTGATTGGTGGTGGAGATAGCGCATGTGAAGAAGCTGACTTCCTCACCCGTTTCGCGAGCAAAGTTTACTTGATACACCGGCGTGGTGAATTGCGCGCCTCAAAGATTATGGCAGAGCGCGTCATGGCGAACCAAAAGATCGAGCCGATTTGGGACACTGCGGTCCAAGAATATCTGACGGATGGGGAGGGTGAGGTGAATGGAATTCGGGTGGCGAACTTGATCGATCATACGGAAACGAATTTGGAAGTAGCCTGTGTATTTGTCGCGATTGGACATGTTCCAAACAGTGGCTTCGTCAACGGTCTGGTTGACAAAGATAACGACGGGTATTTGCTGCAAACTCCCGGTAGAACTTCGACAAAGACACCTGGAATTTTTGCGGCAGGTGATGTTGCAGATCATTATTATCGACAGGCAATCACTGCTGCAGGGCAAGGTTGCGCAGCTGCATTGGAGGCCGAGAGATATCTTGCGGAGATTGGCGGATGAAGCGCTTTGCAGTTACCAGTCTTGTTTTACTAGCACTTGCCTCGTGCATGCCGACCACAGATACCGGGCAAATTCTTATAACTAATGCTGGAAAAGATGAACAAAGCGAAGATCTGTTTAAGCGAGTAAATGACTATCGCGCATCGCAGGGAAAAGGGATTCTGCTAAGACATCCGGGTCTGGACAAACTTGCGGCCACTCACTGTCATTATCTCAAAAAAAAGTCTGCGGGGGTGCCTCTGAAGATAAGTCACGTCGGATTCGACGGACGCGCATTGATCGCCAAGAGGAAGCTTGGAATACCTTCGCTAGGCGAAAATGTCGCTTATACCAGTTCAGTAAACAGTCGGCGGATTGTGAATCTATGGATTGGCTCGAGAAGACATAACTCAACTATGTTGTCTGCTTGGAGGTATTCAGGAATTGCCACGTGCGAAACAGATCGAGGGGAATATTTAGCGGTTCAGTTATTTGGAACGGCGACTAGGTTACGCCATCCAAATATGCCCAGACAATGTGACCGTTTCAGGTAGCGCTAATGCCTAGCTATTGCTTGGAGGAGGAAGAGCTGGGCTTAGGAGTTTTTCCTGTAGCAGGTGTGGATGAGGCTGGAAGAGGCCCGCTGGCAGGGCCTGTGATTGCTGCAGCTGTCATCCTTCCTAGGCATTGGAAGAACCGCGAGGTCGATGATTCTAAGAAGCTTACAGAAAAGAAAAGGCATATCATTTTTTCTGAATTGGTCAGTGAGAGCTCGGAGGTGGATTGGGGTATCGGGCTTGTTGACCAAGTAGAGATTGATCGAGTGAATATTTTGAACGCGACCCACAGGGCGATGAAGCTCGCGATTGATGCTTTGAGAAACCCACCGGGAATTGCCTTAATCGACGGACTACCAGTCAAAGGTCTAAAAGTCCCGCATCGGGCAATTGTCAAAGGGGACGGAATATCGATCTCAATTGCGGCTGCAAGCGTGATTGCAAAGGTATCGAGAGATCAGATAATGATTGAGTATGCGAAAGAATTTCCCGTCTATGGATTTGAAAAACATAAGGGCTACGGAACGAAGCAGCATTTGGAAGCATTGAGAAAGTATGGACCTTGTCGCCTTCATCGTCGGTCGTTTCAGCCGATATCTCAAATGCCCCTTCCACTTTAAAGAAGAATCAGACGGGGAGAAGAAGTGGCTGGGTGATTATGGAGAAAAAGTGGCTAGGGATTGGTTGCGCGCGCATGGAATAAAAATCTTAGCGAAGAATTTTTCAGGAGTGCGAGGTGGCGAGGTCGATCTCGTCGCGTCCGATGGGGAGCAGATTTTATTTATCGAAGTGAAAACCCGGCAAAAAGGGGCGAAGCTCCGAGGTCTGGCTGCGGTCAATCGAAAAAAGCGAAGTCTAATCCGCCGTGGAGCAAATGAATGGCTGCGGCGATTAAAGAGACACGAAGTGGCTTGGCGCTTTGATGTAATTGAAGTCGAGGTTGCCGAAGGGGAGCTGCCAATAGTACGTCACCTAACAGACGTTTTTAAAGCCCATGAGTTTTTGCCGAAAAGGTGATTGTCATTTTTGCTGCTAGATGGTTTTTTTCCGGGGCCGCTTTCAATCGCGGGTTTCAGGTTTTCTGCGCACGTGGCGGAATTGGTAGACGCGCTAGATTCAGGTTCTAGTAGGGGCAACCCTGTGGAGGTTCGAGTCCTCTCGTGCGCACCAATTCTATTAGTCCAGTTGCAGGTTTCGCGATGCTTGAGCTGACATGGATCTCCATAATTCGGCGTTCTCAGGATCTTTGCTATCTATTCCGAACGTAGGGATCATTTCCTTCATGCGAGCGATTCCTCCTGGTGTTTCAAGAAGATGTGGCAAGCATTTTTTAATCACTTCTAGGACGATGTGAACAGATACAGAGGCACCTGGAGAAGCCCCAAGAAGTGCAGAAAGACTGGAGCTTTCATCTGTGACTACCTCGGTGCCGTAATGGACAATTCCAGCCTGTCCGTCAGTCTTTTTGATCGCTTGGACACGAATCCCAGCGTCGATCAGCCTCCAGTCTTCGGCTTCAGCACTCGGGTAAAAAATCTGCAGAACTTTCAAACGATCGGCCATCGATTGGGTTCCTTGCTGGAAAAGATATCTAACAAGTCCAAAATTATGAATGCCTATTTTGACTAGCGTTCCCAAATTATGGGGTTTTACCGAAAGAGGTAGATCAAAATAGGAACCTTTGCGATGTAGAAACTTTGTGGTCCATGCAGCGAACGGTCCAAAGAGAAGTGTCTTCTTTCCGTCGAGAATGCGTGTATCTAGGTGAGGAACCGCCATCGTCGGAGCAGCATCCAGAGCCTGTCCATAGACTTTTGCCTGATGTTTAGCCACTATTTCAGGATTATCACAGATAAGCCACTGGCCGCCGATGGGGAATCCACCCAGACCCTTCGCCTCTGAGATTCCTGCTTTCTGAAGAAGTGGCAAGCTTCCTCCACCTGCACCGATGAAGACAAATTTCGCCGTGTTTGTCATTTCCTTCCCAGTTGTCAGATCTTCAATTTCGAGACTCCAGCCAGCATCAATCTTTTTAAGATCTTTGACACGGTGGGAGGTATGAACGGCACAATCAGGCTGGGCGTCTAGCCACCGAAGTAACTTGCGTGAGATATTGCCAAAATTGACATCCGTCCCGGAATTCATTTTCGTGGCAGCTATTGGGACTTTCTCATCCCGTCCTTCGGTAAGAAGTGGTGCCCATGATGAAATAGTTGAGCGATCTGTGCTGTATTCCATTTCAGAGAAGAAGTGGTGAGCCGACATCGCGGCATATCTGCTTTTCAAAAAATCAACCTGTTCATGGCCATGGACAAAGCTGAGATGTGGGACTGCATTGATAAACTCTTTCGGGTCCTGAATCATGCCACTAGCCACTGCATAGGACCAAAACTGACGTGATTTTTCGAACTGCTCAAAAATCTCTATGACATTGGAAGGATCGACGGATCCATCAGCTTCGCGTTTCGGGGTGTATGAAAGCTCGCAAATTCCAGCATGGCCCGTTCCTGCATTGTTCCATCCATTGGAAGCTTCTTGGGCCACTTCGGCAGTGGCCTCATAAACTTGGATCTGAAGTTCCGGTGACAGCCGCTTGAGCAGAGCTCCGAGATTGGCGGACATAATGCCACTGCCGATCAGTATGACATCTGGATTTTGGATCGGTGGCTTCATCAGATCAAAAAGTTAATCTACTTCAGGTTCGCGATGAGCCTAGAACAGACCTCTTCGACATTTGCTTTCGAATTAAAGGCAGAAATACGGAAATATCCCTCACCGGCAGAGCCGAAGCCTGACCCGGGCGTTATTACAACCTGTGCCTCCCTAAGCATCCGATCAAACATTTCCCACGATGTGACTCCTTCTGGGCATGCCACCCAGATATAGGGCGCATTCTGGCCCCCATAAACTGCTAGGCCGAGCTCCTCGCAGGTGCTCCGTAACAAAGCTGCATTTTCCATATAATGGTTTACTAGATCAGAGACTTGTTTTTTTCCTTCAGGTGAAAAAACCGCTGCTGCGCCTTTCTGAACGGGATAGGATGCGCCGTTGAATTTTGTCGAGTGGCGGCGGGACCATAGCTGGTGAAGGGATACCTCTTTGCCCTCATCTGACTTGGCTGTGAGGGCCTTAGGTATGATTGTATAAGCGCACCGAGTTCCGGTAAATCCACCATTTTTTGAGAACGATCGAAATTCAATCGCGCATTCGTGGGCACCTTCAATTTCAAAAATAGAATGGGGGATATCAGGGTCTTGAATGAAGGCCTCATAAGCGGCATCAAACAGAATGATTGCCTCGTGAGAGCGCGCATACTCGACCCATGCCGCAAGCTGTTCGCGGCTGGCCGTGGCTCCAGTTGGATTATTCGGAAAACACAGGTAAATTAGATCGGCTTTCTCGGTGGGAATATCGGCGACAAAGTCATTCGCAGCAGTGCACGGCATGTATAAGAGTCCTTCGTAGGCACCATTCTCGTCAGCCTCACCCGTGTTCCCAGCCATGACATTCGTATCGACGTAAACTGGATAGACGGGATCTGTGATGGCAATGATGTTTCCCTTGCCGAAGATATCCAAAATGTTTCCGGTATCGCATTTGGAGCCATCCGAAATAAATACCTCATCGGGAGAAATATTTAAGTCTTGGAACTGATTTTCTACGATAGCTTCACGGAGGAAAGCGTAGCCCTGTTCTGGACCATAGCCTTTAAAAGTCGCGCGATCTCCCTGCTCATCAATTGCGGCATGCATTGCCTCACGAACAGCAGAAGGCAGAGGCTCTGTGACATCGCCAATGCCGCAGCGGATAATGCGTGCCGCTTGATCGGGGGACGATTCCGTATAGGCATTTACCCGGCGGGCAATTTCCGGAAATAGGTAGCCGGCTTTTAATTTTAGGAAATTTGAGTTGATGGAGGCCATGGGCAGGAACTTAGAAGAATGAGAATGGGGTGCAAGAGCTGCCTAGAGATATTTAGCCTTCTTTGCGCTTTTCGGAGGCGGCGGCAACCGATAGCCTAGCGAGGGTGTTCCAGATAGTCTTCAACGAAATTAGTGCAGCGGAGATCTCTGCTTTGGGGACTCTCGAACAGTTAGAGCTTCTTGAAGAGTTCCGTGTGACAGAGAAAGACCTCAACGACATTGGAGACGAGCTGGGAAATGACCGTTTTGGACGGATCGAACGTGAAGGGCGGATGTTATACCGCTACCGGGCGCAGGATTATCGCTTCTACTTCGAGGTGCGCGAGGGAGCTGTCGTCGTGCATCGGGTTCTGCACAAAGGAACGTTCTCAGATTTCTTGTTTAGGTCCAGTATGCCGCTTGGTGAAGACGAGGCACTTGCTGGTTCGAAAAATTTCTGGAGTCTGATCGATGAAGGCCGGAATGCGCGGCGGGCTTAGCTAATTTTCTCTATCGGAATGCGGTTGCGTGGTGGAGTCCGCTTGCCATACGCTCATGCCGTGCCGGATGTGGAGACGATAGATTCTGAGTTGTCGAGGCCGGCAAGTAGTGAGTTTTTGCGCTCTGCCTATCGTTCAATGTTGAAGGCTCGATTGCTGGAAAATAAGCTGTCCAGCCTATATAAAGCAGGGAAAATCGTTGGTGGCGTTTATCTGGGGAAAGGCCAAGAAGCAATCAGCGGCTTACTTGGTGCCTCCTTGGTTCAGGGAATGGACTGTTTTGCTCCGTTGATTAGGGACCAAGCTGGCAGAACTGCATTTGGTGAGCCGCTGATCGATTGCACGCGGACTTATTTAGGAAGTGTTCTAGGTCCCATGCGGGGGCGGGACGGAAATATTCATCGGGGGCGCCCGGAGCAGGGTATGCCGGCGATGATATCACATCTTGGTGCGCAGGTCCCCCTGATTGCTGGAATGTTATTTGCCAAACGCTTGAAAGGAGAGCTTGATGGATGCGTCGGCGCGACGTCTGTAGGTGATGGCGCAACCTCCACAGGTGCCTTCCACGAAGGAATGAATCTAGCAGCAGTCGAAAAGCTGCCGATGGTAGTCGTGGTAGCGAACAATCAATTCGCCTATTCCACTCCCACTTGTCGCCAATTTGCCTGTGAGGACTTAGTTGATCGAGCGGCTGGTTATGGAATCGCTGGACATGAGGTGGATGGCACAGATTTCTTAGCATGTGCTGAGGTGGTTGCGGAGGCAATTGCGGAGGCCCGCAGCGGTGCTGGGCCGCAAATGATCGTGGCCAAGCTCCTGCGGCTCAGTGGTCACGGCGAACACGATGATGGCTCCTACGTTCCTGCCACTCAACGCGATGGTAGGTATGGAAAGGACTGCATGGACATTGCCAAAGAGCAACTGATTGATGGTGGCCACGCGAGCGCTGATGAGCTCAATCAATGGAGCGAGGAAACCGTAGAAGAAGTTCAAACTGCAGTCGCACAAGCACAGCGGGAAGCCGCTCCGGATCCATACGAAGAAGACTGGACAGCTTTATCTACAATATTTCCGGGGGAAAACCGATGAGTGTCACTTATATCGATGCAATCAGAGAGGCGCAACAAACGCTTCTTGAAGCGGACGACCGCGTTTTTTTATATGGCCAGGATATCGCGAATTTTGGGGGTGCCTTTAAGGCGACAAGGGGCCTAGCAGAAGAATTTCCTAATCGCGTCTTCGATAGCCCAATCTCCGAAGATGCGATGATCGGCCTTGCAGTGGGTGCTGCGATTGAGGGGATGCGGCCGATCGTTGAGATGCAGTTCGCTGACTTTTCATCGATCGCGTTCAATCAAATTATCAATCAGGCGGCGACCCATTATTACCGAACAGGAATGCCAATTCCGATCACCGTGCGCCTTCCTTCCGGGGGAACTCCTGGTTCCGGGCCGTTTCACAGCCAAAGCATGGAGGGGATATATGCCCAGTATCCGGGCTTGATCGTAGCAACCCCGGCGACCGTTTCCGACGCCTACCATTTGCTGATGGATTCTGTGAAAGCCGATGACCCGGTCATCTATTGCGAACATAAGTTTTTATACCGCTGGCTGAAATCAAAGCGCATCAAGGACTACGATCTCAGTTTTGGGCAGGCCCGGATAACTCGCCCGGGAAAACATGCCACCGTGGTGACCTATAGCGCGATGGTGCATGAGGCGGTCCGTGCCGCAGAACGATTGCAAGCAGATGGCTGGGAAATCGAAGTCGTTGATCTCCGGACGATTAAGCCGCTGGATCTAGATACAGTGCTTGCATCGGTAGCCCGGACAGGAAGAATTCTAGCGCTCGGAGAGGCATTTCCATTTGGTGGAGTGACAGCGGAAATCATCGCGAAGGTGACTGAGCTAGGCTTTCACCTATTAGATGCCCCACCGCTTCGCTTAAATGCACGGGACACTCCAGTGCCGTATCATCCCAAACTCTGGGCAGCTCATCGGCCCACTCCTGAATCAATCTCTGAAGCTTTGCGCAAATTACTCTCTTTCTAAAATCCAGAACTTATGCCGCAAGTCCCCATCCTAATGCCGCAACTTGGTGAATCAATCGCCGAGGCGACGATCGTGCGTCTATCGATTTCTGAAGGGGATGAAGTGTCCACCGATCAGGATATCATTGAAGTAGAGACAAACAAAGCAGTGATGAGCGTGACGACCCTGTGCAAGGGTATCGTTTCAGAAATTCGTGCTGAGGAGGGAGTCTCCTATTCCGTGGGATCATTGTTAGGAATTCTAGAGGTCAGCGAAGATGAAATCAGACGGACGGGAGTCGATACCATCAACAAGCAGGAGGAGGGGACGCATGCAGAAGATACCCGCCCAGAGCCGGAAGCGAATTTGCACTTTGCTCTCGATGGGGATTCCTATGAGGAAAATCCAGACATTATTCCTAGCATTAAGGGTTTGCCAGTGCCGACAGGAGTTATGGGTGCCCACTATATCTCGCCGAGAATGCGGGCAAGAATGAACGACATGGGAATCCGTGAAGCGGATATCTCTGCGATTGTAGGCACAGGGGCAGGGGGGCGTGTGACGGTAGAAGACCTCGAGAGGTTCATGGACTATCTAGGATCTTGGCCAAACGTGCCTGCATCTCCAATGCGTATGGCTGTTGCGGATGCTATGCGCCGTAGCTGGACGCGACCTTTGGCGACTGTCGGCCTTCCGGTTTTGCTCGACCGAGTTTTGATGCACCGCCGCGGAGCAATCCCGAAGCCCGGATTGACTCTGTATCTGCTCAGAGCACTTGCTCTAGCTTTGGCAGAACAGCCAATGACCGCCGGATACCTGATTGGGGAAAAAGTGATTCATCCTCGGTCTTTTGATATCGGAGTAGCGGTGCAGGTGGAAGACGGCGTGGTGGTGCCTACCGTAAGAAAAGTTGACACGAAAAAGCTGTCCGATTTGGTAGCAGAATACGATGATCTGGTTGATCGTGCGCGTCAAAGACGCCTGCGCGAAGAAGACTCCAGAGGCGGTATCGCAACCGTGACGAACTTTGGGACCTTCGGGCTGACGACTGGTACTCCAATTCCTTTACCGAATGAGACACTGATTCTTGGAATCGGGGCAGGACGGAAGATGCCGGTGTGGAGCGAGGAGGTAGAGGCCTTTCTGCCCGCAACTGAGGCAGAGCTGCTATTGACCTTCGATCACCGGGTTGTCGACGGCGGAGGCGCGGGTATCTTATTGAAACGAGTGGCGGAACTACTGCAAAGTCCGGACCACTTATAAGCATTTAGGGAAAATCCTTTGGAAAACTTGAATGAAAAAGATGTGCGGGGTGATATTCCGAAAAAGGCTATCTACCGGCTATCTCTATATCACCGCTGCTTACAAAAATTAGTAAATGCAGGTAAGGTCACTGTCAGCTCGACTGCGCTTGCAAAGGCAGCTGGGGTCACACCGTCGCAACTGCGCAAAGACTTAGGCTATTTTGGCCAATTCGGAACCCGGGGTTTGGGATATCCTGTCGAAAACCTATTAGGTATCATCCGGGCGTCATTAGGTCGAGAGCACCTGCAACCGGTCGTTTTGGTGGGTGCCGGAAATTTAGGTTCTGCTCTATTGCGATACAGAGGCTTTCAAAAAGAAGGCTTTGAAGTAATCGCTGCATTTGATGCAAAACCTGAGGAAGCTAGAGCCAGAGCACTGAAAATTCCAGTTCACGACGTGAGCGAATTAGAAGATTTTATTCCCGCTAACGAAGTGAAGCTCGCGATTCTATGCGTTCCCGTGGGGGTAGCCCAATCAGTGGTGAATCGGTTAGTGGGCGTAGGTATTCAGGGAGTTTTAAACTTTTCCCCAATCATACTCGAGGTTCCAGATGCCGTGACGGTCAACAACGTAGATTTAGCGATGGAGCTGGAACATCTAGGATTTTTTATTCAATAGTTAGCGAGGATTTAAAAAAAATCAGCCGACCCGCTAATTGATGCAGACGATTTCATGAAAAACCATTCTGAGGCCTTTCTGAGAACCGATGTAAAACGGGTTTTACTATTCTGGTTATTCCAAGTAAAAGCAGCAGTTGGGGTTTCGGCCTAGTTCAGACTCTACCGAATCTTTGGCTACCAACTAAATTATTCTACGTAGATACGAAGGCGTTCTGGCTTGCGCATCTGAATCGATTCTTCGAACGCGCCAAGGTCCAAGCTATCAAGAACATTGGTGGACCGTTGGGACATTCCAGAATTTTCAGATCCGGCTGCATAGCTTGGTAACTGGGTATGGTATGGGTCTTCGCCAATTAAAACTGGCGAGCTTGGACGAATCGGGAGCGCATCTAAGGCAGGCAGATTATCAAGAGTCGCACCAGGGCCAAGGGTTCCGGAATGCAATGAGCAAAATGGAATGCTCGTCATATTTTCGGGGAACCATTCAGGAACCTTCATGCTAACAGAGCGGATGCTCCCGGTGCGGAGATCTTCTTTTTGCTCCTGACAGAATTCGGTGGCCCTCTGGCCGGTCACTGAACAGATCTCGATTTTTTGGATAGAATCCGGAGGAGATATTTGTTTGCCGCCAAAGCCGGGTGCTGCTGCGTTCATTGCCGCGGTCCAGATAGGTTTTGCAATATCTCGGCTGAAGGCACCCGGGTAGATTGCCCCGGCTCCGCCGTGAAGGAATCCTGTCCAAACTGCACAGGTGACACGCCCATTGTAGCCCGTAAACCAAGTGTTCGCAAAGTCATGGGTAGTACCTCCGGCAGCTCCTCCATGAAAAGGCTCTTCAAAGAACTCTTCGCCAGATGGTCCCGAGTTCAGCTCTTCAAGGCGGCCTGTCATTAGGCTATGCACTTGGAAAGCAACCGCTGAATCAACGATGCGCTTTGGTTTGGTAATCTCACTTCTTCGGCGATATACAGTTGTCCCAGCACGGTCTTCTATCCAATCGATATAATGAAAAGTCCTAGGTCCTTGGCGGCCCCCCAGAGGAAACGTTGAAGTGGCTGTCACAAGCTCCTTTAGCGAAGCTGGCTCCCAGCCGACACTTGTCCGCGGCAGCGGTTCTGCATCTTTAAATGAAAAACCAAATTTAGAAGCGGTCGTGAGAATTTTTGGAACTCCTATTTCTGTGCCAAGCCGAACTGTGGCGGCGATCTTCCCTTCCTCGAAGGCCTGTCTAAGAGTCAGCGATCCCCTGTAGGTAGGGTCTGGAAGTTCCATACCCCATTCACCGAGAATCCCTTCACGACCTCCAATCATTACGGAGCGGTTGTCCATCGGCTCATCTTCCAGAGTAGATGCCAGAGTATGCTTTCCAAGAAGTGCTGCTGAATAGATGAAGGGGAAAAATGCGGTGCCAAGTGGCTTTCTTCCGAGCTCTATGAAATCATAAGGAACTTCCGTATAATCTCTACCTCCGACATGGGCGAGAACTTCTCCCGACTGGTGATCGACCATAAACAAGGCTCCTTGGAGATACTTTGGTGACGAAGACGGATTTGTCTTCGAATACTCGCCATGTCTTTGATGCCTGTAGTTTGGCCGCGCCTCCGCACGGGTCAGTGATTTTTCTAGTGCCTCCTCTGCGGCATTCTGAATGGGGGCGGAAATTGTTGTATGAATTGTAAAACCGCCGCTTGAAAGGGCATCTTCACCGAGCGCTTTTGTCACGGCGTCTGCAATCCTTTCATATAGGTGGGAGGTATCGCGTTCTAAGGGCCTCGGATTGAGTTCTATCTCACTCGCCTGCGCCCGTGATTTCTCGGAGCTGCTGATGAAGCCCTCTTCAGCCATTCTTGAAAGAACCATATCGCGGGAAATTCGGCTCTGTTTTAGATCATTGAGCGGCGAGTTGTTTGTCGGGTTTTTGATTAAACCGACGATTGTTGCGCATTCTGGCAAGCTAAGCTTGGCAGGCTCCTTGCCAAAGTATCCTAATGAGGCGGAGCGCAGGCCGTAGAATCCACTGCCAAAATAGATCCGATTCAGATAAGAACTAAGGATTTCTGGTTTTGAATAACGTGCCTCTATCCGCCGGGCGAGAAATGCTTCTACGAGTTTTCGCTGGATTCCGCTTTCGCCCCTTTGCGCGGCGTCAAGCTTAAGCGGGAAGGCGTTTCGCGCAAGCTGCTGGGTGATTGTTGAGGCCCCTTGGGTGGTCGTCCCAGCTTCCCAGTTTAGCTTCAAAGCACGGACTACGCCGATGTAATCGATCCCTTTATGCTTAAGAAATCTAGAGTCTTCACCCGCTCGTAGGGCATCAATGAAAAGGTCCGAGACCTCGGAAATGGGAATCACCGATCGGTTTTGGACAAAGATGCGCCCAATCTCATTGCCACTTCGATCAAGGATGATACTGGGAATCTCAAGATCGTTGATTTTCTCGAGATCATAGGTTGTAGCGCGTATTCTATATTCGCGGGTCTCAATATCAGCGTATACAAAGACGGCGGCGGCTATAAGAACGGCTGGGAGGAGAAGGATGAGCCAAAAAGTCTTGCGCTGATAGAAGCGACGTTTGCGATGTTTCTCGCGGATGTTTTGTGTATCTTCGGCCATGGCAAATTACCCGCAGCGATCCCTGAACAAGTCGGACGGACGGGGAGAGGATAAAGTCAAAAGCGGATTTGGAGCAACCTCTACCTTAACAGAAAAAATCGGCGCGAGGATCGCCAATGAAGGAAGTATCCCTTTTGCAGATTTTATGCAGATGGCCCTCTATGATGAAAATTTAGGATACTACGCTGGACGCACACAGCGGGTAGGGAGAAAGGGTGATTTTTTCACCAGCGTCAGTGTTGGGAAGCTGTTTGGCAACTTACTTGCCTCAAGATTCGTAGCCTATTGGGAATCAGTTGGAAGACCGGTTAAATGGCGGATTATTGAGCTGGGGGCCAATGATGGAGCCCTAGGGGAAGATATTTTACGAGAGCTGCGTCGGAAAAGTCCCGAAGCATGGGGCGCTTTACAGTATTTAATTATCGAGCCAATCAAACGTCTACGCGATATTCAGCGGCTGCGCTTAGAAGAGCATTCGGAAGATCTTGTTACCGTCCAGCTGATTGAAGAAATCGAAGGGTCATTACCGGGACTTTTGTTCGGCAATGAAGTGCTGGATGCGCTGCCTTTCCACCTTCTGCAGTGGAGTGGTAAAAAGTGGCATGAACTGAAAGTGGGCGTTGGAAGCGAAACTTTATTCGAACTATTTAGTGGAGACCCTGGCGATGCGCTACAGGCTAAAGGCTTCGGCAGATTGAAAGAATGTGAATCTTCGCTTCCAGCTGGATATCAAACTGAGGTGAGAGTAAACTTTCAAAACTTCGTGTCAAAAGTCGCCAGTTGCTTAAATGATGGGTTAATGCTGTTTATAGATTACGGATATGCTGCCCCAGAATACTACGATCCGGCACGTGTGACTGGAACTATGCGCACCTATGAAGCTCATCAAGCGGGCGAAGATCCGCTAGTCCGGCCTGGCGATTTGGATATCACAGCGCATGTCAACTTTAGCGACCTTGCTGATGCGGCTGGAAGGGAGGGGTGGGTGCCTAATGAGTTCGAGAATCAGGCCGCATGGCTGACGAAGCTAGCGAAACCTTTGATCATGGAGGGGGGACTCTCCAGCGGGAGTGATATTGGTCAGTTCCGGACGCTGACCCATCCCGCAGGATTAGGAGCGCGCTTCCATGCGATCGAGTTTAGGAGGACGGGAAAGATCCCGGAGCGGGTGGTTCACCGCCTAGATCTTCCTCTGGGGTAGGGGCTTCTTCTAGGTCCTCGGTTAATAGTTTTGTGAAGGATTCTGCCCATTTTGGTGCCGCGTGGTGCGCGAGGTGTGCTTCAATATGTGCTAACATTCTCACGGCGGCTCCCCGCTGATCGCCAGCCTTGAAGACATCTACTTCAGTTTCCCACTGCAGCTGTGGTATTCTATTTTCGGTAAATTTTTCAAAAGCTGGCGATCGTTCATTGTCCTTTAGTTTTTCTTCATCCTTTCCCCGGTTCGTCCACTTATCAGCTTTGATACCTTCGTAAAGAATGCGTTTTGACCATGCTTGCCGAATTGCGCTAGTGCGCCCTGGTTGACGAAGCGGAGGCAAGATTACCTGATTGAATACTGAATCAATTTCTGTCGGAGAGAGCGGCCAATTCTCCACTCTGACGTTGCTGATATCATAGGCTTTCGCAAAGGCAGAATTTGTTACATTTTCAGATAGGAGCGTTTGATGTGGTGTTAGTTTTCCTGCATCTACAAAAATCTGTTCAAGGATTGAAGAAGCTTCTGATGCTAATCTCGCCCTATCCGGATCTTCCGAAGCCGCAATTAGCGTAAGGACCAACCATCGCAGCTGATAGCGGAGGGCAAGCTTGAAGTAAGGATCGTTGTAGCTATCTGAGTTTTCACGTTTCCAATCTCGGAAAACTTTTGAATCTTTTTTCATATCTTCAAACTCAACCTTTTCTTTGCAAGCAAGGTGGAGTTTGAGTGCTGCTGAATCGCTGGACATTGCCGATTGATAGGCAGACATAGCGACACGGAAGCGTGCATCAACCCGGCTCTTAGCATCGTTGCTTATCGCTTCAAGTTGTCCGAGAAGGGCCTCTCGATCGGCCTCCGTCAGCACTTCAAGTTCTTGAGCGAAGGTAGGATTTGTTATGCCAAAGAATAGTAAGATGAGGATTCTTTTCATATGGGTTAATTCTAAGAAGCAAGCATTGTGCGGAGCGGATAAAAAATTGATGGCTTCGCAGTCTGCTAACTTTCATTGAAAAGGCGATTATCTGTTAGGCAGCTTTAAAAATCACTCTAAAAAACTTGGCTTTCGATGAGGGGCTCTCATTTAAGAGCCCGACTTTCCCTTGGTTAGTTTACGAAGCGATTTTTTTAGAACGACGGTATTCTTGCTCAAAGCGTCATAAAAATCTTGGCTTTTGGACGAGGCTCCGAAGCGGATTACTTGATGGAGCGAAATTGTATCCTCAAGGACGCGATCGGAAATAGGATACCTTTTGAGACCATAAAGCCATTGCCCAAAGGTGGTGCCAGTTGGGCGAGGCCCTAGAATCCTCGTCGCAGCGTGTTCGATGTCATGGAGCGGGGTCCGGATTGGTGTTCCTGTTTGATACTGTGGATGAAATGTATGTTTGTTTCGCAGGCGGGACTTACGAAGGCGGCTGGCAATAAAGAGAAGCAGGCAAGTCCCGAGTGACCACATAGCTACGGTGGCGCCTAGACGATTTCTTGGGCGGTTGCGCCAAATGAAGAAATCCTCTTTGAGACGCTGAAAGTAATCGGCGAATCTGCCTGGTGAATTCGCTCCTCCAGATTCGGCTTCTAGCCACGAACCAGGTGTGGGATCAAAATCCTTCCACCTTGAGGCGTCTCTGTCCCAATACCGAACCCAAGCGTGAGCATGGGTTCCGCGAATTACAAAGTAGTTCCGCTTCGGGTCCAATTCGGCGACGACAAAGCCGACACAATAACGTGCTGGTATTTCAGCCGCACGGAGGATCAGGGCGGCAGCGGTAGCGAAATATTCGCAATGACCGCTTTTGTTGGTTGTCAGAAACTGCTCAATCGGAGTCGGTCGAGTGGCGTAATTTCCTTGGATCGATAGATAACGGGTGTATGAAAAGTTGTCTCTGAAATACTGACTGATTCGGTTCAGCTTCGCTGAGGTCGTCGGGAGAGCGGTGAGGTTTAGTTTTTTAACAATGTCCCGGACGACTACTTCTTCGGCAGGGCTCAAAGAAAGGTCCAAACGAGGATTTGGCGTCGCTTCGCTGATGCTGCGGCTGCGCCAGCGGACTGATCCATCGATAATCGCTTTTCGTGGAAAGATGCGCACAGACCCCAGCGGATTAATTTCTATACCGTCTAAGGCAAAATTTTGGGCTGTGGAGGTATTTGAGGGTAGAGGCAGAGTGGCACCTGTGGACGATGCTCCACGTATGGAAAATGATGGGAAATTGGCGCCTAGGTCCGCAGGACTTGACTCATCTGGAATTAAGAATGCAGGCTCACGGCCGAATATCTGTATGTTGGTTAGATCGCGAAAATCTTCTTCTTTGAATTCCCGCAGATCATCTCCACGACTTCGCCATGATATGCCTCTATATTCATTGTAAACATAAGTTCGAAGCAGGCGTGGCGGTGCGGAATCGGGATCTGGGGTAAGGCGCCAAAGCATCTGTGGCGATTGCTTAAGCTCACCGAGAGAGCCGATATTCGTTCGATTTTCGGAGGGTCCCAGCTGCTCAAATGAATCGCCGATAGCTCGCTTGGAGGCCCATTCATAGAGATTCTTCAGGCCGATCTGACCGGCGAGGCTACCAATTCCAGCAAATGCCATTAAGACACAGATCGCAAGCAGCCGCGATTTCATTCGCGCATAGAGCAGCCATGAAACAAGAGCTAGAATACCAACAAAGAAAATCCGGGAATCTGCATATTTTCCTAAGCTTGCGCTTAGAAAAATCACAAGCAGGTAGATGTTTCCGAAATTAAAATGGATCAAAGAAGCTGGTAGGCCGAGGCGTAAATTTCGCTTTTCATACACACTGGTAAAAAGAGAAAAGGCACTTAGTGCGATCCGATCTGAAGTGCCGTAGCTTTGGACAAATTGAATCGGAGCTAGAAGCAAGGGCAACCAGATAAAAAGCCGCGGCAGGGCTGAATAATGATCGCCATCTATCCAAATGAGCACTCCGACAACAACCATGAGTGCTAAGCTAAGACGCCACGACCGAGATTGAGCTGTGGAACGAAAGTCCCACCGAGTTTGTATCCAATTTGCAGCTTCTAAAAATAAAGCGAGGATTAGACCGATGACTGGATTTCCCGTGATTGCCCCCCAAAATAGCAGAGCGGCGCCGATAATTAGGCGCGGGGGTGGCAAGATCGGATATGACATCTGACCCTGAGGATACATTACTTTGCCCGCTTCTTCGAATCTAGAGTCTTCTGATTTCGAATCTAAAGTTTGAATCTAAAATCCGCAAAAAAGCGTTATCCGGAAAACCTTTTAATCACCGTTCATCCCCACCGCTTTGTCACCATATTTTCAGATGACTAATTCGAGATACAAAGCGCCTTTTCGTAGAGCTTGGTTAGTTCTTTATCTGGCAGAGGTGTCGGGTTTGCATACTCGAATATAGCACCTTCATAATTGCGCAGAGTTACATTTTTATCCGATGAATCGACCACATAGTTCGGGTTGACTGGAATCTTGCCCCCGCCTCCAGGCCCATCGATCACATACTGCGGGATTGCGTAACCAGTCGTGTGCCCCCGCAAGTTCTCAATGATTTCCACTCCTTCAGAGACTGTCGTCCGCAGATGTGATGATCCTGAAATAAGATCGCACTGGTAAAGATAGTAGGGCCGCACACGGCACATTAAAAGCTTATGGACCAAGGCCTTTTGAACTTCTGGTGAATCGTTCACGCCACGCAGAAGCACTGACTGGTTACCAAGAGGGATCCCTGCCTCTGCCAAGCGGACCAGAGCATCGCGGACTTCGGTGGTAAGTTCTTTTGGATGGTTCGTATGAATTGAGATGAAAAGCGGGTGATGCTTTTTGAGCATTTCGCATAGCTCAGGGGTGATCCGCTGTGGGAGAAAAATCGGGATTCTAGATCCGATCCGAACAAATTGGATATGGGGAATTGAGCGTAGCCGAGTTAGAATTTTATCGAGCTTTGCGTCTGAAAAAAGCAATGGATCACCTCCAGAAAGCAGGACATCGCGGACTTCGGTATGTTCTTCAAGATATTTAAAGGCAGGTTCCCATTGGGTTTCTAGTTGTTGCTCGCCGACCCCTGAAACGACTCGTGAACGGGTGCAGTAGCGGCAGTAAGACGCACAGCGATCCGTGACCAAGAACAAGACGCGATCTGGATAACGATGAACTAGGCCCGGAACTGGCATATGGGAATCTTCCCCACATGGATCTGAAAGTTCTTCAGGTGCGGTCCAAGCTTCTTCGATGCGCGGTATTACCTGACGGCGGATCGGGCAAGCTGGGTCGTCCTTATCGATTAGATTGAAGAAATGCGGGGTGATCGACATCGCAAGCTTGTTGCCCGCGAGCAGAACACCGGCTCGTTCCTCATCGGTAAGTTCCATGTGTTTTTCGAGATCGGCTAGGGAGTTGATCCGATTGCGAAGCTGCCATTTGTAATCTGCCCAATGTTCCATATCAGATGCAGGCCAACTGCCAGGAGCGTGTGAATGGAAATTAGTATCTAATGATTGGGCTGAGGTCATTTGCTGTCAGATGAAGGTTTAAATGGGTCGGGCCGCTATCGCCGAGGGTCAAGTCGCATTTTAGGCCTTGCCGGCCTTACTTTTCGGCTAGGCGGCGGATCAATGTCGCAAGGCGGGCGGTGGAGGCAGCGAGAGTCGGCGCGAACGGGATTGCAAAGTCATCTTCTCCAGGGAGAAGAGTGGGACGGGTTGCGATCCGGATCGCCGGAAGCCCCAGCTCAAAGAGCGTAGAGGACAGATCAAAATCGTCCCCCAAGCAAGTGATCTCCGCTCCCTTTACCTCGCCCAGGCCAGCAAACGCGTCGGTAGGAATTGCCTCCGGATCGCGAGAAGTAAGGATCAAACGTTCAGCATCACCCATCGCTTCGATACAGAAGATTGCCGTAGGGTCCGCTGAGTTTTGAATTAGATTGGCCACAATTGAAGCAGTTTCTAGGACGGGTGAATCCGGGTCATTTGCATGAGGGAGGAGTAAGAAGTGGATCGGTTTTTCCAGGCGGGAACTGGCTAATTTTTCCGCAACAGCGAGAGTCGCCACGAGGCCGCTGGCATTTTTTTCTGCACCAGGTGAATCGGGTGGTGAGTCATAGGAGGTGATCACCCAGATCGGCCCTAAGGAGGCGCTTTGACCAGGTATCTCGCACGAAATGATGGGAAAGGGTGTCGTCGTCTTAATTAGAAGCGGCGAGAAGCCAGTGTTTGAAGGGCCCAAAGAGCCACGCAACATGGACGATGTGGCAGCCAATGAGCGAGGATTCTTCAGATTGCGCTCACCAATCGTTTGAATAATTTTGCGAAGATTATCTTCAAGATTTTCTGCCGAGATATCTTGGGAAAAGCGCTTGATTTCGGCAAGCTCAGCAAGGCGTTGCTTTTCGAAATATTTATATAGCGCGAAGGCACCTGAGCCGATCAACCAAAGCGGAAGGGCGACAATTAGAATTTGAACAGCGCGAATCTTCCGAGGTGAATTCATCGGATCTTGAGAAGAGATTTACGAGCGAGCTTCAGAATCGTCGGAGTCTTGGTTGACTTCGATTTCTTTGCGCCATTTCGCCGAAATCCACGGGCGAATTAATCCGTAGATCAGGTAGGTTGAGAAAAGGATCACAGGCATGAAATCGCTGAAGCGAATTGTGAGGAAGATTAGCACTACGGCGATGAGGATCGCGCTAAACGATCCGCGTGTGGTCCAATCCACTTTCTTAAAACTAGGATAGGGAATATTGGACATCATCAGCAGAGACAGACCCAACATCGCTGCGGCGAGCACATACTTCCACAGGCCTATTTCGTGATCGTTCTCATAAAGATTCACGATCAGAAAAGTGAGAGAGGCGATGAAGCCAGCGGCCATTGGAATCGGTAGTCCACGGAACGATGAGTTATCGCCGGGGGCTTTTGGCATCATCGCAAGGCAGTTGAATTTTGCCAAACGCATGGCCCCACAAACGAGGTAGATCAGGGCAATTGCCCAACCTATATTCCCCAGTGGGAGAAGAACAGCACGTGCGAGGAGCATTGCGGGAGCCATGCCAAATGAGATGATATCTGCTAAGGAATCAAATTCTTGACCGAACGGCGAATCTTGGCCGCCAAGCCGGGCCAGCCGCCCGTCGAGGAGATCGAACAAACACGAACCAAATATCAGAAGTATTGCGTATTGGTAATATTGACGGGATATTTCGTAGTAGGCTTTGAAGTAGGCCTCGCCATGGAGGTTCATTTCTCCAGAAAGCCGCTGAACCTCGATCTGCCCAGCCAAGATCATTAAGACAGCGAAGAATCCGCATGCCAAGTTGCAAGCAGTCATCAGGTTCGGAAGGAAGTAGATCTTTGGTTCTTCTTCGTGGCGGGGTGCGGACATGAACAGAGCTTGCTCATGTTTTGAAAGAAATTCCAGCAGCTAGTTTGGGAGAAGGCTACCTCGGAATCCGCTTTTTAGATCAGACGCTCGCTGATAGCTTGAAGCAAATGACCCAGAACAAAGATGCTTTACGCGAGCCACAAATTAAGGACGAACATGGAATTACCGAAGAAGCGATTCGGGAGCAGGAGATTTTTGAGCTAGAAACAGCGGAGCGATCATGGCTTGCTGGGCCTCGATCACGGATTCGTGATTTAATCTCGCTGGGGCGGGTGGGGATCGACTTCATCCGCGCCTATCGGATTCTGCATTTTGTCGGCCCCTGTGTGACGATCTTTGGCTCTGCTAGGACAAGGCCTGGGACACCTCATTATGAACTCGCTAGGGAGATGGGCGCGGCCTGTGCTGAGTTAGGGTTCACGGTAATAACCGGCGGAGGTCCTGGGATTATGCAAGCTGGTAATCAAGGGGCATATGAGGCGGGGGGAATGTCCCTAGGCGTGAATATCGAGCTGCCCTTCGAGCAGTCCGTAAATCCTTATGTGCACCGCTCGGTAGATATGCGCTATTTCTTCACGCGAAAGGTGATGCTGGTGAAATATTCCTATGCCTTTGTGGTGATGCCAGGGGGAGCGGGTACTCTGGACGAAATGTTTGAAACCATGACTTTGATTCAAACTGGAAAGCTAAAGAATTTTCCAATCATTCTAATGGGCAAAGAATTTTGGCAGCCGCTGATGGACTTTGTATATAAAATGGCCGAGATGGGAACTCTCAGCCCGGAAGATCCTGAGCTGATATTCTTCACTGATAGCGTCGAGGAGGCAAAAGCCCATCTTCAGCGTCACGCGGTGCGCCAATTCGGCCTGCAAAAGAAAAACGTGCCGAAGAAGATCGAGATCCTTGGCGAGGGGTGAGAATCTGACCAAGGTCCGTCTCTCCCTGCTCGGCAGGCCTTTGGGGGATTACTTAGACACGGGAAGCTTGCTCAATGGCATCGGCAACGGCAGGGAATATTTGTCGCTTCCGCGATACCACCCCAGGGGCAAGATAAAGATTCTCATCGATGCGGGTGAAGGGTAGCCGACTGATCACTGCATTTTTACCTACAGCGAGCACCATTGACTTTAAGAGTGCGACATCGGTGACTACCAATACCGCTAAATCGTAGCTTTTTTCTTCCAAGAGAGACGTAAGTGCAGTCTCGAGTTCGTCGCGGCGTCCTTTGAACCCATGAAGATCACGTTCTTCAACTTGAGAGATAGAAATAAAATGATCAAGCTCAGTAAATTCCTTTCGATCTGAGTGGAGAATTTCTCCAGCCGTTCCGTTTGCAATCAAAGAGCCAACGGCGAAAAATTCGTCCGCAAATGTCTGTGCCTCTACCCGAGCAATACCTGAAAGCCACGTGAGCATCCTTTGATCAAGCTTCGTTGTCGTCGGTGAGGTCAGACAGAGAGTATCGGATACAATACCGCCGCATAGGCAGAGAGCTACGCTAGGGGATGGGATAAGATCGCGGTGGAAAAATTTTCGGGCAACTAGAGTACAGGTAGAGCCTACTGGCTCGTTTAGGTAGCGGATTGGTTCGCGGGAGACGAGATCTCCAGAGAGCCGATGATGATCGATCACCTCAATCACCATCGCCTCTTCGATTCCTGAAACTGCCTGGGCATATTCGTTGTGATCCACTAAGGCGAAACGCAGACGTGGCGGATCGACGAGGTCAGATTTTGCAATGACTCCGATGATTGCTTCTGAACCTACCTCCATCACGGGGAATAAATCTTGATCGACTGAGACGAGTTGTTTGCGGATCTTTGAGACCGGTTCCGTCGTGTTTACCGAGATGAAGTCTGTCTGCATGACATGGCGCACAGTCCGCGAGCAACGAATCAAGGTGTTTGCCGATGCCGTATCTTGACGGCAGCGTAGAAGGACGGTTCCGCGGGCCAATGCTAAGTTACGGATTTCGTCTGATACCTGATTCGAACCTGTGACAAGAAGACCACGAGCGCCTTTTTCAATCGCCAAACGCTGAACGATTGGGCGATCTCCGCAAATTACTAAAAATTGATCGATGTTTTGTTCTGCGGTTGCCTCGTTGAGCCTTGATTCGACAGTTTGCTGGGATGATGCGCCGACTAGTAAGATGATATCTTCTTCTGGGTCTTTGTCACAAATGTCCGCGCCGATTGATTCCGCCTCTAAGGTCGCGGCCAAATTATGGAAGGACGCGTGCACCGTTCTGACGCTGATTCCTTCCGTATCCTCAGGAAGCAAAAGTTTTAGAAGGTTAAAGTATTGAAGCATACCGACGACACTTCCTTCTTCTGAGACAACCGGAACGCAACGGATCGATGCTGCGAGCATCCTTCTATATGCAGTGAGAAAGGTATCAGAAGGACGGACCTGGATCACTTCTCTTTGACAAATCATTCCGGAAGTCGTGCGGGCATCAGTAAGCAGGACCGGCGATTCGATTTCAGCTTTCTCCAAAACCCATCTTGTTCGCTGAGAGACCTCTCCACAGCGTGCCGCGACGGCCTGTGGTTCCTCGCCAGTCGCGCGGAGCAGCGCGGCA
Source organism: uncultured Verrucomicrobiae bacterium (assembly GCA_963815205.1). Taxonomy (GTDB): domain Bacteria; phylum Verrucomicrobiota; class Verrucomicrobiia; order Verrucomicrobiales; family Akkermansiaceae; genus Luteolibacter. The sequence continues at coordinate 102,901 of CAWFFP010000002.1, read as the reverse complement.
TGACCGATGGCGGAACAGATCGCATCAGTATCCGGGTTTTTATGACCTATAACGTAAAAAGGGGGCACGTCTGACTTCTGTAAGTGTTAATGAAAAGTTTTGAAGGGCTCGAATTTTCCCCGTCATTGCTTGCAGCGGGGCGAATTTGAAACATTGAAAGGGAGTGGGTGTCACTGATAGCTAGTATTTTGGAACACAGGATTGGCTACATCCGATCCGGAAGGGCAATCCCCAGGAGGTCAAGCCCTTGGGAGAGGATACGCGATGTTAGCTCGCAGAGTGCCAAACGGCTGCTGCGAGCTGGTTCTTCGCTCTTTAATACTGGGCAAGCTTCGAAAAAGGAGTGAAAGGCTCGTGCCAGATCGAGTAAATATTTAGCCAAAAGGTTCGGTTTGAAATCGTCTAACACAGCTGGGACTACCTCGGCGAAGCGAGCAAGCAGCCGTGCTAGGTGCAGTTCTTGATCGGCTTCAAGCATGATCTGAGCGCTTGATGCCTCAAAGGGCTGCTCTAGTTTCCGGAAAATCGAGCGAATCCGAACGTGAGAATATTGGAGATACGGAGCGGTATCGCCCTGCAATGCGAGCATACGATCCCAAGCAAAGACATAATCGGTGAGGCGGTTCTGAGAAAGCTCTGCAAACTTCACCGAACCGATGCCGACCATTTCAGCAATCTCAGCCGCTTCGGTGCGAGGAATATGCGGGCTTTTTTCAGCAATGATTGCAGCTGCGCGTTGCACGGCTTCGTCTAGAACATCGGTCAGGCCCACGCTATCGCCGGAGCGTGTTTTCATCAGTTTGCGATCCTCCCCAAGAATCGATCCGAAAGCAATGTGGCGGAATTCGCCATTGATACCGATCCGCTTTGCAGCTGCAAAAATCTGACGGAAATGGAGAGTCTGGGGTATCCCGACCACATACCAGATCTGATCTGCCTTCCATTCTTCCGTGCGGTATTGCAAAGTCGCTAAATCCGTAGTGGCATAGAGGTATCCGCCGTCCGCTTTCCGGATGATTGCTGGATTATCTGTCCAGCCTTCCTCCTTGTGGACGAGAAAGGGATCCGTTTCCTGGGGAATAGTTCCGTCAGAGAGGATGCAAATAGCGCCCTGTGATTCCTTCGCATGGCCGGCGGCAATAAGATCATCAACGAGCTCTGGTAGCTGTGGATTGTAGAAAGATTCACCGAGCCAATGATCAAAATGGACGTCCAAGCGCTGATAGATTTTTTCCAGACCTTCGCGTGAGACAGCGATGCATTTCTCCCATATGGCGAGATTCTCCGGATCGCCCGCCTGCAGGGACACAAGCTCCTTTTTACACTCAGCTAGAATCTTCGGATCAGCTTTTGCATCTTCATTTACCAAGCGGTAAATGCGAACGAGTTCTGTGATGGGGTCCTCAGCGAGCGCATCTGGGTCTAGATGGTTTTTCCATCCGAAAAGGATCATTCCAAACTGTGTTCCCCAGTCACCGATGTGGTTATCGGCAATCGTATCGTAACCAAGAAATTTCCCGATGCGCTGCAAGGAATCGCCGATGATTGTAGAGCGAATATGCCCCACATGCATAGGCTTCGCGACGTTTGGCGCGGAAAAGTCAAGGACCACCGTTGACCCAGCGCCGGGGCTGGGGACGCCGAGGCGCGGATCGAGAAGTAGCTCAGCCGTGTGAGAAGAATAGGCTTCCGGAAGTATAGTGAAATTTAGGAATCCTGGTCCGGCGATCGAGGCGGTAGCGAGGCCTGAAAGATCTAAAGCGTCTAAGATCGATGTCGCAAAGGCACGCGGATTGAGCCTTTGAGATTTTGCCGAAACCATCGCCACGTTTGTCTGGTAATCACCGAAACGAAGATCAGCAGCTGGCGTTATCGAAAATTCAGGTGCCTTCCCGAGAATGGTGGAAAGTGCTGTCGAGAGGCGTGTTTCGAGCTTTTTAAGAAGAGTCATGCGATTTGAAAGCGTGGCACAGGCTCGCCAGAAATCCGCGCATCGGGCAAGAAATTACTCCTTAGGTGATACGATCACTGTCCTCAACGATCAAGCACCCAAAAACCCAAAACGTAGCGTTTAAGCAAACGATCGGGGGCCAAATCGAAGCCGAGTATTCCGATTCAGAGTCGCTAAATTTCTAGAACCAAAAGTCACCCCTGCGGATCGAGGATTGCGAGAATCTCATCGCGACATATTGCAGTTCCAAGCCTCCTCCGTATCTCGCAGTTAGTAAACATCTTGGCAATAGCGGCAAGAGTGCGGAGGTGCAGATGATAGTCTTTCCGGGGAACTACAAATAAGATAATGAAGTGCACCGGAGCATTATCTAGTGCTTCAAAATCGATTCCCTCTTTCGAGCGACCAAATACCGCAACCACGTTTTCCAAAGTATCTGAAAAGGTATGAGGAATCGCGACGCCAGACCCGATGCCCGTGGACACTTGATTTTCACGTTCCTTCAAGGCCGCAAGGATACTATCGTGTTCAGCATCCGGAATTTCTCCAGATGCGACTAAAAAATCGATCAGCTCAACGATTGCAGGCCAATGCTCGGTGGCTTTCATATCCAAGAGGATACGATCGACGGTGAGTAAGGTGGCCAACTTCATAGATGCTATCGATTCGTGAGAGAAGAACGTCTCGCGAGCGATGGAGGTATCGGCCCCGGATGAAGAAAGCAAGTGGTATTCGTAGTGACAGGTATGAGCTAAATTCCTTGTCTCCCCAAACTTTGAAACGGAAGCTCTGCTGAACAATGAACAGAGACAAGAGAATCGGCTTTGTAGGACTAGGGAGGATGGGTGCAAATATGGCGCGTTGCTTGTCTGATGCTGGCTGGAATATTGCCGTATTTCATGACTATCACTTCCCGCTCGCAGAAGCGTTGGCAGGGGAACTAGGAGGGAGGGCTGCTGCGTCTCTAAGAGAGGTAACTGCAGGTTGCGATGTCATTTTCACAGTGGTGAGTGATGCCTCTGCGATGGCGGAGATATTCGCGCTGGACGGCGGCTTGCTAGAAAATGCAACTGGAAAGGTATTTATCAATTGTGCCACACTAAGCCCTCAGGCACACGAATCCGCTGAAGCAGTCGCTCAGAAAAGCGGAGCGGAAGTGATTGCCGCTAGCATGGCTTCGTCCATTCCCCAAGCACGGGACGGAACTCTGTTCCTAATGGTAGGCTGCAAGGAAGCTGTCTATAAAGAGCATCGGAGCTTGCTAGAGGATCTTTCTGGAACTCTCAAATATGTCGGCGAGGTCTCCGATGCGGCGAAGATAAAGGCGCTCGTCAATATGGTGATGAATATGAATACTGCTGCCCTGGCAGAAGGATTAGGCCTCGGTAGAGCACTTGGGATTGATCTCACGATGCTGCGGGAAGTTTTTTCTCAAACGGGCGCTAACTCGCGTGTTTTGGAGACGGATGCCGAGGATATGGTGGAGCGAGAACACGAATGTTACTTTTCGGTAGCCCATGCGGCAAAGGACAGCGGTATTGCCAATGACCTGGCTGCTGAAGCGGGGATCAGTGTTCCCTTATCTAGCGCGACTGCCCAGCAATATCAAAAGCTAATCGATGGTGGACGTGGTGAGCTAGACAAGTCCGCTGTGGCCGAATTGACATTCCCCGGCCGATGGACCTAAGTTCCGGCGTGAACTATGGGAATTTAGACTCTTTGCTTGTTAATGAGTGCGGTGAAAAACTTGATCTCTCGTTCCACGGCGGAACCCGAAATGAAGTCCTTGTTATTTTGGGCCACGGCCTGACTGGAAACAAAGATCGGCCTTTGATCAGAGCTCTAGCCGAAGGTCTTTCGGCCTGTGGGTGGCCTTGTCTACGTTTCTCATATTCAGGAAATGGAGAGTCAGACGGAGAGTTTTCCGAGTCAACAATTAGCAAAGAAGTCAGTGACCTCCGGACAATTATCGATTCAGTGCCACCGTCCAAAAAGATTGTTTATATTGGGCATAGCATGGGCGGGGCAGTGGGTGTGATTGCCGCCGCGACAAGTATTCGGATAAGTGCCTTGGTCAGTCTCGCCGGAATGGTTCAAACAGGAAATTTTGTCCAGAGAGAATTTGGTGATCTTACACCCGGCAAGGATATGATGTGGGAAGAGAAAGATCATCCACTATCCAAACGTTTCGTTGAAGATCTAAAGCAGATTGATCACACCCTTAGATGTGCAGAAGAGCTTGTTCAGCCTTGGCTGCTGATCCACGGTGAAGATGACGATGTCGTTCCATTGAGCGACAGCCAACAAGCGTTTGATGCTGCCCGAGGAAATAAAAAGATCGAGGTGATGGCTGGCGCTGGGCATGTCTTCGAAGAAACTGGATTTGATCCGCTGATTGAAATGATCGATGCTTGGATTAGCGAGGTCTTATAAAAGAATTGTCTGCTTAGGTCCGAAAGCAAATGACTAGGACACGGGCGATTCGTTACCATGTGGGAAGTGTATTGTGCTGTGTCCGGGCACCGTGAACCCTCAACCCTTTATCGGATCGATAGAATGGGTTCGGCAAATATCTTCACAAGCTTGTCATTTTGTCCAAAGTCAAACCTTAGAAAGCCAATCACTCTTCAAATTCAGCCACTAGATCTTCGAGGCCGTTTTCCGCAAGTTGATCAACCGGAATAAATTTGAGTGCTGCCGAGTTGATGCAATAGCGTAGGCCAGTCGGCGCTGGTCCGTCTTCAAATATGTGGCCGAGATGGGTATCAGCCTTTTTCGATCGAGATTCGCGTCGGACCATTCCATATGAACGATCAATCACCTCATAAACCGCAGCCTCGTTGAGCGGACGAGTGAATGAAGGCCAGCCAGTGCCTGATTTAAATTTGTCTTTGGAACTAAATAAGGGTTCACCAGAAACGATAGAAACGTAGATCCCCGGCTCCTTATTATCCCAATATTCATTTTTGAACGCTGGCTCGGTGCCATCCTCTTGGGTGACCTTGTATTGAATTGGCGATAGTTTTTCCTTCAAAGCAGCATTTCTAGGTTTCTCCTCACTGCAGCCAATCGAGATGCTTGCGAGTAAGCTTACGGTAATTGGGAAAATGCTCAGTCTGCTCTTTTTCATCATTTGAACTTAGTCGCTTTCCTTCATACGCCAAGCGGTAGTTGCCGATAGTCTCCAGAGTGTTTACCTAAAGGGGGTGAGAAAGGATCGATTAGACGCACTGCTGATGCTGCGGGGAATGTGCGACTCTCGTGAGCAGGGAAAGCGCCTAATTCTCGCCGGAGAAGTAAAAGTTGGCGGGCGCGTCGTGGACAAGCCCGCGGAGAGATTCGGAGAGGAGGCAATCGTAGAAATCAGAGAAAGACCAAAGTTTGTAGGACGCGGAGGCTTAAAATTGGAGGGGGCTTTGGAAGAATTCGGCTTTGATGTAAACGGTTTGGTATGCCTTGATGTCGGCGCCTCGACGGGTGGCTTCACCGATTGTTTGCTGCAGAGGGGAGCTTGCAAGGTTCATGCGATTGATGTGGGGACGAACCAACTCGTCTGGAAACTGCGCAGCGATCCTCGGGTCATTTCACAGGAACGCTTCAATGCGCGGAGATTGACGGGAAAAGACTTGGGGGAGAACGTAGATCTCGCAGTGATGGACCTATCCTTCATCTCACTTACGAAAGTCCTGCCCGCAGTGTTTGCCGTCCTAAAGGAGGGTGGGCACGTCATATGTCTGATCAAACCTCAGTTCGAACTTGAGCGGAAAGACGTAGGATCGGGCGGAATCATCCGTGATCAAGGACTTAGAGATCGGGCTATCTTGAAAATCCAAAGTTTCGTGAAAGACCACGGTCGCCAATGGAAAGGGATCGTCCCCGCAAAAATATCCGGGATGGACGGGAATCAAGAATATTTAGCCTGGATTGGCGAAAGGTGAATTAGATGGAATAAAGAAGTAGCGCATTCCTCTTCTACACGTATACTCAGAAGCGATACCATATAAATTAAACCAACTACCAAAAACTATGAAACTACTACTAACAGCTCTCTGTTCCGCAATGTTTGCAACGTCAGCAGCTTTCGCTGGAAATTGCGATAAGTGCGATAAAAGCAAGGGCGAAAAAGAAGAAAGCACGCTCGTAGCCGCAAAAGATTGCGATAAGGGCAAGTGCGATGGCGATAAAGGAGAGCCGACTCTGATTGCCGGCAAAGATTGCGACAAAGGCAAATGTGATAAAGAGAAGGAAACTTCAACTTTGATCGCTGGCAAAGATTGCGACAAAGGCAAGTGCGACAAGGAGAAAGAAACAGTTCTTCTAGCTGCTTAAGTTTTTTACGGCTGAAGAGTCGCCGAACACTACATTCAAATCCCTACCGTTCCGACGGCAGGGATTTTTTTGTGCACTTGCTCTAGAAAGATTAAGCGATGATATGTGACAACGCGCGAATTAGATTGAGGTTTTATGCCGCCAATCCCAAATAATCCTATCCTCCCCCTAGCTATGAAGCTTAGTAGACTCTGTTATGTCCTATTCCTCGTACCCCTAATGTCCTTATCTGCTGAAAATACCCGGACTCTCTATGAATTCGAAGATTCAGACGATGGCCCAAAATGGCTTGTCGAGAATGATGATGTGATGGGCGGCGTCTCGATCGGGAAAGGGGAGATAAAAGACGGCTCACTGCACTTTTCTGGCAAAATATCTTTAGAGAACAACGGGGGTTTTGCCTCCTTGCAGACAGCAGATGGCGATTGGGATCTTCACGCGTTCACTAGGGTTGTCCTCCGCGTAAAAGGCGACGGCCGGACCTATCAGTTCCGCATGGCGACAAATGCCAAAGACCGAGGCTCTAGAATTGATTATCAAGGTAAATTTGACACAAAGGCGGATGAATTTATCGAGGTGTCGGTTCCATTTTCTAAAATGTTTCCTACATGGCGGGGAAAAACCTTGGATGGGCCCGATCTCAAATTGGACAATGTCCGACAACTTCGGGTTTTTCTAGGTGATGGAAAGGCTGGACCTTTTGAACTAATCGTCGATTGGATAAAAGCCGAGAGGTAGGATATCGCTATCCCTCTCTTCTAAGTTTTCGAAAAACATCCGCTGGTAGCTCAGTCGTTTGGAGCGGTGAGTTAGTTATACCGCGCAAAGATATTTTGGCTGAAGGCGGCGAGGTGTTCCAATCAATTACGATCACTCCAAAGTTATCCTCTTCGATCGTGCGACCGAAGTGCTTCGGACCCGGAGGAACAGGGCGTTTACGCGTTGCGTTTAGACTGCTTGATGTAATTTCGATCAATGGATAGGAAAGACTTGATTGATCGACGTGGAATTCAGCGTAGTGCTTATCACCGCTCAGAATGACAACAGGCGGGATGTCCTTTCTATCCAATAACGATAAAAAACGTGATCGCTCCGATGAGAATTTTGACCACCGTTCACCAAACTTGGATTCTGGGATCAGCTGAATCGAGGAAACAACGATATTTAACTGCGCATCGCTATTTACTAAAGTCTTTTCCAGCCAACTCCATTGTTCCTCGCCGAGAATTGTTCCACCTGAACCAACCGGATCTCTGAAAAATCGGGTATCGAGCAGGATGATACGAACGCGCTTTTGCGGAGGCCCAAAATCATGATGATAGTAGACACCCTTTCGGAAACGTCGGGGGCTTCCAGCGGGAACGTCAAAGAAATCGAGGAATGCGCTCTGGCTTTCAGCGCGCATCGGATAATCGCTTCCAGCATCATTCGCTCCGAAATCGTGATCGTCCCAAGTACCTAGAAAAGCGGTGTTCTTCCTTAGCACAGCATACCCCGGCAACTTCCGGGCCTGCTGATAGCGCGCAGCAAGGATATCCATATCCTCTGTGTCGCCATATATATTGTCTCCCATTGCGATGAAAACATCAGGATTGAATTTGGCCAAAGTTGTTAAAATTGGCGCAGGTCGGTCCTGCCTTAGACAAGAGCCAAAGGCTATCGACTGAATTGCATTCTCCGATTGAGCATAATCGACCGGGTTGACGCTCAGCAATATGAAGCCAAGCAGCGATTTCCTATATAGAGCAGTCAATAAGGGGCACATGAATGAGTATAAATTTTTGTCTATAGGAAAACTAGTTGAGAAGTTGAATTAGCATCGGATATTTCAAAATGGAAGAAAGAGGACGCGAAAAGACGGCAAAAATAGACCCAACTAGTGTGAACAAACAGCCAGATTCTGCTGACAAGCCACCGATTCCACAGCCGGCCACCGATGGCTTTCCATCAGGCGGCGAAGACCTAACAAGCCGCGTCCCGGGCGAAACTGAAGAGGAATAACTTTCGCGAAGGAGCGGGATCGACAGACGCCCTCGTCGCCTTCAAGGTCGATCCGTATGGAGCCGAGAATTTTCCTATATGCACTAATCGGCGCGGCAATTGCAGGTGTTATCGTTCTTGAGAAGCGGTTGCAAAATTTTCCGTTGTCATTGCCGATCCTTTTTGTGGGCCTTGGATGGGCCGTGTTCTCCCTGCCACTTGATCTCGGGTGGCTAAATCCTGCCTTCGATCCTGGACTAGCAGCCGCCTCAGAATATGCGACTGAAATGATTGTGATCATTTCGTTAATGGGAGTAGGTCTTGCGATTGACCGGAAGTTTACCTGGCAAGATTGGCGTGGGGTAGCCCCATTATTATGGTTTACGATGCCGGCAAGTATAGCTGGAGTTGCATGGATGGGCTGGGCGTGGCTAGGCCTGGCGCCGGCAGCGGCCTTGCTTCTAGGAGCCTGCCTAGCACCGACCGACCCCGTGCTGGCACGTGTCGTCCAGGTCGGACCTCCCGGAGAATCCGAACGAGATGACGTGAGATTCAATCTCAGCGCAGAAGCTGGGTTCAATGATAGCTTGGCTTTCCCCTTCGTATATCTTGCCATCGCATTATCTACAGCGCCCTGGGATGTGGATCTATTTGCAAAATGGTTCGCTTTGGATGTGCTTTGGCGGATCGCGGCTGGTTGCGCAATCGGGTGGTTAACTGGTAGAATCGCGACATGGTTTGTGTTCCGAGATCGGAAAGGTGAGGAAGATGAATCTGAGGTATTCATTGGGCAAGAGGGCCTGCTGGTGATGGCCTCTTTATTCTTGGCCTATGGAGTCACAGAGATGCTGGAAGGCTATGGCTTTATTGCCGTGTTTATTGGCTCTGTCGTCGCGCGCCAATGCGAAAGACGCCACGAACTTCACAAACGCACCCATGGCTTTATCGATCAAATCGAAAGCGTAGTCCTAGTCGTCATGTTGATTCTGTTCGGTGGCCTCCTAGCCAGCGGAGTTCTCAATGCACTCACATGGTGGGGGGTGCTGCTCGCTGTGGTATTCCTATTGATACTCAGGCCAATCGTGGGAGCGCTCGCGATGTTTCGGTCTGGGCTGAAATGGAAAGCGAGATGGGCGATCGGGTTTCTTGGAATCCGTGGCCTAGGATCGATCTATTATTTGTCCTACGCGCAGCGGAAGGGGGACTTCGATAGTGTCGACACACTGTGGTCATCGGTCGCCTTCGTCATGCTAGTTTCAATTTTGATCCACGGAGTCACCTCGGCAGGTCTTTTGCGCTATCTTACGGAGCGTGGCTTAGTAAAGAGCAAGGACACCGGGCAACATGTGATGTAAAGCCATTTTGGTAAGGCGCGGTGTAAGTTCGGCGAGCTATTGAGATGCCTTGAGCAAAGATTGGAGGGCTGCTTGGTAGCTTACAAGATCGGCCGATGATTCAAGCTCGAGGGCATTTTGTATTCTTTTTAGTGCCTCTGTGTAGCGGGCTTGGCTGGCAAGGAGCTGGGCGAGTTCTACTTCAGCTTCATATTGACTCGAGAAAGTAGCTGCCGCCCGCTCTAGCAGAATCTCCGCCTCGTCTGGCTGGGCTCTTACGATTTTATATTTCGCAAGGGAGATCAAAGCGGGGCCGAAGCTCGGCTCTTTGCTAAGCAGCTTGTCTAATTTCGCTGCACCGAGATCTGGGTCCTTGCCGGACTTCATCAGGTAATTTGCACTGGCTAGGATGATCGGGTTGGAATGTTCAATTTCCAGCTGCTCGATCCGCTCGAGCAAATTTTTCGAGAGTTCCCATTCGTTCAAAGACGTAGACGTCTGGATCACTCGAACAATCGCACTTTCTGTAGGTAGCTTTGCAGGGTTTGCAAATGCTCGCTCGATTGCTGCAAGTGAAGGTTTTGGCTGTTTTTGACGAAGGCGTAGCTCAGCAACGAGCAAAGTTTCATCGGGCGATAATTTGCCGAGGCGGTATGGCAACTCCAATGCTTTGAGTGCTTCGGTCGGGCGTTCTAAATCGAGGAGAAGATTCGCCAATAGAACTGAGTAGGATGCTTCAGTGGCTCGCTCTTTTAAAATTTCTTTCAGCAAAGAAATGGCGTCTTCCCGCTGATTTAGCTGCTGCAGACATTGAGCGATTCCAGCCTTCCACTCAGCAACTTCCGGCTCTGTTACCTGCGCAAGGCGGTATGCTTGAAGCGCGCTCGCGTATTGCTTTTGGTGAAGGCGGCAATAGCCAAGCATGCCGTAGCTAGTCCCTTCCGCATCACCCAAACGTAGCGCTTCGGTCAGGTGAGTAATCGCCTTTGCGATCTCCCCTTCGCGGATTAGGGCCAAGGCCAGGTTTCTGTGTGCACGGCGAAAGGACGGGTAAATTTCCAGCGCTTTTTGATATGTCTCCTTCGCTAAAGCAAGATCACCGGCTTCGAATTGTAAGGTCGCTAGATTGTATAGCAGGGCGGCCGATTTTGCAGTGAGCTTCGAGTTCTTTAGAAGCTCAATCGACTGGGTCCTGCGACCTGCGGCCATCAGCTGCTGCATTTCGATAAGCACTCCGCGTTCTTCACTTGTAACAGAAGGCTCGATCCGCGCTTCAATCCGGTAGGAGCCATTGAAGGATTTGAGGAATGAGGGATCGTTCCAATAGCTTTCGGAGAGCGGCAATGGCTCGGCTGCAATCCCGAATGAGCAAGTACTAAGCAGGAGGAGAAAAATGCGCATGAGAATATTATTTCTTAATGGTGATTGGCCAACGCATGATTGCTTTAACAGCCAGGCCGCGGTGCTTTGGGGCGGTAAAGCGGGCGGAAGAGGCGATGCGGCGAGCAGGAGCAACGAGCTCTGGATAGGAGGAAGAAACCACACGACGGATGCTCACCCTTCCGGATGTGGAAAGCTCTACTTCAAGGACCACGGTGCCAGAGGAAACGCCTTTTCGCGACAGTGAGGAGGGGAAGGCTGCAGAGCCATGGCGCAGCAAGCGTGGCGTGCCATCTAACTCATTCGTGTTGTAATGAGACTTCATCGGAGATGGCGGCGTGGGTGCTCGAGGCTTCGGGGTGGGTGTCTTCGATGTCGGCGCTTTTCGAGATGGCCGGGCGGCGGGAGCGGATGGGCGAACTTTAGGCGCAGCTTTGCCTACAGGAAGAGGTGCTGGAGCTGCGTCTATGTGAAAACTTTCTGTTGGGAGACTCAGGTCTGATGGGAAATTTGCGATGGGAATTTGAATGGCTGTAGGATCTGAGATTTCCACATTGCTAATGATCGAAGGTGGTGGCGGCGGAGTTTCAGCAAGAGGCTCTGAGTCTGAAACCGGTGGTGGCGGTGGTGGAATGCTAGCCATGTCAATGGTCCGGATCTGCACTTCGGCGAGCGGAGGAGCGCTGACAAGAAGCCGCGCCAAACCTAGGATTCCTAGGATGATTAGTGAGGCGAAAATGCCGATGACGATTGCTTTTAGACTCATGGCAAAAGCTTATTGTGAGGTCGCCAAAGATACCGAGTTTGCACCAGCTAACTTTGATGCATCGATCGCCGCGACTGTCGCCTCAGTAGGTGCATTGAGATCGGCCCGAATGATCACGGGAGTGTCTGGATCGTGTTCTAAAAGAGCTGCAACGACAGCCCGCACACCGTCTTTCCCAATCTCACGACCGCCTTGCCAGAATCGAGATTCCGCCGTAACTGAGATAAGAATCGCTTGCCGCTCTAGAGATTCTGCACTCGCAGCGGTCGGTTTTGAAACTTCAACACCGGTCTCGTTCACAAACACAGTTGTCACGATAAAAAAGATGAGCAGAAGAAACACGATATCGATCAACGGTGAAATATCGATTGTGCTGCTGGTTTCAGAAATTTGTGGGTGACTTCTACGCATGGGAGTGAGCGGTTGTTAGAAAGCTGTGTCGTTTTTCCTGAAAAGTTAGCCGGGTAGTCGTGGTTTGACGCCTGACAAGGGCTAATAGAAGAGATGCAGGAATGGCGACCACCAGCCCAGCCTGTGTGGTGACGAGTGCCTTTGAAATTCCTGACGATATTGTATCGATCGGCGCACTATTCCCTGTGGCCATGCCCGCAAAGGTAATAAGCATGCCTGCCACTGTGCCAAGCAGGCCCAAGAGTGGAGCTGCCGAAATAAGAACAGCGAGGACTGGAAGGCGGCGTTCGATCCAAGCGAGCTCGGTGAGCTCGAAATGGGTGAATTCACTGTCAATGCCGCGGCGGCCTTGCCGCGCTGTGTGATGATTCAAAGAGCCAAGTGCAGCCTCCGCTGAACGTAAATGCTGCCACACGGAAAAGAGGGCGGCATAGATAATGAAGGCTAGAGCGATGAGTGCATAGACCGTGAAACCACCTTCGCGCAGTATATCTTGGACGGCTGAAATCATAACAAGCGGTGTTAGTCTAAGATGGGCTTTTGCTGGCGGTAATTATTCAGAAACACGGCCTATGAGACACGACGAATGGCGTTTACATAGGTGAGGCCCATTCGTTCGGTTATTTGAATAATTCCTTGAGCTCGGCGTGAGAGAAATGCGTGAAGAATTAATGCAGGAATGGCGACAATGAGGCCAAACAAAGTGGTAATAAGGGCCTCAGAGATGCCGCCAGCGAGGGGCTTTGGATCGCCTGATCCGAAGATAGTGATTAGATTAAAGGTCGAAATCATTCCAGATACTGTGCCTAATAGCCCAAGCAATGGGGCAGTGGCTGCCGTGATCGCGATGACAGGTAGCAAACTCGTAGCTTTCGCCTGCACCGACATGAGACGTTCGTAAAGGGTTTCTTCAACCAAGTCGGGCGATTCGATTGGCAGGGAGGCTAGCGTTGCAAGGACGGGCCCAGCTGGGTGAGCTTGGGAATTGGCAATTTCTGCGGCTTGTCCGGAGTTTCCTTCGCGGGCGGCCGCGAGAATTTCTGAAAGCCAGCCATCGGAGGGGCTTTTGTATCTTAGGAAGCCGATCAATTTGATGATACCAAAAACGAGCGCGAGAAGGGCTAGGCCTAGAATTGGCCAAATCCACAAGCCACCTTTCCGGATAAGATCCAGTGGACCGGAGTCGAGGTTTGAGATGAGCCGAGCATTTCCAAGACTTAAATCGATTGGGAGGGAGCTGCGATCACCACCGAGGAGTGCCTCGACAGATTCGGGAGGAACTGCATCTAGACTAGGATATTTTGCCCCAGTGTTCTCATAGACTGAACCCGCAAAAGATTGGTCCTTTGAAAGGAAATAAGAAAGAGGCCCGAAGTTGGCAAAAGTCCCATCTAGAATCTCGCCAGAAGGATTGATTGCCATACCAGAATGCGCAGAGCCGCCAATGGTTGCTTCTAGTTGGTCCAAAGCGGAGGAAAGAATAGGAATACGCAAAGCGATTGCCTCCGAAGCTTCAGCGGGTGAGGCCGCTAAGATCTTTGGAGAAATATCTAGCGGGGGAGTCCCAGGCGGGTTGAGCGTTTCAGTCTTCAGCGCAAAATCCTTTAATAGCCCAGAGACATACGTTGCGTCCGCACTGCGCGCATCTAGGTCTATCTGCAATGCTCGTAGTTCTGCGGCACGATCGCTTGCGGTGAATTGGGCGATTCGGTGCAAGCGCCGCTTCTGTCTCAGCTCCAGCGCTATCGCTTCGAACTTAGCGCTTAGTTCTGGCTTCTCATCCATGATGCCTTTGCGCGTAGCGGCCAGCTCCTTCTGGGTGCTAAGGAGGTCTGCATTTGTTTCTTTTAGCGCTTCTTCAATCGAAACCTCCGATGAGGCGCCGGTGCTAAGGGCGAAGAGAAGGCAAAGAATCAGACGTTTCATAGATGACACCAAAAAAAACTATTCTGCGATCCCCTTCTCGAACTGGAGAGGTAGTTGGGTTGTGTTCGGAGGACTTAGTTCATCGACGATCTTGAGGGCACGATCAATTTCGCTTTGGGCCTCTGGAATGGCCTCCCAGGTCCAGCCTCCTTTGTTAGGCCTGCCAATACCCGATTCGCCCTGTGGCTTCCGGTAATAAGCGATTCCTAAACCTAGGTAGATCGTGTCAGAGTTAACTTTGCCAATCAGCTCTGAGCTCCTCGTAATTTTCCGATTAAACTGGTGCGCTTTTTCCAGAATTCCAAAAATCGTCTGGATTGTATCGCGTGGATCCATGTCTGAATGCCACGAACGGAGCTTTTCACTTTCTTCGGTGATTTCAATACGCAGTGGTTCTGGAAAATATGAAGCAAGCCTTAAAGTTCGCGGGACAGCGCTTGCCGCGGCTTCGGAGGTAAGCCTACGGGCTGCCTTTAGATCGGCGATCTTTGTGCTTAGCTCGGAAACTTCGGAATCGTGCGAAGGTGCAGAATTTCCACTGGAGGACAGCTCTTCTTCCAGCAAAGCGAGCTCGGCGAGATGAAGCTCAAGAAGCTTCTCCATCTCTAACTTTCTAGTTTCCCAATCAGCTTTCTCCGAGGCGTTTGCATTCTGCAGATCGATATGCTTGGAGATCGTTTCCTGCAATTTTGCAATCTCGACCAGATTCTCCTGCGCCTGAAGCAAGGGAATCATGCCGATCAAGACTAGAGGCATTGATAGAAAGGCCGTGAAAAATGGAATCCGCATAGCTTATTGAGAACCTATCTCAATTAGGTCGCCGTTTGTTCACCATATCGTAGGTTAGGTCAAACAGAATTTGATCGGCAGATCGAATTCAAATTATCCCCGGGGTAGGGACGGCCATGAACGCTACTTTGGGCGATGGATGGATTCAAAACTGGACACGATCACTTCCGATCAGCTATTTTTTTAATATGTTCCAAACGCTATACCTGCCGCAGTTTGCCTTTCTCTCTTTCTTAATGTTATCGAGCTGTTCGAACCAGATGGAGGTTCCAGGTGATACCTCAGTGAATACTCGGACAGTATCTGATGATCCAGCTCCAGGAAATATTATGGCCGAGGGTCGAATTGAGACTTCGGGAGACTAAGCATAGGCCTTTTTAGACCCCTTTGAGCCCTAAGAAGTCGAATTAGTGCAGAGAATGATGGTCCAGTTTCTCTTGTATATGCTGGCGTAGCTAGAGTCGCGTCCAATTGACGATTCTTTACCCAAAGTTTGGGTGAAATGCTGTGTCGTATAAGATTCCTTCTTCCCGGACCTGCATATTTCGGAGTTGAGTCCTGATGACTCAGTTATCCTATTTAGGTTTCTCAGTGATGTGAGATCCTAGCTTTGGAAGGACCTGCTGAAGTGCTTTCGTATCCAAGGAGCGACGAATCAGATAGATCGATGAGTGCGTGGCATAGGATTCTCCGCGATGGAAGGGAATATAATGGTAGTTTCCTTTGATAAACGAGCCGCCAGGATGGGCCCCTTCAGAGACACCTTTTCCATAGGCTCCATCGATTGGTAGAATAAGATGTCCTAGGTAGTTCCAATGATGAGAACCCGACTCCGCTTCGACGCGGGGGATAGAGTATAGGCTCAGCTCCATAATATTATAGTGATTATCCTTTGAACCTCGATTGACCACTACAGATTCAAAACAATCTGTCTTTTCGTTATAGATAATGTCGTGGGTATCTTGGTGCCCATCCACACGAGCATTTGTTACACCCGCATGGCTCACCGAGTATTTTCCAGGGGCGATCACATCAATGAACAGTGCGCTAGGGGACGAAGCCTGTCCGTTCTTCCCATTGCGTGTGAACAGGAAGATACGGTCCTGTTCGCCATACAAGACAGCGCTTGGCTCCACTGGAATCACTGCGTTATTGCCTGTTTTGACTACGGTAGCCGTCCAGCTTTCACCTTCATCAATGGAGTGAAGAATATAAAAGCTTCCGCTGCCATCTTCCTCGCTCTTCGCTTGAGCAAAAGTCATTAATCCACCCACAGGGTGACGGAATGCACTGGGGCCAAGATGATACTTCGATTCAGAAACTGAAGAATTTAACATGCCGTCTTGAGCCAAGGCGGTGGGGAAACGTGTCCAGCTGATCCCGGAATCCACTGTCTTGAATATGCCAGCGGTCGAGATCGCGAGGGTCTTAGCAGGTTCGGCGATAATTGAGTTTCCCCATCCGATTTTTGAGGTTTCTAGGCCTATCTCACGATCAGCTTTGAATGGAGCGTCCCATGTTAAGCCATCGTCCACTGATCGGACAATTGTGCAGCGGGAGGAGCCAGGAGGATATTTTCCCTCCTTTCCACCAGGTCCGCCGAAGTGGAAGGCTCTCGCGTAAAAGCTGATGAAAATTGCGCTGCCATCGTAGCCACCTACTGCATAACCAAGTCCATCAGCCTGCCCGAATGCTTCATCATTCGAGTGAACGACGGGTGTGAGTCGAAATAAATCTGGATCGACTTTTCGAAGAAATTCCTTCTGTTGTTCAGTGAAGTGTAGGTCTTGTGGATGAGGGGACTTTTCTAGCCATCGATAGTCATTCGCTGGAAGCCTTATAGGTATGAGAAAAGTTAGAACTAGAAAAAATATATGTGAGTAATTATGCATAGAATCGTGGAGTATCCGGACTTATGAAATTCGATTGCGGTCAGCGGAACACCATAGGGAGTGGCTGAGTCATCGGCTGCTCTGTCGCGATCGGACAATCGAGAGCATCATGGATTCGCTTTAATCTGCCAGATCAGAAAATAGGTAAGTTTGAAAGTACTCGATTTTTTGACGGTGATCATGAAGTCTTGGATGACATCGCGTGCTTTTGTAAGAACGTAAATGGCAGTGCGTCCAGCTTCCAAAAGATCGTCAAAAACATTCCAGCCTTCGGCTCACAGAACCATCATCTGGTGGATGAAGAAGGACTTTCGCATTTCGGACAATCCAGCCCTTTTGCTAGGACTTGATGCTGGTTCACTGGTGATACCTGTCTTTGTCTTAGAACCTAGTGCGCTATCGGCACCAGAAACTTCAGCCTTCCATGTAGCTGCTTGGCTAGAGGCGATTCGGAAACTTGATTGCGAAGTCGCGATGTTTCAAGGGGAAGTCACGGATATCTTCTCACAGCTTCTTAATATCCATCCCTTTCAAATGATTGTGAGTCACGAGGAGATTGGAACGAAGCGCACCTTTGACCGTGATCTAGCAGTAGGTAGTTGGTGTATAGAAAACGGCATCGAGTGGACCGAACGTCGACAAACCGGTGTATTTCGAGGGCTGAGGGATCGGGATCGACGCGCTAAGTTGTGGAAGGAATGGATGGATTCCGGCCCGCTGCCAAGACCAAGTCAATCTGCCTGTAAGGCGATTCGAGTTCCGCCGAAAGTGAAAGAAGCTGCAGGACCGGTCCCCCGTCTTGCGAGCTTTGGATTTCAAATGACCGATCGCACCATTCGGGCGCGGCAAAAGGTTTCAGAAGTTGATGCAAGGCGGGTATTAGAGACCTTCCTGAATATGCGAGGGGTGGCTTATAGTAGCGGCATTTCGTCCCCGAATACCGCATTCCATGCAGGCTCCCGGCTATCGGTTCATTTAGCTTGGGGCACGATCACTGCCCGAGAAGTAGAGGCAGCAGT
Source organism: uncultured Verrucomicrobiae bacterium (assembly GCA_963815205.1). GTDB lineage: Bacteria > Verrucomicrobiota > Verrucomicrobiia > Verrucomicrobiales > Akkermansiaceae > Luteolibacter. The sequence continues at coordinate 85,124 of CAWFFP010000002.1, read as the reverse complement.
TCGCAAAAAGATCGAGGATTACAAGAGTTCTGACGAGCCAGATGCAGGTAAGTGGCGGCGCTCCTTGAGCAGTTTCTTAGCGAGAATTAGTTGGCGGGATCACTTTATTCAACGGCTGGAATCCGAACCTTCGATGGAATTTTTTGCTCTGAATCGTGCCTACGATTCTTTACCAAAGGCTGCTGACCCGAGGATCTTAAAAGCATGGATCGATGGGCAAACCGGTTTCCCGCTCGTCGACGCGTGCATTCGCTGTGGGAAGCAGACGGGCTTTCTCAATTTCCGAATGCGCTGCATGCTCACTTCCGTGGCTTGTCATGCCCTTCATCTGCATTGGAAAGATATTATGTGGCCGATGGGTCAATGGTGGGCAGATTACGAGCCGGGTATCCATGTACCTCAGCTGCAGATGCAGGCGGGAGTGGTCGGCATCAACACGCTCCGAACTTACAATCCGGCAAAACAAATCGCTGACCAAGATCCCACGGCAAAGTTCGTGAAGCGGTGGATACCTGAGCTAAAGCACTATTCAGCGCAGGAGATCATTGATCATCAGGAAAAGCCTTTGAGCGGATATCTGGCGCCGATCGTAAAATGGAAAGCAAGCACGGGCGAGATGCGCACTGCCTATTATGGAATCAAGCGGCAACCAGAAACCAAAGCGCTTTCTGATGAAGTTTTAAAGAAGCATGGATCTCGAAAATCACCCCGCAAGAAGGCGAAGAAAGTGACCCGAAGAACCACCAAAAAAGAGGGGATCAAGAGAGCCAAAAAAGCTGCAAGCTCAGCAAAAAAGAAATCATGATCCCGGTCCTGCAGCTCCAGACCGATTCGATGCAAGGGAGAAAGCAAGCACCGCGACTTTAGCTTGACGCGTTTGCCCCTGAATCGAACTCCGCTTAGTCACAGTAGGTAGATAAAATGCTTTTACAAAAATAGGTAAAAAAAGACCCAGACCTAGAAGCTTCTCAAGGTCTTCAATGCGTCATCCAATTTCGCGAAGCATTGGATTTTGTGGGCCTTGGAGATTTTGAGCCGTCCAAAAGGATTGGAGCCCGATCACGATGAAGAATTAGGCGCTGTTCCGAAAGTTCAACAGAGCTGATTTGATTTGCAGCGGCCTCTGCTTTGATCCGAGCAATGATGAAAAGATTCGTCACTGCCACCGGAAATTTCCCATGGCGATCTTGCTATCTTGTTTCTAAGAAAACGATCGACTTCTCCGTATTGGCTTCGGCAAGTTCGCGGTAAGCGTTGATGCGGAGTTTCGCATCGAAGAGATAAGATTTGGGAATAAAAGCGGGGAATTGGTGAGAAGAAGGATTAGCATTCGGGGAAGATACCGAAGACGCTGGACCGGAGAGCTTGAAACTCTTCTTTTTTCGATCCTTTGGTTTTGACTTCTGGGCTTTTGTCTCACCCATTTTGACTCACTTCGAGATTGATTGAAATGGATCAATTCAGTGGCTGAAATTTCGAGAGGGTATTTTAATAAAGCCTTCTTCCCCGTCGGATTGCCGGCGACTGACCGAAAAAATTCAAGACTTATAATGGGTAGATCGAGGTTTTTTTTGTGGCACAATTGCGGTCGCTTCGTACCAGCGGGGACCGACCCTATTTACTTTCTGGAACAGCGCGTGCGGCTTATCATCCTTACGCTGCGCCCAGGCCCTCACACGAAGCCCCGGCTGTATGAACGCCTGCCCACCCATGGCCTTCACCGCTTGGCCCATCATACCAAGCAGCCTCTGGGTGTCCTTCACCCCGCGCTATGTGCTTCGGATCCGGGAAGATACCATCTTTGATTTTGATGCATGCCATTAGCCCATCAAATTGTTTTTCCAATAACTCAACTCGAGCAGTCACTTCACCAACTTTTGTAGACTCCTTCGCCTTTCAGATTAATCGGGTCTGAGCGTTGGTCGTCAGAGACAAGGAAAATGACGTTTGGTTTGTCGTTTCCTGTCACTCGGGCATGTCGTGGCAAGGAAGAGGCGACGCAAAGGAAAATTTTGAAACTAGAGGTTTTTAGCACAAAGCGAAGAAGGCTTGAGCTACTTGATTTTATTGGTTTTGTGGTGTTTGAATGTGAGAACCTATACTGAATGAAGGTCCAATCCAGTTTTTCAGACGGAAATATGGGATGGGGGAAGGTCTATTTATTGAAGGCGTAATGATTCAGGAAGACACGCGTCGGTTATTTTCTCGCCCGGAGGTTTGGGTTCTTAATTGCTTCTAGGGTAGCTCGATATTTTGGCGCCTCGTCCAGGGGTTGCCCGAGATACTCACTCATGCCCCAGGATCCTGAAGATGCTGGTTTGTGGATACTGGAAAACATGCCCAGTAGATCACCGCCGTTGTTGAACCAAACCTCAAAATAGCGAGTGTAAAGATCCGCCATTCTTTGGTCGCGATTCGCCTCTAAATATTTTTGTGCAAGAGGAGTCAGTTCGCGGCTACCTCGACCGGTTCTATCGAGTAAATGCTGTCCTGCTTCGTATGCGATCAGACGTAAACCATATTGATCGGCCAAAGCCTTTTGATCGCTAATATTCTCTGCGGTCTTCTCGTTGATAACAGTCAGAGCGGCAGCAAAAATATCATCCACAGATGATTCATTGTTCGCCTTGAATTTTCCGGAAAGCTCCTTATTAAATCCGAAGTAGGGAGCTACGGCGAGCGCGTCAAAATGTTCGCCTGAATTTTCGTATTTGAGAGTGATTTCAGAAATACGAGGGTTGGCCGATTGCGACGCGCAGACTCGAACAAATCGGTCACGTCCACCAAACACATCTTCCCAGATTTTGAAAATCTCCCTAGATCGAAGCGCGTAAGCAGCTCTAGTAGGGCTGTTGCCGACCTTTACTCCCAATTCATTTTCGCCAATATCGGCAAAGTGTTTCGTTTGCTGAAAGCTAAAGTTCCACACCTCGTTGGACAGCTCAATGTAGATCTTCCGATTGGGATCGAGTTCTTGCTTCACCAATTTGGCGAATTCGCGCACGTATTCGTCGTTGGCCAAGTGTGGCATGCAGAACCAAGGGTCGCTGTGCATACGGTTTGCCAGATCACACATCACTTCCACGGGTGCGCCCGTTGATCCCTCCAATTTCCAAGTTTGCTGCTCTGGCCGTGGGCGTTTAGACCAATTTACCTGATCGCTGTTATTAGTTTCTTGCCAATCCATGAAACGCAGGACGCCGAAGGGTTCGATATAATCCAAGAATTCGGGATTGAACCAACTATTTGCCGTCTCACCACCAGGTAGATAGAGGTGTATATCCCGGATTGGATCGTTCGGATCCATCGTCTCTACGTGAACCAAAATTTTGCCTTTGGAATCTGCCAGTTCAAATTCAATGCGGTTCGCTTCATCTTTGGTTATTTGACCTGCGTTTAGCTGTTCTTTAAGGATGGTGGCAGTGCCACTCCACGTCAGCGTATAGGTGCCAGCGGGCATATTTTGCCCAAGGGCGGCAGTTGTATAGGCGCCTCCTTCCGGTAATTCGGTTAGGTTTCCATCTGCATCGACCGTGCTCACGTAGACTCTTGGCTCAGTTTGCCAAGGGCGGCCTTGTTTCATGAGATCCACTAGCGGGAACTCAGTCGAAAAGTCTCTGATCCCGCTCAGGTTAGTGGCAAAGACCTCTCGGTTGGGATACTTCTTAAGTAGTTCCTTCTCGCTAAGTTGATCGGCGGTAGCGATTTGGGGTAGGAGTGCCGTGGCGACAATTACTGAGAGGGCTATTGAGCTATAGAATGGTCTCATAAGGATCTGTGTGTTGTCAGTTTTCTAGAACAGATTGGCAGCATGGTCGATTGTTCCGCCGACTGCAATTAACATAATTCTAATAGATCTGAATTTTCGAATGTAGCTGATCAAGCATTTAGGTGCCTAGGACTGGTTGGGGTGCGCTGAATATGACGTTCCGATTAAAACGCCTACCATTGATAAACTAGCGAAGTCAGTTTTTTGCTCATTGTCGAACAAACAGCCCTTTGTGTGCAACTGCGCGGGCTTGTCTGAATTTGGGCGGGCCCTAAGATAATTGTGGCTTGATTCACAATTGGCAGAATACTGACGCCGCTCGGGAGAATGTGTTTAACTTGTTGCGCCAAAAAAGGTCACCGCGCCGCGATCACGGGTAAGCACGATCTTAACTACCCTACCGCTTTAAAAGGCTTCAATGGGTGGACACGGTTGCAAGGAAGGGGGGGGGAGGTATCGGTGGCGGGGGTTAAAAGGCCCAGACTTTGCATGTTCTAAGCGCGAATAATGCGAATGCTTGATCTTTGCAACTTTCTAGACGGCGGATCTTGCGACTTGCTGTTTGATCGGCGAATTGCTGGTTTTAGGAGTAAAGATACCTCCGACTCTCTCTCGAAGAGTGACGCACAAAGCGATCTGCCAGAATTGGTAAGCGAATTCGTTATATTTTTCAGCAATACCGACCACGTTTTATCGTTTGATCGGGTGTGCGGTGACGCCTTCGTTGGTTATTTTGACCGGCTTGATGGTGCCGTCTTTGTTAAACTCCATTTTATCGATGCAGGTCACGCGGTTGTCACGTGCGTTGCTGCCCTTGGGGCGGCGATGGTAAACGATGAACCATTCGTCGGTTCCGGGGACATTAATTACGGAGTGATGACCCGCTCCAGTAGCGATCTCCGGGTCCTGTCTTAGAATTGTTCCGATGCGCTCAAAGGGGCCATCGAGCGAATCGGCGATGGCGTAGGCCACCGAGTAATTCGGGCCGGCCCATCTGCCTTCAGACCACATGAAGTAGAGCTTTCCCTGGCGTCGAAAAAAGATCGGTCCCTCAACATATCCCTCGGGGGTGATTTCACGAAAGGTGCTGCCATCTTCGAAGGGCAGGAGTGCGGTGAAGTCGTCGTTGAGCCGGGTAAGATTACAATGCTTCCAGCCTCCATAAACCATGTAATATTTTCCATCATCCTTGAAAACATATTGATCAATGGGTTGGGCGCCATTGACGTTTTTATTGATGAGTGGTTTTCCCAGGAGATCCTTGAAGGGTCCTTTCGGGTGATCGGCGACTGCGACTCCGATCCCTCCCAGCTCACTGTCCTTTTGAACGTCATTGGCAGCGAAGAAAAAGTAATATTTCCCATCCTTTTCGATGGCCGAAGGGGCCCACATCGCGCGACGGGCCCATTTGATTTCCTTATTATCAAGAATATTTGGATGCTTTGTCCAGGTCACGAGATCCTTTGAGGAAAAAGCATCCAAATGCAATTGCTCGTCATAGGCTGCCGAAGTGGTGGGATAGATCCAGTATCGATCCTTGAAGATGAGGGCTTCGGGATCGGCGTAGTTGCCAGGAAAGACGGGATTTCCGGATCTCTCCGGCTCGGCCAGAAGTGAGGTGACGAGGGAGCTTGCGAGAAGAAGATGGCGGATTAGCAACATGGCTGGAGGATAACACCGCAACGCTGATTGGCCCGCGAAAAAGTCGTCCCGTCGGCGCAAACGTTCTCTCTCGATAGGCTTCTATCACTCTTTCTCGATTCCCAGTTGTTTAAGCCTCTTAACCCCTTGCTCGGTTCCGCCTTCAGGGGATTTCACGTTCTAGGTGAAAAAGCAGATTCCTGGCATTTCTTTTCCCGAAGTGTGTTAATTTCTCTGTGCTGGCATAACGAACACTCGCCCCGTTAAAACGAAACAAACGTTATGAAATTCCCACCTAGAAAATTGGAACTGAATGCGCTTTTCGCCGGTTTATCCACGCTGGTAGGGAAAGGCACCTCAATCACCACCCGGATCATTTCATGCCAACCAACACAGCGCCATTCTTTTCGAGCCTCCCTTTTGGACAATCCTAAAAATTTTGTAACATTTTCAGTGCCTCTTGAAGTTTCTCCCCCGGTTTTGTTTTTGTGAGTCTCGGATACCTCGATCCATCCATCAGAATCGGGCTGCCATTTCTCTGGAGCATCAGCCTTTGGCCGGAGATCTCTATACAAGTGATTTGGTTGGAAGCGGCTTCGGCCTTGATGCGGGCGATGCTCAGGAGGTTCTGGATGGGGTGGGGAAGGCGGCCGTGGCGATCGATCCAATTCTTCTCTAAGGCGGTGATGGATTTTTGGGTGTTGGCTTCGGCGAGCTCGCGGTAGGCGGCTATTCTAAGTTTGGTGTCACTTAGGTAGGAAGTCGGAAGGAAAGCGGGCAAAGTTTGCTGGTTTTCAATGTTCAGTTTCGAGGAAGAGGAGCTGGATACCCACTGCGTTTCGGTGGAGATGATAAAATCTGCTTTGAAAGCAGTTTCTTGGAGGACCGGGTTTTGTTTGCCCTTTAGCTTATCTACTGATTGGCGGAGTAGCTGACAGTAAAGATCGAATCCGATCTGGGCGATGTGGCCGGATTGCTTAATGCCCAAGAGATTGCCCGCGCCGCGGATCTCTAGATCACGCATAGCAATTTTGAAGCCGGAGCCTAAGGCGGTATACTGTTTGATGGCATGGATGCGCTTCCGGGCATCGCCCTGGGTAATCATTTCTCGAGGGAGCAATAGGATAGCGTAGGCCTTTTCTCCGGCACGTCCGACCCGGCCTCGCAGTTGATAAAGATCGGCGAGGCCAAATCGATCTGCACGGTCGATCAAAATCGTGTTCGCATTTGGAATATCGATCCCGGTCTCGATGATCGTCGTCGCCAGTAACACATCTGCCTGATGGTTGACAAACGAGTGCATCACCGTTTCGAGATCAGATTTCTCCATCTGTCCATGGCCCACTAGGACGCGCGCTTCAGGGACTAATTCCCGTATTTTGCGGTGAACCATCTCGATAGTTTTCACCCGGTTGTGGAGAAAGAAAACCTGTCCGCCCCGTTTGATTTCGCGGCGGATAGCATCGCGTATGATCCGTTCATCATAGGCGGTAACGGTGGTGGAAACTGGGAAGTCGGTTGGCTGGAGGCGTATCAATTGTCGACATGTCCCGCGCGCCCATTAGCGCCATGTAGAGAGTTCGAGGGATCGGGGTCGCTGAAAGGGTTAAGACATCGATGTGGGCGAAAAGGTCCTTGAATTTTTCTTTGTGAGCGACTCCAAAGCGCTGCTCTTCATCGACGATGGCAAGGCCTAGGTCTTTGTATTCTACATCGCCAGAAATAAGACGATGTGTGCCGATCACCATATCGACTGAGCCGTCGGCCAGGCCTCGGATTGTGGCGCGGACCTCCGAAGGTTTGCGGAAGCGATTGAGCAAATCAACTCGGATCGGGTAATCAGAAAATCGCTCCCGGAACGTGCGCCAATGCTGCTCGGCAAGAACTGTGGTCGGGCAAAGTAGCGCCGCTTGTTTCCCACCACTGATCACCTTAAAGGCCGCACGAATCGCGACTTCTGTTTTGCCAAAGCCGACATCGCCACAGATCAGCCGGTCCATCGCGTTTTCCGATTCTAAATCATGCTTTGTATCTAGGATCGCCTGTTGCTGATCTGGCGTTTCGGTAAAGTGGAAAGATTGCTCGAATTCGAACATCCATCGAGTATCGGGAGGGTGAGCGTAGCCTTTGTTTGTTTCTCGCTCGGCCTGAATTCGAAGGAGCCGGGCCGCGTAATCGAGAATTGATTGCTCGGCCTGCTTTCGGTTTTTATTCCAAGTCGCATTGCCTAGCTTATTAAGGTCTGGAGTCCTCCCGCCAACGCCAACATACTTACCAATCAGATGCGCCTGCTCCAAAGGGACTGAAAGGATCGAACCATCTTTGTATTCTATCTGAAGTTCTTCGCCTTCCTCTTCTTGAGCAATACCGCGGAACTTTCCAATACCATATTCGTAATGGACCACCAGATCGCCATCCTCGATATCATCAAGACTTGCTCGGGCCCGTGTGGCACGGGCCTTTTCCACCGTCGAGCGGCGGGCAGCCCCAGGGGTGCGGTAGCGCCCAAACAACTCAGAGGAGGAGAGGACCGAAAGTTTTGCAGCAGGGAAAGTGAACGAAGCAAACAACTCTCCGAGCAAAGGGATCAGGCCCAAGTCTCGTTCTAGCTCTTTGCCAGTTAGATCTGTGAAACGCTGAAGTTCGCCTTTGGTCGAAAACGTAATAAAAGTGGTCCACCCCTCACGTTGCCATTCATTGAGCTGTTTGAAAAATTCCTCGCGCCGGACCTCATTAAGAACAAAATCGCCAGCATCAAAAGATCCCAAGGGCGAAGGAAAACTGGCTAGGGTAAAGTCTTCTTCCCCAGCACTAGCCGAGCCTTCACTGATGATGAAATCTGGCTTCTTTGGGAGCTCAATCTCTGACTTGCTACTCTCAGAGAATTGCTGGTGACTGACCAAGACATCTGTCTTTGTAAAATAATCGGCAATCTTCGCCGTATTAGGCGGTTCGGAAAGTTGCAGCTGGACCTCTGGAATACTCCGCGTGGAGGCCTGGGTATCAATATCGAATTCACGCAGGGACTCAAGTTCAGTATCAAAAAACTCTAAGCGAAGTGGGCGAGCGGATTGATAGGGAAAGACGTCTAAGATTCCACCACGAATCGCATATTGTCCCCGCCCTGTGACCAGCGGGAAGCGCTCGTATCCATGCTTTTCTAAGGTACCTGAAAAGTCGCTTGGATCTAGACTCTGCCCTGCTTTTAGTTCGGTTCGGTTCGAAATCAGCGATTTTGGTGATGGTGCATACTGAGCAAAAGCCTCGGGCCCTAGAAGGATCGTGAATGCATCAGTCGTTGATAGAATCTCGAGGATCGCAAACCATTCGGCAGCTGTTTCAGGATCTTGAACCTCGTGCAATTGATCATCTGGATTGACCGGCGAATCCGGAAGGACCAATGCAGTAATTCCCCACACGGCGAGTTCGGTCGCTAAGCGTTCACGCTGGCGCGGCGATTCTTCGACGATCCAGTGGCGCTTTCGATTTTGATCGGCTGATGCTGTGCAGGTTAGCGCTTCGAAATATGAATGGGACGCTTCAGTCGCATGATCAAGAATGACCGGACCCTTCTCGCTGGCGAAGTGCTTGGCTAATTCCGGTATATTTAGGGACTGCCGAAGATGGGAAATTTTGAATTTCAAAAGCGAAGCCCTATTCTGGGATAGATCGTAAAAACTGCAAATTCAAAGTCTGGCATTCACCGCCTATAGAAGCGAAGAGCAGTCGTATTGGTCGGCTTCTTATGATTGCCCGGGTTCAAAGAAACCTTCCTGAAATGATCGGGAATCCTAAAATCCGAATCGTTCCGATCTCAATGACGCCTTCCAGACTTCGCGAGGCAACCAGGGCAATTTTGCACGAAGTGATTGGGCGATATCTCCTGCAGCGGAGGGTTTTCAGAGCTTAGGCATAGCGACGCATTACCGACTAAATTACGCGGAGCGAAGGAGCAGCCCAGCGATGGCTGGGTCAGATCTGGTGGCAGTCCGGGGATAGTGGTCAGCGGCTGGCCCTTTTGTTGCGCGGCTGGAATCGATTTCAGCAGAGATCGGGTGTATGCGTGGCGTGGATTGGAAAAGAGCAGGTCACGAGGAGCACTTTCTACGATCCTTCCTGCATACATCACGTTGATGACATCGCAGACTTCAGAAACGACTGCTAGATCATGGGTGATGAATATCACTGCGGTTCCGAGATCTCGCTGCAAAGTCGCGATCAGCTCAAGCACTTGTTTCTGCACAGTCACGTCGAGAGCCGTCGTCGGTTCATCACAGATCAGCAATTCCGGACGAGTAATAAGTGCCATTGCGATCATCACCCGTTGGCGCATCCCGCCAGAGAACTCATGGGGGAAGGAATGAATCCGAGCACTCGGATCCGGCATGCCTACTTCTTCAAGCGCAGCAATCGCACGTTCCAGCGCAGCCTTGCCCCGAAGATTTTCATGAAGTGCTAAGGGTTCTGTCAGCTGATCGCTAACCCGTAGGTAAGGATTGAGCGAAGTCATCGGATCTTGGAAAATCATTGAAATCCGCTTCCCACGAATTTTCAGGAGTTCGTGTTCTGATGTCTTTAGAAGATTAATTCCATCAAAACGGGCTGTCCCGGCCTCGATTCTGCCGGGTGGCATAGGGATCAGACCTAGCAGCGAGTAGCAAGTCACCGATTTCCCGGAACCAGATTCGCCAACAATGCCTAAAGTTTGCCCGCGATCGACCGAAAACGAAACATCCTCCACCGCATGCACCACACCGTTTCGCGTATGAAAACGAGTGGTTAGATTTTTTACGTCGAGAAGCACGTGACAGCAGTTTTCCTAGCTCGGATTATCCTTTATCAAGGATGGAATTCCAGTGATCGATGTTGTCTTTCTGGTCTTCGAAGAGGTCGGCCGGGTCATCGTGAATGGTAATGGAAGTAATTTTATCGCCGGTGCCATTGTGTTTGCAGCCGCGTTCACCAGTGTCCGTCTTTCCAGTGATCTTCTCAGTGTTTTCGATTCCGTTTGTGATCTGGCCAAAAACAGCATGGCGATTGTCGAGGAAGGGGGTAGGGGCTAGGGTGATGAAGAATTGAGACCCATTGGTGTTTGGTCCAGAATTGGCCATCGAAAAAACTCCAGGACTGCGGTGGCGCAGCTCGGGATGGAATTCATCGGCGAACTTGTAGCCCGGACCTCCGCGTCCAGATTCGGTAGGGTCACCACCCTGCAGCATGAAATTCTCAATCACCCGGTGGAAGGCAATGTTATCGTAATATCCGCGTTTCGCGAGATTGAGGAAATTTGCCGAAGTGAGGGGCGCCTTGGATGCATAGATCGTAGCATCAATATCGCCAGCAGTTGTGTGGAGGGTGATTTTAATATCGGTCATAGAGTCGCTAAGGGGAGCAGCTTATTGGGAAAATGAAAGAGTAAGTTTGGAAGCTAAGCGTGCTTCGCAATTTGTTTTGTGACCCAGCGGAATTCATCGGCGATTTGCTTGGTAATCGGGCGCTGCAATTCTTGCGGGAGAACTGCCCAAGTATAGGTCTCGATTTCAAAGTGACTGCAGGCATCAGGGTTTTGCTGAGACCATTTTATCGTTTCTAAGACATGCCTGCTAGTAGACCCCAAAGGAGCTGTCACCTCGGCATCCAGTGGGATATGAAAATGGACCCGAAGCTCTTCGGCAGCTTCTGGCCGGAAAGTCCCTTCGGACACAGCAGTTAGATACATCGGGAGATCTTGGAAGCGCGTGAGGGCACCAGACTTTGATCTGGCGATCGCCTGGTGAAAATAGGTGGGCTCGTCAAAAGAACGAAGCGCTTCGAGACCTCCCGGATCAGCCTGATTGACAGTAAGCGCATTTGATAAATGGATCTTCGATAGCCGAATACCTGCGGAGCGCAGAGTCTCTAGGGATTCAACCGCATCATCATACTCGATGGCGAAGTGGCAGGTATCATAATTGAGACCAATCCGCTCTGAGATGACCGACCTAGAGCTCGAAGCCTGATGAAGACGCTCGAAAAACTCTAGGGTTTCGGATGTGTTCTCAAAATGCCCGAACGGCTCTGGCTCGAGACCAAGATGAAGATCAACCTGATGCTGTTGTGCTAGATCTTCAATGAAGTATCCGAGTTCTTCGAGATTCTCAAACATCGGCCTCTCCGGAGTTTCAAATGATTTATGAGATCCTGGTAGGGTGGAGACTGAACCTCCAGTCGACTTCGGTGCAATTGAAGCGATTATTTCAAACAAGTGTTTCGTGTAATCCAATCGACTTGTCTTCCGCCCATGTAGGCTGAAATACCTTTCTCTTTTACTGGTCCACCATGAAACGATCCGTAGGGAAAGCCGTTGATCGTAAATACAAAGCAGCGATTTTCTAAAAGCCATTCTTTGAAAATCAGCAGCTGTTCAGGCTGACGGAGTTCATAGGCAGCTTGCGCAGATAGGCGGAGTCCGATTGGGAAAGGATCGCTCAGCGTGCGATCTCCGGACCTTACCAATTCATTGCGGACAGCAAGAACGTGCCGGTTCAGCGCTAGAAGCGTTTCCGGCCAAGTTTCTGCCGGATGAATGTTTGTGCAGTAAGAAAGAATCATCAGCGCTAGGCAGATATCGTTAAGTCTTCGATCGCTTGAGCAATGGTGAACAGCTTTGCCTCCTCTAGGTGATCGCACATGACCTGAATCCCAACAGGTAGGTCGGCGGCGCCGTCAAATGAGACGCGGCCACACGGCACCGAGATGGCTGGGATACCAGAAAGATTCGCACCAATCGTATAGACATCAGCTAAGTAATCTTGCAAGGGGTCCTCACTGCAGGCGCCGATCTTTCGAGCTGGAGCTGGAGAAACCGGGGTAATGATTGCATCAACTGCTTGAAACGCCTGCTTAAAGTCCTCGGTTATTAGCTGCCGAACTTTTTGGGCCCGTGAGTAATAGGCTTCAGAATAGCCAGATGACAGGACATAGGTTCCTAGGATAATACGTCTCTTCACTTCGGGACCGAAGCCGTTTTCTCGCGAAAGTGTATAAACTTCCTCGATCTCACGAGAATCCATAAACCGGTCGCCATAGCGAATGCCATCAAAGCGGGCGAGGTTCGACGAAGCCTCCGCTGGAGCAATTACATAGTAGGTGGGCACTGCGTATTTCGAATATTCGAGAGATAGTGGCACCAGCTCTGCGCCTTGAGCAGCAAGCTTTGCTAAGCAATCGTCAATATTGGATCGAACAGCCGGCAACAAACCATCTGCGAAGTATTCAGCGGGAACGCCAATGCGCAGCCCAGACACTCCTCTCTTAAGCTCCGCCAAATAGTGGGGAACTTCGGCCTCTAGCGAGGTGCTATCTTGCGGATCGTAGCCGGCGATCGCCTGAAGAATCGTCGCTGCATCCTCGACGTTCTGGGTGAGGGGACCGATCTGATCGAGCGACGACGCAAAGGCCACCAGTCCAAACCGAGACACACGTCCATAGCTCGGCTTGAGACCGACGACTCCGCAGTGCGATGCTGGTTGGCGGACTGATCCGCCCGTATCTGACCCAAGGGCACAAACAGCCGTTCCGTCCGCCACTGCAGCCGCTGATCCGCCAGACGATCCGCCCGCAATTCGTGAGTGGTCATAGGGATTCGTAGTTACTTGATAGGCAGAATTTTCGGTTGCTGAACCCATGGCGAATTCATCCATATTGAGCCTGCCAAACGGCACGGCGCCAGCTGAAAGTCAGCTTTTCAATAACCGTTGCATTGTAAGGGGATAGATAATTTTTTCCTAAAAAACCAGAACCACATGTGCACGGGGCGTTTTGGGTATTTATGTTGTCTTTGATCGCGATTGGAATGCCACCAAGTGGCAATGATAGATCAGCGGTCTTTGCGCGCGAAAGGGCAGCTTCCAGATCGCGACTTAAATAAGCCCTTGTCTGTTTATCGTTCTCGGCGATCCGATCCGAAAGTGTCTGAATAAAGTCAGCAGGAGATTTTGAGCCGGATTGATAGGCACTTCGACAGTTCTGAGATGGTTTCCATGAATAAGGGAAAAAAATTTAGAAAATGACTAGGCGTCGGCGACTACTTTTGGCACACGAATCTGATCCAAAGACTGATCCGGAGCATTGTTTAAAACAGTCGTTTGGGTTAGACTCGGAACCGGAAGATCTTGGCGGATCGGTGCAAATTTTGCCTCACACGAATCCAAATCATTTTCAGGAAGGGTGATCGAGCTGAGCTGATCGACGTGGGCGACGATCGCTTCTAACTGAGTCTGGAAAGTGACCGCCTCCTCTTCTGTAAGGTCCAGCCTCGCTAGTGAGGCAATGCGTTTTACATCAATTTCGGGTTTCTCCATGTGGCGTAAGCTCGGTCACTAGCTGCCAAGTTGCAAGATGTTAGGTAGTCAAAAGGCACGATGCTAGGTCTACAACATCGCGTCGGCCAACTCTTGAAGCTCCTCCCAGCGCTTATATAGGTCTGCTGCACCGCTTTTGGGCGTCGTTGAGTTTTGCCAGGTGGGCCGGAACTTCTTCATAGCGCGTTGTCTGGAATTCAGCATCATTTAGTTTTTCCTCTAAATCAGAAACCGAAGTTTCCGCATCGATAATCTTTGCCTCAATCGTTTCCAGCTCGTGGCGTTCTTTCTGACTAAGCTTACGCGGTGCCTGCGTATTCCCCGGGGACTCATTTTTGACGAATTTTTTGTGGATCTTTGAAAGGTCTTTCTGGGCTGATTCGCGAAGTTGGCGCTTTTCTAAATAATATGAGTAGTTTCCCGGTGTGACGTGGATTCCATCTTCCTCGAAGGCGATTATCTGATCACAGATCCGATCTAGGAAATACCGATCGTGAGAAACGCAGAGAATCGACCCGCCGAAAGATGCAAGAGCCTCCTCAAGCATGCGCAAAGAAGGCAAGTCCAGATCGTTCGTTGGCTCATCGAGAACGATTAAATTGCCGCCAGTTTTTAGGACTTTGGCGAGCATCAAGCGTGCACGCTCGCCGCCGGAAAGTAGATCGACCCGTTCATTAATGCGTTCGTTATTAAAGAGAAACCGCCGCAGGTAGGCTCGCGCGCCAAGCGTCTCATTGCCGAATTGCACCTTCTCATTGCCATCCGCCACCTCATCGAGGAGAGAACCAGTGCCATCAATCTGCATCCGTGTTTGATCGATGTAATTGATCTTCACCCGTTTCCCGAGCGTTGCTTCTCCTTCGGAGGGGCGCAATTGATCTAGGCACAGCTTGAGCAAGGTTGTTTTACCCACCCCATTTCTTCCGACAATCCCGGTGCAAGTGCCCGGGCGGATCGAAAGGTCCAAATTCCGAAACAACCATCGCGGGCTGGCTGCCGTGCCGACATTTACACCTGCCTTTTCCAGCTCGATAACGATGTTTCCGAGATCCGCGGCAGGCGGAAGCAGTAGGTCCATCTCGCGCTCTTCGGGCGGCGCCTCTTGCCCTTGGGTTTCGTAGAATGCATCGAGGCGGGTGCGTTGTTTCGTCCCCCGTGCCTTTACCCCAGCACGCACCCATTCTAGCTCCGTTTTTAGAAAACGCTGGCGGCGGCGTTCGGACTGTTCGGCGATTTGCTGGCGAACCGCCTTCGATTCCAGAAAAGCCGTGTAATTGCCGGGATGCGAGTAGGCCTTTCCATGATCGATCTCGACAATCCGTGTAGCGATCACATCCAAGAAATAGCGATCATGCGTCACAAAGATCACTGCGCCGGAGAAGTTTTTCAGAACATCTTCAAGCCACCGGATCGATTCCGCATCAAGATGGTTGGTTGGTTCGTCCAGCAGCAGGAGATCTGGCTGACAGGCTAGCGCCCGGCAGAGAGCCACACGGCGCTTTTCCCCACCCGAAAGAGGACCTGTCGGTGAGTCCAGAGGCGGGGTGCCGAGGGCATTTGATAGAGACGTGATGCGCGCATCGAGATTCCAGCCATCTGTGTGATCGATGAGGTCTAGAAATTCCTGAAGTTCAGTCTCAGTGCCATCGCCGAGCTCATAACGGCGAAGTGCCTCGGTGATATCAGCCGCACCGGCAGCGATGTTTTCGTGAACCGAAATGGCGGAATCGAGCTCGAATTCCTGCGGCAGATACCCGGTGCGTATCCCTCGGCGCAAGGAAACTTCTCCAGAATCAGGTTCAGACTCTCCGGTAAGGATCTTTAGAAGGGATGTCTTCCCACAACCATTCCTTCCTACGAGGCCAACCTTTTCCCCTGTCAAAACAGCTAAAGTCACCCCGTCGAGCAAGTTCTGATAGGAGTAAGCGAGACAGATTTCGTTGGCCGAGAGGATGGTGGACATAAAGCAAAGTCAGGTAAAACGGCTGCTCATGGCAAAAGTGGAGGATTTTTGCAATGCTGGCCGGAAACTATTGTTTTTTAAAACTTTCCGCAGTGGCCCTGCAGTCCGGTCTCTAAGCGGAGAGGACTCACCGATCAAACCAGCGGGAAATAAATCACCAAATTACAAGAAGCACTTATTGCGTTGACGGGGCACAGAGCATGCGGTTTCTGTTTGATCATGAATCGGCGAATGGATCGGGTGAATGAGTTGATGAAGCGGGAGATCTCTACCGTGATCCAGAACGATTTCGAATGGGGTGGAAAACTAGTGACGGTGAGCAGCGTGGAGGTGACGCAAGATTTAAAAGAGGGGAAGGTCTGGATCGGAGTCATCGGTGGCGCGGCGGAACCTGTTCTCGAAAAGCTAAACAGGTCAAACGGAGCAATCCAGAAAGCGGTGATGAAGCGTGTCGTTTTGAAGTCGACCCCAGTCCTAGTCTTTCGTCTCGATTCATCAGCGGCGCGCGGGGTAGAGATCGTTAACCTTCTCGAAGAGGTCGATAAACTACCCAAGGCAGATCCAGAAGAGATCTGATCTTTTGGAGGCTTTGCCGCCGTTTAAGCTCAGCCACTTATCGTATCTACTCGCTTGCTGTTAACAGTATCCTCTCGCCTTCACGATATGCCATAAGGTCCCATAGGTAGGTGTTGGGATTAGCCTAGTCCCCGTAATCCAATAGGCACTTTGCAGAGCCTAAGACCTTAATAGTTCCGCGTATTTTGTGTAATTCGGTAGGCGACCTTCTGCTTGCGTGCATGGGAAGCAGACCTAAGGGGCGTAAAGCTGCAACGCCTTGACTGCTTCCGAACCTTTGGTGCCTTACTCTTAGGTCATGAGCCGACCTGATAACCGACTTAGCGCCCGGTATTTTTAAAATTTCCGCAGAAAATTTTTTACGCGAAAATAGGGAATATTTTTTCTCTACCGGGGTCCAGAAATCTAGTCCCGGAGATACTTGCATCGTGCTGATGGCTGCCGCAGCGGATCTGCCAAACCTACAACATGTGGTATTGTGAATAATTTGTGTATACCATATCTACGAATTTTGGATTGACCTAGATTGCCGTTTTCTGCCAAAACCTTTGAGCTTATCCGTCTTGTGCCCTTCGGCTACGCGCCCCGATGCATAACGGGAAAAAAAGTCTATATTCTCCAATCACACTTCCTTCAACTATGTCCAATACCACTACCGTCTGCCTTGGTTCACGCACCTTTGTTCTAGATAAAGCGAAGGCTGAACTCGCCTTTAATTCCAAGAGAGTGATCAACGGCAAAGACACGATGTTCTTTAACATCCTCCCGCTGAAATACCAGTGGGCGTATGATCTTTATAAAACGATGAAGAACAATCATTGGGAGCCCGAAGACATCTCCATGCAGAAAGACGTCGAGCAATGGCGCTCCAACGAGATTTCCGACGTGGAGCGCTGGATTATCAAGATGGGCATCGGCTACTTTTCAGCTGCAGAAGGCATCGTCGGAGACAATGTTCTCCACGTCGTCCGCGAGGTCGTCACCGCTCCGGAGCTGAAGCTCGTTCTTGGCCGCCACGCCCATGAAGAAAACATCCATGCGGACAGCCTCGTCTACATGCTTTCCTCCCTTGGACTCAATCCGCACGAATGTGAGGCAATGTTCGAAGATATCCCAACGATTACCGCGAAGAATCACTTCGTCACCTCAAACAGCAAAGCCCTTCGCCGCGATA
Source organism: uncultured Verrucomicrobiae bacterium (assembly GCA_963815205.1). Classification (GTDB taxonomy): domain Bacteria; phylum Verrucomicrobiota; class Verrucomicrobiia; order Verrucomicrobiales; family Akkermansiaceae; genus Luteolibacter. The sequence continues at coordinate 67,659 of CAWFFP010000002.1, read as the reverse complement.
TCGATCTAACAGTAACTGCCAATAAACAGGCATTGGCAAAAAACATATTTCTATTCGGGCAAATCATGGAAGGCACCCAGTTCTACGGGCTTTTTGGAATGATCCTTTCTTTGTATCGCCAGAATAAATTTCCAGGAATCGGGCAGATGTTCCGTTACACCCTTCGTGATGAATCAAACCATATCGAAGTTTTCCGCAATCTCTTGATGGATCTGATTGATGAAAACCCAGATATCTGGACCGAAGAATTCCGCCAAGAACTACGCTCGACCATGGAAGAGGGGATAAAGCTCGAAAAAGCCTTCATCCGCGATTGCCTCCCAGTGAGCGGTCTCGGTCTGAATGTAGAAGATTTCGAAACATATATCGATTACATTGCAGACCGTCGTCTCACCTCCTGCGGACTCGCCCCGCTCAAAGAATCTGTCTCAAACCCATTCCCTTGGCTCGCCGAAATGATGGATATCAAAAAAGAGCAAAACTTCTTCGAAGGCAGAGTTACCGAATATCAAAAAGCCGCCGCCCTCTCTGCTGTCGATGATGATGAGCTGTAGACCGCCGAAGGTGCTCAGGGAGAAGTGCCAAGTGCCGAGTGATCAGTGATCAGTGGAAGAGAAGAACATGGACAGGGTGAAAACATTTGAAGATTTGGACGTCTGGAAACGGGGATGTGGCCTGACCGTGGACATCCATCTCGCGTTGGAAGAATCCAAAGACTTCGCCCTTCGCGGCCAGATGGAACGCTCATCACTCTCTATTCCTTCCAACATCGCCGAAGGCGCCGAGCGCGATAGCATCCCGGAATATGTCAAATTCTTACGCTACAGCAAAGGATCCTGCGGCGAACTCCGCACCCAACTCTACGTAGCCGAACGCATTCGCCAGAAACTCGGTGCCCCACCCATGAATGGCTCCAAAGAGATGATCCAAGAAACCCGCGAGCTCTCAAAAATGCTCCAAGGTCTAATTAACTCACTTAGCCGCCGCCGAAATTCAGACCTATCCAGCCCCGCATCCCCAAAACGCCCCGCCCTACCAATCTCTTCCCCTAATCACTGATCACCCGGAACTAGCCACTCTCGCCCGCCCCCCGCCACCGCTCCTTCTCCAACTTCGCCACAGCCCAACCAACCGCACTACCAAGCTCTTCCCCTGATCACTGATCACTCGGCACTAGCAAACTCTCCCCGCCACCACTCCATCTTCAACTCCGCCACCGCCCAACCGACCGCTCTACCAGCCTCTTCCCCTGTTCACTGATCACTCGGCACTAGCAAACTCTCTCGCCCGCCACCGCTCCTTCTCCAACTTCGCCACAGCCCAACCAACCGCACTACCAAGCTCTTCCCCTGATCACTGATCACTCGGCACTAGCAAACTCTCTCGCCCGCCACCCATCCGTAAAAACAAATCCGCCCGCCCCAAAAAGAAATCATGTACCGCTCCCTAAACCTCGCCGAAGATAACATCCTTAAGCAAGTCATCTCAGACCGCTTTGCTCTCAGCACCGAAAGCCGCCAATACGATTGGCGCGAATCTATTTCCGCAGAACGGCGCAAGCCAATGCCGGATATCGTCGTCACGCACGGCGAAAAGGAAACTCAGTTTTCGCTAGAAGATGTTGCCGATGCAATTGGGGAGAGTCTTGCCGATCTGCTTGTCGCGCGCGCCGAAGATGAGACCTCGATCTTCTCTGACGTAAATCGCAAGTTCGTTGCTCTGGTCGCTCACTCCGTAGCAGTGCAGCTCACGGAGGCAATCGATGGCGGCGATCACCTCCGCCTGACCGAGTCCGATCTGTATCTTCTGATCGAAAAAGCACTTCTTGAAAACGAGGCTTATGATGTTGCGAAGTCTTTGGCCTTTCGGCGTTCCTTGGAAAAAACTGGCCACGTAGAGTCTGGCGCTGGCCCGCACGCCCTTCCAGTTCGTTTGATTCGTCGCAATGGCAATGTGGTTCCATGGTCGGAGACAAAAATCGAGATCGCAGTCCGCAAAGCCTTTCTCACAATTCATGAAAATCCGGAGCCAGCTGTAGAGATCGCGAAGGGAGTCACCGCGCACGTCCGCGAGGGCGATCAGTCGTTCGTTCATATCGAAGACGTGCAGGACCTAGTCCAGGAACAGCTGATGCGCCAGGGCCACTACAAGGCCGCGCAACATTACATACTCTACCGTGCTGAGCGTAGTAGGCAGCGCAGTGTTGAAGAGGAAAACGCTACGGAAGATCTATCTCAGGATTCGATGATCGTCGTCACCACGGAAGATGGTGGCTCCGAATTCTGGGACGGCACTGAGCTGAAAAAGCGCATTCAGTTTGCCTCGATTGGCCTGAGCCTCAATCAAGATGAAGGGGATATAGAGCGGGAGCTGCGGCGCTCGATCGGTTCTGAAATTTCTGCAAAGGATCTTAAAGCATTAATTATCCTAAACTCGAAGACCCTGATCGAGAAAGATGCCGATTTTGCGAAATTCGCCGCCCGCATTTTGCTCTCCTATATCTATGAAGAAGTCCTTGAGTGGTCGATCGCGACAGATGGGGTTGATAAGCTCAAGCAGGCGCACAAAGAAGGATTCCGGAAATACATCAAATATGGCATTTCGATCAAGCGCCTAAATCCCGAATTGCTGAAATCATACAAACTCGCGAAACTTGCCGACGCCTTTGATCCGACCGCAGATCTAGATTTCGATTACTTAGGTATTCAGACTCTCTACGATCGCTATCTGGTGGTTGATAAAACAAGCGACAAGCATCGCCGGATCGAGACCCCTCAGTTTTTCTGGATGCGGGTGGCGATGGGACTTTTCAAAAACGAGGAGCACAACCGCGAAGATTGGGCGATCAGGTTATACAACCTTTATAAGGGTCGGCGCTTCTGCAGCAGCACGCCTACCTTGTTCAATAGCGGCACTCTCCACTCACAGCTATCCTCCTGCTACCTTTACAAAGTCGATGACTCGATCGAATCAATTATGCAGCGCGGTATCGCGGAAAATGCGTATCTATCGAAGTGGGCCGGTGGACTCGGCGGTTCATGGACAGCCGTGCGCGGCACTGGCGGATATATTCAGGGCACGAATGGTGAATCCCAGGGCATCATTCCATTTCTGAAGCTTCACAATGATCAGCTGCTTGCCGTAAATCAAGGCGGGAAACGCAAAGGCTCCGGCTGTGCCTACCTGGAGACATGGCACAACGATATCGAAGACTTTCTCGAACTCCGGAAGAATACTGGAGACGACCGCCGCCGCTGCCACGATATGAACACCGCAAACTGGGTGCCGGATCTTTTCATGAAGCGTATGGAAGGACGGGAGAACTGGACGCTATTCCGCGCCAACCAAACTCCAGACCTTCACGATCTTTACGGGAAAGCATTTGAAGAACGCTATGTTCAATACGAGCAAGATGCCGCCGATGGCAAGATCTGGTCCCGCCAACTTCCCGCCATTGAGCTTTGGAAAGGCATGTTGAAAATGATCTTCGAAACAGGTCATCCTTGGATCACCTTCAAAGATCCATGCAATATCCGCTCTCCTCAGGACCATTGCGGCGTCATCCACTCGAGCAACCTCTGCACCGAAATTACTCTGAACACGAGCGAGGAAGAAACTGCAGTCTGCAACCTCGGATCCGTCGTGCTGGATAGCCATATCAATTCCGATGGCGCGCTCGATCACAACATGCTGAAGGAAACCATCACAGTCGCTATCCGCGCTCTGGACAATGTGATCGATATTAATTTCTATCCAACCCAAGCAGCTAAAACGGCCAATTCACGCCACCGTCCAATCGGCCTCGGAGTGATGGGCCTACAGAATGCCCTCTATAAGCGCGATCTAGCCTTCGCCTCCGACGCTGCCGTTGAGTTCAACGATGAAATGATGGAAGCAATCGCCTACTATGCCTACAGCGCCTCTAGTGATCTCGCCGCCGAGGTTGGCACTTACTCCAGCTACCCCGGCTCAAAGTGGAGCAGGGGAATTCTACCACAGGACACAATTGATCTGCTCGAAGACGAACGGGGACGGAAAATCGATGTGCCACGTGGTGGAAAAATGGATTGGTCCGTCGTCCGCGAAAAAATCTCTAAGTATGGTATGAGAAATTCCAATGTCCTCGCCATCGCGCCTACTGCAACGATCAGCAATATCATGGGCACCACCCCATGCATCGAGCCGAACTACAAGAACCTCTATGTGAAATCGAACCTCTCCGGAGACTTTACCATCCTCAATACCGAGCTCGTCCGCGATCTAAAGAAGGCCAACCTTTGGTCGCCACAAATGGTCGATCAGCTGAAATACTTCGATGGTGAACTAGATAATATCGAAGACATCCCAGAAGCGATCAAAGACAAGCACAAGACCGTCTTCGGCATCGGCCACGAATACATCGTAGACGCCGCTGCCCGCCGTCAGAAGTGGATCGACCAATCCCAATCGGTCAACCTCTTTCTCGCCACAGCGGATCTCAAGACACTCAGTCACATGTATCGCCGCGCCTGGGACAAAGGCCTGAAGACGACCTACTACCTGCGCACCATGCAGGCCTCCAACGCCGAGAAATCCACCATCGACGTCAAGAAAGTCCAACGCGGCCACATGGCCACCCAAACCGCCGCCACTGCAGCAACAGCAGCCGCCAAAAAGGAATACACCCAAGCCGAACAAAACGCCTGCTCCATCGACGCCATGCTCGACGGCGGCGAGTGCGAGGCCTGCCAATAAGGAAAAAATATGGAGAAGGAGTTTCCAACTCCTTTGCACAACCCCAGCCCCCAACCATAGCGAACCATGCCCAAGAAAATCCGCGAGCTCCTCAAAGATCTTCGAAAGGCAGGGTTCTCCATGGATCGCCAAAAAGGCTCCCACCGCCAGTTCAAGCACCCAAAGGTCACTGGAGTCATCACAGTATCCGGAGCGGAAGGCGACGACGGCAAAACCTACCAGGAACGCCAAATATCCGAAGTCATTGCCAAATCAAAGTCAAAAAGCTAGATCACAAACATGAAACCAGAAGACCAATACCACCGCTTCGTCCGCTGGTCTGATGAAGACACTTGCTACATCGGCTACTGCCCGGATCTTTACTTGGCCGGAGTCTGCCATTCCGAGTCCGAAGAAACATGCTACGCCGAACTATGCTCCATCGTTCGCGATGAAATCCAGCACCGCAAAGAACAAAAGACCCCACTCCCTGAACCAAAAGTCCGAGTTACAAAAGACCTCGACTTCGCCGCCGCCTAACTACCGCCCGGTATGAACTCAATCCTCGCACTTAAACAGAAACAACGCGGCCACATGCCCCCCAAACCGCCCCTACCGCAGCAACCAACGCTACGAAAAAGAATTCACTCAGGCCGAACTAAACGCCTGCTCCATCGACGCCATGATGAACGGTGGCGAGTGCGAAGCTTGCCAGTGAATTGCTAAAGTTACCATCTGCGTAGCTGTCATGTCGAAAGGTTCAAAAAAAATATCAGCAATTGATTTGTTCTGTGGTGCCGGAGGTCTCACGTCAGGCCTACGAAAGTCAGAGATCAACGTGGTGGCTGGTATCGACATAGCCACCGAATGTAAGTTTGCCTACGAATCAAATAATCCTGGTAGCATATTTATCGATCAAGATGTAGCAGATCTAACGGGCGAGCGCCTTCAAACCTTGTGGGGCGGTGCTGAGCTGCGACTTTTAGCAGGCTGCGCGCCCTGTCAGCCTTTCTCGAATTACCGGCAGGCTCATCTGCTAGAAAACGATAACCGTTATCCGTTGATGAGCGAATTCGAGCGCCTCATCGGCGAGACGCTACCGGAATATGTCACAATGGAAAATGTTCCTAACGTTTGTGGCAAAGAGGTGTTCCTAAATTTTATCAGAAAGCTGACAGCCTACGGTTATGTTTTTAACTTTGAAGTAGTAAAGTGTGAAGAAATAGGCTTGCCACAAAGAAGACGTCGGCTTGTTCTATTGGCAACCCTAAGAGGGAGTTCTGCTCCAGCAATTGAGAAGGTTGGAAAGAAAGTTTTGATCAAAGAAGCTTTTTTGGGTCTTGAGTCCATTCCTGCGGGAGGTCGCTCCAGCAAAGATCGATTACATCGGACAGCTTCTTTGAGTAAGCTCAACTTAAAGCGCATCAGAAAATCGAAGCAGGGCGGGACGTGGAAGGATTGGCCGATCTCATTGCGGAGTCCCTGTCATCGCAAAAGTTCTGGTGCTGGATACACCCCGGTATATGGTAGACTTGACGCTGAGAGCTTGGCTCCAACTGTAACAACTCAATGCTACAATTACGGAAGCGGGCGTTTTGGTCATCCTAACGAAGATCGTCCCATTTCTATGAGAGAGGCAGCAATCCTTCAAGGCTTTGAAGTGGACTATCAGTTCGAACCGCCAGAAAGTTTGCTATCAATTCGAGATATTGCAAAGATGATTGGGAATGCAGTACCAGTCAATTTGGGATATGCAATCGGTCGAGCAATTCAAAATCACGCAAAATCAAAACTATGAACCAGGGGGAGTTGTTTACGGCAACTGAGAGCGAAATTGAATCAGGAGTCGAAGAGCAGAGGAAACAGATCAAGTACTGGATTGTCGAACCTACTGTCGAATTACATGCTAAGAAATTTAAAGAGGAAGACTACTTCATTCCGGCGTATCAGCGTGAGTTAACGTGGGAGGCAGACAAGAAATCGAAATTTATTGAGTCGATTTTAATGGGGCTCCCGATACCCTTTATTACGGGAGTGGAGGATCCATCGAAGGAAGGTGCCATCGCTATAGTGGATGGAAGTCAGAGAATTAGATCGCTGGCTGAATTCGTGGATAACAAGTTTCCGCTTAGAGGGTTGGAAGTTTTGGACGTTTGTGATGGCCTTTATTACAATGATCTTCCCAGAGCAACCCGCCGCAAATTTAACAATCATCCTATAAGGATGGTTCTTCTCGATGGTGCCGATGCTTCGACGCAATTCACATTGTTTGAGAGAATTAATACGACTGGTAAGAAGTTGTCTTACGCGGAAATACGACGAGGAGCTTACCCGGGCAAGCTCACTGATCTAATTGTGAAGCTAGCCAAAAATCCAGATTTTGTGTCGATGACTTGTATGTCAGACCAGAAGGTTAAGGAGCGTGAGCGAGAGGAACTAATCCTACGATTCTTTTGCTATTCAGATCGCTACATGGATTTTCGTCATGACGTACGGAAATTTTTGGATATTTTTCTTCAAGAGAAGAACGCTCTTGCTGCCGAGGATGAATCGTTCCTTAAGGTTTACGAAGAAAGGTTTGCGAATGTGTGCCGGTTTGCGAAGCAAAACTTTCCAGACGGATTTCAGAGTCCTCAGCGGAATCAAGTGCCTCGAGTCCGATTTGAGGCTCTTTCGGTAGGCACATATTTGGCGCTTTGCATAGAACCCAATAGCTCTTTAGACGACGATTCATGGCTATCTGATACAGGAAAAGATAGCGACTTTGGTGAACTCACACGAACTGACGCGAGTAATTCGGCACCAAAGATGAAAGCACGGATCGAATTTGTCAGAGACCAAATTTTAGCTTTATGAGGGAACTGTCACAAAGCCGCTCCCTTTTAGCTACTCGGCGTACAGAGCTTTACGCTTATCTAGACTACCTACGAAGAGTCGAAAGTATTCGTTTTCAACAAACTCATGCAGCAAACCTTCCACCTTCAGATGTAGAAGCCATGATGAAAGCTACAATCCTCATTATGAACTACAGTCTAGTTGAAGCTACAATGGTAGAAATTCTATATGAAGTATTTGAGAAGATTCAAGCTGGCGGGAGTACACTGAAGACCGTTTCTGAGGGGGTTCGATCGCAATTAGTATATTATCGAATTAAAGATCTCAGGGACGCTGGAATTGGAAAGGTTGAAGAATACGTGAGGGAAATGATTCAGAGTGCGATAGATTCCAAACCGATTTGGACGCCAGACAAAAAGTATATCAGAAACGGATTTTTGGGGAATCTAGACGCTTTGAAGATCCGAGATGTGTCCGATAAAATGGGAATCAGGGTAGTTGCAGCTCGGAGAACGAGAAACGGTTACGATTTGAAAGAGATGAAAGACTCTCGGAATTACTTAGCCCACGGCCATACTTCTTTTGTTGACCTGGGGCAAACCAAAGGCGTGACTGACCTGGAACATCAGTGCGACAGGGTCGTTGAATATCTCCTTGCTGTAATAAGAGCCTACGAAAAGCAAATACGCAGCGGTAAACTTTGTTCTCAAATCTCTGGTTGATACTTGCGGTCGATATTGAGCGACACAATTCATCCGAGGCAGGTATTTCATTGTAACAGTTACTCCTTAAATTCCATTCCAGCCTCAGAGATTGACACAAGATCCGAAAACTGTTCAAAAGAACCCATGAAGAATCCTCCCAAAACCAAGGTTCCCCAGTCCGGTCTCACCTGCATTGAGATTTGCTCGGGAGCCGGAGGGCAGGCGATTGGGTTGGAGAGGGCAGGGTTTGATGCCTTGGTGCCTGTGGATTTTGACCGCCATGCTTGTGAGACGCTTAGCCTGAACCGATCGGACTGGAATGAGGTGGAAGGGGATGTGCGTGATTTCTCGGCAAAGGAGTTCAAGGGAGAGTGGCTGACACTATTCTGCCATAACCATCGTTTCGCGTGGCAGACTGGTGTCAGTCACTCCCAATTTTCCTTTAGCGCACAGACTTGACACAAAACCCGAAAACTGTTCAAAAGAACACTATGAGCGAATTCTCCCCTTCATTCGTCGATTTCTTCGCCGGTAGCGGCCTCGTAACCGAGGGTGCCCGGCATTCGTGCCTTCCGGTTTGGTCGAACGATATCTGCGCGAAGAAGGCCGCCATCTACACCGCCAACCATGACCCCGGACATTTCCACCTCGGCTCGATTGAGGATGTGGACGGCAGCGCGATCCCGAAGGGGGATATCGTCTGGGCAAGCTTCCCTTGCCAGGATCTCTCTCTTGCAGGAAAGATGGGCGGACTCGCCGCCTCCCGCAGCGGGCTTTTCTGGGAGTGGTTGCGGGTGCTCGATGAGTTGCCGGTGCCACCCAAAGTGATCGCCCTTGAGAACGTCACCGGGCTGCTTTCCTCGAACGGGGGAGAGGACTACCGCCTCCTCCACAAAGCCCTCCGCGCCCGCTCTTACAAGGTCGGCCCCATGCTCATCGACGCCCGCCACTGGCTGCCGCAGTCACGCCCCAGGGTCTTCGTCGTCGCCGTCCAGGAAGATGTCGATACGGCGGACTTCGAGGATTTCAGCCCGAACTGGTTGCACCCGGATTCCGTCACCCAAGCCATCTCCTCCCTAGAGGGAAGCGTCTTCTGGTTCATGCCCTTTCCGAAAGACCGACCCAAGACCCTCGCGGAAACCATCAACTGGAAAGCCCCGGTCTTCAACGAAGCCAAGACCGACCGCTTACTGTCCATCATCGCCCCCAGCCACCGCGCCCGCCTCGAAAGCCTCCCCAAGTGCCAGCGTGCCGTCTTCCCCGGCTACCGCCGCACCCGCCACGGCAAGCAAGTCTGGACTTGTCACCTTTTTTCGGTGTGTTTTTTGAGTGTTTTGGTTCAGCTTTTAGGCTGCTAATTTGGCAGTCATTTCAGCAGCTAAAGGGGTAAGATAGTTGAGCGATGAGTGCATTCTTTGGGTGTGGTAGTAGCCTTCAATATATTCGAATATCGCCTGCCTAGCAGATTCCTTGCTCTCGAAGACTCCTGACTCCGGAAACGCTTCGGTTTTGAGCGTTGACCAGAAGCTTTCCATGGCCGCGTTGTCATAGCAGTTGCCTTTTGCGCTCATGGAAGATTGGAGTCTATGGTCTCTGAGTTGTTGGAGGTATTGATGGCTGGTGTATTGGCAGCCACGGTCGCTGTGATGGATGCAGCTTGCTAGATCGGGATGCTGTTTCATGGCTTTTTCTAGGGCGTTTCCAATCAGCTCGGTATGCATGGTTTCTTGGATTTCATAGCCTTTGATTTTCTTGCTGTGCAGATCCATCACAGCAGCTAGGTAAAGCCAGCCTTCTTTGGTCGCTACGTAGGTTATGTCCGTTACCACAACTTGGTTGGGGGCGGTGGGAGCAGCGCGGTCTTTGAGTAGATTTGGAGCGTATTTTGGTCGGGCGATGTTCTGAGTCGTTCGAGGCCTGAAGCTGTGCTTCTTGCGTGCCTGCAAGCTTTCCGAACGCATGAGGCGGCCTACCATTTTCTCTGAGATGAATTCTCCCTCGCTGCGAAGTTGTCGGTAAATCCGAGGTCTGCCGTAGCGGTTTTTGTGTTGGGTAAAAATAGTTTTGATGTTTTCCATGAACTTTTCGCGGCGGATTTTACGAGGCGAGGCTGGGAGTTTTAGAGACGAAAAATAGCCGCTTGGAGAGGCTTCAAAAAGATCGCAGAGCATGGGGATTGAATGGGTCTTGTTTTTCAAATGGGTGATGGCCTGATGTTTTTCCTTGGTATTCATTGCCCCAAGATGGCTGCGACTTTTTTTAAGATATTGCGCTGTTCGGTGACGTAGTTGAGTTCTTTGCGGAGGCGGGCGTTCTCCCTTTTTAGTTCGGCTGGGGTGAGTCCGTCGGGATCAGGGCAGTTTTCGAGAGGGTTGTCGTATTTGCGTTTCCAAGTGCGCAAAGAGTCTGCGGTGCAGCCGAGTTCACGGGCGATCTGGACGGCGGGTTTGCCAGAATTTCGTAGCATTTCTACAGCGCGTTTTTTGAATTCTTCTTCGTAAGGTTTGCTGGATTTCATCGGTGTGTAATTGTGGTTGGTTTTGCACTCGGTTAGCACTCCGAAAAAAGGTTACAGGCTCTGCCATCGAGTCAGAAGCAGGGCTGCGGCTTTCCTGTCATGGCTATCCATGGTGTGGTCAACCTCAGTCACGGAGGATGGGAGGGTTTCGTAACCTGTGATTCGCGCATGCACGATTTGCGTGTCGCGCCTCGACTATTAGATCAGCTTGAGGAAAGTGCCCTACTACTCGCTGACCGTGCCTACTGCTCATACGAGTTTATCGCAAAGGTCACCTTGGAACGAAAGGGGCATGTCTTGATGCGTCTCCACCAATCCAGACACCGCAAGCTTGACTGGCAAGCAGGCAAAAAGATCAGCCCTATCGAGCGCATTGTCACTTGGAAGAAACCGCAGCGTCGCCCCGGAAGAAACAAGATTAGTGATGAGCAATGGGAAGACCTTCCTGACGAAATTACCCTGCGCTACATCAGGATTGGTTATGAGAACCGAATGGGCGAAAAGGCAGCTCTTGTGGTAGTCACCGACCTGCTTGGTGCAGATAGGTTCGAGGCTACCGAGCTTGCATCCCTATACGCGAGACGCTGGGAAATTGAACTCAAACTCCGCGACGTCAGAACCACCCTTGGCATGGAAGCCTTCGCAGTGAAAACCCCCGACATGGCTCACAAGATCCTTAGGATGATGATGATCGCCTATAACCTCATACGAATCATTATGCAGCACGCAACACAGGCCGATAATCGCAAAATTCATCACATGAGTTTCAAAGGCACGCTAGATCTGATCACTTCGAGTCACGAGAGCTTTCGAGCACTCGTAAGCAAACCTCGCCTGAGTAGAAAACTGCACCTTTCAATCATTGCGCTGTGCACTACCAAAGTGCTCGATATTGTGCCTCACCGGCACGAACCACGAGCCAAGAAACGGCGTCCCAAGAACTACCAGATACTGACAAAACCACGGCACATTTTCCGCGAAGATCCAAACCGTGAAAGCCAACGGAAAATTGCTTAACTGAGCAGCATTCGGGACTGCCCCCATTCACTGTTCCCCCTCGCTGACCTCATCCATGATTGACGCATGGCGTAATCTACTATTTTACAACGGTGCTCGAATTTTCTCTCGCTGAGACCATTCTAGCTGTCCCTCTAACGAAGCACCGCGCCATATACCGATTAATTTTTTGTAATTGACCGACTAGTTTCAATCATTTTACAATCATAAGTAAGACCCGTCACTAATAGAAAAAGAATCTGTATAGTCGGGTTCTTTTGTTAGATCGGGGGCTGATTAAGCAAAAAAAAACTGCGCAATAAGGAATTAATTTTATTATGAATATAATACCATTTACGAATAATTTCTATTAGGTTAGTCATGATTTAGTAGTATTCAAATGATGAAGATCCTAGAAAATATTAATGAAAAATTTTACCATTAAAGTGTATATCCAAACAAAAAGTTATAAGTAGTAATAACAGAATAACTATTTTATGAGCAAACTAATTTTATTCGGAACATATCGGCATGCGATATCTATCAATGACTATTATATGTTTTTTTCAAGAACATCTCACAAAATTGTCAAGATCTATTTTCCACGTGATCAAGTTGTTGCCCGCGAATGGTGGGATGCAGGGAAAAGAGTCGATAAAGCTCGTGACAGCATAGTCGATCTGATCGAGAAGTCCCTGCCTTCAATTTACGAGTGGAACGATCTGAAAACGGTGATCGCTGAAATGAAAGAGATTGAATGGGACTACTGCCTTCTAGGTAACGGTAACTCAGTTGATCAGAAAAAATTAATCGATACTTTTGGTGTAGAAAAATTTTTATTTTCAGAATATGGATGGTTACCATGGTCCTCTCACTTCTATATATCAAGGTTGGGGTCTGGATTTGATTCTGAAATAGCGAAAGCTTCTAAAAATGACCTGAATAAAATACAGATCAGAAACGAGGAAATTAAAGACTTTCACCGAAGTCTTGATAAAGGAATATCATGTAACTTTGGAAACTTCATATATGTGCCGATGCAGAAGGACGTCAACGACTTCAAATTCGATTTCACTCGATTTGAATCTAATTTGGAATTTCTACAATCGATAGAGGAGTATATTCCTCATGACCTTACTATTCTAGTCAAACGTCATCCTTTGTATCCTGTTAAGTATGATCTATCGTTTAGCGATAGAATGGTTGATATAACTCACTGGAATATAAACAAACATGAAATATATCAAAAAATGAAGGCTATGGCTTGTATTAATAGCACTTCTATATTAGAGGGCCTTTCATATGGGAAGAAAGTCTTTGCATATGGCGAAGACATTTACCTCAATAAAGGCTTGGTTGAATTTGATGTTTCATCCAGAGAGTCTTTCGAGATGAAGCTTGCCGAGGAGACCGATTCCGAATTGTGCCTCAGGTTTGTCTCGCTGTTGTTTGAGCGCCAAATAAATCGACATAGATGCGTAGCTGGAGACACCAAATATCTTGAAGGTCATTATTGGAACCTAAACCTGTAAAAAATGAAGAAAATCATACATCTTGCGCCGTTTAATAGGAATATTGGCGACAATGCTCTCAACTTAGCAATTGAAGAAATGCTTGGGACCAGAATGAAGTTCGAGCGAATGGAACTCGTCGGGAATCCGTTCGATAGAAAAGTCTATGAACGCCTAGCGGATTCCGACGGAGTAATTTTTGGTGGCGGTGGAGTTATTCATTCGTGTAGCGGAGATAATTCACGAAAGAATAGGACCAAGTCGGGAACTATGTGGAACATGAATCAAACTTTGATTCGATCCATCGCTGAAAAAACTTGTCTGTATTCTGTTGGATTCAACCGATTTGAAGGTGAACCACCCCCATTGGATGCTATGGCGACTTTTTTTGGTACTTTACTCTCCGCAGGAAGTTTAATCTCAATGAGAAACGACGGTTCGGCCAAGCGTCTTTCAACCTATTTTCCTGAGTTTAAGGGACTCATTCCTACAATACCTGATCCTGGATTACTTTACAGGGGCAAGGCTGGTTTTAGACAGGGCAATTACGTCATTGTGCAAATTGCCACTGACCGCCTTAATTTTAGATATCCGGACGGATTAGATAGCTTCATAGATCTCCTTAATAGAATTCTTGCTTCGATTCCCTACAGGAAAATCTTGCTTCCTCACACGAACGCGGATGAGGCCGTCTACCGAGAATTGGGTCCCCGCCTTGCCATTGACGAGGTAATTCCGCTGAATTTATCAATTAAGAAGACTCCAGAAATGATCGGTCTTTATGCTGGAGCGAAGTTCTCAATCTCTACACGAGGTCACAGCCAATTATGCAGCATCGGGAATCAATGCCCTACCTTTGCGATTTCCACCCATTCTAAGGTAAAGGGCTTCTTCGATACGATAGGAATGAGCCGCTATTGTTTTGATTATCTCAAAGAAGATAAAAAGACCGCTTTGGATAAGTTTGAAAAATTTATGGCTGAAGTTCCTAAAATTAAGCGGAGTCTGAAAGGAATTTGCAGAGGCTTTCAGAAAGAAGCGGACACCTATAACCTCAAGGTAATAGATTTTTTTGAAAACGGAGCTCCATCACACAGTATGAGGTATAAGAAGCCAAAGATCACACGTGGAGTTGTCTATGCAGCTGATGGGAAGTATTTCGAAGGATTCAAAACCTCATTGAGAAGCCTAAGAGTTTGGCACCCTATGCTGCCAGTCACACTTTTTGATCTTGGGCTCAATCAGAGCCAGAAAGAATGGTGCGAGAAAAATAACGTATCTCTGAAAGATCTTAATTTTCTGAAGAACCTGAATGTGAAGATCATCGAAAAGCAGCATCTTACAACCGCCGCAATCGCATCATTATATATTTATAGGTCGGATTATGAAGAGGTATTATTTCTAGATGCGGATGTATTGATCCTTGGAAGCATCGAGCCTTTCTTTGACGGATTAAAAACGCATGATATTGTTGCGGTGCAAGGGAGTGCTTTGAGACGTCATGATTCGGGGCATTCTCACCTCGTTAGCGATGAAATTTCACCACAAGGTAGAATTGCGGTAGCCGAAAATTTCTCGGGAATAGATTTGGGGCATCCAGCCATTAATACTGGTTGTTTCGCCGCGCATTCATCACTCTTTGAAAGTTGGGAACCTTTTCATGGAGGGTTGTTCCGAATCTTCGAGTATTTTCGATATGCCGATCAGAGTGCTATCAACCTCTTGAGGTGCTATCTACGTCCAAAGGAAAAAATCCTACCTGCCCAGTTTGATTTCACGGGAATTTCTATTACCGACTCTTGGAATTCAATAGACGATCGATTGACACTAAGTATCACAGATGGGAACAAGCTCCACGTATACCTCGATGATACTCGTATCAACGTTCTACATTTTTCAGGACGGAATAAACCATGGAGTGCGTTTGCCTTCACTAGACGATCTTTCGCATGGGCTTATTTTGTAGAAGACCATTCTATCAAATCCCGTAGACAACTCGAATGGTATGATAACTTTAGATTAACTCCAGTGTCAGATTTTGATCCGGAGGCTGCTGAATTTGAAAGATTACCTCGCCTTGAAAAGATTGACTGTGGAAACTTCCTTGAAGGAAAAGGTGCATTCGCCGGTGCGCAACAAGCTTATTTAATGGCTCTTGCCGAAAATAACAAGAGCCCTCTTACATATAGAAAACTGTATTTTTGCATGGCAGGTGCGGGTGCTTTAAAAGATGCGAGAAGATACTTAAATTCGTATTTGAGATTGAGGCCTACTAACCTAGAGATGAAAAAAGAGAAGGCGTGTCACGATTTCCTAAGGCATCTTGATTCAGGCGCTGCAATTATCGCTAAAGGTAAGGGGCGCAAATCGATATCGAGCAAAGTTTTGGACCTAACTTCTCGCCGTTTTGGACTCGTGGAAGATTATCTTAAACCGCTTTTTACAAGGATTAAAGATCTAGAATCGAATAGTGTACTGGCTATTTCCGATGTATTGCAGGCTATCAAGCTCATAGATATTAATGTTGATCTTCGTGACAATAAATTTATAAAAATTAATCGGGGGTTTTGGAATAAGATCAATAACTCAAATATAAGATTCCAAATGTTGATATTAGCTGAGTTGAATATTTTTCTAAAAGACGGACGATTCCTTCCTTCAATCTTGAGAGTGTCAAAGGAGTTAACTTTATTGGATTCAATTTTGAGCTCTACAACGGATCGAGAAGGCTGCTCGCAACTATATATCGATCCATTTGGGTGCTGTGTTGATGAGGATCTGAGAACGGTAATAGGCCAGTGGCAATCAAAAGTTGTTGAAAGTGGTTATGTCTATACAACTTTACCCTACTTATCAAGGGATGCATATGATTCGGCTTTGTCCTGCGGGCGCAACATCGAAGTCTGTTTTGCCGAACAAGAAGTTATCGATCTCGCTTCCTCTAAGGGTTTCGAATTAGTATATCACAGCTGGCGGGAAGATATTTGCCATTTGTTCTTCATATATAAAACTAAGTCCAAACTATCCAATATTTCGGGAAAAACGACTACTAAGCAAAATATAGCTAATAGGGAATTGGAATCTGAATTAAAAGTGGGCGATGACTTAGCAGTCTCTACTCTAGGACTTCCTGCGCGTATGCTTCACTCCGTCGTTCCTTCCTGTGAGTCGAAAGGTTGGGTCCATCAGTCTTGGGCCAATTCACGAAATTTTGGCGATCGGATGCTTTCTTCCATGGTGAAGTCGGTCGTCCGGTATGATCATTTCTTCGACCAAGAAAATTTGTGTCTGGATCTTTCCAAGCCTTTAACAAAAGAAGATATTGAACTAATTTCTGAGTCTGAGCTTTTGGTAATTGGGGGCGGGGGAATATTCATCCCAGATAGTGCGATGGGACGGCAGACCATTCTGCGAACTCCTCCAAAAGATCTTGAACAGATTGAAACAACAAAGGCATTCTTTGCAGTGGATATTAATGCGATCGGAGATGAGCTCGAACAGGCTTCTTATGTCGAAGCCGTTGGAAGTTATCTGTCCTGCGTCGATTATATTGGGTTCCGAAGTCATCACGGGATTGATTGGATAAAGAGGAATTTTGAGGAGGAAATTTTTAAAAAGTGTTTCTACCAGCCCTGTCCAACGCTATTCATCTCTGAATTAGAAGAAGATAAAAATGCGCTTAGAGTGCTGAAGCCACGTGAGCAAGTGAAGCAAGTTGGATTCAATTTTAGCTTTGATCGACTTGGACAAAGGGATGGGGGCCGGTTGGGTCATATTTTAGAAGAAATTACAACTTGTGCTAAAACACTTGTTCAAGAAGGTGTGGAGGTCTGCGTACTCATTCACTGTCCTGAAGATCGCCTCCTGTTAGAAATCTTTAAAGGTGCTGGAGTTAGGTGCAGAGAAATCCCTTTGACGACCATGACGGATCGCCAAGCTATGTCCGCCTATGCAGGATTAGACCTAGTCGTTGGAACAAGACTCCATTCAATCTTTATCCCTTATGGATTGACAGTTCCAGTAATTCCAATTGCCCTGCATCCGAAACTCAAGTGGGCGGCTCAGGATCTGCAGATACAATACCATTGGTCCCCTCTTGATCAGGCGTCACCAAAACTCCTTGCCTTAGTTGAGGAAGCAATAAAACCGACTAGTCTAGCAAATCAATACACAATTAACCGCCAAAACAATATCAGTAATTTTCGGATTAGCCGATTAAATCTTGCAAAGATAGCTATTCATACATCTCGATAGAGGTTAGCAGCCAACTAGATTGGACTCTTAAGCGTCAAAATATAATGAGTTTATTACGCAACTCGGAGCCGCCTGCGCCTCATCGAAGGTATCCAGGTGAATCGAAAAAAAGTTACCGAATCATGAAGATCAAAGGCGGAGTCTTCGCAAACGCAAAGTAGGAGCCCGTAGAAGATAGAAAGTTTCGGTCTCGACCACCAAATAGCCAAACC
The DNA here is from genome assembly GCA_963815205.1 of uncultured Verrucomicrobiae bacterium. Lineage (GTDB taxonomy): Bacteria > Verrucomicrobiota > Verrucomicrobiia > Verrucomicrobiales > Akkermansiaceae > Luteolibacter. Next base: position 49,916 of record CAWFFP010000002.1, on the reverse strand, counting down.
ATATATGGGCGACAGATCTTGCAAATATTAAGTTCCGGGTTTAACGACTGGTGTATCTTTGTCCCGGTTTTGGACTACTACACACGCGAAGTGCTTGGTTATGCCCTTGAGCCCACCGGAAAAACCAGTGCCGTGGAGCGCACCTTATAAGAGGCCTTACTATCACCTTCCGGAACTCTTCACAGCGCTTCAAAAGTAATGCTGCTACGGCATAACAATGGTTTGATCTTTACTTTCAGAAACTTCCATGCGGTAGTTTAATAATACGGCCTCTCCGAGGAATACATTACACCGTATAAGCCAAAACAGAACGGACTCTATTAACGCCTCATCAAAACCTTCGAGGAAGAGTTTTGTAGGTGCAACCGCTTCAAATCTCCTGCCGAGGCCAGACTAGCACTGCGAGCTTGGATCCATTAATACGATATCAAACGGCCTCATCAGTCACTCAACTACAACACACCTTATTAATAGAGGCACAAATTGTGCAAAGCAGCCTAAATGACTCTATTGGCTGTCCACCTTTATATTGGCTGTCCATCTTTAAAGGAAACACTACACCAATTTCATAAGATCTTAATGATTCAATGATGGCAAACCCTGCAATAGCCGATTGTGGTCCTTTTTTCTCACACCGGAAGCGTATAGTTTTAATGTGTTGCTACAAGAGGCCTTTATCTGCCATCCCAATATCCTAATTCCAGCATTGTTTTCCCGCACAATCTCCAGAATATCCGCTTTTTTTGATCATCCCAGGTATTAAACGGAGGAAGTCGCTTCCCATGAACTTTTGGTTTTTGATTAGCGGGCTCGATTTTTTTAATTTGTAGGGTGGTTTTCAAAAATTCCTCCAAATTTTCGATTTTTCCTGATATAAGGTCTTGAAAATCTAGCCTTAACAAGCTGGTTCCGCGAGTATCATTAATGATTCTATCATTAATATTACTCCAATATAGGCAAATCTTTGAATATGTGGGAATCACGGTAGATCGGCTTGACGTTTCACCAATTGAACGGAATCGAATTTTGTCGTTAAAAATAGCATCAATGTTTGGGTTTGACGCTATGGATCGAACGCTCTCTCTGCCGTCGCGGTGCAAATGAATAAATTTTGCGGTTGGGAATGCTTCTTTTAGATATGGAACTAGCGAAAATAACCTATTCCCGATCTCGACTGACGTGTTTTTTCTGCTCTCCAGTAGTTTGGCAATGCCACGTTTCTTGTCAGACGTTCCTAGAAAACACTTTATTCCGAGCATATTCAAATCGGGCTGAGCATCATGTGCGACTCCCTCCAAACCATTTACCTTGAGTAATTTTGTAAGATAGACAGAGCCGCATCCTCCAGAGTTAAGGCAAAAGTATTTGGGTGAATTTTTCACAATTAATGATGGCTAAAGTTAAGTCGACACTCACGAGTGTCAGTGTATTAAGTTTGACAAAAGTTCCGTTGCCCTGTGCATAGTTGCAAAATTAGGGAAATTGTAATAACAGAGAAGATCAACGGGGGGATGGACGTCTTACGGCTCCGCTACAACTTTGGCTAAATGTCGAAACATACTGAATTCGATAGATTCCACACCTAGCAAGCAACGGTAGAAGATTTTCATCTAGAAATATTCGGTGCCTGCTTGAAGTCCTTTTTTCACTTCATAAAGATGTACGCCTTCTAATGCGCTGCTTAATTCTTGGATGCTCGAAGACGACAAGTCGAGAAGGAGGTTGGGCTCCAGATGAGTATTGTCTGACTACTAGTCCTGAAAAAAGATTTTGAAGACTTTCGTCTGTAAAAAATTGATGGTGCCCGTCAAATGCCTCGGGAATGCCTCGCTCTTTGGGAATTTCAATAATTAGATATCTATTAAAAATGACCCTTAGTTTCTCTGCTGCTTTCTTGACATCTTCTATGTGCTCAAGAACGTGCCAAGCAGTAACCACATCGTAACATTCATTTCCAGAAAGCTCATCAATGGACATCTTATGGGCGTCAAGACCGGACTGGGTGCAGTGGTCGACTAGCATAGGAGATACTTCAGTTAATCTGACATTCTTAACGTGATTACGGACTTCTTTAGCAAAAGTGCCAGCTCCGCCACCGATATCTAGTAATGAGTTCTCCTTATTTAAGAATTTACCTATGAGCGCGAGTCTTTTCGCAACGATTCTTTTTCGGTTTTCGTGAAACTTATCGGTTATTTTGCCGTCGACGATCTCATTCGAGGTACGAAGAAACTTTTTACGATAAGACTCTGCGTGAAAATGGATTGTATCCTCTTCGAAAAATCTGAAAATATGTCCGCAGAAGCTGCATTTCGTTGTATATCCTACTCGTTTCGTTGGGGTATGGCACACTTGACAGTAATATTTGTCTCGGTTTTTTTCAGTGAGTTCAGTCATAATGGATGTTCTATGCTTAGGGATAGTAATTTAAGCTTACCTTTTCAATAAACTTCTATCTGAAGGTAGTCGATAATTTATATATTTGTTGAGAAAATTTGTCGGCGCTCCCAATTAATTACGGGTGTGGGGCGGAGTTTTGCTGGGTCTTTTGAGAGATCCACCTCAGAGTTAGTGTGGTGTGTCGGGTGCATCGTTAGGAATCTTCAGTATACAACGGAAGAGCGCTTTGGTAGCCTTTGTGAGACCTGCTTCATAATTTACAATATTCCTTTTGGATTGTCTGTGAAGGCGACAATCGGGCTTATGATCTGAACTGGTAACCTTTTTCCGGAGTGCTAGCCAAGTGAAAATCTGACCATATCTAGATGCAAATAGGATTTATCAAGCCTTACGAAGAAGAATTTATAGAACGAGCCGCCGAGACCTCACTATATTTCGGTAAGCCCGCTCTCCAGATTACCCGCGAACTTGGTTGCATGGCAGACACTTTGCGAACTTGGAAACACAGACAGAACAAGTCGGACCGTCGCTGTCTTGATCCCAGTGATTTAACTCTGTCAAATTCAAACGTGATGACTAACCTGTTCGCAAAGAACTCAATTACGTGACCGAGCAACGAAATATCTCCAAATAGGTGCTGCTATTGAAGTTAATAGAGATCGAGAGAATCCATTAGGTTTAACTACCCGTCTAAAAGGAATTCATTCAAATTTTTTTTGTTCATTCCCAAGCTCCGCGATCTACTTGAATCCTCGCCAGGCGGGTAATCTCCCCATCAGTGACGCCCGTTCCACCATGCAAATTGCGTTGTTAGAAAACCATGACAATAGCTCGCATCCTTTCCGATCAACAGGAAAATACCTTCTGCAAAACGTGAATCAAATGGGCCACGCCCAAAGGCTTCCTTCACAAATGATTTGGTCGCGGGATTTGCAGCTCACCAAAAAATCCCTATGTTTTAAAAACCAACAGGCATGCGTCCGGCGATCATTTGTTTCTATAGCGGCGGTTGGGTTGAAGGTAAGCTCGATCAAATCGGTCCTGATACAGAGCTTTCAGCTAAGCTCAAGTTCACCTGCACCTTTCTAGGATGCCGCCTGATCAAAGCCATTTTCGTGCCGCCTATCTTTTTAGCGCCGTGTTACATAATCCGCCGTCCGTTATCTTAATGCGAATGGAGGGAATGTTGGAATAGACTCCGATAAAATCGCTATCGCAGGTAGGTCTGTAGGTGACCGTATCGCGGCCCTCAGCTGTCTCGTCGCTAGCAAAGACGTTCTTAATAATAAATCGGTGATTTGACTCGTATCGGCCGCTTTCTTGCTCTTCGATTTCCTGCTCGACCACAGCTAGGAGAACGAGGCCAAAACAGGGTGGGGGAGCAAACCAAACATTTTTCGCCTCGATTTAATAAGGATGAAATCGCGTGAAATCCACTCTTCCTTGATCTCCCTCGCTTATTCACTAGAATTTTTCACATGTTCAAATTCCTCGGTGCGATTCTTTCGCTAACACTGCCTCTGTGCGCGGCAGAAAGGCCAAATATCATCTTTATCCTTACAGACGACCTTGGTTGGGGTGATTTCGGTTCATTTTTTCAGAATCAACGTAAAGAGGCGAATGATAAATCAGAGCCATGGCACTCGACCCCTCATCTCGATCAGATGGCTGCGGACGGAATGCTTCTTCCTCATCATTATTGCCCAGCTCCCGTTTGCGCACCTTCTCGCGCCTCGCTGATTCTCGGTGTCCATCAAGGCCACTCGGCTATACGTGATAACCAATTCGATAAAGCACTTCCAAAAAATCATACCCTTGGAACGGTGATGCAGAGCGCGGGCTATTCCACTGCCGCCATTGGAAAATGGGGGCTACAAGGGAAGGGGAGTTCACCTGCAGAATGGCCGGGCTATCCGACAAAACATGGCTTCGATTTCTACCACGGCTACGTCCGTCATATCGATGGCCACGCCCATTACCCAGAGGAAAATGGCAAGGAAGTCTGGGAAAATGAGCAGGAGATATCCGCTGGCCTCGCTGGTTGCTACACCGCTGATTTATTCACCGCACGGGCGAAAAAATGGATCGTAGATGCGCACTCAGAAGACCCGGCAAAACCGTTTTTCATGTATCTTGCATACGATACGCCACATGCAAAGCTTCAGCTCCCCGCAGCGCCATATCCCGAAGGAGGCGGACTCAAAGGAGGGATTCAGTGGTCGGGTAAACCTGGGGCAATGATCAATACCTCCACTGGCACCCCTGACAGCTGGTTCCATCCTGACTACGCAACGGCGACATGGGATGACGACAAAAACACCGCCACTTCAGAAGTCCCATGGCCGGATGTTTACAAACGCTACGCCACCAGCGTGCGTCGCATCGATGATTGCGTAGGCGATATCATACAGACTCTCAAGGACCTCGGGATCGATAAAGACACTCTCATTGTTTTCACCACCGATAACGGCCCGAGTAAGGAATCCTATCTTAAAGAATCTTTCGGTGCAGATTTTTTCGACTCCTTCGGTCCTTTCGATGGAATCAAGCGTGACGTCATCGAGGGTGGAATACGCGTTGGAGCTGTCCTTCGCTGGCCCGGCCACACCGCAGATACAAAAGTCTGCAATCTCCCATCCCAGTTCCACGACTGGATGCCGACTTTTGCCGAGCTCGGAGGCGTAGCCAGCCCCGCAATTGCCGACGGCACCTCGCTAGTCCCAGCCATCACCGGGGAGGGTGATCAAAAAGAACCGCAGGTTTACATCGAATATTTCCAATCGGGCCAGGAAACCCCGAATTATAAGGAGTTTGAGAAGTCGCGTCGTGGCCAGCAGCGCAAGCAAATGCAGGCGATACGTTTCGGGGACTTTATTGGTGTCCGCTACCGCATTGAGTCACAGAACGATCCTTTTGAGATTTACAACATCGTTTCCGATCCAAAGCAAACAAGCAACCTCGCCGCCGATAAGCCAGAGCTGCAAAAACAAATGCACAATTCGGTCCTCCGTATGCGCCGTCCAAATACATCGGCACGGCGGCCTTACGATCACGAAGTGGTGCCTGCCCTCGAGCTAGCGTCTACTCCTGGAATCCAGCTACTAAGCTTCAGCAAATCGGCTCCGTGGCTAGCACGCCTCGACGATTTGAAGCCTGATTCCGAGGAAATTGTGCCAGCGATCACTTCCGGAGAATCTGAAACCGCAGACTCTGTTTTATATCGTGGATTCATCGATATCCCAAAAGAAGGCACATATACCTTCCAGCTTGCGGCAGGATCTACCGCCCTCCTCCGCATTCACGATGCCACAGTGATCGATGCTGCGTATAAACCCGCTACCGAAGCAGCCTCAGGAAGCATTGTCCTAGCGAAAGGCAAGCATCCCATCCGTCTCTATTGGGCAAAATCTGAGCTTCCACCAAGTCTCGAAATGGCAGGGGAAAACCTCTCAAAAGCTCCCATTCCAGCTAAGATGCTCAGTCATTGAAGAAGCTAAGAACTAATTCGGAAGGTGCTGATCAGCCCACCCTTAGGCGCACGTGACTATCGGCAGTCCTTCTCAGCAAAACCCTTTGTAGTCGCTAGCCGTCCCACTTCAGCTAGAGAAAAGGATTCCCATGTGCCCCTTTATATCCAGGAATATCACTGATCAGCATTTTGAACTTTTAGTAGGTTAAAGCGATTTGATTGAACGATTGGCAATGGATTCCAGTTATTTAAATAGATACCCAAACCCTCCGTGCTAAGAAGTATATAGCGACAGGTTCTAAAATTGCATCGCCGTCATTCCGTAAACCCAGCTGTAGACAGATTCACTCGCTGCGTATGTGGTTGGGTGGGGGACTTGCGGTTGTGATGTTGTCCTGCGCAAACATCTTTGTATCATCCGGAATAAATATCGGCAGCGAAATTTTCGTAGGAGTCTTCTCTCGTTAATTGAAAACGACTTCGGCAAACACACCTCATTCTTCCGCGTAATAGACATTGGGCAGAAACATCCAAAAGAATTTCGGCGGCAGATTCTCAACTATGTCCCCTACTGCACACCTGCCCAAGACAACCGCAGGAACGTGTAGCATGGCTTTTCTTCCTAGCGATTGGGTTTACGTCGCTACAAGTATCTGCTGCAAATTATTATTCCATCTGATGAAGCGGAATAAAGAATCCTATCAGAGAGGAATTTAGGATTTAAGGCGTCTTTGGAGATGGGCCCTTCCCGAATTTCGACCGACTGTTGATGATCATTGGGGATGCATGAATAGACAGTCCGGCTTTCTTCAGGCCGTCCACCTACGCATCCGAATATCTAATGTTGTCATCGAGCCAATCGGCAAAGCTTAGTGAATTCGGATCTGTCTCGAAGCTTTGCAGATTATGCCGCCCGAGGATCCGTTGGCCCGAATCTTTTGTGAAGCAGATCTCCGTCTGCTTTTTCAAGTCATCCTTCTTAGTAGACAATACGAAGAAGGCCGCATTTCTTGCTATTAGGATGAATCTTCGAGCTGCCTTGACCACCCGCACTCGTCATCTTTTCATCCAGATAAAGCCTGGAATCCACTAAATATTCTGTCTTGCATAGATAGTGCCTCACCCGATCTGCTTTTTGACGACTCTTGGTTGCGCTGGTGGTCATCACGTAGTCTTCTCCGATAGGCAGATGCCTGACATTCGGATCGAGATGGCGCTTCGCTCGTGCAGAAAAACCAATCTGCCCTCAAGGACTTCTTGGACCTTCCTAAACCCAGAAAAAGGTTTTTTCCGGGCCAAATCGAGATTGAGGTCAGCGCCTTGTGATTTTCCGAAGATAAGTGGGACTCCGGCTGAAATTTATTCTGCAACTAAAGGTGCTCTGGCGAATCTTATTTTCAGCCTCTTCAGAGTAGCAAAAGTTGTTAGCTATCTGTTTCGAATCAGCTGAATTCTGCGTCGAAAGAATTTCATTACGCGTGTGAGCCTCGAACTCCTTGCCGTATTTCGATAGCCTCGAACTAATGTGCGATCCAGTCCGTAAGTACTGTGCAGAGTCTTAAACAGCCGTTCATTTCCATACGTCGGAAAAATATGGTTTGGCGGTCTTTCGTTTTCGTCCACACGCTCAGTCTTGGCTACCAAGGTAGTTGTATAGATCATCGATGCGCTTATCAGGCTCAGCAAGATTCTCTGCGAACCATCCACTATCTGGCAGATAGCTTTTTTTGGGGTCTAGGTCCGCAAGTAACGAGGTGATTCCAGAACCGAGGAAAAAGGTTCCCCCGTAATCCTCGTCGAATCCAAAATCGGCAATAGCAACAGCCGGTATTCCGCAACAGATCGCCTCGACAAGGGCAGTGCTACTCACGCTGATCGCCAGAACTGTGTCTTGAAGAATTTCCCGTGAAGAACCTATCGCAATCTCGAGTCTACGGTTTGTATCCTCTAGGCTATTGTTGTATTGCTGAATTGTTTTCGTTGCTGCTTGTCCGCCTCTGTGAAGAGTTTTTTCATCTGGAGAGACCCTTAGCTTTACCATGAAACGGTATTCGGGGTATCTAACCGAGAGATCAGACAATTGCCGAAATATGTGTGTTTTCTCCAAAGCAGTTCTTGGGACTGATGGCTGATCGAAAAACACTACCTTCTTCCGTGTGGCAGATGTTCGAAGCCGGCTATGTCCTAGGCTACTTATTGGACCGAGGCAGAAAGATTCAGCAACGCCGGAGACCTCAGATTTTAGCAGATCAAACTTTTTACAGTCACTGATAGAATTGAGGATTACCAGATCTGAAGGCATCCGGGCAGAGAAACCATCGAAATGGTAGCGGAAGATAATACCCGGATAAAATGTGGCTACTTTCGGACGGGGACTCGAAGAAAACATCTGCTGAAACAGATAAAAAAAACGCCTGCAAGTAGCGTTTTCAGCACTTAGAAAAACCCACTCAAAATGGTTTTCCTGGATATGACGCAAAGTCTTAGGAAGAGAAAGTCGCGGTAAGGCTGATCCTTTAGTGATTTTCAGAATCTGGTCCCGAGAAATCTGATCTGCACGGACATCCACCACAATATGCTCAGTCACTGCGCCCTGCCTCTCCAGACTCTCGGAAAGGATCCAACTCGATCGCAGAAACGAATCGTATGTACTCAGGAAAAGTAACTTCACGCCTTGCGCCCGATGCTTCGGTTCAGATGCTTTATTATATACTTTGTAACCCTCACTCGATTAGAACGTCTAGGCGGTTTTAGATCTGTGATAAGGTAGTCACTAATTTCTTCTATCGGAAATTCTCCCATTAGGTTCTGGGTCTTACACTTTGCCTTTGGCGGTCTACTCTTGAGATCTTCTAATTCATCACTTTCTAGTAGTTTGACAAGGACGTCAGGCGATAGCTCATCTGAAAACCCACTTTCTAGAAGCCAATCCTCATCTGGTAGAATAGAAAAGTCGAACTCGTCGAGATTTTCTAGATCCCCAAGATTAATTAGGCAGCCTGAACCGTGAAAATAATGGGTTCCATACGAATTCTTAAGCCCAAAGTCAGATATGACAAAGGCTGGCACATTTTTGGTAATTGCATCAAAAAAAGCGGTGGAGGAAACACTGATAAGCGCCGTGGCGTGCTCCAATAGCTCATTCAGTGGCTGATAAGAAATTGTTAGATTCGATGGCAGCCGAAAATGCCGTCCCAGAAACTCCGAAATATGCATTCGTTGCCGGTGAAAAGTAACATCCTCAGGAAGTGTCCTTGGCCGAATTACTATCTCCCATTGTGGATTTGAAGCTGCTAGGCGGACGAGGTGACCGTAAAGATAGAATTTCTCGCTCTGTTTGGCAGGGAATATAACTTGCTCGGCAAAGACGATTTGTTTCTTCGTCGAATTGGCTATCTGCAGAGGCCGATTCTCCCGCCCTCGGCGAATACCGATAGTTGCTAAGGAGGAGACTTCGGGTTCTCTTAACTGTTCGAGAAACCTCGTTGCGCGCCGATGATCAGCAGGAGAATTCATTGCGATGAAATCATAACCGCAGCGCCAAGCAAGACCCTCTTCAAACTTCTCAAGGACGATTCCATTGTAACCAGCAAATATTACCGGCCTCCTACCATTTTCTACAAAGTAATGGCCAGTGAATTCCCAAAACTTCCGGATGTCGCTACCGGTGAGGAATACGCCAAATACCTCGATCCCAGCGCCCATTAAATGGTCTACAATGCCAAAATCAGTGGCCTCAAACTCAAGAATATGCGCCGCTCTCAAAGTCACTAGCACTGAAGTCTATCCGTCCGCCGATAGAGACGAGAAATACTATCCAACCCTCTTTCTCAAAACTTCTAATATAGTTTCTGCACGCGAAATACTGACTATCATTGTCAAAAATTAGGGCGACTTTTTTTGTAACAGCATTCATTTCAGCGTGTCTGAATTAACAGGGTCTCAATGAGCTCACGAACGCAGCCTTCCCCGCCTCGCGCCTCTAAGACTATATCTGCATTCTTTTTTACCTCTGCAGTGGCGTCATTAGGTGCTGCGGAGATCTCCGCAAGTTGAAGACAGTCCAAATCATTGATATCATCTCCTATATAGGCAATATCGGCCCATGTGAGATTTTGTTCCGAAAGCCAGCGATCAAGGACGACATCCTTTTGATCACAACCATGGATACACTCTACACCCAGCTTCTTCGCCCGTGAGTTCACAACCACGTTCTTTTCTTTCGAAAGAATTAGAAAGCCGATCCCTGCCTCCTTGGCGAGCTGGACTCCCATTCCATCCCTGCGATTGCAAACTACAGTCTCAAGTCCATTCTCGTCGACATGGACCTTCGCATCTGTGTGGACCCCATCAAAATCCGAAACGATGAACTTTGGTCGACGCCTCCCAGCCAATCGTAATTTGGAATCCGCATTCGCAATTCTTCTGACCATCTCGATAGACCTAGAAAGATCCGATTTATCATCGATATCGGGGTTCTCTTGCTCTGCCTGAACGCATTTTATCGGTGGGATGAACCTGTTTTCTGACTTAATGAAATCGTCTGCCCGAAAGGCATAGCCTGCTCCAGTTTCACGAAATTCCGTGCTCCTATCTTGACGCCTTAGCCTCGCTTTTTTTTCGTCATGGTTTATGCCCACCACGCTCCCGTTATCAGATTCAGACCATAAAAAACCATGGCTGATCTCGCCTAAGAAAGTCGATTTCGCAGCGCCTTCGTGAAGTGGCGCGATTAGATCCTCGATTTCGTCGGCAGTAGTGAACGGCGAAGTACATTGGAGAAATACGACGATCTCTGCGACATACCCAGTGCTCGATAGAGCCTCAAGGCAGTGCAATATTGCCGATTCAGAACTGGCTTCGTCGCCGGCAAATTCGGGTGGTCGCATGACTGCCTCCGCACCTAGTTGTTCTGCGGAGCGCGCGATATGCGGGCAGTCAGTCGTGACAACGACTTTATTTATGCTCCGACATGCCAAAGCGGATTTTATCGACCATTCCACGAGGCGATAGCCTCCGACCTTCCGCAGGTTTTTTCTAAATATACCTTTGGATCCGCCTCTTGCCGGGATGATTGCTACATAGTTCATGTAGATTTGAGCTCGGGTGAAGGCTTTAGCTTCTTCCGCTGCACTTCTTCCACGTCTAAAATTTCTTCCTGCTTGTAGGTCAGCGCCTCCTCAACATGACGGATATCACGGCATAGTCTCCGTAATCCATCGGGCTCTAGACTCGCCGAATGATCCGTTCCTTTCCAAGTGCGGTCCAAAGTGAAATGCCTCTCAACCCACTCTGCTCCAAGAGTGATCGCCGCGATATCAGCAGCAATCCCAAGATGGTGTCCCGAAAACCCAATCTGATCGACACGGTCGCCATACTTCTCGATCAGTGTAGTGATTTCGCGAAGACAAAGATCCTCGAACGCTACCGGGTATCCGGAGGTGCATGCATACACCACTAGGTCCTTACCACGGCCGAATTTCTCGTAAAGCTCAATGACCTGATCGATCTCTGACCGAAGAGTCATTCCTGTAGAAACGTGCACTTTCCCCTCATAGTTCTCGCAAAGGTATTTTTGGAGTTCAAAATTAAGATTCGTCGCCGAAGGGATTTTGATAAGTTCTGGATTGAGCTCGACGACTTCCTTTGCAGAAATCAGGTCCCAGACAGAAGTCGAGTAGACAATCCCTTGCTCCTCACAGAACTTCTTAAGGTCTTTGTGCTGATCTAGATCAAATTCAAGGAACTCGCGGTGTGCCCCGTATGTGTCGCCATAGGAGTTTGATGGGTTCGGGTGGGGGGCATTGTATTGTTCGTCAGAAAGAAGGGACTTTGAATGCCGCTTCTGGAACTTAGCCACATCCGCACGACAGATTTTCGCTGCGACGGTGATTAGTTCTTTCGCGATACTCATGTCACCCATGTGATTGCATCCAATTTCAGCAATCACTTTGGTCTTCTGTGCTTTTTCTTTCATTTTCGTTTATAAACTTTTTCCCGAGTGAGATAGACGAGGGGGCCTTGTCTAAAAGCTGGCGAATAAACTGTCGAGTCAGTATCGATCCTTTTTCTTATTTGGTTACAGTATAAAGTAGGCCATCCATCGCAGCGTGGGATCTTTGGGCTTCAGGGCAATCTGTTAGACACCTTCGCTGCGAGGCCCGATAAGTGGCTTCTTCGACAGAACCGCTCAGTATCATAAGAACTACGCCGACCTAGTCCTCCATCGGTGGATAATTGTGGTCGTTTTGCCATTCAGCTAGAATGCCGAAAAACGGCATAGGCTTCATCCGACTGATTGCTCACAAAGGGCTGGCTAAACGGCGATCGAGGCAGGAGCTTTGAACCGATTGTTTTCCAGAGTCAGAGGACTGAGGTAGGATTTTGCTGGATTCCGAAGTGGCTGGTGTCTGGGACTCAGTGAAGATCTTAGCTGCCTACTGAAGTCCTCTTAGAGGGTTAGGACAAAATAAAAGATTGTCGGAGTTCCCGCCAGACCGGGACTCTCTTAATGCAGTCAGATGAGGTAGTATAGATGCACTATTCTGTCAAAACTGGGAGACCGAATGATCAAATTAAAATTTGCGGCTCTATATTCTTGAAGTTTTCCAGAGCCGCAGATTTCGGCATGAATCCCGCGTGGTTAGGCTCGAAAAAGGAGAAGGGTTATTTTAATAATTCGAGAGTCACGCGGCGGACTTCCATGACGGACTTACCGGGCATCTCCAATGCGGATAGAATCAAATCGCCTTGGCCTGATTGCAGTGTGATTTCACCAAGTTCGAGGGTCCTGAAGTCCTTCATATGAGATTCCTGCGGATGGCGGGGCAAGGTGTCTTGATCGGTCTTAAGCGGTGGATCCCAGCCGGGAGCAACCACGCCGCTGAGTTTCGCATCTTTGAAGCTAAGCTGAATCGTGGACCCGGCGTCTTCCATTGGGCAGGTGTAGTCGATACTGACTTTGTATTTCCCGGCAGTATGGACATCAATGTTCCAGACCATCTTGCCCTTTGTAGTTGTCCAATTAACGAAATACGAGCTATTTGGAGCTATCCCGCTGCGCTTGATTCCGCCTTCGGGATCGCCATCACGTGCTGGGAGTAAGGTAACGGGAAATTCGATATAGCCCACCGGAAACGGCCGGGGGTCAACTGTATTGGCGGGGCTATCTGAGTTCGTAAATACCTCCTTTTTCCAAGAGGTAACGGCTGCTTTTAGTTTTTCTGCAAGCTCCGGTTGCCTATCGTTCACCGGCTTGGTCTGGCCTGGATCGTTCACGATATCATAGAGTCTACCCTGCGCATCGAGGCGGTGGGTTTGGGTGCGGACGCTGGTTTGCTGAGGCCAAGCTGAAAAGATCATCCGCTCCGCCCAATCGGTTTCTTTGCGATCCTCAAGAAGTGGTGAAAGATCAAGCCCGTCGAGTGGTTTGTCACCCACCCGAGCCACCCCGGTGATGGAGGTAATTGTAGGCAGGAAGTCGATGGCTCCAGCGATCTGCTTAATCGATGTACCGGGGGTAATTTTTCCGGTAAGCCGGATGTAGCAGACAGATTTCAAACCTCCTTCATCAGTACTTCCTTTTCTGCCTTTTAATCCGCCCGTCCACCGATGGTTATTAGGGCCATTGTCTGAAAAATAAATAACAAGAGTGTCTTCGGAGAGATTCAGCTCATCGAGCTTCCTGAGAATCCGGCCCACGTTCCAATCTTGGTTCTCAACCATCGCGAGAGCGCAACGCGTTTGGTCAGTGTTTTCCTGCCCTGCATCAGTGCCACGCTGGCTAAGCTCAATATCTTTGAATTTTTCCCAATATTCCTCCGGAACAGCCCACGGCGAGTGTGGGGTAGTGAAAGGAATGTAGCAGAGAAACGGCCTATCTTGGTTCTTCTCGATGAAGCTTAGCGCCTTGTCCGTGCAAACATCCACGATGTAGCCTTCGGTCTTAACCATGCGGCCATTTTCCTCAAGCGACGCGTTGAAATACTCTCCCCAGTGGCCGGATGTATGGCCGAAGTATTCATCAAATCCGCGACCGGCTGGGTGATAGGGATACTGGGACCCATTGTGCCATTTTCCAAAAGCCCCGGTGGCGTATCCGGCAGCTTTTAAAGCATCTGCGATAGTTTTTTCGTCCAAATTGATCCGCTCGCGTCCTGTGGAAACCCCCTCAACGCCGGTGCGGGGGAAGTAGCGGCCTGTCAGCATTTCTGCGCGGGTGGGGGAGCAGACAGGGCAGACGTAGAACTGTTCCAACGAAGCTCCGTCTTTGGCGATTGAGTCAATATTCGGAGTGGATACCATTTTGTTGCCAGAATATGAATAATCACCCCAGCCCGCGTCGTCCGCTAGGAAGATCACAACATTTGGCTTTGCCTCCAAGTGGGCGTAGCTGAGAAGTAGGAAAGTGGATAGAATTTCGAAAAATTTCATGTGGATTTTGGTTAGATATTCACAGGGTTTTTGGAAATTGCGAAGGAGGAAATACGGAATCCATCAGATTTTCGAAGAAAAGCAAAAATGCGTCCTCGATCAGATAATTTAAGGCATAGACTTATCCTCAATCGAAAAAATTGATACCTCTCCAAGTATTTTCTAATAGCACCTCGACACCTGATCTTTTCGAGATCCTCTAGCCACTCCCATATCATCAAACTACATTCTTTTAGATCCGTAGTTTTTGGCGGCCACTCCGGTGGCGGGAATTAATTGACTACATAGGTAAAAGAAGCCCACCCGCAGCTGATATACACCCAGGATGTCCTCAGAACGGGTAGCCGTAGAAGCAAAAGCTAACCTATTGGCCTTCTTTGGAGGAGACTTCTACAGTCGCTGAACTCTGTAAACCTAACATGATTTCACTAGGATCGATTGCCCGGAGCGATGGGTTTGCCACCAACGGACTGACTCGATTAACATCGCCGGACCGTGGATCTGGCATATTTACCTGCTAGCCGGCCTAGCAGTGGAGAGCTCTGGTTTTGAAAAGAGACTACTTCATCCGAAATAGGATCCTAATGAAAGGTCAGCATGTTCAGGGGAGGAAGCGCGAGGTGGAAAATCCTAGTGCTTGTGGTCCTGACCGGGGAGGTTATAAACAAATTACAAATTTAAAAATTTTGAGAACACGGAAAGGCAGCAGAGCCGGCGGGTTCCGGGTTGAATTCGACTTCCTGGCAGAGCCGGAACGCTTCAATAAATCGATAAAATTGATGTCAAAACCGCCCGATGCTGCTAATAAGATCGGCTGTGATCCACTGACGGGGGCGAATATCAGCACATTCATCAAAGGATGGAAAAAGCTCTAAGAAAGTATTCTTAGGCCCCTAATAAGATAGGTTTCGCTAAATAAACTAAGCTAGATGTGCTTTATTCAGCAAATCTCTATATTCTCTGACGCCTTAGAAGGCCGATGGCAAGAAAGCCTGATAACAGAATTGCTGTGGAAGGTTCCGGGATGACCTGAATCGACTGAAAGGCAAGCTCGGTTGCCGATGATCCAAAATTTCTGGAGCGTAGCCGAACCCCGACAAAATCGTAGCCTGTGGCCCCTAGATTGAACGGAACCACGACATTCGTTCCAGTAGAGCTGCCCAATGTGGCAATCTCCGTCGAAGTCAGAGAGATCCAACTTGGAGACATTACCGGGGCTTCGTTACCGTCGAGGTCGAAAACTGGCGCAACCTTAGGAAAACCAGGATCATTCGCACCATAAACCTCGACGACGAACGAAGAGTCTGTCGGTGCAATGTCATAACGGTAATTGATACTGAGCGATTGGACTCCAACGGTTCCGCCTCCCGAAACAATTTGACCGAACCAGAAAGGTTCGTCTTGGCTTCCCGAAATACGGCCCATTTCTCCAACATTGTATCCCCGTCCCGCTGCAGGTCCGGCATTTGCTGGATCGACTCCGTTTCGAGTGAACGTACCACCACGGATTGTAGCGAACCCAGCCACCATCTAGGTTGGCGTTATTGATAGAACGTGCGGAACCAGTCGGATTCGCAAAATTTGGGTTGACCAGAACGACAGCCCCAGAGGCTAAAGCTGATCCAGCAAGGAGGGTGATCAATTGAACGATGGCTCTTATAAGCTGGGTTACTTTTCATATTACTGCTAATTATCAGGAGTAGCTTCTTGCAAGGCTCCCTTTCCTCTACCATCAGTTCCTAGTTAGTTCAATAAAAATTTTCAAGTGCCTCGTGTTGCTTCGGGGGCGTTGTCCAGTCATCCGAGGCATATCGATCCAGTATTTTTAGTGTTTTAAACTCCCTCTTTCTGCTCATGTCTATGGTCCGCACCATAATATTCTCTTTGATTAGGCAAGAAGCTCCCACTCGACCAATCTACTTTCCGCAGTGTTTCCGCTCTAACAAAAAGTAAACCGGTTGAAGCAAGGAGAAGTGGCTCCGGCGCCCAGTACATTTCGAACTCAGCCTTGAGGAAAGGACCGTCTCTACCTGCTCCTGACTGGGTTCGCTCAAACATGGCTCCTTAGCTTCTTTTCCGTCAAAGAAATAGAGTCCGAGTGCAAGGTCAAACAGGGCCATTGGGGTCTAAGGATGAAGGTCACGGCAACAGAACATTTTTCAAACTCGTGGTGAATGAATGGAATTGGAGACTTCATAAAGTGCTGATCCCATCAATTGGTGGGCAATATGTTTCAGCCTTTGAAAGTTTCTGAGCTAGATTCGCTTTTTTCGAAAAGTGGGAAACGTGACGAAAGATGGGCTTTCCGAAAGCGATGTGGATCGGATCTGAGGAGGTTTCCAGGCTCATCCTGAACTTGACGAAGCTGCGCATTACGGCTCGCGGACAGAAAAAACCTACAGACCCGGCTCGGATATCGACATCACGCCCAATGGTAGCGACATAGATGATCAGATTCTCTCTTTTGCAAAGAATGATTTAGACCGGCTATTACTTCCCTGTGTTTTTAATTTCTCCGATTTATTACTGCTGACGCTTCCCGCGCTGCTAGATCACATCCCCAGGGTGAGATTCATCTCGATGAAAAAGCACGAACGGCGAAGGCTATCTTCACCCGATAAGCAGGCGAAATGGAGTTAGGAGCTTCAGTTATGCCTTACTGTTTTTGTAAAAACCCAGACTTCCGATAACGAAGAGGGTGGCCAAGATGACAATCCCAATCATGCCGAAGCTGCCTTTGCCGGAAAGTGTCCAGACCGAGCCAAAGGTAGCGATCCCCGTAGCGGAGATCATCAGCACATTCCAGAGGACCGCGCTGCCACCCGTAGGTTTTGCGTCTCCAAGAATTTTCCGTGAATTCATCATTAGGAGGAAGGTAAAGTAGGCAATTGGAATGAGCGATCCACCGATGACGGAGGTTGGAACGGCAAGAGCAGCTGCCGCTCCACCTGTCCAGATGAACGGGCCTGCTAAACCGGCGAGACCTGAAACGGTGCAGCCGAGGAGATGGATTTGCTTGTCTCCAGGTTTTCCGAACAGCTCCTGAAAGGCGAGTCCATTCATCAGCATCAGGATGATGATTGTGGAGACGGCCATTCCGAGGACGCCGAATCCAAAGATTTTTTGGGAAATGACAGGCCCCGCCAGTGGCTCAAGAGTCGTGGCAAGCTGAAAGTTATCGCGCTTAAGAAGCATTCCAGCAAGCTTGCGGTCAGGTTCGGAGATGAGCGCATAATCGATGGATTTGTCCTCGCGGATAGCACCTTCGACAGGGGTTTCTTTCAAGAGTGCGGAGAGGTTTTTATCGTAGTCACCGACGAATTGAGGGATGGGGCCGCCTTTTCTATCAAACACGTCTTCGGTGGAGGCGTGGAACTGGGTAGCGGCGGCGATGACCACGCATGAGGTGGCAAGGAAGAAGGGAATGAAAAGGCCGAGAGAGAGATCGAAAATGGCGAGGCCGCGTTCGCGCTTTGCCCATTTCTTTTTCAAAAGAGAGTAGGGGAGGAGCCAGGTCATATTGATCCCGACTGCGGTCCCGAAGGCGGTGATGATGATATCGCGCTGGTCGTTAACAATTTTCTGAGTCCACCACTCGGGGTTTGAAGAGATGGCGATGAGATCCTTGAAATCTGGGGAAGGGGAGAAGAGCAAGGATGGTGCGGGGATGAGGCCTTTGAAAATTTTTCCCCAGTCCAGAGTGCCGGACATCGTGAGAGTGATGATGACGGCGAAGAACGAGAGGACGATGAGGCCGACGAGGACCTTGATGATTCGGTCGAAAAGTTTGACGCCTTTTCCGCTCTCGGATTCGTAGAGAACATTGATGCCGAAAGCGATGGCGAAGAGAATGACGCAGATGATCCCAGTGGAGATATTGCTATCACCGATGCCGGGAATGAGGTTTTGCTGTAGGGCTGCTCTGGCGAGATTGAACTGCGGCATGCACCACACGATGTTTGCCATGACCGTAGCAATGAGCCAGGCCCAGCCGAGGGCGGGCGAGAGCTGCCGATTGATAAGACCGAAAGGGCGCTCACCGGTGGAGAGGGTTACGTAGGCGATGGCGGCGAGCATAATGATACCACAAATCATTGCCATCGGCTGTAGCCACATAAGGCTGAATCCGGCGATGACTCCGAGGTAGAGTGCTCCGGCGAGCGAACCTCCTCCGAGAGTAATGGCTCCCTGCAGCCAGCCGGGGCCGGATAATTTCGCGTAGACGGCAGCTTTGCCAAGTGGGCCTTTGGTTTGGGCAAGGTCGAGAAGTTCAGCTTCTGTTTTGGAGATTTGGGTTTTCATGGGTCAGCTGAGCGGCTTTCTAGAGAGATGTGGGAGAAAGGGCGATAGGATTTTTCAGAGAACGTCGAACAATTAGCGGTGAAGACTGAATGGAAGACTTGAGCTCCGGGCGGGGGAGCAGGGAAGAGGAATCGGATGCCGTAAGGGCTTGAAATTCGGCAAATGATTAATTTGCGAGGACAGATCTAGAAGGCCGGGATCGAGACTAAGTTCGTCGGGCAAATTAAGAAGGAGAGCCGTCCGAAAATAGGTGACAATTTTACCCCCCCCCTGATCCTCGTCACCCTCCTGCTGGTCCACAGAAATTTTATGGAATTAAAGTAGCCGATCTGTTTGCCTGCAGATGGGACCGTAAATAAAGGTTTCAGGAATTATACGCCCCTATTAAGATGAAGCTCTTCGTCGTCAGAAGTCCTCATAACGGCTACTAGAACATCGCTTATAATCGTAAAATAAAAAACCACCGGATTCGCCACCTGCTGTAGTTTGCAGCGAGAAAAGCTATCAAAGCTGCCCGGCAAGTAAGCTTCAAAGAAACGCTGGATCCGGTCATTAGCATCTAAACGTGCTTCCAACATCATGCCAGAAAGGCAATCGAACAAGCAAAGGAGTTCTGGCTATCTACCGGAAATATCGTCTACGAATGTGATTAGCTCCAGACCGATTCGAAGCGAGCCAAGAGCCAAAAAGGAACCCCCAAAAAACCCCTGAACTGGCCGTTTCCATATATGAAGGTGAAGAAGACTTTCACCGTTCCCATCACCACCGAAGAAGTGCTTGAAGTACTGGCTTTCAGAACCTACGCCATTAAGGACTGGACTGGACTGGACTGGACTGGACTGGACTGGACTGGACTGGACTGGACTGGACTGGACTGGACGACTGGACTGGACTGGACTGGACTGGACTGGACTGGACTGGACTAATCTGGCCCCAGAAGAGCAGAAAAAGGCGAATCGACTAAAAGACATAAATGACCAATGGGCCGACCGTTAGTCCATCAGCTGGGCAGTAGCGTTCGACGAATCCGTAGATTTGAAAGACAATAAAAATTAGCCACCGTTTTTCCTTGTCCAGCTTAGCATCCTATCGGAAGATTTGCTGGACGAGCGGATTTCAATCCAAATCGTTTCTCCACAGGTAGCATACCCGTTGTTAATCCCACTATGAAAAAATCTCTCTTACTTCCCTTCACGTTTCTCAGCGCCGTGCTGCTGGGCAGCGTAGGCTCCAACGCCGCCGTGATCGTTGGTGTTGCAACTAATGATCTAGTCGATAATAGCGACGGCACGCTCTCTACTTCGGACCCGAATGGTTTTGTCGCCACAGGGTTGAATGCTGTTACCTTCAACACCAATAATTTGATGGTAGCCAACAACGGTGCGCCTGGTGGCGGCGCGCAGTATCGAATGAACTCGTTTGCAAATAATGGCACAGCAGCGAATGCGATGACCCTTAATGACCGTTATATTAGCTTTACTCTAGCGTCCCAAAGCGGTTTTCAGTTCTCGCTGGACGCGAGTAATACCATCCAGTTCGAGCTTCGGTTTTTTGAGTCAGCGAACGGCGGCGGTGACACCGTCGATGATGTATTGTTGCTGCGTTCCAGCCTTGACAACTTTCAGTCAAACACTTCCACAATTGCCAGCGATGGCACCAGTGGTTTAAGATCCTTCAATGTAGGGTCTGGCTTCTCAAACCTAAGCGGTCCAGTCGAATTTCGTATCTACAAGGTCGATCCACAAAATGACTCAGTTGGTTCAGGCCCTGATCGGATTGCATTTCGGGAGGTCAACTTCAACTCCACCACACGGGATATTATTATCAATGGCAACGTAGCCTTGATTCCAGAGCCGCAAACCTTTGCCATGCTATCGTGTGGGGCAGGCTTGCTGCTGCTCTTGCGCCGTCGGCGTACAGGCCTGAGCTTCAGATAGCGGTTCTCACAGAATGCTCTCTATCGAACTTCTGAGGCTTATCCTAGTCAGAAAAGGGTGCCTTGCGGGTTTGCAAAACCTTGGAATGATATTAGGGAGTTGGTATACAGCCGACCACTGAACGCAATAATATTCACTAGCGTTGAAAGAACGCTATGGCCAATTAGACCATCGGCGATTGCGAAAAACGAAATATAGATCATCGACTTGGAACGGAGTCGGTCCCGAAGAGCACGGGTTTAAGTTCGCTTTCAGAGAAAATAGGTTAACGGAAATCCAGATCGCATGATTTTGCATATGTAGAAAGAAAAGTTTCTTTCTGATCTTCCGCCGAAAGTTTCGCTTCATAGGAGAAGGTTTGGAGGCTCCCAGCTGTAATGCTACAGCGGCTGTCATCAGCTGATAAATTTGTTACCTCCTTCAGTTGACCTTTTAAGCACTTTGGCTCCGGTTTTGGGTCGCCAATTCGAGAATTAATTTAGCAGTGAAAGCGCTGAGCTGGTTAAGCTCTAAATGCATTTTTTTTAGAATACCCTGCTAATTAAGGTGCATCATTCTACCGCTCTCACGTTGCCTGAACGAACATGCGGCTTCTATTTATGAAGAAGGTTCAGTCTTTATAGCGGAAGTTTCCCGCTAGCCTTGCGAGAGGTGACGGAGAATAAAATTCGCAAGATCAGCATTGCCTCCACGCATTAAAGTATGGGCCTGCTACTGCCGCCGACCATCATTTATCTGTGGGATCTTTAAGCTCTGGCGCAATTACGTTGCTTTCGGCAGCCCAAGCTTCCCAAAGGTCGATTAGCGCGGTCATTTTCTGAGGATTCTGACTTGCCAAATTGAGGCGTTCGGTGGGATCTGACTGTAAATTATATAGATACCATTTTTGGGGTGCCGCAGAGGCGATGCTACGTTGTGGAACCTTCATGTCTCCATCGAACCAAACTCCAGGCCGTGAGGAAACGGCCTTCCACTCACCACTGCGCACGGCCCGGTTTCCGTCATGATGCCAGAAAAGGGTGCGTGAGTCGGCAGGCGCACCATGGAAACTAGGCACCAGACTTTGACCTGCCATGGGGACGAGATCATTGCCGGATGGATACTTTACGTCTGATACTTCCAAAATCGTTGGCATAAGATCAATGACATGCCCTGTCTGGTGACGCATACCGGGCTTCTTTAAACCGGCCGGCCAATGAACGATAAAGGGAGAAGCCAGGCCCCCTTGATAGGTGTAGCGCTTGAATTTTCGGAAAGGAGTGTCCGAAAGATTTGCCCAGCCGACGCCAGCGCTGGCATAAGAAAGTGCCGTTCCGATGGCCGCCCCCTTGCGACCCCGATTGTAGCCGGTGATGCCCCCGTTTGGAGCGCAGCCATTATCAGACAAGAACATGATGAGGGTATTATCCAGTTTGCCAAGTTTTCGAAGTTCATCGACAAGTCTGCCGACGTTTTGATCTAGGGAGTCAATTTGAGCGGCGTAGACAGCCATGCGGTAGGCAAGGTCTTTTTGAAGCGTGGGAGATAATTCAGCCCATGGTTTTGAGTTTTCATCCCGTTCGCTTAGAATCGTATTTTCTGGAATGACCCCAAGTTCTTTTTGTTTGATAAAACGAGATTCACGAAGTTTGTCCCAGCCGACATGATACACGTTTTCGTATTTTTTGATGTCTTCAGGTTTTGCCTGCAGGGGCCAGTGGGGAGCAACATGGGCCAAGTAAAGGAAAAATGGCTGATTGTCCTCAACCGACTCCTTGATCATACGGATTGATTCGATCGTTAAATCGTCTGTGACATAAAAATCGTCGCGGACCTCAATTTCCTCATCACCTTTGCGAAATACCGTTGCTGGCCGCAGGGCGATGGTTTCTTTGAAGTAGACTCCCCCACCGGGCGCTAAACCCCAGAAATGATCGAAGCCACGCTGAAGCGGGCGATGCCCCTCGCCGCTGCCAACATGCCACTTTCCGGCTGCCAAGGTGCGATAGCCGGCGGGTTGTAAGACTTCGGCAATGGTTTTGCACTTATCGTTAAGAAATCCCCGATAGCCTGGCATATCCCAGTCCCCTTCCATATGGCCAATTCCAGCCGCGTGGGAATAAACGCCAGTGAGAAGCGAAGCCCGGGTAGGACTACACCTTGCCGTGTTGTGGAAATCGGTATAAAGAAGTCCGTTTCCGGCCAAAGCGTCCAGATTGGGCGTTTCAATCTCTGAGCCATAGCATCCCAGATCAGCAAAACCCATATCATCCGCGAGGATAACAATAATATTCGGACGATCTTGCGTAAAAGCCGGGTGTGCTAGGAGAAGAGAAAAGAGGATGATAAATTGAACTGATCGTTTCATAGGTGAAGATTTAGGGTTTTCTCTAGAAAAATCATAGAGCTGCCCTTTTGTTGCTTCCAGCAAAATGCGATTTTCATTGTTGGTCCTAGCCGAGTTTGTGGCAGGTAGCCCGAAATCCTTGGCAAGGTGTCCTGGTAGGTGTTTGGCATAGGTTATCATTCGGCCCAAAGGCAAGTGTAGCAGGAGGGCTAGTGCCGCAATTCCAAACTTAGAAACGACATATAATCTAGCCCAAAAATTTCTCACCAGATACGACAATAAACCTTCGATTTTTCCCATTCATCGGAGAGTCCGTTCGATCCGTTCGATGCCTATCTGATATGATTTTCGCTGGAATAGGCGCAGGGGCTAGCTACGATACATTCACGGTTGCACCGGGTGCATCTATTAAACCTATCTTCCCGGAAGGATAATCTGCCTACTGGTTACGCATCGTATCTGCCGAGACCTGCAAAGCCGCCGCATAACTAGGGGATAGATAAGGCGATCCGTCACCAAGCCAGAGTAGTATTACTCACAAGTCTGAGCTGCATCAAATCATCTCACACGTATGGGTCTGTGCAGGGGGTCACCGAGAACGGCGGTGGCTACTTCGGCGCCCCACAAATAAAATTTTTTCGGTTTCCCCTAGGTCAATTTTTCCAAACAAGGGGAATGGTCAGTTCGATTTACTTGGGGGTTTCCGGCGGATGTCACCGTTAAACATCTCACGGTGCTGGCAGAAAAGCCTACCTCCAAGGATGGGAATAGCAGAGAAGTTCACCTGGTAATGCAGGGGAGGGCCTCCTAGCAAAGTGGGCGGCGGGTCCTTGCCCAGCGCTTCTCGTAGAGATGGGACGTTGAGAAGGGAATTAGGGGAAGGGAAGAAATCAGCGGAAGAGAAGGTAGAGAGCCTATTGTGGCCTCAGGGATCGATCAGTGGGTAGAAGCGAATACCCGAGAACCTGTCATAGTCCTTCGAACTTTTACGCATATATACGGGATACGATACCACTTCCTTGAGCGCATCTGGACACTGGAGCTGCAGGTCTAAAGGAAGGTATTACAGATCCGTCGAGAAACCGATCCGAACGATAACTTACTAGGACCTCCATCCACTA
This sequence comes from uncultured Verrucomicrobiae bacterium, assembly GCA_963815205.1. Classification (GTDB taxonomy): domain Bacteria; phylum Verrucomicrobiota; class Verrucomicrobiia; order Verrucomicrobiales; family Akkermansiaceae; genus Luteolibacter. The sequence continues at coordinate 25,928 of CAWFFP010000002.1, read as the reverse complement.
ACACCGAAAGGATCACTCAATGATGTTATCTTCCATAAGGCTCCGCACTTGCTTCAGACTCAGCGCCCCATCGGCGACAACCACTTCATCAAGCCACCCGCGAAAAAAACGTTTGTCGGCGGAATAGCCGACGGCCACCACAAGATTTCTTCCTAGCTGGAGTTTTGCCGATCTCTCACTTTCAATATCCGTATCGATTGTTTGGGTGCTCTTTGTTTCGGTTCTTTCAAGATTCCCGTCCACGTAGAGCAGGACATGAGTGGCAGCTGCTGCTCCTTTCCCACCAAACATCACCGCAGCAATATGGTGCCAGCGCCCGTCCCGCAAATCGGTGCTGCCGACAACGTAGTCCTGCTTTGTGCCTACTCGCAGGCGCCCTACTTCGCCGCCAAAATCACCTGGATTGACCGAGATTTGCCAGGCTGCCCCGAGCTTCTCCCACGAACCCCAACTCGCCATCGCGTAGCCGTTAAGAGGCTGCCAATCTTCGGGGATTTTTACCCACATCGCCACAGTCCGTGCACCGCTACCGCCTATCCCTGGAAAATCCGTCTCAACGAAAGTGCTTTCGCCATCAAGGAAAATGCCAGATCCGAAAACACCGTCCGCATGGATGTCCTTCCACTCGCCGGGCTTTGCAGAGCGAATTACGGCCCGGCCTTCGAAACCGGCTATGCCTGGCCCGCTGTTGGACGCCAAGCCGCCCGTTTTTTCGTCAAAAGTCCAATGTAGGAAGGCGAGCGGACCGGGCTTCCTTTCCGGAAGATCACTGAGGAAATGTGAAGGCATTGCCGGGATACTGCGGGGAGCTCCCTCGATGACCTCAATCGCTTCGTCCTCTCGCATCTGATTTTGCGAAGGATCTCCTAAGGTGCTGGTAAGGATCAGGCCGTCGAGCACGTGCACCTCTGTTGGCATGTTGGGGAAAACCTTCATGGCGAATTCTGTGCCTACGTCGATTACTTTTGCATCTGGTCCTACGAGGGTGAAACCAGTTGCACTCTCGGGCACACGCACTGAGGCAGCGCCGCGCTTGAGAATGGCGCCATTATCCCCGGTAAATACGACCTCACCCGGCCCCTCCAATATAAGTTCCGCGCCCTTTCTGAACTGAAGTCTCAAGAAGCCTGAATCTACGGTCAGTGTCTCTTCCACTAAGAAATCCTTTTTTCCCCCAAAATCCGCCATTGCTTCCGATCCTGTCACCGAAGCGACTATTGGGGTTTCGATATTTGCTTTCCACAGCAACCAGGCACTCAAGAAGACCACAAACACCGCGGCCAGCGCGGCGATTCTGCGGAACGCGTAAACCGGTTCGCGAGGAAGTTTCTTGAGAACCTTAGGAGTAAATCTTGCATCTGAATTCGCATATCCGGATATTTTCGCGAGAACCTCTTTGGTGAAGCCATCGGGAATACCCTTGCGTCCGCCATCTAATTTTAGAAGCCGTTCCATTGCTAACTGGCCGCGCACATCGTCCAAGACACCGGCCTTTTCCTTGCAGACTGCGAGAAGATTCTCAGCCTCCTCCGGTGAAAGGGTTCCTTCCGCCAGACGGGCAATGAGAATTTGAATGTCTCTATCCTCACTCATAAAGCTTCGATCTGGGTTCTCTTCTCGATACAGGCCTTTAAGGTGGCACGAAGCCGAAGAAGATTCATGCTCGTCGCAGAATGTTTGCGCCCCGAAGACTTTGAAAGCTCCTCGATACTGATTCCCTCAACATAGCGGGCGTTGATCAGCCGCTGGCTAGCTGGGGCGAGCCGCCTGATGCAGACTTGCAGCGCATGGAGAGCGTCAGGTTGGTCATCCCACACTGCGGAGAAAGCGCCCTCGCCAGAATGGATCAGCGCCTCTAGTTCGTCAGATCCGCCGATCGGCTTAGCGCGGTGCTTTCTCCAATAGTTACGCAGCAGATTATGAGCAATCCCACGCAGCCAAGGTCCCATCGCCGCTTCCGAATCGAACTGCTTCAATTGTCTCCACGCAGTCAGAAACGTGTCCTGCGCGAGATCCTCGGCCTCCGAACGATCATACATGCGCACAGCCAAAAAAACCAAAATCCGATCCTTATATAGATCGACCAATTTTCCGAAAGAACCATGGTCGCCGCCCTGCGCAGCTCGGATCAGCGCGGCTTCCTCAATGGGTCTGTTATGCGAATTCATCACTCATCTATTGTTATAAAAACCATGAGAAACACAAAAAACTTCAAAACTTTTTGTGACGTCCTCGCTGTAGAGGACAATATGAAGCTAACAAACTATGAATCCGAAGACCCTGCTCCGATACCTAAGCCTCACTGCTCTGTTACAATTCACACATGCGGATGAAACCCCCATTGCCTACAGCGGCATCTATCCACACCTCGCGATGTTTAACGACCACGGCGAATGCGGTACAGGCGCACTTGTCCCTTGGCAGGACAAGCTCTGGGCCATCACCTACGCTCCCCACAAGAAAACTGGCTCCACTGACAAACTTTATTCGATCAGTTCTGATCTTACCCAGATGATCCACCCGGAAAGTATTGGCGGAACTCCCGCAAACCGCATGATCCACCGTGAATCAAACCAGCTTTTCATCGGCCCTTATGCCGTAGATTCATCCTCGAAGGTCCGTGCAATTCCATACTCGGAAATGTTTGGCCGTCTTACCGGCAATGCCCGTCACCTTACTGACCCCGAAGGGAAAATTTACTACGCCACGATGGAAGAAGGTATCTACGAAGTGGATGTGAAAACCCTGTCTGTAAATGAGCTATGGGCGGACGAGCAAAAAAAAATCGGCACCCACGCCGATCTTCCTGGCTACCATGGAAAAGGCCTCTATAGCGGACAGGGCAGGCTCATTTACACCAATGATGGCGAACGCGGAACAGCCGCTTTGAGTGATCCAACCATTCCCTCCGGCTGCCTCGCCGAGTGGGACGGGAAGGCAGATAAATGGACGATTGTCCGCCGCGCCCAGTTCGCGGATGTGACAGGACCGGGCGGCATCTACGGAAATGAGGACCCGGAGACCGATCCTGTATGGAGCATAGGTTGGGACACTCGCTCGCTAATTCTAATGGCTCTCCACAAAGGGAAATGGCATTCATACCGCTTGCCGAAATCCAGCCACTCCTACGATGGCGCGCATGGATGGAATATTGAGTGGCCCCGCATCCGTGAGATCGGCGAGGAAGATTTACTCATGACTATGCACGGCATGTTCTGGCGTTTCCCAGCAGACTTCTCTCCGAAGAACTCCGCAGGCATAGCTCCCCGCTCCAGTTACCTCAAAGTAGTCGGCGATTTTTGCCGCTGGAATGACAAAGTCGTCCTCGGCTGCGATGATACGGCTAGGTCCGAGTTCCTCAACGAAGGCCGGCTCAAAGGCGAGATTAGCGCTCCCGGCCAATCCCAGTCAAACCTCGTCTTCCTAGATCCCGCACAACTTGACAGCTTCGGGCCCGCCCTCGGGCGCGGCGCAGTTTGGATGGCAGAAGAAGTAAAAGCGGGAGTCCCCAGTGATGCATACCTCTTTTCAGGCTTTGCCCGCCGTGGCCTCAATCTGCACCACGACCATTCCGAGGATGTCGTTTTCACCTTGGAAGTCGATCCCGGAACCGGCGAATGGACGAAGCTCCGCGAGATCACTTCCCCTGCAGGAAAAGCAACTTGGGTTTCCTTTTCTCCTGAGGAAAAGGGCGCGTGGATTCGGGTTTCCGTCGATCGCGACCTTACCACCGCCACAGCAGCATTCCAATACTCTGCGGAAGATAAGCGTGGCGTAGAAGCCTCCGAAACCTTCGCCGGCCTCGCTGCAAATGATTCCACCAACTACCTCTCTTCCGTCGTCCTCACACGCGGCGAGGGGATGAGAACTCTCTCCGTCGCCTCCACCGAAGTGAAGGAGGGTAAGGCCCTCTCCAATACCTACTACGAACTCAGTGCTGACATGGTTCTGGGTAAGAAAGAAGATCCCGAAGCATTTGCGCTGGTTGAAAAGCAAACCCCAGCTGCCAAAAGCGTCGTCGAGCGAGACGCTGCTAGCGTGATCCTCGTGGACGATGCCGGACGCCGCTGGAGGTTGCCGATCAATCCGGCTTTCAAAGAAGAAGGGGCCGTGCCGCTCCGCACCGCCCGTGAAGTGGTCACAGAGCGAAACCTACTTAGCGTCGATGGCACATTTTACGAACTGCCCGCTGATAACGCAGGCGGATTTTCCGGCCTTCGCCCGGTTAGCACTCACGACCGGCGCGTGACTGATTTCGCGTCTTATCGAGGCCTCATGGTTATCGGTGGCATCGATACTACCACGGCCGGCAACCAACACATCATCCGATCCGAAGACAACAAGGCTGCCGTCTGGGTAGGTTCCATCGACGATCTCTGGACTCTGGGCAAGCCCCGTGGAAAAGGAGGCCCGTGGCTCGATACCAAAGTTGAAAATGACATACCATCTGACCCATACCTTCTTGCCGGATACGACAAAAAAACCATCAACCTTTCCCATCAATCCAGCGACACGATCGATTTCCGAATTGAGGTCGATCTCACGGGAATGGGCGAATGGGTCACCTACGATTCATTCACTGTAGCTCCGGGAGAATCGATGGAACATAAATTGCCAGAAGGATACTCCGCCTATTGGTTGCGCATCGTCTCTACAGCAGACTGCACGGCCACCGCACAACTCGAGTATGAGTGAGACGAGCCATCGCGAAGCCAGAGTAATTTCTAAACAAGCATAGGCATTCAAGAGCGAAGATCCGGTGCACATAGGTAAAGATGCAGCGGTGAGGCCGCAGACAATCCTCTAGAGCGTTCTTCCCAATCGGCTAGGACCCAATCGGGTGCCGTGCCCGACCAAGTCGCCTCCCCAGGTAATGCCAAGTAGGTCAAACTTCCCGTTTGGTATGATCGGCTCACTTTTCCTCCAGTTATACTTGGCAGGATCGTATCCGGGAGGCGCCTCTTTGAGGCGGTAGGGGTGATCGGGGGTGCCGTAATCTTTAGCAGTGATTCGATACGTGAATGCCTGCGAGCGGTGGTCGGCTTCACCGCTGCTGTGCGGAAGGATCGTGGAGCGCAGTGTGCCCTTCGCTTTGCGCCTACGAAAAAAGTCTGTATAAATAACGCCGGCATGTGGCTCTTCTGCCGACCGCGCCTCGCGTCCGATGCGGTATGGAATGTTCGCATACTCAGCTAGATCGGCTTCATAAGTTGCGTCGATGATGACCTTGCCGGTATAAGTATGTTGTTCGCCAAGCTTGCCCTGATTGTCGCGATCACGCGTGATGACGCCGGTGACTCGGTCGCCCTTCATCTCTACGTCTACGGCGACCTCGTTGAAGCGCGTAGTGATACCCGGATATTCGGCCACCATTTCCGCGTAGATTTCCGCAGCAGTGTGGGGTTCCCAAGCGCGTCCCTCAGCAATGTTCCACAGTTTCGGCGAGCTCTGCTTCATGTGTGCCTTTACCAAAGGGTCATCCGCCATCTCCGTACGGTGATAATCTTTTACGCGCAGACGGAACTCCTCCATGACGCCGCTATTGGCTTCTACGTATTTGTCATCTAGTCGAATCACGCCTGAAGAAAGCACGCCTCCAAGTACCGGCGCCTGCTCAATGATGATTGCGGCCTTTTCCGCCCGGCTAGCAGCGATAGCTGCTGCAATTCCAGCTGGTGTTCCACCTATAACCACCACGTCATAATCCTTAGAGAGGGGTTCGCCCGGAATGGAATGATTGCGGGCGTTCTCGGCCTGAAGGCTGCTGGCTAGTAACAGGACGGGAAAAATTAATAAGCGACGGATCAATTGGGTCATAGGTTTTATGGCGAAGGTTCAAGCTCACATATCTCGAACTGGTGGTGAGCGTCAAATGCAGGATAATAGATCGAGTCTTCAGAGCAAGTTCAAGTCTGGACTGAGTTCAAGATTGAGTGCAGCCGTATTTTAGCTTTAATTTTCTATCGGCAACCCGGTTGACGACTTCATGTGTTCACGACCGTCAATAAACAAAGTGAAATGCGGCATATCAGAGCGACGAAACGAAACCATCTGCACTCCTTCGTAATCGGAGTCCTCTGCTGTGGTTCAGGAATGTTTTGCGGCTGACTCCGAGAGGAACAGAGTGATTATTCGGAATTTTTTGAAGGTCGATCAGACACCAAAGTTATAATAAAAATATCTCCTCTACATAGTTAGAGGTGTTTCTAAGCGAGCGAAGGGCTTCTTTGATAAGTTATCAAGCGAAAGCGTCGCGCTTTTGCATCCAAGCTATCGTTATCCTAAGAATTGAGAAACGCGGTGAGAGGGGAGGTGGGGTGGGCGGTGGCGGAGCGGATCGGTAGTCCGAGCTCATAGGCGGTCCTTCCTGCAATGGTTGCCATGGAAAATGCGGCTGCCATTTTTGCGGGATCAGGCGCGATCGCGATCGCTGTATTTACGAGAACGGCATCAGCACCTAGTTCCATTGCCTCGGCCGCTTGTGATGGGGAGCCGATTCCTGCATCGATGATGACAGGAACGGTCGCCTGAGCGATGATAATTTTAATCTGCTCCCGGGTGGTGATCCCTTGATTGGAGCCGATAGGTGCACCAAGCGGCATGACAGTCGCGCAACCGACTTCTTGAAGGCGTTTAGCTAGCACAGGATCTGCATTGATATAAGGGAGCACTGTAAAGCCCTCTTTCACAAGGACTTCGGCGGCAGCGAGTGTTTCAATTGGATCTGGCAGAAGATAGGTAGGGTCTGGGTGGATTTCGAGTTTGATCCATTTTGGTAGTCCGGCTGAGTGAGCTAGGCGGGCCAAGCGGATGGCTTCTTCTGCATTCATCGCGCCGCTAGTGTTCGCGAGGAGTAGATATTTATCAGGATCGATGAAATCAAGGATGTCGGCAAATGGATCAGGCTCGCCGCTTAGGTTAGCACGGCGCAGCGCCACAGTGACGATCTGAGTTCCGGATGAGTCGAGTGCCTCCTTCATGCTGGCGTTTGAAGAAAACTTCCCAGTTCCTAGCAGAAGGCGTGAATCAAAGCTGCGGTTTGCGATAGTGAGCATTGTTTGAGGAATACGTTTGAAGGTTGCTAAAGGAATGAACTGTTGAGCGTTAGCTTTTTGAGTTCGGCTGTCAGCCATTCTTCGAAGGCCGCATGTTGGCCGATCTGATATTGATGAGCACGAAATCCGTGCTTGGTTCCGGCAAGAATATTCACTGCAAGGTCGTCAATATACAGTGGGTTTTCCGGAACTAAATCATAGGTATTTATCGCATGGTGGTAAATTTCCGGCTGGGGCTTAATCGCGCCGACCTCGAAGGAGAGGACTGCGTGGTTAAACAGATCAAACTGTGGGAATTCTTCATAAATCCATGGGGCGTGAAGTGAATTGATATTAGAAAAGAGGACGAGACGGTGGCCAGCTTTATGCAGGCGAGCAGCAGTTGCCCACATCGGAAGATTCGGTGTGAAGATATTGCGCCATGCGGCATGGAACTGGGCTGGAGTGGCAGCGGAGCCCAAGCTGGATAGAGCCCACTTCGTGTAATCATCAGCGGAAATCTTTCCCGCTTCGAAAGAATCTTTCTTTTCGAGGAGGGGCGCCAATGCAGATTTTATGGCCGTGGTTTTGCCGGGCAGGATGGTTCTGAGAGATTTTTCAAAATCGAAGGCAAGTAGGACGTTACCGATGTCAAAAAGAATATCAGCTGGCATCTGTTTTTTGGCTGCTGTTAGATATGATAAACTCAACCGCTCTCTGCGCACCATTGTTCCGATCGTGCGCAATCAGGGCACGTTTCATCTTTCTCCAGCGCGCGGCATCGTCTGGAAGCATTGCTTGAATTGCATGGGTCAGATCTTCGGGAGTGGTGCTAAGATCCCCTGCGCCGATTTGTTGGAGCAGAGTAAGATTACCTTCTTCTTGGCCGGGGACTAGATGATGAATCAGCATGGGGCAATGAGAAGCGATGGCTTCGTGGACTGTGGCTCCGCCTGCTTTGCCAACTGCGAGGTGATGGGAGCTTAGCAGGGCAGGGACTTTTGAGGTCCATCCGAGAATTTTTACCCTCCCGGGGAATTCGTTTCTCAATTCCTTTGCGCGTGAGTATAGGGAACGGAAGTTTTTGCCGAGGACGATGGTCAAAATCGTCTCGGGTGAGGATTTGAGAATGGCGCGGCCGTGACGACGAATGAAGGGCTTCTTCGCAGTTGCAAAATATAGCACACGGAATGGCGAGCAAGAATCGTTCGGTAAGAGATTGCTTCGGGACGCGAAGCTCGGGTGGACGGGGAAACCGGTATAGATGAGTTTTTCTTCAGGAATTCCCCAGCAGCGCATTGTTTCAAGGGTTAGCTGATCGGTGACGAGGAAATGATCCGTCGGAGCGCGAAGCCATGAGGCATTTATTTCTATTGAATCAGTCACGACGGTATAAACGGGAATCCTGTGCGTTGTTTCGGCGAAGATTCGTTTTAAGAAATAGGGATAAATAGGGTAAGTAGAGACGATATGGGTTGGCGAGTAGTCCGCGATAAGATTGCTGAGATAGTTCTCGGGCTGACGCATTAGCGGTAGTGATTCTTTCGAGAAATCGCATTGATCGGTGCTGCGGTAGATTTTTTCCCAGAGCTTCGGGAAATGGGTTGTCACCAGGCGATATGCCCATTGAATGACGTGGGTGGCGTGAGGGGCGGATAGCAGGCATGGATCGGCAACTTTGGACAAAATACCGCGGCTTTGTGCCGCAAGATGTATGTTTCTCGCTGCACTATTGTGCCCTTCGCCAAAGGCAGCGGTCAGTATGAGAATTCTAGGCGAGGCATTCATAGGTAGAGACTGCGGGGCCATCCTAAGGGTGAGTGTGTGATTGCGTCGATGGGCTTTTCTGCTTTCCTCAAGCAGAGCTTATGGCAAAGAAGGACATCGATGAAGACACTGAGGCGGTCCCTAAGAAGGATCAAAGTGATTTGCCAGTGCCTGAGCAAATTTCTAGTGAGACCGATCAGGCGGATGAACCAGTGCGAACGTTAGATGCACCAGTCCGGCGATTGGACGCGGATCGCCAGAAACGGCAGGAGAAAAGAGGCGATTTGCAGCCAGTTTCGCCAGAGATTCAAGCAGAGTTGGTTGCTGCGAATACTCCTCTTACGGTCGAGGAAAGTTGGGAAGTGCGGGGCAATGCTGAAGTAGACGACTCTATTCAGGTGAATCCACTTCGCGCTAAAAAGGCCCATCTTGTATGGATCGCGCTCCTTGTTTTAGTCGGAATTGCTGTGACTTGGTTTTTCTTGCGAAATCAAGAAGGCGAAGGCGTTGATCAGCAATCAGTGACTGCGGCTGAGATCGACGATGAAATTCAAGAAAATGCTTCAGCTGGGCGGCTTCTTGACCAGTTAGAAAAGGCTACTAGGGACTACTGCAACGCGACAAATATTGAGGAGATGGCGCAGGTGGTTAGGCAATCGGAACGGGTAGAGCCTTTAATGAGGGATTACTATTCGAGATTTCCTTTTGAGGTAGATCCTCTTGTAAGGACCGGAGACTTTAATCCGATCACTTTCGAACAACGAGGAGATTTTTGGTTAATCTCGGCATTGCGTGAGTCAGGAAAAGTAGATCACCTCATTCTAGAAGGCACAGAGATGGGTGCAAAAGTTGATTGGGAGACACATGTGGTATATCAACCGATCGACTGGGATCAATTTACGAACGAAAGAATTGGCGAATTTGAAGGAAATTTCCGAGTCATCGCGCGACTGGATCATCATTACAGCCACGAATTTCGCGATAGTGAAAAATACCTTTGTCTGAGACTCTCTGCTGCGAATTCAAAGAAGATTCTCTTTGGCTACATACCCAGAGGTGGTGAGCTCGAGAATCGATTTCTAGAGCTAATGCCTGGGGGACCGGCAGAAGTTCCTTTGATCCTAACGCTAAGAATTCCAGAAGATTTGGAATCACCTAACGGTGCCTTAGTCACAGATCTGGTCACTACGACTTGGATGTTTGTAGAGGACCCATCACAGAACGGAGACTGATGGGCGGCAAACGCGATAGATCGGGCGCTGAATGGCTGGGCCTCTGGGCGGGGATAGGGATATTCTTTGTCTGGCAATTCATCAATTCTTTGGTCCGGCTTTCCAGTGGATCGGGCGCTATGAAGAACAAATTCAGCGTGCTGGCGAAGGACGAATACCTAGGTTTTTTGCTGCTGCAGAATGTGTTTGTAGGCGGTGCATATCTAATTCTATCAATCGCATTTCTAATCCTTATCTATCCATTTTTCCGAACTTTTTTCATGAGAGGATCGGCAAAGCCTTGGGTCCATCTGGTCTCTGGCTTCGCAGGTGCGTGTCTGATCCATGGATTCGCGTGTTTGCGCTTGGCTGATACAAGACCGTATTTTCTCGATGAAGCAAAATTTGGACATTGGTATTATCAACTGCTAGGGCTCGTTCCTCAAGTGGCGCAAGAGGCGGTATATTTTGGGCTTTTTACGATTTTTCCACTGCTGGTATTAGGTTTCGCTATTACGTTTTACTTTGTAAAAGGCGGACGAGTGATAAAAGGATTCGTTATTCTGACGGTGGCTGCGGCTGGGACTTGGGGCCTCCAAGCCAAAGTTCGCGAAGTGGGGAGCAAGACTGCCGCAGAAAGCGAGGGGTTTAATTTCGTGATTATTGGCTCTGACTCATTGCGAGGGGATCGCCTTGGTTATTCCGGGTATCGGCCCCAACGGACCGATGGACCCGCGAGACATGGAGTATCGCCAAATATCGATCGACTAGCTGCAACGAGTGCAGTTTTTGAGCGATGCTATGTTCCGATCGCTTCCACGCTTGAGTCTGGAACTTCGCTAATGAGCTCCAGCTATCCGCACACGCATGGCTTTCGCCATATGTATCCTTCGCGGGACCAGGTAGAGGCGATGGAAGGAAAGGTGGAAAGCCTAGCCGGTATCCTGGCCGAAAAAGGTTATGACACTGCGGCCTTCGGCGATTGGTGCGCAGGCTATTACGATCTAGTTCCGCTTGGCTTCGAACACGTGGCAGTTTCGAGCTTTGATAACTTCAAGGTCTACATGAGTCAGGCCGTCGTGATGGCCCATTTTGTCGTTCCGCTTATATTTCGATCATGCATTGGGCTACGCACTTTTTCCACAGCTAAAGTCATTTGCGCAATTTGTGACGCCTGATGTCGTAACAGACAGAGTAGAAGAGCGGCTACGGAAAGTCCGGAAATCTGGCGAACCCTTTTTCTGGCATGTGTTTTACTCGTGCAATCATCTGCCATACCGCAGCCCAGAACCCTATGTAAGTATGTTCTCGAACCCGAATTACAAAGGGGCGAATAAGAACGGGGTCGATTTCGATATCGATGGCTTCATCGGACGGACTGATCTAGAAAATAAATGGGAGGCGCTGGCTGAAAAGGAAGTCCAACAAATCAGAGACCTATATGACGGCACGACCCGTCAGTTTGACGGACATGTTGGCAGGATATTGGATGCGCTTCAGCGAAACGGGCTTTCAGAAAATACCGTGGTTGTTGTCACTGCAGACCACGGGGACAACCTCTATGAAGAAGGGGTTACTTTGGGTCATGGACTCACCTTTAATGGGGGGATGCAGGCGAATCATGTCCCGCTTGTTATTTTTTCTCCAGGTGTTGCGGCTCAGAAATTTCCAGAGCTGGTGCGGAGTATTGATATTGCTCCAACGCTCTTGGAGCTAGCTGGCGAGCCGGTTCCTGAACGATGGGAAGGAAGAAGTGTAGCTGGATGGTTGCGAGGAGAGACTGATCCGGAAGAAAGAGTCTTCTACGGGGAAACTGGATTCCCTTTTATTCAGTTTCGAGTGGCCGGGATCGAAAGACCTCAGCTGCCGCCGATGGACGCGATGACCCGGATCGATGAAACCTTTAATTATCAATTTGTGCTAAAGGAGGAATACGAAGCTCCACTCGTAGCCGCGAAGCAGCGATGCATAGTCCTCAAACAGTGGAAGCTCATATGCACACCGACTGCGGACGGCGGTCGCCACTTTGGGCTCTTCAACATGGAAGAAGGCGGCGATCCATTGAAAGACGTCTCGGCTGAGAATCCTAAGATTGCTCGCACGCTGCGAGATGCCCTCGAAAAGTGGATGAACTCTAGTGAAGAGACACCCGCCGAAGATATTCTGGAAAGCCTATAGATATTTATCCGTGACAGCACCTTCACTCGCTGAAGTGACAGTGTGGGCATATTTTGCTAGGATTCCACGGGTGTAGCGAGGCTGTGGCTTCTGCCACATCAGCTTCCTTGCAGAGATTTCCTCGGCACTCAGCGAAACGGAAATTTGATTTGTCTCAGCATCGATGACGATTTCATCGCCATCTTGAAGAATGGCGATGGTGCCGCCCTCGAACGCCTCCGGGGTGATGTGCCCGACCACAAACCCATGACTGCCGCCGGAAAAACGTCCATCGGTGATCAGGGCGATGTCTTTGCCGAGGCCCATTCCCATTACAGCAGAGGTCGGCCCAAGCATCTCACGCATTCCCGGGCCACCCTTGGGGCCTTCGAGACGAATGACGATCACATCGCCTTTCTGGATTTCTTTTGCGAGGATCGCTTTCATCGCCTGATCCTCCGAATTGAAAACCCTTGCCTTGCCGACAAAACGACTTCCTTCTTTGCCTGATATTTTTGCGACTGCTCCGCCCTCTGCAAGATTACCGTAAAGGACGCGCAGGTGAGAATCTTTCTTCAGAGGCTGATCTACGGGGCGGATGATATCTTGGTCGGTGGGGTAGTTCGCCGGGTGTTTATCAAGATTCTCAGCCAGTGTCCGCCCTGTCACCGTCATACAATCGCCATGCAACAGCCCAGCTTTCAAAAGCATTTTCATCAATGGCACTGTGCCTCCAATCCTTACAAGATCGGCCATTGCATATTTTCCAGAAGGCTTCAGATCCGCCAAAACTGGGGTTTTCCGGCCAATGCGTTCAAAATCATCCAGGCTGATATCGACACCGGCGGAATGAGCCATTGCCGGGAGATGAAGGCAGGCATTCGTTGAGCCGCCCAGCGCAATGAGGACCGTGATCGCGTTCTCAAATGCCTTCTTGGTCATGATATCGCGAGGCTTGATCCCAAGTTTGATCAAGTTGAGGACGGCGGCTCCGGCATCGAAGCAATCGCGCATCTTGTCTTCCGAGATAGCTGCTTGGGCAGACGAATTGGGCAATGACATGCCGAGTGCCTCGATGGCAGAGGCCATGGTATTTGCGGTATACATCCCGCCACAGGAACCGGGTCCAGGAATTGCGCAGGACTCTACATGTTCGAGTTCTTCATCCGTGTATTCGCCATTCGCATGTTTTCCAACTGCTTCGAAAACTGAAACGATATCTAGGTCTTTTTCTTCGCCTTTGATCTTTCCACAGCCGGGCAGGATTGTCCCACCATAGACAAAGACTGCTGGGCGATTCATCCGGCCCATTGTCATCACGCAAGCAGGCATATTTTTATCGCAGCCGCCAATGGCGACGAATCCATCCATGCCTTCACAGCCGACCACAGTCTCGATGGAGTCTGCAATTACTTCGCGAGAGACGAGTGAATATTTCATGCCCTCCGTGCCCATCGAAATTCCATCGGAGATCGTGATGGTATTGAAGATCACACCTTTTCCGCCTGCAGCATTCGCTCCTTTTTGCGATTCGATAGCGAGTTTATCGATATGGATGTTACAAGGCGTTACCTCGCTCCAGGTGGATGCAATACCGATCTGAGGCTTGTTAAAATCATCTTTGTCGTATCCGACTGCGTAAAGCATCGCACGCGATGGAGCGCGGTCGGGTCCATCGAGCATGGGGCGGGAAAAGGGGCGATCAGTCGGCTTCATGTGGAATTAGCTTTGTAGGTGCATTGGGCTTTGGCAATGGAGGATTGGCTAGATCTTCAATATTGCTGCGAGGGCATTCTTGCTTTTCGAGGAGATCAGTTCATTTTCGTCAGATGAAAAGTTTATTTCTAGTTTGCGCTCTTTCCTTCGGTGCCGTGCATCTAAGTCCCGGAGAATTGGCCACGGAGCTTGTTTACTCAGGCCTCGAAAGGCCGGTCTGGGCTGGGGCACCGGATGGCGTGACTGATCGGCTATGGGTGATGGAGCAGGCGGGAACTGTATGGATTATCGATCTGAAGACTGGGAAAAAGTCTGATTCGCCATTCCTGAGTATGAATCAAAAGGTAGATCGGAAAGGAAACGAAGAAGGGCTTTTAGGTTTAGCTTTTGCTCCGGACTTTCTGAATAGCGGGGTTTACTACGTGAATTACACCTCGAAGGATTCTCACAGCAATATTGTCCGCTTCGTCAGCGAAAATGGAATCGAAACTGACGCGGAAAGCGGCGAGGTCATTTTGCGCTATAAGCAGGACTTCGATAATCACAATGGCGGATGGCTCGACTTTGGACCGGATGGAATGTTATGGATTGCAACAGGTGACGGCGGGTCCGCAAATGACCCGAAGAAACGTGGGCAGGATATCACGCAAGTTTTAGGCAAAGTTCTGCGCCTAGACGTGTCAGGAAAGACTGGATATAAGATACCAGAGGATAATGGCTTCCGCAGCGTCAGCGGCGCTTTGCCCGAGATTCATGCGATCGGCGTGAGGAATCCTTGGCGCTGTTCATTCGATCGCGAAACGGGTGCTTTCTGGATGGGGGATGTAGGGCAGGGGCTATGGGAAGAAATCAATTATGTCGCATCCGGACAAACTGGAGGAAAAAATTTCGGATGGAGATTGCGTGAGGGTGAGATCGAGACGCCTAAGAAGAAAGTAGGCGGTGAAGTTCCTGCAAACCATGTGGATCCTGTCTATGTTTACGCGCACGGAAGCGGCAGCGATCAGGGGCTTTCCGTGACCGGCGGCTTTGTCTATCGCGGGAAAACGATTCCGAGTCTGAAGGGCCGATATATTTTCGCGGATTATCAGAATCCTCGCATCTGGTCATTTCCCGCCGACGGCAATAAAACGCTTAAAGTCCAGGACCACACCAGTGAACTGCAACCGCAGGGCGGCCGGATCAATCTCATCTCATCATTTGGCGAGGGGGGTGATGGTGAACTATATATTACCGATCTTAGTGGGCCGGTGTATCGGATTATTCAGCGCTAAGTTTGCGAAGGAAGTGGATGAGATTTTCTTCATTCTGGCTAAGGCCTGCGATTTCTTCTGCTTTTCCCGCAATTGACGAAGTTAGACTAGCTTCTCGGAAGCGAGTCAAAATCTCAGGATGAATATAATGATTCCTACAGACTGGCGGACGGTGGCCTAGTTCTTGCGATGTCGATTGCAAGATTTCATTCTCATAGCGGACACGAGAGGCATTGGTATCCGGTCCGCTATACTTCATTAGTCCATCAAGAGTCAAATGGCTCGCGTGCCAAGTGCGGAAGTATTTGCTACTAATTCCATCTATTCCGGACTTTTCCTTGAGCCACTCGTTGATGTGGGATGATTCGATTGGATAAGTGTTTTCGCCACTTCGGTATTGAAAGAGTCGCTGGCCAGGAAGCTCCTGCATGCGGGAAATGATCTTTGCTAGCGTGGGCTGATAGATATGGAACTCACGATCTTTGCCACTTTTCGCACGGTATGAGAGGTGGATTTTCTTATCTTCAGTAACGACATGTTTTTTCCGCAAAGTCGTCAGTCCAGCCGTGCCATTTTGCTGATAGTAGGCCTCGTTGCCGATGCGGGCAGCTGTGCGATCCAGAAGCTTCATGACCGCACCGAGTATCCGGTCTTGATTCAGGGAATCGCCCGAAAGTGAATAATCGATCGCGTTTCTTAACTTCGGCAGTGCGAGGCCAAAATCCAACAAGCCCTCGAATTTCTGTTCAGATCGCCACTCAGTCCAAGTTTGATGATAACGGCATTGCTTACGCCCCCGCGAATCATATCCGCGGGCTTGAAGGTGGCCGTTTGGATGGAGGCAATACCATACATCTGTATAGGCTGGTGGCAATCCAAGGCCCAGAAGCCGGGCCTTCTCAGCAGAATCTTTGATTGTCGATCCATCAGGCAAATGAAAGGACCAGCCCTTTCCACGCTTTCGGCGAGTGATTCCGGGCTCGTCATCATGGCTATAAGTCAGGTTTGCAGGTAGTTTCACGGGCGCAGATAGAGAAGATGCGCTAAAGCCAGTTTGCAACTCAGGTTTTACACATAACGAATCTAGCCGAGCGCAAACTCGGTCTCAGCAGATTCCTCATGTCCCATTTGAGTGGCGGTGCATCGTTCTACCGTGATTGTCGAAAGAAGTGAATCTTGGCGGATGACAAATTGATTTAGCTTCATCAGCTCTAGCACAGCTAGGAAGGTTACAATGACTTCAGATTTTGTCGTAGCAGCTTGGAAAAGTTCGTCAAATTCGAGGGACTGACCCGGGGAAAACTTTTCCATCAGAAAATCGATCTTGTCTGAAACGGTAAACCGATCGTCGATAATATCGCCCAAGTCATTCGATTCTTCAAAACGTTTGAGAACGTTTTGGAAGGCACGAATCAGATCGAAATATCGATAACTGAGCGAGGGCTGCGGGCTCAGTAGGCGGCTTTAGGGCAGGGTCTGGCTGTATCGCAAAATGATTCTGCTGCTCTAATTCACGGATGGAGAGAAAACCAGCTGCATCCTTGAACTTTTTGTATTCAATCAACTTGGCGTATCAGCTCCCAGCGCGGATCATCGTCCTCCGCGTCTTCTTCCGCGGCCTGCTCAGAGCGCGGCAGAAGTGTTCGCGATTTCATATACATCAAGTTCGCCGCCATCACGATGAATTCTGAAGCTAGATCGATATTGAGCAGCTTGAAGGTGTTGATATAATCAAGATACTGCCGGGTGATCTTTTCTAAGGAAATCGACTGGATATCCAGCTCCTCCTTTTTGATCAAATAGAGAAGCAGATCGAGCGGACCTTCAAAGATCTCAAGTTCGACTTTGTAATTTGGATTTTCCAAGAAATTTGAATTATAATGTGGATGGCATCTTACACGGCCAAGAATTCAATCTACCAATGCCCTATGTGGTATAGAGAGTAGAGATCTTGAAACGGAATGGACAGCTGGAATCGGAGCAATTCGTAGATTTTCGAGGTCGAGTGGGGCAATGGGTGGGGCGCCAAGGCATTTGGTTTCAGCTGAAATATGCTTTTATAGGGGAAAGCTCGCGGGAAGCCCTGAAATGTCGTTGGCCTCCAATAATTGTTAAACTGGCGATGTTCTCAGTTATTTTTATTATTGGTCTATTCCTTTGAAGCACCCTTCGAGATTCGAATAATGGGTTCGGAGACGACCTCGCAATTTAGCTGGAGGATTTTACCTTAGCGGAAGGAGTGATCCTTGAAGGGCTCACTGTTCGCCCCAGAGAGCTCTTAATCGGGAGGCTTGAAAAAGTAGGCAACGCGAACGCTCCCTTTGATCGAGAAGATATCGACATGAGTTTTCTAAGATTCCCCTGGGTTCTAAAGGCCTCTTTGAGGCTAATGGTGACCTGACCTTTCAGCATGCGGGCGATGGGAGAATTTGTCTGGTGCGGGAGGGAGCTAAGCGCGACGAGATGCTTAACAGCGTAGGATTGGACGAGAAAACAACTTCGAAATTAGGCCTAAGAGAAGGGTTGACAAAATGCCCTACGCTTGTCGAAGAAAATGGAACCGAGGTCCCGGATTTCTAGGGAAGTTTTGAGGTCTATCTACCGGGAAACGGCTTTTCGCGCGCTCCGGGACTTGCGGATAGATATCTGAAAAGCGAAGATGGCGGAGTTCTTATCGAGGTGCCTTTGCAAGGCAGCCTTTACGAACTAACCATGAAACAAGCGGAAAGCCTCTACGAATTAGGGGCCCGGTAGCTTGCTGCCTACCAGCCGAGAATCAATGGTGGAACAACGATGCGAACATTAGTTCTGCGATTCGCAGTGTCTTCTGATTCTTCAATTGCCGTGACAATGCCCGATTCAAACTCAACCACTATTTTACCAATCTCTTCCTGTGTTATATGAGACAGCTGACGAAAGGCCTGTCCAGTGAGCGGGTTGATCTGGGTGACATAATGTTTGATCTCTTCGTATTGAATGAATGACCAAGTCCCCGATTCACCCTTTGAGGTCCTACGCATGGATGTCTTCGTCGGCTCGCCTTGTGATGAAAGGACTTCTTCTGGGCTCATTCCTAGAGCAATTTCCCCAGCATCAATGTAGGCATTGACGCTGATCTGCCGCTCGTAGAGTTTTCCGAGTTTCTCAACGAAGTCATCTTCTGGATGTGAAAAAGCCCAAGGTGCAACCCAGCCAGCCAAGCCATTCCGCGTTCCTTTTCCTCTTACCCGATAGACCTTATCTGTCATTTCTTCGAGCTCAACTGTTTGATTTGCCTGCAGGTAACCGAGGCGCCGATTGCCTTCTGAGTCTGAAAAAACAGGTGCTTGTTTGACGACTCTTAGCTTGATCGGGTTCTCGCTCACATCTGCTAGGTGAATGATCTTAGGATCAGAATCTAGGCGCGACTTCCGATCATTCCTGGCCTCAGCATAAATCAAAGAAGTCGAAGCCAAAATTAATAGAAAGACGGATTTCACATTAATAGAATGATTCGAGGGGAGGGCGGTGTCAATCCGGCAATTCTTTCGAAAGCTTAGGATCTCGGGTCATAGATTACAAATAACCACTCAGTTTGGAGTATGCCTATCTTCCTTTTCGATCGATCAGCTGATGGACAGAAAACCGAGCCAAAGGTGAATCAGTTTTCAGCCAATCGAGGTTCGTAGTAGTGATCCAAGTTTGTGCGTCTGCTGGAAGGGCAGTCAGCAAGGCATTTCTACGGCTTGGATCCAGTTCCCCAAAGACATCGTCAATTAGGTAAAGAGGTGTCCGCTGGGTGTAGCTATTAAGAAGATCTCCCTTGAGCGAGCTTCAAGGAGATCGCAATCGTCCGTTGCTGGCCTTCACTGGCATAGTCGAGCGCCGATAGGCCATGCAAGCGGATCGATAAATCATCGCGGTGAGGACCAATCAAGGCGTGCCGGGCTCGGATTTCTCGGGACCTCGCTTGGAGTATTGAATCGCCGAAAGACGGCCCAGAACCTGGGAGATAGGAAAGGCTCAGTTTTTCATCTTTGGCAGAGATTCGTTCCTGAGCTTCTGCACTCAACGGTGCCAATGCAGCGATTAGCTCGGCGCGAAACTTCATCAAGCTGTTCCCATTTTCGACAAAGATCTCTTCCCAAGCCCGCAGTTCTGCGGTGCGTAGCACGGGTTCTTTGAGAAGAAGATTTTTTGCCCGCAAGGCACGCTTGTAGCGGGTGAGAGCAGAGCGGTATTCAGGAAAAATCTGTGATCCGATGAAATCGAGAAAGTTGCGTCTGTTTTCCCCACTGCCGCGGACCAGTCCAAGATCTTCATTGCCCATCCAGACGATCAAGCCGCCCGTGTTTAGATAATCAGAGCGTCTAGGAACTGGTTCTCCTTTAGCAAATAGTTTGAGGATATTTTCCCGATGAAGTATCTTACGGCGCTCGCCAAAAGGATCTCCAGCGATGCCGAATCCTCCGGTTGAAAATTTCGTCAAAGTCTGGAAACGCGAGGTCCGTGGCGAGTGTAGACGGACCAACATACATGCAGCCTCGAGAATAGAAGTCTTCCCCTGTGCATTATCGCCCGTAATAATGATACCGGACGCTGGGACCTCGAGCGAAAGCTCATCAAAGCACCGAAAATTCTGGAGACGTAAAGAGGGCAGCACTGATCTACAGCCTAAGTTGTTTTCCCCGAAATTAGGTGATCGAGCGCCTTCTGGAACGACGAATTCGAGAGGTAATGACGCATACGAGAATCGAATTCCCCCTGATGAGCTACGCTATATTCGTGAATTTTATCTGATACAGCTTTCAAGGCATTCAGATGGGCCTCGGGATCTGCCTGATATAAATCACGATCCGCAATTACTTCCAATCGCTGGCGGAGAAGGCTTTGAAGCTCTGAATGCATGGCATAAGCCTAGGGGGATCTCTGAAAAATCCAAGAGGGAGCTTCTACTTATTTGAACAGAGTCTCAATTCCCATGGCGGACTCGCGCAGGAATTTTGGAATCTTTTTTGGATCTTTGGGAGTGAAAAGACGATAGACAAATCCGATCAGGTGAAGCGTGAAAAGGTGATCGATCACTCGGTAGCCACGTTTCCGACGAAGTAAGATTGAAGAAGCCCAAGCTAAAGTCCGGCGCTTAACCCGAAAGGGTTCAAAAGAAATTTTGATTCGATATCGATCGCGGATCTCTTTCGGGTAACGAACCTTGTAGGCTTTCTTCGCTTCACGAATCGATGCCAAAAGAGTTTTGTCATGAGGTAAAAAATAATATCGCCGTGCAAGAATTAATAGCCCGAAGAAATCTCGCATGTGTTCAATATCGTCAACAGGTAAGCCTGTAGTTTCTGCTAAATGGATCATCCGCGGAAACAATGACGCAGCACCTTCGCCTGCACGTATCGCGCGTTCGGGATCAGAAACAAAGTGGCATAGAACTCTCGATACCGCTTGGTTAATAAATAGGCAATCCCAACATATATTGACCAAAGGAGGAATGCGGACTCTGCGGAAAAACAATTTTTGGCGAGCAAACTCTTCGAGATAAAGCAGTTCATTGATTAGGGTATCTGCATCGTTAAGCAGTTCCAAAGTGGGCTTTGCTCGTTCTGGCCCAACGATCTTTTCAACAGCGTCTTCAACGCTGAGACGATCTTTAAAAATTCGGATCGCAGTTTCCACGTTGAGGCGAATCCAGATATCTGAATGCCGCTGATTCTCAAGGAATGCAAGACGCCGAAACCGATGCCAGCCGCCCGTCTGGCACCACATTGACATGCCAATCATATTATCAGCGGCTTCAAGCTCTCTAGCGAAACGCGCACAGGCACGACCTATGAATGATGGATATTCGCCGGCACCTTCATATTCGCGCCGTCCTTGAAGTTCGATCATCTTCTGCTGCTTAACGCGAAAGAATGCTTGGTTCAGAGGAATATGGCGGAAGAAATCGCTCTCACCATGTTTCATCGAGACGATAAAATTTGAGCTATCTATGCCTTCAAGTGTTTCAGCAAGAGTGCCACGATGCCAAATAAGATCACCGATGTGGTGCGCTCCTACTGTCCAAGTGCGAAGAATTAACTTTTTATCTCGTGACTCAAAATGAGGAAGGAGACGCTTGACTAGACGATTCGTTTCCCGCGGATTGCGAAGATGGAGACGCGTGCGGATCGGATCTTTGACATCATTTCCATCACTCTCACCGATTCTGAGAATGATCCCAGATAGCTCAGGGAAGTCATCGAGCGCCCGGATCACTAGATCCACATAGTAATCCTCGAGCGCCTTCTCGTTCTTGCCAATCGCCTCTTCAATCGCTGGGGTAAGCGGTATAATATCGCTGGTGAGAAAAATCTGTAGCCCGTGAGAATCCCTTAGGCGGCGGAAGATTTTTAGAAATTCTTGACGGAAAAACCCGATCCGAGCCGCGACTTCATCCTCATGGAGAGGGTGGGTCACAAGATGCGCCAGATCATCTAGCGTGACAGCATTGTAGCCAATTTTGCTAATCTGAGTAGCAAAGTGATCGAGATCGGAATGAATCGTCTCCCATTGAACGTCTGCAGCCTCGCCTTCTGTTTGAAGGTGCGAAAAAGGAATTTTTGACCAATTGATTCGTGGCGATTCATAGCCTCTGAAAAAAGGGCCGATTGCATCGATTAAGAACAGTTGCATGAATGACTTGGTATAATAGTAGATCGGACCGCGCTGCTGACCTTCAGATTGTGACAAACTTTTCACAAAAAAAATAGCTGATCGCCGGAACCGGTCTTTTGCCTGAAGATTTTCACCGCTTTATATTGGCGAAATAGGTTGAGAGTGAGTGAATTGGGATTGAATGAGGGAAGTCCTAGATTTATCAACAACGCCTTGTACGGTCGGTATCACAGTGCTCTTGCTCGCTTGCAGTTGTTACTGGCTCCTGAATATTGCGGGAGCGTTGGATCTAGATTTCTTGGATTTGGACTTGGATTCAGAACTTGATGGCCCAGCGGAAGGGAGCCGGATTATAGATGGTCTGCTGGGATCGATTCTTCGATTCATGAATGCATCGGACGTCCCCTTGATGATTATAAGCCGCTGTTAGGAGCGAATCTCGCCAAACAGATCGGGACAGCAGGAAACGATACGCGAACTGATCGGATAGGTATTTGGCTGCTTATCTCGCCGTTAGGCTACTGCAAAACCACGCTCATGGAATATGTGCCAATACGGATCAGCCTTACTTTCACGAGAATCAATGTGCCAGCTCTTGGACATCGAAAGCAGGCTTACCCAAGACGTCTCCGATGAGGTTTAAAGTTTGAATAATACGGAATAGATAAAAACCATTCTTCATAGGGTTCCAGACGTAGTAAAAATACTATGATTGTGAGATTATAAACACTCTGGAACTTCAGACACGCCAGAGGTTCCACTTGGATGTTTGTATCTATAACGCGTCAAAGTGGATTGGATATTTCAGGTTCGAGCTATTAAATATGAAAGATCGGACATTTCTATCGGGTTCCGATAACTTTTCGCCCGGACTCAGACGGCCTTACTCAGAACTGTAAAGACCAATTAAACACAGATTCCCACAGCATTTGATCACCTAAAAATTGCTCTCCAACTCGTTAAATAGAGGCAATGATCCATGGTGAAACGGCTGACACCGCCGACAAATTTTCTTGACCAAAAACCTGTGTAGCCTGTTTGCTGTAGATGTAGGTTAATTTATAACAATGATGCGAAACCGGTTTCCTCCTAGAACATTGAAGTCGGGGCGGACCGTCTACCTAATTGAGAAAACGACTCGCTTGGATTTGAACGTCAAATGTTCTCTTTGCTGGGAAAACAAAGCCATCGGAAAACGGTCCTTTTTATCTTTCTGCATGGGAGGAGTTGCTCGTAAAAAATTGCGACAGACGATAGGCCGTTTCGAAAAAACAATGAGGTTAAGAAAGCTTTTGTCCTCGAGTTTATCATCGATCAAACTAATTCTGATTCCTTTGCGACTACGCGAGAAACTCTAGAAAGCTTCGTCTTTCTAGAAAATATTACAGCCTGATAAGCACAGAAGAATCTTACCAAAGAAAAAACATTAATCATATGGCTAAAAAGAGACCGACCAAAAAGACAACGAAGAAAGCAGACAAGAAAGACGTCGCTGCGACTCGAAAGCTAACTAAGAAGGCTACAAAGCCGATTGCAAAAGAGTCTGCTAACAAACTCTCGGAGGAGGTGACTAGGAAAGAGTCTCGGAAGCTTGCTAAGAAGGTAGCGAAGAGAGTTGCTAAGAAGGTGGCAAAGAAAGTTGCTAAGAAGGTGGCAAAGAAAGTCGCTAAGAAGATTGCCAAGAATCTAGCAGGGAAGGCGCCAAAGAAACTTGTAAAAAAAGCTGCAAAGAAGGCAGGGAAAAAGGTTACTAAAAAGTCGACAAAGAAGGTCAGTAAGAAGCCGGCTAAAAGGGTCGCTAAAAAAGCGGGAAAGACCTCGACGAAGAAAGCTGCTAGAAAAATTCCGGCAAGAAGTGCCAAATCTACCTCTAAGAAGGCTGCATCGAAAAAGAGCGTTACGAAGAGAGCTTCAAGGAATTCAAAGAAGTAGAGGTCTGGAAACCTTAGTAGGTTTTTTTCAAAATCTAAATCTCGTAAGCTTTTTAAAGTTCGCGAACCGAACGCAAAAAAGCGAGTGATCCGTCAAGGACCACTCGCTTTCTCGTTTCTGATGGAAACGAAATATCTCTAATCAAGGAGTGCTCTAACGATTCTTATGAACCTTCAACTTACTGATTCCATAGACAGCGTCTTCGCCGAGCTCTTCTTCAATTCGCAGAAGCTGATTGTATTTCGCGACCCTGTCCGAGCGGGACATTGAGCCGGTTTTAATCTGACCACAATTTGTCGCGACAGCAAGATCTGCGATCGTGTTGTCCTCTGTTTCGCCTGAACGGTGAGAAAGAACAGCGGTGTAAGCATTCTCCTTGGCAAGCTCGACGGCATCGAATGTTTCGGTAAGCGAACCGATCTGATTCACCTTGACCAAGATCGAATTGGCAACGCCGAGATCGATTCCTTTTTGAGGAATTTGGAATTTGTAACGAAAAGATCATCGCCCACAAGCTGAGTGTTCTTGCCCATCAGATCGGTCAAGATCTTCCATCCGTCCCAGTCATTCTCATCACAACCATCTTCGATGGAGATGATCGGGAACTTCTTCTGCAGATCCGCATAAAAGCTGACCAATTCTGCTGCTGTCTTCTCGGAATTATCTGACTTGTGGAAGACATAGAGACCCTTTTCTTTATCGAAGAATTCTGATGATGCGACATCGAGAGCAATAGATATATCTTCGCCTACTTTGTATCCTGCTTTCTCGATGGCCTGGCAGATGACGCCAAGAGCATCTTCGGCGGAATCAAGCTTAGGCGCGAAAGCCACCCTCGTCACCAACGGCGGTCGAGAGGCCGCGATCGTGAAGAACGCTTTTGAGGGAATGAAAAACTTCCGCACCATAGCGGACTGATTCACTAAAGGTAGGCGCACCGATTGGCACGATCATGAACTCTTGGAAATCAATCGGGGCGTCCGAATGGGAACCGCCGTTGATAATATTCATCATCGGCACTGGCAGAACCTTTGCGTTCGGACCGCCTAGATACTTGTAGAGAGGGATGCCAGTTTGCGCAGCAGCTGCTTTTGCAACTGCAAGAGATACGCCGAGAATCGCGTTTGCACCGATTTTCTTTTTATTCGGTGTGCCATCGAGATCAATCATGATCTGATCGATCATTGCCTGTTCTGTCGCATCGATTCCGAGAAGCTCATCGGCGAGGGTTGAATTAACATTCTCAACTGCTTTGGTGACGCCTTTGCCAAGGTATTTAGACTTATCGCCATCGCGAAGTTCGTGGGCTTCGTGCTCTCCAGTCGAAGCACCGGAGGGAACTGCAGCGCGCCCAATCGCTCCACCATCAAGGTGAACATCGACTTCGACAGTTGGATTTCCGCGTGAGTCAATGACTTGGCGGCCTCTGATATCTATAATAGTGGTAAGGTCCATTTTCGTTTTGTAAGGGTGAGTATTTTGCCCGTAGGTGCCTAGGACTGATAAGAGGAAATTGACTGAATGGTCAATGCCTGCATTTGTTCAGTCTCCGCATTGCGGACATTTGCGATATCGCCGACTGATAGGCCGACAAGTGCTTTGCCGACTTCGGAAAGATATGACACTTCTTGATTCTCTGGATCTGAATCCCACGCGCCAAGAACGGTGATCTTCTGATCTTTGCCATCTGTGGCGGAAAGGTGAACTACAGTGCCGATATTGACAGTATCGGTGCTTGCACCTTTGAAATCTGTCCCTCGGGCAAGAGCAATTTCCCGCTCCAAGGCAGCGCGGCGATGGGCGAGGAACTTTTCGAGATCCTTGGCTGACTTGTATTCGAAATTTTCCCGGAGATCCCCGTATGAGCGGGCAACTTTTACGTCTTCTTTGTTCTGAGGAATTTTCTCGCGGATTAGTTCTTCGAGTTCTTTTTTCTTTTTCTCTAATGAATCCCAGGAAACGAGCAGAGGTTCCTCGCGTTTTGCGGCATTCTGGCCGGAGACAAGCTCAACTGTTTCAGGACGCACTTTGATAATCCGCGCCATCAAAGACTTTTTCTCCAGCTCACCGAAGACTGGGCAATCGAGCATGCGGCGAGCAAAGTTCTTCGCCTCATTGTTGTCCATGTTTTTGACAAGATCTGAAAGCAGAGCCTTGTCATCGTTCAAGAGCGTCTGCAGACGAGAAGTCTTGCGTGGTCCATCGGAAAGGTGGTC
>CAWFFP010000001.1:0-1922938 GCA_963815205.1 uncultured Verrucomicrobiae bacterium | reverse complement strand
CCAAGCTTGCTCGCCGCATATGGGGAAATCGGACGTGTGACATCCGATGTCTCGGCGAAAGGCATCGGAGCGCCCGCATATAGGGAGGAAGTGGACGCCATCACATAAGTTCTCACTCCCTGCCTCGCCATCTGATCGAGCAGATTGAGCGTTCCGAGTGTGTTGCTTGCAAGATAAATGAAAGGATCTTCGAGGCTCGCGCGGACACCGGCCCTAGCCGCTAGATTGACCACCGCATCAAAGCGATGTGAGCGAAAACTTCAGCCAGCGCCTCCCTACTTTGAATGTCGATCTGGTGAAAAGAAAAACCTTCCCGACGTAACAAAAGATCGAGTCGATGCTGCTTGAGCCGGACGTCGTAGTAGCCGTTGAGATTATCGATACCGACGACCTGATGGCCTTGATCGAGTAGAAGTTCTGTAGTCCGTGCGCCAATGAAACCAGCGCACCCGGTGAGAAGAATTTGCATCAAGGCCTGATGGGAGTATTGAGAATGAATCGTGTCAGTCACGGAGGTCTAACCCAGCTCCCGTGATCACGAGCTAAGTCGCTCAATGAGGGTGGGGAGAACGACCTTGTAGATGACTAGCCCGACGACGATGAGGATTAGGGAGACGCCGACCACTGCGAGAAAGATGGTAGGCATGGCCTCGCCGGATCCTGTGAGCCAAGTGCGACCTGAGACGAGAATGGGCGTGACGGGATTGAGGAGCATCAGAAGTCGGGGCAGGCCGCCTCGGGAAGCGGGAAGATGACCGGGGTGAGGAAGAAACCAAAGCGGAGGGCGAGCTGCATTCCTCGGCTGACATCGTGATAGAGGGCGGCGATCGGGGTGAGAATGAGGCCAATTGAGCAACCGACCAGTAATGCACCGAGCAAAGCGAGTGGAAAAAGAAGGATGCCACCGTGCCAGCCGATGCCGTAGAAGAAAACCGCAGGGATGAGGAGCAATGCCGGAATGGCGGACTCCAGTAGCGACTTCAGGAACGATTTATAAACCAATGATTCCTGCGGGAAAGTTGATCTTTGAGAGCAGTGACCTACCCTCGTTGATGCTACCAAGCATTCCGATCAGGCTGCCGTTGAAGGCGGCCCAGAGGATGGTGCCGGTGAGGACAAAGACCGGATAGGGTATGTTTCCCGAATCGATACGGACGACGTCGCTTTTGTTGAGAAACACCCAAACAAGTGTGTTGGCGAGAGGCGGTAGGAGCACCCAAAAATAGCCGAGCAAGCTCTGCCTGTGAGCCGCGCGTGTATCGCGTAGGAAAAAGCGCCATGCGAGATGCCCGGCTGCAGAGCGGCCGGTGAATAGCGACCGGAAGGCCTCGCGGAAGGCGGTAAGACCGGCCTGCGGGGTGATGACCCGGACTGGAAGAGTGGAAGACATGATGGGAACGATCGCGGAACAAGTAGGACTCAATAAATATGCTCTGGTTTTGCGATTTACATCTCAATGAGCAATTCTTGTCTCCACGCTACCGCCTTTGGTCGAATCCCCTTTTTGAGGGGAAAACCTTACGGAATTTTACGATGTAGTGGGAGCCAAGCTCGGGCCTTAGGCTTGGAGCTTGGGTGCGAGGCACAGTTGCAGAGAATCCTTAGAGCGATAGGAAGATCGCTAGCCGGATGATGCAGTGGAGGCAGAGAACTATAAAATGAGTGGTGAATATGTCAGGAACTGGAACTTGAAAAGTGTATGGATAAGGCAGCAACTGTGAAACGGAAATAATCAATCATCAGAGTCGCTTCCATAAGCTCCGTAAGCTCGATAGCCATAACGGTAAGACGCCCGTAGCGTGAGGTTTTGTAAAAGCCATAGCTATTGTTTTCACCGATCAGACTGCGTTTTTCGTGGAAGCCGTTAAAAACGATGCCGCAGATGGTGGTGCCGTCTTCTTCGAGGGTGGAGATTACGTGGCGGACGGCACCCTTGGGCACATATTCCGCGCGGCAGACCAGGCAGAAATTGTCAATCAATGGGGCGATGATACGGGTATCGGGAACGGAGAGAAGTGGAGCCGTATCAAGAACGATTACATCGTAGAGGCCACAGGCTTCTTCGAGAAGGGCGTACATCCGGCCTGTGCTGAGAAGCTCTCCGGGGTTTGGGGCCCTTCGTCCGGAGAACACAAAGTGAAGGTTTTGCACTCCCGTATCGCGGATGATGGCATCGGAAAGCGGAGACTGGTTCGCGAGGCATTCGGTTATACCCGATTGCGCCATCTGCTCGCGTGAATAGCCGAAGAACTTATGAAGAGCAGGCTTCCGAAGATCCAGATCGATAAGGAGTGTTCTGCGCCCCTGTCCCGCAGCAGCAAGAGCGAAATTCGCGGAGGTCAGAGATTTCCCCTCTCCCGGGAGAGCGCTGGAGAACAGGGTGACTTTTCGATTGGATTCCACACCTAGCAATGAGACGGATGCACGAAGAATCCGATACATTTCCGCGAAGGCTGTCGTGGAGACCCCGGGGCGGAACATGAGTCGCGGATCCCAGTCTCCGCTTAGGTTTCCCTCGATTTTATGGCGTTTTCTAAAATTGCGTTCGGCAAGTGCAATGTGGCGTAGATTGAGTTCAGCGATAGAGGCTAAAATCGGGATCCGCGTCTCTGCGGCAATTTGAGCTACAGTATGGTATTTATTGTCGATCCACCCGAGAAGTAGAGCAAACAGAAGCCCCCCGGCGAGTCCTGCGATGCCGCCAGTGGTAGTGGTCTTGCGCGTATCCGGTCCACTTGGCCAGCCAGGCACGCGGGCGAAGTTACTAATTTCCGCGCTGGTATCAGTCGATTCTTGGTCAACAGAAGTCTCTCCGATCCGGGTAAGCATGCTATTGAAAACCGAGGTAGAACTCTGGATCTCGCTCTCAAGGACGCCGTTGCGTGCGAGCAATTGCTGACGTGCAGCACGCAAATACGCGTCTGAATCGTCGGGCGACGCTGGCAGATTTTTGCTGGCGCTATCCCAGAAAGCACGTTCATTGGGTGCCTGACGAGCGACTTCAAATTCGCGGAGAAACTGCGTTCTGAGATTTTTGAGTTCAGCCTCAGCCACCATCATCCGCGGATGCTTCGATTTATAACGGCGCTGTAGAGTAGAAACTTCCAGTTCCTTCGCATCTAGCGCATTGTGTATGTCTAGCGCGCGCGAATAGATGGCAAGTGATCCGCGGGCAGTCTGGAGACTGGTGCGCGCCTCGTCTGATTGTTTTTGCAAGATTTCGATGGAGGTGCTCCGGCCTGCGCTACGGGCGCTTGAGATCTCGACTAATGTATTCGCGGGCGATGCCATCTGCGAGAGCCTTCGTTATCTCCGGGACTTGGTGCGTAATTGAGATATCGAGCAGGCGTGTACCGGGGCGGATGGAAACTTTCACCCAGCTTCCTATCATTCCCGCAAGCGCTTCTGGAGATGGCGGGGCGGGAGTCTCAATCGTCTCAGGAGGAGGGAGGGGGTCGTTTCGTGAAAGTGCATCGATAAGCCATTTCGGTTTCCACTCGACCCTAGAAGGCGTAAGACCCGGAAGATTGCGGAGATCCTCACGGGAAGCAACGCGCTCCAGAAGATCCATGCGAAGTATGCGGGCGGCAACCGTGTTCATTGCCTCAAGACTACCCATGTTGATTTCTTCAGCCCGACTGTTCGCCATGACGCCGATGGTCCGCTCCTTCACCAAAAGAGTCGTCGTCCCAGTATATGTCTTCGGGATTTTCGAAACGTAATACGTAGAGGCGAGGACACCGATGATCAGGCCGAGAGCTGGCCAATACCAGCGACTGAGCACCTCCAAGAGCATTCTCCGCATTTTTTCTTGGCCACTCTGGCGTGAATGGGCGTGGATCTCCCCTTCTTCAAAATCCTCGATGTCTGGGGACTGAGCCTGCGAAAGATCAGCGCGTCTTTGGAGATTCATGTGGGCGGTAAAAAGAAGGCGGGGTGGAGTAGTTATGAATTAACTTCAGAGAGAAAACCCGATTATAGGACGGATTGTGGGAAGCTGGAAACGGACGCGATTTGATAGGAATAGGTACTGGGTGGTTTCTTTATTTAATTCGATTTTCTTTCCTGATTGCTAACTTCTAACGGATTAGAAAAGGCGCTCTGCGACGGTGATGACGTCACCAGGTTGGAGAAGGAAAGGCTGGTCGCCACGTTGGGAAATTTCGCGAAAATTCACGGTGGTCACCTTTCCTCTGCGGTTTATGGAGACTTTCTTAGGATTGGCTAGTGGGGTGAGACCGCCAGCCCGGCTCACTGCGGTGACGAGATCGAGCCGTCCAGATAAAGGAAAAGGCACGGGTCCAGACCGTCCTACCTGCCCGAGCATACTCACCGATTTCCCAACAAACGGACTTTGTTTGACGATCACACGATCACCGGGAGCGAGACGAATGCGACCGGAGGCTCCTTGAATGGCTGCCATACTGTAGGATGAAATGGGACCGCTAGCGCGAACGAGCTGGATATTGTTCGTGTCGGCAAGCTCGGAGGGGCCACCAGCGGTGGCCATCGCCGAAGCGAGATCAAGGTTCCCAGATACTGGGATTGGGATCTGTCCGGGAGTCTGAACTGCGCCAATTACTGAGATGAACTCGGTAGCGTAATCGTTGACACTAATGGTTAGCTTTGGGTCGACTAAATAATCTTTTGCATAGAGTTCACGGATCTTTTCGGCAGCGGAGGCAACACTCAAACCGCCAATCTGCACGGAGCCAATCAGGGGGAAAGAAGCTTGACCTGTCTTCAAGATGCGCACCTGAACCGAGAGATCTGCCTCCTCGTAAACGGCGAGACTAATTGAGTCGTTCGGACGGAGGATGTATGAAGTATCCTCCGCGCCGACAGCCTGACACGTGAGCAGAAACAGCAGACATGAGAAGATATGTAAAAATTTAAGTGATCTGAATATTTTCAAAATGGATAATGTTTACGTTTACGTAAAATCAGTCCGGGATACAACACCGAATGCACGGCCACATCAAATAACCTCTGTGGACAAAGCTTTGAGGGAGTGCTGTTTGTGATTTGGATATTGCTTTGATGAAGCGCTAAAAATGAGGAGGAGGATGGTTAAGGAGCGAAGAAACCTGTCTGTAAAACAATTGTTCCGTTAGATGCGCTTAGAAACCGCGACTTAGGTTGAACCCGACTTGAAAGGCATCAAAAGATTCCACACCGGCATATTGTTCGCTGTATCGCATGAAGATGCTGGCGTTGGTGGTGTTAGAAAAGGTTCGCATGCCAATTGAACCATCAATGCTGAAATAGTCGCGCTTCGGGCGCACTGCGGTGGTGAACGCTCCGCTGTTAGAAGCGGTGCTATTCTCGTAGCTGAGGCCCAGACCGAGGTTGACCCGCTGGATCTTGCGGTTATAGCCGAGACGGATGGCGGTGATTTCACGGAATGATCCAGAGACCGCAGGATCGGCCCGAGAATTTCGGAAAAGAGTGAGATCCATCCCCCACAAAGGTGATGCTTGATAATTCAATCCAAGCGAGGCAGTGACGGAGGCATCGGAAGCGCCAATTTGGGAATAATCGGCGAACGCGAGTCCAACTTGTGAATTGAGCGAAAGTTTCGAGCTATATCTGTAATTTAAGTTCAGCGTGGGTGCGACGCTTGTGCGTGTATTGCCTCCCCCTCCACTGTCCCGTGTGAAGCTGATACCCGGGCCGAATTCAGTGAGAGGCGAGTATCTCCAAAGCGCAGCGACTCCAAAGTTGACGTTTTCAGTATCTGAAAAGTTTCCTCCGCTAGTGTAAGTAAAGCCTGTGCCCACGTTCGCTGAAAACACAGTTTTTGCGCTATAAACGTAGCGAGCCGCAAGGGCGACGTTCACCTGAGTTTGTTCGACGAAATTTGACGAACCAAGAAAACGGTTTCCTCCCCTACCCGTGCTGATACCTGCGGTTAGGGCAGCACTCAGCTTAGAGTCATCGTAGTTCGCGATCAGACTTCCGCTTTGAGTATAGCCATTGAAATCGGAGTTATTTGCGTAAACGTTATATGCCCCCGTATAGGTTCCTCCAAAAGTCCAAGTGCTAGACTGAGACAAATACGATAAGCTCAAACCAAAGCTGGTAATAAAGTCATTGGGTGAAGATCCCCCAGCTGCATTGCTACTCTGTAATATATTAGAGTCATACGTTCCAGAGAGATTAACTCCCAACCCAAAGCCGCGGAACATACTGTCCCCTCCCCTGGCTGTCGGGTAAAATGATGGAGGGGTGTTGAAGCCACTTGGCGGAGCGATAGGAGCGAATCCGGCCGCACCTATGCTGTTCCCATCCCAAGGATTAGCACCTGCCACCGACCAGAGGTTTTGGTAGAGGGTTGATTCCTCCGGATCCTCGATTTTTTCGGCTTCTTCCGCTTCCATCACAGAAGCTGCAACCGCCTCATCATCAAAAATTACTGGTTCTAAGTCGGAAGGATCCACAGAAAATGGGGGCTCCGCTCCGGGAGTCCAATAAGGTTCCGACTCGCTCAATAACACATCGTCTGCTACTGGGGAGCCATCCAATTGAGCCCCTTCATCGCCTGCCCTACTGGCTTCATCCTGAGACGAAGCTTCACTCGCATCGAGTCCAAGTCCTGGCGACGAATCAATTTTTGGTTGAATTTCAGCCATGGATTCAGGACGTGATTCTGAGGCGCTGATTACGACATTACGTTCAACCGCCCTTGGATCCGAATTCGGTTCGTCTTGAGCCTTTAGGGCTACAGTTGCCAGAAAGCATGAGGCTCCAAGGCTAATCTGAATCGCTGATTTGACGGATTTGTTCACTGGATTGCTCACGTAGAGTGGATTACAGGATGTCTGTTTTCTTAGTTTCCTAGATGGAGGAATACACGGGGGCGGAATTGAAAATCTTTAATACGACTTGATAGTTTTTAAAAACTAACAGGAATCACGGTGCGTCGAAAAGGTTTTTTTTTGCCCCTCTCACCACGCTATCCGTCCTTCGCTCCTGTGCTACCGGAGGCAAACAAGAATTACAGATCATCTCACCAGCGACAAAAGAGCTCTCGCGAGAACTTGGTAGCCTTCGCCATCAACTGGGCGAAGTTTGACTAGGTAGGATCTGGAGGAGGAGCTAGCACCCGAGAAAATATCGGGTATCCGGACGACACAGGTAGCTTTTAAGCGGTCCAATGAACCTTTCACGGATTATCACTCTGAAATACTTAGCGTTAGATCCTTAGTATTTTCTGTTAGATTTTCGAGGATCAGTGAAGCGCTCGGTCGCAACCTGTCATGTGTATTCTTCAGATTCCTACTCGCACGCAAAGATTTCCCCCCTTCCAAGAATACCAAAGAGGGCGAAGGTTCTGGAAATCGCAATACCGTTACAGATGGAAGTGTAGCTGAATAAAGTCGTTCCTCAACTGCCGAAATCCTTCGAATCCACCCCCTTTTCCAACTTCATGGCTGCGGAGGCGGAGATTCAGACCAGAGGGATCACCGAACGTCCGATTCGTGCATACTGCCCGAGGCCTCCGGCCAAGTTTTGCTCGCCCAAGTAGCAAACGTTCTGCCCCCCCAAGGAGAAAGGCCCCGAGTTGTAAAAACTCGGAGCCTTTCATTGGTTGCGGGAGCAGGATTTGAACCTACGATCTTCAGGTTATGAGCCTGACGTTTTAATAAACGAAATAAGGCTTTTCAGCATTACCCCGAAACCAACCCCGCAATAAATGCTTGCACTGGCACTTAAAATGCAGTTAATGGCAGGTATGAGCAAGCAAGTGAAGAGAACAAGAATCGTCGCAAACAAAACCGCAAGAATTCCAAGTCACCATCCGCCCCTTTGTGGACAAGCAGGGATATACAGCCTTTCTGGTGCAGGGTTGGAAGGAAGATGGGAAATGGAAAAGAAAGCAGTTCAAGAAGAGAGCAGATGCAGAACGATTCGCCGCGCTGAAACGAGTCCAGCGAGAGAACAAAGGACGTGAGCAAAGAATGGTGCTTTCCCCGCTCACCGACGAACAAACTCAGCAAGCCGTAGATGCTTTCGATTCGTTGGGTGCAACCTACTCGTTGAAAGAGGCAGTTCAATTTTTTCTCGAAAACCACCGCCCCCCGGAGTTCACTATTTCTCTCGGTGAAGGCTTGAAGCTTTACCTAGATGACCGGGAACGGGACGGAGTGAGAGCAAGAACCATCAAGCAGTCTGAAAGCGTCATTAGAATGTTCATTGCCACGGCGAACGATTGCCGGGTGCATGAAGTTACCCCACAGAAGGTGGAAGCCTTCCTGCGCGGTCTGAGAGCCAAAGACGGCGTATCCCCCGCTAAACGCAAGACATGGAACAATTACCGCAATGACCTTGGCCATTTTTTCGGCTGGGCAAGTGCGGAAGATCTGGGAACGCAACGCCCTTGGACTTTCACAAACCCGGTTTCTAAGATCCGCGTCTATTCCGCAAAGCAAGTTGATGACCAGAGAGACGAGATTGAGACAACCACCCCGCAGGACGTTCTCAGAATGTTCTCTGTTCTGATGAAATGGCGCGGTGGCGTTATGGTGAAGCCGTTTGCCCTTTCCTATTTTGCCGGAATCCGTCCAGACGGCGAATTGAAGCGACTTGCCCCCCGGGTAGCTGAACTCCTCAACCTAAAAACCGGCTTCATCAACATCCCGGCGAACGTTTCGAAAACGAAGGAAGCCCGGCAAGTGAAGATCACCGCCAATCTACAAGCATGGCTGGAGAGCTATTCAGAGTTCCCAGTGATTCCCGCCAACTTTGACAACCTTGTGAAGCAGGTTCGCGCTCATTTTGAACTCTCCCATGACGAGGCGCGGCATAGCTTTATTTCCTATCATGTTGCCCTTCACCGCTCGGTTGGTGATGCGGCGTTGCAGGCCGGAAACTCGGAATCAATCGTCAAAAAGCACTATCTCAACCTTCACACGGTGGAGGAGGGAGATGAGTTCTTCCGCATCGTTCCCGGCAACCGGAAAGCCGGACTTGGCAAAGCCGTGGAAGAAACGCCCAAACATTTGAAGGCCGTATGAGTGATAAACAAAGCCTAGAGGATGAGCTAAAAGAACTTCAATCTTACCGGGACACGTCTTGGAATACATCGGAATCTTTAAAATCGGAAGTTCCCGGCATCGAGAAATCACGGGGATGGTTGAATTTCAAAGACGAATTTGATCGAATAGAAAATCAAATCCATAGAATCCGTGAGGATGCCCGCGTTCACCAGTGGATGATTTCACCACCCCTCTGGAGTCTTAAGAGATTGGCTACGGAAGCGACAGGCAGACAGTTTCTTCCGTATGAAGACCCACTAGATTCCCTTGCAACGGCAAAAGCAGGGAAAAATTTGGGAGAGACCGTTCTAAGGCTTTTCTCAGCTGAGGGGAGAGATGAGCTAGCAGAGTGTTTGGATGAACTGAGTCTGGAATACAAAAAGAAATCTCCGGGATGCACAGATCTAAAAAGCAACGTCAGCGACCTTATGTGGGCGTTTCGTAGGTTCATTTCCAGAGAGAAAAGACTTCCCTCCAAGAAGGGAGCTGAACATCGAAGCGAACCGGATTCGACACGGCTTGAAACCTTCCGATACCCGATGGGATAATCTTTTGTGGGAGAATCCCGAATTCTCACCATACTTGAAAAAGGCGGGATTAAAGAATCTGCCCAAGTCCAAGCCGACTCAAAGTTGGGGGTGCTAAAAGCATCCCAATGGTGGCGTGCCCTTTATTGGTTGCGTCATGAATAACACAAAGCAACTCGTCGCCGCACAGGAATGCATTAACACCGTATTCCCCTGCAAAACCGCCCGTCCTTCACTTCGCACATTTCGTAAGTGGCAAAGTGACGGTTTACTTCCTTACCACAAAATTGGAAGGCTCACATTCTTTGATCCGGAGCAGGTCTTAGCCGCTCTGGAACGAAGATGCAAAGTCAACGCCCTTCCAGCCCCTCAAACTAAAATCTACCTCTAAAAAACAATCGCCCCACTGCCAAGGACAGGGAGCGATTGAGAAGTGTTTAGAAACGCTTTGATCTTACCTCATTCCGGCAGCGGTGGCAACCAATTACCACCATGCAAACTACTCAGAATCAAATTACAGACAGCAAAATATCAGCCCTCGAAAATCCCTTCAGCTACTTTCCAAAAGTGTGGCTAAAGGCATCGAGCGAAACAACCACAGTCCCCGAAATGATCGACCGTATTCGGAGCGATGAATTCGCCGAACTAGTTGAAAAAATCAGAAATGAACCTGACAAAAAAAAGCGCAATGAACTGAAGAAGGGACTTCCTTGTGCTTCAGTCTCAGGGATAGTTGATGGCCTTAGGAAAAGGGCTCATCCGGAAGAACGGTTCACTGCAAATGGCTTGTTGGCTTGCGATTTCGATACAGACGATTTCGGAGGCAAGACCCGCGAGCAGATTAGGGGGATACTAGAGGGCGACGACCATTGCCTCGCCGTGTTCTGAAAGCCCATCTGGCGGAATCAAAGCAGTAATGACAATCCCTGTCGCCACCTCCGACGACGAGTTGAAGCGGATCTTTTTCAGCACTGAAGCTTACTTCCTAAAAGCTCACGGGCTGGTTTTGGATACCTCCACCAAGGACTCAGCGAGACTCACCTACTACAGTCACGATCCTAATGCATGGCTTCGCGATGACCCGCCTCGGATTCTACCCATCTCCTCACCGCCTCCTAAGCCAACTGTCACCCAAAACAATCAACCACGAAACTGGAGATTCCAGCTTGTGAACTGCCTTTTGAGGATGTGCCAGAGGATACAACCGAAGAAGTAATCAAACGCATTATCGCGAAAAGCCAGCTCACTGCCGACCTAGGGAAAGGAAGATGGGAGGGCAATACCTTTCCAAGCCAATCGGAAGCGGATTTTTCGCTGGCCTGCTCCATTTGTGAGGAAACTCCAAGTCACCGCCAGCAAGACGAGATTTTCAGACTGTCGGGACTATTCCGCAACGATCACAAGACGGAGCGTGCGCTTAGTGCAGCTAGAAAAAGAGTCGCGAAGAACGCAAAGCGGCTCGAAAAGACCTTCAGCTTTGACCCTACTCCTACATATAACACCGGCGACGGGTTTGAAATTCATTGGGCGCACGATCTGGATGGTAGTAGCGAAACGATTGATTTCGTGGAAACCCTGCTAACGGAGGGGGGGGCGTCAGTCGTTTATGGCCCTAGTAACTGCGGAAAGACTTTCTGGGTGCTATCCCTTGGGGGGAGCGTGGCGACTGGTAAGCCGTTCTTGGATCAAATGGAAGTGGATCAAGGCGCGGTAATCTACGTGGCGCTTGAAGGCTCACATGGAATTAAGAACCGAATCAGAGCATTAAAGGAAAAGGGATTGCTCCCGGAGATTACCCCGCTCTTCCTTTGCTTTGCTCCTGTCTCCCTGATGGAATCTGCCGATGCACACAAACTTGCAGAAAGCGTGAGGAAAGCCGGAAGTGAAAGTGATCTCCCTTGCCGTCTGGTTATCCTCGACACCCTTTCCCGCGCAATGGCTGGGGGAGATGAAAACAGTGGCAAGGACATGTCCTTTGCCGTCAAGTCAATCGACGCTATCCGGGAAGCTACTGGGGCGCATGTTTGTGTGATCCACCATTGTGGAAAGGAAATAGCGAGAGGTGCGCGGGGACACTCATCACTAAGGGCGGCTGTAGATACCGAAATAGAGCTTTCTCGCCCATCAGGTTCATACGTGAGCGTGGCTACAGTCACAAAGCAAAGGGATCTGGACGCTCGGGAACCCATGGCCTTCAGCTTGGAAACCGTCGTGCTTGGTAACAACCGGAGGGGCAAGCCAGTGACTTCCTGCATAGTAAAACCGGAGACTGTGGATATTCTCCCCGCAAAGCCGGGAAGGAAACCCAAGGCATCCGAGAACGATCTGCTGGCATTGCTTCCGGTCACAAGCACAACCGAATGGCTGCAAAAAAGTGATACCGAATTAGGTATTGGAAGAACTGCATTCTATGACTGCCTGAAAAAAATCAAATCTAGCGGTCTGATAGTTCCCTACGAAAAGAACGGATGGGAGGCCACAATGCAGCTTTTGGATTCAAAATGATCATCTCCAGTCCGGTAAG
This sequence comes from uncultured Verrucomicrobiae bacterium, assembly GCA_963815205.1. Lineage (GTDB taxonomy): Bacteria > Verrucomicrobiota > Verrucomicrobiia > Verrucomicrobiales > Akkermansiaceae > Luteolibacter. Next base: position 1,910,849 of record CAWFFP010000001.1, on the reverse strand, counting down.
TCCGGTAAGTCCGTTTAGATTCGAAAACTAATTTTCGGAGTAGTCCGGTAATCCCCCCCCTTTAGGGGGAATTCCGAACCGGACTAATTTCGGATGAAAATTTAAAAGCTCCCAAACAAAATCCGCCTTGATGAGGACGGAAGCTCTAAAGGCAAAAAATTACCATAACACACACATACAATATAAGCATGAAGACTATACAAAAACTACAAGAAGAAACCATTAAGCAAACCCTGAAAAAACTCGGATTTTCCGATGATACCATCGCCTTGGCCACTTGTGATCTTGGCCAGTTCTTGCCCGGAATCAACATTCCTGCTGATGAGGAAATGATTGCCCAGTTCGAGGATCTTAAAAAGGACTTACCCAAAATGATAGGCTTCCCGGAAAGGAACAGGGATGAAACTTAAAACGAAATCCAGACCGTCCTAGAACATAATGCGCAGATGTAACATTTGCACATTCTTGCTAGAACAATTACCGGGCGCAGAGATACTTAACTGAAAATCCTCCGTCCGGTTCTCGCTTAGTAGGCTAGCGGCACTGTATTTATGCGGTTTTGTTTAATTTGTCCGGGTTTATTATACTTCGTGGAAGCCGAAACCGGGTTGATCGGAATAACCACTTGAAAATAATTCGGAGACTTCCATTCCCTTAGGGGCGAATTTCAAACCACCTTAGTTAACTTTAATTCACATTGGTTCCCATTTCTGATGGTTTAGTTCGACCCACCCTAAGCTACGAAAATTTCCCACCAAATTGGACGGACTCGGAATGCTTAGGGGTGGATCAAACCGCATTTCACCGCATTTGGCATGGTTTGGCCGTAATTTCTAAGGTTCTGAAAAAGCGCTGCCATGCTGCGACTGTCTCAGCACATCCCTTAGAAGTAGAACTTCCTCCAACTTCCTAGCGTTTGCAGTATTTTATCACTACTTCTCAGCCAAAGTTGTTTAGTTGCTCTTTACGAACCAAACAAATTGCGATTGCGGCACCCACAGCATTAACACAATATTTTATAATTTGCACCCATATGCTATCTGTAAGCAACTTTGATACATTTATATAAGACGCAATCATGACGGTTACGAAGATCAACGAAGTGGCAATGGCGACGGCAAATTTCCGGCTGGGCGCAATCCATGCCGACGCTTTGACGATGGTAAAAGGGGTGGCAAATGCCATTAAATACCTTTCAAGCTCTTCAGACGTAAACAACATAGCCCAAAATGAAATAGACTCACCATCCCTACTCCAGCTCGAATCTGGGTTTGCTGACATCAGCAGAAGCGCAAGCCAATGCACTGGCCAAGATACGAGAAATGCACAGGCGACTGCACCCGGAAGCACTAATATCCACCTTGCTACCGATTTAAGTTTTTCACTGAGAGACGAACGTTGAGGGTGATCTTCTTCACTTTCAATAGTTTGGCTTAGCTTAGGTCGCTGATCGTTTTCACTTTCATCATTCCCTTCCACGGGTATATCCGTCACGTCTTGTTCATCAGAAGTTATTGCTGACGCTTTTTGATTAAAGCCAATAACTCTAGGAACGTGACACGCGACTAAATACCAGCCTAACAAATGTAATTTATTTACAGGTAAGAAAAGGACAGCCAGGCAACCTGCGAGCATTACTCCGCCTACAATCATCGAATTATAACGGACACTGGAATCTTCATCTTTGCAAAATATAAGAAACATAGTAACTCCTATCGCGGTCATGCCAACCCAAGTTACCCATTCTAGAATTTCAAGTAATACGGAGAAAAAAGTTTCCATTTTGCATGTGTTTTAACGGGCGTTATTTGATCTTTTCAAAGGCTTGATACTAGCCGCCAAGATCAAGAAAAGAACCACTGTCACTCCATCCAAAACCAACCACGTCTCTCTCTCAAACGAGAATTTTAGGATTGGGTTGTGAAGGATTGCCGCGAAAGCGAGAATGAACGTGGTAATCTGACGCGCGTTTTCGTGTGCATTGATCGCTCCCCAAATTGCAGAAACCGTCACAACCCATTTCAGAAACACGAAATAGTTGTAGCTGTGATTCGGATAGAACGCCCCCAGCAAGATTGCGGCGGAAAGCAGAAGAGCGTATTGAACGGGTTTCATTGTAGGTTTTTAGATCGGACTGCTTCCCCTTCAGCATCAATTAACGCTTCAAAAAACCATCGTGTAGAAATTGCCACGGTTATCATGCCCATTGCCTTGGCCGTGTGTCGGACTGCTTCGCGATGTCTGGTAATTCATCGTAATTACCGTTCCCTTTGTTCCGGTCGCTACTGCATTCCCATTGCCAATGTTGGAAGAACTGCTGGAATACCCGCTGTAATTCGTATTCGAGTAGCCGGACAGGTTACTGTTGCTCGATCCGTAGTAAGGATCACCTCCGTATGTGCCGGAATAAGTGCTTGAGCCTTGGCCGTAGAAGTTGCCACTACTGTTTCCGAAGCTCGATGTGCTGCTACCTTCCACCGCTGTAAAGTAGCGGCCTGTGCAGACCTCCCCGTCCGGCATGGTGACGGTTATTTTCCCCGAGCCTGAGCCTGTGTAGCTGAAAGTCGCGGGCAGGGCTGCAACACCCTGTCTTGCAAGTGGCCCCGAGGTGGGAGTCAGTTGGGCGTTAAAGGTGCAAGAGCAGGTGAGGGATGCACTGAGCGCAAGCGCGATGAGTTTCCAGGATTTCATTTTTTTGGGGGTGGGAATGGGGAAGCTTATGCGGAACGTAAGTTTTAACCATTGAAATTGCCCGCCCTGTAGTCTCTGTTGCGAAAACGCTACAGGTAAAGCGCGAATATCCGAATAGGGATGCTCGCAATTTCGGGGGTGTAGGCACTTGCCGGGAATCAATCGCATCACTATACTTCTTGAAATGAAGTGGCTTTTCAATTTTCAACTGGTTGGCGGGGCTATCATTGGAGCCGCCTTCGTTGCCTCGCTATTCTTCATTGAAGAAGCTAGATCCCACAAGGGATCAGGCGTGATTCATCATGAGCAAGGTTCCCATACGGCTTCAGAGGCGGAATATCGGCAGTATAACGAAGGAATGGGGTGGATGATGATTGGCCTGTGTGTTCTCTTTTATTACGGGGTAGCGCAGGCGGCGAAGCCCAAAAAGTAGCCATTCTGGCACCCCTGCTTAAATCGTCTTTGTCTTTACCCATCCTAAACCGATGCCGCATTGGTCAATCTACGCGCATCCGCCCGCCAATCGCGGGAGTCTCTGAGGGAAATTGCACTTGGGAGCTGGCCTGCCGTTCGCTTGGAAAGCGTTTTGGAGGCTCATCGTTAAACATTAGATGGCCAAGCGGTTGCCCTTTACAGCTACGAAATGAGGCCATCCGTCACATTTGGAAGTTTTCTCCCCCTTCTGCCTATGATTCGAAAAAAAGTTCCCCGCAATAAACCCCGCAATAGAACGCGTTAAATGCCGCATTTCCCTGCATTTCGGTGACATTTCAGAACATTCTGTTTAGAAAGGAGAAAGCCCTCAAACCGTTACGGTTAAAGGGCTTTCATTGGTTGCGGGAGCAGGATTTGAACCTACGATCTTCAGGTTATGAGCCTGACGAGATACCTGACTTCTCCATCCCGCGATTTATGTATCGTCCTTGCGGACAGGGCAGTAATAGTAATGATCTAAGCGAAATTTTTACAAGCACATTCATGAATATTTATTTTCATCGATTTGAAATTTCAAAAACATGATTTCCGTTCCAGAAGCTAGCTGGAAGATCTTAATCCGGGAGTATGCGGCCAAGGTATTGCCTGTGACTACCGAACCAAGGCGCCGGAGAGCGCATGGTGAGCAGCATCCGACAGAGGATTTTCTTTTTAATTATTATCCCTACCCAATCTCCCTTCTCGAGCAGTGGCAGCCTGGCTTAGGGCGCAGTCTGGAATTTCAAGATCGGGACAGTTTGCCACCCCAGCTTCTTAAAAGTCGCTATGTGATCTCTGAAAATGCGGTCCAGCTCAACATTGCTTCCATCCGCCCGAAAGAAATGGCACGGCTCGATTGGATCCGAAATCTACTTAGCAAAACTGCCGATCAGACTGGACGCTACAGCTGCTTTGGACTTCACGAATGGGCCATGGTGTATCGCGCTGAGCACGTTCGTCACGACGACACGCTCACCCTCCGGCTCCCTCAGGCAGAAATCGACCAATTGGTCGAGGCGCAGCCCCTTCAGTGCAGTCATTATGATGCATTTCGGTTTTTTGCGAAGCAGGCACGCCCCATGAACCGGACGCAGCTGACACTGGATTCACGTGAGCTCAATGAGCAACCCGGCTGTGTTCACACAAATATGGATCTCTATAAATGGGCAGCGAAGTCTATGCCGTGGATTGGATCTGATCTACTGCTAAAGACATTTCTTCTCGCGCGGCGCCTGCGTGAGCTGGATATGCGTGCAAGCCCATATGATCTTGAGGCCTATGGATTAGATCCCGTAAAGATCGAGACAGTGAGTGGGCGCCGTGAGTATGAAAAGCTGCAACGTGAGCTGGCCACAGAAGCGCGCGTTCTAAGGGCCGATTTGATCGAGTCCTTAACTGGGATTATCGACTTCGCGGCACTTAGTCCGCTCCCCAAGTGAACATAAAGGCCAGAATCAGCGCAGTCATCCTGCAGGTTTCATCTACCGTACCTCTCCTGACTATTGCGAAAACAGATCACAAAACGTCTTGAGATTGGCATAAAGCAGGCTACCAGAGCGTCTGCATGACTCCCCTTGTCTACCTAACGCTTATTCTTGTCCTCGGCGTCACTGCGCAATGGATCGCTTGGCGTTTCAAGCTTCCTTCCATCCTCTTGCTTCTCGCCTTCGGCTTTTGCCTAGGGCAGTTTTCTGGCGTAAAAATAGACGATTTTTTGCAAGAGGGCGACGGGCATTCTAGCCCACTGCTTTCTGCCGTGGGATTGCTGGTCGCCATCATTCTTTTCGAAGGAGGGCTGACCTTGAAATTCAGGGAACTGAAGGTCTCCGGGCTTCCGATTCTTCGCTTATGCACCGCCACTGTAGCGATATCCTTCGCTCTGACGACGGCCTTTATGGCCTTTGTGCTTGGCTATGATATTCGCCTCGCTGCACTGATCGGTGCCATTCTAACAGTGACTGGACCGACGGTGATTGCGCCGCTCCTTAGGCATGTGAACCCGACACGTTCCATGGCTTCCATCGTCAAGTGGGAGGGTATCGTCGTCGATCCGATTGGGGCAATTCTCGCAGTCCTTATTTTTAAAATTGCTATCGCTGCAAGCTTTGCGGCTGCAGGCGCAGATATCGCAAAGGCTTTGGCCGTTATGTTCATCGTGGGTGTTGTTGGGGCGCTGGCCCTTGCTAAATTAGTGGAAATAGCGCTGCGCAAGAATCTAGTTCCAGACTTCCTTCAGCCAGTTTTCCTACTCGGAGTCGTCGCCTTCGCGTTCACCCTTTCGAACGCGATTGAGAACGAAGCCGGCTTGCTTACCGTGACAGTTCTCGGCATCGCGCTGGCAAATCAACGCACAGTTTCTGTGAAGCACATTCTGGAGTTTAAGGAAAATCTCCGGATCTTAATTATCTCGATTCTCTTCATTGTTCTTTCCGGTCGCATCGGGGCGATCGAGTTAGGTAGCGTTCTTTTCAAAGGAATATTGCTCCTCGCTTTCCTTGTTTTGATTGGCCGCCCGATCTCCGTTTTTATCGGGCTTCTATTTTCAAATCGAACGACGATGCGCGAGCGCGCGTTCCTCGCCTTTCTCGCCCCGCGCGGCATTGTCGCTGCGGCAATCACTTCTGTCTTCGCATTAGAATTTGAATTGATCGCAAATCAGGGAAGCTTCGGACCAGAGCTCTCTCCAATCATCGCCACCCAATCCCGTGAGCTGGTCGCCCTCGTTTTTTTGATTATCATTGGCACTGTATCCATCTATGGCCTGGCGGCATCCCCGCTTGCACAGAAGCTTGGCCTCGCAGCAAAAAACGTATCTGGAGTTCTCTTTGCTGGTGCCGATCAATGGGTCCGGAATATTGCGAAACTACTGCATGACGAGGGGCATCAAGTGCTCCTTTTAGATACAAATTATCAAAATATCGCATCTGCAAAGATGCTTGGCCTAGAAGCGCAACGGGCAAATATTCTTTCTGAATTTGCCGAAGAAGAACTAGAATTCAACGGACTTGGCGCACTTCTCGCGGTAACTCCAAACGATGAGGTCAACTCCCTGGCCGCCCAGCGCTTCAACCACCAATTCACGCGGGCCGGGGTGTGGCAGCTAGCTCCGGCAGATCGGACGGACCATCATAAAAAGGCCATTGCGGGTGAGATCCGCAGTCAGAATGCCTTTATGCACCGCCCGAGCCATGCCTTACTCACGAAAATCACCAATGAAGGTGGTCAGATGAAGCGCAGCCAGATCACGGATCAATTCACTTTCGAAGACTTCCAAGAGACTTATCCCGGCGCGATTGTGATGTTTCTCGCAGATGGTCGCGGGCTCAAGACCGCCCCGCCTGACCTCGCGAAAGTGGCTTCCGGGATAAATATCTATGCACTTGTTCCACAAGATGAGCTCCCGGTTCAACCAGGTTCTTCGATCATGCCAGCATCTGCACCCGATGCCACTACTTCGGCACCTTTGCCTTGAATACATAGGGAATCAGGGGATCGCCTGTGATCGCAGATAGCTTTCGGCGTAGTTCCTGATCAGTTTCTAGCAAGGCATCCCTGGAGCTACTTATTGTTTCATAAAAGCTGACGCTTCCTAGCTTGTGGCTTCTTGCCAACGAATGCAGTTCTTCCTGAAGATCTCGGGCCTGCTCAACCAAAACGCGGTCTCCTAAATCCGCATAGGCCTCCACCCGGTCCAAGGCTTCTCGGATCGCTAAAGACATTTCGTGCAATTGGCGGCTAATATCATTGTTCCAAACAAAATTATCGCTTCTCAAAAGACTCCTCATTGGCTCGATAATTCTCCATATTTCAGCTGCGAGCACCTTTTGCTCTAAGGATCTGGGGCGTTCACCGGCCCCTTGCATTGCTAGTAATCTTGCGGAGGCGTGATAGGGTGCATCCACGGCAATATCAAGCAGTCGCTGCCGGACAAAGCGGTTTGCAAGATAGACACCAAGTGCTTCGTTTTGGGCTTTCGCGCGAATTTCCGCAAAGCGAATCTGAATTTCAGTAAAGCTTTCATCTGGGTCTGCTGAAGAAAGCGCGACATAATCTTCCAAGCTATCGGCGATCAGGACTTCATGGTTTAGGAAAAATCCTGGATCTTCAAAGGTCAGCAACGAAACTAAATAAGGCTCAGCCCCCTTCGGAACAATAATCCGTCCATCCGGGCTACCTCTCAGCGAGAGCAAGGATCGCCAGAAAAAATCAGGGACTAGTAGCTCGCCCGTTGCGCTCAGCTTCCCTAAAGCAGTCCCATTGAGCGGCTTTCGGCTAAGTGCCGAGTTGGCAAGAAGGAAGGCAGGACCAGAAATATTCGTCCGGTTTTTTTGATACGAATAAAGGCCGCCATCCGCACAGCTGATTTGCAAATCGACCGTGCCAGGCAGCTTGTCTCTTAGCAGCTTTAGACCGGTTATAATTGGCTTTATGACCCGTTCTTGAACAAGCCTTTCTTGTCCCATTTCGGTGGCAATCTGTAGCTTGAATGCATTACCCGGTGAAGTTGTTTGCGCCGCCTCGATTTTCAGTTTTGTAAGGCCCTCAATTGCTTCGTTCGTAGGGTCTTTCCCGCCCATTAATACAGTATGAAGACTTCCGTCCAGCATAGGCACTACGACCTTGGCTTCGACCTCGTTTTTGCGATCTTCAATTATCTCAGGTGAAATTGAAGCAGGCCTAGCTGAAAGATTTTCATTTTCGGGTTTCGCATCTTTTCCCGGCGCCTTCGGCAAAAGTGCCCGCTTCTGAAATTTTTTGATCGGAGCTATCCAGTTGTTCCACCCCCCTTTACCGACCTTTAATTTAGCCTTTCCTAAGAGCGGGTTCTCTGGATCAAGTCTGATCAGAACTTCACCGGTCAAAGCAGCGAGGTGGTTTCCCTCCACCCCTGCCTGCGGCGATGAAAGCCAGTCGTAATATTTCCTTAAAAATTCTTTTGCTTCGATGATCTCCTGTTCTGGCAGAGCTTCGGCTTCGCTTTTTTCCAGATAACTCGTGATCCGATCCTTTGCAGATTTGTTCTGCGGATCTAGGACTAAAGCCAGACCTAGAGCCTGCGCGATTGTTCGCGCATCTTTCGGTGTAGAAAGTTCCGCCTCGCTAGTCAGAACAGTGAGCGACTTGGAAAAGCGCTTCATATCATCCGCTTCAATCGGTAAAAGTTCTCTCCGGAATGGCAAAGCTTCTGATTGCGGAGCAATAAATAGCTCTGCCTGCATACCGATTTGACTTATTAACCAAAGGATCAAGCAGATCCAAAATTTAAGATACCAGGGAGACATAAGCAAAAATAAGAGCGCCTGCAATCCGGTGCTCATAGCTCTCAAAGATTGCATTGAAGCCGAAGCGCATGCAAGAATAAGACTATGTTTGAGGTAGGGACAGAACTGACCACCTTCGAAGAAGTCATGTTCTTCGATACAGACTGTGGTGGAGTCGTGCATAACCTTGCCTACCTGCGCATGATCGAAACTTGCCGAACCCAACTCGCCGCCAAGGCCGGAATGAAATTAAGGGACATGGCTGAGACGAAAATCTTTCCTGTGCTAACTCGAACTGAAATTGATTATAAAAAGCCTGCCAAACTTGGGGATTCCCTGCGCCTGCAAGGAAAGTTAGTTGATGTTGGCAAAGTAAAATTTTTTTGTGAGACCAAAATCTACCTAAGCGCCGAAGAGCCTGTTCTCATAGCTACTTGCCTTCAGACCCTAGCACTTGTTCAAATGCCTGCGGGTAAACCGATACGCCTCTCAACTGCCGATAATTGCAGATAAATAGGTCCGTCCAGATGACATTGACCATGTGGCCTACTTGTGGAAGATTTCGGAGGTTCCTATGAAGCTTCTTCCCCTTTCCACACTTCCAATTGCTATCATACTAATTGGATGTGAAACGATTAACACGCCGATCACTAGCACAAGCTTCGATCCGCTGACGCCTCCTGGTATGCTACGTAAGGCTGCTAGTAGTGACAGCAACAGCTTCGCCTCGGAATTCTTGCCTGGCGAGTTTGCTTCGGCCACGATCCCAAATACGGCCTTCTACAAGGTAAAACCGAAAGATGATCAAGATGCAGATAAGCTTCTTGATGAAGGGACACAAATGAAAGTGATCTCGACCGATGACTCGATGGTCAAAGTCGAATTAGATAGTGGGGAGATTGGATATGTTCCGGCAGTGATGCTTGGGCCAGTCGGCAGTGACGAGGCAATTTCTTTGGAACCTATCGACGGAGTCTACCCGGTGTTCACCCCTTTACCCGATGGAGGTCCAGTTCAGCCTCTTCCAGTCTTAGATCCTTCCGGTGTCCCGCCAGATGGCGCAATCCCGGCGATTATCGATCCGGATGCACCATTTGACGATACCTCAGGACCGAGCCTCGATACCATTCCAGAACCGATGCCATTAGACCCCACAACCGGTGAGGATGAGATCAATGAAAGCCTAGAAGCAGACGAAGAAGAGCTTGATCCAGTCGCTGAAGCCGTGCGTCTCAAGGTCGAAGCCGCTATGAAAGAGGAGCAGGCGAAAAAAGCTGCCGAGAACGACCTAAAACCGACCCCAGAGGACGACTAGACTTCGATGCCCAAGATATAGGAATCTTGCCATGCGCTTAGAGGATCGAATCGATCAGCTGCTGGCTCAGCACGATCTTCTTGCTCCTTGGGTCGGCAAATATACTGCAGAGAGCCTAGCAAAGTTACTCAATTCAGAATTCGGGGATGCTCGGCGGCTTCATTCTTGGATCGATAAATCTCGGGTCCAGCCTCTTTCTCCGCTCCTACATATTCTCAGCGGAAATACTCAGCATGCAGCTTTTCAAAGTTTGTTTCGTGCATTCCTGCTCGGATGTAGCAACTGGGTAAAAATACCCGCCTGCGGCCTTCCAGAATTCGAACATTGGGCAAAGTCCGTTCCAGATACGATCGTAGCCGATACCCTGTCAGATACTTGGAAAGAGCCTGAAGCAGCGGTCATCTATGGCGATGATACTACCCTAGAATTTTTTCGCGATTGGTTAAAGCCTGCCACCCGAATGATATTGCACGGGCCTGCATTGAGTGCCGCATTTATCTATGAGGCGGATGATGAACTCTTTGGCAAGCTCGCGATCGATATTCTTTCACATGGCCAACGCGGATGTCTTTCTTTGCAAGTAATCTATTGCGCGCCGGAGCCTATTTCGTTTTGTGAGAAGCTTGCTACTGCTCTCCGGTCTTACCGACCTTATATCTCAGATCTCACTACTTCGGGTGCTGTGCGAAATGAACGCGAGCTGAGCCGTTTCCGAATCGCAAATCATGCGAAAATGGGGCTTTGGGAGAGTGAGGGGACGACCGATTGGACAATCGTTTACGATGCCGAAGATCTCCATCTCCGCATGGGACCAGGTGGTGGCTTTGTCCGCGTTTCACCACTTCCCGAATCCCTTGACGTCAAGTCATTAGGTCCCGAGGCAACTTTGCTTTCTACTGCGGTTCTCTCCCCATTTTCCTCCCCTCACCTGCTGGACGATCTTTCACCACCAAGGATCTGTCCACCTGGTCGCGCCCAGAACCCACCATTGTTATGGCATCCAGACGGCTACATGCCCCTCGGAAGCCTTGTCCGCTGGCGAGATCTCGGGTAAACGGCACGGCTATATAGATCTATGCCTGAACTTCCGATCACTACCACAGCCCAAGTTCAACAACGCAGGGGAGATATTCTCTACGAAGTTCGCTTGCCCGAAGGGAAAATTGTTCTTGGGCATCTCTCAAAAGAATTGCGCCAAAAAGGGCGGCAGTTTCTCGAAGGTGAGACGATCGTTCTAGAAATGACTCCTTATGATTTCGATCAAGGCCGCATCATAGGAATCTTCAGACCTCCGGGCGACACTTCACCAGAAGGCTCTCAAGAAAATGCGTGATTTGCTCGAGTGCCTCCCGATAATTGCTCGGGTCGAGGACCGCTAAATCATGCCTGCAGTCTACTAAGAGGCTCACCGCAGTATCGATTGCAGATAGTAGAGCCTTAGAAAATGCGCCATCTTTTTCAAGCTCGCCGAGTTCTATGCTTTCTCGGGACTGCATCTGCCGATAAATCGCCTCTCTCCTAGTGTCATTCAGACTCTCTAATAAATTTAAAATCGGTAGGGTTAGCTTACCTCTTCCTAGATCGGTGCCCAATGTTTTACCGACGACATCTTCCGCTCCAACAAGATCTAGGCAATCGTCGTAGATTTGATAGGCGGTCCCGAGTTTCATCCCATAGGCGCTCAAGGATTTTTCCGCACCTTCGGAAAGCCCAGAGACCGCAGCAGACAGGCCAGTCGCGGCGGCAAACAGAGCCCCAGTTTTCATTTCTATCACACGAAAGTAATCTTCTTTTGTGAGAGTGACATCGAAGCGCTTTTCAGTCTGGATAATTTCTCCTTGGCAAACTTCACGCGCCGCTTGTCCTACTTTGCGACAAATTGAAATTGAGTTGAAATCCGTGGCCAAGGTAAGAGCATGAGAGAAAAGGGCGTCGCCCAGAAGAACAGCTAACGCATTTCCCCACTTCGAATTTGCAGTCGGCATTGACCGCCGGGCGCTTGCCCCATCAATGATATCATCGTGCACCAAGGTCGCCATATGGATTAGCTCTAGAATGACCCCTACTTTGCGATGATCCTCATTCACCCCACCTGCTGCGCCTCCGACGAGGATGGCAAGAGCCGGACGAATCCTCTTCCCGGATGTATTACAGATATAGGAAATATAAGGCTCCACAGCAGAATCGAAATTCCGCACTTGTTCTCGAATTTCAATTTCCACCTTTTCCAGATCTGGCCGGACGAGATCGAAAGGGAATTGCGAGTTTTGCGAGGATGTGGCGTTAAAACCTGCCATGATGGCGCAGACCCTACGCATAGAAGCCGGTGCGATCAACTTCCGTAACGAAAGATTCCTTCTCTAGTTTTGTTAGACGTTTCCGGGGGACCCGTAGATCTGAAGCCCTTTTGCCTTGATCTCAGATCCTACAAGGCCAGATTATCAAACAAAATGAAAAACAACCCGTGCATCTTCCTCGCAGTTTCCCTACTTAGCTCCTCTCTTCTTTCTGCTGAAAGAAAAATTGGGTATCAAGATACCCCTATTATTCCAGGAACAAAGTTTCATGTTCATGATGGTCAACGTCCACAACCACGGGTCATCGAGACTTTGGGCGCGGTTGAAATTGCCCCGCCTTCAGATGCGATCATCTTGTTTGATGGCAGCAATATAGATGCTTGGACCACCGAAGATCAGAAAGAAGTTCCGTGGAAAATTGTGGATGGAATCCTCGTTGCTCACGAAAAATCAATCCAGACCAAGGAAGAGTTCGGCGCTGTTCAAGTCCATTTTGAATGGCGTATCCCAGCGGACCGAAAAGTATCCGGCCAAGGGGGAGGGAACAGTGGTTGCTTTCTTATGGGAAAATACGAAGTTCAAATTCTTCAAAGTCATAATAACAAAACCTATCCGGATGGACAAGCAGGCTCTCTCTATGGGCAGCTACCACCGCTCGTCAACGCGACCTCTCCGCAAGGCGAGTGGAATAGCTACGATATCTTTTTCACCCCACCGCTTTACTCTGGCGAAGAGGTAGAGACCCCCGCGAAGATTACAATTATCCATAACGGGATTGTCGTTCAAAACAATGAGGCATATATCGGCCCGTCGGAGCATAAAATCGTCGCTAGCTACCCGAAAACACATCCGGAGACTGGTCCGATCCGTCTTCAATGGCACAGTGATCCAGTAGAATTTAAAAATTTCTGGGTGCGTCCTTTGGGCGAGCGGGACCAAGTCAGTCCATAATGTGACTTCACATTCGCCGTCTATTTAATCAGGTTTCAAACATGCGTTATTCTCTATTTAGCTTATTATGCCTGATTTTCTTTTTTGCTCAGGGCATTACCGCGCAGATCGCAACCTCTTTGAGCCTCAATAAAAAGACCTACGTGGCTGGAGAGCCGGTGATTGCTGAGGTCATTATTACAAACCACTCTGGGCGTGATCTGACTCTTGCTTCAACCCGGCAAAGTCCATGGCTGTCCTTCGTAGTCAACAGTGCCAACGGAACCACAGTGCCGACACGGCGCCTGAATAATTTCGGAGCTCTGCAGATCAAAGTAGGTCAATCAATGGCCAAACAAGTCGATCTCACCGAGTTCTTCATCCTCGATAGCCAAGGAAACTTTTCGGTCTCCGCAGTTGTTCGGGATACCCGCACGGAGATCGCTGGCAAAGCGACTAACCGTCTACTCTTTAATCTCTATCCAGGCAGAACCTACTGGACTCAGACAGTGGGCGTATCTGACGGCTCCTCGGGAAGTGCAGCGCGCGAGATGCGTTTGCTTACTATTTCCAGTGGGCAGAAAACTCAGCTCTATGCACAGGTCACTAACAAAGAAACCGGGATGAAAATCCGGACATTTCCGCTGGGGAATGCTCTGATGATGCGGCGACCGATGGTGAGCATCGATGGCGCGCAACGAATGCATGTGATGTTCCTCGCAACCCCTACAATGTGGGTTCATTGCCAAGTCAGCACAGATGCAAAATTAGTCGCGAGAGATATTCACCAGCGTGGATCTCAGGGGGATCCTGTGCTGATGGCATACGGCGATGGCTCCGTCCGAGTAGTAAATAGCATCCCATACAGGCCCCAAGCCGTTCAGAAACAAAAGGAAAAGGTCCGCAAAGCTTCCGACCGACCCGACTTCTGAGCCAGTGCCGCAACGAGACAAAACATTTATGAAGCTTTACAATCAGGACAGGCTTAGTAAAAACTGGGCCTAGATATTTGCGTTGAATATCTTTTCTAATTTGTCGTGCTGATGAGGATTCTTCTACTTCTACTTATCGCAGTCTTCTTGCAGAATCCTGCGGATGCTTACAACTTCCGGACGGTCATTATAGATCCGGGTCACGGTGGTCACGACAAGGGCGGACAGTGGGGCCGTGTTTATGAGAAACATCTTGCGCTAGACACTTCCGTTCGGCTCGAATCTCACCTCAAAAAGATGGGCTACAAGACGATCCTCACCCGTCGAAGTGACACTTTCATTTCCCTCCCTGGGCGGATGGCCTTGGCGAATCGATCCCGCAATGCAATCTTCGTCAGTATTCATTATAATTACACGTGGAAGCAGCACGTGAGCGGTATTGAGACCTTTTATCACAGTAGACAAAGCTTCGATCTAGCGAAGCATGTCCATCGTGGAATGTTGAGCCGAGTTAAAGTGAACGATCGAGGAGTCAAATATGCCCGCTACTATGTGATCCGAAATTGTAAAATCCCGGCGATTTTGGTCGAAGGAGGATTTGTCAGTAATTCGAGTGAACGAAGTAGAATGAAGACCGCGTGGTTCCGTGATGCAGTCGCTCGTGGAGTGGCCGATGGAATCCAGCGCTTCAGGAATTCGAACTAACTTGAGCAGCGGAGATCCGTCTAGGGACTATTCTATCGTCTAGCAATTTGCGATCGTGACAAAAACTTCAGTGGGCCTATCAAATCGTGTTCTGATTCGCTAAGCTCATTGATCTTTCCCCAAAAAGGCTGAGACATTTGAGTTCTGAGCGGAGGGCATAAAGCCCTGCCCAATGCTCATGTTTCCAACAAAGTTTTAATCTTTTGATGATTGGGGATCCAAAGCGTCTCTCAGGCCATCGCCCAAGAAATTGAGAGCGAAAAGCGTGGTAGCAAAAAATAATGATGGGAAGAATAGCAGTAATGGTGTGACTTCCATACGATCGGCTCCTTCTTTGATGAGCAGGCCCCATGAGGAGTTTGGCGGTTTCACCCCAAGGCCTAGGAATGATAGCACGCTCTCTAACAACATGATCCCTGGCACTGCCAGAGTTGTATAGATGATGATTGGCCCAATCACATTTGGCAGAATGTGGCGGAACAAGATCCGGGCTCTTCCAATTCCTAACGATATGGCTGCTTCGACAAATTCCAGTTTCCTTACGTTCATCACTTGAGCCCTGACAATTCGCGCAATGGTTAGCCAACCAATCGCACCGATCGCGATGAATAAGGGAATCAAGGTCGTGATCGGGGAGACTAAGTCGCGGGGCCAACCAGTTCTATCAATCACCCATTCTGTGAAGTTTGCTGCAGGCTCATCGACGACTAATGCAAACAAGATCACCAGCACAAGAAACGGTAAGGCAAATAGTATGTCTACAAAACGCATCATTACAGAGTCCAGAAGTCCACCCACGTATCCAGAGATAGCTCCGTAGATCACTCCGATCACTACTGAGACTGCAGTTGCCACGATTCCCACCAACAAGGAAACCTGACCTCCATAAAGCACTCGGGCAAAAACATCTCGCCCCAGTTGATCTGTGCCAAACCAGTGGCTGGTGCTGGGCCCTACCGTTGCTTGAGATAGGTCAATGGCGGTTGGATTTTTTACAAATGGTAAAAAGGGTCCGACAAAACACGCGAAGCCAATCAAAACAAGCAAAGCTAGGCTACCGATTGCGGCTCGATTCCTAGTCAGACGCTGCCAAGCATCTCGCCAGAGGGAGCTTCCGTTTTGTATGCTTTTGCGATGCTGGCATCTGTGTGTTTTTACAAACAAAATCTGGCTACCACAGCAAAAAAAATGCCCTTCCCAGTATTAGGAAAGGACATTTTAGAATGCGAGAATGATTCCCGTGTTTACACCTACGGAGTAGGAACTTCGGAGATTGTTTTCAAAATCCGCGAGGCGATTTGATATGGATCACCCTGGGAGTTTGGTCGGCGGTCCTCAAGATAGCCCTGATACTTATCGTCTTTCACGAAGCTATGTGGGACACGGATCGAAGCGCCGCGGTCCGCAATTCCATACGAAAATGTGTCGATCGATTGGGTCTCGTGCAGCCCGGTAAGGCGCAGGTGGTTATCAGGTCCATAGACTGCAATGTGCTCTTCGCAATACTCACTAAATTTCGCCATCAGTGCTTCGAAGTAAGGCTTACCACCCTTTTCACGGAGATAAGCAGTGGAGAAGTTCGCGTGCATTCCAGATCCATTCCAGTCTCCCTTCAATGGTTTGCAGTGATACTGAATATCGACGCCATATTTCTCGCCGAGCCTTTGCAACATGTATCGCGCAACCCACATCTGATCTGCGGCCCGCTTCGATCCTTTGCCAAAGATTTGGAATTCCCACTGGCCTTTGGCAACCTCGGCATTGATTCCTTCATGATTGATTCCAGCATCGATACATAGGTCTAGGTGCTCGTTGACGAAGGTCCTTCCAAGGTCCCCCATGTCTTTGTAGCCGACACCGCAATAATAAGTCCCTTGTGGTTCAGGATAGCCATCCACGGGGAACCCGAGTGGCTTACCGTCTTGATAAAGGAAGTATTCTTGTTCGAAGCCGAACCAAGCGTTCTCATCGTCTAGAATGGTGGCTCTGGCATTTGAAGGGTGCGGTGTGGTGCCATCCGGCATCATTACTTCGCACATGACCAAGGCACCGTTGCGGCGCGTCGTATCAGGAAAAATTGCTACAGGCTTCAGCATGCAGTCAGAGCTTTTTCCCTCTGCTTGTTTCGTTGAGCTACCGTCGAAGCCCCACATCGGGAGTTCATCAAGCTTTGGAAAAGAACTGAATTCTTTTACTTGGGACTTTCCACGAATATTCGGAACGGGCGTGTAGCCGTCCAGCCAGAGATACTCCAATACGAATTTGGTTTTAGACATGTGTTCAGTTTATGTTTTTTAGAGTTTGTTTAAGTAGACGAAGAAGAAGCCATTCCTCTGGAACGGCGAAAACCCCATAAGATGAAAAAGCATTCTACGTGCCATCCATTCTTCAAAGAAAAAAGTGCATCAGGCAATTTCGAGCAGGATCATTGTCGCATCATCTTCCGCGGCGTTCTCATTGACCCTTGCCATCATACTTTTACAAATCTCATCTATACCTCTTGGATCTTTAAGAAAATCGCAAATATTCCGCTCCCATAGACCGTCCACGATGCCATCTGAACAGATTAGGTATCGATCGCCCTCCTCATAAGTTTCTACAGACAGATTTGGGCTAATTTCTTGATGCCCTCCTCCGATAATTTGGTAAAGAGCTGACCTGCGCGGGTGATTGCGATATTCAAATTCTTGAATCTCGCCGCGATTCAGCTGTGCCCAGACACTAGAGTGATCGCGGGATATCTGCGCGACTTTTCCACGGCACTGACGGTAAACACGGCTGTCTCCTACGTTTCCTAGATAAAGATTTTCTGGCGCGAACCAAACTAGCGCCAGGGTAGCCGCCATTCCTTTGGTAGAGGGATCTATTTCCCCTAAGGCATTCACCTGCTCGTGGACTTTCCGGATCGCTTCTTCAAGATGAGATAGCCGGTCCGGGAAGAAACCTGCCGCAGCAGCGCGAAAAGTGCTCGGTATAGCTTCAGATAACTTTTCAAGAATCAGCGCAGAGGCAATTTCACCAGCCTTGCCACCGCCCATGCCATCCGAAATTCCGAGAACAATATCGTAGCTATCCATCGTCTCAGTCCCATTTGCCCCTAGCAACTCGGCCTCTCCTCTGTCGCAGCGGAAGACAGTTAACGAATCTTCATTTTGCACATTGCGATTGCCTTTGCAGCTCGCTGATACCCAGCGAATACAGCGCTTTGTTTCTAAGCTAGAGTGCATCATCCGCTAATTCCAGAAACGGTGACTCACCCTTCTCTCTAAATTGTTGAACGCTTCTAGCTAGACGTTAAAGCGGAACTCGATCACGTCGCCGTCCTTAACAACATATTCTTTTCCTTCAATTCGCAGCTTTCCGGCCTCCTTCGCAGCCTGCTTCGTCCCCAAGCTCACGAGATCGTCATAATGAACCACCTCTGCAGCGATAAAGCCGCGCTCGAAATCAGTATGAATGACCCCAGCGGCGGCAGGTGCTTTGTCCCCGTCAATGATTGTCCACGCACGAGTTTCTTGAACGCCTGTCGTAAGGTAAGTTCGTAGACCAAGAAGATGATACACGCCCCGAATTAAGCCCGAGACTCCAGAATCTGTGACGCCCATATCACCAAGGAATTCGGCTGCCTCTTCGGGCTCCAATTCTAACAATTCTTCCTCGATTCTGGCAGAGACGACAATTGCCTCTGCTCCGGTGCTTTCTGCCGCGTAGGCTTTTACCTTCGCCACCTGAGCATGTGTTCCTGCGTCTGCCACCGCAGCAGCTAGCTCGTCTTCCGCGACGTTGCAGGCGTAGATCGTGCGCTTTGATGAAAGAAGATAAAATTCATCTACTATCTTCTGATCATCCGCAGAAAACTCCAGTGTCAGCGCCGGTTTACCCTGATCGAGATGCGGCATGATCTGATCGATTAGCTCCACTTCCTTCTTCGCCTCTTTATCGCCACTTTTGCCCTTCTTCTCTCGTGATGATCGCCGTTTTTCCAAGGCGGTCATGTCGGCAAGGATCAGTTCTGCATTGATAATTTCGATATCGCGGATCGGGTCAACGCTGCCTAGCTCATGGATAATGTCATCATTTTCAAAACACCGGACAACCTGCACAATGGCATCCGTCTCCCGAATGTTCGCAAGAAATTGATTTCCAAGCCCTGCTCCTTCTGAAGCCCCTTTCACCAGCCCGGCGATATCTACAAATTCAATCGCAGTCGGCACCAACTTTTGCGAACCGGACATCTTAGAAAGCACTGCCAGACGTTCATCTGGAACACTGACCATGCCAACATTTGGGTCGATTGTGCAGAATGGATAATTCGCTGCTTCCGCCTTGCGGCTGCGGGTTACGGCATTAAAGAGTGTGGATTTACCCACGTTAGGAAGACCTACGATTCCGGCTTTTAGCATATCGCGACGCAGACTGACGAGCTGTCGGCACGGATACCAGAACTATCGGTGAAACTTACGTTAATTCTTAGACGCTTTGGTGGTCAGCTCCGATGCTCTATCGCCCTTTGTAGATAGACTGAAAACTCCCGCACAATTGATTCCCAATCACTCTTCTCCGCGAGCTTCCGGGCTTCCCGTCCATACCTTCTTCGTAAATCCGGATCGCCAAGCTCGATCGCGGCTTTAGTAAATTGCGCTTCATCGCCAGTCGGCACTTTTCTGCAATTGAGACGATCTGTGCCCAGCCAACCAGCTGCGGCATAATCATATGAAACAATCCCCAAACCTGATGCGGCTGCCTCTAGCCAAACGTTTCCAAAGGTCTCCGTTACACTCGGAAAAAGGAAGACATCTCCCGAGGCATAGCAGCGCGCAAGCTCTTCCTCCACGGCATAACCCCCGAAATGAATGTCGGGAAATTTCGCTTCTAGTTTCTTACGAATCGGTCCATCGCCAATCACTACCCCGATGATCTTGCCTTGCTGAACATTCATCTTCCTAATCGTGTCGAGTGCTAGATCGATGTTTTTCTCTGCAGATACTCTTCCTACGATCAGAACAACCGTATCTTCAGGTACTGGCGCCCCATTGGTCCCTTAGGTTCTGAGATCTTTTTCCGGGCTGAAATAAGCTGCAGTTTACGCCCCTTCCCAAAATATCCACCCTGTGATACCCTTCATCATTTAGTTTTCCCTGCATACAAGGCGAAGGAACAAGCGTTCCTGCCATCTGCAGATGAAACCACTTCTGATACCTGCCTACAATTCTTCCCAGCCATCGGAATCCGTAATCTTCGAGGTATTTTTGAAAGTTTGTATGAAATCCTCCGATCATTGGAATGTTTAGCCGTTTAGCTGCACGCATCGCGGCCAAACCCAGGGGGGTTTCAATCGCGATATAGACAATCTCTGGACACCAGCCACTCTCCCAACGCCGGCGCAGATACCTTGATGACACGAGCCCAACGCGAATTTCCCAATAGCCGGGTAGATGCCAGAATCTGACACCATGAGTCCAGTCCTCGCCATCTAATCCGGCCCGGATCACCTCCACCTCATGGCCGATCTCTCGTAATCCTTTGACCAAGAAGCCCAAGGAATTCGCGACTCCATTGATATCAGGAGTATAAGTATCACTGACGACAGCTATCTTCATCTCGGCAACCGTTTCAAAGGAGGGTTCCCGAAATTTCTCAGCTTATCAACCTCGCAGCGCGATGGTTCACATCTTCCTACTTGGCTGCGAGATTCAGAGGCGGCTCAATTGGGAATCAGCTCTTGGACGGCTGCCTTTTCTTCCTGAAGCTCACCGATTGTTGCATCGATTTTGCCCTGAGAAAACTCACCGACCTCGACCCCATGCACCACTTCCCATGATCCGTCCGCTTTTGTCCGGATCGGCATAGAGGCCATCAAGCCAGCCTCGATGCCATATGAGCCATCGGAGCACACCGCAACGGAATACCAATCTCCTTCAGCGGTCTCATTGATCAGACTTTTCACTGTATCGAGTGCTGCATTGGCTGCAGATGCAGCAGAGCTAGCACCCCGCGCCTTGATAATGGCAGCGCCTCGTTGTTGCACCGTTTTAATAAATTCACCTTCTAGCCATGCTTGGTCAGCAATCACATCGGTCACAGGACGTCCTTTGATCTTCGCGTTTGTAAAATCAGGATACTGAGTGGCTGAGTGATTCCCCCAGATGCAGAGATTCGTCACATCTGAATTGTGCACTCCTGCCTTTTCCGCTAGCTGGCTCTTCGCCCGATTTTCGTCGAGGCGAGTCATTGCAAAAAACTGATTCTTTGGAACTCCTTCGGCGTTGTTCATTGCGATCAATGCATTCGTATTGCATGGATTTCCCACGACAAGGACCCGCACATCCTTTGCAGAATTCCGCGCGATGGCCTGGCCTTGACCAGTGAAGATTTTGCCATTGATCCCCAGCAGATCCGCACGCTCCATTCCGTCCTTGCGAGGCACAGAACCAATTAGCAGGGCCCAGTTCGCACCGCGGAATCCTTCATCAAGATCAGTGGTAGCGACGACCTCGTTCAATAGGGGAAACGCACAATCTTCAAGCTCCATAACCACCCCGCGGAGAGCTGCAAGGCCAGGCTCGATCTCAATAAGCCGTAAATTCACAGGCTGATCTGGTCCAAAAACATTTCCAGAGGCAAGACGGAACAATGTCGCGTAGCCAATTTGTCCTGCGGCACCGGTGATCGAGATTGTAATTGGATTTTTCATGCTCATTTTATTTTGCGTTGCCAGAAAACCTATCTAGGCACCCCTCGTTCTGGCTAGGGGAAATTATGCGAATTGGACAACTGATCACAAATCATCTCGTTGATAGCTCGCAGCATCAGGTTTCCGTTTACTATGCGGTAGTTAGTGCGGATCACGAGAAGTCGCCAATTTCGTCTTATCTCGCAAATTTCTTTGAGAAAATCCCTTTTGTGAAGCCATCTTCAACGATGATTTTTGCGCAGCGCGCAGCTTCCGCGAGAACAATCTTTTCCTGTCTTGGATCGAAATAGCCTTCCGCTTCAAGCCGCATCAAGCCTTGCAGGACTCTTGCGTTTCTGCGCTTCCGAGGCATCGGCAAAATCTGAACCTGCGCTCCGCTACTCAATGCCTCGTAGATCATTGAGACAGAATCTTCAGTCACCGCCACTTCCTCTTTAGTTATCAGCGCATCTTTCAGCCAGCCAATCCCGCATGTTTTCCAAGAGACAGTGTTTATCCCCTTCCACCGGATCGCCACTCGTTCTAGAAACCCATTGGGCGTCCGCCTAGAATCTGCAATCAGCCATTGAGTGACTTGGCCGACCATCAATCTTTCTAGCTCTTCGAGAAGTTTTTCTTCATCCCAGCCATGCACTTTGGAGGGGCCACCTATTAAAACGAGTTTTCCCTGCCTTCTCTGATTTTCGTATACCACTCGATTGAGAGCGCCCTTTGTAAGCAGAACATTTTTAGGTGCTTTGGAGTCTAGGAAGTCATGTTCAGGCACCACGCACCACGTAAACCAGCTAAGTGGCCAAGACGGCTTCATCAAACAAACGGTCCTGACTCGAAACCGGAATGAAAACCAGAGCATATAGGCATGCACTCCATGTCCTGCCCCAAATACCCAGACAAGGTCTTCAAATTTTTCCGCTGTATCTGCCAAGCTTCTTAGAGTTTTTACGAAGCCACGCTCTACTTTTACGATCCGTAACTCGATCGGCTCGATCCGACCGATTGCCTCCGCCAATCCGACGGATTGATTCTCGTGCCCCGGCTTCCCATCGCTGATCACCAAGATTCCCACACGCTTACTCATCCGCCGATATCCTATGGGCTTAGACTTCGTAAGATCAAAAACAATCAAATCTTTGAACTTATATGTGCAAGATGTTAGGCTTTCACCTGTGAATCTAATTTTCCTGACACTCTCCTTGCTCTTCGTCTCAATCGCCTCAGGCCACGCAGAGCTGAAGACGCTCAGTCCCGATCAGTTAAAGGACTTCACAAAACTCCCGGAGGAACGTCAGGAGCTCCTTACGATCGCGATGGAAACGGCGGTCGAAATGAAGGGCATGCCTTACCTTTTTGGTGGCAACGGGCCAGCTAGCGGTGGGTTTGATTGCTCTGGCGCAGTCTTCTACCTTCTAAAAAAAATTGGCCTGACCCCTCCCCGCACTTCATCCGCGCAGTATCTCTGGGTCAAAGATGGGGGAAACCTGCACCTTGTTCCAGAAACAGCACTCGATACGGATGATGAGAGCTTTGAGCACCTCCGCCCAGGCGATCTGGTTTTTTGGACAGGCACCTATGTTCCCTCCGATGATCGGAAAACAAAGATCACACATGTTGCAATCTTTCTTGGTCACGAAGTCAGCGATTCCCGCCCTGTCATGATTAATGCCACGAATGGGCGTTCTTATCGGGGCAAAAAGGGCGACGGCTTTGGCGTCTTTGACTTTCGTGTTCCGAGACCTACCAGCCGCTCCCGCTTGGTTGCCTACGGCACTCCTCCAGGGCTGGATAAAGAGCCTGAATGATTTTAATCGATGAGCCTCACCTCGCTGATCTGCTTATGAGATATTCGTTTCTCACCGATTAGGACAATCAGCTCCCCTTCCGGGCCGATCCCTTCACAAAGACCCCGCTGTTCCCTGCCGGAACTCTGAAAGGAAATTCGGTGCCCCCTTAAGGCACAGCGGGTCTTTGCGCTTTCTACTATTTGGTGAAAATCCTCACCGCTTTGCGCCGCCCGCTCTGCTAATCTGGCAATAATTCTTCCCAAGACTTCTGCACGGCTCACTGGATTCCCATATAGATCGCAAACAGAAACAGCCGCTAGTGGCTCTCCCTTTCTCAAAGAATTTACATTCACGCCGATGCCGATCACGACAAAATCCCTGACCGTTTCCACGAGAATCCCTGCCAGCTTTCTTTTGCCGCACCAAACGTCGTTCGGCCACTTGATCTCAGCCTCCAGATCCCATGCCTCCATTGCCTCGCAGACAGCTAGACCAGCAACTAACGAAAGGCGCCCCCATAGCTTTTTTTCAAACTTCGGGCGGAGCAATACCGAAAAAGAAAGATCTAGGCCAGCCTCACTCTCCCACTTCGCGCCTCTGCGGCCACGCCCCGCACTCTGAGCTTCGGCAACGAAGATAAGACCTTCTGCAGCTCCGTAATCGGCAAGGGCCCGGAGTTCGTCGTTCGTCGATCCCACGCTCTCCCGCCAAATCATGCGATATGGATCGGGGAAGCCCGCTGCTATCGCATCATACTCGCCCATCAAATACCGGATCTACAAAATCTAAGCCAATATCTAGGCTTCCTGCCGAATGTGTAATGGCACCGACAGAAATGAAATCCACTCCAGTTTCAGCGATTCCGCCAACTGTCTTTAGATTCACACCTCCACTCGCCTCGAGCCGGATCCCACAGCCTTCTCTACGTAAGCGCACGGCTTTTACCAAATCCTCATTTTCCATGTTATCTAGTAAAATGTAATCGACCCCTGGGATTTCTAGAAATGCCTCAACCTGTTCGAGTCTGTCTGCCTCTAATTCAATCTTCACCATCGGGCGCTCTTTCTTCAGGCGCAAAATCCTCTGCCGCAGTTTCTCTGGATCAGTTTCTGCAAAAAGATGATTATCCTTCACCATCGCCCGATCGTAGAGACCCATCCGGTGGTTCGTTCCGCCGCCGTCTAGAACTGCCGCTTTTTCTAGCTTCCGATATCCTGGTGTGGTCTTTCGAGTATCGAGAATTCTTGCCTTTGTGTGCGCGACCTCCTGAACAAACTTTGCCGTAAGGCTCGCGACTCCACTGAGTCGTTGCAAAAAATTCAGTGCGGTTCGTTCTGCGGTTAAAATCGATCGCGCACTCCCGGACACCTCCATCAAAATCGCTCCGGCGGCCACTTCGCTGCCATCTTTTAGCAGTGCTTGGACCTCTAGCTCCACATCCACCTTTCGAAAAACCGTGGCTGCAATCCCCAATCCAGAGCAGACTCCTGCCTCTCTGGCGACCACAAAGGACCGCGCGATGCGGTCCTTTTCGATGAAATATTCTGAGGTCACGTCCCCCCCGCCAATATCCTCTTCAAGCGCCCAATCCAAAAGTTTATCAGACATATGCCTCCTTTATGCAGTTTGAATCTATCCTTGGGAAACAGAAAAGACGGTCCAGCTGGAGATCATTTACTCAAAGCATCATTCGCCCAGCACAGTCACTGCAATCTTCCGGTCATGGGCTGCACGCCGATGCTCAAAGACAAAGATTCCCTGCCAGGTGCCAAGCATCATCCGGCCATCATGGATCGGTATCGTTTCGCTCGATCGGGTGAGCGCCATACGAATATGGCTCGGCATATCATCTGGACCTTCTAGCGTATGAATAAAGTCTGGATCGTCCTCAGAAACCAGCCTGTCGAACCAGCGCTCTAGATCTCGACTGGCGCTGGGATCCGCATTCTCCATCAGGATCAAACTGGCGCTAGTATGACAAAGAAATACCGTGATCTGCCCATCGGTGATCCTACTCTCTTTGACAATACGAGATACCTCTTAGGTTATCTCATAGGTCCCCTTCCCGCTAGTTCCTAAGCGCCAATTTGCTGTATGAACCATCATTGCTAAGACCAATCGTGAAAGCTCAGTCCTTTGCCTTCGGAATAACCTCGTTCCATGGCGCTTTTGCTTGGATAGCGTCGATCAAATTACCGCCTGTATCGATTCCATAACGGATCGCGAGACCGCCAATGAAAGCAGCAGCAACAAGGATTAAGAAGCACAGAATTGTGAAAAATCCTAATCCCGATTTTGTGCGGCGTTTTTTAACAACTACTTCGGTTTCCTCCTCAAATTCAACTTTTTCAGCCATAGGCCGCCTTGGCGGTGCGGAAGGGAGACGCTGTATATTATTTTCCTCAGGTTCCGGCGGAAGAGCCGTAGGTGAGTCTGATCTAGCCTTTTCAACACCCATCGTCGCCTTCTCCTCATCGCTGAGCGAGAAGTCAAATAAGACCTCACCAATCTCTACGCTCATTCCATCTCGAAGCGCCACGACTTCCTGTCGCAGGCCATTGACTTTAAACCCATTTGTAGAACCGCTGTCTCGCAATTCATATCCGCCCTTCACCCGTTGCATCGTCGCGTGGTTCGCCGAAACCGATCCACTATCGATCACGACATCGCTTTCACTACCTCTGCCTAAGGTGA
The DNA here is from genome assembly GCA_963815205.1 of uncultured Verrucomicrobiae bacterium. Lineage (GTDB taxonomy): Bacteria > Verrucomicrobiota > Verrucomicrobiia > Verrucomicrobiales > Akkermansiaceae > Luteolibacter. The sequence goes on along the minus strand of CAWFFP010000001.1, from coordinate 1,885,075 downwards.
CCGTTTCCCGATCTAGGGCGAAACGATAGGGCTGAGGCGTTTTTTCAGGAACAGTGATAACGATTCTTGGCATAGTCTAAAAATGGGGTTCTGAAGAAGATTCCCACTGCATATGCCCTCTCGTCGACACCAAAATTTCGCTATGATACATCCCAAAGTTTCACATTGCCAGAGCCTTCGCTGTTTGCTTTGCTCTGCGCACCATGGCAAACGCTACCAACGTCCTCTCCAACGGAATCGAAATTGTCGGATCTGTTCGCTTCTCAAATGATATGATTATTGATGGAAAAATCGAAGGCGAAATTAATTCTGACAAAGGCAAGGTAACGATCGGTGAGAACGCGATTATCAAGGGCGATGTCAGTGCTGGCGATGTGAAAGTCTACGGCAGTGTCGAAGGGAAGATCACCTCACAGCGCTGTGAGCTCAAAGATAAGTCCAAAATCAACGGAGATATTAAATCAAAAGTTTTCTCCATGGAAGAAGGTGCCCAGCTCTGTGGCCGTACGGAGATTGGCGGATAAGACTGCCCTTTCAATAGTGAATTTTCAGCTCTGCAGCTCGCCAAGAACGCTCGTTCAAGGTGAATACTTCTGTTCTGACGGAACGCGCCAATCAGCAACAAATGGATTTAGAACGGATCGGTATCGTCCATCCATTCATCGCCAACTTTCCAAGTCTCAACGAGCTGCGCCGGGAAATCATCGAGAAATCGCGAAGGTCGGCAAAGAATATCTCCGGAGTAACTTTTTGGGTTCATCATTGGGTAGCTTAGGTAGAGCTCATCCTTTGCCCGGGTGAGGGCTACGTAAAACAATCGCCTTTCCTCTTCAAACGCAGGCACATCATCCATTTCCAAGATTCGGCCATTCGGGAACTGCCCGTCCACCAGCCAGATTAGAAAGACCACCTTCCACTCCAAGCCCTTTGCCTGATGGATGGAAGAAAGGGTGACCTTATCGTCATCCTTTTCGCTTTTATCTCCAGTCGGCTCACCATCCGTCGTGCTCATCAACGATAGCTGTGCCAAAAATTCCAGCACATCCTCATAGCTTCCGCCATATTGAATCAGCTGCTCAATATCAGCCCGTCGGGACTCGTAATTATCAAAGCTTTCCTTCAAGTAATCGTCATAGATTCCCTCCAAGACACTAAAAATCATTTCCGAAGGACTGATAAATTCGCCTTTCGGCGTTAGCTCATCCAAGGTGTAACATAGCTGCTCCCACTGTCTCGCTGATTTCTTCGGCACGGGATATTCCAGAAAGATCTCCGACCATCTTTCGGGTGGATTCTCACTTTCCATTCCTGGATTGGCTCGCCACTTCTGCCATAACTTTTCGGAGGTTCCAGGGCCACAGCCGGGAAGAAGCTGAACCAACCCGCTTGAAACTAACCTCGTCTTTGCGATTTGTGACAAAACGCAGAAATGCAGCCACATCCTTAATATGCGCCTGCTCGAAAAAACGAAGTCCGCTTGTAATCGCAAAGGGAATTCCGCGCCGGGTGAGCTCCATCTGCACTTCTAAACTCTGGAAATGCGCCCGATACAAAACAGCCATCTCATCGAGTTCGATCCCTTCTTCACGTAGTTCCAACATTCGCTGCGCCACGAAGTTCGCTTGCATGGCCGGGTCCTCCACTGCGACCAAGGCGGGCTTGGCCCCTAATTCGCTGCGGTGAGATACTAGATTCTTTTCGAACCTCATTGAGTTTGCCGCAATCGCTGCATTTGATAAATTCAAGATCTCTGGAACGCTCCGGTAATTCGTCTCAATCGTGTGTATTACCGCACCCGAATACCTTTCACGAAAGTTTAAGATATGATCCACCTCTGCTCCTCGCCACGAATAGATTGATTGGCTGTCATCGCCGACCGCCATCAAACTATTTCGATCCCCGGCTAAAAGGTCAATCAGCTCACTTTGCAGCGAATTTGTGTCCTGATACTCATCGACTAATACATGCCGGAAACGCTGCTGGTAGATCGCAAGAACCTCCGGGTGATCTTTGAAAAGCTTCACGGCTAGGCCGAGCATATCATCGAAATCTAGCGAATTTGTATCTCGTTTTTTCTGTGAATAGCGCTTGCTAACCTCAATCAGAATTTCCTCCCATTCGCCGAAGTATGGATATTTTACACGCAGCAGATCTTCCAGATTTACCAAGGTGTTCGCCTGCAAACTGAACATGGAGATCAGCACATCGGCTTTTGGGAAACGCCGCTCTTTTGTGTCAATATCCATTCCTGCCACGACTGCATTCATCAATGCCTTTTGATCATCTCGATCCAAGATTGAGAATGATTTCGTGAAGCCGATCTCTTCTGGGTGACGTCTTAAAATTCGGTTGCAGATTGAGTGAAAAGTTCCTGCCCACAGATCACTGACATCTCCCGGCACAAGCTCCCTTACGCGCTCGACCATTTCTCTCGCCGCTTTATTGGTAAAGGTGAGCAGAAGGATGTTGCGGGCATTTTCTCCCTCATCGAGCAGCCAAGATACCCGGTAGGTGAGCGTCCTAGTTTTGCCCGATCCGGCACCAGCGATCACCAAAGCTTTCCCGGGAGCGGAAGTAACTGCAGCATATTGTTCGCCATTTAACTCCTTTCGATAGTCAATTCCGCTTGCCGATTGGGGCCTCGAACGCTGTATCTTATATTCCCGCGCCATTGCTTCTTCTCTAGTCAGACCTTCCTTTCATTTCCAGTCTGTCGGCCTCCTCCACACTCGCTCCATTATCTACGAGTTTTGCGAAATTCTGGAACCTCGCCAGTTCCGCCTTCACTCGGGGGAGTAGAAAATAAATTCCGATTAAGTTCGGCGCGGCCATTGCGAAATACATCGCATCGGACAAGAGTAGAACGTTTTCTAAGGAAGCTGCGGCCCCTACAACCACGCACAAACAAAAGATGATTTTATAAATACCGATCACCGCACCGCCCCTACCGAACAGATACGAGACTGCTTGCTCGCCGTAATAGGACCACGAAATCATCGTAGAGAAGGCAAACATAAATACCGCTACGGCCAGCAGATAAGGGAACCAAGGAATCACTGATCCAAAAGAACGCGAAGTGAGCCAGATTCCACCTGCCCAGCCAGTCCGCTCCGTTACGAATTCGCTTTGAACGAAGCCGTCGATCATCCCGTCTTTCGATCTTACCTCCATCCATCCATCAATGCGCTCCTCGATATGAACAAGATCGCCATCCACTAAATTAATTTCAGTTACAGACTCCAAATTCGGCGAAGAATAAACCCCGGCCGTTCCGTTGATATTTGCATCCACCGTCCACACCCCCGTCGTCACAATGACCAGGGCTGTCATCAAACAGATCACTACCGTATCGATAAATGGTTCGAGCAGGGCAACGATTCCTTCACTCGCTGGGCGGCGCGTTTTCACCGGTGCATGAGCAATTGCGGCCGATCCTAAGCCTGCCTCGTTAGAAAACACTCCACGCTTGATACCCTGAATCAATCCACCGACGAAGCCGCCCACACCGGCCTCAAGTGAGAAAGCTTCCCTTGCAATTGTCAGCAAAGCCGCAGGAATCTCAGGCAGGTAACCAGCTAGGACCACAAGGCATCCCAGCACATAAAGAATTGTCATAAACGGCACCAAAACGGCGGTCACTCTCGCGATCCAGACGATCCCACCAATAATTACCGCGCCGACCATAAGCGCGACGATCAGGCCTAAGATCCAGCTATCACCATCACCGAAGATACCGAATGTTTCAGAAACCTGCTGAGCAGATTGATTCATCTGGAACATACATCCGGCTCCCAAAGCACCTCCAACACAGGCCACGGCGAACACGATCGCCAAAATTCTACCGATCGTCCCAAAGCCGCGTTCTTTCAGGCCTTTTTCTAGATAGCGCATCGCTCCCCCTTGGACCTTGCCCTTCTCATCGATCTCGCGGTAGGCGACCCCCAAAGTGCATTCCGTGAATTTTGAGCTCATCCCAAGAATTCCCATCACCACCATCCAAAACACAGCCCCCGGACCGCCAATGCTGATTGCGACTGCAACACCGGCAATATTTCCTAAGCCCACTGTGGCCGAAAGGGCCGTGGTCAAGGCCTGAAAATGAGTGATCTGCCCGGGGTCATCTGCGGAAGAATATTTTCCCCGCACAGTCGATAGCGCGAGCCTGAATGCACGGAAGTTGATAAAGCCAAAATAGACTGTCAGAAATAGACCTGTCCCTGCGAGTAGAACCAATACGATCGGCAGTCCGTTGCCGAATACGGAAATAGAATAGAAGACGATCTTATCTGCCCATTCCGCGATGGGAGCTAATATTTCGTCAATCTTTTGATCAATACTATCCCCGGCCCCCTGAGCCATTGCGGCACCGCCTGTTACAAGATAGGACACAAAGAACATCAAGCATACTGGCCACCGATTAAATCTCATCTTTGGAAAGGCTGGCGAAGCTGACTTCGTATCGCAAGAAACAAGATCTACAAAAGAGACGGATCTGAATCTTCGATCTTTAAAGGACCGGATTACAGAGCTTGCGACATAGCCCTCCGGCCTTCCCTTAGCGTCTAGGCGTGCCAGCAGGCACTTGATAATGGCCCGCTTTTCCTAGTGGGAAACGTATGACTAGGCTTTTATCCATCAGAGGACGGCCTTCTGTAGAGATCTCTTGAGCACGATAGATCACTAACCCAAATCCCGTCGCACCCATTTTCCCTATCGCGAAATTTTCTTTTACCTTACCCAGTCCGGTCTCTTCTTCAAAACGCCATTCCTTTCCAGTCCATGCACCTAGAATGCTCTCAGGATCCGCATCAATATCATCCAATCGCTTCATCTCTCCATTTGGCGAACGAAAGGTCCCGCCCTTGGGATCAAAACGCAAAGTAGCGATCGATGCTGCATCTCCGGAGGTCGTGAGAGTCCACATATCGTCGAAGGTTTTATTTAAAACCAGAATGACATCTTTGGACGGCTTGAATTCCCGCTTGCGCCACAGCTCTAAATATTCGGCATATTCCTCTTCGGTGAGGCCGATCTTCTCATCGTAGGGCAAAGGAATTCCTGGTTTTGCACGGGTGCTGAACTCATTAAACCATTCAGGATCTTCGCGTGCAGCTGCCTCCACTTTGGCCAGATATTTCTCAATCTCAGGCGGCGGCATCACTACGCCGATACTTCCCTTCACCGGTATGTCCTCCTGGAACAAACCCTCGAACACATCAGGAACCTCGGCGCTTGCGCAGCTCACCACCAGAAATCCCATCAGAAAGATACGTCTAAACATGAAGGAAAACTGCATCTTCCTATCTTAGAACTCAAGCAACAAACTTTGTGTTCAATCGAATCTATCAAACGCGGTCCCATCAAACGATTCATATTCTCGTAGACCTGCATGTGGTGATCTGGATGATGACCAAGCGCCTTTGAGGTTGGCGGAACTTGGAGATTTCTCTTGCTCCGTAACATGCTCTAGCCTTTCCTTTTTCTGCTGTCAGGGACCACGGAGGTTTGGCAGACGAACCCCGCCAGGCCTTAACCGGAGCAACGGTAGTTTGTCCACATCTGCTGCGGATTCCTGGCGGCACTTTTTACAGAGTCAATTGCGGAAAATTTTACCCATTGCGATACCTGCCGATCACCCGATAAGCCAGAGCCGCTATGGATATCTGGCCCAGCACCTAACCTCTTGAGAGCTAGCTACCAAATTTCAAAGCTACCTTGCGGGATATATCTCGCGCATGCGCAGGTCGAAGATTCTGAGTGTGCCGCTGTGTCCTTCTATATTCCAGCAGGCTCACGTGATGAAGCACCCAATTTCCCAAGTGGAACGGCTCATTTCTTGGAACACATGTCATTCAAAGGCACGGACAAGTCCAGCGCCCTCGAGCTCACCCTCGCAATTGAAAGCGGTGGCGGGCAAGCGAATGCCGGAACTTCTGAGGACCATACATCTTACGAGGCTCAGGGAGAAGCCGCGCTCATGCCCGGCCTAATCGAAACACTTGCGGAGATGGTATGGCATTCAAATTTTCCCGAGGCCGAAATTTCCATCGAACGCGATGTCATCGGTGAAGAGATTACAATGGTCCGCGAATCTCCGAGCGATTACATCACCGATCTTCTTGCGTCCGCCCTTTGGCCGAATCATCCTCTTGGCGCGCCGATCTTAGGAACTTCGGAATCGGTCGATAAGATCACTCGCTCAGATCTTCAGAAATTTGCTGAGGAATATCATTTCAGCACAGACATGCTCGTTGCCACTGCGGGCCCGATGCCAATTGCTGAAATCGAATCTTATCTTGCTCCGCTGCTGCCAAAATCATTCAAACAAGAGAAAAAGCCTCAACCTTACCAATCTTCTCCCTCGGTGAATGTTCACTTGGAGGAGTCGACCGATCAACTCCAGTTCGCAATCGGCTGGCACACTCCCGGACGAGATAGTCCAAAGAGATATCCTTTGCGTCTGCTCTCGCTCATCCTAGGAGAGTCCTCATCCTCACGCCTATTCGTGAAGCTGCGCGAAGAACTAGGCCTTTGTTATCAGATCAGCTCTGAGCTATCTCTCTTTGCAGAGACGGGCGCGCTTCAAGTGATCAGTGGCCTCGATCCAAGTGCGGAGGCCGAAGCACGGAAAATCATTGATCGCGAGACTGCAGATCTTGCAAAATATGGACCCACCGATGAAGAACTCACACGCGCAAAACGTCTTGCCATTTCACAAATGAAACTTGCGTCAGAATCCACAGCTGCCCATGCCGCATGGGCTGGAGAATCCTTGCTTTTTTATCAACAAGTAACTAATCCGTCCAGCGTCCGGGAGCAACTTCTCGCCGTCACAGCGGAGCAGATCCGAGGGATCGCACAACAGATTTTTTCCTCACCGCCAGGCGTTGCGAAAATAAGCGCCTAGATCAAAATGGAATACAATCGATTCACTCCCTTTTCCCAAACCCACGCGATGGTCATCATCATTGGCCTCATCGCTTCGGCCCTGCTGATCTTTCTCGCACGAAAAGCCCCACGTTCCGAAAGGGCGATCCGTGCCTTCCTTGCCTTCATCCTCCTAAGTTCCTACCCCTTTGCTCTCTTTGCTTGGCGCCCTTTTCCCCACACTCTGAGCAATATACTGCCTTTTCACTTATGCGATCTTGCAGCGATCATTGCAGGCTTCGCACTTATCACTCAGCAGCGGATTCTTCTATTGATTACCTATTTTTGGGGCATTGGTGCCACAGCTCAGGCGCTTATCACTCCTGCTCTTCAGTTAGGTCCGCCGCATCTTCCATTTTACCAATTTTTTTTCCAGCACATCGCGATTGTCCTTACCGCCCTCTATATTCCATTAGCTCTTGGCTGGCGTCCTCATGTCGCTTGGTGGAAAGCGCCCCTCATTGTGTTCGCCATTTCCCTCGTCTATCAGGCTTCAACCTTGCTAATCAACCTGATCCTCGGCACGAACTTCGCCTTCTCTCTAAGGCCTCCGGAAAATCCGTCTTTGATCGATCATCTTGGGCCGTGGCCAATCTACCTCTTTGTGCTACAAGCAGCTGCTCTCCTAATCTTCTTCCTTCTCGCCATCCCATTCCGTTTTTCTAAAAGCAATTTACCCTCGTAAAAAATCACCCTTATAGGCGAAGCTCAGCGCAGTGATACATCCCACCGCCATCATTTCTCCAAAAGCCCAAATCGGGAAAAATACCCGCATCGGCCCTTATTGCATCATTGGATCGAACGTCCGCTTAGGCGATAACTGCATCCTACATTCTCACGTCGTTCTTGAAGGGCACTCCACGTTTGGCGAGAAAAATGAATTCTTCTCCTTTGCAATGGTCGGCGGAAAAACCCAGGATCTGAAGTATATCGGCGAGCCGACGGCCCTCGAAGTAGGCAGCCACAATACATTTCGCGAAAATTGCACCGTGCATCGCGGGACGAATGAAGAACTGCCAACGCGGATTGGCTCCCATAATCTTTTTCTCTGCTACTCTCATATCGCCCACGACTGTCAGCTGGGGGACCATATTATTCTCTCCAATAACGGCTCCCTAGCCGGCCATGTCACAGTTGAGGATCATGCAATTGTTTCGGGACTCGCTGCAATTCATCAATTTGCCCGGGTGGGGAGGCACGCGATCATCGGCGGCTGTGCAAAGGTAATTCAGGACGTCCCACCATTCATGATCGTCGATGGGCATCCCGGTGCCACGCGCGGGGTGAATCTAATCGGCCTCCAGCGCCGAGGTTTTTCCGAACTCGATATCCGCGATATCAAGACTGCCTACAAATTTCTATTCCTAAAAAAAGGAACGAACCTTGCGAATGGACTAAGCGCACTCAAATCGTCTGAAGCAGCTCACAATCCTCATATTGAGCACTTGATCCATTTTATCGAAAACTCTCAACGTGGCATTACGCGCTAAGTGCCTCATTTCCCCAAATGCACACCTTGCCCCGCCCACCCTTTTCGCCCCACGAATTTGTCCCGCCAAATTATTTCAAACGTCTCAGGCCCAATCAATTAAATCCAAAGGATCAGCCTTTAGAAATAGATCTCGGATGTGGGGACGGATCATTCTTGGTCGCGCTTGCTGAACATCGCCCAGACCACCAATTCATCGGCGTGGAACGGCTTCTTGGGCGTTGCAAAAAAGTCGCGCGTAAAATTAGGCGGGCCGATCTAACAAACACACAAATCCTTCGCCTAGATTCGAAATATCTTGTCGAATGGCTGCTACCGGCTGAATCCGTCTGGCGCATCCACCTTCTATGCCCAGACCCATGGCCAAAAGTCCGGCACCACCGCCGCCGAATTATTCAAGCCCCTTTTCTGAAGGCTCTTGCAAGTTCGCTGAGCTTAGGTGGTGAATTTCTCTTTATGACTGACCACGAAGAATATTTCGAATCGGCGAAGCAAACGATCGAATCGACCGGCATTTTCTCAATCGCTGAATGGACAGAGGACAGCTTTTACTATCCAAAAACAGATTTTCAAAACCAATGGGAAACCGAAGGGAAAGTTATGCACCGTTTGCGCTGCCAAAAGGTGGACCAATTGCCCCCCCTAACAGCACTTGAGAGTCAAATACTAGAAAGCGTAACTAGAATCTTATAGTCTGTCTAAAATCCTAAAATCATAAAATGGGATTACAGAGAGTTTGAAGGGCCTACGGTTTGGCGAAGCCAGCTAGAACGCCTCAGTTTTCTGGGACATGTTTGATCTATAGTAAAATAACCTTCGCCGATCTCAAAACGGACTACCGCTAGTTACTTCCTGGATATCGAAGCTTCTAACGGTATTGATACTTTGATTCGACCTGTCGAAGTTGGACCTCTTCAACTGTTCGGCTAGGCCCATGTATCCAGTCTGATGATCGAGATCATCCGTTACAACTCGGACCTAAGATTATTCGATGCCTTGAACAATTTTGATTGCATCTACTAGGATTCGCCGCCCGTCAGGTGCTTCGTTCGTAAAGGTGATCGTCGAACTATTGGAAAGGTCAAAGGTGCCAATCCGCAACCACTTGGTAGATTCTTTTGTTTGATCAATGTAGACAGTTGTTGTCCCTGTATCGTGGCTTACCACTATCGGTGTAGCTACCGAAGCTTTCGGATCGGTTGGCGATTTAATGTAGACATCGGATGCTTTTACAACCTCTCCAACTTCTGGGAAAAAGGCAACTGATCGAAATGAACTGTTAGGTTCAGAAGCGTTGATAATTTTATAATAATTAGTTCCCTCAAATACGCCCCTACTTTTTTTAATCATATTGCCAGTGACAACTATTGAATCGTCCGTGTTGTCCAAGACGAATGACGAGCTCCCGTTATTACCTGTGTTGCCAATCGTAGTGATTGCAATGGGTTCTGATTGGTCAGAGGCATTTTGATAACGGTCCTTGGCAACTATATGGTAGGTATACGATGTCATAGGGGCCAAGCCATAGACTGCAGTATGATCAAGCTCAGTATTGGTGATAAATTCACCGTTCTCATAGATATCATACGTTGTATCTGTGTCGTTATCGCCGACATCCCAGCTAAGATAAAAGCTATTGCGAGAGACATCCGCAGAGGCCAGATCGATCGGAGCGGGTGGTTTGCCAACCGTACTATTCTTAAAGATTCTGAACTTAACTGCATCCATCATAACTCTTCCTGAGGTAGACTCATTGCTTATCGTTACAGTTGATCCCTGTGAGAGAACGTAGAATCCGATTGAGACCCACTCACCGTTATTCACGGTCTGATCGACGCTGACTAAGGATTCCCCATGGTCATGTCTCACTGTAATGGGAGCATCACTCGACCCACTTCCCACTGGGTTATATATCAAAACTTCGGTATACCCGCTGTATTGAGTCAAATTAGGGGTAAATTCGGCAGTTCGAACTTCGTTGGATTCAGTAAAGGTCTGTGTCTTAAAGTAGTTTTCCCCATATTGATTCGGGCCTTTTTTAAACCACATGTTTCCAGTAATGGTGACTTCTTCATCCATATTATCAATGATGATTTCGTGAATCTGTTCCCCACTTTGGGAAGAGGAGGTTGTGATCGTGATCGCATTGGAAGCCTCAGACTCATTGCCACTTTCATCCACAGATTTGACGAAAAACTGATAATCACTGCCTTCATTTAGGCCAATGATCCGAATACTTGTCGAATCGGTCGATGAATGTAGTTCGCCATTCTGATAAACCTTGTATGTGACAGAACTGTCTTCATCTGTGCTACTTTCCCAGTCTAAATCCACACTCGATACAGTAACACTAGACGAGCGTAGATTCTTCGGCTGAGACGGAGCTGTTGTATCGTTTAACGTCGTAATTGTAACCTTTGTTGATTGGGGCGATCGATTTCTCGCGTCATCGAAAGCTCTGACAACGTATTCGTAAGCTTTGCCAGCACTAAGCCCAGCAAGGCTCATACGGGTCTCGCGGGTCGTCCCCACAAGATCGCCGTCCTGGTAGACTTCATAACTAACCATGCCACTGGCATCAGAACTCGCGTCCCACTGCAGGTCAGCACTCTTGGTAGTAATATTTGAGGATGCCAAGTTCCCTGGCTTTGTAGGAGGGGTTGTATCTGGAAGCTGCTGACCTTCCCTTACAGTTATCAAAACAGTAGCGTTCCCGGTTCTTCCATCGAGATCGGTGGCAGTCAAAGAGATCACATGGTCGCCGATCCCTAAGGATGATATGCTCAATTCTTCACCTGTCCCAAGTTCCCCATCCAGCGACGATGACCAAACTAGAGAATTACCGTTCAAGGATCCATCTTCATTGTCTTCTCCCGAGCCGATCAACGTAATTGGAGTCCCTTGGTCAATGGTTAGACCATCACCCGGGCTAGTGATCACAGCTACCGGTCGATCGTTAACCACCCCTCCGATATTCGCTTCGACGGCAAACGAGCGTTCGCGTGCTGAAGAATCATCGGATTCTATTAATACATTCGCTGAATAGCTTCCTGCGGAAACTCCGTAGAACCCAATTTCGACCATCAAGGAATGGTTTGGAAGAATGAAGCTTGGTAGGCCTCTTCTGATTCCAAATGAATCCGCATCTTGTCCTGAAATTCGAAGCGAGTTGATTTTTACCGTCCTATCAGAATCGTTCTTCTACATAAAACTGAGCAATCTTCAGCTCGTTAGATTCAACAGCTCCAAAGTCGGTCCCATTGGCATCATCGGTGGTTGTTGAACCGTTCACGATGACTGTCTGCCTATCTGAGGCGAGCACCTTTAATTTTCCACTGCTAGGAACCAATTTGCCCTTCCCTTTCAGCGTAAAGTCGTAGCTAGCGTTTTCTGCATCATTGCTTACTATTTTGACACTAGTCTCTGTTTCACTTCCATTTGTGGGCTGGTAACGAATTCTCAGGATTCGTGAGCCTTGCGGGCCAATTGGCTCACGTTCACCGAATTGATCACGTAGCTCAGCGGGATTCTTGACTATTTCGAATGCACCATCTCCCACAAGTTCAATACTAGAAATATCGAGATTCGCCCAACTCGCATTCTGAATAAGGAAATCTCTTTCTATCGAATTCCCTACCTCGACAGAACCAAAATCTGTCTGGGCCGATTCTCTCGCATTTTGCTCTCCAGATTTAATATTGAAACCAGTGCTACTAAGCACAGATATCTTCGGATCCTCGCCTTTGACGTAAGCGCTTAGCCACATATTTCCTCCACCAGAAGAACTATCACTGGTAATTCGTAAAGAAGCGGCATTAAAGCCTTCGAAACTCGGATCAAACCCTATGACCAAGTCTGCCTGGCCTCCAGCGGGGATAAAATCAGGTATGGGACCGATGATATTAAAAGTCTTTGGCAAGTTTCGTTCGTGAACCAACCGAATCTGTGTGATATCGATGGCTTTGTTCCCCTGATTTCTTAAAGTGAACGTGTGACTAACAGTTTCGTCGTTAATATCATACTCTCCATAAAACCCCTCTTTCACTGGGTATGATGGCAGATCAATATGCTTTGTAACACGAAACGGATCGAACATTCTTTCTCCATATCCGTTCTCAACCGAAAGAGCACCTTGGTCTACTGCTCCTCCTTCGGTCCATGCATTCAACCGGGCTACCGACATCTCGCCAGCGCCGAGAAAACCTTGTAATCCAATATAGCTATCTAATTTATCCTTATTGCCAATCGAAAAGTTTAATACCTCTGATTCAGTAATAATCTGCCCTTGGAACTTTATTTTCCCCTCATGTTCAGGATCATCTACGACATATAGCTTTAGCTGAGAATAGCCATGTGGCGCCGATCGTTGTCCACCGATCCACTCCAATCCTTCCCAAGAGAAGCCTTCAACATTGTAGGTTCCAAAGCCGAGTAAATGACTTGCTCCTGAACTTACGTCAGAATCTTCGGTAAAACCGACACTTCCGATTGAATGTCCGAAGACTTCGAACCATTTTGCCTTGCCAATATCTAACTTGAAATCAGATTCAATATACAGAGGAGTGCTAAACTCCTCCTTGCTACGGATCCCATAGGGTTCTAGCGCTCGACCGTTTAGCTTATCCTCATTAGACGGCTTCCCTGCGAATAGGTCCATGTCACCATCATAATCGAAGACATAACTAGCATCCCAAATATTCTTATGAAGAAACCCAGGAATCTTGTTACCATCGACTCTTACAGCCTTTGTCCAGCTCTGACCCAGAGCTAATTTTAGAGGTGATGAGTCCATAGAAGTCGATCTCACATGAACCATTTTCTCTGTACTGTGAGATCCTGAGGGACCGCTTACTGTCAGTTTAACTAGATAAAGCCCTACGTTCTGAAACGAACGGGTGACCTCTCTAGAATCCGCTGTAGTTCCATCATCAAAATCCCAATTGTAAGAGAGACTACTACCTTGCTTGTCACGCGATGGAGACGCATCAAAAACCACATCTTCGCCAATTCCTACAGAACTATCACTTACTGTAAATTCAGCTATGGTATGACGGACTTTAATCCTCGCAGCTTTGCCCGCTTGGTCGTTCCCGGTTAAACCTGTAGTAGCAACAAGTGCCACTTTTTGATCATGCTCATCTGCGTCAGAAGGTGCAATATAGGTGTAGCGATTGCCATCTAACTCGCCATCTGCACCTTCCCACTGGTAGTATGAGACGGGGAAATTATCAACATCATGGGCAAATAGGTCGTATTGCACCTTCTCACCTGGTAAGATTGTCCTTGGCACAGACAGAATCTGGCCACTGCAGAACTCTTTCTGCTCGGAAACTCAGCTCATTTTCTTTCTGCTGATCGCCCTTGTTCGTGCCTCGATAGACATTGATGGCAATTGGGTTGCTATCGTAGTATCCATTGTTGGCAAAAGCTACGAGGACCGTCCGGCCGCCAACCATATCAGCTGGCGCTTCTGGAACAGTGATTCGATATTTTCCGCTACCGAGATCGTCGACAGTGGTATTTTTAAGACCATAGGATAATTCCCAGCGATATGTGAGCGGCAATCCCTGAAGATCCAAGCTATCACTCAAATCGACATTAATTACAACCTGTTGGTTAGTCAGCTGCCTTCCAGAGTAAACCGTCTTGTGAGCATAATACCCATTCCCACCCACGGTTCCAATATGTTTCAACACCGCAACCGGGGGCGCCACATCCATGTTTTTATAGATATCAACCATGTTTTTAACATGTAAGTTATTATCATAAAAAACGGAATCTTGGAAAACAGATACCCGATCAAAGATGTCTGGAGTTCCCGGTAGAGAGGTGTAATTTCTTCCGATCGTATCAACTCCACTCCCTATATAACTAACTCTCATCCTTGATTCGTGGCCAGGAGATACTTTATAGGGCAACGATTGCTTCCATACATTTAACGAAATATTCGCAAAAAGACCGTTACGAATAAGGTCCTTCTTAAGAGTTTCCTTCATATACCCTGCAGAAGCCATCATCTTCATATAGGCCGGCGGAACACTATAAGATGCGCCGCGGGTATTAAAGTGGGATGGATGAAACGCTCGAAACAGGTCAAGATAATGGCCCTTTGAAGAAGCGTAGGCAGGTGAAGTAAAAACTGTATTTTTAAAATGAATTTCCTCGATTCTTTTTGCCCAATAGGAATATTCCGTTCTCCAGTCCCCCATCCCTGACGTCGATTGATTCGAATAAAGCGCGCCAGCGTCTACAAGACTTTTTTCCCGGTTTGGCTCACCAAAACCCCATTCGTACTTATGGAGCTGTTCACTGAATTTTGCCTCGATCACTCCATAGGAATTCCGGTTACCTTGGTTGAAATCAAACCGATTACCATCGTCCCCTTCCCAGAAATTATATACCCTCGTATGATAGTGATCTGAAGAAATGAACGTATCCCTCCAGACACCTGCATATGGAGAGAGAGGGTCGAAAGTATCAGAAAACTTCATATACAAGCCATCAGCTTTCTCAGCTTCTGTGACATCCTGTGGATATAAGCGAAATTCCTCTGGAACGATAGTGAGGTCCTTATTATACCCACTACCTCGGATTTCACCTTTCGGCACTGTAGACTGATCTTCATACCAGTTCTTCCATACAGGGGTTGAGTAATAAGGATTTTTTAAAGGCGCTGCATCTTGGGCGACTAGGTAGCTAGACAGCAGAAGAAACAAGAAACTTACGAGGGTTCTATTTTTAATCATGGGTTTTGGGCTTTGCAGGCAAAGACAGAAATGAAATGAATCATTCTAGTTTTAAAGGCTGTTAATCTAACTTTTATTGAAGCCCAATCATTCGGTCAAGTAGGAAACTTCCGATTTTTCTGAGGATCATCCAGCCTGAGAATATAGGTCGTGGTGATAGTCTTCGATACTGATCGCGCTCATACGCTCCATTGGTTGGAACTCTTTGTCAGCGTGAGCTAGACCGCGGATTTAGGGTATCATTCGCCCTAGAATGGAAAAATTTTCCACTGCAGTGTTATCGCCACCTGAATCTGAATCTAACTTCAAAAACTATTATGGACCCAGTAATAGCCAGTCCGTAAGCCCCTAGCGACCGGTCAAAACTAATTGTGTTTCTGCGGATTTATAAGTGACTTTAAATGAGAATTCGAAGACTGCCCGCTCTTAGTTTGGGCGATATCTGGAAAATTTCGCCAGTTTCATGCATCCCTCTATGAATTCGCAATCGCCTCGACGATGCCAATCGAGATCCTCCTAGCTTGAGATCTGCTCAGTTCTCCGATAGGTGTGATCTTCCTCAATGCTGCCTTTCTTAAGTTTGTCTGGCGGTGGGCGCTCTCAAAGAAAATAGCTCCAAGCAATCTGCAGCAAGAAACAGGAAGTGAAATCTGTCGTCAGCCCGGTCCGCACCTCCACAGACAGCCAGTGAAAGATCGGCTCCCGTTGCTTACCTAAGCGTAAATCTGCTCGAAACACAAAGGATTGAACAAGAGGCCGTAATCAAAAAAGATTAGAAGTTGCCGCCCGCGTTCAAGGTGCATCTCACCTAGCTGGAGTCGGCACTTCTGCGAACGATACAGAGACATCGCTCGTTGGTATACTCGCACAGAAAAAGAACCCCGGACGCCTTTGCGGGCGCCCGGGGTTTTTTGAGTGCTTTGTCGCTTACGCGGAGACTACATCCTCTTCGTCGTCGAGCTCTTCGACTTCTTCGACGACGGGTTCTGGTTCTTCGACGGTGAATTCAAATTCTCTGCCTTTGTGATGATGGAAGCCGGTTCCTGCTGGAATCAAGTGACCCATAATGACGTTTTCCTTGAAGCCACTTAGATAGTCGACCCGGCCTAGGGTTGCCGCTTCGGTAAGAACTCGCGTAGTGTCCTGGAAGGACGCGGCTGAGATAAACGAATCGGTTTCCAAAGAAGCCTTCGTAATACCAAGAAGCACTGGCTCCCCTTCAGCAGGTTTACCACCGTTTGCGGTGATTTCCGCGTTTACCTTCTTGAAAGTAGTGCGCTCGACTTGATCACCCCAAAGGAACTGATCTGCATCGCCGGGCTCAGTGATCTTCACCTTGCGAAGCATTTGACGAACAATGACTTCGATGTGCTTATCATTGATCTCTACCCCTTGCACACGGTAGACAGACTGGACTTCATTGACCAAGTGCTCTTGGAGCTCAGTTGCGCCGCAGGCCTCGAGGAGGTCTTCCGGTGAGACGGGCCCTTCGGTGATTTGGTCTCCTTGTTTGATGCGATCGCCTTCCGTAACAATGATGTGTTTGCCCATTGGCACAAGGTGATCGACGCCTTCCCCAGTTTGAGGATCGGTGACAATCACCTTTTTCTTTCCGCGGACATTTCCACCGAAAGATACATCACCTTCAATTTTAGAAATCACACAGGCCTCCTTCGGCTTACGTGCTTCAAACAGCTCAGCAACACGTGGAAGACCACCTGTGATGTCTTTTGTCCGGGCAACTTTACGAGGTGTCTTCGCCAGCTGGGTTCCCCCGGTGACATTGTCCCCTTCTTGAACAGAAAGGTGAGCGCCTACAGGGATTGAGTAGCTGATGATTACCTCACCAGTTTTCTCATCGGTGATGCAGACTTGGGGATGAAGATCTTCCTTATGCTCGGTGATCATAGTTCCCTTCTTACCGGTCTCCTTATCCACCTCTGCCGCAACTGTGATTCCCAAGATCATGTCGCGGAACTCGATCTTACCAGGTTTCTCAGTCAAAATCGGAACGTTGTATGGATCCCAGGTAACAATGGTCGCGTCTTTCTTTGCGTCTTCTCCGTCTTTCACGGAAATGATTGAGCCAATAATAATATTATGGCTTTCGAGCTCTAGGCCACCTTTGTCACGAACTGAGAGAGAACCATTCTTATTGAGCACAACCCAATTTCCATCGGCATCTTGAACGGTCCTTAGTTCTTTGTAAACCAAACGACCAGCGTTCTTCGTTTTGATGATCGGCTGCTTGAAAGTAGATGCCGCGACTCCACCAACGTGGAAGGTCCGCATCGTGAGCTGCGTTCCCGGCTCACCAATCGACTGTGCCGCAATAATTCCAACCGCTTCGCCAATTTTCACTGGCAATCCAGTTGCCAAATTAAGGCCATAGCAATTTGCACAGCATCCGCGGTCTGCCTCACAAGTGAGCACCGAACGGATCTTAAGCTTTTCATGCCCAATCTTCTCAAGTGCATTTGCTTGCTTCTCAGAAATGACGTCATCGACTTTTACCAAGATGTCCCCGGTCACAGGATCTTTCACCTGCTCTCCTGAGACGCGGCCGTAAACCCGAGTTGATAGTGACGCAACTTCCTCATCTCCATCGTAAATTGCTTCGACAGTGATCCCATTGACTGTTCCGCAATCCTGTTGGAACACAATGACATCCTGAGCCACATCGACCAGTTTTCGAGTCATGTATCCTGAGTCCGCTGTCTTCAGCGCAGTATCTGAAAGACCCTTCCGGGCTCCGTGGGTGGAGATGAAATATTCCAGAACGGAAAGACCCTCACGGAAATTGGAAATGATCGGGCGCTCGATGATCTCGCCGGACGGCTTCGCCATAAGGCCGCGCATTCCGCCGAGCTGTTTAATCTGAGACTTATTACCCCGGGCTCCTGAATCGACCATCATAAACAAAGGCGAAGCTTTCTTCTTCCCTTCGTTGTGTTCGATTTTGCGATAGAGTGCATTGGCAATTGTATCTGTCGCATGAGTCCAGATATCGACCACCTTCTGGTAGCGCTCGCCATTGGTAATCACACCGTTGCGATATTGCTTCGAAACCTTTTCGACATCTGCATAAGCATTTGCGATCACCTCAGGCTTCTCCTCAGGGATCAACATATCGATGATACCGATGGAGATTCCAGAACGCATCGCTTCTTTGAAGCCGAGTGTTTTTAATTCATCGAGAACCAATACGGTCGGCTTTTTCCCAGCAACCTGTGTACAGCGCCAGATGATCTCACCGATCTGTTTCTTGCCGACCGTCTTGTTGTAAAATCCAAGATCGTCTGGCCAAATTTCGTTGAAGCGAACGCGACCCGGAGTCGTTTCGATGATACGTAGGTCTGGCTGGCCATAAGGCGTATCCTTTCCGTAGTCCATATTTCGGATGCGGATCCAAGAATGATAATCGATTTTCCGTGAAGCGATTGCAAATTCTACTTCCGAGGAATTTTCAAATAGCGGAAGATGTTCCTTCTTATCGCGGTCCGTCTGGGTGCGAATTGGCGCCCATGTTAGGTAGTAAGTTCCAAGAATGATATCCTGAGAAGGAACGGTAATCGGGCGCCCCGAGGCTGGAGAGAAGATATTGTTTGGTGCCAACATCAGCTGGCGCGCTTCCATCTGTGCTTCGATGGAAAGCGGCACGTGGACCGCCATCTGATCGCCGTCGAAATCAGCATTATATGCGGTGCAAACTAAGGGGTGCACGCGAATTGCTGAGCCCTCAATGAGCTTCGGCTCAAACGCCTGAATCGACAGACGGTGAAGGGTTGGAGCGCGGTTGAGGAGGATTGGATGACCTTTCGTAACCTCAGCAAGAATGTCCCAGACTTCGGTCGTCTTCCGATCGATCATCTTTTTGGCAGAGCGGACAGTATGGCAATAACCTAATTCTTTCAAACGGCGGATAATGAACGGCTCAAACAATGTCAGAGCCATTTTCTTCGGCAAACCGCATTGTCCAAGTTTCAGGTCTGGTCCAACAACGATTACCGAACGTCCTGAGTAATCGACCCGTTTGCCGAGAAGGTTCTGGCGGAAACGACCGCCTTTCCCTTTTAGCATATCACTAAGGGACTTCAGAGGGCGGTTTCCAGCGCCTGTGACTGCACGCCCATGACGACCGTTGTCAAAGAGTGCATCGACAGCCTCTTGAAGCATCCGCTTTTCGTTGCGGATAATGACTTCTGGAGTCTTCAGAAGAAGCAAGATTCTTCAGGCGATTGTTCCGATTAATCACGCGCCTGTATAGGTCGTTAAGATCAGATGTGGCGAAACGCCCACCTTCGAGCGGAACCAATGGGCGAAGGTCCGGTGGAATCACTGGAAGAACCAGCTGGACCATCCATTCAGGACGGGTTTTTGATGCCGCAAAGCCCTGCGTAATCTTTAGACGCTTCGAGAGCTTTTTCTTATTTTGCTTTGACTTTGTCGTGCCCAACTCTTCCTCCAGCTCGACAGCGAGCTTCGCAAGATCGATTTGCTTGAGAAGTTCCATGATCGCTTCCGCGCCCATGATCGCCTTGAAAGAGCCGTCTCCATAAGTATCTTCCGCCTCGTGCAGCTCAGCTTCAGTCAATAGCTGCCCTAGCTCCAAGGCTGTATTTCCTTGGTCGGTAACAACAAAATCTTCGTAGTAAATAACACGCTCAAGTTGACGAGCACTCATGTCCAGCATCAAGCCGATGCGTGATGGCATGCATTTATAGAACCAGATGTGAGAAACGGGTACTGCTAGCTCAATGTGGCCCATGCGCTCGCGACGCACGCGGCTTAATGTCACCTCGACGCCGCAGCGGTCACAGACGACACCCTTGTGTTTGATCCGCTTGTATTTTCCGCAAGCACATTCCCAATCCCGAGTTGGGCCGAAGATACGTTCGCAGAACAAACCACCTTTTTCGGGCTTGAATGTGCGGTAGTTGATTGTTTCTGGGTTTTTGACCTCACCCTTCGACCAAGAGCGGATTGCTTCTGGTGCGGCTACGGTGATGGAGACTTGGTCGAAGGCTTCTGGCCGTTCGTCCACGCCAAAGATTTCGCGAAGATTGTTATCGATACTCATGATAAGTGTAGAAGTTAGTTTTAGGTATTTTTCGCGTAGGAGTTTAAAGGGTTAGATCATCGAGTGAGAAGTCATTCCCATCGGAGCCAGGCAACGGTGAGCCGTGATTGGTCTGTCCTTGGCGCCCAGGGCGGACGTCAAGACCGAGCGACTGCATTTCTTTAATCAACACATTGAAGGACTCTGGAGTCCCGGCTTCGAGGTTATTGTCTCCTTTGACGATGGATTCGTAGATGCGTGTGCGGCCCTGAACATCATCGGATTTCACCGTAAGGATTTCCTGGAGAGTATAGGCAGCACCATAGGCCTCGAGTGCCCAGACTTCCATCTCTCCGAAACGCTGACCACCGTATTGGGCCTTTCCGCCCAGCGGTTGCTGCGTAACCAGTGAGTAGGGGCCAACGGCTCGTGCATGAATTTTGTCTGCGACTAGGTGGCCAAGTTTCAGCATGTAGATTTCGCCAACCACGATCGGATTGTGAAATGCTTCGCCGGTCCGTCCATCGTAGAGCGTGGATTTACCAGCGGTGCTTCCGTCCTTGCCATCGCCAATCCATGTAAATCCACGGCCTTCTGGCTGATTTGGCTTTCTTTCGACTGCCTTGCGGCCGTCTCCGATCATTTTTACACCGTCGACCTTTTTGGCCTCCGACATGAATTCCCAGATCCGGTCTTCTTTGATGCCATCAAAAATCGGTGTTGCGACCTTGAATCCGAGAGCTCGAGCTGCGACGCCCAGATGGGTTTCGAGAACCTGTCCTACGTTCATCCGTGAAGGAACGCCGAGCGGGTTAAGACAAATGTCGACTGGTGTTCCATCGTCGAGATATGGCATATCTTCCTCAGGAACGATCGTTGCGACAACTCCCTTGTTCCCGTGACGTCCAGCCATTTTGTCACCGACTGAAAGCTTGCGCTTGGCCGCTACGAAAACCTTGACCTCTTTGATCAGTCCCGGATCGACGTCGTCGCCCGATTCGAGTTGATCGAGCTTCCGCTCACGATCTGTATCGAGCTCTTGGAAACGGCTTTCAAACGAGTTGACGATTTCGACGATCTTATTGCGGATCGGCGATGGATCGATCTCGATGTGATCGTGCACCGAAGCAAGCTTGCGAAGTAGGGTCTTGGTAATCTTCCGATTCGCTGGAATGATAATTTCCCCGGTTTGCGCGTTGACTACATCGAGCGGGATTTTTTCACCCAAGAGAATATCCGATAGCTTTTCTGTTAGATCATCAGTGAGCTTATCGGCCTTTTTCTTATGCTCATCATTGATCTTTTTGAGATGCTTTTTGAGCTCAGCCGGATCCACTTTTTCAGCACGCTTTTTAGCAAGGCCGTGTGAGGAAACACGAACGTCCTGAACGATTCCAGTGCAGCCGGAAGGAACGCGGAGCGAGGTGTCTTTAACGTCAGCTGCTTTTTCACCGAAGATCGCACGCAGCAGCCGCTCTTCTGGAGCTAGCTCTGTTTCGGACTTCGGAGTGATTTTACCAATTAGAATATCGCCTGGGCGAACTTCGGCACCAATTCGGATAATCCCGTCGTGATCCAAATTACGCAACGCTTCTTCACCGACGTTCGGGATATCTCTGGTGATCTCTTCAGGGCCCAGTTTTGTATCACGTGCTGCCACATCGAATTCAGAAATATGAATCGAAGTATAAACATCGTCCTTGACGACTCGTTCTGAAATCACGATCGCATCCTCGAAATTATAGCCATTCCAAGGCATAAAGGCGACAAGGACATTGCGGCCGATCGCTAACTCGCCATCTTCTGTGTTAGGACCGTCAGCAAGGACGTGACCCTTTTTGATTTTTTGGCCAACTTTAACAATAGGCTTCTGATTGATACAGGTTCCTGCGTTGGAGCGCATGAACTTGCGAAGAGGATAGGTAAAAACGCCCTTCTGGACATTGGTTTTCACGATCTCTGGTTCAGATAAAAACTTTTCGTCAGAGACTGGAAGTTTGCCATCCGCAGTGGTGACGATTATTTCGGCTGTTGCCGCAGCAACGACTCCATCAGCTTCGGCGACCACGACAGCACGTGAATCACGTGCGGCTTTGCCTTCGAGGCCAGTTCCTACTAGGGGTGATTCAGATACAAGGAGAGGTACGCCTTGACGCTGCATGTTTGAGCCCATCAGTGCCCGGTTTGCATCATCGTGCTCCAAGAACGGGATAAGTCCTGCTGCAACGGATACAAGCTGCTTCGGAGAAACGTCCATATAATGAACATCAGCCGGAGTGGACTCGATAAATTCGCCGCGCTCCCGCGCATCGATCCGATCGTTTTCGAAGCGACCTCCCTTATCGATGACATTGGATGCCTGAGCGATCAGGTAGTTTTCCTCTTGGTCAG
Organism: uncultured Verrucomicrobiae bacterium; assembly: GCA_963815205.1. GTDB lineage: Bacteria > Verrucomicrobiota > Verrucomicrobiia > Verrucomicrobiales > Akkermansiaceae > Luteolibacter. The sequence continues at coordinate 1,862,463 of CAWFFP010000001.1, read as the reverse complement.
CAGTGAGGTATTCGATCTCATTGGAAACCTTGCCTTTTTTAACTTTGCGGTAAGGAGTCTCGATAAAGCCGAACTCGTTGATACGCGCATAGGTGCACATCGAATTGATCAAGCCGATATTCGGACCTTCAGGAGTTTCGATCGGGCAAATTCGACCGTAGTGGGAAGGATGAACGTCGCGGACTTCGAAGCCGGCACGATCGCGGTTCAAACCGCCAGGTCCGAGAGCTGAAAGCCGGCGCTTGTGGGTGAGTTCTGCCAGAGGGTTTGTCTGGTCCATAAACTGCGAGAGCTGGGAACGGCCGAAGAAATCTCTCACAACGGCAGATAATGCCTTCGGATTGATCAATTTCTGAGGAGTCATTCCCTCGATGTTTACATCGAACAAAGTCATGCGCTCTTTGACGAGACGCTCGGTGCGTGCAAGTCCGACGCGACATTGATTTGCGAGCAATTCACCTACGGCGCGTACGCGGCGTGATCCAAGGTGGTCAATGTCATCGATGACACCTTCACCTTTTTTCAATTTGAGAATGTAACGAACCGCAGCGAGAAAATCCTCAGGAACCATGATCCGTTGATCGGAGTCGACACCGATACCGAGCTTCTGGTTGATCTTATAGCGGCCAACGCGAGTCAGATCATATTTTTTCGCATCGAAGAATAGACGCTTCAGGAGCGCACGGGCATTGGATGCGGTCGGCGGATCACCAGGGCGCAGCTTCCGGTAAATATCTTTGAGTGCAGATTCCTCATCGGAGGCGGGATCTTTCCGCAGTGATTTTAAGAAGAATTTCGTCTTCACGGCCGTCGATTACCTCAAGCTTCTTTTGTCCGAGGCTGAGCAATTGCTTCACGATTCCAGCGGTGAGCGGCTCATAGGCTTTTGCGATGACTAGTTCACCATCGAGGATATCTTCAAAGGGAACCTTGTGACCCAACTCGGCCTCATCGATCTTGCTATTTAGCGTAAGATTTTCGATGGAGTAAAAGTGGCTTACGATATCGCGATCCGTTGGGTAACCAAGAACACGAAGAAAGGTCGTCGCAAGGAACTTACGACGGCGGCGGCGGCGGTCAAGGTAGACATAGAGAAGATCATTCGTATCGAACTGAACTTCTAGCCACGATCCCCGATCGGGGATAATGCGGAAACTGTGGAGCATCTTCCCATTCAGATGCTGAGAGGTCTCGAAGCAGATCCCAGGAGAACGGTGAAGCTGTGAAACGATTACACGTTCCGCGCCATTTATGATGAAAGTTCCGCGACGCGTCATCATCGGCAGCTCGCCCATGTAGACTCTCTCTTTTTTTGTCCCAGTCTCGTCCTTCAGTTTAAAAGTTACGTAAAGCGCTGCCGAAAATGACTCACTGTGTTTCAACGAATCAAGCGAAGTTACCTTCGGATCCTCAATATCATAAGCTACGAAATCTAGCTCGACGGTATCATCATATGATTTGATCGGAAAAACCTCTCGGAACACGGCTTGCAAACCAGAATCTGCGCGGTCACCGGGCGATGAGTCTTTCTGCAAGAAGTCATCGTAGGACCTACTTTGGACTTCAATAAGGTTAGGCGGGTCGATGACCTCTTCAAATTTTCCGAAATAGAGACGTTCAGCCATGGGAGGGATTGTGGTATTGATTACGAGATTGAGCCCGAGCCTTTGGGGCACGGGCAGAGAGAGGATCAGGCGGTGAGAAAGGACAAATCAGACAAAAGTGCGGGAGCGACGTGTGGCACTAACGGGTCGTTTAGTATCACACGTCAATTCCGAACTACAACTAGATAATTGAAATTTAGAAATAAGAATAACCTAGGCGCGGAAAACACACGCCTAGGCCAAACGTTGGAATGGATTACTTGAGTTCTACTTCTGCACCAGCAGCTTCGAGCTTTCCTTTCGCTTCTTCAGCAGCTTCTTTGGCTGCGCCTTCGAGCACAGGAGCCGGAGCGCTTTCGACTAATTTCTTAGCATCGGCAAGGCCTAGACCAGGAGCAACTTCACGCACTGCTTTAATTACAGCGATCTTGTTACCACCGGCTTTGGTGATGATGACGTCGAATTCAGTCTTCTCTTCAGCGGCTTCTGCAGGACCTACGGCAGCAGGGCCAGCGGCAGCAGCTGCAGCAGCTGAGACACCCCAGGTTTCTTCAAGTTGTTTTACGAGGTCGACAGCTTCCAATACGGATAGCTTTCCGAGTTCTTCTACGAGGTTTGCAATATTTGACATATGTTTTTTCTCCATTTTCGGTGTCGTCGCCTCCGGAGCTTCCGGAGATTTCAGTCAACCTAGCTAGGTGACCGACGAAGTACCATTATTAATCAAGCCCATGCGCGGAGACGCAAGCGGACCATCTGTTCAAATTGTTAGTTAGCGTCTGCAGTTTCTGCAGATGAGCCTTCTTCGGCTTCATTCTCCTGATCCTTAAAGTGCTCACGCTCGGGATCAAACTTTTCCAACAAAACCCTGGCGATCCTTGTCGCCGGCTCGTTGATGAGTCCAAGGAGCTGAGAGAGAACGGCTTCGCGGGAGGGAATCTCAGCAAGGGCTTTTAGCTTTGCTTGGTCCAAGACATCCTCGCCTAGGATTCCCACCTTCATTTCTGGCTTCTTGAATTCTTTTTCGAAATTCTTCAAAACCTTAGCCGCAGCAAAGACCTCTCCGGCTCCGGTGATGAAAGCCGTTTGGCCGTTTAGTTCCCCTCCAATATCAGGTAGGCCGGCTTCGCTAAGAGCTTTCCGGACATAGCTATTCTTTGCAACTGTCGCGGTCGCTTCATTTTCAGCTAGACGGTTGCGGAGTTCACTAAATTGCGGGACGGTCAGTCCGGTATAATCAACCACGATGACGAACGGTGAATCGTTCAGACGTGACTGAAGGTTAGTGATAATGATTTGTTTATCAGGATTCATAAAAATTTAGGTATAAATAGTGATCGCAGATGCTTACGCCTCGATGATTGCCTTGGCGTAGGAGGCCGGCTCTAATCGAAGGCCGGGTAACATCGAAGCAGTGATTGTTGCCGTCTGAACAAAATTACCTTTTGCCGACGCAGGCTTGGCACGGACGACACTGTCGACAAATGCACGGGCGTTTTCCTCAAGCATATTTGCTTCAAAGTCGGATTTTCCAATTGCGCCGGAAATATTTCCGTTCTTATCGAGTTTGTAATCAATTCGACCCGCTTTGACTTCTTTCACAGCCTTTGCCACATCGTCAGTGACTGTTCCTGTTTTAGGATTTGGCATCAGGCCCCGGGGACCAAGAACGCGAGCAATTTTACGAACTTCCGCCATCGCTTCAGGGGTAGCGATCGCTGAATCAAAATCGACAAAGCCCTCTTGGACTTTCTTGATGAGATCCTCGTAGCCGACGTGCTCTGCACCAGCTTCTTTGGCAGCTTCTGCAGCTGCTCCCTGTGCAAAGACAACAACTCGAACGTTTTTACCGGAACCATGAGGCAGTGATACAGATCCACGGACCATTTGATCGCTCTTGCGGGGATCTACCCCTAAGCGAAATGATAGGGTCACAGTCGGAGTGAACTTTGGTGCTGGGAGTTTTTTGAGGAGGGCTACTGCATCAGGAATTGAGTAGGTTTTGTCCACGCCGACTTGTTCTGCGGCTTTCTGGTAGCGTTTGCTTCGTTTATTTGACATTTTTGTATCTAGTTTTGCAGTAATAACGGAGAGAACCTTTTGTCCTCACCTCTTGCGGACCACCCTGCGTCAACAGAGCGGAAATTATCTTACATTCCTTCGACTTCTAGGCCCATCTGGCGGGCGGTCCCAGCAAGGATGCGGGCAGCAGCTTCAGGATCGCGGGTGTTGAGATCAGGCATTTTTATTTGCACGACTTCCATGAGCTTCTCTTTCGAAATTTTACCAACCTTCGTCTTATTCGGCTCACCAGAGCCTGATGCAAGGCCTGCAGCTTTCTTCAATAGATTACCTGCAGGTGGGCGCTTGGTTACGAAGGTGAAGGATTTATCTTTGTAAACCGAAATGACACACGGAAGGACATCGCCTGATTGCGCTTGGGTAGCGGCATTGAATTCTTTGCAGAACGCCATGATGTTCACACCCGCCTGACCCAAGGCCGGGCCTACCGGCGGAGACGGATTTGCTGCTCCAGCCGCAATCTGAAGTTTGATGATTTTTGTAATTTCCTTAGCCATTCTATTTGTTGGTAAATCTAAAAAGTTTCGTTTTGGTAGCTTTATTCACGTTCTACCTGCCAGTATTCGAGTTCCACTGGTGTAGTTCTTCCGAAGATGTCCACTGCAACCCGAAGTTTGCCGCGTTCTGGATCAATCTCTTCAACAACGCCGTTTTGTGATTGGAAGGGGCCATCGGCAACTTTTACCGTGTCTCCGACTTCAAAAGTGATCGCAGGGCGGACGCTTTCCTCTCTTTCTTGGATCTGAGAAAGCATCGCTTCGACTTCCTTCGGGCGCATTGGAGTCGGGCGGTCTTTGGTTCCAGCAAAGCCGATTACCCCGTCCATTTCTTTGATAAAGAACCATGTCTTTTCCACGAGCTCGTTCGTCTCGGTGGCGAGATACATGTTCACGATGATATAACCAGGGAAGAACTTCTTCTTCGTTTCAGTCTTTTTCCCGCGTTTGATTTCGGAAACGATCTCAGTTGGGACAAGAACTTCACGAATATAATCGTGCATCTCTTCCGCCTCTACTTGGCGCGCGATTCGATCGCGGACTTTGCCTTCCATGCCTGAGAGGACTTGGACGACATACCACTGATCTTTGTAATTTTTTTCGTCAGGCATGATGAATTCGGCAGAGAGGAGGGAAAAGGGATTTAGTTAAAAATCTGTGTCAGGAAACCGATTGCGAGAACTTGGACGAAATCCCAGAATTGCACAAAACCGGCGAGCAAGATAACCGCGATCAGGACGACGATTGTCGAATCAATCAGCTCTTTGTATTTCTTAAAGCCCTTTGCTTTGGGATCTTGATTCCACGGCCAGCTCGCTTTGCGAAGCTCTCCTTTCACCTCACCAATAAAGGTCGATACCTTCGCGAAATTTTTGATCAGCAAAAACAAAGCGATTAGGACAAATCCGTAGATGATTCCAGACGCTACCCAGCTTTCGCCAAGTTGAATGTATTCGAGAAAATTCATGAAGAGTGAGAAATAGAGGGATCAGAAATAGAGGAACCAGATCGAGATGGCACGCCAGGAGGGACTTGAACCCGCAACCCTCGGTTTTGGAGACCGATGCTCTACCAATTGAGCTACTGACGCGTTAAGAAATAGTTTGTTATAAAGCCGGTTAAAAAGGGCACCCCATCAAAAACGGAGTGCCCATCAATATCTGAGCGGCGCACCGGAGTGGCCGCTCAAAAGCCTATCTGATTACTTGATGATCTCACCAACACGGCCAGCACCTACGGTGCGTCCGCCTTCACGGATCGCGAAGCGCATTGTCGGCTCCATAGCGATTGGATTGATTAGTTCGACTTCGAGACCAATGTTGTCACCAGGCATTACCATTTCAACTCCTTCTGGAAGCTTGATGGAGCCAGTAACATCGGTTGTACGGAAATAGAACTGTGGGCGGTAGTTAGAGAAGAACGGGGTGTGGCGGCCACCCTCATCTTTCGAAAGAACATAGATCTCGGATTTGAAGATCGTGTGACCTTTTACAGTGCCAGGCTTCGCCATCACCTGTCCACGCTCTACGTCTGTCTTTTTAAGTCCACGAACAAGGAGGCCGACGTTATCGCCAGCTCTGCCCTCGTCGAGCAACTTACGGAACATTTCGATATCGGTGACAGTCGTCTTCTGTGTATCGCGGATTCCGACAATCTCGACTTCTTCCATCTTGTGAACGATTCCCCGCTCAACACGGCCTGTGCAGACAGTTCCGCGTCCTTCAATCGAGAACACGTCCTCGATTGGCATTAGGAAGGTCTTGTCAACCGGGCGCTCTGGCTCAGGAATATAAGAATCCACAGCTTCCATCAACTTTAAGACATTTGCCATATGATCCGCATCGCCCTCTAGAGCTTTAACAGCAGATCCAGCGATGATTGGAATATCATCACCAGGGAAATCATAGGAGGAAAGAAGATCGCGGATTTCCATTTCGACAAGCTCGAGAAGCTCATCATCATCGACGAGATCAACCTTGTTCATGAAGACAACAAGAGCTGGAACACCCACCTGGCGCGCAAGGAGGATATGTTCACGAGTTTGTGGCATTGGTCCATCTGCAGCAGAGACGACAAGAATGGCGCCATCCATTTGAGCAGCACCAGTGATCATGTTTTTCACATAGTCAGCGTGACCCGGGCAATCGACGTGTGCATAGTGACGTTTTTCAGTCTCGTATTCTACGTGAGCAGTATTGATCGTGATTCCGCGTTCGCGCTCTTCGGGTGCAGCATCGATATCTGCATATGACTGCTTCTGAGCAAAGCCTTTTTCAGCAAGAGTGTTTGTGATTGCTGCAGTAAGCGTGGTTTTGCCGTGGTCGACGTGACCGATGGTGCCGATGTTTACATGCGGCTTGTTGCGTTGGAATGTTTCTTTGGCCATGATGGTTGTTGTTTCGCTTGGACGATTGTTTTCTTGAGAATCTTCTGTTCGTGTTGCCGTGGAGCTCGTGGGGGGAATTGAACCCCCGACCTCATCCTTACCAAGGATGCGCTCTACCCCTGAGCTACACGAGCAGGATAAATATTTTGTCCTCCTGTTCTGCCGACGAAAGAACCGCGACCTTGCTTGAAACTCAGTTTAAAGTTTGGACGCGGCACCCCTGTCTGCTGTGGGGAAGAGCGGGCGGACAGTAACAAAGAGCGGCACTCTGTCAAAAAAAATGTGTGTCTTGCTAATCTTTTCCCGGAACCCCTTATTCTACGTTAATCTGCTTGCCGGAAACTAATTGCTAAGTCCAGGTTTCCCAACCTAGGATAACTTTTCTAGAAAAGCCTTCTGAAAGCGCGAAATTGCCGTGCAACGCCCCGTGCTGCTATCTAAATCTGCGATCACGCCACATAGACTCACGTCTCCTTTGGCGATTGGAAAGCGAGTCGGCATGCTGGTCTGAAAACGCCAAACAACTGACTCGATACAGCGGCCTAAAACGGAATCGACTGGTCCGCACATCCCGGCATCTGTCAGGTAGCCGGTGCCGCCTGGGTGGATTGTTTCGTCGGCTGTCTGGACATGAGTATGCGTCCCTACCACCAAGGAAACCCGCCCATCTAAGAAGCGTCCCATCGCAATCTTCTCAGAAGTCGTTTCAGCGTGAAAGTCCAATATGATGTTAAGAATTCCTTCGTCGCGCAGGCGAGTCACCTCTTCTTCCACAGCTAGAAATGGATTTTCTAGGGGGGGCTGGATGAAAGTGCGGCCCTGCGCTTGAATCACTGCGATCTTTCCTTTTTCTGTTTCAAGGACAACCGACCCCGCACCTGGGACCCCGATTGGATAATTGATGGGTCTTAAGAGGCGGGGCTCAGTTGGAATATAATCGATGATTTCCTTCTGATCCCACACGTGATCTCCTGTAGTAATAACAGCGGCTCCAGCGCGCAGCAAATCGATAGAAATTCTTGGCGTGATGCCGCGTCCGCCTGCTGAATTCTCACCATTAACAACGATGAAATCGATCTCGTGCTCCGCCTTGATTTCCGCCAGAGAATTTATCACCGCCTTGCGGCCAGGCTCGCCGACGATATCGCCTAGGAATAGAATCCGCAGATCTTGAGAATTCCCGGTAGGCTTCATTGATTTAAATGGAGTAGCGACATCCGATGAGCTCGGGCTCTAATGGCGGAAATGGCGATGCCCGGTAAACACCATTGCCATACCAGCTGCGTCTGCGGCGGCGATGACTTCCTCATCACGCATCGAGCCGCCTGGTTGGATGCACGCTGTCGCACCCGCATCGATCGCCGATTGCAGTCCATCGGCGAAAGGAAACATCGCATCTGAGGCAACAATCGAGCCTTTTAAGTCCAGCCCTGCCTCTTTTGCTTTCCAGACTGCGATCCGTGACGAATCTACGCGGCTCATCTGGCCGGCACCGATCCCAAGGGTCCGATCTGCATGAATGTAAACGATTGCGTTTGATTTGACATTTTTAACGATCCGCCAGCCGAAGCGCATTGCTCTGAGCTCCTCTTGGGTCGGAGGTCGTTTCGTTACCACCTTGCTTTCTAGATCTTCCAGCCCGAGTGCCTGGAGGTCCCTGTCCATTACCATGATACCTCCTGGGCTCGACCGAATCACCGGCTTCTTTTTCAAAAGAAGGTAGGCGTCGTTCATTTTCATCAGCCTTAGGTTTTTCTTCTTCTGAAGAAGGGCACGCGCATCAGGCTCATATTCAGGAGCGATGATCACATCGGTAAAAATTTCTGAGATGACGCGGGCTAATTCGATCGTCAGCGGCCGGTTGGTAACGATGACTCCACCGAAGGGTGCCTGCCGATCTGTCTCGAAGGCCTTCTTCCAAGCAACACGGAGATCTTCATCATCCTGGCCGACGCCACAGGGATTTGTGTGTTTGAGGATCGCCACTGTCGGCCGGACGAATTCCAAGATCAGATCGGCAGCGGCCTCAATATCGATCACGTTCGTGTAGCTCAGTCCCTTGCCCTGTAGCTGGGTGAAACATTTCCCGAAGTTTCCATACATGGAACATTTCTGATGCGGGTTATCACCATATCGCAACTCCTGCTCAAGAGGTAGGCTCAGTGAAAAGGAGCTGCCTGTGCCCTGTCTCGACTGCCCGAGATAGGACGTGATCGCTGAATCATATTCAGATGTCCGCAGAAAGACCTTTACAGCTAATTGCTCCCTCAGGCCACGCGAGGTATCCCCACCATTATCGCGCATTTCCTCGAGCACCCGGCCGTAGTCTTCTGGTGAAACGATCACTGTAACGTGAGAGTGGTTTTTTGCCGCACTGCGCAGCATCGAGGGCCCGCCGATATCGATTTTCTCGATTGCTTCAGCCAAGGTCACTCCTTCTACCGCGACGGTTTCTTCAAATGGATATAAGTTCACCACCACGAGATCAATCGGTGGGATCTGATGTTTTTCCGCATCTGCTATATGCTGTGGATCATCTCTGCGATGAAGCAGTCCGCCATGAACTTTCGGGTGCAATGTTTTCACACGTCCATCAAAGAGCTCGGGTGCGCCTGTAAATTCCGAAACATCTGTTACCGTGAGACCTGCCTCGCGCAAGGCCTTTGCTGTGCCACCCGTCGAAAGGAGCTCCACTCCCATCTCCGCTAGGCCTTCGGCAAATTCTACAAGACCTTCTTTATCTGAAACTGAAATCAATGCTCTGGTAATCGCCATAACTTTAAAATTTTTATAAGGTAACCTAGAAAGTTTTCCTCTCGGCCAATCCCCTACCGATTGCTGCCTATGGAAGCAAGCGGGAACGCTTTTCAATCAAAAATCACGAAGCAATCTTCCGGGCAGGAATGCCAGCTACAATTGCATCTGCATCTATATCTTTCGTAACAACTGCACCGCTGCCGATGATCACCCGGTCTCCGATTGTGACCCCCGGATTGATGATCACACCTGCGCCGATCCACACGTCGTCGCCAATGCGAACGGGAGATCCATATTCAGCCCCCGTTGCGCGCAGTTTTGCGTCTTTTGGATGACTCGCGGCGAGAATCTGCACCCTAGGTGCAACAAAGCAGTTTTTGCCGATCGTGACTGTGGCCACGTCCAAGATGATTAGTCCGAAATTAGCGAAGAAATTATCCCCCACTTCGATATTAAATCCGTAATCGCAGTGAAAGGGTGGCTCGATCGTTATCTCTTCTCTACAGCTACCGAACAGGTTCTGAAGGATTGCTTCCGCCCAACAAGATCCCGCGGGGCGCTATCGTTGAATTTTTTGACCAAATCCCGGGCTAGAAATCTTTCTTCGATAAGTTCCGGATCTGAGGCGAAATACAGCTCTCCGCTTAGCATCTTTTGCTTCTCCGTTTTTTCCATACTACAGACCTCGAAATTCCCTTGCGAGCCGCTTCGCAGTCGCCACAGTATTCCGGTGAAGTTTTGCGGTAAACTCTGGTTGCCGATTGTAGCCACCGCCGTAGAGGATTGCCACCGGGATGCGATTGCGGATCATCGCGCCCAGCAATACTTCATCGCGTCTCTGGATTTCCTTCAGGGAAAGATGCATCTGACCGAAGCGATCATTCCGATGATTATCCGCGCCAGAAATCCAAATGACTAGATCAGGCGCGAAGGAATCCAAAGCACCTGCTAGGGTAGAAAAGAGCATGTTCAGATACATCTCCCCCTCCACATAGCGCACGGTCTCCACATCCAATGACGAGGCTATCTTCTTGGTCGGGTAGTTTTTACCAACATGGATTGAATAGGTAAAAACGTTCGGATCATCCGACATCAGAGATGCTGTGCCGTTTCCCTGATGCGCATCGGTGTCCACCACCATGATTTTGATCCCTGGGCGGCTGTCCTTCAGGTCTTTGATGGCAATCGCGATATCGTTGAAGACACAGTAGCCCTCACCGTGGTCTGCAAACGCGTGGTGAGTTCCCCCGGCCAGACAGACGCCGACGCCTTCTTCTAGCGCGGCATAGCAGGCCATTCTTGTCGCCTCAATCTCTGTGGCCGATCTCGAGAAGAGCGATCGGGAAGCAGGCAAGCCGAGAAGCAATTGTTCTTTGCGATCCAAGGCAGCGGATTGAATTTTATCAATATATCCACGTTCATGGACACGTGCAATGCGATGAAAATCGGTTGCGGCTACCTCAATCACCTCCTCAGGACGTAGGATGCCTTCGCTAAGGAGCATATCCTTAGAGATACGGAACTTATCCATTGGGAAGGGATGACCCTGTGGCAGCTCAAGTTCGAGTGTTTGTGAGTAAAAACAGCGCATTGGGCAAAATGATAAATACCCTTAGCAACTCCGCAAGCGCCGAGGCAAGGCGCTGACGGATTTTATATCGTAAGACGAGTCACACGACTCGCAATCGACTGACGTGATAGGGGCCTAAGCGATAATCTCGACAGGAGCGTCCGGCAATGCGTTTAGGAACGCTTTGCCATATCGCTTTGTCACAATTCGGTTATCTAGAATGCATACCCAGCCGACATCCTTTTTAGTCCGGATTAGACGGCCAATTCCTTGGCGGAGCTTCAAAATCGCTTCGGGAACTGAGTATTCCATAAACGGATTTCCTCCCGCTGCCTCGATCGCTTCCAGCCGGGACGCTGTTAGTGGATGATCTGGCACCGCAAAAGGAAGGCGAGTTACAATCACATTTGAAAGGGCCTCACCGGGCACATCCACTCCGGTCCAGAAGCTATCTGTTCCAAATAAGATACTCGAAGTGTCTTCACGAAATTCTTCGAGCATTTGATGCCGCGGAACCCCTCCCCCTTGGGTCAACAAGCGCCAACCGTTCTTTCGGAAAAATGGCGCACATCGCTGCACCGCATCTGTCATCGTCCGGTAGCTTGTGAAAAGGACAAAGGCGCGGCCATCACTCTCAGTCACCGCTTCCATAATTCCATCCGCCATCTCCTCGGCGTATTTCGGCGCGCTTGGCTCTGGAACTTTCTTGTAAATGCGGACGCGCATTTGTTTGCGGTAATTAAATGGACTTCCAATTACTAGGGATCGGACCGCTTCAGCACCCACCCGCCGCCGGAAATATTCCAGTCCAGGATCGCCCACACCCAGCGTAGCACTGGTCATAACCATCGCCTTTTTGCCTTCAAAGAGAAGCGGGCGCAGACGCTCGGCAACGTTCACCGGCGCGCCATGGCAGCTAAATTGCATCTCGTCCCGACCGCTTTTTTCAACCCAATACACACATTCCTGATCCTCCTGCTCCAGAAAATGAGCCACGGCACCGTTAATTTCACGTAGCTTCCTCGAGGCATCATGCAGCTCATTGCGGGAGCTTTCATGCTCGGTATCATCGGCCAAATCATCGATCTCGCCCCAGAGGTCTCGCAGTGGCCCACCGAGGCAATTTTCCACCAAATCGGCATGCCTAACCCGAAACTCGCGCGACCATTGACCGAACTTTGAGGCATCCCCCACCTGCCCGAAAAACTTTTCTGCAGCGACCAATCCGCGCTCGACTGCTAGCATTGCTGAGGCCCGGCCGTGGCTTTTAAGAATACCTTTTCTCGTGCGGGGATTGTAAAGCCTCTGCAGATCGAACTTAAGCCCCGCCTGAGAAATACGCAGGCCGAGCTGCACAGCGGCAACCTGCTCAATCGTATGTGCTTCATCGAGCACGGCGAAATCGTTTGGAAACAAAAAGCCTTCCATCTTTTCACCATCCTCTACGTCGGGCGCAATTTCTCCGGTGTTCAACAGGGCGAAAAATAGGGTGTGATTCACCACCACCAGCTTCGCGTCAGCAGCTGCTTTCCTAGCCTCTTGGAACCAGCAATTCCCCTTCGGACCGCAATATCGCTGGGTGCACGAGTGGGCCTCACTGCATACCTGTAGCCAAACTTTCAGGCTCGGCTCGAAGCTCATATCGCTTTTCGTGCCGTCTTTTGTGTTCTCCGCCCATCTACGGATTCGCTGCAGCTCCTCACCCTCGTTGCTGGTGAACAGATCTGCAGATTGCTCCCAAGCCCTTCTGAGCCGTGCAGGACAAACATAATTTTGCCGGCCCTTTAATAAAACCGCCGGCAATTCCTCACCTAAAATCGAGCGCACAATCGGAATGTCCTTTCGCACCAATTGCTCTTGAAGATTGATGGTGTGGGTCGAAATGACGCCCTTCCTTCCGGTCTCCAGAGCAAATTTTGCCGCAGGAACTAGATAGGCCAGCGATTTCCCAACGCCAGTTCCCGCCTCAGCAACCAACGGGGATTCAGAAACAAAGCTCTCAGCAACTGCGCCTGCGAGCTGTTCCTGCTCTGCCCGATACTCAAAATCCTTCGATCCTGAAAGCGGCCCCTTCGCCGAGAATATTTCTCTGACAACAGCAGCGAGATCGGTGCCGAGCAATCCGCCACCACTTTCGTTTACAGAAATCATTTGCCGGATTGTCTACGAGGCGATCCACCCGCGCAAACCAATACAGCTGCATTCGCCGACATGGGTTTAAAAAGGCCTTTTTAGAGATTTTTCGGAAATTTCTGTCCCCACTGCAAGGCTGCCTGTATCACGCTTCTCAGCCACTCTTATTCAATCTTCGCCCTACCTATGCTCCAGACCGGAATCCTAAACCCAGATATCCTTCATCTCCTCGCGAGAGTCCGCCACACTAATACACTAGTCATCGCTGACTGGGCCTTTCCCTCTTGGCCAGAAGTGGAAACTGTCGATATATCGCTCACCCCAGGCGTCCCGACAGTCCTGCAGGTGCTTGAACTTCTTGAAACTAATTTTAAAATCGGGAAAATCATGCAAGCTAGCGAGTTCGTCCCGAACAATCCCTCGGATGTTGTTGAAAAATTCGATGAGGCTTTTGCCAAGCATTCCCATGCAAACGTTGAGCGCCTGCCTCACCTTAGCTTTAAAACCCTCGTGCCTTCCGCGATCGGCCTGATCCGCACTGGAGACACCACCGCCTACGGCAATCTTATCTTAGAATCTGTTTAATATTATGCGCACTGCCATCACCATCTGCCAAGTCCCGGAAGCGGCCGCTGGCCCCTTCGTTTTTCATCAGCCATTGCCCGAAGCATTCGCGCTCGCGGCTGAAGCTGGCTTCGATGACGTCGAGCTTTTTTTCCCGGGGCCCGACCACACTTCAGTCGCGGAGATCAAGTCCCTCGCGGAAAAGCATTCGCTCGGAATCGCTGCCGTCGGCACTGGGGCCGGTATGGTTAAACACGGGCTTTCCCTTACCGATCCTGATCCACAAAAACGCAGCGAGGCTCTCGAATTTATTAAGCAAATGATTGAGTTTGGTGGCCAGCTCGGTGCTCCAGCAATCCTTGGTTCGATGCAGGGAAAACACAGCGGAGAAGTTTCAAAAGAGCGAGCCCTAGGTTACCTCGCAGAAGCGCTGCATGTCGCCGGAAAAGCAGCGGCGGCTCATCAGGTCACTTTCATTTACGAGCCGTTAAATCGCTACGAAACCAACCTGATCAATCAGCTGCAGACAGGCGTAGAATTCATCGAACATCACAATTTGGAAAACGTGACACTTCTCGCCGATCTGTTTCATATGAACATTGAGGAGGCCGATCTCTCTGCTGCAATTCGGAAGGCTGGCAGGCATATCGGCCACGTTCACTTCGCCGATTCGAATCGCCAAGCCTTCGGCTTCGGTCACACGGATCCAGCGCCAATCCTAAAAGCGCTGCGCGAGATCAACTACACAGGCCATCTCTCCGCTGAGATTTTTCCGCTTCCTGATCCAGTCACTGCAGCAAAGCAAACAATCAAAGCCCTTCAGTCTGCGTAGTAAACATATCGAATCTTATGATCCCGACCCGTCCTCTCGGTAAAACCGGCATTGACCTGCCGATCCTTTCCTTCGGTGCCTCATCTTTGGGCGCGGAATTCCGCTCAATCACCCTAGAGGAGGCGATGCAGTCGACGCGCACCGCGCTCGATCTCGGGATGAACTTTATCGATACATCCCCCTTCTACGGGCGTGGCATGTCCGAAATAATGCTCGGGATCGGCCTGAAAGATGTCCCGCGTGATTCCTATCTTCTCGGTTCGAAGCTTGGTCGTTACTCAGACATACATTTTGATTTCTCAGCCAAGCGTGTGGAAGAATCTACGCATGTTTCGCTGCAGCGGCTGAAAACTGATTATCTCGATGTGATGTTGCTCCATGATGTTGAATTCGTGTCACTGCCGCAGATTTGGAACGAGACGCTACCCGCGCTTCTCAAGCTAAAGGAGCAAGGGAAAATCCGGGCGGTCGGCTTTTCCTGCTATCCGGTGAAAACTTTTCACACCGTCCTTGATCATGCTGAAGATCAGTTCGATTGCGTGCTTAGCTACAATCGCTATACCCTGCAAAACACTTCCTTCGCCACCGAGCTTTTGCCCCGGCTTAAGGTGGCAAATATCGGCGCGATGAACGCGGGACCCTTTTCTGCAAGATTGCTCACAAATGCAGAACTTCCCGACTGGCTGAAAGAACCGGAAGCTGTGAAACAAGCTGCCCGGGATGCTGCAAAACTCTGCGCAGAGCATGACACCGATATCGCTCAACTAGCTCTGCAGTTTTCCTGTGAGCATCCCGATCTCGCAACCACCATCGCAGGCTCTGCAAATCCGAAAAACATCGCGAAATGGGCCGAATGGCTGGACGCCCCAATCGACCGTGATTTACTCGCTAAGGTCCAAGCAATCTTCGCCCCGGTAAAAGATCTAGGCCACAATGAGGGCCTTCCGGAAAACAACTGAGCGATCTAATCCACACCTCTTTACTTACCGCACCAGATGCCAGCTGCTATCGAATTTACCTCACCGGAAGTGATCAACGTGATTGATCGCCCGGACGAACAATCTCCGGGCCCAGACGAAGCTCTTGTCCGCAGCCACCGGATGGGTATCTGCGGCACCGATCTTGCCTGCTATCTTGGCAAATTCCCGTTCTTTGATTATCCGAGGACACCAGGCCATGAGCTCGGACTTGAAGTAGTCGCGGTCGGGGAAAATGTGCACAACGTCAAAGCAGGCGATAAATGCTCATTGGAACCCTATGTCAATGATCCGGGTTCAGCGACCTCACAGAAGGGCTCACCAAATTGCTGCCCGGGGGTCCAAGTCATCGGCGTTCACAACAATGGTGGACTCCGCAAAGGCACGTTCTTAGTCCCTGCTAGAAAACTTCATCCCGGAAACGATCTTTCTTACGAACAGCTCGCTTTAGTCGAAACGCTAGCGATCGGTTACCATGCAGTGGAACGCGGAAACCCTCAATCTGGGGAAACGATTCTAGTCATCGGCGCGGGCCCGATTGGCCTCGCTTGTCTTGAGTTTCTGAAGCTGATGGAAGGAGTCAATGTGATCGTTTTGGACATGGTCCAGTCCCGGCTCGATTTCTGCGCAAAGAATTTGGGCATCACTCAGGGCCTCCTAGCGAAGAAAGACGGCTCTCACCTTTCCGATCTTGAAAAAATGACCGGCGGCAAGCTCGCCAATCTAATAATCGATGCCACGGGCTCGCCCAGATCGATGTCCACGTGCTTTGAATTCGCTGCGTTTACTGGCCGGGTCGTCTACGTTGGAATCACAACCTCGGATCTGAGCTTCCCTCATGCACCCGTGTTCCACCGCCGCGAGCTTACGCTACTCGCTTCACGGAATGCCCTTCCATCGGACTTTCCAAGAATCATCGATCTAATTCGTCAGAAGAAAATCGATACCGACATTTGGATCACTCATCGCATCAAGTTCGAAGAAGTCCCCGAAAAATTTCAGCAGTTTACAGACCCTAGCCTCGGCGCAATCAAAGCGATCATTGAGGTGGCTTAGGTCCGCGAAATTGTAAAGCCCCCTTCAAAACCCATTTCTAACTACCTTAATACTTATGAAAACCTGTCCTAAATTCACCTTCGGCGTAGGCGATCGATTTGCCCATGGCGCTCACGCACAGCTGCAAGCATTCATCGACGCAAAGAAACTAGGCGTAGATATTTGCCCAGTCTGGAACAAATCAAACCGTGAACATGACATCATCGGATCGCAGCCTCAGACGACCCGTGATGCTGCCGACAAGGCTGTGAAAGATCTCGGCTGGACTGGTCCGTATTTGCTCGATGCAGATCATATCAATCTTTCAACCGTAGATCGCTTTCTTGCCCCGTGCGATTTTTTCACTTTGGATGTCGCTGATGACATTGGTGAGGCTGCCAGTCCGGCGGAAATTGATGGCTTCATAGAAGCACATCCGGAATTGATTGGCGAAATCACCGTTCCAGGTATTGAAACACCCCTCAAGATCAGTCGCGAGGATGTAGAAAATACAGCTCGCCAGTTTTTGAAAGCGACCCAGAAAGCAAAAGCTATCTATGAGCATATCCGGAAAGAAAAAGGCGATGACTTCGTGACCGAAGTCTCGATGGATGAAACGGAGAATCCACAGACCCCACCAGAGCTGCTGATCATTCTTGCGGCCCTCGCTGATCAGGAAATTCCTCTACAAACAATCGCCCCGAAGTTCACTGGTCGCTTCAATAAGGGAGTCGACTACGTAGGTGATACCGCTCAGTTCGAGAAGGAATTCAACGATGATTTGGCTGTGATCGCTCACGCAATCAAGCAATACGGCCTTCCAGAAGCTCTGAAACTATCTGTCCACTCGGGTTCCGATAAGTTCTCCATCTATCCTGCTATCAAACGCGCTCTGGCTCGCACAGGAGCAGGCCTTCACATCAAAACGGCCGGAACGAACTGGCTCGAGGAAGTGATCGGTCTCGCTGAAGCGGGTGGCTCTGGGCTTTCACTTGCAAAGGAGATCTACGCACAAGCGCTCGAAAAGAAGGAAGCTCTTTGCGCTCCCTATTCGACTGTGATCGATATTGATTACGCCAGCCTTCCAAGCGCGGAAGAGGTGAACAAATGGTCGAGCGAAGAATTTACCTCGGCCCTGCGTCATGATCAAAATAATCCAGGTTATAATCCGAATGTTCGTCAGCTTCTCCACGTCGGCTTCAAAATTGCCGCGCAGCTTGGAGACCGCTATACCCAAGCGCTCATTGAGCATAATACCATTATCTCGCGCTGTGTGACTGAGAATTTAGTGGATCGCCATATCAAAGCACTTTTCTAAGGCCCTGAGCCGAGCTCCGGCTTAACGACTAACTTTTCGCTCAAGCTTCATGATCGATTCCCATCATCATCTTTGGAAATACAATGCTGAGGATTATCCGTGGATTCCGAAGGATTCGCTTCTTGCCAAAGACCACCTCCTCCCAGAGCTAGAAGGCGTTAGCGCAGCGGCGGGTCTTAGCGGTAGCATCGTCGTTCAGGCCAGACAGATTGATGAAGAATCTACCTTTTTACTCGATCTAGCAGACAAAAGCTCAATCATTAAGGCTGTGGTGGGCTGGCTGCCCTTGGCCGCAGATGAGCTTAGGCCACAGCTCGAAAAGTTTGCGAGTCATGCAAAAGCCCGGGGACTCCGCCATGTCCTTCAAGATGAGCCCGATGAATTTTTTGATCGGGAAGATTTTCACCGCGGACTTTCACAGCTTCCGGACTTCGGACTGTCCTACGATCTCCTGATCTTCCAGCGGCAAATTCCCGTCGCGTTGGATCTGATTGATCGGCAGCCTAATCTGCCGATTATCTTAAATCATATCGCAAAACCTGAAGCACGGAATGGGGAAGTGGATCCAACTTGGCGCCATGGGATGAAGGAGCTGGCGAAGCGTGACAACTTGATAGGCGTCAAATTTTCAGGACTTCTCACTGAATTCCCCGCTGGCGAAGGTGATCTTGAGACCATCCGTCGATACTTTCAGGAGACGCTCGAAATCTTCGGTTCGGGCAATATCTTGTTTGGAACCGATTGGCCAGTATGCCAGCTACGCACCTCCTACCAAGACTGGGTAGATATTGTTACATACCTCACAGAAGGGCTCACAGAAACGGAGCGTGATGCGATCCACTCAAGAAATGCTGAGATCTGTTACCGTTTAGAAAAATGATTATTTCCGCTGAATCACAAACTAACTAGCTCGCGCGTGAGTAGTTTTCCGTAAGTGGTAAACCCGGTCGATTGCTCGATCCTTAAGTCCAAGATTTCGCCGCTTAAACGATCGGCAT
Organism: uncultured Verrucomicrobiae bacterium; assembly: GCA_963815205.1. Classification (GTDB taxonomy): domain Bacteria; phylum Verrucomicrobiota; class Verrucomicrobiia; order Verrucomicrobiales; family Akkermansiaceae; genus Luteolibacter. The sequence goes on along the minus strand of CAWFFP010000001.1, from coordinate 1,843,710 downwards.
CACCATCAAAAATCACGATCTTGTTGTGAGGCGTGCGGCCGGATAGTGTGTCTGGATTTGTCTTAGATGGCCCTTCGCAAAGCACTTTTTGCGTGGTGCCAACAATGGCACCATGTGCAGCCTTGGCATGATGGTCTACTAGTTCCAGCAATCGTTGATTTCGTTCTTCTTTCACCTTTTCTGAGAGCTGGCCCTCCATGGCTGCAGCGGGCGTATCCTTCCGTTTTGAATAGCGGAAGACAAAGGCGTTATCAAATTTGATCGTATCGAAGACCCGCATGGTTTCTAGGAAGTCCTCTTCGGTTTCGGTGGGGAAGCCGACGATGACATCGGTAGTGATGGCAATATCTGGGCGGGCCGCCTTCATTTTCGAGCAAATGTCCTGAAACTTCGCGTTTTTGTAGGGCCTACCCATCGCACGGAGAATCCGATCTGATCCACTCTGCATGGGAAAATGGATATGAGGCATCAGCTTAGGAAGGTAAGTGAATGCAGCAATCAAGTCGTCCCGGTAGCCGATCGGATGAGGGGAAATAAAACGAATCCGCTCAATACCCTGAACTTCATGAACGGCTTCGAGAAGCTGAACAAAAGGCGATTTCCCATCCACTTTTGGGAATTCAGTGCGTCCGTAAAGGTTCACAATTTGGCCGAGCAGTGTAACCTCTTTCACTCCCTGAGAAGCAAGAAATTCTACTTCACGGACGATCTCAATGATTGGCCGTCCGCGCTCCCTGCCACGCGTATCTGGAACGATGCAGAAGGAACAACGCATATTGCAGCCCTGCATGATCGAAACGAAAGCACTGCTGTTGCGGGCCTTTGGTAGATGATCACGGATCGTATTTTGCGAGTGCTCCTCTTCATCAATATCGCAAACATTTTCTCCCTGTAGAGAGAGCGCAGGATCGTCCATCCGCGCTTCAAGACGTTTTTGCAAGATCTGATCTACGTAGGAAAATACCTTGTGATATTTTTGAGTGCCCGCGACCAGATTGAGATGTGGAATACGCTCGAACAGCTCCGCTCCACGCGATTGTGCCATACATCCCATAAAGCCATATACCACATGCGGTCTTTTCCGCCGCTGAGAGCCCATGATTCCCATTTTCCCAAGTGCCTTTTGCTCTGCTTGATCACGGACTGAACAAGTATTGATAAGGATCGCGTCCGCATCTTCTTCTGTGCCCGTGAGGGTATAGCCGCCCTCTGTGAACATCCGCGCGACTTGTTCCGTATCGCGCTCATTCATCTGGCACCCGTAGGTTTTTAGGTAAACTTTCGGCATAGCTAGAAACCCGATTTAGGAAAGAGAGAGACGTTTGTCTTCTTCCAATAATTTTGTGATTGCCGGGTATCCGCCGGGCATCTGCATATTAAAGCAATGGAGATAAATCGTGTAGATCTTCGGATCGAACACATCGACGAGCTTCTCGCTGGTCTCTGCTAGTTTTGTAGAGTCCAGATCACGCGGCAGATCTCCTGTCACCGCCCCTTTGCCATCGTGTTCGATACCAAGCCCATCGCAGAACATGCCGAGCATCGATTGTTGCGCAGCCATCAGATATGCTTGAAGAAATTGCTCGCCAATTGCATCGCAAGCCCGCAGCTGAAGAGTCTTATGGATCCATGCAAACTGCTCTGGCAAAGGCTTTTTTTGAACAAATACCGCACGGAGCTTCCTCTCTTTGGCGAGAGTATTGATCACAGATTTATAAACGTTCCGATCGTTATTGCGGAACCATGTGAGCATCTCAGCGCTTACTTCTGGATCTAGAGCGGCAAATAATTCGTGGGCGTTCAAAATGGTTTTTTAGGGTAAAGTTTCGGGGCGGCATTGAACTAGGTGGAGCGATACAAGGCAACTCTCGAAACAAAGCACAATTACTGCAGGGGAGCCATCAGCCGCGCCGCGCGACATGCGATCCGGAAGAGGATGTTTTTTTCTGTGAAATCCTTTAGGTCGACTTCGACGCAATGCCCAAGATCTTCCCTCAACATTTCGCACACCTCGCTGATGAATTTTTTATCCGAAACGAAGGCCGTGATCTCAAAGTTCAGCCTGAAGGAACGATTGTCCAAATTTGCTGTTCCAACGCTGGCCATACGTTCGTCAATCAACATGACCTTTTGATGAAGGAAGCCGCGTTGATAACGGAAAAGCTTCACTCCATAGGGCACGGAATCCTCTAGGTAAGTATAGGTAGAAAGCCATACGAGAATATGATCCACGCGGTTCGGCAACATAATCCGCACGTCTACGCCGCGCAATGCGGCAAGCTGGAGTGCTGTGAGCACCCCATCATCTGGAACGAAATAGGGACTGGTAATCCATAAGCGGTGGCGGGCTGAGTTCGCTGCTTCAGCGACGAGAAGCTTCCATGAATCCATTGGATCGGCAGGACCACTGGGAATAATTGCGGCAGTCTGATTCTTTTTTTGTCTCTCCATATCCCAATGAAGCTGAGGCACCTCATTTCGCGCCCAGAACCAGTCTTCTAGAAAAACCATCTGCACGGCACCTACCGCCGGCCCACGTAGACGCAGGTGAGTATCGCGCCAAGCGCCAAACTTTTCAACTCGCCCCATGTATTCATCGCCGACATTTAATCCTCCTAAGAATGCTTCTTTGCCATCGATCACGACGATCTTCCGATGATTGCGGAAATTAATTTGAAAGCGAGATAGCCAGCTACGGCCGATTCCGAATGATTCGCACTCGATCCCTTGGTGCTTCATCTCTCCTAGAAAGTTCTTCGATAACTTATGGGAGCCGATCTCATCGAAGAGAAAATAAACTCTCACACCAGCCTTTGCCCGTTCGATCAGTTTGCGCTGAAAACGACCACCGATCCGGTCATTTTTGACGATAAAAAAGTTTACACAGATGTAGGACTCAGCACGGTCCATCGCCGCAAATAGATGGTCAAAAGTGTCCTTTCCATCAATCAGCAGCTGCAAATCGTTTCCTGCTGTAAACGGCAGCCCGCCGAGCTCTTCCGCTGCCCGCTCAAAGACATCTTCTTCCGGGAGATCGATCGCATATTGCTGCAGATCTGTATACATCTTCTCTGAGATATGCCGGAGGTTCTGATCGTTTCCCCGTCTGGCGCGGACATAGCCTTGGAACTTACTCCGTCCGAGGAGCCAATAAAGCGGGATTGCAAAAAAAGGCAGAGAGATGAGACAAACCACCCAGGCTATCGTGCCTTGCGAAGTTCGCGTGTTCATCAGCGCATGAAGGATGTGTAGGAACCCGACAATATAGAAAGCTACGAGCAAGGTGAGGCCCCACCAAGTTCCCGTATTGAAGTCCTGATCCCAGAATGACATGCGGCCCGGACACTAGGGCTACGCAATTTCCTTGGGAAGTGTAATTGAAATCACCACCGGCTATGACAAGGCGAGACTTAGCTAATAAACGTGCATAGGCCCTGTGCCTCAGCCTGCTAAGCCCCGATTTGGCTTGCGCAGAAGCTATGGGGCATGGATAGATCACGCCTGCGGGGCCAAGACCCTGTATTTGCCGCCGTGGTGGAATGGTAGACACTGTGGATTTAAAATCCATTGCCCTCACAGGCGTACCGGTTCGAGTCCGGTCGGCGGTATTTCTTCTCTTGATTCCCCCTAGCTTTCTTCATTGAGGAACCGCACCAGGTCTTCGCGAGCTTGGCTCAAATCGGGCGGATTTAAGTAAAACATGTGGCCAGCGTCATAGTAGGTGAAGGTGAAATTCTTGCGGTTTTCTGGAGTAAGATCGAGCGATTGGCGGATCGAGTATTCGATGTTTTCAGGAGGAGTCGCTAAATCAGTATAGGCGCCCATGACCAGGACCCGAAGTGCCGGATTTTCGCGCATTGCGGAGCTGAGACGCGAGCTTAAGTTCACAATCCGGTTTGCCGCGCCATAGTCCCATGGTGATACGGAGGTAAGAATTTCATAATGCTCCTCATCGTTCCAGCCTAGGTCATTTCCTAGATAGCCGAGCATCGCCGTTGAGAAGGCCTGCAGCGCTAAAGAAAAGGACGGATCGTGACTCGCATAATCGCTCGCCTGATCGGCAGTCGCCCAGGCGACCCGTGAATCAAATCGTCCAATCACCTTGCCCTCGCTACGTAGAAGTTCAGCGCGGAATTGCGTAGGACTTAGACGTAGATCGTTCGCGATCCAGATGGAATCGGCAACTCCTGTCAACTCGCTCAGGCGAGCGGCTACTTCGGCATGTTCCCCACTCGGCAGCTCAGTCCCTTTCAACAGAGCGGCAGTGTATACACCATAAGCAAAGCTACGAGCCTTGCGCATGATGTCCTTGCGCTCTCCTTGAATTTTACCGTGGTGAAGGGCAGTCGTAGCAAAGGCAGGTAGAAAAACTTGATAGGAAAGATGGCTCCCCTCTGCGGGAAGGATCGTCCGGTAATCGAGAATCGCTGAAAGCAGAATTGTCCCGTTGAGCGTCATTCCATAACGCGATTGCAAATGTTCGGAAAGCCCAGCCGCGCGAATTCCTCCATATGATTCCCCGCACAGATATTTTGGCGAAGCCCATCTCTTATTTTTCGTCACCCAGATCCGGATAAATTCACCCACTGAATCGATATCCGATTCGATCCCGTGAAAATCACTATCCTCAGTCTCCCCCTCCGCACGACTATAACCGGTAGAAACTGGATCGATGAAGACTAGATCCGTCTTATCTAAAAGGCTAAACTCGTTATCGATTACTGTAACGGGTGGCTTCGGGAAAATGGTGCCGTCGCCGTTCATATCGACCCGCTTTGGTCCGAGGATTCCTAGATGAAGCCACACTGAAGATGAGCCAGGCCCGCCATTGAAGGCGAACATCACTGGCCGAGGCTTCTCCGAAGCAGAATCAGTGCGGACGTAGCTAGTAGAAAAGATTGAGGCAGTCGGCTCTCCCTCATCGTTCTTCAGAACTGTTTTTGAAGTCGTAACTTGATAAGCGACCTTTTCTCCAGCGATCGTCACTTCCCCTTTCTTGACAACTGGGGCCGGGACTTCAAGCAGCGCAGTTTTTTTGCTATCAGCTTTCTTTTCCTTGTCGGGCGTATCTGCCTGTAAAAGCGCACAATTAAGCAGGAGAGTGAGGAGAGTGAGAATCGATTTCATAAAAGTTGGTTCTAGGTGCCACAAAAGGTATTTTGCACAAGCTCATTTGGCAATGGAGGTGCCTCCAGATCCGAATGATCTCGCTTTTCAGTAAAGGGTGCACTTAGGAACATCCACGAGACGATGGAATGGCTGGAAGTCCTCCTTCAAGGCAGCTTGAATCGCACGCTCAATTTGGTGATTGCGAGGGATGTATACCGGGTTTGCCGCCTTCATATCTTCGATGTTCGGCGAATTCCGGCACAATGTTTTCCACGAATCCAGGCACCTATCTAATTCCGTCTGATCAATAAATAAACTTGAGATGCGGTCTTCTCCATTCTCAGCGAGCAGCGTCAATTTGCGAAAGAACAGAGTGAAATCGATCTCATGCCTAGCGAGAAGAGCTAAGCAGGTTTTCACAAAACTTCGTAAATCTGGCGTTGGGACATCCATAGGAAGGCCAAACTTTTTTCGGAAATTCCCCAAATATTCTTCCTGGAATAGATCGGGAAACTTTTCCAAAGCGGACCCGGCAAGCTTCTTTGCGATCTTAAGATCTGGATCGATCACAGGCAGCAGTGCCTCAGCAAGGCGGGTCAGATTCCAATGACAAATATTCGGCTGATTCCCCCACGCGTATCGCTGCCTGCGGTCGATATAGCTAAAAGTTTTTTCTGGATGAAATGTGTCCATAAAAGCGCAGGGCCCATAATCAAGGGTTTCTCCAGAAATAGATACATTATCGGTATTCATGACGCCGTGGATGAATCCGAATGGCAGCCATTTCGCGACGAGTTTCGCCTGTGCGCGGATCACATATTCTAAAAGAGCGAGTGCGGGATTATCGGGATTGGGCAATTCCGGGCGATGACAACTAAGGGCATAATTAGTAAGCTGGTTTAGTGCCGTATAATCCTGCTGTGCAGCAAAGTATTGGAAGGTGCCAACTCGAATATGAGATGTGGCGACCCGGGTGAAAATCCCACCGGGTTGCAGCTCTTCGCGCGCCACAAGCTCTCCGCTGGAGACAGCCGCTAAGGCCCGAGTCGTCGGCACCCCCAACGCATACATTGCTTCACTGACGATATATTCTCGCAACACTGGACCTAGTGCGGAGCGGCCATCCCCGCCTCGTGAAAACGGCGTGCGCCCGGCCCCTTTCAAGACAATGTCCCGCCGCCGTCCATCATCAGCCTTAACTTCACCTAGAAGAATTGCCCGCCCGTCCCCTAGCTGCGGAACGAAGTTCGCAAACTGGTGGCCGGCATAGGCTTGAGCGATGGGGTCTGCTCCCGGAGGGACCACATTTCCAGAGAATACTCCCAGTGCTTCTGCCGATTCGAGCCACCCCGAGGCGATCCCCAGCTCCGCCGCAAGTGGCTGATTCGCGCGAATCAGCCTAGGGCTTGCAACAGGGGTCGGTTTTTGCCTTTCGTAAAAATGCCCGGGAAGCTGTGAGTAGGTGTTCGAGAATCGGATGGACATAACGAAGGGTCCGCCATGGGATAGAGCGGTGCAAATAGCTTATAAGTTATGGCGGTAGATTTAGAAGTGGCAATCGCCCTCCGCCCTATTTTTGTTTGTGGGGCGACTGCTTCCGGGAAGTCTTGTTACGCGGTGCAGCTGGCAGAACAGCTAGATGGCGAAATTGTGAATGGCGATGCCTTTCAGATCTACCGAGGAATTGAGACTTTGAGCGCAGCTCCAAATCAGCAGGATCAAAGAAAAGTGCCGCATCATCTGTTCGGCATTCTAGCACCCGGGGATGATTGCAATGCTGGGCGTTTTTGTCGGTTCGCAGAGCCAATCATCACAGCGATACAGAGCCGCGGAAAGGTGCCAATCGTGGTCGGTGGCTCAGGACTCTATCTGAAGTTTTTAAGTCACGGCGCTTCACCCCTGCCGATGGCGGATGAGGTTTTACGCTCAGAAATGGACCAACTAAGTCTGGACGAGTTGCTAAATGAGCTGGAGCGTCTGGATCCAGTTGAGGCACAGCAGGTGGACCGGACAAATCGGCGCTATGTCTCACGGGCTCTAGAAATTTGCCGACTGACTGGAGAAAAGGCATCCAAATTGCGTGATGGCTGGGAGCAGGTCGGGCGCAACCGTGAGAAGAAGTTGAAAGGCGTGTGGCTCCGGTGGCCACGCGAGAGACTTCATGCGAGAATTGCGCAGCGGACGAAGACTATATTGGAGAGTGGAGCGATTGATGAGGTAGCCAAGCTGACTGGTATCAGGGGCAACTGGGAAAAGGCAATCGGCAGCCAAGAGATCCGGAGCTTTTTAGCTGGGGAGATTACTAAGAGCCGCTGTGAAGAGTTGATCATCTTTGCAACGCGGCAGTATGCGAAACGTCAGGAGACTTGGTTCCGCCGGGAAAATTGGTTGGAGGTGATCGAACAATGATCCGCCTTGCAATTTTTTCTAATCGCGGCGAGTAGAAGAGCCATGGATCGGTGGTTTCTAATTGGCTCAACCCTGCTGGCAGCAGCGGCTGCGGTCCGTGGACTGATGATCCTTCGCCACGGAGAAAAGAGCAGGTGGACGATCGTCTGGATGGCCGGTGCCTTTCTGCTTCAGCTAGCTTATCTAATGGTGAGGGGCGAGCTCAGGGGAGCCTGTCCTTTGCGAAGTATCGCGGAAATTGCGGTGTTCCTCGCATGGTCACTTACTCTGTTCTATTTACTTGTAGGCCCGGTATACCGCATTTCGCTGCTGGGTGTTTTCACAGCTCCTTTCGTGGTGATCTTCCAAGTATTAGCACTTTTGCCGGGAGGCTTGGATCCTGCACCGCAGCGTGTCACCGAAACCAGTTTTTGGGGCGAGACTCATGCAGCTCTTTCCGTCATGGCCTATGGCGGTCTAGCGCTTGCGGCAGTCGCTGGCGTGATGTTCCTAGTTCTTGATCGCTTGCTGAAAGATCATCATTTTCAAGGCGGGCTGTTCCGAAATCTTCCGCCAGTGCGTGAGCTTCTGGTCTCGATGGAGCGCTTACTCTGGGTCGGTATGGCAGTCCTCACCATGGGTCTGATCGCGGGCTTTTTAATGCCGCATCCAGAAGGGGCGTGGGTGCATGTGATTGCAGCAGTGGTAATCTGGCTGGCCTATATGGCTCTGATGATCACGAAAAGGGTGCGAGGCCTCGCCGGAAGAAGTTTTGCACGTGGGGCTGTTCTCCTTTTTGTTCTATCACTCGGAGTTTTTGGATTTATCTAGAATGGAGATTGTCTGCCTAGGAGTGAATCACCGGACCGCACCTGTGGAGGTGCGCGAACGGTTTGCCGTCGGGAACACAAAGTTAGGTGAGGAATCGAAGGACCTATTGCGGATCTCTGGCGCCGCTGAAGGAGTCGTCATCTCTACCTGTAACCGGACTGAATTTTACCTAGCTGCGGATCATGCCGAAAAAGCAGCTGGGCTCTTGGAGGTGGAACTGGAAGCAAAAGTCCGCGGCCATACCGACCCCTTCTACCGGTATGAAAATACTGCAGCTGCGCGTCATTTATGCAAAGTCATGAGCGGGCTAGATTCCATGCTGCTCGGGGAGACCGAAATTTTCGGGCAGGTGAAACAGGCCTACCACGCTGCTCATGCGGCTGGAACCACCGGCCCGATCTTGAATCGCTTGTTTCAGAAGGGCTTTAGCATCGGGAAGAAAGTTCGCACCCAGACAAAAATTCAGGAGGGAACTACCTCGATTGGCAATGTTGCCGTTGAGCTGGCGGAAAAGATCTTCGGCCACCTCAAGAATAGCGAGGTGATGGTTCTCGGCGCGGGTGAGATGAGCCGCCTGACCGCACAAGCTCTCGTCTCCCGTGGCGCAAGAAGTGTGATTGTGACAAATCGCACCCATGACCGGGCCATTGACCTTGCGAAAGAGATGAAGGGGCGTGCCGTGCGCTTCGATGATTGGTTGAGCGTTTTGAAAGATGTAGATGTAGTGATCTCCTCCACCGGAGCACCTCACTCGATCATCCACCGTGAAGAGATCGAGTCTGTCCGAAAAGCACGTAAATATCGCCCTCTTTTCCTCATTGATATTGCCGTGCCTAGGGATATCGATGCCGAGGTCGGCGAGATTGAAGAAGTCTATCTTTATGACATTGATGCTCTCAGCCAGCTTGCAGATGATGCAAAAATACGGCGCGAGGCGCAGATTTTGAATTGCGAGCGAATTATCGAAGGCGAGCTTCCAAAAGTTTTTTAGGAAATGGATGCTTTTCGGATTCTGCATAACTGCTGATATTGCCAGCGCAGGACGATGTCAGAAAACTTTTATCAGCAGACCACCGAAGCGCCGGATACGAGCTTCGATGTATCACTGCGGCCCCCTGCTTTTTCCGAATTTATCGGCCAAGAGAAGGTCAAAGAACGGGTCCTCCTAATGCTGGAAGCGGCTAAGGGACGTGGCGATGTTCTCGATCATGTTCTACTGTCCGGTCCTCCCGGTCTGGGTAAAACGACTCTGGCCAATCTGATCGCCAAAGCCGCCGGCACGCAGATGCATACAACCTCCGGCCCACAAATCGAAAAAGCTGGTGATCTCGCAGGCATTTTAACGAATATCCAGAAAGGCGATATTCTCTTTATCGATGAGATTCATCGCCTGCATCCAGCAATCGAAGAATATCTTTATCCAGCGATGGAGGATTACCGCCTCGATATCATCATTGATTCTGGTCCCTCGGCGCGATCGATCCAAATTAATTTGCCTCGGTTCACATTGGTCGGCGCGACCACTCGATCCGGGATGCTGACAGCACCACTCCGATCGCGATTTGGCCTAATCAATCGCTTAGATTATTATAGCAGGAAAGAGCTGGGTGATATCATCGAGCGTTCCGCTGGTTTATTAGACGTAGCAATTTCGCGCGATGGCGCGCTTGAGATCGCAGCTAGATCTAGGGGCACACCACGGGTCGCAAATGCACTCCTACGCTGGGTCCGCGATTATGCTCAGGTGCGGGATGATGGAAAAATATCCAAGAGCAATGCATCAACTGCCCTCGCCATGATCGAGATCGATGCAGATGGTCTGGATGAAATGGACAAACGCATGCTCGAAGCACTGATCCATAAATTTGGCGGCGGGCCAGTCGGTCTAAATTCACTAGCTGTCGCCTGTGGCGAAGATTCTGCTACCTTAGAAGAGGTCCATGAACCATTTTTAATCATGCAGGGTTTCCTAGCCCGAACACCCCGTGGCCGAATCGCAATGCCCGCTGCCTATGAGAAGATAGGCCTCTCCGCGCCGGAGCGGCCCCTAGATGCGCAGCAGAAACTTTTCTGAATTCCTTTATGCTCAAAGATTTACTAGAGGACCTAATTCTTCGCTGCCGGGAGGTAAAGTTACGCCGCACTCGTGCATTAGAAGGACTCCTTACAACCCTGATTGAAAAGAAGCGCCCGATGACGCTTGCTGAGCTAGCTGAAAGCCCACGTCTGGCGAAGACCTGTGACCAAGCAACTGTCTATCGATTGCTGCAGCGTCTGGCAGGCCACGGAATCCTCCGGCGGCTCGGCCTGCATGAGCGGGCAGCTTACTTCACATTGCTAATCCCTGGGGAGCATAGTGATTATTTAATCTGCACTGACTGCGGAAGCATCGAGCCCATCGCCGCCCCCTGCCCAGTCCACGAGCTAGAAGCGGAAATAAGAGAAAAATCTGGCTTTCGCGGGCTCTATCATGAATTGGAATTTTTTGGAATCTGTCCTAGCTGTGCCTAGCCATCTTAGGTTTCCGCGCCTCAATATTGTTTTGCATATCCGTAATACCTTGCCATGCTCACCTCGATGGCTTCTCTCCGCCGGCTTCTGTTTCTTTCTACGCTAGTCCCCTTTTTGACTCAATGCGGCTCAAAATCTGCGCCGAAGACAAACGCTGTGACTGGCCCTTTTGACAGCCGCGGAGACTATGTCGAAGAGTGGGTCAATACCCCTGACAAGTGGTTCCGGCCCTCGGTGACGCGGAGTAAGAAGAAGCCATCGAACCCTACACCCTCGCGGTCACAGCCGGTTCGTCCTTCGTCCCCTGTCCAGATCGCGCGCGCCGAGCCGCTGCCAAATGCAATGCCGATTTCGACCGTTCAGAACTCCCCTGCAACTGCGAGAGTGGTAGCGACGCCGAAACCAAAACCAGTTGTAAAGCCAAAGCCAAAGCCAAAGCCAAAGCCAAAGCCCAAACCTAAGCCGAAAGCGGTCACTCACACAGTGGTGCGCGGTGATACTCTTACAAAGCTGAGCCGGCGTTACGGCGCTTCATTGACAGCGATTCGTAAGGCGAATGGGATCTCTGGAGATCTAATCCGCCTTGGCCAAAAGCTGAAAATCCCGCAATAGTGCCCTTGTACCGTTTTTGGCTTGTTTCGCTAAATTGATGATAAAGCAGCGACCAAGCTCATGATGTTTCCGAAGGATTTCCTTTTCGGAACTGCGAATGCAGATCATCAGGTAGAAGCCTATGATCCCGACTGTGAAGACGTATGGGATGTCTGGGAGCGCAGCCAAGGCCTAGTCAAAAGGGGCAAGGCGACAGATTTTTGGAACCGCTACGAGGAAGATATTGCCGCTGCAGCGAGGCTGGGATGTAAGCTTTTCCGATTCTCCATCGCTTGGTCACGAGTCGAGCCAAAGTGCGGGAAATTCGATGCTGCGGCGATCTCTCATTACTTGGATGTTGCCAGATGCGTCCGTAAAAATGGGATGGAATGTATGGTGACCTTGCATCATTTCGTGTGGCCAGCTTGGTTGGAGAAAGACCATGGCGGAATGATCGGCAAAGAATTCCCCGATCTTTTTGCCAGATATGCAGGAAAGATAGCCTTGGAAATAGGAGCCGAAGTGAACTGGTGGATCACCTTCAATGAGCCGTCTCAGCTTACCTTTGGTTATATCAAGCCTTGGTGGCAAAATCGTTATTACATGCCGCCTGGATTGCCGCGTGGGACACCGGTCGATGCCGAAGCAGCAGCGGTTGGTAAATTGGTGCCAAACTTATTTCTCGCTCATGCACGCGCTCGGGCAGCGATCCAAAAAGTCAATGTTTACGCAAAGGTCGGGACAAATCCCTTGGTGACTGGCTTCCCTCCATGGCTCCAGAAACTTTTGGACTGGGCCGCAACACATCGGCGGATGGCGGAGGCCTTGTTCAAATTCACAACCAAGAGCGCCCTTGTGAGCGAACGAGCTGGCGTAGATCTCATTCTAGCTGGCTTCACCTTTGATTCGCAAACTAGGTTCGAATGTAGCGAGGCCTATGCACAAACGGGAAAGGCGGTGCTTGTGAGAAACGATTTCAGCGGGACTGGGCTCGGTTCACTGATCAATCAAAAAGTGGGCGTGGTATCAGTTGGCAATCAGGAAAACGCTTGGAAAAGGGATCTGCCTACAGGAGCGCATCCGATCTCATTTGCAGATTATGACAAGGCGAAGGCGGCACTCGCCGCTGAAGAGGTTGCCGCTGTTTATGGCGATGAGGCCTATCTAAGCTGTCCCGACCAAGATTCGTTCCGATTCCTAATCTCGGAACTGAGTCACGAGCCCTACGTTGTTTTTGCACCACACGGTCACACTCGTTTGCTTTCCATGGTCAACGAGACGATTTCCGAAACCAACCACGAAGCTGCGGTCCACGCAAAAGACAAAAAGCCCGGACCTATCGATGGGGGCAAGCTCACTTCTAGACAGCCGATTTCCTTGCATGAGGTTTTTTCTGGGCCGAAAAAACTTCCCGGGCAGTTAGCCGCCGGGCGTGGATTGAGACGAGTTCGCAAACGCGGCAGGGTGCGGATCGGCCTGCGGCCAGATGCTCCCGGTATGGAGCGTGAGCTGGCGGCGCGGATCGCAGAAAAACTCCTAGGTAGCCGAAGCGCATTGGAAATTATTCCAGTGGAACCAAGTCATCGGACTGCACGGATCGAAACAAAGACTAGCTGGCTCAATTGGGCCTGGCGTTTCTGGGGCACTACCAGTCTGATTGCCAATGCAAATTGGTGGTATCTAGGAATGGCCGGTAAGCTTGCCAAGGAGCTCTGTCCGAAGGAGGCAATCGGAGCGCAGGATTTCGTCGGACTCGATTACTACTGGGGACTTTCTACTTGGCAGCTCCATAAATTTCGCCTTTTGGAGGAGGCAGCACAGGGTCGCTTTCTTCGCGCCCCTGTCTGGCCGCGCGGGCTGTACCACTCCCTCCGGCGTTTTGCCCGCTGGTTTCCCGATAAAGAATTATTGATTGTGGAAAATGGCTGCACTCCGAGCGCTGGAAATGGCGTTTCGCGGGCGGAATATATGAAGCTTCACCTCACTGAGGTAGATCGGGCTTTGGCCGATGGCGTAAACATCCGCGCCTACACTTGGTGGTCGATCACCTCAAACCGGGAGTGGGGTCACCCCTTTGATCCGAACACGGATTTCGGCTTATACTTTGTTGATCTAGATAAGGACCCAAGCCTTCAGCGGACCGCGTCTCCAGAACTTGCCCTTTTCAAGGATTACATTCGCAGCCACGCAGATGCGGTCGCGGAATAATGAGGCTTATCTCGGCATCATAAGTTCCTCATCCTTGAGGCCAGTCACTCCTCTGAGGCCTCCAAGCAGCTTTCTGAGAGTAAAAAACAGAAAAGCCATAATCGGCACCCCGATCACCAGAAAACCATATCCAGTCAGCTTCGCTACCTTCGCGTTATACATCTCGCGGGCATTTTGTGCGGTGTGATCTAGGTCACCTAGAAAATACATCGCCAAGCCAAAGTTCATTACGGTGCTGACGAAGAAAGACATCGCGAACAACAAAGTGGCTCCAAGCAATACCTTCTGATAATCAATTTCTTTGCCAAGTTCACTTACCTTGTTTTCGATCCCCTGGATGTCAAAGATCGAATCCGAATAAAGAAATGCCCGGAGCAGAGGCGTTTTCGTCCAGTGCGAGGCGATGATCGCAATTCCTAGGACGAACGGGATTGATGCCTCTTTCAACCCAAAGAGAAGTGCCGCGTTCTCTTTGACAGTTCCGTCTTCGTTCCAAAGAAATAGGGTCAGACCCCCGGTCAGCAAGACCGAGAAAAGGCCTAGGCCGGAAAAGAAATTGAACTTTCTCGTCTTCACGAAATACCAGATTCCATAGGTGATCGGGAACAAGAGCGCGACGATGAGCGCATTTAGTGGCCCAATATGCCAAGGCCGCACCGCTTTGCCCATCAGTTGCTGAAGCTCTGGATCTTTGCTTAGAAAGCTGAGTGCCAACACCGGAATCAGCACGTTGATAAGGATATTTGCCAAAGGATTCTCCTTCGTGCTCTCTGCCTTTTGGGTTCTTGCTGCGGTTTTAGTGTTCTCTTCGTTCATATAAAAATGCGCCCAAAGAAACCACCTCTACCGCTTGGAGAAAAGGCCAATCCGGATGCTCCTTCTTGAAGTATCACATTTTAAATCTAAGGTCTGATCAAGATGAACGACCTTTCTGAGAAACTTTTCACTGAAGCAAAAAAGCATATTCCAGGGGGAGTGAACTCGCCCGTCCGCGCTTTCAAGAACGTCGATGGCGATCCCTTCTTTGTTCGCCGTGCAAAGGGTTCCCGAATCACCGATGTCGATGGCAATACCTATATCGATTATATCGGCTCATGGGGTCCAAATATTCTCGGACATGCCCCCACTGAGGTAATTCACGCGATTCACAACACTGCGAAGGACGGAATTTCCTTTGGTATCCCGAATCCCTATGAGGTCGAGATGGCGCAGAAAATCACCTCGATGGTGCCTTCTGTTCAGAAAGTGCGCATGACCTCTTCTGGGACCGAAGCCACCATGTCTGCAATCCGCCTAGCGCGCGGTTATACCAAGCGGGATTTTATCGTGAAATTTGATGGCTGCTACCATGGTCACTCGGACTCATTGCTGGTTGCTGCCGGTTCTGGAGCGCTCACACACGGTGAGCCAGATTCCGCCGGGGTCCCTCGCTCATTTGCAGAAAAAACAATCGTCCTGCCCTACAATGATCCCGCGGCTCTCGAAGAACTCTTCTCCGCGAGGGGCCACGAAATCGCCGCGATCATCGTGGAATCCTACCCGGCAAATGCTGGCCTGATCTTTCCCCTTGAAGGGTATTTGACGCTGCTTTCAAGTCTGACCAAAGAACACGGCGCACTATTGATCTTCGATGAGGTGATGACTGGCTTTCGCCTTGGCCCAGCTGGTGTCCAAGGAATCGAGAACCTCACTCCGGATCTTTCTTGTTTTGGAAAAGTAATTGGTGGCGGGCTGCCCGTGGGAGCTTTTGGGGGTCGTGCCGATATCATGGATTGCACCGCTCCCCTTGGGCCTGTCTATCAAGCGGGAACACTTTCGGGAAATCCTTTGGCGATGGCAGCAGGCCTTACACAATTGCGCGCGCTAAGTTCGGGCACTCCAGACGGTTATGCTCGTTTGGACCAGCTCGGAAAGCATTTTGAGACTGGGCTTAGAGCGCTTCTAAATGATAAATCAATGCCACACAGCGTGAACCGCGTCGGCTCGATGTTTTGCCTTTATTTTACGGACAAACCAATCCGAAATGTGAACGACGTGATGGCTCAAGATCTCTCGATCTTTAAAAAATTCTTCTGGGCTTGCCTAAAACGAGGAGTATACATCGCTCCTTCTCCCTACGAAACGGGCTTCATCTCCCTCGCACATACAGAATCCGATCTCGATGAAACACTTGAAGTTTTCGAGGCGGCTCTGAAGACAATCTAGCGTATTTTGCAAAGAAGGAGCCGGGTTCTCCCGGATGCTCAAGTTGCTACGGGCAATGAATTTTTGCGCAAGGCGATAAGATTTCCCAAGCCTTCCCATCGGCACTGATTCCAGATCATCATCTGCTATGAGAAAAATCTCGCCGCATTGGCACATCCTCATCGCACTAGTGCTCGCGACCTTTACCGCAATCGCACTGCGTGGTCTCTTTGGCAATTCAACGGCTGGCAGTTCGCCGCCAGCGTTCGTAAGTGGAGTCCTAGGAACTTGCCTCTTCATTGGCGATCTCTTCATGCGCGCGTTAAAAATGATCATCGTGCCGCTGATCGTCACCGCAGTAATTGCCGGAATTTGCGGAATGCGTGGTGTGGAAGGATTCGGCCGACTCGGACTAAAGACTGTCGCATTTTACACCTGCTCTAGCTTGGTAGCGGTCACCATCGGACTCGTAGTGGTGAATCTGATCAAGCCGGGGCTGCGAGATGGACGGCCGAATGATTCGATCCGCGCTGCTTTTTCCCAAAAAGAATCAGCTGCCTCTCAGGCAGAGAAATTGACAGTCGAACAGGCAAACACGCGCGAGGGAAAAGATTTCCTCGGTATTTTTAAGGCAATGGTTCCGGAGAACGTCATTGCAGCTGCTAGCAACAACGGACAGCTTCTTGGCGTAATTGTCTTCAGTATTTTGTTTGCAATCGCGGCGACCCAGCTGCCGGGAGAAAGCGGCGAGAGTATCCGAAGCTTTGCCATCGCTGCGAATGAGGCGATGATTGTTGTCACTGGTTGGGTTATGGCGCTCGCTCCGATTGGCGTATTTGCGCTGATCCTTCCTGTCGTTTATGAAACAGGCGCCGATTTGTTTACACAGCTAGGTAAATACTTTTTCGCGGTCCTTCTTGCGCTTTCAATCCACCTGTTTGTGGTTCTTCCACTTGCAATTCATTTCTTTGGAAAAACCAATCCGCTCGCTCACTTCCGCGCGATGCGGCCGGCCTTGCTCCTCGGATTTTCCACGGCATCCTCATCTGCCACTCTGCCAGTCACTATGCGCTGCGTCCAGAGCGGCTCTGGCGTTTCAAAACGAGTCGCCAGCTTCACCCTACCTCTCGGCGCGACGGTCAATATGGACGGCACTGCTCTTTATGAATGTATCGCCGTAATATTTGTCGCTCAGGTTATGGGAATTGGACTGGGCCTTGGAGAACAGTTTTTCATCGTTGTAGCAGCTCTTCTTACCAGCGTAGGCGTCGCCGGCGTGCCATCGGCAAGTCTTGTCGCGATCCTTCTTATCCTCAAAAACTCTGGTATTCCCAATGCCGAGACCGCAGTCGTCGCGTTGCTATCGGTAGATCGGCTCCTCGATATGTCCCGCACAGCAGTCAATATCTTCTCCGATTCTTGCGCTGCCTTGATCATTGGAAAGAGCGAAGAAGTAGGCCCTAACGATACAGGTTCCAGAGGCGCTCACTCCCTCTGAAGATATTCCCGCGGTTGGTAGAGCATTGCAAAGGGGATGAAGAGCAACGCTGTGATGCCCATCAGTTTGGTAAAAAACCAAAAATATTCCGCGCCGTGCATCTTCACCTGCCCACCGGAGAAGGTTTCACGCGAATAAACTCTCTTGCCGCTTTCTTGAAGATTTGCCTCTAGGCCTAACTCTATTTTTCGATTTTCCAGCCAAGTCGAGGCTGGCCGGAGACGATCCAGCCATGAAGTCTTTGCCTCGATAACTTCTTCCGAGCGTTCTACGATCACCCCGATGTCCCATTTCGTATTCCAGAGACCATCCCCACCAGCGCTCCAAATCCGCACGGCGTTGGCATTGAGGATCAGGTATTCTAGCGGCTTTCCCCACACGTCGTCATAAGCCGCAAGTATATCTTTGCCCTCATTCTTATCTGGAAATCGACCTAGCTCCTCAGCCCTTTTCACGATCGAATCCGCGGCCGCATCCAAAGCCCCCTGCCCCGGCACCACAAGATTGCCGTCTGATATCTGGAAATCATCTAGCGTTCCAGCCGCTCGGTCATAGCCACTCAGAACTCCGGACCCTCCCTTAATTCCGACTAATCGCATTTGTTCCTGCGCTGCGCTCGGGATCCGAATGGAATGATTCACCCCAGCAACCAAAAAGTTCCCCACAGCGACTGCCGCCAGGAAAAAGCACATCACAAAGCTCTTCATTTTCTTCGGTGCCTGGGTGTAGGCAAACTCCAGGGCAACGATCGAGATCAGAACTTCAGCTGCAGTCAGAAGTGCGAAAGCGCCAATCTGCCAAGAAATGTTCGGCCGATTCCCAGCATCAATGCGCACTTGGATCAGGCTAACGACTACAAAGGCCGCCGTCATGAGAATGAAGCCTGTTCCCATTTTGCGAAGCGGACTTAGCTTCCAAACGCGCCCGACCCATGGATAAATTACCAAAGAGAAAAGCGGTATGAAGGTCAGCACGAAAACTGAATTCAACGATTGGATCTGGGAGGGCAGCCATTCGAAGCCAAGGAAGGAGCGGTCCATATCCATCGATTGGAAAATCCATGTGGATCCAGTTTGATCGAACAAGGCCCAGAAGACAGCAACAAATAAATATACCGGCACTAGTTTACCGATCGCTACCAACCCCTCGCGACTTAAAAGCTCCTTCAGAAAGCCACTGCCACCAGCGGGCACATGCACAAATTTCTTCCGGCCACTCCAGAAAACTACGGTTGCTATAGCCATCAAGACCCCCGGCACGCCGAAGGCCCAATGGGGACCATACCACTCCAGAAGCCACGGTGTCAGCAGCATTGAAAGGAAAGCACCGAGGTTAATCGAAAAGTAAAACCAATTGTAAATCTTCGGCAAAAGATGAGAATTCTTCGCCCCGAATTGATCTCCGACATGAGCAGATACGCAGGGCTTAATCCCTCCTGCACCTATGGCCAAGAGGACTAGGCCACCCACTAACCATCCCCCGGAACTGCCGATACTGCCCATTAGAGCGAGAGCTCCGTGTCCCAAGCAATAGACAATCGAAAGCCAAATGATTACCCGATATTTCCCGAAGAACACATCGGCCAAGATCGCGCCGAGGATCGGTGTCAAATAGAATGCTCCATTGAACCAATGAACTAATTCGGCAGCGCGGACCTCTCCGATCTCGCTCCCACCACTGCCATCCATCAGGAAAAGATACTGACTGAGAAATACTGCCAAAATCGCTTTCATCCCGTAAAACGAAAACCTTTCGGCTGCCTCATTGCCGATAATCTGGGGAATACCCTCTGGCATCCGAGCGGTCTCTCGCGGAACACTATGCAGTGACATGCCCGTGATACTCTTGCCTCTTACTTCCCTCCGCAAGCTCCCAGCTGGTTAATGTGCCTCGGACTCTCCGGGGGGCTAGGAAAAAAATTCCGCGATCCCACTGAATCCTACCTCGCCAAGTAACCCGAATTATTCACCAAAGCTCTTTTCCAACAGCTTCAGCTGACGCTGCCGATCGGTCACATTGAAAGGTCCACGCCCGAGCGTGCGTAAGCTGTCCTTGATCGGTTCCAGACTTTCATAGAGAGCGCGACAAGTTTCCGCATCCTCAGGCTCTTCGAGCATCGCACGGCTTCGGAGCAATTTGCCGTCTGTGAGGTAGTCACCAGCTCTGGCGCGGCACCATGCCAGCGCTCCATTTCCCGCATCTCTTGCCTCCTCAACAAGATTGAAAAACCTCATTCCTTCTTCGATACCGCCTTGCTGCCAGTTTTTGAGGCCGGCAATCATATAGCCGATATATTTTTCGCTTCCTCCTTCAGATCCAACTTCTTCAATTTGGTAGAACTGAAGATTATCAAGGCCTTCCAAGATGGGGGCCACCACCTCTAAAAATCCGATCTGCAGGACAGCTTCGTTTTCTTCTATGTGAAGGAGGACATCTTCTCCGATATCTCTTGCTGAATCGACCTCACCGGAAATTTGAGCAGTGACAATCGCCTGCAAACCCGCCCACGTTCGCGTCGGTTCTTGAACATCTTCATCGCGGTGCAGGCTGACATACATTTCAAAAGCCCGCTGAAAGTCACCTTTCTCTAAGATTCTCTCAGCTGCAAGATACCTTCTTGTGATTCCCTCAAGACGATCGCTTCTCTCCACCTCTTTCTTCTCGCCCGCTATTGCCACCAATCCAATCTCTTCCTGTGGTTCTGAAACCCTCATCTGAACAAAGATTAAGCCACTCAGTGCGATCAAGCCGCCTGCAAGACCAATCCACAGCAGCTTCTTTTGCCTGCGTTTCTGTCTTCGTAGATTCCCGCGTTCGAGTGCCCGGGCTTCCGCACTCGCCTCATGGTTTCCACCATGCTTCGCTGCTCCTAGTGAAAGCGTTAATGCCTCAATCAGCTCCTCATAGCTCGCATAACGATCTTCAGGATCGTAAGCCATGGACCGATCGATTGTTTCACATACCTCATCGGTCAGGAAATCAACCTTCTGCCCGAGCGGCACAATCTCTTTTTTCGCCACTCTTAGTCTAGTCGTATCAAGCATTTCCTCATTGCACGGCGGCACACCGGCTAATGCATGATACATTGTCGCCCCGAAGGCATAGACATCGGCCCGGAAATCTTCAACGCCACCCTCCACAGCTTCCGGTGGCACGTAGTATGGAGTGGCCCATATTTCTTTTGGCTGCGCCTTACCACCCTTTGTGACCAGAGCTAAGCCAAAATCCACCAAGCGGGCATTGCCCTCGGAATCGATGAGAATATTCCCGGGCTTCACGTCCCGGTGAATTAAACCCGCTGCCTGAGCACCCCGGAGGCCCTCGGCGACCTGAATGGCAAACGGCAGAAGCTCCTCTTCGGGAATGCTGCCACGTTCTGTAATCCTCGCTTCAAAGTGTCCTCCGGTGACGAATTCCATTGCAATATAGAATCTGCCAAAGGCACGTCCGGTCGTCAGCACACGCACCACATTCGGATGGCTGAAGGACGCTGTAAGCCGTGCTTCTTGCTCGAAAGCCGCGATTCTCTTCTCATCTGCGGAATACTCTTCGCTTAGAATCTTTACGGCAACCTCTCGATCGAGTTCCTCATCCCTCGCAATAAAGACAGAACTCATGCCACCGATCGCGTAACGGCGGGTCAATTGGTAAGGCCCAAACTGCTTTTTGACCCGATTCTGCACCCCACATTCCGGACAAGACACCCGTGAATAGGGCGCAAGGCTGGCTACATTCATCGGCGCCTGACAAGAGTAGCACACGATTATATCTTCGGCTTCTGGCGGGGATAACATTGATCTAGATCATCAGGTCTTCATTCAAAGTTTGGCTATTTCTCTTCTTCGCCATTTTCACAAAATCTTCAGCGTTGAACGCTCTTCTTGTGAAAACGCATTGGTTTGCAAAGGACTTTTGGCCGATTGGACACCCGGGCACATTTGCGGCAGAAAAATCCCGCGTCTCTTGTCAGCTCCAGAAGTTCCAGACGCCGTTCCTTAATATCGTTCTTAGACCAATCGCACAACGTTTCCGCCATAGAAGAAGCTTACCGAGAAAGGGCAGCTTGGTCCATTCGCAACTTGCCACCTGCCCGATTTCAGCCCACACCCCTTTGTCTAGTGATCGCACGACTCAAAGGAACTGTTCTCGAGGCCCTGCCGAACCGCCTCATCATCGATTGTCATGGCGTTGGCTATCAGGCCACAATCCCCATTTCCACCTTCGACCAGCTCCACCCAACTGAAGGCAGCGAGATCACGCTTCGCACCCATCTCCACATTCGCGAAAATGCGCAAACTCTCTATGGATTTGCCACAGAAGAAGAGCGCGATGTTTTTTTACTTCTGATTGAGCGGGTTTCCGGAATAGGTCCCTCAATCGCAATTGCAATTTTGAGCGGTATGCCCGTGGCCCATTTCAAAACGGCGGTTGTTGCTGGCGATGCGACTCTACTTTCAAAGACAAAAGGAATTGGCAAAAAAACTGCGGAACGAATCATTCTGGAGCTAAAAGACAAAGTAGGCGTCACAGACACTTGGCAAGACGCTGCAAGCGGACAGGTGAGCAGCCAAGCTGCGGATTCTGAAATGGCCCTGATCGCTCTTGGGTATAAGCAGGTTGATTCCCGAAAGGCCGTTCGCAAATATCTCGAAGGAGATCCTTCTGCCGATGCCGAGGCTATCATACGTGCATCTTTGCGCATCCTCCAATCTTAGAAATCTTTATTCAAACTCCATGACGACTACCCGTTTCGCTCCTTCCCCTACCGGCTATCTACATGTCGGCGGAGCACGCACTGCTCTCTTTAACTATCTATACGCAAAGGCAAATCAGGGACAGTTTATACTAAGAATTGAAGACACCGATAAGGCGCGCAATACAGAAACTGCCAGAGAGGCCATTTTCCACGGCATGCAGTGGCTTGGCCTTGAATGGGATCTTGGCCCTGACCGGAACAGCGGAAGTCCTAGCGGGCCATATTACCAATCTCAACGCACATCGATTTACGATGCGTATTTTGAGAAATTACTTTCTACGGATCGGGTCTACGAACAAGATGGAGCATACCGTTTTCGATTTGATCGTAAGCCAATCATCATGCAGGATCTGGTTTGCGGGGAAGTCACCATCGATTATCGCGAGACCTCCAATACCCCAGACATGATCGTCAAACGTTCGGACGGAACTTATGTCTTTCATTTTGTGAATGTCGTTGATGATCTAGAAATGAACGTAAGTCATGTAATCCGGGGAGAGGATCACTTGATGAACACTCCGAAACACCTTCAGCTGATCGAGGCCTTTGGCGAAGAAGCTCCGGCATATGCTCATATACCCCTAATCCTGAATGCAAATGGCTCAAAAATGTCCAAGCGGGACACCGGGGCATCCGTCTCCGATTATCCCCAGCAAGGCTTTCTATCTTCCGCAGTTGTCAATTTTATCACCCTTCTCGGCTGGTCTTCAAAAACGGACGAGGAAATTTTTACTCTCACAGAGTTGGTAGATCGTTTTAGCCTGAGCGGGATCAATCGTGCCCCAGCTCGGTTCGACCAAGAGAAATGCAAATGGGTGAACCAACAACATATCGCGAAGCTAGCTCCGGAAGAGTTCGCGACTAAAGCGCAGCCATTTGCAGAAGCTGCCGGATTGCCGATAAGCCCATTATATTCTCGTGCAGCTGCCGCAGTACAGGCGAAAGTGCGCCTACTTACAGATGTCCCACCAGCGATTGATTTTTTGCTGACAGATACAGCTTCTTCCGAACCCGAGGCAGTCGAGAAAGCAAAGAACAATGCGAATACGTCTCATTTACCGGTCATCGCGGAGCACTTCCGCCGAATCGCCGAAACTGATTGGAACGCCGGAACCATTCAGGATGCCATCGCAGCGAGTGCAGCTGAATGCGAGGTGAAGGCAGGGCAACTCATGTTTCCGTTACGCGTCGCACTGAGCGGTCGCTCAAAGGGTGCAGATTTAGCAGATATTCTTGTTCTTCTAGGTAGATCTCGCACTCTTCGAAGGCTCGAGCAATTTTAAGAGGTGAAATGAAGCTGGGAAAGCCCAATTTGGAGTGGAGCCTATAATTCATTCAAAGGCGTCTTCATGAATCGGGCATCACGGAGTTTCTTAAGGTGTTCTAGATATTTCTGCTGAGCTTCTAGATTTTGATCATCCGCTGGGCTCTTTTGTGCGCGCTGCTGTCCATGGCGATGTGCTTCATTCGCGGCCATTGTGTTATGATTTCCATACTTTTTCCATGGTCCGTAAGGCACCCGCTTCGCATCGATGAATCGCCAATGCACTTTGGTGCCAGATTTCGCTCCAAGGTAATCACGGACCGAAGGAGAAAGATCAATTCCCGCCGCGCCATTTTGAGTTGCCTTCGGCGGCTTGTTACCAAAGACATATTGCCAATCATCGGTCACCCACGGTCCGCAATCTTCCCATTGTGCGTAACAGCTCTTTCCATTGACAAAAATCTGGACCCACTTCCCTTTCAATACGGTTTTCCCCGGCGCAGGATTATGCCGTTTGAACCATGGAATTACCTTCCGGGCCTCGGGCTTATGCTGATTATATCGAATCACATCATTGTAAGGCAGCGCGATATAGAACGGATTTAGCTTCGGAATAAACTTTTTCGGACGGAACTCACCAGTGCGATGATCGGCGATTCGGTTTTCGGGATCTGGATCGTCATAACCGCCAAAGTTAATTGCCCATTTTGTATCCCACGAAGATTTGCAGTTTGGCGTAGGGTTCCTAGGCGTCGGCTGTTCACCACACCAGAAGATCGTAGCAGTGATATACTTCTTCCACGGATACGGAGATACTGCTGACGAAGAACGGCTGTGAACTACCGGCGGCTTACCAGTGGGCACAGTCACCCTTGGCCCATTGGAGTTTTGTGCTTCGGCGCTTCTCGGACCCATGCAAACCAGCAGAGCTAGGCCGATGCTTAGGATAGAGAAGGTGTTGCGATACGGCATTTTAGAGTTAAAGGGCTATGAATCTAAGCATAATCCCTTATCTTTCGAGGAATTTTTCTTGAAATGCTCTAAATTCAAAACAAAGCCTTCTTGAAATTGGCTCCCTGATAGATATAGAACTCTCCTACGGCTATCGCAGCCGCAAATTCTCGCTGTAAGTTGTCATGCGCTTCCTCCAAATTATCGCTCTGATCATATCTGCCGTCACACTTTCTACGGCCGAAGAACTTAGAACTTGGAATAGCGCCGATGGGAAAAGCAAGTTTTCTGCGAGATTTACGAAGCGCAGCAAGACACACGTGACCGTGACCCAAAGCGATGGGAAGTCATATGTCTTCCCGATTGCTCAGCTCTCTAAAGCGGATCAAAAATGGATTTTTGATCATCAATCGCGAGGTGTTAATTCTCAAAAAAGTTTTACCGGCGATGTGTTTGATAAGCTCCGATTCGGTGATGACCGGACAACAGTTACGAAAAAGCTGAGGGCAAGTAAGCTGGTAGAGCCCCGAGAGGGCGGAATATTTTTAAATAGTGCCGGTTTGAATGGAGTTTACCGGACCCGGAATTCTATCGGTGGTCTGAAATGCTATCTTCACTTTGGTTGGTCAGCTGAAGGCGAACTTCTTCGGATTGATTTGCAAACCAAAGGCTTTCCTGTTTCCGAATACGAATCCAAACTAAGGCCTTGTTGGACAGAACTTGGTGAACTTCTTTCGGCACTCCATGGAAGGCCCTACAGTGCGGGTGCGATGGTTCCTTCTAATGCTCTCCAAGATGGGCAAATCCTCGGAAGCCATATTTGGAATGGCGATCAGGGCGGTAGTATCACTCTAGGATCAGCCCGGGATGATGAAAATTATCGAGTGATCGTCCGCTTTAACAGAAACTCCCCGTAAGCGGACGAGCACAATCATGCGCTTAGCAGTTCTAAATGTCGTAGGACTTTCCACTTCCCTCATCGGAGACGACACTCCAAAAATTCGTGACTATGCAGCCGCTCATGGACTGCAAACCTATGCGCCTTGCTTCCCTGCGCTAACCACCAGCGCCCAAGCTTCGATTCTGACTGGCTCTCCCCCTAAAGCTCACGGAATTGTTGCGAACGGCTGGTATGATCGAGAAACTGCCGAGGTTCGTTTCTGGAAACAGTCTAATCATATTATCCACGGTCAGAAAATCTGGGAAGCGCTGAAGGATAAGCTTCCTTCTGCGACTACGGCGCAACTCTTCTGGTGGTATAATATGCATTCTAGCGCTGATTTTACTATTACACCCCGGCCCTTATACCCTGCCGATGGCTCGAAGCATTTCGATATCCACACTCAGCCGATGGAAATGAGAGACTCCTTAAGAAGGGATCTCGGGCCTTTTCCATTCCCAGCCTTCTGGGGGCCAGCAGCAGGTATTAAATCGTCTCAATGGATTGCCGCCTCAGCCAAGTGGACTGAGCAAACGCACCATCCTACCCTTTCTTTGGTTTACCTCCCGCACCTCGATTACTGTCTTCAGAAAGAAGGGCCCCGATCAGCAAAAATACCTTCTGAACTTCGTAAAATCGACGATCTGGTTGGGGACCTGATCGCATTTTACGAAGCTCAGGAGGTGAGAGTTCTTGTTCTCTCTGAATACGGGATCTCTGCAGTTGATCGGCCCGTTCACCTAAATCGGCTCTTTCGTGAGAAAGGCTGGCTTTCGATCAAAAACGAATTGGGCCGCGAGACTCTCGATTATGGGGGCTGCCAAGTCTTTGCGGTCGCGGATCACCAGATCGCCCATGTCTATTGCCAGGATCAATCGCTTCTCCCTGAAGTCAGAGACTTTCTTATGCAAACCGAAGGAGTCGATGAAGTGCGTCCGCAGAACCACCCCCGCTCAGGCGATTTGATTGCGATTTCCGCACCGAATGCTTGGTTTACATATTACTTCTGGGATAGGGATGAACTCGCCCCGGATTACGCCCGGACGATCGATATTCATCGTAAGCCAGGATATGATCCATGTGAGCTTTTTATCGATCCACTGATCAAAATGCCGAAGCTGCAGATCGCTGCCTTTCTTCTTAAGAAAAAGATGCGGATGCGGGCTCTGTTGGATGTGATTCCACTCGATGCAAATCTTGTGAAAGGATCACATGGCCGAGATAAGGTGCCAGAGACTGAAAAACCCGTCCTGATCGGCAGCAAGACCGAAGTTTCGTGCGCAGAGGATATCCACCAAGCGATCTTAAATGTCTTCGATTCAAAGGCGATCTAAGCCTAGCATTTCCGGGAGGGCAACACGCGGGCGGTCAGTAAGGATCTCAGGTTCGCCTTCGGTAACCAAGACTGTATGTTCAAAGTGCGCCGAAGGCTTTCGATCAGTGGAAATCACGGTCCATCCGTCATCTAGGATGCGCACGGTGGGCACTCCGGCATTGATCATCGGTTCGATTGCGAGAGTCATTCCAGGAAGCAAGGTAGGAGTTTTGCCAATCGGCCGGAAGTTAGGTATCTGGGGCTCCTCGTGAAGCTTTCTCCCGACGCCATGACCCACGAATTCTTTGACGATCGAGAAGCCGAATGGTTCCGCATACTCCGCCACAGCTCCACATAGATCAGCGAGCTTCTCACCGGCCCGCGCATGAGAGATCGCTTCGTAGAGCGATTGTTCTGTCACCGCGAGAAGGCGCTTTGTTTCCTCAGGAATTTCTCCGCATGCGATCGTCGTCGCATTGTCTCCAATGAATCCACTTTTGATGACTCCCACGTCAATTTTAACTATATCCCCAGAACGAATCACTTTCGGTCCTCCAATGCCATGGACAACTTCTTCGTTTACCGAAATACATATATTCCCACGGAATCCCCGATGATTTAAGAAAGCACTTGTAGATCCACTTTCAGCAATAAGTTCCGCACTCGCTTGATCAATTTCTCCTGTGGTTATGCCATCTTTGACCATAGCCGCAAGCTGCTGCAGTATGCCGGAAGCAATTCTCCCTGCCGACCTCATAGATTCGATCTCACTCGCCGTCTTTATGGGAATACGAACCCGATTACGTTTCATTTTATCTGTAACTTTTGAAGGACCAAGGCGGTTATTTCTTCGACTGGGCCGCTCGCATCGACGGATCGCAAAAGTCCGCGTTCAGCGTAGAATTTGTCCAAAGGTAAGGTCAAACTTGAAAATTCAGAATGCCGCTGACGAAAGTTTTCTACTCCGTCATCCGCCCTTGGGCCAGAGTCTCCGCCACACTTGGGGCAAGTTCCGGTTTTCGAAAGGTTCTTGGATCGTCCAGTCCATCGACAATCTGGGCACTCCACGCGATCTGCGATCCTTTTCAAAAGTGTTTCAAAAGGAACTTTCAAAGAAATAGCAGCGTCTAGGACGAGCTGTTCATTTCGCAACCATTTTTCCAAATATTCGGCCTGAGGAATACTGCGGGGGAAACCATCTATGATCCAGCCCTGTTCTACGGGGCGGCTTTCTAACCACTCTGAGAGAATCGGGCAGATCAGGTCGTCCGGTAGATACTCTCCCCGGTCGAGTATTGGCTCGGCAACTTTTCCCAATGGTGTGTGATTCTCAACATTTTCGCGCAGTAGAGCTCCAGTACTTAGATACTCTAAGTTGAGAAGTTCTGCTAGACTTCGGCCCTGGGTGCCTTTCCCAGATGCTGGCGGACCTAACATTACTAGACGCATAGAAAGCGGATCCTTTTAATAGATGATTCGCACCAGACTTTTTAATTTTATCTGGCCGCTCAAAGGCTAGTTCTAAATGTGCGTCTGCTGATAGATATAGGCCGTGATTGCCAAAACCACAGTGATTGCGATCACCAACCATAGGTAGACGATTGCATTCTTCGGGGCAGCATTGTTCTGGTTCCCCATTCGATCGTAGCGGCCCTTCAATTTCCCTTTCCGTAAAAAGCCATCGTAATGCCGTTGTAGAAGATGAGTCTCCACCTGTTTCATCACATCCAATACGACACCCACCATAATAAGCAGAGAGGTTCCACCAAAGAAATGGAGCACAAGTGAACCTGGAGGTAAGCCAACTAATTTGCCGATAAGTGCTGGAAGGAAGAATAAGAGGGCTAGGAATAAGGCACCGGCAAACGTTAGCCGTGTCATCGTGAAATCCAGAAATTCAGAAGTGGGCTTTCCGGGGCGGACTCCCGGAATGTAGCCTCCGTTCCGCTTCAGATCCTCAGAAATTTGTGAAGGCTGAAACATCATCGCTACCCAGAAGTAGGAGAAAAGGAAGATGCCCACGCCGCCGAGGATGTAATACCACATTCCTCCGCCAACAAGCTCCCCTTGAATTTTTGCAGCCAGGGCATTTCCTGGAAAGATCCATCCAAGCATGATTGGCGGCAACGAAAGGACTGCGGAGGCGAAGATGATCGGCATCACCCCTGCGTAGTTGACCTTTAGAGGGAGGTATTGAGTCTGCCCGCCAAATTGTTTCCGCCCGACGACTCGCTTCGCATATTGGACTGCAATTTTGCGCTGAGCTTGGGTGATCGATACCGTTGCCGCAATCACGATGAGGAGCAAAGCAATCATTACGACCATCATGATCGCCTTGAATGGATCGCCATCTGTAAAGAAGCCCCAGGCTTGGATCAGCGCACCAGGTAGGGCGGAAATAATATTTACAGTGATGATGATTGAAATTCCATTTCCGATCCCTTTTTCGGTAATTTGGTCACCCAGCCACATCAGTAGGATTGTCCCCGCGACAATCGTCAGAACGGTCAGCGCGAACCAAGACATCGAAGGATCTGGAACGAGAGGACGTCCAATCTGAGTGATTCCTTCCATGTATGGAATGCTTCCTGGATTGGTAAGAGATTTCGCGACAAAGAATCCCTGCACCAAAGCGATCACAATTGTGATATAGCGGGTATACTGAGTAATTTTTTGGCGGCCGCCATCCTCACGAGCTAAGCGGGAAAACTTCGGAACGATCGCCGTCATTAGCTGCACCATGATGGATGCCGAGATATATGGCATGATTCCCAAGGCAAAAACGCCGCACTGAGTGAGCCCACCCCCAGAAAAAACCGTAAGCAGTGCAGTCATTCCACCCGATTCAGTCGCATCTTGCTTCCGGACATCGTCTAGCCACTCCTGAATAACGCTGGCATCGACGCCTGGCAGGGTGATGTGCACGCCTAGGCGCACGATGACGATCAGTGCCAAAGTGAAGAGAATGCGGTCCCGTAATTCAGGGATTTTCCATGTATTCGCAAATGCGGAGATCATAGTGAGTTTGTGAGTGTCAGTGACTTAAATAGTGGCAAAAAAAAGGAATGCAGTCGGATAGGTTGTTATGGGCAATAACTAAAACGATCTAGGAAAGCATCGAGCTTGGTAGAACTACGAAACAAAAGAGGAAGGGCAATCAAGCACCTTCCTTTTTCTAAGATTTCAGAGCAAAGGATCGAGACGAATCAGGCCTTGCCGATGGGATCAGAACCCTCGTCTTGAGTTTTGATTGGATCAGCGATACTTCCGCCGACCTTCTCAATCTTTTCTTTGGCGGATTTACTCGCCTGATGAACGTGGATCGTGAACTTGTTCTCTACTTCACCATCTCCAAGTAACTTGATCTTATCGCAGGGCCCATCGACTAAACCACAAGCACGCAGTGAGGCTTCGTCGATTGTAGCGCCAGACTCAAAACGACCATCCAGATCGCCGACATTTACAACAATCCATTTATAGCGGAAATCAGCATTGTTGAAACCGCGTTTGGGAAGACGCCGGTGAAGAGGCATTTGGCCACCTTCGAATCCGACTCGGGTACCGCTTCCTGAGCGCGCCTTTTGCCCCTTGTTTCCCTTGCCGGCAGTCTTGCCTAAACCGGAGCTTTCGCCTGCACCTAAGCGCTTGACGCGGTGCTTCGCACCAGGATTGTTCTTTAAGTTATGAAGTTCCATTGATCGATTGAATGGTTAAATATTTGAATTTGGAGGACGCTGCTAGGCGGCCACCTAGTGGACATTAAATTGCCTTTTCCTTCTTTTTCTTGCCGCGCGATGCGAGGACTTGGTCCCGGGTGCGGACAGATGAAAGGGCTTTGAGTGTTGCTTTCACAACATTGGCATGATTTGAAGAGCCCATTGATTTCGCAAGGATATCGCGAATACCCACCGCTTCACAGACTGCACGAACACCGCCACCGGCGATAATTCCTGTTCCTGGGGAAGCTGGTTTCAAAAGGACCTTCCCGCCGCCAAACTCGGCGTAAATTTCGTGAGGAATTGTTCCATCTACGATATTCATCGGCTGAAGGACCTTTCGCGCTGCCTCACTTGCCTTGCGGATACAATCGGCAACCTCGTTTGCTTTACCAAATCCCAAGCCAACTTTGCCGACCTTATTTCCGCATACAACGAGCGCTGAGAAACTAAAGCGACGTCCACCTTTCACAACCTTTGCACAGCGGTTGATGAACACCACCTTTTCCGAAAGCTCGTTTCCATCTGCATCAGTAGGTGCGGCACGTTCTTCACGACGTGGACCTCCGCGTCCTCTTCCGCCACCGCCACCGCCAAAACCGCCGCCGCCGCGATTACCACCGCCGCCGCCTTGATAACCACCCCTTTGTGGTGGGCCTCCTTGGCCTTGGGTCGCCGCAGGCGCAGCTGGTGAAACATTTGGTGCTGTAGCTGGACTCGGGGTCTCTGAAGCCGCTGGCACAGACGCTGCGACGCTTTCGTTTTCTGGTGTAGTAGCCATTATATATAAAAATGTTAGAATTTGAGGCCAGCTTCGCGGGCAGAATCGGCTAGGGCTTTTACCTTGCCATGATAGAGGTGGCCGCCCCGGTCAAAGACAACTTCCTCAATGTTGGCGCCCTTCGCACGATCTGCGAGAAGTTCACCAACCTTTTGGGCGGATGCGATGTTTGAAGCGTTCCCCTCAAAGCTTTTGTCCATCGTCGAAGCGGCCGCTAGAGTGCGTCCTTCGGCATCGTCGATCAGCTGGGCATAAACATGCTGATTTGAAAAATAGACAGCTAGGCGTGGCCGCTGAGCATCGCCAGAAACTTTGCGGCGGATGCGTTTATGGATCCGCTGGCGGATGGATTTGCGTTGAATATTACTCATTCTAAAGAAAGTTTAGTTATAAATTATTTGCCGACGCTCTTACCTTCCTTGCGGCGGACCTTTTCGCCGACGTAGCGAACACCTTTGCCCTTGTAAGGTTCTGGTGGATAGAAACTGCGCACCTCGGCGGCAAATTGACCGACAAGCTGCTTGTCGATGCCCTCGACTTTGATTTTTGTGTTCTCATTTACCGTCACAGTGAGCCCAGAAGGAATCGGGTGAAGCAGTGGATGGGAACGGCCAAGCGAAAGGTCAAGATCAGAACCTTTGACTGCGGCACGAAGTCCTACTCCGTGAATTTCTAGGTCCTTGCTAAAGCCTGTAGAGACCCCGGTGATCATGTTGTTTACAATAGATCGAACTGTGCCATGCAGGGCACGGTGTTCGCGTTGTTCGCTATCGCGGGATACGAGGACGTTGCCGTCTTCGTTCTTAAGGGTAATTCCGGATGGAACTGAAAAATCGAGTTTGCCTTTTGGTCCTTCGACGTGAATGGCGTTTCCTTCGCATTTGACTGCCACTTTTTCTGGCAGGGAGATTGGTTTGAGTCCGACTCGTGACATATGTCTGTGTGGTTCGAGGTTTAGATATTGATTTACCAGACGTCTGCGAGGATCTCCCCGCCCAATTTCTGACGCTTTGCGGATGCTCCGGACATTAGGCCCTTCGAAGTAGAAAGGATGGATATCCCAAGGCCGGAGAGAACACGGGGAATATCCTGTGAACCTACGTAGGTGCGGCGGCCTGGTTTGGAGACTCGCTTGAGGTCAGTCAGGACAGGGCGGCCATCAATATACTTGGGGCTGACCTTGAGCTGAGTGCGTTCACCGGTGATGACTTCGTATTTCCAAAGGTAGCCTTCCTGTTTAAGGATCTCGGCGATATCAGCCTTGATTTTGGAATATGGAGCTAGGAATTCCTCGTTGCCAGCACGGGCGGCGTTTTTAAAACGTGTGAGAAAGTCGGAAATTGGGTCTGTTAGAACTGCCATGAGATTAGAATCTAAATATTAAAAAAAGGTGATGCTGCTTAAGCGGTTGCGAGGTCAGCGTTTTCCTCGGCTTTCTTCACTTCACGGAAGGGCATACCGAGTCCTTTCAGAAGTTCCCGTCCCTCGTCGTCTGTATTGGCAGAAGTTACGAAGATCAAATCGAAACCAATCTGACGTTTCACTTGGTCCAACTCGATCTCAGGAAAGATCGTCTGGTCAGAGAATCCACATGCGTAATTCCCTCTTCCATCAAACGACTTCGGTGAGATACCGCGAAAGTCACGGATGTTCGGTGCGGTGATATTAATAAACCGATGCAGAAACTCCCACATTTGTGTGCCACGCAGGGTAACCCGTGCGCCGAGAGGCTCGCCTTCTCTAAGCTTAAAGTTCGCGACAGCTTTCTTGGAAAAGGTAATTGAAGGCTTTTGTCCAGTGATCTTGGAGATCTCTGCGACGGCGTCATCCACTGCGACTTTCCGATCTGGGGCTTTGCCCATGCAAGAAGTGACGACGATTTTTTCAAGCCGCGGAATTTGATGTGGATTTGTGTATCCGAGCTTGTCTTTCAAGCTTGGGATTACCTTTTCTGTGTAGTGTTGTAGGAGTGCAGGTGTGCTCATTATATTATTTAGCGGGTCAGCGCGGTTTCGGTTTCAGTCTCGGTTTCGGCTTAAGCGCGGGTAGGTGCGGGATGCGCATTTACCCCATCTTCTTTACATTGGATATATGGATCGGCGCATCAACTGTCTTGATTCCACCCTCTTGATCGCTTTCGGACGGGCGGACTGCCTTTTGAACAGTGCGGCCACCTTCAACGACTACCGTTCTTTTAACGGCATTAAGGCTCAGAATCTTTCCTTCTTTGCCCTTATGGTTTCCGGCAATGATACGAACTTGATCGCCTTTTTTTACGTGTGTCTTGATTTTACTCATGAAAAATTTGGAATGGATTGAGTTCTTAGAGAACTTCGGGTGCCAATGATACGATCTTCATAAACTGCTTTTCGCGCAATTCGCGAGCAACTGGACCAAAGATACGAGTGCCGCGGGGATTGTTGTCCTTATCGATAAGAACACATGCATTTGAATCGAAACGGAGAACAGAACCATCTGGACGTCTCACAGGAAATGCGGTGCGGACGATGACCGCCTTTACAACTGAGCCCTTCTTGACTGAAGCGGTAGGTATCGAATCCCGGATATGGGCAGTAATAATATCACCCACACGGGCAGAGCGTGTCCGCTTTCCGAGAACACCGATCATTTTTGCAGTTTTTGCGCCAGTGTTGTCAGCAACAGCGATTTTTGATTCCATCTGGATCATAAGAATATTGGCGTAAGAGTTTTAAAAAATTTAGTGAGAGAGAACTTCGCCGAGAGTCCAGCGCTTTAGCTTGGAAATCGGCTTTGTCTCGACAATCCGCACCCGATCGCCATTCACGGCTTCAGACTTTTCGTCATGCACGTAGTATTTCTTCGAGCGTTTGACGATCTTGTTGAACTTTGGGTGTGGAACCCGGGCGATGTGCTCGACGACGATGGTTTTGTCCATCTTTGCTGAGACGACCACTCCGACACGGGATTTCCGCTTGTGTTCGATTGCCGGCGGGGTTTCTTGAGGTGATTCACTCATGATTGCGTATAATTAGTTTGCAGCTTCTTGATCAGGCTTGCAGTTGTTTCGTGATGGTAAGGATTTGAGCGATCTCTTTGCGGATCTGCTTGAAGCGACCTGGGTTCTCGAGGGTTCCAGCAGAGCGTTGCAACTTCAAATTCATCAATTCCTGACGTAAATCGAGAAGGCGGCGCGTGCGTTCGTCCGCTGAAAGCTCACGGATGTCTTTTCCTTTGGTAAGTGGCATTTAAAGTAGATGTAGAAGTTTATTGATGTGGATTACGGGTCACAAGACGTGTCCGGAAACCAAGCTTGTAGGATGCGAGGCGCATGGCCTCTTTTGCAGCAGATTCTGTAACACCTGCGACTTCAAACAACATGTTTCCGGGGCGAATGACTGCTACCCAAGTATCGACCGCGCCTTTTCCTTTTCCCATTCGAGTCTCAGGCGGGCGGCGTGTGATCGATTTATGCGGGAACACCCGGATAAACACTTTTCCCTTCCTTTTCAGTGAGCGATTGATCGCGACCCGGCAGGCCTCGATTTGGCGTGTCGTCATCCAAGCACGTTCTAATGTCTGTAAACCAAAGTCACCGAAGGCAACTGTGGTCCCGCGCTGGGCATTCCCGGCACGTGATCCGCGGTGACTTTTGCGGAACTTCGTTCTTTTCGGCATCAAAGGCATATCGTTTTTCTCCTTTTTTAGGTGTTAAAAATAATTCGAGTTACGCGTTCGGAGCGGATTCCGGCGCTGGCGCGGGGGCGGGAGCCGGCGCTGGTGCTGGTGCTGCGTTTGGTGTGGTTGACGGGCTGGCGGCTGGCGGACGTGGATCGTTCCCACGATATCCACCTGGTCCTCCACCTCCGCCATTGCGGCGATCTCCCCCACGGCCACCACGATCTCCACCGCGTCCACCACGGTCTGGACCTGGGCGGCCATCATCCTCTTTCTTGTTCACCCAGCATTTTACCCCGATGATCCCGTAAACAGTCCGCGCTTCGGCAAAGCCATAGTCAAGGGGCACACGTAGAGTTTGCAAAGGGACCTTCCCCTCGCGATAGCTTTCAGCGCGGGCAATGTCCGCACCACCGAGACGCCCGCCACAGCGGACGCGAATTCCTTCCGCTCCAAATTCCATGGCGGTCTGAATCGATCTTTTCATTGCGCGGCGGAAGGCAATGCGGCGTTCGAGCTGAATTGCAATCTGTTCAGCAACGAGCTGTGCATCAAGTTCTGGCTTGCGAATTTCTAGAATGTCTAATTTGACCTGGGAATCTTTACAAATCTTTTGGACCTCATTGGTCATGATCTCGATCTCCTTTCCTTGGCGCCCAATGATCAGGCCTGGACGAGATGAATGAAGGGTAACGCGGACACTATTCCAAGCGCGTTCGATGACGACACGAGCGAGGCCAGCATTCACAAGTTTGTTCTTAAAATATGCACGGATCGCGAGGTCTTCGTGAAGCTTTGTGGTATAATCTTTGCCTGAGGCATACCATTTTGAGCGCCAGTCTTTATTGACGGCGAGACGGAAGGCGATCGGATTTACTTTTTGGCCCATGGTGGTCGTTTAAAAGGTGTTAAAGAGAGAAAATTTGTGTTTATGCAGTTGCTTCGGCAGGCTCAGTGGACTTTGCCGGGGTGGAACTTGATTTTTTAGCTTTTGCTGCTTTTGGCTTTTCAGCTTCTGGTTCTGCGAGGGTTACAGAGATGTGAGCAGTCCGCTTGACGATGGCCCCCGCGGATCCTTTTGCGCGAGGTTTGAAGCGGCGCATTAATGGTCCAGCTCCAATCACAGCTTCCTTGATAACGAGCGATTCTGCATCAAGTGAGAAATTGTTCTCCGCATCTGCAATCGCTGTCTTAAGGGTCTTACCGATGAGAAATGCTGCTTTCTTTGGCGTGAAAGTAAGGATGTCTAGTGCGACGGAAACAGGAAGACCTTGTATCTCGCGGGCAACATCCCTCGCTTTTTTAGGTGAGAGCCTAACGAATTTTGTGGTGCTGGTAACTTCCATGGACGTGAATGGTTCGATTTTGAAGAATGAGGGTAAGATTTATTTAATTTTGGGTGAGGACCATTGCTGTATCGCCAAGACGTGGTGCCTGGTCCTCTGAACTTAATGACTCAACAAATGCGCCGGAAATTCCTCCCCGCACATCTGCTAAAATCGCTTCGCCGTAAGGCTGCTGGCCGCGGACGAGCCGGAAGGTCATTCCAATTCTAGCGCCCTGTGCCTCACCTACATTGAGGACGAGCATTCCGGTAGATTGATCTAAGCTCACAACTTTTGCCTGCTGGATCGTGCCGGTCCGCACATCGGGCCGGGGCTTTTGCCTTAATCCTGTGACGGAGTCAAGCTCTCTAATTGCTGTTTCTAAGCGTAATCTCGCATCAGGATTAGAAACAACTGCAAGTGCTATATATTCCTGCACTGCTGAGCTTAGCTTAGAAGAAGCTAACTCAATTTCAGACGAGCGTTCGTTAGCGATCTGCAAATCGGAAGCTGCTTGGATGAGACGATCATCTCCTCCATCAAGGAGATTTTTGCCCAAGGCCTCCAGCCGCTCGCGGACTTGGTTCAACTGCTCAGTCGAATTCTTTTCGGCTTTGTTGGCCTCAACAAGGGCACGCTG
Source organism: uncultured Verrucomicrobiae bacterium (assembly GCA_963815205.1). GTDB lineage: Bacteria > Verrucomicrobiota > Verrucomicrobiia > Verrucomicrobiales > Akkermansiaceae > Luteolibacter. The sequence continues at coordinate 1,807,045 of CAWFFP010000001.1, read as the reverse complement.
TAGGTTCTTATTTTGCTGCTGGAGATCGGCTACCAGAGCTTTCAATTCCGCGTCCCCTTGCTCACTCGCAACACAAGGTATGGTCGAGCTAGCAACCCATAGAGCTGCAGCGAAGGACCGTGCGTTTGTGAAAGTGAACATAATTTCTGAGCGGAAGAATAGATTTGGACTACTTTTTACCGATACCACCATGGGCACGGAAGATCCGCGTAGGTGCAAATTCGCCAAGCTTATGGCCAACCATGTTCTCAGTCACGTAGACAGGAACAAAGGTCTTGCCGTTGTGGACGGAGAAATTGTGACCTACAAAGTCTGGAGTGATCATTGAATTGCGAGACCAAGTCTTAATTGGTTTGCGGTCAGATCCAGCCTCAGCGACTGCATCGATTTTCGCGAGCAGCTTCTGATCGACGAACGGGCCTTTTTTAAGTGAACGTGGCATTAAATTGATAAAATTAGGTTAAATAAGAGATGTTATTTCTTTTTGTTGTCGTGACGGGATTCGACGATGAAAACGCTCGTGGTCTTTTTCTTCTTGCGAGTTTTTTGTCCCTTCGCATGGCCCCATGGAGACAATAGATGCTGACGACCACCACCAGATTTTGATTTGCCCTCACCACCGCCGTTTGGGTGATCGACTGGGTTCATGCACATGCCGCGAACAGTTGGGCGGACACCTTGCCAGCGAGTGCGTCCAGCCTTCCCAGAAACCTCATTCATGTGATCTCGGTTCCCGACGACCCCGATTGTGCAGTAGCACGCTTCATGGAATCTGCGGATTTCGCCGGAACGCATTTTCACTAGGGCCCAGCCACCGTCTCTGTTAGAAAGGACTGCGCTTTGCCCAGCAGAACGGGCCACTTTACCTCCGTTCCCGGGAAGTAATTCGATATTATGGATTTCAGTGCCGAGTGGGACGTTTGATAAAGGCATCGCATTGCCTACCTTTGGGGCAGCCTTCGCGCCTGAGATAATCTTCATCCCGTCAGTCAGGCCCGCCGGAGCAAGAACATATGACTTGGTGCCATCTTTGTATTGGATAAGAGCAATACGGCAAGTCCGGTTGGGATCATATTCGATTCCAATTACGGTTGCTTCCATCTCTCTTTTGTTGCGTTTGAAGTCTACCAAGCGGTAGTGCCTTTTATGTCCACCACCGATATGGCGGGTTGTAATGCGGCCGGTATTATTACGGCCCCCGGAGCGCTTCAAAGGCTTCAAAAGAGACTTCTCTGGCTTGCTCTTCGTAACTTCCTCGAAGGAAGGAAGCTCTTTGTAGCGATTTGAGGGTGTATTTGGTTTGAAAGTTTTCAGTGGCATGACTGGCGGAACGTTATGAATTTATTCTACAGGCAAATGGAATCGCCTGAAGTTTAGGGCTTAGATGAGTTCGATGGTTTCGCCTTCTGCAAGACGAACAATCGCTTTTTTGAATGAAGGGGTGCGACCTTGATCGGCGCGGCGCTTGCGGCGGACTTTGCCGTCGTAGTTCGCAGTCCGGACTTTGGAAACTTTTGTATCAAAAACAGTTTCGACTGCAGCTTTGATCTGAAGTTTATTTGCGAAGCGATCAACCTCGAGAACGATCTCGTTGTTCTGCTCCTGCAAGAGTGTAGCTTTTTCCGAAAGGCGGACGTTTTTGATGACCTGGTAAATATCTTTCATGGTCTGAGGGTAAAAAGGTTAAAAATGAAGGTTTATGCAGTGCGCTCGGCGAGTGTCTTTAGCGCATCTCCGACGACGATAATTGTGCGTGCAAGAAGCATCTGCTCAATATTGACGTCATTTGCTGTCACTAGCTGAACGCGGGATACATTGCGCGCGGCCAGCTTTGTGTTTTCATCGAAATTGCCGATTAGCAGCACCTTGCGGGCCTCATCGGTGACGCTATTGAGCGTTTCAAGGAACGATTTTGTTTTTGGCTCAGTGATCGCAAATGAATCGATCGTAAATAGCTTTTTAGAGCGGGTTAGATCGCCGAGAACGCGGCGAAGTGCGGCGCGTCGGACCGATCCAGGAACCTTTTTCGCATAGGAGCGATTGCGAGGCCCAAAGACGACACCACCACCTACGAAGATCGGTGCACGTTTGTCACCGTGACGAGCATTACCTGTCCCCTTCTGCTTATACATCTTTTTGTTATTACCACGGACTTCACCACGGGTTTTGGTATGTGCGGTTCCCGAGCGACGGTTTGCGCGGTAAGCTGTGATAAGATCATTCACCGCTTGATTGCCCTTGTTCTCACCAACGATGGTTAAGTTTGCGGCTTCGGCGTCTGATATCGTAAATACTTTTGCTGACATGACTGAGATGATTAAAATGTTTTGATAGAGTCCGTAATGGATCTGGGGTCTTAGCGATCTCCTACTTCTTTTTCGCAGGGCGGATGGTAACGATTGCCCCCTTCGCACCAGGAACTGATCCAGCTACCAGAATCACTCCGTCCTCCTCGCGGACAGCGATCACTTTAAGGTTCTGTGTGGTCGCTTTGGTTGTGCCCATATGACCGGGCATCTTTTGGTTCTTCCAGACACGCCCTGGGGTTGAACCCGCCGCGATCGCTCCCGTCCGGCGATGCATCATATGCCCGTGTGCCATTGGTTGACCGTGGAAATTGTGCCGCTTGACGGCACCTTGGAATCCCCGGCCGATTGACTTACCAATCACATCGACAAATTGTCCCGCAGTGAAAGTGGCAAGTCCGGTGTGCTCAGTAGGGACCTCAGTTCCCGGCTCGAACCGGAACTCTTGAACCTGACGCTTCGGAGTCACACCAGCTTTCTTAAAGCGCCCCAGATCTGGAGAATTGACACGAAATTCTTTCTGATCATCGAACCCGACCTGAACTGCTGAATAGCCGTCTGTGTCTAAGGTTTTTGTCTGAAGAATCGTGTTTCCCGCTACATTGATGACAGTAACTGGAATGCTGGAACCTGCCTCTTTATCAAAGATGCGGGTCATACCTAATTTTTTTCCTATGAGTCCGAGGGCCATTGCTAAGTTTGTGAAAGAATTAAAAAATGAGTGAAGATGTTCGAGTAGACGAGAGTGACCCTTAGATCCGGATTGTGATATCTACACCGGCAGGAAGGTTAAGTTTCTTGAGCTCATCAACTGTCCGCGCTGTTGGATCTAAAATATCTAAAACGCGTTTATGGGTGCGGACTTCGAATTGCTCTGCTGACTTTTTGTTAACATGGACCGAACGGTTAACGCTGAACTTTTCGATGCGAGTCGGCAACGGAATGGGGCCAGCTACCTTAGCTCCTGTCCGTTTGGCCGTCTCGACGATCTCAACAGCTGAGCGATCAATCGCGCGATGGTCAAATGCACGGAGTCGGATGCGAATTTTTTGAGCAGACATGATTTATGGATGATTGATAGATTGAGAGTAAAAAGGTTTACGCGACGCGATCGACGGCGATTTCTTGCACGATTTTGGTAGGCACTTCTTCAAAGTGCGAAGGAGTCATTGAATAAGATGCGCGCCCGGAAGACAGCGTGCGGACCGCAGTTGAGTAACCGAACATTTCTTTCAGGGGGACTTTTGCCGAGACGACCGAGAAAGCGCCCTTCGATTCCATGCTTTGAATTTGTCCGCGGCGGCGGTTTAGATCGCCCATCACATCACCCTGATATTCATCAGGTGTGCTTACCTCGACTGCCATGATTGGCTCCAGCAAGATCGATGCGGCATTGTCAAACGCATCGCGCATTGCAAAAATAGCCGCCATGGCAAATGCGTTTTCGTTGGAATCGACTTCATGGAAAGATCCGTCTAACACTTCGACCTTGACGTCGATAACTGGGTAGCCGGCCACAACTCCATTTGTCGTTGCCTCCCGGCAGCCCTTAAGAACGGCATTGATAAATTCTTTCGGAATGGATCCTCCGATGGTTTTGTTTTCTACACTGATCCCAGCCCCTAGATCGTTCGGCTCAACGGATAGGATCACATGTCCGTATTGGCCACGACCGCCGGATTGCTTGATAAGCTTTCCCTCGCCCCGCGCAGCCTTTGTGATTGTCTCACGGTAGGTGATCTGCGGAGCTCCGGTATTCGCGTCCACCTTAAACTCACGAAGAATTCGATCGACGATAATCTCCAAGTGAAGCTCGCCCATTCCGGAGATGATCGTTTGCCCAGTTTCCTCATCGGTTTTCACGCGGAAAGTCGGATCTTCATCAGATAAACGTGCGAGAGCCAAAGCTAGCTTCTCCTGATCTACCTTTGTCCGGGGCTCTACCGCCATCGAAATTACTGGTTCTGGGAAGGAAGGTGGTTCGAGTACAACCTCATGCCCAGGTTCTGCAAGGGTATCTCCAGTCGTTGCGTTCTTCAGACCGACCATTGCTGCAATATCCCCAGCATAGCATTCTTTGATCTCGCGGTGTTCATCGGCCTGAATCCGAATCAAGCGGCCCACGCGTTCTGACTTTTGGGTCCGAGGATTGTAGACCATGTCGCCTTGACGGACGATCCCAGAATAAACACGGAAGAAGACTAGCTTGCCGACGAATTTATCGGCCCAGAGCTTGAATGCGAGGGCGGTGAATTTTCCGTTATCGGTGGTTTCGATAGAGACTTCATGATCCTCGTCATTTGGGTCCATGCCGATCGCAGCCGGAATATCCAAGGGTGAAGGAAGATAATCAATGACGGCATCTAATAGATATTGAACACCTTTGTTTTTAAACGCGGATCCACCTGCAACCGGAATGAGCTTGTTGGCGATTGTTGCCCGGCGGATTGCTTGTTTTAAATCAGTCGTGGAAATTGGTTCTTCGAGAAGAAACTTCTCGGCGAGAATCTCATCACAATCAGCTGTGACTGCCAGAAGCTCATCATAAGCGCCCTTGCAAATCTTCTTTTGCTCTGCACTTAGTTCGGTGACTGAATAAGTTGAGCCATATTGATCATCATCAGCGTAATAGACGGCGCGTTGATTGATCACATCAATCTGGCCTTTCAGATTCTCCTCGCATCCGATTGGGATAAGGATTCTTACCGCATTGGCGCCTAGTTTCTCGCGAATCTCTGCGACAACACGGTCGAAATCTGCGCCCGTGCGGTCCATTTTGTTCACAAAAACAATGCGCGGAACATCGTATTTTGTAGCCTGCCGCCAGACTGTTTCAGTCTGAGGTTGAACGCCGGCAACACCACAAAAGACTACGATTGCCCCATCAAGGACCCGCAAAGAACGCTCTACTTCAGCAGTGAAATCAACGTGTCCGGGTGTGTCGATCAGGTTGATTCGATGCTTTTCCTCTTCATAGAGCTTAGTGACATCTGGCTCTTGGTTCTGCCACCACTCTGTGGTCACTGCGGCAGAAGTAATGGTAATGCCACGCTCACGCTCTTGCTCCATCCAGTCAGTAGTCGTCGCACCATCGTGGACTTCACCAATTTTGTGAATCATCCCGGTGTAGAAAAGAATCCGCTCTGTCAGAGTGGTCTTCCCTGCGTCAATATGCGCAGCGATCCCGATATTACGGGTCCGCTCTAGCGTATAAGGACGATCTGGATGGTTCAGGTTCAAAGTTTTCTATCGAATCATAAATTGGTTCCGCGATCTAGAAGCGGAAGTGGGCAAAGGCACGGTTTGCCTGCGCCATCTTGTGCACATCATCACGCTTACGGACTGCAGCTCCCTGATTGTTCGCTGCATCCTTGATCTCGTTTGCGAGGGCGACATGCATCGGCGTTCCTTTGCGATTGCGCGCATAGGTGACAAGCCAGCGCATCGCCAGCGATTCGGAGCGATCCGGATCAACTTCCAATGGGACCTGATAAGTTGCGCCACCTACACGGCGAGACTTCACTTCAACGCGTGGTTTCGAATTCTCTACTGCACGAGTGATGACTTCCAATGGATCAATTGTATCAGTCCCGTCATTGGCACGATCAATTGCTGCATAGACAATCCGCTGAGCAAGTGAGCGCTTTCCATCTTTCATTACCTTAGTAATCAGATGCCCTACAACAGCGCTGTCATAACGTGGATCGCGGCGATCTGGCTTTGTGAATATTCTTTTCCGACGTGGCATGGATAAAGTGAGGTTAGTATTGAGTAAATTTTTCTACTTAGCTGCCTTCGGACGCTTCGCTCCATATTTGGAACGTGATTGCTTCCGCTTATCTACGCCTAGGGTATCGAGTGATCCGCGAACAATGTGGTAGCGAACACCTGGCAAATCCTTTACCCGCCCACCCCGGACCAGAACGATTGAGTGCTCTTGCAGGTTATGCCCTTCGCCGCCGATGTAGGCAATTACCTCAAATCCGTTGGTAAGCCGGACCTTCGCGACTTTCCGCAACGCTGAGTTCGGCTTCTTAGGAGTTCTCGTCATTACCTGAAGGCAAACTCCGCGCCGTTGGGGGCAGTTGACGAGTGCTGGGGATTTTGACTTTTCGACAGGGACATGACGTCCTTTGCGAACAAGCTGATTAATGGTCGGCATAATTTCCTTCGTGTTTTCTGGATTGTCTAAAATAAGCGTTGGGACGATCCGGCACGAAGACGAGGCTATGAAAACCTGTTTTCGCTTTTTTCCGGAGCTGCACCCGATAGGCCCCATGTTTGCTAGGGTTGGGCCTGAAATTTCTTCAAGCCGTCCTGACGACGGGGGCGGGATGCTAATGAATTTAGATCTCGTGACAAGCCATTTCCGCAATTATTTTATAATACTTGGGATTCGCAATTTCATTCACCCTGACTTCCGGTAAAATGGTAATCGCTGAGGATCTGGTAAAACTATGCGCAGACTGCTGCGAGACCACTCTCTGTGACCAACAAATCCATCGCGATGTCATGTTCCGCCATTGGAACTTTAAGAACAACTTGATTTTCAAAACAGATCCCTATTTTGATCGAAGCTCCTGCGGCTCTTGCTAAGCATTCATCGTAAAAGCCCCTGCCTTTGCCCAATCTACCTCCTTGTCGATCAAAGCCAAGCCCCGGGCAGCAGAATACATCTATATCGTCTAGGTTGATCACCTCCGCTTCGGGCATGGGCTCCATGATCCCAAATGCGCCGCGCCGGAGGCTACCAATTCCCGCTTTTGCTTCGCAGAACACTAATCGATCCCGTTCTACTCTCGGGAATACAAATCGGATCGACTCCAGACTCAGAAGCCGCATTAAGTCGGGCTCGCCCTTTAGCGCATGATAGATCGCGACCGTCTTCAGCGTCTCGTTTTCCTTTAGAAAGGTAATAAGCTGCTCGACCAAGCTGTCAGAACAAGTCTCAGTCATTCTAAGAATACTCTTCAAGTAGTGGCGAAGAAGCTCCTTCTGCTCCTGTATCGTGCCTTTACTTGGTAATCCCATTGACTGATTTAAATAGGCTGAGCGGCTTATCGCCTCGAATCTAACGATGCCCTATTCGCTTCTGATATCTATTCTTTTGATAGATTCCAAGCTAGAAACTCTAGAGCTGGTAAGAAGATCTTTTAGGACCCCGAAGCTAGGTTCCAAGCGATTTAGTCTGCTTGTCGTGGCATTCAATTCAAACTGGCAGACGATCAATCAATATCTCGTGCAAAATTATATCAGAAAATAAACGTTAGCTTTTTTCTTGCAGCCGCCTATTCACCTGCCTGAATGGACGGTTGAAGAATTGCCTCGCAATTCTAATCTTTCGGGCTATGTTCCGGGCGCTATGGCAATAACCACTAAAAGAACCCGGTTTTCCCGGAGACTTCCAGATCACGTAACTGACGAACTTTGCAATGTCCTCGCCGAAAAAACGGTCTTTGGATTTAACGATCTCTTCGAGCGTGTATTCGAAAATTTGAAAGTAAGAAACGCGGTAAGTGGAGGCGAAGAAATGCTCCGCCTTCGGTCTTATGAAAAACTTCAGAACCTCGTGAACCGTGGACTAGTCGAAAAGCTAGGTAAAGAATACAAAGGTACCGATCGCGTGCATGAGGCCTCTAGCGCATATGCTGCTGAGCAAGATGCGGCTGCTGCTGAAGAAGAAGCAAAATCATAAGTTTCTGTTTCCAGGTTCGAAAGACTTCTTGGAAATTAAGACTGAAGAATTTATTTGTAATCCGTGTTCACTTCGAACACGGATTTTTTTCTGTCCAATTCTACATGTAGATTTTAGATAGCTACCTGCGTTCATCTCCGCCCTTTATGCCTGAAAATTACTTACCTGTTCTTCTCCAAGTCCTAGTGGCCTGCGGTTTTGCAATCATCACTCTTGCTTTAAGTGTCGTTTTTGGCCGGTCGGGAAAGGTTAATGCTACGAAAGATTCAGCCTACGAATGCGGGATGCTTCCAATCGGGGAGGGATCCCCACGTTTCTCTGTGAAATTCTACTTGGTCGCAATGCTCTTTGTGATTTTCGATATTGAAGTTGTCTTCATGTATCCTTGGGCAGTTCAGTTTAGGGATTTGATTCCAGTAAATGGCGCTACGTCGCTTGCTAGTATGGCTGGCTTTGCTGGCATTCTTGCGGTGGCTTACATTTATGCACTGAAGAAAGGAGCGTTTCATTGGAAACACTGAAGCAGCTCGATAGGTTAAAACACGGAGAGGGAAGGAACGCAAATGATCCACCACGCAACATATTACGAAATTAATGACGACGCGAATCCCGAAGCGATCGAGGAAATGGTGCGTGCGGCGCGGACATGGCTACTAAAGATCCCTGAAGTCCTTTCTGTCCGCTCGGGAAGGAACCTTGATCTAGAGTCAGAATGGCAATTTTTCTTCGCAATTGAGGTCGGATCTCTCAGCAAGCTGAGCTTTGTTAAAGAAGATGGCTATTTCCTCAAATTCATGGAGACCTACGTGAGTCCTTATACATCGAAGGACTTCTCTCTCGAGTTTGAGCTCGATCCTTCAAAATCCTTGAAATACTCATAGTGGGACTGGATTTGAGTTTAAAACTTTCCCTAGGAGTTGGTACGATCTGCGCTTGAAAGACCGGCCAAGAGGTTCCAGCGTTTGGCAAAATTCCGTCCGATTATATTTTAGAGATATGGCACATACCATCCAGATACCAGATACCGCACCTTTCTCTCCGGACCAGCGCAAATGGTTGAGCGATTTCTTGGGGCAGATGCTCCAGAATCAACCTGCGGCTCCAGCCGCAGCTCAGGGTCCTGTGGTTCCGGCCACAGTGCTCTACGCATCGCAAACTGGAACCGCTGAAGGTCTTGCAAAAAAACTCACCAAGTCTCTAAACAAAGGAAACTTTGAAGCAAGTCTGGAGGATATGTCGTCTTATGACACCAGCAAGCTAGCAAGCGAGAAAAACCTTCTGATTATCACGTCCACTTATGGAGATGGCGAGCCGCCCGACAGTGCTCTAGAGTTTCATACTTGGCTGATGTCTGATGAAGCTCCAGCCCTTCCAGAGGTAAACTTTTCAGTTCTCTCCCTAGGCGATAGCTCTTATCCGGATTTTTGCCAATGCGGAACGGAGATCGACGAACGTCTCGCAGCTTTGGGAGCGACTCGGATCTATGACCGCGTGGATGTCGATGTGGATCCTGACGATCCTTACAAAGAATGGTCCAGCGGAGTGATCGCGCTCCTCGCGCCGGAGCCAATCGCCCTTGCAGCGGCACCCGCTACTGATGAAATCGAGGAGGTTGGCTATTCAAAGAAGAACCCATTTCCTTCCACGGTCTTGCGTAACTATAATTTGAACGGCCCAGGCAATAAAGCTACCCACCACGTAGAAATCTCCTTAGCGGGCTCAGACCTAGATTACGAAGTAGGTGATGCTCTCGGAGTCTATCCTGAGAACCCTCCCGAAGTAGTCGATGAAATCATTGCCGCTCTTCCCTTCAGTGCAGGTGATGTCCCAGATCCATTTGGAAATGAAGTCCCCCTTCGTGAGGCCCTCATTCGGCACTATGACATTGGAAATATCAACAAGTCTATTATCCAAAAATGGCAGGCCCGTAGTGGTTCGCCCTTTCTACGCTCGCTCGTAGAGGCGGACGAGCGTTCTGAGTGGGAAAATTTTTGCTGGGGCAGAGATTTGATCGACCTTGTTCTTAGCTACCCAGCAGATTTTACCGATGGCGAGGAGTTCGTCTCTATTCTGAAAAAGCTTCAGCCGCGGTTGTATTCGATCGCTTCCAGCCCGAAAGCTCACCCAGGCGAGGTCCACCTTTGTATCGGCATCGTGCGTTATGATAGCCATGATCGGAAGCGGGGTGGAATCTGTTCCACCTATCTCTCTGATCGGCTCACTGCAGAATCTCATCCGGGAGTCTACGTGCATCACAATGCCGCATTCCGCCTTCCCGCCGATGGCGATGTTCCAGTCATTATGGTAGGTCCGGGAACGGGGATTGCACCCTTTCGTGCCTTTCTCGAAGAACGCAAGGCGACAAACTCGAAAGGGAAAAATTGGCTGTTTTTTGGTAATCCATATGCAGCCTCAGATTTTCTATATGAAGACGAGCTTGCACAATTCACCTCAGACGGATTTTTGGAGCGTTTGGATCTCGCCTGGTCACGCGATCAGAAAGAGAAAATCTACGTGCAGAATCTTATGGTCCAACAAGGTCCAGAGCTGTGGAAATGGCTTGAAGACGGAGCCTCGTTTTACGTATGCGGAGACGCCTCCCGAATGGCAAAGGATGTGGACCAAGCTCTGCTCACGATCGCCAAGGAGCAAGGCAAGCTTTCCGAAGAAGAAGCAGTTGCATACATTGCAGCGCTGAAAAAAAGCAAGCGCTACCTCCGCGACGTTTACTAGTATTTTCGGATCATCTGACTTGACGAAAACGATGTGGGAATGAGCTACGCAGTGATTCTGCGGTGGATCCTCTCCAGTTTCACGCAAACGGCCCTTTAATCCTATTTCCTTTGGAAAATTAGCGAATTACCTGTTCAGACCCATTAGGCACAGGGGCAGAGCGGTCAGCAAGGCCTTGTGTTCGGCAAATTTTTTTTCAGCAATAGATCTAGATCTGATTTCTCAGGCCTTACGCATTCGGACGCTCCAAAGCGGACAAGCTGCACGCCCATTTCTGTTTTTCCAATAGCGAGGTAGATTGTCCGGGTGAAAGTTTGGCTTGAGTAGGCTACAGCCTGGACCTCTCCGAAAAATCGTCCATCTCCGCCCTTGTTGGTTTCTACGATTCCGCATTCACGGCGATATTCATGAACAGTCCGGGCGATAAATTCTTCAATATATTCTTCGATCTCCTCAGGGGTCATAGCTACAATCCAGATAGGGCTCATTGAACCAATTCAAACACACCAATTGTCCGCGCCTGATGAATAAGGGCAATCGCTGCCTCGTCTATCTTCAAGCTAATCATGAAATTCTTTCAAATTATCCTATCTCTCTCTTTCCCACTTGCTACTCGGGTCCTGCAACAAAGAAGCGACTTCCGGGCAAAGCTCTAAGGAAACTAAACAGGTCTCGCAGCGCGAGCGCGAACTCCAGAACGAACTCGATGCGAAGAACCTGGAACTTCAATTCTCACAACTTGAACGCGAATCGGCAAGGTCTTGAAGCCCTGCGCGCTGATCTCGAAAATCGAGACAATCTTAGCCGAAGGGCGGAACAAGAACGTATAGATCAGATCGAACTAGGAATTACCGAACGTTCTGAAGAGCTATTGAAGCTTCAATCAGATCTGGAAATTACTCAACGCAAGGCTCAGGAAACCTTGGATAAATCCTTAAGTTTACAGGAAATCCAGCGACGTGATGACGCGATCGCACAAGGCGCTCCAATCAATATCGGCGAATTCTCTAATTTCGAACGACGGGTCCCCGTAGCGAATTACGGTTCATTTTATAACGAGCTTTCTGACTATGGTTCTTGGTATGATTCCAACGAATATGGCTACGTTTGGCAGCCTCGCGCTCAGCAAGATCCAACGTGGCGGCCTTATACAAGAGGGTCTTGGGCATACACGGATCGAGGCTGGTCATGGCTATCGCAAGAGCCCTTTGGTTGGGCTACCTATCATTACGGAAGATGGGCGCAGACTGAAAGCAAAGGATGGCTGTGGGTTCCTGGCGATCAATGGGCACCAGCTTGGGTGACTTGGCGCAGCGGTGAAGATTATACTGCGTGGGCACCCTTACCGCCCGAAACGCTCGCCTATTCAGAACAGCGCTGGGACAGCCGGGTCGAAGAAAATTTTCGGATCCGTCCGCAGCAGTTCAACGCCGTCCAGAACCAACATCTCTACGGAGATATCAATCGGCATCTTCTTTCCCAATCGCGTAGCGACCGCTGGTTTCTGAAAACTCGTAACGTAACGAATACATACCTATATGAAAACAACGTGATCAATGGAGGCCCCCGCTATGAGCAGATCCGCCGCTCTTCCCAGCAAGATATTCCGTTTCACCGGGTCCAGATAAGAAGCAGCGGGATTAACTCAGATATCATTAACAACTTCCAACGTTATCCGGGAGACCGTATTGAATACCAAATCCCTGACTTCAGACGGACCGATAATCGGCAGATAAGCCCTCAGAACATCAGCGGTAATCTTGCGGAATTGTTCCCTCAGCGTCGAGAATTGCTTGGTCAAGCGGTGGTAGAACGATTCCTTCAATATCGAAATCGTCAAGCTGCACAGATTCAAAATCTAGAAAGGTCCAATCGAAACTCCGGTAATCGGAACTTGGAAGCCGGCAGAGAGCCATTGCGCCAACTCGAACGTCCGGGTTTAGAAAGAGCCATACGAGCTGCAGAACCAATCGCTGAGCAGGAGTCCCAAGCCCGAAGGAAGCTAGAACCGAAACTAGAACCGAAACTAGAACCGAAACTAGAACCGAAGCCAGAACCGAAGCCAGAACCGAAGCCAGAACCGAAGCCAGAACCGAAGCCAGAACCGAAGCCAGAACCGAAGCCAGAGCCACAACCAGAGCCACAACCAGAGCCACAACCAGAGCCAGAACCTGAGCCACAACCTGAGCCACAACCTGAGCCAGAACCTGAGCCAGAACCTGAGCCAGAACCTGAGCCAGAACCTGAGCCAGAACCTGAGCCAGAACCTGAGCCAGAACCTGAGCCAGAACCTGAGCCAGAACCTGAGCCAGAACTGCAACCAGAGCCGAAGCTAGAGCAACAACTTGAGATGTAGGCAAAGGCTAGCTTCGAACCTAACTGCTTTTGCAAATCCGGCAGAAGTGAAAATAGACTGCCTCAGCGAATGCTCTGTAGGCAGGACCAGATGTATCCGTAACGGGCCAAGCTGCCAGAATCCCTTAGCGCTTGAGTCAGATTAATGCGTATCTACCAAAAAAAATCGAAACCTTTTCTGTTTTGTGCTCATTCAGTTTGTGATAAAGCTTTGAATGAATCATCGAAAATCGCTACCAGCCATTGCTCGATACGTTGCATCGGTTTCTTTTAGTTCCGCGTGGCTGCCATCGGCAATTACCCGCCCTTCCTTAAATACTAAGATCCGGTCCGCAATTTGAATGGTGCTAAAACGATGCGCGATAATCAAGGTGGTTCGCCCACGCACTAGTTCACCTAGGGCACTTTGGATGGCTGCCTCGCTCTCAGAATCAAGAGCGCTTGTTGCTTCATCGAGAATAAGAATCGGTGCGTCTTTTAAGAACGCTCTAGCGATAGCAATTCGCTGTCTCTGGCCACCGGATAATAGGTCACCTCTCTCCCCTACGGAAGTATCGTATCCATCCTTCATCGCCATAATGAAATCATGAGCATGGGCCTTTTTTGCCGCCTTTTCTACCTGTGCCTGGCTCGCATCTAGGTTTCCGATCAAAATATTTTCACCTAAAGTCCCCAGAAACAGGGAGGGTGTTTGCGGCACAACTGCGATCGTTTTGCGAAGATCCTTTTTTAGAAAATTCTCTATCCCGACTCCGTCGAAACAGATTCTTCCCTTATCTGGTTCATAGAACCTAGCTACTAGTTGGGCAAAGGTCGATTTCCCGGCACCGCTAGGCCCGACTAAAGCGAGCACTTCTCCGGCCGCAATTTCTAGATCTACATCCCGCAAAACTGGCTCTGCCCCATAGCTGAAGGTCACATTTTCAAATGAAATGCCTTTCCTTGGTGCCGCGCAGACGACTGGATTCTTCGGATCGTGGATTGTATCTGTGGCGTTTAGGATATACTCGATCCGGTCCACAGAAGCGCCACCTTGCTGGAAAATTGAGTAGATATTCCCTAGTTTTTTAATTGGCTCGTATGACATATATAGCGCCATACCCAGCGTAAGAAAGCCGTCTTGTGTCATCCCGGCTTGAACACCAAAGAATAAAGCCGCAGCAAATCCTGCTGCTGCCACTACCTCAATCGAAGGTGAGATGAGCTGCCGATATTTCACTACTTTCATCGATAGCTTTAGAATCTCCGCGATCCGTTTTTTAAAGCTATTTTTCTGAACTTCCTGAAGATTATAGGCGCGGATTTCCAGCGCCGACTGCAAACTTTCAGTGAGATAAGCGGTTAAATCTCCGCCTCTCGCCTGGAGATCGCGTGCACGACGGGCTAGTTTCTTTCCTGCCATCCGTATCAAGAAAACACAGATCGGAACGGTCAACAGAGCGATTAAGGCGATGAAGAAACTCCGATCCTCCCACGAAAGATATATGATAAGGCCTAGGGCAAAGATCAGGGTCGCTGGCTGCTTCACAAGATCGCTTGAGGCCTGCGCAATGACTTGCCGCAGCATCTGAGTATCCTGCACCACACGGGCAAGCAGATCTCCGGAGCTGTTCCGCTTGAAGAAACCGAGCGGTAAGCTCTGCAACTTTGTAAACAGGTCGATCCTGATTTTTTCGACAACTCGGGTGCCTGCGTATTGCACTAGGTATCCATTAGCAAAGGCAGCTAAGCCCCTTACTAAAAACACGATCGGTATCCAGCTACAGGTGTAGAGCAAGAGCTCCCTGCGCGTTAAATCACCGAGCCAAGAGCTCAACCAATCCACATACCACCCACTTCCTTCTGCAGCACCATTGAACAAGACAGGAAACACAATTTTGGTCAGCAGCGGCAGTCCAAGGCCGGTCGCTGCGGCATAAAACAATCCCGCAACTACACCGCCCAAGAAATGCCAACGGACGTCGAGTAAGTGCCGATAGTAAGGTAGAAACTTTTTCAAATCACGATGCTCCTATTTCTTCTGAGCCTAACAAACTGGACACTGATTGATCGTCTGAAAGAAATCATTCCCTTTGTCGTCGACTAATATGAAAGCCGGAAAGTTTTCCACCTCAATTTGCCACACTGCTTCCATTCCAAGTTCAGGAAAAGCCACGACCTCTTGCGAGCGGATATGCTCACTTGCCAGAAGTGCCGCAGGTCCTCCAGCGGAGCCAAGGTAAAAACCTCCATATTTTTTACAAGCATCTGTAACCTGCTGTGAGCGGTTTCCCTTTGCGAGCATCACCATCGAAGCACCTGCCGCTTGGAACAAATCGACATAGGCATCCATTCGTCCTGCCGTTGTTGGACCGAAAGAACCCGAGGCCATTCCGGCAGGAGTCTTTGCCGGACCGGCATAATAGACTGGATATTTCCGAAAGTATTCGGGCAGCTCACCTTCACTTTCGAGGATCTCTTTTAGCCTAGCGTGTGCTGAATCCCTCGCGACGATAATTGTGCCACTTAGTGAGAGAGCTGTGGTCACGGGATATTTTGACAAAGTAGAAAGGGTCGCCTTCATCCCGAGATCTAGATCGATTGCCACCCCTTTGAACCTCCACTCGCGGAATTTTTCTGGAATGAAACGCCCCGGATTTTTTTCTAATTTCTCAAGAAATATTCCATCCCGCGTGATCTTCGCCTTCGCTTGCCGATCCGCTGAGCAAGAAACCCCGATTCCCACCGGACACGAAGCCCCATGTCTTGGCAGCCGGATGACCCGGACATCCAGCGCGAAATATTTCCCGCCAAACTGTGCGCCTATCCCTACTTCACGCGCTGCCTGTAAAAGTTCAGCCTCAAGTTCTAGATCACGAAAAGCGCGGCCATGCTCATTTCCTGTTGTTGGCAGGCTATCGTAATAGCGTGTCGTTGCCATCTTGACAGTTTTCAGGTTCGTTTCAGCCGAGGTCCCGCCAATCACAAATCCCAGATGATAAGGTGGGCATGCCGAAGTCCCAAGTGACTTCATTTTTTCGATACAGAACTCTTTTAGCCGCATTGGGTCTAACAAAGCTCTCGTTTCCTGGTAGAGGAATGTCTTATTGGCCGATCCTCCACCCTTGCTCACGAACAAAAATTGATACTCATCCCCCGGAACCGCATAAAGATCAATTTGGGCGGGCAAATTCGTCTTGGTATTTAGCTCTTTGTACATCGTAAGGGGAGCCGTTTGAGAATATCGTAAATTCTCCTGTATATAGGTTGCGTAGACCCCTTCAGATAAAAACGCTGCGTCTTGACAATCTGTCCAAACTTGCTGGCCCTTCTTTCCGATAATCGTTGCCGTTCCAGTATCCTGGCAGGCTGGCAGAATCCCATGTGAAGCAATCTCAGCATTCTTCAGCAGCATCAGCGCAACCATTTGATCATTCTGCGAGGCCTCGGGGTCTTCCAAAATCGCTGCCACTTGCTTTAAATGACTTGCCCTCAACGTGAAGTTAATCGCACGAATCGCTACTTCGGCCAAAAATTTAAGATCTGCACCTGTGACCTTTAAGATTTCTTTGCCTTCAAACGCGCTCCTTTCGAGCCCCCCCTTCTGAATACATTCGTATTCAGTCCCATCTGCCTGCAGTGGAAATGGATCTTGGTAATAGAATTCGGGTTCGCTCATGCGCCGCAAACCATACTCATCCAAGATTGGATGAGGAAAGCACACTTCCAAAAAATAAAATGCCTACGGCTGCTGCAGTAGGCTCATTTCATCGCTGAGAAAATCAGACAGCCGTCGGCTATCTTCCGCATGTCTTCTTATGTCACCGAGATCCAAAGGTCTTTCTCCCTGCTGTTGTCTAGATCTCAGCTGGCGGCGCTCCTGTGCAATTCGCTCCACTGCCTCTTGGCGTTTGGCAAGCGCTTCCTCTGGCGTATCTGGCTCAGTCGCAAGAATCTCAAGGAGTGCTCCGCTTCCAATTAGGTAAGTCCGTGTCCGATCTGCTCGAGCGACGTTGATTCCAACCACACGCCCTTGCAGATCAACCACCGGACCACCCATCTGATGGCTCTCTATCTGCATATCGGTCTGGACGACTTTTGAAAACCCCTCCCGGACTCGATTGACCGATCCACCCATTTTTTCCATTTGACTCAGGCGCTGCTCTGGCAAGCTACCGAAAGAAGGGCGGTTTGAAAGGACGACTGTGACTTCTCTCTCGCGTCCTGCAGTATCGATCACTAGGGAAAGCTCCTCACCGGGAAAAGTCCCGCTGAGCGCGTTTTTAAGCTCGAATAAGCCGGTGATTTCTCGATCGCCTACCTGTAAAATGATATCTCCAGGCTCCACCCCAGCATCCGCAGCTCCAAATCCTTCCTCCACACTAGCTACTTTCACGCCTTTCCCTTGAAAGCTCCGATCCACTTCGATTCCTAGATGAGCCCGATCTGTCTCACGCAAGTTCCGCTCCAGAACTGCCGTCACTCCAAAGCCAGCTAGAGACCCACTAGGCTGTGGGGCAAAAAGAAATTTTCCTATGATCAGGTCAATCGGCTCGAAGCGAATTGCCGGCAGACGCTTTCTGGTCTCTTGGAAAGCTTCTGAATTTACATCTCCGAGCCTAAGCAACACCAAATCATCATCTGTATAAACTCCCTCAACTTGGGCGGAAAATGCCTGCTGATTCGGCCCTTCCACCCATAATTGGTCTCTACTTGCGGAAACCTCACTCCATTTTGTCAAAACCTGCCGGCCGTCTCCGATCACCACGCCGTAGCTGACGGCTAGGGTCCGCCCACGTCGGCTCTGTGTCCATATTCTGACAGTAGATTGCGCAGCTGATTGGAGAATCGGCTGGACTGCATTTCGAAATTCTTGGTCCTGCGTCTCCACGGCTTCCACCTCATCTGGACGCATCAAAGGCACCTCCGAGATTGCTTGGCCAAGGCTCAATCCATGAAACGCCAAGGAAAGAAGGGCTATGTATCGCAACCAGATCATCGATTCTTATAAACTTCTCCGCGCCGTCCTAATTTTACCGGTAGATCCATTTTTCGGCCATCTCTGGACACACGTAGGACAACTACATCTCCAACTTCGCGCTTCACCAAAATTTGCAGAAGCTCACCATTTTCGCGGACAGGCTCGCCATCCACCGAAGAAATGACATCCCCCACTCGGAAGCCAGCCCGTGAAGCGGGAGAATTTGCTGCCACCGAATCAATTAATACACCCCGCAGCCCGCGCCGTGAGCCCATCCCGATCCCAGTGACCGGGGTTTCAGGATTCGCCAAGGGGTTCATCTGCAGTGTCCCCCAGGCTTCTCCATTCAACAAGCGTTCCCAATCCTGCTTAAATCCATCGATACCTGCATGGTTGTTATTCTTCCAACTTTCTCCGATCGAAGAGTTGATTCCGACTAGCCGTCCCTCTAGATCAAACAAAGGGCCTCCAGAATCCCCACCAATCAAAGTGCAATCAGTCGTGAAGTAATTCCCTGGTCCATCTGACATCACCCGCCCAAAGCGCCCTGGCGAAGTCCGTGCCGGATCAAATCCAGCTGAATGTCCGATTGCGTAGACAAAATCGCCGGCCTCAAGCGGCTTGGATTCACCTAAACTCACATAAGGCCAAGGTCCCTCATCGCGCATCTTTACCATCCCGATATCTTTGGAGTAATTTGCTCCTAGAACCTTGCCTTTCCATCTCCGTCCGTCCGAAAAATAGACATCGACTTCTTTCATCCCCTGAATGACGTGGGCGGCTGTCAAAATCAAGCCGTCTTCTGAAACCAAAACACCAGAACCCGAAGAACCGGATTTCTCAGATACTAACGCAACAGTTGCTGGCATCGTTCCAGCCATGGATGAGATTACTTTCGCCTCTAAATCCCTTATCTGCGCCAAGGTCCGGACAGGCTCACTTGCCGAGGCCAGATGCAGCCCTGCCATCCCAAGGGCAAAGAAAAATAGACGAATCACATAGAATAACCGACACCAATTCCAGCTTTCGTCTACTGAAAGCTCTCAGGAGATTTAGTAGACGCGTGTTTTAGCTCGCTCACAAGACTCGGCCCCTTGTAGATTAAAGAGGTGTATATCTGCACAAGATCTGCACCAGCTCGGAACTTTTCCTCTGCATCTTCTCGACTACAGATCCCGCCAACCCCGATGATAGGAATCTCTTTTTTGAAGAGTTCACTAAAAGAGCGAAGAACCTCATTTGATTTCTGAAATACTGGCCTTCCGGACAAGCCGCCTGCCTGTTCGGCAAGCGAATGACCGAGCACTTGAGACCGATCCAATGTCGTATTCGTCGCAATCAATCCATCTAGTCCACCATCCCGAAAGACGGCTGCCAACTCCACGATCTGCTGTTCCTCCAAGTCTGGCGCTACTTTGAACAAGAGCGGCACCTTGTTACCGGACCTCTGAGTCATCTCGGCCTGAGATTCTTTTAATCTATCTAGAAGCTTCTTGGTAGCATCCGCAGCTTGTAGGTCTCGCAGGCCTGGAGTGTTCGGCGAGGATAAATTGACGGCTACATAATCGGCCACCTCATATGCCCGCTCATAGCAAGTAACATAGTCATCGACTGCGTCCTCGTTGGGCGTGTCTTTGTTTTTTCCAATATTAAAGCCGATTACTCCTTGAAAGCTGCGTTGAGCCTTCACATTCCGAACTCCTTCCTCAATTCCCGGATTGTTGAAACCCATTCGGTTGATGATCGCTTCGTGCTCTAACAGCCGAAAAAGCCGCCGCTGAGGATTTCCCGACTGAGGACGTGGCGTGATGGTTCCAATTTCAATAAAGCCAAAACCCACACGCCCGAGTGCATCAATCGTATTTCCTTCTTTATCGAGACCGGCAGCCAAGCCAATCCGATTTGGAAATGACAAGCCCATCAGCTTTATTTCCTCAACAGCATCGCCGGCTAATTTGGGCAGAAGTTTATCCAATACGCCGCACTTCTCGCTGAGCCTCAGCCCGGCCATTCCAATATCGTGAGCCCGCTCTGCATCTAGTGCAAACAACAGCTTTTTTGCCCAAGGATAGATTTGATTGATCATGAATTGGCGAGGCAATGGTTAAACCAGATCGATTTTCTTAATTCCACGATGATCATAGTCAACCGCTTCTGACCATGAACGGCCCTGCGGCATAGCGAACTGTACTGCATATTCTGGTTAATATATTGTCCAATTTCTGCGTGCAGCTTACGAATTTCCGAATCTAGTCCGCTAATTTCGTTCTTCAACTGCGAGACCACTCGAATTGTTTCTCCGAGGCCTTTGGACGACTTCGCGGCGACGGCCCGCTGCTCGGGAAGCTGAGCTTCTATCTGATGATTTAAAAAGCCTATTTTTTGTTTCAAACCTGCGATCTGCTTGCCGATTTTCTGACGGCACCTCTTTAGTTCCGGAAAGTCCGCTGCCAGAATTTTCAGGCTCTTCGTGATGTCCTCAGTGTCCTTATTCTCCTGCAGCAGAACCACTTTCTTAAGCTTCAAACCATGATAGGTCCGTTTTACACCGCGCGCTTTGCAGAAGATCTCATCCCGCTCCAGCTCTGCCTGCCTATGTTGCGCGCTTTCTTCGGCTTTTTGACCTTCCAACTCGGGAAAAGCCTGCGGTTCTTCATAGAATAAATCTGCGTGAAATTCCTGTGCTTGTGCCATCTGCTCTTGCTTCAGCCTCAGCTGATTTCTGAGGTCGGCTTGCTCACCGCAAAGCCCCCACGATCTCCAATAATCGGTAGATAGCGCTTCGATATCTTCAGCTTCCTGCCATACAAAATGGCCGAGATAAGCTTCTGCCTCATGCAAAAGGTATACCTCACTTGCGACGGCTCCCATCCATTTTATCTTCGGGCGATAACCGATTTTACGGGCTAATTTAAAAATCCGATAACGGGTGGAATTCATTCGGCCCTTTCAGATGTAAGGATTTTTTTCAAATCATCGATCACCGTAATATCCTCCAAGGTTGTAATGCTTCCGGAGATAGTGCCCGTCGTTACAAGTTCTTTCAGAAGCCGGCGAATAATCTTCCCAGATCTAGTTTTTGGTAAAGCGGGCGTAAAGTAGATACTGTCTGGCTTGGCAATTGCACCGATCAGTTTTCCTACTTGGCCTCGCAGTTCCTCTAGTAAGACAGAAGATCCATCATAACCGCTTTTCAGGGTTACAAACGCAGCCACAGCTTGGCCCTTTAGATCATGTGGTTGCCCCACGACTGCTGCTTCCGCAACCGCTTCATGCGCGACCAGTGCCGATTCAATTTCAGCGGTCCCCAGCCGATGACCAGAGACGTTCAGCACATCATCCAGCCGTCCGATGATCCAAAAATTCCCTTTTTTATCTCGGCGGGCACTGTCACCCGCCAGATACATTCCTGGGTAGTCGCCAAAGTAGGTTTCTTTGAAGCGCTTCCGGTCTTTGTAGATCCCTCTAGCCATGGATGGCCAAGGCTGACGGATCACCAGTTTGCCGGCTTCATCGGGGGCACATTCCTTGCCGTATTCATCTAAGATTACTGCATCAATGCCAAAAAATGGCCGGGTCGCGGTCCCCGGGACACATGGTGTGGCGCCAGGAAGCGGCGAAATCATGATCGCTCCTGTCTCTGTCTGCCACCAGGTGTCTACGATCGGACAGCGCCCGCCGCCTATTTTATGGAAATACCAATGCCATGCTTCAGGATTTATCGGCTCGCCCACACTACCTAGCAGACGAAGTGAGGACAAATCAGCACGATCCACAAGGTCATCTCCAGCCTTGATAAAGGCGCGGATTGCAGTCGGCGCTGTATAGAAAATCGTCACCCCGTGCCGCTCGATCATTTGCCAAAATCTACCGAAATCTGGAAAATTTGGAGCTCCTTCATACATTAGTTGCGTCGCTCCGTTGGCCAAAGGCCCATAGACAATATACGAGTGACCGGTGATCCAGCCGACATCTGCGGTGCACCAGTAAACGTCCTCATCGCGCATATCGAAGATATATTTACAGGTCGCATAGGTTCCGACCAGATAGCCTCCAGAACTGTGGGAGATACCTTTGGGCTTCCCAGTTGAGCCACTTGTATAAAGTAGGAACAATGGGTGTTCCGATTCAAAGCCCTTGGCCTGATGAACCCCGCTTGCAAGCTCCATTTCGTCATGCCACCAGAAGTCCCGATCCTCCGTCATCTCTACTTTGTTTCTCGTCCGCTTCACCGTGAAAACAGCCCAAACTCCATCGTATTTTTCCAAAGCTTCATTGATAACAGATTTTAGCGGAACCACCTTGCCACGTCGCCACCCACCATCTGCGGTGACCACGATACTGGCCCCCGAATCTTCCAAGCGATCGACCACTGAATCTGCTGCAAAGCCACCAAAAACAACGTTATGCACCGCGCCAATGCGGGCGCAGGCTAGCATCGCCACAGCTGCCTCTGGAACCATCGGTAGATAGATTAGCACCCGCTCACCTTTCTTAACCCCTCGTTTAAGTAGCACATTGGCGAACTTACAAACTTCCAGCTGCAGCTGACGGTAGGTAAGAGTCCGCACATCACCCGGCTCACCCTCCCAGATGATTGCTGCCTTGTTGCCACGGCCCTCGCGTACGTGACGATCCACACAATTCTCGGCGATATTCAGCTTTCCACCGCCAAACCAATCTGCATCCGGCGCTTTCCATTTCAAAACCTTCTTGAACGGCTTTTGCCAAAAAAGTTCTTTTGCTTCTTTGGCCCAGAACTTCTCGGGTTTCCTGACGGAATATTCATACAATTCCTTGTATGAACGCATTGAAGAAACCCGAGCATTTTTCGAAAATTCTTTCGATGGCCGATAAACTGCCTCCAGCTCGCGGGAATGATCAGACTTTAATTTGGATTTCTTTGCGCTCATACTGCCACCAAAGAAGCGTCCTCGCTTTAAATGACAATCCAAAACCGTCAAAGCTGCGTTTCCCAGATTCGCTTCTGAAATAATGTCCGCCAATCAAAATACCCGATTCAGTGGTGTAGCTCGCTTATATAGCCAGGAATCGCTTGATGCATTTCTAGATGCACGAGTTGTGATCGTCGGGATCGGTGGTGTTGGATCATGGGTAGCCGAAGCATTGGCACGCTCGGGTATCGGCACAATTCGATTGGTCGATTTGGACGAAATCTGTCTGACAAATATAAATCGTCAGCTCCACGCGATGGATGGCCAAATCGGGCGTCAGAAGACTGCAGCGATGGCAGACCGCATCACGGCGATCAACCCAGACTGTAATATTGAGATCATCGAAAAGTTTTTTTCCGAACGCACAGTTCCCCAGGTTCTCGATGGCCCGCCCTCGGTTCTAGTCGATGCGATTGATTCCCTTTCTCACAAAGCACTCCTAATCGCCGAATGTCATCAACGCAAAATCCCCACCGTAACCTGCGGCGGAGCAGGTGGAAAACGCGATCCGACGAGAATCAAGATCACAGACCTTGCCTATTCCGGAAAAGATGCGCTTTTACATCAACTGCGCAGAACACTCCGCCGCAAACATCATTTCCCTGCAGTTCCCATCGGGCAAAAACCCCAGCCGATGGAGATTCGTGCGGTGTTCTCAGATGAGCCACCACAGTATCCGCAGCCAGATGGCTCGGTTAGCTGTAATCGCCCAGAGAGCACTGATCTCCGCCTGAGTTGCGAAACTGGTTATGGCACAGCGGCGCATCTAACTGGGGCCTTCGGTCTAGCGGCTGCCAGCGAAGTTCTTCGCCTACTCAGCCCAGCCACTTCAGCTTTCAATTGAGAGTTTCCGCTATCCAAATTTAGAAGATATCCTCCCCCTGATCTGAAACTTGCTATTCTTCATCCGTTATTGTCTAAAAATCAATGCAGCCGCGCCCACCGAAAAAATTCCACCCTGATCCGTTTCAATATCATCAGGAAATTGATCTTCGAATTGATTCTTTGACCAACTTAGGAGCGGGTGTGGGCCGTGTGGATGGCTGGGTGGTATTTGTCCCATTCACCCTGCCGGGGGAGCTGGTGCGCACACGTATATTCCGCAATGATAAAAATCATTCTCAAGGGGATCTAATTTCTATTGTCGAAGCATCACCACACCGCGTCACTCCGCCCTGCCCTTTATTCGGTGCCTGTGGTGGCTGCCAGTATCAGCACCTAAGCTATCCGCAGCAGCTTTCTTGGAAGACGCAGCAGATTGCTGATCTTTTGAAACACATGGCAGGGGAAACTCACTCGGTAAATCCCTGTGAAAGTACTGCGCAAATTTGGAATTACCGGAGTAAAATCACGCCACATTTTGAAAAACCAAAGGACAATAAGATAGGGCCAATCGGTTTCCTGAAGAATGGCCGACGGCGCGAAATTCTCGATGTTCCCCAGTGTCCGATCGCAATG
The DNA here is from genome assembly GCA_963815205.1 of uncultured Verrucomicrobiae bacterium. Lineage (GTDB taxonomy): Bacteria > Verrucomicrobiota > Verrucomicrobiia > Verrucomicrobiales > Akkermansiaceae > Luteolibacter. The sequence goes on along the minus strand of CAWFFP010000001.1, from coordinate 1,782,583 downwards.
GACGAGATCAATGCGGCGCTACCTGCAGTCCATGCCTCCGTCCGGGCAAGTCCGGAGCGCTTCCGCCGCGGTGCTACTTTATTACTGCGCGCCACCCGTGGAGTCGTTGAACAAGATCCAAAAGCGATTGCCACCGAGACGGTCTCGGGATTGCAGTTCGATTTTGTCGCCGGTGAGTTTTTTCAAAATAACCCATTTATCCTCGAAAAGTTCACCCAGTTTGTCGCCATACGAGCTACGGAACACAAGGCAAAGTTCCTAGTGGATGCCTACTGTGGTGCAGGTCTTTTTGCCCTTACTCTCGCAAATCGGTTTAAAAAAGTAATTGGTGTGGAGGTCAATGAGGCCGGTGCAATTCATGCCCGCCACAACGTGCAACTGAACGAACTTTCGAACGTAGAGATTCTTCAGGCGGATGCACTTGAGATCTTCAAAAAAATCGATACGCCTGCCTCGGAGACGACGATGGTCATTGATCCTCCTCGCAAAGGTTGCTCACCGGAATTTATCGCTCAGCTCATCGATTATGGTCCGCAGACTGTGATCTATGTCTCTTGCGATCCTGCGACTCAAGTGCGCGATTACAAGCTGCTGCGAAGCGGCGGCTACACCTTGGTTGAAACTCAACCCTTTGATCTTTTTCCGCACACACGCCATGTCGAAAATATTATGGTTCTCCGGAGGCTTTAATATTTTTTCCACAAGGTCGGCACAAAGAGTACTAACAATGCGAAGAGTTCTAAACGGCCTAGAATCATGATCCAACCGAGGAATATTTGTGTCGGATCGCGAAGCTCAGCAAAATTCCGCGTCGGCCCGACCGCATCGAATCCCGGGCCGATGCTTGATATCGTTGCTAAGACTGTGCCCGCACAGGTCTCTAGGCTGATTCCGGTTCCAGCCTCTAGGAAGCCGACGACCGCAGTAGCTGTCACGCAAACCATAAAATAGAGCGTGAGGAAAAACATCACGCGTGCACGCCCAGCATCGTCCAAAGAATTTCCATTTGCGATGACTCGAAATACTTGGTTCGGCCGAAAGGTCCTGATGATTTCGTTTCGAGCTGATTTCACAAAGACGATTAGCCTTCCGACCTTGAATCCTCCGGCGGTGGAGCCCGCACAACCACCCATTAGCATCAGACAGGCAATGAGAACCTTGGACCAGGTAGGCCAGACATCGTAGTCCGCCGTCCCAAAACCTGTCGTCGATGCAATACTAACGACCGTAAAGGCGCTCTCCCGCAGGGTCGTTAAGATCGGGATCTGATCATTGTAGCTCCGGCCAGCGGCGATCAAAATCAGAAATAGCCCGCATATTCCTAGAAACCAGCGAGCATCCTCCTCCCGAAAGACCCGCTTCCAATTCCGGCGCATGATCACGATGAACAGAAGGAAATTTAGGGATCCCAATACCATGAAGATGATCAACCATAACTCGATAAGCCACGAATTCCCCCATTCACTGTAGTAGCCAATGCTTTGGCTGTGAGGACTGAGGCCACCTGTAGATATTGTGGTGAAAGCATGACAGGTCGCATTGAACCAAGTTAAGCCCATCGCTTTTAAACCGAGAAGACATAGGAATACTAAGCTTAGATAAATCCGTAGCAGCATGATTGCTGTATCGTGAATTCGCGCTAGCCCGAGATCCCCACTGCGGAATGAAGATTCATTCTGAAACAGCGATTTAGAAGAGACGCCAATGTAAGAAAGCAAAGCGACGAACAACACCAAGATGCCGATGCCGCCTAGGAGCTGAGTTGTAGCGCGCCACAATAAAATTCCACGTGGCCATTGCTCGATCACTAACATGACCGAAGAACCAGTCGTCGTAAAGCCAGAGGCTGATTCAAAAAATGCCCCTGCAGGATTTAGATAGGGAGCACACAACAGGTAAGGGAGACCGCCAAAAATACTACACAAAATCCATCCCAGCCCGACGATTAAAATCGCCTCCCGCTTCGGCACTTGTTCTTTGAAATGTCTTCCGATTCCCGGCAGCACTAAGGCAAGAGCGCAGCCCCCGGTAATACCCGCAGATAGAAGTAACATCTGTGCTGCCTCCTTGTCCCCGTCAATTATATCCACTGCGGCAAATAGCCCACAACTCGCCATTGCGCCGGATACTAAGATCAGCAGAAAACCAAGGACACGTGCGATTAGATAGAAATTCATCAGCTGGCTACCAAGCCTCTTAAGCCAGTAATTTTAGAAACTCTTTTTTGGCTACTTTGGAAACCATCGCGTATAAATGATCGTCCCCCAGCAGCACCTCGTCGGGCCCTGGCACGTCGGCATGCAGACCTCGTAGTTTTCCTACTAGGACCACTCCTGCTGGCCATTTCACTTCCTTGACCATGTGACCAGCAGCCAATGAACCTTTTCCAACTCTCAGTTCAACAAGATCCACGCCGTCAAAACGTTTCAGTATGCTGTAAGAATCCGTCGTGATAAATCTTTGTATCTCCCGCCGTGTCGCTTCGCGAGGGCTCACCGCTGCGCGAATACCAAAATGGTGTCCACTTCAAGGAGATCGCCTCCGCATAATCAGCCCGGTGTATCAGCGTCAGGCAGCTTTTCACCCCAAGGGTATGGGCTTGCAGGCAGGACATCACATTGTCCTCGTCATCCGTGCTTGTGCTAATAAAGAAATCTGCCTTGCCCACTTGTTCCTCTTCTAACTCTGCAACCACAGTCGCATCGGCATTGATGATCGTGGCATTAGAAAGACGGTCTGCGAGACTTGCGCATAGTTCTGGGTTCCGTTCAAAGACCCTTACGGTGCAATCGATACTCTCTAACATTTGAGCTAGTGAGAAGCCGTATTCGTTTCCGCCGAAAATGACGACCCGCATCTTTTCGGCACGCTCTACTTTTCCCTGAAGCTTCGCTGCAAAATCGCGCAACTTCCGAGGCTCGCCAAAAATGGTTATCAAATCGCCTTCTTCGATCTTCGAATCAGCAGTTGGCACCGTGGTCCGCTCTCCCCTCGAAATCACGGCGACGCGCACGCCTTCCGGCGTTTTTAGATCGCGCAATGAGCAGTGAACCATTCCAGAATGCGGGCCCACTTTTACCTGTTGAAGCTCAATTCTTCCACGCGCTAGCTCCTCGATAACTAGTGAATCTGGATTTCGCACGAATTTCGCAAGTTCGATAGCGGCCAAACGTTCCGATGAAAAGATATGGTCTACTGAGAAGTGTCCACGGAAGTCAAATAGCCACTCTTCGCGTTGTAGACTTGGGTGGACTCGGCTCACCACTTTCGCCACTCCCATGCTCTTGGCTATTGAGCATGACATCATATTCACCGTGTTTGAGGCAGACATAGCTAGGAAAAGCTCGCACTCACCCACGTCCGCATCCGCTAGGTCCGAAACACTCGTGCCATCACCATGGATCACCTTCGCATCGAGCGCCGCTTCCAGATCTTCCGCCAGATCACGATCTGCCTCGATCAGGGAGATCCGGTGCGCCTCTCCGGCCAAACAAGCCGCAAGATGTCGGCCAATTTCGCCTGCCCCAACGATAATAATATTCATAAAGACTAGTACACCCCTCTGCTCTACGGCGGTGGACCTTGATAACCGCCACCACACCGTTTCGCAATGTTAACCTTGCTGAGCTTCGCACTTCCAAATGCAGAGACTCTCTGCCCATCCTCTGAGCATGGACATCGTCGAACTTACCCAAGAGATTGCCCTCGTAAACTCAGCCGCTTCCCTGCTTTCCTGGGATCAAGAGACGAATCTTCCAACGGCTAGCGGCACTTATCGCGGTCAACAGCTGGCTTATCTTGCCGCCCATGCCCATCAGTTATCGACTGCGTCAAACTACCACGACGCCCTTGCGCATGCTGAGGAGGAAGATTCTCTGGAATCTCTGGCCCACACAGCAAATCTTCGCGAACTAAGGCGGCGTTCGGCGCGCGCTTCACAAATTCCCACAGCGCTTGTTGCCCAGGAATCTGCCGCTCAGTCAGCCGCGCACCATGCTTGGATAGATGCCCGAAAACGCTCTGACTTTTCCACTTTTAAACCGCATCTTGAAATCCTTGTCGATTTTGCCCGCCAGAAGGCAGAGCTCTGGAAGTATCAATCCGAGCCCTACGATGCACTTCTAGAAGACTATGAGCGTGGCACCTCGACATCGTCGATTGCCGACTTATTTGATGATCTTCTACCCGAGCTTCGTCCGATCGCAGAAGCTGCTACCTCCCGCACTGCAAAAGAGAAACCTAAGCTCCCGGCCGGCCCATACCCGGTCAAAAACCAAATGGATTTCAATTCTCTTGTAGCCGCAGAGATGGGGTTTGATTTCCGCGCTGGGCGTATCGATACCACGATCCATCCTTTCTGCACCACGCTCGGGCCTGAAGATGTCCGCCTTACGACCCGCTACTTAGAATCGGATTTTACCTCATCGCTCTTCGGGATTATGCATGAGGCAGGGCATGGTCTTTATGAGCAGGGCCTTCCCAGTTCTGATTTTGGGCTACCGTCCGGGACGGCCGTCTCGCTCGGCATTCATGAGTCCCAATCGCGCCTTTGGGAAAACCAAATTGGGCGCTCTCCTGAGTTTTGGGAAAAGTTCTACCCAATCGCCACGAAGCACTTCCCACAATTGAAGGACTTCCCTATTGAAAGCTTTTTGCAATATATTCACCGGGCTGAATATTCCTCGATCCGGGTGGAAGCAGACGAGGCGACCTATGACCTTCACATCATTCTACGTTTTCGGATTGAACGCCTGCTTCTGAATCAAGACATCACTGCTGCCGATGTTCCTGAAGTCTGGAATCGATTCTTCGAAGAGTCCTTCGGCTTTGCTCCAAAAGATGATGCTGCTGGTTGCCTCCAAGACATTCATTGGTCCATGGGAGGAATCGGCTATTTTCCTACCTATACCCTCGGGAATATCAATGCCGCGCAGCTCTTCAATGCTGCAAAGCAAGATCTAGAAATTTCGCAAGCTTGCTCTGCGGCTAATTACAAACCCCTCCTTGGCTGGTTGCAGGAGAACATTCATCGCCATGGCTCGACCTACGATCCGCCGAACTTGATGAAACGAGCGACCGGACAGCTACCTTCAACTCAATTTTACCTGAACCACCTCAAGTCACGCTACCTTTAGCGTCATGCGGAACGCATTTGCCCCTCTCAACTGACGTGGCGGGCTATTAAATTATTAGATCTAAAGCATATATGTTCATTGTATTTGAGGGCATTGACGGCACTGGAAAATCCACTCAGGCCAAACGCCTCGCGGATTTTCTTCGCAAAGATGGCCACCAAGTCACGCTCTCTCGCGAGCCGACAGATGGGCCGTATGGCATGCGCCTTCGCGCTTCAGCCGAAAGCGGCCGAATGACTGCTGCGGAGGAGATAGAAACTTTTATTCTCGATCGCAAAGACCACTTAGAAAAGACGATTCTTCCGGCACTCGCTGCCGGGCATTTTGTCATTCTGGACCGCTACTATTTCTCATCAATGGCCTATCAGAGCCGCTCGGGCTTCACGCCAGATGACGTTCGCCGTCGCAATCAGGCATTTGCACCCGATCCAGATATCCTATTCATCCTTGATCTGGACGTTCCTACAGCGATTTCGCGCATCGGAATTCGCGGCGACACTATAAATAAATTCGAACAGACCGAGACACTCGCCCATTGCCGCAAGGTTTATCTATCCCTTGCCGAAGAAAGCTTCGCAAAGTGTATCGATACTACCTCGACACCCGATCAGATCGCTACCGCAATTCTAGAGTATGTGACTGAAAAAATAGCAGAGAACGCACCTTGATGGTCACGAAACGCATCAGACATTTGGTCTTCTTTCTCGGTTACTTCTGCACTCTGCTCGCAGCACTACTACTATTGATATTTCCTCAAAAAACCCTTTTCAGGTTTTCCTCTCTCGGTTTCTTTCCATTCGCCGGCAAAGACACTTTTATCTCCGGAGAGGGGACCCGGAATATTCCTTTTGTCCTTCACTCACAGCCTGCAAATTCAAAGACTGCTTTCGAGAAACGCCCGACGGTCATTTCTATCAGCGATGACCCCGAGGGTTTCTTTCAAGATTCACCCCCTTCACCGATCGATCACGCGGTCATTCTCAAAAATATCGAGCGCGTAGGGATCCGGTCTGCCGCTATCGCGCTTCCGCTCTCTTGGGAAGATCCAGATCCGATCGCTCTCGTTGCATTGGAGCAAAGTTTAGGTTCCATCCGTCGGGTCATCACCTCTGCGGCACTTACCCGTGTGGCTGCTCCCCTCCCAATTCCGTCATCTTTCCGCCGTGCCTCCTTACCCATCGCCAAGGTGATGGGAGATGTTTCTCAAATTCCGAGCGTCAATCACCCTACGCTTCCTGACATGATACTTGGCAGCAAGAGCTCGCTCTCAGGATTTACGATTTTAGAGAATCAACCGTTTTCTCCAGACTCGCCACCTCAGCTAATCGCACGCTGGGGGGAGCGCATCGTTTTCTCCTTGCCTCTGCTGTTTGCTATCGATCATCTCCAAGTCGATCTCCCAAGTATCAAAATCGTTAGCGCTAGTCACATCGCTCTGACCAACGATGGGCCTTACATCCCAATCGATCGCTACGGCCGTTTAGCCTTCAAGGTTTCGAAGGTTCCGGCTCCGAAGATTCTATCCGCAGCAACTTTGATCGACGCAGCACCTGATCTATTCATAGAAAAAACCCTCAACCCAATCTTAATACGCGATGATCTGTCTGGATCCGAACCTAGCTCTGAAGGCTTACTCCAAGACCCTCGTGGATACGATCACAACTTTAATCAACACCGCAGAAAGCAGCCATGGAACAACTTACAGGCGGCCTCCTATTTGGGTTGAGATAGCGTTCCTTGTATTACTTTCTCTTGCGACCTTTGGAACGAGGATATCCCCGGCGGTTGAGGACCGAAAAGAGATAGCGGTCGTATTTCTAGGAGTAATTACCCTCCACTTTTTACTCCTAATTACATCGAAGGTGATTTTGCCACTTCCATCAATTTTGATGATCCTAGCCGCAGGAATTTATCTAAAAAAAAGGAAGCCCTTTGGCCAAAGCCCTTGAAAAGAGATTGGATCCTTCAAGGTGACCCAAGCGCGCTGATCTCAGTTCAATCAGCTAGCACGGTATTGTGAAAAATTTCGGGAGCATTGCGCATGCTTCCTTATGAAAGGACAATTCCGCTTTTTTCCCTGAAGAAGCTCCCGCTTGATAGTGGTCGGCTTCTCACGATCTCAGCCGCTACAGCAACATGAGTGCAGGATTTTCGATTAATTTCTTCACCTCCGCTAGGAAGGTGGCCGCAACCGCTCCGTCAACGACGCGGTGATCTGCGGAGAGACCGATGTTCATACGAAGCCCCACCACGATCTCACCATTCTTTACGATTGGCTTCTGTATTGCACCACCAACCGATAGGATCGCCGCCTGCGGAGGGTTAACGATCGCATCGAAAGAATCAATTCCCCAAGCGCCGAGATTCGATACCGTAATCGTTCCGCCATCGAATTCATCTGGCTTCAGCTTTTTATCCTTCGCACGGCCGGCAAAATCTTTCACCGCCCGCGAAATTGCCAGTAGCGACTTACTCTCCGCCTCTTTGATCACTGGGGTAACCAATCCGTCTTCCACAGCAATCGCTACTGAAAGCCCCACATGCTTGAACTTCACGATGTGATCTTCGGCAAATGAAGCGTTGATGGCAGGCACCGCCTCAGTCGCGTTTACTGTCGCTTTGAGGATAAAGTCATTCACGGAATACTTATTGCCGTGAGTCTTCTCAGCCTGATCATTCACTTGCTTGCGCAGGGCCATCAACGGACCGGCATCGACTTCTACGTGAAGATAGAAATGGGGAATCGTGGTCTTGGAAGTAAGGAGGCGTGAGGCAATGATTTTTCTCATCGAGGAGAGCTCAATTCTCTCATCTCCTTCTTTTGAAACCGGCATGATCGCCTCAGCAGCTACCTTGGCTGGCGATCCGGAAGCTGGTGAAGCACTGCGAGATTTGCTTTTTGCTGAGGCTGCTAGGGCCTGTGCAGCGGATGCCTGTGACGGGGCATTGTTCTGTGCACCGCGGTCTGATTTTCCTGAAGCTGCTTCACGGACGTCTGCTTCAACAATACGGCCAGCAGGCCCGCTTCCAGTTAGGCCTGAAAGATCAATTCCTAGCTCGGCAGCTACCTTTTTTGCTAGTGGCGAGGCTTTTACCCTACCACCGTTGTCAGATTTAGCAGCTTCCTCAGTGGACACATTCTGCTGGGATTCTCCAGAAGCATCACCGGAGCTTGCATTGGGCGCAGCTTCAACTTTCGCCGCCGCTGCAGATGGAGAGGGCGCCGCGTTTGGCTCCGCCCCGTCATTCTGTTCATCCGCATTGCTTGCGGCACCGCCATCATCCCCGTCTAATACTGCCAAAACCCCTCCGATCTCTGCTTTATCACCTTCCTTGACGCGGATCTCAGTGATTGTGCCCTCGTCAAAAGCTTCCATCTCCATGGTAGCTTTGTCAGTTTCAATTTCGGCAAGAATGTCACCGATTTCTATCTCGTCACCTACCTGTTTGTGCCACTTGATTAAGGTGCCCTCCGTCATCGTATCGGAGAGCTTCGGCATTTCAATATTTACGGACATAACAAGAATAAATCGGACTGTAAGAGAACTTAAAGGAGGTAACTAGGGGCAAATCATGGTGCAATACCAAGGCATTTCCAGCCCTATTTTCCGTCTGTTTAAAACTAATTTCAGTGATCAGTCATCCGCTCAGAATGCCTACTTTCCACATTTGCAGTCAACGCGCCTAGAGTTAATCTTTCGCGATAAGATTTCATGGCAGAAGCAAGATTCATCTACCGTTAAGATCATTGAACCACCCACCCTTAGCGGTTACCCATTTGCCTTTTTTTACTACTTTAGGAAAACCTAGGCCCACCTTGGCAGCACCTTCAAAGACTTCCCAGGCTTGACTGGCTAAAATCCCTGAGACAACTAAGTCTCCCTTCGGCGCCAAGCCGCCCGCAATCAGCGGCCAAGCATCGAGAAGCACCGTGGAAAATAAGTTAGCTACCACCACATCAAACTTTTCTTTTGGCTGCCATTTCAAGACGTCTGCCTCCTCTAGGACCACCGCTGGAGTTTCATTTCTCTCCAAGTTTTGCCGGGCTACGCTGATTGCCAGAGGATCAAAATCACATCCCCAAACCTCTGCCGCGCCCAATTTTGCTGCGGCGATTGCTAACAATCCACTGCCTGTGCCCAGATCCGCCAAACGCCATTCTGTATTTCGCCGCTCTCGGGATAGATCAACGAGAAACCGCAGACAGGTCGCCGTAGTTGCGTGGTCGCCAGTTCCGAAGGCCATTTCTGGCGGTATCACGATCACATGACGCTTTGCGTGAGCCTTGCGGAGTTTCTCTAGTTCTTCTGCCCGATCCTCCCCAGTGACTAGAAAAATATCTCGCACCTTCAGTGGCTTGGGCAGCTCGTGTCTCCCCTGCCAATCGGAGTTCTTCATCTCTCGCACGCTGCCGCCAAATTGTCCGGCAATCCGCTCCGCAGCGTTCTTTGTTTCGCAATAAACCTGCAATCTGACGGACTTCCCGCCTTTGATATACTCCATTACGAAATTTCCGTTGCCCGAAAATCTCTCTTCCCAAGCATCTGCCCATTTTGCTCCGGACAATTTCGACCACAGGTGCATAACTTAATAGCTTTGGAATCAATTCCCCATTCGTCAACCCCCCTGTCAATGGTACAGCCTCCGATAAAACATACTAAAAAATGGAGCGGGCGATGAGATTCGAACTCACGACATCCACCTTGGCAAGGTGGCGCTCTACCACTGAGCTACGCCCGCATCTCGAAAAGCGGGCAACTTTCTGAACGATCCATCTCTTCGATTCAAGAAAATATTATGAAAACTTTAAATATTTCCTCCCCCTTCAACGCGCCCTAAATTATTCACCTCCTCACACAATGTCTGATAAACTTGCTCAAATCATATCAACTAAGCAATCCGAGGTGGCCGCTCTTCTGCCACGTGCTGCCCACCTCCGCGCTGCAGCCCTTCAAAGAAATAACTTCCGCGGATTCCGTTCCGCTCTAGATCTAGGACCGGATCAGCTCTCAGTCATTGCAGAAGTCAAAAAGGCCTCGCCCTCCGCAGGGCTGATCGATCCAAACTTTGATCCTCTCCAACAGGCTAAACTCTATATCGAAGGTGGCGCTTCTTGTCTTTCTGTTCTCACCGATCAGCAATATTTCCAAGGGTCACTTGCTGACCTTTCCAGAATTGCAGAATTCTCTACAATCCCCCTTTTACGGAAAGATTTCACAATTCATGAGACGCAAATATATGAGGCAGTGATTGCTGGCGCAGATGCGATCCTGCTAATCGTAGCCGCGCTTGATGATGAGCTTCTACGGCACCTTTATTCAGAGGCAAAGGCGCTGCAGTTGGACGTGCTTGTCGAAGTTCATAATCTTGCTGAAATGGATCGCGCTCTGGAGCTGGGAGCTGACCTCATCGGTATTAATAACCGAAACCTAAAAACCTTCGAGGTAGACCTAGCGACCACCGAGATCCTTGCTGAAGAAGTTCCAGACGAAGTGATTTTGCTATCTGAAAGCGGCATCAAATCACCAGCAGATGGAGCGCGCGCTTTGGCGGCTGGCGCAAATGGACTTCTTATCGGAGAAACATTGATGCGGTCACCTGATGCCGCGCTGGCCATTAAAGAGTATCTTGATATTCGCGCATAGGCAGCGTTATCGATTTTGGAAAAATCATTTCCGGTAGGCTACTTTCAGCTGTTCTGAACTTACTTCACTACCACCCTGGCGCAGTCTGCTTGCGCTCCAGCTTTGAATTGTAGATATTAAATTCTATCTTTTCGATTGCATCGATAGCAAACTGAGCGGCGCCGAAGTTTTGACTAAATCCAGTGATCGTTTTTTCAGTAACCCCGTCTAAACGAAATACGAAGTTGGAGCCGTCTGCTAAGCTTGCTCGCACATCTCCACGATAACGTTTTGGAGTCTCCATCGCAGCTGCCTTCAAGATGATGTTCTTTAGGCGATAGATCGGGAAACTCACTTCAGCAAAACGGGTGGTCAAATTGATGTTCCCCTCACTGATTGATTTCACCTCACCTTCTAAACTATCTCCATTCCGTAGGATCATACGGCCGCCTCGAGCGGTCTCTAGCTCACCTTCCGCTCCACTATCTCCAAGCTGTCCGGCCCCTTGTGCTTCAACACCTCCGATCTGGCGGCCATTTCTCAAACGCTCTCTGTTTTTTTTGAGAGCCACAAAATCCACTTCGCCGTCCCAGCCAGTGACAATCATCTCTGAGACTGTGATCGAGGACCTTCCCTGAGTGACGATATGAAAGCCATCGCCGATTGTCTTCGGATCAAGTGGAACCGCTGTCCACGCTTCGATTGCCTTCCCGTTGACTAACAGCACGACTAAGCCAGATCGCTTACTTACCCTGATTTCAATCTGCGCATCCTCTCTTTCCTCCTCCAAAAGTAATTCGTGCGAATCGCCGATCCACTGATCTTGTATATTTTCTCTGAGGAACACTCGATCATTCTGGAACTCGATTGAACAACCACTGCTTGGATGATTGTTCTGAATATCGCTCGAAAGAAAAACGAACTTTGCACGCAAGTTACCCTTCCAAGCAGCCTTGAACTGAATTGAAAAGTCATCTGGAAATGGAATATCTCTAGCAATCCCCCCGTGGGTATTTGTTAGTAAGGCCGCTCCACGCTCTTCCCAAACCCCGGTGCTCCCGTTTTCTGTCCATTCATCTAACGGGCCCGGGCCAACGAAGAATGTTTTAGCAGATTCGGATATTTTAACGCTAGCAACATTGACACGGCGAAAAGTCAGCTCTCCGGCGAAACTTGTTAGCAGTCGGATCTCATCATCTTTCAACGAAATTAGTTCGCCATGGATTGTATCACCGTTGGTCATTTTCAAGGTTGCCTGATGCGCTCTACCTTCTTTACCTTCTTTACCTTCTTTACCTTCTTTACCTTCTTGACCGTCTTGAAGCTTCCCTGCGGGCATCAAGGCAGGTGCAGTTCCCTTCATGGAAATATCTAAGACATTATCTAGGGCGAATTTCGCAGGTAGTTCTAAGACGTCAGAAGACCATTCCAGCGTATCGACATTCAGCGTGCCAATGTTACCACTCAGCTGATCGCCATTTGAAAAGCGGACAATTGATTCCGCTTCTACCGAAGCGAAAAGACAAAGAAATAATAAAAAAGATCTCATCCGCTTATTTAACTGGGATCGCCTTCGGCAAACTCCTTCGTTCGATTGCCTCTACACCTTCGCGTTGAACCTCCAGGTTGCCTAATAGAGGATGTTCAAAAATGATTGATTGGTCGCTGAACTGAAACCGATTCGTTCTGAGTTCTCCATCGCCCCTTAGCCTTACTATCAGGCCTTCCGCCTCCGCGATTCGCTCCATTGGACTTACCTCTGCCATAAAAATAGTCGACACCTCATCAGCAGGAATCTCCAATCGCTTCTTAATAAGGTCACTTTTAAATATAAAATGTGTTTCGCTTCCCTCGCTCCTCACTTGTTCGAAGCGCCCGCCGAAACGCTCACCATACTTTCCGATTAGGGCATCTTTCCTTCCAGATCCCCGCGTTTCTGCCCGGTGGCGTGCACCGCGGCTATCCCATTCTCTTATCTCAAAGCCACTAAGATATTGCCCACTCTGCGGAGCTGCCAAACTTTCGAAAGATACGCCTTTATGCTCCGGTATCCGGCCGGTCGGGTCCTGATACCTACCCTCAAAAACCCCGTTGAGTAACAGCTCAAAGCCACCAAGTTTCCGATCCACCCTCAACTCAATATCGACTTTGCGCTTTGAAAATTGATCAGGCGTCCGATTGAGCCCGATGATCGGAATAACATTTTCACCAACACTTGATTCACGTTTCAGCTCCAGTCCCCCGGCGGCGAACTGCAGCATATAGCGATCGACTGGGGAATCACCTTCGATAAGAGGATCTGCGAAGCTGAGTGTGAAATTAGGATTTTCTCTCCAGCCTAGTTCAAATCGGATCACAAAGCTTTCTGGTAGTTCAACGTGCCGCTGAACGACTCCTTGCCCTTCAGATTGAATCCGCTCTTGCCTTACTTTCCAAACTTTTCCGCGATTGCCGATCCTTTCCCAGCCCTTGAAAGAGCCTAATTCCCCAAGAATCAATCTTCTAGCGTAGATTCCCAAGTAGATGGAACGCAACATACCTCTGGGTATTTCAATCCGCCCGAGACTTGGATTGATACCTATTAATAAAGTTGCATCCATTGATAAAATCTTGAGCGGCAAGGTATCGCCGTTGATTAACTCCACCCGGGTCGTTGGCAATTTAATTTCAGATCCGTGCTCAGCAAAGAGGATCTTAGCGATTGCCTCATTTTTTAAGTGCAAGGGTTCCGCAGAAAATGGCGATTTTAACCTTAAATCATTGCCGCCCTCGGCTGATTCGAGTTCACCGCTTAGTCGATTGCCATTTCTCAAGAGCACTTCCGCAGCTACCAAATGGCAGTGCAGTGCCAACAGACAGATGATAATTCTATAGATCATTTTCCCAAATGTCGAAAAATCCTTCCTCAGGGTCCAGTTCGAGAAGGACCGCCGCTTCCAACTTCGCATCCACCTGACCTGCACTTTCTGTCAGAAGCTGAAGGGATTCTTTATCGCCCCTGAGCGGAATTCCACTTAGCCTCCCTAATGGGTTGAATAAAATTCGTATCGTCTGATCGGATTCTGGCTCCATCGATACACGATTGGTCGCAAACTTTACCTCTGCCACCTCGGTCATAGGTAAAATAAACTTTCCATATCGGTTCGAGAATTTGAGCACTCCCCCTTCGACACTTTCTATCTCTCCGGAAAAGCGGTCCGTTCCATTCGTTAATAATACGATATCATCAGTCTTCATTTCCAAACTACGAGCTGCGTCTGGCATGCCGTTCCACTCGGCTGAAACGATATTCGAGATCCGCAAGGCCGTTGCTTCGGACTGCACCACGAAACCAAATCCATGTCCGGCCCCAGCATACTGATTCTTGCCTTCGGCATCGTCCTTGGTTCCCTCGCTCCATTGCATTACCAAATTTCCATCGATGAACAACATAATCTGCCCACTTACTCGGCTGCATCGAAGCTCCACACTTGCCTTCCCAGCGTCCCCCAGACGAAGATTATTGGTAATTGATCTTACTAGCTCTAGGCGCGGCTTCTCGTCCGGCCCGAGTTCCGCCCGATAAAGCAACACGTAATTTGTGTGCAGTTGCATAAAATAGCTTTTCCCATAAACTTCTTGCGCTCCAACTACATGCCTTTTCCGATCCTGAAGCTTCATCTGAAGAACCTCAAAATCAGCATGAAATACGATTCCAAGGGTTAAACGGTCTTTCCACATAAGATCAAATTTCAGAATTGCATCGTCCGAAAGATCATTTCGACGTACCAGGGCCGTCTTTGTGCCTTCGTTCTGCCAATACCAAGCGGATCCTGAGAATATCCATTTTGGAAAGTCTACTTTGGGAGCGTCGTCTTGCTTGTCTTGTTCGTCTTGTTCGGGATAAATCATTTCCCAGCCGTCTTCGGAAAATGGACCTTGATAGAGGATCTTACCACCGAACGGATTAGGTGCCAGTAAGCTCACGGCGCGGCGGGAAAATTTCAATCTACCGGCAAACTCAGTATCTAAGACGACTTCCTTTGCTCCCACAGAAACGATCTTGCCCGGTATGCGATCGCCATTCGCTAAACCGATATGTTCTGTGCTTCTAAGCCTTCTTTGTGGCTGCCCCGCCCTCAATATGACTTTACGAATCTCATCGTCTTTAAAAGTGATTGGCCCTTTGCTATCATCCCGCTGCCATTTCACGGAGCGATCTGCATCGAGCCCATCGAAGCTACCGTGCAGTAGGTCACCGTTTAGGAAACGAAGAGAATCTTCGCCTCCGAGACATGCGCATCCACTGCATACAAACAACAAGCATAAGCACTTCGAAATTCTGTTCATCGCTCGTAAATTGGTAAATATCGATAATTGAGTGCTAATGAAAGTAAGGCTCCCGCAGTCGAAAACGCTGGACCGTGATTTCCAGAAAAGGACCCATCAGAGCCCTGAATAGTTCCGAGATACCTAGTGTTCTTATTGTTCCAAGCTTCCCACGTTTCAAGATCAGCATGGAACAAAGCTTGGGACATGTAGTATTCATAATAGTAAGGGTAATTTCGATCACGGTAATCCAAATTTTCCTTTAGATATTCCAAGCTAGATAGGTATGCTTTCGCTCCTTTGTCTTTTGCCAAAGATCGACAAAGCGAACCGATCGCCGTTAGAGTCACCTTCCCATTACTTCTATTTGTGTAGCCGTAGCTGCCATCGGCCGCTTGGCAGCTAGCCATATATGCCATCGCACGCTTGATGGATGCATTGGGAACCATCATCCCCGCATTACGCGCTGCAAATAGGCTGACAATTTGGCAGCCGCTTACTGTCGTATCTGCATCGGTGCTATCCGGTTCATACCTCCACCCGCCGGTCCGGTTGCGTTTTTGGGAATCTAAGATGAGAGCGACAGCTTTCTCCAAGCTCGGACCTACAGCAGGATGGCTGATCACCCCGTATGACTCTGCGAGAGCCTTCGTCGCAAAGGCATGATTATACATGCTAGATCCAATATAACCGGTCTTCTTGTTCTGTTCGGATAAAATAAAATCGATGGAGCTCCGGATGACTCCCGCATACGGACCATGGTTTGGATCTTCTCCGTGCCCTAAGAATGCAGCCACGCAAAGACCTACGACTCCCGGCTCTGTTCCATATGTCCCCGTCCAGCTACCATCGTCTTGCTGGTTGGCAGCAAGCCAGGCCAGTCCCCGCTCATAAATCAGATCCACCTGCGCGGGAATTACCTGATCCCCTCTGTCAAGCGGTCCACGATCTTGCCCGTTCGCTAGCGGGAAAAACAATTGGACGGATAGCACCGCGTATATGAAGCCCTTTCTCATCTCAGTTCTTGCTCCGTAAGCCCCCTGTTATATGCATCTAAAGCCTCCTGGAATTCGGCAGGTAGGTTGCGGCCCGCATCTCCAGCCGCCTTCGGCACGCGGCGCTCTTCCTTCCGGTCCTGATCTGCTGCACCATCAGCGATATTATCTGGCACTATGTCTGAATCCCCGGTTTGGCCTTGGCCACCGCTAGCCCCTTGGCCATTCTTCTTGTCCTGCTCAGCACCGGGCTTCATCCCCATCATCCGTTCCATCATATCCATCATCGCGCTTCCGGATTCTCCCTGCCCGCTCCCTTTCTGCCGCGCTTTGGCCGCAGCATGAATCTTCTCAATAATTTCGGTTTGGGCAGCAATTGTCTCTACTCCAGTATTTGCTTCTGTTAGCTGATCAGTTGCCTCGTCCATGATCGCCTCCACCTCGCTTAAGAGCTCGATCACCTCCGTCATGGTCTGCTCAATGACTAGCTGCTGCACATCTGCTGAAAGCTCATCCTGTTCATCAGCTAGTTGGCTTGCTCCGTCCAAATGCCGCTCGTTCATCTCGGCAGCACCGGCCCCCAAGTGTCCCAAGGCGAAAATGAATACACATTTAGATATTAAGGACAGCGACAAGATTCCCATGTCAACGTATCTCATTTAGTTAGCCCTCCTTGCGTTTGATCCTTTTCTCCATTTTTTTTGTCCCTTAATAATTGCTCTAGCACTCGAGTGCGACTCCGCAGATCCTGTTCTTGCTGAATCATCTTCATCACCCGCAGCATAAATTCAAAGTCCTCATCTTCTGGATCTGATCCTCCACCTTCCCCGCCACCGCTAGGACTACCAGCGTCGATCGCATCGCCGAGCTTTCCGGCCCAAGTCTCAAGCAGCTCCGCCCATTCACTCGCCTTCTCAGTCGCCAGAAATGAGTGGTTCTTCCCGAGCATTTCTCGGATCTCTTCCAGCCCAGAGTTGATCTGTGACTCTTTCATCTCATTCATGACTTCTTGGAAAATTGCTTGTTCAGTACGGGCAAAATAATGCCCGAGATCCTCTTGGATCCACCGCACGTCAGCGCCTGTGTTAAGCTGCTGGCCGCCCACTTTTACAAGCTCGCGCCCGGATGATGGGTCGACCTCGCTCAGTCTTTGCCCAAGGATTTCAGAAAATTGCGCTATCAAAGACCCTGCAATAGCTGCTTCCTCAGCTGCAGCCTTTTTCAAGCGACTTACAAATGTGCTTGCCTCGAAACGCTCGTTCGCCTGGTTCGCCTTGTTTACGGCGTCCTGAAGTTTTTCTACCACCTCTTCGCGTTGCTTGGTTGCTTCGGCCATTTCCGCTGCCGCTTGCTCATCGGTGTTCGCAGAATCGCCCGCGTCTTCTAGGCTCTCCTTTGCTTCAGGCATGTCTTCCTCCGCCAGCTCCTGCATTGGGCGAAGAGTTTCTGCCATATTTTTCATGGTCTCTTTATCGATCTTCCCATTTCGAGTCGCCCCTTTCATGATATCTTCCATCCTTGCCTTCAAATCCTCCATCTTAGCGGTATTTTCACGTGCTTGCCGCTCCAGCTCTTGCAAACGTTCTTTTGCCACTTCCTCCTTAAGCTCTGCCCCTTCTAAACTCTCCAAGCGCTTGCTTTCATCAAGCATGTTCAGCTCTTTCCGCCCAAGATCATCTAACTCACCGATCATCCGATCAAATTGACTTTTCAACAGCTGTGCATGCTCCTCACGGGAAAGGATATAAATCAGAGTTGGCTCCGAAAATACCCGCCCGCGATCTGGAAAATAATCTTCTGTGTAGCCTTGAAGAAGTAGTCTCTGGGGTCCGATTCCAAATGCGGCTGGTGAGAAGGCAACAGATTGAAGGCTACGCGCTATCTCCGGCCCGCCTTCGCCAATCTTAAGCTCCCCAGCTACACTGTCATCACCTCCCGCGTCCGGATGAGATCGCCAAATGACCCCTGTATCTCGCAAGCCAAAATCGTCCTCGCAGGATAGCTCAAAATCGATGACCTCCTCAGGTAAAATGGCTAGTTGACGCCCGAGCCCCTGCAGATAGGAAGTCGGCGGCCGATCCGGCTTCCCTTCTACCCGAAGGCGGAAGCCTTCACCTCCGTCAAGACCTTTCATATCTGTCCATCGAAAAGGAATTTCCAAAGTGTTGGGGCCGATTGCAAGGCTCTCGACCCGCATCGTCCGCCCTTCGACGTGCAATTTCCTCGGCGCGTTGGAGCCTTCTCCGATTTCTCCAAGCTCATTGATCTCTTGGATAGGTCCTAGAGCGGCTTTAGAGACTGCACGGTTCGCTGTCAGCTCGAGACGAAGCTCGCTGCCCTCGACAGCACTTATTTCTCCACCTTCGAGACGGGAATCTATCGGCGCAATCTCTAGATATTTTGGCGGTATAATCACAGCCCGGCTTTCAACCACATATGGCCGCTGCATGGGCTCTATCTGGAGCTCGTGGCGAAAATCGCCGACCTTGAATTCGACCTTGCCTTCACTTTGCTGTCCGGGGAACGAGAATTGGTATTCCTGTCCATCTAGCCCAGCTCGCACTTCTTGTTGCGTGCCGATTTTCCCCGTTGCTGTCTTAGGGTTTTTTTTACTCTCCGAAGCAAGGGTCAAAGAAACTTGGAAGGGCTCTCCAATTGGCACTGCTAAATAGTTTGGCGCCTTTTCTAGCTGGGTGAAAGTGTAACGCTTCACATCCGAGAAGGGCATTACCCATCGTTTGAGTGCGTTGATCCCCGCTTGTGGAGCTAACAAAAAGACAAGGGTCATGAGCACCAGCAGCAAGGTTGCGATCGCTGCGATTTTAAAGTGCCGCGTCTTTGGTAGTGCTATCCGAAGATCAATTTTTCCGCTCTCCTGCGCAACTGCTTCCATCGCAGCGATCCGCAGACGAGGAGAGAGTGAATTGACCTCACTTTTCTGATCCTGTAGCTCGATCACTCCTAAGAGCCGATCGCCAAAACCCGGATACCGGCGTGATATTAAGCGCGCCAATTGCTCCTCTCGCCGATGACCCCAAATCCAGCGATATAGCCAATATGGGACAAATCCTGCGAGAAGTATGATGCCTGCTGATAAAATGATCATTCGCAACCATCCCGAGGTCGGAATAAGGCGGTCCAAGGCAAAGATCAGCAGGAAGGAAAGAATCAGGCCGATCAAAGCTGCAGCAAGTGCCTCGACTAGCTTCCTCCGCCACAATTCTTTGCGATATGCCTCAAGCTGCCTGTGCAATGAATCAGGCAAACTCACCTCAGAGCCTCGATTGCCTAGATTTGTTTCAGACATTTGAAAATTTTGACAAAGGCGTTTCGATCAGGCTATTTTGATAAAAATCTTAGCCCGCCCGTTGACTGAGTGCACCTGTATGACAGCTGGCATAGAAATGTTACCTTAGCTTGCCTCCAACATGCCGCCAGTTCCAGAAGAATTCTTAGCGTAAAAGTCTCAGCCATCAAAAGCTTGGGCACGTCCCTTCTTCAGACATTCTTGCAACCATACTAAAAGCTTTCGGACTTCCTCAGACTTTGCACGAAGCGC
Organism: uncultured Verrucomicrobiae bacterium; assembly: GCA_963815205.1. GTDB lineage: Bacteria > Verrucomicrobiota > Verrucomicrobiia > Verrucomicrobiales > Akkermansiaceae > Luteolibacter. The sequence goes on along the minus strand of CAWFFP010000001.1, from coordinate 1,762,962 downwards.
CTTTAGCTCTGGCCAGTCAATCTGGTCTCGAAGCTGCCCGTTCCCAATTCGGTTCACCTCAAGCTTCGACAAGATGGCCTCTGTCTCTCGGCCTTGTGCGCTCTTAATATGTGCTGGCCTGGGAAGCTCATCGAGGATGGATTCTGAAAGACCAAAAGATGTGACTCCTATTCCGTATTGGTTGGAGAGCTTACGCAAGCCATCTGCCAGCGCTTCGTCCTCAATCGCCCGTGCATAGATTAATTCGCCACCATGAGCCCAGCTGCAAGCCGACAGGGTCTGGAAGAAGTCTTCCCGATAAGTAGCCAAGCTTGCCTGCACCCGCAGCCTCACCCCATGAATCCGAAAAGGAGGAATTCCTAAATGTTGTTTAAATAATAGTTCCTCATGGTCAAACAAAAGCTCTTCGCCATTGGCATCGAAATCGATCAAAAGCAGCTCAGGATACTTCCAGAAATTCCCCATCGGCGATTCTTGGGAAAACACTTCGCGAAAGATAAATGGAAAGCGTCCATTCGCCTCGAAGTAACGGCCAAGAACTGCGCGGAACTTTCGCGCGCGAAGGACCACCTGATCTCCGCTCCGGGGACCGCCGTCTTCGAGATCATCTAGTTGGCCCTGCCGCAAGGCGAAAATCTCTTGTGCGCCAGAGAGCGCAGGAAGCTGCTCTCCACGCCGGTAATATCCTTGTCCCTTTTCGACTTTTGCAATCGGTGATGTGGGATCACAGGACATGATCGAGAAATGATATCGCAAAGATGCATCCGAATAATCTTCGCCAATATTGCGTCTCGCTAAACGAATCAATTCCGTGCCCTTGATCGCCTGCCCTGGATCGCTGGGCAATAATTGCGTCAGAATCTCGTTTAGTTGCTTTCTAAGACTCATAGAAAAAATATTAAAAATGCAAATCCGCTCTACGCACTACAGCTGCCTACCATCCAAGCCCCCACTCCTAGCCCCTTCAAGAGGTTTTTTCAGCCGTAGAGCGCACTTGTCCGCCGAAAATTTCGTAGCGCTTTCTTTCTTGAACCTCGCCTGAGTCCCCTATCCACTCATTCCCTATGCTGAAAACCTTCTTCTTATGGATATCACTTCTTAGTTTGCAGTGCGCTGCTCAGGAGATTCCTACTGTTTTGCCAATTGGCACCGATCTTCCAACTTTCTCACTTCCCGGAATCGATGGAAAAAACCACACCCCAGAAACCTACGCGGACGCCGAAATCCTTTGTATCATATTCACCTGCAATCATTGCCCCGATTCAGTCGCCGCAGCGGCACGCTGTGAAGATCTTCACCAGAACTACAAATCTCAAGGAGTTGCGATCATCGCTGTAAATGCGAACAATCCTGCCAGCCTACGTCCCGACGAGCTCGGTTATTCCCCCTTCAATGATTCCTTTGAAGAGATGACTCCCTTTGCCAAAAGCTTCGGCTGGACTTTCCCTTATCTTTACGATGGCGAAACACAGGGTTTCGCAACCGCTTGCGGCGCGCAATCGACCCCACATGTTTTCATCTTCGATGCCGAAAGGAAGCTTCGCTACACTGGACGCATGGACGATGCCGGACGCTCCACAGCTCCTGTCGAAAAATCTTATGTCCGTTCCGCTCTGGACTCTTTACTTGCTGGTGAAGAAATCGAAGAACCGGTGACTCGCTCCTTCGGCTGCTCTACAAAATGGCTTTTCAAAGGAGACAACGTCGCAGAGGACCAGAAACTATGGGAGGAAAAGGAAGTCAGCTTAGCAGTCCTCGATGAGGCGATCGCAGAAAAGCTAATTGCCAATGAATCAAAGAATGTCCGCTTGATCAACTTCTGGTCCACCAGCTGCGGCCCCTGCATCGCAGAATTCCCAATGTTGATAGACACATACCGCCGCTTCCAGAACCGGACCGTCGATTTTATATCGATTTCTATGGATCCAATCGAAGAGCGAGAAACTGTCCATAGGTTTCTCACCTCCCAGAATGCAGCTCTCTCAGACCGCACCAAGCCATCGCTGAAGGTGGAGGAACGCACCTCTAACAACTATATCTGGACAGGCGGAAATCCAGATCTACTGGCCAACACTATTTATCCTAAGTGGACCGGTGCGCTTCCCCTGACTTTAATTGTGTCTCCGGAAGGGGATGTGCTTTGGAGCTCTGGCTCCGAGATTGATCCTGTAGAGCTACGGACTGAGATACTGAAAGCGCTCGACTAGGACTGGGTTTTTCTGGAATCTACATTCCTTGCACCCGATTGAAAGCAATCCCCCAAGACTCCTCACCTGAGCTAGCGCCGAAGCTTTCTTGCCCCCATTGCGGCGAGACCCTACCTCGGGACTTCGTATCTCCTCCCACCGCAGTTCCACCGGAAGCGAAAAAATATCCAGTCTACTTTCGGCCCACCACCCTAGTCATTTTGCTTCTGTCTTTCGGGCCACTCGGCCTGCCATTCGTGTGGCTCAGTCCAGCAGTTTCAAAAAAGTGGAAAATAGTCGCTACCGTATCGGTAGTTATTCTGAGTTACCTAATTTGGCTAAGTGCAAAGATGACCTACGCACACTTACTAAGTCAGTTAGAAACGCTTCGCGAGCTGGGCATAGAGGTTCCCGGATTATGAAAATTCTCTACAGCCTACTACTCTTTTTCTCTCCTCCAATAGCGGCGCAAGAATACCTGCTTTCTGCTGAAACGCCGCCTCGCCTAGCTAGTGAATTTCGCGCCGCTTGGGTCGCAACCGTCTATAATATTGATTGGCCCTCTGCTCCAGGACTCCCGATCGAGGAACAGAAGTCACAGGCACGTGCAATCCTTGATCGCCTCGCCGCTCTAAAGATGAATGCGGTTATCTTACAGGTCCGCCCCCATGCTGATGCGTTTTATGCTTCTGACCTAGAACCTTGGTCCCATTGGCTGACTGGAAAAATGGGCAAATCACCCGGCTACGATCCTCTTGCTTACTGGATCGCCGAGGCACACTCTCGCGATCTCGAACTACACGCATGGTTCAACCCATTTCGGGCACTATCAAACCGCAAGCATCCTGCTTCTTCGTCTCATATATCGCGCAGCAAACCTCACCTCACAAAACCCTATGGCAATATGCTATGGTGTGATCCCTCGATCCCGGAAGTGCGCGCCCACACTCTCGCCGTGATCGCCGATGTCACCCGCCGCTACGATATCGATGGAATTCACCTAGACGATTACTTCTATCCCTACCCTTCAGGCAAATTAATCTTTGCAGATTCAAGAACACCGGAACAACGGCGGGCCGTGATCAATGAATTTGTCAAAAATCTCTATTTCTCCGTGAAAGCGATCAAGCCACATGCAAGAGTCGGTATTTCTCCTTTTGGAATCTATCGGCCGGGCATTCCAGCTGGAATTGAGGCTGGAATTGATTCTTATGAAGATCTTGCCGGAGATTCGCTAAAATGGCTTACCAATGGCTGGGTCGATTACCTTGCGCCACAGCTCTATTGGCGTATTCGTCCTAGGAAGCAGTCATTCACCGCGCTTCTCACTTGGTGGCGTGCTCAAGGAACACGTCCTGTTTGGCCGGGGATTGCAAGCTCACGCATCGAATCAAAAGATGATCCCGGACGTCCCGCCTCCGAAATTCTAGAGCAGATTGTTCTTACTCGTAGCATCGGTCGCAACTGGGTCGGACACATCCATTGGTCGGTAAGCGCATTGATGGACAATCAAGGCGGGATCTCAACGCAGCTTCCGCGCGCTTACACAGAGCCGGTATCGACGCCACCGATGCCATGGCTTAATATCGTCCCGCCGGCCTTGCCGAATATTTCGGTGGCCGCAAATGGAGAGCTTACATCAATACGTATCCCGAGCCTTCAAGAGGGATCGAGTATCGTTATCCAGACACGCGATGGGAACACGTGGAAAACCTCTCAGGTGAAGTTTCTCACAACAAAAGCTCCTGCCGAAATAACGATTCCAAAAGCAGAAGCAGTCGCACTTACGATCTTAAGCCAGTTCAACACGGCTTCACCTACCTTGGTTCTTCGCGAAGCTTCCAATTAATTTCAAAAGCCGGGGGCTAAACTTGATAGATAATTTTTTCCCTTATTCGACTTTCTCCATGAAAAGTGAATAAGGCGATTGTCCACGAGCCCTGAAATCTCGGGCGATACAGCACAACCATTTCCAAACCTCAATTTGTGACGGAATTGTCAATTTATCCTTGCTACCATTTCCCGAAAGGAATAAGAAGCGGCGCGACGGATAAAACTTGTTTAAAAAACTCTCGACAAAAATTACGGAAACCTTAATAAAGATTCTGTAGCTTGACTTCGAAGAAATTTTTAAAGTGCCTTTTTGGTACACCAAGTGCTTCCCCGTCATCATCCTTCTCTGAGCCTTCGGGCAAAGCCAAGGAAGCTACCAGCAACCGAAACAACAACAACACTATGCAAAACTACTGCAAAACAATTGGCGCCTTGGCCGCTGCCTCTGCCCTCGTGGCTGGCACCGCCTCGGCTGAAATCGAATACGAGATCCACACAGGTTACTCCACCGAGTATATCTTCCGTGGTCTTGACCTTGGCGATCACCTCACTGAAGTCGGCCTCGACGCTGCTTTCGAAGCTTATGGCATGAGCCTAAGCACCGGAGTATGGGCTGCAGCCTTTGGCAACACTGGCACAGGTAACCAAATCGATAGCGAAATCGACTTCTACGGAGAAGCTGCTTACGACTTCGGTTATGTAACTGGTGCAATTGGGTATATCTACTACTGGAACATGGGCCGTCTAGGCGCAGACGCTGGTGAAGTTTACTTTTCAGTCGCTAAAGAGTTCTACGGCTTCGAAACAAGCTTTACTTACTTCTGGGACGTTCACGGTTCGGGCATCGAAAATGATGGCTACTCGGAGTTCTATGCAGGAAAGAGCTTTGAGCTCAGCCCTTGCCTTGCTCTAAACACCGGCGCAACTCTTGGTTACCTCTGGGAGCCTTCCGAAGTTTCACACATCCAAGCAATGGTATCCCTTGACTGGGCATTTACTGAAACTGCTACACTCTCACCATACGTCGCCCATTCATGGGGAATCGCTAATGACGGTTACGACTATGACAACGAGTTCTTCGCAGGCACCATCCTTGCTGTAAGCTTCTAAGCCTTACCAGATTTTTAAAAATCTATCTAAAGCGGCTGCCTTTTCCGGGCAGCCGCTTTTTTTCTGTCTCTGATTGCTTAAGTTTCGTTAATAGAGTCATCTGTCTTTATGTTCTTAGGAATTGATTCATCGACCCAATCAATAAGCGCTTTAGCGATCGATCCTACTTCTGGGACGATTCTTTTTTCTGAAACAGTGAATTTTGGAAAAGATCTTCCTGAATATCGGGCGCCAAGTGGCTTTATTCCCGATGGACAAGACGGCGAGGTGCATGCGAATCCGCTGATGTGGCTAGATGCCTTGGATCTCCTATTTGCCAAGCTGTCCAAAACCCAAGACCTCTCAAAGATCTCTCGTATCTCAGGTTGTGGTCAGCAACATGGTTCCGTTTACCTTTCCTCATCTTTTGAGAAAGTTCTTAGCTCCGTGACGCCGAATCACTCGCTTAGCTCACAAATCGCCCCAACGCTCACACGCCCGACCTCGCCTATTTGGATGGATACTTCGACGAGCGCTGAATGTGACGAGATCACTGCTCAGATTGGTTCCTCGGAGATCGTCTGCTCCCTTTCCGGATCCGTAGCTGTCGAACGCTTCACCGGTCCGCAAATACGAAAATTTTTCAAAGATTCTCCGGATGAATACGCTGAAACCGCTTCCATCCACCTCGTTTCTTCATTTTTAGCTTCAATCCTCGCCGGGCGATCCGCCGGTATCGATCACGGTGATGGCGCTGGGATGAACCTTCTCAATCTATCCACTTTGGCATGGGATGCCGATCTCCTTGCAGCCACCGCACCCCAGCTTGCAGATAAACTGCCATCGCCCACCTCGGTAAATCAGAGCATCGGTAAAATATCTTCTTACTTCACACAGAGATATCGCTTCTCTCCAGATTGTGAGATTATGCCCTTCACCGGTGACAATCCCGCATCGCTTGTTGGCATGGGCGCGACCGTTCCCGGGCAGGCAGTCATTTCGCTCGGGACCAGTGATACATTCTTTTCTGCGATGCCAGCAGTGAAGACAGATCCCAAAGGCTACGGGCATGTCTTCGGAAATCCCGCCGGCGGATTTATGTCCCTCATTTGTTTTCTCAATGGTTCCCTTGCCCGCGAAGCACTGCGCGATGAGCTCAAAGTCACTTGGCAAGAGTTTGAAAGTGAATCTCTTTCACTGACACGATCCAGTGCTGGTAAAAACTTGGCTCTGCCATTCTACGGACCTGAGATTACGCCTCGCCATGACTTTACGGCTCCTGTTTTTGATTTTTCCGAAGATACCACACCTGCTTTGAAGATTCGCGCACTCCTCGAAGGCCAATTTCTCAACATGAAAGCCCATTCGGATTGGATAGGTATTCCGACAAAGAGTATCCGCCTGACTGGAGGGGCGGCTCAGAACAATGGAATTGCGCAAATCGTCGCAGACGTTTTTCAATGCCCAGTCGAACGTTTTGAAGCGACAAGTTCTGCAGCACTCGGGGGAGCTCTGATCGCGGCGGCTGGCTCTGGCTACCAGCTCGACAAGCTTCAAGAAAAATTTTGTCGGACGAAGCCAAATTCTTTACTACACCCAAACACAGAACTTTCTAAAGCCTATTCCGAAGCGCAGAAAGGCCTTCGGCAGCTACTTCACAAATCAATATGAACTTCACACATCGCAAGGTAGTCGTTACCGGAGCCGGCCGCGGTATTGGCGCAGAAATCGCCCGATCCTTCGCGGCACAAGGTGCCCAAGTTGCACTCATTTCACGCTCCGAACAGAGCTGTCATTCGGCCGCAGCATCTATCAATGAGGTGCACCCCGCTTCGGCAACAGCATATGCAATCGACATTTCAGATCATCAGGCAGTCCAAGATCTTGCCAAGAAAATCACCGAAGACCTCGGCGGAATCGATATCTTGATAAACAATGCTGGAGTTACCCGCGATGGCCTAATTATGCGGATGAAAGATGATGACTGGGACACTGTTTTAGACACGAACCTCAAGGGAGCTTTCAATACAGTCAAAGCCTTCATGCGCCCACTGATGAAAGCAGATCAGGCGCGTATCATCAATATCGCTTCAGTAATCGGCCTCATCGGCAATGCCGGCCAAGCGAACTATTCCGCCTCGAAGGCCGGCCTGATTGGATTCACCAAAGCAGTCGCTCGTGAGCTCGCTGGCCGTGCCGTGACTTGCAATGCCATCGCCCCTGGGTTCGTCGTCTCAGATATGACCAATGATCTTTCTGATAAAATCAAGGATGAGATTATCGGTCAGATTCCCCTTTCTAGCTTCGGAACGACCGAGGACATAGCTGCAGCCGTGCTCTTTCTGGCGTCCCCCGCGGCACGATATATCACCGGGCAGGTCCTTGCTGTGGATGGTGGAATGACTATGTAAGGAGAAATGGAACTAATCCTACTACGTCATGGCCAGGCCGAAGATGCCGCAGCTCCGCTTGGAACTGATTTTGCGCGCGGGCTAACGGCGAAAGGACTTCAGCAATCGCGTGAGGCAGCTCGTATACTCCGGACTTCGAATTCACTTCCGGACCTTGTCCTAACAAGTCCTCTCATACGGGCCCGCCAGACGGCCGAAGAATTTACCCGAGGCGCGAATATTCCCGGACCAGTCACCGAAAGTTGGCTTGCCTCAGGCATGGCTCCCGAAACAGCGCTTAGAGAACTTGCTGCGTTTCCCGATTTTCCGCGAATTCTGATTGTAGGCCACGAGCCTGACTTCTCGATGCTGTGTTCTCACTGTCTCGGCCTTAGCATCGGCCACTTTGAGGTGAAAAAAGGATCTTTGTCTTGCCTCGATCTTTCGCCTCCCTCTCCACGCGCCACGCTGCGCTTCCTCATTCCTTTTAAACTTGGCAAAAACTTCGCGTAGAGCTGTCTCTGTCGAAGTTCTGGCCTCTATATCCTCACTGCAAATGTCCTCTACCTTTGGTCAACTTTTTCGCATCCATACCTACGGAGAATCCCACGGCGGAGGCGTTGGCGTAATTATCGATGGCTGCCCACCAAAAATACCCGTAGAACTTTCTCAGATCCAACATGAGCTAGATCGCCGCCGACCCGGCCAATCGGAAATTGTGACGCCACGTAAAGAATCCGATACCGCTGCCATTCTATCTGGCATCCACGAGGGGCAGACACTTGGCACACCCATTTCCATCTTCGTAAAAAATACCGATCAAAGGCCATCGGCTTATTCAGAGATGGCGGAAAGTTATCGTCCCTCGCACGCAGATTATACCTACGACGCAAAATACGGAATCCGCGCGCCGTCTGGCGGCGGGAGAGCTTCCGCGCGGGAGACGATCGGCCGTGTCGCAGCTGCGGCCATCGCGCGGCAAGTGCTCGATACATTTCATCCGGGGATTGAAATTCTCGCTTATGTCTCATCGATCCAAGACATCCATGCCGATGTCGATCCGAGCACAGTTTCTGCGGACACAATCGAATCGAACATTGTCCGCACCGGTGATCCCAAAGCGGCTGGACCGATGATTGACCATATCAAGAAAATCCGCTCTGAGGGGAATTCCGTGGGTGGCATTATTGAATGTGTGATCCGCAATTGTCCGCCGGGTCTTGGCGAGCCGATCTTCGACAAGCTAGAGGCGCATCTCGCTTCGGCAATGCTCTCAATACCTGCAACCAAAGGTTTCGAAATTGGCTCGGGATTCTCAGGAACCCGCCTCACTGGCAAGGAGCATAATGATCCATTCGAAATGCGCGATGGCAAGATCCGCACCACGACAAATCATTCCGGCGGAATCCAAGGGGGTATCTCAAACGGCGAGAACATTGTTTTCCGGATCGCCTTCAAGCCCACGGCGACGATTATCTCCACGCAAAATACAGTCACCGCCGCAGGCAATGAGACCCAGCTCCAAGGCAAAGGCCGCCATGATGCTTGCGTGCTCCCACGCGCTGTGCCGATTGTAGAAGCGATGGCAACTCTTGTCCTCACAGATCATCTGTTGCGTCAGCGTGCGATTGCTCCGATTGATTAGCCCATGGGATCTCTACCAGAAATTTCCCTTACCACTGCAGCTCTACTGATTTTTGTCCTGTCCGCAGGCTACATGCTCCTCCGGGGTTTCATCCGCACCTTAATCAGCACTGCGGTGCTCCTTGCCAGTGCATACCTTGGCTTTCGGGTCTGGGAACTTTCACCGGAACTTGTTCTCCAAACCACCGGCAGCACCTCATCAATCCTAACCATCGGATTACCTGTCGCGACCTTTGTCCTTAGCTTTATTATCCTCCGAAAAATCCTCAGATTCTTTCGCTCTCCTCTGTCATCAATCACGCCACGTAGCCATCCACGCTCAGGCGGCGGTTTTCTATTTCGGATTTTGGCGGCGATCATCCCAACTACATTTATCTCAGTGGTCGCCGCCGCTTTCATCAGACATGCAGGATCGATCTCAGAAATCGCAAGCTTCTCAGAAGAGACGACGACGGATCGGTCTTTTGTGGAACAGCTAAAGGGCGAGGTCATCGACTGGATCCCAGCTTATATCCTAAATTTTATCGACCCTTCTGGCGCCGATTCAAATACGCAACTGGCGAAGCTAGTCCTTGCTGGACAGCGCACAGACCTGCCACCAGTCATCGATCCCGTCACCGGTCGCAGCTATCCCCGGGCACTCGTGGTTGATGATCCTGCGGTCCAGACTCTTGCCAAAGAGGGTAAATTCAGCTCCCTGCTGCGCCATCCAGCTCTCAAAGAAGCTCTTGCGGATCCCGCAGTTCAAGATCTCCTCCGGCGTTCTCAATAGATCTATGGAACCTTTCGATTGGACAGCATGGAAACCAAAAATTCCTGCCACACTTCTTTTCATTGTTCGTGAGGACGAAATTCTTCTGATAAAAAAGAAGCGCGGTCATGGTATGGGGAAGATAAATGGCCCTGGCGGCAAGATCGATCCCGGCGAAACTCCACTTCAAGGAGCGATCCGTGAAACTTACGAAGAGCTATGCATTCATGTGAAAGATGCCCGGAAAGTTGCTGAGCTATGTTTCGAAATGTCCGATTACCCAAATCTTCTCTGCCATGTTTTCCTAGCTTCTGAATATACAGGCACCCCCACTGAAACGGCTGAGGCGATTCCGCTATGGACGAAGATATCTGAAATACCTTATGATCAAATGTGGGAAGATGATCAATATTGGCTACCTCGCATACTTGCAGGTGAAACGCTTGTAGGAAAATTCCGGTTCAATGCTGAAACCTTAATGGAGAAAAAGATGTTCCTGACTAACTTTTGAGTTCAAATAACTACCCACTATAGAGATACCAAAAGGTATATGTCCAATCTTAAGCTCCCATTTTGTATTCTGATCGGCTTGTTTGCCAACTTGCAGGCTCATCATATCGATCGGGTGTGGACAGATGATCAGGGGCGAAAAACAAAAGCAGTTCTTCTAAACGTCGGAGATGGAAAGGCTCTGCTTCTGATGCCAGATGGTCGCGAAATTCCATTTCCCTTAGAAAAGCTTTCAAAGATTGATCAAGCGTTTATCAAAAAGTTCGGCCTCGATACCCATGAGGAGGAGGAGACCACCGAGCCCGATGAGGTCCTAAATTTTGATGAAGAATGGCCAGACAGGGTCACCTACAAAGGCGATCCTGAGATCAATATAATAGAAGAGAATTCCGATACTGAGACATTTATCTACGAAAGTGCAAACTATCGCTATCATTCGGATGTAAGACTCTCCACTTCGGTAGTCAGAGGCTTTGCTACTCTATTTGAAGCGACGGAGCAATTTGTGCGAGCGCTTCCGCTCGCCGTGAACGGCGGCCGGAAAACGGATGGCAAATATCAAATTTTTCTCTTCGAGACTAGAGAAGCATACATCGAGGCAGGCGGCCTCCCCGGATCAGGTGGTGTCTACATCGGCGGTCAAAATGTGGTGATGGTGCCGCTTACCAGTCTGGGAGTTCGAAAAGTTGGCTCCGGTTACATGTTAGACCGCAGTAAATCTTCAAAGACACTCCCGCATGAACTTGCCCATCAGCTCACGCCGGATCCCTATTATGCCTCAGGAGCGAGGGGCTGGTTTAGCGAGGGCCTTGCCGAATATGTAGCAATTACCCCCTACCGCTCCGGCTCCTTCAATGTCCGCACAAATATCCGACCGATCCTAAAATACGTCACTGCCTACGGCGAAAATAACATGAGTGGACACGCACTGGGTGACGAAATTCAGATGGGACCGATTGAAGAATTCTTTAAGAGACCTATTTCTGATTTCCTGAAAACAGCACAAATCAGCTATGGCGGATCACTCCTTCTCGCTACCTACTTCTTTCATCTAGATGGCGAAGGCGATGCCGCTCGCATCAAAAAATTTCTACAAGCGCTGCGTTCAGGCAAAACTGACCAAGAGGCCTTAGGCGTCCTCCTCGCCGGATCTACTTATCGAGAGCTCGAGAAACAAATCTCAGATGCCTATTCTAGTAAAGGGATCGACCTGATCTTCACCCCAGAACCCTAGGAAGCTTTTGATCCAACATCTGGATTTGATCAACTTTGGACTTCCTAGCTTAGTCCGACTCTTTCCCGGACTCTTCCAAGCACCTTTTCGGCCTCTTCGCGGGCTTTGTCTGCTCCCGCTTTCAGCACCTCAGTTACAAAAGCTTCGTCGGCTGCAATTTCCGCACGCCTTTGCCTCATTTCGGCAAAAAACTCCCAATACGCCTCCCACACTCTTTTCTTAAAATCACCATAACCAACCCCGCCGCGCTGATAGTCCGCCACCATTTCATCCCGCTCTGCCTCGCTAGCGAACAGGTTGTATAGAGTGAGAATGGTCGAATCTTCAGTCGCCTTTGGCTCTTCCACGGGAGTCGAATCAGTTTTGATTCCCATAACCAACTTCCGCATCTTTTTCTCCTCTCCGAAGATCGGCAAGGTATTGCCATAGCTTTTGCTCATTTTTCGACCGTCTAGCCCGATGACTAATTCAGTCTCCTCTCGGATCATCGGCGCTTGGCAGTTTCAATGTGCCTTTTCCATAGGTCTCATTCATTTTGGTCGCCAAGCTTCGTGTGACCTCCAAATGTTGCTTCTGATCACGGCCTACCGGCACCTTATCAGAGTCATAGAGCAAAATATCAGCAGCCATTAAAACGGGATACGCAAAGAGCGCATGATTGGGGGAGATGCCTTGCGCTACTTTGTCTTTGTAGGAATGGCACTTCGCTAGCAGCGGCATTGGGCAGCGCGTGGATAGAATCCAAGCCAGCTCGTTGACCTCCGGAACTGCGCTTTGCCGAAACAGTATCGCCCGCTTTGGATCGAGCCCACAGGCTAGAAAGTCGATTGTCAGCTCCTTCACATTGGATCGCAGAGCTGCCGGATCTTGTCCCGATGTCATCGCATGATAATCGGCAATGAAATAGAACCCCTCGCCTTCATCCTGCAATTCCACGGCAGCCTTCATCGCTCCAAAATAATTCCCCACGTGCGCTGCACCGCTTGGTTGAAGCCCTGTCAATATTCTCATCACTTCAAAACCCTGCCCATCAGCCTCCCCAATGGTCAAGCCCTGCTGCCATGGCTCTATACCTGCTTGCCCCTCTGCTCGGTCGCTAGTAAATAAAATGCTCTCTTCCCAAACACGATAAAACTGCTTCCGATCATTCTGTTCTCAATTTTATTATCCATTCCTTCCGCATTTGCCGAAAATCCAGAGACAACTGCACCCGATGAGGCTGTAGCAATTCTGAATATTCTATTGGAAGCAACGGAAAAGAACGATCTCGAAAAGTTCGAATCAGTCTGCGATGCAGCGATGAAAGCAGCTATGACTGAAACCCAGCTCACCCATGTATCAAAGCAGCTAGCTTCGCAGATGGATCAAGGCTTCCTCAAATCTTATATGGGGACTCTAGATCATGGGATTGGAAAGACTCATTATTGGAAGCTGGATTTCGAAGGCGAGGACACGCCTGACATGTTAGCTGAACTAACCATTCACGAGGGAAAAGTCGCCGGCTTCTTTATTCGTTAGGCACACACAAACATCATGCGGCTTTCAACTCATTTCCCGACGGCGCGCGGTGCCATTTTTCATTAAATGAAGAACGGCAATCGATAGCTCAAAAACATTTGCTTCCGCCCATTTGACGTCAGATTCTACCCCATGGAATGCGCCACAATCATTTTTCCTCATCAGCTATTTGAAGATCATCCTGCGGTTGAAAAGGGTCGATCAATCTATCTAGTCGAAGATCCATTATACTTTGGCAACGATTCTCACCATCCCACGGCCTTTCATCAGCAAAAATTGCTGCTACATCGGGCCTCCATGCAGGCCTACACTGCTGAACTTCGTGAAGCAGGCCACACCGTCAACGCTGTTCCCCACACCACGAGTTTCCAAGAAGCGCTCCCGACAAAGCTTCAAAGCCTTTACCTTGCAGACCCGCACGATTTCCTTCTAGAAAAACGCCTTCGCCGCTTTGCGGAATCGAAGGGCATCGATCTCCATATCGTCCAGTCTCCTAATTTCCTCTCGCCACCAGAATTTCTCGAAAAGCATATCGCCGGCAAAAAGAAGCCCTTCATGGCCACCTTCTACCAAGCCCAGCGCAAACGCATGGATATTCTACTCGAAGACAACGGCGAGCCACGTGGTGGACATTGGTCCTATGACGAGGAAAACCGGAAGAAGCTCCCAAAAGATTATCGTCCTTCAGAACCACCAGAAGTAGGCAATAGTGATCGCGATAGCAATCTGTCAGCTGCCAAATCTTGGCTTCAGAAGCATTTCCCGGATAATCCAGGTAGCATCGAAAACTTTCGCTATCCAACAACTCGTCCTCAGGCAAAAAAATGGCTGAAGAGTTTTATCGCTCAGCGCTTCGAAGAATTCGGTCCTTACGAGGATGCAATTTCTACCCAGCACCCATTCATTAATCACTCTGTGCTGAGCCCGATGCTAAACATCGGGCTCCTAACTCCTCAGGAAATTATAGATGCTGCTCTTCGCACGAAACGAAAGATCCCGCTCAATTCTCTTGAAGGCTTCCTCCGCCAGATCATTGGCTGGCGCGAATTCATGCATGGCATCTACCGCCACAAGGGAACCGAAATTCGTAATCTGAACTATTTCGAGCACACTCGGAAAATCCCCGATTCGTTTTACGAAGGCTCCACTGGCATCCCGCCCATCGATCGGATTATTGAGCAATTACACGATGAGGCATATTGCCATCATATTGAGCGATTAATGATCTTGGGAAATTTTATGCTGCTCTGCCGCTTCGATCCAAATGAGGTCTACAAGTGGTTTATGGAGCTGTTCATCGATGCCTACGATTGGGTGATGGTGCCAAATATCTATGGTATGTCCCAGTTTGCCGATGGCGGCACATTTACCACCAAGCCATATATCTCCGGCTCAAATTATGTCCTGAAGATGTCCGATGAAAAACGCGGCGACTGGACTGAAACGTGGGACGGCCTTTTTTGGACCTTTATCTCGGATCATCAAGAGCTCTTCCTAAAAAATCCGCGCTCATCGATGATGGCCCGGACCTGGAACAAGTTTCCTACAAAAAAACAAGAAACCCACCTTCAGAACGCAAAGGAATTTCTAGAAAAACTCGATTGAGCTATCCTCCTTGAATCGAAATAGAGACCTTGCCCTGATCTCATAGGTAGTCTGTAAACCAAAAAGCCTTTCCTTACCTAGAAATGGCCATCCACTAGGTTCTGCGCTGTCGTAAGCACAATCCTCACACTTGCAACCACACTCCAGCCAGTGTATCGCATTCCCCCCGCGCGCCTGCGAAATTTCAGGTGATCGCATCCTATTCTCATGATCAAGTGGACACTTCAGAAAATCGTCGGCAGCAAGAACACCCGTGAATTGCGCCGCATCCGCCCCACCGTCACCCGCATCAACGAAATCGAGGAACGCCTGCAGCAGGAGCCAGAAGAAAAACTCCGGGAAATGACGGCGCGCTGGCAGGCAGAGCTCTCACGCTTCCATGACCTAGATGCCCCACCGAAGGCGAAGCTGGAAAAAATGACAGCCGAGGAGCTAGCTGATACTGCTTCCGGCCTACAAGACCACCTTGATGCCCTGCGCAAAGAATTTCCTGAGCTTCCGCCCACTATCGAGCCGAGCGTAGAATCAATCGAGGCCGCAAAAGCCGCTTTTCAAGAGATTGAGCCGGGCTTCCAGCAAGCGCGAGTGAAGTATCTCGAAGAGATTCTACCCGATGCATACGCCGTGGTGAAAAACGCCGCCCGGCGTCTCTGCGGAACGACAATTCAGGTGGGTGATCAGCCGATCGATTGGGAAATGGTTCATTTTGATGTACAGCTCGTCGGCGGGATTGCACTGCACCGCGGAATGATCGCAGAGATGCAGACAGGTGAGGGCAAGACGCTTGTTGCCACGCTCCCCGTTTACCTGAACGCCCTCACCGGTCTTGGGGTCCATGTCATCACTGTAAATGATTATCTTGCAAAACGGGATTCGGATTGGATGGGCACGATCTACCGCTTCCTCGGGTTAAGCGTCGGCTGTATTCAAAATCAAATGCCGCCACATGAGCGCCGCGAGCAATACGCATCTGACGTCACCTACGGGACCAATGCTGAATTTGGCTTCGATTACCTCCGCGATAACGGCATGGCATCTTCAAAAGATGAGCAAGTCCAGCGCGGCCACTACACTGCTGTGATCGATGAGGTCGATTCGATTCTGATCGATGAAGCTCGCACGCCGCTGATCATCTCAGGCCCTACTGCTCAATCCACCCATCAGTTTGATACCTACCGTCCGCTTGTCGATCAGCTGGTCAAAAAACAGACACAGCTCTGCAATGACTTAGCTGCAGAAGCCATAACACTTTTTGACAGTGGTGATACCGATGCTGCAGGACGGCTTCTGTTTAAAATCAAATTGGGTCAACCAAGAAATCGCAAGCTCATGCGCTTCATGGAAGAGCCAGAAAATCGGCGCCTGATGGAGAAGACGGAACTGTCATTCTATCAAGACGCTCGGAAGAAAGATCTTTTCGAGATCAAGGAGGAACTTTATTTCACGATTGATGAAAAAGGCAATGATTCCGATCTCATGGAGATGGGACGGGAGTTCCTCTCGCCCGGAGATCCAGAGTCCTTCACACTTCCAGACCTTGGAACTACTTTTGCCGATATTGATACTAACCTGCAGCTAAGCACTGAAGAACGCGCTGCCAAGAAAGAGCAGGCCCAACAGCGCATGGATACGCAGGCCGAGAAAATTCACAATATTTCTCAACTTCTGAAAGCCTACTGCGTTTACGAAAAAGACGTCCAATACGTCGTCAAAGGCGGCAAGGTGATTATCGTCGATGATAATACGGGTCGCGAAATGCCAGGCCGCCGCTGGTCAGACGGCCTGCATCAAGCGGTCGAAGCAAAAGAAGGCGTAGAGATTGAGAAGGAGACTCAGACTTTTGCTACAATTACGATCCAGAACTACTTTCGCCTTTATGAGAAACTAGCTGGCATGACTGGAACTGCCGAAACTGAAGCTGCGGAGTTCCATGACATCTACCGCCTAGATGTCCTTCCAATTCCTACCAACCGGCCGAATCAACGCAAGGACGAGAACGATCAAGTCTTCAAAACACGGCGCGAAAAGTTCAATGCAGTCATCGCAAAGATCCAAGAGGCTCACGAAAAAGGACAGCCTGTCCTTTGTGGAACAGCATCGGTCGAGTCCTCGCAAACCCTCGCCCGTATGTTGCAGCGTGCAAAGATTCCCCACGCTGTCCTGAATGCTAAATTCCACGAGCAAGAAGCAGAAATCGTTTCGCGCGCTGGGCAACCAGGCTCCGTCACCGTGTCTACAAACATGGCGGGTCGAGGCACGGATATTAAACTGGGCAAAGATGTAGCAAATGTCGGCGGCCTCTTTGTGATTGGCACAGAACGCTATGAATCACGTCGCGTGGACCGCCAGCTCCGCGGTCGCTGTGCGCGGCAGGGCGATCCCGGCCGTTCACAATTCTTCATCTCCTTCGAGGATGATCTCATGCGGAACTTCGCTGCTGCTGATAAAATGACTTCAATGATGGAGCGTTTCGGCATGAAAGATGGCGAGGCCCTCGAACACGGATGGCTGAATAAATCTGTCGAAACAGCACAGAAGCGCGTCGAGCAAAGGAACTATACTTGGCGCAAGCGTGTTCTGGACTTCGATGACGTCATGAATAAACAACGGGAGGTAGTCTATGGATACCGCAATGAAGTTCTTTCTACTGAAAATCCTCGGGAGCTAGTGACCGAGATCATCGAAGAGACGATTCCGGCCAAAGTTCACGAGTATCTTGAAGAGCGCGATCACAATGCGCCGGACTACAAGGAACTGATCGGCTGGGTGAACGCGACGCTTCCAATTCATATTGACTCCGAGACATTCGATTTAAATCAGACTCCAGAGCAGATCTCCGAGTTCCTTGTCGGCAAGGTCCACGAGACCTATGCGCTGAAAGTAGCCGATCTCCCAGACGAAGTGCTCGATCAAGAAGAGCGGCGCATGGTTCTCGTAGCAATCGATAAGCAATGGCAGGCACACCTTTATAACATGGACGCTCTGCGCGAAGGAGTTTCGCTGCGCGCGCAGGGGCAGAAGGATCCACTTATTGAGTATAAGAACGAAGCCTACACTCTCTTCGTGACCCTGATGGATCAGATCAAGCAAGAGGCCTTGACGAACTTATTCCGCTCAGCAGCGAACCTTGAAGAGTTCCTAAAACAACTTCACAACCGCCCGAGCCAGCTTCAAGGCGGTGAGTCCAGCCTTACAGAGGAGAACTTCTCCGATAGCAGCACAGGCCAGAATACAAACCCTGCGCATATTGCAAAGCCCGGCCAAGAAACCCTTAAAATTAACCTGCCGAAGCGAAAGCCATCCTTTTCCATCGAAACCACCGGGCGCAATGCCCCCTGCCCTTGCGGCTCCGGGAAGAAGTTTAAGCAATGTTGCGGAAAAATTGTCTAATACCTCCAAGAATCTACATCATGAAAAATATTATTCTCTCCCTACTTTTAGTCGCCGGCTTTGCTAGCGCTGAGCCCTCCCCAAGCAGCTATTCATCGATCGATTCTGGCAAAGGGGTAATTGCCCATAACTTCATGCACGGCGAGGCAATCGGCAAGATCTTGCTCGAAAGGAACGCTCGCATTATTGCCGAGATAGATGAGTCTCGTGCAGTTTCTTTCAGCCCCGATGGCAAATCTCTTTTGATTGCCGAAGCGGCGATGGATGATGACGATCGCTTTTATGTGATGGATATAAGCGGCGAAGAGGTGAGCGAGCCCACCACCAAGGTCCGCATTGGCCCACGTTATACAGTGAAAACCGAATGGGCAGCCGACAGTCGATCGATCACCTTCTATCGGGTTCCAGAGCTAAATGCTGAACCGGAAGTCGTGAAACTTCCCTAGGACCGGCCGGCTCAGATACGAAGTCTGCGCCAAAGGGCTTCTTTGCAACTAGGAGCGAGATCCTCGTTCCTAGCCTTGCATATATTTGGCGGGTCAGTCGGTCTTTCCAGATCAGCTCGATCCTTATTTGAATCCAAGTTTTTGCGAGTGACGCGCGGAACTTTCACAAAAATGCGTTGTCTTCCTATGTTGAGGAAGATAGTTCACAAAGATCTATGCCGTTTAGACGCCTCAGCACTGTTTTAAAGACAACACTACGCATACCCTTTCTAAAACCTTTGCGCGGGATCTATGTCTACTATCGGCTTCATCGCAGATACATCATTGCCGGAGTATTTTTAATTGCCCACATCACTGGTGCACTAAGCTCAGTCAATGCGGTGATGCAGAACCGCACTCCCCAAGGTGCAATCGCTTGGGCGATTCCGCTGAATCTCTTTCCATTCGTTGCAGTTCCGGCCTATTGGATTTTCGGACATTCAGAATTCGAGGGATATGTTGTCGCCCGGCGTTCCAGCTCAAACCTATTCAAGGGGATCCGCACACAGATAGTAAGCTCAGTAGAAGAAAATCAGTTGCTTACAAAACCAACCGATCCATTCGACCTGTCCATCCAACGCCTTGCAGGAATGTCATACACCAATGGCAATGACGCCCGGCTCCTTATTGACGGCCGCGCAGCCTTCGATGCGATGTATCAGGCGATCGACGCTGCTGAAGACTATATTCTCTTTCAGTTTTACATCGTGCGCGATGACCCGACTGGCCGCCGTTTTCAGGAGAAACTAATTGCTAAGGCAAAGCAGGGCGTAGATGTCTATTTCCTGTATGACGAAATCGGCAGTCTCGGCCTGAGCGACGAATACATCGGCCAACTCGCCGCAGCTGGGGTGAATATACGTTCCTTCACCACGAAAGAACGGGGCGGACGGAAATACCAAATCAACTTTCGCAATCACCGCAAAATCCTCGTAGTCGATGGCGAAATAGGCTTCACAGGAGGCTTCAATATCGGTGAGGAATACCTTGGAAAGGATATTGAGTGGGATTCATGGCGCGATACCCACATGAGCGTCGTCGGACCCGCAGTGACCTTCTTACAAATTCCATTCTGTGAAGATTGGTATTGGGAAGCTGGAATGATTCTTGAAGATCTAAATTGGCAACCTAAAGAGGCCGCGTCTGGCGTGAGTAAGGCAGTGGTCTGTATTCCGACTGGTCCTGCAGATAGTTTTGATACCTGCAGCCTGTTCTACCTATCTGCAATCAATAACGCGAAAGATCGCTTATGGATATCGACCCCGTATTTTGTCCCCGATCGCCAGATCCTTTCCGCGCTGCAGCTCGCGGATCTACGTGGAGTTGACGTCCGGATCATTGTTCCAAAAAAAAGCGATTCTTTGCTCGTCGGTCATTCGTCCTATTCGTTTCTAGATGAGGCAGAAGCCGCTGGTATCGAAACATACCGCTACACAGCCGGCTTCACTCATCAAAAGGTAATGCTAATCGACGATGACTTCAGCTGCATCGGCTCGCCAAACATGGACAACCGATCTTTCCGGCTGAACTTCGAAATCGCTTTGGGAATTCGCGATAAAGGATTTGCGGAGCAGGTCGCTAAGATGCTTGAGGACGACCTAGCAAATTCTGAAGAAGTCCATGCGGATTACTTTGAGGAGCTGCCATATTGGCGGCGCTTGGCATCCCGAATCGCGAGCCTTTTTTCACCGATCCTCTAAACTCTCAGGTGACTGGCTAGTCGTTTTTCTTGACGATCGCTCGGCGCATTTTTTCATACTCTTTGTCGGAGACGATTCCATCACGGCGCGCTGCATTTAGATCGCTCAATTGCTGTCCAGCACTTCGCTCGTTCACATTCATCACCTCCGCCTTGCTGCCACAGCCTGCGAGCATAGGTGCTAGCAAAATGATAGGGAGGATTATTGCTGGAAGGATCAGTTTCATACAGGACGGCTAGATTCGCAGCTTCGACCCGTACCGCAAATGTTTTTTAATGAATCTATGAGTAGATAGAGGGGTTTTAAAGGCCCAGACGGGTTGCTTGCCAAGATGCTTCTGCACGAGAACTGATTGAGAGCTTCCGATAGATCGCTTTAATATGGCTGGCCACCGTATTTGCCGAGATCCCGAGCGCTTGGGCGACTTCTGTGTTCCGATGCCCGCGTGAGATAAGTCCAAGCACTTCTAATTCTCTCTTCGATAGGGTTTCGTCGTCCCCGGAAATTGGACCAGTCCGCCGGAAATGAGTAGCGATGCGGCGGGCCACTGGAGGGGAAAGAGCGGGTAGACCAAGGGCTAGCC
The DNA here is from genome assembly GCA_963815205.1 of uncultured Verrucomicrobiae bacterium. Classification (GTDB taxonomy): domain Bacteria; phylum Verrucomicrobiota; class Verrucomicrobiia; order Verrucomicrobiales; family Akkermansiaceae; genus Luteolibacter. The sequence continues at coordinate 1,742,044 of CAWFFP010000001.1, read as the reverse complement.
CCTGCAATTGCGCCTCGATTTGTTTCTTCTGCTTGTTCCTTTAAAAGATATCCCTCTGCTCCTGCCGCCAAGGCACTCACAATCTGGCAGTCATCGAGCGACACGGTCAATACGACCCCCAAAGTCCTCGGCGAAAGATGAGTTAGATCCCTTAATGCATCGAAGCCAGACCCATCGGGCAACTGTAGATCAATCAGTGCGAGATCGAACTCTTTCTCAGTCTCCATCGTTCTGGTGAACTCGCTGATTGCTCCAGTCTCATGGATTTCAGACCCCGGAAACACCCGAAGTAGGAGATCGATAATCCACCTTCTCGTCTTTTCACAATCTTCTAAGAGTAAAATCTTTTTCATACGAAAGTTTTCTCTGAGAGTGGAATAATTCCGCACACGGATGTGCCTTCTTCGTTGGATTGAATCTCTACCGAACCCGCAAACGCGGCCAAGCGCCGTTCGAAATTCACCAATCCTTCGCCTTTTCTACATCCTTGATTTCCAGTATCAAAGCCACAGCCGTTGTCCTCTATAGATAACCGAAGGGCGTCAGCGTCCAGACCTAAAGAAACTTTTAAAACCGAAGCATTTGCATGCTTGATGACATTCGAGACCGCTTCACGAATGATTGAACGCAGTGCATGGCGCAATCCAGGTGCGATTTGTTCGCTAGCTATCCCCTGGCAATTCCACTCGAGCTTCAGGTCGGCAGCATCGGCCCGCTCATAGGTTTCTATCCGCAGTTCACCCATTGATTCTTCCAGCGTAAGAACTGAATCAGATGAGCAACGAATCATCTCGCGAATTTCTGCCATCGTCTCCCGTATCTTCTGATCCTTCCGATCAAGCTCTGGCGACTTCAGAGCGTCAAACAACTGAGAGGCGATATTATCGTGAATATCTTGGGCAATTCGAGAGCGCTCTGCAGTCACACCTTGTTCGTAAGGCACTCGATTTTCCAAAGTATGCACAAGAATCCGGTGGCTCTCCTTTGCCAAGGCCAAGTCAGCTTTGGAAAACAACCGCCCACCTTTCCCTGGATGGGCCAAGCTCATAGGTCCGCAGATTCCAACAGAAGGGATGAATAGTAAGGAGCCATCGCTCGAAATTTCTGTAGTTTCCACTCTATCTAAATGGATAATTTCTAAAGGCTCGAACAAAGCTTTTAAGTGCTCTATCCAGCGTTGATTTTGCTCTTCTTCTGGACCGAGGCCGATCCTTAGAACCTCGCTAAACAATTCTTCCCGGCGTCCATTGAACCTTCCTTTTTTCCTCTCACGGAACACGGAGCGCGAGATGAGCGATGCTGCCGCTCCAAACAATAGCGCCAGTGCAAGGGCCAAACCTGTTTGTAGGTTTAGCCCAACGACCATTCCAAAATATGAGCCTAAGACGAAAAACAACGCAACGCCCCACCCGAGTATTGCCCGCCACCAATCGCCTAACTCGAAGAGCCGGTATCGCAAGATCCCGAAAGCTAAGCCCACATAGACTAAGATGAACAAAAGAAACGCGTATCCCTGCAGCCAAGAGGTATCGAATCCAAATAGCTGTGGCAGCAAAATCACAACGGCAAACAGGCCAGTGCCGATCACCCATGATAAAAGGAACCACTGCAGCGCAGCGCGCGCGACTCGGTCTCTTTTCGTCCGGAACCAATGAATCGCCGCCAATACAAAGGTGACAAAGACCGCAATCATCACGAGGAAGCGCCGGGCAAATGTCATCGATTCGAAAACACCCCGATTCTGGGCAACCCACCAACCGATAAACAGAGCAACGATCGCAAGTCCTACCCATCGTGGCGCCAAGCGCCGCGGGTAATAGAGTAGCAGACCGACAAAACTAGCCGCAGAATAAACTTCCCCCGAGGAAATTGAGATCATTTACCCAGCGAAACAAGTCTCCGGGCAAAGCGAACTCCCTCGTAGAATACAAAGCTGCGGCGGGAGCAAATATCAGTGTTGAAATGCCGCTAAGCAACAGATACCGCGCAGACAATTCACCACTTCGGAAGGCAAAGACTGCGGCCGAAATTAAGAAGGCAATCACCCCGACACTTAGCTGCACCCAAAACGAAACTGGAAGCTGAGTAAGGCTCCGCCCCCGTTTCTCAGATATGATTGAAATGACTTCTCCTGTTGCCGTTCTAAATTGGATCGAATCAGCCTTCTGAATTTCAGAAAGCTTTTGCTGGCGCTTGAGAAATTTATCGTAAGTCCGATACGTCCCCATCGCCCCGTCTGGCTCAATAGCGAGATCCAGCGGTTCCAAGAGGACGCTTTCTCCTCCACCGCTCACTTCGTGAACTTCCAGTGCCGCCAATCCCTCTCGCTCAATCGTGATAGTCTCGCCATCCTCACCGATTCCAAGGGCGATCCCAAGCCTTGGTTGGGCCTGGGCTAAGACCACAATTGTGACAAGGACAGCAATCGAGATGGCAAGAGCTCCCGCTAAGATGGCTCGTGGTGCGATGCGAAATCCATTCGCCTGCTTGGCTTCCCGCATGCCCATATGTCACACATGACAAGCTATATCTGCGGCTCGCACAAGAAAAGGCTTGGCAATTTTCACCGCCTGAAAAACTTTGTCAAAAGTTAGACTGACGAAAGTTCAGCCTCAGAGCCACGAGTATCTCAGGGTGATTCGTTGAGCTGAGCCTTCTCAGCTCGCTCTTTCATCTTTTCTTCAAAGAAACCACCTATAAAAAGTAGGAAGGCGGCGATACAGATACAGGAATCAGCTACGTTGAAGGTCGGCCACCATCCACCGCTCGAAGGAACGATTTTATCGTAGAAAGGTAGTTTCAATGAAATAAAATCAACGACATAGCCAGATGCGAAGCGGTGCCACAAGCTACTATCTGAGACATTCTCCAATAAGAATCCTTGCACGAGCCGGTCCGTTAGATTCCCGAAAATCCCACAAAGGAGCAGAGCAATCGCCACCTTCGAGATCGGATGATTGAAAACTCCTTTCTTCCAAAAAATTCGGATTACAGTCAGGGCGACAATCGGCACAAGAAGAAATACAATCGGTGCCCAATCGGTTCCGTTACCGAGTCCAAACGCGACTCCTTGATTGTGCACCCGAATCCAATGGAGCACTTCTGGCACAATCATCCACGGCATATCCCTTGAGGCAAAAGCACCTAGAGGCGGTTCTGAGAAGTTTGCCACCGTCCAGGCCTTCGTCGCTTGATCTAACACATATAGCGGCAGGGTGATTAAAAGGGCTAATTTCCAGAATCTCATAGATACAAAAAGTTAGTTTTGCGCAGCGAGCACTGCGTCACAGCGTTCGCAGAGCCCACTTTCGAGGATAGGTTCGTGACGGCGGCAGCGCGGACAAAGCGGTAGCTCCGTTTTTCGGGCGGTAGCCGACAAGCCCTGACCCACCTCCACATCCAGCTCTGCGATAATGAAAAACTCTGTGGCAAAATCACGTTCTGCCAAGCGCACCATTAGGTGCTGATCCGCCTCTGGAATGATCAACTCGATCGCCGCCTCGTTATTCCGAGAAAATTCCTTCGCCTGCACCTTTTCCTCGATTGCAGCCTGCATCACTCCTTTGATCTGAGATAGCCGTTCTACATCTTTCGTAGCTTGACCCGGCGCATGCTGCTTGTTTGCCGCTGGAAATTCCTTCTCATGGATCCTTCCGCTGGTGAATGCCGCATGCTCCCATGCCTCGTCTGCAGTAAATGCCAGAATCGGAGCGAGAAGGCGGCTGATACTATCGAAAATTTCATACATCGCAGCCTGCGAAGCTTTTCTCCGAGGTGAATCTGCTGAATCGCAATACATCCGGTCTTTCAGGACATCTATGTAGTTCGCTGAGAGATCGGCAGTGCAGAACTGATTGATCGCATTGAATACTTTGCGGAATTCGAAATTCTCATACGCGGTCAGGCACTCTTTGGTCACCTCATGAAGACGCTCCAAGATCCATTTATCCAAAAGTGAAAACTCTACCGTTCCTTCGTCTGGCGAAAAGCCATCTAAATTTCCTAGCAAGATTCGCAAAGTATTTCGCAGACGCCGATAGGGTTCCGCAACTTGCTTGAACAGATCTTCGCCAAAGGGAACTTCATTTTGCCAATCCACACTCGATGCCCAAAGCCGCACGATATCCGCACCGTATTGATTGTAGAAATATGCTGCATCGGTCGGCTTTCCGCCTTTGCCAGCATCTGACTTCGCCAGCTTCTTTTTGTCCTTATCAACCACAAAACCATGCGTCATCACCGTCTTATACGGCGCATAACCACGATACGCAGTCGAAAGCATTAGTGAACTCTGGAACCAGCCACGATGCTGATCGGTGGCTTCTAAATAGAGATCTGCCTTGCAGTGAAGCTCTGGATGCTCATCTAGCACAGCAGCATGGGAACAACCAGAATCAATCCAAACGTCCAGAGTGTCCTTTCCCTTCTTCAGCCCCGCTGGCAGGCCGAGCTTCTCTAGTCAATTCTTCATCACCCAACTCGAACCAGATATTGGTACCTTGTTCTTCCACTAAGTCTGCAACCTTATTGGCGAGCTCTGCGCTGATCACTGCCTCACCATCTTTATCGAAGAATACTGGCAAGGGAACACCCCACGTGCGTTGACGAGAAATGCACCAGTCAGGCCGGGACTCGACTGTGCCATAAATCCGATTCCTCCCCCAGCCCGGCAGCCACTTCGCTTGGTCAATCTCTTCGAGTGCCTTTCCACGCAAATTATCTAAAGAAATGAAAAATTGATCAACCGCCCGAAAGATAATCGGTGTTTTCGATCGCCAGCAATGTGGGTAGGAATGATGATATTCCTCTTCACCGAGCAAATGTCCGGTTTCCTTTAGGATCTCGATGATCAGTTTGTTCGACGCAAAGACGTGTTTCCCGACAAGCGCCTCCAAACCTACCTCTGCAGTAAAGTGACCTAGGTCATCGACAGGAGAAAGAACCTCCAGACCATTCTGCTGCCCGGCCATGTAATCGTCTGCACCATGCCCGGGGGCAATATGAACCGCCCCAGTACCAGAATCAGTATTTACAAAATTCGCCATGATCAGCTTTGAGGCCCGATCTAAAAAGGGATGTTTCGCTGTCAATCCATCGAGCTCCTTGCCTTTCAGCTCAGAGATTTCTTCCACTAACACAAAACTCGTTTTCGTGGTGAACGATTCAAGTAGCTCTCGAACAACGACGAAATTTTCTTCAATTGTGTCCTTTTTAAACCTTCCGATTACATAGGTGAATTCCGGATGAAGAGCGATTCCAAGATTCGCAGGCAAGGTCCACGGAGTTGTCGTCCAGATTGGAACTGACGCCTGATGCGGCCCGTCGTTCAAAGTGAATTTTACAAAAATCGCCGGAGAAACCTTGTCCTTATATTCCACCTCGGCCTCGGCCAAAGCTGTCTGAGCTCCATAGGACCATTGCACTGGCTTCTTTGATTGATAAATCGAGCCATTCTCCACCAGCTTCGCGAAAACCCGAAGAATCGAGGCCTCATAACCCGGGTCCATGGTCAGGTAGGGCTTTTTCCAATCGCCAAACACTCCCAATCGCCGAAACGAGGCCCTTTGAATATCAATAAAACCTTTGGCGAATTCTTCGCAGCGGCGGCGGATCTCCGGTGCCTCGAGGCCCGCAGCTTGTTTCACTACTTTGAACTCGATCGGTAGGCCGTGACAATCCCAGCCTGGAACAAAAGGTGTATGATATCCGGCCATCGTTTTGGACTTCACCACCATGTCTTTGAGCAGCTTATTTAGTGCAGTGCCCATATGGACATCGCCATTTGCAAAAGGCGGCCCATCATGAAGGATAAAATCTGGGGCAGATGCGTCCTTCCTCGATGCAGTAATCTTTTGATAGAGCCCCTCGTTTTCCCAAGCTTCTAAGCGCTTTGGCTCGCTCTTCACAAGATCACCGCGCATCGGAAAGCTGGTGTGTGGAAGTAAGATAGTATCTTTGTAATTCGAAGCGTGGCTCATAGCGGGCGCAGAAGCTAGCGAGCGCTCCGCACGCGGTCAACACTAGCCGCAAGGGGGGCAAGGGATCGAAGAATAGGTCAATCTCTCGATGATCTAAGCCGTGGATCGCCCACCTGAGAGATCGAATTTTCCAAGTGATAATCCGCAACGATGTCCTTTCGTCGCGAGTTCGTTTCCATACTATCGATGGACCGATATCATTAGCTTCGGCGATAAGTTTCTGGACAACCAGGATAGTTAGCTCCAGCAGCAGACGCTCGATGGGAGGCATTTTCCAAAACCTAGCTTTGATCTCCGACTTTCAAGACACAACCTTCCTCTCAAAAAACGGGGTTGTTTCCGGAGTCCCGATTGTCTAAGTTCGCCATTCTTTCTCAGCTTCGTATCTTCAAATGGGCATCTTCAAGAAACCTCTACTCCGCAGCCAGACGAAACGTGACGACATGCCAGAGGGCCTGTGGTCAAAGTGTCCTGATTGTGGAACCATGAGCCACGCTCTCGAGCTTTCTCAGAATTTGCAAGTTTGCCCCTCCTGCGGTCATCATTTTCTGATGGATTCGAAAGATCGGGCATTGTTGTTGGCAGATCCAGATAGCTTCACAGAAACAGAGGCCGCCCTTTTCTCTGCAAATCCGCTAAGCTTTCAAGGCTATGAAAAAAAAATTGCAGGGCTTCGCGAAAAAACTGGAATGAATGACGCCGTCCTCACCGGCAGGCTCTCGATCCAAGGAAAAGCTGCAATGATCGCCATCATGGATTTCAAATTCTTCGCTGGATCGATGGGTTCTGTGGTCGGCGAAAAGATCACTCGGGCAATTGAAACTGCGACAGCAGAGAATCGTGGAATGATCATCGTCTCCGCATCATCTGGCGCACGCATGCAGGAAGGAATGTTATCATTGATGCAGATGGCAAAGACTTGCGCTGCGCTTGCTCGCCATAGTGAGGCGAAACTTCCCTATATCTCAGTCTTTACTCACCCTACTACCGGCGGAGTTACCGCGTCATTTGCTACGATCGGTGATATAAATCTTGCCGAACCTAAATGCATGATCGGCTTTGCCGGCCCGCGCGTCGTCAAAGAAACGACCCATCAGAATCTACCGCCCGGCTTTCAAACAGCTGAATTTATGCTAGCACATGGCCTGGTCGATGCAATCGTTGCTAGACATCACCTGCGTGAACGCCTCGGAAAATTGCTGAACTTCATGATGCCCAACGAGCTAAGTAGCTCAAACTAAGGGCGATCGAGTTCAGGTTTTAGTCACCTTGCTCCAAGATCCAAGCTACAGGATCACGATCGGCTAATCGCTGCCTAGCAAGAGCGTCAGGCATAGGAAATTCCCGTTCTTGGCTATTTAACTCGATACGAATATCCTCAACCCGAAATGCTAATGAAACACCTTAGCTACTGTTCCGAAATACTTTCCAGAGCCATTCAAATTTAGATTTCGTTACACACTTTTTTTACTACCCTTAGAATCCTGCCTTAATTCGTCGAACCCTTTACTGTGCAGTTTGCAGAGCAAAGGAGTCCATCCTTAAAAATAGTAGCTCGTGCACAGTGGCTAACTACACAAATCGTCCACTCCAGCACCAAAGAACTCACCCGATATCCCGGTATCTGAAGCAGTCTAGCCGACCTAGTCATTGCTAGCCGAAATCACAATCCGGATTTCCTTCCATGCAAGATGACTACGTGGGCATGGAAGGTTCAGCACTCCTCTATCTCGATGGTGCCTTTGATCCGGAAAGATCTTTCCGCTCCATTTGGCTCAGATAGGTATTCTCTGAGTTCGCTATCGATTCCTTGAAGACGTTTCAGCCGGGCTCTGGATTGCTGCCCTGCGATTCCTCTCATCTCATCCTCACTGTGGGCCTCTAGGGAATGATAATCGATTTTACTTTTGATCATCGCCCCTAAGATTTGCTGCGCCTGTTGGGATGAGAATTGTCCGTCAATCAGTTGGAAGGTTTTCATAATTGAATTTTCATACTGGTTACATTCTCTAGGGCTTCTTACCTAGATGGTGCGTCCGCTCGCGGTATCTAAGCGACATTTCGCAGCAATGCGATCATCACTCCCTGAACAAGCATTTCTTTTGAAGGAATCAAGTCTGGGAAGGCTGCATTTTCTGCTTGTAGATAGGTTTTTCCATTCTGGGAAATAAAGCGCTTCAGGGTTGTTTCCCCATCGATCAAGGCGGCGACAATTTCGCGATTCGCCGGCTCACGGCGTTCAAGAATTACCGTATCCCCGTGACAGATATGTGCGTCGATCATCGACTCGCCTCTTACCTTGAGAGCAAAAGTTTCCTTATTTCCCCGGCCGCCAAGAGAGTTTACATCGATCGATACACAACCTTCGCGGTCCTCGACTGAGGCCTCAGCGAATCCCGCTGCGATATTGCCATATAGCGGGATATCTCGGATCTCTTCACGATCCAGCTCCTCAGGGAAAATCACCGCTCGAGCCTTTCCGGGCAATCGCTGGATCACACCTTTTTTCTCAATGGCTCGAAGGTGGCTCATCGCAGCCGTTTGACTTGCAAATCCAAAGTGATGCTGAATCTCGCGGGTGCTGGGAATTAGTCCAGTCGCACGACTCGTCTCTCTGAGAAAGTCATACACTTCTTGTTGGCGGGTCGTCAGGTTTTTGGACATAGCGTTTGAAATAACAGTTAGATCTGGAGCAAAGAATCGTGTTCAGAACTCATCTTGGGCCGAATGGATTGGCCAAGTAGGAAAGTCCCCAAAAATCTACCAGGTATTACTTGGATGTAAACTATTAAGTTCATTTGAATTGTGTTCAGTTGAACCATTTCTTATCAATCAAGCTAGACGATTAAGATAAAAAACAGCGATTCTTCCCTTTTATCTAGTCCACATAGCCCCCCCTATCCGGCTGAACTCAAATATTTCTGACGATTTCCGGAGAAACATTGAGAAATCGATTCAAGCCGACCTGCCGGGATTGAGCATAGAAATTCAGAGATTGGACTATCTAGCCGAGGACAAATACTCGAGCGTTCCAGCGACAACCCAAAACCCAAATGGAAGTGGTCCAAAGCAAAAGTTAACGAAGAAAACCCAACGTGGAGCTAAGTGTCCTTCTTTGCCCATAAGTCGGATCGTATAGACAACCGATGCCAGCATACAGACCATCATGCCTATCGAGAGTATGGAATGGGTATGCAGGAATGCCATTTTGCCGAACAAATGAAGAGTTCCGTAACCGATCAGAAAAAGTAGAATACCGCTCAGAGCCGGCCACAAATATCCGCAGATGCTGTGAGATAAGCGCTGTGCCCTATGTTCTTGCTCTTCCATTTTTTGAAAACGTCATAGGAATGGCGCGCCGCTGTAAAGTCCGAATCTAATCAGACGGCTTCCTAGGCATTGCGATCTCCGACTTGTTCTGTTTCTCCTTTATTTGATCCGGGAAATTGTATTATCGATTATTGTGGTAATTCGCGAAGGTTCTTCTTCTGCCAGATCCAGATAGCTGTAGTAGGTCATGAGGTCACCTCTAGAACGATACCGGTCGAGTAACATAAGGATAACATTCCTCGCCCTATTAGGATCATTCAATTCAATTAGAGACGATCCACCAATAACACTCGGGTAATAGCGAACTGTTCGCAAGTTGCTCGCCGTAGCCTCTAAGCTAGTAGGAAACTTGAACGTGAAACGACTCCCTTCTCGGCTGACAACCGTAACCTATATGGCCTCACTACTAATGGGTCTCCCGGCATTTACTGATTGAGGAGGTAACACGATAGCGCTAAAAGGGGCTTCATCCTTCGATAAATCAACGTGCGCACTCGGAGCAAAGGCCACAATACCTGCGATAACCATAACGAGCGGAATGATCCAGAAAAGGTGCTTACTCGTATTCTTCATTTCTTACAGAACATTATTGGAATGGTGCGCCGGTGTAAATTCCGAATCTATTCATACGGCTTCCTAAGCATCGGCGATTCCGACTTGTTATAATTGTGGTTCTCGATTAGCAGCGCATCCATTCGGGCATCGATCCTAGCCAAGGGATCGTCCCAGTTGGTCGGGCGAAATCGTGCGATCAGTCGGCTATCAGAACCTATAACGTTGTAACCCCTTCCTGAGCTTGCTGGAATAACTGCAAGTGTTAGATTAGGATAATCGACTAGATGCGGCAACTCGGAATTTATCGTCTCGAACGCATCTCGCGTCCGACGGACTTCGCCTGATCCCAAGAATCCTCGGTTTCTTTGCACTGTTCCGGGAAGGAATATTGAAATCGATGAATGCCGACAATGCCGCGCCCAGCGCAAACGTTAGGAAGTATTTACAAAAGGTCTTCATTTCGAGCAGAACGTCAAAGGAATAGCGCGTCGGTATAAACTTTCAGTTTGAACAGAAGAATTCCTCGGCGCCGCCATCCCCGACTTGTTAACCTTCTTTGGTTGGTTTCATTCGGTATTTGCAGTGTCCAGTTCTTCCGTTGATGTAGAAGACCCATACGTACCCAGCGTGTTTGTAGCAGAAGGGACGATAGCCCTTCTTGGCATTGGGTAGGAGTTCATCCGTATCTATCGAGCTCTTCATGCATTCTCGTAGCTGCGCTTGGAAATTCTGATAGTCGTTGGGATGAATCACAAAATTGCCATGTGATATGTTCAAATTCAGATCATTCTTCGTAACAATCTGAGTTGTCGAGGTAGGGAGTATGTCAGGGAGCCAACCACGCACAAATAAGTCTGCATTGCGAGCTTCTGTGATATCAGCGTAACTGTTCTCAACGACATCACCACATGACGCCAGAAAGAAAGGCGCCGCGATGATTGTGAAAAGTCCGAAGTATCGCATTTCTTTGGCGAACACTTTTGCTTAGCGACAAAAGCGTCAGAATTGCCTGAAGGGCGTTATGGTTGACGGATTTGTAGGATTTTGTGCAAGAGTTAGCAAGGAGATCTGGAACGAAGATCGGCAGCAATCCTAGGCAATTACGGTGGAAATCGTCGGATCGTCCACATGATGTAATCAAAGCTCTCGAAGATTCCTTGTTGAAGAGTGACAGATCTGATAGTTTACCGATGTTCGGGGCGTATTAACTGACAAGAAATTCCTAATGAAACTGGAACAACAAATATGGCCCAATGATTACAAAACATGTCCAGAAATCGATCCGCATATCTTGCATCTGCGTCACTTTCTCCCTAACTCACCCGATCGATAAGTATTCACAAAAGTCTTCGACTCTTTGGCGAACGCCAAAGGAATAGCGACCTGGTTGAAAGCCCCACAAATTTCATTATTCGGGTTTTTGCGCGTCGGTATCTCCTCCTTGTTCTGATTCTCGTTAGTTCATCTTATCGCCGTCCATGTCCCCTTGACCTCCGGCAACCAAGCGCCATCAAATCCTGTTTCGATGAAGGTTTTTTTGTTAAAATCCAAAGTTAAGCCATAGAACTTTTCCTGAGCGAAGGAATAGACCCCGTCCGAATCCTTGTTTCCGACTGCCCATCCGCTGCCTGGATCGGTGTTAGTCATGTCCATCGACGGCACATCAGTAGCCCATCGTAGCTTCACCTCCCGCTGAGCACTAGCTGGGTTATTGAGCTTGATGAGGGTTGGCTGGGTTTTGACGGCGCTAGCTTGTAACGTAGCAACGTCTGGTGCGGCCACGTCAGCGCACGAGATGAGAACTGCGGATGATGCGAGTGCCAAAATCAGTATCGTATGTTTCATGATGATTGATTTCTTAGCCAAGGCTACAGGGCTGCACACTGGTGTAAATTCCGAATTTCTTCAGACGCCGTTTTCGCCGTCGCCATACATATTTTGTGCGGATTCTTTGAAAAGGTTCGGGTCGACATCACTGAATATACCTCAATCAGTTGGTCTCTAAACCATAGCGAAAATATGCAGGCCTACCAGCATTCCGATTTACTAATTCTTGTCTCTGAAGGGCCAGTACATAGCAAAGTGAAACATTGGCACGATCGCGAGGGCACCCGCTAGCATAATCACAAATGGAGCATGCTTCCATCCCATTACCCAGGTAACAACAGCGATTGAGACCACCGCAACGCATACCTCGAGTATGGTCTTAAAGATCCGGTCGGTTCTCCAGGGGGGCTTCTTCATTAGTTGCTGAACCCGATAGGCAGGACGGGCCGGTGTGGATATCTAATTTGATCAGATAGACTTGTTTTGTTGCCGGATTCGTATTGTTAGACTTTTACCTGTAGGAAGCCTGTAATAGTGCGTATGTTAAGGCGTAGGGGCTAGAGTGCTACGAAGTGGACCTTGTGGGAGCTGGCTTTGGCTTTGATCCTAGAGGTGATAGAAAGGTCACTCTAGAAATTTCGAAGTAGAGCTTCCGATCCGTCCAGATTTCCCGGTGGAATGGTGGCTTTTTGGGGTATTGGCTTCGGCTGGCTCGCTTGAGGATTCGATACGGAGCTTTGCGGAGGAGAGAGAGGTGGGCGCGGCTCTTTGACAGCTAAAGATCAGCCACACGACGCGTAGTGACTCACCCACCCACTGGTGCGGGTGTGCGGCCAGACCATTCCCGTAGGTGAATATTTGATCAATAATCTTGAAATTCAGCTCGGCGACTTCCAAAAGATCAATCGCGATGGACCTAACCAATTATCTCGAAATGGATCCCTTTCTATTGGTCGGCCTGATCAATACGGAGCTGCGCAACCAGGCAGAATCTTTGGAAGATCTCGCCAAGACTCATAATCTTTCTGCGTCGAAATTGACCGAACGTTTACGATCAGCTGGCTTCGAGTATCAAGCAGCACAAATGCAGTTCCGATAGGCGTCTACTAATTAGACTAGCTATTTGGCGAAACTGGGCGCTTCTTGAAACCTCTACTTTTACCGGAACAATACCTCGTTTTACAAAGCCTAGCTTCTCGGCAGTCCCAATTGTCACATCTATAATCCGGCCCTTCGTAAAGGGACCACGATCATTGATCGTAACGATTTCGGATTTCTGATTTGCGAGATTTGTAACCCTTACTTTTGTTCCCATCGGCAGAGTCTTGTGGGCGGCCGTGGGAGCATGGTTGCGCAGAGTCTGCCCACTTGCTGTTTTGGTGCCGTAGTTTGTCTTGATGCTATACCAAGATGCTTTTCCGGCGGCGACTGATTTGACAATATATGGAGGCGCGGTTCTCGAAACGGGAGGTTCTGCAGGTGGCTCGTACTACACCTGAGCAGCCGATTGCTAAGGCGGAAATTGCGCACAGGACGGTAGTGGGTAGGATCCTTCGGAAAGAGCGATTCATAATTTGGGTTTGAGAAAAGGAGTGCTTTCTTTAGCTTTGAAAACTTCAGCTTAAAGAAAATAATTCTATTTCTTATATGCTCGAGCGCATTCTCCGAACTTCGAACTATCTGGTCCTAGCTACCTGCTTCTGCCAGCCGCTCGGCCATCTCGTGCTTCATCAGTTCACTCGTTAGTTCACCTAAGCTGCCCGCCATGATGGCATCAATATTGTGTGAGGTGAAATTGATCCGGTGATCGGTCACCCGGCTTTGCGGGAAGTTGTAGGTGCGAATTTTCTCAGACCGATCTCCAGAACCGATCAATGAGCGCCGATTTTCTGAATACTCAGCTTCCTGTTCCTGAAGCTTTTTTTCGTAGAGGCGGGTCCGCATGATTTGCAGGGCCATTTCCTTGTTCTTTGTCTGCGATCTCCCGTGCTCACACCTCACATATAGTCCAGTGGGGAGGTGAAAAATCTGCACTGCAGAATCGGTCGTATTCACATGCTGACCGCCTGCTCCGCCCGAGCGGCAGACTTCGATCCGGAGATCCTGCTGGCGCATCTCGATATCCACATCCTCAGCTTCTGGCAACACCGCGACTGTTATCGTAGAAGTATGAATCCGGCCCTGGGTCTCTGTTGCTGGCACCCGCTGCACCCGGTGCACTCCGCTCTCATATTTTAAATGGCGGAAAACTTCATCTCCCGTTACTTTTAAGATTACCTCTTTGAAGCCACCAACCTCCGAAGCAGAGCTTTCCAAGTGCTCGGCCTTCCAGCCCATCGTATCGGCATATCTTTGATAAAGGCGCATCACTTCGCCAGCAAAGAGCGAAGCCTCATCACCCCCTGCACCGGCTCGGATTTCGACCAATGCATCCCGATCCTCGTTTGGATCTGCCGGGAGCAGGGCATATTGGATATCCTCACGCATCGTTCTCCAAGCTATTTTCTAGTTCTGGGATCTCCTCAGCCGCCATCGCCGACATCTCTGGATCGTCCGATCTGGCTAGTTCCTGATTTTCGGCAAGCTGCACCTCGGTCGATTGCAAATTATCCCACAGCTCGAGGGTCTGCTGTAGCTTGCGGTGCTCGCGCAGAATCTCCTGTGCTCGTTTCGGATCTGAAAACAAATCTGGATCACCTACCGCCTCCTCCAGCTCCGCGAAGCGGTGTCGGCGTTTTGAAATTAATTGTGTGTAGTCCAATGGAGGAATTCTTTGAAATAGTTTCTACCCATCGCTGCAGAAGATTCTGCAGACAGCTGGGCATGCAAACTCTGAAAGCTCTGGGCCGGCCATTCAAGCAATCCCCGCTTTCCTCAGCGAAAAAGTTCCCTAGGCTACCCAGTGTCTAGGGTCTTGCGACCGATTGAACCTTCGTCGTCTGCACTCAGCTTCATACTTTCGCCCATGCATCGCCTACGCCATGCCTTCCGTTCTTCGAAACGACGGGATCTTTTCTCTTCTGCTTCTATGCATTTATCTTTTGATAGCGGTCGTTAGCTGCCTACTTGCCTACGGCTATTCCAGCAGGGAACATAAATCCGCAAAATACGCTGGGACTGCTTTTGGCGGCGCACTTCTTCTCAGTCTTTGATTCTCTGTGGTTGGCCGAGCAGTCACCTGCCCAGGTTTGGGAAAAGGGATTGCGATCAGAGTCCGTCGATCGCAATCACTCCCACTCACGAATTCGCCGCTGAGGCATTGCCCAGCTGAATAGAACCAGAGGTGCATTACTTGCCAGTTGCACAAACTTCAGCGGATGGCAAACTGCGTGGACGCTACTTATGGACACAGAAGAACTGCAGCAGAAAATCATCAATACCAGCGGCTGGATCACTCAGGTAAAAAGTGAAATGGCGAAAGTCCTCGTCGGTCAGGAGGAGCTGGTCGATCGCCTACTTATCGGTCTTTTATGCAATGGGCACATTCTCCTAGAAGGCGTCCCAGGCTTGGCAAAAACGCTCGCTGTAAAAGCCCTCTCAGGCTCCCTCTCTACCTCCTTCGCGCGCTTCCAATTCACCCCAGATCTTCTGCCAGCCGATCTTGTGGGAACGATGATTTACCACCCGCAAGATGCCCGCTTTGAGCCAAAGCTCGGGCCGATTTTCAACAATCTCATTCTCGCTGACGAGATCAACCGCGCTCCCGCCAAGGTGCAGTCAGCGCTTCTTGAAGCGATGCAGGAGAAACAAGTGACCCTTGGCGATCGGTCCTATCCACTGCCGCAGCCCTTTCTAGTCCTAGCAACGCAGAACCCGATTGATCAGGAAGGCACTTATCAGCTACCTGAGGCACAGCTAGATCGTTTTCTGCTGAAAGTAAATGTCGGCTATCCAGAGAAAAGCGAAGAACTGGAAATTCTCAACCGGATGGCGACTTCAGCGCCGGCCTATGAAACGCAGAATGTGGCGACTCCGGAGCAGATCACCGCCTCCCGCGAGCTAGTCAATGAAATCTATATCGATGAGGCGATTCAGAAATACATCGTGGAGCTCATCTACGCCACCCGCTTCCCGGAGAAAATAGATGCCCCCATGAAAAATTGGGTCCGCGCCGGGGCCTCACCGCGTGGCACGATCAATCTTGCCCTTGCCGCACGGGCCCGGGCGTTTATGCAAGCGCGCGCTTTTGTCACTCCACAAGATGTAAAAGACATGGCCGTTGACGTCCTCCGTCATCGAATCCTCCTTACCTACGAGGCCGAAGCCGAGGGGATCTCTAGCGATTCGATCATTGCCCGCATTTTATCTAAAGTGCCAGTGCCTTAGGCTTCCGCATAGTTCTATGACAGAAGAAGAGCAAATCGAGGAGATGATGGGGAGAGTTCGCAAGCTTGAGCTCAAAGCCCGCAAGCTGGTCCGCGAGTCGTTTTCCGGCGAGTATCAATCATCCTTCCGCGGCCAAGGCCTAGATTTTGACGATTTTAGAGAATACGCCCATGGCGATGAGGTTCGCTTTATCGATTGGAACGTCACGGCACGGATGAACCAGCCCTTCGTGCGTAGATTCCGCGAGGAGCGCGAGCTCTCGGTAATTCTAGCGGTCGATGTTTCCGGCTCTGCGGACTATGGCTCTCATCATTATTCCAAACGGGAGCTTTCTGCAGAGATTGCTGCAGTTCTTGGATTTTCCGCACTTCAGAATGGAGACAAGATCGGCCTGCTGATTTTTGCCCAAGAACCTTTATTGTTTATCCCGCCAGCAAAGGGCTCGCGCCATCTTCTGCGCCTGATCCGAGAAATTCTAATGGCCCGTCCAGCCGATCCCGGCACTTCTATGAAAGCCGCCTGTGATCATCTGGTTCAGTCCCTCAAGCGGAAATGTCTGGTGTTTCTCATCTCGGATTTCCATGCGGATTCTCTCGATAAACCGCTCGGCAAATTAGCTCGCAAACACGAAACGGTCGCGCTGCGTATCTACGATCCACTGGAAGAGAATTTGCCTAAAGCTGGACGAATTATCCTGATTGATCCCGAAACAGGCTTGGAGACCTTCGTCAATACTTCCAATCCAAACCTTCGTATGGGTTATCGAAAGCTAATGACGAGGCAGGCGGAAGGGACTGCGGCTACCTGCAAGAAACATGGGATCGATCTCGCAGCGCTGCGCACTGATCAGGACAGCCTCCCGGCGCTGCACACACTCCTTAAAACGCGTAGTCGACGCCGCAAGTAGATGCCAGAAGCACCAAATTTAGAATTACGTGAAGAGCTCGATGCGATCGAGCTCGTACCGACCCAAATCTTCGAAATATGGTACATTCCGGCAATCATCGCGCTCCTTGCAGCGCTAGCCCTTATCGCCTATCTGGTCCGTAGAAATTTTGGCCGACCAAAGCGGAACGCCCTTCAATCTGATCGCAACCGAGCATATATGATGGCAGTCAAAAGATACGAAAAGGCTTCTACCCCTACCCCTACCCCTACCCCTACCCCTACCCCTACCCCTACCCCTACCCCTACCACCTCAACCATTTCGACCCGCGACGCGGCGACAGCTTCCTCGCTCATTCTGCGCCAGTATCTCTCCGCCGCCATTGCCGAGCCTTCCCTTTACGAGACTCACGAGGAAACCTCAGTTCGCCAGCAGCCTGATGCGGCCAACCGGGAGAAAGCCTTGTCTGAGCTCCAGCTACATCTCCAAGAGCTAGCCACGGTCAAATACACTGCGGATAACTCGGAAAGTGTCACCCCGAGCGAGATTTTCGCTAGAGGTAGGGAACTCCTGGAGAAAGCGCACACATCTTAAGCGGCCTAATGATCGAAAGCATTCTTACCCATTTCCGCCTGGCTTCGCCCGGCTGGCTGCTTCTCTACATTCCTGCGCTTTTTTTGCTCTTGCTTCGACGGGCCCGCGGCGCTTCGTCTGCCATCGTTTTTCCGAACCTCGGTGTGCTGATCTCTTTGGGCCAGAAAGTGAGACAGCGCCCATGGAATCTCGGCGTCCCGCTGATATTTGTTTCCCTTGTCTTTGCGATCTTCGCACTTTCGAGGCCCGTGTGGCGGAATGAATACCAGTCCCGCGTCGCCTCCGGGATCGATATCGTTCTCGCTTTCGATGTCTCGCTTTCGATGGATATCAATGATTTCCGAAAAAATGGGCTGCCGCTTCGGCGGATCGAAGCCGCCAAAGAAGTGGTCGATTCATTTATTTCGCGTCGGCCTGATGACCGCATTGGGCTGGTTGCATTTGCCGGTAGGCCGGTTTCAGTGAGCCCGATTACGCTGGATCACGATTGGTTGCGCCAAGGGCTCGCCTCGCTTCGCCTGCATCGCCAGGGCCAAGGAACTGTGCAGGAGCAAGGCACTGCGATTGGATCCGCACTCGCCACTTCTGCCACCCGTTTGGATAACCGGGACGCGAAATCGAAGATCATTGTTCTTATCACCGATGGGGCATCGAACTCGGGAAAAATCTCTCCGATCGAAGCCGCCGAGCATATCAAGACTCTTGGCATCCGCACGTATACGGTCGCCATTGGCACTACCGAAGGGCGGGTTTCCCGCGATATTCAAGCCTATCCCCGGAAAGAATTTGATCTGCCAACCTTGGAAAAGATTGCGAAACGAACCGGTGGTGAGCACTTCTGGGCGCAATCTCTCGAGGATCTAGAGGATAACTTTCAAACGATCGATCAACTCGAAAAAACTGAATCGCGTTCCCTAACGGTGATCGATGATCGTGAGCTCTTCCCTTATTTTACTGCCGTTTCACTACTAGCCGCCTTGCTATCTGGCATATATATTTCCACCACACGTTCGCTCTCTTAGAAAATGTCCTTCGCCCATCCACTTTGGCTCATCGCCATTGTTATTGTCCCCGCCTTGGCAATCTTTGCCATTTTGCGAGGAAGGCTTGGCGCGAAGATTTCTGATAAGTTCATCGCCCCGCGCCTGCGCAAACGCCTCGTCCGCACGGAGCATCCGCTACCTAGATTGATTTCCCTATTTCTCCTCCTTGCAGCGATCACTGGCTTGTTCGTAGTGGTTGCACGTCCACAAGGAGATGCCGGCGTGAAAACCGAGAAAACAATCGGTAGAAATGTCATGATTGCACTCGATCTCTCACGGTCCATGCAGGTGACAGATGTAGAACCGGACCGGCTGGCGCAGGCAAAAATCGTCATCTACGAGCTGCTCGAAACGCTTGAAAATGACCGCATCGGCTTGATCGGCTTTGCAGGCACTCCCCTTCTCGCCGCGCCACTTACGATCGATCACATCGCCGTTCGCGAAACAGTCGAGCAGATTGATCCTGAGTGGGTAAGCGTTGGCGGATCGGATCTGTCCGCAGCGATTCGTCTAGCCACGGAAACCTTTAAAGAAACAGGCCAGAAGAACAACGCCTTGGTGTTGATCAGCGATGGGGAAGAGCATTCGAATGATCTAAACCAGATCGTCACTGATGCGGAGCGGGCGGGAGTGACCATCTTCGCCATTGGCATAGGCACTGAAGATGGTGGATTTGTCCCTCATCCAGACTTTCCAGAGGGTCTAATCGATCAAAATTCCGGCGCGAGGATCATCAGCCAGCTTCAACCAGAAACTTTGCGTAAGCTAGCTGACGATACCGGTGGCAAATATATTATTGCTGGGCGCACCGGGAACATCGGGGCGATCCTCGAATCAGCGATTCAGGCGATGGATTCATTTGAAATGGAAGGTGGCCAGACGCGGGTGGTGATCGAATTCTTTCAATGGGCACTTTTGCCAGTGGTTTTATTCTTGATGTCAGCAATCGTGGCAGGAACGCGCTGGCGCAGCGCCCAGCGTGCTAATGCCCCCGTGACACCTGTTCTCCTATTCTTAGTCTCTCTATTGCCTCTATCGAACCTGAAAGCACAATCGCCTAGTCAGGCAAAAGAGGCGTTTCAGAAAGAGGATTATACCGCTGCCCGGGATGCGTACCGCTCCCTGGCGGAGAAATCCGCAACTCGTAAATCTGCTTTTCAGTTCAAACTAGGAGAAGGCCTTTCCGCCTACGCTGCGCAAGATTACCGCACTGCACGTAGTGCATATAGCGAGGCTCTTTTCTCCGAAGATCAAAAAACTTCAGGCAAGGCTCACGAAGGCCTTGGCAACACGCTCTTTCAGCTGGGCTGGATTGGCCTAGCCGGCTCGCGCTACGGACAGCTGGAAGACACGCCCGATCTCGCTGATTTCGATCGTCTGGTGCGCGCGCAGCTGGCAAAGATGGCACAGAATCGGGCTCCTGAAGCTGGAGATAAAAGTCAATTCACTCGCTTAGATTCGATCATTCTAAACTGGACGGATGCCGTCCGCCACTACCGCTCTGCGATGAAAAAATTACCGAAGGATCCCACTCCCCCCCAGAACGAAGAACTGGTAATGATCTACCTAAAACGCCTCGAAGAGCTTCTCAAAGAAGAGCAAGAGCGCGCAGAGCAAGAGGCCCAGCAACAGCAGCAACAACAACAGGGCGAACCGCAGGCCGGGGAGGGCCAAGAGTCCGACCCGAATGCGGAAGGCCAAGACCCATCGCAAGGAGGCGAAAATCAAGAGGATGAGGCCGCAGGCGATCAGGATGAGCAGGAGGAAGAAAATGGCCCCGGCGAGGAAGATGCTGAGGAGGAAGATACTAACGCGTCTGAAAACGAAGGCGACGCAGAGCCCGAAGACCCGAATGAAAGCGCTGAAGAGCGCGCCCGGCGTATCCTCGAAGAAAATTCAGACGTTGAAAAAGGTCCGATGAATCCGGGCCGCCGGGAATTTCGTAGCCCCCAGAAAGACTACTAATGAAGCCGATGAAATCACTTACTCTTCTCCTCTTGCTGATTGTTAGTGCACACGCTGAAGTCCGTGTGCAGATCTCGTCCCAGTTCCTCGCACGGGGTGAACGCGCGATTCTGGAGTTGCGCATTGAAGGACGGGAGCCAGATTCAATGCCTAGCATTCCTTCAGCAAGGAATTTAGTGATCGAGCCGCTCGGCTTCGGCCGCCCTCGCATGCTTCCAGGGCGGCGACTTGAAGCTAGCTTCGAATATGCAATTTCCTCCTACGAGATTGGCCAGCACACGATTCCCCCCATTGAGGTGATTGTCGATGGGCAACGATTTTTAACTGACCCGACTTTCGTCGAGATCTTCGATCCAAACGACCTGAATTGGTCCGAAGCGAAGGCCAGCGCCGACAATTCGAATCGTTCTTTACGCTATGCTTCTACGATACGCGTGCGCAGCGGAAAAATTTTCGAGAACCAAACTGTTGAGGCTGAGATCAAGGTCTATGTTCCCACTGCAATCGCTCAATCACTGCGCGATGCCGGAGTGCCAGAATTTGAACGTTCCGGCCTTGCTGCGTGGCGCTTCGAGCCGTCCGAACGATTCAATGAGGTCAATTTGCTTGGCCAGCCTTACGTAGGCCTCTCGTATCCATCGACGATGACGGCAATGAAGTCCGGGGATGTCACAATTGGTCCCGCCACTGTCAGGCTCACTTATGTGGAGATGATTTTCGATCGTTTTACCCAGCGGACTCAGGTTCAGGCGACGCTGGATGTTCCACAGAAAGTGATATCCCGTCATTCCCCTCCCTCCGGGTGCGCCTGCTGGGTTTTCGAATGCAGTCGGGCAATTTACACTCGGCACTGCAATGCAAAAGACTGATGTGACTGAGGGCGAACCGATCGCTCTGGACATAATTATTAATGGTCGTGGCAATTTAGATAACCTTGCCGCGCCGAAGATGGCTGATCCCGATGGCTGGAAAATCTATGATGCGACGCAAGTTGTGCGCGGAGAAGAGCGCCGGAATGTCTCAGGAACCGTGGTCTTCAATCAGTTCATCCGCCCACTCGAAATGAAATCCGCCGTGCCTTCCTTCGAGCTTAGCTTTTTCAATCCAGATACTGAAAGATACGAAACTGCACGCACGGAGCCGATCGCACTTAAAATGACTCCGGCTGCGGGTGGGGCGGCGACCGAAAATACTGGGCCGCCGCAGTCTCTGCCAATGCCTGTAGAGCGTATGACAGACATCCTAGGAATTGTTAGTTCTGGCGATTCAATCCGCCAGAAGCGTTCTCCAATTCCCTTCTGGGTCTTCCACGTGATCGCTGCATTGGTAGCAGTCTCGCTTCTTCTCAGGGCAATATGGATGCGCTATTCCCACCTTTTCAAAAAAGATCGAACGAAGGCTGAGCTTAGGCAGGACTTCGCGAAAGTTTCGGCGGCGATCTCGGCGGATGCCGTACAGTTTCTCCGCAAGGCCGGTGCCTTTGCGGAGCTACATCTTCCATCAAGCAAGAGCCCTCAGATTCAAAGTATCCTTGAGGAGCGTGATGCAGTCTGCTTCCGTCCAGATGTTTCCTCTCCAGAACTTCCTACAAAACGTCGCCGCGAAATTTTAACAATCCTCCGCAAGGCTGCGTTTGCATTTGCTTTCACATCAATCTTGATTCTCACACTTTTCCCTCAGAATCTGATGGCGGCCGAGGCTGCGGAAATTGACAAAGTAGCGCCCGTCGAGGCCTACGCTTCATCTGATTATGCCGAAGCGGCAAAGCTTTGGCTCGCAGCGGCTCCCTACGAGGACCTATCGGCGGATATCTTATATAATATTGGCAACGCCGCCTACCGCATGGGCGCGCCGGGGGAAGCAGCGCTATATTACCGCCGCGCTCTTTCCCGCCAGGCAACGCATCAGGAAGCCCAGCAAAATCTACGTTTTATCGAGCGGAAATATGGTTCTATCACATTTGTGCGGCCAGATTATCAATACATGATCGGTGGCTTTTCTCTTTCTACCTACCAATCAGTGCTGTGGACGGGAACATGGCTCGGTGTGATCTCTCTGCTCATTTTCGGTGCCACCTATCGGGGCTCTCGCTGGCGAATCGCTGGACTGTGCGGATTGATTCTAGGTCCTATTCTCATGTCCGCAGGTGCGCTTGGATCTTACTATTATCCGAATGATGCAAAATTTGCGCCCTTAGCAAAGCAGGGCGTGATCGTCGGCGAGAATGTCGTTCTTCATTCAGACGCAGCCCGCACGTCTCCAGAAATTATCGACGCACCACCAGGTTCACTTGCGGAGATTATCAGCACTCGCGGCCGTTGGTCGTATATTTCCTTCGCGACCCAAACAAGGGGATGGGTCCTTTCTGAGTTCATCAAAAAGGTCATCCCTACCGAAAAACCCAGCGTCCCCAAAGTCCGCAAAGCTGCCAGTGACGGCAGCAGTGCGTGACTAATCTTAAATCTGACTCTTGGGCGTGGCTTACCAGATCCGATGGCAGCGCTATCATCGGATACGGCCCATTTACCTCAGCAGATGCTCCGCCAAAGAGTGGGGTTGCATTCTATAAGGCTCCATTCCACGGCCATGCCTCGCACCCTTGGCAGATTCCGTCCAAGCACCAAAAAGTCTCCTCTGCCGATCTTAGGGAACTTTTCCCGTCCTCCGCATCGCTGGATATTGAATGGCAGGCTCCAGATGCCATCCCCTTCTCGTGTGTGTTCGAGCAAATCGTGGCACAGATCCGAGAAGGTCAGCTTGAGAAAACCGTTCCAGTCGTGACAGAGAACGGACTTTCCACTGCCGAACCGGCGCGGTTCCTTTCCGGCGCAATGGCGAGTCAGGTCCTGCCCCTGCAATCGTATGCCTGGGCTTCGGATCGCTCAGGCTTCGCGGGCGCTACACCGGAACTACTATTTTCTCTAAACGGGAAAACACTTTCTACCATGGCGCTGGCTGGAACTGCCCGCCGCGAAGATGAGGATGTCTTCGGCGTAGATGAGAAGGAGATCCGGGAGCATGAATACGTCGCCGAAACTTTGGTGGGAAAACTCGATGGGCTTGGGCAGCTCAGCCGCAACCCGCGGCGCATCCTCCGCCTTGGTTCCATCGTCCATTTTCAGACAAAAATTTCTGTGCAGCTCAGCGCGAGTCTGAGTCCTGAAACCCTCATCAAGCGTCTTCATCCGACTCCAGCTCTGGGTAGCCTGCCACGTAGCCCGGCCACACTGGATCGCCTTCATGCGTGGCGTGAGACTCTGCGCTGCCCAAGCGAGTTCGGCGCACCATTCGGTATCTGGGAGGATGGCCAATTTGAAGCTATCGTCGCAATCCGAGGAATCTGGTGGCAAGGCCGCAATGTTTTCTTACCTACGGGTTGTGGAGTTATTGAGCCCTCCCGGCTGGTGAATGAATGGCGAGAGCTTCGGCTAAAACGACAAGCGATCAAAAATTACCTGCTCATTTAATTAGACTGATGGTCCACGGAAATAGCCGTTTAGCCTCGGTTTTACTTTCGATATTGAGAAGTATTCGAGGGAGAGAAAGAACATACACGCCTTAGCATCGAAATCTAGGGCCTTTTTTAACTTGGCATGAGCAGTGCTTTCCACACCCTCGCAGAACCTGTTTCACCTATGGACGCAGGTCCAACACAAACATACCGACCAACCAACCCCGACCAATAATGATTAGACGACATCCAATGAAATTACGAGCCCTCGCCCTCGCGGCAGTCGCTTGTTTCGCAGTGCCGCTTATGCCGGCAGTAAGTTACGGCCAAGATGCTGAAGCTCCTACCGAAGAGGTGATCGAAGCTGAAGTTGAAGAGGCTGCTGCCGAAGTAGACGAAACGCGAGCTGGATATGATGAGCTCGTAGCTGGTCAGGGAGATACTGCCTACGCATTTGATTTCTTCACCACTTCCATGCTTTGGACCGTGATTGCAGCCGCAATGGTCTTCATCATGCACTTGGGATTCGCAACGCTCGAAGCTGGTCTTTGCCAACAGAAAAACGTTGTGAACATTCTTTTCAAGAATGTGTTCATCATCTGCATCGGCCTTCTCACATACGCCTTTGTTGGGTTTAACACCCATTATCCAGGAGACTTTAATGATTTCTTCAGCATCGGCGGCCCGATCGGCGATCTGCATGCAGAAGGTGGCGACACCTTCGGCTACGGTGGAGTGGGCCTTGCAATGACTGGCTATGGAGACTTCATTTTCCAAGCGATGTTCGCAGCCACAGCCGCTACGATCGTTTCCGGTGCAGTTGCTGAGCGGGTCAAGCTACCAAGCTTCATGATCTTCGCGACATTACTCGTCGCCATCGGTTACACGGTTGCTGGCTCATGGCACTGGGGTGGCGGTTTCCTTTCCGCACTCGAAGTTCCTTTCAAAGACTTCGCAGGTTCCACAGTCGTTCACGGCTTCGGCGGTGCGGCAGCTCTTGCCTGTGTCATGCTTCTTGGCGCTCGTCGTGGAAAGTTCACCAAAGATGGCATCCGCCCGATTCTTCCACACAGTCTTCCACTTGCGACGATTGGTGTATTCCTTCTGTTCTTCGGATGGTTCGGCTTCAACGGCGGCTCCGTTCTTTCAGCAGCCCCAGGCCCGCTCGGCCTTGTCTTCACCACCACAGCCCTCGCAGCTGCAGCCGGTGGACTGTTCTCGATCATTACTTCATGGGTCGTTCTTAAGAAGCCTGATCTTTCGATGGCACTCAATGGAGTCCTCGCTGGTCTCGTGAGTATCACAGCTGCTGCAGATGTAGTATCTGTAATGAACGCAATGATCGCTGGAGCCATCGGCGGTATCCTCGTGGTATTCTCCATCATCTTCTTCGATAAGATCAAGATCGACGATCCAGTTGGCGCAATCTCCGTTCACGGCGTATGCGGAATCTGGGGAACTCTCGTCGTTGCGATCTTCGGAATCGGTGAATTCAGCATGATTTCCCAGCTGATCGGTATCGCTGCTGTCTACGGCTTCGCATTCGTATTCTCATTCATTCTGTTCCTCATCCTGAAAATCACGCTCGGTATCCGGGTGGACGTTCAAGAGGAAGAAGAAGGTCTGGACGTTGCAGAGCACGGCACACCTGCTTACACAATTGTCCAATAGAAGATATCCGATAGGTTAATACCTCATTAAGCGGGCGGGCCTTCACGGGTTCGCCCGCTTTTTCTTTGCCCTAATAGCGCCTATTTCTTTCTCTTTTTCATAATCTTATGAAACGCCAACTGATCCGGCTCGGCTTTGCCCTTACTCTTGTTCTCCTTACGTTCTTTCTCCACTCGGTCATCCCGAAAAATTATTCAAAAGATCATGATCCAAATGCCCTCTTCGAAATTGCGGCAAGCCGTCTGGAGCGCGATCAAGCTTTCTACTGGCTGGAGATTCACCTCCAAAAAACAGCTGAAACCCCACATAATTTCCGACAAAAAATAATTCTCCTCGGACCACAAGAACGGACTTATCAGGCAGCAGACACAAAACTCGCTGGGACTCCAGAGACCGGGGTCACGGATATCTGGGTCAAATTCTGGATCGAAGCGGCAGCCCTCGATGGCTATTTAAACCTCGAATTGAACAACGCAACCCTAGCTGTCAAAGAACCAAGCTCATTCCCTGAATTAAGCGATAAGTCTGAAGCTGTCTTCCATTCTTCCAACTGGAACAAAAAATGGTATTCCTTTTAATCGATAACTCGAACACGCGGACAAAGATCCGCTTGTCCACCGCAGATACCTTAGGGGGCTTTTCCGTAAAACTACTGACCTCGGAAATCGATGCGGAATCACTTGGCAGCCATCTTGATCTGCTCAATTGGGATTTGGCGGTAATCGCGTCGGTAGTTCCTGAAAAGTTAGCAATTCTCAGAAACTATCTAAGCGCCAAAGGGCCAACTCATATTGTGACGAAGGATTCTCCCCTCGGATACGATTTCTCAATCGAGTCCTCAGAATCGACCGGAGCAGATCGCCTGGCAAATCTAGCCGCACTCGCCGCTTTATACCAAGGACCAGCGATTGCGATCGATTGTGGCACGGCTGTCACATTTTCTATCCTCTCTAAAGAAAACAAATTCATTGGTGGAGCCATCGCGCCGGGGATCGATCTCGCTACCAGATCCCTCTCTAATTTCACAGCGCAGCTGCCTCTGATCGAGCCCTCGCTCGGCCCTCCCACCATTGGAAAAACGACTAGCGAGGCACTAAATATCGGGATTGTCCGCGGCCATATTGGCATGGTCCGTGAAATTCTTCTAAGCATCCTCGCCACGCTTCCCGCTGGTCCAACTGTCATCGCAACGGGTGGCGGAACAAAGTGGATTGAGGGGAAAATTTCTCAAATCACAGAGATACATCCCGATCTCACTCTCGAAGGCCTGCGCATCATTGGAAAAAACCTCGCTCTTAGCGGGCATTCACACTACCCAGTGCCCACGAATGAGTGAGCAACCCCTAGCAATCGGCATCGACTTCGGCGGCACTAGCGTGAAGACCGGCCTCGTCCGCGGCAGCGAGATCATCGATCACGCACCACCGATTGCGACTCAAGATTACAACGGACCTGGTCCACTGATTGATACCCTTGTGCGCACAATCGAAGATCTTCGTGCCCGCCATCCAGGAATATCTGCCGTCGGCGTCGGCGTCCCTGGCTTTGTAAATTTTGAGAAAGGAATCGTGATTGGATTGACCAATGTTCGAAACTGGGAAGATGTGCCACTGCGCGACCTTCTTGAGGAAAAGATTAAGCTCCCGGTGATTGCAGAAAACGACGCGAATTGCATGGCATACGCCGAATGGAAGCTTGGCGCAGGAAAAAGCTTTCACCATCTTATCTGCGCCGCATTAGGAACTGGGGTCGGTGGCGGAATTATCGCGAATAATCAGCTAATTCGCGGCGCTAACTTTGGTGCTGGAGAAATTGGCCAGACCTCAATTGATTTTCGTGGCCGTCGCGGCCATTACGGAAATCTTGGAGCTCTCGAAGACTACATCGGGAATCAAGAAATTTCGCATCGCGCCCATCAGGCCTACCAAGCGGCTGGCATCCATCGGGATCTAGAAGAATGCACCCCTGCTGCCCTTGCAGAAGCAGCTCGCAAGGGCGATGCGATCGCCTTGGATCAGTGGGAAAATATCGGCCGCCTTCTCGCCACCGCCATCATGAATACCTGCTGGCTACTTAATCCGCAAGCCATCGTAATCGGCGGAGGTATCGCCCGCGCTGGCGATCTCCTGTTCACCCCATTCCGAAAGTATCTATTGCAGCAGCTCTCTGGTCCTTTCCGCGATCAGTTAGCCATCCTACCTGCAGCCTTTGGCCATGAAGCTGGGACGATCGGTGCAGCTGCTCTGGCATTATCAGAAGCTGAACAAATCCGCGCTTAATTTCCTAAACCCACCACATGAAACAATTAACCCGCCTATTTGCAGCTATCTTGACGTGGACCATAGCGATCGCCGAACCCGGCCCAGAAAATAAAAACCCAGCCGAGGAATATGGACCAGATGAGGCTGGACCTTGGATTGAGGACGCTCTGGTGTGGGATGCGTCGCCGATCGATCTTAGTTTCCTTAATCATACCCCAGCCGGAAAACATGGACGCGTAGTTGCCAAAGCCGATAAGTTGGTTTTCTCAGAAACAGAAGCCCCGGTTCGTTTCTGGTCGTGCAATGTTGCAGCACAAGCCGCCTTCGGGCCTGAAGACGAAGAGGAAGGCAAAAGCTTTCTTAGAACACAGGCAAATCGAATTGCAGAACTCGGCTTCAATCACGTCCGTCTTCATCATATTGACAACAAACCACGCCTCATAGATGGAAAAGTCCGTTGGGACTCGTGGAGCGGACCTTCGATCGTTGATTACACCGCAAGCGATACGCTCACATTCAATCCGGCTGCGCTCGACCGCATCGACTATTTCATCCATCTGCTCAAAGAGCGAGGAATCTATGTCTACATTGATTTCTTCAATTTGCGGACCTTCGGCGCTGGAGATGGACTTATGAATTTCGAAGAGATGGCCCAGGTGTCTGATGAAAAGTATATCTTTCATCTTGATCCGGAAATCGAAGAAAACATCGTCGAATTCACCCGGCGGCTGGCTGCCCACAAGAACCCATACACTGGGCTTACGTGGGCTGACGAGCCGGCGATCTGCATGGCGACGCTGTCGAATGAGAATGACTTTACGTTTTTCACCACCAAAAGGGTTCTAAATAATCCCTTCTGGAACGCTAGAGTGAAAGAAATTGCTACGAAATATGCCGAAGATGGATTGCCTATCGATCCTGAAAATGCAGTGACCTTCGGCACACCGGATCACAATCGCTTTGCTGCCGAACTGGAAGCGCGCGTTTACTCGCGAATGATCGAGTCATTTCGAGAAGCAGGCTGGGACCTACTGATCACTGGTGGAAACTGGACCTATCGGGGGCCGGTTTCGGTGAGCGGCAAAGCCCGTGCTTCGAGTTTCACCGATAACCACACCTATTACTCAGAGACGGCTTGGCTGTTAGACGATCCGAATCATTCCCGCACCATTTGGGCGAAAGTTGCAGCGGCCCACACTGCCGGGCTGCCTTTCGTCATTAGTGAATGGCAGACAGGTCGCATGGCGAAAGAACAGATGCACTTAGCTCACCGTGCGACTTCGGTGATTGGCTCCGCAGCTGTCGGCGCCCACCAAGGATGGGACACTGTATCTTTCTTTAATTATGCCCAGACGCACCGCCAAGAGGGGCGCGTTGGTGGCGGATACAATGGGTATATCGATCCCGCTCACATGGGAGTTATGCCCGCTGCGGCGATTGCCTACCGCCGGGATATCGCGGAGAGCCCCACCACCTTGGTCGTAGAAATGGATGATCACAGCACCTTCTCTGGGAAATATGATTCATGGTCCCCAGGAACCGCAGAGGAGCCTAGTATTCCGCTAGCTTTCATGACCGGAATGGAAAAATACCGCACTGCGATTTCTTTTGCGAAGCAAGACGCTACGCCAATGGTCATTCCAGTGTCTGCAGAGGAACACTCAAAAAATTTCCTCAATGAGTCCAACCAAGTCACCACCGATACCCAGCAATCCACCCGGAACTGGCGAGAAGGCTGGCAAACAATTGATACTCCTTCAACACAGCTCGTTCACGGTTTCTTGGGCTCGCGCACCTTCAAGACATCAGATATTACGTTTTATACTGATAACGCTTACGGACTGATTGCGCTTAACGCTCTGGATGATCAGGCGCTCAAATCCAGCAAGCGAATCCTCCTCACTGCGATGGGCCGCTGTGATCGCATCGAAGACCCTAAGAATCCACGGATCGATCACTTCCGCTCTCAGATCCTTGGTGGCACGATAGAAATTACTCTAAAAGATCCTTCGACCGTAACTCTTACACCGAAGCTCGGAAACGGGACTTCCCTTCCAACGAGTCGCTACCACACCGATCCTCATAACAAGGTAATCATCCCCCTTGACGTGGCAGCCACCCACTGGTTCGAGCTAAGTATTGAGTAGAATACACGGACTCGAAAGCTACGAACTCGCCTCTTTACAAGCCAAGCCCATCCACCCATATTCCGCCGCCCATGATCCTCGCAGAAATTAACTGGATAGACATCAGCGTAAGCTTACTCCTCGTTGCCTTTGTCATCGTCTGCCTCCTTATGTCGCTTCTCATCCTAATGCAGCGCCCGAAGCAGGAAGGTCTAGGTGCGGCCTTCGGCGGCGGTGTGACCGATCAAGTTTTCGGCGCAAGAACAACGAATGTTCTGCAGAAAGGGACCGTTTATTTAGGCTCTGCCTTTTTCCTACTAAGCCTCGTTCTAGCGATTCTCATCAGCAAACAGACGAAACAGAAATCTCTTCTCGAGCCGTCTGCAAACACTCCTTCGGAGGTAACGCCTGCCGAGCAAGATCTCGCCTCAGAAGATGCCGCTACGACTGATGTTACCGTCGCCGAGGATGAAAGTTCGCTCGCTGATGAGTTGGCAGAACCCGTTTCTGAACCATCTGATGCGCCCGAAATCTCGGATTCTCCGGTGGAAGCTTCTGAGTAAGGCTGCTGCCATGTCAGTGTGACGCCCCCTCCTTCACCTCCGACTCCGCAGCAAGAAGAAGAGGCGGGCATTCCAATCTGGTCTCGTCCCTCTGCTTTTCCCCTTGCTTCTCCTTCCGGAAGTCACGGCTGGATCGATAAGAATGGCAATTCACACCCTCTTGCTGATCACTCAGCTCTCGCCGAAAAAATTCGCGCAGATACATCAGGTAAGGTGTATCTCGCATGGACTCCGGCAGATTCGCATTGCCGTGTCCCTGAAGAAATCCCTTCTCTTGCTAGCGATCTTTGGGGGCTGCGCACTAAGGGAGCTGCTAAGCGATTGGCAAATTCCCGCAGGACCTGTTATCTACTAGTTCTAGCCTTCGCGATTCTATCAATCTTCATTTTTTATCAGAAATACGACGAGCTTTCTAAGGATGAGAAGCGATTGCCTGCTTCACAACCCGACTTATTGATTCACACAATTTTGTCCACTTTGAGTTCCCCGATCGTAATAATCGGCCTCCTGATTCTTCTTATCTTCGCCTTCTTCCCATATTACGAAGCGCGGAAACGCGTTAGCAGGTTCAGCTCTGGTGATAAGTATTTTGAAGAGATCGCTACATTATCACGTTTTGAAACTTGGCTTGAGCTTCAAAACGCGCCCGTCACTCGCGCGCTCTTAGTCCTCATCTCAGCGGTGGGAATTGGTCAGATTCTCTCTTCCGATTCGATCAATACCGCCGGCCTTGTAAAGCCTGCCTATTTTTCTGGAGAATGGTGGCGCCTTCTCACAGCACCGCTCCTCCATGGGAATATCGTCCACTTCGGGATGAATGCGGCTGCTCTTCTATACCTTGGCAAACGCCTCGAGGTCTTCGCCCGCTGGCCGCATCTGCTCCTCGTTTTCCTCTTATCTGCGGTAGTTGGCGGAGAGGCATCAGCCCGCTTGGTTTCGGCAACTTCGGTAGGGTCATCTGGCGGCCTCATGGGCTGGCTTGGCTTCTTGCTTGTATTCGAGACTCTCCATCAGCGCTTGGTGCCTCGAAGTGCCCGGCGTCGACTCCTCGTTGGTGTTTTACTCACGGCCATGATCGGAATTGTGGGATATCGCTTCATCGATAATGCAGCCCATCTTGGTGGTTTGGTCGCGGGTATTGTCTATGGCCTCATTGTGTTCCCGAAATCGGTCAAAGCTACCCGACCCCAAATCACCAGACCAGATCTTATCGCCGGTCTTGTTTGCGCAATCATTCTCATCCTGTCTGCAGCTTTGACCATTTGGAAAATGCTCGCCTGATTCAAACTTGCACCCGCCGCTCTACCCCGTTTACCTTTCCCGAACAATATGAGCGAACGCAGGGTAGTGATAACAGGAATTGGGTGCATTTCCCCTTTAGGAAACGATCTTACCTCTACCTGGGATGCGCTAAAGAATGGCCGTAGCGGGGTCAGTCTGATTGAAAATATAGATACCACAGCCTTCGATTGCAAAATCGCAGGAGAGGTCAAGAATTTCACTCCCGACGCCTATTTTCGGAGCGCGAAAGATGCGCGACGCGCCGACCGCTATGCCCAGTTTGCCGTAGCCGCCTCAAAGATGGCGATGGAACACTCTGGCCTAGACACCAATCAGATCGATCCTCGCCGCTACGGTGTGATGGTAGGTAGTGGCATCGGTGGTCTTGCGACCTTGGAGCGGGAGCACAATGTTTTCTCCCAAAAAGGCCCGAAACGTGTTTCACCTTTCACAATTCCGATGATGATCTCGAATATCGCTTCGGGAATCATTTCCATGGAACACGGTCTTCAGGGCCCAAACATGGTGATCGTCACCGCCTGTGCGACTTCCAATCATAATATTGGCGAGGCATGGCGGATGATAAAATTTGGCGATGCAGATGGCTTTCTTTGCGGCGGGGCGGAAGCTGCGATTTTACCAATGGGCCTCAGTGGATTCACCAATATGAAAGCTCTGTCCTTGAACAACGACGATCCGGCCGGAGCTTCGCGGCCGTTTGATCAAGCACGCGATGGCTTCGTCATGGGCGAAGGCGCTGGCGTGCTGATGATTGAAGAACTTGAAACTGCAAAGGCACGTGGCGCGACAATTTACGCGGAACTGACAGGCTACGGCGTCAGTGCAGATGCCTACCACTTGAGCGCTCCCTCGCCAGATGGCAGCGGTCCCGCTTATGCCATCGGGATGGCCCTCAAACATGGCAAAACAAATCCGACGGATGTCCAATATCTAAATGCCCATGCGACCTCAACTGGCCTAGGCGATATCGCTGAGACCAAAGCCATCAAAGTCGCTTTCGGCGATTATGCGAAAAATGGACTCATGGTTTCGTCAACAAAATCGATGACGGGCCACATGCTAGGCGCTGCAGGCGGCATTGAGTTGATTGCTTGTATCATGGCGATCCGCGATCAAGTGATTCCTCCAACGATCAATGTCGAGAATCAAGATCCAGAGTGTGACCTAGATATAGTCCCGAACACGGCACGCGATATTTCGCTTACGACTGCCCTCTCAAACTCATTTGGCTTCGGTGGCCACAATGCCAGCGTCCTTATCAAAAAATTCGAGTAGATGAGCACTTCTGCCCTGTCTCATTGTCTTGTCACCAAAGTCCCCTTTATTGACACTGACGCCAGCGGATTGGCGCATTTCACCAAGATTCTCAGCTACCCTGAAAATGTGGAGCACTCCCTTTTCCAGAAACTTAGAATTCCCATCCTAGAGCAAAATCAATGCGCTTGGCCACGTGTCGCCATTCAATGTGATTACAAAACACCGCTTCGCTTTGGCGATGAAATCCAAACAAGCATCACTCTCAGCAAACTCGGCAAAACGTCGTTATCATGGGGCTTTGAAATATCTAGAGATCGCACCATCCTTGCCGCCTCCGGCACAATGACCTGCGTGAAGGTGAATCAAGACGGAGTTCCCACTTTATTGACTGCAAGAGAGCGCGATCTTTTCTCTAAGCCGTGAACCCGCCTGAACAGAATTCCAGCGGTAAAATTTCCTTTGTTCCCACTCCGATTGGGAACTTGGCAGATATCACCTTGCGCGCAATTGAGGCCCTAAAGCATGCAGACCGGATTGCCTGCGAGGACACTCGCCATTCCCGCACCCTCCTCAACCATTACCAGATAACGGCCCACAATTTATGCTCCCTTCACGAGCATAACGAGGCGCGGCGCACACCTGAGCTAATTGCTGCAGCCACCGCTGGCGAGAGAATCGCAATTATCTCTGACGCAGGAATGCCTGGAATATCAGATCCCGGATACCGCCTCATGCAGGCATGTATCGAAGCTGATATCACGACCGAAGTTCTTCCCGGCCCTTCGTCAATCCTGACTGCGCTCATCGGTTCCGGCCTGCCCTGCCATGCGTTTAGCTTTGGTGGATTTCTTTCAGTGAAAAAAGGAAAACGAAAGACCGCTATCGAGCAGGCGCTTGAGACTGGAAGCACAGCGATCTTCTTCGAATCCCCGCATCGGATTCTCTCCACGCTGCGAATCATTAGCGAGCACTTCCCCCTTGCCAGCCTTTGCGTAGCCCGCGAGCTAACCAAGAAGTTTGAAACCTATCACCGCGGCAGCGCAGCCGAGCTTCTCGAAGAATTCGGCACAGCTCAAAGCGTCAAAGGTGAGATTGTCCTTCTTCTAAGCGATTCCTAAGAATTTCGCTTCATAATTTTGCAGTTTGGCCGCGCGGACAATCGCGCTAGTCTACATCGTATGACCCGCCCGGCTATCACTCCAGAGAACATCGTTCTTATCGGATTCATGGGCTCGGGAAAGTCTACCGTCGGGCGCTCGCTTCGACAAATTCTTGGGTATTCTCTTACGGACATGGATCTTTTGATCGAGCAAAAGATGGGAAAGAAAATCTCGGAAATCTTTGCAGAAGAAGGCGAGACCGCGTTCCGAGATTTTGAGACCTTGCAGCTTACAGAAATCGCAAAACGTACCGAGGAGGGTCAGATTCTTTCTACCGGCGGCGGCATTGTGATACGTCCTGAAAATCGAAGAATACTTCGTAAAATTGGCTATGTTGTTTGGTTAGATGCCGCCGAAGAAATCATTCATGAGCGCACATCTCACAATCAGGATCGGCCCCTTCTCAATATCCCAAATGCACGGGATAAGATCCAAAAGCTACTCGCTCAACGTGCCCCTTGGTATGAGGAATGCGCCCACCTGCGCATTGATATAAAAGACTTAGATTCATCAGAGATCGCCTCCGGTATCCTTGAAAGTGCGCGCTACTTCTTCGCCCAAGAAAAATGAGTGAGCTGGTCTCACAAATCCGCGTGTGGGCAGAAGAGCTAGGCTTTTCCGACTGTCGCATCGCACTGGCAAAGCGCGCCACTCATGCCTCTGAATATGAAGGCTGGATCAGCTCGGGGCAACATGGCGAGATGGCCTGGCTCGCCCGAAATCCACAACGACGCACAGATCCTCGGGAGGTTCTCCAAGATTGCAAATCGATCATCTGCCTAGCACTGAACTATTATCCCGGGCCTTCTCCATTTCCTGATGAAAAGCAGCCAAGCTACCGCATCGCCCGCTATTCGTGGAACTTCGATTACCATGACCTCATTGAGAAAAAGCTAAAGGAATTCGATACCCGGCTACGGAGTATTGGTGGCATCCAACGCTATTATGTCGATACCGGGCCAGTGCTGGAACGCGATTTCGCGACGGATGCCGGCCTGGGCTGGAGCGGAAAATCAACAGTTCAGATCCACCGAAAACTCGGCACTTGGACTTTCCTCGCAGAGCTCCTCACCACTCTTGATCTACCCCCTGATCAGCCCTTCGGCGATCATTGCGGAAAATGCACGCGCTGCATCACCGCCTGTCCCACTCAGGCAATCACCGCTCCACACCAGCTCGATGCGCGGCGCTGTATTTCGTATCTAACAATCGAAAATAAAGGCGCGATTCCAATTGAGTATCGCCGTGCGATTGGCGATCGCATCTACGGCTGCGATGAGTGCCTAGATGTCTGCCCGTGGAACCGATTTGCAAAAATTTCTCGCGAGACAAGCTTCCACGCCCGCGAGGAAATATTCTCTCATTCTCTTCCGTCGTTCTTACGGCTGACCCAAGAGGAATTCATTAAAACCTTTGCCAAATCTCCAATCAAACGGATCAAACGCAGCCGCTTTCTGCGCAATGTCTGCGTCGCGCTTGGCAATACCGGAGTCCAGGCAGATATTCCTCAACTTCAGGAAACTGCAGAGACAGAAGACGAATTAGTCGCCGAGCATGCCGAGTGGGCAATTGAGGAAATTAAATCTCGCTACTCGTGATCCTCGATCAAAAAGCTGCGTACTGTCTCGCGGGCGAATGCAGCATCTTCAGCTGCCTCTGTCTTACCTTTCGAAATCTCAGCAGCTTTCTCAAAATGTAACTGAAAAAGCTTTTTATCGTCCACCTCGTTCTTGAGAGCAAAGCCTTCGTCCCCAATCTTAATTCCGGCCTCGATCTCCTCCCACTCAACGCGCACAGCTTTCCAGTAGGCACCTGTCTTCTCCCACTCCTTTTCAAACGCATCCGCTAGCGCCGGCTTCACGATCGCCTCATAGCGGTTCACGCCAAGCTCGGTACCGATCACGCTCGGGTCATTCCCATCGGTCATCTTGCGATTGTTTTGTTGATGAATCCACCCACTGGGTGTGATCGTTATTTCGTGGCTGCCATCTAAGATCTGATAATCGTCCCGCACCGAAAACTCCCTCCGCGGCAAGGGCCGCGCCACGTCATCACTACGCCAAAAACTCAATCCGCCATCGTGTTTCCATGAACCCACTGCCTCATAGCGCGGTGAATCATCGACCTGATAGACCGCCTGAGTCCACCTGCCTTCCGGCATCCGCGTCGCAAGCTTCACCCATCTATTTTCACCTACATACGATAGGGTTTCTGGGTCCTCATACCGCCAATCCTGACGCCAATGCTTCATCACATGGGGCCCAGAAACCTCGCCATCTTCACCTTTAAAAAACATGACCAAAGCATGCTGAAGACGGATTAGATCCCCTGTATCTTCGAGGACCTTCACATGCTCCGTTCCCCATGAAAAGTAAGGCCGCGGTGGAGTGTAATCCTTAGCCATGCCCATAAGTTCCACAAAATCGAAGCTTACGCGGAAATCACCCGCCATCGCTAGAATCGCACGCCGATCCCGTTCGAGCCGGCTCATCGCTCCCTCCTGCAGGGCCAGCCACTCTGGCCGATCTCCTTTTTGTAGCTCGACTTCGCTGCCTTTGGTGGAGCCACCACGTGGCGCCATTTTTTTCCAATCCATAAAAGGCCAAGCAAAGACATGGCCACCTGCTCCGGGTTCTGCCTCTTTCTGGACGGCTTGTTCCTCGGCACTTAGCAGTCCAATTCCTCCGCATGCAGTCAATAGCAAGATCAATCTAGAAATCATCTGACAAACATCACTGCTACCCTCCAAAGCGCAAGGACAACAGCGAAAGCACTCCACTGTGAGCCTATTTTTAAAGCGGAAGGCGACAGCAGGCCAATCTGACGCTTTCAATCTATCTAGCTTTGCTCGACAGCTGCATCTCCTGCGCCTACCTAGGTCTTTGCGCAAACTTTCCTCTATTTACTATTTCCTATGTCAGACCTACCGAAGACAGACTTCATCCGTGAGATCATCACAACAGATCTGAAAACCGGAAAGCATCCGCAGGTCATCACCCGCTTTCCTCCCGAACCAAATGGATACTTGCATCTCGGCCATGCAAAATCAATTTGCCTGAACTACAGCCTACCCCAAGAGCATCCGGGCGGTTATTGCAACTTGCGCTTCGATGATACCAATCCATCCACCGAGGACGCTGAATATGTTTCTGCCATCAAAGATGACGTAGAATGGCTTGGCTTCGGCTCTGAGACAGAACCACTTTTCGCGTCCGATTACTTCGAGTTCTTCTACGAGTGCGCGCTGCATCTTATTAAAAACGGCCTCGCCTACGTCGATGAGGAAACTCCGGCCGATATCAAACTACATCGCGGCAATGTCCAGACTCCAGGCATCGCTTCTGCATTCCGTGAGCGCCCACTCGCCGAAAGCCTAGAGCTACTTGCAAAAATGCGCGCTGGGGAGCTCGCCGAAGGCAAAGCGGTCCTTCGGGCCAAGATCGGCCTCACTTCCTCTAATATGAACATGCGCGATCCAGTGCTCTACCGGATCATGCATACCGCGCACCATCGGACCGCTAACACGTGGCATATTTACCCGATGTATGACTTCGCACATCCTCTAGAAGACGCGATCGAAGGCATCACCCATTCACTTTGCACTTTGGAGTTCGAAAATCACCGTCCACTCTACAATTGGGTCATTGAAAATTGCCCAGTCCCGTCCACTCCTCGGCAAATCGAGTTCGCACGTCTCAACCTTTCCTACACGGTCCTCAGCAAGCGGAAACTACTAGAACTCGTTACGGGTAATCACGTTTCGGGATGGGATGATCCTCGCCTACCCACTCTTTCTGGGATTCGCCGACGTGGCTTCCCAGCCGCAGCAATCCGCAGTTTCTGCAAAAAAATTGGCATCACAAAATACAACGGAGTGACGGATATAGCAGTTCTCGAAAATGAAGTGCGCAATCTTCTAAATGCGGAAGCGCCACGCCGCATGGCAGTTCTCGATCCGATTCGCGTCGCTATCGAAAATTTTGCCGATGAGCCGAGCGATACTTTGACAATTTCAAATCACCCGCAAGATCCGGCCTTCGGCGACCGCCAAGTTACGTTTTCTAAGGAAATTTTCATCGAGCGCGAAGACTTCATGGAACATCCAGAGAAAAAGTACTTCCGCCTTGCCCCAGACCGTTACGTGCGGCTGCGCGGTGGCCCGATCATCCTCTGCACAGGAGTGGAGAAAGCTGCAGACGGACGGATCACTCTGATCCGCGCAAAGCTGATCCCAAACACCACCGGCAAAGACGCTCCGGAAGGCGTAAAATGCAAGGCAGCGATCCACTGGCTAGATACCGCAACGGCCATTGATGCGGAGCTTCGCCTCTTTGATCGGCTCTTCACCCATCCAGAGCCAGACCACGTAGATGGCGGATTTCTCTCTGTCCTCAATCCAGCTTCGTCTCGAGTAATTGAGGCGAAGATTGAACCTTCTTTGGCTGAGGTGCCTCCCGGCTTCACCTGTCAATTCGAGAGGACTGGCTACTTTATTTCCGATTCGAAAGACCATGCTCCCGGCGCGAAACCTGTCTTCAATCGCACACTCCCTCTCCGCGATTCATGGGCGAAACAGCGATAGCGTTTCTATTTTTTACGGAGTGTGACTGCCAATCCCATGCCTTCTTCAGATGATGATTAGGCTTCTCTAACGCATCGGAACCTATGTGCAAGGAGTCGCTTGGACCGAATGTAAAGTCAGCAGATTTTTCTTATTCAGCTGGTGCTACTAACTTTTTTTCCAATTTAGAAATGAGCCTACATACTCTGAGATTCAAAAAGTTATAAAATATCTCTAGACTACTTTGCCGATCACCTATAATCATTATTATGTTCTTTAAGGGTCTCGTCGCTGTTTTCATGGCATTGGCGATCGCTAATCCAGCGTGCTGCTGCACCCTCATGGCTTATTCCCAAGGCAATGCAGGAGATACCAGCCCATGCTGCTCAGATTCTGATACCTCCCAGAATCCAGCAGACTCTAATAGGCATTGCCTCTGTTCTCTCGCTAAAGAAAAGGCTGCACCAGATCACGACGCTACTCTTCCTGAGCTGATACATAACCTTGCGATAGTCCCTCGCCTTTCCGTAAAGGATTTCAGCGATCACTTCCCAAGAATCGCTCTTGCGACGAGTTCTTTTGAGAAATGGCCGCCAGGGTCCTTTCCGGTGCCGACCCATTCCAAGCGCTTGGCAGCGAAGTGCTCGTACCGCATTTGAGCTTCTGAAAAAGCGCGCACGCAGCGTAGCTGATCTCACTGCCGTCCACCTTTCTCCAGGACGCGCCCTTCAAAACGGCTCTCAGCGCAGCCGTATCAGAATCGCTAATCCATTTCATTGATCAACCATTCCAAAACCATGACTTACCTTTCGGAAATCATACTTTTCCTCCTCTCCCCAATTGCCTTTCTTTCGTGCATACAAGGAAATGAGACCGCTTCATGAGAATTTATCTTGCCAGCTACAAAAATGTCGCCCTCTTCATCGGTCTAGCACTTTTCCAGCTAGTCACCGCAGAAACCATTTCCTACGATCTCACCATCGCCGAAACACAACTTGCCCCAGCCGGGAAGCAGCGCACCGCGCTTACGATCAATGGTAGTATCCCGGGCCCGACTCTTCGCTTTACCGAAGGAGATGAGGCGCAAATTACCGTCCGCAACGGTCTTCCAAAAGGCCAAACATCCCTCCACTGGCACGGTCTCCTAGTGCCCAATTCCGAGGACGGTGTGCCTTATCTCACTACCCCGCCCATCGAGGCTGGCGACTCCCGCGTATACCAATTCAAGCTCCGCCAATCAGGGACTTACTGGTATCATAGCCACACCGGATTGCAGGAGCAGCGCGGTGTCTACGGCTCCATCGTCGTCACTCCGCGCGGTGGCGAGCGGGTAAGATCCTCTCAAGACCACGTCCTCGTTCTTTCAGACTGGACGGATGAAAAGCCGAAGGAGGTCATGCGCACGCTCATGCGCGGCTCCGAGTGGTATGCAATTAAAAAGGGCAATGCCCAATCGATTTCGGGTGCGGCCAAGGCTGGGAAGCTGGCCGATTACTTCGCCCGTGAGAAAGTCCGTATGGCTGCCATGGATGTCGCAGATGTCTTTTATGATGCTTTCTTGATCAATGGAAAGAACCGCAGCCGAATCTCCGCAAAGCCCGGCGAGCAAGTCCGCCTTCGCCTTATCAACGCCGGCGCATCCACCTACTTCTACGCCCACTCGGCCACCGGTCCGCTTACGATTATCGCCGCCGATGGCATGGACGTTGTTCCTGTAAAAGTTGATCGCCTACTCATGGGGATGGCAGAGACCTACGATGTCCTCGTCGCCATGCCCAGCGAAGGTGCCTTTGAATTTCGCACCACCGCACAGGACAATTCTGGCCACGCCTCTGTTTTCATCGGCGCAGGGCGGGAAGTTCTCGCGGATGATCTTCCTTCACCTGAACTATATTCGATGGACGGCATGCTGACGGATGCGCTTCAGGACGATTCCACGCCTCTTGCAGAACTACGTTCGGAAGCCCGGACCTCCGCTCCCTACGCATTTCTAAAAGCCATCCGCCCCACTGATTTCCTAGGGAAAGAACGCAAGGATATCACACTCCGCCTCACCGGAGACATGAGCCGCTACATCTGGTCGATTAATGGAAAGACCTTGGCCGAAAAATCT
This sequence comes from uncultured Verrucomicrobiae bacterium, assembly GCA_963815205.1. Classification (GTDB taxonomy): domain Bacteria; phylum Verrucomicrobiota; class Verrucomicrobiia; order Verrucomicrobiales; family Akkermansiaceae; genus Luteolibacter. Next base: position 1,701,075 of record CAWFFP010000001.1, on the reverse strand, counting down.
ACGATTCCCGTGGAAAAAGGGAAGGTTCTCCGTATCGAGCTGATTAACGATACCATGATGCACCACCCGATGCATCTACACGGCCACTTCTTCCGCGTGCTAAACCGGAATGGCACGCGCTCACCGCTGAAGCACACTGTCGACGTCCCGCCCATGGGCCGCCGCACAATTGAGTTCCTTGCAGACGAAGAAGGCGGCGATTGGTTTTTCCACTGCCACCTTCTCTACCATATGGATGCTGGTATGGCGCGGGTTTTCTCATACCGCGCAGCTACCGATCCCACGCATGAACCCTCGCTTGATCCAAAGCTTATTAATCCGGCCTTCTTCATGGGTCATGCCACCATCCAGAATAACATGACTATGGGCAATATCATGCTCATGAAAGGCCGGGAGAACTACGGGGTCATTTGGGATTTCAGCCTACATCACCATCAGGAACACGAAATCGATGCTTACTGGTCTCATTACTTCAGCCGCCGCTGGAGCAGCGTGCTTGGCTATCGTTTTACCAATGAAATGGATTCTGAAAATCGGGCTTTCGCCGGTGCAAGCTACCTCCTCCCTTATTTCATTGAAAGCTCCCTCACTCTCGATTCCGAAGGTGATGCACGCATTGGACTCGGCAAGGAATTCCAGCTCACTCCCCGCCTCTCAACGTTTGTAGATGTTGAATACGATACGAAAACTCACCTCGAATGGGAAACCGGTGCCTCCTACCTGCTCAATAAAAATTTTTCCCTCACCGGATCCTTCCACAACGAGCACGGCTGGGGCGCAGGTTTCAGCATCCGCTTCTAAGAAAATCTCCAAATAAGTATATAAATATGAAAACTAATACAAAGAAAGTCGTCATCTCCATCGTCCTCCCGCTCGTCTCGGTCACAGCATTGGCTCTTAGCTCCTGTGCCGATAGCACCAGTGCTTCCGCAGGGGTAACAGCTAGTAACAGCGTGAAGCCATACCCGAAAGACACCTGCGTCGTCACCGGGAATAAACTCGGCTCTATGGGCGATCCCGTAACCCTCGTCCACGGCGATCAAGAAATGAAATTTTGCTGCAACCCGTGCGTCAAAAAATTCAAGGCAAACCCGGATAAATATCTAGCCCAACTCTAGGCTAAAATCCATGGCGGCGCTACGAATCAAAATTCGGTGCGCCGCCTTACCCCTTTTAAAAAAATGAAACTTCTCGCCTTCCTTGCAGCAATCGCTCTTATATCGTGCCAAAGCGAGATGCCTCGGCAGCAAGATATTCCTACTCTCAAAACGACTCCCACGCTTCCAGACTCCACAAAATCATCTCCAAGGTCATTCGCCCTTTCGAAACCCGCCCCAGCACCTATCAAATCCTACCCCTTCAAGAAATGCCTCGTTACAGGGGAATCACTAGATGAGTGGGACGAAATGCAGACACTCGTCTATGAGGGACAAGAAATGAAATTCTGCTGCAAAGTGTGCGTCAAAAAGTTCGAAGCCGATCCCGAAAAATATCTTTCCCAGTTGCCGTGAAAAAAGAAGCTACGATATACCGGATGGTCACCCCAAAGCATTTTTGCCCATGGGGAATCAAAGCACATGATCTTCTGAAGCGACACGGCTTTGTAGTCGAAGATCATCACTTGGAAAGCATGGATGCGAACGAAGCTTACAAGCGAGAAAACGGAGTGGATGAAACACCTCAGATCAAGATGAACGGCCAAAATATTGGCGGCTACGACCAGCTTCGCGAACACCTCGGGCTCGGACCGGATCCCAAGGAGGGGAAAAGCTACCAGCCCATCGCCGCAGTTCTCGCCGTCACCCTCCTCATGGCTTTCGTCAGCTGCTGGGCGATGCTAGGAAAGCCGGAAATCATCCGCAGCCTGGAACTTTTCATCGCCTTCAGCATGTGTGTTCTCGGAATTTTGAAACTCCAGAACCTTCAATCCTTCGCCAACGGCTTTATTCAATACGATCTGATCGCTCGCCGCTATGTCCCCTACTCCGCCATCTATGCATTCGTGGAAACTGGCGCCGGCATTCTGATGATCGGCAGCGTTCTGACTTGGCTCGCCGCTCCTGCCGCACTCTTTATCTCGATGATCGGTGCCATCTCAGTAATCAAAGCTGTCTACATGGAGAAACGCGATCTCAACTGCGCCTGCGTAGGTGGCGGCAGCAAGGTCCCGCTTGGGTTAGTTTCATTGATTGAGAATCTAATGATGATCGCCATGTCCCTTTGGATGCTCCAAAAAGCCATTTGAAAGAGGTCATCGGGCCGTTGCCTAAAAAGAAATCATCGCCTCATTGAGTATTGTTCACCCAGTGCTTCCCAAGCGTGAATAGGGACTGCCGCTGCACACTCTCTTGGCCCACGCAGAGATGATATACCTGAAACTACTCCCATTCAATACTCGCTGGTGGCTTGGTGGACACATCGTAAAGCACCCGATTGATCCCCGCTACTTCGTTAAGGATACGTGCACTTGTTTCCCGCAAGATCTGAAAAGGTAGCTCTACCCAGTCCGCTGTCATCGCATCTTCGGAGATTACGGCGCGCAGCGAGATTGCCCATTCATAGCTGCGCTCATCGCCTTTCACACCTACAGTTTTAACCGGGACCAAGCAGGCATAACTTTGCCACACTTTGTCATACCAGCCGTGTTCCCTGAGCTTTCCGATAAAGATTGCATCACACTCACGAATAATTTCCAGCCGTTCTAGGGTGATTTCACCCGGACATCTAACCGCAAGGCCTGGCCCAGGAAATGGATGCCGATTCAATATATCCGGAGGAATTCCCAGCGAATGGCCCAGTTCCCGCACCTCGTCTTTGAATAATTCCGCTAGCGGTTCTAATACCTTGCCTTGCGCCTGAAGTTCAAGAATCCGGTCCACCCGATTGTGATGCGTCTTAATTTTTGAAGCTTTGCTTTTCGCATTCGAAGCACTCTCGATCACGTCAGGATATAACGTCCCCTGCGCCAGCATCTCTGCATTGCCGACGCTATCCCAGAAGACATCGATAAAAAGATTGCCAATGATCACCCGCTTCTTCTCGGGATCATTCTCTCCAGCCAAAGCAGTCAAAAACCTCTCGCCACATTCAACGGTCTGGATCGGCACGCCCAGTCGGTGAAAATTGCTGCGCACCTCATCACCTTCATCTTTCCGCATAAGTCCGTGATCGACGAATATCGCTTTCACGTTCACACCGGCCTCTTTCAGCAATACGGCGAGAACTGTGCTATCCACGCCTCCTGAAACTCCGCATACCACCTGCTTTGTTCCACAAATTTCTTGGATTCCAGCAATCATTCTCTGCTTAAAATCCTCAATACGGAATGGCGCTAATTTTCCAGCTGTCAGCAGGAAATTATGAAGGACCCGCAGACCCTCATGACTATGTGTGACTTCTGGATGGAACTGGATCCCGTAAAAGTGCTCGCCCCACTGCAGCGAAACAGGAGTGCCATGTTGATTCTTTGCAAGGACCTGAGCGTTCGGTGGCAAAAGCTTCACCGTGTCCGAATGACTCATCCACACCTGAGAGGTTTCCGAAATCCCCTCGAAAAGGCCCTTGCTGGTGCTTGGAAATAAATTGGCCTGCCCATATTCACGACGATCGCTCGCCTCAATCGTGCCGCCGAACTTTAGATTCAGAAGCTGCATCCCATAGCAAACACCCAGCACTGGAACGCCAAAACGCTTGAGCTCGGCGAAGTCTAGATCCGGCGCATCCACCTCACTGGTGCTTCGTGGTCCGCCGGAAAGAATAATGGCTCCCGGTTCGCCGATTTCGGGAAAATCCTCCAGCGCATAAAGCATCGCTACATATCCCAACTCACGCACCCGCCGCACAATCAGCTGAGTGTATTGAGAGCCAAAATCTACTACCGCAACATGTCCCGTTTCTTTCATAAAATTCTCCTTAATTTGCCTGAAGGTTCGACACCTATCCGCTGCACTTCTCTAAATGAATGCTGCCCTATCCTTAATTAATTTTACATCCACCTTCTGAACCCTAGCTCAGCGGCTGATAGTTCGTTGGTTCCTCAGTCATTACAATATCGTGCACGTGGCTCTCCCTCAGTCCGCCCGGAGTAATGCGAGTAAAGGTTGCCCGCTCCCGAAGTTCGGCCAGAGTTCCGGCCCCGATGTAACCCATCCCAGATTTTAGTCCACCCATTAGCTGGAAGATCACATCTGTCAGCGGCCCTTTATACGGCACCCGCCCCTCCACGCCTTCTGCAACCATTTTTCCTGAGCTATTCTGTGCATAGCGGTCGCCAGCGCCCCTGCGCATCGCACCTAGGCTGCCCATCCCCCGATAAGTCTTAAAGCGCCGGCCCTGATAGTACACACTCTGCCCTGGGCTTTCCCGGGTCCCGGCGAGGATCGAACCCAGCATCACTAAATCAGCCCCCGCCGCGATCGCCTTTACCACATCGCCTGAATAACGGATTCCACCATCGGCGATCACTTTGACACCCCGCTCGCGGCAGTAGCCGGCGACATTCTGGATTGCTGTAAACTGGGGCATTCCTACCCCCGCAATTACTCGGGTGGTGCAAATAGATCCCGGCCCCACACCTACTTTGAGGGCGCTGGCGCCAGCAGAAACGAGATCTCGTGCACCTTGCTCAGTCACCACATTTCCCGCAACGACAGGCAAATCACTCATCCCCCTCAATCGCTCGATGACGTCCATCACCTTGCGTGTATGCCCTGTCGCGGCATCGATGAACAACGCGTCTGCCCCTGCCCCGATCAGAGCGGCGGCGCGTTCCTCTAGATCTGGACCCACGCCCACAGCCGCGCCGCAGCGCAATTGCCCGTTCTCATCCTTTGCTGAATTGGTAAAGGTGATCCGTTTTTCGATATCACTTCCGGTAATGAGGCCTACCAGCTTTCCATCGTGATCGACCAGTGGCAGCTTTTCAATCCGGTTCTCGTAGAGCACACGGCGGGCTTCTTCTAAACTTGTATCTGGCCGCGCTGTTATCACCCGCTCTCGTGGCGTCATTACTTCAGAGACCAAGCCGTTTGGCGCATCCGTATATCTTACGTCGCGCCCAGTGACCATTCCCTCTAAACGGCCATCCGGATCGACCACTGGAAATCCGGAAAAACCATTTTTCTGCATAATCTCCAGCACCTGTGCCACTGAATGATCCCGCGTTACGGTTAGGGGTTTTGCGATGACAGCACTTTCAGAGCGTTTCACCCTAGAAACCATGGCTGCCTGTTCTTCTACCGAGCAGGCGCGATGAATCACACCCATGCCACCTTCACGTGCCAGCGCGATCGCTAAATCATGCTCACTTACCGTATCCATCGCTGCTGAAACGACTGGCAGCTTCAGCCCAATCCCGGCTACTAGCTCGGTCGATAGATCAGCTTCTCCGGGCAATACCTCGCTCAGCCCGGGAACTAGCAGCACATCATCAAATGATAAACCCAAAGAAATCTCCGCCATGAGCGAGTCAATAGAAGGATCGCAAATTTCACAAGCCCCAACGCACACAACAAAGTTTTTCTCCTCCGCCGATTGTGAGCACTCAAAGCAAGGCGTTCAAAAAGTCTGGGAAACTCTTCGAACTCCTATTTGAAATAAATCGAAGAAATCCTAAGCTGCCGGCAGCCAGATGCTCGAAACTCCTTCACAACTCAGCGACCGTTTTGAAACGGGTCAGATGGATCGCGCCGAGTATCAGGCACACATGGCCCTCCATGCCCGCGAGCTGATCAATGAGATCGAAGAAGACCACCAGAACCCACTAGCCGCTTGGGTGGAAAGCCAGCTTGCTAAAAAATCTCTCCGTAAACTCCTTAAAAAACACAGCCCCCATCAAATCCGAGAGATCTTAATCGCTCTGTCCGAAAACCCGCAGAGCAAGGATTTCCCGATGGCCGCCTATCTCTGGAATGCCTCCCATCCGGATCTTCCTTTACACACCTTCTTCCGCATCCGCCGCCAGCCTGTTTTCCAGATTTTATCGATCCACTCTGTAAATGATCAAGTCCAGCTGCGCCTAAAGATCGGCGAGGCGCGCGACCTCGTCCGTCTGACCCTCGTTCGCGATGCTAGATGGCAACTTCACTTGGCCTCACCTGCGTAAATTTCCACAGCCGTGGCCCGATGATTAGCGCCGAAGTCGCTAGGCCTACTGCCAGCCCCCACCAGACGCCCACCGCTTCTCCTCCCAAGCTCACTGAAAACCAAGTAGCCAAAGGAATCCCTACCACCCAATAGGAAAAAATACTCCACAAGGCCGGCATTCGGGTGTCTTCCAGCCCTCTTAGCATCGCAACACTCGATACCTGCAAACTATCGAATAGCTGAAATACGCCCACCACGATCAAGATCTGTGCGGCCAGCTCGACGACATCATTTTGATCAATAAAAAAACCTGCCAACCAATCACCGCCAAACACAAAAAGACTCACGCCTAGCACCGCCCACACTACGCCGAGCCACCATCCAGAGACTGCGATTCCTCGCAAGCGGCCCACCTCCCCGGCCCCTGCTGCAGCACCGATTCGAACACTGAGTGCCATCGCCAGACCCAAAGGCACCATAAAAGCCGTTGCCGCGCACATTAGCGCGATTTGATGGGCAGCCATTGCCCGTTCGCCAAACCATCCCATCATCAGCCCCGCAGCGGAAAATGCGCCGACCTCGCAGACCATCTGCACACTCGCTGGCAGACCGATCCCTAGAAATCTCTTCACTTCGCCTGTCTGCGCCCGCACCCACCAGCGCTTCGGCACCCAATCGCGCATTCCCGCGCCATGGTAGAACCAGAAAAACATCCCGCCAACAATCGCTACCCTTGAAATAAGTGTCGCCCATGCCCCACCCTCCAGTCCTAGCTTCGGACATCCTAAGTTCCCAAAGATCATCACCCAATTTAAAAACACATTCAGTCCCACACCGCCTAGAAAGATCCAGAATCCTGGCCATGGCCGATCCAAGGCATCACCATGGTTCTTCATCCCTAGAGAGATTAGACCCGGAATCAATGACAGGCTGATCACCATGAAATATCCCTCGGTGATCACAGCGACATCCTCTGGCTGCCGGAAAATCCATAAATTTTTGCTTAAAATCAACATCCCCGCTACCAGCACAATGCCTAATACCAGCGCGATATAGACACCCAGCCGACAACTCGCCCGGCCCGCTTCCTTATCTCCCTTGCCTCTTGCGCCTGCGGTGAAGACGGACATCGCTGTCAGCACGCCAATCCCAAACACAAACGGCACGTAGAAGATCGAGTTCGCAAAGGTCAGCGCCGCCATTTCCGTTACGCCCAGCCGCCCGATCATCAAGGTATCTACCACCCCCAGCAGCATCTGACTTACTTGGCCGATGATCAGCGGCACCGCCAGCTTCATCGTCTCCCGCACCTCGCCCAAAATCACAGCCATCCCCTACCCGAATCATTCACTCCCTGTCAGCAAAAATGAAACTCATCTCTTGGAACGTAAATGGCATTCGTGCCGCTCTGAAAAAAGACCTAGCCGCCTTTCTGCAAAACGAAGATCCAGATATTCTCTGCCTCCAGGAAACAAAAGCACGTCCTGAACAGGTCCCGCTCCCACCGGAATTTGCTTTCTATCAGGCCTATTGGAATTCTGCTGAAAAGCCCGGCTACTCTGGAACTTCGATCTTCTGCAAACAAGAACCGCTCAATGTAACTCTTGGCTTGGGGATTGAAGAACACGATCGAGAAGGCCGCGTCATCACCCTCGAATTTTCCGATTTCCATTTGGTGAATGTCTATACCGTAAATGCTCAAGATAGCCTCCGCCGTCTGCCTTACCGCCTCGAATGGGACGCCGCCTTTCGCCAGCATCTGGTGAGTCTAGCTGCGCCGAAATCAGGCATTACAAAACCTGTCATCTTTTGCGGCGATCTGAATGTGGCCCACGAGGAAATCGATCTCGCTCGCCCGAAGGAGAACCGAAATTCCCCGGGCTTTTCCCTGCAAGAACGAGCTTCTTTCACCGAGCTATTAGACTCCGGTTTTACCGATACATTCCGCCACCTACATCCGGAGCAGACCGATGCCTATTCGTGGTGGTCCTACCGCGCCGGTGCCCGCCAGCGCAATATTGGCTGGCGGATTGATTACTTCGGAATCACCACGCCGCACATCGAGAAAGTGAAGAGCGCGACAATCCTGCCCGAAGTCCTCGGCTCAGATCACTGCCCGGTGGCGATTGAGTTGATACAATGACCCGATGCTTATCTACTTTGCGCTTAAGCCCGCGACAATTCGTGACACATTTTGCCGAATCATCGCCTCGTAGTTCTCCACCCCCACACCATCTGCGATCAGTGCTTCACCCATCCGGATGCCAGTATCGGCCGTCAGGCTGTGCAGCATCTTTGGATTGCTCTCGCGCTCTGGAAACACAGCCCGCACTTCGTTTTCTTTGAGTTTTTTAATCAATGCCGCTAGCTCCACCGCATCGGGCATCTGCTCGCGGTTCATCCCCTGCACCGTATATCCGATAAATCCATAGGCATTGCAGAAGTATTGGAACGCAGCATGAGCGGTTGCTAGATGCCGATCCGCGCGTTTCACCTTCAGCACCTCACGGCGCACCCATTTATCGAGACCTGCCAGCTCTTCCCGATACGTCAGCGCGTTTTGCTGATAAAAGTCCGCATTCTCACGATCTGCCTCTGCCAGAGCATCCGCTACCACTGCCGCTCCGCGAGAAAACAATTCTACCGAGTGCCACCAATGCGGATCTTTGCTATGTGCGTGTGCCTCATGGGCCTCAGCTTCTGAACCGCAGGAGCTACAAATACCCGGCAGTCCCGGCAGGCTCGCACCCACTTCGACAATCTTGACACCGCCCCCCAATATCCCACGGAGTTTGTCTAGATACGTTTCCATCCCCATCCCTGACGCAAAATAGATTACCGCGCCTTCTGCTGCCTGCAGATCTGCCGCCTGCGGCTCAAAGCTATGTGGATCACCGTTTTTACCTAGTAAATCGATTACCTCAATTTTTTCAGCGCCTACCTCACGCAATAGATCCCCCACCAGCGAATGCAAAGATACCACTTTGATTGGCTCAGCCACCACAGCTGCAAACATCATTCCCCAAAAAAAGAGGATCGCGCCGAACACTTTCATATGCATCTTCTATCGATCTCTATAGATTAACGCAATCTTTTTGCGTTTAATCCTGCCTTCTTCGAGTTATTTGCCGATTACCTTTTAGTATCCTAAAATCTCGCCTACAACCTCACCCATGTCTCGCCAGATCAACATCAATTTCGCTGTCATCCGCCTCGCTCTCCTAGGGCTGCTCATCATTATTGGCGTCACGACCTCCTTTTACACGGTATCTGCCGATGCCCAAGCCGTCATTTTGCGCTTTGGAAAGGTTCACAAAACAAGCGGTCCCGGGCTCCATACCAAGCTGCCTTTTGGTATCGACCGCGCCGCTATTGTCGAAGTCCGCCGCCAGCTCCAGCAGGAATTTGGCTTTGGCACACCAGGCGCCACCAATAAATTTCAATCCACAAATAGCTCGGAACAAGAACTCGAGAAATCGATGGTGACTGGAGATTTGAACGCTGCACTCGTCGAATGGGTGGTGCAATATCGCATCGAAGATCCAGAGCAATATCTCTTCGAGGTCCGCCGCCCGGATGAAACCCTTCGCGATCTTTCGGAATCCATCATGCGCGAAATTGTCGGCGATCGCACCGTCGACGAAGTGATCACGGTTGGCCGCCAAGAGATTGAAAGCGTCGCCCAAGAAAAGCTTCAGCAGGCTACCACAGATTACGCAATGGGCCTGCGTATCATCCAGGTGCAGCTCAAAGATGTTGATCCACCACGGCTGGTCCAGTCCTCTTTCAACGAGGTCAATCAGGCACAGCAAGAACGCGAATCTCTGATCAACCGAGCGAATGGTGAATACAACAAAGAAGTCCCGCGCGCTCGCGGTGAAGCGGATCGCATGATCTCTGCGGCTCAAGGATACGCCACAAAGCGTGTCAACGAGGCGGAAGGCGATGTCGCTTCTTTCGAGGCTCTATTGGTCGAATACACAGCAGCGCCTGATATTACCCGTCGCCGTCTCTATCTAGAAACGATGTCCGAAATTCTGCCGAATCTTGGCAAAACGGTCATCATCGATGAGGAAACAAAGGGCCTGCTCCCACTTCTCAACTTAGGACAATAAGCAGCGCAAACTTAAACCACCGACCACTTTTAGATCATGCAACTACCCATCAAACAAATCTCATTCGCAGCCGCCGTGCTCGCCCTTATCGCCCTAGTCCTCTACTTCTGCACCTACACGATCACTCCGACGGAACAGGTGATCATCACCCGCTTTGGTGATCCAAAGGGCGATCCGATCACTGAGCCTGGGCTTCACTTCAAGGTTCCCTTCATCACCGTGGTCAATCGCATCCCAGCGAACATCCTTCCATGGGACGGCAATCGCAATGAAATGCCTACGAAGGACAAACTTTATATCTCCGTAGATACATTTGGCCGGTGGAAAATTACCGATCCACTAGCCTATTTCTTGGGGCTACGCAATGAGCGCACTGCAGATTCTCGTCTCGAGAATATCCTCGGCTCTGCGACGCGCTCGATCATCGGAAAACACGACTTGATCGAAATTGTCCGCACGGACAAAACCCGCACGCCGACACTTGATGAGACTCTCGAAGAGTATACCGACGGCCAATCTGGCACCATTGGAGTGCTGCCGAAAATTAGAAAGGGCCGCTCCACTCTTGAGAAAGAGATCATGGCAGATGCACTTCCGAAACTGAAGGAGCTAGGAATCGAGCTTTTGGACATCCGCTTCAAACGCATCAATTATAACCCGTCTGTGGTAGAAAAAATCTACGAGCGTATGATCTCGGAACGCCAACAAATCGCCTCAAAATTTCGCTCCGAAGGCGAGGGCGAAGCTGCACGGATTCTCGGTAGCAAAGAGCGCGATCTAAACAAAATTTCCTCCGAAGCATATAAGGAAGTGCAGACAGTCCGAGGCGAAGCGGATGCGGAAGCTTCCCAGATCTATGCCCGAGCTTATGGGCAGAATCCGAAGGCGTCCGAGCTCTACGAATTTATTAAAACCATGGAGATGTATCGCAATACGATCGGTCAGGAATCGACCTTGGTTCTTTCTACCGCTTCAGACCTCTTTAAGTTTCTGAAAGTCCTCAGACAGCACTTCGCCAAGCCAGACAGCCCAGCCGACGAGTCTACCGATTCCCAGCCCTTGATCGATTGATCCAGCCCTCGTTTCACCATTGAAGAAACACTCGCAAGATCTAAAAGCGCCCTACATCCACATCCGGGGAGCGCGCCATCATCATCTAAAAAACTTAACGCTCTCCATCCCGAAGGAGAAAATCACGGTCATCACTGGCCCCTCAGGTTCTGGGAAATCCTCTCTCGCGTTTGATACAATCTACGCCGAAGGCCAGCGGCGCTACGTCGAATCCCTATCGGTTTATGCGCGTCAGTTTCTCTCGCAGCTTGAGAAACCTGATGTCGATGCGATCGAGGGACTCAACCCAGCCATCGCAATCGAACAACGGATCGGCGGGCTCTCGCCGCGCTCAACGGTCGCCTCCACTACCGAGATCTACGATTATCTTCGTATTATCTGGTCAGCCATCGGCATCCCCCATGATCCCGAAACGGATCTTCCGATGCAGAAGATGGGGCCTTCAGAGATTATCCAAGAACTTCTCTCAACACCGGAAAAATCTAAGCTGGTCATCCTTGCGGCGGTGCCAGAGTCCGAATTAGCAGATCCGCTACGGCTCCTTGGCGATCTCTCTCGCCAAGGCTTCATCCGCATTCGTCTCAACGGAGAAATCATTGAAATCGAGCAGGCAGAGATTGATCCTTCTGCTAAAAATTCGCTCGAAATTGTGATCGATCGTCTTGTCATCCGTCCGGGGATAGAAGCCAGACTTGCCGATTCGATCGAGCTAGCGCTGCGCCTCTGCGGCACGGAGGCAAGGGTTTTGCTACAAGAACCAGATTCCGAAGTTTACCGCGAGATCACCTTTCAAACTGCATACCGGAATCCACGCACTGGTGAGTTATTTGGGAGCCTGACGCCCCGGCACTTTTCGCCCAACACCCTCGAAGGTGCCTGCGAAGACTGCGAAGGGCTCGGCTGCGCCACCTGTCGACAGCATCGCCTAAAGCTTGCGCTCCAACATGTCCGAGTCCGGGCCAGCGGATCTTCCGCGCCCGCACTCGGTATTATTGATTTCACCCGGCTGCCAATACCCGCTGCAAAAACCTGGATCTTAAGTCTGAAAAGCCACCCAGCGCCTATTCCGGAAATAGCGCTTGAGGTTCAAAAACGTTTGAGCTTTCTCGAAGACGTCGGACTCGATTACCTGACTTTAGACCGTTCTTCTAGCACCCTTTCAGGCGGGGAAGTCCAGCGGATCAAGCTCGCCACCCAGCTCGGCGCTGGGCTTTCAGGAGTCATCTATGTGTTGGACGAGCCCTCGATCGGCCTTCATTCCTCAGACACCCAAAAATTAATCACTGCCCTTACTCGGCTCAGGGATATTGGTAACACCGTGATTATCGTTGAGCACGATGAGGAGATTATCCGCGCTGCTGATCACTTGATTGATATGGGTCCTGGCGCCGGAATATTAGGAGGCGAAATCCTAGCACAAGGGTCACCCCTTGAGATCCAAAGCCCCACCGGGCAATGGCTTCGAAAAGAAATCGAGCCTTTTTCTCCCACTCCAAAGCCTACTAGTTCAAAGACAAAATATCTTACGATCCACAGCGCCAGCGCACATAATCTCCAAAATATCACCGTCCCTATTCCCCTGCATCATCTGTGTGTAGTCACCGGCCCCTCTGGCTCTGGAAAATCGACTTTGATCAATCACATCCTCGCCCGCGCTCTGGCGAACCATTTTCATAATTCCAAACAAATCCCCGGAACTCACAAAAAGATCACAGGTCTGGAAACCATTGAAAAATTTGTCCTTTGTGATCAATCAGCCATTGGAAAATCACCCCGCTCAAATCCCGCAACCTTTATCGGTGCTTTCGATCTGATCCGGGATATCTTCGCGAAACTGCCGCTTGCCAAACAACGCGGCTATAAACAATCGCGCTTCTCCTTTAATGCAAAGGGTGGCCGTTGCGAACGCTGCCAAGGAAACGGCAAACTCAAGATTGAGATGCATTTCCTTCCAGATGCTTGGACCCCTTGTCCGGCGTGCCTCGGCCAGAGATTCAACCGCGAGACCCTAGAGATTACTTACAAGGGCAAATCGATTGCAGAGGTGCTTGCCATGTCTGTTTCTGCCGCGAAAACCCATTTCCGCCCCATCCCTAAGATTTACCGCATCCTGAACACTCTTGAAGAGCTCGGCCTCGGCTACCTAGGCCTCGGGCAGGCGGGCAATACCCTCTCTGGTGGTGAGGCACAGCGCTTGAAACTTGCTTTCGAAATCTCAAAGCCTAGCTCCGCGCACACTCTCTACCTTTTCGATGAACCGACCACTGGGCTACATTTCGGCGATGTTGATAAGCTTCTAGGTGCCCTCTTCAAGCTACGCGATGCCGGCCATACCGTCCTCGTGATTGAGCATCATCCGCAGGTTATCTCTGTAGCGGATCATCTGATCTCACTTGGACCATCCGGTGGTAAAAACGGTGGGAGATTGATTGCTTGAAGGGGCGCTTAGGTGGATCCAACTTCCTAGAATCCTGCCAGCATCGCCAGTTCCTCGTCGCTAAATTCGTCGAGCACGTCGCTCAGCGCGAATAGCAGTTCTTCTGCAAAGATCTCGTCGGTAACGATTCCCGATTCTTCGTCCGCCACTTCAGCGACCTGGTCTTCTTTGACCAATTCTGGACTTTCATATTTCAAATGCTCCACCGGCCCCTCGGCGATCTCGGCAGTCGTCTGGCCCTGATCCGAGGTTCCACCCATCCCTATAATAAAAGCAAAGGCCCCGCAGGCAGCCAATCCAGTGCCGCCAATTAGACACTTCCAAAAACTGAAACTCGGGCCCGCGCTTTTGGCCACGCGTGCTTGGCGCAAGACATCGTCTGCAAAATTCTTTCGCAGCTCGTCCTTGCGCCGTTGCCCGAGCAAATCCCACAGCTCACGGTCTTCTTTGGAATCATCAATCATCACTTCCCTATAAACACCTCATCTTTTCCAAAGTTGCACACGAAATATTATTAGGTCCCCCGCGTATCTCCCCACAGCCGCACATGTAGGCGATCCGAGAACCGAATGTTCAGGTCGCGGCATCGCTCAGCCAACCATGCAGCCACCTTATCAAGCTCTTCGACATTTCGGCCCTCTGGCATCAGGATCAGGCGCGCAATCGGCAGCTGAAACTCGTTTACCATTTCAAAAACTTCTGCCACATCTTCCTCTCGGCAGATCACGAACTTAAACCATGCCTTCCCGCTTTGAGCGAATTTCTGTAGCACGTCCGCCTTCAAGCGCAGCTCTTTGCGCATTCCGCTATTGGCCAATTTCGGCGAAACGTTGAACTGGCTCACCTCCATCAAGATATCTGCGTTCGGCATCATCGTCCCGTTTGTCTCCATCTCGAAATACCATTCTTGACCATCTCCCCTTAATTCACAGATCAATTCGGATAATTCTTGCTGCTGCAACAATGGCTCGCCACCTGTGAGCACGACCCTTTTACACCCATATTTTCTGACCACAGCCGCCAAGTCCGCTGCGTCCATCTCAATTGTCACGTCCTCTTTCCGATGTTTTGTATACCCAGCTTCGGCGTCTTTTTCATGAGTCCACGGAGTCCCCTGAAAATTCCACGTATGATCCGTATCACACCATACGCAGTGCAGATTGCAGCGCGAAAGCCTAACAAAAACCGCCGGTATGCCTACGCCGGCCCCTTCCCCTTGAAGAGTGTGAAAGACTTCTGCCCCATCTCCCAGCCTCGCCAATTTCATGCGTAGACCCATAGCGACACATCTACCAGCTGGGAACCCCAATCTACCCGCTGGATTCTAAAATGTCCGTTCCGCTGGCGAACCGTTCTAGCCAAGATCTACGCAGCGTTCCGTCAAGCAATTCGAATAAACTTGCAGTCAATCCGCCTCATTCCTCTTTGCATCCTGTCGAAATCTCGCAATCTTCCTCCAGACGAGAAACATGAGGAAAAAAATTACAATTATCGGAGCCGGTCCAGGCGGACTTACTAGCGGAATGATCCTCGCACATCGTGGCTACGATGTCACAATCCTTGAAATGTCCGATCGGGTAGGTGGCCGCAGTGCCGCGATCGAAGCCGGTCCATATACCTTTGATACCGGGCCGACCTTCTTACATCAGAAATTTACTTTGGATGAAGTCTTCGCTGAAACAGGCCG
This sequence comes from uncultured Verrucomicrobiae bacterium, assembly GCA_963815205.1. Taxonomy (GTDB): domain Bacteria; phylum Verrucomicrobiota; class Verrucomicrobiia; order Verrucomicrobiales; family Akkermansiaceae; genus Luteolibacter. The sequence goes on along the minus strand of CAWFFP010000001.1, from coordinate 1,685,681 downwards.
CAAGCCGGAAGATTATCTCACCTTTCAGCAGCTCGATCCAATGACCCGGCTCTCATGGCCCGGTCTCTCTATGGAAACTTCTTCCGATGAGGAGAAAATGATCGCAAATATCGAAGCTGCGTTTCCAGGTGAGGCGGCTGGTTATCGTAGCTTCATGCGCGATCATTCTGAGAAACTACGCGCGATTTTTCCCTGTCTGCAAAAGCCCTATCATCAAGCACGGAACTTAATCGATACCCGCCTTTTCAAAGCGCTCCCTTACGTCGCGACCAATCAATCGGTAATGGACGCTCTCGGCGAGTATTTCACCGATGAACGCCTCAAGCTTGCATTCACCTTCCAAGCGAAATACCTCGGCATGTCACCCTGGAAATGTCCGGCCTTGTTCAGCATACTCGCCTATATCGAATACGCTCATGGTATCTACCATGTCGAAGGCGGCCTATGCAAAATCTCTTCCGCGATGGCCAAAGTCTTTGACGAGGAAGGCGGCACCTTGCGCCTCAACGCCGAAGTCGCTGAGGTGAAATACACGGGCAAGCGCGCTTCATCCGTGGTCCTCAAATCAGGCGAGACAATCCCGTGCGACGATCTCATTGTGAATGCCGATTACACTCAGGCGCGGGCCACCATTTTTGGCGAGAAAGCCAAAACTCCAACGAAGTTAGCAAAGAAGAAATATTCCTGCTCCACCTTCATGCTCTACCTTGGACTGGACACAATCTACCAAGACGAGCCGCATCATCACATCATTTTTGCCGAAGATTACGCCGGAAATGTAGCCGATATTCAAAGCCAAAAAATCGTCTCCGAGGATATGTCCATCTATGTCCGGAATTCATCGATCAATGATTCTACAGTGGCTCCCGCCGGTCATTCCCAGCTCTATATTCTCTGCCCCACGATCAACACCCGCCATGGCCAAGACTGGGAAGAAACCAAAGCTGAATACCGCGATAAAATACTCGACCGCATCATTGCCAAAACTGGGATGAAGGATCTGCGCTCTCACATCGTCGAGGAACGCTGCATTACCCCTACCACATGGGAAGAACAGAACATCTTCATGGGAGCGACCTTTAATTTAGCCCACACCATGGACCAGATGCTCTACCTCCGGCCGCGCAATCGTCTCGAAGGTTTTGAGAATATCTACCTAGTCGGTGGTGGCACTCACCCTGGCTCTGGCCTTCCGACAATTTACGAAAGTGGGCGGATTTCCTCAAATCTGATCTGCCAATCACATGGCGAGAATCCCTCCCGAGTCGATTTCGCTACCGAAATTTTAGACGAAGCCGTAGCTTGAGTTCGGTAAACCCATCGACCATGCGCCAGTTCCTTTTCTCTATCTCCTTAATTCTGTTCTCTATAGCGCCGCTGTGTTCCGCAAATCCTGAAACCTATCGCGCCTGGCACAATACTTGCCTGAACGCTTCTTCAACGAAGGAGATCGATGAAAAAATTGAAGTGTTCCGCGATATTTTACGGAAATCACCAAAGGATTACCTCGCCGAAGCCTACCTTGGCTCGGCCCTCGCCCTGCGCTCTCGGAAAACGTTCTGGGGACCGTCCAAACTGAAATATCTGCATCAAGGTCGCGATCACCTGAACCATGCTGTAGCAAGTGCTCCGCGCGATCCCCGCGTGCGAATGGTCAGGGCAATTGGTTATTACTCGATTCCAGAAAAATTAGGTGTCCGCCCTGTTGCTCTCGAAGATTTTTCCATTTTAATCCCAATTGCGAAAAAGCCGACCCCAGCACTCAGCGACTCAGAGCGACAGGCGATCCTTTACTACGGGTGGCAAGCCCACATGGATGCAAACAAGTCCGACGCAGATTCGCTGAAGGCTGCATCCCATGAGATCGCGCCTTCCACCTATTACGGGAAAAAAACGAAGTAGCGAAAGCCGCAGAACCGCTGCTCTTTTCTACTGAAGAAAAGTTCCCTCGGGCTGGATCAAATTATCGGACCAGCTTGATCACAAAGAACCCTGCAACGAGGAGGATCATTCCGCCTAGGAAACACCACTCTAGATGTCTTTCAATGAATGGCCTCACTTTGACCCCAAAGATGCGGATCAGACCTGCGACTAGGAAAAATCTGAAGCCTCTGCCGATGATGGAAGCGCCAATGAGAAGCGGCAGGCTATATTCCGCCATTCCCGAAAAAATTGTGAAGACTTTGTAGGGAATCGGTGTGATCGCGGCGATCAAGATTCCCCAGAAGCCGTATACATCATACCAGCCTTCGATTTTTCCCTGAGCATGACCTTCGGGATCGAACATTCCGATCAAAGGCTCGGCCACTGTTTCGCGCAGGCCATAGCCAATTCCCCATCCGGCAATCCCACCTATCACTGAGCCGGCTGTACAAATAAGCGCATATTTCAGCCACTTTTCCCGCGCGCCAAAGCAGAGTGCCAGCAATAGGATATCTGGAGGGATTGGAAAAAACGAAGATTCTGCAAAGGCGATTAAGAACAGGGCCCAAGTCCCAGCCGGATGCTCAGCCCAGGATACAGTCCATGCATATAGGCGCCGAACAACATTTGGCCTTTTCTCTCTTGTGGTCACTTCGTCCATTTTTCCTGAATCTATCGTGCCTACCCGAGTTCGGTCCGCGTATTTCTCTCCAGCAGATCTGTCATAGCCCCTTTCGCCGCCTTGCCTTCATACAAAATTTCGTAGACAGCATCGATGATCGGAGTCCGCACACCCGCCCGCCGCGCTGCCTGATAAATTGAAAGAGTATTGAGCACTCCTTCTGCCACCATACCCAATGCCGCTGTCGCCTCTTCCAAGCTCTTTCCATTCCCTAATGCCAGACCTACACGGTGGTTCCGGGAATGCTCTGAAAAACACGTAACGATCAAATCCCCTACTCCGGAAAGACCTGCAAAGGTTTCCTTCTGCCCGCCAAGGGCTTCACCAAGCCGAGTCATTTCTGCCAAAGCACGGGTCACCAGAGCAGCTACCGCATTGTCACCTAGGCCTAGCCCGTGGGATATACCTGCCGCGATCGCATAGACATTCTTGATCGCGCCACCAAGCTCGATCCCTGCGAGATCGTCACTCGTGTATGGGCGAAAGTGTGCAAGGGTAAAGAGTTCTTGTAAGGCTTTTGCGGCTTCTTGATCGCAGGCCCCGATCACCGCACAGGTTGCCTGCCCCAATGCCATTTCCTCCGCATGATTCGGCCCTGAGATCACCGCTACCTCATTTTGTGGAAATATTTCTGCTAGAATTTCGCTCATCCGCTCTCCAGTTCCGGCCTCAATTCCCTTCGCGCAAGAAAGTATTACAATACCCGGATCGATCTTGCGTGCCGCCAAGGCCTCTGCACTTGCTCGCGTCGCCGATGTCGGGACCGCAAAGATAATCAAAGGAAATTCTGAGGCTTCTGCGAGATCCTGCCCGGCCCGGATATGATCAGGCAGGTGGACCATTTTCAGATACTCAGGATTCTGATGCTGATCGTTGATTGCCTTCACAAGGCCTTCATCGCGGCCAATCAACAGCACTTCTTTGACATTTGGTGCCAAAAGGGCCGCCATCGCTGTGCCAAATGAACCCGCGCCTATAACTGCTACCCGGTCAAACTTCATTTCTTTCCCACCTCCGTCGCATCCTCTGCATCACGGCCGCCCCAGTGGAACTTCGCCTCGGTGCCATTAAGTAACCTCTGGATATTGGTCCGATGTTTCCAAATTGCCAAAATGCCAATCAGTAGAGAAAAGAAGAATAGCGGCTTATTCCATAAGCCTGCCTCCCAAAAACTGACTCCCGCGTCTGTTTTATGAAAGCGCGCGCCGAGATGAGTCATGAGCGGGAGGGCTGCTGCACATACCATACTGGCAATGGCGACATAGCGCGTCAGCAGCAGAACAAGCACAAAGATGACAATTAATAGGACAACCGCCATTGGCATCAGGCCGATTAATACTCCCGCAGAGGTTGCAATTCCTTTGCCGCCTTTGAAGCCGATCCACGGTGAATAGTTATGCCCCAGAACCGCGGCCAGAGCCGTCAAAACGTGAACCAGTTGCGCCAACAAATGATCCCGCCCCGGAACCACAAGCGCTAGGTCGTGAAGAAACGGCAGCGATATCGCCGGGGTCCTCCCTTCAATCATTACTAGGTTCACACAGAGAACAACGGGTAAAAATCCTTTCAGCGCATCGAGCAGCAGGCAGCCGAGGCCATACTTTTTCCCGACGATTCTAAATACATTTGTTGCGCCAATATTTCCTGAACCCTCATTGCGAATATCAATGCCCTTTGCACCCGCGATGAGTAAGCCAAAGGGGATTGATCCCGCCAAAAACGCGAGCAGTGGACAAAGCCAGAATTGCATCACTATTAGGTTTTTAAAAGCTATCGCGTCGAGACGAAGCTCAATTGAGCACTCGCATCGACTCAATCACGACTGCCTCCACTGGAACGTCACCCGCCGGCGCCACAATATGATCACCTGTTTGCGGATGGAGCATGCGTAAATTTCCTCGCTGGGTCTCCACTTTACCGATTTTGTCTACAACCTCTTGTCCCTCAATCACTTTACCAAAGACCGCATATCCGCCATTGCTCGGGTAGTTCAATGCTGCGTTGTTTGCAACATTGATGAAAAACTGAGCCGTGGCGCTGTCCGGATCATTTGTCCGCGCCATCGCTACCGTGTATTTATCGTTTTTTAAGCCATTCTGCCCCTCATTTTTTATCCCTTCACCAGACGCTTTCTCAGTCGGTCCGCCTTCGGTCATCTGAAAGCCGCCTCCCTGAATCATAAAGCCATCGATCACCCGATGAAAAATTGTGTCCGCATAATGTCCCTTCTCTACGTAGGCCACAAAGTTCGCCACTGTGATTGGGGCCTTTTCGGAATCGAGCTGCAAGATGATGGTCCCCATGTTGGTTGAAATCTCCACCTTCGGATTACCGAGTACATCGGCTGTTGTTTCCGCATTCGCCGGGCTATCGCTCCCCTCCTGAGCCTGTGAACAAGCAAAGACTCCTAACCCACAGATCATCGCCAGCAAAAAACGTCGCTTCATGGCCAGAGACTATTCGCACCCGAGCTTAAAAGGCAAGACGCAGATAAGCTTCCAATAAATACCTATCAAGAAGCTGTTCTGAGGAAACGTTCGCAAGATCGATTCGCTCTAACAGTGCGACGCAGAGCCAAAAATTTTAGTTCACTCTGCCCCACGCTGCTCCTACCACCGCCCTTACCTAGTAAACTGGAGCGTCATATTGATATTCAGTCCCGCTATCATCTTCATAGCCACCCCCGTTGCCCTGTATCTTCTGACCGATCCAATTCACACCTAGCTTCGTGTCGCGATAGAGCCCGATTGAGGTGTTGCAGGAAAGCATCGGTAAGCTAATCGCAACTATCAGTAAACATTTCATATCCAATATGCTAAACAATCTGATTCGAGTCCGCAAAGCGAATATTTCATTCAGAAAATTCCCTGCTTAGATGTGAACTCTTTAAACCGAAACGCCATAAAGTCTCGATTCCCCGCGTGATCCCGATCCGCCTGCCGACCAATATCTTATCATCGGCCATTCTATTTCCGGGCACCACTTCAATCCAGATTTCACCTCGGCCATCACACAAGTCTTTGCCATGAAACCTGCCATCAATACCCAAAGCCTGCGTCAGCTTGCCCGGACCGGAACACAAATCTATCTCTGCAACTTTCCTTCGCTTTGACCGCATGGCATCTAGGCCTTGAAGCGGTTCCAGAGCACGGACTAGAACAAAGCCAGGAACTCCATCTGCGCCACAGACCAAAAAATTCATCATCCAGTGCACGCCGTAGTTTAGATATACATAGGCGGCTCCGGGTCTTTGAGCGGCGACGAAAGCCCGTGCTTTTTTGCGGAAAAACGTATGGCAGGCCTCATCACCGACACTGGAATAAGCTTCTGTTTCGACGATACGCCCACTGATCTCCCCGACACCTAGCGTCCCGCCAAGCAAATCCCTCGCCACCTCCTCTGGCCCTCTTTTAAAAAATTCCCGCTCCATTCTCAATTCTTAGACGACGTCATCACCTCGCATCGCCTCATCGAGTGCACGCACATATTCCTTTCCAATATCACGATACTTCACTTTGTCATGCCGATGCTGCGCCATCTCCCGCACCATCCGCTCATCATTCTCCCGATAGCGGCGTGAAATACTCCGTGCGTGTGCCTCACTTTTTCCGAGATGTATCATGATATCTTCACTCATTACCAATGAGGAATCTAGCGTCTCCCGATAAATGCTTTCTTCCCCTAAATCGACGAACTGATATGCCTCTAGCCGGCTATGCGCTCTTAGATATAGTTTTAAATGAGGAAAGCTGTGCCTCACCGTCTGGACGATCCCCGCAGCAACATCGCCATCCTTCAGCGCTAGGACCATGATCTTTGCAGTCCCCGCCCCTGCTGCAGCTAGCAAATCTGGCCTCGATGCATCGCCATAGAAAACGGGAATGCCAAGCGAGCGCAGCAAGTCGATTTGTTCTTCATCTTGGTCCAAAACCGTGCAGCCGATCCCCTGCGTCCGAAGCACTCTTCCAACCGCATGTCCATATCTCCCGAAGCCACAAATGATGACGGGCGAATGTTCATCTTCCACATCAGCCTCTCTCCCACTGCCAGCCTCTTTCACGTCATTTCTAAAAGCAAATTTCTGAGCGCCGATAATCATCAGCGGCGTCATCGCCATTGAGATCGCCACCGCAGCCATTAAAGAATTCACGATTTCTTGAGGAAGAACCCCTGCGCTCAGCGTCAGACCTAGAAGGACAAAAGCGAATTCGCCGCCGGCTGCCATCGCGCTGGAAAACATTAGCCCGCAGCCACTCCGCATCCCGTGGATATGTCCTAAAGCGTATAAAATCCCGCCTTTAAGCGCGAGCAGGCCCAGCGTCAGACCAATCACTTCCAGCCATTTCTCTCCCACATGTTCGAAATCAATTCCGATCCCTACGCCAAGGAAAAAGATCCCCAGCAACAGACCTTTGAAAGGCGCAAGATCACTTTCCAATTCGTGGCGATATTCACTACTTGCCAGAACAACACCCGCGACAAAGGCCCCCAATGCTGGCGAAAGTCCCACCATTGTCATCAAGATTGCAACCCCGATTACCAATAGAAGCGCAGTCGCGGTGAATGCCTCTCGCTGCCGCGTCGCCGCTACGAGACGAAAGATCGGTCGCGCAGCCCAGCGCGCTGTAAAAATGATGACTAGCACAGCACCAATCGTCGCCAAAGCCTGACCCCAGCCTGGTAAGCCGTGCATGAAGTCGACCGCGGCTCCACCATGCCCATCATGCCCACCGCCAATATGACTGACCTCCAAAGTCGCCAGCAGAGGTAGCAGCGCGATCATTGGGATCACCGCCACATCCTGAAAAAGAAGGACCGCAAAAGCACCTTTCCCCGGTTCGGTATTCATCAAGCCGCGCTCAGAAAGGGTCTGCAAAATGATTGCTGTGCTGGAAAGCGATAGGACCATCCCTATCGCCAATGCCTGCTGCCAGATCAGTCCGAAGGCGATCCCGATTCCCGTAATCATCACCGTCGTCACCGCTACCTGCATTCCCCCGAGACCGAGGATCTTCTTCCGCATCTTCCACAACATCGCTGGCTGCAGCTCTAGCCCGATCAAGAACAGCATCATCACCACTCCGAACTCAGCAATATGCATCACATCTTCGCTCTGCTCACCGATGAGACCTAGACAAAACGGCCCGATCAAAATCCCCACCAACAGGTAGCCTAAAACGGCTCCGACTCCTAGTTTCTTACCAATCAAAATCGCTACCAAAGCCGCGCCCAGATAGATGAAAACTTGTGCGAATAACTCTTGGACATCCATAAAGTCCTTAGAGAAAACTCCCGATTCACCGAGAAGGGCGACTAAAAAATTTCATCTCTCCCCGAGCTTCGTAGTTTGAAAGAAACTGCAAGCGGACATGGCCGAAGAACCTGCTACAATAACTCCCATGACTCTCACTGAAGAACATATCGCACTCGATGAAACTGCTTTCCCAATATTTTCGTCAGCAGACCTCAGAGCTGTTAGCGAGGCAGGAGAGATATTCCATTTCGAGGCTGACGACTATTTGATCGAGGCCGGAACGCGTAATTATGATTGTTATTTTATCATCGAAGGTGAGGTCCGCGTCGTCGATGTTTCGGGCGATGAAGAACGCGAGGTCCTGATTCATCAGCCCGGTCATTTCATCGGTGATCTAGATTTGCTTACCGGGCGCCCGGGGGTGGTGGATATCATTGCAATCACTCAGGTAAAAGCTGCGTGTATCCGCTCGGCAGATATTCGTAGCTTCCTCGTGAAACACCCCACGGTCGGGGATCGAATGGTCGCTGCGTTCATTAAACGTCGAGAGCTCCTATCTGAGACTGATTTCGAAGGCATCCGCGTTTACGGCCATAAGGACTGTCATATGACCCTACAGATCCAAGAGTTTTTCTATCGGAATGGGGTCCCTCACACATGGAAAAATATCGAGGATCAGGTGGAGCGAGATCGGCTCGATTCGTTGGGGATCGATTGCTCGGCTCTACCTCTCCTCACCTATGGCCAGAAAGAACTGTTTAGAAGCCCGACTTTGGCCGAATTGGCAAAACACATTGGCATCCAACGAGAGACGACAAAAACTCGCTATGATACGGTCATCATTGGGTGTGGACCGTCAGGACTTGGGGCTGCGGTCTATGCGTCATCAGAAGGTCTCTCCACGCTAGTCCTGGATAACATCGGTCCGGGTGGCCAAGCTGGTTCTAGCTCGAAAATCGAAAACTACGCGGGCTTCCCCACTGGCATTTCAGGCCGTGAACTTGCTTTGCGCTCCTATCTCCAGGCCCTCAAGTTTGGCGCCGAACTTCTTGCTCCCTGCAGTGTGCATAGCATTCGGCCCCTCAAGAATACTGAGGGCTACTCCCTCGGGCTCTGCACCGGTGAAGAAATCTGTGCGAAAACGATCATCATTTCCACAGGAATTAGTTACCACAAACTGAAGGTTCCCGGCATGGACGAGCTAAACGGCTCCGGGCTTTACTACAATGCCACTCAAGTCGAAGCGATCCTCTGCAAAGAAAAGCCCGTTCACATTATCGGCGCTGGCAATTCTGCAGGCCAAGCTGCGATGTTCTTATCGACTCATGCAACGGAAGTAAATCTGCTCGTTCGCGGAGACTCTTTGGAAAAGAGCATGTCACAATATCTCTGGTCACGAGTTCAGCAGAACCCAAAAATTAAGCTTCGTTTCAGATCCGAAATGACCCAGATCGAGGGAACCAACACGATTGAGGCCATCCACGTCGAGGGACCTTCTGGAAGCCAGCGTGAAGAGACCGCAGGCGTGTTTATATTTATCGGTGGAAGCCCGTGCACTGACTTTTTGCCTCCAGAGATCGCGCTCGATGAAAAAGGTTTCGTTCTCGCCGGTGCCGAGGTCGCCCAGCATGCATCTTGGAAAGAAGACAGGCTACCCTGCGCGTTGGAAACATCTTGCCCGGGTATTTTTGTCTCAGGCGATTGCCGCGCCGGCACGACAAAGCGGGTTGCCTTCGCGATCGGTGATGGTGCCCTCGCGGTAACTTGCGTTCATGATCATCTGGGGACTTACGCGTAGAGCCTCTCTCGACCAGATCGCACTTCGGCAATAGAGAGTCATATTTCTCCGATCCAACAAGGGCAGAGCCTCCGGATAGATCTTGCTGAGTGAAGAGACCGGACCCGTAGCTCACGCTTGGTCCACAGTAGAGGCTTCGATCCGAGGATCGGTCAGATTCCTCCTCCGAAATAGTTCGTAGGGCCGTCCAGATTAATTATCGCGCAGTCCGTAGGTTGGCATGCCCCATGCTATACTTTCACAAAAGGACTACTTCCGAAAAAAAATTACTTTTATAATTGCCGTAACTGGCGTTTATGCAGCAAAGGAAGGGCAGGGCAAATTCTTGGTTCCTGCAATCAAGTCACCCACTCCGATACTCACCGAACGAATTCAAATGAAGAGGAACAACACTCCGCCCTCCGCCTGCATGTTTATTGCCAGCTTCGCTGCATCTACCCTAGATGGAGCTGCTCAGCAAGATTGGGTCTCATATAAAGGCGCCACAGCCTTTTTGGACGTGACTGGCGGCACAACCCCGGATGTCGATTTCAATGACGATGGGGTTATTGAATTACAACCCTTTGGATCTGGAAGTCGTGAAACGATCGCAGATGCCTGCAACAGGTGATTTCACACGCTTCTTAAGGAACCGAGTGATCGTTCGCCTATTTCCCTACGGAGTGGGTAATTCGGAAAGAGTCGCATTCTTTTCAAATTTTTCTGAAAGATCCGGTTCGATAAGTAATACCTTTAGTTCATACGGAGCGGATTTTGTGAGACCTGCCGGCTCGCCCTCTGCCCCTCCGGGAGCGCGTGACTTCTTTCTTCGAACCAAGTTTGAGGATCCTTTTTTTGGAGATGACATTTTTGGCTTCTTGAGACTCGAGGTGTCCAATGTGAATCGGGAGCCTTTGTTTGAATTCAAAGGGATCGTTTTCGATCAGTCTCGTTACTACCAAAATGGAGCTGTCCTCACAGGTGCAGCGCGTGAGAGTTCCTTTGTGAATCTATCAGACCCCTCAGTAGTTCTTCCTGCGGTATTCCCGGACCCAATTCCAGAACCATCTAGCCTTGCTCTGTTGGCATTGGGCTCAATCGGTCTTGCGATGCGCCGAAACCGCCAAGAGCGCACCGCCTGCTGATCATCGCATCGCTTTCACCTCTCAGATTCCGCGTTCAAGTGGCTCGCCCTCTAGCACTGTCCGTGTCGGCCCGGCTGGGCGCAATTCAGATGCGATCGGCGATGGTGCCCTCGCCGTGTCTTTTATCCACAAGCATCTGGAGACTTGTTTTTCGGGACTGCTTCGATCAGATCGCGCTTCGAAAGAACAGCATAGCCTTCCGAGCCAACGAGGTCCGAGCTTTTTTCAGAGCCCTTGTTGAAGAGCGAGTTTGAACCGACAGCGCCCCTGTTTCGTCATTCGTAGCGGCTTGGGTCAGCGGATCAGGTAGGTTCCTGCTCCTCCACCATTTACAGGACTGGTCAGATCAATAGACCCGTAGTTAGGAAATTGCTATTTCCGACTCGATCCTTTGGTAAGAAAACTGCTTTCCAAAAAAAACTACTTTCGCAAGTAGGATAGCTGGCGTAGCGAAGAAGTAAGGCAGAATGATGGCCTACACAATCAACATACTAACTCGACTGATCGAATGAAAAAGATTAAGAATCCATCCTCAGCCAGCATGTTAATCGCCAGCTTCGCAGCAGCTACCTTGGATGGAGCCGCCCAGCAAGATTGGGTCTCATATAAAAAGGGAAATGCTACGTTAAGCTTAGCTGGCTTTTCAGGACCCGATCTCGATTTCAACGACGATGGAGCAATTGATTTCCAAGGCCTTGGAAGTGAGATTTCTCCCACCCAAGAGATGCCAGCAACAGGACTCTACAGACGCTGGAAAAGGAACAGTATTGTCCTCACCGTATTCCCCTACGGAGTAGGTACTGGGACAGAAGTCGCAATATTTTCGAATGTTTCTGCAAGATTCGCTACGAGATCTGGTTCGAGATCGAGTACCTTTAGTACCTTTCGAGCTGACTTTGTGAGACCTGCTGGCTCCCCTTCTGCCAGTCCAGGAACTCGTGATTTTTTCGTTCCAACAAAGTTTGATGATCCCTTTTTTGGAGATGACATCTTTGGTTTTGTGCGAATGGAAGTGTCCAATGATAACCGGGAGCCAGTGTTCAGATTTGCAGATATAGTTTTCGACCAGTCTCGTTACTATCGAAATGGAGCCGTCCTCACAGGCGCTGAACGTGAAAGTTCCTTTCTTTATCTTGGATTCCCCTTTGTCGTTCTTCCTTCAGTATTCCCTGATCCGATTCCAGAACCATCCAGCCTCGCTCTTTTGGCATTGGGCTCAATCGGGCTTGCGATGCGCCGAAACCGCCAAGAGCGCACCGCCTGCTGATCATCGTCGGATCCTTCGAAGCTTTGAGGCCTTTGGCGCAACGCACTTGCGATTGGCGATAACGTTTTTTCTGTGACTTCACCGTCCTGACCACCGAGGAACTTTCGTATTATTTAAAAAGAAGACATACCCGTCGCAAAGCGAAATTACGATCACCGAACATATTAAGATCCTGGAATGGATTGTGAAATTGAATCGAATATAGGTGAAGAATCACGCGTCCGTTGAACTATGAAGACATTGCTAATTGGCTGGGATGCCGCAGACTGGAAGGTAATCCATCCGCTTTTAGACGCCGGAAAGCTACCCGCTCTACAAAGCATTGTAGACAACGGAACGATTGGAAATCTTCAATCGCTGCAACCGATGCTTTCGCCAACACTTTGGACCAGTATTGCCACTGGGAAACGCCCATATAAACATGGCATATACGGCTTTATCGAGCCCGATCCCGTGGGGGGTGGCGTACGTCCCGTCACAAACTTTTCGCGCAAGACAAAGGCACTTTGGAACATTTTTAATCAAAATGGCAAAGAAACTGTGACGGTTGGCTGGTGGCCTTCGCATCCGGCAGAGCCCCTTTCAAAAGGGATTATGGTTTCGAACGAGTATCAGAAGTATTCATCTCAGGGTGGAGATCGTGAGAAGTGGGAGATGTCTGAGGGCACAGTCCATCCGGAAAATCTATCTTCTTCCTTGAAAGACCTGCGGATGAGTCCCCATGAGATTGTCCAACAAGACCTAAGGCTGTTCATGCCCGAACTGAAAAATCTTAGTGAAGATGAGAGGGAAAAGGTCTTAGCAGATCCCCGTGTCTTAACGCTGGCGAAAGTAATTGCTCATTGCGGGTCGATACAAGCCGCAGCCACATCCCTACTATTGGAAAAAGATTGGGAGCTCGGCGCAGTTTATTTTGATGGGATTGATCATTTTGGACACGCCTTCATGAAGTTCCATCCTCCCCAGCAAAAGTCTGTGGAGGAGAGCGATTTCAAGCTTTTTCATTACGTGATTGAGGCCGCTTACCGCTTCCATGACATGATGCTCGGCACGCTGCTCGCAATCGCTGGTGACGAGGCAAATGTAATTTTGATTTCCGATCATGGATTCCATCCAGATCACCTTCGTCTTAGCCAGACACCGAATGAACCGGCTGGTCCCGCAGCTGAGCACCGGGCACTTGGAATCTTCGCCGCGAAGGGTCCCTCAATTAGAAAAGACGCGAATGTATATGGTGCGAGTCTGCTCGATATCACGCCGACGATCCTGTCCTTGCACGATCTTCCGGTGGGCCGAGATATGGATGGAAAAATCTTAGACAAAATCTTCGCTAACTTACCGGACAAACCAGTTCCGATTGCTAGCTGGGACGAAGTTGAAGGTGATCATGGAATGCATCCACCTGATAGGCAGATTTCCGCCAAAGATTCGCAGGCAAGCTTAGATCAGCTCGTTGCACTTGGATATATCGATGCCCCCGGAAAAAATGGAATTAACCCGGTGGAAACGGCGATCCGGGAGTTGGATTACAATCTAGCACGGGCGTGGATCGATGGCGGCTTCTATCATCAAGGGGCAGATATCCTAACCGCCCTCTATGAAAAATGGCCGGGCGAACATCGCTTCGGTTATCAGCTTGCCACTTGTCAGGCATCCCTTGGCAATCACCTTCTAGTGAAAGGCCTCATAGAAACGATCATTGAAAGGCGGGTAGAGGAGGCAGAAATCGCTCGGAAAAAGCTTAAAGATCTCAATCTTGATGATGACGAGACACTTCGGAAAGAAGATGAATATTTTGCAAGTCTCACCGATCAACAAAAGCGGGCCTTCAGTGCTGAACGAGCTGAGCTTGTTCGACTAGCAACCCCTAGTCTGCATGCCCTAAACATGCTCTCTGCTAGCACGGACGCGATTCTAGGGAACTACGAGAAAGCCTTAGAGAAACTACAGATCCCTACCAACAATCCTCGGCTCCGATTCCAGAACCTTGTCCGGACGGGGCATATTTTACTCAAAGCCCGCCGCTCATCCGAAGCTTTAGAAGCGTTCAACAAGGCCAAGGAGATCGATCCCGAAGACGCGACGGTTCAGCTTGGCCTTGGCCGAGCTCTCCTGATCGAAAGGAAGGATCTGGAGGCAGTGGAATGCATAAAGGCCTCCCTTGGATTTGCCTATCACCAGCCGAGTGTCCACTTCCTCTTGAGCACAGTCTACCTAAGAATCGGGAATCTAATCGAGGCGGAAGAGGCGATTATGAACGGTCTTAATTTGAATCCAATGGCTCCTGTAGGATATCGGCTCCTATCGAAGCTCTCTACTCTTCAGGGTGACCTGAACAATGCGAAAAAATATCGTGGATACGCGACAGAGGCACGAGCAATCGTATTTCAAAAGCGAAGTGAAAAGCGCACTGAATCTCTGCAATCAACGGGGGCGATATCTGCGCCAGACAATATCGAATTCACCATCCAAGAGTCACAAAGCTCCGATTCGGATGTCATCACAGTAGTCAGCGGCCTACCGCGCAGTGGCACCTCTTTAATGATGCAAATGCTAGCGGCTGCCGGTATCCCTGCATTCACTGATGAAAAAAGAACTGCCGATTCGTCAAACAAGAAAGGCTACTTCGAGCACAATTCCGTTCTTGCGCTGACCAGTAACCAATCTAGATCTTGGATTCTTGAAGCGCGACGAAAAGCAATCAAAGTAATCGCCCCACTTGTCCCCAAGCTACCTCTTCACTCTTCGGCTGAAGCTTCAAAATTCGAACAGGAGATCCAATACCGCTTCATCTTCATGGAGCGCAATTTGGACGAATTAATTGAGAGCCAGAGAAGGATGCTTGAAAAGCTAGGGCGTCCTTCATCTACCGCCGATCCTCGGAAAGGCTATCTCCAGCAAATTCAAGCAGCCAAAAAGATGATCAATCGGAGTAAATTCCCTGGTATCCGAGTATCTCACGCAGATCTGTTCGAATCGCCGGAGCCAGTTATCGAGGAACTCGCTAGATTTCTTCACCTAAGCACGGAGGATGCTGAACGAATGAGAACGGTCATTGATCCATCTTTAAGATCTGTGGACTTGCAAAAAAGTTAGCCTCTGACGGAACGGCCTATGCTCCATTTACACAAGCTTTCGCTGCGCCCAGAGAGAAAGTGCTTCATAGATGACGTGACGAAACCCATTTCCCAAGTCTTGAGAAAAATTTCGGCTATTCGGAGCTGATGGGAAACATTACTCCAGCAGTCAGACGGTGATTGTCCGATGAGATTCGCTCAAAATAAGATTTATGACTTCGGATTTTCCTAAGGTATCAGTCATCACTCCTGTTTGGAATCTTGATGAATACTTAAATGAGACGATTAGATCTGTCTCAGAGCAATCACTTCAAGAGTGGGAACTAGTCATTGTTGACGATCAATCGACAGACAGAAGTGCAGATATCGCTGAGAAATGGTCTAAAAGAGATAGCCGAATCCGTTCCGTTGTTCGCCAATCAGCTGTGAAAGGCGCATCGGCTTGTCGCAACCAAGGCTTTGCTGCCTCACGTGGTAGATTTATCCTCTTCCTTGATGGAGATGATGTCCTCTCAAGCGATTGTCTAGAACAACGGCTATCCGCAATGGCGAAAAATCCTGATACCGATTTTGGAGTGTTCCCCTGTCATCGTTTCTTGAGCGAGCCGGGAGATTCTGTAGAGAGGTGCGGTGAGCAGGCAAAAGAAGATGACCTGCGAAATGCCCTGCGTGGAAAATTACCCTTTCAAACCTCCGCGGTTCTATGGCGTAGAGAAAGCTACGAGCACCTCGGCGGCTGGTGTGAAGATCTCAATTCATGGCAGGATTGGCATATACACACAAAGGCTTTGTTGCGCCGTCTGCATTACCGGCGTTATGAAAATTGTGGCGAATATTATTATCGGCTTCGCCCAGGCTCCCTTAGCACTCAGAGATTCCTTTGCTGAGAGTCGAGATGCCGGATTGATTGCGTGTAAAAAACTAATCCACGATCCCTCGATTGAGTTGTCTAAGACAGAAAAGAAACTAATTAGCAGCCGCTGGGGTCTATTCATCTTTCCTGACCATTGAGGTAAAACAAGTGAAGCGTCCCTAGCAATCAATCTTGTCGGTCTGGCTCGTCGTTTAAATCCTCTCCTCATTCGTGATTTTTACTTCGGTATATCTGGCTGCCCAGCGTTCTCCATTGCAGAAAGCAAAATCTTCAAAGCACCTCCGGAGATCCAGATTTCCCAGACCAGACACGCAAGAGATCCTGCCATCAAACTTAACGCCGCCACAAATAACACCGAGCCAACGAATGCTTCATCAGCGACGATCAAAAGCATCGATCCAACACATAAGAACAAGCTAACTCGCGCCTAATAACTGCATACCCCTAATCAAAACGAGCCGCTTGCGTAAGTTCTCAATTTGCAACATTAGCAAGACATCTCCCCGCTCAATCCAATCTTCATGCAACTTGCGGATCAATGCTGCCAAATGCAGGAAGCGATTCGTGTATGATAGAAATAAAAGGCTGATCGCCGGGAACAGCAAAGCCGGAGTAGAGACGTCTAATGACATGCTTTTTTCTAAGCCCTTGAAGAGCTGCATTCAATCGCTGAATCGCCTGTAACTACTTAACTTTGCGCCTTTGTAGCAAGGTTAAAAACCAAAACCCGATGCCAAGTTTTTATCCTCAAATCAAATTGAATGAATGTCCTTCGGTCCCGGTCCGCACTGATACGGCTGCAATTCTGCTACAGAAGAAGCCAGAAGCGCTGGCAATTGCCGGCCAGTAAGAAAAACAATAAATTATGAAACCAATCAAATACACACTCATCGCCTCGATCACTAGTCTCGCCCTTTGCAGCGTAAGCTTCGCGGAAGAAAAGAACAAAGAGCGCCCAGACAATTTCGAGAATGAACTAGTCGCTGAAGTAGCGACCGAATACATCATGATGAAAGATGATAAAATCATGATGGTTAACAAAGGCGACGTCACTGAAGTCACCGAAACGATGACTTTCGAAAATGGCGTGACCGTCATGGCCGATGGCAAATATAAGCTTTCAGAAGACGGCGAAGTGATGATGTTGAACAACGGCGATTCTCTCAACATGGACGGCGAGCTCACGATGGGAAGCTACATCAAAAAAGTGGGCGGCAGTCTTCTTATGATGGAAGGAACCGAAGAGCAAATGGAAGTGGAAGAGACAATCACTCTTGGTGACGGATCAACGCTGGACACCAGCGGCAAGATTACCCGTCCGAATGGTGATGAAATGGTTCTCGATGATGGCGATAAGATCTCGATGGGAGGAGTTGTCGATAAATCCCTCATGGACAACGGACCTGAGAAGAAGCCTTACGAAAAGAACTAATTAGCGAATTAACTTTCGAGACCGAGCCCTTCATAGGGCTCGGTTTTTTTGTGTTCACGGCCTAAAAAAATCCTATTTCAATCTGTTTTCAGGCATACTCTCTCAACGTGAAATGCCCTAATGATTCGGATAGATATTTCATCTATTCGGAGATGGCGAAACTTTTGGAGGCAGGTTTTGACATTCGCAAGGCCAGTTCAGTCCTTCTCGATACCAGAATTTCGAAGGCTCAGATGGCACTCGTTGAGAATATTCGCACTGGCCTAGATCGAGGTAATTCAATTGCAAACTCCTTCGGTGCTGATCCGCAGGTGATCACAAAACTTGAGCATTCGATGGTGGATGCGGGGGAGCGCGGCGGAAAATTGGGCGCCGCATTTCAGCACCTCGCTGAATACTTCCTTATGTGCTCCACCGCCCGGAGAGACCTGATCAAAGGTCTAATCTACCCAGTTGTTGTCCTACACATGGGAATTTTTGTTAGCTCACTCCCACAGGTTGCAATCAGCGGAGATGCTAGCGAGGACCAATTTTTCCCGAGTTTCCTGAAGGCCCTGTTAGTAAGTTACCTGATTGGCTTCTTTCTATTTATGGTAGGCAAAATAATCTTCCGCCAAGCCACAAAATCGCCAGCAGCAGATCGATTTCTAAACATGATTCCTTGGTACGGGAAAGCGCGCCAGAACATGGCTTTGGCCCGCTTCGCGCAGGTTTACCATTCCTGTTTGCTCGCAGGAATCCCGATGTATGAGACAGTTCAGAGGGCAACAGCTGCAACTCGAAGCGGGATTTTTGAAAATGCTGGAAAGCGCCTTTTGCGGGTAGCCACTGAAGGCATTGCACTCGGCCCTGCCTTCCTCCGAGAAAGCTGCTTTCCTTCCGAATTTTCCCGCTCCTACACCACCGGGGAAGAGGCGGGCACTTTGGATCGAGACATGGCGAACTGGGCGCAGCGGTTTACACAGCAATCAGAGGCATCTCTACGCGCCGCCTCCACCTATTTGCCGAAATTGATATATCTCTTCGCGCTCGGCTTTATCGTCTGGAAAATTCTCGGTTTCTTCTCAACCTATTATTCGCAATTAGAATCGATCACATCGCAATCGCAGATCCACTGTCCTGAGCAATATGACATATAAGGAAGCATTAGACTGGCTGTTCTCCACTCAGCTTTTCGGTATAAAACTCGGGCTCGATGGGCCCCGGACTCTTCTTAAAGAGTTTCTCGCTTACCCTCGTCATTCAGTAAAAGTAGCCCACGTCGCTGGCACGAATGGAAAAGGCAGCACCTGCGCGATGATCGATTCACTCGCCCGTGAATGCGGCCGCCGAACCGGTCTTTTCACCTCTCCACATCTGATTGATTTCCGAGAGCGGATCCAAGTTTCTGGGCAGATGATTCGGGAGGAGCGCTGTGCGGAGCTGCTCAGTGAAATCCGCCCGATCTGCGAGGCTTTCGAGACACATCCTACTTTTTTCGAGATCGCTCTAGTGATTGCAATGCGTCATTTCCGCGATTGCAATTGTGAGCTCATTATTCTCGAAACGGGAATGGGAGGCCGCCTCGATGCGACCACCGCCGTGCCTGCTGATGTATGCGCGATCACCCCCATTGGCCTCGATCACACGCAATGGCTGGGCAATACCATTGCTGAGATTGCCTGTGAGAAGGCAGGAATTTTTTTACCCGGCGTTCCTGCTTTCTCTTCGCCACAGCTTCCAGAGGCCGGTGCCGTCCTTAAAAAGGAGGCGAACCAGATCCGCGCGCCTTTCTCATTCATCGACGCACCGTTGAACGGTTATGCCATTGCTTTACCTGGTGAGCATCAGCGATGGAACGCTGCTCTCGCCATCGCTTCTCTACACTCCCTTGGCGTCCCCATTTCCTATGAAAGTGCAGTCGCCGGCCTGCGCAAAGTCACCTGGCCAGGACGCTTTGAAAGACTCCTCTCCGATGGAACTAAATTCGTCCTTGATGGAGCCCATAATCCTCAAGCGGCTAAAGTTCTGAAGGAAACATGGCAATCCGAAGTAGGCAAAGTGCAGGGCACTTTAATTTTCGGCGTGGTGGAATCGAAGGATGTCACTGGTATTCTCAGTGAGCTTTCTGGACTCACTAGCTCAGTAATTTTTTGCAAGGTGAATACCCCAAGAGGAGTTTCCGTCGCGGACTTACTTCAGTCCCTGCCAGCTAGCTTTCCTACCGTTCCAGAAACAGCATCCAGCCTGAGCTCTGCCCTGGTGATCGCGCGAAAACACTCCGGGCCGGTCCTCATCGCTGGTTCCTTGTTCCTCATTGGTGAAGCACGCGCACTATTGCTCGAAGACAACTTCCAGCCCTCTCTGCAATAACCTAGCGAATGATGCGGAAGCCAAGGTCCGCTCGCCGCACCCCACGGCCGTTTTCATAGGCGCGAGTTTGAACGCCGATCTTTGGCTCTAGGTAGGACCCTCCTGCGGTCACCCAGAATTTTTCGCCCAGTGGATTACCCGGATTTGTCCGCGCCGCGCGCGTCCATTCACTCACGTTCCCGGCCATGCCACGCAGTCCATTGGTGGTTACATCTTCGGTAAGCATTGTCACTGGAAGCCAATCACTTACTGGAGGATTCTCTAGCTCTTCACCGTCGAAGATGAGTGCAATCCACCATTGCTCCTGCGTCGGCAAAGATCCGCGCCGATAGCTGGCGTATGCGTAACAATCCCACCAATCGACCCCCACAACAGGATGATCAAGGCTTACTCTATGTCCATTCCACAGCTCACCCGCCTTTGCCGCCGCATATAGATTTTCCCAGTCGTCCGGCTCATGCCTCGTTTTAATCTTCGGCTCCTCTGGATGATCGTAAAGGCTGCCCTCTCCTTGCTCAGAAAGAGTTTCGAGGCTCTCTAGAAATTCCGCATAGTCGCGAATGGTTACCTCTGCATCGGCGATCTCGAATTCCTCACTTCTCATCCGGTTCCCTCCAGGTAAGGTATACTTGCCTGCCGGCACCAGCACCCAGCCGGGCTCCACCGGATCTTTTTCAGGTACTGAATTACCCTTTGGCCAGAATAGATATAGGAAAAGTCCCGCTAAAATAAGTCCAGCCCCTAGCCACAACCATCCAAGTGTTTTTCCCGGGAGAATTGCGGGACTCTCCGGCTGCTTCAAAGTTGTACGCTCTGCCAACTGAGATTCTATCTCAAAGCAGTATTCTTTGACCTGTATCCAGCTGAGCGGTTCTAAAATCTCTTCTCCGCGCATCCAGCCAAGGAGAGTGCTGCACCTTGTAGCCCCAGCGGTATCATCATCCGGCACTCCTTTGAGTTCTTCTCCCAGGGCCCGAACATCGCGCAGCGATTCCCCCTCACTTCGGTCGCCGTAGATCGCTAGGTTCTCGACCCTTACAACTCCCTGTTCATCGATAAAGACTGCATCCAAGCTCAGCGGCCTTGTTGAATTCCCGTGATTTTCCTGATAGATGTTTGCCTCGGCCACCCATTTCAAAATTGCCACCAGCTTTTCTCCGCAGACAGAACCTCCATTTTTCTCTCGGATCCATTCAGCGACAGTAATTCCCGGTAAAAGCTCGCGGGTGTAGAAAGATTTTTCTCCAACTGTCGAAGCCTCAAAAATCGAGCCGATTACTGGATAGTCCACACTCGCCTTCACCCTTACGCCAGCGATGAATTCCGCCTTCCGCTCGCTTTCTGTTTGGCCATCAGGGGGGAGCCCATTTTCCCCACGAAGGTCTTTGAGCTCCACTAAGATCACCCGCCGCCGGACTGATAGCTGCTCTGCGATCCAGGTCCGCGTTTTCTCCCCTTCCCCCAATAGTTCTTTGCGCAGATAATCGCCAAAGTCCTCATCTTCGTCCCCACTCAGGGCTGCCGCTGATCCTTTATCATTTTCCATAGAGCAATTTCGGAGGCCTCCCTCTACTCGGGAAGCAAGGGGTTGAGAAGGGGAATATCTGGATCGAAATTGTCGGGTAAAACATCCTGCTCTAGGAACTCAGGAAAATCGTTAGACGGCCCATCCATTGAAGCCGCTTGACCAATCCGAGCCGCCAGATCCCGTGGCCATGCCTGCACATCGAGAATTTCCCCTTGGTAAGAAAGAGTCACTACCTGCCCATAATAGAATAGTTCTCCAAACAGGTGCGCGGTCTGCCTGTCGCGCTTGGGAATTCCATAGCTCATCCTCAGAGTCTCTTCCCCACCCGCCCAATCAAATGGCAGTGTTACCCATTGCGGAACTGCCCAGCTATCGTCCTCTAGCTGAACAATTTTCCCCTTTGAGGTTTTATTGAAAAAAGTAACTGCTACTTCGATGTCTTGTGCGTCTAGGTCCTCACCGGGCGCTTTCTGCACTGGCACACTCAAAACCACTTTCTGCCCACCAGCGGCCTCACGGTCGTTAAAAATCCTCACCCGTCCCAACGATAGTTTTCCTAGAAAATCGGTGGGATCTGCAAAGCCATCGCGCAATTTCGTCCCGGCAGCCTCATAAAGTTTTCCTGCCCCAGACGCACCTAATCGAAAAACACGTTCATAATATTTTGAGGCTTCGTTGAAGACACCCATTTGCTCATGAACTAGGCCCAGCTCATAGAGGACTGAAGGATCATCCGGTGATTCAGAAATTGCCTCTTCTAGCTTTACAATCGCCTGGCCCATATCCCCAGCTACCCGTGCTCTCCTTGCTTCTTTGATCAGCCGTTCCGCCAGAGGATCCTCGATTGCAGGTAGCAGCAGGTCCTCCGCCTCTGGAACCGGTGGCATTTTTGGTCCAGCCCTCTTAGATTCGGCTGCTTCCACCGGAACTTTGACCCGAATCGGCACCAGCTTCTCGACAGTTCGCTCCACCACCTGTACTTCTTTGCCTTCTTCCAAGCGCACCGCCAGTGCCAGTCCTGCGATCAAGATCTGCGCCAGCGCTATCAGTCCGAGGAATCCGCAGCTGAAAGCAAACCAATGATCCTCCTTCCTCATGAGCGGCAATCATGACTATTTTCCTTCCAGCCGTCAAATTTCATATCGCTGCGATAATCCTGCCGCTCTTGATTCTATAAACTCACTTATCCCCAAATTTACCGATGAAAGCTCTGTCCGCGCTGCTCCTGCCGTTGCTCATTTACCTCTTTCTTCCACTGCCTGAAGACTCTGCAGCATTGCAAGGACTCGATCCCGAACGAGTCCGCCTCGGTGCTACCTTCTTTTCGTGCATCGCTATCCTGTGGATGACAGAAGCCCTGCCGCTCGCTATTACAGCTCTGTTTATCCCGGTGCTCGCAGCTGCGATGGGTCTTTCGCCGCTCCGCGATTCCCTGCCTAATTATGCGGCTCCCCTCATCTGCCTTCTCTTTGGTGGCTTCGCGCTGGCTGCAGCTCTGACCTCTCAAGATCTCGACCGCCGGCTCGCTAGGAAGCTAGTCCAGCTGGGTCGTGGCAATTTTCTCGCAACCAGCGCCCTGCTTTTCGTCGGCACCGCCCTGCTTTCGATGTGGATGAGCAATACGGCGACAGCCGCGATGATGATCCCCCTCGCCCTTGGAATTCTCCGTGGCTTCAGAGAAGAAGGCATTCAAGCAAAACACACATACTTTATGCTGCTGGGCCTCGCATATTCCGCGAGCCTCGGCGGTATCGCCACCCTCATCGGCACCCCGGCCAATGCAATTGCCGCCCGCCAGCTAGATCTTGATTTCTTTGGTTGGCTAAAGTTTGGCCTGCCGATCGCAAGCGCTCTCATGCCAATCATGTTCGCGGCCCTTTATCTGATCCTGCGCCCGCCGAACATGCGCAAGGAAGCTGCGAAAGAGGTGATTGAGCCCTTGAATCGCAGTCAGTGGATCACTCTTGTGATCTTCGCAATTGTCGCTCTTTCGTGGATAAACAGCGCACGCATTGCACCCATCTTCGGTCTTGCAGATGCGGATTCATGGATTGCTATGGTCGCGGTGTTCGCCCTAGCTGCTAGCCGAGTTGTGACTTGGCAGCAAATAGAGAAAAACACCGGTTGGGGAGTTCTTCTCCTCTTTGGTGGTGGCCTAGCGCTCAGCAGTATCCTCGGTGAATCCGGCACATCTCTCTACCTTGCCCGCCATTTTGGCGAAGCCGTGGAACATTGGCCCACTTGGGCGATGATTGGCGGTATCGTCGCCTTTGTGATTTTTCTAACTGAGCTCTCAAGCAATACCGCCACCACTGCTCTTCTCGCTCCGATCTTCTATCCAATGGCTCTAAGCTTTGGTTTGGCTCCAGAAAAGTTGGTCATCCCAATCGCGATCGCCGCATCTTGCGCATTCATGCTTCCTGTCGCCACGCCACCAAACGCAATTGCCTTCGGCACCGGGCTGCTTCCACAGAAGCAAATGATGCGCGCTGGCGTGATCCTGAATGTTCTCTTCATCGCAGTCATCACTCTTCTCATGATGCTTTTTTAGCCCTTACCCTAATGCGCAAAGTTGCCCATTGCGCAATTCGATTAAGATTGGTTAATGATTGCTCATTACTACATCTAGTGTTTTATCGGTTGCTGATACACAATATGTGGAGGTTTGACCCGCTGAGTCCTTGCTATCCTTCGAGTGATTGATAGCTTCTAAAAAGTTATTTCACCACCAGACCTCGAAGCGTATGTATCTGAAAACTCTAGAAATTCTTGGCTTCAAATCTTTCGCTGATAAGACCACTTTCGAATTTGCAGAAGGTGTTACCGGGATCGTTGGCCCGAATGGCTGCGGAAAGTCAAACGTCGTCGATGCCATTCGTTGGGTTCTCGGAGAAACTTCTGCCAAAGCGCTCCGTGGCGGTGAGATGGCAGACGTCATTTTTAATGGCACCGAAAATCGCAAACCACTGGGCATGGCAGAGGTCACACTTACGATGGCAGATTGCGAAGAATCGCTGAACGTGGATTTCAACGAAGTAGCGATCACCCGCCGTGTGTTCCGAGATGGGCGATCCGAATACCGCCTCAATGGCACTCTCTGCAGACTTCGGGACTTCCATGATCTTTTTATGGATACCGGCATCGGGCGTACTGCTTATTCGATCATGGCCCAAGGCCAGATTGATCAGATCCTATCATCAAAACCAGAGGAACGCCGCGCAGTCTTTGAGGAGGCCGCCGGCATCACCAAGTTCAAGCGTGAGAAGAAGGAAGCCCTTCGCAAACTGGAATATACTGAGGCAAACCTACTCCGTGTCTCAGACGTTCTTGCAGAGCAAGAGAGGCGTATGAATTCGCTCAAACGCCAAGTCGCAAAAGCGCGAAAGTTCCAATCTCTCTCATCACAGCATCGCATTCTCGATACCCATCTCGCCCACAAGCGGTTTACCACGATCACCGCAGAGCGTGCAGAACTCAGCACCTCGATTCGCTCGCTCGATGCCCAAGATTCTCACCTTTCGCGCCAGCTGGCCCCTGCCGAAGAGGGCCTTGCGGAATCGCGCGATGCCGCGCGCTCTTTCGAAAAATCCCTTTCCTCTCTCCGCGAAGAACTGAATGTCCTCCAAAATACTTTGGCTTCTGCAAAGGCACGTATTTCATTTAATCTCGAACGCAAAATCGAACTCGAAACCCGGATTTCTCAGAACCAGACAGAGATTTCCTCGACCCGCGAGAAGCTCGCCCAGCAAGAGTTCGATTTCACTGCCGCGAATGAAGCTCTTGACGAATTGAGCCGCCGCCTTGCACAGCAAGAAATTGCCCTTGCCACCCAAGAGGAGAAAAATCTTAGCTCGCGTGAAAAGCGGGCAGACTTAGAAAGCGCCCTCCGCGATACTCGGACGGAGGCGAACAAAACTCAGACGCTCATCGCCTCGATGCGAGCAAAGATCGAGTCCGCGCTCGCCCAAGTGCAGGGCAATCGAGATCGGGAGAAAAAGCTCGCCGAAGACGAGCAACGCCTTTCCATCAGCATCCAAGAACATATTTCTGCCCAAACGAGTGTATCGGAGAAAATCACGGAGAGTTCCACCGCTCTGAACTCTTTGGAGGAGAGCTTCAATTCTGCCGAACGCGATTACCTCCATATCCGCGCCGATCTAGATTCTGCCCGCACAGCGGCAACTGAATCGACGAAAATCCTCGCGCAGCGCAGCGCGCGCCGCGATGCGGTTCAGCAGCTGCTATCCTCTGGTGAGGGCCTAGCGAAGGGCACGCAGAATCTTCTAAAGGGACTCGATTCTCCGGAAGAGTTCAAGCCATCCATCCTTGGCACGATCGCCTCGTTCCTGCAGGTCAATGACGATTCAGCGCCCGCAATTGAGGCCGCTCTCAGCACTCATCTTCAAACAGTCCTCGTTTCAGATGCCGATATTGCTGAGTCCATCATTACCCGCCTCACCGATAAGAAATTAGGGGTAGCTGCCGTGCTGCCGGCGAATTTTGTCGCTAGCTCACGTGCCTCTCAGGTGGAAACCCTCCCGCCGGGCGCCAGCTCTTGGGCGCTCGATCAGGTAAAGCTCGATCCTAAGATTTCTTCAGTCGTCACGCAGCTTTTAGAAAACACAGCGATCGTTCCAAATTTGGAAACCGCCGTAGCTCTGCGTGCCGATCATCCACACCTCTCATTTGTCACCTCCACTGGAGAAACTCTATCCGCCCAAGGCATTCTCCAAGGCGGTAGCAGTCCCCAAGGTTCAAACTCACTGCTCGAACGCCAAAACGAAATCCGATCCCTCAAGGCAGAGGTCAAATCGCTCCAATCCAGTGATGAAACTGCTCGTGAACTTGTTTCCTCTCTAGAAAAGAATCTCGATAAACAACGCGAAGCTGTCGAATCATCACGCGATCGATACCAGCGACAAAAGGTCAATCTATCCACCCTGCAGGGAGAGCTATCAGTCGCTTCGAAGGAAGTAGAAAATTTCAACACGCGGATCGAAAATGTCCGCTGGGAGCGCCGCGATCTCGCGGATCGCGAGACTCGTGCCGCCACCTCGCGCGAAGCAACGGAATCAGAGCTCAGCTCAGCTCGTGAACGCCTGGCCGAAACTGAAAGCTCACTGCGCAGTCTACAAACCCAAGCTGATGCTGCGGCAGCCGCCGAAACAGAACATGCCTCCGTTCTCAACGAGTTACGCACTCGCCTCGCTGTTGAAAAACGCGCAAAGCAGGCCGCCGAGGAACAACAACGCCCGATGGAGGCGAGGCTCTCCGAGCTCCGCGAAATATCAGTCCGCCGGGAAGCTGAAATCGAAAATTTTACGACACGCATCACCTCTGCCACCACCGAGAACGAAGCACTCACTGTCCAGATCAAAGAAACCGAGTTGGAAATCGCTGACCTTACCCAAGAGATTTCTGATAAGTCCCAGGGCCGAGATGAGCTTGACAGCGCGATCCAAGAGGCCGAGGCGAAGCTGACCAAGCTGCGCCGCGATCTGAGTGCAACTAACGAGCAAAAAGGCCGTGAGGAAATTGCTGCGACAAAGCTCGATCTCCGTCTCGAAAATCTTCTCACCACCACCGAGGAACGGCATCAGATCAGTCTTGGCAGCTTCCAGCCAGATACGCATTTGCTACTGCAAACCCTCCATAATTCTTCCAGCTCACAACCCGAGGAAAACAAAGTATCGGATCCCACCGAAACCCCCGGTGAGCCGGATTGGTCACATATTGAGTCACTTACTTCTGAGACAAAACAAAGAATCGATTCCATGGGCCCGGTCAATGTCGATGCGATTGAAGAATACGACGAGTTAGAAGAACGCCACAATTTCCTCCGCTCACAGCATGACGACCTTGTTTCGTCCAAGACCGAGCTCCTTTCCGTGATTGAAAGGATCAACGATGAAACCCAACGCCGCTTCTCCGAAACCTTCGCGCAGGTCCGCATAAATTTCCGCGACATGTTCAAAGAGCTTTTTGGCGAAAAGGGTCAGGCAGATCTCACTCTGATCGATGAGAATGATCCGCTGGAATCTGGTATTGAAGTCATCGCGAAACCACCTGGCAAAAAGCCGCAGTCAATCACTCTTCTCTCTGGCGGCGAGCGCTCGATGACCGCTGTCGCCCTGCTCTTTTCAATCTATATGATCAAGCCATCGCCTTTCTGCGTGCTCGACGAACTGGATGCCCCGCTCGACGAATCAAATATCAACCGCTTCGTCAAAGTGCTGGATCGCTTCATTGATCGTTCTCAGTTCATCATCGTTACACACTCGAAGCGCACCATGGCCCGCGCCGATGTCATGTATGGCGTGACCATGGAGGAATTCGGCGTATCAAAGCCTGTTGGCATGCGCCTTACCTCCTCTTCTACCTTTTCTTCCGATACCCCGAAAAACAGCCAGACCTCTCCCGCCCAAAAAGCCGCCCTCCACCTCGACGCCTGACATCGCTTCTAATTGTCCATCGATAGAATTCGGAAAGCCTAGGCGCCACCGAACCGCTCAGCCAGCTTTACGCGAAGGCTTCCTAATTTTTGCGGATTGTTTCTGCAGTTCTTATATTTTGAGATCGAGAAAGCTTTCCTTAAAAAACCCCTAAGCTTTTCCTTCAGACCAAAAGTGAATCCTGCTCTAGAAACACTGATGTTGGCATTCGGGAACGGCGAAACAACCGCTTTCGCCTCAGCCGAGCGCTTCGTTTCTGCAGACGAAATCCTCTTTCTGGGCGCGCTGCCGCATCCTGCCTTACCGCCGCTTACGAGTTGGCAGCCGTTGAAGCCACTTGCAGATCAATGCAATGCTGCAGGCATGCCGCTGACTAATTCGCCGACTGGCAAGTTTCCAGTCGTTCTTTTTCTTCCGGGGAAATCGAAGGAAGAAACTCTCGCTGGCTTCGCGATAGCTCACGATCTCCTCGCCCCGGGTGGGCAGCTAATCACCTCTTTAGTAAATACTTCTGGCGCCTCCCGCTATGAGAAGGAACTCGCCAAAGCCACGCCGATTCATTCATCCATTTCGAAACACAAATGCCGCGCCTTCACCGTCTCCACGGCAGCCCCATGGAAACCTGAAGTCCTCAGACAATGGCGCAATCTCGCGATCCCGTCATTGATTCCAGACACAGATTTTCTAACGCAGCCTGGAATCTTTAGCGCAAAACATATTGATCCAGGTTCCGCCTTTCTTGCCGAGCATCTCCCAAAAGATCTAAGTGGCCAACTCGCCGATCTAGGTGCTGGCTGGGGTTACCTGAGCCATGAGGCTCTCAGAAAATCCCCGAAAATTTCTCAGATTGATCTCTTTGAGGCAGATGCGCGCGCCCTTTTTTGCGCCCGGCACAATGTTCCAGAGAAGAGCAGCTTCCATTGGCACGATGCGACAACACCTCTGCCAAGATCCTACGACCACATCATCAGCAATCCTCCCTTTCACACTGCACAGAAGACTGACACAGATCTAGGCAAGTCCTTCCTCAGCACAGCTGCAAATTCGTTGAAACGCAGTGGAACTTTGTACCTTGTTGCAAACCGGCAACTGCCCTACGAGGCGCATCTGGTTTCGCTCGGCCTGAGGCCCCGAATCGTTGCCGAAAATCATACTTACAAAGTCATCTTCGCCCGGCGTTAAGAACGATGTCTTTCAGATCAGATCCCCTACTTTCTCACGGTGAAACGAGTCTTCTAGCCTTTCTCTGATCGCTTGACGGCCTCCCTGTTCCATGCACAATCCCGCCGCCGCGCCGGGAAAATCTCACTCTGCGGCACCACTAACAAAAATATCATGACTACCATCGCCATCAACGGTTTCGGACGCATCGGACGCCTCGTCTTCCGCGCACTCGTCGAGCAAGGCCACCTCGGCACTACTTTCAAAGTCGCCGCAGTAGGTGATCTCGTCCCAGCCGACAACCTCGCCTATCTTCTTAAATACGATTCCACCCAGGGCCGCTTCGATGCTGAAGTATCGTCCAAGAAATCATCCCCAGATCTTGCAGAAGATGACATCATCGTCGTCAACGGCCATGAAATAGCGGTTGTTTCCGCGCGCACTCCAGAAGGCCTTCCTTGGAAAGAGCACGGTGTAGATATCGTTATCGAATCCACTGGACTCTTCGTTGAAGACAAAATGGCACAAGGCCACATCACCGCTGGCGCGAAGAAAGTTATCATTTCTGCACCTGGAAAAGGCGACGACGTCCACACCTTCGTTCAAGGCGTCAATGATGGCGATTATGATCCGGCAAAGCATCACCTCATCTCGAATGCTTCCTGCACGACAAACTGCTTGGCACCACTCGTGCATGTCCTTTTGAAAGAAGGCTTCGGCATCAAAGAGGGCCTGATGACAACCATCCATGCCTATACCGCAACTCAGAAAACTGTCGATGGACCTTCCAAAAAAGATTGGAAAGGTGGCCGCTCCGCAGCGATCAACATCATTCCCTCCGGCACCGGAGCTGCAAAAGCAGTGGCCTTGGTATGCCCAGAAGTGAAAGGCAAGCTTACTGGAATGGCCTTCCGCGTTCCTACGCCGACTGTTTCCTGTGTCGACCTCACAGTAAAAACCGAGAAGGAGACCTCCCTCGAAGAAATCAACAAAGCATTAAAAAAAGCCTCCGAGACTTACCTAAAAGATATCCTGAAATACACCACAGACGAGGTTGTCTCATCGGATTTCATCCATGACAAAGCATCCTCGATCTATGATGCCGGATCGTCCATCGAGCTGAATAGCACCTTCTTCAAACTAGTTAGCTGGTATGACAATGAATGGGGCTATTCAAACCGCGTGGTCGATTTGCTAGACGATATCGTCAAAAAAGGAATCTGATTCAGCTTAGCGTCATCTTCGAATGGCGTAAATTTCTTCAGAAAACGGACTGCCATCTTTGGCAGTCCGTTTTTTATGAAAAAAAAGCGCTGCAGCTCTCGAATGGGCGCGGTGCCTTTTGTATCGAAATTACTCGGGGATTAATGAGCAGCCATGAGAGCTTCGAAATTGATAATTTTCTCCGCGAGATGGGTTAGATCCCGGTCAGTCTTGCCTTCCTGCTCCAGAGTCTCGCGCAGCAGCGCCGCCGCATCCCGCATGCTGAGTTTGTTTGCGAGAGCCACCGCCGTTCCATAGGCCGCGATCTCGTAATGCTCGACGCGCTGCGCACAGGCGATCAAACCCGCGTCTCGGACGTGCTCCTCCGCATCCGCCTTGCACATTTCCTCACCTTCCTCGATGAGTCCCGCCATAGCCGCGCACTTGTGGCCCCCCGGCTGAAAATCAAGCTCTTTGAAAATTGTGTCGAGCCGCTGAATCTGCCCTTTTGTTTCCTCTAGGTGCGTTTTGAAAGCGGCCTTGAGTTCATCATTTTTCGCCGCCTCCGCCATTTTTGGCAAAACGTCCAAAAGCTGGCGCTCCGCGCTGTAGATGTCTTTGAGTTCGTGGACGAATAGTTTGTGTAGTGTGTCTAATTTCATAACAAGAGTCTTCATTGCATGCAGTGTGCCCAACGAGGTTTTCTCCGAAACCAAGCAAATACGGAGGGAAGTCATTCTCCCTCAAAGCCTTACCCACCGCATTTTGCAATACTTTGCATCCAGATCTACGTGATTCAGAACACAGCTGACCGCGTCCAAAACGCGGATTGCACCCTTCCCTACGGCGCGATCGGTCACAGATATATGAAACTGCTGAAAAACGATGAAGACCACAGCCTAGAGCTCAACGATCTCGCAAAAGACCCTCACGAGAAAAACAACCTCGCCTCCAAGCAACCTGCAAAGACCCAAGCGCTAGCCAAAGAACTCGATGACTGGAGTAAATTTGTGGGAGCACAATTGCCAACCCAAAATCCCGACTACGATCCCTCGGCGAATCGCGAAAAAAAGAAGCGATAGCAAACGCAGGGTTTGCTTTGGCGGGCATATCCATTCACTGATCCAGAAAATAGCTAGCGGTCGGCACCCTTGAGTCCGCCTCGCATCCATCCCATGCCCTCCCCGCCCACCAACCGTGCGATCCAACTCGATGGCCTCCGCGCCATTGCGATGCTCGGTATTTGTTACGACCATTGGGTGCCGAAATCGTGGAACTTCGGCCTGCCATACGAGATCGGCCTCTACTTCTTCTTGGTGCTTACCGGTTATTTTATCACTGGTTCGCTTCTCCGCACTCGCGATCGCGCTGAATCGGCAGCAGACGGAGATGCCTGGCGCTGGAAGGCTTTTAAGAAATTTCAATATCGTCGCGGCCTGCGAATTATCGCGCCCTATTATTTCGCCGTTGCATTAGCATTTATCTTCCTTGCGCCGAAGCTTCTTGCGCACATCCATTACTATCTTCTTTACCTGACTAATTTTCACATCGCTCTTGCTGGGGAATGGCCTCCGGGCACCTCTCATTTCTGGTCAATCGCGATCCAGCAGCAGTTCTACCTGACTTGGCCTCTCCTCATCTGGTTATGCCCGAAGAAGTATCTGCCGCTTGCCATTCTTGTTTTCACTGCTCTCGCTCCGGCTTCGCGTTACCTTTCTGAATACTTCACGCCACCTTTCGTATGGCCGGATAAAATTTCGTGGGGCGTGTTCGATTTTTTTGGCATCGGTGGAATGATGGCATTGGCAACTCATCGTGGCCTTCCGCTCTCCAGCAGAGTCTGGAAAATTCTCGGTGTAGTTGGCTGTAGCATCTACCTTATTCTACAATTCGGGCCGCACCTCGGGCTGCCGCACAATCAGATTGGCCCCTTCTACGCAACAATCCTCAGTATTGGCTTTTGCGGCGTGATTGCCACGGCATCGCTCGGCTGGAACAATCTGCTTGGACGCATCCTCGAATCAAAGTTTCTCCAGCGCGTCGGCCTGCTTTCCTACGGCATCTACCTATTCCATAATCTCGCACCGATTATCCTTGGAAAGACTCTTCCCTTTCTGTGGTGGGGACCTTACGCAGATAGCCCAGCGCAGATCCTTCTACGCACCACGTGCTTCGCTTTGCTCACGTGGGCACTCACCCTTTTCTCATGGAAATACATTGAAACGCCACTTAGCCGCCTGCGAAGCAGATAGCCGATAGCGCTTAGATTTTGAAAATCATCTGATCCGCCGAGCTCGGTATTCTCGCTACCGATCTAGAATTTCCTGATTGACGTATCCTTTAAAAAGCGATCCTCACTTTGTGGATAATCGAGGGTGTAATGCAGGCCGCGAGATTCCTTTCGGTGCAAAGCACATTCAACAATGATCCCTGCCACTGCCACGAGATTCCGCAGCTCTAGGATGTCCGCATTCACTCGGTGCCCCCAGTAGAACTCACGGACTTCTTTCTTTAGGTTGCGCAATCGTGCAGCTGCCCGCATCAAGCGGTTATCTGTTCTGACGATTGAAACATAATCCCACATCAGCCGCCGGATTTCATCCCAGTTGTGATAAATGACAACCAGTTCATCCGGCTCAGCCACATCTCCATGATGCCACCCGGGGATCTCTGGTGCGGTCATCGTCTCTTTTCCAGGCGGGTAAAGCCTCAGCATCTCTTCCAATGCGAGACGCCCAACTACGTTTCCTTCCAACAAGCTATTGGACGCCAGGCGATTCGCCCCATGCAAGCCGGTGCAGCCCACTTCTCCGACGGCAAAAAGCCCGCGAATTGTCGTCTTCCCAGTCGCATCGGTCTTCAGTCCGCCACATTGATAGTGCGCTGCTGGAACCACAGGAATCGGCTGCGTTTCGCAATCGACTCCGAAGCTCTTCAGGGTCGCGTAAATATGAGGGAAATGTTCCCGTATGAAGCCAGGCGGCTTATGGGTGACGTCCAAGTAGACACACGCAGCCCCGGTTTTCTTGATCTCTTGATCAATCGCTCTTGCTACAATATCGCGCGGCGCGAGCGACCCTCGGGGATCGCTTTGCAGGGTAAAATCTTCGCCTTTTTCATTCCTCAAAATTCCTCCTTCGCCACGGACCGCTTCACTGACAAGAAAAGATCGGGCTTCCGCACCCGTCGCGGCAGGGTTGTAGAAACAGGTCGGATGAAACTGGATGAACTCCATATTTGCCACTGCAGCTCCAGCTCTCCAGCCCAGCGCCACCCCATCTCCCGTGGCGGAGTCTGGATTTGTCGTATATAGGTAAACTTTGCCGCAGCCACCCGCCGCTAGCACCACCCGGTCCGAACGAAAGGCAGTCACCTCACCGGTCTGCTTTTCGAGAACATAAGCCCCTAGAATCCGATCATGCGCGACAGTCCCCAGCCTCGCAGAATTAATCAGATCGATCACAAAATGATTCTCTAACAAAGTGATGTTCTCAGTCTTCCGCGCTGCTTGTAGCATCGCCCGTGCGACTTCACGGCCCGTCGTATCGCGCGCGTGCAAAATTCGGCGAAAAGAATGCCCCCCCTCTTTTCCTAGCTCAAAGCCCTCACCTTCTTTATCAAACTCCACTCCGTAACTCAGCAAATCGTCGATCGCGTCATCGCCCTCCTCAAGGATTTGCCGCACCACCGCCTCATCACAAAGCCCAGCGCCAGCCCCTAAAGTATCCTCTACGTGGCTCTCCACAGAATCGCCCTGCGCACGTAGCTGCTCTGGCAGCACCGAGGCAATTCCACCTTGTGCCCAAGCCGTGTTCGATTCTTCCGCCGTACCCTTTGCTAAAATGATTACCTTCCCATATTTTGCCGCGCGCAAAGCGAACGACAGTCCGCCGATCCCCGCCCCTACCACCAAAAAATCCGATCTCATCTGCCCCCCACCCTCACCTAGCCACCCTTGCCCATCAAAGAGAAAAATCGCTGCGCACCTCCTCTGCCAATGACTACCACTACCATCACCTGCCCAACCTGTTTCGAATTATTTGAGATTCCGATTCCTCCTTCGTCCGAGCTTCCTGCCGAATATGACTACGATTGTGAAATCTGCTGCCGCCCGATGCTCATCATCTTGGATTCTCCGGAGAATATTTACGCTCAGAGCTTGAATGACTGAAGGACTATCCTTCGCTGACTACCTGATCGATCTCACTCGGCTTCGCGAAATAGTATTCAGATTTCCTTCCAAACTTCGTCTTATCCAGCATCGCACAGCACCAGTTAGCTTGTGCAATCGCTCCAGCTTTCAGCCGAGCTTCCTCAGGATTCGGCTCTCCGACTCCAAGCATTTCGTCAAATCCGGCCCCGGAAAAATAAAAGCGATCAATCCGGAAACAGCGCATCGCCATCTCCGTCACCAGCCCAGAAAGCCGCCGGCCCCTAGCTTCATACTGCCCGCCTAACAGGATAATTTCGAGGTCAGTCCTGCCACCTAGCTTCTCCACAACGTCCATTCCATAGGCCAGAACCCTTAGTTTGAGACCCTCAGGTAAAATTTTAACAAGCTCGAGCACTGTGCTGCTTGCATCGACCATGATTACCTCGCCCTGACGAATACCCGCTACTACCTTCCTTGCAATTTTGGCTTTTTCAGCAACCTGCCGACTTTGTCTCTCCCGGGCGGGGAGTTCGCGATATTTCATCGCCAGATCCATCGCCCCACCGTGGGTCCGATCTAGCTGCCCCCGTTTTGCCAGCTCGTCCAGATCACGCCGGACCGTTTCTTCAGTTACTCCTAATTTCTGCGCGAGAGTATGCGTCTTTACGGTCCCCAGCCGGGCAGCCTCATCCAAAATCCGCCTTCTTCTCTCAATAGCTAGCATCTGCGTTAATCTGTTTTTTTCTTGTTTATTGTTTGTTCGTAGATCATCCCACTCCGCAGCGAAACTCAACGATTAAAATTATTATCAAATGACTTACAAACACGTCACCTATTCCTGGGATGATTCCCATGCTGCATCCCTCGATCTGGTGGACCTGCTCGTCTATCGCTCAAACATCCTAGGAGCCGATCAGCGCATCACAAACACTGGCGGCGGAAATACTTCGTCGAAAATCATTCAGAAGGATCCCCTCAGCGGCCAAGATACCGAGGTCCTTTGGGTAAAAGGCTCCGGTGGCGATCTGCGCACCTCGAAGCGCGAAAACTTTTCTTCTCTCTACCAAGACAAATTAATCGCCCTACAGAAGCTCTACGCTTCGAAGCCTGAAAACGGTCTTAAGACGCCAGCGGAGGACGAAATGGTCGGCATGTATTCGCATACCACTTTCAATCTGAACCCACGACCGTCATCGATCGATACACCGCTCCATTCATTCCTCAGCGGGAAGCACGTGGATCACATGCACCCGAATTCAATCATCTCCATCGCTGCTTCGAAGAACTGCGAGGCCCTTACCAAAGAAATTTTCGCTGGCGAGATGGAATATGTCCCATGGATGCGCCCCGGCTTCGAGCTTGGCCTCGCGATGCAGGAAATCGAGCGCAAAAACCCTTCCGTGAAGGCGATCATGATGGGCCAACATGGTTTTATCTCTTGGGACGATAACCCGAAAGCTTGCTATGAGCTGACCCTTCGCCTGATTGAAAAGGCTTCCGAATTTATTGAACAAAAATATTTGGCGAACGGCGGGGATGCCACTGCCTTTGGCGGCGAAAAATACAAGTCGCTCCCAGAACAAGATCGCCGTGCTGCCTTCGCTGCGATTCTTCCGATGATTCGCGGCCAGATTTCGCAGAAAAAACGTCTGATTGGCACAATTCAGGACGATGAAAAGATCCTACGCTTTGTGAATTCAAAGGACGCTTCTCGCCTTGCAGAGCTTGGCACTTCCTGCCCAGATCATTTTCTCCGCACCAAGATCAAGCCCCTCTATATCGATTGGAATGCCGAGAAAGAAGATCTCGCCGCCCTTGAGGAAAAGATCAAAACTGGGCTCGTCTCCTATCGGGAAGACTACGAAAAATATTACGAAAAATCAAAGCGCGATAACTCCCCTGCCATGCGCGATCCGAATCCTACCGTGGTCCTTATCCCCGGCCTCGGAATGATTGCATGGGGCAAAGATAAGTCCGAATCGCGAGTTACTGCCGAATTTTACAACTGCGCGGTGGAAGTGATGCGCGGTGCCGAGGCAATCGACAGCTACATCGCCCTGCCTCAGCAAGAAGCCTTCGACATCGAATATTGGCTTTTAGAAGAGGCGAAGCTCCAGCGCATGCCAGCGGAAAAGGAATTGGCGCGCCAGATTGTTATCGTGATTGGTGCAGGCTCAGGCATCGGCAAGGAAACTGCGCTCCGCATCGCAAAAGAAGGAGCACAGGTTGTCTGTGTCGATCTAAACGCTCAGGCAGCTCAAACGACAGCTAGCGAAATTACCGATCAGTACGGCCTCGGTATCGGGGTTGCCGGCTCCGGTATCTCGAATTGCGGCCCAGCGATTGCCCTTCCGGCAGATATCACAAACAGAGCATCGATCCGTGCAATGCTTGACCAAGTGATCCTAGCCTATGGTGGTTTTGATCACATCGCCGTGACTGCCGGAATTTTTGTTCCATCAGATACGAGTGGCCATATTCCGGATGATAAATGGGCGCTAACCTTCGGCATCAACGTGACTGGCTCCTACTTGGTCGCTGACGAAGCCGCGAAAACTTGGCGGGCGCAGGGTCTCAACGGTAATCTTGTCCTAACTACATCTGCAAATGCAGCCGTAGCGAAAAAAGGCTCTCTCGCCTACGATACCTCGAAGGCAGCTGCGAATCATCTGGTGCGCGAGCTAGCTGTCGAGCTCGCTCCGCTCGTGCGGGTAAACGGGGTCGCGCCCGCCACAGTCGTCTCCGGATCCGCCATGTTCCCCCGAGAAAGAGTTATCGGCTCCCTTGCGAAATACGATATTCCCTTTGCCGAAAACGAAGAAACTGAATCGCTCGTCAATAAGCTCGCGCAGTTCTATGCCGATCGCACTCTCACGAAATCGCCCATCACTCCCGCCGATCAAGCGGAGGCATACTTTCTGCTCCTGACAAAGCGTCTTTCGAAAACGACCGGACAAATCATCACAGTCGATGGAGGGCTTCATGAGGCCTTTCTTCGCTAGTGAGTCTGGAATTTTTGTTGATTGCATAGATGCAAGCTCTCTCCAAGGTGACAGAAATGTGACACGAAGAGGAGAAAGCCGCCCTAGACACAGCGGGCATGAGCCCCTAAGACAGCCTTGCCTTAAGAATCGCCAGCTACTCCAAGCCATGAACTTCAAAATTCGTCTGCTCTTCGTTATTTTATCCGCTTTGATCCTCCCAATCGCGTTTACGAGCTGTGGTGCAGTGAAGACCGTGGGAAATGCGACGAAGGCAGTTGGACAGACTGCCGCGAAAGCTGGTAAGAAGGTCACTCAGTTTTCTCTTGCCGACGTAATGCCAGCAAAAGTAGAGGTGGTAGAGGTTCGCGAAAATGATCTGAAGGAAATGCCTCTCGGGAAAGACCGCGCTCTCGCCTATCAGGGCACCCGCGAAGTTCAGCAGCGCCGGTCCAGCTTCTTTAGCTTCACGATGCCCGCCGATTTCAAAGAGCCTACTCTTCCTGACATCGGTGACGACAATATTGATCTACTCCTACCGCCGAAGCCGCTGTAGATCGATCAGGTCTGAACAGCAATATGCCAGAATACGGACGGAGAAAGACGACCTATTCAGGGCGAATATTGCAACTTAGAATTATTTGTCTTCTGCTTAATAGTCACCTTTCCCTGAAAAGAATCTCCATCCTTGCCCCTCTCGGCATTTTGCTGAAAATTGAGCGGAGATGAAAATCCTTGTAGTCGGCAAAGGTGGCCGTGAACACGCTCTTCTTCACACCCTAGCGAAATCTCCGCAAAGTCCAGAGCTGTATTCCTTTCCCGGTAGCGACGCGATTTTTCAGCTCGCTACTCCTACCACTGCAACAGATCTACCTTCTCTCATCTCGTGGATGAGCGGCAACGGGATCGACCTATGTATTGCTGGCGAAGAGTCTTATTTGGTCACCGGAGACGGCCTCGCCAATGAATGCCACAAGGCCGGCATTCCCTGCTGGGGGCCTACCAAGCAAGCCGCTCAGCTCGAAGCATCAAAGGAATTTGCGAAAAATTTTCTTTTGCGAAATGATATCCCGACTGCGAAAGCAACCACCACTACTAGCACCGAGGAGGCCCTCGCCGCGATTGATGGCAGATACCCCACGGTCCTAAAGTTCGATGGCCTAGCCGCTGGCAAAGGAGTCGCCGTGTGCGCAGATGAAAAGGCAGCCACAGATTTTCTCGATGAAGTCTTTACCGAAAAACGCTTCGGGCCCGGCCGGCTCCTCGTCGAAGATTTTCTTACCGGGCCAGAGGTTTCTATCTTCGCCGCTGTGGTGGATGACAAATTTTTAATTCTCACGCCTGCCCGCGATTACAAGCGCCTTGCAGACGGCGATCATGGGCCAAACACTGGTGGGATGGGCGCTGTTGCCTCGCGCAAGTTGATTTCGGAAGAAATGCTTGCAGTGATTGAAGATTCCATCGTCGCGCCGACTGTCGCCGCCCTGCAATCAGAGAATCTTCCCTACCGTGGCTTTCTCTACTTCGGCCTAATGCTAACTCCGGACGGTCCCTCGGTGATCGAATATAACTGCCGTTTTGGAGATCCTGAATGCCAAGCTGTCATGCCTCTGCTCTCTGGTGATCTTGCCTCATTCTGTCTTGCTGGAGCAGATGGAACTCTTGATAAGACAGCGATCTCATTTTCGGATGCGTGGTCAGTTTGCGTCATCCTTGCCTCTCATTCGTATCCCGAATCATCGCGCGCTGGTGATGTAATCCGCATCCCCCAAGCTTCGGCTGGACTGATCTTTCACTCAGGCACAAAGCTTGAAGCAGGCATCTGGCAGACTAACGGTGGGCGAGTTCTCGCAGCGGTTGCGCAAGCCGATGATCGCAACACTGCGGTAGCAAAGGCCTACCAGCTGGCGAATCAAATTTCCTTTCCAGGGCAACAAATGCGCAAGGATATTGGCATCAAAAACTTTCCTGAAAGCCAACCAATCGCCGCAGATTCTATCCGCCTCACATTGACTGCCGATGACATCGATTCCGCCATCAATTCCCTTGCCTCGCAAATTGAAGCGGCACTTCCAAATCAGCCAATCGCACTAATTGGCATCCGCTCGCGTGGCGACGAGGTCGCCGAGCGGCTTCTCAACCGCCTTTCTCAAATCACCGATCGCGAACTGTTCTTCGGAACCCTCGATATCTCACTCTATCGAGACGATTTTGCTCACCTCCACAGCTCGCCTAGCTTGCAACAATCGGAAATTGATTTTCCCATCGAGGGCGCACACGTCATTCTTGTCGATGATGTTCTGTTTACCGGGCGCACCATCCGGGCTGCACTGGATGCACTCTCAGACTACGGACGCCCCGCGAGCATTGAGCTCGCAGTTCTGATTGACCGCGGGCACCGCGAGATGCCGATTCAGCCAACTTACACAGGTCTCAAAATAGACACAGAGCGCTCGGAGCACATTCGCGTCTCTCTCGAAGGCACGGACGGCAACGATCTAATCCACATCACACGCGAAAGGCCTTCATGATTCCGCAGAAGAGAAAGTCACCCGCAGAGCTAGCTGCACTTCGCGAACATCTGGGTATTCCCCCCGAAGCCCCAGACCCAGGGTCCCCCCGGGCACGTTCAATTGCACCAGCTACAGCAGCCGCAATTCCCGATCATCTTCGGAGCAATCCCGAGGAGGCAAAAGATAGCCTCCCTGCGAATGATACTTCTGAGCCGATCAAACTGAAGGAACGACATAGTTTACGCCGCCATGAGCTACCGCTTGCGCCCGCTGAGCGACTGCAGCATTCGAAGACCGAGCTTCCTTCCAGCCGCCATTCGAATGAAGATTTAAGCTTCATTCGCAAAAGCGAAGTCCGCCAACAGCTTCTGAACCCGGGCCTCGATCTGATTGCTCAGATCAAACAAGAAAGCGCAAACCGATATCTAATCATCATAACCTATGTCTTAATCGCTACAGCTGCATTTGCTGCATACAGAGGAGTCCTTGTGCTCACGCCCACCATTCTCCTCGCTATTGCGGCTCTAATGACCCTGTATATTGCTGTCAGGAAAAAAAGATCCCGCCATCATGCGGCCATCCTTTCGATCGTGCTTCTCTTCGTAATTACTTCCACGGCAGCCTACTACGCACCCTCATTTTTTCATGGCACGTAAAGACCTTTTAGATATCGCATCATTGGACCGCTCGGAGATCGATTTACTTCTCGATCAAGCAGCGCCATTTAAAGATATCCTGACCCGCTCGGTAAAAAAGGTCCCTGCGCTCAAAGGAAAATCCGTCCTCACCCTCTTCTACGAGCCGTCCACACGGACTTATTCATCTTTCGAGGTCGCAGCAAAGAGGCTCTCTGCTGATGTCACAAATTTCGATGTCGGGAACTCTTCGATCACAAAAGGAGAATCAATCCGCGAAACGGTAGAGACCCTACAGGCGATGCAGACAGATTACATCGTTGTTCGCCATTCACGAGCTGGCCTGCCTGCGACCATCGCTGCGCAGACAAACGCCTCAGTCATCAACGCTGGCGATGGCGCTCATTCACATCCCACTCAAGCCCTTCTCGATGCATTTACTCTGAAAGAAATTTACCCCGATCTGACTGGAAAAAAAATACTTATCATCGGCGATATACTCCACTCCCGTGTCGCGCGCTCAACTTCTACGATCCTTCACAAATTGGGAATGAACGTAGCGATCCTCGGACCAGGTTCGCTGCTTCCTAGATACGCTCCCCCCGGCATCACGCGCTTCAGCAATTATGAGCAGGCTCTTTCGTGGGATCCTGATGTTGTCTATCTTCTCCGTGTGCAAATGGAGCGCCAGAGCGCTCCTTTCTTCCCATCTCTCAAAGAATATCATCGTCTGTATGGCATTACCGAAGCCCGCCTAGATGAACTTCGCAATGCGGGCAAACACCTGATGCATCCCGGTCCAGTCAATCGCGGAGTGGAACTGTGCGATACCGCTCTTGATTACGAGCTCTCACTAATTAACACCCAAGTGCAGAACGGCATCGCCGCGCGAATGGCTGTACTCTACTATTTGAAGCCTCAGACAGGATCCTAAGACCGCTAAAATTTTGCTTCCTATTCCGATCTAGGGCTGGGCATTCAGTTTTTTAAGGAAATTTCTGTAGAAAAGCCTACAGCCGCTCGGTCTGAATCTTAACTTTCAAAGTGCCAGTCACGCCCGGAGGGCCATTGTAACCACCAGATACAGGCATCACACCTCGTGGATGATGGCTTACGCCGATTGGCACATGTCCCGCACCTACCTGCTTTCCGATGCTCGGATCATAGCCAGTCCAGCCATAGTCTGGCAGGTAAACTTCAGTCCATGCATGAGTCGAGCCAAGACCGACATTCGAATTGGAGCTTTCGAGGTAGCCACTGACAAATCGGGATGGATAGCCAAGGGCACGGGCGACTTCCATCATCAGCACCGCAGTATCGCGACATGATCCGGTGCCTAGCTTTAAGGTCTTCTTCGGCGATTGAACTCCCTTGATCTCTCTACGATTATATTTGATCTCACCAAAAATCAATGAGGCTAGGTGATCGAAGATTGGAAACTTAGTGCCACCAGTCATTTCTGGGCAGCGTTTAAAGAACCAACTCCTAAGAAGATCGACTTCCGGCGGATAGACATGTTGTAAATATGGCACAGCTGCTAGCCGTTCGATCCCAGCGGCCATCGCGGGAAATGGCACATGGATAGGATCTGTCGGGCCTTCCTTCACCGGTGGTAAGCTGACTGTAAACTCGCTAATGATATGTAACACTTCAGCCTCTTCCTCAAAGCTAGCAACTGCGATGCTGTTGTCATAAATATCTCGATGCCAGCGCACTACGGCAGCTGGACTCGTCTTCAAGTCCATTGTGTGAAGGCGCAATTCATGGCCCTCACGAGGCCGTAGGACCATTTTATGGACTCCAAACTTTACAGGTTCACCATAGCTATAGATTGTCTCGTGCTTCAAGCGAAGCCGATCCCAAGATTCTGGTGGGGTATCGAAAATCTTCATCCTTAAACCAGTACAATCGCCTGACCCGCCTCTGCCAAGGTATCTCGCGTGACCGCCTGAAAGTTGGTTTCCAAATACTCACAACTCACTATACTTTTCTGCAAAATTGGATCGCCGAAGATAGTTCCTACCGCCGCATCGGCTGCATCCCCTCCGGTCGCAATTCTCACCAAACCATTCAAAGGTGCCAGCCGTGTTGCATCGAAGAAATACCACCATCCATCGATGAACACTTCGAAGCAGGCATGGAAATCTGGTGGATCTAACTGATAGGCGTAGACCGTAGCGTAGCGAGCCGGAATATTCATCGCCCGGCAGAAAGTAATTCCTAGGTGGGCAAAATCTCGGCAAACGCCTTTTTTATCCTTAAATGTATCCACGGCAGACGATGTTTCACCAGAGCTTCCGCTGACATAATCCACATTCTCAAATATCCAATCGCTGATGGCAGCGGCAATTTGGTAGGAACCTTCAATATTTCCAAATAGTTCAGTTGCTTCCTGCCGAAGGATATCACT
The DNA here is from genome assembly GCA_963815205.1 of uncultured Verrucomicrobiae bacterium. Lineage (GTDB taxonomy): Bacteria > Verrucomicrobiota > Verrucomicrobiia > Verrucomicrobiales > Akkermansiaceae > Luteolibacter. The sequence goes on along the minus strand of CAWFFP010000001.1, from coordinate 1,642,862 downwards.
TTGACAATAGCGGCTGGGGAATAGGAATGGAATCCCCTCGGGGCGCATCTCGAAAGTACCATTTGTCGGAATCTCATCCACCGGAAAAAATTTATGTAGAATCTCCATTTCTGCTTCGTAGCGAACTGAGAATGGTCCCGGTTTTTCGGTCCGAATCCGAGAAAACCGATTCATCCCACTTTCAATGTGGAAATCTTCAACTCCAATCGATGGATTGGTTGTCAGAGATTCACTGAGAATTTTCTGACCACCGGTTTCGATACAACGCAGCGCAAAAAGAAAGGTAGCCGGGTTGTTCAGCTGGTACTCCAACTCACTTGAAACTTTAAATTTCATTGATCTATTTCGATTAAATTAAGCTCAGTCCAAAATTTCAGGACCTTTTCTAAAGAAGACAAACCCTGCCGAAGTTTTCAGCAGGGTCTGCAAAAATGTCTTTATTCGAACTGATCTAATTAGTCGATCACTTCTTCAAGAGCTTCGAGGGTCGCTATATGGCGCAGCTGCCGTGGTAGTAGCTCGGTGCGAATGAGTGTTTTGCAGCCATCCATCACGTCGGCATCTTCGAGCGCATCCTCATAGGAGCCTTTGCCATGCTCTTCGCCGTTTTGGAGCGACTCAATTGCGGACTCCGCTCCAAACAAATTCGCCGCACTTTGAATCGCGTTTGCAAACACTCCCCATGCTCCAGAATCCGTTTCGGGTTCCCCGCCCATCGTCCGCACATTTGTAGTCAGAGCGTTTGCAGATTGACGATGTTCTGCTTGAATCCTTCTGAGTTCGGCCGTTACGGATTCGTTCGGATATTTTTCAATCGCGCGCTCGTAAGTTTCGATTGCTGAAAGTTCTCCCCGCAAGAGGCCATTGCATGTCTTGATACAAGAATCGTTCGTCGCTGTCATAGTAGTATGGTGTAAATGTTGTTGCCCGCAAATGCAGGTATAGCCCTTACCTTGCAAGAAAGGTGCCAGCCTGCGGGGCCCGGATGCCAGCCGTTCATCGGGCTCTGAACCCCTTAAACCCTCGAAAGTGCAACTTCGAACAGGCGCTTCTTTGCGAATTGCAAGTTCACCAGCAGCGTGTCCTCAAGTGCCTCCGGTCCCCCTCAAAGTTATCGGCCAATCAACATATTCATACTCTCGTTATGAAAGAGGTTTGTATCTAAATAGGTCCTCGGAGCGCCTCACTGCATCTTAGAACTGCGTCACCTACGCCCCGATATTTGATTGGGATTTGTTCTTTCCACTCTGTCGCTAGGGCTCTCCAATACCTTCACTGCATGCCTTATCTCGATAAAGATTTTCTGCTCTATTCAGAGACTTCACGGCGGCTCTTTCACGAAGTGGCTGCGCATCAACCTATCATCGATTATCATTGCCATCTGCCGCCAGCAGAGATTGCCACAAATCGAAGATGGGAGAACATTGCCGATCTTTGGCTAGGAGAGGATCACTACAAATGGCGCCTTCTCCGCGCCAACGGAATCGAAGAACGGCGAATATCAGGGAATGCATCACCACGAGATAAATTTCAGGCATTTGCGGAAACAATTCCCCACACCCTCCGCAATCCAATGCATCATTGGGTCCACCTAGAGCTACGGCGATACTTTAATATCGAGACCCTTCTATCGCCAGAAACAGCCGATGAGATATGGAGCCGGACCAATGAAAAGCTGGCAGATCCTTCGTTCTCAACGCATACGCTTTTAGAAAAATTCCGAGTTCAAGTCGTCGGCACAACCGATGATCCGGCAGACCCGCTCGATCACCACACGGCAATCGCGGCAAGTGGATTGAGCACGAAAGTTGTCCCTACCTTTCGGCCTGACAAAGCCTTTCAAGTCGACCAGCCAGAGCGGCTGATACCATGGATTGCGCGCCTCTCCCAGACCTCTGATATCCAGATCAGCTCCCTGACCGATCTGCTTGCCGCACTTAAAAAGCGGCATGACGAGTTTCATCTAGCTGGAGCCCGGCTGTCCGATCATGGCCTCGCCCGATGTCCGGCACTGGACTGCACAGATGCGCAGGCAACGGCAATCTTTTCAAAAGCGATGGCCGGAAATCCCGCATCGACTGAGGATACAGAACGCTTTTCATTTTACCTTTTACGCTTCACCGGGCACCTCGATCATGCCCGTGGCTGGACAAAGCAGCTTCACCTCACACCATTGCGAAATGTGAATACAAGGATGTTCAAAAAAATCGGGCCAGATGCTGGGTTTGACACGATCGGCGATATTGCGCAAGGACACGCACTTCATACCTTTTTAGATGCGCTCGATTCGACCGATCAACTTCCAAAGGTGATCCTCTATAATATGAATCCACGGGATAATTATCTTTTTGCAGCGATGACTGGTGCATTCCAATCTGGTCCCAATCCCGGCAAAATTCAATTTGGCTCTGGCTGGTGGTTTCTTGATCAAAAAGACGGGATGGAAATGCAGTTAAACACGCTGTCCTCCGTTGGCCTGCTTTCCCGATTCGTGGGCATGCTCACGGACTCTCGTTCTTTTCTCTCTTTCCCACGGCATGAATATTTTCGCCGCATTCTTTGCAATCTAATCGGCACCGAGGCGGAGAAAGGAGAACTGCCGAATGATTTCGGAATCCTCTCTGAACTCATCGGGAATATCTCCTTTCATAATGCGAACCAGCACTTTAAATTCTAAAGGCAGAATCAAAAAAACATTCCCGAATCACCCTACAAAAATTCTTATGAAAAAATCGCTCATAGCCCTCGCTGCTATCTTTACCTCAGTAGGCACCCCGCTCCATGCAGAGAAATTGCCTGTCTATCTCGGCACAGATGCTGATGGAATATATCTCAGCTATTTCAATACCGAAACAGGTGCCCTGACTCAGCCGGAACTAGCTGCACCTTTTAAGCGCCCGGGCTTCCTCGCCCTTCATCCGGAATTACCGATCCTGTATTCAATTCATCATGGAAACAATGTGGGCGCTTTTACGATCGGTGAAGATGCTTCTCTCAAGCTTCTTGGAGAGAGTAAAAATCCGAACAAAGGGCAATGCCACATCGCCCTAGATGCGACCGGCGGCACCATTGCTGTCGCCAATTATAATAGTGGCACTGTGACGACCTTTGAAGTCGGCAAAGATGGAAAGCCCGGCAAAGCAGTCACTACCGCCCAGATCGAAGGTTCTGGTCCGACGGATCGCCAAAAAGGCCCCCACACTCACGGGGTCTATTTCGATCAAGCAAATCGATTCCTTTTTGCTCCAGACCTAGGCGCTGACAAAGTGGCCATTTTCCCCTTCGATGCTGAAACTTCCAGCCTTGATACCGAGAATTCCTTCGAGTTGACAACCGCACCGGGAGCGGGTCCGCGCCACATGGCTTTTTCGCCTGATGAGAAGCACGCATATATTATTAATGAACTAGATGCTACCGTTCAGGTCGCTTCGTATGAGCCAAATTCTGGAAAGCTTACGACAATTCAGACGATCAACACTCTGCCCGATAATTTTACCGAGTTTAACAAAACTTCCGAAATTGAAGTCCATTCAAATGGTTTGTTTGTCTACGGATCAAACCGTGGACATGACAGTATTGTGGTCTATGCGCGCGATCCAGAGACAGGCAAACTAACTTTGATCCAGCATGCCCCTTGCGGAGGCAAAGCACCCCGCCATTTTAAAATCGATCCGACAGGCAATTGGCTGATTTGTGGTCATCAGGATTCAAACACGATCTCAGTTCTCAGCCTAGATCCAGCAACCGGAATGCTCGGCGAACCACAATCGACTTTAGAAACACCTTCGCCAATCTGCATCCTCTTCTCACGGGAACCGGCGCAATAAAAATTCCCACGATGCAGTAAATCTTGAGTCTAGTCACACTGCGCTAGATCGAGAAATTTTGGTCATTGCCGAGCGAGTCAGTATTTAACTGCTAGCCTAGTGGATATTATCTGCGGCCAACGCAAATCTTTCCGAACGGAAAAACGGCGTTTTTATCTGAAAGCCCCGCTGTGTATGTCTTGCCCTGCTATGAACTCTTTCCGAATTCGATTAGATATCGAATCGAAACAAAGCCCTCGATGCGGCTGCTTATAGAAAACTAAGGAGAAGACAAACGCTGGGAGAGTCTTCTATTTATAGGATTTCTCCACTCTTTCTGCGACGTCGCGATATCCGTAATCGACTTCGTAGATCTGTTTAAAGCTTTCTAGCGCAGCTGGCTTGTCATCCATCTCATGATGGATCAGGCCTTTTTCATAGAGGACCTCTTTCTTAGTTCCGTCCATTGCATGAAGATCTGCAAGAGCATCAGATAGCTGTTTAATCGCCAAATCATACATATTTTTCGCCCGGAAGGTCCGTCCTAGAATTAGCAAAACTTTTGTGCGAATATGTGGGTTACGCGTCGCCTGCTGTAGATGCGGGATCGCCCCCGTGTAATCACCACCGCGATAAAGAGCGTGCCCCAGTTCAAAGCGTAATTGAGGATCTGTCGGATTCTGGTCCACGCGGTGCTGTGCTTCTTTTACCTGATCGGCAAGACGAAGTTTTTTCCTCTCCGCGAGTTGAGATTTGAGCTCTTCGTTTTCTGGGTCTGCCGCTAGACCTTCTTCAAGTGCTTTTAGCTCTGCCTCCAGAGCCTTGTCATGCATCGCAGCTGCCTTCGTCCCTAGGGCGACGTCGCCATTGCTGAGTGAATGAGCCCAATTGTAGAAGGTGTGCGCATTCGCCCAATCTTCCAGCTGCTCATAGATTCCACCAAGCTCTTTTGATGTTTGAAGATTGTTTGGGTCCTGATTATACTTTTCAGCAACCCGGTCACGCTTTGCCTCCATTTGCTCGCGGGTGAGCCCCGTGCGACCAGATTCTTCTTGCTCTTTATTGCTGTCTGCATCGCGAAGCAGATCTTTCATGCTCGAGTTTTCATCCCATCTCTGCTTTTGCATCGAAGCGCGGGCCGAGGCATCTTTCGCCCCCTTGATTGCTGCAGAATCTGTCGGTGCGTGTTTAACAATATCATTATAAACCTCGGCAGCCTTCGTTGGCATCTCTCGTGACGAATAGTGTTCGGCAAGCTTATGTAGCATTTTCACGCTTTCAGGACTATGCGTCCGGATCGTCTCCAATGCGAATGCGGCAGTGTCTGGGAGATCTAGCTTCATCGCCGTTTCATATAGAAGCTCATTTGCCTGTTCGCCGATCGGATCCTTCTCCAGTTCTTTTTCAATCAATGGCAAACTGCCCTCAGGATCTTTCTTAGCTTGGCTACTTAGCTTCATCACTCCCATGCCGCCGCTGGACATGCCAAAGAGGCCTTTCTTCTTACCTCCAGCTAAGTTCTGCTTCTGGATAGCGCACTTCCGCAAAATTTTCCGTCCTTCCAAAAATCCTGGTGCATCCTTCAGGACTGCCTGCAACAGACTGACTGCATAATCAAAATTATTCATCTGCACTGCGCTGAGCGCTTTCAACCACAAGGGCTTCACATTCGCAGGCAGTTCTTTCTCGGTGATTTCTGGCATAACTGGATTTTTGGATCAGATCTGAGGAATTCCTTGATCTTTAATAAATAATTTCTTCTAGAAAATGGGCAGACACTCACGCTTTGGCAAGCACCTGCTTGGAAAAGGCCAAAATTTCTCTGCGAGGTTTTTTCGTTGAAACCAAAGATGCGCAATGCTAAGTCCCTCCCCCGTCTTCGCACCCCGAGCGGATTTTTCAAGTTATGCCTCCTAGAAACAATAGAAGACGCCGCTCCGGCGGACGCAATCGCAATCGCAACTACGGCCCGAAAGTCCGCACTGACAAGGACGACGATCAGAAGGCAGTAGAAGTCGAGGGCGAGGTCTCTTCTGTTTTAGCGGGTACCATGTTCCGCGTAAAACTTGCAAGTGGCCACGAGGTCCTCGCTCACATCTCGGGAAAAATGCGTAAGCGGTTCATTCGTCTTGTTGTTGGAGACCGTGTAAAAATGGAGATGTCACCCTACGATCTTACCAAGGCGCGCATCGTTTTCCGCCTCGGCTGAGGCAGAAAGCCTATTCCTATCGGCGCTGCATCAGGCAGCCTTATCGTATTGGCCGAGCGAAGCTTAATCGGTTCTCGCGGCAGGTAGCTGTTGTTCTGAAAGAAGATCCCTGATTTCTGTTAGTAACTCCTCTTCTTTTGTGAGCTTCGGTAGGTCAGGTTTTGGTTCGCCGCTCTGCTCCTGTTTCCTCACCGCACCGAGGACCTTCTTCACCAGAATAAAAACGGCGAAGGCCATTAGAATAAAGGATACGAAATCGGTGAGAAATTGCCCGTAATTCAGTGTTACTGCTGGGACTGCCTCGACATCTCCCACGGCTGCCGAAGCATCTTTCAAAGTAAGCTGTAGATTTTTAAAATCCACATTTGCCATCAGGACTCCTAGTGGGGGCATGAATACATTGTCCACTAGCGATTTTACGACCGTGCCGAAGGCTCCACCGATAATAATTCCTACCGCTACGTCGATCAAATTGCCCTTGAAGGCAAACTCCTTGAAATCATCAAACATACTCTTCTCTTTGTTCCTTTTTCTCTTAGATAGACCATGCCAGCCGAGCGTCGTATTACGAGGGGCAACTGCTCTGATATCTTAGCTTTTCCTATTATTCCTGAGGGACATGGGGCTCAAAGGTCATTGCCCGCTCATGCTCTCGCTCTTTCGCATTTTTGCGCGCTAAATTATGAAAATACGCCTGCGCGCGGAAGGACTTTTCTCCTTTTTTGACCTTAATCTTTTCCGAGCTGCCATCGGCCACAATCCGATAGGCATTCTGGTTATCCCGGAAAAACGTTTCGAGTATCTTGATCAGCCGTCGCTTGATCGCTCGCTCTTCAATCGGGATCATCAGCTCCACGCGCTTTTCCAGATTCCGAGTCATCCAGTCTGCGCTCGCCAGAAACACTTCGGCATCATTGCCACTGTGAAAATAGAATAGCCGTGCATGCTCGAGGAAGCGGTCGATCACCGAAACTACCTCGATATTTTTAGAGAATTTCTCTCCGGGAATCAGACAGCAGATGCCCCGCACATTTAGCTTCACCTCCACCCCTGCCTGCGAAGCAAGGTAAAGAGCATCAATAATATCCGGATCTTGTAGCGAGTTCGTCTTTGCCATGATCTTCGCCGGCAGGCCTTGTTTCGCTCGTTCTGCCTCTCCTGCAATTAGCTCCAATAGACGGGGCTTCATGGCACTTGGCGCGGGAATCAGGCGCTGGAACCTCAGGAGTTTTGAACGACCCGTCACTGCATTGAACAGCAAAGATGCATCGTTTCCATACTCGTTTTTGCATGTCAAATAGGACAGATCTGTGTAAAGCCGCGAGGTCGTTTCGTTATAGTTCCCGGTGCCCAGATGGACATATCTCCGGATGCGCCCAGATTCACGCCGGAGCACTAAACAGATCTTTGCATGAGTTTTGAGATTTCTAACCCCGTAGACAATCTGCGCACCAGCCCGCTGCAACTCATCGGCACGCGTAAGATTTCTCGCCTCATCAAAACGGGCCTTCAGCTCCACCAAGGCAGTCACGTGCTTGCCGTTTTCAGCAGCCTTGATCAGCGCATCGATCACCCGCGACTGCCGGGCAGTCCGATATAGAATCTGCTTAATCGCGATCACGTCTGGATCCACGGCGGCCTCTTCAATCAGCCTCATCACCGGATCAAAGGATTCGTAAGGGTGAAACAGTAAGACATCATTGCTCGCTATCGTTTCGAAAATAGAGGTGCCAGGCTGGAAGGCAGGTGAGTTCTGCGCGGGCCATTCCTCGTCGCGCAAGTGATCGTAATCCGGCAAAAATGCCAGCTCCATAAATGAAGCCAGCCCGAGTGGCCCCGGATGGCGGTAGATTTCTTGAGTAGTCGCCCCTGTCGCGCCCTGCACAATCCGCGATAGATCTCGCGGCGCATCGGCGCGGATCTCTAGGCGCACCGTATCCGCAAACTTTCGGGCGGTGAGCACGTCTTCCATCTCATTGGCAAGATCGGTCGCGTCTTCCTCCTCCACCGCGATATCGCCATTCCTGGTCACCCGGAATGCGGTGCTCGCCGTAATATCTTCATCGGGGAAAAGCCGATCCGCATGCGCAGCAACGAATTCTTCGATCAAGATAAAGGCCAGGCTTTCGTCCTCAGTTTGCACGGAGATCCGCCTCGGCAGATTTTCGTGAATTGGAATTAACACATGGCGGGTAGTCTGTGTGACAGGATCCTGCAGACGGCACGCTAGGACGATGTGCAGCGCAGGCACAATCGGTGGAGTCGAGTCTGGATCGATCGCCAAAGGCGTCAGCAGCGGTGAGATGTTATCTTCAAAAAGTGCAGCAGTTTGCGTTCTCTGCTGTGAACTTAGATCGGCCGCTGTCATCAAGTGGATTCCCTCTGCGGCGAGACCCGGTAGAAGATCTTCATTTAGAAGGTTATACTGATCTGCATTCATCTGCAGCACTCGCTTGCGGATAGCCACTAAGTTTTTGAAGGGCGTAAGCCCAGAAAAGTCCCGGGTCTTTCGGCCGCTGCGTCTTTGCAGTAATAAGGAGCCGACCCGTACCTGAAAGAACTCATCTAAATTTGAGGCCGAAATTGCCAGAAATTTAACTCGCTCCAGCAAAGGCAGGTCCTGATCCATTGCTTGATCTAGGACCCTTTGATTGAACTCCAGCCATGACAGCTCGCGATTAAAATACTTATACATGATAAAATTTTCCTAAATAGAACTCCTTTTCTGAAAACAAAGCTCCGAGGCCTTAATCCCAGATTTTTCCTCTTCCGTTTTCTTCCGTTTTCATCTAATTGTCTTCCTCCACGATCACTTTTAACCCGAACACTTGCTCGAACATATCCCCCTTTGCGTCCATTGCCAGTCGCTCAATCGAAGCATCCTCCAATCCGGGAATTCTGACGATCATCTGTCGCGCAGTTCTCCGGATCTCAATTTTTGAAACCCGCTGATTGTGGGTCCGCTCCAGGGCATCTGCTACCCGCAGGATCGCCGCTAGCTTACAAACGCGGATCCGCTCATCGGTAGGAAGTGCAGCGTATGCAGTGTGGTCTAGCTTCGGCCCGGAATGACGATGATACCTAGATACAAGGGCCACGATTGTCACATCCAAGCGGTCTAAACCGAAGATCTCAGAATTTAGAATAATATATTGCGAATGCCGATGATGGGCGCGTGGGCTTACAAAGGTCCCTACTTCATGGAGGATTGAGGCCACTTGAAGCAGCAAGGCATCGTGTGCCGATAATTGATGAAGATCCTGCAAGCTTTCTAGAAAATGAGCGCACAGCTTTCCGACATGCTCGCCGTGGCTCGCATCAGACTGATACTTCTCTGCAAGAATCCGCGCCGATCTAAGGACTTCTTCGGCAAAGGTATCCGTCAAGGCCCGCGAGGCGAGTAGATCGTGGAGCAGGCCCTGCTCATACTCGCTTACCGGAATATGCACATCCTTCAGCCCCAAGTTTTCCGCAATTGCCAAATTGATCTCCAGAGCCGGGATCAGCGCTTCGGCTGTCTGATAATCGAGCCGGAACCGTTTGACCGCTTCGAGGTCTGAGAGGGTCGCAGTTTCTCCAGTGAACTCGCGGAAGCGTTTGATGGAGGCCGCCTCATTTGCCTTGGTGATAAACGGAGCCACCGATTGAATTTCGTAACCGATTAAAACCAACCCATCAATTTTCACATCGGAAAAATCGAATTTTAGCTGTGATAAATTCCCAGAAGCGTGCTCTCGGATCACGCGCAGCAGCGATGTTCCCTCAGCCATCGAAGCCTCCACTGCCTCGCGCGCGCGGTGCGTTCCCATCCGGTAGCTGGTATAACGTGTGATTAGCCCTTCCTCGAAAAGTAAGGCTCGGGTATTGCCCGGCCCGACGTGCACCACCAGAGCCGTCCGCGTATTCATCGCGGGTAGATGCTGAATACGTCGACGTGTTTTTAGGTAAATGAGTCGCGTCATTTCACCATCATCAATCATAGTCACCGGAAGCCCACAGGCAATCCGGATCCGATTTAGCACCGCCTCGTGGTTCGCCGCTTCGCTCAGCACGTTCGTCGCCACTGCCCGCGTGACGCGGCATGGATCGGCACCCATCTCTTCGAGAGTGCGCTGATAGCCTTTGATAATATCGACGATGCGTTCCGTCGTTGCATTTGAGACAAGATTTCCACCAAACACATCCTGAGCCAAGGGCGCTGGCTGTTCGAGGAAATCGACCGCGGTTAGCGAACCATCTTCCTCACGCTGGGCAATCATCAGAGAGACCGATCCCGCGCCAATATGCAAGGCAGTGAGCATTCCACCTCCGTCTTCAACTGCCTGAACAACCTGACTTGCCATGCGCACAATCAGACTGTGCTAAGGGTATATTGACAACCCACAAACAGCAATTGTCACAAAAACGTCACCGCATGGAAAACAGCCGCGAAAAGGACTAGCTGCAAAGCGCCGATCGCAAGAAGTCGATTCATCGCCTTGCCCGCAGGGAGGGTCAATACACCCCAAATAATCCGCATCCCCAGCGCAAAGACTGGAATACTTGCCAAGCCCAGCAGCGGATGATCGATCGCTACCCATACCACGCCTAAAAATGCAGCGACCTTTATTTCCAGCCAAATAATACCTACCGCGATCTTCGGGCCCAGCTGCACGGCCATCGTTCGCTTGCCGACTTTTACATCCTCCTCACGGTCCCGGAAATTGTTCACTGAAATCAAGACCGCTGAGAGAAGTCCGGCTTGCGCGCCTAATAAAACACCCTCCGTCGGCCAGCCACCTGTTTGCACAAATACCGTTCCCATCACTGCGACAAAGCCAAAAAACAGAATCACAAAAAGCTCACCCAAGCCTCGATAAGCCAGCGGATATGGCCCCCCCGTGTAGGCATAGGCAAGCAGTAAGCTCGGCACGCCCATTGCCAAGATTGGCCACCCCCGCGCCGCGAGAAGAAAGCCGCCAAAGATTGCCGCAAGTACCAAAAATATTCCTCCAATTGTCATCACCTTCGCAAAGGTCATTTCTCCGGTTCCCATTAGGCGCCGTGGCCCGGTGCGCCCCGCTCCATCGGCTCCGTTCCGCCCGTCCAGTGCATCATTGAAAAAATTTGTCGCTACCTGAATTCCTAAGGTGCTGAGGAGCGTGCAAACCCAGAGCCAAGTGTCGAAGTTACCAGTCAACTTCCACGCCAGCACCCCACCCAGCCAGACTGGAACGATGCCCGCTGCCAGGGTCTTCACCCGCATTCCTGAAATTACCGATTGGAGCATCGTTACTTATTGCCTAAGGCAATCTAGGAAACTTGCTAAAATCTGGTTGGCGCTTTTCTAAAAAAGCCTCTTTCCCCTCCCTACCTTCTTCGCTCATGTAGTAGAGCATCGTCGCATTTCCAGCTAGATCCAGCAGACCCATCTGGCCATCGCAGTCCGCATTCAGAGCGGCCTTCAAGCAGCGCAGGGCAAGCGGTGAATGACCGAGCATTTCCCGACACCACTTGACGGTCTCTGCCTCTAAATCAGCCAGCGGGACGACGGTATTGACCAAGCCCATATCCTTCGCCTCTTCCGCATCGTATTGCCGACATAAAAACCAAATCTCACGGGCTTTTTTCTGGCCAACAATTCTCGCTAGATAGCTGCTTCCAAGTCCGCCGTCAAAGCTACCTACCTTCGGCCCAGTCTGGCCGAATCGCGCATTATCCGCTGCGATGGTAAGATCACAAACCACATGCAGAACATGCCCGCCGCCAATCGCGTATCCTGCGACCATTGCCACCACGGGCTTCGGCAAGGAGCGTATTTTCTTCTGCAGATCCAAGACGTTCAGGCGCGGCACACCGTCTTCGCCGACATATCCCGCCTCACCGCGGACCTTTTGATCGCCTCCAGAACAGAAGGCCAGATCTCCCTCGCCTGTCAAAATGATTACCCCCACTTTCGCGTCATCATGAGCCAGATCAAATGCCGTCAGCATCTCACGGACAGTCTTCGGGCGGAACGCATTGCGCACCTCTGGGCGATTGATCGTTATCTTGCCGATCGCGCCATCCTCACTCACCTCATAGCGAATATCCTCAAAATTCCCTTTGCTAAGCCAATTCATTCGCCACAACCTGCCTCCGCCCCCGCCTATGTTCAATCGCGAACTTCACCACGGCATCCAATCTGCTAGCTCTCTACCGACATGAATTCCCAGAAACAAGGACTCGCCATTATGACTTCCGGTGGCGATTCCGCCGGCATGAACCCGGCCGTAAAATGCTCCGTAGAATACGCCCTGCAGCGCGGCTATGAACCCTATCTGATCTACGATGGCTTACGGGGCTTGATCGCCGGAAAAATTATCCCCGCGACCAGCGATCTTGTATCTGGCATCATGCACCGCGGCGGAACTGTTCTTCGTTCCTCCCGCTCGAAAGAATTTTTTGACCTACCCTACCGCCAGAAGGCTTACGAAAATTGTCAGGCACACAACATTCAAAAGCTAATCGTGATTGGTGGCGATGGCTCTTTCCGCGCGCTGAATCAGTTTTATTCGGATTTTAAAATCCCCTTCGCTGGCATTCCAGCAACCATTGACAATGATATTGCCGGGACCGATTACTGCCTCGGCGTGGATACAGCCCTGAATATGATCCGTCAGTCGATTGACTCGATTCGCGATACAGCCTCTTCCTTCTCCCGTGCTTTTGTCGTCGAGGTAATGGGGCGCCACTGCGGATACCTCGCTCTTACCTCCGCGCTTTCTTCTGGTGCGGAAATTTGCCTCGTTCCAGAAATCCCTTATGACCTGGATGCAATTGGCGCCCGTCTCACTGCCGAAATCAGCGCTGGCCGTCAGCATGTCATCGCAGTCGTCGCAGAAGGCACAAACATGGCAGAATACATCACCCGCTTTATCAACGATTCGATCGGTATGGAGGCCCGCCTCACGATTCTCGGTCACGTCCAGCGGGGTGGATCGCCCACCGTTCATGATCGGATCATGGCCTATAAATTCGCCGTTGCCGCTGTGGATGCGCTCGAGGCGGGCCAAAATAACTCGATCATGCTCTTCAAGGACGGCACCTATTCGCATCTGCCGATCCACGAAGTAGCCGATTCTAAATACCAGATCAATCCGGCCCTGATTCGCCTCGGCACGCCGCTTGCGAACTAGGTCTAGATCAGGGGAAAACCCCCAGCAGAGACGTCACACCAGCCGGAATCTCGCAGCGACCTCTACCCATTTTGTCGGCACCCCTTGGCTCGCGCATTGCAATCCCACTTCGCCATACCCTAGGCGACCGAGACATTCCATAAACCTCCGCACAACCAGTCTAGGACAGTTGCAGTCTGCGCTCAGATGCCCAAAAACGATTTCCATCAAATCGCTATGCGCGATTTCATCTAATAGATCTTCAACTTGGTCATTTGATAAATGCCCGTGACGCGATGAAATCCGCTGCTTGATCGACCAAGGCCTTTTTTCATCTGCATCGAGCATTTCTACATCGTAGTTTGCTTCTAGAAACAAGGCATTCACTCCTCGTAAATTTTCAATGACGGCGCGTGTCACCTGTCCAGTGTCGGTCACTACGGCGAATTTAGTATCCCTAGATTCGACGACGAAACCCACCGGGTCCACCGCGTCATGCAGCACAGCAAAGCTCTGCACCCGCATGTGCGCGACGGGAAATGATTGCCCGGCCTCGAAGGTCCGCCACACCGTCTGATCTGGCAGCTTTTGCTCACGGAGCACCATCGCAGTTTCCTTACTGGCATAGATTGGCACTGGATATTTTCTCAGAAATGTCTTCAGCCCGCGTGTGTGATCGCCGTGTTCGTGAGTGAGTAAAATTCCGTGCAGCGATTCTGGTGCAATGCCGAGTTCCTCCAGCCGAGCGCATAACTGCCGCGCTGAAAGGCCAGCATCGATCAAAATTCTTACCCCTTCACACTCCACAATCGTCGCATTGCCGAGCGAACCTGAGCCTAAGACTGAAAACTTCATATCTAGGCTTTTTCTAACTCATAACCATCCTTCCCATCTTTGACCACCCAACCTAAATCGCTTAACTCATCTCGCAGGCGATCTGACGCTGTGAAATCTCGCCCAGCCCTTGCCTGCCATCTTTTTTCAGCAAGTCCACGGATCTCAGCCGGCACTTCGTCTTTGCCATTGACCTTCGCATCTGGCAGCTGCAATCCCATTGCCCGCAAGATCCGATTCAGCCCTGCCAGAGCCTGAGCTGCCTCTCGTCCTTTCAAGGTCTGCGCTCGCTTCAGTCCGGTGAAAACGTGGCCGAGTGCGGCGGGTGTATTCAGATCATCATTCAAGGCCAGCCAAGCTTCCTCAAAGAGCCCAAACTCTGCGCTCGTAAGCGTATGCGGCCCGGGCCCGGATGCATCTGCCAATTTTGCAGCGGATCGGGCCATGTTCCCCATCGCTTCCCGCGCGCCGTCCAAAGAAGCCAAGGTGAAGTTCAATTGCTTCCGGTAATGCACGCCCATCAGCACATATCGAAGCTCCATCGCTGAATAACCCTTCTCCTGGAGACTGCCGAGCGTGTGAAAGTTTCCTGCGCTCTTGCTCATTTTCCCACCGTCCACCAGCAGATGAGTGATGTGGAACCAATGCTCGGCAAAGTCCCCGCCGCAGGCACAAACCGATTGCGCGATCTCGTTCTCATGATGCGGAAACACGAGATCCACCCCTCCAGAATGAAGATCAAATGTATCACCGAGGTATTCTTCGATCATCGCCGAACATTCTAGATGCCACCCTGGTCTTCCATCGCCCCATGGGCTGGTCCAGAAATTTTCGCCGTCCTCGTTGCGCCTCGATTTCCACAAAACAAAGTCTGCCACGCTATCCTTCTCGTATTCGTCGGAATTCCCACGTGCCGCCTGAGTTTTACCGAGATCCAGCTCCCTTTCATCAAGCCGTGACAAGCGACCATATTTTGGAAAAGAGGAGATCTTGAAATAAACTGAGCCGTCGTCTGAAGGGTAGGCATTGCCCGCAGCGATGAGGCGCTCGATCATCGCCACCTGCTGCGGAATATGCTCCGCAGCAGAGGGCTCCACATGTGGCGGCAAGCACCCCAGAGCCTCGCAATCCGCATGAAACAACTTCGTCCAGCCAGCGGTAAATTCAGCTAAGCTCATCCCTGCCTGTTGGGAATCGCGGATTGTCTTATCATCTACATCCGTGATGTTCCGGACGTGAAAGGTCGCCGTGCCACCCACCTCAAGCACCCGTCGAAAGACGTCCTGAAGAATGAAGGTCCTGAAATTGCCAATATGCGCTGGGCCGTAAACTGTCGGCCCACAGCAATAGAAGCGCAGCGTTTTGCCATCGCGTGGGGTGACCGCTTTTTTTGTCCGTGAGAGAGTATCCTGCAACTTCATCTTGAGGTGAAAAACCCTGCCCCCAAACACCCGGAAACAAAAACCCTTTTCTCAAATCGGCAAAAGATTCCTAGCCTTCCTATCTAGACAAAGTGCCGCTAGATTGCCCGCACCTCGCACTCCTATCGTTCTTCAATTCTCGCAGTCTCATGCCCCTTCCCGCCTTGACAGGCCTTGCACCAGAAGCCCTTGCCGCAGCGCTTTCTGAAAGAGGCCATCCAGCATTTCGCACTTCCCAAATCCTCGATTGGGTTTGGAAAAAGAAAGTCAGCTCCTTTGCAGAGATGAAAAATCTCCCCGCCAGCCTTCGTGCGGAGCTAGCGGCGAGCTACCGCCTTTCGGCTCTCACCCATAGCCATACGCAAGGTAGTTCTGACACGACTCGTAAGTTTCTCTTTCGCCTGCACGATGGCCGCTACATCGAGGCCGTGCTCATTCCGGCCAATCCAGCCCTTTATGGGGAAAGCTCAGATCGTCGCACCCTTTGCGTCTCCTCACAAGTTGGCTGTGCCTACGGATGCAAATTCTGCGCTTCTGGGCTCGCTGGTTTCACTCGGAATCTCGATGCCTCGGAAATTGCCGGGCAAGTTTTAGCTGCGGAACAGATCTCCGGCGAACGCGTTGATTCTTTGGTTTTCATGGGAATGGGCGAGCCCCTTGCCAACCTTACCAATCTGACAGCAGCCATCGCCCAGATCACTGCTCCGGAAACTCTCCATCTGGGAGCGCGACATCTGACCGTTTCCACCTCAGGGCTCGCTCCGCAGATCCGGAAGCTTGCCGATCATCCGCAGCAAATCCGCCTCGCTATCTCTCTGCATGGCGCCACCGATGAGGTCCGCAGCCAGATTATGCCGATCAATCAAAAGTATCCAATTGCGGAACTAATGGACGCCCTTGAGCAATGGAACCTCAACTCAAAGCGGAAGCTCACTCTCGAATACATTTTGATCGCCGGAGTGAATGATGCGCTATCACAGGCAGAAATGCTTGCCCGCCACGCCCGGCGTATTCAAGCGAAGGTAAATCTCATCCCCTACAATACCGTGGAAGGACTCGAATGGGAGCGCCCACCGCTGAACCATTGCCGCCGGTTTCAACAAATCCTCAAACAAGCTGGTGTCACCGCGACCCTACGCCTCGAAAAAGGCCACGATATCGACGCTGCCTGCGGTCAGCTACGGCTGAAACAGGAAACGAACGAAGGCATTCTACCACCTCTCCCTCAGCCAGAAACTCGCTAAGTAAGCAATCAAATAGTGATTACTCCAGCTACCGTCGTCCTCTCGGTCCTACCGATCTACCTGCTCTTGCTCGGCGGCGCGGTGTTTCGGAAAATCGGCATCCTCCGCGCGGAGGACGATGCAGGAGTGATGAAGGTTATTTTTTCCCTGATGCTGCCCTGTTTCATCCTTGATCGCATGCTCGGGGTGGAGGTCCTTCAAGATCCCGCCGTTCTTCTGACTGGAATAGGACTTGGCTTCTTTTTCATCTGCCTTGGAATTGTCCTTGGCTATATTAGCGGTAGACTTATTCGGCTTGAACGAGGCCACGGCATTCGCACCTTCGCCCTCTCCTCTGGCATTCAAAATTATGGGTTTACCGCAATTCCAGTGGTCGAAATTTTATGGGGCTCTTCTGCCGTCGCAGTTCTTTTTGTACACAATATTGGCGTAGAGCTAGCTCTTTGGTCTTTTGGGGTCATGCTTATTTCCGGTGAGCGCCGCATCTGCTGGAAACGCCTGATCAATGGCCCGATTGTCGCGGTTGCCCTCGGCCTTATCTTAGTCGCTACCCACCTTGATGTCTATGTCACCGGGCCCGCCCGAACCGCCATTTCCATGGCCGGTGTCGGTGCTTTTCCATTGGCAATCATTATCACTGGAGCTTCGATTGTCGATTTTCTAGGCAAAGAGAAGTTCTCAGCAAGAGTCGTCACCGCCGCCTGTATCGTGCGCCTGCTCATCCTACCAGCCGTCATTATCTGCAGCGCGAAATTCATTCCTATGGCTCCAGAGCTGCGCCAGGTGCTTCTGGTGCAGGCGGCGATGCCTGCTGCTTTGGTGCCGATCCTCCTCGCAAGGTTATATGGTGGACGCCCCGCCGTGGCAGTGCAGATCGTAGTAGCTACCACCTTTGTTTCTCTGCTCACCCTGCCCTATATCATCACCTACGGGATTCGTTTCCTAGATCTTA
This sequence comes from uncultured Verrucomicrobiae bacterium, assembly GCA_963815205.1. GTDB lineage: Bacteria > Verrucomicrobiota > Verrucomicrobiia > Verrucomicrobiales > Akkermansiaceae > Luteolibacter. Next base: position 1,625,260 of record CAWFFP010000001.1, on the reverse strand, counting down.
TTCCTATCACGCCATGATTGCTTTCGGCCCTACCTCGTCCGCGATTTCCTCAATCGTAGAGTTTCAAACAGCAGACCCGATACCTGCTGCAGACGAGCTACTTATTGCAGTGCGCGCTGTATCTATCAATCCTGTGGATACGAAAATTCGTAAATTGATTGGAGCTGATCCGCTTCTTATTCCGAAAATCCTTGGCTTTGACGGATCGGGGCTTGTCGTTTCCGTCGGCGATAAGGTCAGTGGCTTTCGCCCCGGCGATGAAGTATTTTATTCGGGAGATGTCACCCGTCCCGGAACCAATGCTGAGCTTCACACTGTTCAGGCGGCTCTCGTCGCGCATAAGCCCAGTTCTCTTTCATTCGCAGAAGCTGCTGCCCTGCCGCTCGTCAGCATCACCGCCTATGAACTTCTCTTCGAACGCATGCTTAGTGGATCTAAGCCGCCTGTAGACACCCCAATATTAATCATCAACGGAGCGGGCGGTGTAGGATCAGCACTGATTCCACTAGCCCGGAAAACAGGGCTCATCACGATCGCCACCTGTTCTCGCAATGAAAGTTCCGCTTGGGCGAAACAGATGGGCGCCCACCACGTCGTCAATCATCAGCTGCCCCTTCGTCCGCAGATCGAGGCCCTTGGTTATGATTCCCTTCCTCTGATTGCGAATCTTCATGATACCGATGACTACTGGGAAACGACGAGTGATCTCCTTGCCCCGCTTGGCACACTTGGCCTTCTCGTGGAAACCTCTGCTCCGGTCGATATCGGAAATCCATTTCGCCTGAAGTCTCCGCGCATTGTCTGGGAATACATGCCCGCACGGTCTCGCTTTCAAAGCCCGGACATGCATGTTCAAGGTGAGATTCTCTCCAAGATTGCCGCGTTTTGTGATTCCAAATCTTTCCCGAAAATCAACCACAAGAATCTCGGCACGCTCTCCGCTTCCACCCTTCAGCAAGCCCACTGCCAAGTTGAAACTTCTACCTCGATCGGCAAAATTACCCTAGACTTTCCCGCCTAAGCACATGTCCGCTACAAAACCTTTTGAAAATCCGATATCCCTTGATCCTGCGATAAGAGGGGAACTTTCGCCTGATGAACGCCTAGAGCTTTATATCAAATTCATTGCTACTGGCCAGAAGGTCATTCAGGCGCGCCACAAACAAGGCGGCGGTGGCACCGAAACCTGTTCCGCACAGGCAGCGATGCTCGATTCTTTGCTCTCGACCATTTTCACCTGCAAATTGGCCGAAAACAACATTGTCGAGTCACCACTCGCACTCGTTGCTGTCGGCGGATATGGCCGCGGAATTCTTAATCCCGGATCTGATATAGATATCCTTTTTTTGCTCCCCCGCGCCTCGACCAAGCTACCGAAGCCGATCCGCGAGGTCGTCCAACGCGTCCTTTACGTTCTATGGGACATGGGTTTCAAAGTCGGCCATTCTTGCCGCTCTATTGTTGAGTCGATCGAAGAAGCGCGCGCCGATGAGCAGAATTTCACCGCCTTGATGGATACTCGTTTGATCGCTGGAAATACGGAACTTTACGAAAAGTTAAGTGCCCGCTTTGACAAGGAATGCATTCAGAAAAACAATGCAGCCTTCCTAGAATCCAGACGCCAAGATCTCCGCTCACGTTACACGAAATCCTCCCACACGGTGTTTCTCCAGGAACCGAACGTGAAAGAATCCTGCGGAGGCCTGCGGGATTATCAGAATATCCTATGGATCGCGCGAATCAAAACTGGATCCAGCGATCTTCAGAACCTTGTGACTCTGCGCCACATTACAGCCGATACACGCTGCGAGATTGAGGCCGCCCACGATTTCCTGCTACGTGTCCGCAATGAGCTTCATTATCACTCTGGAAAGGGCACCGATATCCTTACCCTGCAGCTGCAGGGCATCGTTGCCACTGCTTTCAAATATCCTCAGCGCTCCATCCTGCGGCGCATCGAGGTATTTATGAAGGACTATTACACACACACAAGGCACCTATATCGTCATAGCACCTCGCTGATGGAGCTCTTTGAGCTTCAGGAAAACTATTTTGCTGAAACAGGCCTCCGCTCCTACCTCACTTTCCGCAAAAAGAATCGCGAACAGTTCGATGGCTTCCACTCCAAAGACGGACTTATCTATCCTGACAACGAAGACATCTTCACAGATGACACGCAGCGCCTGATGCGTCTCTTCCAGCATTGTCAGCAGCGAGATCTTTCTCTCTCCCCACAGATGAGGCGCCTAGTCGCTGATCATTGGGATGATATCGATCGGCCCTTCCGCTACGCAAAGGCGAATCGTGACACCTTTCAGGCAATTTTGGAGCGTAAAGGCCAAGTTGCTGCAACACTTCGGCAGATGCACCGCATCGGCTTTCTAGGGCGATACCTACCTGAATTCGGGGCGCTCGATTGCCTTGTTCAGCATGAGTTCTTCCACCGTTACACTGCGGACGAGCACACACTGCGCTGTATCGATTCCCTAGACTCCTTGGTGGACACTCAACAAAAGGAGAATCTACAGACATTTCATCGCCTCTTCCATGCTGTTCGCGATCCCTACGCACTCTACCTAGCATTTATCTTACACGACACTGGCCGCTCCGAAAATGTCCGCGAGCACATCGATGGATCTGCGATGCTCGCTGCACGGCTCTGCACACGCCTGCATGTGAAGGGCAAGCGCCGTGCGCTCATCATGTTCCTCGTGGACAATCACCTTACCTTCTGGCGCACCGCGACCACGAAGAATCTCGAAGATCCGGAAGTTATCGCAGATTTCGCACGGATTATGAAGACCACAGAGAATCTCGATACGCTGCTTCTCTTCACCTTCTGCGATACGAATGGCACAGCTCCAGATGCATGGAATTCCTGGAAAGAATCGCTGATGCTGCAGCTTCATAAAGCAACCCGTCACTTCTTGAAAGAAGGCCGGGAGCAATACAATCGAAAGCTGGACACAAACCGCAGTGAACTTCGTGATGAAGTTACAAAAATTCTCAAGGATAGCTATAAAATCGATATTGCTGAGCACTTCGAACGGATGCCTGATACGGCATTCGATTACCGTGGCCCCTCATTTATCTCAAAGCAGGTGCTTGCTGTGAGAGCCTTTCTGGAAGCTGAAAAAACTACCGGTGATCCTCACACCGTATCCGTAAAATGGTTCGCACAACCTGAGAAAGGCTATTCCCATCTCATCGTAGTTTCACGAGACCGGCCCTTACATCTCGAAAAGATCTGCTGCGCACTCGCGTCTCAACAGATCAATATCCTCTCTGCCGATTTAATCACCCGAACCGATCATATCGTTTTCAATAATTTTCGAGTGTGCAATGAGAACTTCGAACCCATCACAAGTGAGGCCACTCAAAAGCGCTTTCTAGAAACCTTCCACAAAATTGCTGCGCAAACCGGCTACGATCCAGAGCTCTATCTAAAGCGGAAGACCAATTTTCTAAAACCGCGCCCTGAGGAAGGTTTGCCGCCAGTCCCCACCCACGCATTAGTTTCCAACCATCTTCACCCGACTTGCACCACTGTGGAAATCCAAGCACTGGATCGGATCGGGCTGCTTCACGATCTCTTTCATACCGTCAACCAATACGGCCTAGATACCTCACATGCCCGGATCTGCACCGAGAAAGGCGTGGCAGTAGACACCTTATACATCACAACTTCTGACGACAAAAAGATTGGAAACCCCGCTATCCTGAAACATTTGACCGAAACTTTCACAAAACTCGCCGCCCGCCCCGCCTAAATGAGATAAGCGGCTTTGTCACCTCGATGGCGCGACGTAACTATTAAAGTGCAGCTCCTGACCCGAATGGCACGAGATTAAGCAGTTTTTTTGACGTATCGTGAGCGGTGGAAAACCTCTTCATATTCGTGTCTGGGGGTGGTGAGAAGCGGATGGTTTTTCGGTCGTCGCTTCACTGCTCTTGGCTCGCTTCGAAACGGCCTGACATTTAACAATCTGGTCGCACAGATACTGATCAGGCTGTTGAGCTGCTGTTTCAGTTTCCGAGGTTTACCTACGTAAGACCGGAAGCTTTCGTGATTGGTGACCATCAGATCTAGGATCCCTTTGAAGCTCAGTTGCCATGTCGGCTTTTCCGCTTCGTGCGCTGCACGTTGCATCGTGTCGACGGATCAGGTTGTGGGCAATCATGCTCATCAGCAATGTCTTGTGTGCCATTTCCGGGCTTTTAACGGCGAAAAACTCCATGTTCATCGTGGTTTTCAAATCCCTCAATTTCAGCTCGATGTCCCACCTTCGCGCATACAGGTCGGCGAGTTCGATGCCGTCGTATTTGATGTGATCGAGCAATGTTGTCACCAGGATCAGCGTGGCCTTTCTGCCACCGCGCCCCTGATAGGAGAGCTTGATCAGGCGAAGCTCCATGGTCTCTGGCAGATTCTTCCATTGTTCTTTGCTAGCCCCGCTGCCAGGTGGCTTCTGTGGACGTTTCCACACGATGCGTCTCTCGTGTCCTTGGAGAGTTTCTTCCCTTTTCTCCAGTCGAGTTTCCGTTCCCGTGCCTGATGGAGTCTCATCAGGACATGGGCGCCCCGCTCTGAACAGCGGGCGATGAGTTCATAGGAGCCAAAGGCGCGGTCACCCATCAACAGATCGTCAGGTTCAAGAGTCTTGGCGAGCTCAACTGCAGGATTGATTTCATGGGTGGTGATCGGAGAGGTTTTGATCTCCTCCCAACCTCCGTGGCTGAGATTAAGCAGGCCGACCATGCCCAGAAAGGGGAAGCCGCAGCCTTTCTTCTGGCTGGAAGACTGAGGGTAGGAATCTTGGTTCTTCTCTGTATCCATCAGATGCACGGAGCTACCGTCCACGGCTTTAAGAGTCAGGCCGTTCCATAGGTCACCTTCACGCATGTGTGCCGAAAGTTTTGTAATGATCTTCTCATGAATGCTTTGAAGAAAAGGGATTTCGACTCGTAGTCTGGCTTGGCAATAGCTTGACGTATCCGAGGAGGGAACCGGAAGTCCGCTGCTTCGCGACCAGTTCTGGATGTGACAGACGGCACGCTGGCAGGAATTGTTCGACTCTAGGATCTGGGCAAGCCACGCCCAGAAGACAGGGATATGTCCGTAGCACCTTTGCCTCTTGGTCGGATCGATTGAGGATAGGAACTCACCGGAAAGTATATCTCCAAACAACACGCCGTAACCGCTGAGCGAAGAGCGTGTCAAAGCTGCTTGCCGTGCGCGAATCGCAGCTTGAAAACGACGCTTTGAAGTGGCAAAAATGTGTCGCGGAAAGTCGGTTAGGAAAGGTTGTTTGGTCACACATTCAAACCGTACTCCGACCGGCTTTTCGTCTAACTTTTTGGGTCGAAATCGCCCTTAATCTCGTGCCATTCGCTCCTGACCCCAATTTGATCCTAATCAGACCCCAATCAAACCCCAATCACGGATCAAATCGCCCAAATAATGCTCGTCAAATTAGTCATCCTTCTTTCTCTTGTTGCCGGACTGACCTGCAGCGTGACAGCTCAGATCTGTCCTACTCAGAAAGCAGCAGCCAAGGCCATCTCCGGCTCGGTTCCTTTGATTGAAGTCGATCAGCTTTCGCGCCTCGTTAAAATGCAATCGAAGATCGTATTGCTCGACTCCCGTGAAAAAAAGAATTTCAAGTGAGTCATATTCCGGGGGCCTTGTGGGTCGGCCACAAGGATTTCAATATGTCCCGGGTTTCCCATGTGCCAAAAGATGCCGAGATCGTCATTTACTGCTCGATCGGCTACCGCAGCGAAAAAATCGGAGAAAGACTCAAAACTGCTGGCTTCACAAAGGTAAGAAACCTTTTTGGCGGCATCTTCGCTTGGGCCAACCGAGGCTATCCGGTCAAAGACCCGTCCGGCAAAACAAGCCGAAAAGTCCACGGCTACGACGCCAAGTGGGGCAAGCTGTTAAATTCTGGTGTGGAGATCGTTAAATAGACCGGCCGACTCGAACTCACCGTAAGCGTGATCGAGAAGCTGAAGCTATCATTTCTATTGAGAGAATTAAACGATTCTGGCCCAGTCTGTCCGGGAGGCGATCCCTTCCGCAAGTCGTGCGACCAAGTCGGGCACGTTGAGCTTCACCCGTTCTGCTTTTTAAGTCTTACCCGATGAGGTCTTCTGGTCGTCGATGGTAGGGCGCAACAGAAGCACCGCCAACACTCAATGAAAGCTGCAAATAAGTAACTACCAAGTATCTTAATCTTCTTAGCCTGACGTGAACCTCAGCCACTCCGGGTAGGCTACCAAACCACAAATGGCATACTTCTGGCGGAGGCGCTGCCCTAAACCAACACTATGGCGCGACTAGAGTGTAGCTGTCGCGCTTTGTTAAGAGAATTTCAGTGACTGCTTTGGGGTGTCAATCACGGATGAACCGGATGAACATAAGGCAAAAGGTACACATGCCAACAAAAAAGAGTCCGGGAGCCAAAACGAAAGTAACTGCGGCCGCAATCGCGTAGCGAAAGCGATGCGTTAGTGATGAAGCCGCACGGTGGAGATTTGGAAATAGAGCGTAAAGTCCCGAAATTCCAGCAAATAGCAGCCCAACTGAAGCAAATAGAGGCACAGCTAAGGAACGCCAGGCAAGAAGCACTTCTTGATCGCCCATACCATCGTCTTGAACATTCCATAAGGTGATAAGCGACCGGTCAGGTATTGTGGCGCAGCTGACTGCGGCGACAATCAATAATATACTTAAGATGACCAGTGTTTTCATGTTGGCATAGTGTGTTTTGTTTATTGAAGAGGACAAGGTTTAATTACGCGTAAAAAGCCTTCTAAAATTTGAGTCCAAGCGCACCTGACCAGGTAGTAGGGGTGGCCATGTTGTAACCCTAGGCGCCTAACCGGGTCATTCGTTGCTTTATAACATTCCTTTAATTTTTCCCAGCCTATCATCTAGTCTTTGTCCCTTCTGAAATCTGCGACCAAGCAACTCACACTTGAAATAGGTAACATCGCAAGACGATCTAAAAGTCGGTTGTTTTATACCGATGCCATTTTGCGTAGGAGGACTTGATCCGCTACAATCCGGAAAAGATACGAACTCTCAGCCGCCGCGCTCATCGCTGCGTTTCCCGAGCTGGGAAACATTTCCCGCAAACAGGGCTTGGCACTTGCTGGCCATGCCCCGATGAGCTGCGACATAGGCCAAATGCGCGGTCAGCAGCGCATCAGAGGCGACCGCTTCAACTGGGTCCAAGGCCTCTAGATAGCCGCAGTCAGTGCTTCGCGCCACAACCTCGTCCTGCACGACTTCTACCAAAAATTCACCCATAACAAAAAACTAAGGAATGGGCCCTCATCGCCGTCATTCGCAAAATTCACATTTTTCTAGAGCCTCGCAGCCGTAGGATACGGGAAAGCGACCGCACCGTTCCCATCCTTTTCCTCTCCGCGAAAAACCAAGAGGCAGATGTCGTCGTAGGCCTAGACCTCGGTGCCGACGACTTCATTCGCAAACCTTTTACCCGCCCTGAAGTCATGGCCCGCATCCGCGCCGCTCTCCGCCGCAGCGCACCGCTCGACCAAGCGGAATATTTCCCCTTCGGCGACCTGACAGTCTACCCCCGTGTCCTGCTTGCCAAACGCGGCGAAGAAACGATCGAACTCACTCCCCGGGAAACTTCCATCCTGCGCTTCCTAGTTGAGCAGCGCGGGGAGGCAGTTTCACGCGACGCCTTATTCGACCGCTGCTGGGGAATCGACTACTTCCCAGACTCCCGCACCCTCGACCAACATATCTTACTGCTGCGCAAAAAGGTCGAACCCGATCCCGCCAACCCGATGTTCATCCAGACGGTCCGCTCCATCGGTTACCGATATTCCTAAATCTTTCGCGCAGCTTGCAATCAGCCAGCGAATGCTTCCTAAAAGAGATCTATTTGGAACGAGGAAAATTCATAGATCCGTCCTTTTGGTTCCGAGAAGTCTTTGTCAATGGGATCAGGAGTTAGCTGCAAAATCGCGATCGGCCGCTTCGTCCTTACTCCGCTGAATACCTCCAGACGATATCTCCGGTGCGGCCTTTGCCTGGCGTTCCATTGTCATCGACACCGTTCGCACCAGCGCTGTAGAGAACGAATCCGTCGGAGCCCGGGCGATAGATGAGCGGTTCGCCGGTGAATGGATCCGCCAGTTCGAGTTCTTCGGGTAGGGCATCCGGCCATGTCCCCTGCGCTTCGAAGAGATGAAGCACGGCCAGTCCGGCACGAGTCACCCGGATTCGGGCTAATCTCCCTAGATGGTGGAGGTGGATGTTAAGATTCAGCCCCTAACCCCAAGACCTAAGAAACCTTTGCGACCCCAATTTCAGAGAAATGTTAATTAGCGGGACCGAACCAAAACAGAGACTCCGATCAAAAATGCAGGCCCTTCTTGTTATTTCTGCTCGGCGAGGAAGGCAACGAGATCACGTAGTTCGCGGGGGCTGAGGATTGCTCCCATTGGAGGCATGGTGCTCAAGGGATCGGTGCGTGATGCGATTTCGGAAACCTTCACATCCGTTTCCGTTTTGTCTGGAAGGATGAGGGTTAGCAGCTCCTCGGTCTCCTCCTTCAACGCGCCCGCTATGGAGACCCCTGCTTTGGTTTGTAAACTCATCAGCCCGTATCCCGGTGTGATCTCCGCCTGGGGCTGGAGGAGGGATTCCAGAATGTATTCACGGCCTTTTTCACCGACTGCATTGAGTGGTGGTCCGACCTCGCTACCCTCGTCACCAAGACGGTGGCAGGCGGTGCATTGGGCGGAAGGATGGCCGTTGAAAACGATCTCGCCGAGCGCAGGATCTCCGCCAACTAGCGAGGCCGATGTGGAAGAATGAGTTTTCGCCGGACCATCGAAAGCCTCCGAGAGTTCGAGCTGAATCTCCGGGTTATCTTCGGTTTTCGCAACAAGTGCAGCGAGAAGCGAGCGTGCGGCAGGATCTTTGATTTTCCCCAGAAGAAGCACAGCATTCTGGCGTTCCGGGACATCAGTGGATTTCATGATCACCTGCTTGGCATATTCAGACACCGCTGCAGGATCGGTCTTTAGAAGAAGAGCTGCGGCTGATGAACGGATCCCGGGAGTCCCGTCATTCAGGAGGCCGGGAAGAGTTTTGGCAAACAGTTCGGGATCAGCTGCTTCAAGTTCTTCGAGAGAGCGAATGCGGATTTCTGTATCCATCTCCGTATTCAGAGCTTCCCCTACGAGATCGGACGGGCGAGCAACAATCCCAAGGTTTTTAGAAACCGCAGCTGCGGCCTTGGCGATGTCCTTGTGCGGGCTGTGCCGGAGTGTAGCAAAGAATGGGAGATAGGCGGCCTTGGCAATTTCCGGGTCAGAAGCTTTCATCGGATCATGGCGACCATCCACAGGATTTGTGTTTGTGGCTTCCGTCCAAGAGGCGAGCGCTTCAAGAGCGGCGATGCGGAGATCGGGGGCGACATCCTCACTCGCTGCGAAAGCGGAAAGGCGGAGAGCGGATTCTTCATCTGCTAGGTATCGGTTCGCAGCGATGGAGCGGCGGGCGGCGGGCGGGGTGGCGGCGGGTGTTACGCGGATCACATCGGCAAGTGCAGGATATGCGGCGGTGATCGCCGGGTCATCGAAAATGGCATGCGCGGCCTCGGCGGCGACCCGTGGATCGGCATCAAGGAGTAGCTTTGCAGCGTGGGGCGATTCTAGGCGGCGCAGTGCGACTGCTACGGCGAGCCGGACGGCGGGGCTATCGTGTTTTACAAGGCTGTTAATATTTCCAAGCGGACCGTCTAAGCTTATGGCTTCAGAGGCGGGCTGCCGGAGAATGGAAGTCAGAGCCATGACTCCGGCGTGGCGGAGGTAGGCATCCTTGTCATCATTTTGTGCGAGCATATCTACGATGAACGGGGAGGCGTCGATTTTCGAGCTTCCAGACAGCCATTGCCGCGAAATAGCGGACACGGGAATTGTCATCTTTCAGAAGCTTTCGAATCACATCAGATTGAGGCCCCTTGCCGCCTGTCATCTCGCCGGGGCAGTCCGCTGCGTAGCGCAATGACTGCGCCCGAATCTCGGGGTTCGCATTGGTACTGAGTTTTTTAAACAGTGGGAGATCGAACTGCTTCATCTGGGCAAGCCCCCAAAGCGAATGGATTACCGTCATCTCACTAGCACCTTCTGCCGAGGCGGCGGCGATGAATTCATCCCCGGACTTGCGTTTGGCAAGCTCCCACTGGGCATCAAGACGGATGCGCTGGTCAGGGTGGGAAAGGTGTTTCACGAGATCGGCCGTGGGTGTTTCGGAAGGGCCGACTTTCAGCATATTCGCGACTTCCTTACGGATTTTGGTTCCGGCGACGGCGGGATCGTCGAGTTTCCAAACCGCACCCTTTTCGTTGAGCGCGTAGCCGCCGGACCAATCGGCGGAGTAGAGAGCGCCATCTGGACCGAAATTGATGCCGACGTTCATCGGACCCGCTGAGGACCTCGTGGTCGTCCGTTATCTCAAAAGTTGCGCCTTTTGGTTTTACTTTGAAGGACCGAATCACGCCTTTCGGAAACTCCGTGACGAAAAAAGCGTTGTGGTATTTCTCGTTGAGCGCAGTGCCGGGATTAAAGGCGAAGCCAGCCGGACCGTCCGAATAATTCAGATTTGTCGGGGTGATGTAGGCGGGTTGATAATTTCCCTTCGGCACTGAAAGGCTCTCCGCCATCCACGGATTGTACTTTGGAGTACGGTATTGGTAGTAATTCCGCCAACCCGTATCGGAGCCTTCCGTGATATGAAGGAAACGCTCGCGCTCGCCCTCGCGGTCGGAATCATTATCCACCGAGAAAATGTTTCCATACTGGTCAAAGGCGATTTCTTGGGGATTACGGAGGCCACGGGCGAAAATTTCGAAGCCAGATCCGTCTGGATAGCAGCGGAGGACGGCTCCCTCGTGGGGTGCGAAATGGTTTACTCCCTCCTTGCTAGTGACGTTCACACCTTTGTCCCCGATGGTCCAATAGATCATCCCGTCCGGCCCCAGGGTGAGGCCGTGCATATCGTGCCCGGCATAGGCGATGTGGACTCCAAATCCGTGGGCGATGGACTCGCGTTTGTCGGCTTTCCCGTCTCCCGTGGTGTCACGGAGTTTCCACAAATCTGGGGCGATGGTGGCATAGACGTCACCGCGCCAAGCGAGCGTTCCTGCTGCAATGCCGGTTACTTCCGTGTTGAAATCCTCCGCAAAGACATTGGAGGCATCGTACTTTCCATCACCATCCTCGTCGGTGATGCGGACGATCTTTTCGGTGATGGAGGTCAGATCCTTGTGATCGATTTTGCCATCCTTATTCCAATCCTCAAGCGAGGCTTCTTCGAACTTCTTACTCCCATCGAGTTCGCTACGGAAGAAAGCCTGTTTTTCTTCAACGGAAGTGAGTGAGACATCATGTTCGACCCAGCCCTCTTTATAGAATTCACGGATGTCCAGATCGGCTACTTTGCGGCGGGCGGTTTCTGTGACGTAGATTGTGCCATCCACATCAACCGAAACGGACACTGGGTTCTGTAGCAGCGGCTGCTGGGCGACGATGGAGCGCTCGAGACCATTTGCGGCAGGAAAGGTCTCGGCAGACAAGGCCGCGAAGCCGAAGAGGGAAAATGCTGAGAATACAAGTGGTAGATACATGGGGGTTTTTCTCATTCACTTGAAACCGTAAGAAGGGCGGCGGCAAGGGAGTTTTCTAGAGCTTACCGAGTTGTTGGGCAACGGTGTCTTTCTCGAAATGCTGAAGACGTTGCGCCAAGCTTGGACTTAACACGGCACCGCAACAGAACGGGATAGGATAGATCACTGTTAGGATGGACCGCTGTTTGAAGAACGGTGCCAAATTTAGAAGCTTTTGGAAATCCTAGACCACAGCTTGACCAAAAGAAAACCATTCTCATGAAACCTCCAAAGCGTAACATCACAGAATTTGAAGCCCGACCAATTGAACTTTGTGCGACAAACAAACCCGCGGTCGCAATGAGCTCGTCACCTTCTTCGGTTTGCTCTCAAAGGTTTTCGTTCAGCTTCTAGGCAGCTGATCTAGCAGTCATTGCGGCAGCTAAGGGACCACGGTCCTTGAGCGATAATTGCTTTCTTTGGGTGAGTAATTGGCCTTCAACACGATTACAGATAACTTGCTTAACTGTTTGTTAATTTTCGGAAATCCCGGACCCAGAAAATGCGTTTGTTTCAATATGGACCAGAGGTTTCTCCATAGCCGTGTTGTCGCAGAAGTTGCCTTTCGCACTTATGGAGCTTTGCTAGGCCGTAGTCGCTGAGTTCTGAATGGCTGGAAACGAAGCTATCGCACAGGTTGCAGTTAACGTCTGCTTGGCGGAGAGACAGCAGCCTTCGCTCAGCTTGATGGTGTTTGAAATTCGGACCTGAGCATCTTGCCGAAGCCGGATGCAGCGCTCAGCATGCCGCACAGAACACAAAGCCCGCCCAAAGTTTCCGCAGTATCGAAGTTCTCCATTCGCTCGAACACTTACCGCGCCATCCCGGCAGAAGCAGAACACGATATTCCGCCACCGATAGCTAAATAATTAAAAGGCTCTGTCCGGTTTATACGGAAAGTTTTGGCAGAAAAATACTTCGGATAAGGAGCGTTCTTTTCCAACTTGTCTTACCCGAAAGACTTCATAAGATCCCCGGATGCTGAAAAAACTCTGCCTTATTTGGCTCCTGATCTCCTTTTCCGGAATTGTCCAAGCTCAAGAACAAAATGAATGGAAGCCTCGTGAAAAGTGGGCCAAATACATCGAGCGTTTTGCCCGCAGCGACGAGAAGAATGGCTACCTAGATGGTGGCATCTTCTTTGTCGGCTCTTCCAGCATTCTAATGTGGAATCTCGAAAATTCATTTCCTGGGATTCCCACAAGAAACCGGGGCTTTGGGGGCTCTCGCTTCCGTGACTTGGACGCTCTCTATGAGGATCTATTTGCAGAGCACAAACCGGACGCCATTGTGGTTTATTGTGGGGAGAATGATCTTGGAGGACACAAGGCCACAGTTGAGGAAGTCTGGGAACTATGGAGCTCTTTCTACAAGCGCGTCCGTGCCGACTATCCTGAGGCCGAGGTGGTATTTATCGGCTTCAAAAGAGCGCCACGCCGATATGAAATTTGGACAGAAATGCGAAAAGGTAACGAACTCTTTGAGCAGGAATTAGCGAAGGACGACAAAGCTCACTTCATCAATGGCGACGAGGGTCTTCTAAATCATTTTGGCATCGCGGACCTTGCCTTCTATAATGATGGTCTACATCTGAACAAATACGGTTACGCCGTTTGGACACCTAAAGTCCTACAAGGCGCTCAAAATGGAAATTCCCGAGACAACAGAGTAAATAGACCATCACCTTGAAGCCTTTGACTCAAAGGTTCACTTAGAAAGTCTACTGGGTGAACTACCGGAGATCACCTGTTTGGTCTCTCCTAATGGCTATAAACTTCGCTAGGAGTCTATCTGACCCTTTGTATTCAGACGCCCACTGGCTTCTAAAGGAGCACAACACTTCCAAAGAGCGAGAACGTCTTTCAAATTTCTAGTCGCTCCTATTGTCATTATTTTCGCCAAAAATTTGTCAGAGATTGGTGTCAAGCGTGTCATTCCACCAGCTTTTAGAGAATCACGATCTCGTATCTTTCTGTGAACATCTGACCGGTGATTTAGGAATGAAAGTTGGCGATAAAAATTCCTCAATTCGATTTGCTATTTTTTCCTTTTTGGCGGGATAAACTTTATCTTTCAGGAAGGTAACAACTATTCGAACTGCACCCACAAGACCGTCGGTTAAAACAGCGAAGATTGTCATAATTAAGCTAGGAATGAGCATCCAAGCACAAAACTCCAATAATCTCTCAGTAGGATAGTATCCTCCTTCAATAACAGCAAAGACTGTCAGTAAAAAAATTCGAAGCAAAAAAGATAATTATTATCCTTGAAATTATTTTGAGCGTAGCGGCAAAGATGTTTACCAGTAGACCAATAATTATTCCCAGCATTACTAAGTAAACAAATGGTTGCATTTACTCACAAGAGGAGTTTTCAATTCCAGTGTCAAAGGACTGAAATCTTACAACCTTTTTTCGCTGACTAGGTCTAACATATTTCTTTGTGCAAAAACCTAATATTGGGTATCGTCGACGTCATATTCGTAGGATGAAGCGCCATCATAATTTGCTTGGAGGTTAGCCATACCATTATTTCCAACTGCAAGTGATCGATAACTTTTGAATGGATAGTCGATATAAAAAAGGAAATGCTTTGTTTGCAGTCGAACCGTTCATCGTAAGGCTTGTGTGGCAATTGTTGGTAGAATGCGATTGGCCTTAGAATAACCGTAGCTAGAAGATTTCCTAGAGCGCTTTCCTTTTACCCAGTAGTAAGGCCTAAAAAAGTGTAGGAATTTTCCATGGAAAGCTTCTGGTAAATGCTAAAACCAAAAGCGTCTCCGGAGTTTGGGGTCTTCGAGAGCAGGGACGCTGGTAAGCAGGCTGTCTTTGAATACAACGAAGGCTACTACCACACCCAGAGAATGCACCTTATCGCTTAACCATCTTACCCCTTCAGTTGACGCAATGACTGGAAAATAAGCCACCTGAAGATCTTAACCAAAATGCTAAAAAGACAGGCTGGAAAAAGGTGACAGGTCCGTTTCCCACCTGTTCCCAAGAAAACGCTCATCAGGGGCAAAACGTCCGCGATTTTGACATCGATGTCATCACCAGCCGAATTCTTTCGGGGGCGGGAAAGCTCATTCCCATTTATATCCCTCCGCAGCGACCTGAAACTTACTCGCCGGGATTCGCTCCATTCACCTTCGGCGGATAGAACTCAGTCGTCACCTTCGTTCCATCCTTCTGTACATACTCGATCCTCTCCATAAACGAAGTCCGCGTATTCACCTGCATAACCAAGGAAATAATTCCGCGCCTCAAGCTCCCCTTCGGCACTAGAGAAACGATGAAATGCTCATCCACCGTATTCGTCCCACTCACTGAAAAGTTTTCCTCAATCTTTTGAAACGAAGCCCCTTCGCCAAATCCCAGCATTAAAAACAAGGGCTTAGCCTTGCGATCCTCCGCAGCCACCTTCTTCGCCGTTTTTTTCTTTTCATCCAGAAATATCAATGTGCTTCCATCGAACACGGCTACCTGCTCTGCTGGAGTCCCTAGTTCCCATCGGAACGCCTTGCCGGGTTTTAACCAAAGGTGCCCCTTCAGTTTTGTCTCTTCTGAAAGCGCCGGACTTTTTTTCGTCTGCCTCACATCCACGCTTACGGTTTGATACTTCTGCTGTTTTTCCAGCGCCTTCCTCAGCGGAGTCAAGTCCTTGGCGAGCAAGCTCGAACACAAAGAAAAGAGGAAGATAAGAGAGGCCGTTATTTTCATATGATAACTTTAGCCGAGTTTCTCATCAACTCAACCCATCAAAGTATTGCCGTTTCCGTAGCTCTACCTAGCTTGCACCAGTGAGAAAAAAAGTCCCCTTTCTATTCGGCCTCTGCGTCATTCTCGCCCTATCGATCGCCGGCCTCTTCCGCCTCAAATTCGAGACCGATATACTCGCAGTTCTTCCGCAAGAACTTCCAAGTGTCCAGACGCTAAAAATTTCCCAGAAATATTTCGATAATGACCAGCGCATCGCTCTCCTACTTAGCAGTGAAGATGATGAAATTTACGAAGAGGACATTGAGGAATTCGTAAGCCACCTTCGGGAAAAACTACCTCCCACAAAAATTCTCTACCGCTCCGAATTCGAGGACCGGCCCGAAGAGCTAGCAAAAGCAATTGCTGGCCTCTGGCTAGTTTCCCCCAACGACGTATTTGAACCATTGGGAGATCGCCTGCTCGATGAGAGATTGCTGAAAAACCATCTTGCCGCGGCAAAAGAAAGTGTCCGGACATCCTTCGATCAACAAGAATCCACCATGGCTGCCTATGATCCTCTAGGCTTTCTTCGACATCCGTTCATCGAGCAACTAAGCGAAAGCCAGCTATCTTTCCAATCCGAAGACAGTAAACATTGGCTCATCCTCATCCATAATCCTGCGCCAAGCACCGACTTCCGTGTTCACAAAGCGTGGGTCGAAAAAATCAGGAGCGCCGCCATCAGCTGGTCCGGTCTCAAAGATCTGGACCTCACTTTCGGCCTCACCGGCGGTCCCGTCTACAACGCAGAAATCGGCTCCGCCATGGAAGGCGACTTGTTCGGCACCATCCTTTTTACTTCCATTTTGGTCGGGATTCTTTTCCTTATCGTCCAGCGCCACCCAGGCCAGCTACTCCTCATCCTACTACTGTTAGGACTATCATTTGTCATCACACTTGGCATCGGCGGCTGGATCTTCGGCACCTTAAATCTTGTTAGCGTCGGCTTCGCCGCGATCCTGCTCGGCCTCATCATCGATTACGGAGTTGTTATTTTCCGAGAATCCATCGGAAACGAAAAAGATCCGACTCGTCTCCGCCGTGAACTCGCACCCGGCATCCTCTGGGCTGCGGCCACTACCGCCACCGTATTCGGCCTCCTCACTTTCAGCACCTTTCAGGGCGTCCGCCAGCTCGGCGGCCTCATCATCATCGGCCTCATCACAGGAGCAGCTGTGATGCTCATTTTTATTCCTTTGTTTCTAAGAACATTCCCGGGCAAAAAAGCCACCGTCTTACTCAGGGCCCCCTTCCCTGGAAAACTCATCGCCCGATCACTCATCGGTTCCGGCATCCTCTTTGCAATCGCAGTCTTCGCTGCGAAAGGTGAGCCGGACATCAGCTTCGACTTCTCAATGGTCGAGCCATCTTCCAGCGAAGCCGCCGCCACCTTCTCGATCATTCAGAAAAAATTCCCTGCTTGGTCTAAAAGAAATGTTCAGCTGTTAGCAAAAGGAACGTCTTGGGATGAGCTGGAGAACAGCGCATCAAAGGCCGAACAGAACCTCGAAAAACTGAGAGCCGAAGGAATCATCCAAAGCTATCGATGGCCTTCCAAGCTGCTACCACTTTTGGGCGGCAATGGTGAAAGCAGCCCCGAAAAGAGAACGATTTTTCAAAACCGCGACAAAGTCTTACAAACAGCCACGGAAGCCGGATTCACTGATGAAGGCCTCGCCCTCGACCGCATGATTCTCGAAGAATTCGGTGCCTCACCCGACGAAGTCGATCTCTCTGAATTCGTCCAGCAATTTGTAGCATCCAGCCCTGAGGGCGAGCGCTACCTCTCCGGCTCTGTTATGCTTACCAAGGAGGTTACCGAGGAAAACGCGACGAAGCTAGCTAGTCTCACTTCAGATAATTTCACCCTCACAAGTTGGCAGATCATCCAGAGCGATCTCCTCCCAGAAGTCCGCCGGGATTTATACGTCATCTTCCTACCCGCCACCGCAGTGCTGCTACTTACCTTGATCATCGTATTTCGCTCCATCCGAGATGCGGCGATCACCATTGGTGTCTTGGTCACCTCCCTCCTCCTCGTCAATGCCTTCGTGGTCGTCACCGGCAGCGCTTGGAATTTTCTTAGCGGCATGGCCATCCCGCTCATTGTCGGCACCGGGATCGACTACTCAATCCATCTCATTTTTTCCCTCCGCCGCTCAAACGGCGATCTCGATGCAGTCTGGAACGGAGTCGGGAAAGCCATTTGCTTCTGCGGCCTTTCCACCGCCATCGGCTTCGGCTCTCTGCTTTTCGCATCGAATGAAATCCTCCGCAGCATGGGTCTCCTTTGCAGCATAGGCGTGCTAACTACCATGCTACTAAGCGTGCTGGTAGTGCCGAGCTTGTGGAAGCGAAGTATTCACTGAAGGCACTCTCGCCTCCGCAGACACTGCCCGAAATACGCATCTCGCCTCCACCTTTAGCTACGTTTTCTGTCCTTTAAACATCCGCTTAAATCTCTTAGCCCGAACGTGAGACTTCGAGTGACCAAAAAAACTTTCGTTCAAATTTTCTCCCCGAATTTCCCGGCAGTGACCTTCATTTTCGCGATGCCCAAAAATCGCCGATCAAAACCAAAATTATCCCAAAAAGCGCTCCACCTGATCTTCTATAATTAGGGATTCCGGAACATTCTACATGCTCGTTCTCATAAGGCCATTCACAGACCCTAAGTAATTAAGTTCCGATCATTCATATGGTCTGTTCCGAATGGCACGGGATTAAGCAGCTGATCGCTGAAAAGCCCAACTAACGTTTGCTATGGAGCAAGCCGAGTAAGCCTAATCCAGATAGTAGAGCCACAGAGGGTTCTGGTATTGGTGCAGTTCCACCAAGAAATGAACCACTAGAGTCGGTAAGAAAAAAGTTGCCGGAAAAGGTCGAACCGCTTATTGCGTTGTTGAAACCAGTATCTGGACCGAAGGTATAGCTACTAGTCTCGACGGTGAAAACGTCTCCAGCGGTTACAGAGATTCCGCCAAAAATTAGGTATCCGTCATTTTCAGTAATACTTCCAACATTATTTGCCAGATTGTCAGTTAACGAATTTAGATTTCTGGTCAAACTACCTCCGCCAAGATTATATGATAGGTTTTGGCCAGATGACGCGAAAGCCGTGCTAGAATTGCCGTCTGAGATGACCCACTCATCGAAAACAAGGTAAGAAGCAGTGCCACTACTAATCACATTGATGACTATTTCATTGGTAACCTCTAGTCTAGGAGTCGGCGATCCAGAGATAAAATTGCCACTTACAGATACAGCTGCATTAGCAGAGATAGTTAGAGCCGCAAGAATCAGTGGAGTGAATGAAACGTTCATAGCTAAGCGGATTCATGCAGGAACATAATTTCTGTAAAGTGCCCAATTCTGTTATCCGATCGAGTTCCGTTATGAAGCAGAGTTTTTAGATAGCTGATTTTATAGAACTTTCACCTTCGTTAATCGATTTTTTGTCGTCACCTTCAAGCCACTCTTCAAAATCCTTTTCTTTGCAGAAGTTTGGTTTGGATCGGAATTGATACGAGTCCAAAGACCCGGACCTTGTAGCGTTGGGCCATGAGGCATTCCCTAGTTGGAAGCATTGCTAGGGCTAAGCGTTTCGCAAGAACATCCATCCAATATTCATATAGTCTGCCCGTTGACTAATATGAGCTTAGCAAACTGCCTACATCTAATAGACTGCCCATGAATCAAGTAATGATTGGAAATCTGTGTCCATATCATTTTTCTACATGGTCTTGTTAGAAGTGCACGGGCAAACTTTCTTATACTTTGATGATCCAATATTCTCCTTTCCGACACCACAAATGTTTAAGAACCGAACAATTGATTCCAGACGAAACCGGCGATTGCAAACATTAGGAAAATGACGAGCAAAGCCATCACCGCGAGCACGATGAGTGCACCCCAGCCTCCGCCCGTTCCTTTCGGTCCGCCTGCGTTCAGATGCTGCTGCAGCATTTCGTGATTCCGCCGATTTGATTTAAACCAGAACGAAAAGGCATCGCCCAGAACAGGTATGGCTCCGATGATTGCATTGAGAGCCCAATTAGAAATCATCTTGATGTAGAGCAGCATCGGCATTTTACGCCTCGCGGCCATCGCCAATACCGCAAGTCCCGCTCCGGAACTAAGTAAATCGCCGATTCCCGGTATCATTCCGATAATCGGGTCCAGCCCAATCCGACGCTTCGTTCCCGGGATTTTTAAGAAATCGTCTAGTATATATGCCAACATTGCAGACAGGCCTCGGTCACCGGCGCTCTCGTTCGGATCATACTTTTGTGCTTTCATATGCAGCAAATACTCCTTCTGCGGAACTAAGTCCAGCTACTGGTCCCATCACCGAAGAACTCTTGCTTCCACATCGGCAGCCGATCCTTGAGCTGGCTCGCTAGGTAATCACAAGCTTCGAATGCCGCCGGCCGATGCGCTGAGCATACCGCAATTCCAACCGCGATCTCGCCGACTTCCAAGTGCCCCTCCCGATGACTTGCAGATATCATTTCCACCTCAGGAAATTTCCCCATCGTTTCTTCAATAAGTTTTTCTCCCTCAATGGCTGTAAGTTTCGGATGCCCAGAGTATGCCAGAGCGATGACCTCCCTGCCGTGATGATGGTCACGAACCCGGCCCTCAAAGACGACAACCGCACCACAGCTTGGCAAACTAGCCGCCGCAATCAGGTCTGCGGTGTTAATTCCTTCGGTAACTAATTGGAACATAATCCTGATCTTCTTAGCCACCCGCGAAGGGCGGTAGAAATGCGATTTCGGACCCGGGTAGGATCGGCTCTTTCCACCCGACGATCTGGTCATTGAGAACCGCCTTCACCTCATTAAGATCGAGACTAAGGCGTTCTTGCATTCGCAGTTCCTCATACAAACCGCCAAGGGTCGCCGCATTTGTATTTCGTAAACCACCTTGTGCCTCTTGCGAGAGCTTTCCAAAAAATTCTACGTTTACCGATTTCATAACAAGGCCTGTCCGCTGCAAGGCTTCAATCTCATCAAGGCTTTCGGGCCGATTCGCATTTTCCAAGGCGAGGGTAAAATCTAGCTCTAGAACAAACGGCTTTAGACTCTCTAGAAAACCACGTGCGCAGCGGCCGCCCTCTGCAAGGAAGTTCTGCAGGTGCTCTGCGGCTAGCGGCTGATAAAGGGCACATAGCGGCTCCGCCCTGTGATCATGCCGATTGGCGAAACAAGTTGCCAAAGCTTCTGAATCCGGCGCGTCAAGGAGCTGGCCGACGGTCGCTTCATCTAGGAGCGGCAAATCGCAGGCACAGAGCAGCCACGCACATTCCGAATCGTGCTCGAAAGCTGCCTCCAGCGCGCCAAGCGGCCCCGCATCTTCACGTAAATCCCGAATCACTGCCTCTTCAAAAGTCCGCGTATCAGCATGTGAGACTGACAGGCGAACATCGGCCACCCGGCTCTTTAGAATGCGAATTATCCGTTCTTGCAAAGTCTCAGTGCCGATCCGCAGCTCAGCCTTGTCCCTGCCCATCCGGCGGCTCTTTCCACCGATTAGCAAAAGAGCGCGGACTTGTTTTGATCTTTTTACAATCATGCCGTGCCCTCCTCCTTCGCTGAAAAATCCGATTTCCCGCCCGTTTTTTTCTGCAACTTTAGGTCTTGAACTTCGATCGCAGGATTCGCCGATTTACACATGTCATAGATCGTAAGTGCGGCAATTGAAGCTCCGGTGAGCGCTTCCATTTCCACCCCAGTCTTGCCGCTGGTTCGGACTGTGCAAGTGACGAGTAATTCACTGCTTCCGCAGCTGACAATTTCGATCTTTGCGCGGTCTAATGGCAGTGGATGGCATAGTGGAATTAGCTGCGAGGTCAGTTTCGTTGCTTGAATTCCAGCGAGGATCGCGGTGTGGATCACCGGCCCCTTCTTATTGCGCAGCTCGCCTGCGTCCATCTGAGAGATTAGCGCTTCGCCTAGCACCACTCGACAACTAGCGATCGCCTCTCTAGGGGTGGAGATTTTTCCGCTGATATCGACCATTTCAGGTTGTTCAGAATGGTTTAGATGGCTGAGCTTCATTAGGAAAATGGGTAATAGAAAGCGCTATATGCTGCTCCGCTTCCGGGCGCTACCTCCGCAAGGCCGGTCGCACCTAAAAAACGAGCGAAGTCACCTGAGTTCTGCGGCTTCTTCAAGGAAATCCTAGCGCTTGGCTCCAAAGTTGCAGGCAAAAATTGGGTTAAATTCTGGTTTCTTGCGACCTCTGTTTGCAAAGCTAGTTCAAGTGGAATCTTTAACTCGGCACCCGAGAGATACCGCAGGGCTGGCAGAACATAGCGGTAGAAAGTAACAAGCGTAGAATTCGGATTTCCTGGAAGTGCGAACACCGGAGGACACTGCTCAGTTTGGTTCCAAAATGCCAGAGGCTTTCCGGGGCGCTGAGATACTCCATGAAAAGCGGGCGCACCGAGTTTCTCCTCCAAGACCGTCCGCACATAGTCTTTCTTCCCCATCGAAATTCCCCCGCAAAGCAAAAGTAAATCGCTCTCTCCGAGCGCCTCAGAAATTGCAGCCCGCATCAGGTCTGGAGAGTCCACTAAGTGCCGCCACTTGATTGAGTCTCTGTGCGATGCCTGACCCGATCAATGCAGCTCGTAGGCAGGGACCGTTCGATTGCCTGAGTTGGTAGGCGAGCGGGGTGGATTCCGGAGGGATCAGCTCATCACCAGTGGTGATGATCGTGATGTGAGGTATCTTGCTCACTTGAAAACTTAGCGCTCCAATCGACGCCGCAAGGCCGATGTGGGCAGCGCCCAATTTCGTTCCTGAATTCACTAGAGTTTCCCCGGCGTCAAAATCAGAACCCATCCGATGAATGAACTGACCCGGGACTACCCGGGCGGCTGCTTTTGGACTTACTTTTGTTGCTCCTCGTTCTGCAAACGTTTCAATCAACAGATCTTCTACCGGAACTAAGACATCGCAATCATCGGGAAAACTTGCGCCGGTCATTATTTCCCAGCAGCCGCCCTTCGGCAAAGCGGCCGGTGGCGCATCGCCAGCTGCGTGCATTCCTGTGACAAAAACGTCTGCCTTTCTCAAAATCTTCGCTGCGGCAAGCAATGCCGTCCATCATCGCCCGGTCAATCGGCGGAGAAGCCCGATCCGCCAATAAAGGTTCGCGCAAAATCCGTCCATGGGCTTGCTGATAGGAAACTTTCACCGCAGGCATTACCCGCAAACCAGCCATGATACGGGCTTCCGCTTCTTGGGGGGAAATTAGGGCGTCCATCGATTTCAAACCAACCTGAATTAGGTTCTTCTCAAAGAAAGCAGAAAATGGTCGCTGAAATGAATCACATTCATGCAGTGATCGATAAATCCCATTCAAATTGGAGCAAGCCGTGCTAGCATGTCCCGAGATGAATGACTCGCGTGCGCGGCCTTTACGCGATCTTCGGATCTCGGTGACAGATCGTTGCAATTTTCGCTGCCGCTACTGCATGCCAGCAGAAATATTTGGACCCGCTTATCAATTCCTTGAGCGCGGAGAGGTACTCTCATTTGAGGAGATTATCGAGCTGACCAAGACAGCAGTTTCGCTCGGCGTTAGCAAAGTGCGTCTTACCGGGGGTGAGCCATTATTAAGGCGCGGGATCACGGATCTCGTCGCCCTATTAGCGGCTGTCGAAGGAATTGAGGATCTCGCAATGACCAGCAACGGGGTGCTACTTGCTCACCACGCCCCCGCTCTAGCTGCGGCTGGACTGACACGTGTGACCGTAAGCCTCGATGCCTTGAGCCCCGCTATTTTTTCCCAGATGAACGGGGTCGGCGCAAAAGTGGAACGGGTCTTGGCTGGAATTTCAGCTGCCCAAAAAGCGAGGCTTCCGGTGAAGGTAAATTGTGTGGTCCAGCGAGGTGTGAATGAGGATGAAATCCTGCCGCTTCTGCGGTGGGGTTTAGCAAGTGGAGTGACAGTGCGTTTTATCGAATATATGGACGTCGGTGAGAGCAATGGCTGGGAGCTATCCGATGTCTATTCTCAAGCGGAGATTCTAGGAGAGATCGAAGAGGAATTTACGATTCAATCGATGGCTCCTGCCTACCTAGGAGAGGTGGCCAATCGCTGGACGATCCGAGATAGATCAGGGCGTTCCGGAGAATTTGGGATTATTTCTTCGGTCTCCCAGCCATTCTGTGGGGCCTGCAGTCGGATGCGCATTTCAGCCGATGGCAAGATGCACACCTGCCTTTTTTCAGAAAAGGGTGATCGATCTGAAATCGACTTTGCGCAACCCGCATACGGATGAGGATCTTGCTATTTTGATGGGAGGCACATGGCAGAAACGGCAAGATCGATATTCGGAAATACGTGGGCAGAACACGCGAAAAAAAGCGGAAATGAGCTACCTCGGCGGATGATTGTCGATATCAGACATCTTTACATTTCTCCTGGGCACGATTTCAAAGGCAGGCATGGAGAGAAGCGGATGGAGCATGAGATAAACGATCAGAAGGAGATCGAACTGCTTGCGGGACGGGGTGTGCGTGGCGACCGCTATCTTGATCATCAGCCAGATTTTAAGGGGCAGCTGACCTTATTTGCCGCAGAAGTATGGCAGAAAGTAATCGAGAACTTTTGCGCTTGAGACACTTCCTGCGAGCAGCTTCCGGCGAAACGTGGTGCTCAGCGGTGCCGATCTCAACTCGTTAATCGGGAAGGAATTTCGACTAGGTGGCATCCATCTCTCCGGCAGCGAAGAAGCGCGTCCTTGCTATTGGATGGACGAAGCCTGCGCACCTGGGACGGAAGAATTTTTGAAGGGAAATGGTGGCTTACGCTGCCGGATCCTTTCCTCCGGTGTTCTAAGACGAGGACCGAACGAGCTTACGGTAGGTTAAAAATCGTCAATGATCGAAAAACTGATTTTAGATTGCTTCAATCTGCACCGCGCAATGCTTGTAGGAAGGCTGGCGGGAATGTGGATCAAAGGAGGCTTCGGTCAGCTTGTTCACGTCCGGGTAGTGCATCGGTAGAAATACTTGCCCATTCTGGACTGCCGGCCCGACGTGCGCGATTGCCTCGATCTCAGCCCGCCTTGAGCGAATTCTGCACCGATTCCCGATCTCTAATCTTCAGTTTGTCTGCATCTGCTTGGCTGATTTCCAGATAGCAATCAGCTGGGTAAAGCCTACCTAAGACAGCCGATTTTGCCGTGCGCGTCTGCGTGTGCCATTGGCTGCTGGTGCCTCGGCCGGTGAGTAGGATGAATGGGTATTCAGGACATGTCGCTTCTGGAACTGGACGCGGCGGCGAGAAAAGAAACTTTGCTTTCTTATTTGGAGTGAAGAATTTTTGGTCTTCAAACAGGCGACGTTCCTGCGTCTCAGAGCCACGATCGCCAGTCATCGATTCAGGAAAAGGCCACTGAATTCCGCCAGCTTGATCAAGATGCTCATAGTCTCTAACACCGCTTATATCACAAGGCTGGCCACGGGTCAGTTCCTTGATTGTTTGAAAGGCTGCAGCTGGGCTTTCCCACTTTTTGATAAAATCTGCCTTCCCGCCCCAGCGGCTGGCGAGGAGCTGCACAATGCGAAAATCGCTAAGAGCTTCGCCCGGCGCTTTTTTCACCTGCTTGATCGCCCCAAAGCGCCGCTCAGAATTGATGAAGGTCCCTTCTTTTTCACCCCAACCCGCAGCGGGCAGCACCAGATCCGCGAGCTGAGCCGTCTCGGTGCTGTGATACATGTCCTGAACCACGAGAAAATCTAGCTTCTCGCGCAGCCGGGCAAAGTTTTTCTGCGCGATCCATGAATGATTCGGATTCGTGGCAATGATCCACAGCCCTTTGATCTCACCGCGATCGATCCCAGCAAGAATCTCATCGTAGGCATAGCCGGGAGTTTCCTGAATCTGGTCCGGTGAAATTTCCAGAATTTTGGCCACTTTCTGCCGATGTTCCGCTTTGGTAAAATCGTGACCGGCGACAAGACCAGTCGTATTGGAAAACAAACGCGAGCCCATCGCATTGCACTGGCCAGTGATCGAGTTTGGACCGGTTCCCGGCTTGCCGATATTGCCAGTCATCAGGCAGAGATTGATAATCGCTTGAGCCGTGCGGGTTCCCTCGTAAGATTGATTCACCCCCATGGTCCACCACCAAGAAACACGCTTTCCGGGCTCCGAAATAGTCTGTGCTAGCTTTTCGATCTGCTCTACTGAAAGGCCACATTCTGCAGCGGTTTTCTTTGGCGCGTATTCTCTCGTGAATTCTGCGAACTCATCAAAACCTTCTGTATTTTCAAGATAATCGCGGTCTAGACGTCCATCGCGCACCAAAATATGTGCCAAGGTATAGAGCAGAGTGAGGTCCGCTTTTGGCCTTAGGGGAAAATGCTGGGTTGCGACTTGCGCGGTCTCGGTAAAGCGCGGATCAATGACGATAATCTCAGGAGAGCGTTGATTCGACATCACGCGCTGCCACATGATTGGATGGGCAATCGTCGGGTTCGCACCGACGAAGACCATAACATCAGATTCTTCAAAATCGCGATAGGTATACGGCGGCGCGTCGAATCCAAAGGACTGCTTGTAGGCTGTGGCGGCTGTCGCCATGCATTGGCGGGTATTGCCGTCGCCGTGCTTCATACCCATGCCAAATTTTGCAAAAGAACCGAGTAGAAAGAAGTCTTCAACCGTGATCTGCCCAGTCGAAAGAAAAGCCACCGCTTCCGGTCCAGATCTCTTTTGAATTTTTTGAAAGCGATCGCAGAAGGCATCTGCCGCTGTCTTCCAATCGATCTCCTTCCCATCTAGGATCGGCTTCGTGGCACGATCGGTCGCATCGAGAACAGTAAGAGCTTCCCAGCCCTTCGGACAAGCCATTCCCAAGTTCACCGGATATTTTGTAGCTGGTGTAAGGTTGATTGCTTGGCCATCGCGTAGATGAATATCGAGCTGACAGCCCGTGGAGCAGTAACCGCAAATAGAGGTGGCTTTTGCATCTGGAACTAGGCGCGCCGGGACTTGCCCAAGTCCAAATTTTCCCGGTGCACGCAGGAGTTCAGAAGTAAATGGCCCGCTGCGGGCGTGAAGGGTCGCCTGCCCCTTGGCGAATTCAAGCGCTTCTTTGCCGGTAAATTTTTTGAATTTAAACATATTAAAAATCGCCTTATACGCCCGGCATCTTGAGTGGACGAACTGCCATAAAATAGATCGTCCGCTCAGCAAGAAAGGTAATGAGTAGTGGCACCAAAGCCAGCCATGGACTTACGAAAATCAGCACACAAGCTAGGCCAGCAGCTAACAAGCGGATGATTGCGATGGTGGAAAGAGGTTTGCGGATAATCGCTGCCTCGCGCCGCAGGCTTTCGCCACGAAGCTGAAAAATATCGAGCAACACGATACCGATCAGGCACAAGCAAAAGGAAGCAGCGAGGATTGAACGTCCATCACTAGCCGCAACGACACATCGGCCGATCAGGTAGAAAACTCCCACGCCGAGGAAGAAGCGAGTGAAGGTGACCCCAGCGCGCCACAATTCCCGGCGTGTGCTTTCATAAATCTTCGCACTGGTAAAAACCCCTACGAGTCCGGTGAAGGCGGTCAGAGCGTAAACTGCTGGATGCGTCAAAAGCTGGGGAAGAATTCCGAGGCGGCTGCTAATCAATTCAGGCAGATGGAAGATGAGTGGAATTGCCAGAAGAGGTCCTAAAGCCGAAAATACTAATAGTTCTCTGGATAGCCAGCTAGTCCGTAGCCCGAGGAAAAAGCGCCAAGCTTTGAGCGGCTGCCCTAGATGTAGGGTTGCCGCGATGAGGCCGAGCGTAAATAGCGTGAGAGATAGAATCGTGATAGAGAGCCGGGCCGTTCCTGTATGTGAGCTGATCGATAGGCCGACCGCCGCCTGCGTAAACACGAGCATCACGACAAGGGGCCAGTGAGAGTGTTCTGGATTTAGATTTTCCCGGTCGGCAGCAGTTGCGGAGAATGGAACTTGGCGGCCGGTGTAGCGAGTCGTCGGCAAGGTGATTTTTGGCGACGGCGCGCCTGTCAAAAATCCAATCCCACGACTGCCGAGCTTCGATTTTTCGAGTCGATTTATCTTAACAATTCTGATCGCCTCCGTAGGGCAGGCGGCCACACATGCAGGTGCCTCCCCTTCCGCAAGACGCTCATGGCACATGTCGCATTTGCGAACGATTCCACGTTTTTTCGAATATTTTGGAACGTCAAACGGGCATTTGAAGATGCAATAAGAACAGCCGATGCATTGATCGTCGAGATGGCGGACGATTCCTGTTTCTTCAGATTTTTCGTAAGCCTTCACAGGGCACCCATTTAGGCACTCGGGATCTTCACAATGATGGCAGGCAGTCGTTACTGTTTGCTGCCAGCCGGGCGCATCCTCGCCTCCGTGTAGGACGCCCACATCACGCCAAGATTCATCTTCATCGAGGCCGTTCTGGCTGTGGCAGGCGGTGACGCAGGCTTTGCATGAAGTGCATTTATCCAGCGCGACTTCGAAGGCATACTGCTCCCCGGGGCCTGGTTTTGAGAGTGGAATCAAGCTCCGGTAATGCCCTGCTAAATCGGGCTCGCGATCGTGAGTTTCCGCAAATTTTTCCACGGGAAGATAGCTGCGCGATTGTGCCGCTAGCAAATCATCAATCAAAGTTCCCTGTAAAGTGCTCGCGGCCATAGCTCAGATAGGCAGTAAAAATTTGGCCGAAGCTACCAGCAGCGCTCCTGATAGAATTGCCCGGATTGCTGGCACAGGAAGCTTCCAAGCGGCAAGTCCAGAGCCAATCAGCCCGGCAACTAAAACGGTGCCGATCAGCCAGTGGAGGCTTTCAGATAAAAGGAAATTTCCCCCACCAAAGCCGATTAGACCTGCGGCTGAGTTAACTAAAATGAAAGGAGCGGAAACTGCAGCTGCTTGCTTCACGGTAGCCCAATTGGCAAGCAAGAGCAGTGGCGATAGGAAAATCCCGCCGCCCGTTCCTGAGAGACCGGCCAAGAAACCGAGTGCGGCACCAGTAGGAACCGCAGTGACTAAACGCAAGTTGTTAGGGGATTCAGGGCGAGGCAGTGTAATCAAAAAACGTATCGCAGAAAAAAGCAGGACGAGTCCAAGCACCCATTGAACCAGTGACGTAGACAGCGGAATCATCGCACCTAAATAAGCGCAGGGAACAGCGAACAACGCGAAGGGCCAAAATAGCTTCCAACGGAAATGACCTGCGAGAGAGAATTGAAAAGTGGCGACTACCGAGACAAACAGGTTCAGCAATAAAGCCGTGGGGCGGATATTCTCCGGCGCGAAGCTTAGCAGAGTGAATACAGCGATGTAGCCAGAGGCACCCGCATGACCGACGGCAGAATATAACAAGGCGACAATGGCGATGCATATAAGAACGATCGGTAAGCTCATAATATAATCGGATATATCCCAATTAGATTTCTCAGACCAAGGCTGCGGAGACGGACTTGATCCATTCAGCAAAGGGCTCCTCATACTCGACATCGCTCTCGATCAACGGAATTAGGCGCTTGGCGTTTAGCTTTTCTAAGACAGAGTCAAAATCTTTTGCGCACTGATTGAACTCTGGATATTCGCTATCACCGAGCCCGAGAACCGAATAGCTGAGCTTCGAAAGATCGAGCGCTTTATCTCCATGTAGTTCAGTATGAAGTGCGGCCGCATTGTCAGGCGGCTCCCCATCGCCATAGGTCGAAGTGAGAATCAGGAGGTGCTCGATTTCGGCAAGGTCTGTCAGTTCCAGATCTGCCATATCGCGGACGCTCGGTATGTGTCCGGCAGCGATGAGCTTTTTAGAGGCAGATTTCGCGAGAGTCTCACAGGTTCCCGTCTGAGAACCCCAGATCAAAGTGATAGCCTTCCCGGTCGGAGGAGGCGAAAGATCCGGGGCAGAAATAGTTCCTGTGCCTGCAGCAGATGCGCCCTGTGGCATTGCCTGAACTCGGGCGGCCAGGTAGCCATTTAACCAGCCAATTTGTTCTGGAGAAAACGGAGCGGTGGGAGGAATTGTCAACATTTGAAAATAAAGATTACGTATTGCGGAGCTTGGATCACCCTATGCTTAGCGGCGACTAGGCGGCGATCGGTTCCGAATCCGTGGCCATGAAGCCTTTGATCTCATCGATTGGAACTCGCCGGGTAAAATGGGCAAAGGTCTCTCCCGATTCACGATGGCCGAGATAGGTTTTGAGGAGAGTTTCGATCAGAACTGGCACATCGCTGTATGGGATTCCTTTAAAAGCCTCGATAGCAACGAACTGGTCATCATCCACACCACCGCCAAGCACGATATTGTAGCCGTCCACCTTATCGCCCGATTCCGTCTTCACCTGGACGCCCATCATGCCAATGTCGCCAATGTAATGTTGCGCACAGGAATGATTGCAGCCTGTGAGATGAATATTGATCGGTTGATCCAGCTGAACTTTGCTTTCTAAGTAGCGCGCTAGGTCCACTGAATTACCTTTTGTATTTGTAGCCGCATACTTGCACCCGGTATTGCCGGTGCAGGCGATTAGGCCGCCAGAGATAGAAGTCGAATTAAAATGGCAACCAGCTGCGATCAAGGCAGCTTTCGCAGCCTCTAGATTTTCATCCGGGATATTGGGGATCAAAAGATTCTGCCAGACAGTCAGGCGGATTTCCCCTGTTCCATACGTTTCAGAAATTGCGCAGAGTTCATCGACGAGGTCGGTTGGAATGCGGCCGACCGGGATGACCACACCGATGTAGTTCCGACTCATCCTTCTGGCGATAAACGCCAATGTGCCCATGCTTCACTTTCGGCTTTGGAACCTCGCAGGCTGCTATAGGGACTTCTCGCATCGGAAAGGTCAGCTTTTTTGCCGTCTCCTCTAAGAGCTTTGGAATGCCCCAGTCATCGACCAAATATTTGAGTCGAGATTTTTTCCGATTGGTCCGATCGCCATTTTCGATGAAAACCCGCAGGATCGCTGCAGCGACAGGGATCGTTTCTTCTGCGGTTAATAGGACACCGGAATCAGCGGCGAACTGCTTGTGTCCGGTGATGCCGCATAGCTGCATACGAAAGTAGACGCCCGGGCTCATGCCAGCACTTTCTTCCTTCAGCGTAACGGCGTAGAAAGCAATATCGTTCGTATCGGCACAGACCGAGATTGCACCACCTGAATCGAAGGAAATGTTGAATTTCCGTGGCAGTCCGTAGAGGTCGCGGTTATTCAGAATATAATGGTGCATCCCCTTCGCAAGTGGCAGCACATCAATTAGTTCATCGGGATCGAACCCGGTGGTTGGGCTCGCGGTGATATTGCGCACATTGTCCGCGCCAGACCCTTTCGAAGTGAGCCCTAGCTCATAAAGCTTTGTCAGAACCTTGGGGAGATCTGGCGGCATCAGCTGGCGGATTTGCAGGTTTCCCCGGGTGGTTACATCACAGAAGCCAGCGCCCCAGTCCCTAGAAATTTCTGCCATTCCGCGAAACTGCGCAGTTGTCATCACGCATCCAGGAATCCGCGCCCGGAGCATATAGGAATTTTGCGCTGGGGTGACGTAAAACATCCCATGATATTTAAAGCGGAAGATATCGCCTCCATCGGCAAACTTATTCTCGGCCGCATGTGAAAGAATATCGTCATAAGAATCTAACCCGTTTTTCTCATATTTCACACGCTCTTCCTTGGAGAGCTCGTCGATCGGCACACCGTAGACCATTTCTTCCAATGGCTCTTGCGGAGTCGCCAGAGCAGGATCATGCGTGAATTGCCCCTGATCATTTTGTCCCAGAAAGGGCAGTCCCTCGGCCTGGACTTGACGTAGTCCTTCCATGAATCCGGAGAGGTAATTTGTTTGTTCTGGGGAGAATGCCCCGGCGCTTTCTAGTAGGTTCATGCGACTGAGAGGTTTAGTGCTTTTTCGAGAACTTCGATGTCCTGTTTGTTCAAATATCCGACGAGATTACCGCGCTGATGAATGCGCGTTTCGCACTTGAGATGGGAACGCTGCTCGAGGAAAGCGAGCAAGTGATCTCGGTATTGGAAAAAAGCTGGATCATTGAAAATGGCTTCCCGGTCTCGCGGGCGTGGAAAATCGATCTCCATCACTTCACCCACGCCGGCTTTCGGACCATTAGACATCATTACGCAGCGGTCCGCCATAAAGACTGCCTCATCGACATCATGCGTCACAATCATAGCCGTGAGATTTTCCTTCTCTAAAATGCCAAGAATCACGTCCTGAAGTTCCATCCGAGTCAGCGAATCCAGGCGCCCAAAAGGTTCATCGAGAAGCAGAACTTTCGGCTGCAGGGCAATCGCGCGGGCAATCCCGACGCGCTGTTGCATGCCACCAGAAAGCTCCCGTGGATACTTCATCATGGAGTCCGCCAAGCCGACGACAGATAGCGAGTGCTCTACAATTTGTTTGCGCTCCGCGCGGCTGGCATGTGGGTAGACACTTTTTACTCCTAGCATAACGTTCCCAGCTGCGGTCAGCCATGGCATCAAGCAAGGGGCTTGGAAAACGACGGCACGGTCAGGACCAGGGCCGCTGATTTCCCGGTTTCCAACAATAATTCCGCCATCTGAAATTTCGTTTAGCCCGGCGAGCATCGTCAACACAGTCGATTTCCCACATCCAGAGTGACCGATCAGGGAGATAAATTCCCCTTGTTTGATGTTCAAATTAAAATCTTCAATCACCCGCAGGTCTTCGCCGTAGGGATTCGGGTATTCTTTGATGAGATGGGAAATCTCTACAAAGCGGTTGTGCGTCTTCAGTAGGAGTCTGGCTCATATAGTTCAATGCTCATGCCGCGTTGCTTGTCGTGAGGTTTTTGCTAAGCACCGGCTTGCTGGAGATCGGCGTAAAGTCTTTTGGGGTAACTTTGGGCATTGGCACTACCGCTTTGTCGTTATTACTGCGTGAATCTTCATCGAGATGCATCATGAAGGAGGTGATCTCGGATTTCAGGCGCATGTATTCGGGATGCTCATTGAAGGTATGGCGGTCACGCGGACGATCCGCGTTGACCCGGAACTCTTGCGCGAGCGTCGCTGCCAGGGCCAATAGTGAGTGGGACAATGCGATCTGCCATCAGCACTGCCTCGTCCACATCGTTGGTGACCATCACTACCGTGCGCCGATCTCTTTCCCAGATCGTTAGAATTTGGTCCTGCAGTTCTGAGCGGGTAAGAGCATCGAGTGCTGACAGCGGCTCATCAAGTAGCAGCGCCTTTGGATCTAAGGAAAGTGTCCGAGCAAGCGAAGCGCGCTGTCGCATACCGCCAGAGAGTTCATGCGGTTTGCGCTCTCCGGCATGGCCGAGTTTCACCATCTCGGTGTAATGGGTGATCTTATCATCCAGATCTTTTTTCGAGAGTTTCGGAAAGGCGGTTTTGGTAGCGAGCCGAATATTATCACGCACCGATAGCCAGGGCAGGAGAGAGTAGTTTTGAAACATGATACCCAGATCGGGTCGAGGCTCCTTCACTGGCTGCCCGTTCATAAGAACCTGTCCTGAGGTAGGTTGGATCAGTCCGGCTAGAAGTGATATCAAAGTCGATTTTCCGGATCCGGAGAAACCGATCACGGCTACAAATTCGTTTTCCTCTACTTTCAGATTGATATCTTGAAGGATGATCGTCTGGTTGCCAGCTGGGCCATAGGCCACGGTGACATCATTTAGCTCTAAGAAAGGCATTGGTGATTTTAGATTTAGATTTTTACGCAGTGGCAGAACCGTCATCGAAGGAGACTAATCTTTGTAGAATGACCATGATGCGATCCAGTAGGAACCCGACGATGCCGACGATGAAGCAGGCGAGGATGATGTTTGCAAAAGATTGCGAGGAGCCGTTCTGATACTCATCCCATACATATTTTCCAAGACCGTCAGAGGATGAGAGAGCTTCCGCAGCGATTAGCACCATCCAACCAACACCCAAGGAGATACGCAGTCCTGCAAACACAAGCGGCAATGCGGAAGGAATGACAATTTTGAAAAGTCGCGCCCAAAAGCCGAGCTTCAGAACTCTTGCTACATTCAAGTGATCTTTATCAATTGCTGAAACGCCGAGTGCCGTGTTTACAAGAGCTGGCCATAGGGCGCAGATGGCTACCGTGCATGCAGAGAAGACCATTGCAGGATTCACCTGTAGAAATGAGAGTGGATTGTATGCGCTATTGAAAAATACAAATAGTGGATAAGTTTCTGGATTCAGGAAGAAAGCGCCGATGATGATCTGGAAAATAAGTAACCACACCACGGGCGATACCGGGCGAAAGATGGAGATGAGTGGGGTCAGGCAGGCCATAACCACCCGGTTCAGCCCGCACATAATCCCGACTGGAATGGCAATGGCTGCGGCCAGCAAAAAACCTACAATCACCGTGGCAATTGAGCGTTTTGTTTGCCACATGATGGTAGCGGCGCGCGGGTAACTTTGCTCCGCAGTCTTCTCTGCCCGATCCTCATTGATCGCAATTGCGCGGGCTGCACTGAGTGCTTCTTTGCCTGTCGTCGCCTCCGCTAAGCTGGCACGACCCAACTTCACTTTTTCCAAGACTTCGTCATGTTTCACACTTCGATTGCCTGTCGTAAGGTAATCGAGGCGCTTTTTGAAATGCTGCACTTCATCAGCTACGCGGTTCGCTGCTAACTGGCTGGATTTGATGGCCTCAGGAGGATTTGCGCGGATCTCATCGATCTCGTCTTTCAGCAGACGAAGAGCATCACGCTCTTCTATCTTGAGGGCCCGGTCCTTGGCGACGTCTGCGAGTAGCGCTTCGGCGGATCCATCTTCGCGAACAACCATTTCAGCCAAACGGTCTAGATTCGCTTTGCGTTCAGCCTGCTCTTTAGCGATCGCTGCTTTCTTCAGATCATAGCGCTTTTGAGCCGGTGCAATCTGTGCGGTGACGAGAGCCCGCGATTCTGTCGCAATCTTGGCGGCATCCACTTTCTTCTCAGCCGCTTCTTTTTCAAGCTCTGTGAGCCTCGCGCTGACCTCATCAATTGTTTCAAGCCGCGCTGGTCCGCTGAGTTCGAAGGCATCCTGTTTCTCATTTTCACGTCCCTCAAATCGACGCGCATCCTCCCAGGCATTGAGGACCTTCGACGGGCCGGGAACTTCTCCGGATTTTGTCTTATGGTTTGGCCCTACCACACTCCAAAAGCCAAAGCATGCAATCACAAAGAGGATCGGCAAGACCATGAAACGAACAATATCCCGAATCTGCTTTTGCGGATCTTCGCCATAAGCCAGCCGGACCGGCGGATCGAGCACCTTGAAGCCACTCACGTCGATCGCCTTCAGCAGGCTATACTTGATTTTGTCTTTGATTGAATCAGCCATAAATTGAAACGGGTCAGCCCTTTAATAGCTTGCTACGTACCAAGCCCTAAAAATGGGTTAGCGATCTAGAGGAATCCCCTAGATCGCTACCATGAATTCGGTTCATCAATTCCTACCAATCCTTACCGCTGCAAAGAAGGCGTGGATCGGCAGTCACCTCAGAACCTACTTTTCAGCCAAGCTCGGATCGTCTTTGTTGCCAATCTCATGGGAGTTCAAATACTCAATTGGCTTGGTTCCATCGTATTCGATTCCATCAATAAAATCGGACGTAGGATCTTTATAACCTGCGTAGTCGGCCGCTGGGAATTCATCTTCTTCGAGCGCTCCTTCTTCTATCAGACTCGCTGCCGCAGCCCGATAGACTTCAGGAAGGTAGACTTTTTCTACTATTTCCTTGTACCATGAAGCTGGCTTTGCCTCGGTAATCTGACCCCAGCGGCGCATTTGTGTGAGGAACCAAATGCCGTCTGAATAATGAGGATAGGTCGCATTGTATTTGAAGAAGACGTTGAAGTCCGGCATTTCGCGCTTATCCGTTTTCTGAAAGTAGAAAAAGCCAGTCATTGAGTTTTTGATGATATCAAAATCAGCTCCGACGTAATTTGGCTGGGCCAAGATCCGGCAGGCTTCTTCCCGATTTACAAAAGTGCCATCTGCGGTGGTTTCGTCTAACCATTTCCCCGCTTTGATAAGCGCTTTGGTCACTGCGATCAGAGTCTGTGGATTTTCATCCGCCCATTCACGCGTCACACCGAACACTTTTTCGGGATTGTTCTTCCAGATATCGTAGTTTGTGACCACTGGGACACCGATACCTTTCGCAACCGCTTGCTGATTCCAAGGTTCACCCACGCAATAGGCGACATTTTTTCCAGATTCCAATGTCGCAGGCATCTGTGGGGGCGGCGTGGTGGATAGCTCGATATCGCCATTCGTAAATCCTTTCAAATCTGTCGAGGTGTAAAAACCTGGATGAATTCCCGAAGCTGCTAGCCAATAGCGAAACTCGTAATTGTGAGTCGATACAGGAAATACCATTCCCATTGGCAACTTCGTGCCGCTTTCAGTTGCACTCTGAACCAAGGGCTTTAGGGAATCCGCAGAAATCGGATGAGACGGGGTGTCACTGCGCAGAGCCGGGTCATTTTCCTGCATCCCTTCCCAGATCGAATTCGATACAGTGATCGCGTTTCCATTCAGGTCCATCGTAAACGGCGGTAACAATATGAGCCTTTGTGCCGAAACCGATCGTCGCCGCAATTGGCTGACCAGATAGCATATGTGCCCCATCAAGCTCTCCGGTGATTACGTTATCGAGTAGTTGCTTCCAGTTCGGCTGAGCGACTACTTCGACTTGTAGACCCTCTTCTTCGAAAAAGCCTTTCTCCTTTGCGATGACAATAGGTGCACAGTCTGTAAGCTTAATAAAGCCAAAGGTCAGTGAGTCTTTTTCCACATCCAGCATCTCTGCGGAAGCGAAGGTAGAAAGAGTCGCCGCTATCGCCGGTATCTTATATAGTAGTTTCATCATTTTATTTCGTAACAGTTTGTGTGTCAAAATCGCTTTGCGCCTTTTCATAAAGATCGACGCGGAAAATTTTGTCTTTTCCGATCTTATGCTCTGGGCCTACGAGCCCTGATTGCATAAAGCCATTCCGGAACCAGGCAGCTGCTGAAGCGCTTGGGATATTGATCGATGGATCGTAAAAGATATGAAAATCGGGAAGATCCCGATCTTTGTCTGATAGCCCTGCCTTAAAGTTCCCAGATAGACTATTGGTCAGTGCTGGGCGGATCTTTTCCATCCCTGGTCCCGCAGATAAGAGATCGATCAATTCCTCTCGATGATCAGGATCCTGACAGTATTTGCATGCTCGCAACAGAGCAAGGTTAGAGAATGTAGATGCTGTGGCTCGCTTTCGGAAAGGCAGCACTTGCCAGCAAAACTTTCTCAGGGTGACCGCTCGATAGATCTTTTGAAGTTGCGGGGCACCAGCCATCCCCTTCTAGCAACGAAACTGAGTTCCATGGCTCACCCACACAAAAGCCGTCAATGTGGCCGTTTCTAAGATTCCGGTTCATCGTTTCTGGCGGAATAAAAACGATCTCCAAGCCCGGGAAATCCGCTAGATTCTGGATTTTCAGCCATTGCCGCAGCAGCGTATGATGAGAAGAGCACCGATGGACACAGGCAAAAGTCAGACTCCGATCCTTCTGTCCAAGACTTTTCTAAATATTCCCTGAGTGTCTTTTGTGAGGTGACAGCAGATTTCGGGATGTCTGAACTGAGGGTAATGGCGTTCCCATTTGCGCTCATGATCAGGGGCACGACAACTTCGTTGGCGATTGTTCCAACTCCGTGGTGTATCGCAAACGCAAGAGAACCGAGACACTGAGCGGCATCCAGTTCTCCATAGCCAATCTTGTCTCTGATCGATGCCCAACCCGGCTGCAACAAAGTCTCGACGTCTAAATTCTCATCCTCAAAGAAGCCTTTTTCCCGTGCGATCGCTACGGGGGCGCTATCAATCAAAGAAACATAGCCGAGCTTGATCTTGCCCTTCTTTTGCTTTTTTACTTTGGGTGATACCGGTGCCATCTGACGATCTATGAGCGCAGGGTATGCCAGATTCAGATTGTGGCATGGAGGGTGCTAACTATTTCCTTTGTTTGCTTGATGAATTTGCTTCATGATCCGAGAAATTCCTGACTTGCGGCAGATACGTGCCTTTGTCGCCCTTGCTGAAACTGGTAATTTTACCAGAGCGTCTGAACAATTATTCTTAACTCAGTCGGCGGTCAGCCATTCCATCCGCAGCCTAGAAAATCTGATGGGTGTGGAGCTTGTGGAGCGCTCCGCGAAGCGCCTATCGCTGACCCAAGTGGGAGTCGTCTTTCTACGCCGCTGCAAGACAATCCTCCACGAGCTGAATTTAGCTGATAAGGAGGTCGAGGCACTCAAGCGCTGGGGACAAGGGCGCATCCGCTTAGGGGCGACTCATACAATTTGTGAGTATTTATTGCCCGCGGTTCTGCGGGAATTTCGTGATTGTTTTAATCGCTGTGAAATCCATGTCGAGTCTGCCGACACCAATGCGTT
This sequence comes from uncultured Verrucomicrobiae bacterium, assembly GCA_963815205.1. GTDB lineage: Bacteria > Verrucomicrobiota > Verrucomicrobiia > Verrucomicrobiales > Akkermansiaceae > Luteolibacter. The sequence goes on along the minus strand of CAWFFP010000001.1, from coordinate 1,587,320 downwards.
GCTTGAGCGCCTCGATGCGGCGAAGTTGGATCTCGTGATCGGGATCGGCGGCAGGAGCCCTAGCTGGGCCCGTTTCATCCCTATCTTTTCGGACGAACTCGTATTTGTCGTATCCGCTCATCATCCCTGGGCGACGCGTGAGGAAATTGGCCTCGAAGAGATCGCACAAGAGTCATTCCTTGCCTATTCAAAGAGCAGCGAAACTCATCGCTTGGTCCGGTCCCTTTTTGAAAATCTCGGATTGAAGCTCAGAATCACGCTTAATCTTGGATCGATGGCGTCGATTATCGAGATGGCAAAGATTGGCGTGGGGGTCGGGATCGTTTCGCCGTGGATCGCGAGAGAAGATTTGGAAAGAGGTGATCTAGTTGAAGTTCCGATCCGGGCAGAGCCTGTGGTCCGTGAATGGGGCGCGTTTTTGCTAGATGGGAAAAAGCTATCTATCGTCGAAGATACCTTTCTAGGGATCTGTGAGCTGACAGCTCGCAATCTTACCTTTTCGCATCAAAAAAAAGCCTCACCCAAGCAATAACTCGGGTGAGGCTTTCCAACCAAACAACTCCAAAAACTTCTTAGAACTGATAGTCCACCTGCATCGAGACTTGCTTGATATCTGGATAGGAACCGCCTGAGTCAGCAACAAAATAGGCGCCTTTTATAAGACCAGATAGTTGATCGGTGAACTTCTTCACAAGAATCACATCGAGCTCATAGCCATAAGTTTCTTCGAAGCTTTCATCTGCGAAATAATGTAAGAAGGCTTTGGCAGTGATCCCGCCAGGGAGTCCTGGCAGGGTGTAACCCACATAGATGTCGCTCAAGCCCATCGTATGACCCGCCGGGACCGTCCCGCAAGCCGATGCGGTCTAAGACGAAGTTATCTGCAAATCCATTGAAAGCATGGACTGTCGCAAATGGTGTTTTGAAGTCATCTCCTAGATATTCAAAACCTGCGATCACAGAGCTTTTACCAAATGACTTAGTATAATTAATGTGTGAGTAGACCGCTTCGTAATCACCATCAATTGCACTATTGCCAGTCTGAAAAGCGAGCTCCGCGTGAAGACCACCTGTCTTTGTAAAGGCCCCAAACGTATTGCTTCTACCTACGTTGGCGTTGTTATCTACATCGATTAGATAGACATAGCCACCATAGCTTGCTGCCTCAGTGGTATATAATGCATCGATGAAATGGAACTCACCTTCAAAATCCTTCAGTGGTGGACCTGGTAATGCATCATTGCTGTCTTTCCCGAAAATCCGCTGAACACGGTTAGAGAATGTATAGCTAGCCTTCCATGCTTCATCCGCATAGGCGAGAGTGACAGCATCGAAGGTCTGCTCGTTCTGGCGCCATCCTACATTTCCGACAAATGCAGAGTTGTTTGTAACAATGCGTTGGCGTCCTACTTTGATTGCAAATGCTTCTCTTTTGTATTCCGCCCACAATTGGTTGAGCTCAAAGTTCTCGGGATCGGCAATCGGAGTGTTACCTACTTTGTTAGGCCTCGTTGACTGACTAGGCGTGGGGTTGCTTCGGTAGTCATCGATCGCTACGCCGGTGCCTTCGAGTTCCCCGAATAGACTTAATCCGCTGAATGGACCGACCAATAGACCGAGACGAGCGCGACTTGTCAAAGCATGCGAAGCATCGAGCCCTTGCAGATCTCGGAACTCGTATCTCGTTGTTATATTGAGCGACGGCGTGAGCCAAGCATATGCATCTGGAACGCTCATAGGCTCAGGACTTGCGACAACTTCTTCTCCAGCCATTCCGATAGCAGTAGAACACAACAGCAGAACCGAAGTTCGAATTACTAGATTTCTTTTCATAGTCGGAATCCAGCAAAGCTCTTCCGATACCAAGAAGAAATAATTCGCTATGAAACGACCCGAGTCCGCATCCACCATACTATGAGATTGCCTCATAGGAGTTGTTCCCGATATGGACTAGGCAAGGAACCTTAGGACCATTGCCCTTCGTGAGAAAATGCTTAGCGGACCACCCGCGCACCGCCACCGCTAATCTGCTTCTCGACTTCCTTGCGTGTGGCCATAGAGGTGTCACCGGGCGTGGTGGCAGCAATCGCGCCATGAGCTGCACCGTATTCGACCGCCTTTTTGGCATCGTTAAACTCCATAAACCCAAACTGCAGGCCAGAAGCAAAAGAATCGCCCCCACCCACTCGGTCGAGAATTTCTAGTCCCTTGTATTGGCGGCTTTCTTGAAATTCTCCTTCGTGCCATAGAATTGCGGACCAATCATTCACAGTTGCCGTGATGACGCCGCGCAACGTGGTTGCCACAACTTTGAAATTTGGGAACTCCTTCACAGCTGTCTCGATCATTCGTTTGAAGGCGTCTGTTTCAATGTTTGAAATATTCTCGTCCGCTCCTTCTACCTCGAAGCCAAGCGATGCGGTGAAATCCTCCTCATTGCCAATCATCACATCCACACACTTGGCAATTTCCCGGTTTACCTTTTGAGCCTTTGCCTGCCCGCCGATGGTCTTCCACAACGAAGGACGATAATTTAAATCATACGATACGATTGTCCCATACTTCTTAGCCGCTTTCACCGCCTCCAGAGTAACCTCCGCAGCACTCTCAGAAAGCGCCGCAAAAATGCCGCCGGTATGGAACCATCGCGCGCCTTTTTCACCAAAGATATGATCCCAATCGATATCACCCGGTTTTAGCTGCGAAGCGGCTGTATTTCCCCGATCTGGGTTTCCGACTGCACCGCGGATTCCAAAGCCTCGCTCTGTGAAATTGAGGCCATTCCTCACAGAGCGCCCGATCCCATCGTCCTCCCGCCATTGGACAAAATCTGTGCAGACACCGCCCTGCATCATAAAATCTTCGATCAAGTGCCCAATTTCATTGTCCACAAAAGCCGTCACAGCCGCCGTTTTGTAGCCGAAACATTTTCGTAGCCCGCGCGAGGTATTGTATTCTCCGCCACCTTCCCAGGCCTGGAAACTTCTCGCAGTGCGGATCCGGCCCTCGCCTGGATCCAAGCGGAGCATTACCTCTCCCAGCGATACTTGATCAAATGCACAATCGGAACTTTTACGAATCTCTAACCCCATGCCCGGGATTCAACTCAGCTCCTTTATGCTTTGTAAAGAATCGAAGCCTAAATTCAGAATTGGAAGTTCAATAATATGGCCTCAACATTAGATAGCAGATAGGGCCGGTCACAGCGACGAAGAGCCAGATCGGAAAAGTCCATCTGGCAAGCTTGCGATGAATGCTGAAGTGATTCGTCCAGCCGGCACTGAAGGTAAGCAGAATGAGTGGCAGGCTCACCGCCGCTGCGACAATATGTGAAATTAGCAGAGCCAAATATAGACTCCTCATCCCTCCAACAAGCTCGGCTTCCTCCGGGTCCACAATGCCGTTTTTGTCATAATCCCCATATAGAACTTCGTAATTCGTAAAATGATAGGCGACATAGCCTAGCAGAAAGATAACCGAAAGACCCATCGCAGCCATGATAAAGGCCCGGTGCGCTGCAATCTTTCCCCGTAATACAGAGGCTAAGGCACCAATAAGACACAGCGCCACGAGCCCGTTGACCACCGCATGAAAAGGCGGAAGAAACATTAGGCTGACTCCATCTGGCAGCGGAATCCTAAGTTCTGGCCGCCTCATCAGGCCTACCAACACCAGAATGACAGCTGTTAAGAGCCAGGTCAGCCACTTCAGGCGACGGTATTCCAGCACCCGTGGCGTCTTCGCCAGCCATGCCCTACGCTCTTCAGTCTGCTTCATTTCAACTGTGCCTGCTCATCCTCAGCCAGCTCTTGGCGGATACGTCCTTTCATTTCAGCCTTCAGGGTCTCATACAAATCTGGATCTAGTGCACGTCCCTGCTCAGATCTCGCATCGGCCAGAGGCCATTTACCAATTACGTTGAAGTCCCGATCTACTACGATTAATCCCATATCGTGCTGGAATCTGCCATTTGCTTCGATCTCAGTGGCATCTGTCCGTTCGCGAATTCCAAAGAATTTGAGAGTTTCTTCTAGATATTTGTGAGTCTCCGCTTCGCTACCAGCATTTAGGAACCACCAGTTTTTGGCATTTGCGCCAAGCGCTTCTGCGTAATCTGCCAATTTGTCTACCTGATCCGTTTCTGGATCGACGCTAATGCAGACCATCTGGAAATCCGGATGGTTTTTGAACTCATCGTAAATAAGGCGTAGTTCTTCTCCGTTGCGGACTGCACAATGCGGACATACTGCGAAAAACTCTGCGACCACCCAGACCTTGCCTCTTAGGTCTGAGAGTTTTACCTCCTCACCTAGCTGATTAGTCGCTTTGAGGTCTTTCTCAATCTGAAACCATTTACCTACCTCTTGCTGCCCCACCTGAATGAACGAAGCTGCCTCATCGCTTTTCGCTTGGATACGCGGCAAGATCAGGAAATTCACTAATCCAAGTATCGCTGCACAAATCATCGCGACTCCCGCGTAGAATAGAATAATCGTCGTCTTTTTACTCATCACCTAAATCCTCGGTAAGTAGATATCGGATTGTGTCTTTTAGCAAAATCTTTAGCTGTTCTTCGTTGCTCCATTGAGTCCCAGTTTTCACTCCTTCAGAATCCCATTTTTGCGCCTGAACAAAATCAAAGGGAGCCACGTATGCAGCACCACCCCGTTTTTGCGGAACTACCGCCCTGCGCACATGTCGCTCTTTATCAATCAAAACGATCGACGAATCGTAAACCCAGCCATCCGCGCTCTCGTGAGGCAGATAGGCTGCCTTGAACTCATTTTTGATGAACTTATGAAGACTCTCCCTCTCATTCGAAGCCACTGTCCATTTCGGCAAATTTGCTCCAAGTTCCTCCGCAACCTCTTTCAGTTCACTTCTCAGAGTTTCCGCCTCGCCCGGGTCTAGGATCAAAGTAAGGAGGGCGAAATCGTCATCTTCTGCAAATTCTGCTGAGAGTTCTTGCATGATTTGAACGGTCGTTTCGTCCGGCTCTGACCTCGGCATACATTGGACGGCAATGACTTTGCCTTTCAGCTCCATCAATTCGCTAATTTCACCCGCTTGATTAAGAAAGGTTAGGTCTTTGACCTCGGAGATCTTGGTCAGCAAGCTCGGGCGATCGTCAACCGCACCTTCTTTGCTCCGTTTTTCATAGGCCTTGAGGATAAAAATTCCGCCTAGCAACATGATCAGGATCAAGAAAATTGCGGTCCTCCGCAGCTTCTTTGGATCCCTTTCTACTGGCTCGAAGTCTTCAGATACTTTCATTCTAAAACAAAGAAAACTAGTTAATGCTTATCACTTGGCAATCCTTCCTTCAGGTCCGATGAATCGCCCTCGGTCCAAGTGCTTAAAAAATCATTCGGAATTTTCGGATTACGATCGTAAACAGGTTTTCCGATTTTGTTTCCTCCCAGCTACTTTCCAAATCGCGCAGTGTTGCCATTTTCAGAAGCTGCGCGAATCAGCAGCGTATTTGCAGCTAGAAAGAACGTAGATGGAAGCATCCATAGGGCACCGCGCCCGTCCAAAGCTTCATCTTCAGGATTCTTTCGATCGGTCATGGATACCCGGTATCCCGGACCTTTATAGCTAGATCGCCGGATAGCCGAGATCAGCCAAGGGCACCTCTTTTCCACTACGAGCCGATTCCATAATCGCCTGCAAGATCACAATATCTCTTCGTCCCATTTCGCCGGGCACTTGGCCTTTATTTCCCGCCCGGATTGCCTCGCAAGTCCCATCGATCTGCAGGGCTTGCTGATTGACGGTAGGAAAATCCATTTTCTTTTCCCCCACAAAGCCTTCTAGACCATTGTAGGCATAGGCTTTTTTATCGATTCCAAACCGTCCGTTTGCGGCATTCCCAAGGACGAAGCTGCCAGACTTCCCAGAACTCGCAAAGCCGCTCGCCTTCAGCCCACTGGGGAAGCTTAGTTCCCAGTCGTAGCCTTCTTCGATCTCAGTGAAAACATCGGGCCGTGAATTGTGAGACGTCGCTCGCACTGAGGTGGGATTTTCTTGAGCTGTATACAAAGCAGCTTGGACCGGATAGGTCCCGAGATTGTATAATTGTCCCGCGATCCCCAGCTCCTTGGACATCAACCAGTGATCCGGATCCAGCTTCCGCTGATTAAATCCGAAGCCTGTCTCCACAGATTGAAGCTTCCCGAGCAGCTCATCCTTCGCAACGTCTATCAAGCGTAGATGATATGGATCCCACCAAAGACGGTAGCCAATATGCAGCGAGACTCCATTTTCCTTAGCCGCAGCAATCATCGCATCACATTCTTCGACAGTTCCAGCCATCGGCTTTTCACAGATGACATGCTTGCCCGCTTTTGCAGCCCGGATGCAATACTCCGCATGCATACCCGGTGGCAGGACAACGTAGATAATATCGATCGCGGAATTCTCCCGGATCTCATCAAAATTCTCGTAGGAATAAACATTCTCTTCGAGGATATTATATCGTTTCCTCCAGGCCGGGATCTTTTCTGGCGATCCCGTGACAATCCCAGCTAGATACGCCTGCTCGGTTTCTTCAAGTGCAGGCCCTAGCTGCCCTGAGGAATAATTACCAAGACCAACCAAGGCCACTCCAAGTTTCTTCTTCACATCGGCTCGGGCAAGTCCGCTCGAAGCCATAATACTAGATCCTAGAAGACCAATCATTTTCCGACGATTTATTTTCACGGTTTATAGATTACACGCCACACGTCATCCTTGCAACCCGGCGGTTTATTCATAGACACCTTCCTACCACGCCCTTGCACAAGCACGTAGTCTACCTACCTTCTTCTTGTGAATCTCAGCTGCGAAGGAGAAAATTGCCATAAGATCGGTTGGCTTCGTTGCGGCCTGTTCGCGGCTGGCCTATATCATCTCGCTTTTGGCATATGGAGCTTTTTCTGGCCTTTGCAGATTTTTAATCTCTTTGAAATTCAGCACCCAAATCATCCGATGATGTGGCGCACGATCGGTCTTATCGCCGGAGGCTTAGGGCTAGCATTTATCATCGCGTCATACCGTCCGGTCCGCCACTGGCTGATTTCCTTACTCGGACTTGTCAAGGTCGTCCTCGCGTCCACGGCGGTGATAATTGCCGTATGGGATCACGATCTTCATCCTTTTGCCCTGGCACTTTTGATTCCGAATGACCTTATTTGGCTGCCTATTTTTATACTCGTGCTCTACCGGGCCCTACGCGCCCATGCGGGTATTCCGGAGTCTCGCTCGGACCCCTACAGCATCGAAGAAGCGACAAGTTTATACACCCTTTCAAGTGGGCAGAGCCTCGCAAAAGCTTCCTCAGAGCAAGCACTAGCACTCGTTTTTTTAAGGCACTTCGGATGCACTTTCACGCGCCAGATTTTACGCAGTCTTCAGCAGCTCGAGTCTGAAGCGGATCAAAATGGTGCGCGCCTCGTGCTCGTCCACATGCTACAGTCTGGCGAAGAAATCGGCTATTTCCGCGATAATATGAACATCCTCCGCATTGCCGATCCGCGCTGCGAGCTCTACCGCGCCTTTGGCCTAGGAAAGGGAGGATTTTTAGAGCTATTTGGCCCTCATGTCTGGTGGCGCGGAGCGATTGCCCTTATCAAGGGCTGTGGTGTTGGCCACCTCGCTGGCGATGGCCTGCAGATGCCTGGCGCATTCGTTCTTAAAAACGGGCGGGTTACCGCTTCTCAGCCTGCGCAGACCGCCGCCGATCTCCCTAACCTTTCATCTTTGTTTGAGAACCCAGCTTTATGAGCAACGCGTTTAACCAAGAAGCATTACCTCATCTCCGGCGCCTCCAGTGGGATTGGACGTGCGATCGCCGAAGCCCTGCTTGCAAACGGTGCGAAAGTCTCTGGGATCACCCGAAACCCACAAAATCTACCTTCGGGGATCGTTCCTGTAGAAGCGGACCTCCGAGATGCGAGCGATATTACTCAGATCTTCAAAAAGCTTCCGCCAATCCAAGGTCTGATCAATTCTGCAGGGATTGCCTATTCCTCCAAAATCACGGATGGAAGCCATGCCGAATGGAAAGAAATGTGGCAGGTCAATGTTCACGCTTTAGCAATTCTTACTCAGCTCGCGATCCCACATCTCAGCGGCGAATCGCCACGGATCGTCAATATCTCATCGATGTCAGGCCATCGCGTCCCGCCCTCCGGGGGCTTTTACGCACCTACTAAGTTTGCGGTTCGGGCCATTACGGATTCGCTGCGTTACGAATTGAAATCCTCTCACTCACCCATTCAGGTAAGCTCCATCTCGCCGGGTTTTGTGGACACGCCCCTCCTCGATCAGTATTTCAAAGGGCGAAAAGAGGAACTTGAACGCACCCGGGCGTCGATGACTATGCTTTCTCCACAAGATATTGCCAAGAGCGTCCTCCATATCCTTTCATCTCCCACGCATGTCGAAATTGGCGATATAAGTCTTCGCTCTGTTGGCCAAATTGCGTAAGTAAATTTTTCAATTTGTGAAACCGAAACAATATGGCGATAGGAAACATGGCGATCGCTCACGTCCCGCGCGTGAGAATCGTCATGTGAAGGCAAAACCTGCCGAGGAAGCGTCGACCCCTGCGCTGCACGAGGGCCATCTGGAAGAAATCCTTGCCGAGCTTGCTGCTGCGGATACTCCACCCTTTTTGCTAATCCTCGATTGCATTCAAGATCCGCACAATCTTGGCGCGATTCTTCGCACCGCAGACGGTGCTGGGGTTCACGCGGTGATCGCCCCGAAGGACAAAGCAGCAAGTATTACTGAGACGGTGCGCCGAATCTCTGTCGGCGCCGCAGATATTGTCCCCTTTGTTCAAGTCACAAATCTAGCTCGCACCCTTGAAACGCTGAAAAAAGCGGGACTTTGGCTGGTCGGCACGTCAGATCGTGCCAATAAAACAATCTTCGAGCAAAACCTCAGCGGCCCTATTGCCATTATTCTTGGCGCAGAAGAGAAAGGCATGAGACGCCTGACTGAGGAAAATTGCGATTTTCTTGCCAAAATTCCGATGGCCGGAAGCATCGAATGCCTGAACGTTTCAGTCGCCACTGGAATTTGCCTATTTGAAGCAATTCGGCAGCGGCAAAGCCCCGAAGTCACTAAATTGCCAATGTCTTCTTGAATGGAGCTTCCGCTGCGCATTTTTTCGGATCTTCACTTGGGGCATCCATCTTCGAGGATCCGCTCAGTCGAGCAGCTTCGCCCACTCTTCCGCGGTGCTGCCACACTGCTATTTAATGGAGATACTTGGGAAGAGCTTGTTGCGCCGTGGAAGGATCACTCAGCGAGCTTGCTTTCCGATCTGCGCACAATCATCGCTGAAGAAGGCTGCACCCCGATCTTTCTTTCTGGAAATCACGACCCATCCTTTCCAGGTCCGGGATACCTTTCACTGGATGAAGAAAAAATTCTTATCACTCATGGGGACGCATTGTTGCCATACGGGGCACCATGGAAACGGGAAATTCTTAAAAATCCAGATCTCGCGCAGAGCCTGTGGGCAAAATACCCCGCAGCAGCTAGCGATATTGACGCTCGGATTACCCTGGCCCGTGAGATCGCCCAAGCCTACCAAGGCCTACACTTTTCAAGCGCACGAGCGTTACCCAGCAGAATATTCGATGCGGTCTTTCCGCCGCGCCGACCTCTCGCCATCCTACGCGCATGGCTCACCCAGGCTCAGCTCGGTCGAGATTTTTGTCGCATTTACTCCCCAAAAACAAAATTTCTAATTAATGGGCACTTCCACACCGTTGGCCTCCGGCACAGTGGCGAAATCGCGGTTTTCAATACTGGATCCCTTCTAACACCGGGACCGGCCGCATGGGTCGAATGGGACGGCACGCTTACAGCTGGGAAAATCATCGAAAGGAAATCTGAGCCCTTTGCGCTCGGTCCGACCCACTGGAATCTAAACACCTAAATAGCTTTTTGATATCACGCTGAAAATTTTTCCAAAGACTTTCTTGCCAAGCCTAAATCCAAGGCTCCAATCTTTCCGAGAACCACTTCAACCAAAGCTCCGCTACAATGTCAGACATACTCGAAGAAGAAGAACTCGAAAATGCCCTCAAAAAATGCCCGGAATGGGAATCTGAGAAAAATTACATTACCCGCACCATTGAGTTTGAAGAATTTATGGAAGGGATCGACTTCGTAAACAACTGCGGAGAGATTGCTGATGAGGCGCAGCATCATCCGGAAATCGCGATCAAATTTACAAAGGTCACCTTGAAGCTCACCAGTCATGATGTGGGTGGCGTCACGGATTCTGATATTGAGCTCGCTCAGCGCATCGATCATTTAGTCGATTAGGTCCGGATAGAGGCGGCTTGCTCAGGATAATCTGAGCTAAACCTTTGCCTGAGAAGTTTAGCTATCCAGCCTTCTTACAAGTGGCATGTAGAAAGTGCTCCCAGCTTTCATCTCCACCACCACTTTCCCGGATTCCATAGAGTGGGCGCCACCGCGGTGCAAATGGCTCTTGGCGCGGATACATATTTGCCTCCTGCGGAAGCTTGTTTGATTTCCGTGTATTGCACTTTACACAAGAGGTCACAATATTTTGCCAACTGGTTTTGCCGCCTTTGTCCTTCGGGATCACATGATCTAGATTTAGCTTCAGCTCTGGCAATACCTTTTCACAATACTGACAGGTAAATTCGTCTCGCATAAAAACGTTTTTACGGGTGAATTTTACCTCGAGTCGTGGCAACCGTTCATACACCGCGAGAACGATGATCTTTGGTATCCGCAGCGCCAAGGTGACACTATGAATCATCTCGTCTGCAATTTGTTTCTTCGAATATCCCACCCATGACATCAGATCATGAGTCGCAAATTTTTCGTCTCCTTCTACTTGGACAACCTGCGCGTGGCCCAGACATAATAGATGAACCGCGCGCCTTGCCGAACAGGTATGCACCGGTTGCCAGAACCGATTTAATACCAGCACTGGTAACTCTAACGACGAACTCATACCTTTTTTCTCAAATCAAACGCGGGAAAAATAACGATTCAGGCCCGCGCCGCAACTCAAAAGCTATTCCCAGAATTTTAATAAAAACTTTCTTGCCCCAATCAACTCGCCGATCAAACTCGCCTGCAATCCACAGATCAATCAAGTATATCTCCATGTCGCAAAAACCCTCCGTCACTCACAGCAAGCATCGCCTACAGAATCGTAAGAGCTTTTCAACGATCTCTGTGACACTTGTAAGCAGCCTGCTCCTCGCTCCTCAGATCTTCGCGCAAGACGCTGTGGCTGAACAAACCTTATTGGATCGGTGGGTTCTCGATGGTGGCCCGACGATGGCGTTCATCGGTGTGGCAGTTGTGGCCTTTATTGCTCTCGCAGTTTTCAATTTCATGAATTTGACCAAGGCCAAGTTCTGCCCTTCAGATTTAAAAGCGGCACTCATGGAACATATGCAAGAATGCCGGGTTCGCTCTGCAATCGAACTTGCTGCCAGCCACCCATCTTACCTCGGCCGTATGGTCGCCTATGCGTTCCCGAACATCGACGCCACGCAGCCTGAGACCCTAGGCCGCGATCAGGTCGAGGATGCGATCGCCGATTTCACCAATAACGAAGCCCGGAAGTCCATGCAATGGATCAACTATATCTCCCTCATCGCACAGGCTTCGCCGATGCTAGGTCTGACCGGAACCGTTATTGGTATGGTAAACGCCTTCGGAACTCTCCGGACTGCCGGCGCTGCAGATCCTTCACAGCTTGCTGGTGATATTTCGGTTGCCCTACTCACTACCCTTTGGGGACTGATCAATGCGATCCCATGTATCATTTGCTACTTCATTTTGAAAAATAAGTATAACGCGCTTGTAGCTGAATCAGTGCACTCGGCTGAAGAAATGCTGAATGCCGCGATTGCGACAGTAAACGCGGACACCCTTTACGCGAAAATTCCTGAAGGAATCGCAGTCTAAGTCAAGATCCCGCGTTCGTTCGCTTCTCGCGAAAGGCAACAAAACCCACCCCAAATGGCTTCCTCAAAACTCCGCAAGACTTCGGCTGTCAATGACGATGACGCAAAGGTCGATATGTCGCCGATGATCGACATGGTTTTCCTGCTGCTGATCTTCTTCATCGTGAATGCGACAGCGATTATCGTGAAGACTGACCCGAACGTCTTACCTCCTGTTGCCTCCAACTCCAAGGCTCAGGAAGATGGTCGGGGCCGCATTGTGGTCAACATCCGAAAAGATGGAGACTTCACGACGGAAGACATGCAAATACTCGGCGACGAGTCCAATATTTTTGAGTTGGTCAAAGCGGAAAAGGAGAAAATCGAAGCACTCGGGCTGGTTCCAAAGCTTCACCTTCGTGGAGATGAAGAAGTTGTCTTCAAGCATTCCCGGACTGCCATTCGCGCTGCGGCGGCTGCCGGAGTGAACGAGGTGATTTTCGCTGTCTATCAAACCCACAAAGGCATTCGGTAAGCTAGCTTCCTAACAAACTCATTCCATGGCACGCCATAAAAAAACCGCTCGTGAACCTGAGCCAGATCCAGATCTCGATATTTCTTCACTGATCGATGTCTGCTTCCTCCTGCTTATCTATTTCCTCGTCACCTCAACAATCACACCACGGGAAACCGACCTAGGAATGGCGCTTCCGGCAAATACCCCAGCCAGCGCAGATCAGCCAAAGATCGAGCCAATGTTCATCCGAGTGGATGCTTCTGGGGCGATCTTCTCAGGAACTGGTAGCTCTCAGCAGCCACTAGATTCAGATGCTTCAGTCCGCGAGCTCCCCCTCCTTAATAGCCAGCTCAACCTCTATCAGGATGCTGCCCGAAGCGCTGGAAATGATCCGCTGGTGCAAATTTACGTAGATGAAGGAGCCAATCAGCAGCGGGTGATTGATGTTTTGAATTCTCTCGCCGGAGTAGGTGTTACCTCCGTCACCTTCACAGATCTGATCGAGTGATCTAAAATACCAGTTCCTCAAATTCGAAATAAAACCCGCCGTCCATAGTTCTCTACTTGCAGAACCCTCCGGGCGGCGTTTTGTTTACCTTCCCTTTCTTCGCGGAAACCGAACCGATAAAACCCTATTCCCAAAATCCCTTCTTACTATATGAGCATGAAAAAATATATTGCTGTCTTTTTAGCCCTTGCCATCACGGCGATCCCCCTCACTGCTCAAGATCTCTCGCTGCCAGAACTCGTTAACCAAGGCCTTGCTGCTCTGAAAGAAGGCGATTGGGAAAAGGCCGCACAGCTCAATGGCGAAGCAGTCACCCAATACGGGGACGATCCTTTAAAAGCTCTTCAGCTACATGGCCCACAGTTCGGAGTGATTCATTTCCGCCGAGGAATTGCCCAGTTGAAGCTCGAACAATATGCCGAAGCGATGGCATCTTTTGAGGCCTGTTACAGTCAGTTCCCAAACGAAGAAGGGGCGAAAAACAAAAATGTGTTTAATAAATTAGCCTTGTTGAAATGGGGCGAGGCCGCAATGGGCGCTGGTGATCACCAACTAGCGATCACTCAATGGAATAAATTTATTGAGGAGCGAGATCGCGTTAAGGATCGGTATCCCCGCGGACCGTTCCATGTGAACATGGCTATCAGCCATTTTAAATTAAAGCAGATCGCTGAAGGCACGGAACAACTTGAGATCGCAATCGCCAACCGGCTTACCTTCCCGACACCGGATAATGCAATTCTTGCCGGTTTCCAAGCTTTTACAGCAGCTGCGATCGAAGCGAAAGACGAGCAATTACTCGTCGATTTCATCAAAAAAAATAGAGGTGCACTTACCACGCCACCCTATGAAATGCAGCGTTACTCAAATCTCTACATGAAGCTCGCCGGAGATGCGATCGGAGCAGAGATGTATCGCACTGCCCTAGCCCTCTATCAATTTGTGCCAGCAACCTCGATTTCGATTGATGCTCTAAAGGCAAAGATCGAATCAATGGGCGCTTTGCCTCGGATTACAGACGGCTCAGACCGCATCGTTAAGGAAACGCTGGAAAAGGATCTGGATGCTCTGCAGGAAGAGGCTCGCGGCAATAAAACCATTGAGATGATCAAGCTCGCCGCAACCGCTTTTATCCATGAACGCTTGGGCAACGTAACTGGAGCCTACGCAGCCTATCTTCAGCTCGAAAATGAGCATCCACGCGCTGAAACCCGCGAAGAAAACTTGTTCCACCTCTTCCGCACCGCGTCGCTGCTAGCCTATGATGAAAGCGCACTGAAATATGGCAATCTAATGCGTAAAACTTTTCCCGCATCGAAGCATATCCAGGACGTGCAAAAACTACTTCTCTCACAGCTTTTCTTTGAAGGCGCCTATCAGCGGACCATCAGCATGGCAAAGGAGATGCTCGATACCGGAACGGTGCCTGAGAATACCCCAGAGCACGACCTAGCAACGTTTGTATACGCCGGCTCCAATTTTTATCTTGGTAACTACGATGCCGCAGATCCTCTCCTTGAGAAGCATGCGGAGCAATATCCAGATAGCCAGTTCGCTATGTCGACAGACTACTTCTTGGCTTCCAATGCATCGCGTCTTCAATATTGGACAAAGGCTGCAAGTCTTCTAGACAAGTTTCTAGCCAAGTATGAAGACGATCCTGATCAGTCTTATATTCCGCTAGCGCTTTACGACCGCGCTAGTGCTCACTACGCAGAAGAACAAGCGGAAGGTGCTAAGGAAAAGGTCAATCTACTCGTTGAAAAGTTTCCAGATGCCCCTGTGCTCGATCAGGCCTACAACCTTTTAGGAAATGTCTACCAAAGTGAAGGAGAAGAGGAGGCCGCCGAAGAAGCTTATATCAAAGCTCTTGAGATCGCAGAACAAAACGGCAGATCTGAGGTCGCTGCTGAAGCCCTGAATTATCTCGTCTCAATGTTAGGAAATCCAGATGGAAATCGCCTTGCCGAAGCGATTCCCTATGCGGATAAGTTTTGGGAGAAATTTTCCGAGGGCTCTGCTTATCAGGCTCAAGTCGCCGTATCCCAGGTCGCAGCATTGAACGCAGCGGACCGGAACGAAGATGCCCTGGAGCGCCTTCAGCAGGTGATTTCAAACATTGCAAAGCTGCAGCGAGCTCCCGGCCTTGAGGAGGCGATTAATTCATACACTGAAGTCTACTTGGAGACCCATTCTCCTGATGAGCTAAAAGAACATTACTACTCATTTCCGGGTATTGGCACGCAGGATAAGGCTGCACGCGCGTTGCTCCGCATCGCTATCATCGGCGTTTTTGAAGGGGTCGCAAAATCTGCAGAAGATCCTGACAAAAAGCGAGCTGCGAACGCCGGCATCCAAGTCCTATTCAGCGAGCTGAAGTCAGACTTCGATCTAAAGGATCTTTCTAACTACATTCTAGTAAAACTCGGCGATTACCTACGCACAAATACTTCTACTCCCACCGAAGCTCTACCCTACTACGACGAGGCGATATCTCGGCAGGATCAAGCATATCGCTTTGGTGCCTTGATCGGACGTGCCGATGTTTATGGACGTTCCGACTCGTCAGAAGACCTGAGTCGGGCAATCGGCGATTTTGAACGTATCATCGCTGATTCCCAAGAAGCTGCAGACCGTGAATTTGCACTTTTCCGCATCATCGAAATTTTGATGAAACAGAAGAAATATGCAGAAGCAGCTGAGCGCGCTAATCGCTATCTGAATCGCGATCCAGCCGCTGGCGATGTCCTCAACTTTACGACTTATTCCGCCGAAGTAGGCCTCATGCTTGCCAAATCTTTTGAAGAGCGTGACATGATCGATGACGCGATATCGATGTATGTAAAAGTCTGGTCTGCGCACATGGGAAATATCGGTGTTGCCGCTCCTGCTGTTGAGGCATGGATGAAGCTTTCTTACTCCCGCAATAAAAAATCATCTGATCCAAAAGTGCCTGCTGACCGTCAAGGAGCCTACAATGGAGGCTGGCGCTTTCTTGATCTCACTGAGCGCTTCAAAGATAAATTGACTCCAGAAGAGGCCACAGCTCGCAAAAGAGTGGAAGAGCTAGTCGCTGAATACTTAGCAAATCCTGATGTGAAATCCATGGAGCAACAGAATGAAGAAAAGGCGGCGGCTGAAAGTCGCCGATAACCCGATAGAGCCTGAACTCAGCCCAAAACCAATCAAATGAAACCTCTCCTTATCCCTTTTCTAGCGCCTCTGCTTGCATTGGTCGCATCTGCCCAAGACAAGTTCCAAACTCCAGCTCTTTTGGAATCAAATGGGAAAGTTACGCAAGCTTACATCCTTGCCGCCACCAAAACTGACTTTCGTTACAAAACCACTGCCGTTGCTACCCAATCTACGGATGCCAAGATTGCGAATTTTAATACGATCTATATTCTTCGACCTGCTGCATTCACTGAAGCGATGGATCTTTTTGAGAACGGGGAATACGCAGAGGCGCAAGACGCTTTCGCAAAGGTCAAAGAGACTCATAAGCCGACCCTTTTTTTAACAAACAACTATTCTACGCAAGCCGCTTACATGGAAATGGAGTGCATGCGAAAGCTTGGGAACTTCGAAGGACTTGCGGCTGCCTTGGCAAGCTTTGATAAAGCTCCCCTCACCCGAAAAGACCGCCTCGACCAGCTAGAACTTTATCCACTTTGGGGTGCTATCAGCAAAGAAGACTGGGCAAGCGCATTGGACTCAGCAAAGGCCCTAGATAAAGAAAAACTTCCTGGACCACACCGTGCACAAGTTGCCTATGTGAAGGGGTTGGCACTACAGAAAACGGGGAAGACTGAAGAGGCCATTGTATCTTATAACATAGCGCTCACTGCAGATAGTGGAGGCTCAGAATCCGTTGCTCAGCAGGCGACCGAAAACCTTCTAAAGATATACCTCGAGGATGAGCAGGTGATAACAGCTAAAAAATCTTGGGGTAGTGAAGATGAACGTAAGAACTCTCCCGGCTACCGCAAGCTGTCCGAAGCGGCTGCCCTTGCGAATCTCTATGAAACTACTCTCAGCAATGGCACAGCTCTGCCAGATGACCTGAAAGCCTTCCGAGAATTCGCCTCAAAACCAGCGCCTTCAGAAACGGCTCCATCCGAAGCGGGACCTTCAGAGTAGGAAACCTGAAAGATGGGCGATCGGTTAATCCTGTCGCCTACTCTCGAAGTGCGGGCATCTCAATTTTTCCCTTGAGATATCCGCGATAGGGCGCGTAATTAGCTAGATATGAAATACAAACTTTTTCTTACAGGATTCGTTACCTCTCTGCTCATTATCTCGCCTGCTTCTGCGGATGACGATAGTCCACTTGCTATGCAGATGGATGAAATGAACGATGCCTACAAAAGCATGCGAAGAGAGACCGATCCGGCTGCAGGAGCTGCATATGCCCGGGTCGCACAAGATGCAATGATCAAGGCGATCGTCGAGCTACCAACGATGGTATCCGATATGGAGGACGGCCCGGAAAAGAATAAGGCAATCGCCAGCTACCGGAAAATGACTGCGGCTCTTATCGGCACTCTTTCAGAAATGGAACTCGCTTTCTTAGAAGAGGATATGGACAAGGTCAAAGAACTCGTTGATGCCATGCGCGAGTCGAAGAAAGCGGGTCACGATCGTTTCATGGAAGACGACGAATAAATCGGTCCTTTGTGAGCCAAAGCTCGCTTTTGAAACGATTGCTTAAAAGGCCTTCCCGAACACATCTCTCGCGGCGATATATCCGCCACGAACCGTGGTATTGCTGACTCAATACCTAGGTTCAAGTTCTCGCATCCCTCCTTATAGCTGCAACCCGTTCAGCGCAAAGCTTACCTAGTAGCCTTATCTTTACGAGATCGACAAACGCTTTAAGCGCTAAGCGTATTGAGCTTATCGGCCATGGATAAGTTCGCGGAATCGCTCTCTAAGCTCTGGCTAGATAGCTATTGAACTAGAATCCGGGAACCGACAGCCATCTTAGAATAGACGATTGGCATGGTTTTACTTGGCCCGCGTATACATGCATGGGAGGCCGGGTATCTACGCACTGGTCCAATGTGATGACCCACACCATCCCAGGTAAGCCGCATCCAATAGGGCATCGGAGCACCGACGAATTTTCCGCCTTCAGGTATCGTGTCGCTGCGCGAATCTGCATCTGAATTGACGACAGAACCATCTGCAGCAAGGATTTTGCCATATGTATTCGAGCTCTTGTCCTTGATCTTTTCTAGGATTTTGTAATCCCCGGGAGGAGTTGGCCGGCTGCTCGTCCCAGAACAGATCGGATAATCCATGACGACATCCTGCCCGTTCATCAGCATAGCGCGTTGCTTTGACAGACTCACCTTCACCCATGAATTGGAGCTATTTGTCAACGGGAGCTTCTGAACATTTTTCCAAACATCGTGTGTTTTTGGATAATTCTTCTCTGCCTTAAAGTGATCGTAAGAACCAGGCGGGAAAGGATTCACATAGCTTTCCACATTTGCAGATACTGGCGTTTCTTCCACCTTCTGGTTTGCGCAGCTGGTGAAGAGGGCCGTTAATGCACCGAGGGCAGCCATTGCGATTTTTTGTGAATACATACGTAGTTAGGACAGCTTTTTTCTCTGAAGATGCGATAAGGTATCTGAAAACCGATTGCAACCCTTTCAATTAGGGTCACTACTTCCCTGTTTATTCCAAATTTAAATTCATGGTATCCCAAGCGATCAAAGACAAACTCCGCGATGTGTCTCACAAGCCGGGTGTCTATCTGATGAAAGATCGCCTCGGATCGATCATCTACGTCGGCAAAGCGCGCGACCTAAAACGGCGCCTGGCCTCTTACTTTACACCCTCTCGCAAAACCCGAGCAAATTTGAAGACCCGGGCGCTGATGGATTCGATTCACGATTTTGAGACACATATTGTCCGCAATGAGCAGGAGTCTCTGCTTTTAGAAGGCAAGCTGATCAAAGACTATCGGCCCCGCTACAACGTAGCCTTTCGCGATGATAAGCGTTTCCTCAATGTCCGCATTCATCTTTCTGATCCGTTCCCAAGATTTATCCCCGTCCGTTCCAAGAAGGAAGATGGTGCGCGCTATTTCGGACCATTTGCACATTCCACAGCTCTGCACGAAACGTTGAACTGGATCAATCGCCGCCTCGGGCTCCGGGTCTGCCGCCCGTTAGTCCCAACCGAGAATGATTACCGTCATTGCAATGCGGATATCATTCGCAATTGCTCAGCGCCGTGCATTCAGCGGATCAACCGTGAGGAATATATGGGAAAAATCGATGAGGCCTGCTTGATCCTCCAAGGCAAGGGCCGCAAGGCAATATACGATGAACTGGCGGAAGAAATGCAAGCTGCTGCCGAATCCTTGGATTTCGAAAAAGCCGCCACCCTCCGCGATGTTTCTGAAAATATCCGTAAAACGCTGTCACCCACTCGGCAGTTTTCGCGTGGCCGCGGCGTTCCCACAACGGTAAAACCAACCGAGGACTTAGCTGACTTGGCGGAGGCCCTTCAGTTGCCGAATCCACCACGGATCATGGAATGTTTCGATATTTCGAATGTTTCTTCCAATCATATCGTGGCCTCCATGGTTCGTTTCACAGATGGCCAGCCAGACAATCAAAACTACCGCCGCTACCGCATCCGAACAGTCACTGGACAAGATGATTTTGCCTCGATGGCTGAGGTGGTCCTGCGCCGCTACTCACGGATCCTGAAGGAAAATGATCATGCCGATGCTGAGTTTTCACAGGAAGACCTGATCGAAGCGCAGCGCCGTCTGGCCGCCGAAGGCAAGGCAAAGATTATCCTTCCAGATCTGGTGATTGTGGATGGCGGAAAAGGTCAATTATCTTCCGCTTACCGCCAGCTCCGTCTTCTCGGCTTGGAGGAACTTCCAATTATCGGCCTCGCTAAGCAACATGAGGAGGTCTTCGTTCCGGGCCAGTCCGCACCCATCGTCATTTCACATGATCGGGGTGCTCTCAAGCTTCTGCAGCGAATCCGCGATGAGGCCCACCGCTTCGCCAATGCCTACAACGAACTCCTGTATCGCCGCCGGATGAAAGAAAGCGCGCTCGATGGATTTCCAGGCATGTCTGCCCGGAAGAAGTCGATGCTGCTCGCGAAATTCGGATCGGTTACTAAAATCCGGGCCGCAGCTCCTGCAGAGATCGGCGTAATTCCAGGTATATCCGAAAAATTTGCCCTTGGTCTGCTAGACTTTCTTAGAAGCTAAAGTAGCTCTCTGTAACTGGTCACCAGTCCATCTCCCAGTCATTCGCTACAATTGGCCAGCAGCGGCTCCTTCGAATTCGAATTGTCATCTAGAGTCGCATCCGCTAATTCAAGCTCCGCCGATTCTTGAAGCGCATCTACATGCTTATCTAAATGCTTACCCTCTCTAACAGTTCCAAACGCACCGCTTGGATCCTATGCGCCTTCCTATCGCTTGTCTTTGCGACTTCGGCGCGCGCAGCAAACTGGGATGTGACCAAGATCGGTGGCCGAGATTATGTATCTGTTCAATCGATCAAAAATTTCTACAGTTTCACCAAGCTTGTCCGCACCGGCAACAAGGTCACCCTAGAGAATTCCAAGGTAGTGATGAACCTCACTGTCGGCGGCAATGAATGCCTGATGAACAACGTGAAGTTCATCTTTTCAAACGTGGTAGCTGCATCCGGCAACAAGGTCTATGTCTCACGAATTGATCTCGCAAAGCTGATCGATCCAGTGCTGCGGCCTAACTTTATTAAAAATGCTGGTGATTTCCGGACGGTGATCATTGATGCTGGCCACGGTGGCAAAGACCCTGGTGCGACAAACTCACTGGGTACCGAAGCCACCTACAATCTCAAGCTCGCGAACCGGCTCAAAGGGCTTCTCGAAGCCCGCGGGTACAAGGTGAAAATGATCCGAAGCACGAATCGTTACTACACTCTGCAAGAGCGTGTCAGTATCGCGAATTCAGTGAAAGAAAAGGCGCTCTTCCTCAGCCTTCATTTTAATTCAGGCGGGCGATCGGCCCGGGGGATTGAGACTTTCACCCTTTCTCCGCCTGGCGTCTCTCATTACGGCTCTGGCCTCAAGGCAAGCGATGCGCAAACGAAAACTGGCAACCAACATGATTCCGCCAATATCGCTTTTGCCACGGCCCTGCACGGTTCTGTTTTGCGGCGCTTAGGCAAAAACACTTTGGACCGTGGTATCAAGCGCGCTCGCTTTTCGGTCCTCTCAGGCGTGCGTCACCCCGCTGTCCTTTTCGAAGGTGGCTTTATGTCCCATCCGTATGAGGCGCGGCTCATCGCAAACGAATCTTATCAAGTGGCCCTAGCTGCGGGAATGGTCGATGCGATTGCCCGCTATCGCTTCGCCGTGGGCCGCCGCCCTACACCGAGGAAAAGTCCCTAGTTTCTGACTATTTTTTCCCAACTGCGAATTTCAAGGAATTTGATACTTCGAACCCGAACGAAACGGATTGCGGAAATTTTTTATGTGAATTGATCGCGCTAGCTTTCAGCCTTCTGTAGTTTTGCCTTCTAAATGCTCACCCTTTTAAAAATTGAAAATCTAGCACTTGTCGATCAACTGACATGGACGCTCGGGGAGGGCTTGATCGGTGTTACAGGTGAAACTGGAGCTGGCAAATCAGTCATCGTCGGCGCTCTGAAGCTAATTCTCGGGGAACGTGCCGATAAGGGCCTGATCCGTACCGGTGAGGATAGCTGCACCGTTCAGGCAGTTTTTGAGCTTTCAGATACTGCGGCAATTGATCGCATTCTCGCAGAGGGCGGCCTCCCGCCGTGCGAAGAGACCCAGATCATCATCCGCCGCAGCATTGCCACGACGTCAAATCGCCAGTTTGTAAATGACGCACCAGTTACGCTCAGTCTTCTCAAACGGATCGGGGAGAACCTTGTCGATCTTCACGGGCCGCATGAGCATCAGTCACTTTTCTCGCAGGAGCGCCAGCTTGCACTGCTAGATGCCTTCGCAGGAAAAGGCGAACACCTAAGCACCTATCGCCATCAATATAACGAATGGCGGACCTTGGCAACCGAGCTCAATCACCTTGAGAATGCTGAAAATGCATCGGAGTCCCAGCTAGAGCTGCTCACTCACCAGCTAGGCGAGATCGAAGCCGCGAACCTGTCTGCAGATGATGGTGAAGAACTGCAGGACCGATACATCCGCTCATCGAATTCAAGCCGCCTCGCTGAGCTGACCTCTACCGCACTTGCCGTTTTTACTTCAGAAGATGGTATCTTTGACAAAATCGCCGAGCTCCAACGTCTTGCCCACAACCTCGAAAAACTCGATCCGACACTTGCTGATTTTTCTGCCTCGGTAGAAACCGCCGCTCTAGAGATCCAAGATCTTGAGGCCAGCCTTACAGATTACGCAGATGATCTGGAGCTAGATCCTGCAAGCGCCCAGGTCATTGAAGAGCGGGTCACCTTGGTTGAAACATTAAAACGCAAATACGGGCCCTCTCTTGAAGATATCTTTTCCCGGCAGGTAGAACTCACCGCCCGGCTCGATTTGATTGAAAATCGCAGTGGAAACTTGGAGATCTTACATGAGAAGCTGAAAGCCGCCCGCACCACTCTAAATACTTCCGCCCGAAAGCTCAGCCTTGAGCGCAAACGCAGTGCTCCGAAGCTTGCCGCAGAAATTTCTTCCCAACTTAAGCAGCTCGGCTTCAAACAGTCCTCATTTGAGATTGAGCTAAAACCACATGACGCACCCACGGCGCACGGCATGGAATCTTGTAACTTCCTATTTGGCCCGAACCCAGGAGAGCCGCTTCAGCCGCTTCGTCAGATTGGATCATCTGGGGAAATTTCTCGCGTTATGCTCGCCGTCAAATCATCCATCGCGGAACAAGATTCGACCCCACTGATGGTCTTTGATGAAATTGATGCGAACGTTGGTGGCGAGATTGCCAAAGCTGTCGGGCAAAAAATGGCCCGGCTTGGCAAAAGCCATCAGGTCATCGCCATCACTCACTTTCCTCAAGTTGCCGCAACTGCCGATCATCACTTCGTGGTTGAAAAGGAGATTCTTGCAGGCCGCACACGCTCGATCCTCTATCCCGTGGAAGGCGAAGGCCGAATCAAAGAACTTGTCCGCATGCTAGGCGGCGGCGGCACACAGGCCACCGCCATGGCCAAATCACTTCTGCAGCAGGATTAGGTGCAGCTCACACAAGGTTCCCTCCTCATAAAAAACTTTTCCTAAATTACCAATTTCAATGAAAAAAGCAGACAAGAAATTCTTATTTAACCTTCTAGATACGCCATCACCCACTGGCTTCGAAATGCCGGGGCAGAACCTGTGGGCCACTCACCTCAAAGGGGTGGCTAGCTCTGTGGAATGCGATGCCTATGGCTCTACTTGGGCGACTCTCAGTGGAAAATCTAAGAAGATCGTCATGTTGGAAGCCCACGCAGACGAGATCGGCTACATTATCAAGCATATCGATGACAAAGGATTTCTCCGGATAGATCGGGTCGGCGGCTCGGATGCGGCAACCGCCCGCGGTAGACGAGTTCATATCTTAGGCGATAAGGGGACGATCTCCGGAATCATCGGCAATACTGCCATCCACCTCCGGCGGGACTCACTTTCGAGCGAAAAAGCACCAGCTGTGCACAATCTCTGGGTTGATGTCGGCGCGTCGTCGGCGAAAGAAGTCGCCGCCATGGGGCTCCGCGTGGGGCATCCCCTCGTCAATCAGGATGGTCCAGCAGAGCTAGCGCACAGGCGGTTGATTTCCCGCGCTTTGGACAATCGGATCGGATCCTATATCATCGCCCAGGTGCTCAAACGCATCGCCGCGTCCGGCAAGACACCAGCGACAACTCTTGTCTGCCTCAATGCCGTTCAGGAAGAAATCGGTGGCCATGGCGCATTGATGGCGACCTATCGGATTCGCCCCGAAATGTGTATCTGCTTAGATGTCACACATGCCACCGATACACCGGGAATCGATCCAGCGAAATTTGGTTTGGTTAAGCTAGGTCACGGTCCAAGCCTTACTCACGGCACCTGCAATCACCCGAATATCGTCGAGCGTCTGATTAACTTAGCTGAGAAAAACAAGATCCCGATCCAGCATGAATCCTCATCGCGCTTTTCCGGAACAGATACTGATAAAATCTTCACCTCGCGTGAGGGCGTTCCTTCTGCATTGGTTTCACTGCCCCTACGCTGTATGCATTCGGTGGTCGAAACCGCCCATTTAGACGACATCGAAGCAAGTATCGAACTTCTGCAGTCCTTTGTTCTTTCAGTCCAAGATACAGAGAACTTTCATCAAGCTCTGAAAATCTAAAGCTGCTTGCCAATCACGCGATCCTTCACATCGGAGGGCAGTAGGTTTTATGGAGATTACTAGGAATCCCGACCTTTCCCGAAGGCTTCGAATCGATTGTAACAATAAATTGATAGACAGGAAGTGCAGAGATTGTATCTAAGGAATCAAGACTAGCCGCTCTTCCAAGTGAGGATGATCTCAAAAGCCTCAACGCCAAGGGGAAACCCATGGCGCAAAAAGCCCGCGAAATTTTTCATCAACTCATCGGGAGGGGCGGCTTTCTCTTTTTTACCCGCCTTCTACCCGTCCTGAGTCGAAGATCTTCAGACCAGGCTTCTTAAAGGCGCTTTCGCTTTCATTCTTGCTTTGAGCGATATGATTCTCTATATTTATGAGACTCAAACCCAATCTACTGATTGAATTGAGAATACAAACGGGCGATTGCCCACCAATACCACAAACCCAAACCCAAAAATAATATGAAAACTAATAGACAACTAAGACGCGGCTTCACTCTCGTGGAGCTCCTCGTCGTGATCGTGATCATCGCATCACTCGCCGGACTTACCGCTCCTATGGTAATCCGCCAACGGAAGAAGGCAGACCAGACCGAGGCAACCAACAATGCCCGCCAGATCGGCCTTGCACTTTTCGAATTTGAAACCGAATACGGTTCATATCCGGATAACGGCACGGCACCTGGAACTGGTGATGTGCCATTCACGCCAGCCACCAGTATTGGAACCGCTGAAGATGCATTTCACCAGCTTTTTGCAGCGGGCATGACTACTTCCGAAGATATGTTCTACGCCAAGATTGCTGGTGCTACGAAGCCGGATGGAGATTATACGACTGCTGAGACTTGCCTAGCGGACGGCGAAAATGGTTTTGCTTACATGATGGATACTGCGGCTGACGCTCTTTCGACCGGTGGGAATTCCGCCCGTGTTCTTGTCGCCACTCCAATGATTGACACCACAAACTTTGATACAGGCCCTTTTGACGGAAAAGCGGTTTTCCTCAAGATGGACAACAGTGTTTCAAGTGCCCGCATCGTGGCTACGGCAGATGAGCCTACCGAGGGCACTATCGATGTCCTTTCGGATACTGGTGGCAGCTCGGTGTGGGGTGGAAGCCCTCCTAACGTTACCCTCCAAGGGGCCGCAGGAGACTAATCGATCAACCTTTATAATAGACCGTGCAATCTCTGATTGCGCGGTTTTTTTATTTGTGGAGATACGCTTCTTGCACGAGGTAGTAGTTCCCCTGAGCATAAAACAGATGCCGAAAGAAGAAACGCAGCTATCTCCGGCATTTATGCCCTATCCGGTATCTACCCTCAGCCCACGAATCGTTCCCACGGATCTCAGCTCTTTCAAATCCCGTGGTGTCTCTGAAGTTGAGCGAGAACTTCAGGCCAAGCTCACAGAAATTCGTGAAGAATATTTGGCGACCATTGATCACTTCAATTGGAACAAGCTGATCTACGAAGCCGATATCAATTTTGAACCGATTATCGGCCAGACCTACCATCTATACAAGGTCCGGGGGCGCAACCTGCTATCTATGATCGGTCCCGATCAATGGCCACATCTTCATCTTGCGACTGCTCGCCTAAACGTGGACCGGCAGTGGAATCTCGAACACATTTCCGAGGAACTAGATCGGGAAGCTCTTTTCGGCCTGAATCCGACTTCTTAGCCTAAACAGCCAAGGCAGTTCTGGAAGCCTCAGATGGAAGGTCTCAGAATCCACCCAATATCTGTTAGCTGTCCAAAGCCGCCAGAATCGACGGATCTACAGTCTATGCCGGAGCAACGACGTTCACACGTCCGCCATCACGGTCGAACTTGACCTCACCATCGGTGAGAGCAAATAAAGTGTAATCCTTTCCGCAGCCCACTCCGATACCCGGGTGTACCTTTGTTCCCCGCTGGCGGATAATGATATTACCGGCGATTACTGCCTGTCCGCCAAACTTTTTCACACCCAAGCGCTTGCTGCGTGAATCGCGGCCATTTTTTACCGATCCTTGTCCTTTCTTATGAGCCATTGGTCTAGATTGTTTGTATTAAAAAGCTTACCCGATCGAAGTAATCTCCAGTCGTGTCATGTGCCTACGATAGCCCTTCGTCTTGTGGAAACCCTTGCGACGCTTGAATTTAAAAGCGATTTCTTTCCGGCAGCGAAATTGTTCGATGACCTTCGCCTTTACTCCGGCACCGTCCAAAAACGGAGCTCCCAATGAGATGTTCTCACCTTCACCGCGCATGACGATCTCAGAAAATTCGATTTCAGAATCTACGTCAGCATCTAGCTTCTCCACTTCCAAGGTATCGCCCTCTTGGACTCGATACTGTTTACCACCTGTTTTAATTACTGCGTAGGCCATGACAAAATAAAATTAGTCCGCCGAAACTGACGGGCCGGGAAACCACCATAAAATGAAAGCTCCTGCAAGGTTATTAAGCGAATACTCTTCTTTTTCTAAAAATTTTCGCCAATTCCAGCTAATTACCCCGATTTTGAGCGAACTATTTATTTAGAATTGTTCTTGCTACAGAATAGAATCATTCTAAATTGCAGTTATGAGCGCAACCCAAACCCAGCCCCCTATTCCAGAGGAAATCAATGGCCTGCGGATGACTCGGCAGCGTCAAGAGGTTTACCGCATCTTAAACTCGCAATTATCGCATCCCACTGCGAATGAAGTATTTACTGAAATCCGCCTGACCTTACCGAATACTTCCCTCGCCACTGTCTACAACTGTTTGGAAGCTCTCGTCGCCCATCATATTATTCGTCAGGTAAACTTTGATCGTGAGCCCTCGCGCTACTGCCCAAATCTTGAGGAACATGGGCACTTCCACGATGAAACGTCCGGAATGATCTACGATATCAAGCTGAAACCCGGCATCAAAATCACCGATTTACTAGAAATTCCGCCGAACACTCTTGTCAGAAATATTGATCTGACCCTGCGCGGAAAGCTTGCTCAGTAAACCACTTCGCCAATCTACAATACAACTACTCTTCAAACCGAAATCTTTCAAGTCTGACCATGAGCCTACAAATCAACAATCTTCACGCTGCCCTCGAGGACGGCACAGAAATCCTCAAAGGGGTGAATCTCGAAATCCCAGCTGGTGAAATTCACGCGATCATGGGGCCGAACGGTTCCGGAAAATCCACTTTATCCAAAGTAATTGCTGGCCATGAGTCCTATCTACCCAGCTCCGGAACAATCACAGTCGACAGCACCGATATCTCTGAAATGTCGATCGATGAACGCTCCCGCGCCGGGATTTTTCTCGCCTTCCAATACCCAAACGAGGTCCCCGGTGTATCCAACGCAAACTTTATCCGTGCCGCCCTTCAAGCGCGCCTGCCAAAAGGCGAGGAGCTAGATGCCGTTGCCTATTATAAGTCGCTTTACGCGAAGATGGATTTGCTCGAGATGGATCGGAAATTCACCTCTCGTGCTGTCAATGAAGGCTTCTCAGGTGGCGAGAAGAAGCGCAATGAAATCCTTCAAATGATGATGCTTGAACCGAAATATTGCATCCTTGATGAAACTGATTCGGGTCTGGATATCGATGCCCTAAAAATCGTTGCCAAGGGTGTCAATGCGATGCGCTCCCTAGACCGGGGAATGCTACTCATCACTCACTACCAGCGCCTTCTTGATTATATTAAGCCGGATCACGTGCATGTGATGTCCGAAGGCCGCATTGTCCGGTCGGGTGGCCCTGAACTAGCCTTAGAACTCGAAGAGAAAGGATACGACTTCCTCAAAGAGCCAGCTCTAGCGTGAGCATTTTCGTCCTCCTGTAATTTTTGTAACAGCCGCCCCATCTTCGCCGAGAATTCTATCTCATCCTTAAGCTTTCACCTCATTCATCATGTTTAATAACGATTCTACCTCCGCCGTTCTCGATTCCGAGACGACCGATGCCATCAACGTGGATCGGTCCAAGGGCGACTTCACCTTCCCTGAACGCAACAAATTCGACGCCGGCTGGGGACTTTCCTCGAAGACCGTCGATTACATTTGCGATGTAAAAGACGATCCTCAATGGGTGCGCGATTTCCGTCACAAGGCTCTCGCTGTATTCGAATCCAAGCCGATGCCAACTGGCTGGGCGACAAAGGACCTAGAGAACATCCATTTTGATAAAATCCGCTATTATCTATCCGATGGTCAAAAGCCAAAACGCACTTGGGATGAAGTGCCGCCTGAAATTCTTGAGACATTTGAGCGCCTTGGAATTCCTGAGCAAGAGCGTGGATTTCTAGCTGGCGTCGAGGCCCAATACGATTCTGAAGCTGCCTATTCAAACATGAAGGAAGAGCTCACAAAGCTAGGTGTCATCATGTGTAGCTCTGATGAGGGACTAAAAAACCACCCCGAGATATTCCGCCCTTATTTTGGCAAGGTGATCCCCACGGGAGATAACAAATTTTCTGCACTCAACAGCGCCGTATTCTCAGGTGGCTCATTCATCTACATTCCGAAAGGAGTGAAACTGAAGCAACCACTTCAGGCATACTTCCGGATTAATTCGGAATCGTTCGGCCAATTTGAACGCACTTTAATTATCGCCGATGAGGGCGCTGAAGTCATGTATATGGAAGGCTGCACCGCGCCGAAGTTCGAGACGGCGACTCTGCATTCCGCAGTTGTCGAGCTGGTGGCACTCAAAGGGGCGAAGATCCAATACATCACCGTCCAGAACTGGTCTTCGAATGTGTTTAACCTCGTCACCAAGCGCGGACTTGCCATGGAAGATGCTGAGATCCGCTGGATCGATTGCAATATTGGCTCGCGCCTTACCATGAAATACCCAGGGGTTATCATGAAGGGCGAGCGTGCACGTGGTGAGGTAATCTCCATCGCACTCGCAAATACCGATCAGCATCAAGACACAGGTGCCAAAATGATTCATGCTGCGAACAATACGACTTCGAATGTCGTCTCGAAATCAATCTCTGTCGGCGAAGGCAGGTCTACCTATCGCGGCCAGGTGCATATTCCAAAGCACCTGAAAGGCTGTAAGAATAACACCGAATGTGACGCTCTTCTGATCAATTCAAATTCTCGCACAGATACCTATCCAGCGATCACGGTGAAAGGCAATCAACATGCGACCCAACATGAAGCTTCGGTATCACAAGTTTCCGAGGAGATGCTTTTCTACATGCAACAGCGCGGTCTGAACGAAGGACAAGCGATGTCTCTCGCAGTAAATGGCTTCATCAATGATCTAGTCCGTGAATTCCCCATGGAATATTCCGTAGAGCTGAAGCGCCTGATCGATCTAGAGATGGAAGGCTCGGTTGGCTAAAACCATCTAAGTTACTGAACATCCGGAACCCCATTTTTCGACGAATCGGAGCTGCTATTCCTAAGGATCTACACCAGCTCCAATTAAGACAATTTTTTATGACCACCACTCAGCCATCTTGGCTCATTGAGCGCCAAAAGAGCGCGATTGCACTTCACCAATCAATTTCCGTCCCAAAGCGCGGTGACGAGCAATGGCGCTTCGGAAACATCAAGCAGATCAAAGCACCGGCTCCGGTCGGTCCACCCCTCATTCTTAGCGAAAGCGAGCGGGAGGACCTAAGTTCCCGCTCCACAGGTCTTGAAGATACTGCAGCGAAGATGATCTTTCTCGATGACCAGCTCATTTCAGCCAGCGGAAATCTTCCACAAGGGGCGATCTGCCTGCCCCTATCCGAGGCCCTGATTCAGCATCCGGAAAAGGTCGAGGCGCACTTCATGAAGCAAGAGGCGAAACTGGGTTCGGCAAAATATGCGGCACTTCATGAAGCTTCAGTAAGTAACGGAATTTTCGTGTCGATCCCGGAAAATCTGGAGATTGAAGAGAGTATCGAAGTCCATCATTGGCTTAGCGGCAGTGCCACGGCCTTTCCTCATAGTTTGATTGTTACTGGGAAATCCTCCAAAGTCCGCGTGATTGAAATTTTCCGCTCCTATGATGAGGTGACCCCTTCGTTCGCGATTGCTTACAAGGATCTC
Source organism: uncultured Verrucomicrobiae bacterium (assembly GCA_963815205.1). Taxonomy (GTDB): domain Bacteria; phylum Verrucomicrobiota; class Verrucomicrobiia; order Verrucomicrobiales; family Akkermansiaceae; genus Luteolibacter. The sequence continues at coordinate 1,556,984 of CAWFFP010000001.1, read as the reverse complement.
TACGCCGGCCAGAATTCGTCCTTAGACCACATCCTCATCCAAGATCTCAACGAGGTATCCCGTTTTCTTTCGATTCAACATACGGAAACCTCCAAGGACGCTCGCTCGAAGTCGTTTATCCTCAATACTGGTGCAGCTTGGGCTCGCGCAGAAACGATGTCCCGTCTCGAAGGAGCTGGATCCCACTCGGATATGCTGTCCGTTTCCATTCCTGACCATGAGCAGGAATATGATCAAAGGACATTTCAGCACCATGCTTCGCCAAACACTTATTCCGATCTGCTTTATAAAAACACTCTCTACGGCCATTCGAAGACGGTTTTTTCAGGCCTCATATTCGTCGATGAGAAGGCTCACCACACAGATGCCTACCAGACCTGCCGCAATCTTTTCATGTCTGATGATTGTGAGGCAAATTCGATGCCGGGCCTAGAGATCAATGCAGATCAGGTGAAATGCTCCCACGGTTCCACCTCAGCTCAGATTGCCGATGAGGAGATTTTCTACCTTCAAGCACGGGGAATTCCCGCAGATGAAGCCCGCCAGCTGATCGCGCGTGGTTATTCGATCGAGGCGATCTCTCGCATGGAGCACGAGGCGAGCGAGGCTTTGTTGCTGCACTTTGTTGACAAAAAGTTCGCACAGATCAATTCGTAGTTCCAAAAATCCTTCTTGAACTACAGCGGCAGCGCATAAAATAAATCGCAAAAGCGTCCGATCAATCTATTCTTCGCGCCGTGAGCTACCAGGTCTTTGCTAGAAAATACCGCCCGAAGACCTTTGCCGAGCTTCTCGGCCAAGATCACGTCACACGCACGTTGCGCAACGCGATTTCTCAAAACCGACTTGCTCACGCTTACCTATTTGTCGGGCCACGCGGCACTGGCAAAACTTCTACCGCCCGCATTCTAGCAAAAGCACTCAACTGCCCCGGAGGACCCACCACTGATTTCGATCCGGAAGACCCGATCTGCCAAGAAATTGCCGAAGGTCGCTCGCTCGATGTCTTAGAAATCGATGGCGCCTCTAACAACGGAGTCGAGCAAGTCAGAGACCTTCGTGAGTCAGTCAAATACGCACCGGCCAAGGGTCAGTTCAAAATCTATTATATCGATGAGGTTCACATGCTCTCGAATGCGGCCTTCAATGCCTTATTGAAAACGCTCGAAGAACCTCCAGAGCACGTCAAATTTATCTTCGCCACCACCGAAGTTCAAAAGATTCTACCAACAATTCTCTCCCGCTGCCAGCGCTTCGATCTTCGTCCGATCCCGATCAAAACAATCGCCGATCACCTTCTTCACATTGCTTCCGAAGAAAAAATAACCCTCTCAGCCGCTGCCGCGTGGGCCATTGCCAAGGGCGCCGATGGCGGGATGCGCGATGCGCAATCCATGCTCGATCAGCTCGTCTCTTTCTGCGGCGAAACAATTGAAGAGGAAAACGTCCTCGAAGTATTTGGATTTACCTCCCGAGAGCGGATCGCAGAGCTAACCCTAAAGCTCTTAGCCCGGGACACCTCCGCCGTCCTCAAAATGATTCAGGTGGAATCTGAGAGCGGTCGGGAGCTATCTCAGCTACTCAGTGAACTGATCGGCACGCTCCGTGGAATTCTCATCGCGAAACTGGATACCACTTCCGATCCCGAAGGCATTCCCGAAGAGCTATGGAAGGAGCTTCTCCTATCGGCGGATGAATACCCCGCCGAACGAATTCTTGCAGCAATCGATGGTTTTGCGACTGCGGAAGGCCGGATGAAATGGGCGACAAACAAACGCCTTCATCTCGAACTAGGCGTGATCAAAGCAATCCAGCTGCTCTCTGAAGTCCGTATTACAGACGTTCTAAAAGTCCTCACTGCTGGCAGCGAACACCTTGGCGCAACTTCTCACTCAAAAACAGCTGAAGTTCCTGCCACGCCGAAAGCAGAGGCAGATCCGCAGGCTCCCGAAGAAAATTCTCCGGTTCCTGAATCAGTGCCTGCATCAGCTGAATCACTACCGAAACCGAATCTAGAAAAGCCTGCTAAGAAAGTCTGCACCGAAGGCCTCCCCGAAAGCCACCGATACCTTGTCTGCCTTTGATCAAATGATCGAAGACGCCCCAGACGGCCCCGAAGAAGAAGAGCCTGCAGCAACTGTGAAGTCAACACCTGAGCCGCTGGCATCTGCAACGGCCCAGCCGGCAGCCGCAAAGCAGGAGGACGATTTCTACAAAGACCCTCTGATCCAAGCCGCCCTCACCAAGTTCGAAGCAAAATTTAAAGAAGAAAACTAAAACAATCCTACGTCTATGAACATGCAGAAACTCATGAAGCAGGCCCAGCAAATGCAAGCTGGCTTAGCCGCAAAACAAGAAGAACTCGCTGCACGCGAAGTCGAGGCTTCCGTTGGCGGAGATAAAGTAAAAGTGCGCGCTAACTGCGCTGGCGATGTGCTCGAAATCAAGATAGATCCAGCAATCGTAGATCCGGAGGATATCGAGTTCCTTGAGGAGCTGGTGTTGAAGGGAGTCCAAGAAGCGATCCAAAAAGGAAAATCTCAATCTGCTGATGAAATGGGCAAACTCACCGGAGGCCTCGGCATCCCAGGAATGTAGGCTTTGAGTCACTTACATTTCTGCCCGCGAGATTTCTGAAAATCTAGACAACTAGAAAGCTACCACGGACAAAACGGATCGATTTCTGGTCTCCCGAATCTCATGCAATCTCTTCTTCGCAGGCGGGAAGAGAGCAGCTATCTTAAGGAAACTATGAAAACCCTACTAAGTCCATTTTCCTGCCTAGCTCTCTTGTTTGCTACTTCAGCTGCGTATTCCCAAAGTGCGGAAAACCTTACTCACAGCCAAGCATACTATGCAAAAGGGCTGGAGTTCGAGAAAGCTGGCCAGCCCGCGAAGGCTCTGCAATATTACCAGGCGGCTCTAAAACTAAACCCGCAGAACCCAGAAGCACGCTTCCGCGCGGGCCAGATGAAGTTGCATTCTGGAGTCATTGAAAAAAAGTCACGGGAAGCGACAATCGGAGCAGTCGTAATTCCGCAATTTCAGTTGGAAGAAGCAAGCGTTGCTGAAGCGATCCAAGCTCTGTCTATCGCGATCGAAAAGGCGACGGATGGTGAGATTGCTCCAAATTTTATCATCGAAGATCCAGACGGCAGACTAGCTGATCGCACCATCTCCTTGCAACTGAAGAACATTCCGGTGAAGGCAATTCTAGAATACATTAACAATTCTGCGAAAACAATCGCACGCTTTGATCCTCATGCCATCGTCATCACCGCTAGATAAGAGTTCTTTCTATCGGCCCCTTAAGAATTGATCTATGCGAGAAGAATTACTAAAAAATCCCGTTTTCGCTATGGCCGCCGAGCAATTCGAGCGCTGTGCCGATTTCCTAGACCTTGCCCCTGAGATTCGCGAGCGCTGCAAGTGGCCGAAGCGGATGATCACCGTTACCGTTCCAGTGCGGAAAGACGATGGCACGACGGAGGTATATTTTGGCCATCGGGTGCAGCATCATCTAACACGCGGACCTGTAAAGGGCGGCCTCCGCTATCATCATGCGGTGGACATTGGCGAAGTCGCCGCTCTTGCAATGTGGATGAACTGGAAGTGCGCACTTTTGGACCTTCCCTTCGGTGGCGGGAAAGGCGGCATTTGTTGCAAGCCAATGGAGATGTCTCAAGGCGAACTTGAGCGAATGACCCGACGCTTCACGATGGAAATGATTCCATTTATCGGCCCTGAAATCGACGTAATGGCTCCGGACATGGGCACGAACGAACAAACCATGGCGTGGATCACAGATACCTACTCCACTCATTCAGGCCACTTGGTGCCCTCAATTGTAACTGGAAAGCCTCTTACTCTACAGGGCTCTGCTGGGCGAACTCGCGCGACTGGGCACGGCGTCGCTTTCCTAGCCTCTGCGGCCCTCGGGAAATTAGGAATAGAGACCGAAGGCGCTAGCATGGTCATCCAAGGTTTTGGCAACGTCGGCCAATGGGCATCCATCACCGCCGATAACTACGGCATGAAGATCATTGCGGTCTCGGACGTCTCCGCTGCACTTCACAACCCAGAAGGAATCGATATCCAAGAACTCCGTAAGTGGATTGAAAAGCACTCTCTACTAAAGGGCTTTCCGGGCGCAGATGAGATCCCTCCCGCAGATCTATTGCTGCTTGAATGCGATGTCTTGGCACCCTGCGCGATTGGAAACGTCATCACTGGTGAAAATGCTCCAAAACTCCGCTGCAAAGTTCTCGCCGAGGGCGCGAACGGACCGACGACTCCTGAGGCAGATCGCGTCATGGAAGAGCGCGGCGACATCTTTGTGATTCCTGATATTTTGTGCAATTCTGGAGGGGTGACTGTCTCTTACTTCGAATGGGTCCAAAATCTTCAGCGCTTCCAGTGGACCGAACGAGAGGTGATTTCAAAACTAGAGAACAAGCTTCATCAGGCCTTTGACAAGGTGAATGCCTTCGTAAAAAAACACAAAACGCCTCACCGCCTCTCCGCCCAAGCCATCGCAATCCGCACGGTAGCTAACGTGAAAATCTCCCGAGGGATGTTTCCTTAGACCAAGGTTTCTTTGAAACTCTGAGACAATTCGGCGGCGTTCCGATCGGGAATTAGTTGTTAAAAAGAACCCACAGATTGCTCGATAAACCGGCAGCTGTGTTTAGGTATCTTTCTACCCTTTATCAAATCTTTCGTCTTCAAACAGCGATTGGTGCCCGTATCGCCGGATGGGGATCGTAACCTTCTAGCCGAATGTCTTCGAAGCTAAATCCATCGATGACTTTAATCTCGCGATTCAAATGCAGGATCGGCAACGCACGTGGCGCCCGTTGCAGCTGCTCTTCTGCTTGCTTCAAGTGGTTTTCATAGAGATGAAGATCGCCAAAGGTATGCACAAAGTCCCGGGCTTCATAATCACAGACCTGCGCGACCATCGCGGTCAATAAGGCGTAAGAAGCGATGTTGAAGGGAACCCCTAAGAACAGATCGGCACTTCGCTGATATAGCTGACAGGAAAGGCCCGGTCTCCCGCCATCTACGGCTTCATGAACGAAAAACTGAAACAGCAGATGGCACGGTGGCAGCGCCATCTTTGGCACATCCGCCACATTCCAAGCGGAAACAATATGGCGCCTGGACCCGGGATCATCTTTCAAGGAGTTTACCACGGACTTTATTTGATCGATTACTTCACCGTCTGCCCCGCGCCAGCTACGCCACTGGTGCCCATAGACCGGGCCTAATTCTCCACTTTCATCCGCCCACTCATCCCAGATACTGACCCCATTTTCACGTAGATAGCTGACGTTTGTGTCTCCTTTAAGGAACCATAGTAACTCATGTATGATCGAGCGAAGATGTAGTTTCTTGGTCGTGACACATGGAAATCCCCTGCGCAAATCATACCTCACCTGTCTTCCGAACACGGCTCGCGTGCCAGTTCCAGTCCGGTCGCCGCGGTGCTCACCGTTGTCCAGAACATCACGTAGCAATTCTTGATAAAGCTCCATTGACCCATCTCATCTTCTCATCTGAAAACAATCAACCGCGAAGCTACTTTAAAATACTCCCTTGATAGACTTAGTCTTGCCAAGGTTCATGCTTTCGCCGCTCGCGGGCTGCGCGGTTTCGGCAGACTTAGAATGGCCTCTGCGAGCAGAAAGAGCAGCAGGCCCACTAAGAAGAATCGCCAGACCTCTGAGGATTTTTTCCTATTTCCACCGCCACCCTGCTCTGCGCGGTAATGATAGTCAGTCCCTTCGAGCAGACGTGCCAGTTGCTCTTCGCTAACAATCTCCAGATCGTCCTCGTTAGATGGCCTATTTAGCGCTTGGAATGAATCATTGATGCGGAAAACACCAGCCTGGTAATTGGTATCTTCCACCGTAGATTGTCCATTTTTAATACGTTCCCCCTTGGCGATATCGCCAGTTTCTACCTCACCGAGATAAGCCGATTCAAAGCGCGCCATTCCTTGCGCCAAAATCCGCTGGACCACTGGCAAGAGAACATCGGCATCACCTAAGTTACTCCACTTATAATCTGGCAAACTTCCTAAGGTCCACAAGGCCCCGCGTTCTATAATCTTTCTGGTCAGAAATGGCTCGCCATCCTCCCACCTAGCGAGCACCGCAGCATCAGTCCCTGCCACACTCCGTCGTATCGCCCGAAGCCGCTCTGCCGGGATCACTTGACCATCCACACTATTCCGCAGAGGTCCGTCCGCTTGGTCCCATTCATTGATCACGAAAAACTTTTCATTTTCAGCAAGCTCGATTTCATCCCAGCTCGTGCCAAGAAAAACGCTTGGCCCCGGGTTACTAGGAGGCAATGCAAGGACTTGACCACCGCTCTCAAGGAATTTTACCAGAGTATTAGTAATTTCAACATCGAGAGGCAGTTCCGCCGTCCAGATCACCAGTGAAAATTCTGCCAAGCTTGTCGTTCCAAACTCCTCTACTTCAATGAGCTTTGCTTCTTGTCCCTCGTAACCTGGGGGAGCTGCTGCGAGCTTTAAGTATTTTCTTGTCTCCGCACTCCCGCCGACAACCAAGGTCTGCGCCGTCCTCGCCTTCCCATAAGCAAAGAACACCTGATTATCCCTTAGATTCCCATCGGCCGGAATCGTTAAAAATCCATTTCCCCCAGTTTCCCCATCTGGGATTGGCAAATTCCGCTGAAACTTTAGACTTTGCCCAGCCAGATTGATCATCTGCGTAGTTCCCGCTCCGCTCAGATTCGAGCTTAGTGGGAGCGAGACCTCTCCGCGTGAGCCTGCACTTCGAGTGATTTCAAGATCCAGCGACAAGTTCTTCAAGCCTCGCCGAGCACTAAGTAATTTCAGCGAAAAGTTTCTCTCTTTTCCTCTCTCAATGCCGATCACCCGCAGCTTCGGCTCGCTTGCAAGTGCACCAAGTCCTGCTCGTGCTGCTGCCCATCGATCATCGTCCACCCGCCAATCTCCGAGCTGCAGATCGCTTGCCACCCAGATTTCCGCGTTGCCACTTGAATCTGCTAGGTACTCGATCGCCTGAATCAGTAAGCCGGGAATATCCGCAGTGGTATCTGTCGCTTTGGAACTCACTAAATCCGGTAATACCTCTGGGGAGGGCACAAACTGAATTTCTTGGCTAGCGCTATCTAGTAAAATCAAGCGCGGGTTCCCCAAATCAGCAATCGCCTCCTTCGCCGTATTGATGGCCTCTTCACGCATGGATCTACCGTTTTCGCTCGATTGCGCCTCCATGCTCGCACTTCGGTCCAAAATAAGGACAACTGTATCTACCTTACCGGCCCCCCAACCTAGAACTCCTGAAGCAAGCGGGCGCGCTGCAGCGAAGACCAAGCCCAAAATCGCTAACACACGACATGCTAAAATAAGCAGATGCCGCAACTTTTTCTTACCTCGTGCTTCCCTGGTCGCCTTGAGCAGGAACTGCATCGCTGCCCACTGAATTGTCTTATGCCGCCGCTTATTTAACAGATGAATGAGAATCGGAATACACGCCGCGACTCCCAGCCATAAGATGAAAGGAGAGAGAAAGGTCATCGGTGCTCGATTCGCATCATGACGCTATTTAGCACATCACTAAGCAAAGAAATCCTAAATGGAGGAGATAAAATTTACAGGCAAATTTGATATTTATAGACCGATTGCAAAGCGATTGTCAAATTCACTTCTTTGACTTAGCTTCCTCCATCTAGACCTCTCCCGGCTACTCCTTCATGAAACTTTTCGTCCGCGCTTTATTCCCCTTGGCAATTCTTATTGCCGGGTTTCTAGCTTGGAAAATCCTGGGAAAACCAATTGAAGAGCCAAAGCCTGCTCAACAAGAACGTCAAAAGCTAAAAACTGAGGCACTCACGCTCCACCCAGGTCCATACCAGATTTTACTTCAGACTCAGGGAACCGTCCGCGCGGAGCAGAACACCACAATCACTCCTCTTGTGTCTGGGACCATTCAGACCATTTATCCAGCCTTTGAGGACGGTGCCTTCTTCAACAAAGGTGAGGTCCTACTAGAGCTCGATCCAGCTGATCTTCAGACAGCCGTCTCGGCGGCGCAATCTCGACTCGCTAGAGCTCAGGCCGCATTCATCCAAGAGGAAGCCAAGGGCAAGCAAGCCCGCCTGAACTGGCAAGACATTGGCTACCAAGAGGAGCCTTCACCACTCGTCCTCCGTGTGCCACAGCTCCGTGAGGCACAGGCCAACGTTAGCTCGGCAATGTCTGATCTAGAGCAAGCTCAAAGAAATCTCACCCGCTCAAAAGTCCGCGCCCCTTTTGATGGTCGGGTCGATCAGCGAAGTGTCGGTCTGGGCCAAGCAGTCGGCGCTACCACCCCATTGGGCACTATCTTCGGCAGTGAAATGGCCGAAGTGCGCCTTCCCCTTTCTCCCTCCCAATTGCCCTTCATAAACTTGCCAAAAGGACCAAACGATACTCCCGTCCCGGTTCTGCTCAGCGATGCACTTACCGAAGTCGAGGAAAACTCCGTGGTGAATACTTGGAAGGCAGAGATTGTTCGAACCGAAGGGACTTTAGATGAAAGTTCAAGAGAGCTATTTGCAATCGCGCGAATTCACGATCCTTTTAGCCTCAGCTCAGATCTTCCCCAGCTGCGGATAGGCCAGCCCCTTCGCGCAAGCGTCACAGGAATCAAGCTATCGGATGTTTTTGTCATTCCGCGCTCAGCCTTGCGTGGAATCAATGAAGTTTTCTTGATCGAAGAAGACCCAAAGAAGGGGTCAGTCATTCAGCATAGAGACATCCGCCCGATCTGGTCGAATGCCGAGGTCCTAGTGATTCGCGATGGATTTAAAGCTGGAGATCGTCTTTCCACGTCCAATCTCCCCTACAGACCGAACGGAGCACCGATTGAGATCCTTCCGGCTCCGCCGGCCCCACCTGCTGAGCAGGCCGCAGCCGCAGCCTCAGACAAGTCAAAGCCTCCAGAGGATTCATAGAGAATTTGCTCTTAAACGCTTGGCCGCGTGGCTTGGTAAGCTCTGAAAAATTAAAAACCTTACTAGGCTGATCATTCGAAAATCACCGCGACCCAAAGAAAGGTGTTTCTTCAAACCTAGATCCAAGCAAACTGTTTTTCTTTCCCCTTGACAGTTTCTTCGATTTCCCAGCTATTGATGAACTCCAATCGAATACCAAAGACCCAAATTTAATGAAATTTAGCTTTCTGCATAGAACTGTCTCAGCACTTGTTGCGATCTCACTAGCTACTGCAACTTCTCTATCTCTAACAGGATGTGGCGGTGGTGGTGGCGGTGATAGCGAAGAAGTTCAAATCGCACCACAAACGTTGGATGAAGTTAACCTAATTTTATACAATGCATTCGCGCTTACTTTCTTCAAATTAGGCGGTGAAAACGGGAATGAAAATGGAGCTGTAGATTATGATTTCTTAAGAGGTCCGATCAACTTTGGTGTCCAAGACAACAATGTATCCATATCGAACCCTTTGGAAATCCCGGTTCTACTGCGAGACGTTACTTACACGTATGAGAAAACTGGGGCGGATACTGGAAGGATTATCCTTAACTATCTAAATACCCAGATTTACCCATATAATTTGGCGACCCAAAATAATAACAGAGTTGTCGGGTATGAGTTGTTCTGGAACGGAATTAGCAATGATCAAACAGTTCTCGATATATTATTTGTCGATCAGGGTGGCTTTATCACTTCCTCAACAACACGAAATCGCGATCTTACCCTCTTTTCGAGTTTCTTCACAGGAGGCAATGGCGGAGGCGCATCAGTCAACTACCAGACCATTGAATTCGATTCGACGAACTCTATCTTTACGTTGAACGGAGCTGCCCTCCCCTCTAATTATTCTAAGGATGTCTCGGACGACGAGCCATTTGGGATTGTTTGGGAAAGTATTCAGGGACGCACCATCGAGTTTACATCAGGCACACCTCGAACTGTCGCTTACCAAAGCTCTGCAGGAGGCATCACCGAAATCCCGAATGAAGATGGGATTGATGATTCCGGCACAATCCTTGTCGATTCTCCATCCGACGGAGTGTTCGGGCGGTCGGGGGAATACGGTTATGTGAGAACTGGCGGAGCTGATGCCATTTTCATATTTAACTTCCGCAGAGACGATGGAATGGGTGGCACTGAGCTGCAGGTTGTAAACTATACGCTTACCTTCGATTCTTTCGATGGTGGGACCTATGTATCTTCAGATGGAGAGACTGGAGAATTTACACAAACTGCACGTGGAGACTTCTAAATTATTACGAGGCGACAAACGGTTTTCTTAAGAATTGCGGTGGTAGGATGGCATCAAAAGCGACATTTAGCCTGCCTATCCATCTTGGGGTTCCTGGTCTCTTCCTGCAAAGTTGATCAGCGTTTGGCCGCTGATCTTACCAATATAGAACGAGAATTAGCGACCGACACCAGTCGCCTGGCGGCGAGTCTTCAAAGTTCAAATGAGCGGATTTTGGCATGGAAAGATGCCATGCGGCTTTTAGAGACGCGGAATTTGGAGCTACTTCGTTCACGGATCCGAATAGAAAGGATCAAAGAAGCCCGTGACGAGCAATGGAAGACCTGGCTGCCAACGGTAAGTGCATTCACGAGCTTCCAGCGTAGCCTGACAGATATAGGCGACATATCGTTGTCCGATCTAAATGTATCCGTCGTCGCACCGCTGCGAATCCCAAACCCTCTGAGCGAGCAGGCTCAGGCTTTCCAAAATGCCCTCAGCTATCTACAGGCTGTAGACAGTGCCGAACTTTCATATCGAAGGCAGATCACAAATCTACATTTGATCTATACCCAAGCTCAGGACCTTGAGGAAGCTAACAAGGATGTGCCTATTGAGCCAACAATCGAATCTGGGCTGGGTAATATCGAAAAAAGCCGTACGCGAGCTGCAAGCAGGGCGGAGATCCGGGCGCGCTTAGCGAGATTGCTGGATCTACCTGGTACACAGCCATACCCTTTGGCTACATCTCGGCCAAGCATCGACTACAGCAATCGGATCTCGCGACTCGTCCCAGGCCAGAACTATGGAGAGCTGGCAATTCGCCTATCGTCTTACCAAATTGAAGGCGCCCTATTGCGAGAAAAAGGGGTGGCAATGCAACGTTGGCCAGACCTTTCGCTTTCGGCATCGAGCCCTGCAATCTACGACTCAAGGCGGGAGGGAGAATTCGATTTCTTTGACGGAGAACGATTTTCGTTATTCGGAGGCCTGTCAAAAACCTACGAATTTACGGGCCGCGAAGCAGAATCAATTGAATCGGCTGAGCAGAATACCTACTTTTTGCGCAAATCGATTCAGCAACAGCTTGATTCAGATGCACGCGATTGGATCCGGCTGAAGGATCGTTATCGCCTAATTCTCACAAAGCAAAAGATCGCCCAAGAGCGCCTGTCAAACCTACGGAAGAACAACACAATCTCCTCGGTAGCAACCTTGAAGGCACTTCGTAGTGCTCAAAGCAATCTTCTTGCGCTCAAAGTAGCAAAAGAACGCTTGGATACTGAAATTTGGATATGGGACGAAAGTAAGTGGCCTAACTAAAAAACATGGGATTTTAAAGTTCCTATGCAGTTCTTACAGAACCAATCTGTGGCCACTAAGCCCAACAGCATGATAGAAACGGCATAACCATACACCGGGCCTATGCAAGGAGCCTGAATGCTGTTTGAGATTTGTATAAGGAAGCCCACGTATTGTAGTTGTAGATCCTAAATTCAGGGCCCTCAATATCCCTTCGGAAATAAGACGAATGATCAAATCACTTTTTCTTGGCAAACTGACCAGCGCATTCTTCGCGTTGGTCGTTAGTTCCGCCTTCTCCATAGCTCAAGACCACCCCGACCTTGGGAGCCCTTCGGATTATCCAATTGAGAGTAGGGTTTGGCTAAGCTCCAATCTAGGCGAAGTCGTCGTAAATCCAGAGCTGCCGATCCTAGTGGGGCAATTAGGAACGCTCGACTGGCAGGTAGAGAACCAGCAGGCGGTCCAAGAAGATCAAGCAATTGCTCTGCTCGATTCGGAAAAAATAGAGATCTCAGCCCGTGAATTAGCGCTTACAAAAGCACAATATCCTACCAGCCTCTACGATCTCGAAGCTGCGGATAGAGAACGACGTAAGGCCGCACGAGTATCTCTCGCTGAACTCCAAACAGAGCTTGAGTCTTTAAAGATGACGGTCACTGAGAGAAAGCTTTTGGGATCAGAATTTGAGCAACGGCTGGCTGCACAACGCAATCTTTTGCAAGAAGAGATCACGCTTTTGAGGAAAAAGATCGAAGGCGAATACTTTCCATCAACCCTTGAAACGGAGAAAACCGCATTAAACCTTGAAATTGATAAGGCAGAGCAGGCTCATGACGAGCTCGTCCGCGATTCAAAACTCCGCGCTGAGACCGACGGACAGCTGGTTATCGAAGAACAAGACGTCACGCGCCCTGAAATGCGGGTAGGCATGATACGTAAGGAGAACCGGGGAGAGGCCCGGCTAGAACTGACAGATCCGCAGCTACGTAGTATTGCACCAAAGGAGCTAGTTGTAGAAATGGCTGGCGAAGATGGGTTTATCTACATCGCGAACTACACTCGCACACTTTCTGCAGCAGCCTTTGGAAGAGATGATCCGGTCCTAGTCTTCGAGATTGAGAAGCAAAAAGACCAGTTAGAAATTCCGGAAAACCTCAACGGCCGCCGTATGCTTACGCGTGTATCGCACCTTGGAACGGCCTGGGCGTTTGGTTCCTAAAAAAGATCTACTCTTTAAATTTCCTGAAGAGATAAACAAAAAAGGCTGGGCTGCCTTTATCGAAACGCGGTGGCCCAATATGTCTGTTGGATACGTCGGCCCGCGTGAATTGATTGTCCGGAGCAAAGATGAAAATTAGCTGCCGTTCGCTGACATATCGGTATCCTGCCTCGAAAGAAGACGTGTTTTCACGTTTGAATATTACCTTTCCGACACATGTCACCCTTTTGAAAGGTTATTCAGGATGTGGAAAATCGACACTCTTACGCCTCGGTGCGGGTTTACTTCAGCCAAGTTCCGGGGAAATCGTAACTGAAGGCCTATCAAAACCTGGTTCCCGCACCTTTTTCCGCCATGAGCTGTCATTCGTATTCCAAGATCTCAATCTGCTTCCTTTGGCATCCGTAGAACGAAACCTCCAAATCTCCTCACAGATCGCTGGCTCAGCAACGAACAACATACAGAAGTGGCTGGAAAATCTTGGGCTTTGGCATTTACGCAAACGCCCGGTCGAGCACCTCAGTGGCGGGCAGCGGCAACGCGTCGCCATCGCCAGAGCTATCTCAAAAAATCCTCGCGTGCTTTTCTTAGATGAGCCTACCTCAGGCCTTGATGATGAAAATACACAGATCATTCGGGAAGCAATTCGTGAATTTACCGCTGAAAGAAATACGATCTGCGTAACGGCTACTCACGATCAAAGACTTGAACCCATCGCTGATGACCTGGTTGATTTTCATACATTTATATCTTTGGAAAAATAGTTTTCGCCGCTGGATCGAGCAACCCCTCTCGCTTCTATCCAAGATAGTCGTGGCCGGATTACTAGGCATCCTGGGTGCTTTTGTGATCCTCGGTATCAAGGAACTCGGTCGCCAGTTAGACGCTCGTCTTGCAGACCGTGAAGCACTTACGGCAATCATTTCAGAAACGATCCCAAAAGAGGAAGCGCTCACTCGTATTGAGCAGGACCTGACAAAGCCCAGCCCATGGGAAGCCTTACCCGGTGAAGCGCTAAACTTTTATCAGGCAGGTAGCCTAGCAAAACTAAACTCCAGTCAATCGCTGGTTATCGTCGGTTCGCCGGATCTTGAGAAACTTGGGTGGGTGGACGAGTTTCACCTTCTCAGCGAGCGTCTTCCTGCCGGCTCGACACATGAGTTCGAGATCGAGACACATTCCTCGGAAGCAACTGTCATCCGCCCAAGCCCCGAAATAAAGATGCTTCTTATGCAGCGCGAGGGCATATTAGGCAGCATTAATCGCTTAGCCGCAGTCTTTGCGCGCGGCTTTACAGAAACGACAATCCTGCGGGCCGATTCTCTCGATACCTTGGAGAAAGCAGATCTAATCGTAGCTGCTCTTAAAAAAGTGGAAGGCCGTAGAATCTTTATTCGCTCAAATTTAATCTTACTTCGTGAGCTACAGAAAATCCGTGCCATTCAAGCACAAGCACTTGTATGGATTACGATCGGCTGTGGAGGCATTTTAGGCCTTGTCTTTGGCTCGCTGGCTTGGATGGAATTTCGCGAAGAACGTTACCTTCTTGCCCTTATCCGAACGTTCGGTGTCGGTGGGTTCACCCTTTTGATTCATGCTCTTTTTGAAAACTGCCTGCTCGCCATCAGCGGAGTCTTCGCTGGGTTTGGTATCCTTGCCCTCATCAGCTCAAGCCTAAACTTAAAGGCTCTGAACCTTACCTGGCTAGCCAACCAAGAAGCACTCTGGCATGGTGATGGGAGATACTTGATTCTTGGTGCCCTGCTAGGTGGAATCTTTTCAACCTTTCCTATCGCCATCGGCCTCCGCAAACCCTTGGGGCTTGTGCTTTCGTAACTGCTTTGAAATTTCATCCCAGTCGTGAGGCCAAGGCTCCCCTAATTGGCCAATCTGAGTCCTTTTCTATCACAGGTAAGCTATTTGAAATCAGTCATTAGCTCTTCACGGATTCTGCAGCCATCTCATTTTCCCGTTCTCTGCGGAACCGCGTGATTAAACCGCCATCCGGCGCAAACATCCAGGCAATGATGAATAGCAAGCCTGCGGCAAATGCCATCATACCGGAGCTCGTTGTATCGCTGATTCCAAACAGAGGCGGAATTCGGATGGCCATATAATGCCCTAGCCACGATGAAACAGCGCCGACTCCAGACGCGATCGCCAGCATTGGAACCAGACGCCTCGTCAAAAGTAACGCGGTAGCCGCTGGCACGATGAGCATCGCAATCACAATGATGCTGCCGACAGATTCAAAAGCAGCGACGGTCGTGACAGCCACCATCGTCATCAATAAATAATGAATAAATCCCGACGAAAATCCAAGAGTGTTCGCCAGCGCTGGGTCAAATGAGCTAACCCTCAGCTCCTTAAAAAGCAACGTCACGATCAACAGATTCAAGAACAGCACAACGCCATTGACCACTGCCGCTCTTGGCATCGCGATTGCCCCAAATTCTACCATATCCAAGGGGGTCAGCTCTATCGCACCATAGAGCACACAGCCTGGATCAAGGTCCACATGATCCGCCGCCCGAACAATTAGCAACAGCCCAATGGCAAACAGCGTAGTAAATACAATTCCCATGGCCGCTCCCCGATCCACTTGGCCAAACTTACTAATCCATTGGGTGAACAAAGCCGTCAGGATACCAACCAAAGCTGCTCCGATAAACATTGGAAAGCTGTCCCGCGCACCGGTCACAAAAAAGGCCACAGCCAAGCCCGGTAGCACCGCATGACTGATGGCATCGCCCATCATACTCATCTTCCGCAGAACTAAAAAGGATCCGGGGATCGCGCACGATATCGCGCACAACATTCCTGTTACCGCGATCCACGTATCAAAAATTGTCCACGGCATAATCTCCATAAAATCGTAAATTTAAATCCGGTGTGGGCTGCGAAGAACTCCGATATCCCCGCCGAGCTCCTGTTCTAGCTGACGCACAATTTCAGCTCCAAGTATGTGCTCCACCATATCTGCATCCCGGTCCACATGGCTCGCCGCGACATCTGCGTGCCGGATCAAATACAGTTCCCACAGACGGTGATTGCGCGTGATGCGCGCCGCCTCCCCAAAGCCGGATTCAGATAATAAGACCTGCGATGCGCTACCTTCCTCGAGGTGATCTTCAGCGTTTGCATGGCTCATAAATTTCCCGAATTCCTTCTTCGACCACGTTCGATGGCCGAAAAGAGTGTCACGGCTCAAAGGAACGTTCATCAATGGACCGTCCCTTTTTTCCAAAATTTCATAGGCCGCCCTGAGCAAATGCTGCCGGCCGACCCGCCGCTTAAGCCGTGCCTGGTCCCTCCATCTTGGAACCACTCCCCGTGCAGTTCCGAAGAACATGCTTATTAAAAAAATGGACGCTGCCACAATCACGATGATGGCTCCTGCAGGCATATTGCTAAAGATTCCGCTAAACGCTGCACCGAGCCAGCCGCTCAGAGCGCCGATCAATGCCGATAACAACATCATCATATCGAGCCTCTGCGTCCAGAACCTAGCTGCAGTTGCCGGAATGATCAGGAACGCAATGATCAGGATCAAGCCCACTGCCTGCAGACCGATCACCGTAACGGCTGTTACCAGGCTGAGCATAATCACATCAAGCAAGACGACAGGCCAGCCCTGCGAGGTCGCAAAGCCATCGTCGAAACAGATCAACGTGAATTCTTTCTTATATAAGATTGCGACTATCGTCACTAAAACCGCTACGCCACCGATTAGCAGCGCATCTGGCAAAACCATCGACGCGGTCTTTCCATAAATAAACGATTCCAGCCCAGCGGCATTCGCCCCCGGCAATTTCTGCACCATTCCTAGAACCGCGACTCCTAAACCGAAGAAAACGCTCAGGACAAAGCCCATGGCTGCATCATCTCGTAGCCGCGTCGTCGAGCGTATCGCCAGCATCATCAATAGCCCGGCAACCCCAGATACGGCTGCGCCAATTAGAAGAATCGGCAGCGACTTTCCGGAATAACCCATTGCGGACATAATCCCAAATGCAATGCCGATCCCCGGTAGGGTAGCATGAGAAAGGACATCACCCATCAGAGATCGTTTCCTTAACAGCAGAAACGCACCGATAATCCCAGATGAAATACCGAGCAACATCACACTGAGGATCACCACCCTCGTATTGTGATCCCTAAGGAATAACACATCTGTCACAGTCTCGATCATATTCCTAGGCTCCTGCTTGCGATAGCGCCAAAGAGGCTCTGTCTAAGAGATCTAGTTTACCTCCATAGGTCTTATGTAAGTTTTCTTGAGAAAAAATTTCTTTCGTCGGTCCGGCAGCGACGACGCGCATATTCAACAGAACCAGCCAATCAAAGTATTTGGAGACAGTTGCCAGATCGTGATGCACCACGATACAAGTCTTTCCCCGGCTACGTAGCTCCTTGAGCAGCTCTACAATTGCTTGTTCGGTGGCTGCATCAACAGCTGCAAAGGGCTCATCCATAAAATATAGCTGCGCGTCTTGCACGAGGGCTCTGGCAAGAAAAACCCGCTGCTGCTGCCCGCCAGATAATTGGCTGATCTGCCGATCCGCATAATCGCCTATTCCCACTTGCTCCATTGCTTCCTGGGCCTTTTGCCTTTGTTCTTTGCCCACCCGGCGGAACCATCCGAGCTTGCGATAGGTCCCCATCGCCACAACATCCAGCGCACTGATCGGAAAATCCCAGTCCACACTTTCTCGCTGCGGCACATAACCTACCAGATGCCTTTGCTTTTGGTAGGGCTCTCCATAGATACTTACTAAACCTGAAGTTTTAGGAATTAGCTCAAGGCAGGCCTTTAAAAGAGTGCTTTTCCCAGCGCCGTTTGGACCGACGATTCCCACCAAGCTTCCATCTGGAACACTTAGATCAATGTCCCAGATTACGGGCTTTCGATGATAGGCCACCGTCAGATCATGGATGGATAACGGTGAGCTTTCTGGATGTTCTGAAAAATCGCTAGCCACTGAGCGATTTGAATGTGCTTCAATAACTGGCATAACTTTTTTCTCGGTAACGAATTACTGCCCTAGGCGTCCATTCAAACCTGCCGCCGGAGCATCGCCTCCTAAGGCTCTGACAATCGTCGTGATATTATGATCGAGCATGCCGATATACGTGCCCTCGTAGCTTCCACCCGCTCCCATCGCATCAGAAAATAATTGCCCGCCTATTTCGACCTTATGGCCACGCGCTTGAGCGCCTTCAATCAGGGCTCTCACATTTTTCTCTGATACGGAACTTTCCACAAACACCGCAGGGATATCCCTTTCCACGAGAAAATCGACTAGATCGTTAATATCTTTTAGACCAGCTTCGGATTCAGTGCTAATTCCCTGGATTCCGCGGACTTCCAGATTGTAAGCGCGTCCCATGTAGTTGAACGCATCATGAGCGGTTACCAATACGCGCTTCTGCGGAGGCACTGTGGCAAAAGAAGCCTTCCCGTATTCATGCAGCCGACTGAGTTCCTGCATATACTGTTTTTGATTTCCTAAATAATATTCTGCATTCTCGGGATCGAAAGCAACTAGAGCATCGGCGATCACCTCCGCGGCCTGCATCCATCCGGACACATCCATCCACACATGTGGGTCGAGATGATCTGCACCATCTTCTAACACATATTTTCCACCTTTAAGGAGCGTTTCGGTCACCGCTGTAACAGGTTTTCCGGCGGCGGCGACACGCACAAGAACATCTCCCATCTTACCTTCTAAATTTAGGCCACTATAGAAAATGAGGTCTGAGCTTTGCAGCTGTTTTACATCAGATGATGTGGGCTTATAGAGATGCGGGTCCACCCCTTCTCCAATCATTCCCCTGACCTCTGCTTTGTCACCCGCTAAATTTGAAACGACATCAGCAATCATCGCGACGGTTGCCGTGATGCGATACGGATATTCTAAAGTGGTCGATGCAGCGCTATCAAGCTCCGGCTTGCAGGAAGTAGATATTACAAGGGCGGCGGCTATCGCCAAGCAAGCCGAAATCTTGCGGCAGAGCTCCAAGAATCCTTTCTCGTTCATTATGATAAAGTTCAAATCTTAAAAATTGATGGTTCCTCTGTGGTGTGTGTAAGAAGAACGAAGAGTCCGGACCAGTCAATCTAATTGTAATCCAACCTACAAATCGTAGCACTTTCAAAACACTGGCTTGTGCGAATTCGTTTACCTGATCATCCTTCTTACGAAATGAGCGTGAAAACCCCGTCACAGCGTAGTTCTGAAGAGCAAGCGCATGCCATGAAGGTCCTACGGGCGAAACATGCAGCGGAAACAACCGAAGATTATCTTGAAACGATTTCTGACTTAATTGAGCAGACTGGGGAAGCTCGAGTCGTCGATATCGCCTCTCGCCTCGGAATCTCCCATGCCACAGTCATTCAAACTGTGCGTCGTTTACAGAAAGAGAAATTTGTGACCAGCCAGCCATACCGCTCTATCTTCCTTACCCCTGCAGGTCGGAGAATTGCTAGCGATGCCCGTCATCGGCACGCCATTACTGTGGCTGTTTTAAAGAAGCTCGGTGTCAGTGCACAAACCGCTGATGTCGACGCGGAAGGGATTGAGCACCATCTGAGTCAAGAGACATTAAGTGCTTTCGAAAAATTCCTTAGCGCATAATTTCGAAGCGTGTCTTGAAGTGGGTTTTTCCCAATTTCCCAAGGAACTCCTCCCCCTTGAGCGTTACCAGCTCTCGACCAGCCTTCACTACGCGTGAAGACGCGCCCAGTGGCAAGGTCACCCCTAACTTTCGAGAGGCGGCATCCATCCAATTGATGAAGGCCTCTCTTGCTAAGATAGAGGCCGCAGCCACCGCGATGTCCGATTCTCCTTTGGTCCTCTGCTCAAGCTTCAGGGAGATCTGTTTTTTCGCAAGAGCGGCCTCCAATACTTCAGCTCGGGCAAATTGATCTGAGAGAGCCCTTGGACAATCCGGCCGGATTCCTGCGAGCTTGTGGATCACTTCGGCATGGCCCCAGGCCAGCATCCGATTGAGATTTCGAAAGGCCCCATAGATCTCGTTATAGCGTTCCGGGCGAATCACAATCACATCGTAGGCAATCCCTTCTACTTTCCGGATTTCGGCCGCCAGCTTTCGAATCTTCGCCGCGGTTCCGATTGCTTTCGAATCCATAACCCCTACCCGCAGAAGCGTCTTTGCGATGGGCTCATCTGTATACACTCCGGCAACCACTAGAGGGCCGAAAAAATCTCCTTTGCCGCTCTCATCAATACCGAAATGCGGTTCGAACATTCCTTTATCACTACCTAGAGACGGCTTTTGAACTGCTGATTGTTCTTTGAGTTCCAGTCCCAGCACTTTCTCTAGAAAAGAAGCTGTCTCCTTTCCCTGCACCAATACTTTCGGGCCTTTCTTATAAGCGCTCACGCTCAGCTTACCCTGCCTCGCGTAAAAAATTGTGTGTTCTTTTACCCCAAAATCAAACCCCTCCGTTTTTAGCTTCTCGCGCAGCTCCGTCCACCTCTCCCCGCGTCATTTGTAAGGTAAATGAATTCATCCAGCTGTGGGCTAAAATATCCACACGCCTGATTCTGTAAAGACTCCGTGACATCGCAGCCCTTCCCCGCTTAGATAATACACATGCAATCGCTTCGATCTTTCGCAGCTATCGGAGTTCTTCTGATTGCTTTTTCCTCCTGCGGCCAAGCACCGATTGGTGGCCCTCCAGTCCTTCCAGCGCCCGGCACATCACCCGCTATTTTCGAGCAATACGATGCCTCAGGGAATTCGAAGTTAGCTAGCTCATGGACACGAAATCTCGATCTATCAGGGGTCTCCTTCAACGATCCCCGCACTCTCACCCTGATCACTCCTCGCCACGTGCTGATGGCGAAGCATTTTCCTAGGACCACTGGCACTCCAGTGATCTTTCATGATCGCGCAGGAAAGCGGATCGAGCGGAAGCTCATCGGCATTCGGTCCGCCAGCGGTGATATCAGCATCGGCCTGTTGGATGCCGCGCTACCCTCTAACTACACGCCATACAAACTACCTACGATTGCTTCCTCCTCGGCTGCACTCACGGGACGCCCTGTTCTTATCACCGATCAGTTTAAAAACGTCTATGTGCACCAAGTCGCTGCACCGCCTAGCGCAAAAATTACCTTCCGCCATGATCCGAATGAAAAATATGGCTGGAGCCGTAACTTGGTTACTGGCGATAGCGGCAATCCTTCCTTTCTAATTGTCGGCAAGGAGCTTGTCCTTATCGAAACACATTCCACAGGCGGCCCTGGTGCTGGTCCGTATTTTGGCAATGCCACAGTCCAAGCCTCAATACGGTCCGCAGTAGCGGCGCTTGACCCATCGTTTGCAATCCAAACTCTTCTGATTCCGTAGCCCCATCTCAATCTATCTTCACTGATCGCATTTTGTCATTTTTATCAATCCTCACATATCCATTATGAAAGCACTCATCCCATCGTCGCTTATTGCTGCAATTGCTTTATTTGCAGTCGCCTACAATCCGGCTGAGGAACAGGCCGCCCCCGGGGCTTCTGAAAAAATTGCTGCCGCACTTCCTTCCTCGCCCCACGCGAAGCCATCCGCGCCGCGCAAGATTCTGATTTTCTCGCGCACGAATGGTTTTCGGCACGAGTCCATTCCTACTGGGAAGATTGCACTTTCTGAATTAGGCGAAAAAACCGGCGCCTTCAGCTCTGTCGTCAGTGACGATCTTGCTAATTTTGAAGCTGAAAATATTTCGAACTTCGATGCCATTTTATTTCTCAACACCACGAAAAATGTCTTTGCACCGTTCAAAAAAGAGATGCTCACAATGACAGCAGAACAGAAGAAATCCGCAAAAGAGTATGAGCTGCTCTTAAAGGAGAATCTAATGAATTTTGTGAAAAATGGCGGTGGCTTTATCGGCATTCACGCAGCAACAGACACCTTCTATGAATGGGATGAATACGGAGAAATGATAGGCGGTTACTTTGATGGACATCCGTGGAACAAAGACGCAGCCGTCAGCATTAAGGTCGAGCCTGGGCAAGAAGATCATCCGCTGGTGGCAATGTTTCACGGTGAAAACCAGAACTTCACTGAAGAAATCTACCAGCACCAGGCTCCATACGATTCGCAGAAAGTTCATATGCTTCTGCGCCTAGACACTGAAGCGACAAATATGGAGGTAGGCGGCATCAAACGAACGGACGATGACTTCGGAGTCTCATGGGCGAAAACCTGGGGAAAGGGTCGAGTTTTCTATTGCTCACTTGGCCATAACCACGAAATGTTTTGGAACTCGAAGGTTCTATCTCATTACCTCGCTGGAATCCAGTGGTCGATTGGCGATCTTGAGGCTGAAATATCAGAAAGCAAGAAGCCCTAAGGCTAGCCTCGCAGACCCACGATCAACAATCTAAGACCATGCTAGATTTCTTATTTGAGCATTCCTACGTCCTCTTGATCTTCGCAGGTGTCGTCGCCCAATGGATCAAATCCCGGAATGAAGCAAAAGAAGAGGCCCGGCAGCTCGAGGAGCGCTTGCGGCGGCGTAAGGCGGCTGAAACCACTTTGTCCGATAGCCCCTCGGTCCCAACGGAAAAGACTGCTGCAAAGTCGCGCCAAAAAGCGCCCCGCGCGGTTCCTCCCCCGCTCAGTTCGGCTGATTCCTCACCTACGCTCAAAGAAGTAGCTGGCAAAATGTCATCCGAATTGGCCCGTCAGGCGGCGATTAAGGAAAAAATGCAGGCGCTCGAAGTTGCTAAAAAACGCAGCCGAGAAACTTACAGGGAAATACAGGAAAAGTCGCGAAAGGTGAAGCCTGCCATCTCTGCTCAGGCCGATCTAGGTTCAGGGCTTTCGCTCTCAGCTCGTCTGAAAAATCGCCATGAACTTCGCCGGGCTATCGTCCTTAAGGAAATTTTAGATAAGCCCATCGCTTTGCGTCATCCGCATTAGTAACTAAGCAATTGGCCTAGGCTGGAAGCCTAAAAGGGCACGTCGTCAAAGTCATCGTCATTGCGTAAATCATCAGCTGAAGGCTCTGCCGCAGAGTTCTGCTTGCCCCCAGCTCCGCCGGCACCGACTTCTAATTTCCAGCAATTCAAGTTCACGTAATATTTTCCGTTGTATTCGTTCCCGCGAATATCAAATGCGACTTTGACGTCTTGTCCCTCAGAATAATCGTCTAGCATCTGGCATTTGTCCTTCATCACCTCAAACTTGATGTCCTGAGGATATTTGTCGTCTCCGGTAGTTACGACGAACTCCCTTTTCGAGAAACCGCTAGGAAACGTCTGGGTTTCGTTAATCAACTTAATTTTGCCTGCTGCCTCATACATAACCTAATCCAACTCACCGTAGACAATTTGTCAACACAGCCCAAAAGGGAATTGGCGCCTTTGAATGAGACTCCGTTCAGACCCCTCTTGGCTTCCACTACTTGCGTCCGCGTCTCTACGAGGCGAATCACTTTCACATTGCCTGAGGGGGCCCACCATCCTGATCCACTTTTACAACCCTCAGCGGCAGCCTTGCCAGCATCTCTCCATCACAGCTGATATCGATTGAGTAAATTCCATCTTCTGGAAAGCGCAGGCCTTGCAAATTCATGACGATATTTCGCGTTAGGAACGGCACGCCGTTTGGCAGCTGCACGTCAAATTCCGGTTCAATCGGCATATTCTTTGGATCGAGAGACTCACCATCTTCGTTGATGATATTGATCGACATCTTATGCCGCCCTACATCCTCTTGAGTGAAGCAAAAGCGCATCGCCAGCGCACAAGACGGGTGAACGACTGGCAGTGCACGCGCCGCGAGGGTATCGAAAGTGCCTGAGATGACCATTTTGCCATTATAGTCCGCAGCAAAATCACAGAGGGTCGCAATTTGAATATCCATATCCTTTCGTTATCTTGTTAAATGGTTCAGCGCGCTTGCGAATCTTCGCAAGCGCCTAAACCCCTCTATGCACCGCCGCACAGCCTCTCGTAAAGCCCAAACCTTATCTTCCAGCGAACACCTGAACATGCCAGACACACCCGAATCAATAGGCGAGAGGATAAATGAACTGCGGGCCACTCTCGATCATCATAACAGGCTCTACTACAACCTTGAAACGCCAGAAATATCTGATTCAGAGTATGATCTTTTGTTCCGCAAGTTAGAGGATTTAGAAACAGAAAATCCGCAGCTTCTTAATCCAAATTCGCCGACACAGAGAGTTGGGGCAGCTCCCCTTGAGTCTTTTAGCCAGGTGAAGCACCTTACCCCCATGCTCAGCATCAACGATGTCTTTGAGCTAAAGAACTCAGAGAAACCTGAAGCGGAGCTCATTACTTTTTACGAGCGGCTGCAGAAAAACCTCGGTCAGCAAGATATCGCTCTGACCCTTGAACCAAAGATCGACGGAGTCGCCGTATCGCTTCTTTACGAACACGGTCAGCTAAAATACGCGGCTACCCGTGGCGATGGCACCACTGGGGATGATATCACTCAGAATGTCCGCACGCTGCACAGTGTTCCTTTGCACCTGTCTACCGCCTCGGGTTCTCGTCTACAAAACAGAAACTATCAGGAAACGGATAAGAGCGCGATTCCAGAAACGCTTGAAGTCCGCGGTGAGATCTTCATGCCCACCTCGGCTTTCGCTGCGCTCAATCAGGAGCGCGAAGAACAAGGACTAACAACATTCGCTAACCCTCGCAATGCAACGGCTGGGACTTTGAAGCAACTGGATCCTGCCGTAGTCGCTGCGCGCCCCTTGGCATTTCTCGCCCATGGTCTTGGCGCCTACAGTGGCATTCCGCTACGAACAGAGAGCGAATTCCATCAGCTGCTAGAGACCTTCTCCATCCCAGCAAATCATCCTGTAAAATTTGCCACAAGTCTTGCGGAAACCCTTGCCGCGATCCAATTTTTTCAGACTCAGCGCCATCACCTTGATCACGCGACTGATGGTGTGGTGCTTAAACTAGTTTCCCATCCAGATCGCGCCTTACTTGGCGCAACTTCCCGTGCCCCGCGCTGGGCAGCCGCCTACAAGTTTCTCCCTGAGCAACAGGAAACCACACTTAATTCAATTTCGATCCAAGTGGGCCGCACTGGTGTCCTGACACCGGTTGCAGAATTGGAGCCGGTCCTCATCTCAGGCACCACCGTCTCCCGCGCTACCTTGCACAATCAAGATGAGATAAGTAAAAAAGATACCCGTCCAGGATCTCAGGTCATTATTGAAAAAGCAGGCGAAATTATCCCTGCAATTGTGGCCGTGGTCTCCCGCCCCTCAGATTCCAAGCCGTTTTCTATCTTCGATCATGTCGGCGGAAAATGTCCGTCCTGCTCTGAGCCAATCACTCAAGAAGATGGCTTCGTCGCGTGGCGCTGTAACAATTTTTCCTGTCCGGCGCAGGCAAGCACGGCGATCACCCACTTCGCCGGACGCAAAGCTCTCGATATTGATTCGCTCGGCTCGACTGTTGCCGATTCCTTGGTATTGCAAAAATCCGTGGTAACACCCCTGGACCTTTTTGGCCTTTCTGAAGAAAGTCTTGCAGACCTAAATCTAAATACCCCGGAGAATCCTCGACGTCTTGGAGAAAAGAATGCCTCAAAAATTATCGCATCACTTCAGAAAGCCCGGGACAAACCGCTTGAATCTTGGATCTTTGCGCTGGGAATTCGTCATGTTGGGAGCTCCGCCTCAAAAGAACTGGCCCGTCTTCACAAAAAACTAAGCAATCTCGCAGAATCAGAAATTCTAACAGAACTTGCGACCGATACCCGGCCAGATGCAAAAAAGAAAAACCCGAAGCTCCAGCCCTATGCAATCACGGGCGATGTGGGTCCTGCAGTGGCAGAATCGATCCTTGGCTTCTTTCGATCTGAGAATGGCAAGAAGCTTCTAAAACATCTCGCCGCACTGTCAATCGATCCCATCTCAAATTCCTACGCCCCCATTCCGATCGATCGTTCTCATCTCCCCCTCAATGGAAAGGTCTTTGTGATTACTGGCACATTGCCAAAGGACCGTTCGTTTTACAAAAAACTCATCGAAGACAAAGGCGGCAAAGTCAGCTCCGCGATTTCTAAGAAGACCGCCTTCCTTCTCGCCGGCGAGAGCGCCGGGTCAAAGCTCGACAAGGCAAGCCAGCTCGGCATCCAAATCATCGATCATACAAAACTATCGGAACTCATCGGCGAGGAAGATTGAAACTTCGCCTTACCAATTCGTTTGCACGGGTTCCGGCCGTTTGATCGGTCATTTTCAATGATAGGCGAAACCTAAAATTCTAAGCGATCAACGTTATCTCATTTTAATCCGCTTCGGCAATTCCAGTTTCTCCGCACCGATTTCCCCTTTCCACCTTGCACTTAGTTCTGCCAGTGTCAGGGAATGACCCTACCGCTTGCCGCTATCCCTTTGATTGATTACTGGCCCTTCATTACCCTCATCGCCAGCGTTGCTTTCATCATGGTGGCAATTGGGAAGCTGAAGCTGCACCCCTTCCTTGCCCTCATTCTTGCAGCTCTCTTCGTCGGCATTATGGCGCGCTTTTTGCCAGAATCTACGGCCACGGTCCTCCCTGATGGCACTATTGGCGATCCAATCATCGCCTCTCTCAATGATGTGATTTCACTTATGCTCGCCGGCCTCGGCGGAACTGCCGGCGGTGTCGCCATCTCGATCGGCCTTGCCTCAGTGATCGGGTATTGCTTGATGGAAAGCGGTGGTGCGGACCGAGTCGTCCGTTGGTTTCTTAAAGTATTCGGCGAGAATCGCGCAGGCCTCGCGCTCGTCGTTAGTTCTTACATCCTCTCAATTCCTATTTTCTTCGACACCATGTTTCTGCTCATGGCACCGCTGGCCCAGGCTCTCTATCTGCGCACCGGAAAGAACTATCTACTTTATATTCTCTGCGTCTGCGCCGGTGCCGTCGTCACTCATTCACTCACCGTGCCGCACCCAGGCCCTATCGCAGCTGTCGAAACGCTCGGCATAGACGTTGGATTTTCAATCATGGCAGGCATTCTCGGCGGGATCATCCCAGCCGCAATCGGCTACTTCGTTGCGCGCTTGATGAACAAGTTTATCACCGTCCCGCTGCGCGAAACTCCGAGCGGATCTCGGGCCCATCTCGAAGCGATGATCGATAAGCCAATCGAAGAGCTGCCCTCACTCTCCGCTTCATTAGTTCCGGTCATTTTGCCGATCATTCTAATTATGTTTGCCTCCTTTCTAAAGGTGGCTGGGGATATCTTGCCGGCTCTCACCGCGATCGCACCTCTCGGCTCAGTTCAGCGCGAGCTGATCGATTTTTTAGGCGACAAAAATATCGCTCTATTCATCGGTGGCTTCTGCGCAATCGCGTTGGTCGCGAAAGCCAAGAAGTGGTCCTTTTCCGCTGTTTCAAAAGCCCTCGCCGGCCCCCTAGAAACCGCTGGCATCATTATTCTGATCACCTCCGCAGGCGGCGCTTTCGGCTTCATGATCCGCAATGCAGGCGTGGGCGGCGCTGTTGAAAAAATGTCCGGCGGCTTAAACTTAAACCTGATTGTTTTGGCTTATGTCATGACCTTTATCGTGCGTGTCGCCCAAGGTTCGGCAACAGTTTCGATGATCACCGGATCTGCGATCATCCTGCCAATGCTTTCCCCTGACCTACCTTACAACCCGATTTATGTCTACCTAGCCATCGGCTTTGCATCATTCGCTGCATCTTGGATGAACGATTCTGGCTTCTGGGTGGTTTCACGTCTAAGTGGTATGACCGAACGTGAAACGCTAAAATCCTTCTCGGTCCTCCTGACGATCATCTCCCTCTCCGGACTGGCGGTAACCTTGCTTGCCTCAAAGATTCTTCCGCTGGTTTAGAAATTTAACCTGCACTCAACTCGGGAATGTTTGAAACACGCGATAAGCTGCTCATTCCCCCGTTGCCTTGCTTCACAAAGCAGTGCATTATGTCTGCGTCCTCTTTGCTTTATGTCGCATCCTGTCAAAAAACGAGTCAATGTCCGTCGTCCGGACGTCATGGAACTCGTTTCGGCAGAAGTCGCAGTTCATTACAAATCTTCTCTGGTGGAGAAGATTCGGGATCTAGATGGTAAACTCATCGTTGGGAACACGACCCTGCTCCTCGCCCAAGATTTTGGCTTCTGCTACGGTGTAGAGCGCGCCATCGACCTTGCATACGCCTCCCGAAAAGTATTCCCAACAAATCGTATTTTTTTGATCGGAGAGATTATTCATAATCAAGAGGTAAACCGTCAGCTGCGCGAAATGGACATCGTTTCGCTGCCATGGAAAGAGATCGATGCAACTTACGATGCGCTTAGTGCTGAAGACGTGGTGATCGTTCCAGCCTTCGGCGCACCCACTCATTTCATGGAGAAGATCGAAGAGCGTGGATGCTATACTGTAGATACGACGTGCGGCGATGTGATGAAAGTCTGGCGGCGCGTGCGCGGATACGCAAAAGATGGCATCACGAGTATTATCCATGGCAAGGAAGCCCACGAGGAAACTCGTGCGACCTCTTCACGCGCCCTTGGCGAAAACAAGACCGGGCATTATCTAGTGATTCTCACTCTTGCTGATACCGACTATGTCAGCGACTACATCCGTTTCGGTGGCAACAAAGACGAATTCCTGAAACGCTTCAAAGGTTCACACTCACCCGGTTTTGATCCGGAGCTGCACCTCCAAAAAATTGGGGTAGCCAATCAAACGACGATGCTCAAAAGCGAGACTCTAGAAATCCAAAATCGACTTGGAAAAGCGATTCAGGATCGCGATCTATCATCAGATAATTTCACCGTGTTTGATACAATCTGTGGAGCCACCCAGGAAAGACAAGACGCCCTGTTTGAGATGCTAAAAACGAAGATGGCGGCTCTGTTTGTCGTCGGCGGCTATAATTCATCGAACACCACCCACCTGGTCGAAATAGCCGAGAAAGAGTTGCCGACTTTCTTTATTAGCAACGCCGAACAAATCAAATCTCTCGACGAAATTATCCACTACGATCTTCAATCTCAAAGTGAAACATCTTCGGACTATGCAAGTCTTCTTCAACCCGGACAGCCAGTTACGATCGGCGTGACCGCAGGCGCTTCTTGTCCGAACAATTTGATCGAGGCGACAATTAAACGTGTCTTCCAGCTACGCGGCGAGGAGCTTCCTGAGATATAAGAACTTTCAGCTTAGTAAATATCCGCTAATCGCCAGGACCTAGCCTAAGTCCATCACCAGCACTTTAGCCCAGGAATCTTTGTTCTCTGCAAGGAAACGATCATGCACTGGATCTGCTTTCTGGTATCGATCGTGATCGTCTAGGCCAGCGAACTTGAACGAGATTCCATAATCCCATGAGTGATCAGTCACAGCCCTGACCTCTGTTCTCGCAGGTTTACCCCATGAGGCTTCACTGACATACGAAGACATACAAAGCGCGTCTAGCGCACGCTCCATTTGCTCAAAGCCTGCCTCGTTACAGAATTCTTCCTTCAGCCAAAAATAAACGTGATGTTCCATAAGGCAAAAAAGTTCTCAGTCGTGATCTACTTAAGGATCGCAGCCCGGATT
Organism: uncultured Verrucomicrobiae bacterium; assembly: GCA_963815205.1. Classification (GTDB taxonomy): domain Bacteria; phylum Verrucomicrobiota; class Verrucomicrobiia; order Verrucomicrobiales; family Akkermansiaceae; genus Luteolibacter. The sequence continues at coordinate 1,527,613 of CAWFFP010000001.1, read as the reverse complement.
ACTTTTGAAGCAGATACGAGAGTAAATCCTTCAATTCTTCTTCGTTCAGCCGATTTACCAGACCCGGTGGCATCGAAGATACCTTTGATGCTTCGATCGAGGCGATATCCGCACGGCTGATTTCAACTTGGGCCGAGAAATCAAATGGGTTGGTTGCTATTGAAAGAATTTCATCTTGTTCGTTCATTATCCTCCCAATTGTGATTCCCCCGTTATGAGTCCTTATTTCGCTAAACTCATACTGATCCGATACAACTTGGCTGGGATCAACAATCGAGTGTGCAAGATCGGTAACCGTGAACCTCCCAGATAAATTTGTGAGGTCAGGACCTTGCGCGCCACCCTCAGGACCGAATTTATGACAGGCGGAGCATAAGGCTGCTTGGAACATCTTAGCGCCACGTTCATGATCCCGACCTTCGAGATTCCCCTCAGAGACTTTCACAATTTCTTCAACAGTCCACGCGCGACCTGGACCTTCTACCTTTGGCAAAGGCTTCAGCTCCTGCTCAGGCGCATCTTGCTGATCTGCAAATTCTATCTTCTCTGACGCAGTTCCATTCTCGAAGATTTGGCCTCGGATCATAGCAATTGCAGGTGCAAAACTCCGCCCGCCCTTGCTCTTTTCAATTTTGCTGAGCCATTTGAAAGCTCTCGCTCTCTCGTCCTCTTTCCATGGTCCCTTCACGGCACGGAGACAATACAGATAATGAATTTGAGTGGTAGGTGGGTAATTTGCCATGATAGAGGCTAGGTCTTTCCCATAGCCATCATGTCTTCCTAGTAATCGCTCCCACGATTTTGGTCGATCGGGAGGTGAATTATCCATCATATCTAGAACTCTGCCCACTATGTCTGGAGCTTCGAGATAGCAGAGAAGTCTCGCCAATTCGTAGTTTAATGACCGTTCTTTGCTCGGAAACTTATCGTCTATTTTCGCCAAGATAAGGTCGCGCTCTTCCGCATTTGCTGGAACATCACGTATCATCACCAGCCCAAGCGCACGCAACCAATTCAACTGCTGCTGAAGCTCCATGGTCTCCCACTCCAAGCTTAGAAGTTTGTCCATGACCATGCCACGATGTTGCTCGGCATCAAGGCGAGCTAGGGCGATTGATGAAGTAATCACCCTCCAAGGGTTCGTCTCATCTTCTAAACGCTTTGACCAATCCGTTGATGGAAAACGCTCTATGGCAGCTCGTGCCATAAACCGTAGGGTTCTATCATCGGAACCCATCTGGTCATAACTGAATTCAATGTCATCAGTGGAGCCTTCTCCGGGATCACGAATCAATGCAGCTAGGCGATCGCGGACTTCTACTTTTCCAAAATTCTCCTTATCCTCCCTTTCCTCTTCACCTTCGCTTTCCTGAGCAACAGCGTCATCACCGGTGTAGACAATGCGCCATAAATTTGATTCGCCCCTTCTCCCGCCAGTTGCAAAATACAGTGCTCCATCGTCACCGATGAGAGCGCCAGTTAGTGGCAAGCCAGCCCCGCTCGCTAGCTCTTCATACTCAGCCCGAAAGGACGCCCCTTCGGGCTCCAAGTGAACCGCGTAGATAGTCGCGAAGGTCCAATCAAAGGCAAAAATAGCCTGCTGGTATTTTTGCGGGGCTTTCAGACCTCGACCTGCAATTAGGGAGGTTGGTGATCCTGGGCCGATATTCAGCAGCGAGCCCATGCTGTCCTCATAATATTCGGGCCACTTCCCCGTTCCCATGCGCCAACCAAAATCAGAACCTGGGACAACATGGCAAATTCTTGTCGGGCGATACCATGGCATCCCGAAGTCCCACTCCATATCAGCATCGTAAGATATCAGCTCTCCATTATCATGAAATGCGATCCCGAAGGTATTCCGTGCGCCGATTGAGACCAATTCGAAGTTTGTCCCGTCGAGATGAAAGCGACCTACCCAACCAGCTGGTGCGCGAACTCTCGCAGCATGGCCCTTGCCATCTGGATTGCGCTCTAAGAGCTGGTCCTCGGCCCAAATCTCTGCCGGAAATGAGTCTTTATACTCAGGCACATCGGACATGTTTCCAGCGACTAGGTAGATCCATTTTTCATCAGGAGAGAGGACTAGAGAGTGAATCCCGTGCTCACCTCCAGCTTTGATAGGAATGACGTGCTCAGGCTTAGCCCATCCCTCTTCAGTTTCAGCAACCATCCAGATTCCTCGATCCACCGGATAAACTTTCGAAGTTTCGTTTATTGCGAGGTATAGGACCCCCTTGTGCCATAGCAGGCCATGTGCGCCGCCGATTGGAATATCTAATTTTTCTACATTCAATTCTCCTCCGCTGATTGGAGGTACAGATACCCGATATAATTGACCATATTGGTCAGAAACTATCAGTCGGCCCTCGCCATCCTTGGTCATTGCCACCCAAGAGCCCTCTTCTTCTTTTACCTCATATAGATGTTCTACAGTGAAGCCATCGGCGACTTTGATCCGATCGGTCCTCACAGTATTCTCCTCTGCTGCAAGACAGCCAAAACTTAACGCAAAACAACAAATACCAAACCTAGTGAAATAACCCATGGAACCGCTATTATTGTCTCGTTTCGAAACGGTTCAATAGAAAATACTCATCGGCGTCACAGTCCTTCGATCACCCGTAAAACCTCTTCTGGCTCTGCGCGATGTGTGTAGTCCACCTCGAAGTGGCGCCATACTACGAGGCCTTGACCGTCGATGACATAAGTCGATGGCACAGGTAAGCGATCAGCCTCACCAGGGCCATGGATCGATGTCAAATCCACTCCAAATTCCCGCAGCGCCTCATTCAATTCCGTGGGTGACGTAAAGACTGTTCCAAAATCAGCACTGACTCGATTGCCGACGTCGCTCAAAACCGGAAAGGTCAGTGAGTTTGTTTCGACACTTTTCTCCGTATGAACCGGCAACTGTGGAGAGATGGCGATCAGCTCTGCTCCCATCGCTCGCAACTTAGGGAGTGCCTTCTGCATACCTCGAAGGTGGATGTTGCAATAAGGGCACCAACTTCCGCGGTAAAATACCAAAATGACCGGCCCATTTTTCAGAAACTCATAAAGCCGGATGCAATCTCCATTCGAATCAGGCAGGGAAAAATCAGGAACTTTCGCACCAATTTGTAACGAACGATCTTCGAGCGCTTGCTCACGTATTTTATCAACCCCGAGATCCATCTTCACCAGCCGATCCTCAGGAATACGCTCCGTTCGCATCTCATGGCGCAGATTGTCTAGTGCCTCGGTGGTTTCCATGTGCTCAGACAATTCAAAAGGATCCTACGAACTACAATCAAACTTTCTATCATGTAGGAAAATTCTTTCACGGTGATAATCGTCTCAGGCAGATGACTGATTGCTCGAATGCGCGACTTCCTTCGACAAAACCCGTTTGCCCCAGATAAGTAGAACAATCATCAACGCGGCGAAAAAGGGGACCTGCCAAAACAATGCATGGTCCAGGGCATATCCCTCAGGCTCTGGCGGGTATGCGGCTAACAGGCCAGAGAAGCCGAGGCTAAAGGCGCCGTATCCAAGATTAAATGAAAGACCCTTCACGGAGAGCACTGTGGCTCGCTGCTCAGAGCTACTCTCCTTGTTCAAAACGCGGCTCAAGGTGAATCCCAGAAAGCCTAACACCATCATCAAAAGCATCGCTGGAAGGAGACACCAAACTGAATTGGCCGGTGTGAGCCCAATCAAACCAATAAGGGCAATTGCTCCAATAATCGCCAAGCTGCCATAAGTTCCGTATTGCAGGTTCAATCGTTTTGCTAGACTCGGCACTGCATAACCAGCCACACCGATCGCTGCTCCAATAAAACCAAAACTCCAATCCGGAAGCTCTAATAAACGGTAGTAGCTGCTTGTGATCGTCGCAAAATTCCGGACCACCGCATCAATTCCCACCCCAATCACAACTGCGACTCGGGTCATGGGATTTCGAAACACCCATTTCGCAGTTTTCAAAGTAAGGCCCATTGCAGTCTTACATGTAGGTAGCAACTTTTCCTCTAACGCCTTCTTCGGTTCAAACATCGAAAGGGTGATGGCGAGACAGATAACTCCCTGAATAAGAACCAAGGCGATTGGGAGGCGATGCGCTAGTTGGACACTTAACTCCATTCCAGCAGGTAAAAACCTATTTATCAGGCTTGGATCATAAAGCAGGCCACCAAATACCATCGCAATGACAAATCCCACAGACCGATAGCGCATCGCCCGACCTAGGACCTGATCCCATGCCTCTTCCCTGTGTTCCTCTGGCAATGAATCATAAGCAAGTGCTTCATCCGCCCCACTAGCTGCTGCTTCAGATAGGCCGGATAGGAGTCGGTTTGCCACACAAAGGCCTACCAAAAGCCAGCCCCCATCTCGCGGCGCAAGAAGTAAGCAGCCCATCTCCAAAACCATCAACACACTTGCTGTCACCAGAAGCGTTTTGCGCCCCAGCGTGTCCGCAAGAGCACCCGAAGGCACCTCAAACAGAAAGATCGTTGCTGCCCATACGAGGTTAAGCAGCACGTATTGATCAAGGCTTAGGCCAAGATCGAGAAACAGGACCGCCAATATGGGGTAATAGGCCCGGGCATTATATAGGGTGGTAAACCACACATATTTTTGCGGATTCCCTGAGCTATCCATTCGGAGTGACTGATACTATTCCGGAGCGCGGTCGTGATCGATACGGAACGCTTTGCCACGTAGCTTCGCACCTTTCGTCTTTGAGATCGCCTGATCCGCTAAGCCTTCGGGAACATCGACTAAGCTATGTTTGGGGAACAAAGTGATTCTCCCGAGCGATCCATCTGGCAGGCCTGCCTCCCGATACATCATCCCGACTATATCCTTCGGCATCACCCCAGCACCCTTGCCCAGTGAAATGAACAGACGCGACATGCCACCTTCTACAGGACCAGCATCACGCTTCCCACTCGAGCGTTCATATGGCCTCCGCTCTCCTCGGTCAGAATAATCTCGGTCTTTCCGCTTACCTCTATCTCGCCCTTTACCATCTCGCGGTGGTGGACCGTTGGGTTCCCGGTCTTCTTGAATTGCCTCGCCTTCTCGTCCGCTCGATTCACGGAGCATTGTAATAAGTGCTCCACAGATATCGGTAGGCGTATGCCCCTGTTCAAGGAGGCGATCCACATTTTCTTGATAAGAATCAAAGCCGCCTGTTTCAAGGCGCTCTTTGAGCTGTTCAAAGATCAAATCGGCACGGCGTCCTTCAACCTGTTCCACCGATGGAATCTTTTCCCGCTTAATTACTTGTCTAGTATACCTTTCGATTGCCTGAAGACGGTAAATCTCCCGCCCAAATACAAAACTAACTGCCCTACCAGACCTCCCAGCACGTCCAGTCCGCCCAATCCGGTGCACATAGTCTTCGGGATCTGTGGGAAGATCGTAATTGAACACGATATCGATCTCATCGATATCAAGCCCCCGGGCAGCCACATCAGTCGCGACCAGCAACTCGACGGCCCCTTCGCGGAAACGCTTCAGCACCCGCTCCCGCATTTGCTGAGTGATATCCCCGTGGAGACGGTCTGCGGCATAACCGCGGTTTACCAGGTCTTCCGTACATTCATCGACAGAACGTTTTGTATTGCAGAAAATAATTCCTAGACGCGGCGGATTCATATCTAGAATGCGCGATAAAACCTCCACCTTCGAACGCTGTCTAACCTCATAGTAGGCCTGCTCAACTGTGGATACCGTCTTCGCTTTTTGCTCGATCTCTACGACCAAGGGATCATTCCCAAACTTCTTAATGAAACGGCTCACGCCGGCATTCATTGTCGCTGAGAAAAATAAGATCTGACGTTCCTTCGGTAGGGCCGCAAGGATTTCGTCCATCTCATCCTTGAAGCCCATATCGAGCATCCGGTCTGCTTCGTCCAATATCGCCATGCTGATCCGGCTCGCATCGAACGACCCGCGCTTCAAGTGATCGAGCAGACGGCCCGGCGTTCCAACCACCAGTTGCGCCCCATCCCGGAGTGCCCGCAGTTGCCGATCCATCGGCGCACCGCCGTAGACCGGAGTCGCCTGGAGGCCCTTTTTCTTAACTCCTAAGCGATGAACTTCTTCACACACCTGCACGGCAAGCTCGCGAGTCGGGCAAAGAATTAAAACCTGAGGATACTTATTAGTGACATCAATTCCCGCCAAGGCTGGAAGCGCGAACGCGGCGGTTTTTCCAGAACCCGTGGCTGAAAGCCCGAGGATATCTTTTCCCTCCAGAGCGGGTGGAATTGCCTTCGCTTGAATCGGCGAAGGCTTCTCGTAGCCCAAAAGTTCAATCGCCGCTAGAAGATCGTCCGGCAGCCCAAGTTCAGCAAAAGGTGGTGTATCCATAGAAAAAACCGCCTAAAACTGCGGGAAGTCAGACCTTTGCCCCAAGCATTCACTAAACACAAGCTCAGAAAGAACCGTCCAAGCACCATGTCTAACCATAAAACCGAAGAATCATTCGTCTTCGGGCTCTTCTTCGGGCTCTTCACATTTCACAAGAACCATCATTCCAACGATGGTGAGCGATAAGCCAAGTCTCCCTCTTTAAATCCCGCCCCCCGCCGATCCCCTGCAGCCACGTCGCGTATAGCTCCTATCTATGCCGCTCCGCTCTTCTCACTGATCACTTGGCACTGATCACTTCTTTGCTCTCGCCCCCCGCCGTTCCCTTGCAGCCACGTCGCGCATAGCTTCTATCTATGTCGCTCCATTGATTCCGCCCCCCGGTGGTCCCCTCCTGGCACGTCGCGAATAGCTCCTCTCCATCTCGCTCCGCTCCATTGATCCCGCCCCCCGGCGGTCCCCTCCGGGCACGTCGCGAATAGCTCCTGTCTATGACTCGCTCCGCTCGATTCTTCTCACTGATCACTGATCACTGATCACTGATCACTTGGCACTTCTCACCCATTCTCTACAGAGCAAACTTCACCTCGCCCTAGCTTCCTGCGCAAACACACCGCCAGCATTTCGAAGCACAGACCCCGCAACCGACACCAAATCAGCGTTTTTTCTTTTCTTTCGCCTCTTCCATCCCGGCTTTCACCTTTTCTTCGATCGTCGCATAGAGTTCTGGATCTGCGTTTAGCGCATCCTTTGCAGCGTCTCTGCCTTGAGCCAGCTGCGCTCCATCATATGAGAACCATGATCCCCGCTTTTGTACAATTTCCAGCTCTAGGGCCAGATCCAGCATTGAGCCGGTCGAGGAAATCCCCTCGTCGAACATAATATCGAATTCAGCTTCGGTAAAAGGCGGTGCCACTTTGTTTTTCACGACCTTCACCTTGGTCCGATTGCCAATCACTGTGCCGTCGGTCGATTTGATTGCGCCGATTCGGCGGATATCGATCCGCACCGATGAGAAGAATTTCAAAGCCCGTCCGCCGGGGGTTGTTTCCGGACTGCCGAACATGACGCCGATCTTTTCACGAATCTGATTGGTAAAGATGCAGACAGTTTTTGCACGAGAGATGAGGGAGGTCAGCTTACGCATCGCGGCACTCATCAATCGCGCTTGGGCCCCAACGGTAGAATCGCCGATTTCCCCTGCTAGCTCCTGCTTGGTCACTAAGGCTGCCACTGAGTCCAATACCACCACGTCTACGGCGTTTGATCGGACCAATGCCTCACAAATCTGCAGGGCTTCCTCACCGGAAGATGGTTGAGACACAAGCAGATCATCCAGATTCACCCCCAGCTTTCGCGCGTATTGGGGATCCAAGGCATGTTCCACATCAATAAATGCAGCCAGTCCACCCCGCTTCTGTGCCTGAGCAATGACCGTCAAAGTCAAAGTCGTTTTACCCGATGATTCGGGTCCAAATACCTCAACAATTCTGCCTCGTGGGAACCCGCCCACACCAAGCGCCCGATCAATCAACAGGTTTCCTGTCGGAATTACGTCGACATCCACCCGATGTTCATCACCCATCCGCATAATGGCAGATTCGCCAAACTCTTTTTGGATCTGGGTAATCGCCATATCCAAGTTCCGCCGCCGCGCCTCTTGCGCTTTATCCAAAACTTTGTCCGTTCCGCCATCTTCTGCTGTCGCCTTTGCTGCCATGCGATCAGCGTCACTCACTTAATCTACCAGCGCAATGCAAAAATGATGTTCGCTGGAACAAAAAACGCATTCTCAGTTTCACCAGTTTTTAGGCACAAAAAAGAGGCGCAGGCCACATGGTGACTTGCGCCGCAAAGCGATTCGATGAAACCCTTAATATCTATCAACCCCTTCCTAGGCCGTTCTTGGACCGGTGAATACGAAAGCGTTGAAATCAGCAACAGGGAAGTCTACAGAGCGCATTTGAAAAAGGCCATTTCAACGGCCAAAGCCTGAAGCCTTCGCAACCCGCACGTCCGCTAATTATCCTAAATCTCCGAGCGCTTTTTTAAGTGCGTCAAAATCAGGAAGATCTTTTGGATGTTCCTGAACGTCGGCGAATCGAACGATTCCTTCTTTATCGATTAAAAATGCAGAACGCTTTGGGACTCCACCCATGATCAAGTTCGCATCCGGCAAAAATTGCTCATAAGCCACCCCGTATGCCTTCGCTACCTCATGTTCATAATCGCTGAGAAGTGGTATCGTGATTCCCTCCTTTTCAGCCCAGGCCTCCTGAGCAAACGGGCTATCCCCGGAGATCCCGAACACCTTTGCGTTCAGATCTTTATAATCATTTACGCCTTCCGAAATATCGCATAGTTCCTCCGTGCAAACACTGGTGAACGCCATTGGCACAAACAGCAATACGATGTTTTTGTCGCCGATTTCCTCCTGAAGCTTGACCAGCTGTGGCCCTTCTTTGGTCTTGGTGACTAATACGAAATCCGGCGCTTTATCTCCTACTTTGAGTGACATGTATTTTTATTGTTCGTTTCGAAATTTACTTCTGTTGAACGCTACCGATCCTTCGAGCAACATCCAGCTCAAATCGTAGCTAATCGTTTCCATGGTCGATGTCTTTTGATCCATCTCCACTAAAAACACTAGCCAGCTCCTCATCTGTCACCACACGCCATTCACCCTCCGCTAGATCACCGGGCAGCTCTAAGCCCCCAATCGCCACCCGCCTCAATTCCTCCACATGATTGCCCAGCGCAGCGAACATCCGCCGCACCTGATGATATCGCCCCTCATGCAAGGTCACGATTCCCTTGCGCGTGCCCGTGACTTTGAACCCGGCCGCTAACAAAGGGCGGACCTCGTTTTCTAGCAGAAATTCTCCCGAGCCAAAAATCTCCTCTTCGTCTCCCCGAAAATCTCGCGCCACCTCAACCTCATACACCTTCAAACAACCCGATTTCGGATGAATGATCCGGTGCAATAGCTTGCCATCATCGCTGAGTAGTAGGAGACCGCTGGTATCTTTATCCAAGCGCCCGACTGGATTAAGGCCCGGGTTCCGCAATTCATAACGCCCTGGCAATAGCTCATACACTGTTTCGCCCTCATCTTCTTTGCTGCATACAAAGCCAGTCGGCTTATTCATCACGATCGTCAGCGGCCGCCATGGATCGAGCTCTTCGCCGCCAATCAGCACATCGCCCGGCTCCGCCTGATCTTTGTGGGAAAATGCCACCCCTTCGCGGTTCGTTACATACCCGCCGCGCACGAGCTTTTCGACCTCGCGTCGGCTGCCATATCCTAAATTCGCTAAGATTTTTACCAATCGCATACAGTCAACCTATCATCCCCAGCGTCCTAGGAACAAACTAGTAAAGCGAAAGCTTTATGACGCATCCCAATCGCAAGAAACCACGCCTTGCAAAAAACTTTGTTCCCGCAATCTTATCGTCATGCGGAACATCGTCCCACTTATCCTGTCCCTCCTGCTAGGCATTTTCGCCCTGAGCCTTTACCTGAGTTCTCCAAATTCTAGCGAAGAAACTAGCAAAACAGCTTCAGAGAAGGCCCAGACATCCTCGGACAGCACAGCGCCACAGCTCCCGCCAAACATCAATCCATGGCCGCAGGAAGCTTCTGATATCCCTGCCGATCCTGCTGCAAAATTCGGCGTTCTGGAAAATGGCTTCCGCTACATCATCCTTCCGAATGAGGAGCCACCCGGACGCCTTTCAATTCGCCTACACATCGCTGCGGGCTCTTTGATGGAAGCTGAAGATCAGCGCGGGCTCGCTCACTTTCTTGAGCACATGGTCTTCAATGGCACTAAAAATTACAAAGACGCAAACTCTCTGATCAGGGATATGCAAACGCGCGGCATCGCGTTCGGCGCCCACGTAAATGCCTATACCTCATTTGATGAAACCGTCTACATGCTAGATCTTCCGGATCTAAAAACGGAGACGCTAGACCTCAGCTTCGGTATCATGCGCGATTTTGGCGATGGAGCACTCCTGAGCACAGAGGAAATCGATGCGGAACGAGGTGTGATTCTCGCGGAAAAAGCCTCCCGAGATTCCGTATCCTACCGCATGATGCAGCAGCAATTTAGTGCTCTGCTCCCGGGATCCCTGATTGCAGAACGCTTCCCCATCGGCATCAAAAGTGTGATCGAAAGCGCCCCTCGCGAGCGCTTTGTCGATTTTTACAAAAGTCACTACATTCCGGAGAAGATGACCTTCATTGTCGTCGGGAATATTGATCCAGACGAAATCGAAAAGCGAATCAGCTCCAGCTTCGCATCGATGCGGAACCCAGACGAGATCCCACCGGCACCAGATCTAGGCGATGTGGCAAGCCCGGAGGGCATCGTCCCCCATGTCTTCTCCGATCCAGAAATCTCATCGACCGACGTTTCCCTGACACTAGTACGAAAATATATCCAAAAGCCAGATACCACAGAAAACCGTAGTGCAGAATTCCCGATCCAGATTGCCAATTCCATTCTAAGCCGCCGCTTCGAGCGCCTAGCAAAAGAAGAGAACTCCCCAATCACTAGTGGCAGCGCAGCGAAATACTCATTATTCAATTCCGTGGAGCTAGGCTCCGTTTCTGTAGAAGCGGCAGATGATCGGTGGATGGATGCCACTCCATTGCTCGAACAAGGATTCCGTCGTGCACTGACCCATGGCTTCACCGAGGCCGAAGTCGCCGAGGCCCGTGCCAATCTGCTCAACGCCTACGAGGAAATGTTGAAACAGAAAGAAACCCGAAAGTCCGAAACGATCGCATCTGCAATTGCCCGCGCTATCAACGACGAAGAGGTTTTCTCCACTCCTGAGAAAAACCTAGAAATCGCCTCCGCAGCCCTTGCCAAAATTGATGCCGCATCCGCTGCACAGGCATTCAATAGCTTTTGGAAAGCGCCTGGCCTCAACCTTGTCCTGTCGACAAACAAGCCGCCAGAAAATGCTGCGCCTGAGCTTCTTTCCACCTTTGAGGCCTCGACAAATTCCGCTGTCGAGCCACCTGCCGCGCGTGAGTTAGCTCCTTTCGCCTACACGGATTTTGGCCCCGCAGGGAGCGTTGCAACGACCAACGAAGTTGCCGATCTTGGAATCACCCAACTGGTCCTTTCCAATCAGATTCGGGTCAATCTAAAACCTACCAGCTTCCAGAAGAACCGTATCCGTTTCTTAGCTAATATCGGGACCGGCCAGCTCTCTCAAGCAGCCAATACGCCCTTACTTAATTCATTTGCGACCGCCGTCTTCGAAGGTGGTGGCCTCGGGAAACACTCGAACGATGAACTTGCTGAGATCTTAGCTGGTAGAAACGTTTCTTCCTCCCTTTCTTCCGGCGAAGATTCCCTCACCCTCAGCGGATCTTCCACCCCCGAAGATCAGCTCCTTCAGCTGCAGATTATGGCTGCCTCGCTGACTGATCCCGGTTACCGCCCCGAGGCACTTTGGGCCTTCCAAAAAACGATCCCAGCCCTCTTTCAAAGCCTTCGTCACACCACCAGCGGCCCGATGACCGCCATGAATGAATGGCTTCACGGCGGGGACTTCCGCTATGCAATGCCAGACCAGACAATCCTCTCGAACTACTCCATTGAGGATGCGAAAAGCTATCTCGATCCCCAGCTGCAGAATGCCCCAATCGAGCTTTCTATCGTTGGTGATTTTACAATCGAAAACATTCTCCCTGATATCCTCTCAACCTTCGGCACCCTTTCAAAACGACCGGTGAATCTACCGGAAACCACACAAAATCCCCGGACTACCAATTTCCCAAAAGCGCCGGCAGAAAAAACTTTTACATATTCCTCGAAAGTTCCCCAGGCCGTCGCCATCGCAATCTGGAAGACTTCCGGTATCCGTGGCAATATCCCGGAATTTCGCCGTTTAAATATTCTCTCAGAAATCTTTGGCGATCGTCTCCGCGAAGAAATCCGAGAGAAGCTCGGCGCCTCCTATTCCCCGGGCGCTGGTGCCACCGGCTCACCCGCTCTCGAGGATTTTGGCTACCTAATCGGCCAATCGACCGCTGACCCGGCCGACGTGCCTCGGCTGCTTGAAACGATGCAGACGATCTCTACAGATCTTGCTGAAAACGGTGCTTCTCAAGATGAGCTGGATCGCGCGCTAGCACCTACCTTATCTAGTCTGCAGAAAAGCCTGCGCGATAACTCCTACTGGCTGGGCACAGTGATCGCCGGCTCCCAAGCAAATCCCGAAAAACTCGATCTCGCGCGCTCGCGTGACGAAGATTATTCTTCAATCCAGCTCGAAGAAATCAATCGCCTCGCCGCCAAATACTTTGATCCCGAAAATCTGATCAAAATCTCAATTCTACCTGAAGAAACTGAGTGATCGGATTTTCCCTTGGGTGCTCAGGCTTTACCTCTTACCGATTGTTAGCGATAAAGGTGATGACCTATCAGAAATCATTTCATGACGAGACCAAGCAGCACGAAAGTGGAGCTTTCCCCATCGCGCTGCGCAACACCGCCGGCCTTTTACCCTAATGGAGCTGCTTCTATTGCGGTTGCTTTGCACAGCAACTCAGCTCACAAACTAACCGGTAACATAGCTTAACTTATCAAGCGAACTTCCTTTGGTTCTTGAGGTGCCAGCTTCGACTTCCAATCGCTCCACGTAAACGGATGTCCGGAGTTGAGCCTTGAAAGAGCATTCTGGCCATCGCCTGACGCTCGCTTTGTCGTAAGCATTATACGTTGGCCACTCACGAATACTTATGTATACTACTCTTTAGCTCGAAGATTAGATACCCACCAAGGATCAGAAGATTTATTACAACGGAAACCTTACTTTTCTTGTTTGATTCTGATCATTACTAAGAAGCTTTAACAACTTTTGCTACATCAGGTTCAACTCTTATGATTGAATCGTAAATACCACCCCACATATGCATTCTCCGTCCTTATTTTGATAGGCTTGAAGCGCAAAACCTCACGGATTACTTGTTTCGGTTTCATGAAACTTTTTTGTCAGTTTACCCGCTGAATACGTTGATAAAGTGTCAAATCTGTCAGTTTCCAACAGGGAATATTCGTGAGATTATATTACATTATGCGGACGGTCCGGCGGTTTTCACCGTAATTGCTTAAGATTGCTACCGACCCTCGTTCCAGATCTCCTTGCCAACTCTCGCACGAAATCTTACAAATCCGTCAAAGATAAAGCCCTTCGGACAATTCTGACACTTTTGTCCCTAAACAACAATGTTCTGCAAGAAATGCACCTTTTCTAGAAACACTCTTGGGCGGTCGGACGCTTGCGTGCATATCGGCGTTAACCTTTGTCGCATACAAGCATCCAAAACCATACGGTCGAATCTACCCGTTTCTGATGGGCATCCTCTTAATAACGTTCGTGCTATTCATGACACATGAGATCGGCTATTCGTCAGGCTTTCATGATTCTTCTATGCAGGCTATGCGGTTGAATGATGAGCCAATCAAGACTCCCAATTACAGCTCTAGTATGCGTTGGATTACCCTCGGCTTCCCAATCGTCTCAATCTATCTACTAATCCTAGCATATTTTCCCGCGATTCTCGATGAAGGTTCAGATGATAAGGATACTACGACAGGCAGAGCAGACAGCGTAGGCGAACAAAAGAAGCAGAACAAGGCGGAGATGGCGACTCCAGACCAGCCCTCTGATTAAATTCGAGCTTTTCACCGGAGCGCCATTCCTTTAACGTTCTGCAAAGAAATTAAGAGCTATGCTCACCAAGAAAATTCAGCTATTTGCTTCAATTGACAGACTCAGATTTTCCGACGGACGCAGGGATATTTCCTTCGATACGAAGCTGTTTGTCGATCCTGATGGGTTAATTGCAGGGGTAGGAACAAGACCTATCGGCACTGGCACCTACGATGAAGTTGGCATTTTTGATCGTTCGGCTAGCGCTACAGAGCGATTGGCGGCAGCAATCCATTACGGACTTCAAGAGTTCAGCGAACGACTGCGAATCCTTCCGGGACACTTGCATGTCTTTGTATCTCGGGATTTGGTCGACCACTTAGGTGGGTTCGAGAAGGCTGTATTTAAGCGCGCTGGTAGCGATGCGTGTGCTTCCAAAGTCGAAGTTTCCCGCATTAAGACTAGTGGAGACGTAAAAAATAAAGAAGCAGAACAATCCGGAGATGGCGACGCCGCGGAAGCCGTCTGGTTAAATTGGAAGTTGACCCCGGCGCGCCATTCCTATAACGTTAGCGAAGAGAATGATAAAGAACGAACTTAAAGGCTGCCTCGGTCGTTTGATGGGTATGCGTGCAACTCTTTCAGGACAAGAGCACAGCAGCAGCGGGATGCTGCGGAACTACAACAAGATCGTAGAGAAGTTGAAGGGATTGACTGAAGAAGACCTCGCCGATTTCAACCTTTCTCCAAGCTTAGTCTACAAGTCACATGGTGGCGATCACCTCTTTAGAAGTTTCCACATGATTGAGAAGCTCAACGAGCTGATCGGATATTTAGAGCACGGAATGTCACTAACCAGTGAAGTGGTTGAGGTCGGCACTTTATACAATGCCATTGAGGATCCAGAGTTAAGGGAACGTTGCTCGGATATTCTTTCGGCACGCGGGAACTTTGATCGAGTGATCAATCAAGCGACCCAAGTTCTGGAAGACCGGCTAAGGCGCAAGGCTGGAAGTGACCGGAACACCGTTGGTGTGAAGCTAGTTTCGGAAGCACTTGGAGGTGACCCCTCGACCGCTAGACTCGCCGTATCACCACACTCCGATGAACAGGAAGGGGTCTCCCATATACTTCGGGGAATTATGGTCGGATTTCGGAATCCAACTCACCACCAATTAGGTTCTACGATAACGCGTGAACAGGCTCTCAAAGTCTGCTGCTTCATCGACTATCTTTTAGGTATTGTAGATTCCGCAGCAGTTACGAACCGCAAGAAATAACAACGCTAACAAGTCGGAGATGGCGACGCCGAGGAAGCCGTCTGATTAAATCGGGAGTTGACCCCGGCGCGCCATTCCTTTGACGTTGATATGGCTGATGGTTTGTCAAGTGTGCGTAGTTCGATTGTTGCATGACATGGGTTGTCCGCAGGTTCTGATTCTGTGAATCCGGGGAGGGAGACGGAAAGCGCGGTGTGCGTGGTGATGCCATTACGCGCAGACTGGTATGCTGAAATTCGTGGACTCACCCTCGCGGGAATTACCACATGTTTTCGTCTTCACCGGTCGCCAGGGCCTTTCTCTTGCATCGAGTGCTCCTACGCCTTGCGTCGTAGTTAACTCCGAACGTCATCAAGGGCTGGCTGTCGTCGTCGGCTTTCCGTCTCTCTTCCTGGATCCGTGGGTGTGGTTTCGATTTGTCTTCGTTCCTTCGGTTGATGTCCGCCTTGAAAGCGGGATCTTGTTTTTTGAAACGCCCCCCCAAGGAACGCCAGGGGGTTTTCAAAAAACGGGAGCTCGCGTGCGTCGCTCGTTCAGGTGGTCGACTTCGGTGGCATGGCGGTGGATGTCTTGTTCTGAAGTTCCCAGATGAAGCTGCTCAATTCCCGGGCAATGGCGATGATGGCTTTGGCTTCGTGAAGGTGGCGCGCCTTGAGCCTTTTGTAGCGGGTGTGGAGGCGGTTCTGGGCACGCCAGGCGAGTTCGCGCACCTCGGCGGACTGCTCCTGCTGGCGACGACTGAGTTGCTCGCTGACTTTCGGCGGATGACGGTAGTGCTGGGCGCTTTGACTCGCCACCGCCTCACGGCGGCTCGCCCCTTCGGGGCACGTCGCTCTGCTCCTGTCCAAAACACCTACAGGCCTTCGGTGTTTTTCGACGAGCATCCAGCGGGCGTGGCAATGATGTGCAGCATCATGGACGGAGTGAAGCGTAGCCCGAAGGGTGAGCCTGTAACCTTTTTTCGGAGTGCTAAGCGAGTGGAAAACCAACCACAATTACACACCGATGAAATCCACCAAACCTTACGAAGAAGAATTCAAAAAACGCGCTGTAGATATGCTACGAAATTCTGGCAAACCCGCCGTCCAGATCGCCCGTGAACTCGGCTGCACCGCAGACTCTTTGCGCACTTGGAAACGCAAATACGACAACCCTCTCGAAAACTGCCCCGATCCCGACGGACTCACCCCAGCCGAACTCAAAAGGGAGAACGCCCGCCTCCGCAAAGAACTCAACTACGTCACCGAGCAGCGCAATATCTTAAAAAAGTCGCAGCCATCTTGGGGCAATGAATACCAAGAAAAAACATCAGGCCATCACCCATTTGAAAAACAAGAACCATTCCATCCCCATGCTCTGCGATCTTTTTGAAGCCTCTCCAAGCGGCTATTTTTCCTCGCTCAAAGCTACAGTGTCACCTCGCAAAATTCGCTGCGATAGGTTCAAGGAATTAATAAAAACCATTTTTACCCAACACAAAAACCGCTACGGCAGACCTCGGATTTACCGACAACTTCGCAGCGAGGGAGAATCTATTTCAGAGAAGATGGTAGGACGCCTTATGCGCTCCCAAAGCCTGCAGGCACGCAGGAAACGAAGCTTTAGACCGCGGACAACCCAAAACATAGCCAGGCAAAAATACGCCCCGCATTTGCTCAAGGATCGCCCCGCTCCCACCGCCCCAAACGAAGTGATAGTAACCGACATAACCTACGTAGCCACTAAAGAAGGCTGGCTCTACCTAGCTGCGGTGATGGACCTACATAGCAAGAAAATCAAAGGCTATGAAATCCAAGAAACCATGCACACTGAGCTGATAGGTAAAGCTCTAGAAAAAGCCATGAAGCACCATCCGGACCTAATAGGATGCATCCATCATAGCGACCGTGGCAGCCAGTATACTAGCCACCAATACCTCAAGCAAGTGAGTGACCATAAACTGCAATCCTCTATGAGCGCGAAAGGTAACTGCTACGACAACGCAGCTATGGAAAGCTTCTGATCAACGCTCAAAACCGAGGCATTTTCGGAGTCCGGAGTTTTCGAAAATAAAGAGACAGCTAAGCAAGCTATCTTCGAATACATCGAAGGCTATTACCACACCCAAAGAATGCACTCATCGCTCAACTATCTTACCCCTTTAGCTGCTGAAATGGCTGCCAAATTAGCAGCCTAAAAGCTGAACCAAAACACTCAAAAAACAGACCGAAAAAAGGTGACAAGTCCATCATGTATTTAAGTCCACTCTCGCGGCAGGCATCAACGATGGCCTTGCAGTCCTCTTCAGACGTCGCCATTGGAACAGTGCAAGCTACGTGCTTCCCTGCTCGTAAGGCCTTGAGTGTGTGTTTGGCATGGTCCGGGATGGGTGTATTGATATGGACGGCATCAATATCAGGATCGGCTAGAAGCGCATCGAAATCGGTGAAGCGTTCGTCGATTCCGAACTTGTCACCCACCGTATTGAGCGTCTTGGGATTGCGCTGACAGATTGCCACAAGCTCCGCATTCGGATGGCGCTGGTAGATGGGGATGAATTCCGCGCCGAAGCCGAGTCCGATGATTGCTACGCGCGGGTGCTGAATTACTTGAG
This sequence comes from uncultured Verrucomicrobiae bacterium, assembly GCA_963815205.1. GTDB lineage: Bacteria > Verrucomicrobiota > Verrucomicrobiia > Verrucomicrobiales > Akkermansiaceae > Luteolibacter. Next base: position 1,509,700 of record CAWFFP010000001.1, on the reverse strand, counting down.
ATAGGTTTGTTGACATTGTAACACGTCTTTTGGGTTTCTGATGCCCAACACTAACGGATATAATCCTTGATTTCTTGGCCCACTTCGACTTTTTTTATTAAAACATGGCCATCCCCGCGTGAGTAAATCAATAGCGACAGAGACGATTCGGAAACGGTTTCTCGCCAGCCTCTCTGCTCCGGATCAGCTTACCGGAATCCTCGATCACCTAGGAGATATTTCGATTTTTGCGAAAAATAACGATTTCGAACTAACCTACGGAAACCAACATTTTTTCGGACGCTTCGGCTTTAAAGAGAGTTCAGACTTTATAGGGAAAAGCGATTTTGAGCTTTACCCACGTCCCCTTGCTGAGAAATTCCGTGCTGATGATCAGCGCGTTCTTTCTACAGGCGCACCGCTCCTGAACATCGTTGAACTATTTTTCAACCAACAAGGTATACCCGATTGGTTCATTACACAGAAGGTCCCGTTGCATGGAAAAGACGGTCACATCGTAGGATTGATGGGTGCGATCCGGCGGTATCAGATTGATAACGAAAGCGACCGGAAAACTGGTGTATCAATTGCCGCGCACCGGATCAGAAAAGAACCGGGTCGGAGGTGGATCATGCAAGAACTAGCTAGAGATATCGGTCTTTCACAGCGGCAGTTTGATAGGAAATTCCGCCAAATTTACGGAATTACACCGCAGAACTATCTGATAAAAACAAGAATACAGGCAGCCTGCCACGCGCTGCGGCAGCCTGGTAGTAAGATTTCAGACGTCGCGTTAGAGCTTGGATTCTACGATCAAAGCGCATTCACCGTCCAGTTTCGCCGTAATATGGGAATCACTCCTCTAAAATACCAACGGAAATATCATTCATATGGTTATCCCCTTGATGAGTGATGCAAAAAAATTTGTTACCCGATCCTACCCGATGGGTGTGAGCCCTAAGGCAGCGAACACAACTAGCGGGGTTTATTCCAAGGCTTGGTTTTACCAGCCTCACCGATAGAATCTTACAGTGGGAACGAGGGTTAGCAAGAACTGCGTGAAATGACGATTGGTGCTTCTGAGTGGACGCGGCAAGCTCCCTCTCCATAACAGGAAATAAGAAACTTCTCCACCTCCACGGCACCCAACTCACTAGGATGGTGCATATCGTAAAATTCTACGAACCGCTTATACCAATCAACATAAACTGCCACCGTTCGGATCGCCATTCTCCGGCGCCGGATCCCGATCCGCAACTTCCGCTTCAAACCACCATTCCCCCCTTCCAAAACGTCCTCGCCCGCCGGAAGCGAATGAGCACCCGCAACCACACTACTTCCAAACGCTCCTCGTTATCCCCGTCGCTATATCTGCAGCCATCGTTCGAATCTTATGTCTTTTCACCAGAGGAACATTCGAAGAAGGCGTTATTTAAGCACCGACGTCTATGAAGTAGCTTACCAACCTAGCCACACTAGGTAAACCAAACTGATCAATCTCAGGGTATTATGAGATGAGTAAGAATGCTAAAATGAAGGCTCAAGAAGCACTCCTTATTTACTGCCCTCTGGCATAAATACGAAACGGACTAAGAGCTCTTCCATTGCTCCCGCTGACTTCGAAAGAGTGCTCAAACTCGTGCTATTTGAATTTGACCCCATTAATAGTCTACGCCGGAAAGTTCCCGATACTAACTTATCTGGCAGCCTCAGCAAAATGAGAAAGGTCATCAATGGATGGACGATCCCCTACAACGAAGAGCGCCCCCATTCTTCACTTGGACGCTTAGCTCCAAGCGCCTTTAAACGAGACCTAAGCAACCTAATAGCGCCAACAAGATCCGTTTAAAACCTACTTTCGAATTATCTCATTGACGGTAATTATTACAAACCTCATTGTGACAAATACTATGAAACCCACATCTATATACGTTAAGTGCTTAGCATTCACAATTACTGCATTCATGCTAGGTCTTGGAAGCCCTTCTTACGCAGTAACCCTCAATGAACTGCCAAAAATGCAATTGCATACAGGTGACATTGGGCCGCTTTATGCCGATGCCATACGAGATAGCCAGCTGATCATATCCGGCAACCCGGCTAATTTCACTTCGGCTGATATCGATAACGATGGGTGGTTGATCCGTTTGCCGGATACGGGAGATAAGGCTTTTTATAAGCTCTCTGAAGCAGATGTGCTTCATGGCGTCTATGTAGTCACCTGGGAAGGCACGGGCACGGTTGAGTTTAAATGTCCGCAAAATGCCGAGATTATTTTACTGAATGATCCAGTGAATAGACGTTTGGTTGCCCGTAACCCACAAGGTTCCGCCGTCCGCATTGTGGTTTCTAACTTGGATTCCAATGATTATGTTCGGAATATCCGCTGTTGGCGCCCAGCCACTGTGGGAGCAGGTTCGAACCTCACAAGTAGTTCCAACCTAACGGTGGGTAATGTCGAAGGCAGTTTGGAGCCTGCTACCGGAACAATGCCCCTACAGTTTCATCCAGAAAGACTTCAGATGCTCTCGGCGGGAGATCCGAAAGTCTTACGTTTTATGGGATGGCTTACAAATATTAGTTCGAAAGCCGAGAGCAGAACGTTCAACGTAGCATGGAGTGAGCGGACGCCTCAGAACTATGCTTTGCAGTCAGGAAAACAATTTATTTCCTATGAGGGTATTCGTACTAATTTAACAGAGTTTGGTTTTAAATCGACTCTAGGGATGTCTTACGAAGACATTATTGATCTTTGTAATGAATTGGGCGTCGATCCTTGGTTGCAGATTCCATACGACTCCAGCTCAACCTTTATCGAGAACTTCGCTGAGTTGGTAGCTGATAATCTAGATCCGGCATTACGGGTTTGGTTCGAGCTGTCCAACGAGTTTTGGAATTCAGCTCCTTCTTACTTACCGCAAAACACCTCTGCCCGTCAGCGTTACGCCGATGCCTTCAATGTTAATATTGCCACAGTTGACAAAAATGGTTCCAAAGCAGGTTGGGGAGCTGGAGATTACGTTGGAAGTGCCCTGAAAACTTTTAAAGATCAATGGGCAGCGAAAGGTGAAGCGAGCGATCGCGTGATCGGCGTGGCGGCTGGTTGGCTGAACGGTGTTTCGTTTAACCAAGCTGTCTATAACCGCGCCGAAGAAATTTCTGCCGGTTGTGTGGACGTTTTTGCCATTACTTCCTATTTTGCTAACCACGTCGCGGACGACCTAGTCAATCTTGAGTATGACACTGAAGGTAATGCGACAGAGGCAACCTTTATGGAGGCGGCATTCATAGCTGAAGCGGCTATCTATGGTGGACTAAAAAGGAACCTGCAAAAAATGGTGGACGTCTTGCCAGTTCCTATCGTGGCCTACGAAGGAGGTCAACATTTAACTCCTATCGGGTATATTAGGGGGAACCCTGGGTTCCACGAATTTCTAGCAAACTTCAATCGGCACCCCCTGATGGCTGAACTCTACCTTACACACTGGCATCTGTGGAAGTCCTTCGGATTTGGAACACCCTCACTTTTTACGGAATTAAAAACCTGGGGGACATCAGGGTATTGGGGCGCAAAGGAAAGTGTCTATGACGATCGCGTGACGCACCCTAAGTGGGGGGCTTACCTCGACTTCACTGCGGATCAAGCCAATACGCGTCACCTCGGTTTTCCTATCAACGAAGCTCCTTCCATTACGACGACCGAATTTTCGGTTTTAGAGCAGAACAGCGAAGGTGTGGCCACCGTGGAGGCTGCTGGAGGTGACGGGAACTTAACCCTCGAGCACGTTGGTGGTTTTCTCCCGGAAGGTCTGAGTTTTACAGATAATGGAGATGGCACTGCGGAGTTTTCGGGAATACCACTTAGTTGGGGCACTTACTTTGTGACTGTTCGCGTAAAAGATCAGGATGGGGATCCCGCCTACGCCAACTTCACCATGGAAGTGGATCTCGCTGGAGTCGGCACCAATAACCTGATCCAATTTTTGGGAACAGATGTTGATGCTAAATATAATACCCAAAGAGTCTTAACTGCAGTAGACGGAGGTCTTCGAAAATTCTATCCCTTCAGCATCGCTGATGGAGACGAATTTTTCGGCGAAGCTTGGCAAGATTCGACAAAGAATCTGGATCCTTTAACAACAGATCTGAACTTCTATGGCGGCTATGAAACGGTTTATTCCGAAATAGCTGGATTGACGAACACGAACGATCCTGTACCCAGTCCGCTTCTTCAAGAGGGAGTAGGTTTACAAAGCTGGCACGGTGGCACTCAAAATCTCGTTTCTGAAGATAACGCACTATTTGTGTGGCGTAAGGATCAGTTCAACAACTTCCCTGGAGAAACCATTCGTTTTGGCGAGGAGCTCACTGAGTCCACGTTGTTACTGGATACTCTCGGAGTGGGTTCGAATGAGACGGAAATTCATTTTGTGATTAAAAGTGGCAGCACTTGGTATTTCTCAGAGGCCGCTTACACAGATACTGTAGACGGAACCTTCTCGCTCGAGGGGTTCAATAACAATGCTGCGGTCGGGTTTCGGTGGGCTGAGTTTACCCCTACAGCAAACAACTTCGCGCTTCCCGTAAATCCTGTTTTTAACGCAGTGAGCTTTACGGATGTTCAAGCTGTCGGCTTCCACGCATATGGGAGACAGGACCGATATGGCTGGACGTTCGGCTTCGCTCGTTTTCTCGCCCTTGGTAAAGGTGAAAATTCATCCTCTAGCCAGCAGTCTTTAGTCTTTGACTTTATGGGCAGCAGTCCCGGATTGAATGCTCCGTGGACTCAAACCGCCTCGGTGGCCAATATGGTGCTCACGACTGGATTTTCATACGGCACCACCCACACCGGAAACGGTGGGATTCAAGGCAAGGATGGTGCAAATGAGTTCCGTTTTGGACTGTGGAATCCCAACAAAATTGATGGGGATAAATCAACTCGCAGTACTTTGGCGGACGCCATATCCGCTGACAATTATGTGACCTTTACTGTCAGCGCCAATGCCGGAGAGGTACTTGACCTGGATGGCGGAATGCTCAACTTCATTTACAACCGTCACAGCACACATGCCGCAAATGACCTAGCAGTCTTCACCAGTGCCGGTGGCTTCACTCAGGGTGATGCAGTAGCTACGTTTGACGACCAGACAGGCAGCTTAAACATCCCTCTCACCGGGGCGGATTACAATGGTTTGAGCCATATGGAAGTACGTGTCTACTTGTATGATGCTTCATTTAACGCAAATCACCAGTGCTCGTTTACCGGCGCATCTTTAACCAACGGGCAATAACTAGCAGTCGGAAGAAATGTAAAGCGGGAAGTCGGTAAGGTAGGATTTTTTGGTCACACTTATAAACCCTACTCAAATCGGCTTTCCGTCCTGATTTTTTAGCAGTTTAGAACTTCAACCTCATGCCACCTATGTCTGACCCTTAATGATTAAGTTATTTTTAGGAACCGTAAAACAGATTTAGTCCTCCATAAACTATTCTTGTGACAATAAACTTAAGTTCATAGCCAGAGGCTTAAGTAATCTTCATCCAGATCTAAAAAACTGCGGAAATTGTAAACAATAGCCCGCATACGATGGCCGCCAATTTAAAACTTATTGCGCATATCATAAAGAAAATGAGGCATCCTAGCACCGTGACATCTAGTTTCACACCACGCGTGCGCTACCTACGAATCCGAACGACTTAGCTTAGTTGAATCTAGTTATGGCCCGTTATTAACCTCATAAATGGACGACTGCGGGCCTACTCTATGACCCACCTATGGGTGTAGCTCAATCTCTGGTACGTCGTCCTCATTTTCATCCGGCCGCATCGAGCGGCTTCGGTGGGCTGCTTCCAGCGATAAATTCGTAATGTTCCAGACCTTCAAAAAAGCCATCTAGCCCGCCGCCGCTTGCATGATAGAGCCGTGGCCGTGAATGCAGCTGCCGCAAAACCCGGTCTGCGTCACCAGCGAGAGCTGATAGATTCCTCCCCCGCACTGCGGCAATATCGTTTCCATAGGTCCCGAAGTAGAAGATCCGCGCTGGACTAATTCCCCACCGATTTTCCAGGTAGCGAAGCGCAACATCTTTGCCGCTCCGTATCGGTATCACGTCGAGGTAGGCCTTTGCGGTGACGATCACTTTTGCCGAGATTCCCGCTTCACGAAGAATGCGCTGAATCGCTAGCCGCGATTGCGCTCGATTCGCATCCATGGAGTAGGACACTTTATATTTGTGCTGAAAGCTGTCTGCTTGAAGCTGTAAGCTATCAATTCCAGATAAGGTTTCGATAATCCCATCCCGGTCCCATCTTGTTGCAATCTGCTGCTGCCATCGTTCATCCGGCGCACCGGTTTCGCCATATCGAATCTCCGCCCCTAGGCCAGAAATAACAAAGCCTGGCTCTGGCATATTGCAGCGCCGGATCACCTCCCATGCATCATCGAAAGAGAGCCCAGTAGCGATTCCAAAGCCGAGATTGCCATGCTCAAAAAGCTCGGTCCAACGTCTGCGCAAGTCCTCTGATTGCTCTTCGATGCGTGGCAGCAAATCCATCACCACCCAGCGCTCGCGCATGACCAAAGATCCCCTTGTGCCGCTCGTTCGCACTGGCCGATCCTCAGGAATGACCTCGAACAACTCACCGAGGTAAGTCTTAACATGTGCCTGCCAAGAATAATGCTCCCGCACCAAGCGATGGCCGTTTTCTGATAGCTCCTCGTGCTTTGATGGATCAGAAAGGATCTCTGCGATCGCTTTGCCCATCGCCTCATCATCAAGCGGATCAATGAGAAGCCCATTTTTACAATTTGCGATGATATCGCGTGGTCCTCCATCATGCGTCGCCACCAGTGGCAGTCCCGCCGCAGCTGCTTCCAACAAAGTGAGTCCGAATGGCTCAGTAAACGCAGGGTTCACAAAAACGCCTTTTGTCTTGGAGACCCAGCGGTAGAACTCTGCGACCTCTAGAGATTCGTGCTTCTTTGGATATGCCACGGTTCCATACAAGTCGCCGTTGTCGATTGTCCGCAAAAGCTCCAACCATACTTTCTTCGCTCCGGGAGATAGCTTCGCTAACTTCTCTCGGTTTCCTCCGATCAGGATCAAATTCGCATTCTCGCGCAGCCACTTATTTCCAGAAAAGGCTCGCACCAGCGCCGGAAGGTTTTTGCGTTCATCCGCACGCGCGATCGTCAGCACCGCAGGTTTTTCCGGATGCTGCAAGAAGCGGGCCAGCTTCGCATCGATCGCAGCGGTAATTTCTTGCATGCCCGGCCCATCGAACCTTGTTAGGTCCACTCCCGGAGGGATCACCCGCATGCGTTCTTCTGAGTGCTGATCGTAGAGCACGTATTGCTCATCGACCTCTTGTTGGGTGCTGGTGCAGACCATGCTTGCGGCATCGAGGCTTAGCTCTTCCGCCTCGATTCGTGCGGAAAGGTTGTAGCTCCTTTCCATCTCTTCAGAATTCACTCCGCCTTCTACCAGCCGCTGGCGCTTCACTCGCCCCAGGGAATGCCCTGTGAATACAAACGGACAGCCCAGCACTGCCGCAATCTGCCGGCCTACATACCCAGCATCTGCATAATGGGCATGTATGACATCTGGCACCCGTTTTTCGCGCCGCAAATATGCGAGGGTTCCATCAATAAAGGCATCGAGATGACGCCACAGCACCTCTTTTCTTAGGTAGCGGCGCGGTCCAGCCTCAACGCGGATGATATCAGCACCATCGCCAAGATCCTCTCGGGGCTGTGAATAATCATCGGAAATTTTACTGTCGAAGACTCGCCGCGTCAGCAGCGAGACCCTGCCCACCCGGTCATCTTGAGAAAGCGCTTTCACTAACTCCAGCACGTAAAGGCATTGGCCGCCCGTATCTGGATCTCGGCCGAGCTCCATCTTCTCCCCACGGATCAATCCATGAATCGAAATGTGTAAAAGGTCCAATGGCCGCCGCGTGGCTCCGGAAGCAGGCTGAGATGTTTGATTCATATTTGCTGACAAAATTTAATCTCTCTCCCTTCTAGTCTTTGCGGTCCGGTGCTTCAACTACCGAAACGACGAAAACAATTTGTTTTCAATCAAGCCGTGTGACAGCTGCATAGGCCGCTATAAATTCAGATGCGCTCCATGCTTGGAAAGCCTTGCCCATCGGATGGCCTGTCTCGCCATGATACCATTCATTAAATTCCCATTCTTGAAAAATTCCTTGGCGGTTCATTTCTGCAAGACGCACTAGCTCTCGCCGTGCAACATCGCGCAGGCCGATCTTCTGGATGAAGCGCACCCACTGGCCACCGACCCAGCCCCATAGGCCGCCGTTGTGATAATGATTTGGAAGATTCAGCAAATTGACAGTGTAGTAACTTTTCCAATCCGGATCGCCAGCGTTCACCGCTGGATACAAATTTTTGCCTGGAAACGGACGGTTTGCCCCCACTCCCCACATGAATCGAAATGCCGTTTTTGCTTTTTCTTCATCAAGCACATGGAAGTTAAACGCCATCAGATTAGCCGCAATGTCACAGCGCCAATCGAAGGAGAACGGCGTGATCTGAGCTAGCAGATACCGCGCATCACCCAGCGCATCTTGCACTGAATCGAACGATACGGAGCTGCCCTCGCTGCCGCTCTTTGTTTCGGTGGAAGGCCAGAAGTTGCTGAGGATCGCCCTCTTCACATTCTCCGCTTTTTGAAAATACCTACCCACATATTTCACCCTTCCACATTTTTCCAAGAGGCGCGCGTAGCTGATATTTGCCTGATACCACAGCACTTCATCATAAAGGACATGGTAACTGCGGTTAAACAAATCCATCCAGTTCCCAGCTTCTGGAATCTCGATCAGATGATCCTGGTTGCAGTCCTGCGCGCCGAGCCAGTTCATCACACTCCTCAGTTCATTTTCAAATCTCTCGTAGAAGTCCAGCTCTCCAGTCCTTTCCACAAAAGCCTGAACCGCAATGATTACCCACAGGCTGCAATCGACTGAGGCAATGCCTCCCACTCCGGAATAATCTGGCTCCTCTGAAGCGATCCGCACATTTGAGGGCACTTGGCCGTTTTCGGCAACGTGTTTCAATAAAGTGCTCAGAGTCGCGCGCTGGCATTCAATGAAGCGATCATCGTGGCACTCCAAGCTGCCAATCACCGCCATGGCCCCATCGCGGCCCCAGACGCTGTAGTAATTTTCATCGGTTCCAGTGGAATCATTGTCTGTGATTGAACACGCACTGAAGCCGAGAGGCGTTACACACTTCGCGAGCGCATCCAGCGCTTTTTTATAGGCTTGCTCGAGGAATTTTTCATCGTTGTCTTCGCGTGGCACGGGCTTCTGGACCAAGCGTAAAATCTCTGGAGAATGGCTTTGCCTCTCGACTTCCGCGCCACATCGATGAACCCGATCGAAAGCTTTATAATGCACCAAGCCCTCCAAGATTCCCTCCGCACAAAAGCCACGAGCCCGGTAGACCCCGCGCCCCGCCACTGCTTCCTGCAGTTCTGGCTCCGCATTTCCGGGTAAAATCCCCCGCACACCATCAAGCAGCAACATCGCTGCGTCATTGCCGGTATCCCCGGCGACGACGATTTCATCGAGCCCGATTCCTAGTTTCTGAGTCAGCCAAGTGATCGCATTGCCTTTATTAGCACGCACTGGCAGGACATCCAAATCCCGCGCGGATGAATATATCACCTGCGCCTTTATCCCAGCTTCGTTCAAACGACCACGCAGGGCTTCAATCTCATGTTGCGACCTTGCCCGCCAGAACCAGCTGCACTTCCACGGATGCTGTTGGTCTGGCGTCTGCATTTCAATGCCCGGCAGAGTATGCATCAGCTCCTCCACCTTCTCACGATCCCAGCTCTCATCGAGCATTTCCGCAAATCCGCTCATCATTTTTTCTGCAGCGACGTCGTAGATCATCGTCCCCACTCCAGTGATATAATATTGAGGCTCCGGCATACCGGCACTTTTAATCATCTGCTTCGCGTCCTCGTGCAGGCGCCCGGTACAATATACTAGAATAGGCGCCGCCTCCCCGGCCTGCTCCCAGGTCGCCCGGAAGTCCGCACTAGAGTCCGGCTTGCCCAATAGGGTCCCATCTAGGTCCGAACAAAATAATCGCAGCTTCTTCGCTTCTGACATCGTCGAAAACTATGAGGCCACCGAATGCGGCGCAACCCGATTCCGCTATTCGCCCTCCGGGATCTTTTGTCCCGCATGCAGAAGTCGACTATTAGCGCCGGACTGGCGAAACCTTCCCATACGCGACCTCCCTAATCCCAACCGCTCCACCAGTGTTCTCAGCCTCAAACTCATGCACGACGTTCCAGCTTTTTCCGCCATCATCACTACGCATTAAATTGTATCTATTTCGCTGGTAGCTAATTAACGCGCCGGTTTCAGAAGCAATGATCTGGCCTTCGGGCATATCCTTTGGGAGGTCGGACCAGTCCTTGCCATTGGGACTTCGTCGAGATTTTGTTCCCACCAGCCAAAATTCGCCGTTCACTTCACTAAGCGAGACTTTTCCAGAAGCACCCGTTTCGAATGGGCCAAACCAGGTTTCTCCTTCATCGATAGAGCACCAGGCCTTCGCTCCATCGTTCTGGACGATAATTGTAATCTTGCCATTTGATTGAAGCATTGCTTTCCCACGCTTTGGCGTAACCATCTCCTTGTATAGTTTTGTCGGCTCAAGCCACCTCCATGTCTTCCCCTTATCTTCAGTCACAAATAAATGCCCAAAGTAGTTCGTTTTGCCGCGATCATCTCCTAAGGCGAGAAACTTTCCGGATTCATCTCCGAGATAGATGGGCTTCACATGATGCGTGGACATCTTTGGCCTCTTTTCATAGCCTTTTTGTCTCTTAAGGTTAAATTCTTCCCAACTTTTCCCAAAATCAAGAGTCGCGTTAAACGTTCCTGCTGAGCCTGATACGAAAACCCCGCCTCCGCCGGCAATTCCGTATTGATCGGGTCCGATTGTTTTATCTGAACTCTGAGTCGGAGCCTCAATCCCCTGATTTAAATGGACCCAATTCACTCCATCATCTGAAGCCAACCAAGTTGCAGGCGCTCCCCAGCCCATTCCGACTACAAAGATACCATCAGTATAGGCAACGCTTTTGCAGGCCCAGAAGCCATGGTCCTCTCCGGGAAAGGCGAAGAAGTTCTGCGTCCATGTTCTTCCATCATCATTTGAGACCAGAATCCGCCCTCCATGGGCAACGGCGACAAATATAGGGACCTCTTGTCTTTTCCTTAATTCAGTCTGGAAGGGAATAGCCTCCCGCCATTCTTTCGCATGCTGGGCTTCTTTTTTGCTCGATGCCGCCTCGACTTCGACAATTGAGAACCCGAACAAAAGAAAAATTAGAAGGGTTAAATACCCACTAGTGACTTGGGGCAGATGTCTTGAAGCATAGATTTTCATAAGGCTTAAAAAAGAGTCAGCGTTCGCAAACTCATGTAAAGTGCGTTCTCTGTTAATTTGGTTCAACTACTTTGCAAAGATCCGCTTTCCGCCTGAGTAAGACAACCGTGAGGCGGGCAGTTCCAATTCAGTCATATGTCTAGATGACGAAGGGCGGTTTCTTCGCGGACAGATCAGCGCCATCGTTTCACCTATCTAAGACCAACTGGAACTTCGCAGTGACGATCCGGATGATAGGCAATCTTCTTTAGCCCTTGCGTAATCCTCTTATTTACGCTTAATCTCCTCATCTAGGACGGCTTGGCAGTAATTGCTGGGACTATCCCGCATATAAATGAGCGTAAAAGAAGAAAGACAAGAGATAGACCTGAAGGCCTACCAGGCACATGAAGGTGACACCGGAAGTGCAACTTATCAGGTTGCCCTCCTAAGCAAACGAATTTTTGAGCTCACTGAGCACTTGCTGATCCACAAAAAAGATTTTTCCTCACGCCGCGGTCTTCTGAAAATGGTATCGCAGCGCCGGAAGCTTCTCGATTACGTAAAGGGCAAAAGCAATGAGAACTATCTGAAGCTCATTGGTGATCTTGGCCTACGCCGCTAGCCACAACGATTTCGCAAAATGAATAGCCACGGGACGATATCTGCCCCGTGGCTCTTTTTGCAAAAGGGGAGCGCATTTTTTTTTCTGAATGAATCATGCACTTCCTCGGGAATTTTCCCGGAAACCCGATAGCAGAAGCCGCACAGGGCGGCCGATAGCTCTGACGTTAGAAAGAAAATACAAAAATATGAATATACAATCCACGACGATCGATGTTGGAACCAATCCAATTACGATCGAAACCGGCAAACTCGCCAAACTTGCCGATGGTGCTGTCACCGTCCGCTGCGGAGAAACGATCATCCTCGTAACCGCTGTTTCTCAAACGAAAGTGAAGCCAGGCCAGACTTGGTTTCCACTATCTGTTGAATACAAAGAAAAGGCCACCGCAGCCGGTGTCTTCCCAGGCGGATACTTCAAGCGTGAAGGACGCCCTACGGAAAAGGAGATCCTCACCTGCCGCATGACTGACCGTCCGCTGCGCCCGCTGTTTCCAAAAGGCTATCTCTATGAGACTCAAATCGTCGCCATCCTCCTCAGTGCCGATGGGATCAACGATTCCGATATCCTCTCCATGAACGGAGCTTCGGCGGCTCTTGCCCTTTCAGATATCCCGTTTGCGGGACCGATTGGTGCTGTGCGGGTTGGCCGTGTGAACGGTGAATTTGTCATCAATCCTACTCATGACGAGCGCGATGAAAGCGATCTCGATCTAATCTATGTCGGCAACAAGACCGATGTGATTATGATCGAAGGGCAAGCAGATGAACTCCCGGAAGATGAATTCATCCAAGCACTGCATTTCGCTCAGGAAGCGGTGGCAAAGCTGGTAATCGCTCAAGAAGAACTCGTCGCAAAATGCGGCAAGGCAAAGCGCGAATACGAACTCACGATCGCCAAGGACGATCTCTTAGAAATCGCCTACGAAATCGCTGGAGACCGCATCGAGGAAGCTATCTATGCTTCATCGAAAACGGAGCGGAACAAGAAAGTGGGCGCATTGCGCGACGAGGTCGAAGCCGCGATCAAACAGCGTGCTCCAGAAGCAACTGACTTCGACGTTGAGCAAGCTTTTGAATACCTACAAAAGAAGGCCTTCCGTATCTCCATCATGGAAAAGGGTGTTCGTGCAGACGGCCGCCAGATCGGCGATCTACGTCCTCTCTACGGCGAAATTGGCACTCTTCCGAGAGTCCATGGCTCCGCTATCTTCTCCCGTGGTGAGACGCAGGCACTCGGCATCGCGACTCTTGCTCCAGCCGATGAAAAACAACATTTTGATAACTACGCAGGTGGGCAAGATGAGAAGCGCTTTATCCTTCACTACAATTTCCCTCCTTTCTCGGTAGGAGAATGTGGGCGCATGGGCGGCATCAATCGTCGGGAGATCGGTCACGGCTCACTCGCTGAGCGCTCTATCGAACCAGTCATCCCTGCTGAAGAAGATTTCCCTTACGCGATGCGCGTTTCTTCAGAGGTAATGGAATCTAATGGCTCCACTTCGATGGCTTCTGTCTGTGCCGGGACCATGGCACTTCTTGATGCTGGCGTGCCGCTGATCCGTCCGGTTGGCGGAATTTCTGTAGGTCTTGTCACAGAAAACAACGAAGACGGTTCACTCAAATCCCACAAAATGTTGCTCGATATCATCGGTTCCGAAGACTTTTACGGTGATATGGATTTCAAACTGTGCGGCACTAGCGAGGGAGTCACTGGCTACCAGCTTGACCTCAAGCTACCTGGCCTTCCTCTTGCGATGCTCGAAGAAGCGATCCGCATCGCCAAAGACGGTCGCACGAAGGTCATTGATAAAATGGCCGAGTCAATCAGTGCTCCTGGCGAACTTAGCGCTCACGCGCCGCGCATCGTTTCGATCAAGATTCCACAAGATCGCATCGGCGAACTTATTGGACCTGGCGGCAAGAACATCAAAGCGATCCAAGCTGAATCTGGCACCGAGCTGAATATCGAAGACGATGGCACTGTTCACATTTACGCTTCGAAGCAGGAGGGCCTAGAACGCGCGAAGTCAATGATCGACCGGATGTTCCAAGAAATCGAAGTCGGCCAGACCTACACTGGTTCGGTTGTTTCGATCACGAAGTTCGGTGTCTTTATGGAAGTTCTTCCAGGAAAAGACGGGCTCATTCATATCTCAGAGCTGGATGAAGGCCGTGTTGAGTTTGCTGACGACGTTTGCAAAAAGGGCGAAAGCATCACTGCCAAATGCCTGGGCGTGGACGAGAAAGGACGGGTGAAAATGTCCCGCCGGGCTTGGCTCCGCGATCAAAAAGCCAGCGAAGCCGAAGCTAACAATCCTTCCGCTGCGGGCGTCGAAGAAACAACGACTCCGCTCGTGTAAGACTAGGTAGAAAGGGCTGATCGTCCTTTTCTGAAAACTGAGAAAGCCGATGCATCTTTGTGCATCGGCTTTTTTGTGCTTGAGATCTTACACCTCCGCATGTCTGAAGGCGCTGGAGTGAAGGCGCTGGACTCCGGCAGCGGGTCCGCCATCGCCAGTAGGTAGCTCTTTCCCCTTCGGGTTCGATGCAATCCAGATTACACCTCTATAGCTCGCTGTAAGGTTGGGAGAAGGTGTCTCCGTCTTCCATCCTCCCACTTTGGAGACCACGGTTGAACCATCTCATGCGCTGCTCGGAAGTTCCGTGAGTAAAGGCATGGGGCATAATCTTCCCTTGGGTTTTTCCTTGGATGTGGTCATCCCCGATAGCGTGTGCTGCACGCATTGCCTCCTGAATATCTTCGCGATCGATCTTAAAATATTCGATGGAGTGCTTCGCCCACATACCGGCGTAGAAATCTGCCTGAAGCTCTAGGCGCACGGAATACTGATTGTAGTCTGATTGCCCGCGTCTTGCCGAAACTTGCTTCGTGGTTCCTAACAAATGCTGCACGTGGTGCCCTACCTCATGAGCAATCACGTATGCTTGAGCGAAGTCTCCGGGCGCATTGAACGTCTCTGCAAGTTCGTCATAGAAACTTAAATCGATATAGATCTTCTCATCTCCAGGGCAATAAAAAGGACCCATCTGTGCACTTCCGGTGCCACATGCAGTGCTGGTCCTTCCTCGGTAAACTTGCATCACCGGCAATCTGTAAGTGATACCCCTGGCCTTAAACTGCTCCGTCCATACGTCTTCAGTGCCAGCCAATACTCGCTCTACAAATTCGAAACGTTCTTCTTCCTGTGGACTGATCTTCACCGGGGCTCCGCTACTGAGTCCGCTCGCCCCACCTCCGCCAAGGAGTGCGAGAGGGTTTACCCCTAAGGAGAAAAGGATGACTCCCGCGATTACCATCACAATGATCCCCTTCATCCCAAACTTTCTGCCGATCAGCGAGATCAAACCCATCCCGACTCCTCCGCGACCTCGGCCTAGCCCACCGAGCCCGCCCATGCCTCCGCTTCTCCTTCCCCGGGCATCTTCTACATTCCGACTCTCCCTACGATTTCTCCATTCCATAAACAATCTCGTAGCGAAACTTCTACGTCCTGACAAGAGTCTAGGACTAGGACTCTTTAGCGACTGCCTGTGAAAAGCACTGGATGCAGCTAAATTCTTTTACGCCGCAGAAAGCAGAGGATCGAACCGAGGCATAAAGCCGCAGTCGTTGGTTCAGGGACAGCCCCCACATTTACCCTGACGAAATCTGAACTCCATACCCAGTTATAGATTCCTGGGGTCAAATTAATCGCAGCGAAACTTGCATTTTCAAATCGTTGTGTTGCGAGGATTGGATCATTCGATAGATAGCCAGCGGGGACCGAAACCCTTCCCTCCGCGACTCCCCCAGATAGAATTGTCTGCACTCCAAAGCCGTTTGTGCCAACCGATGAGGCAGGAAAATAGAAGTCGTCTCCAAGCAAGCTGGTTGGGAAGCTCGTAAGGCCAGTGAAGGTCCGAGTGCTTACCGCAGTTGTTCCAGAGCCGAAGTTGCTGAGTCTATTATTTGCCAACTTTCCGCCTAGTAGGCCAGACGAGGTAGCCGCAAAATCAAAGCTTAGACCGGTCAGGTTGATTGACCCGTTGTAAGTAACCTCTATATCGCTACCTACCTCATAAACATTGATAAAAACGGCAGCTAGCGATCCGCTGCATGCGAAAATCGAGACCAACAAGCAGGCTAGAAAAGAATCGAGCCGGAAAGATTTCGCACTGAACATCTGTTTTTTGAAACAAATCAGCGCCTTTTTGTCAACCGACAAGGCCGCAGAGTAGGCGAGATCTCTCGCTGTCTCATCGCATCAAAGATCCATACACGCCGCGCAAAGTTGCGCGCCATTTTTCCAAGAACACGAGAGATCGGAATGTTTCGTTATGAGCAGCACCTTCTTCAATATTGGTGAAACAGCTGACTCGCTTTGCGATTTCCTGTTCTAGCTCCGCAAGGAGACTCTCCACGGTTTCACGACATTGAATTAACGAGACCTCTGAGATAGCCTTCGTAATTGCAGTCTGTGCAGCCGCTTGTTCTTTCAGTGCTGCGGCAGCTTCACTCCCCACTGCAGCTACTTTCGAGAAAAGTTCCATCATATCGTCTTCGATTGCCCCTTGCGCTTCGATTTCTAGATCTTTCACCTTCGCCCATTCGCTCAAAAGCTTTCCCGGACTCGATAAGGTATCCCGGGCTGCTTGCAACTTCGTAAAATCGTCTGCATTGCCGCCAGAATCCGGATGAGCCGCCGCTGCTTTTTCCCGGAAAGCTTCGGAGATCTCGCTATCGCTCAAACGCAAGCTCACCTCTAGGCCCAAGCACTCAAAAGCATTCATGCTTATGCCGCGAAGCTCTCACCACATGAACACGTAACCACGGCGTTTGGGTTGCTCACTTTAAATCCTCCCTGCTGGAGATCATCGGAAAATTCCAGTTCACTGCCACTTACAAATAGCGCGCTTTTCGGATCGATCACCACATTCACCCCGTTCGAAGGAACCATGATATCGCGGTCACGCGGGCCATCGACCAGATCCATCTTGTATTGCAAACCAGAGCAGCCTCCGCCAATTACCGCTATCCGGAGCGCTCCTTCTGGACGCCCCTGCTTCTCAAGAAGACCACGCAGGTGACCCGAAGCACTCGCCAGCACCTTGACCAGCCTCTCGTTACCTACTTTGTAATTTACTGCCACCACGCCAACGGAACCCTGCAACCCATGGGCATGTGAGTCAACTCATAGGTATTCGATCACGCCTCTCGCTCTTGCCTTTCTTTCTGCTTGAAGATCGACGAGGATCTAGCTCGATATGAAATCCATCTTCATTCTTTTCTCGATCTTCTTCAGCTTGTTGCCAGCAGACGCCCAAGAAAATCCTTCGTCTGTTGCGCCGCCGGAAACAGAAAGAGTCATCATCATCCCCGTGCGAGATGAAATCGCGCCACCAGAACTCTATATCCTCCGCCGCGGTCTGAAGCAGGCAATTGAAGAAGGTGCAAATACGGTAATTCTAGATATGGAGACGCCTGGCGGCCGTCTCGATGTCACCTTCGATATGCTCAAAGCGATCGAGAAATTTCCCGGGAGAGTAGTCACCTATATCAATACCGAAGCAATTTCTGCTGGAGCGCTGATCTCCGCCGGCACGCAGGAAATTTATTTTGCGCCAACAGCAATTATCGGGGCAGCCGCTCCTGTTTCTGGCGGTGGCGCGGATATCGATGAGACGATGAAGCAAAAAATTGTTTCTTATCTGAAAGCCCGTGTGCGTGCAATGTCGGCAGAAAATACGAACCGAGCGAAGGCAATCTCAGCGATGATCGATGCCGATTACGAACTTAAATTTGGTGACGAAGTTCTGAGTCCGAAGGGTGAGCTGCTCACACTGACTGCCGACGAAGCTTTGAAGGAATATGGCGAACCTGCCCTACCACTACTCGGTGCTGGCATTGAGCCTTCGCTCGATTCCTTGCTAGAAAATCTTTTCGGCACAGACGGCTACGCGGTCACTCGGCTGGAAGTCAGCTGGTCTGAAGGTCTGGCGCAATGGTTAACTGGTCTAACGCCCATCCTGCTCGCCGCTGGCTTTGTGCTGATCTTCATTGAGTTTAAAACTCCTGGCTTCGGGATCTTTGGGATCGGAGGTGGGCTGCTGCTCGCCATCGTTTTCTTCGGACATTATGCGGCAGGACTATCGGGCCACGAGGCAGGGATCATCTTTGCAATCGGTTTCCTGTTAGTAGTTATCGATCTCTTTTTCATTCCGGGCTTCTTCCTCCTCGCAATCCCGGGAGCATTGATGATGCTCGGCTCATTGCTATGGGGCATGTCCGATATCTGGCCAGACCAGCCGATCGAATGGAATTCGGGATTTCTCTTACAGCCATTGACGAATCTTATCATTGGGTTGAGCGGTGCGATTCTAATATTCGTTGCGATTCTTCGTTTTATACCTCGTGGCGGATTGTGGGGAGGGATGGTTCTAGAAAGCGCAATCGACGGGGAGCACACCGTATCGCAGATTGAGCGCAGCCTACCCAGCCTACTCGGGGCAAAAGGCCTAGCAGTCACAGCCCTGTTTCCATCGGGAGAGATAGAAATCGATGGAAAGCGTTATGATGCGCGCTCGGCCTTAGGCAGCGTCCCACAAGGAAGTGAAGTGCGCGTCGTCTCTGTGGGCGAGTTTGATTTAAAAGTCGAAGCAGTTTGAGATCCTGAGAGCAGATGTTTCAGCAAGCCGGATCTGGTGTGATAGCGGCCCTAGTAATTCCGAAATATCGCTACAAAAGAACCAGCATCGTCATCCGACAATGCTGGTTTAAATTTTGCCTAGAAGTGAACCTAACTATCTAGATTATCGGCGCGTTTGGAGGCTTCTGCTTTCACAGTTTGGGCCGCCTTCTCGCTTTCGCTTTTGAGTGCCTCTTTGGTGAGGTTTTCATCTTTTGAGGCCTCTTTCGCTTCGTCCTTCGCGGCATCAACGATTGCGGAAACTTTCGATCCGATGCCTTTCCCAGCCTCGGCAGCAGCGCCACTTGTAAGACCTTGATGATCTGCCTCTGCAACAGCTTTGTCGGCGACTCTGCCTGCAACTTCTTTGCCGCGTTCGAGAAGATCTCCGGCTTTATCCTTCGCAGCATCGAATAGATCATCGGAAGAGTCTCCAAATGCTGCATTTTCCTTCTCAGAGTTTGGCAGAAGCAAACCTGCTAGAACACCAAGACCAATAAAGCCTAGACCAATCCCCAAGGGATGAGTTTGAACAGAATCTTGGAAACCCTTTCCAAGGTCACTCATTGATGACTTCGCGCTGCTATATCCTTGGGCGCTGCGCTGGCGGCCGGAAACAAAAGAACGGTTTAGCCCTGCTCTGGTCCGTTCCCCGGACGCAGCCAAGCTCTCCCGCGCGCCTGTGAGTTTTTCTCCAGCACTTGTTTTTGCCGACCTTAATTTCTCTGCAGCTGCGTCTTTCGCAGAACCGAGCGAATCACCTGCGGCAGATATCTTTTCCTTCATCTTATCGGTAAAGCCTTCATTATCTACATGATCATCGTTATCGTAAAATGTATCGGTCGTTTGATTTGGATCGATTGAATCTGAATACATCTCCGGACGACTTCCGGCGCCATACGGCCCGTCGTAATCGTAGTTTTGAGAAAATTCTTTGTTACGTTTTGACTCGGCAATGAACCAAGCCACTCCGGCGCCCGCAAGGAGTAGTGGCAGAGGATTTTCCTTTGCTGCCTGAACCACTTCACCCGATTTCCCCGATGAGATGCTCGAACTTCGAATCCTTGTGATCGAACCAATCCATCACCCCGTTCAGGATTGAGCGGGGGCTGAGTCGATCATTTAGGCGATCGAGTGTGTTGTCCATGCCGCTGCGAGTGTCGCGGATATCTTGTTGAATTTGCTGACTCGAGCGGGTGTCTGTCTTCGTGTATTGAGAATTGTTCATTTGAATTGGTTAGTTACTAGTTCTTTATCTTTTTTGATTGTTTCGACCGTTCGTTTCGGAACCAGGCTTTCGTCTTGTAGCTTTGCGAGCCCAGCTTTGATCAAAAATGCACTGATTGCGCCGACAACTAGGGCGACAATCCCGAGGCCTACGAAGTTTGCCATCCAGACTGCTAAGCCAGCCTCTCGCAAGAAGCTGGAGAGGAGCGCGCCGATGGCATAGAGGAAGAGGACGAGTGCTGCATAACCAGCTAGCGCCCCAACTGCGATGCCGCCGATGCTCTTACCAAAGACGCAGGCTTTCTCTTTCATCTCAGTTTTCGCCAATGCCACTTCATCACGCACAAGTGTTGAGGTATCATCTCGAAGCTGCTTAACTAAGCTTGGAATTGAATTGTAATCGTTCATTCGTCTATGCGTTGTGATTGATTGAATCTTCGCCTGCTTCGATATGATCGGTCTCTAAACGAGGCTTGTAGGCGGAGCTAGAAAAGTTTCCACGCGGGTGAAAAACTGCCTGCCCGCTTTGATCTGGCGTTTGCCCGTTATCATCTTGTTGAGATGCTTTTGCGAAGCGGGCGATTCCAAGACCAAGCAGAAACAGGCCTCCGAATACGAGTTCTGGGCGCTTCTTCGTGGCATTTCCCAGGTCTGCGAGAAGATCCTCTGGGTCTGATTCGCGTAAATAGTTTGCCGCAGCCTCTAAGCCGTTCGCTGCTTTTGAGATGCGTCTTGATGCGAGCCCATGATCCTTCTCCTCCAGCTGGTCCGCTGCGGCTTTGATCGCCCCGTGGAATTCTGTGATCCTGTCAGCGATTCCTGTCTGCTGCGTTTTTACTGAAGTTCTTAGATACTCTTTCGAGTCTTTTCCTACTTGCTTACTGCCTTCGCGCAACTGCTGGTATGCGTCTGAGGCCTTTTGCTTGGCTAGATCTTTTGCCTCTGTCGCCTGATCGATTGCAGATCTTTTTTCGCTTTCGAGGCTATCCTTCGCGGACTGGCCGGCGGCTTTTGTCCTCTCGTTTGTCGTTTCCATAATTTTCTGGTTCGGTGGTATCAATTGCTCGATCCATGCCAGCTGTAAAATTCGGTATAAACCCACCTACGGCCCCCTAAACGATAAGGACGCCTGCGGAATGCAATCGTCTCGGGCTTTTGACTGCAAAATTTGCATTGGAATTCTCACAATCAAATTGCCTGATTCTAGCGTCGGATGATTCTTGCAGCCAGAACGCCCACCACCTAGGTTCCTAGTCCAGTGACCCTTCTTATCCTTTTATTCACAGTGGGAATACTTTTGCTAGCTGCAGAAGTTATCGTTCCGGGTGGAATTTTGGGGCTCGTGGGCGGCGTCCTTTTGTTCACAGGGTGTATTGTCGCCTTTGTATCTCATGGCCTAGGCTATGGGTTAGCAGCAGTTGCAATCACTGTGCTTGCAGGCAGCCTCGTGTTTTTCGTCCAGTTCAAGGTGCTACCCAAGACTCGTTTCGGACGGCGCTTCTTTCTCGATCATACGATCTCTGGAACGGCAGCCGGGGATAAAAATGAGTGGCGGGATTTGATTGGCAAAACAGCAAAGTCCGTCACTATCCTCTCACCTTCCGGATATGTTGAAATTGATGGGAAGCGCTACGATGCGTCTTCCGAGTCTGGACAGATTCCCGCTGGAATTATCCTGGAAGTTATTTCGGCAAACGAATTTCAAATCACCGTAAGAATTCAATCCCCTTCATCTCATGCTTGATCTATCGACCATTCTTTTAATCGTCCTCGGCATCGTCGGCATCATTGCCGCTTTCATCATTTTATCTTTCTTTAGCGTATGGCTCAGAGCATGGCTAGCAGGAGCATACGTTGGATTTTCCGATCTAATCGCAATGCGTCTGCGCCAAGTCCCCTATGGCCCGATTGTCGATTCACGCATTACCGCGAAAAAAGCAGGAATCGAGATAGATATTAATGAGATCGAAGCTCATTTCCTCGCGGGAGGAAATGTCCTGCCAACGATCCAGGCCCTGATTGCAGCGCGCAAAGCCGGGATCGAGCTCGATTGGGATCGCGCCTGCGCAATCGATCTCGCGACCAAAGGATCTGAGAAATCCGTGGTCGAAGCCGTCCGGACCTCGGTGGATCCGAAGGTGATCGATTGCCCCGCGCCATCTTCTGGACGCTCCACGATCGACGGCGTCTCCAAAGACGGCATTCAGGTAAAAGTCCGCGCCCGGGTGACCGTGCGGACAAACCTCGATCGCTTTGTCGGTGGTGCGAAGGAAGATACAATCATCGCTCGTGTCGGTGAGGGTATCGTGACGACGATCGGCTCGGCTGACACATATAAGGTCGTCCTTGAAAGCCCAGATTCAATTTCTAAGGTTGTGCTGCAGCGTGGGCTCGATGTCGGGACCGCGTTCGAGATTCTTTCTATCGATATTGCAGATGTCGATGTCGGCGAGAACGTCGGTGCCCAGCTCCAGGAAGCTCAAGCCGAGGCCAATAAAAACATGGCACAAGCTGAAGCGGAGATTCGCCGAGCTGCTGCTGTCGCTTTGGAACAGGAGATGGTCGCCCGTGTTGCCGAAATGAAAGCGAAGGTCGTCGAAGCAGAAGCGCAGGTGCCCCTGGCGCTCGCCGAAGCTTTCCGCTCCGGAAACTTGGGAGTAATGGATTATTACAAGATGGAAAACATCCAGTCAGATACTGATATGCGTGAAAGCATTTCGAAAGCTGGCAACTAGGCTGCGCTTTTCGAAATCTCGACCCAAGGATAAAATTAGCTCGTATGAAAGATCTCTTAAACGAGTGAGCTCAGTAGCTTCGTCCCCAGATCGCTGCGACCTTGGCAGGGCTTGTTCGTTAGAAAACATTTATCACTGAGCTGTCCTAGCAGCGAAGTTTGCAAACTTGTTTCTTCTAATGGCAGACAACGGATTGTGATCTTATGTTGTTTGGACAATATTTCTTCCTCTTTCGAGCTACCACCCCACGGCGTAATCAACCACCCGGGATTTTCGTTTTCCCAATGAGCATCGAAGCTCTCTGCATCATTGCACGCTTTGATATTTTCATCGCGGAAATCTGTTGCTCTGGTGAGCAATGCTTCATGGATCGAGCGCAATAGTTCCGGAGCATTCTGAATGAATTCTTCTTTGTCTACGAACGACTTCTCCATCGGTCCTTGATCCCGCCGCGCAACACATACTTTCCGGGATTCAATATCACGAGGCCCGATCTCGATCCGTAACGGAACTCCTTTTTTCACCCAATCCCACTTCTTCTGCCCACCCTGGATATCGCGTGTATCCACATGGACGCGGAGTGGCTGATCGTGATAGCTACGTGTCGAAATTAGAGTTTCGGCAAGTGCTTGGCAGGCATCCAGCACAGCTTCGCGGCTTTCCTCCTTCGGAGTGATTGGGATAATAACGATCTGTTGCGTGGCGACTCTCGGCGGAAGAATTAATCCATCGTCATCCGAATGCGCCATGATCAGAGTGCCGATCAAACGAGTGGAAACCCCCCAAGAAGTTGTGTGGGCATGTTCTTGGCTGCCATCGCGGCCGGTGAAGGAAATGTTTTGTGCGACTGAAAAATTCTTCGCCAAGTAATGAGAGGTTCCCGCCTGGATGGCTTTCTTATCCTGCACCATCGCTTCAACCGTGAGGGTGACTTCCGCTCCCGGAAAGCGCTCGTTCTCTGTCTTTTCTCCCGGCACGATCGGTATCGCCAAGTGATCGCGGAGAAACTCTTCGTAGAGCCGATGAATCATGCGGGTCTCTTGCATCGCTTCCTCCTTCGTTTCATGGGCTGTGTGCCCTTCCTGCCAAAGAAATTCTGCAGTCCGTAAAAATAGACGCGGGCGCATCTCCCAGCGCATGACATTTGCCCACTGATTGATAAGTAGCGGAAGATCGCGGTATGATTCGATCCAGCGGGAAAAAGCAGCTCCAATAATCGTCTCAGAAGTTGGGCGAATCACGTAAGGTTCCGCAAGCTCTCCACTCGGGACCATTTTTGTCTTCCCAGTCTTTTCATCCTTGATCGCTTCGAGGCGATGATGAGTCACCACAGCGCACTCTGTCGCAAAGCCCTCTGCATGCTCCGCCTCTTTCTCCAGATAGCTCAAGGGAATCAGGAGCGGAAAATACGCATTTTGATGGCCAGTGGCCTTAAAACGAAGATCGAGCTGCTGCTGGATCAGCTCCCAAATCCCATATCCCCATGGCTTGATCACCATACAGCCGCGCGTTTCTGAATTTTCCGCCATATCTGCGGCTTTGATGATCTGCTGATACCATTCAGGGAAATTCTCGCTGCGGGTAGGGGTGATGGCGTTTTTCTGCTTCGACATGGCGTATGGCTAAAGACTGAGCGGGGTACGCCGGGAAAAGCAAGCGCAGGAGCGTGCCTTCTCCCGGAGCTGCAGCTTTCGTCTTCATCCAATCTTTTGTCATCAGATATGGAAGTCTTGGACGTTTGATACTGGCAAGAAGTCCTGAAGTGTGACTGCGGAAAGAGTTTCGGAGATCTGTGCAGAAACCTTTTGCCAAGTGCGGTGAACATCAGGACCAGAATCTCCTCCGTGAGTCGGTGCCGAATGAAGCTGAGTGGGATCGATTGCATCGACAATTTCCCGCAAGGAAATACTCACCGGCGGGCGGGCTAGAAGGTATCCGCCACTAGCTCCGCGCCGGGAATCAATTAAACCTGCGCGACGAAGATCATTGAGGATCTGCACCAAAAAACTAGATGACACAGCTTCGCGTTGCGCTAAGTGCTCGAGACGCGTAAGAGTCTTCCCATCATAACTGGCAGCAAGCGCAGCTAGTGCTCGGCAGGCATACTCTAATTTTTGGGAAACTTTCATGGAAGCAATACAAGGACTCTATGGCGATGATGGCGCGAAGTTGTGCCAGGGGGAAGTGGAGAATTTGGACGCGCTGTGGGCGGAGCTACGCGGCGAGGCAGAAATATTGGTGAAGGAAGAGCCGACCCTGCGGGCCTTGGTCGAAGAGGTAGTCCTAGAGCCGGAAAGCTTTGCGCAAGCATTGGCGGTGCGCCTCGGGAGGCGCTTGGCCCGGGAAGATATGCCTCGGGAAATTATCGGTCCGATGTTCGAGGAAATCATTTCGAACTCGGAACAGATCGCAAACAGCTGTGCGCGAGACCTACAAGCAATCGTCGAGCGGGATGCAGCATGTTCTTCACCACTCGAGCCTCTTTTGTTCTTCAAAGGATTTATGGCACTAAGCACTTACCGGGTCAGTCACGAATTGTGGCACCAAGGCCGAGAATGGCTGGCTCTCTACTTACAAAGTGTTTCTTCAGAAGCTTTTTCCACGGATATCCATCCGGCGGCGAGGATTGGCTGTGGCATTCTCTTGGATCACGCGACGTCGTTTGTCGTCGGCGAAACCGCAGTGGTGGAGGATGATGTCTCGATCTTGCACGAGGTGACCTTGGGCGGCACCGGCAAGCAAACTGGCGCGCGCCACCCAATTATCCGCTCCGGCGTCCTGATCGGAGCCGGTGCAAAGATTCTCGGCCGGGTAGAGATTGGCAGCCACGCAAAGGTTGGCGCGGGCAGCGTCGTGCTGGCAGATGTTCCAGCGCATTCTACGGTCGCAGGAGTGCCAGCGGTCATCGTCGGCGAATCCCGCGATCTGAACCCAGCGAAAGATATGAACCAGCATCTAGACTGCCGCGGGGCGGGAATTTAACCCAAATTGCCTGATGATTCCCGAAGAGCCGAACAGACGTCAGTGGATCGGCTACTGGAGTATGATCGTTCAGCAAACGCAGAATGCGTTTAACGACAAAGCCGCGCAGTTCATCCTCATCCCACTAGGCGGCGCGGTCGGCTTCGCAGTCGAATCGATTGCTGGCCTGATGATCGCAATCCCCTTCGTGCTCTTCGCCCCGCTGGCTGGCTGGATGAGCGATCGTTTTTCGAAGCGAAATGTCATCGTCGGGGCCGCTTTGGCTCAGGTTGGGATTTTATCTTTGATCTGCTTGGCAGTGATGCTGAGGCAGATGGGGCTGGTCCTCATCGGCTTCTTTCTACTCGCAGTGCAATCGGCATTTTTCAGCCCGGCGAAGATCGGCATCAACAAAGAGCTCGTTGGCTCGAAGCATCTTGGATTTGCCGCTGGGGTGCAGCAGATGATGGCGATGCTTGCAATCCTCGCCGGACAGATCGTTGCCGGATGGTGGTATGACAAACGATATGTCGCCTTAGGCTCTGTCCCCGAAGTAGCGTGGACCGCTGCAATGTTTCCCCTGCTCATTCTCACTGCGCTTTCGGTTCCCGCAGTGCTGATGGCGATCTCTATCCCGCGGGTGCCCGCTCAAGGAATTGAACCGCTGAGCGGCAAGGTATTTATCGGACATTTCCAAGGGGTAAAGGGCTTGTGGGCAAAGGCCGGACTCCGAAGGGCGGCGATCGGCGTGGCATTCTTCTGGGGCTTTGCGGCCTTCATTAACTTATGGAGTGTGAAAGTCGCTAAAGAACTGACCGGCGGTGGTGAGGGTTTCGGAACGCTTTCCTCAGTCTTTATGGCAGCTGCTTCGCTGGGGATGGCGATTGGCTTCGGCACTGCTTCGTGGCTCCTAAAGAAAAAGATCGATCTAGGATGGGTTCCGCTGTCCGGCGCCTTTATGACAATTTCTGCCCTAATCCTGGCAGGATTGGAGCCTGGCAAGATGCCGTTTTTAGTCTTTTTAGGGATCTTAGCCTTCTTCTCAGCACTGTTCCTCGCGCCGCTAAACGCATGGATGCAGGATCATTATCCGCCTGATAAACGCGGGGAAATGCAGGCGGCAGTAAACCTTCAGGATTGCTTCGCAGGAATCTTGGCCGTGTTAGGGATCGAGGGAATGATCGTCCTAGCGCGGATCGCCGGAATCGAGGCTCTAACTGGCTTTCGAATACAGATGTTCGCGATCGCGCTCCTTTGCAGCGTTATGACATGGTTTATTCTGCGTCTGCTACCTGGCGATTTTATCCGCTTGCTAGGACTTGCTGCGATAAAACTGCTTTATCGGATCAAAGCTGGCGGGGTGGAGCGCTTGCCAAAAGAAGGCGGCGCCTTGTTGCTGCCAAATCACGTGACATTTGCGGACGCATTTTATCTCTCCGCGGTGTCTGAGCGGCCTGTAAGATTTGTGATGGACGAGACGTTCATGGCAAACCGCTATGTGCGCTTCTCGGCAAATTTATTTGGGACCGTGCCGATCCGCCGAGATCAACCGCTAGAGGCAATCCGGAAAACGATTGAGGCATTAGAAAACGGCGATCTCGTGGTGCTTTTCCCGGAGGGGCAACTTACGCGGACCGGCGCTTTGGCGAAACTTGAACGCGGATTTGAGCTAATTGCACGTCGCACACAGGTCCCCATATTTCCCGTTTGGGTGGATGGTTCGTGGGGCTCGATCTTTTCTTTCGAGCGCTGGAAGTTTTTTTGGAAAACGCCTTATCGCGTGCCCTATGGTCTTGCGATCGCAGTGGGTGAGGAGATCGAGGGCAAAGTCACCCTCCCGCTAATCCAAGAGCAGATGATGAAAGCTTCGGCGCAAGCACTGGCTCTGCGTTTTAACGGATCGGAGCTGCCGAATGTAGCCGCAAACGCACATCAGCTAACGCAGACAGCAGCTTTGCCGCGCGGCGAAACACTGCACATATTGGCAGGCGCAGATTTACCAGAAAAGACCGTAGAGGTTTTGGAAACTTTTACAGAAGAAACCGGCGGCAAGCTACTGCGTCTTGAAAGCTTTTCTGCGGAGCTCACTGGGATCTGGCTTGGCGGAGCAAGGCTGCGCCGGGAAATCTTACAAAAAAAACCTGCTGAAGGGATAACTTTCTACGATTTTTCAGGAAGTTCTGTCGATGTTTCAAAAGAAGTTAAACGACTTCCAGCCCTTCAGCTGGATGGCTACGTGATCGCGATGTCAATGCCTCACCCACCCGGAACTGACGCTGATGGAGCACCGCTGCAACGCGGTTGGAAAGATGGCAGCTTCGGAAAAATCTTGCCTGGGTGGTATCTCCGTCAGGGCCGATTGTATCCCGGCGATCTAGGATCAACAGCCGGCCTCCAAGCAGATGACGAAGGCTTTTTATCTACGAAGCAGAACGCGGAAAATCTACGATCTGCTCCAAAGTAACGCCGTAGAGCGCGGCGATCTCCACCGCATCTGAGGCGTGGTAAATTTCCTGATAATAGATTTCGCGGATTCCGTAGGCGCAAAGTGTCTGCATACAGGCAGTGCAGGGCATCGTGGTGGTCGCGACGGTTTTTGCCTCCCCGCGACGAAACAGAGAACATAGATTGATCTCTGCATGCAGCATGAACTTCTGCCTAGCATCGCGGTCTTTCCAAAAGCCGGCCGGCGCATCGAAGCCCGGCGCGAGGCCATTGTAAGCAGTCGCGATGACCCGATTGTCATGATCCAGCGCGGCAGCGCCGACCTTCCGGTAAGGATCCTCCGAGCGGAGGCTAGCAACATGGGCGAGGGCCATTGCGTATTGAGGAATGCTGAGGCGGGAGTCTGACACTTCGTAGCAGTTTTGAGCGGAAATTTTGCCTATGGCAAGGCTGGGCTTGCCGTCGGAAGGCCCGCCGAGTATCAATCGACGCATGCTCGATGAAGTCCGCTCCCTATTAGTTTTGCAAGATCGGGACAGGCGCTTAATGGCCTTGCGCAAAGAGTTGGCGGGCCTCCCACAAGAAGAGGCGCGGACGAGGGCGAAACTAGCTGGCGACGAAGCGCGGACCAAGCAGGCCCACGATGAGTTGAAAACTGCGGAGCTGGCAGTGAAAAAGATCGAAATGGATGTCGAGACGCGCCGCAATACAATCAAGCGCCTGCAGGTTCAGCAGTTCGAAACCAAGAAAAATGACGAGTACAATGCGCTGGGTCATGAGATTATCCGCTACCAGAAAGACGTCGATGACTTAGAAACCAAGGAGCTAGAAGCCATGGAAGTGGTCGATTCTTTTAAAGAAAAATATGAATTGGCAAATGCAGCACTAAAAAAGTCCAAGTCCTTCGTTGAAGAAGATTTGCTAGCTCTGCAAAAGCGCCATGAAGTCAGTCAGGGCAAGCTATCAGAATTAGAAGAAGAGCGGGAAACATTGATGGCACCCGTCTCGGAGGATTTGCTTCCGATGTATGAAAAACTAATGCGTTCGAAGGACGGCCTTGCGATTGCTAGCCTACGTGCTGGGAAATGCACTGGCTGCCACATGAAAGTCATCTCCTCGACGGTGATTGCAGTGCAACAAGAGAAGAATGTCACCCAGTGCGAAAACTGTGGGCGCATCCTCGCCGTGGATGAATAGAAGGCCAGAAACGCTCCAACGAGGCGTTCTAAAGAAGGTCTCACGGTCGTTTTATTTAAGCATTCGTCTCCTGCCGAGCGAAATGCGCCCGGCTGTTGGAATCGCCTATCTGCTCGCCCGCCTGAGCGATACGATTGCCGATACCTCTGCTGTTGATCATAAGCTGCGGCTGCACTTGCTGAAAGATTTTGCAGAAATGATCCGCTCAGGGCACTTTGGCGTGTCTTGGCCCTCAGAGCTTCTAGACAAAGTTTGTGGTCCTGGCGAACGAGTCTTGCTACTACGGAGCGATGAGGTTTTCACCGAATTCCAGAAGATAGAGGTTTCTCAAAAACTACTTATCAAAGAAGTCCTTGAGGTAATTATCTCCGGGCAAATCATAGATCTTGAGCGCTTTTCCGGCGCAGGCTTACAGGTCCTAAGAAACGAGGGTGAGCTCGAAGATTATACATGGCGGGTGGCAGGCTGTGTCGGCGCTTTCTGGACGAAGCTTGGTTTTTCCAGCATGGGGGCTCGGTTTTCAACAGCGGAGGAAGGAGAACTACTCAAACTCGGGATCTCCTATGGGAAGGGTCTGCAGCTAGTGAATATTCTTCGAGACCTTGCAGAAGACCGGGCGCAGGGACGATCTTATCTGCCTTTCAAGAATCTGGATGATCCGAAAGAGTTCCAAGAAGTCTACGAAACTTGGCGCCGGCGAGCAGTTGATCGCGTGCGAGACGGAAAAATCTATTCCTCCAAAATGAATGGCGGCCGACTTCGATTGGCCAGCGCCTTGCCCGCCGATATCGCTGTTGCGACCTTGGATCGCCTAAAAGGAGCCACGCTTCAGTCCTTGCAGGTGAAGACCAAAGTCCCCCGGCGCGATGTCTATTGCATGCTATTGCGCGGAATTTTCGGACGCTGACGATTCGAACTGCCGCTTGAAAGTTGACAAGCTCCCTGATCCACAGGAAACATTCGAAACCCATGAGTTCTCTCAAATTACACAACGCAATGTGGCCAGGTCTAGTCGGGAAAGAGCCAGATACGGATCATCCCCCTATATCCTTCGAGCACATGCTGGATCTCACCGCAGCTGCTGAAGTCGATGGGCGCAAGTATGACGGAATCGATTCTTTCCTTTTTCATCCGCACACAGATCCTGACGCATCCGAGGAAGAGCTGCGCAAGATGGCAGACCTAATCGCATCGAAAGGGCTCAAAGTGGGAACCTTGGTTGCACCGATTTGGCCTGGGACTGTTGGTGGATCGTCCTTCGGAAGCAAAGAAGATCGAGAGAATTTTCAGCTCGCGGTAAAGAAGGCGTGTCGGATCGCAAAAGTCTTCAATGAACACGGAGTTCGCGATTACGGGGTAATTAGAATCGATACAGCAGGAGGAGTGAAGGATTGGAGCGAAGATTCTGCTGGAAACACGAAGAAACTCGCAGAAACCATCCGCGAGGCTGGTAAAATAGCAGCCGATAGCGGCGAGCGGATTGCCGCAGAAGGAGAAATTTGCTGGGGCGGGATGCAAGCTTGGGATGTGATGGTTAATACTCTCGAGGAAGTCGGTATGCCAGAGACAGTTGGTTTCCAAGCGGACCTCGCACACACCTATCTCTATCTGATGGGTTATAACGCCCCGCAGTCTGCACTGCTAAAGGAAGGCTACAGTGACGACGAATTTTGGGCCGCTTATACAAAAATGACAGATGCTTTGCGACCTTGGACCATTGATTTCCACGTCGCGCAAAACGATGGCACAGTTCATGGAACGGGATCCCACGATAAGACCGGGCGGCATTGCATGGCAGACGATGTAAACGGGAAAATAGATATTGTGAAATGTGCCTCCTATTGGCTAAAAGATCACGAAGCCCGTGGGATCAAGCATATCTGCTGGGATGGCTGCATGTTCTCGAACGAAGTTCTTGAGAATCCGCAAACTTGGGAAACGATTCTTGCGAAGATGATTGAGGTAGGAGACGCAGTATAGCATCCAATCAAACTTAGCAGCTCTATCTTTCAGAGCCGCTCTACCAATTTATATTTATGAAAAAACCAATCCGCATCGGCTTAATCGGTTACGGCTTCATGGGTCGCACGCACTCAAACGCCTATTCACAACTAGAACACTTTTTCGATACGACCCATGTCCCTGTGAAGCAGGCAGTCTGTGGCCGGGATGAAGCGAAGGTGAAAGAATTTGCCGAAAAATGGGGCTTTGAGTCCTACGAAACCGATTGGAAAGATTTGGTAAAGCGCGATGATATCGATGCGATCGATATCTGCACGCCGAACAATTCTCACGCGGAAATTGCCCTCGCTTGTATCGAGCACGGCAAAATGATTCTTTGCGAAAAGCCCTTGGCTTTGAACGGCGATGAGGGCGAAAAAATGGTGGCAGCTGTGGAAAGATCCGGACTGCCTAATCTTGTTTGGTATAACTATCGCTTTCTTCCAGCCGTTACTTTGGCGAAGAATATCGTCGACGCCGGGGAGCTAGGCCGCGTGTTCCATTACCGTGCGAACTTCCTGCAGGACTGGACCATTTCCGAAGATCTGCCACAAGGCGGTGCTGCCTTATGGAGACTCGATGCAGCTGCAGCAGGCTCCGGTGTCACAGGTGATCTCTTGGCTCATTGCATCGATACCGCGCGTTGGATCAATGGGGATATTGTCTCAGTTTCTGCGATGACGGAGACTTTCATCAAGGAACGTGTGCACCAAGATACGGGTGAAAAGCATCCTGTCACTATCGATGATGCCTGTGCTTTTCTGGCTAGATTTGAGAACGGGTCTTTAGCGATCTTTGAATCGACCAGATATGCACGCGGACATAAATCGCTGAATACCTTCGAGATCAATGGCGAGCATAAGTCGCTCGCTTGGGATCTACATGAGCTAAATAATCTGGAGTATTTTGATCATGGGGTGCCCGGAGATCGGCGTGGCTGGAGCAAGATCCATTGCTCAGATGGCGATCATCCCTACGCCGGCAACTGGTGGGTTCCAGGTCTATGCCTCGGCTATGAACATTCGTTCACCCATGCACTTGTCGAGTTTATGAAATCTTTGGACGATCCCTCAGCTGAAAAACGTTATCCAGATTTCAAAAACGCCTTGGGAACCCAATATGTCTGCGATGCCGTTCTGCAGTCAGCGGAAAGTAAGAGCTGGGTCGATGTGAAGACTGCTTAGACCACATCATCGTGCCAGAGGCTCTCTAGGCTCCCTTCTTTGGTAGGTGGATCCGCAGGAGTCGAAGACCCCTAACAGGTATTCCAAAGCCTTCAAACCCACTGCAAAGGTCCTTCTTTCATTGGGTCTCAGTTGCGCAGAGGCCGAAAGTCAGAGGCATCCCAAATCCTGAACAGATTAAACACCTCCGCAGATTCTTTCTGGCTGGACAGCGACCCCGCTTGCAATGCCCGCTGTCCAGTTCAGGATACGTTGCTAAACAGAAGACCTAGGGTTTTTCCGCTAACTTTGTAATCGCTGTGACAGACAGATTTTTGAAATCAAATTTCGCCTCTTCACCCAGTTCTGTTGTGATAGGTGACATTTTTAGATAATCTTCCTTGTCAGCCTTACCGAGGACAAAAGCTCCCTCTATCGTTACAGTTCCATCTTCGTTCAGGGTTGGAGTGAAATCATATCTTAGGTTCTGGATCGATA
Source organism: uncultured Verrucomicrobiae bacterium (assembly GCA_963815205.1). Taxonomy (GTDB): domain Bacteria; phylum Verrucomicrobiota; class Verrucomicrobiia; order Verrucomicrobiales; family Akkermansiaceae; genus Luteolibacter. Next base: position 1,476,762 of record CAWFFP010000001.1, on the reverse strand, counting down.
CGCTAGCCTCCTCCCCGCTCTCGACAGATACAGGCGACATCTTCGCAGTCGTCGCGCTACTAAGGACGGGTTGTTCAGTGAAAGAGATTTCGAGTTCCAACAATGGCGATGCCAACGCTGATGTAGCGGCTCCAAGAACGGCACCTAATGTGTATAGTTTTGCTTTCATATTTTTTGGGTATACCTTAGAAAATTTAATATTTTCTAAGGACTATTAGGTAATAGTTACGCCATTGCTTTTCGTCGATTATCAAATTATCGCTATCCTCGACCGGCTTACGGAGCTCAGGAGTATTCTTGGGCTTCGATCAATCGCGCGAAGCACCTACGGGATAGAGCGGTATATTTCTTCCAAAGCCATGACTGTATAGGCCGTCACCAAAACTGGGTTTGATTCCATCCAGCGGCCATTGTCATTGACCCATGAGCCATCCGAGCGCTGGATACTCAAAAGCTTTCCGCCTAGGTCCTGCCGCCAATCTGCCAGTGAGCCATCTGCTAGGACAAGCTTGTCGATCCCTGCCGCGTTGAGGGCTTTCGCCATGACTTGGTAATAATAATAAAGCCCTTCGGCACCCATGTTTGGGTTTTCATCTAAAGTATAGTTTTTCCCGAGCCAGTCTTTGACAGCGACAACGCGAGGATCCGCCGCATCGAGCTGAGCGTAGATCAACGAAAGTAATCCGGCGTAGGAGATGGATCCATAAGACCGCAAAGCAGTTTTTCCTTCCTCAGTCACTTCAGTCCCCGCCTTGGAGCTACCCGGTGTATAAATAAATCCTCCGCGATTACTTGTATCATCTGAAGCCCAGTCTTGGTCATTGGTCGCGCGAAGGTTTTGACTCCTTGATAGGAACGTGAGTGCAGCGTCCCAATCGAGATCTGGTTCACCCTGGAATTCGCTGTCTTCGATCACGTTGTCTGAAAGCGCAAGGGCTTCGAGAGCGAGATAGGTGTTAGACATATCAGTATGGTCGTCACTCGATCCGTAGCCGATTCCACCATCGTTCGGATTGTCTGCCACACCCGCTTCGCCAATGTCCCATTGATTCTCGATCAGATATCGTCGCACTTTTACAATTTCGAGATCAAAGAGCCTGTCTGGAGCAGACGCCAGCGCAGTCAGCGAGGTAGCCGAATTATACACAGCTAGCCCGCGATTGTAGATTCCCCCATTCTCTTTCTGTTGAGAAGTCAGCCATGTATAAGCTCGCTGCGCGGCCGGAGTGATTCCACTTTCAGATCCATTGATCGAAGGATCCCGTACCAAGGCAGTAAGTGCCAATGCAGTGAAGGCGGGAAGACCCGGGTCGTCCCAGTAGCCACCTTCGCTTTGTTTTTTTAAGAGCCAAGTATTTCCTCGAGCGATGGATTGGGCGATCTCATTCTTCAGAGAAAGATACCTCTGTTCTGCTGCTGTAACATTCAGACTAAGGGCAAACAGGGCGGTAAGTAAGAAAGATTTGCTGAACATCGGCTTGTGAAGCTTTATAACTGATCACGATTCAGAGCTCCTGATACGGAGCGATCGTCAGCGTTACCTCGGTATCTACCATTGGAATTCGCTTTGTAAAAGGTGTCCATACTTCATCGTTCAAATTGTCGTTACCTAGATAATTAATCAGAGCGGCATTGCTTAGATAGATTGCAGCTATATCTCCGGTTTGCTGAGCCATAAACTTTCCATTTGAAAAACGAGACCCACCATAGACCCAAGGACTGGAGGCTGGCATCGATGCACCAGTCAAACCATAATGGATCCAATCGTTCACTCGAACCCGACTTGAAGTTTCGGATCCTTTCACTTCAACGAAAATAGTTAAAGATGCGGCTGCTGTCGCTGAGGTGTTTTCTTCAATATGATGCGTGCTAGTCGCGTTGGCTGCCTCCTCGTCTCGGTAAAGTTTCTTTGAGGGCGCATAACGAAGCAGCTTAAGAGCAAGATTTAGATGAAGCGGTGAAACTACCGTGCGGAAGAGTGATTCATGAGTCTTGCCATCCTCATGAACGACAAGAAATTCCAGAATGCCCGTTCGTTGATTCACGCGAGCGGGAAACCGGATCTCTCGGGAATTCTATCTCAATAAATACTTTCACCGATCCGATAGCTATCCTCATCGATCTTTTCTATTTCCGGATCCTCCGGAACTTCCGCTGCATAGGAAAAAGAGCTACCTGCGATCATCGACCAGATAAGCGGCAAAATTAGCAGTAGAGGAGACCGGTGTTTCAAGAGACGAATACTAGAGGATATGGCGGGCTTTTAGATTGTTTAGCCGATGCGCGACGTCGACGAGCGCATCAATGCTGGTCTGAGTGTAGCTGCGCCCATCGCGAGTATCGATGCCATGCCCGTCGTTCAAATTACGCAGCGCCTCTAAGGCTCGATCTTCGTGATCGAACAACTCGATGAAGACAGTTTCAAGTTTACCAGTCTTAGCGGCAGCAAGAAGAGTGGCGCCTATCCATCCATCATCGGTGCTCAGGCAGCCACGAGTTGTTTTGGCGGAGGCGTGATAGATTCCCATATGATCTGCCGCGGCGATGTCCGCGATCAGCTTTTGGTTTTCTTCGATACTGAGTCCAGAATCGCCACAATGGGCAGCATCAATGAGGAGCTTAAAATAATCTTGTCCGATTTCTTTGTTGATCGCTTTGATAAAATCCCAAGCAACTCTTAGATTGGTAAAGGTCTTAAATTCGCCGGGGCGAAGAAATTCGATATGCCACGCAGTGATCGCTGAATCGAGCAAACCAGATTCTTTGACTACTCTGGTATGGACCTTTACATTCTGCGCGATCGCTTCTTTAAGATTCACATCTTCTGGGCCGTTCATCCATTCTTCAATCGAGGTAGATGAAACGGAGGCGACGCGATGTTTCTGGGCCGCAGCAATACCTGAGCGAAGCTGCGCGACGACCGCGTCTTCATCTGCAGGATCCATCGGATTCGCTCCGCCAACCATCATGATGAAGTGCACTTCCAGATCCAAGGATCTTAGCCCATCAATAAGCTCCTCAACTTCTGCCTCATCCGCCCCTGAAAAAAATGGAATTTGAACACAGCTCGGGCGGACTGATGAGTTCTGGCAGATCCGCTCCATTTCGGCAACGACTACAAGGGCGCCCGAAGGCTCCCGAGGAAATTTCCCACCTTCATCCGGGACCAGTCCGCCGATGAATTTAATGTGGGTAGGGACGACTCCGAGGGCAACTGGTGGCTGAATAGCGGTAGACATATGGTTTTTGTTCAAAAGATTAGAGGCAAAGGCGAGGAAACAAATCTGCAAGAGGAAGCTGGATCGAGATATAGAAGTCCCCGAATTCTGAATAGCGCGCGGAAACTTCGTCGAAGCGCATCTCGTAGACGATTGCTTTGATCTCGGCAGTGTCTTTGGCAAAGAGGGTAACGCCCCACTCATATTCATCCAGTCCTGTCGATCCAGTGATCAGCTGCAGGATGCGCCCCGAGTAGGTGCGGCCCACTTTTGCATGACCGGCCATGAGAGTGCGCCGGCTTTCGAAATCTAGTGCGTACCAATTCTCATTGCCAGAACGGCGTTTTGTCATTGGATAGAAACAAACGACGGACCAATCAGGAAGTGATGGATAGACCCGGTAGGAACGGTAATGCTCCATTCTTTCATCGAACTCTTTCAGGGCCGCTTCGTATTCTGCGCTACCTTCACTCAGCCCCTTTTCGCCAACGATCGTCTCGCGGGTATATTGCTCGCGGGTGGTGGTGTATTCGGAAGGTTCAGTAAGTGAGTAGTATGAATAAGAGGGGGTAAGAATCTCGGGGCCCAAAGAAAGTGTCAGCTGCTTTTCATAGGCATTTGCCATATGAAGGTCTGGTGTGAGCAACATAAACCCAAGATCAGCTTTCGGAGAAACAGTAGAAAAAGTGAGCAACTGCGTATCTGGAGTCGCGCGTATCTCTTGGACAAGTTCTGTGAGGCGTGTCTTGGCAGCGCGCTGCTCATCTTTTGTAAGTAAGGACCATTGCGAGTGATCGATGTGGTAGAAAAGATGGAGAACGTGCCAGCCTTCTTTCGGAATAAGTGGAGTAGTGGACATGGTGGAGTCTATTTAAGAGTGGCAGATATTTCTGTATCGAGGATTAGCTGAAAAGATTCGCGTGAAGCATGGCGATCTTTCGCCTCTAAAATCTGCACCGTCCATGGAGGCGTGCCGCCGATGCGATAGGCTGCATGCGCACCGCTGTCCTCAAATCCTGCCGTGGCGGGTATTTCTAGTGTTTCGCCCGGTGTGACAGTGCGAGTGATCGGATCTCCAACGATGAGGCCCTCATCATTGCGGAACAAAATACGCAGGGCCCCACTGCCACTACCACCGCTCGTGGTGAAGCTTACCACTGGCAAAAGGACTGTCCCGCGGCGGACGATATCGGGATTATCACCGCCCTCGTTCGGCTTCCGCCAATAGGTCTCCAAGGTGCGGATTGAAATGATTTCCCCCGCTACAGGAAGGACCAGATCTGAGCCAAGCCAAGGCTTGATCGTGACCCGATTTCGAAAATGCTGAACACTGAAAATTGCGGCGAGGGCTAAGCCGATGACAAGAACTGCGATTGCTATCTTTTCAAGAAGCGAAGTACCGGCCTGCGGTTCTGGTGGCAACTCCGGTTGCTCAATTTTTTCAAGATAGATTGGCTCCCGAATGTCAGAAGTCTGCTTGATCTCTGAAATCTGCTTATAAGGCGTCTGCCGGGAATTTTCTTTTGCGTTGGGAAGTGCCTCAAGACTTGCTTCCAACTTATTCTTCGATTGCGGAGATGAACTAGGCTGATGCTCTGGATTCGAATTCTTCAGATCCAAAGAGGCGGAGCTTCGGGGCTCAGGAATACCTTGGACGTTTAGGTCGCCTATATCCTTGCTCGGGATGGTCTTTTTTTCCGCGTCGAAAAGTGGTGCCGAAGCGGGCTTTTTCGGAAAGATATCCGCAAGCGTCTTCTTGTTATTTGCCGTTGAGACTGTCTTTCCACTACTTACCGAACTCGCCTTTGCTGAGTCTCGACGAGGGGGGATAGCCGTAGATAAACCATTGGGCAAAACTGCCGCTTTTCCCGAATTCTTATCGGGATCGCTAGGCAAGTTGGCCGCTGATGCACGATCGGCTGAATTAGCCTCTGAATGCGGGAAAGAAGAATCCGCCGCCGTGTTGTTTTGGTCGCTCGGTGGAGAGGGCTCGTCCAAATCCCAAAGATCCTTCTCGGCGTCTACCTGAGTGCCTTTTGGCATCGGAATAGCTGTCCTCCCTGGCAAGGGATCGGGACTTGGTGTGCGTTCGGACATGATTTGAGGGAGCGTTTGCCGAGGGGAAAATCTGCAGACGAAGTCGAAAAATTTAGTAAGGCAAAGAGTTCGTTTGGCGAGGGAATATCATCAGGACTCAGCGCAAAGGTTTCGCTCTTGAGTCCCCTTCATCGGCGAGGCAGGGTATGCCATCACGAGATGTGGTGCAAGATGGGAAAATTATTTGGAACCGATGGGATACGTGGCAGGGCCGGGGTGGAGCCTGTGACGGTGGGTATGGCCCGTCGCCTAGGGCTGGCCCTTGGCAAGATTTCAGGAGGCTTTAGGGGCAAAGCAGTGGCAATTGGCAGGGATACCCGTGAGTCTGGGGAAGCGCTTGAAAAGGCTCTCGCTGAAGGTCTAATGATGGCTGGTGCCGATGTGATTTGCCTAGGGGTGGTGCCGACTCCTGCGCTGGCAAATGCAGTCGCTAGCGAAGATAAAGTCGCCGCTGGAGTTATGCTGACCGCCTCTCACAATCCTTATTTTGATAACGGGATGAAAGTCTTCGGAGCTGATGGGTTCAAGCTCGACGATACGGCGGAGGAGGAGCTGGAAGAATTACTAATTGAGGCAGATTTGCTGAAAGATTCGGAAGGGATATGCGGAAAGATCATCGGAATAGGCAACTATGTAGAAACTTATCGCAGCGCAGTGAAGCAGAGTATCAGCAAGACTGACCTGAGCGGGCTGAAACTCGTGATGGATGCTGGAAATGGTGCTGCCTACAAGATCGGCCCTGAGATTTTTCGCGAACTTGGGGCGGAAGTCGTGCGCAATTGCGTGCGAGCCCAACGGAAGGAACATAAACGATCAATGCGGCGCTTTATATCCGGAGCTAGCTGGGAGGGCGGTGATCGAGACGAACGCAAATCTTGGGATTTCATTCGATGGTGATGCCGATCGGGTCATTTTTTCCGATCCCACTGGAAAGACCATCTCCGGGGACCAGACTTTAGCACTATGCGCGATCGAGCTGAAGCAATCTGGCCGACTCACAAACAATAGCTTGGTGGCTACAACTATGAGCAATCTAGGGCTCGATGAGGCGATGCAGCAACATGGCATTTCGGTGCAGCGGACTGGAATTGGCGATCGGCGAGTCCTCCAGCGAATGCGCCAAGATGGGCTGAGCTTCGGCGGCGAAAACTCCGGACATCTAATTTTTTCAGACTTTTCAAAAACTGGAGATGGCATTCTCGCCGCCCTACAGGTCTGTAAGCAGATCGTGGAAAGCGGAAAAAGCCTAGCTGAGCTGGCAGCCATCGTGGTGGAATATCCGAGCAAGCTCCTAAACATTCCTGTGGCGAATAAGCTACCATTGGAAGAGTTTGCGGAGCTTCAAAGCCTAATGACCGAGGCGGAAAAGGAGATGGGAAAAAAAGGCCGCTTTTTGATCCGGTATTCTGGGACGGAAAATAAGATCCGAATTCTAGTCGAGCATCAGCAGCAGGAAACGGTGAAGCTCTGGATCGAACGCTTCCAGCAGGTGATTGAGGAGGTGCTCGGGTGAATCACTCGCGTAGAGAAGACGGCTGGCCACTCAGTTTGACAAGAGCGATTGAGGACTTCCCGATCGCAGGGAAGAAGTTGCACGAGTGGCTGGCAGAAGCTGATGAGGGGCTAAGCGAACGCATCAATAACTGCCGTTTCCCATGGGAATTACTCAGCATTCAGGAGCTAATCATGGCGCGAATGACTGCCAGCCGGATTTCTGGACAAGTTCACGCGTCAGCAGTGGTTGACGGATTTCTCGAACTAGGTGAAGGCTCTCGGATACTACCTGGGGTAGTCATTGAAGGAAACTTAATCATCGGAGAAGGCTGCAAAATAGGGCCAAACTGCTACTTGCGGGGCAGCACTTCGATCGGAGCTGGCTGTCATATCGGGCAAGCGGTGGAGATTAAGAATTCGATTGTCTTGGATCGGACCAACATTGGCCATCTATCCTATGTAGGTGACAGCATTCTGGGCGAGGGGGTGAATTTTGGAGCTGGAACAATCGTTTCTAATTTGCGCCATGATGGAAAAGAGCATCGCTCCATGATCGGTGAAAAGCTGGAGGAAACTGGCAGGCGGAAGCTAGGCGTAATCGTCGGCGATAAGGTGCATACAGGAATTGGCACTTTGATTTATCCCGGCAGAAAAATTTGGCCGGGGATGACGACGCGGCCAGGGGAGATTGTTTCTAAGGACTTGCGCGATCGCGGCGATTCGAGGCAAGTTGAAAAATGTTAATTTCGAAAATGACCAATAACTTATGTGCGGAATAGTCGGATACGTAGGGCGCTCCAGCGCTGCACCAGTCCTGCTCAATGGTCTGAAGCGTCTCGAATATCGTGGCTATGATTCGGCTGGAGTCGCGATGCAAAATGGCAAGGGCCTGATGCTAGCGAAGACGGCTGGGAGGGTTGCGAACTTGCGGGAACGCGTTTACGCGACTTGGCAGCCTGAAGTTTTAGAGGAAGCGCAAATGGGCATCGCTCACACCCGTTGGGCAACGCATGGCAAACCTACTGAAGAGAACGCGCATCCGCATCTAGATGGAAGTGGTAATCTAGCACTGGTCCACAACGGAATTATCGAAAATTACCGGGCTCTGCGCGCCCGCCTAGAAGGGAAAGGGCATTACTTTTGCTCGGAAACTGATACCGAGGTCCTCGCCCATTTAATTGGCGATTGTGACAAGGGCGATTTATTTCAAGCGGTGTGCGATGCCCTGCACCAAGTAGAAGGGACCTTTGGAATCGCCGTTATTTCCGCGCGTGAAAAAGGAAAAATTATCACCGCCCGGCGCGGCAGTCCCATCGTCATCGGAGTCGGCGATGGCGAGGCGATTGTCGCCTCAGATGCTACCGCCATCATCTCACATACCCAACGTGTTATCTACTTAGATGACAATGACATCGCAATCGTCACGGCAGATGGCGTCGATGTCCGCGATCTAGATAATGTGCCGGTTACTCGTGAGATCGCCGAACTGCAGCTTGATATCGCCGCAGCGGAAAAGGGTGGTTACGACCATTTTATGCTCAAAGAAATATATGAGCAGCCAGAAGCACTATCGAATGCGATCCGCGGGCGAGTAGATCGGCAGCTTGGCTCATCAGTGTTGGCGGGTATGAGCACCTCTCAGCGTGAATTAGCTGAGCTGGAGAGAGTGGTGATGGTCGGCTGTGGGACTTCTTTACACGCAGCAATGGTCGGCGAATACGCTTTTGAGGATTTGGCTGATATCCATGCTCAAGTTCAGCAGGCTGCTGAATTCCGCTATCGGAATCCGATCCTAGGCAGCAGGGATTTTGTGATCGCTATTTCTCAGTCAGGAGAGACAGCAGATACTCTTGCGGCGGTTCTTGAGGCACAGCAAAAAGGAGCATTTGTGATGAGCTTAGTGAACGTCGTCGGCTCGACGATTGCGCGGCAAACTGGCCGGGGAGTTTACCTCCATGCAGGGCCCGAAATTTCGGTGGCCTCGACGAAAGCCTTTACCAGCCAGGTGAGCGTCTTGCTGATGATGGCGCTGAAGCTTGGGCGCGGACGCCGGTTTTCTCGTGAGGAAGGGCTCGTCCTCGCCAAAGAGATCGATTCGATTCCTAGCCTAGTCGAAGCCGTCTTGAAAAAGGACCAGGAAATTCAGGAAATTGCATCACGTTACACAGAGAGTGAACACGCGTTCTTTATCGGGCGCGGTCCGATGTATCCCGTCGCATTGGAAGGTGCATTGAAGCTAAAAGAAATTTCATACATTCATGCGGAAGGTTATCATGCAGCCGAGCTAAAGCACGGACCCATCGCGCTTTTGCAAGAGGGCACCCCGGTGATCGCGGTTGCCTGCGAGGGCGTCGCGAAGGACAAGACTCTTGGGAATGTCGAGGAATGTCGCTCACGCGGAGCGAGAATTTTAGGGATCGTGACAGAAGGCGATCAAGATGCCGAAGATGTGATGGACGATGTGATCTTCGTCCCAAAAACCCATCCGCTCGTCTCGACAATCCCCGCGACAGTAGCGCTGCAACTATTTGCTTATCACGTAGCAAAGATCCGCGGATGCGAGATCGATCATCCGCGGAATCTTGCGAAAAGCGTTACTGTAGAATAATCCTACCTTCGTCAGGTAAACGTATATTGCGCTTTTCCTACTACAGCGGCTGACTAAGATTTCGGCCCTATGCCTTCGCCTGAAAATTCGTATGCTCTTATTCTTGCTGGCGGTTCCGGAACACGCTTCTGGCCACTGAGCCGAGATCACCAGCCGAAGCAACTTCTCGATCTTTTTGGTGATGGGACCCTGCTCACCCAGACAATTGACCGGCTAGAAGGGATGATTCCAGCTGAGAACATTTTTGTCCTGACAAATTCGAAGCAGCTCGATGCAACCCGGAAAATAGCAGGAAGCCTTCCTCCCGAGAATATTTTTGCAGAGCCAGCAAAACGCGATACTGCCCCAGCGGTCGCCTTAGGGATCGGCCTGATTGCAGCGCGTAATCCGGACGCAACGATGATGGTCCTCCCCGCTGATCAGCTGATCAAAGACACGGAATCCTATCAGGCCATAATGAGTGAAGCCCTCAGCATCACTAAGATGACTGACGGACTGGTCACAATCGGCATCCGTCCCACTTGGGCCTGCCCGTCCTATGGCTACATCGAGCGCGGTGAACAGGTAGAAATAGGCGATTCACCATCGATACATCCGGTTTATGAAGTAAAACGCTTCCGCGAAAAGCCGAGCACTGATCTCGCCGAAGAATTTATCTCAACCGGAAATTTTTCATGGAATGCTGGGATGTTTGTTTGGTCCCTGCCGACAGTGATTGAACAGCTCAAAGCTCATTCACCTGAACTCTATCAATTTGTCCAAGAGCTCAGTGATTCCACGGATATCGCCGCAACAGTCGCCTCCAAATTTTCTAGCCTGACACCTATCTCGATCGATTATGCCCTGATGGAAAAGGCACAGAAAGTCTTCAACATGGAGGCAAGCTTTGACTGGGACGATGTCGGTTCCTGGCTGTCTATTGGGAAATATCTAGAGGATTCTGGTAATGAGAACCGGACCAACCAGCCGATCAGCCAGATCGATTCCCAAAATAATATTGTTTTTAACGCGACCGCTTCGACGCACATCGCACTGCTTGGCGTCGAAGATCTCATCGTTGTGCAAACAGAAGACTCAATTCTTATCGCCAATCGCCATCAGGCAGACGCGATTAAAAAACTCTCTGAGATCCTTCCTAAAGAACTACTTTGACTTATACTTCAGGCCCCGAACAAAGCCTGATTGCCAGCTTGCGAGAAGTCAGCCATTGTCCGAAGGATGCGCGCTGCTGGATTCTTCTGCCTTTTTGTTTTTTTCTGGTCCCCTACTTTTGCTCAAGAACCCGAAATATTACAGGCGGATCGTCCTGTCATCTCAGTAGCTAGCGACGCACGCACTAGCAAAAAGCTCGAATCTCTGGAAACGATCGCAGAGCCGCTTGCCGCAGCGCTTAGGGAAATCAAAGCTCTTCAAGCAAAATCCGAGCTAGCGACCAGCGAAGACGAAAAGAACGAGATACAAAAAGAGATCGACCGGGTTCGCTTGCAGGTAGAACAGTTACGAAAGAACTTTCAGGACATCGTAGGCGGCTCAGAATCCGCAGAATTTCGCGAAGAGGTTGCACCTTCTGCCACTTTTCAGGAGAGAGTCCTAGGCATTCTCCAGCCTGTTTTATCTGTTTTCGAAGAGGCAACTTCACAACCTAGAGAACTCGAAGAGCTGCGTAACCAGCTGGCATTATCGAAAGAACAAAAGCGTAAATCTGAAATTGTCCTCGATAGAATCGAGCGATTGATCGGTGAATCTCCAGATCCTGCGTTAGTTAGGGAGCTGCGTGCAACGCGCAGACTATGGTCCGGAAGACAGGCCGAGGCGAACAGCGATATCGAAGTGCTTTCATTACAAATTGATGAGCGGATGAAGGGCCAAAGATCGGTCTGGGAAACTGTCTCGAGTGGCTTTGCTGATTTTTTCAAAAGCAGAGGCTTGAATCTTTTGATTGCAGTGCTGGTAGCGGTGTTCGGCTACATCGCGACTCGACACCTTTACAAACTCGTCCGCCGTCTCAACCCGATCCATAAGAAAAACCGGAACAACCTGACCAGCCGCCTCTCCGATGTGCTTTCGATCGCTCTTTCCTCTCTAGCTGCCATCTTCGGTATTCTATTAGTTTTCTATGTCCAGGGGGATTGGTTGCTGCTGACCCTCGTCGTTTTGTTCCTTTTGGGCATTGCTTGGACCGGGAAGACTGCTATCCCGCCATACCTCGACCAGATCCGAATGATCCTAAATCTTGGCGCAGTGCGTGAAGGCGAAAGGCTTATCTATGAAGGCCTGCCATGGCGTGTCGAAAAGCTTGGGTTCTACACCATCCTTGCAAATCCTGAGCTGCAAGGAGGACGTCTGCGGATTCCGATCCGAGAAATCATGTCGATGATCTCCCGTCCGGTCGCAGAGCGCGAAGTCTGGTTTCCTTCAGAAGAAGATGATTGGGTGCTTCTTTCGGATGAGACATTTGGCAAAAGCATCGTCCAGACACCCGAGCAAGTGGTCCTCCTCCAGCTCGGTGGAAGTATGAAAACTTACCCAACCGCTGATTTTCTTGAAATGGTCCCGGAAAATCTTTCCCACGGATTCCGGATTGCCGTCACATTTGGAATCGATTATGCTCATCAAGCAGACGCGACAGGCCGCGTTCCAGAGATTCTAAAACATGCCGTTACGACAGATCTGATTGGAAAGTTCGGCCGCGATGCGATCCGCAACATCCAAGTTGAGTTCCAGTCAGCAGCAGCTTCCTCTCTCGATTACACGATCCTGGCCGACTTTGATGGGTCGATGGCTCAAAAGTATAATCCGTTGAAGCGCAGAATTCAGAAAGTGTGCGTCGATACCTGCAACGCGCAAAACTGGACGATCCCATTCACTCAAGTGACAGTTCATCAGGCAGAGATTGCTCCCTCGGCCGAATCGGAATCGGCGGTTTAAAACATAAATTGCAGAAACTTTTAAAATTAGAGACAAAATTCCAAAGGGGCTTCGTTTCTATATTGTTCCCAGACAATATACTCCCTGAATCATGAAGACCTTACTTGCCGCAACCATTTCCTCCCTACTTACAATTGCTGGAACATTTGCATTAGAAGTCGGTTCAGCAGCTCCTGACTTTACCGTTAATAACGTAAAAGGTGAGGAAGTGAGCCTTGCGGATGTGAAGGGAAAGGTAGTCGTAATGGAATGGGTCAATTTTGAATGTCCTTTCGTAAAGAAGCATTATTCCAGCAAAAATATGCAGAAGCTCCAGGCAGACTACACGGCCAAAGACGTTGTCTGGGTCACAGTGAATTCCTCAGCTGAAGGAAAGCAAGGATATCTCGAAGCTTCCGCTTTGGATGAGCGGGCAAGTGCTGAGGGTAGCATGGCTTCCCAGATTATCGTCGATACAGACGGCACTTTGGGTAAGGCATTTGATGCGAAGGTGACTCCGCACATGATGATTCTAGATAAGTCCGGCACTCTTGTTTATTCCGGCGCAATTGATTCTGTCCCTTCTACAGATGCCGCAGACATCGACGGTTCTGACACCTACTTTGCAAATGCACTCGATGCGGTTCTATCCGATAGCGAGGTGCCTAACGCCACCAATAAACCCTATGGTTGCAGCGTAAAATATTAAGCCTTTCTTGTTGTTCCTGTTGTGTTTCGGTAAAACCGCCACCTTTTAAGGTGGCGGTTTTCTTGCAACCTCGAATCGATGAAATCATCGTAGGAACTAGAAAACCTAGAATGGACGGATGAGGATATCTTTCCAACGTGCTTCGAATGGACCCCGATCCTTTACACCATGGACCTGCAGACCGAGGAAGCCTTCTGAGTATGTCTCAAATATCTCTGGATCTGTTAGGTTGGAAACCATTCTCCCATTGATCCATACTTTGATGCTCGGCCCTTCGGCCAGAATCCGAAAATGATTCCACTCTCCGTCACGAAATTGCTTGTGAGGAATTAATTTATCTTCGGGAGTGATCCAGCCATCAAGCGCCTCTCCATAAATATAACCTGCCTCCGCTCCGTTTTCACCACTAGCTTCGATCTCGACTTGTGGACCCCTTACACGATTCTCTGGCCGATCATCATCTGTCTTCGCACGAATCATCACCCCAGAATTTAGCTGCCGATCCACCATGACCTCGAATACGAGTTCGAAGTCAGTGAATTTTTGATCAGTAGATAGAAAAGAGTTGGGGCTATTCTTTGACGTAGTGCCTACGATCATACCGTCTTCCACTGTGTAAGTGGCAGTCCCGTTACGCTGGTGCCAACCGTCCAATGTTTTGCCGTCAAATAGAGCTACCCAGCCTTCCCCTTCATCAGCAATTCTAGGCGAAGCGGCCAATAGACTCACCGAAAAGCATCCAAGCAAAAGTAGTTTCATGTTCATCTTTCAAGCGTATCACTTGTCTCATAGATAGATCTACCTAAAACCTAATAATGGCTTCCGGTCATCGAGTTGATGAACCGCCTTGTGGTCGAACATTGACTTCCGAAACTTCGATCAAAGATCAGCTATTTCGTTTCCTTTCGACTGCTGCAGCAATCTTCTCTTCAGCCTGCTCATCATCACCTTCTTCTTTCTCGGGTGCTTCTTGCGAGTTCTGGCCCTCGGGCTGATAGCTGAATTTTGCGTAGATTGGAAAGTGATCGGAACCCACATTCGGCAAACGCTCTAGGTCAACAACCCGAAAATGATCGGAGATAAATATATGATCCAAAGGCCAGCGCAGAAACCAATGCCCAGCATGAAATGTGCTAAAGAGCCCGCGCCCCACTCGTGGATCAAGCAAACGGCTAGTTTTCTGAAACAGCCGTGTCGTCCAAGACCATGCGACATCATTCATGTCGCCCAGCACAATTGTCGCGCCACCTCGCTCTTCGACCCGCTGGCCGACAAGCAAGAGCTCTGCATCTCTGTCTGTGGAAGAGGTGTCTTCATCGGGAAAAGGAGGTTTCGGATGTAAGGCATGTAGCTGCACCTCATGTTTCCCACCGATCTTCACTCGGGCATGAATGGAGGGAATATCCTTGCGGATAATATATTCTACTTCTTCACCCTCCAAAGGCAGCTTCGAATAGAACAACATCCCATAGGTGTCTTCCTGCGGAACTTCGACGGTGTAAGGGTATTCGTCCTTCAATACTGATAGTCGCTTCGCCCACCATTTATCTGTCTCAAGGCTTACAAATACGTCCGGTTTGCGCTCTCTAACTAAGGAAATGAGCTTATCTGATGTCCGGTTCTTCATCAGAACGTTTGAAACGATAAAGCTGATATGATCGCCATCGTCACCGTCCTTTACCTCCTTTTTATGCCAGCTGGTATAGCGCCAGATGAGCAAGGCCAGAGTGATTAACGCGAGAACCAGAAATCCCAATACGAACCAATCGCGCACTAATTCGCCATCGTTAAAGCTAAAAATAGATAGACCAATTAAGGTCAGCAGGCCCAATGCAAATAGTTGCATCCGTGGAAAGTCCCAGCCCCTCACTACCCAGCTATCATTGCGGATCAGAGGTAAAAAAGTTCCCACACTTATCAATAGGGCCAGAATCTGCAGGATCATTTCGAAAATCACGGCCGCCAGACAATCATGACCAGCTCACTGCGTCAAACATCATGCCACGCAGATAAGTCTTCCTTAGTGCTCTGCCGATACAGGCTGAACCTTGGTGCAAATTACTCAATTCCTCGCATATCCTTCTGCTCTTCCAGCCACCTTTGATCGCCCTTCGAGAGCCGCCCCTCGGTGGTCTTGAATCTTTCGCCCCCAGGTTCGATGAGGATTAGTTTGCCCTTTGAATAATTCACTAGCTTGGCAAACACCTTATTCCCCCGGCTGCCTTTCCATTCCCGGTAACCCTTACCCTCTAGGCTCTTTCGCCAGATTTGATTGCTGTGCGCAGAGGCCGCCTCAGCTTGCTTCAAAAGACCCCAAAAGTAGTCCGCCTGTCCACGCTTGTAACCGGTATCTCTCCACAATACCTCACCACTCGGGTTCAACATAAGCACGGTAGGGTGGCCGAGGACCTTATATCGCTTCTTAAGTTTTTTTACATACGAGTTGATTTCGGACTTTTTGCTCAAAGTATCGCCCAGAGACAGATCCGGATCATCCACCGATACATTCGAGTCCACCCGCAGGCGCACAGTCTTCTTTTCTGCCCATTTACCGAATTCATTGGTTCCGAAGAGCTCTGCCGAGAGCGCCTTGCACATTGGGCTGCGTGCAGAATCTGTAAACCAAATCAGAATCGGCTTACCCTCTCTGGCCGCTTCTTGTCGCGCAATCGTTTCACTCTCCTCCCAAGGACCTCGCTTTGGAGTTGCCATCAGCACCTCAAGTTCTGGGATCCCAGCATCTGGATTATCAGGATCGGTAAAGACAATGTCATCGCGCGGAGTGATCTGGACTGAGGATTGCTGTGCATTACCACCGGCCACGATCGGCGTGCCAAACGGATCGGTATTTGCCCCGCCGCTAGCTCGCAGAGCCGGCGGAATTCCCGTCGGTCCAAATGGCTTTGTTTCTGGTTCTTCATCCTTCGAGCAAGCGCACAGCAGCGACAGCCAAACGGAGCAAGCAAGATATTTCTGAAATCTGATCATTAACCTATTTCTTTAAGCGCACCGGCGTCCCGCAGGATGAACAGCGAAACCAGTGAAAAATCAGGGCATGTATACAGAGCGGTATGATATATCCCATACCAAAGAGCCGGTGTGCTTTGATATGTTTAAATGCAGCCTTTTTGGCAAACAAGCGCTGCCTGCAAATCAGACATTTTCCAGGATAACCCCAGATTGCGTAGGCAAGCGCTGCGACTGGTAACAATAGTGGAAAATAAATCAACCACGGCGGCACCCAAGAAAAGCTTACCGGTGCTTCTCCGAGGGCAAACAGTAAAAAGCCGCTGAGAAGTGCGATCGGTAACAAGATCAAAAGCAGCAAGGTAACGACTGCACCGAAGCGAATTTTCCAAGGATGATGATGCAGAACACCACGGATAAAGCGCCGACTCTCCGGGTGCTTCCCCCGATTGGTCGATGCCAAAGGAGTGCAGATGAGCTGCTTTCGCTGCATCTCGGGATCATCGTCGTCAGTTTTACCAATCGCCGGCCCTACCCGTTGCCTATCTTTCCCGTTAACATCAAATGGATGTTTAGCGAGGGTATCGTTTCCTCCTGTCCGCAAAGTTGCAGGATCGAAGCGTGGCTTTTCTTTCTCTGAAAATGTTGCGTTAGAAACCGTCCAAGTCTGATCCGGTTTTTTCCGTGTAGGAGATGGATTTGACCTCTTAGCTTCCTGAATATTGTTCCCCCCCTCTTCATCGCAGAGCATTTTGTCCTCTGGGCTCTGCGCAACTTCGATGCCCGCCTCTTCGATGCCCGCCTCTTCGATCGACTGGCCGGTCATCCGGATCGCTTCTGGCGTCGCAGCTGATCTTTTTAAATTCTTCGGATCTTTTTCATAGTTAAAACGCCTAAGTTCTTGATCTGGCACCCCGGGTTCATACGCGCTGGCCTGAGGAGATAGTGGTTCTTCGCCTAGGCGCTGGTGTTTTGTTTCGATCAGATTTTGCGCTTTGGAGATCCAGCCTCGCAAATTTGCTAATAATTCTTCGTCGCTGGAAGAAGCTACCCGCTCGAACCGATCCGCTAATTGTTCTGCATCAGAACTCGCAAGCTGCTGTATTGTCAGGATTCCAGCCTGCCGAAGCTGTTCCCTTGCGGCAGCTTCGATCCCTTGAATTTGACTCAGATCAGTCATTGCTAAATGTATCGATACCTCACCTGCTATTTAAGTGCCTCCAGCATTTCCCTCAGTTGATCCAGCTTCACCTTCCATTCCTCTAAGCGATCCTTCTCCTGCTCGACAACCTGCGGCGGCGCCCGATCCACAAAGGAAGCATTGCCTAACTTCGCTTCGGACTTCTTCACCTCTGCCTCCATCTTTTGAATCTCCTTAGAAATCCGTGATCGCTCAGCTTCGACATCGATCATTCCTTCCATACGCATATATATCTCTCCAACTGGCGTGACCGCCGCTGGAGTGCCTTTTGGCGGTTCATATTGTTCGTCCCCGAGGACTTCCGAAGCTCCTGCCAGTAAGGCCAATATCCTCTGTTCTGTGCTCAACCATTCCACGCCACCTTTAACGACGAAGCGCACGTCTTTGCGACTTCCGAGCTGATACTCTGCCTTTAGATTCCGCAGGCGACCTGCGGTCTCATAAACCGCAGCCGACTTTCGATCCGCTTCTTCAATCACTTCTGAAGAAGTTCCGATCAGTAGATCACAATCCGGTAAGGACTTTTTCATCAGAAATTCGCCTCTTCCAAGATACCCCATCCGGGCAGATAGCTCCTCAGTCAAATGTGGCATATATGGGTGCAGCAGCTGAAGGTAACGGCTCATCACCGCATCGAAGGTGCCTAGGGCTGCAGTCCTAAGTTCCGCACTGGCCTCTGCCCGAAGATCAGCTTTCACCGCCTCTAGCCATTTATCACAAAAATCATTCCAGAGAAACTCATACAGGCGCTGAGCAATCTCACCGAAACGGTATTCTTCATAAATTTTTTCAAGATCATTCGCCAGCCTGTCTAGCTTCGCCATCACCTGAATGTGATAGATTGGCAGACGATCGACAGCTGGCAGATCGACAAATTTATCGCCATCCATCTGCCGAAATCGGCATGCATTATAAAGCTTGTTCGCAAAATTCCTTCCCTCTTCGGCTGAGCTCTCATCGAATCGAACGTCCGCCCCAACTGGAGCAATCCGCATCAGGCCAAAACGCAGGCCATCCGCGCCATACTTGTCCATTAGGTCAATGGGATCCGGGGAATTGCCTAGGCTTTTACTCATCTTCCGCCCCTTTAGATCCCGAATGATCGATGTGAAAAACACATTGCGAAAGGGCAGAGCTCCTTCGAAGCGGAATCCGGCCATGATCATCCGGGCCACCCAGAAGAAAATAATGTCCGGCCCGGTGACAAGATCTGCTGTCGGGTAAAATTTCTTCAAGGTCGCGGAATCCTCGCCAACGTTTTTCATTGTCGCGAAAGGCCACAACCAAGAGCTAAACCACGTATCCATGACATCCTCATCCCGGACCCAATCGTCACCTTCCGGCGCTTCCACACCCACATAGATGTCCCCTGCCCCGGTATTTTCCGTGTCCAAAGAATCGGCATCCTTTAGCGCCTCAATCTTTTCTTTCCGATACCATACCGGAATCTGGTGGCCCCACCAGAGCTGGCGGCTGATGCACCAATCTTGAAGATTCTCCATCCAATGCGCGTAGGTCTTAGCCCACCTCGCTGGGCGAAAAGTAATATCTCCATTGGCGACAGCTTCGGTGGATCTCTCGACTTCGGGATAACGTAAAAACCATTGCATCGAGATCCGCGGCTCGATTGGGACTCCACCTCGTTCCGAATAGCCGATGTTATTTTCATATTCTTCCACACCTACCAGCAGCCCCATCTCCTCCAACTTCGCGGATGCCAACCGGCGCGCCACGAAGCGGTCCTGCCCATCGAATTCCTCCATGCTAGGTAGATTCATGGTCCCGTCCGGATGAAGCACATCGATAATTTCTAGCCCATGCTTCACACCGATCTCAAAATCCACCTTATCGTGTGCCGGTGTAATCTTCAGTGCCCCTGTGCCGAATTCCAGATCCACAGCCGGATCACCGATGATCGGAATTTCTGCAACGGGAAAAGGCCGCCGCACTTTTTTCCCAATCCATTTTGCATACTTCGGATGCTGCGGATGCACTGCAATTGCGACATCTCCCATCAAGGTTTCTGGCCGTGTGGTTGATATCTCGATGAACTCTCCGGGCGCTTCAACCAATTCGTAGCGCATGGTAAAAAGCTTCGATTTCGAAGCTTTCATAATCACCTCCTCATCGGAAAGCGCAGTTAATGAAACCGGACACCAATTGACCATCCGCTTGCCTCGATAGATCAGGCCTTCGTTAAAAAGGTCGACAAAGACTTGGCTCACCCACCGCGTATACTCCTCGTCCATGGTGAACCGTTCCCGGCTCCAATCACAGGAGCAGCCTAGGCGCTTTAGCTGCTTAATAATTATATCGCCGTGAGTCTCTTTGAACTCCCAAACGCGTTCTAAAAACACTTCCCGACCCAAGTCCCGACGGCTCTTTCCCTCTTTCTCCCTAATTTCCCGCTCAACTTTCGCCTGCGTGGCAATTCCGGCATGATCTGTTCCCGGCAGCCACAAAACCTCTTTTCCCTTCTGCCTAGCGCGCCGCGCCAAAATGTCTTGGATCGAGTTATTCAGCACATGTCCAAGATGCAGAATACCCGTGACGTTCGGTGGCGGGATCACAATCGCGTAGCCATCCTTCTCCGAGGTCTCATCTGCCCGAAAGCAGCCGCCTTCTTGCCAAGCAGCATACCACTTCCTCTCTACATCCTGCGGCTCATACGCCTTCGCTAAATCTGACATCGGTCTGCTCACTTTTAGCAATCCAATGGCCCTTGTCCAGCTTCGCTCCGTAGACACACGGCACTAGCGAAGAAAACAAAAAACCCGCAGGAGCGATCCTACGGGTCTGTGGTTATTCTGTTTTTTGGCAACGGCCTATTTGCCAAAGACCTTTTTCACATCGCCTACTTTCTTTTGGACCGTTCCTTCGGCTTGGTCTGCTTTGCCCTCTGCCTCTAGGCTTTCATTGCCACTGACTTTGCCCACACCTTCTTTGATTGAACCTTTTAAATCCTTTCCAGATCCTTCTGCCTTGTCGTGTTCGCTTGATTTCATATTTTTGTAATGGTTGGAGACCCGCCCATATTCATTCCTAGAATATCTCCTTTGTGAGATCAGAAACAATTTAGGAGCAAAGGCCTCGTCTTTCGTTCATCTATTTGCAAATTCCGTTCCAAGTCTTCGAGTCTCAAGCCAGCGGACAATTTCACCCATTTCCCCTCGGAATTCTGAGGCTCTCTTCGATTAAATCCCTCACGTCTAGCCGAGTAGTTGCACGCTTTCGACAGCAAATCCTGCAATACGCAGCCACAGATAGCTCAGGCAGGCCTAGGTTTCTTGTTCCCCTCACTTGCTATCCGCATATTCCCGGAACATGCTTCCTGCGCAATGACGTGTATCGCGCGGTTCTATCGAGCAGAGGAGGCTCACCTATTCAGATCTTTGTTGGAATCAGAAGGGATCAGGGCACACTTGTTGGACGAAAATTTTGCTCAGCTAAATTGGTTTTACCCAGCACTGATTGGTGGTCTGCGGATCGTGGTCGATCCCTCAGACGCCGAGCGCGCAGCCGAACTTTACAAGCATTATGATGAGAAGCTCTCAGAAGCAGATCTTACTTCTGGAGAGATTAAACACTGGCCCCTGGTTCTTCTCGCCTCCCTAGCCGTCAGCATTCCTTTGTTGATCTTCGGAAGAAAAATGCCGCGAACTTAGAGCTTATGCCGAGGACTACTTTGGATAAGATTGCGCTGACTCTCCGCGTACTGATGGGAGCATGGTTTCTTTATGCGGGCGGCTTGAAGATTTTTGCATCTGGGCTGCCTGCGTTTGTCCAAGATATCGAAAATTACCGTCTTCTCACATCACCACTTGCAGAAGTCGCAGCTTACCTAGTGCCTTGGCTAGAGGTCGTTGCCGGGTTGTGCTTTATGTTGGGCGCGCTCCAGAAGGGAGCTTGGATGGTTATGTTTGCTTTGGTCACTGCATTTACCGTGTCAGTCGGCTCCGCATGGGCCCGTGGCCTAGACATCTCTTGCGGATGCCTCGGTGGCGCGGAACCGATCTCTTATTGGAAAAAGGCCATCGAGTTCGCGATTTATTATGCAACTCTCGCGTTACTTGCATTCACTCTTTGGCGGCCCCATAGGTCTTCCTTCGTTCCTGCTTAATTCTTTCATGCAATTTACAGAAAAACTTCAAAACCGCATTCGCACCAGTGGATCCCGCCTCTGCGTCGGACTCGATCCACGCCCCGGTCAGCATGGACCCGGCCACGCCAAGGATTTTTTGACTCGCATCATCGAGGAGACTTCTGTCTGGGCAGCCGCTTTTAAACCGAACATTGCCTACTTCGAAGCGATGGGAAGCAAAGGTCTGCAGATCCTCGAAGATATTCTTGCCGCAATTCCTGAGGAGATTCCTGTGATCTTGGATGCAAAGCGCGCTGACATTGGAGAGACCCAAAAGTATTATGCCCAGGCCTACTTCGGGCACTACAAGGTCGATGCAGTCACCCTCAATCCGTTTCTCGGCTACGATTCGATCGAGCCTTTTCTAGATCATCCCGGAAAGGCCATCTACCTCTTGGCTGTAACGTCCAATCCAGGTAGCGCCGACTTCCAACAACAGATTCTCACCGATGGACGAAGGGTTTACGAACTTGTGACAGCTCTCGGTGAGCGGGCGATTTCCGAAGCACGCGCCACAAACGTGGGCTATGTCCTTGGCCTCACAAATGCTGAGGAGGTCTTAGCGAAAATCCCTGCCCATGCACCGCTCTTGATACCTGGTCTCGGCGCACAAGGGGGAGATCTTACTGCCCTTACTGCTGCTAAGAGAGATGCTCCTGATATCGTCAATGTCTCACGTGGCATTCTTTATGCAGAGGATGACAGAGGCTTCCGGGCGCGAGCTGAATATTGGATGAAGAAAATAAACAACGGTTATCCTGCCTGAGTTCGCATGAAGGGGCTTCACGAAAATAAGTATTCTGGGCTCGCACCGCAAAAAGGCTGGCCCGGAAGGAACGCGAAGTTCCTCCGTCACCGCATTGTCCCAGGCATTTTCCGCCGGCGTAGTGGCGCTGTTCTCGAGCCAAACCTAACTCCTCCCAAAGCCGAAAAGGTCCGGATCACATGGATCGGGCACGCGTCCTTCTTCATTCAATTTGCAGACTCATCCGTCGTCATTGATCCGAACTGGGCGAACTGGCATGGCCCTGTAAAACGCCAGCGAGAACCTGGCCTCCCGCTGCATAGTGTGCCTTTGGTCGATCTCGTTTTGGTCACTCATGCGCATTTCGATCACCTTCATAAACCCTCCCTAAAAATCCTCAAATCATCGGATGGAATCGTGGTCCCGATGGGGTCAAAATCTCTCGTCCGGCGCCTTGGCTTTTCAAAAGTCCACGAGATGCGTATCTGGGACCAGCTCCGTCTGAACGACCTTGAAATAACCCACACACCCTGCCACCACTGGGGCGCGCGCTACGTTCACGATACCCACCGCGATTATGGCGGCTATATCATCCGTGCCAACGAAAAGACCATTTTTCACTGCGGCGATTCCACCTACTTCGAGGGCTTTTCGAAAATTGGCCAGCGCCAGCCGATCGATATCGCGCTAATGCCAATTGGTGCTTATGACTCCCCATCTGGGCGCGATGTCCATATGAATCCTGAGCAAGCCGTCAGAGCTTTTGCCGATATTGATGCAAAAGTCCTAATTCCGATGCATTATGGAACTTTTCCACTTGGAAATGAGGCACTTGAAGAACCAGTCGAGCGCCTCCTCACCGAAGCAGATCGTCTAGGAATTAGCGAAAAGATCCTTATACCAGAAGAAGGCGTCGGCATCGAATGGTAGTTACTCAGAAAACCTTCACGGTAGCTACATACTCGGCACCAGACGCAATCGGCATTCTTACCATCTATGCATCTCTGGGTGCCCTGATCGGAGTTTTTTTTGAAAACCATCAGCCTTCACCAATCCCCCGCTTCACGAAACTGGCCTTGAAGATACCTTCCCCAGAAGACTCTCCCGCCATCCTTGCCGGGAGCCCGATCCTCTCCGCCACCTTCACATACCTAAACGCCTACTTCGCCGGCCTGCCTCTGCCAATTATGCCGCCTCTTGACCGCGAACATGGAACTGCCTTTCAGCAATCAGTTTGGCGGGCGCTATTGAAAATCCCTAGCGGCCAGACCGCCACTTACCAATCCATCGCCGATGCGATCAGTTCACCCAAAGCGGTCCGTGCGGTGGGGGCTGCGATTGCTCGGAATCCGCATTCGATTTTAGTTCCCTGCCACCGCGTCGTCGGCAAAAACAGATCTCTCACCGGCTATGCGGGTGGGCTTTGTCGGAAACAATACCTGCTCGATCATGAAGCTTGATCTGCCGATTGCTGGCAGTTGGAATCGCCACTGAGCACTTTTTTTAGCTTAAGAACAAGTTTGCAAAAGAACCAAGCACGTCCCGCAATACCCATGCAACCATGAGCGAGGCCCCTGAAACCCCAAAACCAACCCGCCGACTTAAAAGGTCCAAAGGCGGAAGGGTGGGTCCGATCGTCGATGCATTCGCCGCCTTTGCGATCCTTGATGGAATCTTGAGTGCCCAAGAGGCGGATATCATTCTGGATATGCTCCGCAGTGCCTTCCCCGAGGTGGATCACGGCTGGCTCGCCCGGCGTCTCCGCCGCGCTGTGAAGAATCCGCTTCCTCTGCAGGGCTTGGCAGCCGAACTGCGAACTACGCTGACCGACCGCGGCAAGCTATCTCTCGGACTCCAGCTATATACATTGGTCGATGCCTCAGGCCGTTCGGATCGCTCTCGTTCCTCCTTTGAGGTGTTTATGCGCCGCTTAGGAAAACCGGAATACAGCAGCGCGATTTTGGCAGAAATGAGAGGCGAAAGCTCAGAAAATATTTCGCTGCCTTTCGAGAAAATCACCTTCGGCAGCGGCTCCAAAGATGTTCAGCTGCCTCCCGCTGCTGCAACTCAAGAGTTTAATCTCTACCGCGCTGGAGAACTAATCTTGATTCGCAATACTGGTCTAATTCCCCTCTGGGTTCATGGTAAACCGATCCAAAGTGGTGCTTTCTTCCGTGTTCGCGATCGCCAAGAACTTAATATCCCCGCTTGGACCCTGAACTTTGAAGATCTTCGCTTCTTTCTGAATGTTCAGAAAACAGATCATCGCCCGGTGCTATACCTAGAAATCGGCGCTGATGGAATTGTCGCGGAACGCACCCGTTCACGACATTCCCAGCTGCGGATTTCTTTCGGTCTTTCAGCAGAAGTGCTCGTGCTAGCAGATACTTCTCTTCACGTCGGCTCAAATGGAACGCTTAAAAAAGATGACCAGCTAAGGTGCCAATATCACGAACGCATTGGCGGACCAACTGGCTTCAGCCTTACGGTAAATGAACTCCGAAAACGCGCATTGCAAGCAGGCCGCCGCTTCCGCCTAGCGCCAGAACATCAAGAATATCTCGTCTCCAACGATCCCCATGCACTAGGTCCTGGCGATCTATTATTAGGCCCGAAGCTGGCCCCGCGCACGGTGCTCTTCATCCGCTTTGATGGCGAAGGAAGCACTGCGATGCTGGAGGTCAAAGAATCTCAAGGAACCGTGCTTGTTGATGGATTGCCCACCCGCCTGCGTGCCAAGCTGCGCGATGGATCGCTGATCCGTCTATCTGGCAGCCAGTCTGTGCGCTGCCATTTCTCTGAGGGATACCTTGATGAAGAACGGACTCAAGTCGAGACGCTAGCGATTGATGGACTAATTCATGATTTTGGGAAAAATTCACGGGCTTTGGATCAGCTAAACTTCGAGGTCCGCCGCGGGGAGATGCTTTGCATTATCGGTCCATCTGGCTCGGGAAAAAGCACTCTCCTAAACGTCCTCTCCGGACAGCGGAAGCCGACTCGTGGTCGCGTGAAGGTGAACGGTATTTCTCTCTACGAACATCGCGAATCATTGGTCCCTTTCATTGCGAATATGCCGCAAGAAGAGGCACTTAATAGCCAGCTTACTGTCCGTGAGCATCTACGCCATGCGTTAATGATCCGCCGCCCCGGTCTTGGTGTGACTGAACATGGCCGGAGAGTGGATTCTATGCTCGCAGAGCTAGGCCTGCAGCGAATCGCACGCCGGCGGATCGGCTCCCCGGGTGAAAAAACAATATCTGGCGGAGAGCGCTCACGCCTAAACCTCGGCCTAGATCTTGGCTCGCGCGCTGAAGTCTTTCTTTTTGACGAACCTATCTCTGGTCTCTCATCAAAGGATTCGGAACATGTTGCTGAAACTCTACGGGCTTTGGCGCGGGAGAAAATAGTCATCGCATCTCTGCACCGCCCAGGAGCTTCGGTTTTGCGCCTTTTTGATAAAGTCCTGCTCTTGGACGGCGGTGGGCGCATGGCATACTTCGGAACACCTGCCGCAATGGTTAACTACTTCCGGGCAGCATGTGAAGAGATGGAAATACCTCATCCAGCAATGGCTGCAAAAACTCCTCTCGGGGCGGATTTTGTTTTCGATATCCTAGAAACACCTCTTGATACCACTGGGACCACAGGGGCTGCTAGGCGTTTTCCGCCTGTTTTCTGGCAGGAGCGTTTTGAATCTCAGTCTTTACTCAGCTCGCTCAAGCGGGACCCTCTCCCGAGCAGTCAAGTTCGGCGAAAGGATAAAAACGCGAGACTACCAGTTCCTCCGACACCTACCCGGCGCTGGCGGGCCGTGCTTCTCGTTTTTTTCACCCATTTCCACCGCTCTTTGCTGTCCAAGGCCCGCGCCCGCGGCACTCTATATGCCACCTTTCTGGAAGCTCCGGTTCTCGCGGCTCTCATTGCAATCACTCTCCGCTCATCTCCAGAAGGCCGGTATGAATTCGCCACTGGCCTGCATATTCCAGCGTATCTCTTTCTCAGCGTTACCGTGGCAATGTTTCTCGGCCTGACGAATTCTGCGACTGAGATCCTCCGAGATCGTGCAGTGCTCCGCCGCGAGAGAAACTGCCAGCCCGGCGGGCTTTCCTATGTATCCGCAAAATTTCTTGCGCTCGGACTCATCGCTGCGGTCCAATGCCTTGCCTACTTGATTGTAGGAAACTATTTTTTAGAAATTCACGGCGTCCTCGTTTACCATTGGCTGTGGATGACTTTGACAGCCCTCACGGGCACGGGGATGGCGCTTTTTATCTCATCGATCGTAAAGACCGAGCGCGCAGCTCTTACGGCAGTTCCACTACTGCTTGTCCCACAGATGCTTCACGCTGGAGCGCTGGTTCCTTTCAAAGAGATGAACCGGGGCTTGTTTAGCGAAGCGAAGGCAAATCGAGACTCAGGCGGGGTGCCAGTTCCTGCGACGATCATGCCACTGCGCTACGCCTTTGAAGGAATGGTCCTTGCCCAAGCGACCCGCAACCCGTTCGAACTCGAACGCATCCGGCTCCAACGCAAGATCGAGTCGGCTCGGGATTCAGCCACCGATCTGACCAAGGCGCAGATTGAGCGCTTTGAATTGGTGAAAGAGGGCCTTCGCCGCCTGCTGGCCTCAGGCGCAAACTCTCAGCCAGAAGCGCGTTCTCTCGTCGAACGAATACGCAAAATGACCAATACTGGCACTCCTATCGAAGTAGCGACGATGAAAGTCTGGCCCGATGATGAATCAGTAAAAGACGCAAAACCTACATACTCATACTTCGTTAATGAGCGCATTGAGTTACTTGTTCGCGAGGCAGAAACATTTCGAAATGACTACCGAAACGAAGAACCCCGGCACGTATTTCTCGCTCTTGAGAAGCCGATTCCATTCATCGATAAGGTCTTATCGGTAGAAGAAAAAATCGATGCACTACCCTTCACCTCGCCCCAGACAAAAGAAACTTCGGCGACAATTGAAACGATGAAATTCTGTGGTTGGCTTCTTGCAACACTCATTGCAGTGAGTGTCCTGCTGACCTCGTTCATCGTCGGCCGCCAGAACCGAAGTGTTAGGTAAAGGTTTATCGTCGCGGACGGAATTTGAGCAACTCCCGCAGGACGACCATCGGGATTGCCCCAATCAGAAGTGCTGAAGCAGCAATCTGCCAGCCGGGAAATACCCGAGCCCGCTTTGCGAAAAAGGCCTCCAAAGCCTGCCTGACAACCTGTTCCTTATCAACATACATCGAGGCGTGGGCCGGCATCCCAGAATCACTTCCGTCGCGCCGGGCTACATCGCCAAATTCTGTTTTCACCGGACCTGGGCAAAGGGCCGTGACCTTCACACCACTGCTGGCTAATTCAATCCGCAAAGCCTCCGAGAAGCTGCTTACGTAGGCTTTGCTCGCTGCATAGACCGCGAAATCAGGGATCGGCAAGGTGCTCGCGATCGAAGACACATTTAGAATGCCGCCACCCTGCTTCTTCACCATGCCCTCGACAAACAGATGGGTCAGATGCGTCAGACCTTCCACATTTACTCGCAGCATCGCCTCTAGATCGCTCCAGTCCGCTGAGCTAAACTCTCCGTAATCTCCAAGTCCGGCATTGTTTACCAGGATGTCTACCACCACTCCATCCGCCTGCAAGCTCTCCGCTAGCTGGCTCCGCTCTGCCTTCACAGATAGATCGATAGGTATCGTCCGCACATCGAGTCCGGGACGGAGGCTCCTCAGCTTCGCCGCAAGCTCATCGAGCCGATCGCCGCGCCGCGCAACCAAAACCAGCTGCGTTGCGATACCTGCAAACTGCTTCGCAAATTCCTCCCCCAACCCAGAGGAGGCACCAGTAACCAAAACGCATCCAATATTTGAAGCTGTAGATATCATCCTAGGAAAGTGCCGGTCTCAACCCGATCCGCAACTTCAATCCGTCTGAATCTTCGATCCAATCGACCGCAAGGTCTCATCGCACTTGAGCTAAGTTTTACAGCTGCAATCCGGAAAAATCAGGACACTTAGAAAAGGGGTTTCTCCTAGATTGCCCCTGATAACTCTTGCCCCCGGCTTTTTGGCAACCTACTTACTGCGCCATGTCCATTCAAAAGACCCTCATCCTTTTTAAACCAGACGCGATTGAAAAAAACCTCACTGGCGAAGTGCTGTCGCGTTTTCAGAAGCAAGGTTTCGCGATCCGCGGTATGAAGATGATGCAGCTGGATGATCCAATCCTACGTGAGCATTATTCACATGTTGCCGATAAGCCGTTCTTCCCGAGCATCGTTGAATTCATGAGTAAAACCCCAGTGATCGCTCTTGCTTTGGAAGGCGAGAATGCGATTGAAAAAGTCCGGGATTTGCTCGGTCCCACAAATTCAGAAACCGCTCCCGCAGGCACCGTCCGTGGTGATCTCGGCGAAGATATGATGGTCAATGTATGCCATGCATCGGATTCGCCAGAAGCTGCCGCCGCTGAAATTTCGCGCTTCTTCTCTCCAGCAGAAATCTTCTCCTACTAAAAACTCTCCCTTCTGCGTGACTGAAACAGAGATCATTCAGGCCACCGATGATGGCATGATGGACGCGCAGAACCGCGCTGTCGCGCTGTTGAAAGCCGGAGAAATCGTCGCGTTGCCGACTGAAACTGTCTACGGGCTAGCTGCCAATGCCCTAGACCCCTCGGCCGTCGCCAAAGTTTTTGCCGCAAAGGACCGCCCATCCTTTGATCCGCTCATTGTCCACATCGCTACTCTTGAAGATCTAGATCGTGTTGCAAATGTCCCTGCAGATATCCGGCCAGTCATCAATCGCCTCACCGCAGAGTTTTGGCCCGGGCCGCTGACGTTCATTTTGCCGAAGGCAGACATCATCCCTGATATTGTCACTAGCGGACTTCCAACCGTTGCTGTCCGCCAATCGGCTCACCCGATTTTCCGATCGATCAATCAAGCACTTGGCTCCCCGATCGCAGCTCCCAGCGCGAACCGTTTCGGACGCATTTCTCCCACCTCCGCTGCCGCCGTCGAAGCTGAGCTCTCTGGACATATACCCCTAATCGTCGATGCCGGGGCCTGCAACGAAGGTCTTGAATCGACCATTATCTCCATTCAGCTACGAGAAGATGGGAAAAAACCGATCTTTCATCTTCATCGCCCCGGTCCAGTCACAAAGGAGATGCTCCAGCCATTTGGAAAAATTCAGAAGGTCAAAGCAAACACCACGGATTCTCCCCAGGCGCCGGGTCAGCTTGCCAGCCACTATGCACCTCTCACGCCGCTACGCCTGATCGAGAAACCTGAGGATTTTAGCCCAGAACCCGGAAAGACCTATGGACTTCTTAGCTACAAAGGCGACGACCTCAGCCCGTATGTATTGGCCCATGAGTGGGATGCCATCGTCGCGCTTAGCCCGGGCAGCGGGAAACTAGCTGAGGCAGCGATCCGACTTTTCTTTGCTCTTCGCCAGCTTGATGAGATGGGACTTGATGAGATTATCGCGGAGCCCCTTTCACAAAAAGGCCTTGGCCTAGCCATCATGGACCGCCTCAGACGCGCATCAAGTCCTGCTGGAAATGCCTCAGACCGCTAAAGCGGAGTTAGTAAATATTTTGTAATTCGCTGTCACCCGCCCTCTGGCTTCGCTGAGAACCGATCGCGTTCCGGGCGTTTGTCTTAAGTTTGGACCAATCTGCTAGTCTTCAATCAATGGAGGCTGTCCAAACATTAAGCGGAAGCGATTCCCCCGATGCATGGTTCTGAGTTGCTTCGAGGATGCCGCGCGTTCGGATTGCGTTAAGGGTGGCGCAAGCTGCTTGCTGAGCCCGGCCAGTCTCTGTTCCGCAGATAGCGGTAGCTCGCCCTGTTCTGAAGTCGAATGATAAGCTTTGTTCTGCTTGCTCATGTTGCTGCATTGCCCGTTTTACTCATCATTAATCCTAATCCGTTTTGTCTGTAAGCAGAATTCCAAGATCTCTTTATCCAATAACAGTATCATTCAAAACTTCAAATGGAGAACTAAGATTAATTTTTTCAAGTGAAGTTTCGCAAGAGAAGGGCGATGCGACGCTCTATTTATCAAGGACTATGATTTCAGCACGCCTTTTCATTTATAAGGAGAAAATTTCACCGCCCAGCTTTCTCTTTTTTCCCAAGCCGTTCTGCTTTCAGCATTCCACAACCAGCGGCGACGTCGATCCCCCTCCGTTGCCTGAAAGTGCAAGGAATCCCTCCATTCCTGAGGGTTTCTTGAAAGCGCAATCCAGCTTCACTTGCCGTTCCATAAAAACCTGGCGTCGGATTTAGGGGAATCAGATTGACGTGACTTTTAATACCTCGCAGCAGCTCGACAAGCCGCCCCGCAGTCTCGGCAGAATCGTTCTTTCCCGCGATCAGGGTCCACTCAAAAAAGATCTTTTTCCCGGTGATACGCCCATACTTGCGGCAGGCATCAATGAGGCTCTGTAGGTCCCATTTTTTACTAACAGGGACCAGTGAAGATCGCTCGTCTTCAGTCGAGCCGTGGAGACTGACTGCCAAGCGGTAAGGTCGCTTTTCCTCGGCGAGCCGCAAGATAGCTGGCACCACCCCTACGGTAGAGATCGAAATTCGGGATGGCCCGATCGAGGCACCGCCACAATCGCTTAAGATTCCGAGCGCCTTCATTACGCCTTCATAGTTATGCAGCGGCTCGCCCATGCCCATCAGCACAAGGTTCCGCAAGCGCCGCCCTGGATGTGTCTGCTTCAGCACACGTCTGAGATGCTGGACCTGCGCCACAATTTCCCCACTGCGTAGATGCCTTACAAAGCCCATCTGCCCGGTCGCACAAAATACACAAGCCATCGCGCATCCTGCCTGTGAACTGATACATGCGGTGAAACGCCCAGCATATTCCATTAAAACGGCCTCGATCACCTGCCCGTCCTCCAGCTTCAGTAAATACTTCCGCGTCAGGCCATCCTCAGAAAACACTTCGTGGACCTGTTCGAGCTCTTCAATTTGGAATTTTTTTCTTGGCCCGATATTTTGCTTCGCCCAGTCTCTTAATGGCGGGGGGAACTTGTCGCCTTCTAGGTGCGTTACCGCCTTTCGTTGCACAGCCCCCCACAGCTGCAAGGCATGGACGCTCTTCACACCGTCTTTTTCAAGAAGCTCTTCTAAATCAGCATAGTTTAGATCAAGTAATGAGTTCACAGGCAAAGAATCCAGATTTTGCTAAGGCTCGACGGGTAGAGCTCTGGGCACAGCCTCTGTCGGATATTCTTCCACTGGCACAGCCCGGCGCACCTCTGGAACTGGCACCGCCCTCTCGACCTCCTCTTCGAGTTCGGCTTCGAGTTCGGCTTCGAGTTCGGCTTCATCAATGACCATCGCACGTGGCGCAGGCACCCGTTTCGGCCGGACCAGCATCGCCCGTGGTGGGTCCGGCTTTGGAACCACCGTTTCTGG
This sequence comes from uncultured Verrucomicrobiae bacterium, assembly GCA_963815205.1. GTDB lineage: Bacteria > Verrucomicrobiota > Verrucomicrobiia > Verrucomicrobiales > Akkermansiaceae > Luteolibacter. Next base: position 1,445,230 of record CAWFFP010000001.1, on the reverse strand, counting down.
AACCACCGTTGCTTTTGGCAAAGTCCTCTCAGCCACCCGCTCTGGTTCATCTTCAGGTGGTGTCTTCCGCATCTTGATCTCTACTCTGCGGTTTGTCTCTTGTGCCATTTCATCTCCGCCGAAGATAAGCGGGACACTTTCTCCAAAGCCACGGGTATAGATCCTCTCTGGATTCATCCGCATAGATTCCACTAAGTAACGTTTTACAGACTCAGCTCTGCGTTTGGATAATATATAGTTTGATTCTTCGCTACCGATGAGGTCCGTGTGCCCCTCGATCCAGCAGTAAAGCTCGGGATTCTTATCGATCAGCAATGCCAGCTTCATCAGCCCGAGCTTCGCCCCATCTCTCAATTCCGCTTTGTTAAATTCGAAAATTAGATCGCTGGGCAGAAGCGTCTTTTTATTGACCAGCAATCCTGGTGGCAGATCCAATAATTGATCTAGGCTCTCCATTCCTTCCAATCTACCGCTTTCTAGAAGACCCCCGTTTCCCTGTTTCACCAGATCGTCTGTAAAACTCGTGGAGTCCTCATTTGCTGTGAGCGCCCCGGGATCAACAGTGATTTGCCCAACTTCTGCGGGTGCAAGATCGGTCTCCATTTGCCCAAAGTCAGACATTGCTGAATCAACCGAAAAATCAGTGTTCTGAGCCATCTCAGTCACATCTAGTTCTCCAGCTGCCAAGGGATCGCTCATCTTAAGAGCATACTCCGGCATCGTTAATTCAGTGGATATGTCGAGTTCTTCGTTCTGCGGTAAGAGCTCTAGAAAATCGATCTCCTCCATCAAAGCAGCGCTCGCCTCTGGCGGTGTAATTGCTTCATCTGTCAGAGTAGCGGCCTCTGCCTGATAGGGCTCTACATCCAAAGGTCTGATCACAATCGGAGCCGTTGCAATCTCCTCCACGTTTTCTGAGCCAAAGGCGAGATCAAGACGATCCAAGGCGAACAAGATGAGGATGTGCAACAATAGGGAAGCAATCATCGCCACGGCTACCCAGCGGCCGAGATGCTCCGGCCCGGGTAAGCGGTAGCTATCAATACCCCGCGTGTCACTCCAGCGGTAATCCCGATCCATAAAAATAGGCTACTCCAAACTTTCGCGCTGGCAAAGCCGGAAAAACTTAACAACCTCAGATCCTAACGACTGCACTGCCAGTCAAAAACCAATTCCTAAAAATATCCTACCCCAGCCAACCATGCCCGAAAAAAAAACTAGCACCAAAGCCACTCCAGCAAAAAAAGCCGCAGCCAAAAAAGCGGCGTCGACCGCTGCCAGCCCGGCCACCAAGAAGCTTGCAAAGAAGACCGCCGAAAAGATTTTGTCCGAAAAGGGAGCCCCGAAAAAGCCTGTGAAGCCGCACCCGACTCACGATCAAATTGCAAAGGCCGCCTACCTCAATTACCGCAGCCGCACCGAACAAAACTTCCCCGGCGACAACGAAGGGGACTGGCTGGAAGCAGTCCGCACTTTGACAAATCCTTAAAGCTTAGGCTTTAGAAAAGCTACATTGAGAGCCTTTGCATCTAGGCTTCTCTGGATGAAGCTGAGCTCCCTAGATGAACGGTTAGGGGGGTGCTATCTAGCACCTTCTACGTAAGACCGGCTTTACCCGATATCAAAATGCCTGCGGCGAAAATGTGAGGGAGCAAGCGATCGGCCGAAACTTCCATCCACCGAGTCGCTCCTTTCCCCTTGCCATCAGCTCCAAACCGATTCATAGCCCGCCCCTTCATTTTCAACTCCCTATTTTCCCATGTCTCTGAACATTCGTAACCTCGCCATTATTGCCCACGTTGATCACGGGAAAACTACGCTTAGTCGATCAATTACTACAGGCCGGCGGAACCTACCGGGACAATCAGGAAACCCAGGAACGCGCAATGGATTCCATGGACCTCGAGCGGGAAAAAGGCATCACCATTAAAGCTAAGAATACGGCGATTCTCTACGATGGCTACACGATCAATATCGTCGATACACCAGGTCACGCAGACTTCGGTGCCGAAGTAGAGCGCGTGATGAAAATGGTTGATGGCGTTCTTCTCGTCGTCGATGCAGCAGGCGGCCCGCAGGCACAGACGCGCTTTGTTCTTCGCAAAGCCCTCGCTGAAGGCCTCAAGCCGATTGTCGTAATCAACAAGATCGACCGTCCCCTCTCGGACCCGATGAAGGTGCACGATCAGGTCCTTGAGCTATTCCTAGACCTAGATGCCACCGAAGATCAATTTGAGGCACCTTTCGCCTATGGCTCCGCGCGTGATGGATATTTCATGGACCATCCAGATGACGAAAAGGTCGATTGCATTCCGCTGATCAAAAAGATCATCGAGTTCATCCCAGAGCCTGCTGCTGATCCAGAAGCGCCCTTCCACATGCTCGTTTCAAATATCGAATGGGACTCATTTGTGGGCCGAGTCGCGGTTGGCAAGGTCCTCGGCGGTTCTGTCAAAAAAGGCGATACCATTTGGCTTCACCGCAAGGACGGCAGCACACAGCAATCGAAGGTGATGAAGACCTTCACTTACTCCGGTCTTGCCTCTGAAGATTCCGAAGGCTGCGGGGCCGGCGGAATCGTTGGTATTGCCGCAGGAATCGACGATATCGATATCGGCGAAACTCTTGCCGCGACGAAAGAACAAGAAGCTCTTCCCTTTGTAGAAATCGATCCGCCGACCGTATCCATGGAATTTTCGATCAATGACGGACCGCTCGCTGGCAAAGAAGGGCAAACACGTCACCTCCCGCGCAATCCGCGACCGTTTGATGCACGAGTTAAAGACCAATGTCTCTCTACAGGTGGAAGACACTGACCAAGCTGGTGTCTTTAACGTCTCAGCCCGTGGAGCCATGCAGATCGCCGTTCTTGTGGAAACTATGCGCCGCGAAGGATTCGAAGTCTGCGTATCCCGCCCAACCGTGATCTATCGCCGCGACGAGAAGGATAAGCTCCAAGAGCCTTTCGAAACCGTATATGTTGAGTCTCCTGGCGAATACTCACAGGGCATTCTCAAAGCGCTAAACAATCGCAAAGGCCTCATGGAAGACATGACCACAGAGCCTTCTGGCGAAACACTCATCACCGCGACAATTCCAACCCGTGGTCTGATTGGCTTTGAAACTGAAATCGTCAACCTCACTTCTGGACATGGAATCATGTCTCACTTGTTTAAAGAATACGGACCCCATGCTGGCGAGATCGTGACCCGCACCACGGGAACCCTCGTCTCGATGGAATCTGGCACTGCGACAACCTACTCGCTTCAGGCACTCGAGGATCGCGGTGTCCTCTTCGTCGGCGCAAACGATGCAATCTATGGCGGCATGCTTGTCGGTGAGAACCCGCGCGTCGGCGATATGCCTGTAAACCCGGTCAAGGAGAAGCACCTCGATAACATGCGTTCGTCCGGTAAGGACAAAACTTCCAAACTTTCCCCACCAATCCGCTTCTCTCTCGAGCGCGCGATCGAATACATCGATGCAGACGAGCTCGTCGAAGCAACTCCGCATAACATCCGCCTGCGCAAACGAATCCTCGATGCAAACGAACGGAAACGTGCTGCGAAGAGCGTCAGCGGGGAAGATCGCTCCAAGCGCGGTAAGTAAGAAAAAAGGCCATTTTGGCAGGCGAAAAGCTGGCCTAGAAGCTCTCCCTCTGAGGGTCGGTTTCCATATTCTTTCAGGCAGGCGCGTGGACTAGGAGCTTTGCCTGCATCGCACCAAGTGGCGCATCAGGATTTTCCAAAGAATCAGCTGCCGAGTCTAATCGTTCACTGCGATTTCGTAGGCCTTCTTTCGCTCTTCTTCTTTGTCCATCACATTTGAAAAGACTCAAAATTCCTTTTCCTTTGAGTCGATCGCTGTAGGACCGAGCCGATTAGTTCTGCAGTGACCGGCTACCGCTTAAAATTTTAAAGGGCTCATCACCCTCACTTCTTCTTCGCGGCTTTCTTCGTAGACTTCTTGGCGACCTTTTTCGCCGCCGCTCTTCTGCTTTCTTCGCAGTTTTCTTGGCGCCTTTTTTCGCAGCCCGTGGCGGAAATTCGAAACCGATTTTCCCTTCTTTTGCATCAAAGGTCAAAAATGCATCGAAACCTCGTTTTGTCCGGTTTGAGATAAAGCCTTTCAGCAAAGAAGTTTTCCCTTCAGAGATAAGTTTGAGAGCTTCGCTATCAGGAATCTCACGTTGTAGGATTACCTTCCCGATTCTCACTCCGTTCGGGTCCTTCTTCGTTTTGATATCCGGCACATAATAGGCCTTCTCAGTGCCGTAGATTTTATGTTCTTTCCCATCGGCCATCTTTGCGAGCCCGATCACCATATCTTCCTCTAGATCTGGCGCTGTATCGTCATCGCCCTCAAACAGGAATGAAGTTTTGAACTTCTCATCGATTTGGATGGAAGCATCGAATGGCTTGTTAAACTTTGATTTGAAGCCCAGCAGCGGGCCCACAATGCCCTTATGCATGAGCGTTTTCAGCTCATCTTCAGTCAGTTGCCGCCCGGCAATATGCTTTTTGATTTTGATTGGCAGCTCTATATCGCGAGATTCATAGGTCGCGTCTGTCTGTCTCATGATCAGGGTTCCATGCACTGGGTGCTCCACTTCTACATCAGGGAATTTACGGTTCTTCGCCTCTTCGGCCAATCCCCGCGCCTTCTCAACGATCTCATTCGTATAACGGATGATCTCGCGCATGAAGTCGTCACGCTTGAGACCCCCTTGTTCCATTTTGCGGAGCTTGTATTCCCAATCGCCAGTCATCTTTGGCGAGTAGAGCCCTTCGATCTCCATCTGCCTTACTAGATCGATGAGCCGCAGACCAGAGGGCGTCACTGATAGATCACGCCCGTCTCTCAATAGATATTTTTGCGAGATGAGACCTTCGATCGTTGCCGCCCGAGTCGCCGGCGTACCGAGCCCGCGCTCGGACATTGCCTCGCGTAGCTCCTCATCGTTCACTAGCAGCTTGCCAGCGCCTTCCATCGCGGATAGTAGGGTCGATTCCGTATACCGGGCCGGGGGACGGGTCTGCTCATGGATTAGCTCCATTTCATCGGCCGTTGCCGTCTCTCCTTCTTCAATGCCTACCAGCCCGTCTTTCCCCGCTGCGACTCCAGGCTTCCTTCCATAAACTTCCAGCCAGCCGGGGACGACCAAGATACGACCTTCAGTGCGAAACGTATCTTCAAATCCGCCACTTGAGATAATCGAGGATCGAGTAGTCTGCTCGAATTGTGCGTGAGGGTAGAAGACTGCGATAAAGCGTTTCACCACCATATCGTATAGCTTTTGTTCCGCCTCTGAGAGCCGCGCTGTGGCCCCCGTCGGGATGATAGCAAAGTGATCTGATACTTTCGCTGTATTGAAGATGCGCTTTGATTGATGAAGCTTCGGCCCATCCGAGTTTTTGCCATTTAATACAGCCTTTGCAAATCGCGCCAATGAGCTGCTGGATTCTGCGATCTGGCCCAAGGTTTCGCGGACGTTCGGCACATAATCTTCCGGGAGATACCGCGAATCCGTCCGCGGATAGGTCAGCACCTTATGCTTCTCATAAAGTGCCTGTGCAATTTGTAGTGTTCCTTTTGCCGAAAACGGCGCTTCGCGCTGAAGGGTCGTCAAGTCATAGAGCTGCGGCGCGATCTGTGTGCTCGCCTTCTTTTCCTCGTGGATCTGAGCGGATTTCCCACTGCATCGCGCAACAATCTTTTCTGCAGCTTCCTGCTTCCAGATCCTTTCGGCCCGGCCATGCGGCATCGCTGGATCTTTCGTGAATTTTGGGTCGATCCACTTGCCCAGATACTGTCCGTTTTTTACACCGAAAGTCCCATGAACTTCAAAATACGCTTCCGGTTGAAATGCAATGATCTCCTTTTCCCGCTTTGCCAAAATTGCCAAAGTCGGTGTCTGCACCCGGCCAGCTGCAGTGATGTTGAAGCCTCCGTGCCGTGAGTTAAAACACGTGAAGGCACGTGTCGCATTCAGGCCAACCAGCCAATCAGATTCCGAGCGACATTTCGCCGCATCGGCGAGAGGGCGCATCTGCTCGTCACTACGCAGATTTGCCCAAGCAGTGGAAATTGCACCGCTGGTCATCGATTGCATCCATAAGCGCTTCACCGGCTTATCAATTTTCCCGATCTCCATGATATAGCGGAAAATCAGCTCTCCTTCCCGGCCCGCATCGCAGGCATTGACGATATCAGTCACATCTTTTCGCTTGGCGAAACGGAGGACCTTTTTCAGCCGAGCCTCAGATTGCTCAATCGGATCGAGCGTGAACGCCTCCGGGATGGCGGGTAGAACATCAAATTTCCAGGGAAGCTTTTTCCCATTCGGACCCATCGGCATACGTAGTTCTACCAAGTGCCCCACTGCTGAAGTGATGATTGCTGAATCGTTTTCGTAGGAAATATCCCGGTTCGAACCAACCTTTTCAAATTTCCCCAGCTCCTTAGCAAGGGCCTTGGATAGGTCCGCCATGACGGAAGGTTTCTCTGCGATGATAAGGGTTTTTCCCATAAAGTTATAAAAGGACTCTTACAAGGCACTAGACCGGGAAGCCTTGACCTGGCAAGCAGTAAGCGAAACAAAACAGTCCTTCCCAGACCAAGACACTGCGCCAATCATTGCCCATCGCCCATTTTTAGAAGAGTAACCTATGGTTGTGACGATCCAATCTTGGAGGCTAGCCGCCACCTATTTCTAAACGCGATTATCCAGTTTTTGTATGTTCCGTGGATTGAAAACGTTGCCTTATCGGTAGGTGGATCTAGGGACGCCCCATCATCTCTTTCGCTTTCACCACAACCTTGAAGGAAGAGATCAAATAGACAAAGCAATCCCCATAGCCACTCAGCGGCCGGCTGCTTCCATCAGATGACTGCGAACTGCGAGCTACAGCGAGGGACTCACGATCGAATTGGTAGCTGTGCTGATACACAAATGGAGCGCGAAACGATTTATAAACTTTCCGATCTTGATCCGATCAACTCCATTTCTAATGCGATCATTCTAACGTTTCCGGAAACCTTGTCGCCGCCGATGTAGTAGCTTCTGGTGATCCTCTGCAACTGGCTTCAGGGTCGGCCAAATCGAAGGCTCTTCGATTTCCTGAGGTCCCGGATATTCTTGTTCATCCTGAACATCTCGAACAAGTTGTGAATTTCCTCGATTGAAGTCTTGGAGCCGAGCCAGAGCGGCCTGACCCTCAACGATCTGCGGCTGAATAAAGATCACTAGCTCCTCACGAACCAGATTTTTTCTTTCTGTAGAGAATAGTTTTCCCAATCCGGGGATACGGCTTAGAATAGGAACTCCGCTGGTGCTATCCTCATCCCTTTCTGTAATTAGGCCACCTAATACAATCACATCGCCACTCGGAATAGTCACATTGGTCACCAACGCTTCTTTGCCGATGGTCGGTATTTCATTTCCATCAATGATCTGATTGCCGATAATATTATCATTCTCCAATTTAATTTGAAGAGTCACCTGGTCTTTGGAATTAACCAAAGGGATCACTTCTAGTTTTAGTAGAACATCGCGGAAAGAGACGTTTGTGCTCTGGGCCACATTTCCGCCAACGCCTATTCCCTGTGTAAGTGTATTTGTAGGGACCGCGATTGCTTGGCCTGATGAAAGGACTGCCTTCCGATTGTTTGTCGTAAACACAGTGGGTCTCGCTAAAAGATGAAAACGTCCGCTGCTCTGAAGCGCGCGAAGAGTGGGGAGGAAAAATTTTCCTATCTGCCCATAGATAGATAGGCCTCCGATTCCCCCAGTGAGCGTATCGACAGCGTCAAGATTTGTCAGTGCATTCGGATCGACCAATACCGGAAAGCCGGTGCGGTTCTGGACTGCGAAGCCGCTGTCGGACTTTTTACGAACAAACTGCGCAAAATCTAGGCCTACCTGAGATTCGTCGCCTAGGTTGTATCGGCCAAACACCGCAGTGATCTGAACTTGTGCAGGTTCCCGATCCATCTCCTCGATTAGGTCCCGAACTACTTCGATGGACCGTGGAGGGCCTTGAACGATAATGCTATTACTCGCATTGTCTGCGACCAAAAGTGTTTTACCGACGAGGATAGATTCTGGTCTCTCCGCGCGATTCGTTTCGGGAAGAGCGCTCAATCCAGAATCGTCAGGTCCGTCGTTGCGATTGCCTTGAGATCTTTGTTCCTGCGGTAATCCTCCTCTGCTGTTACTAGCTCCCTGGCTGGAATCTATCTGACTGGTAGCTAACCCGATCGCGTCTCGGGCGACAGCCAGAAAATCTGCGACAGGGAGGAAATTGAGCTTTTGGCGATAGTAATTTCGCTTTGTCAATGGTTGGTCAAAATCATCGATCAAGACCATAGCGAACTCCACATCGATCGGGCGCCCCATGACGAAGATGCGATTCGTCCGAGGCTCGGCAAGCACCTGCAATGTACTAAGAGAGTTCTTCGCTACCAAGCGACCAGGCGTGCTACTTAGCTGAATTCCTGCCGGATCAGGAGCATCCGGTGCGTCCACGCGGACGTCCACGTTCTCGGGCGGTGGATTTGAATTGTTTTCGAAATTGCTCTTTTGCTCGTTTCCGAAATCGATAATTTTCTGAACTTGCTCTGCCACGATTTCAGCATCTGCATGCGATAGAGTTGCAATTTGCCGTGTGGAACGCTCTTGCGGAATATCAATGCGGTTTTTGATATTGATAAGGGTCCGGATAAGAGCCGAGTTTTCGGTGATGATCAGTGCTGAAGCATTAGGAACTGCGACAATCGATCCTTTCTCACTGATCTGAGAGATGATCGAGGTCAATATTGTAAGAGCTTCTTCCGGGGAGATATAATTCAGGGTCATTACATAGGTGACTAGCTGTTCCCCATCCGGAAGCCCGAACTCTTGGATGATAACTGGGACCCCACCTACTTTCCTGCCTTGAGTGGCTTGAACCAGTTTCACCTCGTTTGGCCCGCTAGGAACAAACACCAGGTCTTCCAATAAAATCGCCTTTTCGAGTAAGTCTGCAGCTTGGCGGTAGGTGAGAGGGCCTTTTTGAATGAAGCTTATTTGCTCGCCTTGGGCCGCTTTGCTGACAATCACCCGCTTGCCTGTCCAAGTTTGATACAAGGATGCGATAATATCTCCAGTCATGAATGGCTGCTCAATATTTTCTTCAATCACCGCATCGGGATCAAAGGGCACATTCCCTAGATCCTGAGCAGATATAAAAGGCAGGGCAAGGATGGCTGATAGAAGAAGGAAGTATTTCATTGGATTGGTTCGTTCGGTTCTCCTATCCCTGGCCGCGATGGCATAATCACCCTGCGCCTGCGCACCGGACCTATCTTAGGTTCCATTTCTTCTTGTTCTGTCACGGAGTTTGCGTCGTTCGGCTCTTTTTCACCGGGAGCCGGCTTTGGGTTTTTAGTATTTTGCTTCGATACCGCCTGCTTGAGTGAGCTCTCACTGTATCCCACTGTAAGAAGCTCATTGCCAGAAAGAAGCTCCACGGTTGAATTTTTATAGTTCAGCTTATCTTGCGACACTGACTTCAACTTCAGGCCTTGGTTCTCATTACCGAGGGTTGTGCCATTTGTGGACTTTCGCAGCGTGATGATCTCCTTCGGTTTGCTGACATCTGCAATTGATACAATCCATCCATCCGGTAACTTGACCATGCCTTTCAGCTCAAGTTTCATAGTGAGCTTTTTTTTTGGCTCCGGAATTTTCGCAGTGGTCTCTACAAAAAATGGAGAGCTCTTGAGCAAGTTCCCAAAGCTCTCAAACTGAGGATCTTTTGGTGGAGCGGCATAAGATTGAACAATTAGAGCAAATAGAAGAATAAGGACAAGTGAAGGACAGGTGCTCATGTTCCTCCGAATTAGCGGAGGATTTGCGCGCTGATACAAAGAATAAGAGGTCATCCAAAAAAGTGATTAAATCTTCAGATTAAGAAATATTTCTCAAAATAGAATCCATAGTTACAGATTGCGGCTAATCTTGGCAAGCACCAGAACGCAGATTCTTTTCGTCCAGTCTTCATCAATATATACAAGCTGTCCGCCAATTCTAGATTCCGTTGATTTTGCAGATGTGCGCGAGTGCCTGATCCCAAAGCTAAAAGCTTTCAGAATCGGCGGCTCTATCTCTGCCCGAGCAGCCAGATTTAAGTAACAGTCATTAAAAAGGCGCTATTTCTCAACGAACTCACGTTCATAGAAAGACCTCGCTTCCGATTCACTGACTTCTGACGTTGTAAGTATCAATGAAGCTGTTGGGCTCTCACCGCACATGGATGAGCTTCTAATTTAAGAAACACAGCTATCTATCTTGCCGCAGAAGAAGTCCGGATAAGCTTCTGCACGGTAACGCTGCACAAGATTTGATCACCGGATTCATTCTTATCGGGTGACATTTTAAGACTGGTTAAAGCACGGTATTGACTTGGTTGGTGAACATTGACCAGCCACCGATAGACTTTTTCTTCGGCTCCTTTGATGGTGATTTCTAGCTCCACGGGCTGGTGTTCTTCCTCCCAGATATCTTCGTCTTCAGATGCAATCAGGCGTAAGCCGGATGTTTCGAGGCCCAGATCCTTACTATATTTCTCGACCAAGCGTTGAAGAGCACTTTGGGCGTCCTGATAGGTCTGTTCTCCTTCCTCATTTTTTTTGATCCAAGCTCTTTCCTCCATGAGTATCTCAGCCACATCATCCGCTTGGGAGTAGGCCTCTCTGGTGAATTCTAGCTCAGTGATTTTTGCTTCTAGCGCTTGGACCCTCTTTACGTAGCTTGCGCCGACGTAGAAAAGCCCACTACCGATGGCAATTGCGCTCAGTGCTGAAAGGAGGATCTTTTCTCGGCGGTTCATTGGTTTAGTTCCTCGTAATCTGTTTGCCTTAGCTTTGCTTGATAATTAAATGACCAGAGATTGCTTTTAGAATCTTTGATCGGCTGGGGAGTGCTCCAAACGTAATTCTCAAATGAGGGCGAATTTTTTAACGCTTGGTTAAATTCATTGATACTTTTCAGACTAGGCGAGAGACCTCTGACCGCAACTTCTGCTTCAGAAATATCGACTCCTTCGAATTGAATTTCCTGATTCGGCGGGAGGAGTAAGATGATTGATTGATATAGCACCAGTGGCCAATTCTGCGTAGTCAGAGATGAGAGTTCTGCCCACTTCTGCAGATGCGCTTGATTGAGTTCCCACTGAGGTGAGTATCTTGCGATTTCCCGTTCGATATTCACAATCTTTTGGCGCGCTAGCTGATCTTTCCTGATAAGGAGTGCCATGACAAATAATTGCTATGAAGAATACGCCCAGGATGAACCAGCTTCGCTGCTTTCGCTTGTTCTTCTCTGTCCGAAGAGTCTGGATCGAAGCCGGTAGCAAACGACTGCTAGCGCGTGGCAAGCTGGGAAAGGGTTTCTCGGCAAACCGTATTTCTTCAAATCTTCCTTCTTCTGAAGTTCCGGTTACCGTATTGCGTAGCTTGGAACGCATATCCGGATCGGGATCATAGTCCCAAAAAAGGATTGTTTGTGGATCGAAAGGGATTCCTTTCGCAGCTAACTGGCTTTTCGCGAGAAAGACGCAAGTTCTCACATCATCGAGGAGATCATATAATATCTCGATATGGAAGAGAGAGGACTTCTTATAGAATGCCATAACCCAGCATTCATGTTCCTGCCAACATGACACAACATCGGCAATTAGATCGACTGAATAGAATGACGCCGAGGGTTCGAATACGGCGGAGATTAGATTGGGGTATTTGTCCCAATTTTCATGCCGAAGAGAAAGAGCGGTAACCAGTGAACCGTCCTTCTCACTACCATTTCCTAAGTAGGCGTTCCCCTGTATTGCATCGAGATCTTCCGCAAAAGGCACAATGCCTTCGTTCGCAATCTGGACCGCACCCGGGAAGAGACTTTCGTCGTTCGAAAGAATTTTCAGCGGCAGTGTGGTTACATCCTTGGCGGGGATGCCTATATATATTTTATTGGATTTGGAGACATCGCTTAGATTTGGCAATGATTCTATAAGGATCGCGTCCCCACTCGGGACGAGATTCCAGCATTCCCATCCGCTCTTAGCTGCTGGGAGAAAAAGTTGTGTTGGGTTTTTACTCAAAGGAAGTAGTCCGTTTTCTATAGGATAGAATCTGAGGTGAAGTGCCAGCCTCTGCCACCACTGTGAGTGTAGTTTTTAGTTCCCCAGAGAATCCATTGCTTACGATGCGGCGAGTTGCGCTCTGAAGCTGAAAGCGTTTTGAAATTTGAGGACGTTGCACGGCTGGTGAAAGCAGGAGATCTAAAGCATTCTCTAAACTTCCATAGCGGACATCGTCCTCCGTACCAATTAGAGAATCCCCGCCTTTCACTGATTCTAAAAATCCGCTCGCCGTTTCCACATCAGTAACAGCCGCAATTGCTAAAATCTCAGGAGTGCATTCATAGATATCGATTGCGGATGTATAAATCGTCAGCCAGTCCTGCCAATCTGGACGAAGGCGTATCACTTCGGCAAAGCCTCTCACGTGAGATATCTCACTCAAAGTTCGGAACGGGCGATTGTATGGGAAACTACGAAGCCCTTCGCTCTCGTAGAATTCACGCTCGGCACCGTTGAGAAGTGGTAAGTCATCTGCATCTACCCAATCGATTAATGCATCCACCAAGAGGTCAGTTTGCTGATCTGATAAACCCCAGTATTTAAACAGATCGAAGAGAAATCCTCTGTCGTTTGATGCGATGACCGCATTGAAGTTGATTCGTGAGGCTTCCATCTCGATACTCGCCGTATAATTTCCCAATTCCGCTCCGGGTGTTGATTGTAGCAGCGGATCGTAGCGGTCGACGAGTGGATGCATGGCATAACTTAAACCTTCTTTAGCTGCGATTTTTGAGTAAAAACGATGAGTCTCGAAAAATCCGGTTTCCGCATGTATCTTCAGCAAATGTGCACTTGAGGTGAGAAGGACCAACAGAAAGCCGATGACCCAGAGCACAGCAACGAGTGCCATGCCCCGCGGTTTCCTTGGCTTGACGAGATTCGAATTTCTCACCGCTTATTTAGTTGAGAGATTGTTTCATAAATAGCCTGAATCATCGTGTGCGAAAGAACTGCAACGAGCAGAGCCATGAGACTAAGAATGACTGGAGGAATGAGCTTCAGAACAGCACGGATCCGGGTTTCTAGTCTTTTCTCATAATAGTCCGCTGCACGGGCCAATGATTGAGAGAGTCGGCCGGTATTTTCACCTACACTAACAAGGTCAACGAGGCTCGGCGTAAAGATGCCTGAGTTCCGCATGCTGCGCGTAAGCTTAAAGCCTTCGCTCACTTCATCTGTCATCATTGCTAATTTTTTCTGGTAATGACGATTGGTAGCCGTCTCGGATGTCAGCTCCAGGGCTTTGACCAATGGCAGACCACTGCTTATCAGATTGCCTAAGGTTTGCAGCCACTGCACGTAGAAACCTGATGAGACAATAATCCCGTAAAATGGAATCTTCAGATACCATAGATCTTTCTGACTCTGGAAGTATGCTGAGCGGGTAAAGAATTTGGCCGCAATCAATAGAATGCAGAAAAACACGAATAGAGTGATCCCATGATTTTTGATTGTTTCGGTGATCAGTTCCGCCACTCGGATGGCTGCCGGAGTTTTCGCGCCAGGCATATCGGCGAGGAGAACTGTCATCTTCGGTAGCAGATAAAATAGGAAAATGACTGAGACCGAAACGCAAGTTAATACCAAAAATGCTGGATATATTAGCGCCTGCCTGAGCTGAGAACTTAGATCCGATTGTTTTTTTAGATAGGTCCCATGCTGCCGAAGGATCACTGGTAGACTGCCACTTTCCTCACCAGCACGTATCAAGTTGCAATATAGTTTATTAAACTGCGGCGATACCTTTGGCAGGGCTTCTGAAAGTGGCTCACCTTCGATGATACGTCTTCGTAGCTGCCCTGAAACTTCCTGAAGTGACCCGGAATCGTCCCTGACTTCCATCGATGCCAAAGCAGGCTCCAACGGCATCCCAGCTTCGAGCAAGTCTCCAAATTCTTCAGTGAAAGATATCAGATCTCTGTCCTTTAGGGTCAGCTGCTCCGGGTTAACGCCTTTCTTCTTTCCGCTATTTTGCTTTGATTTCCCGTTTGCGGTGACCAGCGAATTTACTTGGAGAGAGCGCCGGGCTAGCAGCCCAAGAGCTTGTTGACGAGTGGATGCAGAAATGACTCCGGAGCTTTGTTTGCCACCTGCATCAATCGCAGTATATTGAAAATCCTGGGTCATTTCGTTCTCTCATCAGATAGGCGGCTCAGCTGGTAGCTGAGAGGACCTCTTCGATTGTGGTTAGACCTTTAGCAATTTTACGCCAACCGTAATCACGCATCGTCTCGTATCCATTGGCCAACGCATAGGAAAGAAGTGAATTCTCGTCAGCACTTCCGTTGATCAGGTCCTGGACGTCCTCCGTAACGACAAAGATTTCATAAAGCGCAATGCGTCCATCAAATCCAGTCTTGCGGCATTCTGTGCAGCCAACTGCCTGCTGAGGAATAAATCTTTCCGCTTGTGGTGCCCCGAGATTTTTTGCTGCTGCTTGATCCCAGTTCTTAAGCGGCACCTTGCAATGCTCGCATAGCTTGCGGACAAGACGCTGTGCTAGAAAAGCACGGACTGAAGCGGCAACGAGGAATTTTTCCACATTCATGTCCAGCAAGCGGATCACTCCACCTATCGCCGTATTTGTATGAAGTGTGCTGAAGACTAGGTGCCCTGTGAGCGACGCCCGTATCGCGATCTCAGCAGTTTCCGTATCCCGGATCTCACCAATCATTACGATATTTGGATCGGCCCGAAGAATGGAGCGCAGTCCCTTGGCGAATGTCAGCCCTACCTCAGGCCGGACAGCGATTTGCACAATTCCCGGGAGTTTGTTTTCCACAGGATCCTCGATCGTGACGATACGCGTTTCGGGGAGATTCAAGTTTTCTAAAAAACAATAGAGACTCGTAGATTTTCCAGAGCCCGTCGGTCCCGTGGCCAGGATGACGCCATTGGGTAGCGCCAAAATTTTGAGGATTTCCTCTAAGATGTGTGGCTCCAGATCAAGGCGCGCAAGATCGAATCTTTGTTGGTTGAGCAAACGTAAACTAATCGTTTCTCCGTCCACTGACGGCACCGTCGCTACCCGAACATCAATATTTTTGCCGAGATTCTGAAGACTGATCCGGCCGTCCTGAGGGGAGCGACGCTCTGCAATATCAAGCTGTGCCATGATCTTAAGGCGAGCGATTACTGAAGCCTTCAATGCATTAATTTTTTCGGGGACCGGGACATCTGCCAAGTATCCATCGACCCTGTAGCGGATTCGTAGCGCATCCCGCTGCGGCTCTACGTGAATATCAGTTGCGTTTTGGCTTAGGCCTTCCTTGATGATTTGGTTGACAAAACGGAGAACGCTCGCTTCATCAGAAACATCATCGTCGAGAATCGACATCTCATCATGATCGCCGGAATGATCTTGCTCAGATCCTCTTCCTGCGAGGATTTTTTCAAACGTATCAGCTCCTACCCCGTATAAATTGCTCAGCGCGCTACGCACAAAACGTCTACGGGCGAGGACCCAAGAGACCGGATGCGAGACATACCGAGTGACTGCCTGCCTAGTTCCAAACGCCAAAGGATCTGAGCAAGCAACTCGCAATACCCCACCCTCTATCGAGACCGGGACGATCTGGTGCTTGATAGCGATCGCTGCCGGCAATGCCTCACGGAGAACGACTGGATCATCTGGGACTAGCTCTGAGTCTAGATAAGGCATCCCGATCTTCGCCGCCAAAAGCGCGTAAAACTGATCTTCCGCCACTAAGCCTTCATCGAGTAACTGCTCGATCACTGAACCATATTGCAAGCGTTCTTCCAAAAACAGAGGATGGATCGCCTCGGGGCTTTCCAGCGCACATGCTTGCGCAATCTCGTGCAACCAATCGAGAGGCTTAGATACGACACTCTCTTGGTTTACTGCGAAATTGAACGAATTCATCGGTAATGATCCTCCCTAAATTACGTATACACTTGAAAGAGAATTCTTTGCGGCTCGTCGATTTCCGACTGCCGAAAGCTCAGGCTTAGAAGCTTAGCCCTTCCGCGCGCGTTGTCCCACTCCGTGACCCAAATACCCGCAGCTTCATCATAGATCTCCCAATTGTATTCAGTGAGACCACTCAATAACGCAAAGTGGAATCGATCGCCCACTGCTGCACTGAAATCGTCCTCGGCCTGTAAGCTGCAACGAATCTGTAGGGTGAACAATTGTTTGCCTTCCGGAACGCCGGAGAGACTGATCACCTGAGCCACCTCGATCCCTCGCTCTGTAGGAAAGTCGACCCCCGGTTCGATAATCTGTAGGTCCGCAGCGCCATCGTCTCTTCTGAGTAGACTAATCTGACTGTCCGCTGGAAGATTGGTGAAGAGCTTTTCTAAAAAACGCCTTGCGAGTATTTTCTGCTGAGCTTCCTGCTGCACCTCAGCAACCGTCGAACTTAGCTGGCTGGTGCTCAGTGCGATCGAAAACACAGAACCCATGAGTAGAGAGATCACGATCAATGCCAGAAGTGTTTCCAGCAGTGTAAATGCACTCCGATTGCGGAGATTTTTTGCTTTGCGGTTGATATCGATGATCATCGTAAAGAGGAATCGTTTTGAATCATTTCGGATGGGCTTGTCATGGTGCGTTTAGCGCAGCGTTGAAAACCGCTTTGACTTCATAATCTTCGCGATCAGGATCCTGCAGCCAATGAAGCCGAATCTTGATCTCATAGATATTCTCTAGAGCAAAGTCGTCTTGATTTCTACGCTCCAATTGATCCACCTGAATCTGCGCAGTCACCTGCTCATTTACCATCATCGTTTCAGACCGTTCAAAATCATTCCCTAGGCGCGGTATCCCTTCGATTTCCGCTAAGACGACCTCTGCAATCGCGATGTTTTCGATCTCCTGCGATATCTCAAGATCTGTCTGTGTAAACTTGTGAAAGGCAAGAACGATGCCGACAGCGGCCACCCCGAAAATGAGGAATGCGAGCAATGCCTCAAAGAGAACAAAGCCGCTCTGGCAGTGACGGCGTTTAGAGCTGCCTTTTGATTTACTCTTCCTCATTCCGCAAGGCAGTAAGGGCAGTCAGGGCGCTCATCGAGAAGTCGGCATCGCCATTGTCCCCGGAAAATCGAATGGATAATGGCCGACATAGGCCCGATGCGCTGAAGGCCCATATCAAGGGCTCCCCTCGTTCGGTCAGAGGTCACCCATTCATCCTCACCGTCATCTTTATATGAAATAGATAGATCCTGATCCAGCCCACGAAAGTCAATCTTCCCGAGGCCTCCCGAAATTTGCTCCGATCCAGCACCCCTATCGTCAGTTAACAACGCTTCCGCAGAATTGATTATAAGATAGCTTGGCCGATCACTTTGGCGGGCTAGCTCTCTTGCCTCGATTGCTAGATCATAAAACCGATCTCTCGCTATTTCACCCGAACCGGTCCGGCTCTGATACAAAAGAAATGAGGCAGACCCGGCGATCATAGAAATGACGACCAGAACGATCATGATTTCTAAGATCGTAAATCCCGGCCTAAAGTTCCTCTTATTCAAACTTGTCCTGAGAGCTGAGGTCATCTCCTCCTCCTTCTTTTTGATCCGCTCCGAAACTGATGAGCTCAAAGGTAGTCGCATCTTTAGAGCCCGGCATCAGATAAACATAGGGCTCTCCCCATGGATCCTTAGGCAGCGATTTCATAAAGCCTTTTGGGGGATAACGGCGGGGCTTTGGAGATAGCGTCGGCTTCTCTACCAGCGCACTAATACCTTGTTGGGACGTTGGATATCTGCCTGCGAGAGCCCGGTAGCTCATAAGAGCACTCGTGATCCCCTGCATGTCGGTTTCTGCCCGCTGGATACGGGCGCTTTCTCCAAAACCTCCCATCAAGGTAATGACTCCCCCGGCAAGCACCCCGATGATAGCCATCACCATCACCATCTCCAATAGCGTGAAGCCTTTGGTGACTGTATATCTCCGAGTTCCGGCCTTCTCGTTTATCTCTTTCGTCTTTAATGATCTGGGCAAGGGGTTTGTTCTCATCACGTGTATCTATTAAAATATCGTTAAACCTTGACCACATCAATCCATTTCGAGCTGCAACGGTTGGTGGCACCTCAGCCAATACTGTTCAATACTGTTCAATACTGACGTAGCCCGGAATGAGGAGAAAGGCGACCTATTCAAAAAGAACCTTATCGTTCCTATCTCGGATCGTTTGAACCGATTATCTACATAACAGAAAAGCCAAATCATAGGTCACATCTTCGCCGACGTGGCCCCCCTGAAACTCGTGCATCCATGGAAGATAAACAGCAATTTGCGGCTCGGCTTGATCGACGCGCCGTCACGGTCACTCGATGGGCGTGGCGTTTCTGCGGGAACTTTGCTCCGACTACCAATACATCGGCGCGTAGGCGTCGTTGTAACGACCTAATGCGGTGCTGTATTCGTGTGAGGTAGCGAGGCCAAAACCAATCGTGACTCCACTTGAAGCGGTCGATTAGATTATCGTCACCCACGCATATGATCGGCTTGCATAGACTTGATTACTAGTTCCGAAAACAACGCTGTCATACACCGGCGCCAAGGTTATCATCGAACTCTGAAGACCCGCTACGGTATTGTCGAGCCGACAACGAGATTCCAGCCACCTCTCAACTTATTTCTTTGCCCAGAACTGTGGAAAGTCTCCAGTCAGGATTAAGTCGTAATCGACACCGACAATCTTCAGCGCTCGTATTCCTAAGATCGGACCCTAATTCAGAGCGGCACGATCGCGATATTCATCTGGGTAGCCATCATTCGCCGAAATCAATTACGCTATTCCTGATCGTAGAAGTTCCGACCGACGGTAGATACCTTCCTGTTAGGTGGGCTCCACGACGAAGTCAGGAATAAATGGACTAGCGGAACAAAGGCTTATGTCAGAATGCGTTTAAAGGCTGGGGAGTCGGTGTCGTTTTCATTAAATTTGAAAGTTTGTTCAGTGGAACTGCTGAGGTAATTTGATTATCGATAATGGCTCTCTTGTCGAAACTACATCGGAGGCAACCGCCTGTCTTGTCGATTCATTAAGTCTCTCGATCCGTTTTACCTCATCGGCAGGTGACGCTTTGAGTAATCTCATCGGTCGGGCTCAAGGCTTATCCCTTAAATTGGACAAAGGTTCCGCGGGAAACGAAATGGAGTCAATCGGGGATGGCACGGGATTAAGGCCTTGGATTGGAACCTGGAACGAGAATCTCCCCGCATGACAGGCTATGACTCGGAGAGACTTCTACCAGCCAGACCGAAGCGTCATAAGCTCGCAGAGACTAGAATGCTATACCAAAGACACTTGAAGTCCGCCTCATCAGGCTCTCCTACGAAAATCGTGCTGCAAAAAAAGGCCAGATGAGCCTTGTGAATACGCTTACCGATTATGGGAAATAAAACGGCGTCGAACTTGCCGATCTCCACTCCTGGCGTGGGAAGATTGAGCTGAAACTGCGGGATCTTAAAACCACCTAAGGCATGAAGTTTCTCGCAGTGAAAAGCCCAGCCATAGTTAACAAGACCATGAGGATGAGCTTGACTGCCTTCAACCTCATCTGCTTCCTGATGCAACGTGTTCCCTGAAAAGTAGAGAAACCCTATCTGGCACATCAGCTTCAAAGGCTTCCTTGGTCTGGTCTGTGCAAGTCATGAAAGTTTCCGCATACACATCTGGAAGCAAAAAAACGCAAGACGCCCATAGAAGATTTCATCGCGACCTACGCCACCAAACTCCTCGACCTTCGCCCATTCCCAAGTGAAGCGAGAGCGATAAAGCCACGACCTAAAAACCACCCTCTTCTCAACACCCCACACCATGAATGCTTGGAAATGCTCCACCGCGCAAGGTATCAGGAACCCGCTTTATCCCGTGCCATCCGGGATAGACCACAAGACGCTACGTGGTGAAGCCCTAGATTTCCCCATTGCTCAGGATGAAAAAGCTCTTAACTTGGTGCTATCTAGGACTGGACCTTGTGAAAATAGGCTGTGGTAAGACGAGGATGCCCGGATTAGCATTCCTTTAGAAGGTGCATACGGGTAAGATGGGATAGGTGCGACTGTGGAAAGTTGCTACGGATGAGGATAGTGAGTTAAGCATGGCGGAAGCAGACCAATATGGCACGTCCTCCGCCACCAGTCTCTACTTACTCGTAGGCACCCATAGAGATATCGCCTTGAGCATTCGCCAGAACCACTTGGCCGCTTTCGGTAATGCGCAGGGCACCTACCACGCCAATTGAGACCTCTCCGTTTCCTTTGACAACGAGGGCAGTAGATCTATCTGTGTGGGAACTTCCTGTTCCGACTACCAATACATCGTCTGCGTCCATATCTTCGTTATAACGACCTAATGCGGTGCCCCAATGCTCTGAGGTAGTAAGGCCAAAACCAATCGCAATTCCAAATGATTTGGTAATTAGGTTATCATAACCCATTGCGTGTGATCGGCTTGCATAGACTTGGTTACTAGTGCCAAAAACTGCGCTGTCATATGCATTATCAATGAGATTATCATCCGAACTTCGACGACCTGCTACGGTATTGTCAGAGCCGACAACCAGACTCCAGCCGGCTCTTAACTTATTTCTCTGCCCAAGAACTGTCGAGAGTCTCCAATCGGTCATTAAGTCGTTATCTACACCGACTACAAGACCTCGTGCACGTTCCGCGCTCAGACTTCCTAGATTGAGGTCATTTCCGGCCCCAATAATCAGAGCGGCCTCATCATCACGATATTCATTTACAATAGAAGGGTTATTACTGGTAAGTATATCGATTACGCTATTCCTGATCTGTATATGTTTTCCAGAACTTAGGTAGATACCTTCACTGTTAGGTGGGCTCCACGACGTCAGTAATAAAATACTAGCGGAACAAAGGCTTAATGTCAGAATGCGTTTAAAGGCTGGGGAGTTGGTTGTCGTTTTCATATAAATTTAAAAGTTTGTTCAGTGGAACTATTGAGGTATTTTGATTTATCTATAATGCTCTCTAGTAGAAACTAGATCTAAAGACATAAGACCTATTTTGTCGATCCGTTAATTCTGCCGATTTATTCCTACCCTTATTTACAGGCGCAAACCTCAGATCAATTTACGATGGTTTGACCTAGGCGTTACCCCAACTTGGGAGAATGGGTTTAAAAGGATCCTCAGGAAACGTGTAGGTCCAGAACTTCAAGGTCCTTTTGCATCCCTGTCAGCGTAGTTCCCCACGGCCTAACGCGAGAACAATATCGCCCAACCAAGATAGAAGACTGATCCGCTCCGCAAAGCTGATACGCTCAGCAAGGCATGTTTGTCAGAGTCATCTGCGAGACATCACCGACGAGGGTCTTATTGTTTGCTTTTTAGCCTATTTACCTTGCCTTTTGATACCGTTCCCGGCGAAGTTTTTCGACAGTTTAGCTGTCGGAACGGGCACTGACAAATCGGCCTTTTGTCCCTTTCCTCCGAAACAACCTTCCATCCTGATACGGTTTCCATAGGCGTTATAGAGGATATTCACCTTCGCTGTTTGGATCAACGGAGGTTCGGGTTTCTTTGGCTGCGGCTTCCATCGGTGGAAAGTAAAAATCCTGTAAATGGAGTCAGTGGAAGCTCCGGCTTATCCCGCTACTTTCAAGGAATTGAAAAAGATGCTACAACAAACGCCACGCTGTTGCGCAAACTAGAGCTCAAGCTGCTTTAGGCCGATATAGATGTTGAAGCACCGGTCGTAGAAAGATTTTCCAAGCCAACTTTTGCGAAACGATCCTTTCTCATTTCTCACAAATTAGAATTTCAAAGAGAAGAATCTCAGAGCGGGTTAACACCGGTCCCGCTGAAGACATAAAGTTTATAAGTTTGCCAAGGACTTTGAACTTAAGTAGATAGGACTGCTCAATCGTTATTTAGTAATTTTTTCTTCCTGAAATATGAAATCCCAAAAATTTCCTGCCCTCCTAAAACGATTACGAGTCCTTGCTCTCGGCCTCACTAGCTTGGTCGCAGGGGATACCGATGTAGCCATCAGTTGCGGCCAAGTCTTCTAGGGAAAAGCCCAAGGCTATATTGACATGGCCGATTACGTTTAATTCGCACTCGTCAAAAATTCGCCCGTTCTCAGAAATCCTCAAGCTTACCTGTTCAGCCCCGATGGCCCTCTCTAAGAAAAAACTCATCCCCGCTACATTATTGGCAATGGTACTGGCCACCCTAGCAGCCCCGCCTCTCTGGTGGAGCGACGGGGACCAACCAGTCATCAATCCCAATGCTGTAGCGGAAAACAAAGCAGTCGCCAACATCGGACAGGCCAAACATATGGCGAAATCCGCTCTGACCTCACTCGCTCAGGTCCGCCCCGACATCGCCGCTTTGATCGAGGCCGACCTCGCGCCTATCTTCCCGCTAACTGTCCCAGATCCTAAGCCTGCTGGTTGGTCCGAAAAGCAGAAAGCCCCTCTGCTCATCGGCCAGCTAAAAGCCATCGCCGATCCATTTTACAGCCGCCTCCACGCCGCCGTCCCCTCATGGCTCGCCGCTAAGCGCGTCCTCAATCAAACCAATCACCCCAACTCCATTTTCCCCTGGACCGCCACGCCTGACGACGACCAAAACAAAGCCCTCGCCAACCTCGGTCAGCTCAAAGCTGCCTTCTCACTAAGGTTCGAAGAAATTCGAGACGATCTGGACGATTCGGTTGATTCGGTTGATTCGGACGGTGACGGGCTTCCTGACTCATGGGAAGTCCTCTACGGTCTGAATCCAAACGACCCCGCGGATGCAAACAGCTATATTGGAAACGACGGAGTTACCAACCTCATCAAATACAAGACGGGGCGGAACCCTTTACTACCCGCCCTACCGGATACAGCCGGTAGTCTTGGCTTCTTCGTCCACACTCCTCTCGAGTGATCCATCTAACTTTTCAAACGACAATTAAATGAAAAGCACTTCCCGAAAAATTACACTGGTATTTGCGCTCTCCTTGGCTGGAGGATCTGCCTTTGCTGAGGATATCGTAAAAGCACCGCGTCCTGTGAAGAAAGACTCTAGAGTCGCCGCCAAGGAGAAGATGATGGAGTGCTATGACGCGGACAAAGACGGCCGGCTTAATGAAAAAGAAGTCGAGGTGATTGCCCGTGATCGGATGCTCCGAAGGGATATCAACAAGGACGGAAAAGTCGATGAGTTCGAACTTAAGCAAGAAGGAAAAGGGGTGAGGAAAATGAAGAAGATGACAGCGCTTGAGAGGCTTATCGCCTGCGAGCAGGCACTCGCTGCCGCAGAGGCCCAGAAAGTAAAGGAACTTCTTGAGAGGAAACCGAAGAGACCTGCTAAGAAATAGACGACTGCCCAACACCTTCCAAGTTTTCCAAAAATACACAACATCATGCGCTATACGTCGCTACTCCTATCTACCATTCTCTCTACGACGCCTTTATTGCTAGCCAGCGACAATCCTGTCAATTGGGACGCCTTGCTCGGACTTACAGTAAGGGTGTTTAATTCAGCTGGAGAATGCGGCGGTTCAAACGACTTTGCACAAACGGTTGTAAATTCCGCTAGCCTTACAGGTGGTGATAGTGAATGCCAAATCACACTGGCAGTCACCGTGACGGGGTCTGTTGAAAGGGAAGATGCGGAATTCGATTATGTCTACGTAAATGATGTTCTTTTCTTTAGTGGCGACAATGACGACATGGGCTGTGCGATGATCACAAAAACGGTCACGAAAAACATCACAATATCGCCAGATGAAGCGATCACTCTTACCTACGATACGTCCGATGGAGAATATCATACCGGTGCGTATGCCACTATCACTAATGTCGAACTCATTGAGGAAGGCTGTTCTAGTGGCTGTGAACCCGGTGCGGGAGCATTACAAAATGGTAGCGTTCATCTGGCCCTGAATCTTGGGCGAGCCGAATTTGGTAAATCCGTAGGGGCTTTGCGTATCTCAGAAAGTTCCCCTTCCGCCATATTAGGAACTCCCGCCTCCCTCCGTTATTCCTCTGCCTGGAAGGGAGTCAGTATCATTAAGGATGTAAATGATGCCATCCGGCAGGTTAAGGCTCCGCAGTGCCTCGCCGACGTGGTTACCGAATCTCCTACGAAATTCCGCGTAGATTTTTATAATAGTGCCAACGTGGGGCCACTTGTGGCGGGGATTCACAACCAAACTGGCAAAACTCCCTATGTGTCTTGGGTGATTGAAAATTTGGATGCCGTGAACAACGATCATTTAAAAGTTTCTCAGGTCAAAGGTGCAACCACCGTTGAGAACGAATTTATCTGGGATGCCGCTGTGCAGGCGTGGGAGCTTTCAGAGGGCAACGGTCAGCGCAAGGAGAAGAAAAGTGTCGTGACGGATGCCTTGGCGGGTACGCAGACAGTAACGTCGGTGATAAAAAATGCAGCCAACGAGGTCGTTTCGAAAGTAGTGAAAACCTACAAGGATTACCCTTGGGGTAGGGAACTCATCTTTTCGATAAACGATCCTGACAGCGCGGCCATATCATCCAACAATGAATTCTACGACGATGCCATCAACGATGGAGGTGCCTACGGAAAGTTGAAGTCCACTAGTTCCTCTGATGGAAGCTGGACACGTCATGAATATGACGCATCGGGCAGGCTCACCAAGACGGTTTCACCTTTTCTTGACGCTCCGGTTGGTTCTGCTGAGAACCTGTGCAAGGTATCAACAATCACTTATTCGAATGTGGCTCCACAGGAGACTAGGGTTGTCACCATTTTGGGTCAAGAAGTAGAGCGGACATACAAGGCTACCTCGGACGATTCTGACCACATCACCGAGGAAATTGTTTGCACCGTTCCGGGAGCTGCATTCGACGCTGCTTCCAATCTTATCACAAAAACCAAGCTCCTGTCTTCCGAATACTTCATCGGAGAAGTCGAGTGGAGATCAAACCCAGACGGAACAGGCAGCACCTATAGGTATCACCGGACTGCCACCAGCAAGACAGTTGTTGTTAACAGAGGAGAAATGATCGGATTATCCGTAGTGGAGGGCACGAGCACTATAACTATCACAGACATTGCAGGAAATCTGGTCTCCGAGATGACGAGCGATATTAAGTCTGGACTCACGCTTAGCCTAAAGACAGTCACCAGTTCCGACGTATTCGGTCGCCCGACCGTCATCGACTTCAATAACGGCACCTCGGAACTGACCAGCTACGGGTGCTGCGGCATTGATTCACGGACAGATCGTCAAGGTATCGTCACCACTTACACCTACGACACGTTCAAACGAGTCCTCACTGAAACCCACGCCGGGATCGTGCAATCCTTTACCTACGATGCATTGGGCAGATTGCTCACCCGGACGCGGACAGGCACCGATGCCAGCCAAATCATAACTGAAAGCAACGAATTCGATGTGGCGGGAAGGCTTGTCAGTACCACGGACGCACTAAACAATACCAGAATAACTGCATACACCACGGATCTAAATGGTCGGGAAATGACAACAGTCACGCATGCCGACGGTGGCACGAAAATTACCGTTCAGCACAAGGATGGCCGACTGTTCACAGTTGGTGGAACCGCTGTTCCTCCCCGCCGCATGCTTTATGGCGTTGATCCGCTCGACGGATTTTACGAGCAAACCATAAGCGTCTCATCGACAGGAGGGCTTGAGGAGTGGACGAAAGCCTGGGAAGACATCGCGGGACGCGTGACGAAAACGCAAAGAAACGGTCTGCCTGCTTCTACCCGGGAATACGATCCCTTCGGAAACTTGAGCGAAATGATTGATTCCGACGGCGTGACCGTTCTTTACAGCTCCGATCCTTCAAGAAATCTTGTCACGACCGTTCTGGACACGGATCGAAACGGGATAGCCAGCGTGGCGGACAGGATCGAGAGCACCACACGCAGAGTTCTCACAGCCCATGGGGTTACGGTGAAGAGGACCGAGGGCAAAATCACTAACGCTGCAGGTGTGGAAGAGGCGGTCTATACGGCCGATTCCAGTGTTGACGGTTTCAATACGTGGAACACCAGGTTTGGAGTCGTCTCCAGTTCAAGCGTGACCTACGGAGCAAACGCCGCCCGGACGGAAGTTTCGACTTCCCCGGATGGAAGCACTATCACCCGCGACTATTCTCAGGGTCGGCTTATATCCGAAATCTCCGCAGCAGCCGGTGGCGCTCCAGTCGTCAGTTCCGTTTCCTACGCGTATGACCCGCACGGAAGGCTTGCTTCAGCCACCGATGCCCGGAACGGAACAACCACCTATGCCTATGATGATCTTGATCGTGTGGTTTCCGTGACGACACCTTCGCCCGGCCCGGGAGTCGCGGCTCTCACCACAGGGTATCAATACGATTCCATGGGACGTCAAACTGTCACGACCCTCCCTGATACCAGTCAGTCCATCAATGAGTATTATCTCACCGGTCTTTTGAAAAAGAACAGCGGATCCCAAGTTCCGACCGTGGAATATACCTATGACTCTCAGGGCCGGATCGCAACGATGCTCACAACCGGCCAGGCCGGTCCCGCTACCACAACATGGACCTATCAAGACACCACCGGGCAACTCGTCCTGAAAACCTACCCAGGCGGCGATACCATATCCTACACCTATACTGCGGCCGGGCGCATACTCTCACGAAACACGGGACGGGGCGTGAGCCGCACTTGGTCATACAATCAGGCAGGTCGGCCAACCGGGATCGACTACTCCGATGCAACCCCTGATGTCGCCTACACCTTGAACCGCCTTGGTCAAATTACAGCGATCACTGATGCAACCGGCACCCGCACCCGTGTTGTTGCCACCGATGGACGGGTGACCTCTGAAACATACGGGGTAGGACTGCTTGGTGGGGCTGTTATCTCCACGGGTTATGACGCGTTGCTCCGGCGGGAAACCTTCGCTGCGGCATTGGGAGCCCAGAACTACCGCGCGGACTGGACTTACGATGGTGCGTCCCGACTATCGTCCGTTACCTCCGGCTTGGAGACCAGCAACTACACTTATGACGCGAATTCGAATCTGATTACCGGGCTGACCACAACTCATAATGGAGCAACATCCCTTGCGACGACCTCTTCCTACGATGCGACCAGACGCATGAAATCCATCTCGTCATCAAACTCAGCCGCAGCTGTCATCTCTTCCCACGCATACGAATACGATTCCCTTGGTCGCCGGACGGAATCGGTAGTTGAAACCGGGTCGAGCTGGGAGTATGCATACGATGCCATGGGTCAGGTGACATCTGCATCGAAGAAAACATCCACGGGAGATCCCTTTCCGGGCATGTCTCTCGGCTATGCGTTCGATGGAATAGGAAACCGCACTGCCAGCACTGCGAATGGGCGTACCGGCACCTACTCGCCAAATCTCGCCAACCAATATAACCAGCGACAGGTTCCAAGTGCTATCGACATACGGGGACGGGCCGTGTCCAACGCAACGGTCACTGTCAACGCCGAGCCAACCCAACGTCTGGATGAATATTTCTACCGGGAATTTAACGTGGATAATACGAACGCTCCACAATATCCCGGCGTTTCTGTACTCGCCGTCCGCAGCAACTTCGGTCCGAGCGGTGAGGATCTTCAGAGTGAGGCCATGGGCAATCTGTTCCTTCCGAAAACACCGGAATCGTTCACCTACGACCAAGAAGGCAATCTTGCCTCCGATGGTCGTTGGCAATACACATGGGATGGTGAAAACAGGCTGATCAGCCAAGAGACAAGAGCCCCAGTTCCGGATGCCGCGAAGCGCAGGCTCGAGTTCACATATGATGCGGAAAGCCGCCGCGTCCGCAAACAGGTATCTAAATGGAGCGGGACCGGCTGGATTCTTACAAAAGATCTACGTTTCCTTTATGATGGATGGAATCTCATCGCCGAGCTCGACGCAACCAACACGATGATCCGCACCTACGTCTGGGGGCTGGATCTGAGTCGCACTCCGCTAGGCGCAGGCGGAGTCGGCGGCCTTCTCGCCATCCGCGAAAACGGCTCAACCCACCTCCCCGCGTATGATGGCAACGGCAACGTTATGGCACTTGTCAAAGCCGATGACGGGAGCACCAGCGCCCGCTACGAATACGGCCCCTTCGGAGAAGCCCTTGTGGTAGAAGAACAAGCGGTGAGCAACCCGTTCAGGTTCTCAACGAAATATCAGGATGCAGAGTCGGGACTGCTTTACTACGGGTTCAGATACTATGACCCCTCCACCGGCCGCTGGCCATCCAGGGATCCGATCCAAGAACGGGGCGGGGTGAACCTGTATGGCTTCGTGGGAAATGATGGGGTGAATGGGTGGGATTATTTGGGCTGGGCAGAGGGGGTGTTCAGAGTCGCCTTTCGAGGCGCTGGTAACATTGATCCAGAAGGTGAATTCGCTGGATTTACAGGAAATATGCATTCTTCCAAGGACGTTGGTAGCGGTTTGAAAGCTGTGATTGCCCACTACGATACCGATGGCGATGGGCGATTAACCAGGAAGGATTGCCCACCGTTCCGCGTCAAGATTGTTGGTTACAGTTGGGGAGGAATCAGCGCATTGTATTTGGCGAAGCAAATCGGAGGAAAGACGGAAGAGCCTGACAAAAATCTTCATATTGGGATTGGAACACTCGATCCTGTCACGACTTTAAGGCTAGGGGGTGGCAGTGCCGTTACCGGAGGCTTACCATCATATGTTAGAAAAGCATACAATGATTACCAGACTAATGGGATGTGGCGCGGGACGCTTGGAATTTTCGGAGCTGGTGCATTCAAGGGAAGTAGCGTTGCCGGAGCTGTGAACAAAGATCATAGCTCTGATCAACCAGGCGGAAAATGGGCCTCGATGGAAGATCCCAAGAAACCGTGGGAAGACCACATATCAATTCAACGGCATGCAGCAGGCCTCGTTTCAAATGTTCTAGCAATTGATTTAGCAGGGGAAAAATAAAAAAATTCAAGAGCATTATGAAACACCGATCCAGTAGTTATTTTTGCATCCTTTTGGGAGTGTTGATCTCTTTGATGGTCTCTTGTGCCCCGCTAGTCTGCTTTTATTCCGGCGAACCTTGTAAAAAAATTCGTTTATTGGATGAGTCCGGGATCCCGATCAAATCGGCTTCTGCGGGAGGCGATCCTTTGTCGCCCTCAATAATGAACGCCAGTAATGAGCAAGGATACTTGATGCTCAGTAAACATTGGGCAGATTCTGATACAGGCGGGGTGACTATCAAAGCTCATGGATTCCATGAATTCACCAAGGGGTTTGATGATATAGAAAAAGTCATAGTAATGAAGCGTATCAATGACTGAGTTTTATTCACGGGGACAATCACAAGTTAATCACAAGTTCCCAGAGAAATAGTGTAGGAACCAGCAACCACGGGGGTTCCAGGTTGGGAAAGGGACATTTTGGGGTATTTCGGGGGCGCAATGAAGACCTATCGGTGAGGCGGGCAAAACCAACTGCCAGAGCAAACCCCGCTTCCGCCTTCGCTGAAGCTACGTCTGATCGGGGTCAGTCCTGAATGGCACGGGATTAAGCCCGATTTCGTCGAAATTTGTCAGACGGAAAGCCGATCCGGGTACGGTTTGAATATGTGCAAAAACAACCTTTCCTGACCGACTTTCCGCTCACCGTTTTTGCCACCGCAAGACGCCGTTTGCAAGCTGCCAGCCGCAACGCTTCCGCCATCGTCACCCGTGAATGGGGTCAGTCCTCGCATTTTAACAATTGTCTTGTTGTTATCTGCGGTATTCGTTACCAAAGCTCATGGCTAGACCGCTTCGTTTCCAATACCCAGGCGCTTGCTACCACATCATGGCACGCGGCGATGGTGGGAAGATTATTTTTGAGGAAGATGATGATCGGAAGGTTTTCATTACTAGGCTGGGAGTGGATTTGCCAAGCGATGCAATCGTACGTTCCTTCTTGAAGAACCAGATCGATCTCCTCAAATCTTTTTTTTGCTAGTTGCCATATTGAGTTTCACTGCCCAAGCCTAGGTGCAGACCTGTCTTGATCCCTGCGACATGCCTAAGAGCTTCAGCGGGCACTGGCAAGTCGCTGAGGACCAGATGAAAATAGATCCGAAAGCTGGACTTATCTCTACTGATTAAGGGACAGACTAGAGATTACTATCCAGGGTTTTCCGGTCGCTATATTTCCATTGCTTTCCGATTGCTG
Source organism: uncultured Verrucomicrobiae bacterium (assembly GCA_963815205.1). Classification (GTDB taxonomy): domain Bacteria; phylum Verrucomicrobiota; class Verrucomicrobiia; order Verrucomicrobiales; family Akkermansiaceae; genus Luteolibacter. Next base: position 1,414,909 of record CAWFFP010000001.1, on the reverse strand, counting down.
AAACTTGTCTGTTATTGGTAGGCTCCCACGGAGATGTCGCCTTGGGCGCGTCCGAGGATGACTCCGCCGTCAGCGGTGATGCGCAGGGTGGTGGAGCGGTTCGAATCGTTGTCACCGGTTCCTACGACGAGTACGTCTCCGGATTCCATCGGTGAATTGTAGCGACCCAGCGCGGTGCCGGATGCGTTGGTAGAATCGAGTCCGGAGCCGATCGCCACTCCGCTATGTGCATCAACTATGTTGTCAAAGCCGATGGCAAATGCGCGTTCCGCGTAAACTTGGTTGTTTCTGCCAAGCACCGCCGTCTCCAGGGCCAGGTCGGAATAGTTTCCAAGGGAGCTGTTTGGTCCTGCCACGATATTGTAACTGCCTGCGACCAAGGCCTTCGGCTGTCCATCCGGCCGGCAATCCTTCGGTCGTATCTACCTGCTATAAGGCCTCTACGCTTTTTTCCGAGTGCTCACCGGTTGGATAATCGGGTATAACGTCTCTCTGTGTGGAAAGCTGAGATTTACTGCCACTGGGGAGCGAGTTCCCGGAGGATGAGCCTGGCTCATCGGTCGGTGGAACTGATTTCACCCAAAATCTGCTCACTAAGATGACAGGGGAACGGCAGGTGCTTTGATTTTCTCTCGTACCTGAGGGAAAGTGATGAGGCTGCATTCCATTTCAATCAAACGTCGATCGCGCTCAATCAAACGGCGGCGGGCTGACGATGGCACGCGCATCGTGGTCTTAGGGAACGGGATGGTCAGTGCAAAGTTTTGTGAATATCTAATCAAAAATGACCTAGGGGAGGCTTCGTCAATCACAGTCCTGGGTGAGGAGAATGAGCCGGCATATGATCGGATCCACCTTTCGGCCCTCGTATCTGCCCCAGATCCGTCGGCACTTCATCTTCATTCGCGGGAATGGTATGAAGATAATGGAATTGAGCTGCGGACCGGAGTTTCGGTGGTGCGGATTGATCGGGAGAAGAAACAAGTGATCAGCTCTGCCGGAGAATCTTTCGCCTACGATGTTCTTGTTGCTGCAACTGGGTCCAGACCCTTCGTGCCTGAGGCATTCGCAAAAGAAGATCTACCTGGAGTCCATGTATACCGAAGCATTCGAGACATGCAGGGCATCATTGCGGCAGCAAGGGAGAATCGCTCGGCCATCGTAATCGGTGGCGGCTTGCTTGGACTCGAGGCAGCTGCGGCGTGCCGCGATCTAGGACTGGAGGTTACGGTCATGGAGCGCTCTGCGTTCTTGATGCCACAGCAGCTGAATCGAAGTGCCTCTGAGCGGCTGGATCAAATTGTCCGCGATCAGGGAATCGAAATCGAGTATCTGAAATCTTCTACGGAGGCGATTGCTGTGGAAGGGCAGATCAAAGTCGGCTTCGCGGACCAAAGTAGCGCCTCAGCCGATATGGTCATTTTGGCGACTGGGATTGTTCCGAACTCTAAATATGCAGCCGCCTCAGATATTCCCACGGGAGTTCGAGGGGGCATCATCGTCGATGACTTTTTACGTTCTTCGGATCCAGATATCTTTGCGATTGGCGAATGCGCGCTGCTCCACGGTAGAATTTACGGCCTTGCCGCACCGGGTTATCAAATGGCGGCCCAAGTTGCCGCTTACCTATCAGGAGAAAAGGTCCGGTCAATGGTGCCCCCAGACCTTTCTACACGGCTAAAGATGGTAGGCGCTGATGTCGTTTCTATCGGGACTCCCCTCGAGCCGGGAAATACAATTAGGTTCGAAAATGAATCTTCTTACCGACTGATCTGCGTCAATCGAAATGGAACTTTGGAAGGTGCCCTAGGCGTTGGGAAATGGGATGATGCGGGGGAGATCCAGAACCTGTATCTGGAAAAGATCCGCTTATCAAAAACGCAGCTGCATACTTTTGAAGAGACAGGAAGGCTTACTACAGAATCATCTGCGCTACCCGTTTCAGCTTGGCCCAATTCGCGGATTGTTTGCAACTGTCTCACCATTCGGAAGGGCGAACTTATGACCTGCATGCAGACCTGTGGGCCGGATCCCGCATTGCTCGCTTCGCAGACTGGCGCCTCCACAGTTTGCGGCTCTTGCCAGCCCCTCCTCCAGCAGCTCTGTGATCCAAACGCAGTCTTGGCCAAGCCGGTTGCTTACCGGTCGCTTGTCATTGTGTCGATATTAGCGCTCGTCGCAACCCTGATAACTATCTTCGCCCCGCCTCCTGCAATGGCGTCTTCGGTGACTTCGCTTATGTATCAAATCGATATCCTATGGCGCGACACTTTAATCAAACAAATCACAGGTTACACGTTGCTCGGACTTTGTCTTATTGGGTTGCTGCTTTCGATGCGGAAACGGTTGAAATGGTTTCGCTTCGGACACTTTGCCCGTTGGCGTGTCTTCCATGCAGTCTTTGGAGTGGTTGCTTTGATCGCCTTGTTTGCCCACACCGGATTTCGTTTTGGCGATAATCTGAATTTCTGGCTGATGCTTAGTTTCGTGGGCCTGAACTTATTAGGTGCCTGCGCAGGAGTCGTCGCCGCAATTGAGAGCAAGGGTGCGACTGCACTGGCCCTGCAGGCCCGCCGTATTCGGCCAGTCCTTACCTACGCGCATCTGGTCCTTTTTTGGCCTCTGCCGGCCCTGCTCGTTTTCCACATTCTTTCTGTTTATCTCTACTAATTTGCTAAGTTGAACCTTCCTATCGGAAAAAAACTGATCACCCCGATTCTATGGTCGCTCCTGACCGTGGGTATCGTGGGGTATTATGTTTTTATCTTTGCTAAGTCAGATGATAAATCGGCCTTACTTCCGGGCAAAACGACACATGGTCATTATCAGATCGAGCTCGATTGCCAGGCTTGCCACGATCAGGAGGAAGTAGAGAACATATTCACTTCATCGGGTGTTTCGAATCAATCCTGCAATAAATGCCATGGAGACGATCTGGAAAAAGCTAGTGACTCCCACCCGACCCGAAAATTCCGGAACCCGGAAAATGCCGTTTTCTTAGAACATATTGATGCTCTCCAATGCATAACATGCCACCGCGAGCACAATGAAAAGATCACTGGTCAGATGGGTGTTACGATTCCCGCAGACTACTGCACCCATTGTCACGAAGACATCGCAGACAACATTCCTTCTCACCAGAATCTTCCATTCCAGTCCTGCGATACCTCGGGCTGCCACAATTATCATGACAATCGCGCACTTGCACCAAGTTTTCTCCTATCGCATTTTGCGCAGCCGCAAAATTTAGAATCACAAGTGCTGCCTGAGACCGATCCTCTCGCCGCTTGGCTCGAAGATGGGAATAAGGCCCGCGCCGCCTTGCTACCTGCAGATGCGGATGCTCCAGCAGACAAATTAGCTGCCGATTCACCCCACAAAGACTGGCACAGCTCTTCACACGCGGCGGCGGGTATCAATTGTTCTGATTGCCACGGCGCCGCCGAAACGTGGATAGACAGCCCAGATCATACCTCCTGCGCAACTTGTCATGATTCCGAAGTCTCCGGATTTCTGAAGGGAAAACATGGGATGCGGCTGGCTTCCGGCAAACTATCACCAATGATGCCTGCAGAGGCCCGTCAGCCAATGAAAGCAGCTGCGGCCCATGAGTCTCTATCCTGCTCTTCCTGTCATGAGCCGCATAGCTACGACCGGACCTACGCCGCAAGCCAGGCATGTATTAATTGCCATGATGATTCACATTCGCAGAACTACGCAGCGTCTGCTCATGCGCGATTGTGGAAGACGGAAATGACTGGGGCGGGCGAAGCTGGGACCGGGGTTTCCTGTGCGACATGCCACCTACCGCGCGAGAAAGATGGCAGCACATTCTCTGCAAACCATAACCAGAATGAAAATCTGACGCCAAATGACAAGATGCTTCAGAACGTATGCATGAACTGCCACGGGATGCAGTTCGCCATGGATGCCCTCGCCGACAGGGACTTGATTGACCGGAACTTCGCTGGGCAGCCGTCCCGCAGGCATCCTGGTATATCGTGGACGATTGATTCCGCCGTTTCGCGCGGTGATGAAGATATTATTAAACTACGCGACTATCTTAATGAAATTTCAGGACCATCTCCAAAACCCCAAATTGAATACAAAAAGTGAATAAATAATAAATATATGAAAACAACATACACAAGGTTTGCGCTGCCCATGGCAGCCATCGCCGCCGTCGGCCTCAGCGCCTGCGGAGAGAAAGAAACGACCGCATCTGCTGATGGTGGTTATGACGCAGAACAAGTCGCGGAGGCGATCTATACTGTCCTTAAATCTGACCGGAAGGTTTATGCGAGCAAGATCGTAAACCGCCTTGTTAACGAAGAGGGCGTAATCAAAGCACACGAAGAGTGGCAGCAAAAAAAGGCACTACTTCTTCCAGCGCAAATGTTCCGCGAAGGAGCCGAGGAAGTCGATGCATCTGAGAAGCCGTTCGATTTCTCCTATTCTCTTCAGTCGACCTGGCCTCTGAATATGGAGAACGCAAAGAAGAAAACCCCTGCAGTTGAAAAGGGCCTAGAAGCCATTTCTGATCCAGATAGTGAATATTTCGGGAAGAAATGGACTGGGTCTGAAACACTTGGTGGAAAAGAATACTTCGTAGGGATTTATCCTGATCTCGCTGTCGCTCCTGCATGCTGGGAGTGCCATAACGATCACGAGAACCGTCAAGACAGTTACCCGGAATTCAAAAAAGGCGACGTGATGGGTGGAGTCGTGATCCGTCTTCCAAAATAGCCTGAAATATCTAAGCCTATGAAACTACGCTTCCCTGCAGTGCTTTGTCTCTTTCTGATAAGCTCCTGTTCTGAACAGACGGAGTCAGATAGCGGGGAAGCGTCAGCCCCCACTGTTGAATCAAAAGAACCTTGGGAATGGATCCCCAGTGACCCTCTACTTGTTTCCGGCCGCGAGGTCTACATGAAGGAATGCTCTCTCTGTCACAACGAGGGTGAGGAATCTTCGCCATCTTTGAAGCGGAAGTCTGAATGGGATCTCCGATCCGCAAAGGGCGAGGAGACTCTCATTTCTCACGCAATCAATGGATTTCGTGGGGACGATGGGAAGATGCCTGCCAGAGGTGGCACTGAAACACTAACCGATGATGAAGTTGCCTCGGCAGTTCGATACATGCTTGCAACGCCTAAATAGACTAACACAACCGAACCTAACTTAAAATTTATGAGTGATGAAAATGAATCGGGTCCGCTGACCCAACACCAGAAGGAACTCGTGCAAAACACTTGGTCACAAGTCGTTCCTATTGCCGATACAGCCGCAGGCTTATTCTATGCGAAGCTATTTGAATTGGATCCTTCAGTGAAGCCTCTGTTCGCTAACTCTGATATGAAAGAGCAAGGAAAAAAACTCATGCAGATGATCGGGGTGGCCGTCAAAGGTCTCGATAGCTTGGGAGAGCTGGTGCCAGCTGTCGCTGCTTTAGGGAAGCGGCATAACACCTATGGTGTCAAAGCCCAGCATTACGATACAGTTGGTGCTGCGCTTTTGGATACCCTAGCCAAAGGTCTGGGTGATGCCTTTACTCCTGAAACCAAAGAGGCGTGGACAATTACATACACAACACTTGCGAATGTGATGATTCAGGCGCAAAGCGAAGCCGCCTAATTATACAGGCACGGACAACCGCCAGTCTAGATAAGGCGATATGCCCTAGATTGGCGGTTTTCTTGTGTCAGACTGCCGGCTAGAGGATCGCGGTCTTCTGGTGATGTGAGGTTTCCTTAGGTCGATGAGACCTAGAGGGCTGGTGATTATATTTAGCTCTTAGCTGCCTCTGGCGACTGTGCTGAGATGTGACCGGACTAAGGCAAGAACTGCTATTGGAGGCATCCAAATTGCCGCATCATCCAAATCAGAGATTTGTCAGCAAGGCGATTCGTTATCAGGCGCGCTAAATGAATAGCTGCAAAGGAGGATATTCCCTAAAATCTTCAAGAACTGGACACAAAAAAAAGCCCCATATTAGCGATTAGCTAATATGGGGCATAAACCTGGCGACGACCTACTCTCACAGGACCTATCGTCCCACTACCATCGGCGCTGCAGCGTTTCACTTCCGGGTTCGGAATGGGACCGGGTGGTTCCACCGCGCTCTGGTCACCAGAATTCAACTTTGAATTTACCTCTTCCATACTGCCATGGGGGAGTGTTGTTCAAACCTGCCTTTCTAATGAACTGAGCTATTTCGAGTTTGCTAGTTGGAAGTGTTCAGTTTTCAGGGAAGAACTTTGCACAATGCTTGCTCTTTACTAAAAACTTCAAACTTAGAACTAGCAATCTTAGTCTGTCCGCTCTCTGGCATCCATATGGAGTTTCATTTAGGTGTAAAAGGCCTTTGAAGGCTCGTTTACTGCAATTTTATCTTAGTCTAGTATAGACATTGTGTAGGCTCTACTTGGTGAGCCTTTTGCTTCTGATAAATACGCTCACTAGGTGAGCTAAGTATCATCTGCTAACAATACTTGGATAATCCGAAATTCAATTTGGAAATCAAGTCAATCAGATGATTAGTACTAGTAAGCTACATATATTACTACACTTCTACTTCTAGCCTATCAACGTGGTAGTCTTCCACGATCTTTAAGGGAAAATTTATCTTGGGAGGAGCTTGGCGCTTAGATGCTTTCAGCGCTTATCTCTTCCGCACGTAGCTACCCAGCCATGCCCTTGACAGAACAACTGGTACACCAGAGGTGCGTCGATTCCGGTCCTCTCGTACTAGGAACCGAACCCCTCAATTTTCCTACGCCCACAGAGGATAGAGGACCGAACTGTCTCGCGACGTTCTGAACCCAGCTCGCGTGCCGCTTTAACCGGCGAACAGCCGGACCCTTGGGACCTTCTCCAGCCCCAGGATGCGACGAGCCGACATCGAGGTGCCAAACTTCATCGTCGATATGAACTCTTGGATGAAATCAGCCTGTTATCCCTAAGGTACCTTTTATCCGTTGAGCGACGGCAATTCCACATTCAACCGCCGGATCACTTAGGCCTACTTTCGTATCTGCTCGACTTGTAGGTCTCACAGTTAGGCGGGTTTATGCCTATGCACTCGACACACGGTTACCAACCGTGCTGAACCCACCTTCGCGCTCCTCCGTTACTCTTTAGGAGGATACCGCCCCAGTAAAACTGACCGGCTGACACTGTTCTCTGGCCTGATTCAAGGCACAAAGTTAGACTTTCCAATATTCAAGGGTGGTATCTCACTGTTGACTCCAGGATGGCCTAAACCATCCCTTCAAAGTCTCCCACTTATGCTGAGCATGAATATCGAAAAACCAATGACAGCTTACAGTTAAGGTCTATAGGGTCTTTCCGTCCTTCTGCGGGTAGGCGGCATCTTCACCGCCATTACAATTTCACTGAGCACCTGGTTGAGACAGCGGCCAACTCATTTCACGATTCGTGCAGGTCGGAACTTACCCGACAAGGAATTTCGCTACCTTAGGACCGTTATAGTTACGGCCGACATTCACGGGGACTTGGGTTCAAAGCTTCGCTAAAATAAATTCAAGCTAACATCTTACCTTAATCTTTCCGCATTGGTCACGTGTCACATCGTATACTTGGACTTGCGTCTTGGCACAATGCTGTGTTTTTGCTAAACAGTTGGTTGGCCCATTTCACTGCGACCTAGATAAATCTAGGCACCTCTTCTCCCGAAGTTACGAGGCTATTTTGCCGAGTTCCTTAACCAGGGTTCACTCTTACGCCTTGGTATATTCTACCCACCCACCTGTGTCGGTTTACGGTACGGGTTCCTTAGCATACACTGGGACTTTTCTCGGCACGGACTTTGACAATACGGTTCAGGCAAAGCCATCCCCTCGGAATTCAATCACTTAGTTGTCTCCATCTATGCGTCCTCCCAGTTTAAGGGCCGGAAGTGCAGGAATATTAACCTGCTGTCCATCGCCTACGCATATCTGCCTTGGCTTAGGTCCCGACTAACCCCGGGACGAAAAACGTAGCCCGGGAAACCTTGGGTTTACGGCGGCCGGGGATTTCACCCGGCTTATCGTTACTTATGTCTGCATCCTCTCTTCTTAACTCTCCACGCTCAGTCGCCATTGCGCTTCTATGTGTTAAGAATGCTCCTCTACCGCGCCAGTCATATAAATATAACTGACACCCAGAGCTTCGGTATACTGCTTAATCGCCAATCATTTTCGGCGCAGAATCTCTCGATGAGTAAGCTATTACGCACTTTTTAAATGGTGGCTGCTTCTAAGCCAACATCCTCACTGTCTATGAAATTCCACCTCCTTTCCACTTAGCAATATTTAGGCACCTTAGCTGCTGATCAGGGTTGTTTCCCTTTTGACGATGAAGCTTATCCCCCACCGTCTCACTGCTGCGCTCTACCCCATGGTATTCGGAGTTTGATAGGGGTTGGTAGGCGGGTATGCCCCCTAGCCCTGTCAGTGCTCTACCCCCATGGGTCAACACGCAACGCTGCACCTCAATGCATTTCGAGGAGAACCAGCTATCACGGGGTTTGATTAGCCTTTCACTCCTACCCTCAGCTCATCCGAGAATTTTTCAACATTCACCGGTTCGGTCCTCCACACAGTATCACCTGTGCTTCAACCTGGCCAAGGGTAGATCACCTCCGCTTCGGGTCTAGCACATGCAGCTTTTTGTCGCCCTATTCGGACTCGCTTTCGCTTCGCCTACGGCCCATAAGACCTTAAACTTGCCACATATACTAACTCGCAGACTCATTAAGCAAAAGGCACGCCATCACCCCTCGACAAGCTCGGGGCTCTGACACCTTGTAGGCACACGGTTTCAGGTTCTATTTCACTCCGCTCACAGCGGTTCTTTTCACCTTTCCTTCACAGTACTGGTTCACTATCGGTCGCTAACTAGTATTTAGCCTTACGCAGTGGTCTGCGCAGATTCATACGCCGTTTCACGTGTGGCGTATTACTCAGGAACATCCTAGAGCTCCTCAAGATTTCGATCACGGGGGTTTCACCCTCTATGCCGGAACTTTCCAGTTCCTTAATCTATCTATTGAAGTCTCACTTTGGAGTCCTACAACCCCGGGGACAAGTCCCCGGTTTGGGCTATTCCGCTTTCGCTCGCCACTACTTACGGAATCGATTCTCTTTCTTTTCCTCCGCTTACTGAGATGTTTCACTTCAGCGGGTATCGCGTATCGTTTTCTAACTTCCTCTCTTACTTTCCTGATAAAATCAAAATTGCAGATTGGCTTCAAAAACGAACAATAATGTATTACCACTATTAGGTTACCCCATTCGGGAATCTCCGGATCAAAGTGTATTCACCACTCCCCGAAGCTTTTCGCAGCTGATCGCGCCCTTCATCGCCTGTTAGCACCAAGGCATTCACTGTGTGCCCTTTAAAACTTGATTTCTAAAAATGAAAATCAGGCTCTTCTTAATGAGTTCTTCACATTTCTACTCACACTTAACTACTCACATACTCACAGTTGCCTGCTTGCATGCTTGCAGTCGCCTGCTTGCTTATGAAATGATCTGTTCTCTTAATTTACCTACATTCTACTCACGTAGTTTGCAGGATTTTTTGCCATAAAATTATGTATTAGGTATTCTTATCTCAAATTTCTCTGAAATAAGATTATTTCGAATATATTTCCAAGTATTGCGTAAAAATGGCTCTCAGTGAGCTTACATTATTTATACTTTACTAAAAAAATTGTTTCTTCTCCATATGGATGTCAAAGAGCGAACCGGTTTTACAGTCACATAAATTGTGTCTGCGTAAGAAGAATTGAAATTAAAACTTAATTCTTCAAAACTGATTGCTTCAAAAAATTGATGGTGTGATCGGTAGTATTTGCTAATTCCATTGCTTCGGGCCCACTTTCTTTTTCAAAAAGAAAAACCGAAATTAATCAGTAGGAATCATCCAGTATCTTCTCAGAAGACAAAGCTTCTTAGAAAACGAGGCTGAAAGATGGTGGGCCTGGCTGGACTCGAACCAGCGACCCCACGCTTATCAAGCGTGTGCTCTAACCAACTGAGCTACAGGCCCCCGACTTCGCTGAGGCTTTTCGTCTCGGGCAAGCCCGCGACACCTCAACTGAAACGTTTGCCTTTACCTACAGCCGGCTTGCCAGCCGTAGCCTTGGCGAAGGCTGGTGGAGGTTAACGGATTCGAACCGTTGACATTCTGCTTGCAAAGCAGACGCTCTACCAACTGAGCTAAACCCCCTTTTTATACAAAGGAGAAATTGCATTTACTTAAGAAAAAAAGATCAAATTGTGCGCTGCGTTGCTTTTCAACGTTATTCACAGATTTTTTGTTTTAGTTGTTTTAGGCGCTAGTCACCAATTCCTTGGTTTTCTAGCAAGCTCTATGAGTATTGCTACTCAAGAAGCTTTCGACCTACTACAGTGACAGCCAAGATGTGAGTCCTGTTTTAAATGCTGTTTGTAATTTACTCCGTTAAAGGAGGTGATCCAGCCGCAGGTTCCCCTACGGCTACCTTGTTACGACTTCATCCCAGTTACCAGCTTCACCTTAGGACCGATTAAACGATACTTCGGGTGCTACCGGCTTCCATGATGTGACGGGCGGTGTGTACAAGACCCGGGAACGTATTCACGGCGTCGTAGATGATACGCCATTACTAGCGATTCCAACTTCATGGAGGCGAGTTGCAGCCTCCAATCCGAACTGGGCCCAGTTTTTCAGATTTCCTCCACTTCGCAGTATCGGTTCTAATTGTGCTGGGCATTGTAGTACGTGTGCAGCCCAAGGCGTAAGGGCCATACTGACCTGACGTCGTCCCCACCTTCCTCCCAGTTGATCTGGGCAGTCTGAATAGAGTTCCCACCATTACGTGCTGGCAACTATTCACAAGGGTTGCGCTCGTTGCGGGACTTAACCCAACATCTCACGACACGAGCTGACGACGGCCATGCAGCACCTGTGCAAATTCCATAAATGGTCACACGCTTTCACGTGCTTAGAGATGCATGTCAAGCCTTGGTAAGGTTCTTCGCGTTGCATCGAATTAAGCCACATACTCCACCGCTTGTGCGGGTCCCCGTCAATTTCTTTGAGTTTTAGTCTTGCGACCGTACTTCCCAGGCGGTGCGCTTAACGCGTTAGCTCCGGCACAAAAGGGGTCGATTCCTCTCACACCAAGCGCACACCGTTTACTGCTAGGACTACAGGGGTATCTAATCCCTTTCGCTCCCCTAGCCTTCGAGCCTCAGCGTCAGTAAATGTCCAGTAGCTCGCTTTCGCCACGAGTGTTCCTCTCGATATCTACGCATTTCACTGCTACACCGAGAATTCCAGCTACCCCTCCATTACTCTAGCACGGCAGTATCAGATGCAGTTCCGAGGTTGAGCCTCGGGATTTCACATCCGACTTACCGCGCCGCCTACGCTCCCTTTACGCCCAGTGATTCCGAACAACGCTCGGGACCTTCGTATTACCGCGGCTGCTGGCACGAAGTTAGCCGTCCCTTCCTCTTCTGGTACTATCAACCCTGTCGACTATTCATCGCCAGGTCTTTCTCCCAGATGACAGGAGTTTACAATCCTAGGACCGTCATCCTCCACGCGGCGTTGCACCATCAGGGTTGCCCCCATTGTGAATTATTCTCGACTGCTGCCACCCGTAGGTGTCTGGACCGTGTCTCAGTTCCAGTGTGACTGATCGTCCTCTCAGACCAGTTACCCGTCGTTGCCTTGGGGAGCTATTACCTCTCCAACTAGCTGATAGGGCGCGAACCAATCCTGTAGCGACAGCTATTGCTAGCCACCTTTAATCTTGCTTCTTAGGGCAGGATACCATGGGGTATTAATCCACCTTTCGGTGGGCTATCCCCCTCTACAGGGCATGTAATTCACGTGTTACTCACCCGTGCGCCACTAAAATCAGATAATATAAATACCATCTTCATTCCGTGCGACTTGCATGTCTTAAACACGCCGCCAGCGTTCGTTCTGAGCCAGAATCAAACTCTCCGTAAAAATTCGGTTGGCGTAATGCCAGTAAGATAAATCTTAATAGCAAACGTAATTTCCAAATTGACCTATAGAGACTTCACTTAATTTGCCTCTGTAAAACAAAGGCTAAGCTCCATCTCTACGTACTGCGCGTTATTTCGCGCAGCGCACAATTTAATCTTTTTTTCTTCTCAGTAGAAACCTAACCGGCTTAAGGCCGCCTATTTCTCATCTTCTTCCAAAAGAACTTACCAAAATTGCAATGATTTACATCAAAACAACTTAGATTAGATTCATCTGCAATCAATGCCTACTAAGGCACGATTTCTACTAAGTCACACTATCAAAGAGCTTGCAACGAGGGGACTAAAAAGCCGATCGGGTGTTACTCCTCAGAAACTGGCCGAAACCTAAAAGCTTTTCCGATCAAAAACGCTCCTAATATAGGAACGTTCCAAATGAATTATGCTAATTTCTAATTGAGTGGTTTGCACCTCGACCGACTGGCAGTCTCTCGTGTCGACGCTTGTCGCGCCAACGGCAGAAACCTAGCGCAACTGGCCGCCAAAGGTCAATACCTTTTCTAAATGTTTTTAAAAAAGCTTTAAGGGCCCGTAACTACAACGATCCAGCAGCTAACACCACAGGTAAATCTAGCTCTTAAATCGAAGATGAAGCAATTTCAGGAAGCATCTTCTTCGCTTCGGGCATCAAATCCCACAGCTCACCTCCTCAGTGAAACAACTGCCGATCTAGCGATCGAAACTGAATGGCTTCTAAGACGTGGTTCCCACGAATGTCTAAAAATAGGTTTGTGTATGTAGCGCAGAGATTAGCGCAGAGATTGGCTGAAATCCTAATCCGATCATCTCAATTGGACTGGAAGCTAAAACCTAATCTTGAAAGCTGTTCTAGGTATGCAAATATTCCGTAGCATGAAGACAGCAACCAACACTGATACCAAGACTAGTTCCGCCCCTGTGGCAAAAGCACTGAGCAGCGTGCTCGGAAATTCATACGCCCTTCTAGGTCAGCTTCATACTGCCCATTGGAATGTAGAGGGACCAGATTTCTTTAGTTTGCACACAGCATTCCAAGCTCAATATGAAGAACTTTTTATTGCGATTGATGATATTGCCGAGCGTATCCGTGCAATTGGTTCCTTCGCGCCAGGTGGCCTCAAGACTTTGGCATCTCTTTCGACCATTTCCGAACTCCCAATCGAGGAAATTCCTTCGAAGGACTATGTAGCTCATCTCGTGGAGTGCCATGAGATTGTTTCCCAGAGTCTGATTTCAGCAAGAAACCTAGCTGAAGAAAAGGGCGATCTACAGACTCAGGACCTAATGATTGGGCGTATCCAGGTCCATGACAAAGCACTCTGGATGCTGCGTGCCTATTTAGAGAATCGCTAGAATTGAGTTCTGCAATCGGGGCGAGTCCGAGGTCGAAGTTTGGAAGTCGAGAATCAAAAATCGAAAATCAAAAATCGAAAATCGAAAATCGAAAACCGAATGAAGAGATCGGGTTGGTCGGGACGGCGAGATTCGAACTCACGACATCCTGCTCCCAAAGCAGGCGCTCTACCAGGCTGAGCTACGTCCCGTAACACTGGAGGCGGGAACTTGTATTAGGCCTAAGCTCAAGGCAAGAACATTTCTGAATTAATCCGCCTATGAGAAGTCCCCTCGAAATGAGCACCTTGCGGTAGGAGTTTCAAATATCACGATTTCGGCCAAGCCAGGTAATTTTCCTTCGAGCTTCCTCCAGAACCATCCGGCCATAATCTCGATTGTCGGGCTTTCCAAACCGGGTATCTCATTGAGATACGAGTGGTCCATTTGCTCGAGGAGCGGCTTCATCGCCTCTGAGATCAGTTTGTGATCATACACCCAACCGATTTCTTCATCTACCTTGCCCTCGATATGGATTTCTACTTTGAAACTGTGACCATGCATCTTCCTGCATTTGTGATCCTTAGGCAACGAAGGAAGTGTATGTGCGGCTTCAAAGCGGAAATCCTTAGTTAGTCTGGCTCTCATGTGATCGCCCGAAGCTAGGAGTTTATCCGCTTTACTGAAAACACAAAAATTTTCCCCTATGACCTTGCCGATTGACCCAACTATTATCAAGTGAACTGACAAGATACGGTTTGATGGAGTCTACACACCATGCCAGCCTCCACCTAAGAGATATACCTACTTTCCTCCGCCCAAACCCCTTGTAATTTGTTCAAAAGAAACGTGACCTTACGCAAAATATTAATAGTAAACTTCGGCTTGCCGAAGACATGTCGCCTTCGCCTTAAAGCAGAACGAACGGCGCAGCGGCCTCTGGTCGTTCATCCCTTTAGGCAGCTTTTGATTCTTCTGTTAAGCATTGGAGTTTCGCTCCTGTCCTCCTGCCACAAGGATGAAGTTGCAGTCGACGCAGAACAAGCCGTCGCAGGCATGGTTCGAATTGAGGGGGGGACCACTTTGATGGGATCTGAAGGCACTTTCCAAACTCCTTATGGCACGAAGAACTTTCCTGAAGAACGTCCGCAGAAGGAAATCGAGGTCACTGGGTTCTGGATGGATCAAACTGAGGTGACTATCGGCCAATTTAAGGAATTTGTCGACGCCACGGGCTACATCACATTTGCCGAGCGCCCTGCCGATATCGATGCATTTCCTCCCGAAGCCTTGGCGAACTTGCCTACGCCCCCATTTAACAACGGTGCGATTATCTTTAATTCTCCCTCGAAAATGACTGGCGAAGTGACCGCTCCGGGATCGTTCTTGCAGTGGTGGAAATGGGATCCATTCGCGAGCTGGAAAAGTCCTGAGGGGGCTGGTTCCGACATATCCGGTCGAAAGAATCATCCAGTTTCTTGCGTAACTTATGATGACGCTGTCGCTTACGCGAATTGGGCTGGAAAGCGGCTCCCCACAGAGGCTGAGTGGGAGTATGCAGCTCGAGGAGGCTTGGAGGGAAAGCTTTATACTTGGGGCGATGAACTTAAGGTGGATAACAAATGGATGGCGAACACCTTTCACGGGAAGTTCCCGACAAATGACACGGCGGAAGATGGATTCGCCGGCCCTGCTCCGGTGAAGTCATTCCCTCCGAATGCTTTTGGACTATATGATATGGCGGGCAATGTCTGGGAAATTTGTTCCGATTATTACGATCCCGCTTACAGGAAAGTTTGCAAAGATTGTGATCCAAAAGGACCAGAAACTTGGGTCAATAGGGGGACTGGCGAAGTTGCTGGCGGAGCACCAAACTATGTTACCAAGGGCGGCTCATATCTCTGTCACATTTCCTACTGCATGCGCTATCGTCCTGGAGCTCGTCACTCGATCGAAAACGATTCGCCTGCCTGTCATACAGGCTTTCGCTGTGTGAAGGATTTGTAGCTCTTCTCATCAGCTCATCCAGCTGTGGAACTGATAAAAAACTTCATTGTTAAAGAGCTTAATTTTGGCTCGAAGGACTGACTTCAGAACGTCGGGGTAGGGGAGTGCACCGCCCTAATCTCTAAACTTTCCGCCATTCACACCGAACTGTCCAAGTGCGGCAAGTCGCTAACCAAAATTGCTGAATCGACCCATCTCTTACTTCCATCAGCCTCCTTGCTTCAATAGAGCTCTGTAAGGTGGTAGCTGAAAACTTTTCGGCAAAACAAAAACTTTCCGATAGAAACAGGTGCGATATCGGTCCTCCGGTTTCGTCCCATACTGCTCTGCTATCTCGCTATCAGCATTTGGAACTCTAAGCTTACCTTCCTATTAATCCCGCCACATGTTTCGCTAGCATATCGGCTTCTAGGTTCACAATCGCACCCTCATTGGTAACGGCTAAATTTGTCTCTCGAAATGTATGTGGGGTGATCCAAAACTCAGCCCATTCCTCACCAAGCTCAGCGATTGTGAGGGAAATACCATCGATAGCAATAGAACCTCTATCTACGCAGAAGCGTCGAATTTCTGCGGGTAAAACAACTCTGATTATGTGATCTTGACCCTGTCTTCTAAGCTCTTTGATCTCACCGACTCCGTCGACATGACCTTGAACAAAATGGCCACCGAGCCGATCGCCCAAGCGCAGAGCCCGTTCCAGGTTCACCTTGCTTCCTGCTTTCAAGCTCCGGAGAGACGTCAGACGTAAGGTCTGATGCAAGATATCGAATGATACAATTTCATCCTCTAACTGGGCAACCGTCAGGCAGCAGCCGTTAATAGCAACTGAATCACCTAGCTTTAGTTCACCTGAAAATTCAGCCTTAAGCTCTAATCGCGCCTGATCTCCGAGATCTTTCAGGTGAAGAATTTCTCCCAAGCATTCTACTAGGCCAGTGAACATCTTTGCTGGTCTGACTTAAATTCTTAGGAGCTAAAGTTATATCACCCTAGACCTTGAGATAGACCTCCGATCCCTTCTCGGCGAACTCTTTGCTTTTCTCCTCCATTCCTTTCTCGACGGCTGCTTCATCCGAAATGCCCTGCTTGGCCGCATATTGACGGACGTCTTCTGAGATCTTCATCGAACAGAAATGGGGTCCACACATTGAGCAGAAATGTGCAGTCTTTGCACCTTCCTGCGGGAGAGTCTCATCGTGGTATTCGCGCGCCGTTTCCGGATCTAGGCCGAGATTGAATTGGTCCTCCCAGCGGAACTCGAAACGAGATTTTGAAAGAGCATTGTCGCGATATTGCGCACCCGGATGTCCTTTTGCTAGATCTGCTGCATGCGCTGCGAGTTTGTAGGTGATGACGCCGTCTTTCACATCCTTTTTGTTAGGGAGGCCTAGATGCTCTTTCGGAGTTACATAACAAAGCATCGCACAGCCATACCAGCCAATCATTGCAGCGCCTATTCCGCTTGTTATATGATCATAGCCCGGGGCGATATCCGTCGTCAAAGGTCCGAGTGTATAAAATGGCGCTTCGTGGCACCATTCCAGCTGCTTTGCCATGTTCTCTTCGATCATATGCATCGGGACATGTCCGGGTCCTTCGTTCATTACCTGACAGCCTTTTGCCCAAGCGCGTTTGGTAAGCTCACCCTGCACCTCTAATTCACCAAACTGGGCCTTATCATTTGCATCGGCGACAGAACCTGGGCGCAGGCCATCTCCGATCGAAAAGCTAACGTCATAGCGGGCACAGATTTCACAGATTTCGTCCCAATGCGTGTAGAGGAAATTCTCTTTATGATGAGATAGGCACCATTTCGCCATGATCGAACCACCACGAGAAACGATTCCCGTCATCCTGCTGGCAGTCATCGGCACAAAGCGCAACAATACACCGGCGTGGATTGTAAAGTAATCGACTCCCTGCTCTGCTTGTTCAATAAGAGTATCTCGATACAGCTCCCAGGTGAGATCCTCAGCTTTTCCGTTCACCTTCTCCAGCGCCTGATAGATCGGCACTGTTCCGATCGGCACTGGACTGTTGCGTAGAATCCATTCGCGCGTGGCATGAATGTTTTTACCTGTCGATAAATCCATCACAGTATCACCACCCCATTTAGTCGCCCATCTCATCTTCTCAACTTCTTCTTCAATGGAGGAAGCGACTGCGGAGTTGCCGATGTTTGCGTTGATTTTTACTAGAAAATTGCGACCGATAATCATCGGCTCACATTCTGGATGATTGATGTTGAGCGGGATAATCGCACGTCCGGCCGCGACTTCGCTCCTGACGAATTCGGGAGTGATTTCTGCGGGGATCCGCTGCGGGAAACGGCGGAATATACCCGGCGTGTACTCGCTGTTTGGAAGCTGAGTGGATCCGGCATGTTGCTTTTCCAGATCATCCCGTAAGATATCATCGCGTTGATCAGAAATTTGCGCGCGCCGCATATTTTCTCGGATCGCGACGAATTCCATCTCTGGAGTGATGATGCCGCGATCTGCATAAGCCTTCTGTGTAACAGCCCCGCCGGTCGCTCGCAATGGCATGCGGCGCTTCGCTTTGAGGCCGGGAAATTCCATGAAACGATTCGCCCGCTCACTTTTCGATGCAAACTCAGCATGCTTCTCAGTTAGATACCCGTTATCCTGCGGCTGCACTTCTCGGCCAGAGTACCCTTCTACATCGCCGCGTGCCTCTATCCAGGACCTTCGCAGTGGAGGGAGGCCCTCTCTCACCGTGCCCTCAAAGGATGGATCGCCCCAAGGACCCGAGCAATCATAGACCCTCACTGGATCGTTTTTAATAAGCTCTCCATTGAAGGCTTTTGTATCTTGCAGAGAAATTTCCCGCATCGGGACTTTCACAAAATCATGCAGAACCCCATCGAGGTAGACGCGGGTAGAAGCCGGCAACTGGGCCCGGCTTTCATCATGTTTTCCACCTGGCTCACCAGTTGTTTCTTCCGGGCTAATCATATTGTTCTAAATGTTGATTCACGTCCGTCCACCTAGAACACTACCATTGGTCTAGTTCAGAAATCCATTGCTAGCTTCCCGAACTCCCTCCGGCAGCATAATCTGCGTCAGGTTCGAAGGGTTTCCTCGCTTAAAGCAAAAGATCTCAGCCACATGAATTAGCGGCTCCCCTGTCGTTGTATCAAAGCCTCCTACCAGACGCTTTGCCTGTCAAGAGATCGATCATGTGAATTCTTTTGGACAATCTTTCAATGTCGCTCCCTAAAGCTTCGGACTGGTGTAAGCGACACCCCACATCTGGTATTCGTGCAACCCGGGTAAGGCAGAATGATCACTGTCCTAGGAGCACCCTAAGAAATTTTGTAAACTCATTGCCAAACGATCGGCGCGCGCAAATAATCTTCCATCTTGATCTTTCCTCGAAAGACAACCACCCGTTTCATCCGGGCAATTGCATCGTCTGCAGATAGCAATTTATTATTCAGGGAGCCCATCTGCTCCACAAGACTACCATTTCCCCGTGTCGCACTCGCCCGAAGATTCACGAGCTTTGTTTTCCCCCGATTCAACCTGAAAAACCGAACATGCGTACCGATCCTCTAGAAGATATATCCGGAAATACCACTTCGAAGGCCAAAAGCCGGCCACGAGAGAAGCCAACAGCAAACACACTTCGTGAACTTGGTCTCAAAGCACCCTCAAAAAACGGGAAAAATTTCGTTTTGGATACGAATGTTCTGCTGCACGATCCTGCCTGCCTAGAGCGTTTCGCAGATAATCATCTTTGCATCCTAGTCGATGTGCTCGCCGAACTTGATAAATTCAAAAGTGAGCAATCCGAACGTGGTGCAAACGCACGACGTGTTCACCGCCGCTTGACAGAAATGTTCGCAACTGGCCCTAAGCCAACTAGTGGTGTGCCCACACAGGGAGGCGGAACGATTCGTCTCGTAGTTTATGATCCGGAAACTTGCCAAGCAAGCACGGCGCGCCTGGCTCAATTTTACCGGATATTCCCTGATCGTGATCGGGTAGATCACCGCATATTAGCCGCTTGCTTTCTATTGATGGAGCATAATCCAGAGACGGAACTTTCTCTGATAACAAAGGATATAAACCTAAGTCTCAAGGCCCGTGCGGTTTCTATCCCTTGCGATGACTACTTAAATGACAAGGTGGAGGAACGGGAGGTCTCCAATTATACCGTGCCTCGTATTGAGGTAAGTTCTGCCGATCTAAGACGTTTTGCATCCAGCGGGACGCTCGCTCTGGGTACATCTGATTGTCCTTCTTTGACGATTAATGAATACGTCCTCCTATGTTGCGGGGAAAAACAAACGATCCCAGCCCGTTTTCAGGCAGATGGCAGCTTCACCCGGCTAAACATTCCGGACGTATTAAAGATCAAAGACGGGCAATCGCTGAAACCTCTCAATCTTGGCCAGCGCTGCCTCATAGATGCGCTTCTTAACCCAGATATATCGCTTGTGACATGTTATGGGCACGCTGGAACTGGGAAAACACTGGTCGCTGTCGCCGCTGGTCTACACGAGATATTCAATCGACGTTACAATGGCATCACTGTTTCGCGACCTGTCGTATCGATGGGCGATCAGCTTGGATTTCTACCGGGATCTTTGGATGAAAAGATGCGTCCTTGGCTGCAGCCAATCCATGATGCACTGGACCTACTGATGCGCCCCAATATTCCCTTAGGCCCTAAGCGGAAGCAAAGCAAACCTGCGGCCCAATCCTCGCCAACTAACACAGGCATCTCTACCAAAAAGCCATATGAGGCTCTTATTGAACAAGGAATTCTAGAAATAGAGGCCCTCTGCTACATCCGCGGACGCTCCATCCCGAACCGTTTCTTCATATTAGACGAAGCGCAGCAACTGACTCCTCAAGAAGCAAAGACAATCGTCACCCGTATGTCGCGGGAATCGAAGTTAGTCCTAGTCGGTGATCCGGCGCAAATCGATAATCCCTACGTAGATAGCCGTAGCAACGGGCTTGTTTACACTCGAAACCGATTGAAAGACCAAGCCTTTAGCGCCCATGTCGCCCTGAACCGCGGCGAGCGCTCAGAGCTAGCAGAAGCAGGCGCTCAGCTGATGTAGAAATCAGGGCTACAAGTTCAATCTTGCGTATGTGAAGATTAGATATCTGGCAAGATTTGCATCTTAGTTCGAATGCGCTCTCCCTCTTGCCGTTAGGTAGGCATGGACTGGCAAAGTTCTGGTAGAAGGCCTTTGCAATGATCTCGACCCATATCAGACAAGCTAAAAAAACTGGTTGTCTCAATTTTTCCTCAGTGCAGATTACCGCTCCTACTCAGCCTAGATTCCATGATTCGTATACAACTCCTGCTATTGATACTCCCGTTTTACTCCCTACTTGGCGCAAGCGATGAAAAGGCTGTGGTCTCTCAATTGCAAAGCTTAGTATCCAACCCTTTAAATATAGAACGTAATAAGGCAGGAAACGTAATTGGTATCAACATAGATGCTCCAGACTTTAAGTATGAAGATTTTGAGTTATTCCTCAAGTTACCCAAACTTAAAGCCCTGAAAATCGGCCATGCTGGATACGTTAAAGATAAGAGAGGCCGAAATACCCCTTCGGGAGAGGATTTTTCCGGCGTTTCGATTCTAGCAAAACATCCGGAACTTACCCATTTCTCCGCAGGGGGCGCTCTTGAGAAGCCATTCATCGATGGCCTCTCGAAACTCAAGAACATTGAACATTTGATGGTTCTTACGACTCACTCAAAAGATCACGAGTGGGGTAAAATAAGTGAACTTACGAATCTTAAATCATTTGGCATTCGCATGCGCAATCGGCCAGAAGATAATCAGCCAAAAGGGCGAACTGATCATATATTTAATCAGTTCCTTGGCTTAAAAAATCTGGAACATTTTACGTTACGCGAGATGCATTTCATAGATCCAAAACCGTTTGTCGACTTTATAGTCAGTCGGAGGAATCTGAAATTACTCACCATTTCTGACTCTAATCTTCCACAAGCAGCTCTGGCAAAAATCAAAGCCGCTCGTCCTGAGCTAAAGATTACTATATATTAGGTGTCTCTTATGTCGCAGCTGGCTAGGTATTCCCAAAGCGCAAAATTGAGAGATCTCAGCTGCTTCGGCTACATGATCAGCACGACCTTTGGTTCTCTGCCGTATCCGTCCGAATGACCAAAACCGGCCAAGGGTTTCGTTTGATAATCCGTTGTGAGCCAATTTTTTATAGGAATCTTGAACAATCGGTTCTTAGATTCATATTCTCTGCTTAGCGATGTAGGATCGATCCCCCTTATAGAGATCGACAACCTCTAACCCGAATTCATGTCTGATCTTTTTTCTCAGCCCACTATTCCGGTTGAAAAGCAATTGCCAAACGTCCCCTTAGCCGCACGAATGCGTCCTCGGACTCTTGATGAGGTCGTCGGACAAGGACATATACTTGGCCCGGGGAAGCTGCTTCGTCGGGCAATTGAATCTGATCGAATCACATCATTAATATTCTTTGGGCCTCCGGGGACTGGAAAAACATCTTTGGCGAATGTCATCGCAGCTAGCACTGGCTCACGATTTGAAACTTTGAATGGGGTGGAATCCAATGTTGCAGAGATCCGAGACAAGATTGCTGCGGCCAAGATGAATCAGGATCTGCGGGGGGAATCGACGATACTATTTATCGATGAGATTCATCGATTCAATAAATCTCAGCAAGATGTATTGCTTCCTCATCTGGAACGCGGAACGGTTCGTTTCATTGGTGCGACGACTCATAATCCTTACTATTACATAAATTCTCCGCTTGTTTCACGTTCTCAAGTCTTCCAGTTAGAACCAATTGCAGAAGCTGAAATTTTATCCCTCTTAAAAACTGCCCTTGCCGATTCTGAACGTGGCCTTGGGAAGGTGACCATCACCTATGAGGACAAAGCTCTCGCACACCTTGCGAAACTTGCGGATGGCGATGCGCGTAAGGCACTGACCGCGCTAGAGCTTGCCACTGTTTCCGCCGGCGAGATGGTCCATATCACGATGGAAATAGCCGAAGAATCAATCCAACGCAAAGCTGTTCATTATGGTGCAGTCGATCAATTTGATACGATCTCAGCCTATATAAAGTCGATTCGTGGCTCAGATCCAGACGCTGCTCTATATTGGCTGGCAAAGATGCTACACGTTGGGGAAGACCCGCGATTTATCTCACGGCGTCTTGTAATCGCCGCATCGGAAGATATCGGCCTCGCAGACTCTGCCGCGATCCGGGTAGCGCTTGATGCCCATCATGCACTTAAATTTGTAGGTATGCCAGAAGGTAGAATTCCCCTCGCCCATGCCACAGTCTACCTAGCGACATCGCCGAAATCTAATAGTGCTTACGCAGGTCTGGCTGCGGCCACCAAAGACATCGAAGAGGGTAAATCACTTCCGGTGCCCGAGCACCTTCGCACCCCAAGTTCGAAAAAGCTTACCGGAAAGCCGCCTTCCGAAACGGAATACCTTTACTCACACGATTTTGCTGAAGGCTATGTCCCGCAAGCGTATCTAAGCGAAGGGCGCCGCTATTATTTTCCAACAGATAACGGCGTCGAAAAGCGTATCAAAGAGCGCCTAGAATACTGGGCCAAAAAAAATCCAGAACTCTAAAGATCCCTGTGCTTCAACTTACTACCTTAGATTTGGAACCATTAGCTTCTGAACCGCTAGATATGTTGTAGATGGGGAAGACGGGGCGCGCCATTTGGCAAAATAGAAAAGGTTTTCTAATCCGGATTAATAGAGCGTTTAACTGGCTATTGACCTAGAAAGAGGTAAGAAGCTAAATAGGTTTTGCTTATGAAGTGTCCTCGGTGTGTGCAAAATATCCACCGCGCAGCAGATATCTGTCCTCATTGTGACTTTAGTATCGAAGTGGCTGACCAGCAATTTGGTAGCAACCCAAGCCAGCTTCGCAAGCTGACTGATCTTTCCGGGGTATTTCGCCACAAAGATAGATTGAGGATTGAGGAAAAACTGAATCATATCTGCCAACTATGCCCGCAGATCTATCCCGCAGTTTATGTAAAGGATCTAGCCGAGGCCACGTTGCTTCGCCAATTCGGATTTTGGCTTCTTAACCGCGGGTGCTTTGTAGACATTCATGCTCCACGCTGTCGAGATGCAGGAGTTTTACTAACGATTGATCCAGATTCAAAATCTGCAGGAATCATCTTTGGCTATCTGTTAGAGCCTTGGTTCACTGAGGAAGATAGCTTCGACTGTCTAGCCTATGCACACTCGCATTGGCTGGAAGGGCGCTATGGTGATGGTGTGATTGCGATCTTCTCGCAGCTTGAAACTATTTTGCGGAAACGATGCAAATCAGCCCGAAAGGTGACCACAAAGTATAGGACTTAAGCAGGTAGACTCAGCGGCTGGGTCCGTCCAACGCTTTTGCTTCTGGTCAATTGATCGTAGCTGAATAAATAGCCAACAGTTCTGCTCTTTTTGGACTTTCAATCTGAACCTACCTTCGGCTATTCTAGGTATAGTTTACTGTAACTTTGATGAGGCTAATCCGATTCAGGGAACTCGCTCTCGAAAGCTCAGATTTATAACCCAATCCGATGCTAGAAACTCTTTCATTTGAAGCTGTTACTCATTGGTTGCAAGATTATCTCGGAGTCGTCGGATTAACCTTTGGTCTGCTCCTTGGATTTGCACTCACAATGATGCTTATAAGGAAGCGCCGCTGCCTAGTTTTTCCTGAGGCTAAGGTTGAGCAAAGGCTTGGCGCGCCACACGCGGCCGGCATTGGCGCCGTTATCTCCTTTTCCCAAAGAGGTCTTCCGCCCAACGTCCAGCGCAAGCAGATCTCTGGTCAGAGGTATCGACAATAGATTTGCTAAACTCATTGCCGTAAGCGAATAGAAACGTAAGCCTCCTGCCGATGGATAGGCCGGGATTGTCATCAGCTGCAGATAGCCGTGCCGAAGTTCTAGAAGGAGTTAAACTTTCTGGAAGTTTAGGACGATTGAGCCTACCTAGGCAGGTCATTACCCTAGCGACGTGGCCGCTCTTAGAGCAGATCCTAGCATTTGTAGTCGGCACCACAGATGTCCTCATTGCGGGGCGGATGGCCGAAGGTGCAGAACGAATCGTATTGCTCGATGCGATGGGCCTTGGTGGATTTGTTGCTTGGTTCATCTACATATTCCAAGGAGCCGTCGCAACCGGCGTGATGGCTCTCGTATCACGTGCCACTGGCGCTCGGGATATGCGTTTAGCGAATCGGGGGCTTGGCCAAGGACTATGGCTTGGTGCTGCTGCTGGAACTGCCGCCCTAGTCATCTTACAACTTGGCGCGGCGCCTTTGACTTTATGGATGGGATTATCAGAGATGGCTGCGATTCAGGCAGAAAAATACATCCAAGTTCTCGCGTGGTCTGCGCCGCCCGCTGGGGCGATGTTTGCTGTAAATGCTGCCCTACGTGGATCCGGCGATACACGAACGCCATTTCTAGCGATGCTCGTGGTGAACTTTGTGAACGTCTTGACGAGTGTCCTCTTCGTCTTCGCAGCGGCACCTTTTGGTGGCCGGGGTATCGAAGGAATCGCTCTAGGAACCGTAGTCGGATGGCTCGCTGGTCTGGCGACCGTATCATTGATTCTCAAGGCAAGAAAAAGATCTGCTCTAAGATGGACCTATTCGGGATTACGATGGCATTGGAATACAATCCATCGAATCGGTCGGATCGGAGTGCCACAGGCAATCGAGATCGGAGGTATGTGGGCCATCCATTCGTTCAGCCTTCGTGTGATTTCCGCACTAGAAAACGATGGCGCGCTGGGGGCTCACTTTATTGCAATCCGTTTAGAATCAATGAGTTTTCTTCCTGGGTTCGCGATAGCTGCAGCGGCAGCGGCGCTCACCGGACAGTATTTAGGAGCGAAATCGCCGCAGAAAGCAATTCAGGCAGTGAGATTCTCATGGAAGCTTGCGGTAGGACTTATGATCACAATGGGGATCACTTTTGTCCTCGGAAGAAATTGGCTGGTAGAATTAATGGCCCCAGGAAGTGATGTTCACAGGCAGCTGGCCGCGCCCCTTCTGGTTGTATGCGCATTCACCCAGCCGTTTTTTGCGACCTGTATTGTCCTCAAAACAACGATGCGGGGTGCGGGTGCGACCCGAATGGTAATGAGGTGGGCATTCAGTAGCATGATCTTTTACCGAATCGGGGTCATCTGGCTTCTTTCACAAAGTGAATGGCTATCGCTTACCTCAATTTGGGTTGTTCTAGGCCTTGACCAACTCACACAGGCGCTTATTTTTACGCGATTGCACCTTCGCGGAGATTGGTTGAGGGCAAAGGTTTAGGACGAATGCTTGTCAAGAAATTGGGATCTGGTGACATCAACCTTTCTGCCTCGTGTCCTGTTAGGACTAAATCGTAGCAATCGGTCGTGTTCCGAAATTCCCAGTTATAAGATTCTGTTAGCTGGCCTGAACGAGTGATTTCTATGAACAAAAAAGGCCCCCTTTTTCGAAGGAGGCCTCTAGCGGTAGATACTAGACAATTGAATTATTCCGTTTCTGCGGGCATTAGGACTGCATCAATCACGTGGATTACTCCGTTTGAAGCTTCTACGTCAGTCTTAACAACGTTTGCACCGTCGACCATAACCTTCTCACCATCAACGCCTACGGTAATATTTCTCCCTTCCAATGAAGCGACTTCCATTGGCGCAACATCCGCTGCCATTACCTTACCCGGCAAAACATGGTATTTAAGAATAGTTTGCAACTTTCCCTTGTTCTCCGGCTTGAGTAGTTCGACGAGCGCGCCTTCTGGCAGTGCTTCAAACGCTGCATTTGTCGGGGCAAAAACAGTATATGGACCTTCACCGGTGAGTGCGTCAACCAGATCAGCCGCTTCTATGGCTGCTACCAGCGTGGTAAAGTCTTCTGCCGCTGAAGCGATCTCAACGATGTTCTTTTTATCCATCATGGATGTCTCAGTCGTCCCTACGTTTTTGTCTGCTTCATATTTCTCCTGTGGGGCAGCAACTGCAATTCCACCAGCAGAGATGGATAATGAGGCGGCAGTGGTCAATATCGTGTTTTTGAATTTCATATTTTTGTATTTCTTAGCTCCATATGTCTTGAAGCTTTGGTTCGAATAAAAGTTCACCAGATATCGCAGATGTCACTTAAAACCCTGATTTGTTTTAACTATCGAGATCGGGGCCCGACTCGCGGTGGGAAGTCGTTTGCGTCAGAATTTTAGCTGACTCTTTCGGACTTCGCTCCTCTTTCGATCCAGATGAGAAGTACTGCGATATCGGCGGGAGTTAGTCCGGGGATGCGGGACGCCTGACCCAAAGTTCTTGGCTGAATTTCATCGAGCCGAGTTCTTGCTTCTGCTTTCAGTGCCGTGATCTGTGAGTAATCAATTCCGTCTGGAATTGATCGCTCATCCTGGCGTTTCATACGTTCGATATGTTTAAGCTGCCGATCTACGTGCCCTTCATACTTGATTTCAGTCTCAAGCAATTTCCAGATTTCAGTAGGGAATCTTGTAAGGATGTTTTCTGGAAGTGCTTCCCAAGTGTTTCCCACGATCCGCAGCCAGTGATCCAAAAACTTCCCGCCTTCCTTGATCTTCCTAACCTCTTCGATCGCTTTGCTAAGCTGTTGACCTTTGTCTCGAGTTTTTCTGGCCATTGTAGAGCCAATTAGTCCGGCATTTTCCGCGATTGCCGATAGCCGCAGATCGGCATTGTCATGGCGTAGTAGCAAGCGATATTCAGCACGGCTAGTGAACATTCGGTAGGGCTCGGTGCAACCTCTGGTTACTAGGTCATCAATCATTACTCCCAGATATGCATCCTCACGCTTCAGAATCAAAGGTTCTTGACCTTTCACTTTGAGGGCAGCATTCGCTCCAGCTAACAAGCCCTGGCCAGCAGCCTCTTCATATCCCGAAGTGCCATTTATCTGGCCTGCGAAAAACAGCCCCGGCACCTTTTTCGTTTCCAAAGTATGCCGCAACTGGGTGGGTGGGCAGTAATCATACTCCACTGCGTATCCAGGACGTAGGATCTGGCAGTTTTCAAGACCATCAATTGTTCGTAGAAAATTGTGCTGAATTTCAAACGGGAGAGACGTTGAGACTCCGTTCACGTAAACTTCACCACTATGCCTCCCCTCAGGCTCCAAAAAAATTTGGTGCCGTTCCTTATCAGCAAATTTCACTACTTTATCTTCAATCGAAGGGCAGTATCTGGGGCCGATACTTTTTATGGTCCCGCTATACATTGGGGACTTGTCTAGATTCTCGCGAATTATCTGATGGGTCTTATCGTTGGTATACGTGATATGACAAGGCACCTGTTCGACCTCAAACCTCGGATTACTCCACTTATTTAGCGTAAAGGTTTCACTAGGCTCATCTTTGATCATTCGATAGCGATCACTAAAATGAGTGATGTTCTGATCGCCTTCTTGGACCTCGCACCTTTCGAAATTGATCGACTTACTTGATAGACGGCAGGGTGTTCCAGTTTTAAACCGCTCTACTTCGAAGCCTAATTTTTTCAAAGATTCCGAAATTGTGGAGACACCATCGCCAAGTCGCCCTCCTTTTTCCTGTTTTGCGCCCACATGCATAATTGCCTGCATGAAGGTTCCCGCACTTAGAACGATCGCGGAAGCGTGGATGATAAGGCCAAGATTTGTCCTTACACCAATGACCGAACCGGAAGTATCGAGAAGAATCTCTGTTACATTTGCTTGATGAATATCCAGATTTTCAGTCGATTCTAGGGTGAATTTAGCTCGTAGCTGATAAGCTTTTTTATCACATTGAGCCCGCGGTGCGCGAACTGAGGGGCCCTTCGACGCATTTAATAGTCGCCATTGAATCGCCGTCGCATCTGTATTTATGCCCATGAAGCCACCAAGGGCGTCGATCTCCCGAACCATATGACCTTTCGCAAGTCCACCTATTGCCGGATTGCAAGACATCTGCCCAATCGTATCCAGATTTTGGGTTAGGATTGCAGTCGTTGCTCCAATTCGGGTCGCTGCTAAGGCCGCTTCTATCCCGGCATGTCCGGCGCCGATGACTAGAACATCGTATTTGATTGGATATTCAAACATGCGTTTTTCTGTTCCATGTGGAACTATGAATTATTTTCACCCACCTTTGTCGAATTAAGCGACGTGCAAGTTTCGCTCATACTTCAGCCTACTACTGATTCAATAATGGCCTTCTGCGCATGCAAACGATTCTCTGCCTGTTGGAATATAATATTAGAGTTTTTCTCTAGGACTTGATCACTTATCTCCTTTTTCCGATAGGCCGGAAGGCAATGCATCACGATGTGGTCATGTGCCGCATTCTTCAGGAGAGATTCGCTTACTTGATACCCATCGAAGTAAGGTTCTTTTGAATTTTGATCCTCTTGTCCCATTGATAACCAAACATCGGTCTGAACCACGTCGGCTCCCTTGATCCCCTCTATCGGATCATGTGAGACAGTGACATTCTCAGCATCAAGTTCTTTCAAGAACTTTTGGCTAGGCGCAAACTCCTGCGGGCAAACGATTGTCAGATGTAGGTTAAGGTGCTTTGCAGCCCACATCCACGATCGAGTCATGTTCGAGAACCCGTCGCCGACAAATACGATCTTCTGATCTTCGAGAACGCCACGCTCTTCGGTGATCGTCATAAGGTCGGCTATAATCTGGCATGGATGTTCGGCGTCTGTCAGTGCGTTAATTGTCGGCAAATTTGAGAAACTAGCGAAATCCTCTATATCTTCGTGAGCCGAGGTCCTCACGATTAGCCCATGGACCATCCGTCCCAGGACTCGAGCTGTGTCACAAATTGGCTCGCCTCTGCCTAGCTGAGAATCATCAGCACTCAAAAATATGGATTTCCCACCAAGCTCGTTGATCCCGACCTCGAAAGAGACTCGAGTTCTGGTAGAGCTTTTCGTAAACACCATCGCCCAGGTTTGCCCCTTAAGTAGCTGATCCTTAGTCGAAGATTTTCCTCGAAGCTGTTT
This sequence comes from uncultured Verrucomicrobiae bacterium, assembly GCA_963815205.1. Classification (GTDB taxonomy): domain Bacteria; phylum Verrucomicrobiota; class Verrucomicrobiia; order Verrucomicrobiales; family Akkermansiaceae; genus Luteolibacter. The sequence goes on along the minus strand of CAWFFP010000001.1, from coordinate 1,385,467 downwards.
ATAAATCTTCGCGGCATCCAGTAGATGTAAGATTCCGTTACGAGTTTGGTCTTCAATGGAGAGAAAATGTTTCATGTGGAACTATTTTAGGAAAATGTCTTCCAGGGTGTCGCGAAGTATATCCAATGCTTCGTCCACTTCTGAATCAGTGACATTGAGTGGGGGCAGCAAGCGCACAGTGTTAGGTCCAGCTGGAACGACGAGAAGCCCATTCGAGATTAAGTGTTTGGTTAGATGAATTGCCAAGGTCTCCCCGTCACGTGGCGCCTTCAATCCTTCCGCGTTTAGCTCGATTCCAATAAGAAGACCCATTCCTCGCACCTCTTTGATGGAGGTTGATTTCAGGCATTCAAGCTGTTCAAAGATCTGTTGTGAGCGCTGTTTAATATTCTGTTGAATATGCTCGCTGGAGGTTTCGCGTATTACAGCAAGAGATATGGCACACATCAGTGGATTTCCCCCATAGGTTGATCCATGAGATCCGGGCCCCATCAGTGCTGAAATTGGAGTATCGGGCTGGGCGTAGTCGCGATCGCTTACCCAAAAGGCACCGATTGGCACTCCACCACCAATCCCCTTTGCCCACGAGATTCCATCTGGTTCGATCTCCTCTGAGATCGCCCTCCATGCCATCGCAGGTCCACAACGCCCGAAGCCTGCCTGAACTTCATCGAAGAAAAGCAAGAGATCATACTTTTGCCTCACCCGGTTCAAGGCTGTCAAAAATTCACGACTCGCCACATTGACTCCGCCCTCACCCTGTATTGGCTCAACTAAAAGCGCCGCAGTCCGCGGCGATATGTTATCTTCCAAGGCTTTTGCATCGTTAAAAGGCAAATACCGAAATCCGGGCATCAGCGGGGTAAAGCCCTCATGCACCTTTGCCTGAGCTGTGGCTGCCATACTGCCAAGGGTTCGCCCATGGAATGAGTGGCTGAACGTAAGAATTTCATCCCGGGGACTTCCATCTTGAGCAGGCTTTGCGTGTCCAAAGCGTTTTGCCAGCTTGATCAAGCCATCGTTCGCTTCTGCTCCAGAGTTTGAAAAGAAAACCTTTCCCGGTAGGCGAACTTGGTTCAGGACGATTTCTTCGGCCAGAAGTCTCTGCTCCTCAGTATGATACAAATTTGAAACATGTATCAGCTTCTTCGCTTGAGCCACCAGGGTGTTAACGATGATTGGATGGCTATGTCCGAGGCTACAAACCGCAATTCCCATGCAGAAATCAAGGTAGGTTTTTCCTTCTGTATCTGTCACACGACAGCCTTTTGCTTCGTGGATTTTGAGTGGTAACCGCCCATATGTAGGCAGCAGGAACTCAGAAGTTTTAGGTAGGTCTGACAAATGAAGCGATGGTCTAGGGAAGCGCGGAACATAGGTTCTTAACGCTCAATTGACAATCCAGTTCTTGGGGAAGATTGGGATTCTATTACGGCTGAATCAGTATTAATTATGATTCCTTCTTTGTGTTTTTAAGTCTCTTATCTGAAGGGAATGAAATTTGTTTTTCGGGTAGCGTATCAGACTGTAGTCGGCCAATCCCTGTCGATAAAAATTAAGGCCTGTTGCCAAGGAAAAACAAAGGTCATCCAACATCTGATGTTTTGGCATGACTCAGGGCATTGGCGATTGGAGCTGAACCTTGATACTAAATCAGATACAAAGTATACCTATCAATACGAAATAGACGATCAGGGAGCTATTTCAGAAGAGTGGGGGTGCTACAGGGAGTTTCCCCAGATTGACTGTGTCGCTCCGGAAGAGAAGGTTTTTTGTATCGATGCTTGGCGTTCTGCAGGCAACGAAGACTCAGTCTACCAAGGAAAAATATTCAAATCCGTCCGGGATTTAAACAAACTAATCACCTCAGACGACTATGCAAACGGCTTAGCATCAGGCAGTAACACTTTCTGCTTATTCATGTCTTTTCTTCCTGATCGCATGATCCCTTGTATTCTTGGGAATATCGATCCGCTTGGTGAGTGGGATTATGATCGGGCTGTGCCGATGAAGTATGTTGGCGCGGATAACTGGCAATGTTCGGTAAATCTGCCGATGGACTGGGAAATCAGCTATAAATACGGGCTTTACGATCTAGAGCTAGGGCGCTGTGTTCGTCTCGAAGACGGCGCAGAAAACCGTGTTTTGCCCCGTCGTGACTCTGCGCATATTGTGCGTATTTCTGATCGGAATTATCGGCGTCCGGCCAGCCAGAAATTCCGTGGTTGCGGAGTCGCCGTTCCATTGTTTTCGCTCCGTAGTCACAAAGGCTGCGGGGTTGGTGAGTTTCCAGATCTAGCGGAGATGGCAAGCTGGGCGGTGAAGGTGGGGCTCAAGCTTCTTCAGATTCTACCGATCAACGATACTACCTCGACGCATACGTGGACCGATAGTTATCCATATTCTGCAATCAGTATTTATGCCCTTCATCCGATTTATCTGAGGGTCAATTCTTTGAGTGAAAATATCCCAAATCCGAAAGCCTATGAAGAAACACGCGCCGCGCTGAATTCCCTCCAAGACCTCGATTATGAGGCGGTGATGAGTTTCAAATTGCGCGTTACGCGAGAGGTTTTCGATTCACGATACAAGCAAATCGTCAAGAGCAGGAAGTTTCTCAACTTCATCGATCTAAACAGCGACTGGGTCCTGGACTATGGGGTCTTCTGTGTGAAACGCGACGAATATGCCACAGCTGATTTTTCTCAATGGAAAGAATGGGCAGTATTTGATCGGGAAAAGGCTGCTGCTCTTTCGAATCATCCTGAGGTATTGTATTATGTGTGGCTCCAATATGAGCTAGATCTTCAGCTCTCTGCGGCCGTTGCGGCGATGCATGAGATTGGAATTGGACTTAAGGGTGATCTTCCGATTGGGATCGATCGTCAATCAGTGGATGCCTGGGTCAATCCGCACCTCTTTAACATGGATTCTCAGACTGGCGCTCCTCCCGATGCCTTCTCTAATTCTGGTCAAAATTGGGGCTTCCCGACTTATAAGTGGCACGAAATGAAGGAGGATGGCTTTGCCTGGTGGCAATCTAGGTTTGGGAAACTGTCTCGATACTTCGATGCTTTCCGTATTGATCACATCCTAGGATTCTTCCGGATCTGGGAAATACCACTTTCACAAGTTGAGGGCATATTAGGACATTTCTCCCCCGCTCTTCCAATAACTCAAAACGAATTAGTCGAAAGAGGGATCCATCTTGGCCACGATCGCCTTTGTTTGCCATTTCTTACAGAGTCATTGCTCAAAGACCGATTTGGCGATTATGCGGAAAGAATAAAGGCCGATTTCTTCGATCAAAACGGCGAGGGCTTCTATCAATTAAAGCCATTGCTAAGCACTCAACGCGGTATTGCAGAATTTCTGAAGTGCTTGCCAGAGGGAGATTGGGCCCGTCAGGATTGGATCCGCACGGCGCTCTTTGAAATGGTGGCGAATGTCATCTTATTAGAAGACCGGGAGACGAACCCCAAAGCCTTTCATCCACGAATGAACTTTATGGAGACATCATCATTTTCCGCGTTGGATGAAGATCAGAGATGGCGACTCCGGGCCCTGCATGACGATTATTTCTATCGACGTCATGAGCAATTCTGGCGTGCGAGTGCTTTGGAAAAGCTACCGGCGATGCGTGCTGCGAGCAATATGCTCCTCTGTGGTGAGGACCTAGGGATGGTTCCCGCTTGTGTCCCTAGAGTAATGACCGAGATGGGCATCCTCTCACTTGAGATCCAGCGCTGGCCGAAGACCTCATCATGCAGCTTCGCACATCCTGACCTTGCGCCTTACTTATCGATTCTATCTACCGGAACGCATGATATGGAAACTCTGCGCGGCTGGTGGCGATCAGATTCTCACACGCGCGCGTCATTTTCGTGGGAGATGCTGGGACAGGCATATCCTCAAGAAGACCTAAGCGCTAAGGTGGCTATGCAGATTATCGAGCAGCATCTTCATTCTCCCGCCATGTGGGCGATTTTCCCGCTTCAGGACCTTATGGCAATCGATGAAAACTTGAGATCAGATCGTATTACAGCGGAGCGGATTAATGATCCTGCGTTTAATCCATTTTACTGGAAGTGGCGGATGGAGAAACCAATCTCTCAGCTCATTGATGAGGAATCATGGAACAAGAAATTAGGTAGCGCGATCTCTTTGGCTGGCCGGGACGACGGCGAGTAACGTCATCCCAAGGACGCAGGCTAGGAGTGATCTTTTGGACGAATTATTTCGGGTGCCTAGTAACGAGCGCTAATCCGTTTCAGGAAATTCTAGCCAGTGGTTGACTCGCTGGGCCGCTCGTCGGTGAGTCCCTGCCCCGCCTAAAAGATCGGAAACCTTCTTCAGTTCCACTGAAAGATTTTGACGAGCTTCTGGATCGTCAAGGATCTCTCGGATCCACGTCGCCAGTGCCTGTGGGGTTGCATTCTCTTGGATAAACTCTGGAATCACTTCTCTTTGAGCCAAGATATTAGCAATTCCGATGTGCTTTATTTTGACCAATCGCTTGCCTAAGAAATAGGTAGATGGTGCCATCTTATAAACTAAGCAATAGGGAAGGCCGAGAACGGTAGCCTCTAAAGTGGCAGTGCCACTTGCAATCACTGCACATTGCGCCTTTTGCATGAGCTCGTGGCTTCCGCCATGAGTCAGCGATATCCAAGTCGATGCGCCAGCTTCTTTCAACATTTTCTCGATCTCTTGCCTCAGCGCAGGAGTCGCTGCTGGGACCCTGAATGTAAGGGTTGGCTGTGAGGCCCTGAGAGTTTTCGCTGTAGCAATCATCAGAGGAAATAGTTTAGCAATCTCGCGCTCGCGGCTACCTGGAAACAGTCCGATCAGGTGTGGATCTCGGACGACATCCTTTGGCAACTGTTTAACCTGATCGATAATCGGATGCCCGACATGGGTTGTTTTCAGGCCCGCTTCTTCGAAAATCGATCGTTCAAAATGAAAGAGGCAAAGCATTTCGTCCAGCAAACGACCCATCACTGGAACGCGTCTCCGGTTCCACGCCCAGACTTGGGGACTTATGTAATAGATGATACGGATTGGTAACCGAAGCTTGCGGACCGCTTTGGCAAAGCGGAGATTATAGCCTGGATAATCGACTAGCAGTAGAACATCTGGCTGCAGTTCCCTTATCTCACCGAGCATTTCCCCAAACTGAGCTCTAAACCAGCTGTAGTGTTTCAGGACTTCCACTACCCCCATTACGGCAGCGGCCTCCACCCAATCGCGGGTATTTCCGTGACTCACCCCAGCGATCTCTGGACCACCTGCCCCGTGGATTACGAGATCGGGCCGCAGTTTTTTAAGTTCTTTTAAAAGGCCGCAAGCATGGGCATCCCCGCTCATCTCACCTGCAATTACGTAAAGCTTCTTCATTTTGAAAAAAAACTACCCATTTTTAGCTCCAGCCACCAATCTTAGATCCGCTAGGAATCGTTTTCAGCAATCTCCCGGCCCTTGAAACCTTTATTTATATGAAAACTTTTCTTTTTTTGACCGGCATGGCAATCGCTGCCTACTTAGGTTATCGCTACGAGCCTGAACTACGAGAAACATTGACAGGTGAAATACCGGTGGCCTCTACGAGTCCTGTCAACGAAGGCTCTGTTGAAGAAGAAGACCTCGGCCTCGCTTCAAAAACAGAAACCGAAGAAGCTCTAGAAACAGAAGTTTCTCAAATATCACCTCCAAGCGAGATCGAAGCTAACAGGATAGATAGCACAGCCATAGTTGAAGAGGCGCCACAAGCAGCCCAAGAAGAGATCGAGGTCGAACCGCCAAGCGCTGAGCCGATCCAAGAAAGTTTGCAAGAGCCCGAAGGCCAAGAAGAGATAGAAGAACAGGAAGGCGCGCGACAAGATGTTGAGCCTGTGCAAGAGTCTGCTGAAGTAGCTGTTCCTGAAGAGGCGGAAGAATCTATAGCGCCTGTGCGCCCGGAAGGCGCTGCCGGCAACGTCGTAGCCATTATGCAAGAAAGCGTAAGAAGTGGCAAGATCACGGCATTCACATACGATCAGGTTCTTGACTGGAAGGACGCACAGCAAAGCGAAGACCTGAACGGAACCCAAGTAGCGATCGGCCTAGCATCCTATCAAGCCGAGACAGTATTCGGAGTAAAAACCATTGAAGCAAAGGCGATGATTGCTGGAGGTCGGGTGGTAAAATGGGTATGGCCGAAAAGTGGTGTGGAAATTAAATAGCAGAGGCGAAAGGCCGAGAGGCTTAAGGTTAGAACGAACAATTCGGAAATACCTAGCTCGTTTTCTTATCTCTAATAACGCGCCATAAAGATCGATCATGACGGATCGTGAAGCAATTTTAGCGCTCAACCTTTTACCGAGCTTCGGACCGATCCGAATTGCCCGCCTTTTAAGTTTTTTTGGGAGCGCACAAAAGATTCTTCGTGCAACTGAGTCTCAGCTCAGAGCAGTCGACGGCATTGGGGTGGAGACAGCAAAGATCATTGTCTCTTGGGAGGATCATGCAGACCCGATAGCCGAAATTTCGGAGGCTGAGAAGCGGGGAATTGCAATCGTCACCCAGACAGATGAAACCTATCCCAAGCACTTGATCAGCGCATTTGATGCACCCATTCTACTTTATGTATGGGGCGAAATCAGGGATGAAGATCGTCACGCGATCAGCGTCGTTGGGTCTAGGCGCGCTACTAATTATGGCCTTACTGCGACGAAGAAGATCACCTATCAACTCGCTCATGCAGGATTCACAATCGTTTCTGGTTTAGCCCGGGGCATCGATACCGCAGCGCATGAAGCGGCTTTGGCAGCTGGTGGGCGGACGATCGCAGTGATTGGCTCTGGCCTGGCAAAGCTCTATCCTCCGGAAAATCTCGCACTTGCAGAGCGAATCGCTGACGGGAATGGTGCGGTCATCTCTGAGTTTCCGCTACACAAGTCCCCAGATAAGCAGACTTTTCCAATTCGCAACAGGATCGTGGCCGCGTGGTGCAAGGCGTTGGTAGTCAGCGAATGCCCGGCCTGGTCCGGATCTTTGATCACTGCAAACTTAGCCATGGAATACGGTAAAACCGTGTTTGCGATACCGGGTCCGATAGATCGCCCAAGTTCCGAAGGATGCCATCAGTTGATTCGCGAGGGTGCTACTTTGATAAGCGACGGATCGCAATTAATCGATGATTTAGACGAGCTGCCACTAAGCTTTTCGCAAAAAGGCAAAGCCATAGATGCTCCATCTGTGCCAGATCTGCCTGACGAGGAAGCATCAGTTTTCGCCGTGATGAGCGCCGGTGAAGAGATGAATGTGGATCTCCTTATTTCTAAGAGTGGCTTAAGTTCTGGGCAGGTGAGTGCGGCGCTCTTCAAGCTGGAACTTCGTCGTTTGATCCGACCACTGCCTGGTTTTCGTTTTGTAAGGCGTTGAAGTTAGCGCTTATGAAGTGTCAGGAAATTGCGAACTGGTCGGTTGAGAAATCCGTGTGAATTGCTCGGGCCGCCAGGTATTTTTCCGGAGACATAGAAATCTGTCGAGCGGCCACCATCTAAATTGAGCGCGCTTTTGACAGAGAACTGATTGGGTGAATCCCGAGCCAGCGCAGCGCCGAGCGCAGATAAAGTGCAAGGACTGCTGAGGCCAAACCACCAGTTCGTGCCTCCGTCATTCACGACAAAAGATCGGGCCGCGACTTTTCCGGAGTTCAGACCGCCGATCGCCCGCCCATTCTCGACAAGTAAGGGTCCTGCTTGGATGAGGTGCCGGGCACCGGCGATCGATGAGCGTGTCCCACGCCGTTTAATCGATAACGTGCCTTTGGAATTTTCGTAGAAAATCCCGCTTCCAAGTGATGAGCTGCCGTTCCAAGAACCGGAAGTTTTCCCTTGGCTAACCACGAGACCTAAAGGCTCTCCTTCAGGTGTGAAGAAACTGGCATTGAGTGCAGCTAGCGCTCCTGTATCCTGTGTCACCGCTGCGGAACTAATCCAGCGAGAGCTTGGGCCAGCTGGCTGATCACGGACTGCGAGATGATAACTCCGCGAGTCAAAAGAGACGCCCTGTAGTGAGATTCCTGAAATGGTTTTCTGAGAAAACCTTGCAGCTAACGGAGGGTTTCCTGAAGGATTAGCAAGACGCGGACTTTTGTCTACGGCTTCGGCACTACTTTGAATTTCAGCTATGGGAATCGCCGATGAATTTTCCGTGTCAGGATAGGCCGACATAGGAGCGGGAATATTTGCTGTGGATGCAGTTTCTATCGAACTTGGGCGGATTGGCTGACAAGAAGCTAGACTTAGGAAAGCTGCAAGCACTGAGAAATAGAGCCATCGAGGAATCATTGGGCCCACCTTCTAGCGAGTAAAAGAAATTTTGGCAAGGTGGGTGGTTGCAGGTAGCGGCAGCGGATGCGAAGCTTCATACGGAAATGACCGATCTTAGCTTACCAGAAAAATGCGGCGTAATGTTGTTACCGGATTGCACCCTTTTCCCACACGGCGGGATGCCGTTGCGTATCTTTGAGCCCCGCTACCGAGAAATGCTCACAGACGCCCTTGCTGGAGAATGCATTTTCGCTATCGGTTGCACGAATGAGGTATTCGGAGAAGAGAATCCAGTGGTGCCATCGATCGGGACTGCGGGTCTCGTGAGGGCCTCAAAAGAAGCGTCTGATGGAACTTCTCAATTGCTTCTGCACGGTATTGTTCGAGTGCAGTTTCTTGAATGGCTCGATGAATCCAGCTACCCGTGTGCATTGGTAAAGCCGCTGATTCCGACGAAAATGAAAGCGCAGGAAGGAAAAGCAGCTGTGTTGACACTTCGCGGATGCATAGAGGATGCCATCATGAAGCTTCCAGATGAGGTGCAAAGCGGGGTGATGGATCTTCTAAATCAAGCAGATGAGCCAGAACTACTATCCGATTTGGTGGCTCAACAATTTGTATCTGATTCTGACCTACGCCAAAAGCTCCTTGAGACTCAAGAAACCGGAGCCCGGATCCGCATGCTTTGCGAGTATCTCGCTTCGGGTGGCCTCGGTTGATAAGATGCTATGTCTCATTCAAGGATGAATAGGTTCGTAAACGGATTGTTGCGGTCGTAGCCTTTAACGTTTTTCCACGACACGAATGCCTCATCAAACGATGTCCTTTGCAAGAAACCCAAATAAGATGTTCTTCGATAAAAGGCTTTCGAAACGACAAGGAGCTGATCGTTACTCTCTAGACCGCCTTACTGCCCTTAGCGAGGGAACTGATGTCTTCGATCTGTTGAAACGGCGGAGCTACACTGATTAGGCGGATACCTCGACGATTAGATTGATTTCCACTGCGACGTTTAGCGGCAGTGCGGCTACCCCGAGTGCCGTCCGAGAGTGTTGGCCGCGTTCGCCGAGAATTTCTACAAGTAACTCAGAAGCACCGTTAATGATCTGTGGATGGTCATAGAAGTCTGGCGCAGAGTTTACAAATCCAGTCAGTGAGATCACTTGAACGAGATTATCCAGGCTTTCTACTGCTTCTTTGATGATCGCGAGCCGGTTTAGGATGATAATTCTCGCACCTTCACGAGCTTCTTCTAAGCTACAAGTCGAAGGAACTTTTCCTACGATCTTCCGTGTGTCATCGATTGGGAGGCCGCCGGAAAGGTACAAAATATTGCCAGCTTTTACGTAATTGACATAGGCCGCCACAGGTTCTGGCACTTGTGGAAGCTTCATGCCGAGGGAGAAGATTTTTTCTAGTGTGTGATCGGTCATAACAAAACGGCGCTAGGATTGCTCCTAGCGCCGAAGTTTAGATTAAATATTGCTTAGGCTTGGATCAGATCCGCCTCAGACAATTCTACTTCTTCACCAAACGATAGATAAAGAGAAGAACGATTGCACCGACAGTAGCGGTAATGATCGATCCAATGCTGATTCCACCTACTTCGCCAAGACCAACAAGGCTGCCGATAAAGCCACCAACAAATGCGCCGGCAATACCGAGGAGAATTGTAATGATCCAACCGCCGGGGTCACGACCAGGCATGATGAGTTTCGCCAACGCGCCTGCAATCAGGCCCAATAGTATCCAGATAAGTATTCCCATATGGGAGATGGTTATACATTCGAACTATGAAGGGCTAGATTTATTTCACATTTTTTTAACAAAAAAGCAGTCCTTAGCCAGTCGCTTGCCGTGGACAACCGCTCATTTCGTTTGGCTCATCGTCCATAAACACCATTGATTCGGCCAACAAACTTGCGTGGCTGGTAAGACGAATTCATTCCCCGAGGCGAGGAATCTGTATGTTCAAGGGCAATCCCTGACGAATGAGAGACAAGCTAGTGTTCTGAGAGGAGATTGACCTCGCTAATTTTAAATAGAAATCGCTCGCTCGGACAACTGATTGTCCGTTTACCCTAAGGATCAGATCTCTAGGCTTAATCGTTTCATAGACCGGTCCTGAGCCGGGTATTTTGCTAACGACCACACCTGAATATCCGCGTGATAGCTCATCTGTGGAAAGATCACGGACCTCAAGCCCAGTTCGGCGCAAGGTTTCAAGATCTTCTGCTGTCGGGGTTACAGTGGGGATCTCTTGATAAACTGGAGGCGATGTTGCCTCGGTTATTTTTGTCGTTAGATTCAGCGATTTACCGTTTCTCCATATTCCCATTTCAACGGAAGATTCAGTTGGGGTTCTTTGAACCAAGGCAATGAGCTGTGGGGTAGAAGATATTTTAACTCCGCCGTAGGTTTGGATAACGTCTTGTGGAGCGAGACCAGCTTTGGCGGCCGGTGATTCGGGTGCGGTGCCGATAACCACGGAGCCAGTGTTTTGGTCGTATCCAAGCTCAGTGCTAAGAACTTCATCTAAATCACGCATCTGAACACCCAGGTAGCCACGAATTGGGCGGCCTCTTTCAATGATCTGCATCAGCGCTTCTTTTACTTCATTTGAAGGGATTGAAAAACCTACGCCTAGAAAGGTGGAAGTTTCACGATCAACTCTCGGAATGCCTACATTGATACCGATAATTTCACCCATCAGATTTACTAGTGGACCACCCGAATTTCCGGGATTGATTGCCGCATCGGTTTGGAAGAGATCCCGCTGATTCTCTGATAGGGATCGTTCTTTCGCAGAAATAATCCCTTGAGTCACCGTTTCTCCGAGACCGAAGGGATTTCCAATCGCAAAGACAATTTGCCCAACTTCCACCGCAGAAGAATCGCCTAATTTAAGTGCAACAAACCTTTCTTCGGAATCAATGCGAATGACAGCAATATCCAAAAGCGTATCCTCTCCAACAAGCTCGGCAGTATAGGTTCTCCCGTCGTGAAGGGTGACCCGAATTTGCTGTTGGCCCGCGATGACGTGATGATTTGTGATAATGTGCCCTTGTTCACTTACGATCACACCAGAGCCTTGGCCCTGAGTCGGATTCTCACGGATTCTAGAGCCTCCCCAGAGATTTATCATCCGCTCCCTCCGGACGCCAGTGGTGTTGATACTTACTACGGAAGGAATGACGGCCTTTGTAAGCTTGGCGTATTCTTGATTCATCCGCGAAAGGATTTCCATATCGCCGAGTTGAAGGGCTGCCTTACGGCCCGGAGTGAAGGATTCTTCCGTTTCGGGAATTATTTTATCTGGATTCCCCTGACGCCCTGCAAAAATTTGCCCAATCGAGCGCCAGTTTCTGAACCCTGCAACCATTAGGAAAAAGACGATAAATACGACTCCTAGATAGACGGTATGTTTGACGGCTCGAGACATTAGATGATTTGTAGCACAGCTGTTTCAGGGTATGAAAGAAAGGATACTCAAAGAAGGGCGTATCAAAGTCTGAACGTCAGCTTATTCACCTAGGTGAGTAAGATATTTTTTTTGATTCAGTAAGATCATCATCATCATCATGAGAATAAATGCCGATCTGCTTGGTTTTTCTCTGTAAAATCAAGCCTCCAGAGGATTAACAACCTGTGAAATCTACAGAGCATTTGCCGAACAAATCTCATCAATTACGGAAGAACAAAATAGATGCTAGGCTTTGCTCGCAAGGTTTACGCAATTTGTTCACAATAGCGGAGTAGAAATTTGTTTTTGTGAAACGCTTGTTGATACTCGGAGGTTCTGGCGGCTTAGGAAGCGCAGTAGAAAAAAAGTTCAAAGATGAGGAATGGTTCGTAGGTGCACCAAGCCGTGCACAGCTGGATATACGTAACAAAGTAGCCGTTTCCAACTTTTTCTTAGACGCCGATTTTGATGTATTTATCTACGCGGTCGGGAAGGTAGACGACGTTCTAATCAGTGGAATGTCTGAGGACGTTTGGAATGATGTATGGAAGACGAATTACCAAGGGGCGAAGTTGTGTGCCGAGAAGCTTATTCCTTCGATGGTAAAAAATGGTAGTGGTCGAATTATTTTTCTAACTAGCTATGCAGCAGAACATCCAACATTCGGCCAAGCTGCATATGGAACTGCAAAAGCTGCACTAATCGGCCTTACCAAAGATCTCGCGAGGAAACATGGCAACAAGGGTGTGAGGGTCAATTGTGTCTCACCCGGATTCTTAGAAACTAAGATGACTGCAAAGGTAACAAAGAAAAGAAGAGCAGCGATAAAGCGACTTCATTTTTTAAATGAACCAAATACCACGGCAGAAGCTGCTGAGTTTCTCTTCTTCCTAGCAAATAATATGTCATCGGCATCTGGGCAGCATTTCGTCTTAGATAGTAGGCCGTAAATTGGGCTTTGGGCCTCGTCTTAATTGAGTCTTTTGAATCTTCGGCTCATCAGCTAGTTATAAATCATGTCGAAAATGTATCTTACCGTTATTTTAGCGATATTTCTGTTTTTCCCGGCCTCTGCCTTTTCCGATGAGACGAATTACAACTGGCTGGACTCTGGCTACACCAAGGAGTGGTCGCGGATCAAAGAGAGTTCGAAGACATTCTATCGTGGAGTTGATCCTTCAATTTTATCAATTGATCCGATCCACCTCCCAGAGGGTAAGAATTTAGTGATGTCTAATCGCACCTTCTCCAGACCGGTGATCTGCAAAGTGGGCGATACATTGATCGTGTGTTATATGAGACGGGAATTCCACTGGCGCTGGCCAAAGGAAAATAACAAGAACGAGCAAAGCAGTTATAGTGTCGTCACCATTTCCCGTGATCACGGAAAATCTTGGAGTGCTCCGCGTTCGCTAAGCCACGAACTTCAAGGGGGATCTGCGGCAAAACACGCAGTAACTGGCAATGGCTGCGTATTTTATGTTCTTGATGAAGGAAAAGAAGATGAAGAGGTGATTCTGGTGACCAGTTCTGGTGTCTATGCAACGAAAGATCGGGGAATTACTTGGGATTTTCTTGAAGCAGCGTTGACTGAAAACCAGACGCCAATCGGCGGGAACTTTTCCCGTCAGGGTATCGTCCATCCAGAGCATGGGATGGTCTTTTTCGCACACTTTCAGAAAAGGAGAGACGATCTAAGCAAGCTCAGGGCATCAGATGATGATGGTGTAACTGGAAATGGGACCGGAATCGATCAAAGGGTCATGGCCTTTATGAGCAAAGACCGGGGTAGAACCTGGTCTCAGGCTGCCTTTGATCCCGGAACTCCGGAAATTGCTAAATTCATCGAGCCAACCGCAATCCTCCACGAAGGCGAATTATTTTTCCTGAGTCGGAATATGGATACGGCGAGCCGGGAGCCGATTCAGGCCTATTCGAAAAGCGGATGGTTTCCCTTAGACTACGTGAAGACGTATGACTTCGGTATTCCTACGATCGGAGCAGGATCTCATCCGGATACTCCAGATCTAATCTACAATCCGGTCACGGACCGGATAGAGGTTTTACTCTGTAATCGGTTTGGAGGCGGACCCGCTAACCCCAATGACAAAGTTAAAAGCCTCCACCTATTTAGCATATCACCTGCTAAATTTAGACAAGGCAGCACTGATTGGAGATTTGAGGCTACGTTATTGGAACAAGTAAACTTCGATGATCGAGCTGATGGAATGCAACCATGTGGAACCGCCGTGGATCTTGAGAGAGGTGTGCAATATGTTGCGGTTATGCTTGGTGATGTGAACCACACAGCGGGAGACTATTTGATTACACGGACTCTTGATACACCGAAACTCCGAGAAGAATTTCTGAAATTAGGCCCTGTGAAATGAACAAAGAGACTACATGGAGATTTTCATTCGAACAAAGAGCTAAGACCCAAGTTTGCCAAATCCAATCGCCTCTAAATGGCTTTCGGACCTTGCTTGTTCTTTCCAAGTGATTGCATCAGAAGATACAAGTATCCGTCCTTTCCAGCGAGTGCCCACGAACATGTTGTTGCCATAGGTTGCCCTCGTCGGAGCATCAACATTTGCCTTCCGCTCCCAGGCGGTCCCATTAGGGGAAAAGTAGGTTGCTCCTTCGCCGATTCCTACGAACTGATTTCCAGTCCATAGCATAGAGCCTATATGCTCGCCTTCTTCACCTTCTATACGGGGCGACCAAGTTAAACCATCGGGAGAAGTCATTCGCATGCCATGCAGACCTGCTCCAACGAAGACTCCATTTCCATAGGCTAAAGAAAGGAAGGTGTCTGTTGCTTTGACACCTTTCTCATCTGTCCATTTAATCCCGTCTGCCGAGGACGATCTACGTCCACGATCTCCTGAACCGATGAGCTTCTTTCCATCTGTTGCAAAATTCCTAAGGCGATACAGGCCACCGATTTCTGTCTGAGGACTAAGGTCATTCCCGTCTGTAGTAGAAATTACAAACGGGTTATTGTCCTTAACATTGGCCCCACTTCCTCCAAATAAAAAGAAACGGTCTTTATATTCCGCTATTCCACTCAGACTATCTCGATACTTACTTTTGCCAACTACACGGTCCCAACTTTTCCCATTTTTAGATACCAAATAGATTGCAGTTTTCCCAAGGCGCCCTCCGATGAAACACTTACCCCCAGAGAATCTCACAAGTTCAAGCGTGAGCCCTTCTTCAGGCTTAAGGGGCTGATCCCAAGATAATCCGTCGCCCGAAACCGAGACAGCTCCATCTTTTCCAGCAGCTACGAAATATGCATTTGGCATTGTTATGCTAGGTCCAGAACTCCTGTACTTTCCCCGAAGGATTTTTCTCCCGTTCCAAGTGCGTCAAGCATTGTTAGGTAAAGGTTAGACATTGGTTGCCCATCTGCAGCGACGTGCTGGCCTGTCTTAAACCGGCCTTGCGCGTTTCCAGCAATAAGGACCGGATAGTTGTTCCGACCATGACCCCCATCGGCCATATATGAGGTGTAAAGGATCATCGAGTTGTCTAATAAGGTCTTATCGCCCTCGGGGATTTGCTTCATCTTAGCGACAGTGCGGGCAAACATCTCTGTATACCAAGAGTGTACCTGCCGACAACCTTCACGGGCAATCGGATCAGCATCCTTAATGTCCCGGGCATTGCCCATATGTTGAAGGGTATGATTATGCCTTTCATTGCCGACTGTGACCACTCCATGAAGAAGAGAACCGTCAGAACCCGCAGAGAGCGTGCTTACCCTTGTCGTATCGGTTTGGAATCCTAAAACCATCAAATCTGCCATCAACTCGATGAACTGACCCTGAGTTTCTGAATCTGCATTTAGAGTGTTAAGCATGATATTTGCAGCCTCTATATCAGACGGTAGGTGCTCAGGAACGATCGGCGAAGTATAGTCTGTTCCATCCAGAGCAATATTGGCCATCCGAGACTCCATCACAGCCATACGTTTTTCGATTGCTCTTAAAGATGTAAGATATTGATCGAAGGTATCCCGGTCAGTTTTACCCAGCATGCGATTCAATGACTTGGACTCACTTAGGATAATATCTAGCACACTGCGGTCATATCCCTTGGCACCACCGGGGGATTTTTTAGGTGCTGCAGCACTACGTAAAACGGTTCCCCAGTTTGGAACCCGAGGTTTCCCATCGCGGAACATCCGGTCAAAGACAAGCCGTGGATTGCGTTCATAAGATACGGAGCTTCCATCAGATCTGAACGAGTATTGGCGCTCAAAGTTAGTGGTGCCCATTTCTAAGGAGGGGAGCGGAGTGTTTTTACCAATTTTTTCGGCAGCGATTTGGTCGAAAGATGCAGGCGATATAATCTTCCCCCCCTGGTTCTTAACCATTTTAGCACCCGTTAGGTGAACAGCCGAACAATATTGGTGGGCGTTGAATTTTCCTTCCGTCTTTCCTTTGTGGCCAAGGCCTGAAACGACTAAGAGATCATCTTTCGCAAATTCTAAAGAGCGCATAATCGATGGCATTTCCCCTAATGCGCCGACTGCTCTAGGCGTCCAAGATTCGGCGACTGTTCCGCCAGATACTGTGAAAATACCCATCCGCAAAGGAGGCCCCCCGGCGGCACCAGGGACAGCCGCCCCTAATGATTCGAAGAAAGGAAGTGATACAGTAGCACCTAAGGTTTTTAGGAACCGGCGGCGTGTTGGATTAGTTTTCATTGTTTGCGGTTTGTGGAGTTAATTTACGACGGTGCTGAAATTGGAGAGACTCAGTTATTCCATGAATAAGCTCCGAGAAACGATAGTCGTTTTTCTTTAGTTGGCCGACAATTGTTTGAACTGTAAGGCGATCATAATAAGATACCTCCCGGCCAAGAGCATAGCTAAGGAGCTGACTCGTTACGTTTGTTAGAAACAGATCCTGCCTATCCACCATCGCGTCTCGAAGCTTATTGAACCCCGAAACATCCTCCCCGGTTGGTAGCACGCCATTGTTGTCAATCGGACGTCCGTCAATTGATTCATAATAACGGCCAATTGGATCGAAGTTCTCTAAAGCAAATCCGAGTGGATCAATTTTTTTATGGCACGAGGCACAGTTCGGATCAGAAGCATGGAAATTTAGTTGGTCGCGGAAGTTTTCGATAACTACCTCTTTACCCGGCTCTTTTTTGAACACGGATACCTCAGCTGGAGGAGGAGTCGGAGGGGTCCCAAGAAGAACTTCGAGGATATATGTGCCCCGTAGAGTCGGCTTCGTGCGGTCGGTATGAGAGGTAGATGCTAGAAAGCTACCCATGCCAAGGAGGCCACCGCGATTGTGCTCTGGAAGGAGTTTTACCTTGCGAAACTCTTTGCCCCGCACTCCCTTGATCCCATAGTGATTGGCGAGGTTTTCATTCAAGAATGTGTAATCCGCATTGAGGAAATCCAGAATACTACCATCATTCGCAACTAGTTCCTCAAAAAACATCACCGTTTCTTTCCGCATGTCTTCCCGTAATTCATCGGTAAAATCAGGGTAAATATCTGGAGATGGGAGCGCCTCATCCAGTTTATAAACTTGCAGCCACTGATCGGCAAAAACATCTTTCAAACCCCTTGCCTTGGGATCGGAAAGCAGGCGGTTTACCTCGGCTCTTAGGCCTTCTGTCGTCTTTAGGCGCCCTTCTGCAACGGCCTTCTGAAGGGCTAGATCAGGCATGTCAGCCCAGAGGAAGTAAGAAAGTCTGACGGCAAGCTCGGCGTCTGAGATACGATAACTTGATTCAGTTACTTTATATCCTTCTGAAGGAGTTGGCTTTTCCATCCGAAAGAGGAACATCGGAGAGATCAGAACCGGCTTGAGTGCTTTTGCGATTGCGAGATCAAAGTTCTTGTCCTTGGCAAATTCGTCAGCAAAAATTCGGCCAAGATTCGC
This sequence comes from uncultured Verrucomicrobiae bacterium, assembly GCA_963815205.1. Taxonomy (GTDB): domain Bacteria; phylum Verrucomicrobiota; class Verrucomicrobiia; order Verrucomicrobiales; family Akkermansiaceae; genus Luteolibacter. The sequence goes on along the minus strand of CAWFFP010000001.1, from coordinate 1,367,774 downwards.
GACCATTTTACTATTTACAGGGCGTCTATAGGCTTTGCGTGCCACTTTCGTAAGGATTGCCTTTGCAGCCGGGCCAATCTGGGACTGATCTTTTGGGTATACCCCAAAAACCTTCAAGCGTTTGTCCTTATGCTCTTCAGAAGCAAAAGTTTCGAGTATCTTATCGGCGGCACTGAAATATTTCTCAAGAACCGAAGGATCCATTGACAAATTGTTTGCAAGATTTGAAAAACCATGGGCGGGGATCTCTTCGATAATTCCCATCGTTTCTTCTAAATCGATTTTCACATCGAGGAGGGTAGAAATGGTATTCTCGTATTCGGTAGGAGTGAGTGGTCGCACCACCGCAGGACCAGGATCCTTATAAACCTCGTCTGAGGGGTCGATCGTGGTGATCTTGTCATTGATCCAACTGAGAATCTTTGAGGAGTCATTTTTGCTATAAGACGTATCCTCCGGGAATGGTGGCATATCGCCAAATTCGACCACCTCAGATATCTTACGGAACATTTCCTCCTTCTCGAGCAACTTTGACTTTGAATCTAGGCCTTCAAAGGACATGCCGCCTTCTGAGTTCCCGTCCATGTGACATTCTGCGCAGTGCTTTTCAAGCATCGGTGCCATTTCCTTGGAGAAATCCAAAGGGTTGTTTTCCTTGCCTGTCATAGGACCCGTAAGGGCAAGGCTAGACATTGAGACAAAGAATAATGTAGAATAACGTAACATGAGCTTGTTTAATATATATTGCTGATTGAAAAGATCAAGAAAACTCGTCGTCCTAAATTCGGACTCGGTATCAATTAGCCTTCAGTCTTTTAGGGGGCTACTCCAACGCGATGAAGAGCAGCCAAAGAGAATTTCGATTCAAATATGGGGCGCATGGGAATCTGCCGCCTAGCCCGGGAAAATTGCAGAAGCTTCCATCGAAACGGATGCGATTTAGCTGTCGTGGTTTCAGACGCGGTATGTTCAAATTTTCTTGACACCTAGTCCGTTGGAGTGGTTCCTTTCCCGCTCACAGGAAAACCTTGTGAGGATGCACTCGTAGCTCAGCTGGATAGAGCACCTGACTACGAATCAGGGGGTCAGGGGTTCGAATCCCTTCGAGTGTACCATTTTTATACAATTGATGCGTTTTTGTTCATCGCTTGTTGCCACCTTGCCCAGAATGACATCTGGCTTACTGCCGATCTGAAGCTTATTTGAATTCAGGCCTAGCACCTATATCGGTCCGGTAATTTCATAGATAAATCCTCCAAAGCGGCGGAAAACGTTATCCTCAAGCTGCTTGCGTTTGTGCAATCAGCGGATTTGGCCCGGAGTGCGTGGAAATGGAATCACATCGCGGATATTTTGAATACCGGTTACAAACATTAAGAGACGTTCGAAACCAAGGCCGAAGCCAGAGTGCGGAACGGTGCCGAACTTTCGCAGGTCCGAATACCACGAATACGCCGCAGGATCGATCTGATGATCCGTGAAGTTTTGTACGAGGACGTCGAGACGCTCTTCACGCTGGGCGCCGCCTATAATTTCACCAATTCTAGGAACAAGGAGATCCATCGCTGCAACCGTCCGCCCATCCGCATTGGATCGCATATAGAACGGTTTAATCTCCTTGGGATAATCGTATACCGTAATAGGTTTGCTAAAATGAACCTCGGTGAGGTAGCGTTCATGCTCGGATTGTAAATTAAGCCCGTATCTGACAGGAAATTTGAATTGCTGATCTGATTTTTCGAGAAGCTTAACAGCCTCTGTGTAGGAGATACGTTCGAACGATTCCGCAGCGACGTGCATCAACCGTTCCCTTAGTGTTTTATCGACAAACTTTTCACAGATCGAAAGATCCCCGTCTTGCTTATCAAGCGCTTCGATTGCGAGATACTTAATAAGGTCCTCAGCGAGGTCCATGTCTGCTTCCAGATCGCAAAATGCCATTTCGGGTTCGACCATCCAAAACTCCGAAGCATGCCGACTGGTATGAGAATTTTCCGCGCGGAAGGTCGGCCCGAACGTATAAATATCGCCGAGAGCACAGGCGAAGGCCTCTCCTTCCAGCTGCCCAGAGACTGTTAGGAAGCTCGGTTTACCAAAAAAATCTTCTGGTTTTGGGCCTGCTTTTTCTGATGCACCAATGTCTAGATGGAACATCTCCCCGGCACCTTCACAATCGTTTGCGGTGATAATGGGCGTATGGACGTAGGTAAATTGACGATCCTGAAAAAATCGATGAATCGCTTGTGACATTCGCGAGCGGATCCGAAACGTAGCTCCATAAAGATTTGTACGCGGGCGAAGATGCGGGATGGTGCGTAGAAATTCTGGGCTATGACCTTTCTTTTGGAGTGGATAATCATCCGGTGCCGTTCCTAACAGGGTGATCTTGGTAGCATGCAGCTCCCATTTCTGCCCTTTTGCTGGAGATGGGACGATCGCCCCTACAACGCGAGCGGAGGCGCCTGTATTCAAATCTCCGATCACTTCAAAACCTGGTATCTTTTCATCCGCAATAATTTGTAGCGAGCCGATGCAGCTCCCGTCGTTTAACTCGATGAAGGAAAAACCCTTCGCATCGCGTTTGGTGCGCACCCAACCAGCTACTTGGATGGAATCGATCGGCGTGGTGCGATGAAGGATGTTCTTAATAGCCGTGCGCATTCATTCTTTTACGACTCAAATCCAAAAGTTTAAACTTTAAATCGGTCAGCTTTGGCGATGGTTGACAGCAAACGCCTAAGTTTTAGGGTTCGCGCTATGGTTTTTATGAGCATGTGTCGTGATGTAGGGATTGGAGCGAATTCATACCTGCTTGAGACAGAGGGTGTCCGCATAATTTTAGATGCTGGGATGCATCCGAAAGAAGAAGGATTAGATGCACAGCCCCGCTATGAATTGATTGAAGATGATACTGCAGATGCGATCATTGTGACCCACTCGCACCTAGATCACGTCGGGACACTTCCTGTCATTGTGCGTCGTCAAAAAAACGCTGCGGTCTTTATTTCTCCAGAGGCGGCCGCTCTGGGAGCTGCGATGTTGCACAATTCCGTCAATGTGATGGAAAGCAAGCGAACCGAGCTTGGGATCACAGATTACCCATTCTTCGGTCATCGAGAACTTGATTCGATGGAGAAGGATCTAGAGCTCCGTAAAGTGGGCCGATTGTTCGATCTGGATTATGATGGAAAGGTCAGGGCTGAGTTTTATGATGCAGGTCATATTCTAGGGTCGGTAGGGGTCATGATTGAGGCAGAGGGAAAGAAGGTTTTTTATACGGGAGACGTGAATTTTGAAGATGGCACAATCCAGAAAGGCGCAGTCTTTCCTGAAGACGAGGTGGATGTCTTGATTGTCGAAACGACCCGTGGTGAGCAGGCGCGGCGTGCGGATTATTCTCGGCGAGAAGAAGAAAATGCCCTTGCCGCCTCGATTCGGGGTGCCTTAGAGAGAGGTGGATCTGCTCTGATTCCAGTTTTTGCAATGGGAAAGACCCAAGAGGTTCTCGCGATGCTACAGCGATTCAAAGAGGAGGGCCTCGTGCCGGAAAGAACGCCAGTATATATCGGCGGTCTGAGCACAAAGATGACCAATATTTACGATAAGTTCAGCGAAGTATCGCGGCGTAATCGCAAGGGATTCAAATTTTTAAAAGACATGGACCTCGCCGGCGGCAACAAGCGACGTAGAGGACCGATTCCCTTCCATAATGGTTGTATCTACGCGCTTTCGAGCGGGATGATGTCCGAAAAGACGGTTTCGAATCAGTTTGCTCGGCAGGGACTTTTAGAAAATCCGAAGCATGGCTTGTTCTTTGTGGGCTATGCCGATTCTGAAACTCCCGGGGGTAAAATCCGCGCCGCGTCCCCAGGTGACAAGGTAGAACTAGATTCGGCACATCCACCGGTCCCGCTCAATTGCGAGGTGAAGGCCTTCGACTTTAGCGGCCATTCTACTCGTGACGCGATTGCCGATTTTGCAGTGAAGGTGAAGCCAAAGAAGGTTTTCTTAGTCCACGGTGATGACGGTGCGATGGCTTGGTTCCAAGACGAGTTGGAACGTAGGCTTCCTGGTGTCCAAGTAATTATCCCAGCCCCAGGAGATAAACATGAATTGTAGATAAAGAAAAACCGTTCCCCGATGAAAGGGAACGGCTGTTCAATACGAAACAAAATATCACCCGCTACTCTCTGATCCGGGCCATTGCCAGCCGTTTCTGGTTCTCCGGAGCGGTTCTCGCAGCTTCTGCACCTATCCGTTTAAGCAGAGCGATGAGTGAAGCCGTCACAAAGTATTCTTTCAATAAGGCTTCGCGTGTTTCGCCGTTTTTTGATTTTCTGATTACTTTCATAAATTTTGGAATCTGACTTTACCTTGCAGAATTTAGACCAGTCAAAATAAGAGGCTAGGATCTAGCGAAGTAGTTATGAGACAAAGTAATCGGGCGCTTGGAAAATAATACCGGACATCCCTAAAACATCGAGATTGCCTGCAGATTGCCGTGAGAAAATTGCGGAATGCAGCTTTTGCAGGGATTTGAGAACCAAAACGGCGGGCAGCTCGTATTTCAAAACTTGCCGAGCCCAAACATCATTCCATACAGGAACGCATTGTTCCCTCCAGAGTCATTTCACCACACACGATAGTTCCAGACTTCAGGCCCTAGATTCTATGCGCGCCGCTGATAGATCACTACGTAACCCCTGCCGGGGTACAGGTCCTAGAAATCAAAGCAGTAACGAAATTATCTTATCTAATTCCCCGGCTCCGTTCCTTCGACAAGTGCATCACCATCCATAATCGACTGGTAGGTGAGGGTCCGTTCAACTCCAGTATTCGAGCGCACCGTGATTGTCCCTGCCTCTGGATCGGCCGATACTTTCTGATAGTTCGGATGGAGATCAATAATTAGCTCAGCGGCCGCTCCCTCTGGGTTGTCTCTGATGTCGACGCCTATATCTTTCAACTTCTTCGCACCAAAGATTCCGCCAGCAATCAGTAATATCGCCGCAAGAATCACTAGTCCGCCACAGCCAATCCCAACCCACGCAAGCGCAGGAAGGCCCTTTTTTCGTGGTTGCTCATTTGGACCAAGTGGTGGTGCATGTGCCGAAAGGCTGTCCTGGGGGCGAAGTGGGTCGTTGTTTTCCATGATTCGGTTAGTAAATGGCTTTTCTGCCATCAGCCAAGACAAAATGACGATAGTGGATGTTGGACTCAGCGGACCGCGTTTCATCATTTATCCTGCGACAAAGGCTGAAAAATGACAGATGAGGCTGCGGGATCTAAGGCAAAGACGGGATTCTATGATTCGTAAGCGATTAGGCTTATTTGCTTTATTATTAATATTTAACCTGTTTGATATCTTCTAGATAACTGTTTTGAGGTCCCTATATCTGTATCTGCTTTTACCCCTTTATTTTGGCCAAGCCGTGGTCCGAGGGCAAGAAGTCCCGAACATAGCCGATCGTCCAGTGGCTGAGGCCTTGGGGCGAGCAGAGATGGCTTTTAACGCCGGCGACTGGAACGAGGCAGCAGATGGGTTGCGTGCTTTTCTAGTAGACTATGGCGGCTTGCAAGAAATGGAGGATACAGTGAAGCGAGTTCGTCCACTGCTGGCGATTAGCTTAGCGAAGATGGGCAGACACGAAGAGGCAGGCCCGCTGCTCAATCAGATCCTTGAGAGCGGAGTTTCAAATCAGCCGCTGAAGACAGACCTACTCTTCTTCGCTGGGATTGCCGCATTGCAAACAAGAGAATTTGATTTAGCGAGAGGACACTTTGGAGCGATCTTCGTTGATCTGAAAGTGCCAGTAGACCGGCGGATGGAAGCTCTGATTCTTGGTGGATCTATCTACATGCAGGAAGAGAGGTGGGAGGAGGCAGTTCAATTTTTAGAAAGGCATCAGAAAGAATTAGCAGCTCATTCGGCGGAAGTGGGATCACGAGCGTTAATACTCCAGCTTTTGGCTACAATGAAGCTTCAGAAATGGATCGAAGCGGCAGGTATCGCAAAGCTCATCTACCAGAACTTGAGCGAAACCCGCCAGATCGTTGCTTATTCATCACAGCTGATCTCACTTGGTAGCGAACTAGTTGCCATCGGCGAATATCATGAAGCGATTTTGGTGTTAAGGATGGTTCCGGCCGAAGCCAGATTGCGCTTGATGCAACAAGATCGGATTGCTGCGGCCCGGCTCGAAATGGGAATTGCTCTAGCAAACGGCGATCAGGTGAAGGCCTCCCAACTTTCTATCGCGCTAGAGGGGATGGAGAGGGAACTCGCGGCTTTTCTGGGGGTGAAGCAGTTTGATAGTGGGTCTAGGCTACGTTTAGCAGGAGCCTATTTCGAGTTGGGACGAGTTCGCGAAGCTTGCCTGATCTTGGACCAGATGATCCGCCAGATGGAGCCAAATGAGACTTCGGAAGCTGCCACCGCATCTTTGATCCGGGGCTGGATGAGTCTCGAACGATATAAGCGCGCGGTCCGCACTGCGGATTTATATTTCGAGAGAATGGCAAGCCTCGATGAACGGCCAAATCTAGCCGATGTTATGTTCCTGAGAGCCCAGGCATTAGAAGGTCAAAGTTTCCATCAAGAGGCTGCATATAGTTATCGGGAAGTTGCAGAGAGATTCCCTGGAGAGGAGATTTCAATCCAAGCAAGCTTCATGGAGGCCTACAACATTCTTCAGCTAGAAGATTATGAACAAGCTGGGGCTTTATTTGATGAATCTCTGGAGCAATTGAATCCGCAGGAACCAATGTGGGCTCACTCAATACACTGGCGAGCGATGACCTACTACTTCGATCAACAATGGGAAAGCGCGCGTGACCTCTTTGAAAAATACCTCGATGCAGCCGGAGGAGATTCTTCGATTAGCTCAGAATATGTGGATGATGCGCATTTCCGAATCGCCTATAGCATCTTTTCAGAAGCAAATTATGAACAGTCGATCCCGCTTCTTGAAAAATTCACGATAGATTATCCGGAAAGCGAATGGTTGGCGGAAGCCCTACTAAGCTTGGGGGATGCCTATTCAGCTGAGGGTGAGCTCAACAAGGCTTTGGGTTCGTATCGGAAGATCGGGATCGAGGCACCGGGCTTCCACGATGAAGGCTGGATGAAGATCGGTAATATCTACAAAGTCCAAAAGGATTTCATAAGAATGCAGAAGCATTTCAAAGATTTCGTGGAACAGCGCTCAGACAGCCCACGGATTGCTGAGGGAATGCAATGGCTCGGATGGATTGCGAAACACGAAAACAACTTGGAGGGGGCGAGAAAAATTTACTTCGAAACGATCCGAAGATATGGCGACGACCGAGTGCGGCCCGGACTGGAAGAAATATTCATCGGTCTGCAAAGCCTCTACCAAGGAGAGGAGCTGAAAGATTTAGAGAAATGGCTGGTCGAAAAAAAACTACAGGCGGTCGAAGCGAAGCAGACGCGACTGATGACAAGGCTTAGCTGGGCACGCGCCCAACTACATCTGGTGATGAAGCTTAAAAGTGATGATCCCCGGATGATTGATTCGCAGCGCGATCTCATTTCTTTGGCTTCAGATATCGAAGCCAAAGAAACAGCACCGCGAATCTTGATCGACCTTGCGAGTGTATTGTCGGAGGCAGGTCTTCATGATCAGGCATTTCGAATGTATGAAGAATTGCGAAGATGGTGGCCCCGATCGCCATTGCGGGATCAGGCATTTGCAGGCATGGCCTTTATTGAAATGCGCCGTGGCAACATTGAAGCGGCATTACTTAATTTCGAGAAATTCGAGAAATTCGCGCTCATGCCGAAGACTGCACCTGATTTGCAAGGCATTGTGTTGGTAGAAGGCGAGGTGGGCGGAAAAGTAGCCATGAGTAAGGCTCAGCTATTATCAAAGAAAATGCCCCTTCAGGCGCTAAACATTTATTTGGCAGTTCAGAGGACCAGATCCATGCCTGCAAATCTACGGGCGGATGCATTGCTCGCAGCTGGGGCAATCCATGTGCAAACAGAACGCTATCGGGAAGCGTTGCCCTATTATGAACAGGTTTATCTACTGTTTCATCGATACCCGGAAAAGGTCGCGACCGCCTATTGGGAGCGGGGGCGCGCATTAGAACTGATGGGCGAGAAGAAAAAAGCTCGTGAAGTCTACTCCGAGCTCGCCTCGCGCGAAGACCTAAAGGATTTCAAGGTGACTGCTACCGCTACACGGCGGGCTGAAGATCTAGGCGGGGTTCTGGCACCGATGGATCTTAGCATCGGAACTCGAGCGCCCTTAGACGCGAAAGAAACCAAGGATGTGACCCGATGAAGTGGATCGGAATTATCGTATGGTTACAGCTAAGCGCCGCTGTCGCTGAGGAGCCGACAGCGGAACAAATGCGCCTCTATATCGAAAGCCGTCCTGAATTAGATCTTCTTACTTGGGCTGATGAGAAACGGGGGAAGCCGTTTACTGTTCGCTTTCTTCGATCTGATGGGACACAGCTAACAGTTGAAAAAAGTTTAGCGAATGGAAAGGTAGTGCGGACTTTGCAGCACTCCGAAGTGGGAGCCTTAGCTTTCAGCCATTCCGAAATTGAAACGAGAATCCATAAAGAGCCTGCGGTAGAAAATATCGAAGCCCTTCGGGTTCTCTGGGAGACTAGAAAAGGAACTTTCGGTATATTGGGATCGAATGTAGCGGATACAGGCTTTGCTTTGGCGCAGAGTCTACGTCTCGATGGAAGCCTAGAGGCTTTGGAAGAAGGACTAGTCGTTTTGCGGAAAACCCGCACCGCAGTCGAAGACGAAATATTGCGCGACCGGGCGATTGCAGAAGAATTAACGACGCAATTCCTCATCAAACAGAACAGCGATGATCCGGGTGAATCAGAGGAAGCCGCTTGGAAGATCACCGGAGGACCCGAAAATCCCGAAGGCATGGTTCTTGCGACTGCGTTTCTGGGAGGATTACATCTCAGCAGACTAAAGGCGCTCGAGGCGGAGCATCCGCGCTGGATGGACGATGATGAGGTGAAGCCGGAACGTGATAGATTGCATCACCTGACCTTGGATTTCTTTGTCTACCCAAGCCTTTTTACGCCAATGCGTGAGGGTGCAGCTTCAGCAGGCTTGGCAAATATAGCGGCAGTCCATCGTTTCACTGGTTCTAACGAACAACTACTTCAGGCATTGGAAGATTTGGCAGCCTTGTATCCGGACTCAGGCCAAGTAGTCGAAACAGCAGAAGAACTTAAACGTTTAAAAATGGGTGAAGCGGCCTCTACGACTTCGCCAGTGACACAGGAAGCTCAGGCGGAAGAGGAAAATGGCGAGCAGGATGCCGAAACTGACCACCCAGCTCCGAAACGGTATAACCTTTTCATCGACTAAAGTTTACCAAAGAATGATTCGTCAGTTTGCAAATTACTATCAAAACCTTACTTTGAAAAAAACCAACAACCCGGCCCGGTTCGGTATCCTCATCGCTGTATTCGGCTTAATTGGCTGGGCCTTGTTAAGCCCGCTGAGTTTTGCGCAGGAATCAGCTACTCCTGCCGAATCCTCTGAGAAGGGATCGAACGTGGAAAACGAAAATCTTCTGGATGTATATTTTAAAGGTGGCTGGACGATGCATTTCATCGCTCTCACTTCAGTGGGTGTAATTGGAATTATCGCGTATTGCGGCATGAAGATTAATCGCGCAAACCTCCATCCTCAGGGCTTAGAAAAATCGCTCAGCCAAGCCCTCTCCCAGCAGGATGTATCGGAAGCGCTGCGATTGTGCCGTGAAAACCAGAGCTCCTTGGCGCACATCGTATCTGAGACATTCACGAAAGCGGCAGCGGGGGTAGAAGTTTATTCAAAATCAGATCTCGAATCCGTGGCAGCTGAGTCAATTTTCCATGAAGAAACGAAATATATGTTGTGGGTAAATATGCTGAACGCATTAGCCGCTGTTGCGCCTATGATGGGGCTACTCGGGACCGTTTCAGGAATGATCGGATCGTTCGATCAACTTGCGGCTGGCGCGACAAAGCCTTCAGACTTTGCCGGAGGAATCGGTGAGGCGATGATCACGACGGCTGCTGCTCTGATTGTCGCCATTCCAGCAATGTTGGCCTATTTCATCTTTCGGAACATGCTGCAGGGCCATATCAGTCAGATTGCAAATGCCTCCTCGAACTTAATTACGCGTTTCGTCAGCGGATCAGTCGATGAAGAAGAGATCCTGCCCGCAGAAGCCTAGTTCTTGCAATTTATCCACCCCTTCAACCAATTCATATCATGATCCGCCGTAGGCTAATCCAAGATGTCGGAATGCAAATTGCGCCAATGGTAGATATCACGTGGATAATGATCATCTTCTTTATGGTGACTAATCAGATTAAAGAAAATGAGTATGATGTGCCAATTCTTCTCCCAATCGCCAGCGCGGCAACAGTTCCTGAAGATATGGAGGGCCGAGTGATTGTGAACTTGGATCAAGCTGGGACTTTCTACTTAGGAAGCGTGGCTCAGGATCTACCGGAGCTCACAGCAAATCTGAAACGCCGAATGATCGAGTTCCCACCGCTAAAGGTATATCTGCGAGCGGATGCCAACACTTTGGCGCTGCGAACAAAGGAATTCTACAAAGCCTGTGCGGAGGCAGGAGCTGTAGAGATTGTTTTAGGGGCCTTCGATCGTGAGGAATGATAAATCGGACTTTAATGAATTAGCGAATCTGTATGTTTTTCCGCCGAAGAGAGGAAGCCTCCATCGAAGTGCAATTAGCACCGATGGCAGACATCGGCTTTTTGCTGATTTGTTTCTTTATCGTTACTTCGCGGCCACCTCGTTATGAGGCGGAACTCAGCATGACCTTGCCCGGTTCCATCAGCGACGAAGTTTCTGTGGAGCTGCCAGAAGAACTGCGGGTCGCAATTCTCGCAGATGGGACGGTAGAAGTAAACGAAGGCGCGATCGGGCAGGCTGGAGAAGCGGAGCTAGAACATCTTGTCACCTTGTTGAAGCGGTTCAAAGAATCTGCCGATGCAAATCAAAGTGAGGCATTGATCACCGTCGATGCTGCGAATGATGCACTGCATCAGCGGATCATCGATGTGCTCAACGCATGCGGGAAAGCTGGAATACGCGGAGTAACACTCGCCGATGATATTGAAGAAGGCCTATGAAACGAGCGATAGGCATATCAGTACAGAGGACTAACCAGAGGGCTCAGATTAAATGAGTGAAAAGATCCAAAAGCGCTTAGCAGAACATCGGAAATCGGCCCGCAAGGGAGTTGGTGGCGCCTTGTTAGCAAGTATAGTGATTCACATCGTCATTGCTTTGGTCGGCGGGGTTTGGATTGTGGCGACTTACTACAAAAAGGATGAGCCAAAGTTTGTCGCGCCGCCTTTGCCAAAGATTAAAATTCCGCCCCAGACGAGAGAACATCGGGTGAATTTGGCAGCGCATCAGGCGCTGGCAGCCAAGCCGACCTTTCAAGCAAAACTAGTAAGTCTGCGGCCCACCGCCTTCGCCTTGCCCGATGCGCCGAAGGTGGATATCGAAAATCTACTCACACCTGATCCGTCGTTGATAGCAAGTCCGGTCATCACAGGCCTATCTGGCTCCATAGGAGCAGGAACCGGTTTTGCACAGGGTGGAGCAGGTGGGCAAGGGCTTGGCAAATCGATCAATTTTATGGGAATTGAGGCAAGCGGCACCCGGGTGATGCTGGTTTTTGATGTTTCGGCTTCTGTAGTGAATAAGGCGGAAAGCTCAGGAATTCCTCTCTCTCGTATCAAACAAGAAACTCTAAATTTAATCGATGAACTTCCTGCTGAATCAAGATTCGGGATCATTCAGTTCGTAAGAAACTACAAACCATTCTCAGCTGAACTGTTGGCCGCGACCCAGCCTAATCGGGAGCTGGCTCGGCAATGGATCGAAAACGAATGGAGTGAATCTGGCATGATGAGTTCTGGCGGCAAAGGGGTCATCTCACCATCGCCGAACGGAATTCTGCCGATTCTGAAAGCGGTCTATGAGCTGCGGCCAGATGTTATCTTTCTCCTGTCAGACGGGAGTTTTCAGCGAACCGGTGGCCCAAGTTCGAATGTAAGTGAGGACGAAATAGACGATTTGTTTAAAAAGCTAAACGCTTCGCCTTCAGGGAAAATTCCGCTCTACTTTGTTGGTTTTAAAATGCGGGATGAGGATGAAGACTTTTGGAGTAAGACCGCTAGGCGCCAAGGTGGGAGCTTGAAAGCTCTGGAATGAATCCGTAATATGAGATTCGCGTAGCTGAAAAAGGACCTCGATTCGCTTTTGACGGCTATGCAAAAAAAAGGGATGCTCGAAGCGTGAACGAAAGTATTCTCTCAGCACTGATTGGCGGATCGATGATCGGCCTTGGGAGTGTGATGGCGCTGCTCGGCTCCGGGAAAATTCCGGGGATATCAGGAGTTGCTGGGCGGATCCTTTTGAACGTTCGCGGCGATCGATGGTGGCGTGTCATTTTCATTGTCTCGATCATCGCTGGGGCTGCACTTGCATTTCAGGGTGGCTTCGGCTGGCAGCAATATTCGGTTCCACCCGGACGCTCGCTTCTGATTTACGCAGCAGCAGGGTTATTTGTCGGTTTTGGAGCCCGCATGGGCGGCGGCTGCACGTCAGGTCATGGCGTTTGTGGGATAGGAGCTGGAGCGAAGGATGCGCTGATCTACACGATTGTTTTCATGATAAGCTCCATGTTCACCGTCGCCGTCTGGAACAAACTAATCGGGTTGAGCTGATGATGATGAAATGGTTCCTGATAATCCTGGGTGGTCTGCTATTTGGAGGCGGACTTGTGATTTCCGGAATGACGGACCCCTCGCGGGTTATTGCCTTTCTTGATATTCTCGGCAAGTGGGATCCAGCTTTAGGATTTGTGATGGGTTCAGCAGTCCCTGTCTTTGCTGTCGGACTGTTCCTCCTTCGCCATGCGCAATCAGAAAGCGTTCGGCTCAAAATTCCTGACCTCGGCGCGGAACCAATCAAACCAAAGATGCTCGCAGGTTCTGCGATCTTTGGTGTAGGCTGGGGATTAGGAGGCTTTTGCCCAGGTCCGGCGTTCGCGAATCTCGCAGCGGTTAGCCAAGAAGCCCTCGTCTTCCTGCCCTTAATGTTCGCCGGGATGTGGATAGCCCAGCGTCTGCGGCTAGCAGATCAATAAGCTCACCGATCAAAGGTGACCTACTGCGAATAGCGCGGATCTAGGTGCATCCAGCTCGTTGCGCAATCCGATCTGCCTCGATGCGCGGCGCCTCAAGCTCGAGGGTGTGAACTAAAGTGCTAAGGTGATTACAAGGCCATCTCTGCTAGACTGTTTAATTAAGAACAGAGCTTATTTGCCCCAGCGTTCCAACAGAGTCTTTGCCATTTCATTTGGTGTTTCAGAAACTGCGATCCCGCATTCGGCGAGGACCTTCTTCTTCGCCTCAGCGGTATCTTCTTCGCCACCAACAATTGCTCCCGCATGACCCATGCGGCGGCCTGGAGGGGCTGTCGCCCCAGCAATAAATCCTGCGATAGGCTTTTTGCAATTATCCTTTGCCCAACGCGCAGCTTCTACCTCTGCGTTCCCGCCGATCTCGCCAATCATGATGATCGCCTCTGTTTCAGGATCGTCATTGAACATTTGAAGAACATCGAGATGTGAAGTGCCATTGATCGGATCACCACCAATACCAACACAGGTGCTCTGGCCGTATCCCATTTGAGTTAGCTGGAAAACTGCCTCATAAGTGAGCGTCCCAGAGCGTGATACTACGCCGACGTTGCCACGTTTGTGAATATAACCTGGAGCGATGCCGATCCGGCAGCCGCCATGAGACTTTTCACCGTGGCCAGGGGTTACAATCCCGGGGCAGTTCGGGCCGACAAGTCTTGAACTTGAATCTTTCAAAGCCTCTTTTACGCGCATCATGTCCATGACGGGAATCCCCTCTGTGATCGCACAGATCAGAGCGATCCCGGCGTCCATTGCCTCCAAAATCGCGTCAGCTGCGAATGGTGGGGGGACGAAGATGGCGGTAGCGGTCGCGCCAGTTTCGGTCACAGCTGCAGAAACAGTATCGAAGATTGGGACGCTGCCAGAAAATTTTTGCCCGCCCTTGCCGGGAGTTACGCCAGCTACGAGCTTCGTGCCATAGTCGAGAGAAAGCTGAGCATGTTTTCCGCCGAAGCTGCCAGTGATGCCCTGCACGAGGACTCTTGTGTTTTCGTCAATTAGAATGGCCATGGTATTAAATTTATTTCAGTAAAGTGATTGTTCGAGTTTTTCGGAAAATGAAGCAGGAATCTGCCCTTTTATGTCTGGCTAATTTGCAGGCTGGCGTGACATCTCTGCCTGCGCCGAGCGTCTACCAGTCATAGCATCGTCCTAGCGTTATTTGAAAAGTTCCTAGCCAACTGCTTTCACGATCTTTTGTGCCCCGTCGGCCATGTCGTCTGCTGTCGTAATATCAATTCCTGAGGCAGCGAGAGTCGCCTTTCCAGCTTCTACATTATTTCCTTCCAAGCGGACAACCAGAGGGATCGGAAGCCCAGTCTCCTTGGCCGCCGCGATCACGCCCTCGGCGATCACATTGCAGTCCATGATCCCGCCAAATATATTGATAAGGATCCCCTTCACATTCGGATCTCCGAGGATGATTTTAAATGCGGCGGAAACTTGCTCTTTCGTCGCGCCGCCGCCGACATCGAGAAAGTTCGCCGGTTCTCCCCCATAATGTTTGATGATATCCATCGTCGCCATGGCAAGGCCCGCGCCATTTACCAAACAGGCAATGTTACCATCTAGCCCGATGTAGTTTAGATCATATTCAGAAGCGGCGACCTCACGGGGGTCTTCCTCTTCCTTATCGCGCATGGCAACTATGTCCGGATGGCGGTAGAGGGCATTGTCATCGAAGCCAAATTTCGCATCGAGCGCTAGAACGCGACCGTCTGGAGTCGTAACGAGCGGATTGATCTCTAGCATCGAACAATCGCATTTTACGAACAACGAATAGAGGTTTTTGAGGAGTTTGCCGAACTGCTTTGCTAGATCACCTGAGAGACCTAGGACTGCTGAAATTTTGCGGATTTCGTATGCCTGTAGGCCGAGCAGGGGGTGGACCACTTGGCGGAAAATCTTCTCTGGAGTATCATGAGCTACA
Organism: uncultured Verrucomicrobiae bacterium; assembly: GCA_963815205.1. Lineage (GTDB taxonomy): Bacteria > Verrucomicrobiota > Verrucomicrobiia > Verrucomicrobiales > Akkermansiaceae > Luteolibacter. Next base: position 1,352,600 of record CAWFFP010000001.1, on the reverse strand, counting down.
TCCTCGATGCTCATACCACCTTCAGTAGAGGCGACGATCACCGGTGCGCAGGTCGCGCGATCCATCAGGATCGCAAGGTAATATTCGTGTGTGATATCTACCGCTTCAGCGATCATCACTTTCCGGACGACCCGGCCCGCATCCCCAGTTTGCACGGTGACGAGCGTTTGGTTCAGCATTTTCTCTGCAAATTCTGCGGCCTGCTCAGGGCTATCGATAAGATGCACGCCTCCTTGGAACCCGTTCTTGAAATGGCCTTTGCCACGCCCACCCGCGTGAACCTGGGCTTTTATGACGAGCTTTGATCCGGAAAATTCTCTTGCGGTAGAAGCGGCATCTTCAGGTGAGGACGCGACCTTTCCCGCTGGGCTCGGGACTTGGAACTGATCGAAGAGTTCTTTGGCTTGATATTCGTGGATATTCATGGGGATGGGAAAGGGGCTGTGTATTCTGCAGAAAGATAGGCCTTAAGCTTTGGCGGGGTCAAGGTTGCCCGGAACGATTATCATGGAATTTTCCACTCAGGCATAGCGCAAGTGAGTCTTGAGGTATATGTATCCTTATGGAAATAGATTTGAAAGGAAAGCGGGTGCTGGTCACTGGAGGCAGCGGCGGGATCGGCAGTGCAATTGTGAAGCTTTACGCTGCCGCCGGCGCGGAAGTCTGCGTGGCCTATTACGGCGATAGTGCCGCTGCAGATGCGATCGCTGGGCAGATCATTGAGGATGGCGGGCGGGCATTCACTGCGCAGGCAAATGTAGCAGATCTTGCGGAGGTGAAAGTGCTATTTGAGCAAATGGATGCTGAGCTGGGAGGCATCGATATCCTTGTTAATTGCGCCGGGATCGATGGGAAACGGGAGCTATCTTGGAAGATCGATCCAGCCGAATTCGCAAAAGTCCTCAATATTAATCTGCTAGGTAGCTTTTACTGCAGCCAAGAGGCGCTTAAGCGGATGCTGCCGAGCCATAGCGGGGTCATCATTAACGTGAGCTCTGTGCATGAGGAAATTCCTTGGACCGGACATGTCGCCTATACAGCAGCGAAGGCGGGAATCGCGATGATGACTCAATCAATGTCTCAAGAGGTGGCGGAACACGGAGTGCGAGTCCTTTCATTAGCGCCTGGGGCGATTCGCACCCCAATCAATCAGGATGTCTGGGACGATCCTAAACAAATGAAAAACTTGAATACGAAAATTCCCATGAACCGCATCGGGGAGCCAGAGGAGGTCGCAAAGATCGCGCTCGTGATGGCATCGGATTGGGCGAGCTATATGACGGGATCCAGCGTGTTTGTGGATGGCGGGATGATGAATTATCCAAGCTTCCAAAAGGGAGGATAATTTAGGATTTTCGAAGAAGCAGATATTTTAGCTAGCCAGGTGCAATATGGATCGTTTTTCTGACGAATATGACAAGCGACCACCTATCTTCTGAGAAAAAGCCATTTCGGCACATTGTCTTCTTCAAGTTTTCCGAAAATGTGACTGAAGAACGGGTTTCCGAAGTTGAGCGAGCCTTCGCGGAGCTGCCTACAAAAATAGAGACGATTCGAGACTACGAATGGGGAATTTCTGAAAGTGTCGAAGGGAAAAACGATGGCTTTAGCCACTGCTTTTATCTCACGTTTGAAGATCGAGCCGGCCTAGAGTTTTACCTTCCACACAAGGCCCACCTTGAGTTCAAAAAACTTCTCGATGGCATAATTGAAAAGGCGATGGTCTTTGATTACACCGCTCTCCCCGGTATGCCTAATCGACCGATTCTTCGCTAAGCCGGGCCTTCCACCTAGGAACTGAAGACTGCCCATCCTGCGCAGGCCATCCTTCCCGCTGGCTGCCGCGGACACCATCTTGATCCTCAGTTTGATCGTGGAAGAGGTGGACATGAGTCTCATATGGCATATCGATATGCGCTGCATCAAGGGCAAGCTTGACGGCTAGAATCACATCAGCATGGACATGCGCTACATCTGTGCGGCGGCTATCTGTCCACCAGCGAGCGCGAATACTAATCCAGCTAGAAGCGAGGTCCCAAGGAAGTGCTTCGATGGGTTTTTCTTGGCTGACACCTTTAACATTTTTCAAGGTATCCTTGATAACTTCGCAGGCTTTTTCCAGGTCATCGCCATATCCAATGCCAATATCATATTCGGAGCGACGCAGCGGATGCGCAGTGCGGACCGCAACGCTGTTTGTATAAATATCGCTATTCGGTATGACGATTCGCTGGCCGTCGTAGGTTTCGATGATCGTCGCACGTGTTTCGATCCGCTCAACAGTGCCCTCGTGTCCATTTACAGAAATTTGATCGTTCACCTCAAAGGGTTGGCGGAGAAGAATCAAAAGGCCAGCCAACCAATTTTGAAGAATATCCTTAAAAGCAAAGCCAATTGCAACCGAACTCACCCCGAGGCCTGCGATCAAGTCACCAGGTTTCAACGACGGAATCACGATCGTCGCTGCTAACAAAAATCCGACTAAGTAGATCGACCACTTGATGAAACCACCTAGGACTTCGCCTAGATTTTCGCGCTCATGGGAGGTGAACTGCTTGTGGATAATCTTGCCCACACCGCGCGCGATAAAAAACAAAATGGCGAAAACGATGATCGCTACCACAAGGTTTGGTAGCAGCCGCATACCACCATCCACCCAGCTATCCACCCGCTCCCATGCTTTCCCGGGATTTAGATCGACTTCTTGCGGAACATCAGTTGCTTGGGCGAAGATATGCGGGGGATGAATTGGCATAAGGAAAGGTGTCTAGATTAAATCTTCTTCAGATCGTTGGACCTGAAAGCATTTAGTATCATGGGCTTAACTATCCGAATAGAACCTGAGCTTTTCGTTCAGAAGGACATTGTTATTCATTCCCTATGCCGGCGCTCCTACCACACCCGGGAGTGGGCCATCATCCTCTGGATAATCCTCTTCAGCCTTTTTACCCGGCGGCTTCTTGGCCAGTTCGTCCGGGATCGGCGGCGGCTTCGGCACATTTGGCGGGTTCTTCATCTCGCCAAATTCGATGATATCTTTGAGATGTTTGCTATCTAAGGTCTCATACTCAAGCAGGGCCAATGCAATTTTCTCTACCACATCCTTGTTATCAGTTAGCATTTGCGTTGCCTGCTCAAAGGCCTCGTCGATAAATTTTTTGATCTCTGCATCGATTACCCGTGCTGTCTCCTCCGAGTAATTGCGCGATTTATTCATGTCCCGGGCGAGAAATACCGGGCTATCACCTTCACCGTATTCTACCATTCCCAGCTCCTCAGACATCCCCCATTCACAGACCATATTTCTAGCCAATGAAGTTGCTTGGCGGATATCACCGGAAGCACCGTTTGATACATCATCTGAATGGAAGCCTTCTGCAATGCGTCCACCCATCGTTACGACTAAATTTGCCAAGGCCTCCTTTTTCTGGGTAGAATACTTATCGCCGTCCGGCAAATACATTGTTGCTCCGAGATAAGGTCCGCGCGGAATGATGGTAACCTTGTGCAACGGATGTGTATGCGGCAGGACCATATTCAAATAGGCATGGCCTGCTTCGTGCCATGCTGTGCCGACCTTTTCTTCGTCTGACATTGCGAGTGAACGCCGCTCACGCCCCCAGCGCACCTTATCGCGTGCCTCTTCCATTTCCTCCAGAGTTACCGCTTTTAGACCCTTACGCGCGGCAAGCAGGGCTGACTCATTGACTAGGTTCGCAAGCTCAGCACCTGAGAAACCGGGAGTTCCGCGGGCGATTGTCGCCAAGTCAGTATCTGCAGCCAGCTTGATCTTGCGCACATGAACGCGGAGAATTTCTTCCCGGCCGTTTACATCGGGTAGAGAGACGGTGACTTGCCGGTCAAAGCGTCCTGGGCGCAAGAGCGCTGGATCTAGCACGTCTGGACGGTTGGTTGCCGCGATGATGATCACGCCTTCTTGGGTATCAAAGCCGTCCATTTCCACCAGCAGCTGATTCAAAGTCTGCTCCCGCTCGTCATGGCCGCCGCCCATGCCATGCCCACGATGACGCCCCACGGCATCAATCTCATCGATGAAAATCAGACAAGGGGCGTTTTTCTTACCTTGTTCAAACATATCGCGAACTCGCGATGCACCCACGCCTACGAACATTTCTACAAAGTCCGATCCAGAAATCGAGAAGAAGGGCACATCTGCCTCGCCAGCGATTGCCCGCGCGAGAAGTGTTTTGCCGGTTCCTGGTGACCCGACCATGAGCACACCCTTCGGAATTGAGCCACCGAGCTTTTGGAATTTCTTTGGATCGCGTAGAAAATCGACAATCTCAAACAACTCTTCTTTTGCCTCCTGAATACCCGCGACATCTTTAAAAGTCACCTTGTTGCGGTCCATCGTGAGGAGCTTCGCCTTGGATTTTCCAAATGACATCGCACCACGGCCTGCGGATTTCATCTGTTGGCGGAAAAGGAAAAAGAGCAGAAGGATAATCAATAGAAATGGCAGAAAGGTGAAGAGCGCCTTGCTTAGATAGTCCGATCTTTTTTCGAACTCAGCTTTTCCTTTCAGTAGCGCACTTAGCTCCTCGCCGAGGAGATTTGAAGAGACTTCGACAGCAAATGGCTCTGGCAGAAGAGCGGTGCCGTCCTCAGCCTTTGGCTCGATCAGGTTCGTAATCACCTCACGTTTCCCGACGATGACAGCATTTGGCGCATTTTCGCCCATAACAATCCGAAGCGGATTCACAAGGTCATCTGCCTTTACTTGACCGAGAGCATATGCCTTGCGGAACTCATTGAGATCGAGAGTCTCCGCATCCGCCTCAATCGCTGCAACCGCATCATCGGCTTCATCCAGCTTGATATTGTCCTGAAGAATCCCCCGTATTTCCTCCCGATGGAAATCTAGGTTCACTGGAACGCGAAAATTCGACGTTTCTATCGAGCGGTTTCCCTCTTCTGGCTTCTGCATTTCTGGGCGGACCCAGCCGACAATCGTCGCATCATCTGGAGCATCGCTAGTTTCCACCTTGAATGGCATTTCTGGATTATCGAGAACCACCCGATCCTGATCGAGAATTGTCCGGAACTCGGAATAACTCATCTTATTCGGCTGGCGCTCGCTGCTACTGAAAAAGGCCAGCCCAAGAATGACCAAGGCTAGACTGAACAGAGCTAGGACCCGCCAGTTGAAGCCATTGTTATCGCCCTTTGGCTGATTTTCTTTTGATGGTGGCGGAGAAGGATTCGGAGATTCTGACATGATATACTAAGCCCTAAAGAGGCTGTGATTTGTAGGGGAGTAACGGTAGTCAGCTTCCCTGAAATGTCTAGGCGTGGTTTTTCCTGCCGCGTAAAGCCATGATCTCGATGATCGCGAGCAGAAGAATTGTCGCTGGAACCAGCCAGTAGATGATTGCCTCGCGATACTGGGGGAAGATTTCGTGGCCCGTGGCATCAAGAATTAGATAGACAAGATATGCTAGATAGAAGCCGAAGAAGACAAAGCCACTAATCCGCCCTACGCGATAACCATGATGAAAGACTGGGAACGCAGCGATGGCGATTGCGACCATGAATACCATGTCGAATCGAATTGCGGCCTCGGGCACGGCAATCCCTGCCGGAGCAACGATTGAGGAAATTCCCAGTACTGACATAATATTGAAGATGTTGCTGCCCACCACATTTCCTACAGCGATATCGCGTTCACCTTTCAAGGCAGCCATCACCGAAGTAGCCACTTCAGGCAGCGAGGTTCCCACTGAAATGATTGTTAGCCCAATAATTAGCTCCGAAACGCCGAAGTAACCGGCAATATATACCGCCCCCTGCACCAAGAAATGTGAGCCGCCAGTCAGCCCAGCAATTCCCAAAGCGATTAATAATAGGTTTTTAGCCCATTTCGGATCTGGATCGTCACTTAGCAGTTCAGCGGTTTCTGGCGATACGTCGGCCTTTCCTGATTGCTTCGAAGCCCGAATCAACCACGCCACATAGACCACGCCGAGACCAAAAAGGATCATTCCATCCCATCGTGAAATCATCCGGTCGAAAGACAAACCGTATAGAATCACTGAAAATCCGATCATTACTGGTAGGTCAAAGCGGACCAGCTGCCGATGAACCACCAGCGGGATGATCATCGCCGAAATGCCCAGAATGACCAAAATATTGAACACATTACTACCAATCACATTGCCGACTGCCAGATCGGCTTCGCCTTTGAATGCCGAGGCGACAGAAACGGCCAATTCCGGAGCGCTGGTGCCAAAAGCAACCACGGTCAGGCCAATCACCAAGGGTGAAATGCCAATCGCTGCAGCAATATTCGCCGCGCCTTTTACCAAGTAATCTGCTGCAAAAACGAGCAGCACAAACCCAGCTAATAGCATCACGATCGCAAGTGTCATCGGCATAGATTTGCCAGAAATATTTCTGAAGGTCCAATGCGATTGAGCAAAAAATGTCCCGCAACTTGATAGAAGATCAAAAAGTTCTCTTCAACAGTCATGCTCTTCATGCCGAATTCTAAATAAATTAAATTTTCAAGAAATAAAGAAGATGCAGATTGTCAACATCGCCTTACTTTGTTAAAGACTTTCTGATCCTCAAAACACACCACACATGAAAACTAAGATTAAATATGCTGGGTTCCTCGGCCTAGCTCTTGCAATTTCTCCGCTGCTTCACGCTGAAACTAACCTAGATGGGAGCTCACAGGCGACTAGCTCCATCGAAGCCAGCTCAGTTCAGCTAGATGAAAGCTTCGCTGCTATCTCGAAAACAATTCACAATGCTCGCTCCCAGGCAGCAAAGGCTGTCGAACAGCGCAATCAAGCGCTCGATCGCCTAGAAGACGTAGAAAAAGGCCAGGTCATCTTGGAGCAGAAGCTTGCAAAGGCTCTCGCTGCACAGAAGGAAAGTGAAAAGCAACTAATTATCACGCGCCAGCAGCTTACGGAATCGCAAGACGCCCGTGAAAAATGGCAGGGCCAGGCCAATGCATTGGCGACTCAGCTGAAAGTTGGAGACGAAGCTTACGTGAAGCTTCAGTCCCTTCGCGGCCAGATGGAGGAATCATTGGAAGTCTTTGCGAATATCGAAAAGGATATGCTGGAAGTTCGTGCAGAGCTGGAAAAGCCCACTACAGCTAAGGTACTGAAAGGCCAGATCGCTTCATTGAAGTCAGACGGGACAAAGCTAAAGACGGAGCTCAAGAAGGAACGTGAAGCTCATCAGACTTGCGCGAATGACAAAGAAAAAATTGCCGAGGAGCTGGCTACCACCAAAGAGGAGGCAGCCGATCTGAAGCTAGCTAAGAAGGAGCTAACCGAAGAAAGCAAAGCGATGGCATTAGCAAAAAATTCGATTCAGACTGAGCTAGCTGAAACAAAAGAAAACCTTCAAAAAACTAAGGCGGCACTTGAGAAAAACCGCAAGGAAGCCGCAGTCAGAAAAGCTCGCCGCGATGCAAGAATCGCTGAATATAAAGCACAACAGGAAAGACAGAAGCAACAGAAGATTGCTGCCCAAGAAGAGGCAGAAGCTCGTGCTGCGGAAATTGTTAAGCAGGAAATAGAGAAAGCCAAAAAGAGCTCGGATAAGAATTCTAGCTCCAGCCATGTGCCGAAGGTCAAGGAAATCGTCCCGAAAGTTAGGGAAATCGCCCCGAAAAAGGATCTTTCTGAAGCTCTAAAAGCCGGGAAAAAGCTTTCTGCTGAACAAGCAAACGCTGATTTGTAGCTTTCATGATGCGACTGATCCAAGAAGGATATCCCGGTTAGTCGCAGGCCGTCCACCCGCGGCCTCTACCCGCAGGCGCACTTAGGCTTGCGGTGTAGTCGGTATCGACCAGCAATTGCCCTCGGTAGTATAATCCACCATCGACAATGGATTTACCTAAACCGCCTTCCTTTAGAGCGGAAATAGGAGGTAAACGGTCCCAGAAACTAAGCTGGACAGGGCACCGTGCGGTTTGATGGTTCTGGCCATAGATTAGGACGCTTTCAGGCCCTCTTCTGCAGAAATGTGGTCAATTGGTAAGAGATAGCCGACCGCTGCGTCGTCCTTCGGCAAAAATCTTTGTCGGTCACATAACGAACAGCCGGCGGCCCAACTTCATTGGCCAGAACCAGCGTTGCCTCGTTCAAGCTAGTCGGCAGGAAAACAGTTCCTCCTCAGGCCCGTGCTGTCTCAGGGTGTGATGTCGCTTTGTTGTAGGCGATTCCGCCCAGGGGCACCAGAACGAAGCCTTTTGTCTGTGTCGCATTTCTATCGAGCACACGTTTCTTTGTCCGGTGCGATAATGGGCTCGGCGGTGACTAAGCCAGACATCTTAGGTTGCTGAATGGCTTCTCCAGACTTTTATCAGCGATCCCGCTAACTACCTCAACGGTTACGGGCAATTTAAGAAACGACGTAGCAACACTAGCACAACATTGATAGGATAGGTTCCAGCTGCAAACCTTCCAACAACCTCATAAAGCCAGCGGATATGATTCTTAGAACGATGGGTCAACTACCAGTAAGCAAGCCCTAGCGAAATGGGATGCGATAATCAGTGAATGGGGTCAGCAACTGTCTTTTAAAAGTTTTTTCATGCAGGGGTGATTTGAGTTGGATTTTGAGTTGCCAGATACCGTTTCATCAAGGCATTGAGGTGGATTAGGAGCTTCCGCATGACGGCAGTCAGGGCCACTTTTTTGGGTTTTCCTTTGGCGACCAGTTTGTCGTAAAATTCTTTGAGAATGGGGTTGTATCTGGTGGCCACCAGGGAGGCCATGTAGATCGCTTGCCGGACGTCTTTTCGCCCGCCGTAGATCATGCGTTTGCCCCGCATTTTGCCGCTGTCCCGATTGATCGGGGCAACTCCACCGAGGGAGGCGACCTCGCGTCGACCGAGGGTCCCGAGCTCAGGAAGAGCAACTAAAAGAGAAAGCGCGCTGCGATCTCCGACGCCAATGGTTTTGGTTAGCAGCTCGCAGGGTTCGGAAAGCAGCTTGGATCGGTTTTTGAGGGCGATGAGCTGGAGATCAATCTTTTCCATTTCGTTTTGAATGGATTTCATGCGGCGTTTGACGATGGTGACGATGCTTTTGGGCGGCTGGTTTTCAAGCTGTTGGCGTTCGCGGTGAAGTTCCTCACCAAGATGGCGGCGGTATTTGACCAAGGCGTGGACTTCTTCAACGATTGGATCGATTTCTGGGGTGGCCGGAGGGGTGAACCTTTGGCCGTAGTCGGTGAGGACTTGAGCGTCGATGCTGTCGGTTTTAGCAAGCAATCCCTTGGCATGCGCGAAGCTGCGGGGGAGTGAGGGATTGACCCGGGAGACGGCCATTCCGGCTTCCTGGAGGAGCTTGAGGAGTAGTTTTTCATAGCCACCGGTGGCTTCAAGAACGACGTGGGGGTTGGGGACTTTCTTGAGTTTGGTGATGAATTTTTTGATCTCCTTGCGCTCGTTGGGGATGGAGGCGGGAAGGTTTGCGGATTTTAAATAGGAATGAATTTCGTGTTCGGCTTTGGATACGTCGATGCCGATCCAATTGTTTTCGGGGTTGTGTTCGGTTGGTTTCATTTTATGGTTTTTTTGGTTTAGGACCGAAGTTTTTCGGACTGTCCTCAGACTTACTATTCCGAGCTGAAAAGCCTCACGGCTTGACGCTCATTCAACTGTTCGAGGTGGACCGAGAAGAGAGAACGCCGACCATGCTGACCCTCGTGGTCCTCGCGGCCACAGGTCCCAAATCGGACTGACGTTCTCTCGCTATCCGGAGGGGTTGCAACCCCTCCGGATAGCCCTTGCGGTTCACTTGGAAGGATGACAAAGCGGCCTTCCAAAGGCGAGAGGACAGTGACACACGGTTAAGAAGTAAGTCCTGAATGGCACGAGATTAAGCAGTTTTTTTGGACGTATCGTGAGCGGTGGAAAACCTCTTCATATTCATGTCTAGGGGTGGTAAGAAGCGGATGGTTTTTTGGTCGTCGCTTCACTGCTCTTGGCTCGCTTCGAAACGGCCTGACATTTACAAATCTGGTCGCACAGATTCTTATCAGGCTGTTGAGCTGTTGTTTCAGTTTCCGAGGTTTACCTGCGTAAGACCGGAAGCTTTCGTGACTGGTGACCATCAGATCTAGGATCACTTTGAAGCTCAGTTGCCAGGTCGGCTTTTCCGCTTCGTGCGCTGCACGTTGCATCGTGTGACGGATCAGGTTGTGGGCAATCATGCTTATCAGCAATGTCTTGTGTGCCATTTCCGGACTTTTGACGGCGAAAAACTCCATGTTCATCGTGGTCTTCAGATCCCGTAGTTTCAGTTCGATGTACCACCTTCTGGCATACAGGTCGGCAAGTCCGATTCCATTGAACTTCCTATGATCCAGTAATGTAGTGACAAGGTTCAAAGTAGCCTTTCTGCCACCACGTCCCTGGTAGGAAAGCTCGATCAACCGGAGTTCCATTGTCTCGGGGAGATCTTTCCATTGATCCTTGCGGGCATTGCTGCCCGCAGGCCTTTAGGGGCTTTTCCAAACCACGATCCGCTCGTGGCTGGAGATCCTCTTCCCATGACTCCAATCCAGAGCTCATTCACGCGCCTGATGAAGACACATCAGGACATGGGCACCCCGTTGCATACAGCGGGCAATGAGTTGGTAGGAGCCGAAGGCACGGTCCCCCATGAGCAGGTCGTCGGGTTCGAGGGTTTGAGTGAGTTCAACGGCAGGATTAATTTCGTGGGTGCTCATCGGACAGGTCTTGATTTGTTCCCATCCTCCGTGGCTGAGGTTGAGCAGGCCGACCATTCCGAAGTAAGGGAAGCCGCAGCCTTTCTTCTGGCTGGAGGATTGCCGGTAGGCCCGCTGGTTGTCTTCTGTGGCCATTAAGTGAACCGAGCTGCCATCGACCGCTTTGAGAGTCAGGCCGTTCCATAGGTCACCTTCACGGATGTGTGCCGACAGTTTTGCGATGATCTTCTCATGAATGCTTTGAAGAAAAGGGATTTCGACTCGTAGTCTGGCTTGGCAATAGCTTGACGTATCCGAGGAGGGAACCGGAAGTCCGCTGCTTCGCGACCAGTTCTGGATGTGACAGACGGCACGCTGGCAGGAATTGTTCGACTCCAGGATCTGGGCAAGCCACGCCCAGAAGACAGGGATATGTGGGTAGCACCTTTGCCTCTTGGTCGGATCGATTGAGGATAGGAACTCACCGGAAAGTATATCTCCAAACAACACGCCGTAACCGCTGAGCGACGAGCGGGTCAAAACTGCTCGCCATGCGCGAATTACCGCTTGGAAGCTACATTTGGAAGTTGCAAGAATGTGGAGCGGAAAGTCGGTCAGGTAGGATTGTTTGGTCACACTTACGAACCGTACCCAGACCGGCTTTTTGTCTTACTTTCTGTGCAGTGAACGACCTTAAACTCGTGCCATTCAGGACTGCCCCATTCCATGACCCCAAAACGAGGCCCCAATTCTACTTTTAGAAGAAGGCTTACTTGACAATTGGACGATCTTTACTGAGGTCCCACCTCATCGAAAGGATAATCAATTACGGGATCGATATAGTCGTTCCAGAATACTTCTCCTTTGGTAATATTGTAATTGGTCTTACTTAACAGAGGGCGATATAAGTAGTGCGGGTTACTTGGGACAGTTTCTCTTAGTCCATATATTCGCGATTCATGCATCTGGTTCACATAGAAATGAATATTATCCCAGCTAACTGTGTGAGCATCTTTAATGTGAGCAAATCTTTTTCCAGGTCTACTTTCATACACAGTGGAGTCGGAAACATGGAAGCCCTGAGTTAAGTATCTGTCAGCGTTACTATCATTGACGAAGTCAGGCTCACCGAGCCGGTCGTAACGATCTATAGTAGTCAAAACAAATACATTTTGGAGGTTTACAAAAACGCAATCTGAGACGTAGAGATTTTTGTTTGTGTGATCTGTGTGTTTATCACTTTCCCTGTCGTAAATAGTTTTTACATCAAACGCACTTCCTGAATTTAGGAAATAAGAGTTTTTAACTACCGATTCATTAAATCCACCCGTTGTGTCAATTCCATCACGGCTCATTTTATCAAAATAGGAGTTACGAACTGTAATGTTCGAAGCAGCTACATCTCCCTTTACTGTCTTGATGCCATCACCTGCAGAATCCGTAAAGTAACAGTTATCAACGAGGATATTTTTCACACTGCCGTTGAGGTTTACCTGATAATAGCCTTCATAGAAAATATTATTTCTTAGTGTAATTTTATGATTTGAACTCCGAAACTTAAGATGGTGTGTAATGTTTCCGTTGAAATGACAATTTTCTATTACTATGTTATCACCTCGTAAATCCATGGTGACTCTGTTGTAACCCTTTTTCTGATTAATCGGTAGATCATCGCGATATTCTGTATCATTTACATTGGAATGGTAGAAGGACACATTGCTAATTCGAGAACCTTCTTTGGCTGTAAATACATTTGCTGTTTCACCAAGCTCAGTATCTGTCATTGTAAAACCGCCACCCTTTACTGCAGATAAGACAGTATTTTCGGGTATGGGCAAGCCTCTGCTAGCCGTCAGCTTGTACATGTCATCTATTCTAAGGTGGTCACCCGGTTGGAGAGTTGATAAGAGAGTTTTCAGTTTTTCCCCTACATCCTCATCAGTGGTCCAACCTAAATCAGCGGTGCTGTGGGTAACGGGAGGTAATTCCTCGGGTGAAATGGATAGGACGGAAACAGTCTGCGTCTCAGTGGATGTAGATTTGCTCTCGTCATCATAAGCAATAGCTTCTAGGACAAAGTCGCCGACTTTTTCTGGTAACCAAAATAGCTCGTAGGGGGGATAGACGACATTACCAATTTTTTCTCCATCAGCATAGAACTCGACTTTAGAAATGTCTCCATCGGGATCGATCGCATCAGCAGAAAGAATTACTGGGCTTCCGCTTACATCTGACAGATGTGTTGGGTAGATCCATTCAATGGTTGGAGCTTCATTCGTATCCGGACCAATAATCTCAGCAGTTACAGTCGTTCCAACCATGTCTAAGGCTGGATCATACTCGTAGCCATCTAACTCAATTCCAGTAATGGTAAAGCTGATAGGACCTGATCCATTGAGTGCAGCTGTTCTGATCTTAGCGACTCCATTGACATTCGTGTTCTGGCTCTTTGTCAGATCGACAAGTCCTGACCATTCTCCAGTTACGGTGGCATTTGCTATCTTCTCCATATAGTGCGCCTCTAAGGTTCGCTCGAACTTCAGCGACGTGCCCAATATTTGTCTCCTTAATGGCAATCCTCATATCCGAGACATAGATTTTTTCAGCGTTTTCTGATTCCTCAATCACGGCGCTCACCTCGAGGTCACCACTGTTGAGAGTCAGATCGTATTCGCGTCCATCAAGCGAGACATCTGTGACACGGAAGCCGACATTGCCAGCTTCGGTAAGCTGCCGGGCAGAAAAATTGGAAACTCCATTTCTATTTGTAGGTATTGTTTCTGCCTTACTAACTAACCCAAACCACTCACCGGTAACATCAGCACCTACGATTTTCTGACTAGCAAGATCCCTAATTGTAGCTTTGACCCCTGCATTGATCCCTCTATTGGATTCGTTTAATGTGATAGTTAATGCTTCTAGATATATTCTAGAATTCGTCGGTGTCGTCGGTGTCGTCGGTGTCGTCGGTGTCGTCGGTGTCGTCGGTGTTGTCGGTGTTGTCGGTGTTGTCGGTGTTGTCGGTGTCGTCGGTGTCGTCGGTGTTGTCGGTGTTGTCGGTTCGTTGAAGTATGGATAGTAAAAGACAGATAGATCACTGTATCCGTCGGAAATGATCACTTCAAACGACTCCGAGAAAATTGATGGCGCGAGAAGAGGCGTTTCAGGCGATGGGGTATACAGAACGGAATCACCGATGATTTCTAGTGTGCCCACCGCACTGTAGCGCTCAGGGAACGAAATGACCTCCTTGATGAAGGGACGGAGCGGCCCATCGTTATCCACGATCGTTTCAAGTGGAAATAGTAACTTTGGTTTCAGGTCATCATAGGTCGGAGTTGGTGCCCCTGGTTGCGTATTCTCGAGGGCTTGGTTGACGATCAGCCCGTTTACTTTTGCATTTTGGGTGGATGCATTGAAATTGATGTCTAAGGAATCATCGTCTACCCTAGCAGCTTCGACGATTAGATCATATGGTTTGTTCTTCCCTACTTCCGCGAAGAGATCTAAACCCGAAGCGATATTTTCATCTTCTACCGAGATATCGAAAATTCGCTTATTCGGCGCATCGAAATAGATTTCAGCCATCAGAATTTCGACGTAATATCGACCATTGCCGGTTGGAATCGAGTATGTGAAGTTCTCGCCGTAACGTTCGTTGCTGTAGACAGAGTCCTGTTCGGGTTCCGGGAGCCCAATTGATCCAGCGGAGTAGGTGTTAGAGCTTCCAAAGAAGCTGAAATCAGAATCAAAATTTGCCGAGGAAGTATTTGATCCGCTATTTACCGCAAACGTATTTAAAGGGTTGTCGTCGACCAAAGACTGGATGTCCGTGCGGAAACTTTGTATAGCCACTGTGATAGGTTGCGACTCATTATGGCTGGTAACGGCTGTGCCAGCAAAAACACTTTCAGCCATCGGAACGGACAATGAAGCGATGAGAAATACGCCGCGCTCATCGGAGAAGCCACCCTGGTTGCTAGATACCAAAAATCGAAACGTGTCTCCGTAGCGTTCAATTTTTAGGAAATATTGATTGCTACCTAGGTCGACGCCATATTTGAAATTAAAGTCCTGAGTGACTTCGTTTGCTGCCGCACGCCATTGAATGCGGAGGCCATTATCTCCCGTGGTGCATAAATACACAAATGGGCTATCGGCATCTAGGGATTCACGAATCATGACGCCAGCTTTTGCCCATTCGTCTATACCACCGCTTGGCAGCATGCCGCTAATATGTCCCGTTTCCACTGCGATATCGCTTGATGCTTCTTTATAGAGGAAGTGAAATTGATCGGATCTGCCCCAGATATCCTTCCCTGCTGCGCTTACGGTAAACTCAGAGGAATTGGGATCATAAGTGGTCGACCCAGCGATTGCCGGCGAACCGACATCAGCACTTAGCCAATCTTCTGGTAAAGCTTGTCCAGACCCTACCGAAGTCAAAAGGAGCGAGAGCGCCGCGCATGCGAACGCATCATAATTGCGCCTCAAAAGCGCCGCGACGAATCGAATCGTGTTCATATAGTATGTGGGTTTGTGTTTGGATTTGGGTCAATAAACGGCCTTCTATTTGGAATATTTATCTAGGTAAACAATACAGCCACCATTCATTGTCTGTCATCCTGACTATTTCTATTTCATTGGCAATAACTTTCTACCTAAAAAATATTTAACTAAGGTGAACAATGTTGAGAGTCTCTGTCTAATGTCCATGATTTCGGTCGAGGATTCCTCCTTTATAGCTTAAGACTATCAGGTGCAAAGCGAAGGAGAATTATCCGATCTGGACTCAACCAGTAAAGGGTTTCATTGAAGGAATTAAAAGGCGTATATAGCTTCTAATCAGGGAATTACCTTACCGGATCTCTGGTGAGGTTCGATCCCCGAAATTTTTTCTATTTCTTGGACTTCTCATCCATTCCATAGATGTCCTGACCTTCAGTTTCAAAATGAAATTATACCCCCAAGAGCGATCACAATGTGAAACATTTTGGGTATAGAAAAGAAGATTTATTTTGTAGTATCCAGTAAGCTAGTGATCGACTTGGAAAATCTGACTCTGGAACTACAACATATCTGCACCTCTCAGAGTTGTTACTAGATTCTTTCAGTCTTACATACGTTGTAGCGTATAGACGATCCGTGATCGGAAAATAGCTCTTACGGGAACTCGATCTAAAGCCGGACTTCTATTGAATGGAATTGGCAGATTTATAACCCGTTAGTTAGGTCTAAGAAAGTGCTTCACTGAAGCGGAATTCCGAATGATTTCAAAATTTGAGATGTGCGGCAGCGAGGGAGAATCGCTCGGCCATCGTGAGCGGTGGCGGCTTGCTTGGACTCGAGGCAGCTGCGGCGTGCCGCGATCTAGGATTGGACGACACGGTCATGGAGCGCTCTGCGTTCTTGATGCCACAGCAGCTGAATCGAAGCGCCTCTGAGCGGCTGGATCAAATCGTCCGCGATCAGGGAATCAAAATCGAGTATCTGAAATCTTCTACGGAGGCGATTCCCGTGGAAGGGCAGATCAAAGTTGGCTTCGCGGACCAAAGCAGCGCCTCGGCAGATATGGTCATTTTGGCAATGATCTTTCCACTCTGCGCGCTTTGGAGGGCGGCATGGTAGTTGGCCTTGACGAAACCCGTCCGGCAAAAGCCGCTGGGCACGAGCGGGACAAATTAACCTAAGCCTCGTGATATCTATGTCTAAAACCAATTTTTGTTTTAAAATTACTCGGTAAGAACGGCAACCAAGAGATAAACCTTATCCCTTCGGGAATATTTGTTATATTGCAGGAGGTAGTTGGGGAGTAGCATCCCCACGAAATTACCCAGGCCGAGATGACCCAAACTACCGCTGGCGCGGTGACAGGTCTGATGATCCATCGCAACCTTGGCATGCTGGAGATCGTTAGGAAAAGGCAGTTCAAAAGGACTTTTAGGCCAGCGCAAGGACTGGACGCAATCTTGAGCATTTTGCCGAAGCTGTCGCTGTATTTTAGTAGTAAAACACTTTGCCAGCCCCAACCCAAAAACCTAAATGCTCAGCCATCGAGGGGCTGCGTTCCGCTGCCTAGTAACTCGCTCACACTGACCAAGCCTTCCTCTTCTTATTCTCATTCCACCGGAAGAATTGCACTGCCTCTTTGAAGATTCAGTCCATTTCCGGGACTTTATCTCCAGGAGAAATCATCTCACCCTGCCATATCGGCATCCCATCTTTGTAAATAAGAGTTCGGAGCGCGCTACCCGGTGCATGTGGCGCTTGGTATTGGGGAATCCATTTCCGCAGGCGTTTAATTTCCTTCGTGTAGGAGACCCCGCCCGCTAAATTCTCAAACTCTTCCGGGTCTTTTTTCAGATCATACAGCTCCTCTGAGCCATCGACATAACGTATGTAGCGCCAGCGCTCATCACGCACCGAGTTATTTCCCGGATTGTGGTTCGTGATCGCTGGCCACTCGCGGGCAGCAGCCACATCTTCTAACTGCGGCACCAGCGAGTGCCCCTCTAAATTCTCCAAGCTATCCAAGCCCGACAGATCACAGAGCGTAGGAAATACATCCAACAACTCCACTGCCTCAGTGCATTTCTCACCTTTCAGCACACCCGGCCCGGCGAAGATTAGAGGAACCCTGGTCGATTCCTCCCATAGAGTATTCTTTCCCGTAATTTCTTTCTCCCCAAGGTGAAATCCATGATCCGACCACAGCACCACCACTGTATCATCGGTGTGTCCGGACTCATCCAGCGCATCAAGAATCCTGCCTAACTGCGCATCTACAAATGAAATTGTTGCTAGATAAGACCGCACTAAATTTTTCCACTCATCTTCTTGTTTTAGGAAAAGCAGCCTTGGCTCCGGGAGCTTCCAATGCAGCCACCAAGAAGCGCGAGGCGTATCATCCCGATCGTTCTCACGAACTTCTGGCAATTTCAACGAATCCACCGGATATAGATCCATCCATTCCTGAGTCGCATAGCAGGGCACATGAGGAAGGAAAAATCCTGCTGCTAGGAAAAACGGCTGATCCTTTGGTAGACTCCTAAGTCGCTCCGCTGCCCAACTCGCAATTAAGTAATCGCCCTTTTCCGAATCCTTATGAGGAAAAATACCCCAGTCCATCAGCTTGTGGCCGCTCGGAGTCTTTACCAGTTGTTTCTCTGGAAAAGGGGCAGCCGTCGCCTGAGGCCCTATCTCATCCCAATCCGGCCCACCCGCTTCAAGCCCATAACCCCCGTGGAAAACCTTCCCCCCGGCCATCGTCTTATATCCATTCTCTCGAAAATGCTGCGGCAAGCTCTTTACATCAGCAAGGGCCGGTACATCCCGGAACCATGGAGTCAGCCCATAAATCCCCGTTGTAGATGGACGCATACCAGTCAGCACACTAGTCCGCGAAGGGTTGCAAAGGGGACTCTGGCAATGGGCATTAGTAAAGGTCACACCACTCGCCGCGAGCCTATCCATATTCGGAGTTTTTACCTGAGGATGTCCCCCAAGTGGCCCAATCCAGTCATTTAAATCGTCGATCGCGATGAACAGAACATTCGGCCTTTCCGCACCTCGCAGCAGGGAAACTATCAAAAAGAATATGATTAAAGCCTTCATTCCGCCACCTTCTCAGAACCCTTCCTTTCATGTCCACAAGAAATTCGCCGGGAGATCGGTGAGATGAACCATCGGGATGAGCGTTTTTCAATGATCTATCGTGCTCGCACCGATTTGGCTGCGGAAGCGGTAGCCTCACTCCTCAGTTGCAATGATTTCAATGGGGACGCGGGCCAGGACTTTGTCGCCCTGCCCAGTCATGTAGCGAATTTCCGCGGGACCGGGCTCGACCCGGGCGTCGACCTTTACCGGAGACCCTTTTTCAGTGTATGCGTATTCTTCGTATTTTCCGTCCTCGGCATCCTTGCTGACGATCGTGATGTAATCGCCCTCATTATTAGGGCCGGTCCACTCGATGGCGATGCTTTCTCCCGCGATCCCTTTTGCTGCGGCTTTGAGGGTGATGACAGCCTCGGTGAGTTTGATATCCGTACGGGCTAGGACTTTGTTGTCTTGCTCGGACATATAGCGGATCTCGGCATCGCCAGCGACAGGGGGAGCGATGATTTCTACGGGGGTGCCCATGTTCGTATAGGCGTATTTAGCGTAGTTCCCGTCCTCGGTGTCCTTGGTTACGATCGTAATATAGTCGCCGGGATTGTTCGGGCCCGTCCATTCAACGCGAACTGTGTTCCCCATCGTGGCCTCGGTGGGTGCTTTTAGGGCAATAGTAGCTTCGGTCAGATTGATATCACGACGGGCCAGAGTTTCGCCTCCACGTCCGGACATATAGCGGATTTCCGCCTGTCCAGTTTCCAGTGGGGCGATGACCTTCAGAGGGCTTTTGCTTTCAGTATAGGCGTATTTCTTGTATTTGCCATCCTCTGTAGCCTTCGGAACGATGGTAATAAAGTCGCCGCCATAATTGGGGCCGGTCCATTCAATTTCTACAGCGCTTCCTGCGACTGCTTCGGCCGGAGCTTCGAGGGAAATTTCAAACTCGGTGAGAGTGATGGGGGCACGGGCGAGGATATTTCTGGTAGTTCCAGATATATATACGACTTCGGCCTTACCTATGGTGATCGGGGTGCTGAGTTTTGTGCTATCTAGGTCCTTCGCATATGCATATCTCACATCTCGATATTCCTCACCGTCGGGCTTGATGAAGGTGATGTAATCATTTTTGTTCTGGGTTTCGGCCACCCACGAAACCTCGATTTCAGAACCGGCCACGGCGGTTTCTGGCACGGTAAGTGTTACAGCGGGGTCTGGAATGGGTTCTTCTTTTTCCTCCGGCTCCGGGGCGGAGGCATCGATGGCAATCTCCATGGCGTCCGTCAGCGAATCGGCATCCGAGGCGGGCAAGAACTTCCCGCCGGTGGAGTCTGCAATGCATTCGAGCTTTTTGGTTTCCCCGGGTTCGAGATCGAAGGCAATGACGTGGGCGGTGAAATTCACACCCAACTTTTCGAGTTTTTCTGCTGCGGCGCAGGGATCGGCATCGCAAGTCTCAAGCCCGTCGGAAACGAGGATGACGGTGGCCTTTTCCTCTGTGTATCGCATCGTTTCCGCAGCCATCTCCATGGAGGCGGTAATTGGGGTTTTTCCTTTCGGCATGATTTCTTCAACCGCAGCGATGAATGTGGAGGGATCTACTTTTCCTACCGGGATTAGCAGCTCGATATCCTCGCAATCGCCTTTTTCCCGGTGCCCGTAGGCCATAAGTCCTAGCTGTGTATCGGCAGGCAGACTAGAAACGAGCTTGGCGACGACCTCCCGTGCGATTTCTATTTTCGCTTTTCCATCTACCTGCCCCCACATGCTTCCGGATGCATCGAAAATGATTAGTGCGGAGGTGCTACTTGGCGCAATGTTCTCCTGTGCAGGAAGCCTCGAACCGGAGAGTAACAGCAATGGGATCAATAACAAATATTTCATCTCCACTCAACAAAGGAAGTCTAGGCCTGAAACACAAGAATTCTTTCATCCGATGCCGGTGTCGTGTTTTCTCATTGAAGCAGAGACCGAGATGATTTTCAGAAAGAGCAAGAAGCATCCCGTTGTTTATAAAAGGAGAACAAGCTTCAGTGTCCGCTAATTTTGAGGCAATAGGCGAAAGCAGTTAGTTTGAATGGTGGTTTCAAACTTCTAGCGAATCATTTTGAGAGGAACGGCGGCGGGAATTTTCCCTGTTTCATGGAAAGGGTCTGGAGAAACCCCTGTGCCTGCGCCGCGTCCCGAAGCAAAAGCTTCGGGAGCTGCTCGCCGGCACTTAACATGCGGGAATGCTGTTGCTTGTCCAGAAGCCTCCAATCCGATATCCGATATCGTCTAAGGCATGGAATTTAGGCATGGAATTTGGACTCGCAGACCGCAGCATGAAGAATAGGCTTGCCACATGAAACTCCCGATAGCTCTCGTTTTTGGCGGTTCCCTCGCCCTCTCCGCACAGGATCTTCCAAATGTTCTTGGAAACCCTCCCGCCAATACTTCGGAGGAATGGATTTCAAAACAACGCCCCGCAACCCTCGCAGCTTTCCAGAAACATGTTTATGGCAGGGCACCTGTCGGGCGGCCGGAGAAACTCACGTTTAAGACGGTCAAGGAAAACGCTGATGCCATGAACGGCGCCGCCACCCATCGGATTGTGAAAATCGGTTACGCGGGAGAAGGCGGTGCCGGATCAATCAATCTCATCCTTTTCATCCCTAACAAGGTCGAGAAACCCGCGCCGGGATTTCTGCTCATTTGCAACCGCGACCGCAGCAAAATTGACCCTAGCCGGAAGGAGAAATTCCCCATCTGGCCTGCCGAGGAAATCGTCGCCAGAGGTTATGTCGCCGCCACGTTTTTCCACGGTGATGTGGATCTCGATGAATACGATGGATTCGAAAACGGTGTCCACGGCATCTTCGATTCCAAAAGTACCCGAGTGTACCAATGATGCTTGGGGGACGATTGCGGCCTGGGCTTGGGGGGCGTCACGAGCCATGGATTATTTCGAAGCGGCGGATGACATCGATCAGAAACATATGGCAGTCATCGGCCACTCGCGCAATGGCAAGGCCGCTCTTTGGGCCGGAGCGGGAGACGAGCGATTCGGCATGGTCATCTCGAACAATTCCGGCTGTTCCGGAGCGGCTCTCTCACGTCGGAAACAAGGCGAACGGCTTAAAGATATCAACGACCGTTTCCCCCATTGGTTCTGCGAAAATTACCATGCCTTCAACGACAAGGAAGAAAAGCTCCCCATCGACCAGCACCAGCTTATCGCCCTGATTGCTCCGCGACCTGTATATATCGCGAGCGCAGGGGACGATAGTTGGGCGGATCCCGAAGGTGAATTCCTAGCCGCCCACCATGCCACCCCCGTGTATAAACTTTTCGGCCTAAAAGGCATCGATACCGACAATATACCCCCGCTTGACGAACCCCTTGCCACTGGCCACATCGGCTACCACATCCGCACCGGTGAACACGATCTCACTTTTTACGACTGGCAGCGCTACATGGATTTCGCCGACAGGCACTTCCGGCCCAAAACATAACGGTCCAGCCACCCGCTCCGGCACAAAGCTCAGGCATGCTCACCGCAAAACTGCGAGTCCACATCCACTTCTTGAGTAGATTCAGATCCCCGCTAATCAACATCTTCTCGCAAATGCCTACCAATTTTTCGGGCAAAATCAATCTACCAGCGCAAAGCCCCTTTTAATTTGGGCCTTCTCACGGCTCACACCCTCCGGGCATGGCTTCGATTCGCCTTTTATTCTATCTGGTCTTCTGGCCTTCCCTCGGTGTCGCTGGCGTTCTATTCGCCTTTATATGGCAGTCCGGCAGACCGCGCCTTTCAGATATGTGTAGGCGATAAGATTTGATTAGCTTCAACGGATTTATTTCTGAGGGACGATCAGATCTTCGATTGGCTATACTTTTTTACGCGTGCTCTGAGCACACGCCGCTTCGATGAGCCGGGATGGAGAATTCGAGTGCTAGGCTTGACCGTCGATGAAGTGACGGCAGGGTATCTACGATGATTCAGACCCAAAGGCACAGCGACTTGATGGAGGGGCTTATCGAGATTCTCGGCGAGGAGAGTGTAAAAGAAGACCTCCAGGTCCTTGAGGCCCATAGTGGAGACAAGTGGTTTGCAAGTCATCTGCCGGACCTAGCAGTGTTTCCAAAAAACACTGAAGAGGTTGCTGCGGTCATGAAGTTCGCCAGCACACACAATGTAGCCGTAACAACCCGGGGTGCAGGTATCGGGTATGTGGGGGGCTGTGTGCCGGTGACTGGAGGAATCGTCCTTTCGACAGTGAAAATGAATCAAATCCTAGAGATTTCCCCTGAGGATGGGGTCGCGGTGGTCCAGCCCGGAGTAATTACCGGCGAGCTGCAGGCCGCTGTGCGAGCGATGGGATGGAACTATCCTCCGGACCCAGCTTCGTTGAAAGAATGTTCTATTGGTGGGAATATCGCGACCAATGCGGGTGGCCCGAGATGTCTTAAATATGGAGTGACGAGGCATTATGTGCTGGGCCTCGAAGTTGTTTTAGCCAGTGGCGAAATTCTACGAACAGGGGGCAGGTTGCATAAGAATAAAACGGGCTTCGATCTTATCGGAATGTTTGTGGGTTCTGAAGGGATGTTAGGAGTTGTGACCGAGGCGACTTTACGTCTCGTTCCTGAGCCGCAAGCGAGAGGAATGCTGGCATGTATTTTTCCGGATTTTCCAACTGCGGCTGCGGCGGTGCAGGCAATCTTTCGCGCCGGGCATTTGCCTTCGGCATTAGAAATCACCGATGGATTCACATTGAAAGCCGCGCGAAATAGGCTGGGAGCGGAGGTTTTCCCTGAAGGAGAGGGCCATATTATTGTGGAAATCGATGGACGGACGGCAGCGGTTGAGGCCGAACTCGCCGAGCTAGATCGATTGTTGGAAGGTGCTGGCGGAGGGACCCGGACTATGGCACGTTCGGAGAAAGAATGTGAAGATATGTGGGCATTGCGCCGCGAGTTCTCTTATTCACTAAGGGATACCGGGCTGACCAAGCTTAATGAGGATGTCGTTGTGCCGCGCGGTCGGCTAGTGGATCTGGTTAATTTTGCAAGATCTCTGGAGAGAAAAACTGGGATTCCAATTGCATGTTTTGGCCATGCAGGAGATGGCAATATACATACCAATCTGATGGTAGAAGACTATGCGAACGAGGTGATAAGGAATCGAGCTGATGAAGCGCTAGATCAGCTATTTACCTGGATTTTAGAAAATGGAGGGGCCATCACGGGCGAACATGGGGTAGGCCTAGCGAAGAAAAGGTGGATCAAAGAAGCCTTAGGTGAAGTTTCTTTCTCGGTTCATCAGCGATTAAAAAAAGCATTGGATGCAGGTGAAATTCTCAATCCTGGAAAGTTCCTAGATTAGACTAACGAATTTCTAGTGACCGCAAGGGCTAAGAGATTTTTCGGATGATAAAAAATGGCGATTGTTCTGTGGCATCGCCGACTTGTTTGTCGAGAAGTGACTGATACAAAGGACTCGCCGAACTAAGAAGCGTCACTTCATTGCCTTCAAAGTCTATCTCTAAGCCACCCGCACGAGGTGCCAGCAGATAGTAGGACATTTCGCCCGAAGTGGGATGTTCTAAGTCTACTAGAGACCCGTGGTGAACGTGTTTTGTCTTAAGGTTTGCCTCTACTTTGATCTTCTCAAAAGCGCTTAGGTCTGCGGTGAGATCTTTCACTAGCTGAGCCTGTCCTGCCGCTAGGTAGGATTCCTCAAGACTCCGGGTATCGTATTTGCCCTCGGCTTTTGAATTCGGATCAGTCGCAGAAGAGTGGGTGTCCTTTGCTGATTGGAGTGCACGGGCTATCTTCTGGCGAAGAGTTTCAAGAACACAATTGAGGATAGCTTGATTCATAAAGTGCGTAAAAGAGATGGCTTAGGTGGGAAGAGGAGGCTTGACCGGACGGTGTGCGCTGGGCAGCCTCTGCGCTCCGTTGGCGAGCTTAAATAGACTATCACAGCGGGAGCAAAACATTACGAACCTATATAAACGAACTCTGCTATGGCTGCGAAGATTTACACGAACAAGGATGCGACCCTGACGACTCTGAAGAAGAAGACTTTAGCGGTGATTGGATTTGGATCTCAAGGGCATGCCCATGCTCTGAATTTGAAGGATAGCGGGCTGAAGGTCGTGATTGGCCTTTATAAGAAGTCAAAATCACGCGAGGTAGCGGAGAAGCTCGGATTTGAGGTGATGGATACAGCAGATGCGGTGAAGGCAGCAGATGTGATTTTCGTGGCAACGCCAGACACTGTGATCCCTGAAGTTTACAATAAGGATATCGCACCGCACCTAGTGAAGGGCAAGACCTTGCTGTTCTCCCACGGTTTCGCTGTTCACTTTAAAACGATCGAAGTCCCAGACAATGTGGATGTAATTCTCGTCGCACCGAAGGGACCAGGTCACACTGTGCGCTCTCAGTTCGTAGATGGCAAAGGTGTCCCAGGCTTGATCGCAATTCATCAGGATGTTTCTGGAAAAGCGCAGAAGACCGCACTCGCATGGGCCCGTGGAATTGGCTGCACCCGTGCTGGCGTGTTTGAAACTAACTTCCGTGAAGAGACGGTTACCGATCTATTCGGCGAGCAAGTGGTGCTATGTGGGGGAGCCTCGGCATTAGTTAAGGCTGGATTTGAAGTGCTAGTAGAAGCCGGGTATCAGCCAGAAATGGCCTATTTCGAATGCTTGCACGAGTTGAAACTGATTGTTGACCTGATGAATGAGTCAGGAATCGCAGGAATGCGCTTCTCGATTTCTGAGACTGCGGAGTATGGAGATGTAAGTGTCGGACCTAAGATCATCGATGCCTCGGTGAAAAAGAGAATGGAGCGTCAGCTCAAAGTGATCGAAGACGGGAAATTCGCGAAGGAATGGACCAAAGAATACGAAAGCGGGTCAAAGAACTTCAATCAACTCCGCAAGGAAGGAGCGACCCACCAGATTGAGAAGGTTGGCGATAAACTCCGCTCCACCATGAGCTGGATCAAGCAAACCAAGATGAAGAAAGGAGCTAGCCAAGCTAGCTACGTTTCATCTTCAAAGTAGCTCACGAAAGTCACTTTCCAACGATCCGTCCCGCAGGAATATGCGGAGGCGGATCTCTCAATCTAAGGCTGGGAGCCAAGCACGAGAGCCAAGACTTCGCGGCTTCGGCTGACGGAAGAAACCGTCGAGACCATCGCGGAGCTCGAGATCATCAATTGCGCCAGTAGCTGTTGGATAGCGCCAACGAAAACCACTTTCTTTGAGTCTCAAAGGATTCACCCAGCGGCTTTTTAGCACGAGCTCGGTTTCGGTCTTTAGCAATCTTGCGCCGATCTCAAGCATCTGGCGGGACGCGGGAAGCCCAAGCGGCATGCCCGCCATCTCGCGGAAATATTTCATCCATTGACGATTGCTTGGAGCTTCGGGTGCGGAAATATTTACAATCCCCTCAATGAAAGGGTCCTTCATAAGGTGTTCGATACTGCGTAGGAAATCTTCCATATGGATCCAGCTAATGCGCTGGTTGCCATTTCCGAGAGTGCCTCCTAGCCCACGGCGCGCGAGATGATTGAAGACATCGAAAACCGTTTCCTGCTCATTCGCCAAGACCATCGACGTGCGGGCAGCGATCTTGCGGGTTGCACCGGGAACTTTTGCACGGAAAAATGCATCTTCCCAAGCTTCTGCGACTTCTACTGAGAACCCAGTGCCTCTTTCGCCCTGCCATTCATCCTGAGCGCAATCCTCGGCATGACGGTAATAGGTAGCCGTGCTCGCATTGATCCAGAGCTTTGGAGGCACCTTACAATTTGCGATGGCTTCCCCCACGACGGTGGTGGATTCAGTGCGGCTGCGGAGAATTTCTTTACGATTCAGTGCATTGTAGCGGCAGTTTACACTCCGCCCGGCGAGATTGATCACGACCTCTGCGCCTTCTAGAGCCAAGGCCCATGGGCCCAGATCTTTGCCGTTCCATTGAAGAAACATGCCATCGCCACTCCAGCCTTTCCGGGAGCGTGCGATCGCCGCCACTTCTCTGCCGGTTCGAGTAAAGTGCCGGGTGAGATAACGGCCCAAGAAGCCGTTTGCGCCTATGATTGCAACTGTAGGATTCATCGTTTTTTCTTATTAGTGCTTAGCTAAGGAGTTTGCCGGCTAGCTTCACCGCCTTCCCATATTTAAGACTAGCGACGCGGTCAGATAGCGAGGAGGCCATCGATACAAATTCCTCAAGCTGAAGAACCTGTTTATGAAAAGCCTCTGCTTCAACGCCTGCGAGGCCACGGGTGTCCTCAGCGCAGCGATGCAGTAATTGCAAGGCAGGATCGATCTCTCGGCGTTTACGTTCCCGTGCGATGATTGTGAAGATTTCCCAAACATCCTTCTCGGCCTGGTAAAAATCTCGTCTTTCCCCTCGCAGCACCGTCATGCGGATCAGTCCCCAGTTTAGAAGCTCCTTCAAGTTTGTATGTGCATTTCCCCGGCTGACTTTGAGTTCCTCCATGACTTCATCCGTCGACATCGCGTCTGGCGAAGTGATGAGCAGTGCGTGGATTTGAGCCATTGTTCGGCTGATCCCCCATTGCGTGCCGAGTGCGCCCCATTGAGCAATAAACTCTGCCTTTGCGCCCTTCAACCGATTCTCCTCTGTCTTCATGTATTTCAGTAAATACTGAAAATTTAGAAGATCAAGTATTTTTTGAATCTAGATACAGTCCAACAACTTGGACGTAATTATAATGAAGCGCCTTCCGAAACGCTGGGACCAAGCTTCGCCTTGGGGGCAGTAGCGATTTATGGGCGAGTGCTGTTCTGATAATGAATTACTCATCAGAGTTTTCACTGATCCAACCGCTTCGCTTATTGCTATCTAGGGCTGATCAGCAGCGCGACATGATTGAAATCGAATCTGCAAGCTACTTAATACCTTTGGATAGCTTAGTATGTGCTCAAGAAGGTCGCACATACCTATTTAGAGAGCCTGTAGTTTCGGTATAATTGAGTCCAAATAGGCCGCTTCCGAATGATCTGTTGAAGTGTTGAAAGCACGCAAGGAATGCAACAGGCTAATAAAAAAGCATCTATGTTTCCATAGATGCTTTAAAGAATTTAGTGGACTAGGTAGGTTTGCCTGTCGCTTATTTCAGATTCTCCGCTGCGCTTGCTCGGGAAATCTGAGGTGCCCAGCTTAGAGCGAAGCTTTGAGGCCTTCGAACTCGTCGCGCTTTTCATCTAGATCCTTTTCTAGGATTGCCAGTTCCTTAGATAGCGTCGATAGACGACTCAGAGTCTGGTCAATATCCGCAGAGCTATTTCGCTTTGAATATTTTGACGTGCGACCACTTCCGTGAGACCCACCAGAATGGGCCTTTAGCCATGTGGAGATAGTTAACTGAGAAACTTTGAATTCCTTGGATGCTTTGCTCTGGCCACCACGTCCGTTCTTGCGATTGTAATCGTTGACGAAATCGACGACCTTTGCCTTTTCTTCTGAGGAATAACGTTTTCCTACTGCTCTTTTCTTTGCTGTCTTAGCTGCCATAAGTCGCGGACTCTCATAGCATACTTACTAATTTACAAGTCAAACTTACTATATTTTTACTACCCCTTTATATGAGTCTTATAGGTAAGCAAGAAGTTGGTAGAAATCGTCCGCCCAGACAGGGGCGTCCTGGCGCACTTTTTCCCGCGCGATCACTCCGCCAAACCCAATCATAAGATCCACATCTGGGGCTGTCTCCAGGTCTGAAATTCCATCTCCGATCATGATTGACCGGGTTGCTGCGGTTGCCTTCTTCCAAGTGCGAATAATCTCATTTTTGCCCAAGTTTCGAGTGCTGGGGAAATCGCTGCCATAAAATTCGAAGGAGCCATCTGAAGTGAAATGCAGGGGGACAGCTTCAACGTGGGGAATCTTCAGATGCTTTGCTAGTGGTTCAATGAGCGGGGCAAAACCACCCGAAATGATGATCGGAGTGTAGCCTTTGTCGATTGCTGTAGCGACGAACTGTGCAGCTCCAGGGAGAATTGTCTGTAGATAAAGCTGCGCGACTTGATCAGCCATCTGCCTTGTGGGACGGATAATCTCCATGCGCTTTGAGAATACTTCTGCGAGCGGAATTTCCCCATTCATCGCCGCGTTCGTTAGATCTTCAACGCGCTGGAAGGTCTCGGGATCCGAGAGGCGGGCGAGCTCGTCGATGCCTTCGATGGAGGAGAGAGTGGAATCACAATCAAGGAAAAGTAGTTTCATATTGGATATGCTAAGTGGTAAGATTCTGACTGGCGTGCCTTCGGGGGTAAGGTCAAAGAGTGTGATGATATCCTGATTTCGAAGACGGATACATCCCATGCTTGCGGGACTGCCGATTTTCTCCTCGCAGTTTGTCCCGTGAATATAAATGAAGCGTGAATGGCTGTTTTGGTTTTCAGGATCAACTCCCTCAAGCCGGAGGATACGTGTTAGTATCAGGTCTTCTGAGCACGGAGCATTTGGATCGTAAATCGAAGCAGCTTTGCGCGCGATGAACTGGGTGTGAATCGGCGCATCATGGCCGATCTTTTCGCTGATCCGGAAGTTCCCAGTTGGTGTGCGGAAGGAGCCTTCCTCAAAGCCGATTCCCTTGGCAGAGGTAGAGATGGGGAACTTCAAGATCTCCCCATCGCCATCATTGAGTGCCAGGCTTTGTTCGTCAGGAGAAATGATGATGTGAAGTGAGGAATTCATGGCTCTGTCGAAAGGATAGCAAGGGCATTGTGGCCTCCCATGCCGTGGGAAAGTTTAAAGATTCGTGCAGCTGAGCTGGGGCGAACTATTGCTGGCGCTGTCAGTCAGCGACCTGCCCTCTGGTGCTGGTGCCGCCAGGAAACGCAGAGGGAAGCGTATTGTGTTTGAGGCAGGTAGCGAGGATCGCAGTTTCGAGTAGGCCAGATGCTCCAATACTGTGGCCGAGATATGGTTTTAGGGGAAGAATGGGAACCGAAGGATCGATTTTTGATCGATGAAAGATCGCAGTTTCCATCCGTGCTTGTGCTAGGGTGCCCGTGGCATGGGGGCAAATAGCGGTCGGCTGGCCGCTTGCAGCGATTGCAGTATCTAGTAATTCCACGGTCCGTCCGCCATTCTTTGGCGTTCCAACCGGATTTTGCCCGTCTGAGTTACTAGAAAAATGGTTTAGATAAATGGTTGAGCGAACTGAGTCCTTGCTTCTAGGTGGACAGGATTCCTCAGTAGATAGAGCAATGGCAGCAGCGGCCTCTGCAGGGATGAAACCTGATGAGGAAGGATGGTAGGGATCTAGGGTGTCCTCTTTGGAGAGAAGCCGCGATTTGCTATAACTATCTAATAGAAGCGGAACCAGCGGAAGATCGACCGCGACGACTAGGGCGCGTGGCGCTGTATGCGAAGCGATGATTAGTTTCGCGATTCCAAGTGCATCGAGCCCGGCGGAGCAACCGCTGGCGAGCACATGACATGGACCGAGGATCCCAAGTTCTATGCTAATTGCCGTCGCTGGCTCACTATGGATCGTATTTGAGGCAGCCATCAGTGGGAAGGGCCGGCGGCCTGGCCACGGCGCTAGCCAGCCAGCAGCATTTCCGCGGCTGGTCCCTAAAATAAGGGCTGTCTGAGAAAGTTCCGAAGCCGTCCAGCCGGCTTCTGCGATCGCTTGGCGGGCGACGTGAAGCGCTGCACAAGAAGCAGGGCTCCATTTACGGTGCGTGAGCAAAGCGCGAGGTTTAATCCAGGCGGCAAAAGTTTCCGCGTGTGGACTGGAATCGCCCAAAATTTCTGAGAGTGGGCCAAAGTGCGGATTGCCAGCATGCTTCCACTTTGAGATCTTCTCAAAGTGCTTCGCAGGAGAATTGCCGAGCGCAGAGAGTGCTCCTATGCCAACAATTGGAATGGAAAGTTCGATACTCTTTGTTTTCCGTTTTCTGGAAGATTATCAAGTGCAAAGAAAAAACCGCAGCTCTGTGTGAGAGCTGCGGTTTGTTGAAAAAGATGCAACTAAGATACCTACTTTTTATAAATCGATTTACCAGTGGAGCGTAGCTCGTCGCAAGCCTGCTTCATGCGATCGCACAAGCCGTTTTCACCAGCCTTCAAGTAGGACCGTGGATCGTAATGTTTCTTATTCCCGACCTCCCCATCGATTTTTAGAACGCCTTCGATGTTAGAGCAAATATGGGTAACGATCGGGCGGGTAAACGCATACTGAGTATCGGTATCAATATTCATTTTTATCACGCCGTAATCAAGGGTTTCCTGGAGATCTTCGCTGGAGGTGCCGGAGCCGCCATGGAACACAAGATCCATTTCTGCTCCCGCGCCGTGTTTGTCCATGACTGCCTTCTGGCCGTCTTTAAGAATCGTTGGCTTCAGCTTTACGGAGCCAGGCTTGTAGGCGCCGTGAACATTGCCGAATGTCGCAGCGAAGATGAACCGGCCGATGGGCTGCAGGGCTTCGTAGACCTCAACCATATCTTCCGGGGTTGTGTATAGCTTTTCGATTGGCAGGCCAGAGGTATCGTGACCATCTTCTTCGCCACCTACGCAGCCCGCTTCGACTTCTAGGATGATTCCTAATTCTGCGCACTCTTTAAGAAGTTCCTTTGAAATCTTCAGGTTTTCATCGAGTTCGACAACAGATCCGTCAAACATATGAGATTGGAAAAGGGGGCCTTTGCCGGCAGCAATCCGCTCGCGTGATGCCTGCAAGAGTGGCTTCAAGAAGCCGTCTACTTTGGCCGGATGGCAGTGATCGGTATGGAGAGCGATTAGCACATCGTGTTTTTCGGCAAGCATGTGGCAGGCTTCTGCGAGAACGATTGCGCCGAAGGCAGCATCTTTAACGGCTGTGCCTGAGGCGAATTCACCACCACCGGTGGAAACTTGGATAATCCCATCGGACTTCGATTCTGAAAAAGCTTTGAGGGCACCATTGATCGTAGTGAGCGAGGTGACGTTGATGGCTGGGTATGCATAGCCACCTTCTTGGGCGGCATCGAGCATAGCGGCGTATTGTTCTGGGGTAGCGATGGGCATGACGGGCTGCTCTTAGAGTAGTTTTCGCCGTGGAGCAAGGGCGAAGCGATTCAGGACTGGAGCGAAATAAAGCCCCGGTTTGGGCGGGTAAAAATTCCAGCTGAAGGCGTTAAGGATTGGTAATTTAGAAAGTCTAAGGCAGAACTTGGGGGTGCTCACACTTGGTATTCTGGGATCTGGCTCTGGCTCAAACATGCAGGCAATTGCTGATGCAATTCTTTCTGGGAGGCTGCATGCGCGTATTGGCGTAGTGCTTTCCGATGATCCTGGTGCATTGATCCTAGAGAGGGCAAGACGGCTGGATATCGAAACGGAAGTGATCGATTGTCGTGGGATGAAAACGAAGTTTGCAGAGGAGGCGCAGCTGGAAACGGTCGGGGTTCTGAAGAAGGCTGGGGTAGATTTGGTATGTCTAGCTGGCTTTCTAAGATTGGTAAAACAACCGTTGCTGGCGGCTTATCCAGAACGGATTTTGAATATTCATCCGTCCTTGTTGCCGGATTTTCCGGGGCTGGATGCTTGGAGGCAAGCTCTTGAAGCGGGGGCTCAAGAGACCGGGGTGACAGTCCATGTCGTCGATGCAGGGATGGATACCGGACCAGTTGTGCGTCAAGAAGTGGTGGAAATCCATCCATACGACGATGCACAAACCCTGCATAGTAGGATCCAAGCTGTGGAGCATCAGCTCTATCCAGAGGCAATCTCAGCTTATGCAGCGAAGCTAGGTTTCTGATTGGCCGAAATATATTTTCGCTCAATATTGAGAGTGCGGCGTTATTGTGAAACTGTGCTGGCGTGTTGACAGCAATTGTAGCGATGGACCCAGATCGAGTGATTGGACGGAATGGGCGCTTGCCTTGGCATCTTCCAGAAGATCTGAAGTTTTTTAAAGAAACGACCAGTGGCTGCGCGGTTATAATGGGGCGGCGCACTTATGAGTCGATCGGGCGGCCGCTTCCCGGACGCCGCAATTTTGTGCTCACACGTGATCCGCAGTGGAATGCGAACGGAATCGAAGCCGTGCAGCAAATTCCTAAAATTGAGGGGGCTGCTTTTCTAATCGGTGGGGCAGAGATCTACCGCGCTTTTGAAAGTGAGATCGATGAGTGGCTGGTGAGCCACGTCCATCAAAGATACTCAGGAGATACGTATTTAGCAGCTTTCGAGAATCATTTCCCATTGGTAGAGGAAGTTGCCTCTTTCGATGATTTTACTGTGCGTCGATACAGGCGCGGGTAGAAATCTTCATTTCCCAAGCTTGACTCTCAGGTGTTTATTAGGTGAAAACTTCATTCACCCAAGCAGACGAAGGAACGGTGGCTGAGAGGTCTAAAGCACTCCCTTGCTAAGGGAACGTAGCCCAAAAGGTTACCGAGGGTTCGAATCCCTCCCGTTCCGCCAGCTTTTTTTTTGGTGAGTGATATGCTACTCCTAGTAACAAGAAGCTGAGCAAGAATCGCTAAACCTCTAGGCTACCTTCGCGGCCAGTTTGGATATCGGCTCCAGTGGTAGCGCGCGTAAGGATTTTTGCCATGGTGATCAGCTTGCCATCTTCAGTATCCCAATAATGAGCGGCAGCTGGCTGCACGCAGATGAGTGTGATTTCTGGATCTTCCTTTCCCTCTGGGAACCATGCCTCTACCATCCGATTCCAAAGACGATCAATCTGCGCCTTATCGGTGGAAATCGAGGCAGTCCCGAAAATTGTGAGAAACTCCATTTCTGAAGAATTCGTAAAGATGAGGTGAACTCGTGAATCTGCGTTGATTTGTTGGTTGTGGCTACTCGTCGAGCGGCTGAAGAACCACAGGCGCCCTTCGTAATCGACCTCTTGCACGCGCATCGGGCAAACATGAAACGGGATTTCACCCAGATTTGTCCCGAACATACACGTATCGGACTTTTTAATGAGGTCTTGAAGTTTTGAAACAGCTTCTTCAGCGATGAGATTTTCGGTATCTGACATGGGGCTTATGTTCTTGTCTGCGGAGTCATCCGTCAAATGGAGTTTCAGAGAGTAGGATGAAGAATTGCCGACTACGATTAAGCTGCGTCTTCGTTCGCATCTTGGGCAGAACCTGTCCCTTCCTTGCGCAGGCGGAGAGAAGGTTTCTTTTTGCCTTCGACGACTTGTTTATTGATAACGACGGTATCGATATCGTCACGGGAGGGAACTTCGAACATGACGTCGAGCATCAGCTTTTCGAAGATTGAGCGAAGGGCACGGGCACCAGTGCCGCGTTTTACGGCCATCTGCGCGATTGCACGAAGGCCGTCACGAGTCACCTTCAGCTTGACGTTATTCAGGGATAGCTGCTTTGAATATTGCTTAAGCAGCGAGTTCTTTGGCTCCGTAAGAACGTGGACAAGCTCATCTTCTGAAAGTTTGCGAAGAGAAGTGATGACTGGAAGACGCCCGATAAACTCAGGGATAAGGCCGAAGAACAAAAGATCCTCGGGCTGAACCTTTTCCAAGATCTTGCCTTCTTCTTCCGAAGCGATCCCAAGGATCTCTCCAGTATGAAAGCCGAGGGTTTTACTACCGAGCCGGCGCCGGACAATCTCCTCAAGTCCTGTAAAAGCGCCGCCACAAATAAAGAGAATTTTTTCAGTATTGATCTGAACGTATTCTTGTTGCGGATGCTTGCGGCCACCTTGGGGAGGAACATTGCATACAGAACCTTCTAGAATTTTTAGAAGCGCTTGCTGGACGCCCTCTCCAGATACGTCCCGGGTGATGGAGACATTTTCAGTCTTGCGGCCTATCTTGTCTATTTCATCCACATAGATAATGCCGCGCTCCGCCCGTTCGACGTCGAATTCCGCTGCTTGAAGCAAAGACAGGATGATATTCTCCACATCCTCACCCACGTATCCAGCTTCAGTCAGCGTAGTCGCATCCACAATTGTGAAGGGCACGTCCAAGATGCGTGCTAAAGTGCGAGCTAAAAGGGTCTTCCCCGAGCCGGTGGAACCGAGCATGAGCACGTTTGACTTCTCAATCTCGACGTCTGCAAATTCCGATGAATCGCCTAGCTCGTTCTGGCCGAGACGGAGGTAATGATTGTAGACTGCAACACTGAGGGTGCGCTTTGCGATTTCCTGCCCGATGACATAACTATCCAGCTCTTTGAGAAGCTCAGCAGGTGTGGGAATCTCCTCTTTGCTCTGGGAATATGAAGCCGAATCAGATGATTTCTTCGGCTTTGGTGATAATTCTTTGACGAGGATCGTCTGGCAGACGACGACACATTCATTGCAGATATAGACGCCCGGCCCGGCGATAAGCTTTTTGACCTCAGAGTGGCTCTTCCCGCAGAAAGAACACATTGTTAGGTTTGGGGCGCGTGCCATTTTACAGACTTATTTTATGTTCCCGGGATTCGGCCTAGGACCTATTGCGACTGCGAGCCTTGTGAACAGTTTATAGACCTACTTTTCAGGACGATCGTCTTTCTCTAGTTCCGGACGCAGCTCATCTGGTAGTTCCTTGCGAGATTCCAAGACTTTGTCCACGAGTCCATAAGCCACGGCTTCTTCCCCCGTCATGTAGTTATCGCGGTCTGAATCATTCTCAACCTCTTCGATAGTTTTGCCAGAATGATGAGCAAGGATCGTGTTGAGGCGTTTTTTTAGCTTAAACATGAAGCCGATGGTGCGTTCGACATCGGAAGCAGTGCCCTGAGCCCCACCAGAAACTTGGTGGATCATGACATGTGAATTCGGTAGGCAGAAGCGCTTCCCTTTGGTTCCTGCTGTCAGCAGCACCGATCCCATTGAGGCAGCAATTCCGATGCAATAGGTATTCACATCGCAGGTGAGGAATTGCATCGTATCATACATTGCGAGACCAGCTGTGACCGAGCCGCCAGGACTATTGAT
This sequence comes from uncultured Verrucomicrobiae bacterium, assembly GCA_963815205.1. Lineage (GTDB taxonomy): Bacteria > Verrucomicrobiota > Verrucomicrobiia > Verrucomicrobiales > Akkermansiaceae > Luteolibacter. The sequence continues at coordinate 1,317,359 of CAWFFP010000001.1, read as the reverse complement.
ATAGATATGAATGTCCTTTTTCGGATCCTGCATCTGTAGGAAAAGCAGCTGGGCAATCACTGAATTTGCAACTCCATCGTCAATTCCAGTGCCGATGAAAATAATCCGGTCTTTCAGCAAGCGGGAATAGATATCATAGCCGCGCTCACCACGCCCATCTTGCTCGATGACCGTTGGAATAAAATAGTTATTGCTAGGCGTGCTGTTGGAATCTTGGGAAAAGTTCATACGTATCTGATTAATTATTTAGCGATAGGAGCAGCTTTCATCTCTTCATCGGAAACTTCTGTCACGTTTGCATTGTCGAGAAGGAAGTCAATTGTCTGCCCGATCAGCATTGAGTTCCGAATGGATTGAATTTGATTCCCCTTCTGCAAAGCCTTGATCACCTTCTTGATCGGCTCTTTGCGCTGAGAAGCCATTTCTGAAATCCGCTGCAGAAGATCTGAATCTGCCACAGAAAATTTCTCCTTCTGAGCAATTTCTTGGAGGATAAAATTTGTGCTTAGATTGACCGTAGCCCGTTGTTTCGCATCTTCGAAGATTTTGTCCTGTTGGCCGACGATAGCGTCATCGCTTGCTCCTTGTTTGGACCCTTCTTCGACGATTTTGTTGATCTGATTCTGTGTTTCGCGGGCGATCACAGATTCGGGAAGTTCGAAGGATATCTTCTCGTTTAAGTAGCCGACGATCTGGTTCACCTTTAGCTCGTTGATTTGCTTTAGCTTTTCCTCGCCCATATTTTCACGGATCAGCGCCTTTACTTCATCGAGTGTCTTCCCGGGGGCGAGCTTTTCGGCAAACTCATCGTTCAGCTCAGGAAGTTTCGCAGATTTGATCCCCTCCAAGGATGTGTGAAGTGTCAGTTCTTTGCCGCGGAGCTCCTCAAAGGGGAACTCATCATCCAGAGTGATTTTGACATCCTTCTTGTCACCCTCGGACATTCCAGTCAGCTGCTCAGCGTAGCCGGGGAGGAACGAGCCTTCTTTGATGGGAAGCCAATGGTTCTCCCGCTTCGCAAGGTATTGGCCTTTTTCTCCAATTACCTCTGTCAGAGCTTGGCCGTCCACAGTTGTCGTAAAATCAACGACCGCAATATCGTCCTGCTTGAGGGGCCGATCCGATATATCGTCGAAATCTGCAAGGCGCTCCCTAAGATTTTCAAGCTGTGAGGAAAGCTCTTCTTCGGTAACTTCAGGAGAAGGCGATTTGACTTCGATTCCTTTGTAATCTGGAAGCTCGAATTCTGGAGCAAGAGTAAACGTCGAGGTGTAGGTAAGAGTGCCATCGTCCGCATATTTTACGTCATTCGGCGCGCCAAAGTTTAGAACTCGGAGCTGCTCGTCCTCCATAGCTTTGCCGCAAGCAGCTTCGTGCAGATGATCGGTAAGCTCTTCTTCGATGGCCTTGCCGAATTTCTTTTCGATTACCTTGGCTGGTGCTTTGCCTGGGCGAAATCCTGGCAACTTCGCCTGAGCGGAATACTTTGAAGTAATTTCGGAGCGTTTCGAGGCCACTTCTTCAGCAGGAATTTCAACGGTGAGGATGGCGGTGCACTTAGGCTGTTTATCGACGGCAATGTTCATGGGGCGTTCTGCGGGTAGCGGGTGGGAAGCTAGGGTCTAGGAAGGGTGCTTGGCAACAGGTTTTGTTTTCAGCTAGAGCAAAGGGAAACCCACTCATCAAAAGTAAATACAACCCTTAGTGTCCCAATTAGGAGGTCTTCATGCGGGTAGCAATTTCTATCAGATGAGTCGCTAGATGAGTCTTCGATGATTTTGGGAAATGTTCGGTATGGCTTGGGAAAATGAGGTGGGCTTCATTTTCGTCGGACGAAAAGCCGATATCTTTTCGTGAAACATCGTTGGCGACGATTAGGTCGCACTTCTTGGCGATCATTTTTCGGGTCGCGTTCTGCAATAGATTTTCGGTCTCCGCAGCGAATCCTACAAGGTAGCCTTTGTAATCAAACTCTGCTCTAGCGGCTGCTAAAATGTCTTGGGTAGGAGCCAAGTGTAGCTGAAGATCACCTTTCAAAGCAGATTTCTTAAGCTTCTGAGCGGATGGAAGTGCTGGGGTGTAATCGGCAACAGCAGCGGTGAAGAATGCAGCTTGGGCTTTGGCGATGTATTTTTGGACAGTCGAAAACATCTCTGCGGCGGTTTCGACTGGAAGGAAATCGACATTTTCTGGAATATCGAGCGAAGTCGGGCCGGAGATCAATAGGGCGCGATGCCCTGCCTGAGCGGCAGCTGCGGCAATTGCGTAACCCATCTTGCCTGAGGAGCGGTTGCTTAGATAACGGACCGGATCGATTGGCTCTCTGGTCGGTCCGGCAGTTACGAGGACGGTCATGGGAACTTAGTTTTTAACAAAGTGTGAAAGCCCTGTATGTGGGCTTCTATGCGTTCAGACAACGGATAGCTCGATGGCGTTTCGAACGTATAGGAAAGTGGGCAGCCATTTTTCGCGAGATAGATCGCTTCTGGCCATTGATCGGGAAGATCGGCTTCGGAATCATGAAAAATCCAGCCAGTTTCGCGCGGCTCATGACCATCGAGCAAAGGAGATTGATCAATCGGGATTGCTGACGAAACAGCTTCTAGAACTGCCTTGGTCACATGTTTCTGATCCTCTCCGAGATTGATTTCGTAGAGGTAGAATCCGTCTGCTTCCCAGTCTTCGTGAAAAGAAATGAAGAGATCAGGAGTGGGCTGGCTCAGTAGATAGCTTGTGTGAGCGATCGTTTCCGCAGTCTGAAGGAGAAGATAATCCCGATTTAGATCGAAGCCGTTGGCATTCTCCCGAGTTTGAACGGCAAGGCCACTGGGATTGAGTGTTGGGATAATGATCCAGTGGTAGTCATCAGAATAATCACCCCCCGTCATCAGATTGAGTAGAGCGCTGGGCCCGGCTGGTTCATCGCCATGGATACCAGATGAGAGGTAAATGAGCGGGGCATTTACGGATCGCGCCGACCTGCTCCACGCGATTGCGGGACCTGACCTACTCTCGTAAATCGTCTCTGGCGTGAAGTTTTGTAATTTCGCAGCAGCTGTAAAATCCTGAATATAGGTGTCCCAGTGGAAACGATTCGGCAGAGCTGACGACATGCGGATGGATCCTATTCTGAAGCCTTAAATATCTCTTCCAGAAAAGTCTGCATGTGTGACCACGATCTCTTATCAGCCTTTTGATTGTAGGCGGCTCCCTGCGAAATATCATCACCGGCCGATTTTTGAGTGAATGCATGCACCGCCCCACCATATGAGATCAGCTGCCAATCTGCTGCAGCCGCTTCCATTTCATCCTGAAATGATATGACTTCTGCGGCAGGCACATGCGGATCAATCGCACCGTGAAGAACAAGTAGCTTCGTGCGAAGGCTTTCTTCGGTGGCTTCCATATTTTCCGCAGCCCCTAAGCCGCCGTGGAACGAGACAACCCCGGCAAGTTCCGCACCCGATCTAGCGAGTTCAAGGACTCCAGTGCCGCCGAAGCAATAACCAATCGCCGCGAGGCGGCTTTTATCTGTGAGAGGATGCTCGCGCAACTGAGAAAGACCCGCTGCGATCCTCTCGCGAAAAAGCCCGCGATCTTCTTTGTATTTACTAGAGACATCCGCGGCCTCTGGAGGCTGGGGGTGGATTCCCTCTCCATAAATATCGAGCGCAAACACGTTGTAGCCAAGCTCTGCGAGCATACTTGCGCGCATCTTTTCGTAATCTGAAAGGCCGGTCCATTGGTGAATAATCAAGATTCCAGGACGGATCCCATCGATTTCGTCATCATAGGCGTGGTGACCTTGAAGGGTGACGCCGTCGTGCTCATAGGTGATTGTGTTCTCTATGATCGCTGCGTGCAAATAGGAGCTGGAGAGCAAAAATGCGGAGGCGTAGGATAGAATTGTTTTCATTGGCTTGGATCTTAGCTATTTAAGGAAATGTTTGGTTGGACGATTTGCTGCCACCAGCGTGGGGTGCACCAAGGCGCTTTTCCACCCGCACTGTGGGGAATCTCTTCACGTTGTAACGCTTGGCAATGATGAAAAGCGCGCACAATCCGAAGGTGATCGCAATTGATGAGATGAAAGCGATATATTTCACTAATTTAAGAATTGCCGCCCTGCGTTTCTCACCCGATTTCTGGACCAAGGGCAAGGAGTCTAAGCTGCCGGTCAAACCGAATGACGATAACTTATTAGGCTCGATTGGCCGAAGCTTTGCCCTCGATTGCGGGACTTTTGATTCGGACGGTTTTCTACAAGCAGTAGCGTTACGAATCGAAGCGAGAGTGAAGCTTTGGTGATTGATACCAGCCGGTGTTAAATCAGCTGCGTCAGTCATTGAGACGAAAAACGAAAAGGCTGAGATCACCGCTAAGAGAGGCAAGAAGTTCATGGATTTACTCGTTGAGAAGTCTTTGGGTGCGATGCCATGAGCCTCTAAGTGATTTTTGAACGGATCTAAAAACTGCCGTGACTGCTTTCCCGGGCTTATTAGTTGCTAGATGCTTCGTGGTTTCTTTTAGTGCGCGATTCAGCATTTCCTCCGATAGCCAAGGCTCCAGAAGGTAGCCTGTGCAGATGTGCGCTTCATTCGTCGCTGAGTTAATCAGCAGTAGGGCACTCCATTGGCGTTCCGCTATGCTTTCCTCTGCGGCAAGCGGACTAGCGTTGAACAGCCAAAATGCAAAAAGAGGCAGGTCAGGCTCTGAACCCGGCGAGATGGCACATACTTTCCAATGGATTTGTGGAAATTCTTTTCGAAAATTCTTAGACGCTTGATGGATAGCTATTTCCTCGGATTCACTCCACAGATTTGTGACATCGAGAATGGGCGAAAGCGGTGGCGGAGAGTCGCCGAATCGATCAAGCGTCTGGCTTCCGGTGAAGCCACAATTTCCGCACCAACGGGTGTTACGTTTCAGCCGAAGGCCACATGATGGGCACACGACACTGCCTTGCGCATAATACTTTGCAGAGTGTTCGGCTGCTTCATTTATCATGGCTCAAGCCGAATTGCAGCAGACCGTCCATGCGCGTCTAGACCTTCGAGGTGGGCGAATTGCTGAACAATTGGAACGGATTTTCGGACCGAATCCGCATCAAGACGGACAATGGAAGTGCGCCGCTGAAACTGATCTGCACGCAATCCTGAGAACGAGCGACCAGCACCACCGGTCGGCAAAGTATGGGAAGGCCCAGCGAGAAAATCACCTACAGCGACAGGCGAGAGATTGCCCAAATAGATCGCGCCAGCGGTGCGGATCTGAGAAAGCGCGTCTACTTCGGCCGTCTCATCGACAATGAGTGACAAATGCTCCGGGGCATAATCATTGATCAGCCCAATTGCGGAATCCAGATTCTCAGTGAGAAGGAGAAAGGTGTTTTCGGCTAGGACTTGTTCAATCAGAGGGGTGCGAGAAAGTGTCAGACTTTGTTTTCTTATCTCCGTAGAAATTTTGTCTAGAAGAGCAGGGCAGGTTGTAAGCAGTCCGATTGATGAATCTCCTCCATGCTCCGCCTGTGCGAGCATATCTGCGGCGATGAAAGCAGGGTTTCCGGTGTGATCGGCAAGGATTAAAATCTCGCTGGGGCCGGGTAGCAGATCGATGGAAACTGCCCCAACAAGCTGGCGTTTTGCCTCCACCACATATTTATTCCCGGGCCCAAAAATGCGATCAACCGGCCGTACAGCCTCTGTTCCTAGCGCCATCGCCGCAATCGCCTGGGCACCGCCGATGCGGATTGCTTCGGTAACACCCGCCTGAGACATCGCATAGAGGAGGGCCGGGTTGACAGCGCCATCATTCCCGCAGGGCGTGGCAGCGAGTATTTCTGGAACTCCCGCAGCTTGTGCGAATCCAGCAGTCATCAGCGCGGTCGAGATCAGCGGCGCTTTACCACCGGGGATATATACGCCTACACGGTCGAACGGAGTAAATCGTTCGCCAATTACAGCTCCTTGATTATTAATGGTTTGCCAATCCTTGCGCAGACTCTTTCCAGCAAATAGGCGAATATTTGCGAGGCTCGCAGCGACCGCTTCTTTGGTTGCTGAAGAGACAGTTGCGGCTGCTTTCTCAAACTCTCGTTCCGTGATAAATAGATTTTCTGGCGAGATCTCGGCACGGTCAAATCTTGCTGCAAAGGCAGATAATGCCAGATCGCCATCTTTGACAACTTGCTCGATGATATCAGCAACAACTAAACGGACCTCGTTTGTTGGGATCGCGCGACGGCGCATCTTCCGGGTAAAATCCGGGTAGACTGAGTCCTTGTAGCTGAGAATATTCATGTGCGGTATGAAGATGGAGAAGTGGGTTAAATAGAAAAGGATTAGAAGGACATCGCAGCGCCGCATCAGCGCTCATCCCACCGATCACGAAGCTCGTTGATCGTTTCATTGATTCTTATGGGATCCATCTGGTGGACGTCTTTGCCCTGACCCAAATCTGTCAAAAGAAGGATAGTCAGCCGCCCGCCTAAATGTTCTCTAAATTCGTGCAAGCCAGAAAGGATTCGGCGCTCGCCAGACTGATCCATCCAATCAAGGGCGGGATGATAGATGTCCATACCGAGGATTAAGAGCACAGCAAGAACACGCTCTGCCTTTGCCTGCGGAAGAAGGCCGACTGCAACAGAATAAAGAGTGTCTAGGGCGAGGCCGATGGCGACGGCTTCTGCGTGTGAGACCTGATATTCTGTTAGTGCTTCTAGCTTGTGTGCCGCCCAATGGCCAAAATCGAGCGGACGGCTTGAGCCACTTTCAAAAGGATCTCCGCCGCTAGCGATGTGGCGGGCATGGAGCATCGCTGAGCGTTGGACGCATTCCTCAAAGGCAGCCGTTTGACGCTTTTTTAAAGCGGGCGCATTTTTTTCGATCCATGTGAAAAACGAAGAATCTTTAACGAGAGCGACCTTAATTGCCTCGATCAACCCAGAAGTAGCGTTGTCATCGCTCTGTGTCGTGAGGAAGGCAAAATCATTGATTACGGCGAATGGAACAGAAAAGGTGCCAAGCCAGTTTTTCTTTTCGAAGTGATTGATCGCGTTTTTGACCCCTACGCCGCTATCATCCTGAGAGAGAGTAGTGGTAGGAAAGCGAATTAGACGGATGCCCCGGTGAGCCGTCGCAGCGGCTAGGCCGACGGCATCCAGAAACGCTCCGCCGCCGATCGCCAGTAGGTAGGAATGGCGGTCAATATGAGCTTCATCAATCAGCGCCCATACCTTTTGCAAAAGGTCCTGATCCGCCTTGCAAGCCTCTCCGCCGGGGAGAATATGGAGGCCTTGAAACTCAAAATCTAGCTTGCTGAAGTAATAGTGAATCTGATCCGCAAGGTTCTCCCAAGAGCTGGCCACAGCATCTTCGAGAAGAGCAATTGCCCGGCGTCCATCGCCCTCGAAGAGAATTGAAGAAACCGCAGGATTGGCGAGCGAAAAGGCATCCCGAGTAAACAGGATGCGGTGCTTAAAGCTTACCTGTATTTCGAGATCAAAACGGTCCATTGGTTTAAAAAATAGATACGAGGCGAGATGAGCTGAAGTGCCTTCTGGTGGAATCTTAAAATATTCGAGGGCTCGGCTGTCCGGCATCTAGACAAGGGCTGCAAACTGGAGCGGTTCGAGCGTGAGCTTTTGAGTCGCGACGATCGATTTGCCAGCAACGATATCGGTAAAGGTCTTGCGCATGCCCATCTGGCGGAGGCGGGTAGCGGGAAGGTCTTGGGGATACTCAGAAAAGTTTGCAAGGCAGAGCACTGACTGGCCGCCGAAGGAGCGGAAGTAGCCGAAGACATGAGAGTTCTCAGTATCGATGAATTCAGTTTTGCATTCATTAAAGGCCTGATTGTTCTTGCGGATCTGGGCGAGTTTTAGGAAGCCAGCAAAAATTCTGCCTTCGAGCGTTTCAGGATCCCGCCGCAGTTCGGCCTTTTCCCAATCGAATTCTGGGCGATGCATCCAGCGATCATCCCCATCTTTACCTGGGTCTGAATGGAAATCGTAATCATTTGAAAGGCCAATCTCATCGCCAAGGTAGAGCAGTGGAATTCCGCCAATCGTATAAATAATTCCATGTAGAAGAAGAATGCGGCGGACTGCCATCTCAATCTGATATTCATCCTTTTCGTGAAGTGCTTTTTCGAGACCGCATAGCGATGCAGTGGTGCCACAGATGCGCGCGTCGCCAGTGCGGGGATTGTATTGGAAACGTTTTCCACGGGCAAACGACGGCCCCTCTCCAGAAAAGAAAGAATTAAGGAAGCCTCGATGGTCATGAGGGTTGATGTTGATTTCCCAAAGATCGCGGTCTTCAAAGCCCCACCCAATATCATCGTGGCAGCGGATGTAATTAACCCATGAACAGCCTGAAGGGAGATCAAAACGTTTTGGTAGACAGTGAGAAATAAGGCGGCCATCACGCGTGGCGATGGAATTCCAAAGTTGCACCATCAGAGGCGGATTATAAGAAAGGTGACATTCCTCCTCTGAGACATATTTCTTGATTTCGTCCGGAGCAACGATGGCTTCGGACTTAAAGATTAGCGCTGGTGCTGCAATCCGGGCGAGCGCGTTGAACGCCTGAATAAGTAGATGCGCCTTGTCGAGGTTTTCACAGGAAGTTCCTTTTTCCTTCCAGAGAAATGGGACTGCATCCATACGGACCATCTCGACGCCTGCGTTCGCAAGGTAGAGCATCTCGCCAGCCATCGCATTGAAGACATCTGGGTTCGCATAATTCAGGTCCCACTGGAAGTTATTAAAGGTCGTCCAGATCCATTTTCCCAGTGAGGTGCGGTAGGTAAAAGAGCCTGGATGTGCATCTGGGAAGATCGGGCGAAGCGTGTTTTCGTATTGATCCGGCTCTGTCCGGTCCGGATACATCCGGTAATAATTTTGATAATCAGGATCACCCTCGAGGGCAGACTTCGCCCATTCGTGCTCGTCGGAGGTATGGTTAAAGACAAAATCTAAGACCAGAGACATGCCCTGTTGGCGGGCCTCGGCAGCAAATTCACTGAGCTGGGCGAGAGTGCCTATTTTTGGATCGAGCTCACGGTAGGAGGAGATTGCATAGCCGCCATCATCATCGCCATCTGGACTTTTGAACAATGGCATAAGATGCAAGTAGGTCACGCCGAGTTCTTTCAAGTAAGAAACCTTTTCCCGAAGTCCTTCGAGATCACCCGAGAAGAGATCGACGTAAGCCATCGCGCCGATCACTTGGTTTGATTGATACCAATGCGGCTGTCCCTCCCGGATGGCATCGAGCGATTTTAGATCGGCATCGCGGGCGAGCCAAGAGTGAGCCGCGGTCTGAAGGATGCGTTCGACATGGAAGAAGAAATCATATGAAGGGCCATAGATACGCCATAGAAGATCGAAAAGCCTTGGAAAGTGATCGTCGAGCCGGGCTTCGAAGGCCTCCCATTCAGCTGTTCCCACTTCATCTGGGAAAGTCTTATGAAGACGGGGAAGGAGCCGCGCCAAAGTAAGGCGGCTTTCCCGGGCGGTGGGGGTGGCTTCTGAATAGGCAGTCATGCTAGAAAAAGGCGGAAAAAGTGTTTCCTTGCAGAGATTATGCAAAGAAGCCTCTGAAACACAAACGCGCATTCAAGGGGAATCGCGGTCCGATCTTTTGGAAAGGAAATTGATAGAACCCTTGGCGAGCTGCTCAACGGATCAGGTCTTCCTCATAAAGGATCTTTAATCCGCTTTTGTTTAACACAGCGGTGGCAAACTCATAATCTTCTACATGCATAGCGAGCATTGCACGTCCCTTGGGCCCGGGAAGTAAGGCATAGGCAAAATCGACATTGGTTTCTGCAGTCATCAAGATATCAAGGCAATGGAGCAGGCCAGGTCCAGATTCCTTGAGTCCAACTACGATCAGCTGACAGAGGGTATGGGGAATTCCTTTTTCACAGAAAATGGCCTCAGCGCTGTCAGTGTCTGAGAGCACAAGGCGAGCAACGGTTGCATCGCGCGAGTCTTGGACACTCAGTCCGATGACCTCAATCGCAGCTGTGCGGAGCAGTTTCACCAATGACGCGAGTGCACCAACTCGATTCGGCAGCATCACCGAAAACTGGCGGACAGGAGTGCAGGGTTTTTCGCCCTGAAGAGTTTCAGTCTGAGATTGAACGTCCATTTCTAGGCTGGCTGGGTAAAAAATTCCTAGCCGCGTGGTCCACGAAGCGGAAGTGTCCAGACTTCGCCAGTCTCAGTCTCTTCGACGATGATCTGGTTCGGGCGAATATCAGTTACTTTGAATGTTCGGCCTTCGGTCGATGAAAAACTCTGGCCGGGTTTGGCTAGGTAACGTTGCCCGCTGACGCCGTCCTCTACCAGAGCGACTGGATTGTTACCTACCGCAGGTCTCCCTGAGATCCACTCTGCACGCTGCCCAGTTGAGTCTTCTTCGACTTCGACAACGCTAACTTCCATCGGCTGGCCGTCGTTCAACTTTCCAGATTCCATTCGTTTGGAAACTTTGATGACAGTAAGGGTGGACCCTGGAACCTTTTCCCCTGCGCTCAATCGAATCGCAGGCTCTGCGCTGCCGTGAAGCCGGAGCGAGGCCGTATCTCCTGAAACGTCTAGAACCTCTATCGGCAATTCTCGTTGTCGGAAAGAACGCATCACAATCGGCGGAGATGAGGTTCGTGCAGTAGAACTTGTGGTGGCTTGAGTGGAGTTTTTCGAAGTAGATTCAATGGCTCGGGAAGGCGTTCCCTGGCGTTTTGAGGCGCTTGTCGAAGCTTGTAACTGGGCGCCTTGAAGAGACTCGGCGCTTGCTCGTCCACTTGAGGCGGATACCTTCTGCCTCACGGTCTTGGTGCCCGTTTTGCTTGGCGCTGCGATTTCCCTTTGTGGAGAATCTGGAAAAAGACTCACTGGTCCCGTCGTATTCTGGGCAAGGGCCGGATTTTTCGGGTCCGCCTCGGGAAGCGGTAGGTCTAAGGGAGCGGCATCCGTGGATGCTGCGTTTTCAAGCCGGGCATCGACGAATTCCTCCATCGCTGCGGCGACTTCGCTATCGGATTCTAGGCTCAAGCTCTGCGGGCTCGCCTGAGTACGGGTGCCGTTTTCGATCAGATCTGCAATTTCTGGATGACCTGCATTGTGTGCAAAGGATTGAGCGGTATCGCCATCTTCAGTGCTAGCAAAGCGGCTGGCGCCAATATCGATCAGAAGTCTGGTGGCTTCATAATGTCCATTTTGCGCAGCAAGCATAAGCGGCGTCCGCCCATCTTCCATCTGTGCATACACGGAAGCCCCATAATTCGTCAGGGCATCGATAACTTGTGTTTTTCCAGTCATCGCCGCGAGAAGCAACGCAGAATCCAGCTCTTCGCGGTGATAGGGAGCTAGCTCTTCGACGGCCTTATTCCGTCCATTGCTGACTGCGAGCATGAGTGGCATGTAGCCATCGGAATTCTTCAAAGAAGGATCTGCACCTTGGTTGAGCAACCATTTCACCATCGCAGATTGATCGGAAATAACTGCAATCATCAGCGGGCTAAGCTTATTTTCGGCTAACTCATCAATTGCAAAACCAAGGTTGAGCAAATAACCAGCCGCTTTTTGGCTACCTGTTTCGGCAGCCTTGTGAAGGCCAGAGCGCTGATTTTGATCCTTTGTCTTCGGATCGAAACCAGCCGCAACCATCTTTTTCATCACTTCGATATGATCCGATGCAATTGCGGTGAACCAACCTTCCGCAGACATATCGTAACCCGCTTCGCGAATCTCTTCTGCGGCGCCGTCCGGATTCTTGCTGCAGCTGATGATTAGCGGGAAAAAACTGGAGAGGAGAAGAAGTATAAAAAGCTTCATAGGGCTGTATACTTTGGGATTCCGTATCATTCAATGCTCAATAAGTGTGTGATTTGCATAAATTTGCACAGAATCGATGAGTGGTAACGCTGAGGGAGTAAACATAGGAGATGAATTCAGTGAGCAACTCAGAGCCTAACGAATCGCCAGCGACGAAAGCTTGGCGTATTTGGCTTGAGGAACATGCTCCTCATTTGTTCCTTTTTGCTAGGAATCAAACCCGGACCTACGAAGACGCGCAGGATGTTTTGCAGGATGCGATTGTCAAGCTGGTCGGCAAGATTGATGCGGGCGAGTTTGTCGGCGGTCAGGAGGCCTGGCAGCCGTATCTATACACGACGATTCGTCGTCTTTCGATCGATCTGTCACGCAAGGATGATCGCCGCCGTAAACGGGAAGATAACGTGGGGGCAGATACCGAAAGTCTTGGCAATAACGTCTTCCATCCTTGGTTTGATCGGGATGGGCCAGATGAAGAGACTCAAGCGCTGCTAGAGCCTGCGATCAAAGAATTACCAAAAAAGTTTTCTGAAGTGATTCTCATGAAAATCTGGGGTGAAAGAACTTTTGCTGAGATCGGGGAGGCTCTCGAAATTTCTCAGAATACAGCAGCATCAAGATACCGCTATGGTCTTGAAGCTTTGAAGCGCGAGCTGAGAGCAGCCCGTATGCGAGGAGATCTATCAATTTAAAACAGCTAGCTTACTAAACTAAATTTTACATGTCTGATTTACCAACATCTATCGAACGCCAGCTTAAGGAACTTAATCCGAAAGAGCTAACCGAGGATTTCATGCAACGGCTTCTAGGCTGTGTCGCTGACAATGGACATCAGCTCGATTCAGGACAAAAAGCTATTGAAGCAGGGCTCAGGAAACTCAGCCCAATTGCACTGAGCAATCAATTGCAACAAGCACTCCTTTCGAAGGTGGGGGATGTGCCTTTTGAGGTGGACGAAAAGGTTGTGTTATTCAATCGCTCGAAACGGGAAAACATTCCGGAAAAGGCACTTTGGAAAAAAGGATCCAACTTGGCAATTGCAGCAGCTGTAGCGCTGATGGGGACTTTAGCAGCTTTGATGCTGCCGGAGGGCCAAGCTCCAAACGACCTAGCCCAGCAGGTTCCCCCGGTTGAGCAGAAAAGTGACACACCTCTCGCTTCAAAAGATTTGATCGAAGGATTTGAATTTGCGCCTGCGAGTTACTCTAGGAGTCTAAGTGATGCCCGGGACGAAGGCGTGATCTGGCAGGGTAATTCTCAGCCTCATCGAGTGATGCGTCTGACTTACACCGATAAAGTAACGGGAAAAGACTTTGCGGGTGAGAAGATTGAAGTAGAAAAGCCGAAGGTAGAATATATCATTCTCCCTGAGAAAATAGACTAAAGGTTAAACAAACAGAGGGCGTAGTTCCGCTTAACTTTCTATGAGTGCATCGATAACTTATCGCGCTAGTATTCTTGGAGCAATTTTCATCGTTCCAGCCTTCGGCATCGAGCCATTGCCTGATGAATCAAAGGCTCCTGCTGCAATCGCAGGGGCGGTGAGAGAAGCAAAACGTTTGCCACAGGCAATACCGGAAACGCCTCAAACCAGTCGGGAAAAAACGTTCGAGTCGGCGAAATTAACAGTCCCATTCATCGGAATTTCAACGGCAGCCGTTCCGGAAGTATTAGCAGCCCATTTGCCCGAAATAAAAAACGAAGGCAGCAGCGGGGCGTCAGGAATTGTGGTGCGCTCTGTTTTCCCAGGTGGGCCTGCAGAAAGGTCAGGTCTGGCAGTCAATGATGTGATCTTTAAAATTGGGGAGGAACATGTCGACAGCCCGGCGCAATTTTCTCAGCTGATTCAGAATCTGGGGGTTGGAGATTTGGTTAAATTATCTGTCGTCCATCAAGGTCAGCTCACTGCAGCTGAAGTCACCTTGGGCAGCCGGCCAAGTGGTCTAGCAGCAAGAGATGGGACGTCTGGAAATATGTTCGAGAGCCTACCAGAAAGCCATCGTGAGCGCTTGCGTGGTCTAATTGAGCAAAATCTTCAGGCTTTTGGCGCTGATACTCCAGATTTCTTCTCAGACCGGCGCCCTTATGAAGGGATCCATGACATGCGGCGGCGTATGGGCCAGGCAATGCGGCAGGAGATTCCGCCTCCAGTCCAAAGATCGAACGGTAGAGTCGAGTTTCAGCAGAATTCGTCGGTGCGGGTGATGGACAATCAAGGATCGGTCGAGATCACCTCTAGCAACGGTTCTAAAAATGTGACCGTGAGAGATCAGGACAATAATACGATCTGGAGCGGGCCTTGGAATACGGATTCTGAGATAGCTGCAGCAGGAGATTCAATCCGCCAGCGGGTCGAGAAAGTGGCCAGCGCAGCTCCGATGGAGAGGAGCCAAGGTTTTTCCTTTCGTTTCGGCGGAGGTGGTGACCAGCCGCGAGCTCGGCCCGGAGTGATCGAGAACTAAGTTTTATTGCTTGTTTGTGTTGTCTGTTGTTCGAAAGCACCCGCACTGGAAAGTCCAGCGCGGGTGTTTTGCATTTTATCAGATCCCAGACCCGGCGGGAGCGGCTCACTGATGGGGGCAGAGACTACGGGCGATCTCGAAGCGGGCTTGGATCTGGCCGGTCGCGAAGATTACGCAGAGTCTTCGCCTCACCGTCAGTAATCGGGTAAGGCCCTGAAAATTCAATTGTCTTCGCGGGCATCCCACTAGCCCGGCAGGCGAAAGTTTGTCTTGAATCCAGATAATAAAGCAGGATGTAGCTATTCTCTCCTTTCGCAGTTTCAGCCAAAAAGTTAGGCTGACCCTTCAATTCTAGGAAAGTTTCAAGGTCTGGATAATAGGCAGCCAGCGCATTCATTCTAGCCAGCCCAAAAGTGGCGGGCTCCTGCCGGATCAGCATAATGTGATCCTTCGCGAGGCCGGCTGTTCGTTGTAGGTAATTGCCCGCTTGTGACTGCGGTGGAAGGCAGGAACTTAGAGAAACAAGAAGCACCATCAAGATGCAGCGTAAAAGAAGGGTAGACTTCATAAGATTCAGTTCGGGAAGAATGTAAACTCGGTGCCTAGGACTTTCAAATGGGTCCTTCTAACGGATAAGGCCAAGGATCAACGAGTTCTGCGGAGGCTTCGGTCTCTCTGAATGATCTGTGAAATTTTCCGGGTGTTCGGACGGTTTCCTTCGGAATCGATGAAGATTGCAGTCTCTAGCGGCACCAAAAATTCCACTGCTGAATTGATCCCAACCAAGCCGCCGTATGCATCGACGATTGGCCCGCCCGAGTCACCAGGTCTCAACGGGATATCAATTTTAAAAGCACGGTTTTTAGTGAAACGATTTTCTGGCGCTAGAGCGGTGCGAAGCTTGCCAGCTCCAGAGCGGGAGCCAGTGGCCATTCCGCCGTGAATAATGCTGTGGCCGGCGGGAAGCCAGCGCCGAGAATCTGTCCAGCGGTAGAAATACGGTGTTGCTGTAGGAATATGTAGCAGAGCTAGATCATCTTCCACAGACCGCCAAACGATCCGCGCTGCCTTCGTCGTCAGCTGGCCGCCATTCGAATAGATGATGAAAACATTCTTCGATGCTGATTTCTCCAGAACGTGATCCGCAGTCAAAAAATAGCCGTCTTCCGTAATTGGCGCTGCAGAACCTCCATCTGCATCTTTCGGAGCATCTGAAATGGAAAATCCACGCTGAACCCAAGAGCCAAGTTCTTTGCGCTCTGTTACCACGACAGCAGAAAGGCGTTCGCGAGTGATCTGGCGGGCAACTTGCCCAGCAATTTGCTGAGGCTCTTGAGTCGGGCTAGGTGCCGGAGATAAAGGATTGCACCCACCGAGAAACAAGCTAGCAAGCAGAAGAAAGATAAGGGTAGGGCGGAACATCCGTGAGCGACCTAACCACATCTTGATAGATGCGTCACATACGATTTCAAAAAAGGTCTCGGAGGCGATCAATCAGCACCCGATAGGGCGCAGCAATTGGCAGCGACTCAAGTGCTTTGAATCCGTCCACTTATCTCCAGCGCCAAGCGGGTAGTTTTTTGCATTCTCCTGAAGGTAGGTGTGAACGGTGACCATGTAACGAGTGATCGGGTAGCTATGTGTAGCGATTTTCGGGAGGTGCTGGATCTCCTCAAAAGTTCTCAGTGGAAGAGTCCACAATCCGGTGCGACGTGGTCCGGCTTCTTGATGAAGAAGTAGCTGGCCACTCGAGTTCCTTGTCCAAAGTGCGTTTTCAGTGAGCTTCGTTGTCTTAGGGCGCGGTTTCTTAACAGGTAGCGCGCGCGGATTCGGGGTCGCGCAGAAAGAGCTTATTGGGCAGTTATAGCAAGCTGGGGCGGTAGGAAGACAGAGCTTTTGACCGATCTCCATCATTGCGTAGTGATGGCGTGCCGGATTTATTGGATCGCAGAGGGTGGCTGAGACTGCACGGTATTTCCTGATTCCAGCTGAAGAATCAATCGGCGTGGGATCGTTGAAAAGGCGTGAAAGGACTCGCGATACGTTTCCATCGACAAGATCCGAGACCTGATTGAAGGCAAATGATCGGATGGCAGCAGCCGTGTAGGGACCTATCCCTGGGAGGGAAAGTAAAGCAGACTCTGAGCTAGGAATTTCACCATTGAAATTACTTAGAACAGCGCTAGCTGCACTTTGCAACTGGCGGGCGCGGCGGTAGTAGCCAAGTCCTTCCCATGCCTTTAGCAACGATGTTTCTGAAGCTTCCGCCAGAGACTGGACATCAGGGAAACTTACTAAAAAACCTTCGTAATATCCTTTTCCAAGAACGGTGGCGATCCGGGTTTGCTGCAACATAATTTCTGAGACGAGGATCGCATACGGATCTCTCGTGCTTCGCCAAGGCAGCTGCTGTCCATTGACTTCAAACCATTCACCCAAAGCTTCGCGGAACTCAGGTAGCGCCGCAGTTGGAAGCTTCTGTAGGCGTGGTTTTTTTCGTTTATCCGGTGAATGACTCACCTTTTTTTGCGCAGGCGCCGTCCGCTAAGGCGGCGGGTAATCAACTCATCGCAGCGGCCTTCCGAGCGAAGTTGCTCACAGTTTGCCTCTACTTTAATCGCTTGGCGAACGGTGGTGAATCCGAGCGAGCTGGTCACACTAGAGGTTTGCAGGTCGACTGCATTGTCCTCGAATTCAACCACACGCCCACAGTCGATACATACGATATGATTGTGAGAGGGCTTATCTAAGAAATTCGGATCGTAGGTAACGTGACTATCGCCTAGATCGATCGGACGCAGTAGATCGGCTTCTACCAAAAGGCTTAAAGTGCGGTAAACGGTGGCGCGCGAGGTTTCGGAATCGACTCGCCGCACACGGTCGAAGAGCTCATCTGCAGTAAAATGTTCGTCGAGTGAAAATGCGAGATCGACGATCGTTTCACGCTGGGTTGTGCGCCTGAGCCCTTTCTTCTGGATGAATTTGTCCAGACGTTCTTTGATAATGAGATTCATCCTTATGGCAGGAGCCTAGTAGCTATTTAGGAAGTGTAAACGCGAAGCTATTCCTGCAACGGTCATGGCTGCAATATCGAATTTGCTGGGTTTGATCAACGTGGCATTTTTCAAAAACATTCTTAGATTGCGGAGCTGTGTCTGTAGATGCAGGCTTTTGCAAGAGCGAGATTCAGATAGTAGATCTCCCATGCCCGATGAATAAAAAGAGCAATTACACGTCCAAAATGCCACAAGCCGAAGTTGGCACTGCAGGCGATGGGCAACCAAAGGAGATTCTAAGCCAGGATGTAATAGACGATCCGATGGAAGACTTTCGCTTGGTAGCCCTAGCACAGCAGGGCGATATGCGGGCCTATGATGAACTGGTGACACGTCACCGAGGAAGAATTTACGCGATGATACGGAACATGGTTAAGAACGATGCAGATGCTTGGGATTTGGCCCAAGAAGCATTTATTAAGGCGTGGAAAGCCCTGCCACGCTTCGAGGCACGGGCGAGGTTCACTACCTGGCTATTCCGCATTGCCCACAACGTTGTTTATGACTGGGTGCGAAAGCGGAAGCTTGAGAGTGCGGGTGAACTGAATGACGAGATTTTTAACAGGGAACAGATCGATTCTTCGGCAAGAACTGCGCCGGCCATAGTAGATGCCCCGGACGAGGCATTGCAAAATACCGAATTGCGCGGAAAGATCGAAGAGGCACTGGGGAAGCTAAGTCCAGAACATCGCGATGCAGTCTTGTTGAAAGATGTTCAGGGCCTGGCCTATAAGGAAATCGCTGAGGTAATGGATTGCACCTTGGGAACTGTTATGAGTCGCCTTTATTACGCTCGGCAAAAATTACAAACCTTACTTCAAGATGAATACGAATCCAGATGATGAAGAACTAGCCCTCTGGCTAGACGATGCACTAGATGGGCCGCGAAATGCGGAAGTAGAGGCGTGGGCTGCCACTGAGCCAGATCAGCTCGCTGCACGCGCTACAAATCGTAAAATAAGTGCGCTGCTGTCTGAGAACATCGAAAAGAGTGAGTCACCACCCTATCCAGACTTCTTTAATCACAAGATCGAGCAGAGGATCCGTAGTTTAAGTAAGAAACAGGTGGCCGGCGTAGAAAAGGAACCTGTCGCTAGCTCTTTTTGGAGAACGTGGTTGATGCCAGTTGCAGCTTGCGCAGGAATGGTTCTCGCCTTCGGTATCGGCACGAAAAGCAGAGTCGCGGACCTTGCAGAAAAACCAAACACGGTAGATGAAAGACTTTTAGCACCTGTCGTCTACACTCCGGAAAAGGGTGTCGATGCTGATTGGTTTGCAAGCGACCAAGCCGAAGCCACCGTAATTGTCCTCCGCGGTATCGATGCCATTCCAGACTCGATGGACTTTTCAGAGACCGTCTACGTGCCACGCGCTGGTGACGTCGATCGCACTGCGGGGAGCGGCAAGGAAAAGTCTGGAGGCTTAGCTCAATGAGAACTCTAGGAATTTTCCATGCAATCAGGTGGGGCATTTTATTTTCAATTCTGGCATTTGGTTTTGTTGGTGTCACATCCGCTCAGGTTGATTTTGGCAAAGCTGAGGTCGGAATGCTTCAAGTCACGGTCTACTTTGGAACGGATGGCGATGCGAGTTTGGCCGGCGAGAAGGCTCGTGAAATCTCGGCTGGCATCGCCAAGCGATTGAGCAGCACAAAGCAGCTGCATTTTAAAAATTACCGGGTCCTCGGAGCGGATCAACAAGCGATCTTTCGAAGTTACGAAAATTGGGCGCAGCCTTTAAAGCCTTCAGATGAGATATTAATTCGATTCGAGACTAGAAGCTTGCAAGCTGGAAAGGTCGATTCCTTAGATCTCGATCTATGGTTAGGCCGCAAAAAAGTTTTAAAAACTGACGTAAAGTTGCAAGAAGAGAGACCCTTGTTTATACTTGGGCCGGAATGGCGCGGTGGAAGATTGATTATTTCAGTCGCCCTTGCGCCAGGCGTTGCCCCAGCCCCATAGTCTCATAATGAAGTTCGTTTTATCCGCTTTCCTCGGCCTTGGATTAGTTCAATCGACGATGGCGGGGCTCAGCTTCGAAAGCCCTCGCATAGATACAAAAGCAGAACCGGGCGTTGAGCTCGTCACAAACAAGTATACCTTTGTGAATGCAACGACTGAGGTGCTGACAATCAAGGAGGTCGATGCGGGTTGCTCCTGTCTTGCGGTGAAAGTTGCAGGAAATAAAATGACTTATCAACCTGGAGAAAAAGGAGCTATTGAAGCGGTTTTCGAGGTCGGCAACGCGCAAGGGATCGTTGATAAGCCGATCTACTTGTGGCTGGATAATGATCCAGAGCTGGCACCGAGTCAGACCCTCCACCTACGTGTGCAAATTCCCACCTTGATCGCGATAGAGCCCAAATCCCTGCAGTGGGTTGTCGGGAAAGGGATGGAAGCTCAGATGATGGATATCCGCATGGACCATGAAAAGGCAATCCATGTGAATGATGTCTCGATCAGTTCCGAAAGCTTTGCGGTCGAATTAATCACCTTAGAAAAAGGGAAGCATTATCAGATCAAAGTGAAACCTCTGGAGAACAAGTCTCCCGGGCTTGGAATCATTAGGATTGATACGGATGCTCCAGTAGAGAAGCTAAGAAGCCAGCAAGGATTCGCAGTCATGAAGGCAGGGAAGAGCTGATGATTAGTGATTTTAAGAAGAGCTTCCCATCCTCGACATGCTTTGTTGGTTTAAAATTCGCTTTTCGTTCCTGAGTGAAGTGTTTCGGTGCATCGCCCCTTCGTAGAGATGAATAGTTTTTCGCAAATTATCGTGATAGGATCAGTTTCTCTGGTAGGGGCTCTGGCGAGCCGGATCTTAGTTGGTGACGATACAGCGAAGAGAGATTTTGTTTGTAATGAGGCAGATCTAAAAGAAGATCAAGTCTGCTTGGGTGACGTGCCAGAAGGAGCCTTGTGGGTGGATGCAAGATCTCGTGAGGAGTGGGAAGAAACTGGGTTGGAAGGATCAGTTCTGTGGAATATGGATCCCAAAGAAGATGCGATGGCGATGGAGGCAGAAGCAGCTGCAGCAATATTTTCAGCGTCCTACATTGTGGTTTTCTGCGGAAGCGAAGCCTGTGGGACAAGCCGGCAGGTAAAGGCTAAGATTGAGAGTCTAGGGGCAGGCGTCCCGATCAAAGTGCTATATGGCGGCCGGGAAGCTATTGAGATGTCTACTAAGGGTTCCAATTGACATGGGGAACATCGAGAGCCTCTAGAAAAGGTCTCAGCGGATCATCCTCATAGTTCCAACGGATCAATACGGTGCAGGTTTTGGCTTTGCCAAAAGCAAGACCTGAGCTCGGGTTTTCCAACATGCTGCCGATGGTAGAAACTTTGTTGAAATAGGCTTTCCCGATCTCTGGCGCACCTTCGCTCGGAAGAATTCGCAAAGTGAATTTCCTTTCGGCATCCGGGACATCGTCATAGCAAAATGCCATGGCTGAGACAACAAGTTGGAAAGTGCCAGCTTGCTTGGATGGCTTCGCTGCAAACTCTTCGAAGCGTCCTCCATAAAGGTCTAAGAATGGATCGACGACTACTTTGGGGGGAGCATCTCCCCGGACGCGCACCAGCATTGTCTGCCGCCTCGGCCTATTACCTTCCCCGCCAAACACAATTTGATAAAAGAAATCGTCTACCTTTTCCAATGGATACTGCTCGCGAAAGTCCACATCTGTGCGAAGGACGGGGGGAAGTCTAGTAGCAAGAATTGAGTTCTCTAACTCCTCGGGTGACGCTTTTGTTTCGATATGAGGCAAACGCTGCTCTAGGGTCTCCATTGCTAGAAATTCTTCTAAAAGTGCCAAGGCTTCCCGGCTTTTACGGGTATTCTCCTCAATCGTTTGTTGAATCGACGGACCTTCGAGAACAGGTGCAACTGGGGAATCTATCTGATTTGCCTCGTCTTCCCGACTTCCTGAAAGCTCATCAGAGTTTCCTAGCGTTTGAGAATTAGAACGAGCAGCTTGTTGATCTAGAGTGTCCTCGAAGAACTGTTTGACCCCGAAGATAACCCCGATGCATAGCACCAGAAAGATAAGTGGGATAATCACTCTGAGTAGAGGCCTAGCTCCTTCCCGCGCAGAATTAGGTCTCTGCGAGCGCCCTTGATGCGTATCTCCACTCGGATCAAGACGCGTCCGTTTGGTAGCTGATGAAAGTGGCCGGTCTTTACCGGCGATAATGCGGGGCAGTGGCTGGACGAATTGTCCGTTTTTTTGGGAAGGAACTTTTCCTATAGGCAAAGGCTCGCTCGCTTCACTGAGCAAAGCAGGTGCTTGGACTTGCTGATGGCAAAGTGGACAGGGGCCAGAAACCCCGGCGTTCTTCTTGTGAATCGTGAGCTTCGTAGAACACGCAGGACAAGGAAATGTGTAGCTCTGTTCTTTGATCAAGGAATTTTAGCGATAGCTTAGCTAATTAGATAAGTCAAATTTGGCGCGGAATAAAGGTTCCTGGAAGATTCGGCTTCGGCTAAACCCACCCATATCAAACATCGCCTAGCTTGGAACTCGGTATCTAATAAGCTAGCCAGCTACGAAGTTACGGTAGGCCTATATTGGACCTAAAAATGTGGGCTTAGGAGCGCTTGAAGCGGTAATTTTCTTAACGCTCAACGGAATACGCCGAAATTTTATGAATTCTATTTGCATATTATTGCAAGCGGGGCGAGCAACTTGCGCGGCAGGCAAAAGCAGAAAATTAAAACCTACTGCATAACCAGATAATCTGATGGCTACAGTTACAAAGAGAGAACTAGTGATGAGAATCACAGATAAAATTGGTGAACACGGAGCGGGCCTGACACAACAAGAAGTGATGGATGTGGTGCAGACCTTCATCGAGGAGGTGACCGAATCCTTAGCTCAAGGAGACAGCGTAGTGATGCGGAATTTCGGCACTTTCCAAGTTCGGGAACTAAAGGCAAAAGTGGGCAGAAATCCAAAGGATCCAGCCAAAGATGTCCCTATTCCGGCCCGCGCTGCAGTAAAATTCAAGCCTGGCAAAGAAATGAAGGAAAAGGTGGCGACCACTCTGCAGATGATCCGTGAGAAGGCTTAGGCAAAAAGCCCCGGGATCATGGCTAGCTCTAGCTTTGGGCCTCTGTCTGAGCTTGTCTTCCTGTGCGTCTAAGCCATCTGGCTACGACGGATATATGACGCGGTCCTATACGATACGTGGGATCACCTATTATCCAATGCAAGCCGAAGAGGCTCTGGGTTTCCGAGAAGAAGGGGTCTGTTCTTGGTATGATGAATCGAGCTGGCTAGGTCTAAAGCGTGGAAACACTTCGCTAGGAGAGAAAGTGCAGCCATGGCATATGACAGGCGCTCACAAGACCCTTCCCTTACCTTCGCTTGTAAAGGTGACTAATCTGGAAAACGGCAGGTCTGTAAATCTGCGCATCAACGATCGGGGTCCATTTATCGCAGGGCGCCATCTGGATGTAACTCCAAAAGCAGCAAAGAAACTTGGTTTCCGAGACCAGGGCCTCACCCGGACCCGGATTGAAGTTTTATCCGTTGGCGACGGGAGTTATCGCAAGAAGGCAAAGCGCGGATGGCGTTTTTGGTGAAACCTTTTGGCCTATGGCTTGGCATCGGCGCAATGTTCGCGCACCTTAGCAGCCACGGATGAAAGAACGCCTGGATGAGTTAGAACAATGGGGCGCAGACGTCATTTTCGGACGGGCGCGGGGATTGCGCGCATCTCTTGCCCGCACCTTGATGCTCGCGCTTTCGGGGCTGTTTGGCATTTTGGTCCAGCTGCGGATTTTTCTTTTCCGTTCAGGATGGAAGCGTCAGCAGTACTTAGGAGCACAGGTTATTTCAGTAGGGAATCTCACAGTTGGAGGTACCGGGAAGACACCTGTCGTGGAGCTTCTTGCGCGGACACTTGAAGAGCGGGGCAGAAGCGTGGCGATCTTATCGAGGGGCTATAAAAGCAAGCACCTCGTTCGCCATCAGGAATGGAAAAATGCAGAAGGAAAACTGATTCCGGGAGATCGGATGCCGAAGGTGGTCTCTGCTGGAAAAGGTCCTTTGCTGGAATCGAAATTTGCTGGAGATGAGCCCTACATGCTGGCAAAGAATTTAGACGGAGTGGCAGTTTTAGTGGATAAAGATCGGGTCAAAAGTGCTCGCTTCGCAGTCGCCCAACTAGGTGTTGAGACCTTGCTGTTAGATGACGGGATGCAAAATTTGGCATTGGCTCATTCGCTAGACCTTGTATTGATCGATTCCCGTTCGCCATTTGGCACTGGCGCATTGTTGCCGCGAGGGACCTTGCGTGAGCCGGCACGGAATTTACGGCGTGCGGCATTCATCCTCATCACAAAATGCGATGGGACCTCAAATCAAGACCTGATCGATATCATCCGGCGCTACAACAAAACGGCAGAAATTATCGAGTGCGCGCACAATCCAGTTCATCTCGAAAATGTCTTCACTCAGGAACGGGGGGAGCTTTCCTATCTGGAGGACAAGTGGGTCGGCGCGATTAGCGCGATTGCTGTTCCACAAGGATTTGAAGCATCTCTTGAGAACTTAGGTGCGAAGGTAGCGATCCGGCGCCGCTTCTCGGATCATCATCGCTTTGACCGCCGTGATATCGATGCCTTCATGCAGCGCTGCGTCGAACGCGATATGCAGGTAATCGTGACCACTGAGAAGGATGCAGTGCGTTTTCCGCAACCGACTGAGGTCAATGTGCCAATCTATTTTCTAAGGATCGAAGTGGAAATTCTAGAAGGCCTTTCAGCGTGGAATGATCTAATCGAACTGATCTGCAATCCGCAGCCGGTGACCGATACGGTGCTGCGGAGATTGATTGAGCTACGTCCCTGAAATGAAGGCTTAATCAAGATTGAGATACCTTTGTATGCTTGCAAAAGCTGCAGCTGCATACTCTTCTGAAACGGTGATCGATGGAAAAGAATGAATGAAGAACCAAAGAAAATAGTTTGTAAAGCAAGCTCGTGGTTCCTTGTGCGAGCGATCGGTATGCTGCTGATGTTCAGCTTTTTTGCGGTATTGTTCTATGTCGATGGAACTACGGGTTATCAAAAAAAGAACCTCACATACTTTACTTATCAGGCATTCGAGGAGGCAACGCAAACATTTGCAGAGATGGATGCAGAACAAGCTCTCACAGCGAAGGCTTGGAAGAAATTTGCAAGTCAGCAAAAGGTGAAGCTGCCAGAAGATCGCAGCGTCTTGCCGCGTGATCTGGAAACACCGATGCCGTGGCCCGAAATTCTTACAGATTACAATAAGGTGAAGCCGCTCCAGATGAATCTTTTGTGGGACGAGTATTCTGAGCAGAAGGAGCTCGATTCTACTCCCCCGGAAAAGCCGTTTGATGCTGGGAAAATACGGGAACAGATCGTGGTTTTCTACATCTGCTTAGGTCTGGTAGCGATCTCCCTATTTTTTCTGCTGCGGACTTTGCGAAGGAGTATGTCAGTCGATAGAAAAGCTCTTACTACGGTGAGAGGAAAGGTTGTCAGTTACAAGGAAATGAAGACCCTGGATCTTCGGAAATGGCCTAATAAGGGTCTTGCCTATATCACTTATGACAGCGGGCAAGGCAGCCAGCGGGTGCGGATTGATGGGATGACTTACGGGGGGTTCAAAATGGCGGAAGGTGAACCAGCCGAAGCCTTGATGACCAGAATCCGCGAGAATTTCTCTGGGGAGCTGATCGAATACACGGCTGCTGAAGACGCGGAAATCGCCGAAGACGCGGCTTCTCAACCCAATGCTGATCACAAGAAATTAGAAAGATAGGAAAGAGAATCGAAGGCGCTCTAAGGACACTACTTGGAAAGAAACAGTTTTCCTAGTTGCCAAGGCCACATGCGTCAGGCTAACCATTTCCAAACCAAATAAACTAACGCACAGAAAATGTCAGAAAAATCAATTCAAGAAAGGGTTCACGAAATTATCGTTGAGCAGCTAGGTGTGAGCGCGGACCAAGTGACTCCTGAGGCAAAGTTCGTAGAGGACCTTGGTGCGGATTCACTTGATACAGTTGAGCTCGTCATGGCTCTTGAGGAAGAATTTGATGTGGAAGTGCCAGACGAAGAAGCAGAAAAACTGCAGGCAGTAAAAGACGTCGTCACCTTCATCGAAAGCAACAAGCAGTAAATCGCTGTCGATCATTTCTTTTCAAGGGGTGGGTGCCGCAAGGTCCCCACCCTTTTCTTTGCAATTTTCAGCTTCCCGCGACATGCTTGCGAAGCATAGATGAGACAACTGAGCTGCCTAATTCATCTCGCTGAAACCAAAGATGCCCTCACAAGATAATATACAATACGCGCTAGAATCGACCCGGGTCCTTCATGAGCCAGATCGCCGGATTGACACATTTGGCGAAACCCGTTTCGAGTTTCAGCTCCTGACAGAACCAATGGATCAGGTGGGCAAAGTGCGCCTTCGCACCGGATCTATGGAAGCGATGAAGCCACGGATCTTGCGTCCAGAACCCTATCGCGAGGTAGAATTAGAGGGTTTTGACGATAGCGCACGGGCTCGTTTCGAGGCTTTGATTGAAAAGATGAAGGCTGAAGGGCGGGATCTTGCGTTTCTTCAATATGGCTTCCAGTTCAAACGTGGAAACGTCGCTGAGGAGCTGATCACAGATTCAATCGAAGACGTGCGCGAACGCTTGCTTGAAGATATTCGGCGCAGTGGCAATCCATCGCTCGCCATCATCGAGGGCGTGGATGATACTTGGGAGGTTTCACTACTGAAGTTTTCTTTCGAAATGATCATGCATTCCCATGATATTAATACATTCGATCTGAAGCGGAAGGGCCTAATCTAAGCGGCGACGGGTCCAATCTTCTGTTCACTCCCGCATGAAATTTTGGATCCTGGCTAAAATTATTGCCGGCTTAGCAGTGCTAGCAGTTGTGCTATTCACGGCAGGGCTATGCTACCACGTTGCCGTTAAGCCCTTGGACGGTGTGTTTGCGAAAGTGTTACCAGATGGGGGATCGATGCTAGATGTACGCCCAGAGGAAGATTTCGCCAAAGCGCTAGAAGTCGCAGAAATGCCAGATTTTGAGCCAGGGGATCGCGCTTTTCAGAAAGCACACGAATTGATCGTCCTTGGTCAGATCGAGGCAGGGCGTAAGAAGTTGATGACTATCGTGAATACGTTTCCAAATTCACCCGCCGCACCCGCCGCGCGCCGGATTGTTAGTGAGATGAATTTGGATGAGGTTCTGGATAGTAGTTTCTCAGAAGGGAAAACTGACTACAAAGTGGTCAGCGGGGACTCATATTTCGCGATTGCGGGGCGGAATGATACCACTTTGGACATGTTGATCCATCTGAATGGAATGATGGAACTCGAAAGCCTGCAGCCCGGAGATGTCCTGAAGATAATGGCGCTCAATTTTCAGGTTTTGATTGAGCCGCAGCGGAAATCCGTGTCGCTTTGGGATGAGGAACGCTTTGTCTGCCGATTTCCGATCGTCAGAATGGATGGGATCTCACTAAAAGCTGGCACGTCTTCCATAGCAGCAAGGCGATCTACGATTGGTTCGCGGAATGTGACAGCCACTTCGGAAGATTACCGCGGATCGAGAAAGACGATGCAATTAGCAAGTCCTGCAGTCCAGATCTTGCCCTATGAAGCAGAGACTGAAGCAGCTGCTCCGGGGATCTATCTCCGCGCCGAGGACATGGAAGAATTGTTTTTACTCACTCGCAGTGGTAATACTGTGGAAATCCGAATCCGTGATTAAACCGTAATCTGATCAATGTCCGAAGAAATATCACCTAGCCCAGCCGATCACGTCATCCAGTTGTTAGATCATCTCGCTACTCAAAAGAATGGCATCTCTTTGCAGATGGATCATCTAAAGGTAACCCTTCCTCTCAAACCTGGGAACCTACAGCCGGCACCGATATGGGAGATAGACGGTGCCATCTCGC
This sequence comes from uncultured Verrucomicrobiae bacterium, assembly GCA_963815205.1. Lineage (GTDB taxonomy): Bacteria > Verrucomicrobiota > Verrucomicrobiia > Verrucomicrobiales > Akkermansiaceae > Luteolibacter. The sequence continues at coordinate 1,290,044 of CAWFFP010000001.1, read as the reverse complement.
TGCGTATTGATTCTTCCGTGTGAGCGGATGTCAGCTTTGCTCGAAATTACTGGAAGCCTACGGCTTCAAAGCGGCGCGGCGGATTGCGTGATCAAGTTTCAAAAAAACCGCTGGATCGCAGATTTTCCCTCGCTGAGCGCCGTGCTAAGTGCGCGGCGTCAGGCAGAAGCATTTCGTGTTAGCGCTCCGCTAAGCCCTCGGGAAATTGATCCTTCTAAAGAGAAATCACCCTCGAAGAGCAGCGGCCTGAGTTATCTCCCGGAGCAAATCTTTGTGACAATTCGTGAGCGTCCCGTGGGCAAGGCGAGCGTCACGGAGAAGGGTCTGGATATTTCCATCACACCATTGGCGTTTTTTACGAAGAAGTTCTGATTGGGAATCTACTGTTTTTATGGCGCAGGCGGATATAGATTTCCCGGCTCATCTATTGACAATCCGCAAGCATTAAATATTCTCGAATCTTCAGAGAATTGTCTTCGTCTTGATATTGTTCATTATCCACCTTTCCGCCTGCTGATGCGTAAACGTTCCTCCAAGCACCGCAGCAGCCGGCGTAAGGTCAGGACTCTGAGCGCAGATGTTATTTCTCCACGGATCGCATGGTTTGCATTCTTAGGCATCCTAGGAAAAACGCTCAAGCTTGCTGCCTTAGTCCTAGTTCTATGTGCGGCGGGCTTCGGCATCCATCTTGCGATCCAGAAGACTTTCCGGGAAAATCCGGACTTTCGCCTGCAGGCGATTCAGCTAAATGAAAATAGTGTATTTGATGAAGTGGGTCTAGCTGAGGCGCTATCGCTTGATCTTTCGGGAAACATCTTCGGCTTCGATCTTCATACTCTCGAAAGAAAGCTATTGGAATATCCTGCGATATCTGAGGCGAAGATCTCTCGGGTCCTGCCCGGGACCTTGGATGTTAAGCTGAAGACGCGCGAGCCGATCGCGTGGATCGCCGGGCCGTCTACCGCGAATGAATTGGAGCGTGTTGCCGGTGCTTTAGTAATCGATAAAGACAATTTCGCCTACCCATGCCCGCCAGGTCAGCTTGGCCTCGCTTCTTCGTTGCCGTTTATCCTGTTGAGCGAAATGCCGAAAGACGGAATCCAAGAATCAACCGTTCTTGATTCGCCAGGCCTGAATCATTGCCGTCATCTATTGGACGCAATCTCTGAGAAATTTCCTGGCGATCTCGCTTCGATTGAATCGATTTCTCAAAAAAACAAGTGGTCGCTTAATCTCGAAACTCGTGATGGAACTCAGGCAACATTCGGCCTAGGCGATCACCAGCGGCAACTCGAATATCTGCGAAAGGGATTGTATCATGCTCACCGTGAAGGATACGAAATAGACACAATCAATCTGATTCCTCGGCAAAATGTTCCAATTACTTTGCGCGGCGATCCAGCGCCGCCGCGGGCGATTGTGGTGCAGGAAATTACCCCTGCTGAGGCGCGAAGAAATCGCACGCGTGACGATCTTCAGAATCTCCTAAATCGGAACTAGCCATTATGTCGCGTCGCTCAAAAATTCACGTCGGCCTGGAGATTGGCACTAGCAAGACATGTATCGTCGTCGGCGAGGTGAAGGCAGACTCGGCGGTAAAGATTCTGGGGATCGGCGTGACGAAGTCTGCTGGCGTGCGCAAAGGGGAGCTGACGGATTTTCCCCAAGCAAGGGCTTGTTTGAAGAATGCTCTCGCCAAGGCGGAGGATATATCAGATGTGGAAATTGGCTCAGTTTTCCTATCAGTGACCGGAGCGCATATGACGGGAGTCAATAACCGTGGGGCGTTTCGTTTGCCGGAGGGCCAGCGAACCATTGAGGCAAGTCATGTGGAAGAGGCCTGCAATGTCGCCCGTGATGTGCCCTATCCACAGGATCACGTCTGCGTCCACTCGATCATTCGTAGATATGTGGTAGACGGTCTTGAGCAAAGTGCATCGCCATTAGGGCTTTTTGCGAAAACAGTCGCTGCAGATTTCCACGTAATTCATGGCATTGGGAACCGAATCCAAAATTCGATCAAGCTGGTGCGCGAATGTCCGCTGGAAGTGGATGATGTCGTCTTCGCGCCGATTGCGACAGCGCAGATGGCAATGGATCAGGAACAGCGCCTGCGTGGTGCACTCCTCATCGATATCGGCGGGGGAACGACTGATTACGCGCTGTATTTGGACGGGGCAATCGCTGCATCAGGCTGTATTCCCGTCGGCGGTGACCATGTGACCAATGATATTCACCTAGTAACAGGCCTGTCTTTTTCAAAGGCGGAAAAGCTGAAAGTTCTGGAGGGCACTGCGTCGTCGGACCCGTCGTTGGGAGTGGGCATGGCGCGCTTGGCAGATGAAGACGGATATGCCGATGTGGAGGTAAAACGCTCACTTCTCAATGACGTGATTCGGCAGCGCCTTGAAGAAACTCTCGGCCTAGTCCGTTCCCGGCTGCCTGAAGGGGCGATGGAGCAGATCGGCTCCGGCGTCTTTCTCACCGGCGGGACCTCACTGATGAGGGGATTTTCTGAATTAGCCTTCGATGTCTTCGGACGCGATATTTATCGGCCAGAGGTTTCAGAAATTGGTGGTGGTGATCATCAATCGTATAAAGATCCTCAATTCGCCACGGCGATCGGGCTGATCCGCTATGCACAAATCATAGAAACTGAAAACACGAGGCCGCCCGGATGTATTGGGCGCATTTTACGTATGTTCTGGCCTTTCGGTAGCTAACGATCTGTGACATTTTTTTGAGAAATCCGATCGACCTGTTAATGGCTCGATAAACTTTAAGCCTTTCCAAATATGATTAGTTATTCCCGAGATTCGAAACAAGACATCCCTGCTTCCGCTGTCAAAATCATCGGCCTTGGTGGAGCGGGCGCAAACATGCTTGAGCAGATTGCACTAGATAGTATCGAAGGTGCGGAACTGATCGCGCTGAATACAGATATCCGCACCCTGAATGCCTGCATGGCGAAGGAAAAGCTGCAGCTGGGGCGCAATTTGACAAAAGGCCTTGGCACCGGAGGCGATCCAGAGCTGGGCCAACAGGCGATCCTAGAAGCCGAAAAAGAAGTCCGCGAGGCTTTGAAGGGACAGCGAATTGTTTTTCTCTGCACCGGTCTTGGTGGTGGAACTGGTTCGGGAGCGGCGCCGATTGTGGCGCGGATCGCGCGTGAGGAGGGCGCTTTTGTTGTCGTTTTCGCGACGATGCCGTTTTTCTTCGAAGGCCGCCGCCGCCGGAACCAAGCAGAGACCTCGCTCAATGAGCTAGCAGTCCTCTCGAATGCACTGGTGACTTTTGATAACAACCGGATGGGTGAGCTCGTGCTGGCGAAGCAGGGAATCCATGAAGCATTCTCAGCGGCTGATAAGATGATTTCTGAGTCGATCAAGGCGGTGATCCGTTTGGTGGTGCGTCCTGGGCTAATCAATGTCGGCCTAGACGATTTGATGAGCGCTCTGCGGACAACCCGGTCCCGCTGCCTCTTCGGATCTGGAATTGCCGATGGAAAAGACCGGGCAGCCAAAGCGTTTGCGGAACGCCCTAGGCTAGCCCTTTGCTCGATCAGGGCGCACTATTGAAAGAGGCACAGACGGTATTGGTCCACCTCTCGGGTGGGGAGTCGCTCACCTTGTTTGAGATCGAACTTCTGATGCAGAACCTTCAAAAATATGTGCCCGAAGAAGCACACGTTTTATTCGGAGCGGCGATCGATCCGACGATGGGAGACAATCTTTCGATCACCTTGATCTCAGCCCTCCCAGAAAGCTCCCTGACGAGCGGAAAAGAGGATCGCGCAAAAAGCATCTCTGATGGCGAGGGGAAGGAGCCGCCCCTTACAAACCCTAATCATGAGAAATCACAGTTAGAAACTACCAAGGGCCACTCGATAGCCGATCATTCTGATACCGAGATCTCTCAATCAAAGGAGAAAAGAGCCGCATCAAAGGCCGATGAGGATGTTTCTGAAATGTCTGCCAGCGGAGATCTTAAAGAAAGTAAAGGAAACAAGTCGAAAGAGGCAAAGGAGCTGGAAAGTTCCGCCGCAGCGAAGCCTTCTTCGAAGGCAAAGGAAAGAGAGGAAACTCAAGACGAGATAACGGCAGATGATGAAACGCCAGAAGCCGAGGCTGAAGAAGCCGAAAAGATCCGAGTCGATCTTGCAGATGGTGATGCGCCACTCGCAGAGACAAAAGGCGAAGAGGTAGACGCAGATGAACTTGCCGCGCTGGCGAATTTGGATAGCGCGGACAAGGGGTTTGAAGAAAAAGATAAGGCGGAGGAGCCAAAGCCGGATGAAGAAGGCCCGGCCCTCGCCGCACAAAAACTCGATTCGAAGAATTCTGCTGGGCAAAGTGAGCTGTCTTTTGAATCAGCACCTCGCGGCCGATTTGAGGGCGAGACGCCAAACGAAGTCGATGGAGAGGACCTTGACCTTCCACCGTTTTTACGTAAACGAAAGTAAGCTGCTTCTAAAAGGCTCTCCGCTGGGGCGGGGGTGTAGGCTCCTTCGGCGCATAGGGAAAATTAACCCATTTTGATCTCGATGGACCCGACACAAAAAAATCTCCTCGTTCTTGCTTCTGCTGGCTCTGGGAAAACCTATCGTCTCAGCGACCGCATTATTGATTTGCTTGCTGCAGGTGCTGCACCTGAAGAGATTGTCGCCCTGACCTTCACGCGCAAGGCGGCTGGAGAATTTGCAGATGCCATTTTAAAGAAGCTCGCAGATGCAGTAGATGACCCTAAGAAAGCACAGATCCTGCGGGCCTCTATTGGTGACCCAAATGCGGATTTTTTACTGATCCTAGAGAAGGTGATTCAAAAATTGCCCCGTCTCACCCTTGGGACGATGGACATGTTCTTCGGGAAGATTGTTCGCAGTTTTCAGTATGAGCTAGGCCTAGCTGGGGGCACCTATGAGTTGATTCAGGGGGAGCTTGCTGAAGTTTTAAAAGAGCAGATCCTCATCCAAATACTCGAACAAGGCGTCCCAGGTCTGGCTGATGGCAATCTGAAACAGATGATCCGCAGCTCTACCGAAGGAGCGGCAGCCGTGAGGGTCCTGAGGCCTTTGCACGAATACATTGAGAGGTGGCATGGGGCGTTTTTAGAAAGAGGAAATATCGAGTGGGGTCCGGAATACCTAAGTCGACGCCCGAAAGAGGATTGGGAGCTGAAAAAAGGTTCTTTGATCGCAACGATTCGCGCCACTTGGCCGGATGCAGAGCCGAAGGCGAAGGAGCAAGCAAGTGCGGCTGTAAAAGCTGCACTCGATGGCTTGGAAGCATACACGATCGGCAGCGGGAAATTGGAGAATGTGAACTCCTTGATGGCAGCAATGCTAGAGCAAGCGGCATCGCCGGAAGAAGAATTGGTGCTTAAGTCATATCGGGTAGAATTTCACCTTCCAAAAGAATGCGCGGCTGCTCTTCGGGAAGTTTTGCGACTCGCTGCCGAGTGTGAACTGGATCTTGCACTGTCTCGATCACGAGGGATCGGCCAGCTGATTGCTGCCTACGATCAGCGTCTCGATACTGAGCTGAGAAAAAAAGGGCGGCTTGAATTCGGCGATGTAAAGCGGTTGCTCGGTGCTTGGCAGAATGGAGAAGAAGCGCGATTACGGCGGGAGAAGATTGATTTCAGATTAGACGGGACCTATCGGCATTGGTTGCTCGATGAGTTCCAAGATACCAGTCTCGATGACTGGCATGGACTTCTGCCGCTGCTGGAGGAAGCAATCGTTGATGAGGAGAAAACCACATTCATCGTAGGTGACCGGAAGCAGGCTATTTATTCATGGCGAGGTGGCGAGGTCGGTCTCTTCGATGAGGTGAAAAACCAATATGGTGGTGGATTTGCGACCGCACACATGTCCCAATCCTACCGCTCTTGCCCACAGGTGCTGGAGATGGTGAATCAGGTTTTCGGGGACCAGTCAGGGATGGAGGATTTATTTCCTGAAGTGGCAGAGGATTGGCAATGGGAAGATCATCACGCCGCAGATAAGTGCGCAGAGGATGCTTACGCAGGCTGCGCCCAGCTAAGTCTGGTCGATGCAGATCAGAAGCAATCAGCCGTTTTTCAGACACTCAAGCAGCTTGGTGTCGGAACTAAAAAGCTCGCCTGTGCGGTTCTCGTAAACTCGAACAAAGAGACCAAAGATTGGGCGGATCTCCTACGCGCAGAAGGTTACGACGTGATAGAAGGAGGGGCACGGAAGCCTGGCGAAGATCACCCGAATGGAGTAGCAATGGTGCAGCTTCTGCGCTGGCTGGCAGATCCATCTGATCGATTTGCGTGGGGAGTCGTAAAGATGTCGCCGCTTGGAAAGTGGCTGAGAGACGAATACGGGTCACATGATCTTATTGTCTGGGATCGTCTAACTGAGTTGGTTTCTGCAGGTGGGTTTGGGGCCATGTTAGCTCACGTTGTGACACCCATGCTTCCATCTTGGACGGAGTATGGCCGGCGGCGGGCTGCAGATCTGCTACAGATTGTAAGCGATCTGGATCGAAATGGCGTGATGCAGGCCAGAGATGTAGCAGAGATCGCGAGCCGGGCAAAAATCACCCAGAGCCCGGGTCTGGCAGCGATCCAGGTGATGACGATTCACAAGTCAAAAGGCCTGGGCTTTGATGCAGTTCTATTACCAGAAATTTCCAATGTGAAAATTCCCAGCCGGGTCCACCTGAATATCCTGGGGACAGGAGAATGGCTGATGCAGCCGAGCACCGGATGGGTGAGAAGCTTCATTCCTGAAATGAAAGAAGCCGAAGATGCTTGGGCGCGAGGGCAGGCTTACGATGCTTTTTGTAAGCTATATGTCGGCCTTACCAGAGCGAAGCGTGGGCTATATCTGTTTGTGGAATCGATCAAAAAAGGCCCGGATCCGCAACATCCCAGTTTGGCAAACTGGTTGATGCAAGCGCTCCAGCTGGACTGGAATGCGGAGCCTGGCGAAAGTATTGTGATCGGAGATCCTCAATGGGCAGCTGCCCTAGAAACCAGAGAAGCTCCAAAGCTAACAAATCTTCCGAGTCTGACGAATGCCCTAGCAATGCGGGCGCGGACCACGCCGAGCGGTGAGAAAAAGAAAGCTTCAGAAGCGCAGGTAAACCTCTCTTACGATGGTCGTAAGTTCGGAACGGCCGTCCATGCAGCATTCGAACAAATTGGCTGGTTGGATGAAAAAGATGCAGTTCTTGAGTTCTCCTCTGAAACCAAAGATCTGATGATTGCGACCCTGAAGCTGGATTCTGTGAAAGAGCTTCTCACTAAGAACGGCAGACGAATTGATTTGTTCCGCGAGCAACAACTTGAAGCGATCTATCAGGGGAAATGGATGAGCGGAGTGATCGACCGCCTCCATGTAATTCTTAACGAAGAGGGTGAAGTTCAAAAGGTCGAAATCATCGATTTCAAGACAGACAGAGTCCCCGAAAGTGGGGAGCTCAAAAGCCGTTACGCCTCCCAGATGAACGCATACCGTGGCGCTTTGGAAGAGATTTACCCACAAAGCGAAATTGCCTGCCTGCTGCTATCAACAAACTTAGGAGAAGTGATCGAAATTTGATTTATTTGGCTCCAATCAGATGTGAATCGAGAATCAAAATCAAATAGCGCCTTGAACTTCTTGTGAACGAGCCGTGGTTCCGGTCATGGAAAAGAACCGATTGTTTGAGCCATTGCAAGTAGGTGCCCTTCAGCTGCCGAACCGGGTATTGATGTCACCTCTGACACGTTGCCGGGCGTCTGAAGGGCGGGTGCCGAGCGATCTGATGAGAGAATATTATCGGCAGCGGAGTGGCTTTGGAATGATCATTTCGGAAGCGACTTCGGTAGATCCGATGGGTGTCGGCTATCCAGATACACCAAGCATCTGGTCTGAGGAGCAGGTCGCTGGCTGGGCAAAGGTAGTTGAGGGAGTGCATGAGGCAGGTGGGAAAATTCTTTGTCAGCTATGGCATGTCGGGCGGATTTCCGCTCCGCAATACTTAGAAGGGAAGCTACCCCTTTCAGCGAGTGCGGTTCAGGCAGATGGGCACGTCAGCCTCGTGCGTCCGAAGCAGGAATACGTGACTCCCCGCGCGCTCGAAATCAGTGAGATAGAGGAAATTGTTCAACAGTTCCGGAAAGGTGCTGTGAATGCGAAGAAAGCAGGATTTGATGGCGTTGAAATTCACGGAGCGAATGGCTATCTGATTGATCAATTTCTACAGGATTCAACCAATCAGCGCTCAGATCGTTATGGTGGCGCGGTGGAAAACCGCATGCGCTTCATGATGGAGATCGTCGATGAGGTGGTCGATGTCTGGGGAGCGGATCGGGTGGGCATGCACCTTGCACCACGTGGAGATGCCCATGACATGGGCGATAGCGATCTAAGAGGCTTATTCATCGAGGTCGCAAAGCAGCTTGGCGGACGAGGCTTGGCATTCATTTGCTCGCGCGAAAGCTACGATGGCACGGCAATAGGCCCGGAGATGAAAGATGCATTTGGTGGGGTCTATATTGCCAACGAAGGTTTCGATAAAAAACAGGCAGAGGCTGCAATTGCTGAGGGGAGAGCGGACGCCGTTGCCTTCGGGCAACTCGCAATTGCAAATCCTGATCTGCCAAGGCGCATGGCAGAGGGTGCCAAGCTCAACACCCCGGATCAGGAAACCTTCTACGGATCGGGTCCCAAGGGATACACCGATTATCCTTTCCTAGAAGGCTCCTAGTGCAGCCTGTGTTTATTGGGCACATTTTTCTAAGAAAAATTTTCAGGTCAGGGAATGTATGCGTGGCTTTGTGCTCCTCGAAGGTGACGAATCTGAAGGTGACGAATTTCTTTCTGAAGTTAATCTTTCTGAAAGCAGATCAATGATCTTTCACATCGAATCCTTCTCTAGCGCTTGGAAGAAGCTTTCGAGGTCGCCGGAATGTTCTTTTAGGAGTGCTTGAAATTCGGGGATCCGTTGATTGTAGGTAGCGAGCGAAAGGAGGTGGGCGTTGGTGAGATCGGTTGCAAGCCAGGATTCCAGCTGCTTAGTGCCCCAGCGAGTTTGCAGGTCTCTGGCCTCGTTTTTAAGGGTGGCGAGGATGGCAGATTTATCCTTTCGCATGGCGGCTTCCGTCTTTCCGGAGGCGTAGAGGGCAGTCAGTCGGATCTTGGTTTCTTCGACAAGCGCAAAAAAGGAACGGCGGCGCGAGAGGCGCTGTTCGTAATCGGCAAGCGCTGTAGGCCGATTTTTGTATGTCAGGTAGCGGCGAATTCCTTCTTCTGCGACTGTGTTTGCTAGTGATTCATTGTATGTCGTATCGTTTTTCTTAAAAATTCGGTGGTGGGTCAGTTCGTGGAAGATTGTCTCTGCGAAGTTGATCTCTGGGTAGTCAATGAAGGTGTTCAGAAGTGGATCGTGAAAGACGCCGAGGGTGGAATATGCATCAGTCCCGCCGAGATGGACTTCTAGGCCTTCTTCGCTGCGAAGTTTCTGGGCATAGCTCTCTGCATCAGTTTTTGAGAAGTAACCGCGGTAATCGAGCTCGCCGAGAAATGGATAATACCAAGTTCGTGGCTCAAGCGAGAATTCTGGGGCCGCATGAAGGACATGAACGACGTGATCGCGCTGCAAGTCTGCGTATTTTTGGTAGGCACGATTGCCAGGCAGGGCGAGATGATTGGTGGCAAAATCGGTGAGTTCGCGGGCGAAGAGCAGCCGCTGACGAAGCGCGGCCGTTGTCCCAGGATCTGAAACCAGCTCTTGATTGGCCTGAGATTTCTGCAGGATCTCTATCTGCCCGCTGGCGCCTTGAGTGTAGAACTGAAGTGTTTCGCATCCAGAAAGGCCCAAAACGGCAAAGATCCCGCCAGCTGCTAAAAGACGCTGTCGCGGAGACTGTAGGCTTTTGCAGACCTATTCTTTCGTCCAAGGATTTGTCATCACTCGGAGGTAAATAGTTCAGATCGCTATTAGGCGAATTGCTCCTCGAGGACTGCCTTTTGGTAATCGCGATTGAGCCTAGCGATGTGATCCACAGAGATTTCTTTCGGGCACGCGGCCTCGCATTCGTATTGATTTGTGCAGTTTCCAAAGCCTTCTTTGTCCATCTGGCGGACCATATTGAGAGCGCGTTTTTGGCGTTCCGGCTTGCCCTGTGGCAGGTGACCAAGGTGGGAAACCTTTGCCGCAACAAAGAGCATCGCGGAGGCGTTTTTACATGCAGCTACGCAGGCCCCACAGCCAATGCAGGCGGCAGCATCGAAGGCGTCGTCCGCCTGGTCTTTTGGAACTGGCAGAGCATTCGCATCCACCGCAGAGCCTGTGCGAATATCGATGTAGCCACCTGAGGAAATGATCCGATCAAAGGCGCTGCGATCGACGATAAGGTCTTTGATTACTGGAAAAGGATCGGCGCGGAAGGGTTCGATCCAAATCGTGTCACCTTCGGTATATTTTCGCATATGAACCTGGCAGGTAGTGATACCGCGGTCCTTGCCGTGGGGAATGCCATTGATGGTAAGATCGCAGGATCCGCAAATTCCCTCTCGGCAATCGTGATCAAAATGGATCGGTTCATCCCCGTCTGAGATAATGCGCTCATTGACGATATCGAGCATTTCCAGAAAGGAAGCTTCCGGTGGAATATCGTGAGCCGGATAGGTATGGATGGCGCCTTTGGAGCGCGGACCTGTCTGGCGCCAGACTTTTAGAGTAAGATTCATAATGTCTTTGGGAGGGGGGAAATCGAGTTGTCTTTGAGGAAGGTAAATTGGTGAATGCTCAGAGCAAGGAATAGCTGGGCACGGCAGACAAAAAATTTCGATGAGGGTTCGGCTCTGGCCTAGGTCGGGCAAAATATCGCTGCAAAGTGCGTAAGTAATTTGGATCCGGTGTGAAATAAGCTAAGCAGCTAGGATTTGCTTGGAGAAGATGGCTTCGAAGCCGAAGTGACAGAGTGAATTGTGCCATCAAGGAGTTTGGTGCGGATTTCTTGGCCTGCTTTGATTTCCTTTACAGAGCGGACTGCGCGTCCCCTGTGATCGACGGTGATTGAGAAGCCGCGTTTATAGGCAGAAACTGGGCCAAGGGTGCGCAGCAAGCTTTGGAGCCGTGTGGTGCTTTGTTGGTAATTGGCAAGCTGGGCAGTTGCGGCGTTACTCAAGTGTTTGTGGAGCTGGGAAATGTGCTCCCGACGGCGCTGCAGAGCGCGGAGAGGATGTAAAGCGGCGTGGCGTTTCCGCAGCGCGGAGAGATCCCGTTGATTCTTCTCGAGTGAATTTAGAACATGGAACTGGAGGCTTTCCCGGGCGGCGTCAAGCTGTTGACTGGGCACACGCAGAGAGCTTGATAGTGCACGGTGGGCCCGCTTGCGCAGGGCACGCGTGGTGGAGAGGAGTTCCGATGCCTCAGGAACAGCCAACTCTGCGGCAGCGCTAGGTGTCGGTGCGCGCAAATCGGCAGTGAAGTCCGCGATGGTATAATCGATCTCATGGCCAACTGCCGAAATGATGGGAATTGGGCAGGCGGCGATCGCTCGCGCAAGAATTTCCTCATTGAAGGGCCATAGGTCCTCGAGAGAGCCGCCACCTCGGCCGATGATGATTAGGTCCGGGCGTAGAGCTTCGAGCCCGTGAAAATGTGCTAGTGCGCGGACCATTTCTTTGGCGGCACTGGTTCCTTGGACCCGGACTGGGATGAGGATTGGCTGGGCCCAGGGTGCGCGGCGATGAAGAATATTTAAGATATCCTGGAGTGCGGCACCAGTGGGTGAGGTGATCAGGCCAATCTTTTGTGGAAAGTCCGGCAGTGGCTTCTTGAGCTGGGGGGCGAACAGACCTTCGGCAGAGAGCTTTTTCTTCAATGCCTCAAAACGTGCGTGAAGGTCTCCTTGGCCGGAGATTTCTGCCTTCTCGACGATTAATTGCAGCTGCCCCCGCGCCGGATAGACGGTGGCCTCGGCAAAGACGCGGATCAGCGTGCCGCTCTCGATGTGCTCTGAGCCCTCTCGGTTCTTTGCATTGAAGATGGCGCAGGAGATTTGGGCGTTCTCGTCTTTAAGGGAAAAATACCAATGCCCACTGGCCTGCTTTTTAAGATTCGAAACCTCCCCTTCGATCCAGAGCCGGCCGGTTTCCGCCTCGATGCAGCGTTTGATACGCCGAATCAGTGCAGTGACAGTAATTGCCGGTGCTGGTTTTTTCCTAATGTCTGAAAAGAGGTCCACGGAGCTAAGATGGTGTAAGTCCCAGCAGAAGTAAAAGAAAGGCTCTATTTCCCTGCGTTGACAACAATTGGACAACCGGACATTTTCTGCTGCGTGAATACGATGACGATATTGCTAGGAGCGACCTTTGCGCTGCTTTTGGCTGCGGTGGTGCTGTCCTTTAGCGGCATGAAAGAAGGTATGGAAAATGTCGCACCAGGCGAGCGCGCCCGATTGCTTGAACAAATCGAGCAGGTGAAAATTGAGCAGCGGCGTTTGTCCACCCAGCGAGAGCTGGCGCAGCTGCAGTCGAATCCGGGCCCAGGCCAGCCGGCGGATCCTTCGCAGATGGAAGCGATGAAGGCTCAGCTAAAAGCCATTGAAGCAGAGAAAGATGCACTTGAAGCAGAAAAGGATCTAGCCGAGAAAAAGGCAGAGACCTTTCGCGATGAGGCGGGGCTGATCGGGCAGAGGGAGCTCGAGCGAGGTGACGATGAATTGCGGAGGGCGCGTATGATTCGCGATGCCCTCCTTATTGGCCGAGTGACTGAGTATGTGAACAATCCGGATTTAGGAGGATTTGCAACGATCGAGATCGTGCTGCCAGATCTTGTGCAAGAGGGCACAGTGCTAGCAATTCGCCGAAACACGGGAATTTTAGGAAAGGTGAAAGTGACTAGCATCTCGGCAGAAGGGGCGATCGCGAGCCCGCAACCAGGCTTCGGGCCGGTGGAGCCACAAGCTGGGGATGATTTAATCATTCCACCTCGATTTTAAGGAGCGTCTAGGCAACAAACACCAGCTTTCTGATAGAAACGAGGCGATGGCAAGAAGTCGGAAAGAAACCTTCGTCGTTCAGCTTCTGCAGTTAATTGATGCGGCTCTGGTCGGCATTTGCTTCTGGCTGGCGGGCTATGCTCGCGAGTTAGTCCTCGCAGGGAGTCAGGGATTCGGGCGCGGCAATGATCTTACCGAGATGCTGTGGGTGCTTTACATTGCCATCCCACTTACACCGCTGGCCCTGAATTATTTTCATTTTTACACAAGAATCCGTCAAAAAACGATTCATAAATCAGTGATTCAGCTGCTGCAGGCCTTGCTGATCCTCGGGATCGTGATTGGCTTGTTCGCCGTTTTTACAAAGCAGATCGATACGCGGAGGCTGATTCTTATTTTAGGAATTTCGTTCACCTTTGTTGCGGTCTTTTTGAGAGACCGGGCGACGCGGATCTGGCTGAAAAGCTCGCTACGGACTGGGGTGGCCCGTGAACACGTGATAGTAGCCGGTGCGGCGGAGGAAATCGATGACTTGCTCGATGAATTTGGGCGGGAGGCTACGGAGGACTGGGTCATCGTGGATCGCTTCGATATCCGGGAAAGAGCCGTCGAGGAGCTTTATGCACTTCTAAAAGCCCAGCCAGTATCACGAGTGCTATTTTCGGTAGGAAATGTCGAATTTGGAAAGCTGGCGCAGGCAGTGGAGGCGTGTGAGCTGCAGGGGGTGGAGGCTTGGATTTCAGCTTCCTTTATCCGCACGCAGATCGCGCGGCCAGAATTCGATTCTGTCGGGCAAAAGCCGATGTTAGTGCTGCGTTCTACGCCAGAACTTTCATGGGAGCTGATGTGCAAGGGCTTGTTGGACCGCGTGGGAGCGCTCCTTGCCATTATCCTGAGCAGTCCCTTGTGGATAATTGCTGCGGTGGGGATCGCTTGGAAGAGTCCGGGAGCACCGATTGTTTTCAAGCAAGCGCGGGCTGGACGATACGGCAAAGGCTTTGCCATGTATAAGTTCCGCACCATGGTTGCAAATGCGGAGGAACTCCTCGAAGAAATCAAGGCGAGCCATGGCAATGAAATGGAAGGACCAGTGTTCAAACTAAAAAAAGACCCACGAGTCTTCCCATTTGGCGAATTTTTGCGGAAGCTGAGTATCGATGAACTCCCCCAGCTGCTCAATGTATTGATGGGGGATATGAGCATAGTCGGCCCGCGGCCTTTGCCGATGTATGAAGTAGAGGCTTTTCGCGAGCTATCTCATCGCCGCCGTCTTAGCGTAAAGCCCGGGATTACCTGTGAATGGCAGGTGGGAGGCAGAAATAAAATAACGAGCTTTGAGGAATGGGTGGAGATGGATCTAAAGTATATTGATAATTGGTCGCTCTGGCTGGACCTGCAGATTATGCTGAAAACAGTTCCAGCCGTCTTATTAGGTAGGGGTGCAAAATAGAAAATCACATTTAACTTACCGGGTTTTGGCATTCATCTCATCGATTCTTTGGGTGCTTGGTGTGTGGGCAGCTGTCCTGCTAGCGCCACAGCTGAGAATGTGGACTTGGGGTCCGGCGATGATTCTTTTTGCCGGATCTGCAGCGGCAGCTCTGCCATGTATCTGGCGGGAGCGCCTGAAGCTTTTCGATGGCTTAATGCTGGGCGTGGGTTTTTTGGTGGTGCTATGGATTGGATTGCGCGCCGCCTTCTCGCCGGTTGCAGAACTCGCGATTGCAGACCTGCTGCTTTTGGCGATGGCAGTATCAGGTTTTTTGGTGGTTAGATCTTCTGCAGAAACTCGAAGCGCACAGCGGGTCATATTTTGCGGCCTAGGCTTTTTATTAGCAGCAAGTATCTGGGTCATCTATCAACAGATACTGGACCCGACATACTCGCCGATTTTCCCGAACGAGGAGGAACGGCTGCCAGCCGGTTTCTTCGCTCACTACAGCTATGGAGCATCGATGCTCCTGGTTTTGGGTCCTTTACTAACAGCGGTAGCCATTCATTCCCGTGGTGAAAAGTGGATGCTTCGATGGTTCTGCGGGGTGATTGGAGTGCTGGGCTGTGCGGCAGTGTTTTACACGAAATCGCGTGGCGGGATGCTGGGGATCGGCGCCGGCGTCGGCATCTTGATGCTTTTGACGATCCTTCGCGGGCGCCGTGACGGCGCAAAATGGTTCCCTTGGGTAGCGATCGTCGCCCCCATCTTGTTCGTTGCCGGTGCGGTGATTTGCTATTGGTTGCTGCTGGATGTGCAAGAACTAAGACAGGGCGATAACACCGAAGTGGGTGTCTTTGATAACCCGATCCGCACCTCGCTAATTAGTCTCGCGATCTCATGCATTGGCCTCCATCCATTCCTCGGCGGTGGCAGCCGCAGCTTCAGCTGGGAGTGCCATCAGTTCTGGGATACGAAAGCAATGAACTGGGGGAGTGCGCAGCCATCCCACGTCCACAACGAATTTCTGCAGACAGCGGTGGATTATGGCCTGATTGGCGCAGGACTAGTATTTTTATTGCTGATCAGTGTCATCCTTCTTGGCGTGCTCCGCAGCGCATCGAACCTAGGTGAGAAAGAAAGGTTATTCGATGACGGCTGGCGGATCGGCGGGGTAGCGGGGCTTTGCGCAATCTTTGTGCAATCGAATTTCGAGGGGATATTCCGGATCCCGCCTGGGGCAGTCATGCTTGGCTTGGCAATTGGTGCGGCTAGCTTGCCGGGGCCTGCCCGCATTCCTCGGAAATCTCATGCTGTGGGCGTACGTGGAATGGCGAGCTTGCCATCGCGCACAGCCTCCTTTGTGGCGGCGATCTGCGCGATCGGTTTGCTCGGGATCGGCGGAGTCTTTGCCAGCAGAGTTTTCCCAATTTTATGGCCGGTATACTTCGGAAACGAAGAATCAGATCCGCGGCAGCAAATTGCAGCTTATTCAGCATCCATCGATATATGGCCTTTGGGATCTTTTTATAAGGAGCGGGGTGAATTGCTCATTTCGGAAGGCAAATTATGGAACGAAGAGGATAGTCCTGCTCGGACTTCGCAATTAGAAGCAGCCCTCGCGGATTACGAGGCAGCGTTCCGTGGAAATCCGTTTCAGCCGTATCTAGCACTTCGCTTAGCGGCCTTGCTGGAGCAGCTAGGCCGGATCGGCGAGGCTGAAAGTTATTA
This sequence comes from uncultured Verrucomicrobiae bacterium, assembly GCA_963815205.1. Classification (GTDB taxonomy): domain Bacteria; phylum Verrucomicrobiota; class Verrucomicrobiia; order Verrucomicrobiales; family Akkermansiaceae; genus Luteolibacter. Next base: position 1,273,915 of record CAWFFP010000001.1, on the reverse strand, counting down.
CCGGCATGCGATCCGTTTGCAGGGCGAGATGGAGCACGCCTTCAGAGGAAAGACGATGTTCGCGCGCTTCCTTTTGCGAAAAGGAGTGAGGCGTTTTGATGTGGACGATCCGCTATCTGCCCTCACTGATTTGCAACTGGCGGAGAAACATATGGATGATCTGATGGAAATCTTCGGATACGCGGTGGATAATGAGTTGCGCGCTGAGATCTACATCTATATCGGGCGAAGCTTTGAGGAGATGGGGAACCACAGAGAGGCACTAGCGAAGTATGATGAAATAGCCACCGCTCCATATGGGACAAGGGCTCACTATTTCGCCGGCATCCTGCTCGGTCGAGAGGCCGTGCAGGCTTGGAACGATCAACGGGGCGATGACGCCCTCCGCCTATTCATCGAGTCCAAGCGGAGAGTATCGCTCGCTGCCGGCATGCAGCCGAGAGATGAGGTGAAGCGCCTGCGCTATCTAGATTATCTCGATAAAACGATCGCGTTTTTCCAAGAAGCAAAAGTGGTTCCGTCCAATCAAATTGGCAGCCAGCCGTTTTAGCCAGTGGTGCGCAGGCCAGATGCGATTGCATTGATCGAAAGCAGGAGCTTCGGAAGCAGCGCGTCTGCCGCAGTCTGCCCACCCTGATCGATATGCGAGCGCCATTGGCGAAGTAGATTGATCTGCTGCTGATGGAGGATCTCAAGGGGTGCTTCGCGAATCGCCAGCGTCTTCGCCATCCGTGGACGGCGTTCGGCCATCGATCCATCGAAGAGCTCTGTGAGCAGCGCCTCCGTGCGGGAAAATTCTTCAGTGATGCGTTCGGTAAACTCGTTGCGGATATTCTTATCGACCACTAGCTCTGAGTAGTCCCGCATCAATGGCAGATTCGCAGAGGCAAGGTTTGTTTCCACATTCGTCAGAACATAGGAAAGGAAAACCGATTCTTTGAGCGCGGCCTTGAGCTCCGTGAACTCATCGGGCGAATTTTCTTTGAGCTCTGCAAGGGCGGTGCCCACACCGAACCAGCCCGGAAGGTAGTAGCGTGCTTGGGTCCATGAGAAAACCCACGGGATTGCGCGAAGATCTGAGATGGAGTGAGATTTTTTCCCTGTGCGCCTGGCAGGACGTGAGCCGATGCGAGAGTTTTCCAGTGCATCGATCGGTGTCGCTTGGCGGTAGAAATCGATAAATCCGGGCGATTTGATCAAGTTCTGATAAGTGGACTGGCTCGCGGCGGAAAGCTTTTCAAGGAACTTCTCGGCAGGATCTGTACTTGGCTCCAAGTGACGATGCCGCGCGGTATTGATTGCCGCGCCGGCGAGGAGGAGCTCTAGATTAAAGGTGGCGTTCGCAAGATTCGCGTATTTCTGCGCGATCGTTTCCCCCTGTTCAGTCATGCGGAAAGAGCCAGACATTGCGCCGTGCGGCAGGGCTGCAAGGAACCAATGGGTCGGGCCTGCGCCACGGGAAATGGTGCCGCCACGGCCGTGGAAAAAGCAAAGCTTCACAGCTTTCTCTTGGCCAACTTTTGTCAGTGCGCGCTGAGCACGATGCAGGGCGACTTGCGCGGCGAGGATTCCGCAGTCCTTGTTGGAATCCGAGTATCCCAACATGATTTGCTGTTCTGACGAGGAGCGAGTTTTCAGCGAGCGCTTCGTGAGTGGATGATCTAGGAAAGCGGCGAGAATGGGTGGCGAGTTATCGAGATCGTCCATCGTTTCGAATAGCGGAACGACGGGCAGCGGGCAGGTCATGCCGTCTGGCGAATGCTCCATTAGGCCAGCTTCCCGCGCGAGAAGATAGACCGCAAGAAGGTCCGATAGCTTCCGTGTCATCGAGATAATCAAAGAGCCAAGACCTGCTAGGCCCCATTCCTGCCAATGCGTCACCAGCACCCGGTAGGTATCTAATACATTGTCAGCATGCGTGCCGATCCGGGCTAGATCATGCAGAAACGGGCGCGGCGAAAGTAGCTCAGCATTTAGGAAATCGAGCCGCTGCTGCTCTGGCCATGAAGCGAAGTTTTCCCCATCGGGAACTTTGGCCGCTACCAGAATCTCCGAGATTGCGGCATCGTGGAATTCTGAATTCTGGCGAACATCGAGGGTGGCGAGATGGAAGCCGAACATCTCGACCTTATGGCGCACCGGGCGGATTGCTTGTTCTTCGATCAAGTTGCAGCCAGATTCTTTTAAGGTGCGGGAAATTAGGGCGAGATCGGCATCGACTTCGTCAGGTGTCTTGTAGCCTGGCTTGCCCAATGTTTGCTCGCTTAAAAGAATTGCCATTAGACTGGCGAGCTGGCGCCAAGGTTCTTCGGCTTGGCGATCGAGAATATCTTTCACCGCAGCTTGATTTTCGATGACAAAGCTGAGCTCATCGATGCGGTCCTGCAGTTCTTCCGGGACCGGAATTAGCTGGCGCGAGATGGTGAGGTTCTTTGCCAGGCCCAGAAGCTCCTTTTCTAAAAGCTGAAAGGCCGCAGTGCGGAGCTCTTTGAGACTGAGTGCGGTGACAGGCGGCGTGACGAGCGGATGGCCATCGCGATCGCCGCCGATCCATGAGCCAAAGGAAAGCGCAGGGACATTTCCGGCAGAACGTAGAAGATCGAGAGGAAGCCCAGCATCACGCCACGCTTCAGAGAAATGGAGGTCTAGGCGATTGACTGCTGTGGGAAACAGATCGCGGAGATAGTGAATCGCGTTGCGCAGTTCTGAAGAAATATCAGGGCGGACAAGGTGAATTTCTGCCGTGAGCCAGAGTGTCTCCAGTGTAGCGATCACCCGATCCTTGATACGGCCACGCTCGCGGGGCGTGTATTTCGGGTATTCGTAGCGGACCATTTCCTCGTAAAGAGTGCGCTGGCAGGAGCGGACCGATTCTCGTTTCGCCTCGGTAGGATGCGCGGTCAGGACAGGCTCAACGTGGACCTCAGAGAGAATTTTAAGAATTTCCTCAGCGCTCAGGCCGATTGATTGAAGATCGCGCAGTGCCTGCGGCCAGAGACCGCGAATCGATTCCGCTCCAAGTGCCTTTTCGCGTTCGCGGCGGATTTCTGCAGCAACGCGTTCCTCAATCATGTTGAGGAGCTGAAAACCGATGGAGTAAAGCTTCGGTAGATCTTCTGGGAGCTTTTCGCCGGGCTCGGGCGCTTTCCCGGACCAAGGCATGTAGGTCAGCAGCTCATTCTCACCAGCCGATGCGAGCGCCTTCTGCAGGCAATCGAGAAGATATTCGAGGCGCTCGTCGATAAGATCGAATCCTTCATTGCGGAGTTTTTCACGGGTGGCAGTGTTCAAAATGGTATTTTGGCAGGTAGGAGAGATGAATTTCTAGGCGGACGAGCGGGACCTTCGTAGCAGATAGCAATTTCTAGGCCGGACCTTAGCCTAGACCTCAAATAATGAAGTAACAGACTGCCCGCCATTGATTCGGCGAATTGCCTCGCCCAGCAATGGAGCAATTGAGACTGGCTTGATTTTCGGCCCGTGTGCTTGGGGGACAGAGTCTGTGGTGATTAGCTCTTCGATGGCAGATTCCGCAAGCCTCTCGTGAGCCAGTTCGCTAGCGATCGCATGAGAAACGCCGGCAAAAATTCGTTTTGCGCCGTGGCGGTGAAGAATATCTGCAGCTGCGGTCAGGGTGCCGGCCGTCTCTGTCATGTCATCGACGAGCAGCACATCGCGGCCATCGACTTCACCTATGACGTTCATGGCTTCGACGCGCGTGGCAGAGATCCGATGTTTTGCAACGATGGCGAGCTCCGCACCCAGAGCATCGGCGTAGGCGCGGGCCATCTTCACACCACCTACGTCTGGGGAAACTACTGTTAGATTCGAGGTATCTGGATGGCGCTCTCGAAGGTAGCCAATTAGGGCCGGCTTGGCGTATAGGTGATCCACCGGTATATCGAAAAATCCCTGAATCTGTGGTGCGTGGAGATCCATCGTCAGCACGCGATTTACTCCTGCAGAGGTCAGGAGATTCGCGACCAGTTTCGCAGTAATCGGCACGCGTGGCTGATCCTTCCGGTCTTGGCGCGCGTAGCCGAAGAAGGGCATAACCGCAGTGATTCGCTCTGCAGAAGCGCGGCGTGCTGCATCGACTAAAATGAGCAGCTCCATGATATTGTGGTTCGTCGGCGGACAGGAAGGCTGGATGATAAAGACATCTTCGCCGCGGACGTTTTCATTAATCTTAACAGCAGTTTCACCATCAGGAAATGCATCCACCTGCACATCGGCAAGGGGCTGGCCTAAGGTTTCCGCAATTTTGACTGCTAGTTCCCGGTGAGCGGTACCACTGATAATTTTCATGAACAGGGGGATTGTTGACACACGAAGGAGGCTCGGCAATACTTTGCGTCACTTTCTAGACGATGAGGCACTAGAAATATCGGAGGAATTATTTTGAACAGGAACTCTAAGACCTCACCTGCGTCTTTTGGGGCGGGAGCGACTAAGAATGACTGGCTTTTGACCGGGTCCTTAGCGCTCTCACTGCTGGGAATCTTATGGTTCTTCGCGTTTGAGGGTCGATTCGGGACCGATCGATCGCTCTCAGTATTTGGATGGCTGAATAGTGCGTGGAATGGGGAGACAGATTACGAGCACGGCATTCTGTTTCCCTTCCTGATTCTCGGGTTGATCATCTATCAGTTCAAAAAAATGCGGAGCTTGGTGAGCGAAGGGAGCATGCTCGGCCTGATCGCGGTAATGATCGGTATTGGATTTTATATCATATCTTATCGGACCTTTCAGCCGAGGGTCGCAGCGGGTGCCCTGCCTTTTCTCATCTGGGGGAGCTGCTACTATCTTTGGGGCTGGCAGGTCGCGAAAATGCTGCTATTTCCTTTGTTTTTCTTCTGGCTGGCCATTCCTCTGCCAAGCTTCCAGCAGGCAACCATTCACCTGCAATTTTTGGCCACTCAGCTCGCCCATCACGGGTCTGGCTTGTTCGGCGTTGATACTAGGGTTCTCGGCACGACGATCCTCCCGATCAGTGGCGATTGGGAGCCGCTGGATATTGCGACGGGCTGCAGCGGGATTCGTTCTCTGATGGCTTTGCTGATGATTTCTTCGGCATGGGCCTATGTGGCGAAGATCAAGCTATGGCAGAAAGCTGTGTTGGTATTCTCGGCATTGCCATTGGCGATCGCCGGCAACGCTCTCCGGGTGATTTCGATTTTTGTCATCGCCGAGTATGGCGATGCAGAGTGGGCCGCCGGGACCTGGCACGATTGGTCAGGACTCTTGTTGTTCTATCCCTTCTCGCTGTTTTTAATGCTGGCACTGCATTCACTCTTCGAAGGCGGACTTCCTTGGAAAAAACAAAATAGGAGAAAGGTCCTTCGGCGAACAGTTGGAGATCGTAGCAACCCAGAAGTTTTCAAAGCAGGATGATTCCAGTATTTTCCAAAGCGATCTTGCTACCTGTGTTTCTTTTTGCGGGACTCAGTTCTGTATATTTTCTGCCCTCTGCCGGTGAAGTGGCACAATCGGCGGTGAAAATGAAGCTGCCGAACTACAGCGGCCCTTGGCAGTTCAGAAAAATCCCGCCAAGCGAAGCCGAACTTGATGCGCTTGCCAAAGATACCGAGTTTTCGAAAGCAGAATGCTACCGCATCAGGCCGGGGGAATATGATGCGAATGGCAAGCCCCTGCCGGACATTTTGTTCGTATCCGTCGTTCTATCGGGAGCAGATATCAACAACTCCATTCACCGCCCTGAGCGTTGTATGCCGGCGCAAGGACATCAGATCCTTGCATCCAGCGACCAGCCGATCGCTGTGAGAGGTAATCATTCGGTGAATGCCAAACGATTGGAAAGCATCCAGCGCCTACCCACGGCCACCGGAGGGGAGTTCAACGAGTTTAAGTGCATTACCTACTACTTTTTTGTTGGTCACGAGACCATCACGAACGATCACCTCGGCCGGACCTTCATCGATATGAAAGACCGGCTGGTAAAGGGCATGGATCAGCGCTGGGCATACGTCTCCGTATCTATGTGGTATGGGGATTTGCCTTGGCTTGAGGCCGAAGTAAGCGAAGAGGAAGCGGATCAAAAGCTTTCGGAATTTGTTTCCACGTTCTCCGAAAAACAGATCGACTGGAATCAGGTGAAGCCCTGATCTTAGAAATCGACCTCTTCGGATGGTTCGTATTGTGCCACACGCAGGTCGTTGGTGGAACAATCGAGGTATTTTATCCGATCGCCGCGCTCCTCCGCCGTGACATTGTTGGGTTGCTCACTTGCGAGACCGATGCGATAGCGATTATTAAGAAAAAGGTAGGGCTTTTCTTAAATTGCAAAACTGTCGTCTTGCTGAGGGGTTCACTTGGAGAACCGCCTAGTCTCAGCGGTCGCGTCCCCTAGGCCCCAAGCGATTAGTCATGGCATCCCAGAAGGCCTCCCACCAGATCGGTACCCATTGCCGGAGGGGTTTTCTCCATTTCAGAAAAGCCACACCATAAGTTAGCGCGTCAAGAACTGCTCTAGCTCCGCTGGAATTCTGCTTTTCGAGCCACCAGGTGTTCCGAAGGCGGTAATAAAGTTTGTCGCCCCTGAGATCACTCTCTAGGACCACTTCCTGGCCGAAGACCGACCAGCGATGGAGCCTGCCAGAAGGGGGATGGTGAAGGATGGAAGCCGGGAACAGATAAACCGGAAAGCCTTTCCTTTCAATACGCCGCGGATAATCCTCGTCTTCTCCTCTCAAAAATAGTTCGCCATTGACTGGGCCGACAGCGTCGTAGACCTCCATCGGAATCAGGGATCCCAGCCAAGAACGGCGGATACTGAAAGGCTCGGTGTCTGGTAGCGGATCCCCCCCTTCCAGCAGCTGCCAAGAGCCATTGGCACGGACTTGCACAGGCCAACTGAGGTCACCTGTTTCAGGGACTATCACCCGGGAAGCTCTTACGGTGTCGGTCGAGACTGTTCCCTCCAAAAGCTTTTCTAAAGCATCATTCTCTGGCCATGAATCATCGTCGAGTATCCAAATTGCTCCTGCCCCTTCGGCGAACGCCTCGACCATGGCGATTTGCATTCCCCCTGCATTGCCTAGATTTTCTCCCAGATCAATTATCCGGAGCAATCGCTCATTCTTTCTTTGGAATGAACGGAGAACCTCAAGAGTGTCGTCTGCAGAATGATTATTGACGACGATGACGCGTGTGGGTCGCTGAGTTTGCGCGGCCAACTTCTTTAAACACGTCAGCGCCGTAGCACTGCGGTTCATCGTGACGAAAACTGCCGTGATCCCGCCTTTTTGACTCAGAGATAGATCGGTCTGACCTCTTGGACTACCAGTTTGCAATTTGAAGTGTCGTCGTGGTGAATGGGCAATATGATCTAGACATAAGCTTCGGCCTTACTATTCTAAAATACAAAAACTTCTTCGGTTATTTGCCATCTTGTATACTGGAGCTCCATAACCCACCGATCTTTCTCTGGCGTAAAACCCTGTCGTTACTAGAAGGGTGATATATTTGAATTCTTGCATCCCGGCGAATGTAAGAAAGCGATAGTAGCTTGCGGAAGCGATGAATTGTCTTCCAGAGGTATTTCGTAAGAGATCTGTTGGATCCTGTCGCAAGGTTCCAATGATCGCCTTCTCTGAATGAAAGTTCCGATTGGCCAAGATTTTCTCCGGTCTGCATAAAAGTAGATAGTGGCTCGTTCAATACTCCAGCCTTGAATCCCGCCTCTAATATCTGATCTACCCAAATTGCATCAGAGATTGCTCGGTACTCCGTACTAAGCAGTAAGCCCGAATCTATGATAGATCGCCGAACAAAGGTGGCGGCCGAAAATGTCGGGAGAAAACAGTTTCGCAAATGTCCGCGCAATGGAATCATCGCTTTACGGTATGAGAGTGGCTGAGACTCTTTATCAACAAGAATCACATCACCAAACAGAATATGGTGGTTGGGGTGTTGATTAAACCAACGCGAAACCTTATCCAAGGTGTTCGGCAGATATTGTTCATCACAGTTCAACCACGATAGTATATCGCCTTGGGCGTTCTCAAAACCCTGATTAATAGCGTCATACATACCACTATCAGGTTCGCAGACAACCTTTGCAAAAGGTTTCGATGAAATCCATTTCTCAATCTCGGCTCCTCCCGCCCCGTCTCTAACAATATGCTCTAGCTCGAATGACCCTGTTTGATCTGCGATACTTTTCGCACACAACTTCAGGTGTTCAACTTGATTAAAGCTAGGGGTGATAACAGAGAATTTCATATGCGTTTATCCCTGAATCATGCGTTCATAAGAGGTAAGCACCTAGACAGGCTGCCGTAATCGTGAGCGATTTAGGCAAAGTTTATAACTACAGCTGGCAAGATAGCCGAGACAGGTCCAATGCATGATCGCGCCATGAGGAACCTCATAAGTGGACTGGACCAAACCGTTCGTGATTCCGCTTAGAACAATGACAGATGCGATGAGATGCCGATCAATATCGTCAGGTGTTCTCAAATTAGTGGAAATGAACCTGAGGGTGAATATAACTATGCATCCAAACGGTATGATGAATAAGGCTAAACCAAGAAATCCCATCCGACCCAATACGGTGAAAAGGATATTGTGAGGATAGCGGGCATAGTTTTGAGCCTCCAAGGATTGGAGATCTATTCTCATCACTGATTCTAAGAAGTGGCTTGTAATATCACCGCCCATTCCGACTCCATATATCGGATTCAGTTCCCAAGTATCTTCGGCAATTATGCTCCACCATGAAATTCTCCAATCGGACGTGTTTGAATTAAATCTGCCCGATGCTTGACCAATATCAGAGATTGTTTGGACCGAGTCACTCTCGAAGATCAACTCCTCCATCTGGCTATTTCCTGCAGCGATAAAGATTGCGATGATTGATGAAGCAAGGATAACACCAAAGATCGACATAAACAGAATATCAAACCGTTTGGCAAAAACAATAATTGATCCAAGCACAACGACTAATGAGAATAATCCGGCTGTCTTATTTAACAGTAAAAGGAACAGGCAAGCTATACCTAAGCTAAGTAACACTACACTCCTACTATCTATTCCTTTTAAAAAGCAAAAGACAGTTCCAGCAACGATTAGCGGTATGAATGCGTCTACGTGAGGGAGAAAGAACAGTTGTAATGCGGGAGCTCGTTCGACCAACGGTAGCCAAATTGTGAGAAATAAAACGCTTGAAATACATCCCAGAACGACGGCGATCTTTAGCGATTTCTCAAATGCTTCGGAGCTTTCTTCGTTTAAGAATATTGCAAATGCGAAAAAGAAGAATACGCCATAATACGCCATTGCGCTGTCTCTAATAGCCAAGACTCCATATTGTGGTAACGAGTCTAAGAGATAAATACCGACAAGGATCATCCACAGCAAGATGACCAAATGCAATTTTGTAGGAATAATCTTGATCCCACGAGTGAACCTGTAGAGCAACCCGATTGTGCAGATAATCAATGCAACTTCTCCAATATAGACGGGCTTAAATGGGGATAGATAGGCAAAACCTTTTCCGCCTAGCGCATATCCCCACAAAACTGCAACTAAGAATTTATAGTCGAAGGGTAGAGACCTCTTGATGAAGGCGATTGATATAACAACGACCGCAGAAATAATTAAGACGACCTGGTATTCGGTTCTGAGGCTAACTGAGGTCATTGAAACCCAGATCCCCAGTATGATTAAGGAAACTGCCAATATAATTTGGACAATCTTTTTTTGATTCATTTTAAATGATTAGAAAATATTTTGAAAGATAATACCTACTTGATGAAGTCTAATGTTTCTTGTTGACTATGGTAGTTTGGCTATTTTTGGTTCAGCTTCACCGAGCATTTTAGAGAACAGGCCGTCAACTTGTAGTAAGGCACCAGTTTTCTCATCTACAAAATTTGGCTCGAGCGCTACAAGATGAAATCCGAGATCCCTCAATCTTGGGATCATCAAGTCAATAAGAACTTCCGATTGATATAACGGGCGAATAGACATTTCCAATCGCACGGCAAGAATCTTCTTTAGCGACTCTTCGGCCCCCGCAAGGACACGGTCCTCGAACCCTTGAACGTCCAATTTGAGAAAAACATTTTTGTCTGTTGCTTCAAGCGATGAATAAAGTCCATCCAATCGCCGGACGATCACTTCTTCACTTCCTACATAAGCCGAATCAGGGGCAGCGTTGATGTGATTGGTCTCCATCTGGAGAATAGAACTACTCTGGGAATTCTTGGCGATATTGATCATCTGCACCTCATCGCTATCTCCTAGTGCGTAGGGCAAGACCTGCCAATTCGGATCTGAACTAGCAGTCGACTCCAAAGAGTTTCTGGCTGATGAAAGAGGCTCAAATGAAATGATCTGACCACTATATTCGTAGTTGCTACGTAGTTGCCGTCCAAACTGCCCTATATTGGCTCCCACATCTAGGGTTAGATTGATTCCAAGGCGTCGAAGTAGCTGTGCATGAGCACTATCGAAATTTAGGTTCTTATTAAACTTCTTGACGTCTAGACCCCATCTTGTGGCAGACTTTCGAATCTTATTTAAAATTTTCATAGAACTATTTCGGATCTATTATATAGAGAAGTATTTAGTAAAAGAGGTTTAAAGTATTAATATACGCAACTCTTTTATTATCCCTTGACTGCTATATTTGGGAATCTTTCGATGAATATCGAAATGGACAAACCTTATACAATAAGCGTAGATATTCTTTGTAAGGTGCTCCAATTTCTCTCAGATAAACCCAGAACTCGCTAAACTGGCTCCAAGGTTTAGTTTCACTGATGCCGCCAGCCGCCATTTCCGACGCGATGAAATCAAGGTGGACTCGACTGGCTCCGTTAAAAGCTCGGTGATAAAATATCATGTCAGAGATCATTTTGTAGTCTGTCCGGTATAGGCCATATCTTTCGTGGAAGGATTTCCGAATCAAGGTGGACTGGTGCCAGATAGGCATTAGTGTAGGGTTTCTAATTTCCATTGGAGGACGGAGGAATACTGGCTTACCGGAGAGACGATTCCATTGCAGATTGCTACAGATTATGTCTATTTCTGGATTTGTATTCAAATACTGCATCCATCGCGAGAGAGTGTCTTTTTTCAAGGTATCGCCCGAGTTTAGCATCAGAACGAATTCACCCCTTGCTAGACGGATCGATTGGTTCATCGCATCGAAGATTCCTAGGTCCTTTGTCGAATACCACCGTCTTACCGGGGTAGGCGTCATCGATTTTAACAGGTCCAGAGTACCGTCTTGAGAGACCCCGTCTTTGATTACATGCTCTACTCCGGGGACTAAACCGGCATCAACGCTTTCTATTGTGGCAGCCAGTCCTTCTCGATCGTCTAGGCAGATAGTGAGGATGCTGATTTTAGGGGCTTTCATCATTCAAGAATCCGAACAGGCGTTTGATCGATTATGTTTCGAACGCTTGAATATTATAACCCTCAGCTTCGATGAATGGTTTCCAAAACGCTAGGTTGGACTCTGACCATTTGTGGCAGCCGAAGGGAAGACTGCGATCGTTTTCGAGATACAGACGTCGTGGAAGCATGTCGAATGAGAATCGTTTTGCCTTAGGAAAAGGAGCAACTTTAAACCACTCGAACTTCTCTGGCGCCCAGACCGACCAGAAGATATCCTCATTTTTCGCAAACTGGTTGATTGAGTGATGGAAATTATTACCGAATACCGCTCTACCTAGCAACAATGCCTTCTTGAGTGCGCCTACGTCCAAACTCAAATTCTCATGAATCGTTTGTTTCCATGACTGAATGGTTTTTACGGAGCTTGTTACTTTCAAAGCGGATGAGATACGTCTTAGAGAAAAACCTGAATTACCGCCAGGAATCACTCTTGAGTGGTGTTCTGCTTGATCGTAAGTCTCAAACCAAGGTGCGCCGACGTAGTCATATCCAGCCTCGCACCAATGGAGGAGCTCATCCCGGAAAACAAAAGCGTCGAGTTCATAAGTCAGGAGAAACTCGTAGCCGGAAAATCGCCTGTAGAGTTCAGGAAGGATCTTCAATCGGTTGTAGGCTCGAAGGGACCGGAAGTTCCGCGGATCTACCTCAGTGACCCTAATCCCTGGGGCGATCTCAAGATATTCGCTTATCTCAAGACCGGCTGGGCAGACGAGGTGGATCGGGTGGGATCCTAGAATCCTCCAGCACTGCGTGAGTGAAACCTTCTCACATTCGGAGAGATTTTGCTTGTGCGAAAAAATCGCTACCACGGCCGGTTTCATCAACAGATACGGTTTTTAAGGCTCTGAATCCGGGCATTTGTTGAGAAACGATCGATAAGTAATTGGGCCAAGAATGCCCCGGGCTTTACCGAGATTCTACCGCATTTGTCAGACGCCGTAGTTGTTCCCATAGCTCTCCCGGAGGAACGGCGAGCCTTCAATTCGTCCACCGCCGCCTCCCAGTGGGCAATGCTGGCCGTAGTTGCGAATATGCGATCCACTCCGGGTTGAAATTCGCATTTAGCCCCGGCCACTGTCACTGCCACTCCGGAGTATCCGCCGAAACAACTGGCCCTTTCGTTTTTCATTTAGAGGTTGCCGTTAGTTTGAGATGATTAGGCTATTTGATCGAAGGCGAAGTTTTAGTAACACGCTACATTCGACTGGTATCTGTGGAGGTGAATTCCTTCGTGTGCAAATCTCCAAGAACAATCTTCTTCAGTAACTGATGAAATCGAGGTTGAGAATAAAGTATACGTGCGGCTACCGCCAGAAACGCGGATTTATAAAAAGCAATTCCTTTCATATAAGGCGAAGTCCGGAAATAATATTGTTCGGATGTCTTTAGCGAGTCTCTCGTGCCGTGGAGGATTACCGGAAGGCCACGTTTCAATCCAATTTCGCTCAATAGCGCTGGAAAAGATTGCTGAAGCGCGGAAGACAAAAGGCCTACCTCTTTCACGGAATCTAATAGCAGAGGGAAGCCTAAGGATGCTTGCTGGGGCGCCCATGAGGAGCCGATAGCCGGTGCAACAAAGTGAACTGATCTAAACTTAGCAAGATTCCACGTAGCGCCCTCCTCAATAGCGCGTAGGATCATCACCAAATGTGGTCCATATGACGACATCGCCATGTATCCGAATCGGATATACTTCGAGATTTTTGGGATATTATAGACCTGAGATGAAATAAATAATAGGTTCGCAAGCCCTTGCGGTCGGCTAATTTCAGCGCATAGGCTTTTAATATCCTTTATTGCGAAGTCCGCTTCAAAGTCAGTAATTCCTGACGAACAACTAAAACCAGCCAAATTCGGGTTTGCACCTTGCTTTGATATTTCGGCTATTATGTTCCGAACTGCGTCACTATCTGTGCGGTCATCGTCTCCGAGCATCCACATCCACTTCGTTTTAGCTACTTCAAAACATCTGCAAACATTTCCAGCGCCCCCAATATTAACTGAGTTTCTAATGAAAGTTACTCGTTTATCATGTAGAGTGCAGTTCTTTCGTATAATATCCTCGACTATCTCTTCAGAATGATTGTCTAAAATCAATAATTCTACTTCCAGGGTGAGCTGTGGTAATAACTCGATAACGCGGGCCAAGACCTCTTTCGGACGATTGAATGTCGGGATTGCGATGGTTAGAATTGGATGAGTCATCGAGGATTGAGATACTTTTAGATCGGACAGTCTCCGGCCTCGAGATTGGTATATTCTGCGCGTTTCCTAATAAATATGTAGTATGCAGGGATGGCGACAGTAAATATAGCAATAGCATATCCTGCAGTTGCACCGGGCAGTCCCCACACCGAAGCTCCTAGCGGTATCGCAACAGCTGACAACACTGCGTTCAGGATGGATATATGCATATATGGCTCCACTTTAAATGCCCGCAAATAATACGCGCAAGATCCAGTGAATAATTGAAGCATCATACAGATGCAAAGGATGAAAGCTACGACCCCCCCGGCATATCTTCCGGATATTTCTGGGTAAAAGTGAGGTAAAATTTCCATTCCGAGTATTAGGCAAACGCTGCCTAAGGATGCTACGATGAGGCTCGTGGCTGTGACCTTGCGCCAGAGCGAATTTAATTCAGCCCAGTTTTTGCGGGCAACTAGGATTCCGAATGTAGGAAGCTTCGTCGTGGTCCAGCTATTGGAGATTGCGGCAATCATCCGAATGAGTTGCATCGTGAAACCAAAGCGCCCCGCAGCAGCAGCTCCTGCGGTTCTGAAGATGATCGGCGTGATCAGAGAAAAGATAAAGTAACCGGATGCCCAGCTGATGGCGATACGCCATTGAAACGGCCAGATCTCTTCTTTCCAGGAGATCGTGGAACCGGAAGGGGGCGAGGTGAAGGCACCAAAAAATTTACGCCATCTAATGACCAGATAGGAAAGATTAACGAAAGCGCCAACTAATGGGGGGATGACGAACGCGTAAAGACCCCATCCCGCGATCATCGCGATGGCTGTGAGAGTAAAGAGCATCAGAGCCGAATAGAAACGGAAGCGCTCGATTTCCGCAATCTGGTTGCAGCCTTCCAACAAAGCCCAGCACGGACTGAATGCCAAGGCGAGGGCGGAAGATACACAGGCAAGGATCCAGGGAATTTCCCAGCTAATCGCTACATGTTGGGGGGTAGCGAAAAACCAGTTCCCCACAATAAGAAGAATGCCAAGAAAAACGACCGAGGCGATGCCGTAATATTTGAACGAGAGCCTGCCGAGCGAAACAAGTCGGGAATGGGCGGTTGGGTCACCTTCCAGCCGACGTTTTGGATCGAACCCCAATTTTGAGAATTCGTGGGAGGCAAATTGGAGGATATTTTGTGAAAAACCCATTTCCAAGAACACGCTGAGACCCAAGACGCTGCCGAACGTATAAGCGTAACCTTGGACTTCCGGGGTGAGGAACTTCAGCATCAGGACCATTGTGATGGGACCGGTGATGAAGCGTATGCATTGCGTCAGAAGCGTCCACCTTACCGCTTGGTCGATCCCAAATCTCCCGAGAATTTTTGCGGTATAGCGTCTAAGACGCGGAATGGCTTCGCTATTTTCCGGGATCATTGGGGGCTAATAGGAAGACAACTTACGAGCGTGGTCAAAGACCTGCGGATTTCGGATGCAGACCAACGATCATCTCTTTCTCCAATGCTTCTCGTGACAGGAGCGGGGATAGATCCTCCAGAGGCGGGGATACGAGGCTTCCATCCTTTTTTGTGGCTAGAGAAAGCTTAGGGAAGAACCATTGCTCGGGGTGCATGAAGACCTCAATGATACAGGGCCCATCGAATGCCGAAACTTCAGGGACAGCCCGATCAAAATCTTCCCAGGTTCGTATGGTCCAAGACGGAAGGCCAAAGGCAGCGGCCAGTTTCGAAAAATCCGGACAGCTCACTCCAGATGCGGCGTCGGTTCCCACATAGCGCCCTTCGAGCATGGCTTTCTGGGTATGCTTGATCATCAAGTATCCGTCGTTGTTGAAAACGAATAGTTTGATAGGGAGCTTGTGATGCACCATGGTCTGAAGTTCCTGCAGATTCATCATCATCCCACCATCACAATTCAGGCAGATGACTTCACCGCGATCCCGTGCGAAGGAAGCGCCGATGGCTCCGGGGAGACCGAAACCCATTTCGCCGAGCCCCTGTGACGTAAGGAGTCTTTGCGGGGGCTTAATGGAGAGCGTTTGATGTCCACAAAGAAGGGCTGTGCCCATGTCGGTGACGAGGATCTGGTCTTCCTTCAGGTGAGGCTCCAGTTTCTCCATGAAACGGTAGATATTGATAAAACCATCGCGATCAGCGTGCTCGTCGCCTATTTTTGGGAAACGGGTGCGAGTATCTACACAGCGCTGCGCCCAAGCGGTGTGTGCTTTGGTGGGAACTTGAGCAATTGCAAGTGTGGCGCGGATGAAATCCCCGGCATCCGCGTGGACGGGATGGTTGAAGCGTTCTGGGTATTTCGCTAGTTCAGTAGCATCCGTGTCGACGACGGTAATGCGGGAGGCCGCGCGGGCAAGTTCTGAAACCTCATAGCCGACCTGGGGGATAGCTAGGCGGGTGCCGATCGCAAGAAGGTAGTCACAGTTCTGTAGGATCAGGTTCGCGGCACGCTGGCCATAAGTGCCAGCCCGGCCAACAATGAGCGGATGCTTAGAATCGAGCATGTCGACTGCGGACCATGTAACTAGGGCTGGTATTCCGAGTTGCTCGACAAGGGCTTTGATTTCTTCAACAGCGCCTCCCATTCGAATTCCTATCCCTAGCCAAAGAAGAGGTCTTTCTGCATTGGAAAGGGACTCCAAGGCGATTTTCACCTCGGCGATCAGAGCTTCTCCGGTGAGTGGAGCTAAGTATGCGGACTCCGGCGCGGGGGCGAAGCGTGATAACGATTCCTCCTCCACCATGGCTGCCTGGACGTTCATGGGAAAATCGATCCAGCAGGGTCCGGGTCTGCCTGTGGTTGCGATATGCCACGCTTTTTCCAGCTCATATAGAGTGCGCTCCGGTTCCATCACGCGGGTGGTGTGTTTTGTCATTTTGCTGACTGCATGAGGGCTGTCGTAGCCTTGGATTCCATAAAGCCTACGATCGTGATCCGGTGTGATATAGCGGGCGTTTTCCTGTCCGGAAATGATAAGGCAGGGGATGGAATCCGCCCACGCGGAGAGAACTCCGGTGATGGCATTGGTGGAACCGGCTCCGGCGGTAACAAGTGCGAAGGTGGGCTTTCCGGTGACTTTCCAATAAGTCTGGACAGCCATGGTAGAGGCCTGCTCGTGGTGGTTGCATACGAGTTCAATCCCGGAGCCGTAGCAGATAGAATCGAAAATATGCGCGTTTGCGGAGCCGATGATGCCGAAGCCATGACGGACCCCTTTTTCTTCGAAGAAACGCGCAATAAGGTCGCTGACTTTAATTTTCATAACGATTGAACGAACTGGTGCCACGAAATAGTGCGCTGGATGGCTTCCGGCAGTGAGACAGTAAGGCTGACACCGAGGTCTTTTTCGGCGAGGCCGATGGACGGCACAAGGCGGCTGCGGTCATGGCCGCTCTGGCCAAGGCCGGTTTGGATTTCGGGAACGGGGGAGAATTGTTGGGTGATGAGTTTCGCCAGTGAGCCTAGGTCGATGGGTTCCGGGCTGCCGATGTTGTAGGTTTCGCGCGGATGGCCGTTGGCGAGTGCGGCGAGAACCCAAAAGGCGTAATCACTGCCATACATGAGGCTGCGGACAGTCGAACCGTCACCCATAATGCGGATGGGTCCGCCACTGAGGCTATCGCGTATAAAATCGGTGACGGCCCAAGGAAGTTCGAGTGATTGGTAAGGCCCAACGAAGGCGAAGGGCCGAAGGGTGACGACAGGCAGCTTCGTTTCGCTGATCGCGCACTGAGCGATAACTTCAGCAAAGCGTTTCGATTCAGCGTAAACGGAATTAACGTCGTTGCTGCGGAGTGGTCCCACATAACTTTCACTCACAGCGGGCAGATCCCATGACTGCCTGCCATAAACTAGGGAGGAACTAAGAAGAACGAACTTCTGCACGTTTTCCAATAGGTTCGCTGCGCGAAGAATCCGTAGGGTGCCTACACTATTTGTCTCGGCCACGGCGCTAGGCTGCGAAGCAAACAGCCGACGGTCGGTAAGAGCGGCGGCGTGGATGATGTAGCTGACATCACGCGGAAATTCCGTGAAGTAGCGGATGTCGCCTTCCTCGAGGGCTAGCCAATCGCAATCCGCGAGGTGAGGCCAGCGGAGGGTAAAGGGGCGGATGTTTCGGCTGAACACGGTGACCTTTGTGCCGAAGTCATAAGTGTCGTTGAGAACTTTAAATAGTTCCAGCAGCCAGCTGCCTAGAAAGCCGGTGCCGCCACTGATAAACAGGTGTTGGCCACGTAGATCCGCTAGTATATCCGCGCGCTCGTTGAGAACAGCTTCTGCATCGGAGCGAACAAGAGCTAGTGCGCGTTTCATGATATATATTGGTAAGAGTGAAAAAGGTGAATTATATGCTTGGATCCGTCTTACCGTTTGTCTTGGCCTTTGCCAGCAGGGATGTGACTTCCAGAATCATATCTTCTTGGCCACCGACGACCTTGCGTTTTCCTAGCTCGAAGAAAACATCACGGGGATCGACGCCGAGTTGTTTTGCTGCGCGCTGCACGGGTTTGGCAAAGCCGGAAAAAACCCCCGCGAGGCCGCTGACGATGGTAACGCCGTTGGAGTCAGGCAGTGAGCCAGCGAACAATTCCGCCGCAAGATCTGCGGCGTCGAGCGCTTTATAAAGATCAAGGGAAGTCCGGTAATCGTTTTTTTGGAGGACAGCGGCAAGCAGTTCCAATGGCGCGTTGCCAGCCCCTGCACCAAATCCTTTCGCAGTGCCGTCAATGATACGGGCTCCGGCTTCGAGCGCGGCAAGGGAGTTAGCGATGGCAAGGCCGAGATTATCGTGAGCGTGGAAACCGACAGGAACATCTAGTCTATCAGCCAACAGTCCAACTTTCTTTGTGACGTCCTTTGGAAGATAGGCACCGGCGGAATCCATCAACACGATTCCTTGGGCGCCATAGCTTTGCATTTTTTTTGATTCCTCCAGCAGCACGTCGGCTGGAGCCATGTGGCTCATCATTAATACTCCCCAAGCTTCGCGACCGACGGAGCGGACGTAGCTGATGTGCCGCTGCGAGATGTCCGCTTCGGTGCAATGGCAACCGATCCGAAATAGATCGACGCCAGCGTCGACCGCGTTGACGATCTCGCGTTTGATAGTGGCAAAACCGGGAATAACATGGACGCTGAGTTTTGTGTTCCTAAGGCAGGACTTCGCAGCACGTAGGATCTGGCCTTCGGGAACGAGGCTTTCTCCGACTTGGAGGGATGAAGCGCCCAAGCCATTGCCATGACCGACTTCAAGAAATGTAAAGCGAGCTTTTTCTGCCGCTGTGGCGTATTGGACAACCTGATCTAGTGAAATCTGGTGACTGTAGGCATGTGAACCATCCCTCAAGGTGGCGTCACAGACGGCAATGTTTGGCTGAACGTTCATGGATTATAGACAGCGGATTGGCGGTGGGCGACGGCTTCGGCAAAGGCAATGGCCGCGCAGTTTATAATGTCCAAGTTGCCGGCATACTTCGGTAGGTAATCGCCCAAACCATCCACGCGAACCATGGTAATTAGGCGACTGTTTTCAATAATAGGCTCCAGAATGAGTTCGTAGCCAGGAACGTAGGTTTTGATTCGTTCGACCATTTCTACAATTTTCCGCCGGGTAAGTTCCAGAACCGGCGAATCAATCTTCGCCATCACAGTCGTCTGCATGTGCACACAGGGCTGGGCCGGATTCAGGTTGAGAATCGCTTTCGTATACTTGCATTCCGAGAAGGTTTTCAGGCCGCTTTCGGTGGTATCTAGGTATTCATCGAGATTGATACGCGTCGCGGGTCCGGCGCTGCGGGAGGCGATGCTGGAGACTGTTTCAATGTATCTGACCTCACTGTTCGTCCGGCTGATGGCGTAGGCAAGAGGGATAGAGGCCTGTCCTCCGCAAGTGACCATATTTACATTCGGAAAATCGAGACATTCCTCAAGGTTGACGGCTGGAACACACATGCGTCCAACTTTCGCAGGAGTCAAATCGATGGCGACGATGCCTGCTTTCTCGAATAGGGGCGCGTGCTTGAGGTGACCTTCCGCGCTGGTTGCATCAAAAACTAAAGAGATTTCGTCCTTCATATCTAGAACGTTTTGAACGCCTTTGGCAGATACCGGCACATTTTGCCTGTTTGCCTTAGTCATTCCCGATGAGGAAAGGTTGCGTCCTGCGAAAAGAACGCACTCGAGGAAATCGGACCGCATTACCTTGATCAGAAGATCCGTTCCGATATTCCCCGTAACCGAGGATCGCAACCGGTAATTTTCGGGCTTTCATCATGACTTTGTGAAATAGCGGATGGTTCTAGAAAAGCCTTCCGCCGGGGAAACGCATGGAACCCAACCAAGAGCTGAGATTTTCCCGATATCCGGTGAATTGATGCGAATTGGGCTGGTAAGGTATTCCGCAGACGATGGTGCTTGTCTCGCTACGGAAAGCCCACGTTCCGGAAAGAGGCTAGCGACGAGATCAGCGAGATCGGCGATAGATATCGCTGCACCGGGATTCCCGACGTTATATGCCTGCGCGGTTTGGCCCTTCAATAGGACCGTGAAAAAGCCAATGATCGCGTCCTTGGTGTAACAGAAGGCTCGAACCGCTTTGCCATCGCCATGCAGTGTAACATTGTTTCCGTTGATTACGTCGCGGACGAAATCCGCAAAAACCCGTCCGTCATCCAGCGCTATCCCCGGTCCATAGGTGTGGAAGGGTCTGACGATGACCGCGTGGGTTCCATATTGCTTCGCGTGACAGACAGCCAAAGTTTCAGCGGCGCGCTTGCTTTCGGCATAGCATGAACGCGGATTTAAAATATCGATATATCCGTAGTCATCCTCAGCGGTAGGGACCTTGTCCGGGGAGACTTGGCCATACACTTCCCCGCTGCTGAACAACAGAAAACCCTCGCTCTGCCACTCGTGTGCGAGATTGAGCAGTAGAGAAGTTCCCTGTAGATTCGCAGCCATAACCCCAATCGGATCGGTTCCATAAAATCTGGGGCTGGCCTGGCTGGCTGCGTGGATAATGAAATCACAGCGACAATCAATATCGAAGGGCTCGGCGACATCGCCTATTACGTAGGAAAGATCCAAGCGACCGGAATGATGCGCGAAACGGGCCTCCGCCTTCGCCCGGGTTCTCGCGAGGCAAATAACGCGGGTGCCGAGGTTGATCGTGTCATTCAGAAAGAGAAGTGTTTCCACCATATGAGACGCGAGGAAACCGCCGCCGCCGGTGACGAGAATGGTTTTCCCCGCTAATCGATCCCAGTCGAGCGGTGCTGCTGCGATGGAGAGCAGATCTTCTCTCAAGATACGGTTCATCTTTTAGAAAGATATGTCGAAGGCCTCACGCGAGTATCGAAATGAGATCCTTGTGTTTCTCGCGGTGCATGAAGAGGTAGTTCGTCTCGATGGTGGCTTCTGTCACCTTACAGCATTCTCTGATCGTTCTTCCGGACATGACATGGCAAGAATAACCGAGGGCATCGAAAAAACTGATGATGTCATTCGGATGGTATTCAAATTTAGCACACCATTTCCGGAGCATCTCGGTAAAGACAATCGGCTTATCTCTGGCCAACATCCGCTCGGCTCCTTTAAAAACAAAAAGCTCGGCACCCTCCACATCGCATTTAATGAAATCGGCGGAGGCCTTTTTCTCATCGCAGAAATCGTCTAGGACGGAAACACCGCATCTCACCTCAAGGGTATCATTGGTATCGACGTTTCGAGCCATAGAGGACGAACCTGACTGGCTAGGGTATGTGTAGAATACCAGTTCCCCTTTCTTGTCTCCTAATCCAATGTTCAGGGCTTGGACATTGGTGATATCATTGATTCTCAGATTCTTCAGGAGGGTGGAGTAAGTGGTTGGTATGGGTTCAAAGGCGATTCCTCCAATGCCGGGAAAATATGCATTCAGGGCCAAGCTGTAAAATCCGGCGTTCGCTCCGATATCAAAGAACTTGGCATTCTTACCTCCTATTTCGGCGATTACACGACGGACCGTTTGGATCTCATCCGGTTCATAATCGCCGAAATTGAAAGCTTCCACAGGTGCCATCCGCATGTCGCCCGGTTGGCAAAACATCCGTATGGATGGATCCTCGAATTCAGCTACTACGCCGTCTTTTCCGATTCGAAATTCGGCGATATTGGTGTTCAGGAGCGCCCCCGGGTAATCAAACAGATGACGGTGGGCATTATACATTTCCTTTACGAAATTGGCCTTGTCAATTTTTCCGGAGTGGAAATCTTCCTTAGTATGCAGGAGCTGGTTCATAACTGGTTTGAGGATTCGTTTTCTACCGTGGGGCACAAAATTTGCGGATAGTTTCCGCCATAAAATCGATCATTTCACGAGAAAGTCCGGGGTAAGTGCCAAGAAACATGGTCTGGTTCATGATGCGATCTGCACTAGAAAGCTCGCCCGAAATACGCATTGAATTAGGATCATCCTCGCGAAGGCGGACGAAGGCAGGCTGCCGGACGAGGTTGCCGCCGAAGAGCATACGGTTCCCGATCTTATGTTCGTCTAGGTGCCTAGCTAGCTCGGTCCGGGTGAACGGCGCGTCTTCCTTCACAGTGATTTTGAATCCGAACCATGAGCAATCGGTTTTACAGCCGGAATCGTCCCATTCAAAAGAGTCATCGTTTCCGTTGCGTGACTGTGGAGGGATCCAGGATGTGGCGTGGGTAGGGAGAGCGAATTCCAGAACGTTCTCCAATCCTTGAAGGCCGCAGCGAAGAAGCTCCCAATTCTGCTTGCGCGCCTCGATAAATTCAGGAAGACGGCGGATCTGCACGCGCCCGATAGCAGCCTGCGGATCTAGCGGCTTGAGGTTGAAACCAAGATGGCTATAGATATATTTGTGGTCGTAGCCTTCGGGGAGTCCACCGAGCTGCCATTGAAAACGTTTTCCGCAGGTGTTATCAATTCCTGATGCGCACCAGCAATCGCGCCCCCAGTCGCGGAAGCTTTCTGCATAGGTTTTGAGTGGGGGTTTGCGGATTATATTGACCGCACCGCCTTCGCCCATTGTGAGGTGGTGCGGAGGGTAAAAGGACTGGGTGGAAATGTCGCCAAAGGTGCCGGTGTAGGCAGTAAGCATGTCCCCATCGATTTTCGGAAACTCCTCGCTGCGGTCTTCCTTGTTGGCGAGCTTGATAAGGTGGTCGAGGCCGAGTGATTTGGCTTTCTCCAGCGGCAGCGAATAGGTGCAGCCAAGTGCGTCGCAGTTGTCTTCGATCAGCCAGAGATCGTGCTTCTGGCAGAATTCGAGCACGGTTACGAGTTCGAATGGGTTCCCCAAAGCGTGCGCCATCATCACGGCTTTGGTTGTCCCGGGGGAAAAAGCCGCTTCGAGCAAAGAGCAATCGGCATTCCCGGTTTTTACCTTCGCGTCGATGAATACCGGAACCGCTCCAGTCTGCACGATGGGGGTGACGGTGGTAGGAAAACCTGAAGCAACGGTGATGATCTCGTCGCCTTTCACGATCCGTTTATGGGCGGGGAGTTTGTGGGTCGTAAGTGCGGAGAGGGCCACTAGGTTGGCCGATGATCCGGAATTGACCAAAAGACTGAACTTTACGCCCATGAATTGCGCAAGCTCCTCCTGCATGGCCTCGCCTTCTTTGCCGAGGGTCAGCCAAAAATCCAAGGTGGAGGAGACAGCGGCCTCCACCTCGTCTTCGTCGAAAACACGACCTGCATAGGGAATTGTTTCGCCGATCTTGAATTGAAGGCGGGCCGGGTCATTACCGGGTCGATTTGAGGCATGGGTGAGTTTGCTGTATTCGCGGGTCAGGCGCAGGATCTCAGCTTTGATTTCTGGAGCGGTCATGTGTTTATAAGACTTGGCGATCTGGAATTATCGTGCCCAAGGAAGATCAAGAGACTTCGCAGCTTCGGTATATTCCGTGATATGGCTTTGCGTCAGGTGCAGAACTTCTTTCGTGGATTTTGCCTCAATATACCACTGTGCGGTGAAGCGGACCGTATCTTGGAAGTTCCATACAGGGAGCCATTGCAGAAGGTGAAATGCCTTATCTATGGCTAGATTAAGCTTACTGGCCTCGTGAGGCGCATTCAGGTCTGCGGCGTCAATCCATTCTCCACCGGTATGCGTGAGGAGCTCGGCGACCAATTCTGAAACGGGGCGGTTCGATGGCAGGGCAGGTCCAAAGTTGAATCCGCCCGTGAAGGGAGCGGTGCCTTCGAAATCGAGCAAACCAGGATCTGCCAGCAAGGCACCCAGCCAAAGGTATCCAGAAAGCGGCTCAAGAACATGTTGCCACGGACGGGTGGCGGTTTTGTTTCTAACAGTGATCGCCCTTCCTTGCGCTAGATCCCGGAAGCAATCTGGGATGATACGGTCGGCAGCCCAGTCGCCACCACCGATGACGTTTCCGGCGCGTGCACTTGCGAGCGATACAAGCGAGTCAGATCCGGAAAAATAGGAAGATCGGTAGGAATCAATAACGATCTCAGCCGCCGCTTTGCTGGCGCTGTAGGGGTCGTGGCCTCCCATGGCATCCTGTTCGCGGTAGCTGCTTAGCCATTCTTGGTTCTTGTAGCATTTGTCGGTAGTTACCATTACGACTGCACACCGATGGCCCGAAAGCCGGACGGCTTCCATGAGATGCACACATCCCATGATATTAGTGGCAAAAGTTTCTACCGGTATTCTATAGGAAAGCCGCACTAAAGGCTGCGCTGCGAGATGAAAAATGAAGTCCGGCTTCAGCTGAGATACACAATCCTCCAATTTCTCGCGGTCAGCTAGATCAGCCCGGATGTCTCTATTGATACGTTTGCCTAGATCGAGGCGAATGAAGAGATCTTCGTCGCTAAAAGGATCAAGAGCGTAACCGCTCACCTCCGCCCCAAGGCCAACGAGCCACTCGCAAAGCCAGCTTCCTTTGAAGCCCGTGTGGCCAGTGACAAGAACCTTTTTGCCTTTGTAGATAGATGCGAATGACATTCAATGAGTTTTTAGGCGTCCCAGGTCTTCCAAGGGGCTTTGCCGCTTTCCAAGAGTCCTTCGAGGTGGATTTGGTCACGGAGAGTATCCATCGGTTGCCAGAAACCGTAATGGCGATAGATTGTCAGCTGCTCGTCCGCCGCTAGGCTCTCCAACGGTTCGCGCTCCCAGATTGTCGAGTCGCCCGCGATTCGATCAAATACACTTGGCTCCAGAACGAAAAACCCGCCATTGATCCAGGAGCGATCGCCTTCTGGTTTCTCTTGGAACGCTTTGACCCGGTCGTCTTCCAACCCCAAGGCACCGAAGCGCCCAGGGGGCTGGACTCCCGTGAGTGTTGCGTCTCTGCCCGCCGCTTTGTGTGACGTTACAAGCGCAGTGATATCGATGTCTGCAACCCCGTCACCATAGGTGCAGCAAAAGGTTTCCTCGCCAACGTAGTCCTGGATTCGTTTGATACGACCTCCTGTCATAGTTTCGTCTCCGGTATCAACGATCGTGACTTTCCATGGTTCCGCATTTTTATGATGAACCTCCATTGTGTTCTCCTTCATATCAAATGTGACATCGGACATGTGGAGGAAGTAGTTGGCGAAGTATTCCTTGATGATATAACCTCTATAGCCCGCACAAATGATAAAATTGTTGATCCCGTGTGAACTATAGATCTTCAAAATGTGCCAGAGGATAGGCCTGCCGCCGATCTCAACCATCGGTTTGGGTTTGAGAGTTGTTTCTTCGGAAAGTCTGGTGCCCAGACCTCCTGCTAAGATGACTGCCTTCATGAATTAACTTGGATGATCTGACACGTGACTTTCAAATGACATTGTCTGGTGTTGCCCATGCCATGAGGGAGTATCCCCCTAATATCCTTACGGCAAGATCCTGGTTTACCGAGAAGCGAGCTTCCGCGGATACTTCATCATCCGGAAAAGTTTACCACTGTATGTCCCGTCTGCGCCTGAGGTATAGAAGTGGCCTCTGACGGCATACCCGCACTCATCTAGTGCCGCAATAGCCGAGTCTTTCGAGAAATAGTGGATGTGCCCGACCTCGTCCCTTACCATCTGGATCGGCGCACCCCTTGCTACCATCTGCGCACTCATATCAAGGGGTATGTGGAAGAGAAAGTTTTCCCCCAGTTTGCGAAGGTTCCGCAGGAAACCGAAATAATCCTCTATGTGTTCGAAAACATCGAAGCAGAGGACTAGCTCAAAAAAATCATCACAGTCCGGGCCTATAATTTGGCTCTTGAAAGAGACCGCTGAAGTTTCCCTGCTCCTTGCAACCTGATACGCTTCGGGCATTGGTTCATACCCCACAGCTCTCGCAGGGTTGAGCGCCTCCGCAACCCCAAGAAGGATGGCACCCGCCCCGCATCCGACCTCGGCAATCGTTCCGGGGGAAATATCGTATTTTTTGCAAGCCTGCAACGCCCACCCAATCTTCGCACTCGCATTATCGTCTCCGAAGGAACCGTTTTTTGAGGCATATGTTCCGTCCTGATAAATTTTTGCAAGCGATGACATGTCTGTGATTTAGCGTTTGTAAAATTGAACATCAAGAGCTGGAAAAAAACGAATTTCCCATTTATTAATAGTCTTGAGAATCTAATAGAGATTCTTTAAAGATTTTGCTCAATCTATGAATGTATGCGGAGGCTGTAAAACTAGCATGATAGTATTTGGACGCACAACGCGCCAAGGAGGCGCGAAGGTGCGTGTTTAGTGATAGATCTTCAAAGGCGTTTGTTAGGTGTACAACGTCCTTCGGAGGAAAAAGGATACCCGTAATTTGATCTTTAACCAGCAATGGAATCCCGCGCCAATCGCTAGCGACAACCGGAAGACCGGCTGCCATCGCTTCAATAATCACTAGAGGTAGGTTCTCGGAGCTGTAGTAGGACGGAAATGCTAGGACGTCATGCTCGGCGAGCGCCTTCCATTTTTCCGCTCCATAAGCGGGCGTGGGTGGCGGGTAGTGAACATTGGGCGGCATTGCGGCGAGAGCTCCGAGTGCCCTCTCTTTCGTCGTTTCGTTAGGCCAGCCGCCGATGAGTGAGAGTTGAAATGATTTTTTTGGGAACTTGATGCCCAAAAGTGCTACTGCAGATATCAGATCCAAGACTCCTTTGTCTTCAAATAGATTGCCAAGGAAGAGAATTCGGAAGGTCTCGCTACTAGTTCGAGTAGGTAGGTTTTCCGGAACTGAAATCCCGTTCGGAACATCAAATCTCCGGTT
The DNA here is from genome assembly GCA_963815205.1 of uncultured Verrucomicrobiae bacterium. Taxonomy (GTDB): domain Bacteria; phylum Verrucomicrobiota; class Verrucomicrobiia; order Verrucomicrobiales; family Akkermansiaceae; genus Luteolibacter. The sequence continues at coordinate 1,247,046 of CAWFFP010000001.1, read as the reverse complement.
CCCTTCGTAAAAAGGAGCCGGGCAAAACTCGCCTAGGCGGAGAGTCCATGCTCCGCGTCCGTAGATATACTTTCCTAAAGCGGTCCGGAATTTCGATCTTTCGAGAAACTCAACGAGATTTCCGGAATGGTAGTGGATGAGGGTTTTCCGGAACAGCGGTCGGCAGAGGGAGAGGAATAGGAAGTCGCGTGCGAAGGGAACCCAAGCTCCACTTCCGGCAGTGTAGTAAAGGACTGAAGGTCGCTTTCGAATCCATTTCCACCAAACCGAGCTTATGATCGCAATGAGACCCAAAGATTTCCTGAAAGAAAACCGGCCCACGGAATTTAAGCTCTTGCTTGAGCGTATTGGGACAATGATTTTCTCAAGTGGCGAAAGATCGGCATCGAACAAAGCTTGGGTGGCCATTGACTGCCCGTGGACTGGCGGAGGGACGACCCCAACAAGCATGACACGATGATTCATGGAAGAAGTAGCTAGTGATCAGTGCCGAGTGATCAGTGATCAGTAATCAGTCATATCAGTGATCAGTGGAAGAAGTGGCGAGTGACTGATGACATTCTCTAACTCGAAGGGCTCGTAGGTAAACACCTTGATGGGTATGTGCCTAGTGCTGGTCCCTCCAACACTTTAAGAAATTTATACTACCTTCCCTGCGCCTTGGCTTGGGGCCTAAGGTCAGAAAATTCTTTGAATTCTGACGAGGACGGACATTTGATATCCGATGTCTCCGAAGGTATTTTGGGCTGTCAGAATGTCGGACTGGGCAAGTCAGATCACGGGATCGATATAGCTGAAGGCGCGTGTGAGGCCGTGTGCGTTTTCGGTTGGGCCGCCGAGGTTGAGATGACGGATTTTCGACCTGTTCTGGGGCGCTTACAGTAGTTTGATCACTGCTGTCTTCTGTGGATGTTCAGGGTGAGTTCTCTTAAATGATCATGCCTGCGGCAACAGTCTCGTTGGTGCCAGGGTCGATGAGTATGAATGATCCCGTATTGCGGTTTCTGCGGTAACTATCGTGGATCAGTGGCGCGGCGGTGCGCATGGAAATACGGCCAATGTCGTTCATCGAAAGGGTTTCGACGTTTTCGATTTTATGAAGAGTGTTTACATCCACTTGGTATTTAACTTCCTGAATAAGCGCTTTGGTCTCTTGGGTGCTGTGACGGATGATTAGTTTCGCGCGCGCGGGCATCGCTTTGTTCGAGAACCAACAGAGCATGGCTTCGATATCCTGGGCAACTTTCGGTGGATTGTTTGCTTTGATGATCGTGTCGCCACGTGAGATATCGATTTCATCCTGCAAGGTCATGCATATCGATTGCGGGGCATAGGCCTCTTCCAGATCACCCTGCTCGGTAGTGATCGCTTTGATTTTGGTAGAAAAGCCAGATGGTAGCACGGTGATTTTGTCTCCTGCTTTAAAAACACCACCTGCAACACGTCCGGCGTAGCCACGGAAGTCGTGGAACTCATCGGACATCGGGCGGATGACCCATTGGACTGGGAAGCGGGCATCGACGTGGTTCTCTTCTCCGCCAACATAGACGTTTTCGAGGTGATAGAGGAAAGTGGGGCCTTCATACCAATCCATGTGTGTGGATTTATCGACGACATTATCGCCATTAAGGGCGGAAATGGGGATGGCCGTGATGTTGACTACGTTGTCGAGACGGGAGGCGAAATCTTGATATTCGCTGACAATATTGTTAAAAACCTCCTCGGAGTAATCGACCAGATCCATTTTATTGACGGCGACGACAAGATGTTGGATGCGCAGGAGATTGGCGATGAAGGAGTGGCGTTTGGTCTGTTCGATCACGCCTTTTCGGGCATCTATGAGGATGATGGCGACGTTGGCGGTGGATGCGCCAGTAACCATGTTCCGGGTGTATTGGGTATGACCTGGGGTGTCAGCGATGATGAACTTGCGCTTCGGCGTGGCGAAGTAGCGGTAGGCGACGTCGATGGTGATGCCTTGTTCGCGCTCGGCTTTCAGTCCGTCTGTGAGAAGGGCGAGATTAACATTCTCATCGCCGCGCTTGCGTGAGGATTCCTCCATGGCTTCGAGCTGGTCTTCGAAGATGGATTTGGAATCGTAAAGGAGGCGGCCGATGAGGGTGGATTTGCCGTCATCGACGGAGCCGGCGGTGGTGAAACGTAAAAGATCCATGAATTTTGATAGAAGAGGGAGAAGTGGCTAGTGATCAGTGATCAGTGATCAGTGGGAAGAGTAGAGCGGGGCGGGATCAATGGAGCGGAGCGAGATGGACAGGAGCTATACGCGACGTGCCCGCAGGGGACCGCCGGGGGACGGGATCAAAGAAGTGGGAAGTGGGAGGTGAGAGGACATTCGGCATATTTAGAGCTTGGTTGCTGCAGGAGATTTGCAGGGTTCGGCGTTCATTCGCGGTCAAATTCTCTTCGTTCTCGTTCTGGTTCAGGCTTAGAAATAACCATCCTTTTTCCGGTCTTCCATTGCAGTTTCAGAGCGTTTGTCATCAGAACGGGTGCCGCGTTCCGTTTGCCGGGCAGCGGCGACTTCCGCGATGACGTCATCCAGTGTCGCTGCATCGGAGCGGACTGCTCCAGTACATGTCGCGTCGCCAATTGTGCGGAAGCGGACGACTTCCTTTGTGACTGTTTCATGCTCTTGGGGTTTTAGGAAATCGGTGACAGCAAGGAGTGTCCCATCGCGTTCAAAGATCTCTCGTTCGTGGGCAAAATAGATGTTCGGGAGCGGAATTTCTTCGCGCTTGATATACATCCAGATATCCATCTCTGTGAAATTAGAGAGCGGAAAAACGCGGAAGTGTTCACCTTCATTTTTCCGCCCATTGAAGAGATTCCAAAGCTCCGGGCGTTGATTTTTTGGGTCCCATTGTCCAAAATCGTCGCGGTGGGAAAAGAAGCGTTCCTTGGCCCGGGCCTTTTCTTCATCCCGACGGCCGCCGCCGAGCGCTGCATCGTATTTGTGCTCTTCCAAAGTATCTAAGAGCGTTACTGTCTGTAGTTTATTGCGTGAAGCGTTCGGTCCTTTTTCTTCGGTGACTCTGCCGGAATCGATAGATTTTTGGACGGAGCCGACGACTAGCTCGGCACGCAGGATAGCGACGAATTCATCGCGATATTTCATGGTCTCGTCAAAATTGTGACCGGTATCGACATGGACCAATGGAAATGGCGGGCGGGCGGGCCAGAAGGCTTTTTTTGCAAGCCAAGCCATGACGATCGAATCCTTGCCGCCGGAGAACAAGAGGGCGGGATTTTGAAACTGTGCGGCGGTTTCCCTAAGGATATAGATGGCCTCGGCTTCAAGCTGATCGAGATGGGAGAGATTGTAATTAGGCATGGAAGACTTCGATTTGCGGCTTAGGCGTGGATCGATAGAGGACGGCTAAGCGGAGGTAAAGACAATTATTAGTAAGTTGAGCAGATTACTAATGTATTAAACTTTGCGATGACTCCCGGATCTCTTTCTTCTGCAGCTGTGGGCAAATATTATTCGCCCACATGCTCCGCAGAGCTGCTGCGTTTGCGAATTTCATCCAAGAGTTTTGTGGTGGCCACTTCAATTGAGAGCGTTTCGGTGTTCAGAGTGAGCTGCGGATTCTGCGGGCGTTCAAAGGATGCTTGTTTGCCTGTGAAGTTCGGGATTTCTCCTTTAGCCGCTTTTGCATAGAGGCCTTTGACATCCCGGGTTTCGCAAGCTTCAAAGGAAGCTTCGATATATACATCGAAGTAATTTTCTTCACCCACGATGCGGCGAGCGATTGCACGTAGGTCTTCGCGAGGAGTGATTGCCGAAACGAAGACAATCACTCCATTTTCGACCAAGATCTTCGCCACTTCGGCAATACGGCGGATGTTTTCGGAGCGGTCTTCATCGGAGAAAGACAGATTTGAGTTAAGGCCCGAGCGGATATTATCGCCATCGAGGATCATCGTGAAACGTCCCTCCGTATGTAGAATTCGTTCGGCGGAGTTGGCGATGGTGGATTTACCAGAGCCAGAGAGACCAGTCATCCAGATGGCGAGGCCTTTTTGTTGTAGAAGGCCCTCCTTATCTACCCGGTTTAGGAAACGATGAAATTCAGGATGAATATTCATGGGGTAAGCGCTACAAACTGGAATTGGAATGGTTCATTCTAATGATAAGGATGCAGAGTAGTGAGCTTGGCGCTAAGGCGATCTAAGAAGCATTGGCTCCCGAGAGGTCATTTGCAGGACAAGGTTTTCAAAGAAACAGATCGGATGGGCTTCTGCTTCTCCGCCGTCGCTGCACTAACCGCCTTTGCCGATGATAAAAGCGTCAAAGCCATGCTTCGTCAGGGCTTCAACCGGAAGGATCGCGCGGCCATCGAAGACAAAGGCTGGCTTGAGCATTAGGTCATAAATGCGCTGCAGATCGAGATCTCTGAATTCATCCCATTCGGTGAGTGTGGCTAGGGCATGCGCGCCATCGGCGGCGCTATATGGGTCCTCAGCAATCTCCAGATTATTTTCGATTGCTTTCTGTTGAACTCCGACTTCGAGAAGGTCCCGGTAGATTGTTTCTTCTGGGACACGAGGATCGTAGATCACCACATGGGCATTTTCTGCAATAAGATCTCGGACAATATGAATGGCGGCTGATTCACGAGTGTCGTTGGTGTCTTTCTTGAAGGCGAATCCTAGAATAGCGATGCGTTTTCCAGATATGGTATTAAACAAGGTGCGGACGATCTTTTCGACGAAGCGAGACTTCTGCCAATCGTTCATTGTCACGACTGAACGCCAATACTCGGCCGCCTCAGGTAGGCCGAACGATTCGCAGAGATAGACTAAATTGAGGATATCCTTTTGGAAACACGATCCACCAAAGCCGACTGAGGCTTTTAGGAATTTCGGGCCGATCCGAGAATCGGTGCCAATCGCTCGTGCAACCTCATCCACATCCGCACCGGTCGCTTCGCAAAGTGCTGAGATGGAATTGATCGAAGAAATCCTTTGGGCGAGGAAGGCATTCGCAACGAGCTTCGAAAGCTCCGAAGACCACAAATTCGTGGTGATAATTTTATCGTGATCCACCCAATTCGCATAAACGGAGACGAGTGCTTCCAGCGCTTCCTTTCCTTCCGGAGTTTGCTCGCCGCCGATCAAAATACGGTCGGGGCTCTCCATATCGGCTACGGCTGTTCCCTCTGCCAAAAATTCAGGATTGGAAAGCACCTGAAACGTCGCATTTGTCTTCGTGTTGGCAGCAAGGATTGTTTGGATCGCGGTGGCAGTTCTTACAGGAATGGTCGATTTTTCGACGATGATTTTGTTCCCCTCTGAAACTTCGGCGATCAAACGAGCGGCGGACTCAATGTAGCGTAGATCCGCTGCGCGTCCTGCACCTATGCCAGAGGATTTCGTAGGAGTTCCTACACAGACGAAGATAAGATCGGCGGCGGCGATAGCAGGCTTGATGTCTGTGGTAAAATGCAGATTTTTACCACGGGCAGACGTTACGATCTCTTTGAGACCTGGCTCATAGACGGGGAGGGTCTCCGAGTTCCAAGCATCGATCCGAGCTGGATTCATATCGCAGACGGTCACTTGGATATCAGGACATTTTGCGGCAATCATCGCCATGGTCGGCCCGCCGACATAGCCAGCGCCTAGGCAGCAAATAGAAGTGATTTTCATAGGATAGAATTTCAGAACGTGAACACCTGCGCTCACGGCTTAGTCTCGCATTTGATCGCAGACGGTGTGGAAAAGGAAAAGAGAATTGTAAGTGAAATAGCGTCGGAAAAGTCGACGCGGTTCCATCACCAAGCGATAGGCCCACTCAAGACCGATTTTTTGTAAAGCTTTCGGCGCCTGCTTGACCTCACCCGCATGGAAAGCGAATGCAGCCCCGATACCAAAATAGACTCCACATGGGAGACGGTGTTTGTTTCGTGCAATCCAAAGCTCCTGCTTCGGGCAACCGAGGCCTACCCATATCAGATTCGCACCCGAGTTTTTAATTCGCTGAATGATTGATAGCGTCTCTTCTTCCGGCCACGTGCCAAAGGGAGGAGAGTAAGTGGCGGTGATTTTTGCGTAAGGATAGAGGCTTGAAAACTTCCTTGTGAGATTTTTCAGAGTGCTTTGTTTCCCACCAAGGAGGAAATGGCTGTGCTTCGAATCCTGATGATTGGTCGCCTCAAGGATTTTTCGCATCAGTTCTGGGCCATAGACTCGATCGGTGAGTTTTTGCGAGAGAGGAAGTTGGGCATTGATACTCCATACAAGAGGCATGCCATCTGGGGTGATTAGGTCGAAGCTCTGTATCGCTTGATTGAACTCAGAATCCCTGCGTGCCAACGCTGCAACGTGTGTGTTGGCGGCCTCTACGGCATAGGGTCTATCTGCCCGCTCGGCTTTTTCGAGAATCCAGCTCGTCGCTTCCACATAGTTTGTCGCGGCGATTGGAAGACCTATGACAGATTTAGAAACCAAGTATGTGAGATTTAAAAAAAAGTTTAGGTCTGCCCTAACAATTGAGTGCAGCTATTCCTTCGAGACTGAAATGCGATGGCCGTGCGACTTAAGCAGCGCGTGTTGGCGTGCTGTATCAAGGTCATGGGAGACCATTTCTGCGCACATCTCCTCAACAGTGATTTCTGGAACCCAACCGAGCTTTTCCTTTGCCTTGGTCGGATCGCCCAACAACGTTTCGACTTCTGCTGGTCGGAAATACCGGGGATCCACCCGCACGATTATGTCACCCGGACTTACAGAAGGAGCTAGAATCTCATTCACAGATTGAACCGTCGCAATTTCATCGATCCCTTCTCCAGAAAATTCCAACGTGATACCTGCATACTCCGCAGACATGCGGACGAAGTCACGGACCGAGATCTGTTTTCCGGTGGCTATAACGAAATCCTCAGGCGAATCCTGCTGGAGCATCATCCACTGCATGCGGACGTAGTCTTTGGCATGCCCCCAATCCCGGAGCGCATCCATGTTTCCTAGAAAGAGGCAATCTTCCAAGCCTTGAGCGATATTTGCCATTGCGCGGGTGATCTTACGAGTGACAAAGGTCTCACCACGGCGGGGAGACTCATGATTGAAGAGGATACCATTGCAAGCGTATATGCCGTAGGATTCCCGGTAGTTCACCGTGATCCAGTAGGCATACATCTTGGCGACCGCGTAGGGAGAACGTGGATAAAATGGCGTGGTTTCCTTCTGAGGAGTTTCCTGCACGAGCCCATAAAGCTCAGAGGTGGATGCCTGATAGAACCGTGTCTTTTTCTCTAAGCCTAGAAAGCGTATCGCCTCCAGCAGGCGTAGCGTGCCAGTCGCATCCACATCCGCGGTATATTCTGGCGCCTCGAAGGAGACGGCGACGTGGGATTGTGCGCCGAGATTGTAGACCTCATCGGGTTGCACCTCTGAGAGGATGCGTGTTAGGTTGGAGGAGTCAGTGAGATCGCCGTAGTGAAGCTTGAACCGTGTGTGTTCTACGTGCGGATCCTCGTAGATATGGTCCACGCGCTGAGTGTTGAAGAGGGAAGCGCGGCGCTTGATGCCATGAACCTCGTAGCCCTTTTCAAGAAGGAGTTCGGCGAGATAGGAACCGTCCTGGCCGGTGATTCCTGTGATGAGTGCTTTTTTCATTGGGTGATAAATTTAGTTTTTCGTTCTAAAGACGGGCTTTGCCTGCTTGGAGGGTTTCTTGAAAATCCTCGTATGCGGCTGAGAGGCCATCTTGAAATGGAACCTTCGGAGACCAGCCTGTTTCTTTTATCTTCGAAATATCGAGAAGTTTTTTTGGAGTGCCATCTGGTTTGTTGGAATCTGTCAGAATCTCTCCGGAGTAGCCGATTGTCTTGGCGATCGTTTTCGCAAGATCTAGAATTGTCAGGTCGGAGCCGGTTCCCACATTCACCCAATCGGGCGGATTGTCTAAGGACAGCAAGTGGAAGCAAGCCTCAGCAAGATCATCGGTATGGAGAAATTCCCGGCGCGGCGTTCCAGTCCCCCAGATTGTAACAGAAGGTAGGTTTGATTCTTTTGCTTCATGAAAGCGCCGAATCAGAGCAGGAATAACGTGGGAGTTCTCCGCGTGGTAATTATCGCCCGGACCGTAGAGGTTCGTCGGCATCGCAGAATGGTAGCGTAGGCCGTGCTGAGCACGATAATGCTGGCACAGCTTCAATCCAGCGATTTTAGCGATGGCGTAGGCCTCATTGGTCGGTTCCAACTGTGAGGTGAGTAGGCAGTCTTCTGGCATCGGCTGCGGGGCCAACTGCGGGTAGATGCAGGAAGATCCAAGGAAAAGGAGGCGAGGAATGCCAGCGCGGCGTGAGCCTTCTATTAAGTTTGTCGCGATGGCTAAGTTCTCAAAGATGAAGTCCGCAGGGTAAGTAGCATTTGCATGGATTCCACCCACCTTTGCTGCGGCGATGATAACGATTTCAGGCTGATTTGTTTCTAAAAAGGTATAGACCGCAGCCTGCTCGGTAAGATCGAGCTGCTCACGAGTCGCTGTCAAGGTCTCGTGACCGAGGGCAAAGGCGCGCTGAATCAGTGCAGAGCCGACCATTCCTTTGTGTCCAGTGATGAAAATTTTACTCATATTCTAGGTCGATTGATCGGATGGTTGTTTTACGTCTTCTTTTGCTTTGGCTCGGTTTTCTTCAAAAATAAGAGAAAGGGTCTCCGCTTCTTCTAGCCATTGGATTTTCTCCCGGAAGCTTGAATCAAAGCCGGTGAGCAATGAGTGCATTTCCGCACCATGCGCCGTTGTCCAATACCAAGGATCGTGCCTTTCGATATATTTATTTCCCATCTCGATAAGGGTTCAGTCTGGTCAAGCAATCAAGATCGAGAAGGTCTTTTGGGCGCGCTGCATTCTTCTTCATTTCGAGAAGCGTGGGGAGACGCACCACCGAGAGTGTATTCCCAGCTTCAATATCGATCTTCGTTGCTAGATCCCATTCGGTATTGAAATCAAACGGTTCGCTTATGAATATATCAATCGGTGTGCGCGGGTGCAGCTCACTATGTAGGTTCAATACCATCATGCCCTTCTCTTCATGCCAGCGCTGGCGATTTTCGGCCTTGGAAAACTGTAGAGCTGTGATTGGAACGCGCGGGTGGTAGGCGAGAGACTCTAGGCAGTTGAGCGCTCGAAGGACGTTCTCAGCATCCAATTGAACGACGAGATCTAGATCGCTGGTGAAGCGTTGGTAGCCATGAGCATTCACCGCAGTTCCTCCTACGACGAGATATCGAACATCCGCTTCCCCGAGTGCTTTTGCGATCGCCGCTACGCTGCGAAGTTCCATAGGTTCCAGTTTCTTCCGATCAGATATGCAAAGGCTTTCAGGAGAAGCGCTTGATGAGCCGCTCTGAAGTGCTGAGTGCCATAGCGGTGACCTGATCCATATTGTAATACCGGTAAGTGGCTAAGCGGCCGATGAAAGTAGTCCCTTGCTCGGCGGCTGCGAGCTTTGCGTATCTTTGGTAAAGGATTTTGGATTCGTCTGTTGGGACCGGGTAGTATGGGTCTTTGCCGCGTGCCCAATCGTCTGGATACTCGCGGACGATGGTTGTCGCATCGATCTTCTGGCCGCTTGCATGTTTTATTTCCACAATCCTTGTGTGAGGGATTTTTACCGAGGGGTAATTAATCTGCATTGCAGCTTGGTAAAATCCCGGCTGTCCGGCAATGGGCTGACGTGGGATTAGCTGATCGGCGGTGAAAGATTCTTTTTCAAAACGTAGCGAGCGATAAGGCAGCGGGCCGTATTGATAATTAAAATATTCGTCAATCGGCCCGGTGAAAATCAAATGATCGTGGCGAATGCTAGAGCGGGCTTCGGCCGATTCTGTGTTCAGGAGCAATGTAGTATTTTGGCAGGCTCCGAGGAGCTGATCGAAGAGGGCCGAAAAGCCTTTTGCGGGAAGCGCTTGGAATTCTTCGGTGAGATAGCGATTATCGCGATTCGTACGGATCGGGACGCGCCCACAGACAGATGGATCTAATTCTCGGGGGTGCCTTTCCCACTGTTTTAGCGTGTAACCTTCAAAGAAAAGTTCGTAGAGCTCTGTGCCGACCTGAGAAAGAATCACTTCCTCAGAGTTTTTCGGCTTCTTGATCGGGTGGCGATTTTCCGCTAAATAAGCCTCGAACTCTGCCGTGGAGGAAGCTTTGCCGATTAGCTGCTCAAAAGTGTTCAGGTTGATTGGAAAGGGCCATAGCTGCTCCTGTGCAAAAGACTTAATTTTATAATCGACCCGATGCCAGCTGGTGAACTGAGACAGGTAATTGACAACTTTTTGTGAATTGGATCGAAAGTAATGCGGGCCGTAATTATGAGTGAGCACGCCAACCGCTGAGGCGGAATCGTGAGCATTTCCGGCAATATGATCGCGGCGATCTACGATTGTGCAGCGATGGCCAGCCTGCGAAAGCTGGTGGGCAGCAACAACTCCTGAGAACCCTGCGCCGATGATTAAGAAATGCATGGGTTGAGAACTGAATTCCGCCTAATCAGCCAGTTTATGAAATGATATTTTTGCACTGTCCCCGCCATTTCAACCCTACTTTCCAAAGCTCAAGAATCTTGGCACGCTACCGCCTCTGGTCGTTTCACAAAATCTCTTTCAGATGTGTGAGAACCAATCGGGATTGTTCTGGAAGTATTTGTTTTCCGGCATAGGGCTGCCGAATGTGCTGGGAAAAGCTAAAAGGCGGGAAGAGATTTTCTAGGAAGTAGAATTGTGAATAGATCGAGATCCACGGGCTGGGTTTCACCAAGAAACTCGATAAGGACTTTCACTCGTTCTGTCGCGGCATTGATGGAGTGGACTCTACCGGACATTCCTTGCAAAGGACCATTTGCGACCTCGATGTCATCGCCGATTTCAAGCGAGGGCGTGACTGTCAGTGTCTCGCTTTGATCGGAGGAAAGCTTAGCGATCTGCGCGCGCAGGCATGCGATTGAAGCTTCTGGGATGGATGGGATTTCTGAACCAAATTTCACGAGGCCACGAACGCCTTGGCAATAAGTGACGATTCGCTCGGATTCCGAGAGCTTAAATTTTGCGAGGATGTATCCGGGGAAAAGCGATTCAGTCCACCAGACTTTGCCACGGCGCGTGGCCTTGCGGTAGCGAATTCTTGGGCAAAATGGATCTATGCCGTCGATTTTACGGAGGTGCTCCGCCGCAATGTGTTCGCGTTTGGTCTGTGTCCGTACGCAATACCAAAGAGCTTGGCTGGATAACTCAGAACTCATTGGCCAAGTATTTTTTGTAGGAGAGGCAGCACCTTGCGGCTGCGACCTATCCAGCTCTCAAGCTTTTCCAAGCGAATGAGGAAAAAGTCCCTTGTCTCAGGATCCTGTGTCGCTTCCGCCTGCTCACGAAGTTTTTGGAGTTTCATCTCTCCGCTCGATAGGTGCGGGCGGATTTGTTCCTTGATGTACCCGCCGACGAGTTTCTTCAATTCGGTGGCTGGGCGATAGTAGGTGCGGCGGCTGGTGCGCGGAGTCTCGCTATGGATCGCGCCTAAGCCTTGAAGTGTGCGCAGGCCTTGGGAAACAGAACCTTTTGAGATGCCTAATCTGTTTACCAGATCATTTAGCGAGAGTGGCTCTGCAGAAATAAATAAGAGGCCGTAAATTTCGCCGAGCGAGCCAGGCATTCCGAGCACCTTGGCCCCGTCGACGAAGAAATCAATTACACTTCTCTGCAATTCGCTGAGAGGCGAGATATCGGTTGTCTCGTTCGTAGTGGTGCTGTTTTCCACATGACCACCCTAAATGCGGAAGGTGATAGTTCAAGAATTTTTGAACTATCGAGGTAAGGTCAATTCCGAGGCGGAATGATGAGGTTATCAATCAGGCGCACGGAGCCGAGAAATACGGCGGTGGCAAGGAGGCTAGGCTTGGCGAGATCCAGAACATCGCGTAGCGAATCTGGATCGACCAGAGAGAGGTAATCGATCTTTAGGTGGGGCGAAGCGCTTAGCTGCTCGCGAGCTTTTGCTAGGATATTGGCCACAGATATTTCGGCAGATGCAGATTGTAGGGCCTGGTATATGAGAGGGGCGATTTTCTGCTGATCTGTGGTGAGGCGGGCATTGCGCGAGGACATCGCGAGGCCATCTGCTTCGCGGAGCGTGGGATGAGGCAGGATTTTGACCGGGAGGTTTAGATCGCGCACGAGGCGGCGGATAATTGCCAGCTGCTGGTAATCTTTCTCGCCGAAGACGGCAGCCGAGGCGCGCGTTAGTGAAAACAGCTTCAGCACAATCGTGCAAACACCTGCGAAATGCCCCGGGCGGGAGGCACCGCAGAGCGTCTGTGAAAGCTCAGTCTCAGAGATCGAGATAGAATGATCCGATGCGTATAATTCTGTGGCGGAAGGTAGGAAAATACCATCCACCTCCAAGCTGCGACATAGGGCCAGATCGGCTTCGATATTGCGCGGATAGGTCTTGAGGTCTTGCGGATTATCAAACTGGGTCGGGTTGACAAAGATTGAGACCACGACTCGTCCGCCAGGATTCGCATGCTCCCGCGCCGCGCGGATCAGAGCGGCATGGCCTAGATGAAGCGCGCCCATCGTGGGAACGAGAACAACTTCGCCATCAGCAAAATCGAGTTCTCGGCTGAGGGAGGCCTTTGTTTCAGCAATCCACATAATTTCTAAGCAGGGCTGTAGAAAATTCTCCGCGCCCGGCGGTAATAGGCCACGGCGGAAACTAGAATGAGGATTGCAGCGAAAACGCAGGGGTAGATTGGGCTAACTGGGATCACCTTTAGCATTGTCCACGCGATGACTAGAAAGATCGCGAAGGTCGTGAGTTTGCTGCTCCAATGAGGCCGAATGGAGACCGATTTTTTGGCGGAGTAAAGAAAGCGGATACCGATAAGGATTAGGCTATCGCGGACAATCACCAAAGTGGTAAACCAAAGAGGCACAGACCAGTTGCCGTGTCCCCAAGGTAATAGGGTAAGGATGATCAGCGCCGTGGTGATCAAGAGCTTGTCCGCAATTGGGTCTAAGAATGCACCTAAATCGGATTCCTGATGAAAGTGCCGGGCGATGTAGCCATCGATGCCATCGCTGACTGCGGCAATTGTAAATATTGCCAGAGCAATGTAGCGCAGATTCTCGTCAGGGCTGGCAGCACGAATGCTGTGGCCATATCGGATGGCGAAGTAGGCAAAGACGGGGACTAGAAAGATGCGCAGGACGGTGATGTAGGTGGCGAGCGTCATCAGGGTGGATGGAGTGGGCTAGAAAAGCACATCTAACTTTCGGGTAGTATCTGATCAAGCACGCGCTGAATCCCTTCTTCAGCCTGGGTGGATTGATTGTAGATATTCCGTGCCTTGAGAAACCAAGTCAGGGCGGAACCAGTCTGCTGTGGTGTGCGTGCTTCGAATTGATGAGCCTTGTCGAGAGCGAGAGTAAAGTCAGCCACCTTCGGCGCAAGCAGCTCAAGCTCGCGGCCAAGTTTCGGATCGTCTGGAAACTCTGTGCGGATCTCAGCAAGCTGTTCCCAAGCACTGTAATTATGGCCCATCCGGGAAAATTCAGCGGCTTTGCCCAAGGCACCCTCGATTTTACGAAGGTTTTCCATGATTTGCTTAAAGGCGTCCTCCTTGATGGTGTCTCCCTGTATGGCAGGTGCAAACTCGTATTGGCGGCGAGCTATCTCGCGGTAATTCCCCTCGGAAAGAAGCCGATCAAAGTCATTTTGGGCGGTCGCTAGGCCTCCAGAATTTGAGACAAGAGTGCGGAACTCTTCGAGTTTCGGATTGGTTGGCCACATCTCTGTCGCCGTCTTAATTTTTTCAGCGGCAAGGGTTGTTTCGCGCGATAGCAGATGGCTCTTGGCCTCCTCAATCGCTAAATCAGAGGCTAAGCTGTATGCGGCAATCGTGGCGTCTACTTTTGATGATGGGAAATCGCTGGCTTGCTCTTTCAGAGACTGAACGAGCTGACGAGAGCGGGTATAATCCTTTGCCTGAAGAGTGCCAAAGAGTTCATGCAGGTCTCGGGTGTAAACGGCGATACGCTGCTTTTTCTCAAGTGACAGGGTGGCCACTGGCGCTAAGTATTCACCAATCGCATATGCTTCCATCAGGCGTTGGGAAGCGGAGTGGACCTCATTGCGGGTGAGCATCAGCTCAAAGGCTTGCACATATTTTGCGACTTCACGGATCGCCTCACTCGCAAGCGAATCTAGCGATGACACAGTGGGAGCAATGCCCAGAGATTCCGCGAAAAGCTTTGAAACATCAGATCCTTTTTTGACGCGAAGCTTGGAATCACCGTCTTTCCAGATCTGATTATAAAACCGGGCTGCCATCAGCACATGCTCGTAGCGGCGCTGGATGAACCATTGAATCATGCTGACCTGATACTGTGCCTTTGTCTGAATGGTCTGCGCTTCTGAACGGACAATGTTTTGTTTCTTTAAGACCTCGATTTCAGTGATCCGGCGTAGCGTCTCTGCGTATTTGAGGGAGCTTATTCCGCTTCCCGGAGTGGTGGCGTTCTGGTTGCGGGCGGATTCGCCTTCGCCGACTGGACGGGATTGCCCAAGTGAGGGATCACGCTCGTTTCGGGCATCCCAGTCTGCTTTGCGAATGATCGCTTCCTTTTCTGCCTCGATTGTTTGGTTGAGTGAATTTAGCGAGCTGACGTCTTTCTTTGCCAAGAGCGCCACGTAGATAGACTCTGCTAGGGACATGCAGAGATTCGCGTCACCGGGATAGGCGGCGGCGCTGGGAAGCAGACCGAAGGCCCCCTTTAGATCAGGCCCGCCCTTATGAAACGGGGAGATGGTAGAAAGTATCGCATCCATATTTTGGCGATATTCGAGAGCCTCCGCAGAGGTCTCCGGTGGCTGTGATAAATACTTCTCGAAGCGAGCTTTCAGAAGGCGGTTATCGCCGAGTGGAATCGGAATCCCGCCGACAGTAATGGTCTCCGCAGAGAGATCTAGTAGAGGAATTTCCTGGCCAAATGGAGATGCGCCATTTTGGTTCTCGGGGGGAGGGCTGCTGTCAGAGCTTGCTTGATCGCTTGTTGTAGATGACGCTGGCGGAGTATAGACCTGTGCAAATGCGCCGGAGCTAAGGCCAAAGAGCAATAAGGCCAGACCTCGCCGAACGATATATGGAAGATAAGAAGGATGAACTGGGTTTGTCATACGGGCTTATGAGTTTTAAAGGCGATTGACTGCGGTCGCGATGGGGATTCCACCTTGCTGAAATTCTATCTTGAAAGCATAGCTCTGCTCTCGCTCGATATTCAGCGAGCTAAATTCCTGGGGGATCTGGAGCGGAACAATCTCTTCGTTCCCTTCATTCTCTACTCGAACGGTGATGAACTGCCCGCGGTCAGGAGTCCATCGTAGCTTTGCGTCAATCTTCCCTTGGATCATATACTCGTTGCCCCGGAGAGAATTGCCGTTCTCAAGAAGTTGCTGAACGGTAAGCGGCGGCACGTCTGCAAAGCTTTCAGTCTTCTTCGACATGAAGAATTTACCCGCAAAGAACAGGCAGATGGCTACCACGAGAATGCCAACGATTAGTGTAGGATTGGTCTTAGAACTAGCGCGGCGCGGCATAAATTTTGGGTTTTATAGATATTTAACAAACGCAGTATAGACTTCAGGGGGAATATCTAGAAGGCCATAATCCTTTGAAGATACAAAAAGCAGGCTTTGTTTGCCTTTTCCGAGAAGCTCATTTCTCGGGCCATAGATCTGATGTTCTAGGGTGCAGAACTTGCGGTTGGTTTCAGAAACCTTGATTTTTACGGTGATCTTATCGAACTCGCGACTTTCACGGACAAATTTATGCTCGAAGGAACGGGTGAGGATGTAAAATTTAGAAGTTTTTAAATCGAAATCTGGCATCGCTGCGTTGAAGAAAAGCTCCCGGGTTTTGCCGACATACATCGGATACATTCCAAAATAAACGTTGCCGACGGAATTTGTGTCAGAATAGGTCGCCATCATTGAGTAGACGAACCATTTCCCTTCAAAATGTCCGGCTAGATCATGAGTTTCTCCAGAGAATGGTATTGTCTGGACCTCAGAATTGGGAACCAAAGCGGATTCGGCGCTTTTGGCGATTGATTTTAGAGCCGGATGGCTGCCTGCCTTTTCGATTATCTCACCAGTTCGCTCGGTCACTAGACGGAGGAGATCAGTGGTCGTCACCAGCCAGACCACGTAGATCAGGGGCAGGAGTGAGCCCAGATACATCAGGACATTGCGGTTAGCCATGTAGCCGAACGCGAAAATTACTAAGCAGAGACAGGCCATTGAGAACATGCGGATCTGCGGAAGTGGCTGCTGTGAATTTGGCACAAAGCAGCGCGCGATTGCCAACGCCGAGTAGCCAACGAAGAATGAGGCAAAGAACACCATGAAGTATTCTAGCTCGAAGCGCGCGAAATAGCCGAAAAGGGTGACTACCGCGACGATGAAGAAAGTCGGGATCGGCGAAGAGACGATTCCCTTTGGAACAATCGAGAGCAGCATATTTTCACTTTTCTCGACGCTTTTGCCCAAGAACCATTTAAGCGCTACGTATCCACTATCCAATGTGGTAAGGACGCAGATGCAGAGGAAGCCGAAGTAGGCGGCTGGCACAATCGAATTCCCATCGAAGGTGGAGCTGAAGAAGTTCACGATAATATCGTGTGCGTAGTAGAGTCCATCCAGGCCGACGCGGGCGGCGTTCTCGTTAAAGGCGGCAGGTGCGCGGCCCATGACCCACATGGCAAGAAAGCCATGAAACATCAGTAGCAGGAAAAAAATGATCGCCCCGAAAATATAGCTGAGGCGGATGGAAGTCTTCTCGCGGTGGATCTGGATCGCCCGCTGCCAATGCTGGAGATCCAGCCACGGACCGAATAGTAAGCCGACAATTAGCGGAACCGCATAGCCCCAAAAGCGGGTGGAGGTATAGCCGTTCTCCGCCCCAAGTCCGGCGATGCCGGTGCCGATGCCAGCCGGCCGGAGGGTAAGCAGAATTGCAACGATGCAGGCGAGCAGTAAGGCGCCGAGCAGGGTGTGGCCTGCTTTGATTTTCCGAATGCCGAATTCTTCGCCGAATAAGCAGCCAGCGGCTAGCAGAACGAAAACCACCATACATACGCCCAGGGCGAGAATCGCATTTCCACCGAGGTCCATCGAGGCGAGGAGCGGGAAGAACAAATACTTTACCAAGCCAAACACCGTGAGTGACAGCGCAACGATCTGATAGAGATAGAAAATCAGGCGAAAAGGCTTGGAGAAGCGTTCAAAAAATAGTGCCAAGGATTCTTGGCCGCCATCGTTCCGTCCGCGACGATGTGGGTGAGCCAACCAAATAGCATGAGACCTAAGGCATTCGGGATCGCAAAGAGGAGCAAGCCTTTCAGTCCAAACATGAAGGAGATCTGGACTGAGAAAAATAGCCCGAGTCCCCACATCCACGCCAAGGCGACGGAATTTCCCCAGAGAAGGGCGTTTAACCAACGTAAATTCATAGTCGCAAGGAAACGCCTTTTTTAGGTTATGGGCAACTACTAAGGCGCTTGGCATAAGCCGTGGAGATGACTGATCAGGCTTCCTAACCATGCCAGAGGCTTAAGAAAATCGCCACAGACTGATGGTAGAAATGTCTTTACAAGCTCAGGGTGGTATCTATCTTTCGCGTCCCGCTGGCAGCTGGGTTCGCTGCTAAAATTAATTTTTCCACCAATTTATCATGAAAGTTCTATCCTCACTCGCTTCCGCGAAACGCCGTCACGCAGATTGCCAAGTGGTAAGCCGCAAGGGGACAAACTACGTGATTTGCAAAAGCAACCCGAAGTTCAAAGCCCGACAAGGTGCGACAAAGGGAACACGCCTTTCGAAAAAGGGCGTGAAGTAAAGCGGCTATTCCCGTTTGCAACCATCTGCTTGCTATAAACCAGTTGCTATAATTGCTTCGGGCAGATCGCAGCGAAAGCTGCAAGGAGCCGGTAGATCTGGCAGTAAGTTCACCTCGCAGCATCCTTATTTGAAGCATCCGATTTGATTGCAGGTAAGTACTCCCGTCGCCTAAGTCAGGTCTATGTCTCACTGCCTAGGGTAATGATTACCAAGAGAACTGTGGGACTTCCCCCAGCTTCCGGGTTGTCTAAGGTTTGGTAAGGAGTGCAGCAATGGTGAGCTCTACAAAGGAGCCTGGAAGGCCAGTATATTGGATCGTTCCTGTGGAATCGATGATGAAAACAGTCGGACGGCTGGTAATACGATACTCCGCCGAAAGTTTTTCTGAGGGATCGATGAGATTATTCCATTTGATCTGGCCATCGGCCTGCAGAGCGCGGATGCGGTCCAGTGGCTCTGGAGTCACACCTAAAACGGTCACGGCCTGATCGCGAAATTTTTCGACCAATTGATTATTCAAGTTGATCACCTGATCGGTATTCGGCGACTGAGCATCCCAGAAAAGCAGGACGGTGATCTTGCCTTTAAAATCTGATAGTGAGACGGCCCGGCCCGAAACATCGGTTCCAGAAAGCGGTGGTGCGGTCCTGCCTTTGCTCAGGTAACGAATTGTAAAAAGCTCATCAGTCGCGATATCTGCTACGCTGCGATCATAGATCGATTTTTCCGAGGCCTGAATAATTGCTGTGCGAAGGTAGCCAAGGCGGCGCTTCATGATTTCTGGATCGTCACCCAGAGTTTTTAACAGCAGAGCGGAGCCGAGTGCTGCAATCCCTTGAGTGCCTTTATCAGGATTTTCTGAAGCAACTTTTTCGAGATAGGGAAGATTCTGCGCATTATTTGATGCAGCCCATGCAATGCACACAGGCGCAATCTCGGGGGCTTTCGAATGGTTTAGCGAAATATTGGCGCTGAGACGATCGCGCTCTTTTCGATAAGCGGGAGCGGGAACGCCCTGTTCATTGGGCGCGACAAGATGCTGGGACGTTTCTAAAAAGAAGGCGGAGTATGGCAGCGTCCATGTTTCCTTCAGCGAAGGAAGAATTACCCGGTAGATCTCCGCGGCAGCGGCGAAAGGATCGGGGCGCTCACTGGATAATGCGGCGCGCTCTGCCGGGGTCGTCGCTAGCTTGTTTTTAAGAGTCCATTTTTCCATCGTCAGTTCATAGCCACGCTTGACGCGTTCGGCAGCCTCTGGGGAGGCCTGCAACGGAGCAATGAGGGCTGCTAGGAAAAACGAGAGATACAAATTGCGCATGGCAGGTATCATTGCGCCCAGATCCATTTCAGATCAACGACGATGTCTGGATGAAGTGAGTGGTGGACCGGACAGCCGCGGGCCGCATTTTCGAGAAGCTTCGCTTCTGGATGGTCTGCTGAAATCGGCATTGAAAAATCGATCTCAATCTTTGAAATACGGCGAGGAGTGTCCTCAGACATATGTTTGCGGACTTCGAGACCTAGGCCTTTTAACGATAGGCTTTTGCGTTGGGCAACGATCCCCATCACGGTAGTCATGCATGCGCCGAGACCGGTGGCGACCAAGTCTGTCGGAGAGAATGATTCGCCTAGGCCGTGATTATCTACGGGTGCATCTGTATTAAGCTCAGTCCCGGACGGAATATGAGTGGCTGAATTTCGAAGATTGCCAAGGTAGTCTAAATGTATCTTTACCATAAGGAAGGATGATCCGGTGATTGTTCGGTCTTGCAGGACTGCTTGTCGCGAATACAGGGCGGAATTTTGGTGAGATCGCCTTGGAAGAAAAGAAGTAATTCAGTTCAAGTGCTGAGCTGGTAACCCAATCCACGGTTTGGATGAGAGCGAGAGGCACTTATTGACAGAAACAGAGATGCTTTTAGCTAAGTGGCGAGATATGTTTAGTGAATCAGTATAATTTCCTTGCCTATCTTAGTGCCTAGCCCTAACAAGCCTCCCCCGAGCTTCCACCAAAGAAACTCGGTAAAATTGAAGGCGCAGATAGCTCAGTTGGTAGAGCAGTTGGCTTTTAACCAATTGGTCCTGGGTTCGAGTCCCAGTCTGCGTACTTTTTCTCTAAAGGGCCTACACTTCGTAGCTCTTCCCCCACCAAAAACTTCCCGCCCTATTTCTGGGACGAGAACCCCTCCGGAGCGCAGCGCAGGATCTTAGGGTTTGACTGCCAATCGAGCGCTAGCGAGAAATTCATTCATTCCGCGAAGCGCATTCCGCAGAGACGGAGCGAAGCGTAGTCAATCCCAGTCTGCGGTACTTTTTCTCTAAAGGGCCTACACTTCGTAGCTCTTCCCCCACCGAAAACTTCCCGCCCTATTTCTGGGACGAGAACCCCTCCGGAGCGCAGCGCAGGATCTTAGGGTTTGACTGCCAATCGAGCGCTAGCGAGAAATTCATTCATTCCGCGAAGCGCATTCCGCAGAGACGGAGCGAAGCGTAGTCAATCCCAGTCTGCGTACTTTTTCTCTGAAGGACCTACCTATTGTAGATCCTCTCACCATCTAAAACATCCCGCCTTATTTCTGGGACGAGAACCCCTCCGCAGCGCAGCGCAGGATCTTAGGGTTTGACTGCCAATCGAGCGTTAGCGAGAAATTCATTCATTCCGCGCAGCGCACTCCGCAGAGACGGAGCAAAGCGTAGTCAATCCCAGTCTGCGTCCTCAAATTTCCTCCAAAGATAGCTGGCGGGTTAGTTTCTTAGGGCCGCGAGAAAACCCTTCTCCCATTCGGTCAAAGATCGTGTGCTTTTGTGGCCTAGGCTCACACAGATCGGGTTGGGTTTTGGACGTAGCTTCTTTAAGAGGACTTTTTCCGAAAGCGAAGATCCTTCGCCGACTAGGGCCAGACCTAGGCCTGCCTCGACACCCATCCTCAGACTAGAGATGCCATCGAATTCCCCGGCGATCTTCGCATTGATCGATTGGGCCTCAAAATACTCTGTGACCTGCGTCCAGTAGCCGGGGTAATCGTGCCGATTTAAAAGAAGCAGGCGTTCTCCATCGAGGTGCGTTGGACTGACAAAACGTTTCTTCGCAAATGGATGATCGGCCGGAACCATGAGTAAAAAATCTTTTTGGCGCAGCCGGTCCCATTCAATCCGCGGATCTGTGGTCTCTACTTCTAAGATGAGATCGAGCTCTTCAGCTTCTAGCTTCCGCCACATTTCCTGAGTCGAGCAATCAAACCACGAAATTCGCACGCGCGGAAAAGCACTGGTGAAGCATTTCAAAGCACCTTCAACCAGCCCGCTTGCCAGTGAGGGCGCGAAGCCAACCCGCATCTGCGCCCCCTCAATTTCGTTTTCGGCTCGCTGTAAAGCAAGACGAGTGGACCGCAGAATCTTCTGGGCTTCGCGCTGCAGCACGGCTCCGGCATGTGTGATCTGCATCGATTTCTTACCACGTTCGAACAATTGCCAACCCAGTTGTTCCTCCAGTGCTTTCATTTGCCGACTGAGAGCTGGCTGAGTCAGCCGAAGTTCCCGGGCAGCTGCAGAAATATTCTCTAGCTCGGCCACTTGAACAAAATGTCTTAGTTGCTGCAGATTAAGATCGTCTCTCACTATGTGAAATATGAATACTCAGGCAAGCAACTCAACAGTTTATCGAATAGATATCTTGGTCCACCTTCTCCATATGAAAACTCAGGAACAAAACAAAATTGCGATCCGGCGTGCGGGTGACCGCTTTCACTCAAATCTTGGATGGCTCGATTCCTACCATACTTTTTCATTCGCTGATCATTATGATCCGGCCTTCATCGGCTTCGAAAGTCTGCGGGTGATCAATGAGGATACAGTCGCGCCAAAAATGGGATTCGGAGAACATGGGCACGCAGATATGGAAATCATTTCTTACGTGATATCTGGTCAGCTTCAGCATCGTGATTCGATGGGGAACGGGCGCATCATTCAGGCTGGTGACTTCCAGTATATCTCGGCCGGCTCCGGGGTGCGTCACTCTGAGTTTAATCCTTCCGAGACGGATCTGGTCCACTTTTTACAAATCTGGATTACGCCGAAGGTCAAGGCAGCGGTCCCGCGCTATGCGGAAAAATCGATCCTAGAGCAGCGGAAATCGAACGGTTTGACCCTCATTGCATCCGGCGACGGCAGGGAGGGATCGATCGGGATCCAACAGGAAGCAGAATTACATTTTGGGCACCTGGAAAGCGGGAGATCTCTCGTCCCGGCGACTCGTTCAGAAAAGCACTGGTTACACCTCATCTCCGGTGAAATAACGCTTCAGGGCGAGACTCTCGGAGCCGGAGATGGAGCTGCCCTTCACGGGTCCATTGGTGATATTGTGGCCCAGCAAGAATCAGAATTTATCCTCTTCGCTCTCTAAAATGCATAAATTGAAATGATATGAAAAAAGCAACGCTCATCGCAAATCTACTACTCGGAATTGGTTTCCTCGTCTTTGGCCTCAACTTTTGGCTCAAAGTTCTACCAACTCCTCCGCCACCTACCGAGGCGGCTGGCCAATTTCTGGGAATTCTATACATGTCTGGCTTCTTAGCGGTGGTGAAGGCACTTGAGGTCCTTGGTGGACTCGCCGTTCTAAGCCAGCGGTTTGCTCCCTTTGGCCTCCTGATCCTTGGCCCGATTCTTGTGGTGATTAATCTTTACGACCTTTTTATTGCAAAGAGTTTTAATCCACCAAGCGCTATTCTGAGCTTGCTCGCACTTTTCCTCCTCTACTCATACCGTCATCGCTTTGCGGCATTTTTAGGAATGAGAAAGCAGGCCGGGCCGAGCAAAGTTTAGTCAAGATTTGTCCACTCGCAGCTCTTGCGGTAGGCACTCACCAACAACAAAAATCATTTATTCAATCTTATGAAAAACATTGTAACTATTGGTGCCAGCACCAGCTCCACCTCAATCAATGTCGCGCTAGCTAGACATGCTGGCTCGCTTCTTAAAAATGCCAGTGCGAGGAATATCGACCTGAGAGAATTTGAAATGCCGATCTATTCTGAAGATCTAGAAAAGGAACAGGGGATTCCTCAGAAGGCGAAATTGTTCGTCGATCAACTCGATCAATCAGATGGCATCATCATCTCATTCGCAGAGCACAATGGCAGTTACAGTTCGGCCTTTAAGAATATTCTAGACTGGGCGAGTCGGCAGCAGAAGAAGGTCTGGGGAGAAAAGCCAGTCTTGCTGCTCTCTACTTCACCGGGCGGGCGTGGCGGAGCAAATGTTCTCGCAGCTGCTGAAGAATACTTCCCTCATCTCGGTGCCGAAGTAACTGGCACGATGGCCTTGCCAGAGTTTTATGAAAACTTTGACGAAGAGATCGGCATCAAAGATAAGGCGCTTTCCTCGCAGCTTCACGCTGAAGTCGAAAAGTTTTCTAAGGCACTTTAGTCATCGATGAACGCAGCTCTACATATCACAGAAGACGATGGTCAATGGATTTCATGGATGGGCGCTCCCACGCGCTTTCTAATCATCGGAAAGAAAACAAATCATCTTTACTGCCTATCGATCGGAGTTTCCGCTGTCGATGGATCAGCCCCACCACATCGTCATGATTTCGAGGAAGGCTTCTACCTGCTTTCAGGAAGTGTCACCTTTGTTGCCGGGAATCAGGAAATAACACTCGAAGCAGGGGATTTTATAAACATCGGTGCGAACACCTCTCACTATATAAAAAACGAAAGTGGCAGCCCTGCTGAATTGCTCACAATCTGCACACCTGCGGGATTTGATCGCTTTCAAATGGAAGGTGGATACCCGATGGATTCCAAAGATGATGCCTTGGTGCCGTTCTCTGATGAGGGGATAGATAGAGTTAAAGCAGCCGCGAAGAAATATGGCATTGATCTGGATCCACCGGGTTCTTCATTCCAGAAAAGCGCCGAACCTCAGTGTGGTCAAAGGAAATCAAGGTGTCCTTGTCGATGCAGTTGGAGATCGGTATCGGTTCCTCGCGAATGCAGAAAGCACTTCAGGAAAATACGGGCTGTGGCATGCGACTATGCAAGCCAATGGCGGCCCGCCTCCCCATCAGCACCGTCATGAGGATGAGGCATTTTATATCCTCGAAGGCACTTTAAAATTTTACACTTCAGACGCCTCGTTTGAGGCCACTGCAGGGGAGCTGGTCCACTTGCCAAGGGGTCATAAACATTGGTTCAAGAATGATTCCGGTCAGGTTGCAAAAGCTCTGGTAATGGTTTTTCCGGGTGGCTTGGAAGAAATGTTCAAGACGACCGGGACGATCGTTAATCATGTTTCAGAACCGATTCTGGGAGTGACAAAAGAAGAAAAGCAGCGACTTCTAGAGATTACTCCGGACTATGGAATCAGCATCGAGATACCTTCTGAAGAGTCACGGCTCTGATGAAATATGGATAAAGTTAGGTCGGTAACTTGTTCTGGATGAATTAGCTGGAGAATAATGGCTAGCAGTGATCGGTTACCAATTACCCCCGGCTCTCACCTCCATTGAATTTGCTCCCGATCAACTGCGGATGGTTGAGCTGAGTGAGATAACAGGAGTCTGGAGCAAAAGAACCCCGATGTCTTCACAAGCAAAGCTTCGCTCGCTCTCGTTCGAATGAATAACAAGTTGTTTCTCTCATGGAGAATGGCGAGCCGCTCGCTGGGAGATTTCCAAGGTGTGTTTGATCACATTGCGGCCCTTCTTTCTTTATCTGATGATCAAAACAATCCACCTATTTTGGTAAAGTGGAATAGATTCTTGATTTGAACCGTAGAACTGTATTTATTGCTCGGCAGTGAAAACGACGATTGACTTGCCCGAGGAAGTTTTAAAAGCAGCCAAAGTTCATGCTGCTCAGAATCAGACCACTTTAAAAGAGTTGGTATTAAAAGGGCTTCGGCTCGTGACGGGCAACGATGAGAAGATAAACGAAAAGGAGAGGCAGAAAAAGATCAAGAAGCTGTTCAAGAAAATGGTTGCCAGTAATACGGAACCGATGGACTTGGGGACTCGTGAAGAGCGGTATGACCGCTAACTATTTTCTCGATAGTAATATCTTGCTTTATGCGTTTTCGAGCTCCCCCGAGGATGCGCTGAAGAAGGAAATTTGTAAAAAGCTACTACTTCGGGACAAAGTGGGAATTTCTTCTCAGGTAATGCTGGAGTTTATCAGTACCGCCCTGCGTCGACCAGCCTTGGGCATCGCTGAAAGCGAGATCGATGTGATGGTGGAATACTCCCTGAAACTTCCCGTTCTTCCGGTATCGTGTGATGTAATTATGAGGGCAATCGAGCTCCGACGGCAGTATCAGTTATCGCACTGGGACTCGACGATAGTTTCGGCCGCTGAAACTTTGGGTTGCTCTACCCTATATTCAGAAGATCTGAGTCACGGGCAGAATTTCGGAAGGGTTCAGGTGATCAATCCCTTCCAATCGCCTTAACTGGACCGCGTCTTTCGATTTGGAAGGACAGCGACCTTGTGAGTGTTGGGGAAGTTGATGAAGAAGCTATTAAGGATAGCGTTGATCAGTTCGCCAGCCTTAGATTCCTAGACGTTTTGATGCTTAAGTATTTGCACCCAACAACCGATTGTGTGTCTGTGACTATACCTGAATAAAGCTCCAGAAGCATTTTGCTTGCAGAGGATAGAGTCGCTGCAGCAAAAATCGTGTTAAATTTGGCACCGGGCTGTAGGTCGGGTGGGATTTCATCAACGATAGGCGCTTGGCTGTTTTTTGCAGGTGGCTCCGAGTCCGGAGATGGCTGGGAAGTAGTATTTGTTTTTGTCGTAGCAATAAGAGACTTAGCGGGCCCTGCTCTTCTTCGGACGAGCATCCCGCCTTTTTTTTGGAGCGCGCTTTGAACTATCGGCTGCAAGACCCTATCTAGGGCAGTTGAAGCGTGCCTTCGGTGACTCCTAGCTTTTCGCTGGCTTGGATGGTGGCGAGAAGTTCCGCAGGGCCGCTGCGGCCACTAAGTAGAGCTTGATAATTGTGTATTGTGTTGAGGGCGCTTGCTTCGTCCTCATCCAATAGCTCTACCCGGAAGTTTTTTAGGCCGGTATTGAGGAGTGCTGGGAGGAAGCGGGCACCCGTCTGGGCGCGGCCATTGAAGAGGGTATTGCGGCAGCCGACGTCTGCCTGAAGGCGGTGTAGTTGGCCGACCCGATCGCGTAGGTGCACGACATGTTTCTCACAGGGCCGACCGCAGTCTTTCCATGTGGTGCCATTGCTGAGGAAGGTGCAAAAGACGCAATGCTCCATATGAAACATCGGCATGTGCTGGTGGAGCGTGAGCTCCAACCATGGGGAAGGAGTGGCAGCAGCAAGTTCTAAGACCTGAGTGATGTTCAGGTCGTAAGATATTGTGACCCTGTCTAAGTTAGCGTTCTCGATGAGTATTTTTGCCGTCAGTGGATTTGAAACGTTCAGTGAAAAATCACCTATTTTGATTAGTTCATGGTGATCTTTAAATTGTTGAAGTGCGCTGAGATTACGCAGCAAGAGGCCCTGCGGCGCGGAGCGTTCAATCAGCTTCAGGTAACCCGCCTCGCCCGGCTTGATGATGCGCGGCGTGGCAAGGATGATTTTGCTGGATGTTCCGGAGGCGAGGTTGACAGCATCTTTGTAGCGGCGCGGGTCTTCGTAATCACAATAGATTTCGGAAATGCCAGCACTCAGGGCCGCGCTCAGCTGCGGAAGTGTGCGGGTGAGGACCGAAAGCATCGGGGTTGATGTTTGAGGTGATTGCGAGAGGCCTGTTGGTTCTGTTGGTTCTTCTGGTTCTGTAGGGCTGGGGCTTAGGTCTCGGAGACTTGAAGAGATTCTTTGGTGCTGCGCCGCTTTGTCAGGTATCGCTTGGTTTTCTGCGGCAGTCGCTTTTCTCAAATCGATTGCGGCGATGAGGTCTCTGCGCAGCTGATTCAGTGTTGATAGCGGAATGTGGGATCCGGGAGAGACCTGATTATCGAGGGAAGCGAGGGAATAGGCAGTTTCACCGAGACGGGAAAACTGCTTTTCGAAAACTTCTGTTGTGAGCGGTTGAGTGGTCGCGCTACTTAATAAGATCTCACTCGCAACAGTGCTTTGCTCTGCGGTGGCGACGAGTGGCTGGCCGATCTCACCGCTCAGGACGATATGCAAAGGCACCTTACTTTTACTCGGTCGCGCATTTTTCCAGAACTTGCGGATCGATGAGGCAAGTGCCGGGTCAGATGTTTTATATAAAGTATGACCGGGGCGAATGCGTTGCCAGTTGATGCCGGAGTGATCGCGATGAAAAACAATTCGATCTTTTTCGATCCGCCAGATGGATGCACCCTGTTCGAGATCACGATTCTCCCCGGCATCGAATACAATTCCATCGCCTGCTTTGAGTGGAGGGATGAGTTCCGAAGTTGGTGGATCGAGGCGGATCCAGCCGTTTTGCGCCTCTACGATTGTGCCGAGGAGTGGGCCGCGCTTTTTGCCAAACTTTCCATGGGTGAGGTAGGGATGGTTGGTGCCCTCTAGCCAGCCAGTGGTCAGGCCACGGGAAAAAGTCATCTCTAACTCATAGCGCGACGATTGAGCGATCGGCATTCTGCGCGAACTTGTAAGCGATGTGGAGCTTGCCTGATCCAACGCTTGGCGGTAGGTGCGGGTGACTGCGGCAACGTATTCCGGCGTTTTCAGACGACCTTCGATTTTAAAAGAAGTAACCCCTGCGGCGACGAGTTCTGGAACGAGATCGACAGTAGCCAGATCCTGCGGGGACAGGAGATAGCGTTTTTCGCCGAGATCGCGGGTCAACCCATCGACGACAATTTCGTAAGGCATGCGGCAGGCTTGTGCGCATTCACCGCGATTTGCGGAGCGTTGGCCGAGTGATTCTGAAGTCAGACACTGACCTGAGTAAGCGACGCAGAGTGCGCCGTGGACGAAGACCTCGGTAGGTGTGGTAGTCGTAGGATTGCTCGCAAACTTTTGAATTTCTGAAATAGAAAGCTCGCGAGCCAGAACGGCACGCTCCATCGGGAAGATGGTTTCTAGGAATGATAGCCCTTCCGGGGAGGTGATGGTCATCTGCGTAGAAGCGTGGAGCTCCACCTGCGGGATGATTGTGCGTGCGAGCTTGGCGAGGCCGAGATCCTGAATGATCAATGCGTCCACTCCAGCTGCGGCGACTGCAAGGAGTTGTTCTTGGGCAGCTTCTAACTCGCCCGTGAAGATTAGTGTATTCATCGCAATGAAGCCCTTTACGCCGTGGGTGTGGAGGTATTCCATCAGCTTCGGTAGGTCTTCGGCAGTGAAGTTGTCTGCGCGGAGGCGGGCATTGAAGGCGGGTAGGCCGAAGTAGATTGCATCGGCTCCTGCGGCCACGGCGGCTCGCGCACAGTCCCAGTTCCCGGCAGGTGAGAGAAGTTCGGTCATCTATCTAGAAGTTTGGTAGGAATCAGAGGAAAGAAAACCGAGTAAGTTCTGGAGGGCTTTGGCGCGATGGAGAGGGTCGATTTTACCTCTGGGCCTAGTTCGGCGAGAGTCTGGGAATGCCCTTCGGGAATAAATAAGGGATCATAGCCGAAGCCTTCTTTGCCCGCAGGATGCCGGGCGATTTCACCTACGACGCTGCCTTGGAAATTAGCGATCTCTTTGCCATTCTTAGCGAGGACAAGAACGCAGAGAAAGCGGGCAGAGCGCTGGCTTTGATCGGCCATTTCCCGGCGCAAGCGGGCATTGTTCTTCTCGTGATTCCCCTCTTCGCCGCCAAAGCTCGACGAATAGACCCCGGGTGCCTGACTGAGCGCATCGACCTCCAGCCCAGAATCGTCTGCGAGGACTAGGCCCGGAACAAGGGAGCTGATGCCGAGAGCCTTTAGGCGGGCATTTTCAAGAAAAGTGCTTCCAGTTTCCTCTACGTGTGGAAGAGCAGGATGAGTAGTCACATCGGAGATGGAGTAAAGATGGCCAAGTAGATGGCGGATCTCTTCTGTCTTGTGAGCATTCCGAGTTGCGAGAATAAGAGGAGACATGTTTTTTGACTGCTTTGTGAGAAATATAGAATAAAGTCCTCCTTTAGAACGTATAATATATATGAGAGCGATTACTTATTTTGCAGTGTTGATGACAGGTCTGGCGACGATTGCCTGCAATGCGAAGGCGGAAATTCCAGAGGGCTGGATGACTGAGGTGCAGCCGGCGATAGAGCAAGCTAAGAAGGAAGGCAAGCTAGTGATGCTTGAATTCACTGGGTCCGACTGGTGCCCACCCTGCATCATGATGAAGAAAGAGGTCTTTTCAAAGGATGAGTTTCTGGAAGGCGCTTCAGAATCTTACGTTCTTGTGCACCTAGATTTTCCCCAGGGTGACGAAGCCGTTTACAAGAAAAATGAGAAGTATCTTGAAACATATAAGATTGAGGGCTTCCCAACGGTTGTGCTTTTGGATGCGGAAGGCGACGAATTCAGCCGCTTTTATGCTTCGGAATTCCCTAAGGTAGATCTTTTCCTGGCGCGCTTGGAAGAGGGCAAGGCCAATCGAGAGTTAGATTAGGGGGAAATTGCGCCGGTGGGACCCTCCGGTCATTCATAACCTGAGCTGGAGCACCTGAGCTGAAGGCACTCTGAGACGAAGTAGCCTGAGATGGTGCATCAGAGAGGGCGCGCCAGAGAGGGCGCCATTCTCAGCGCCGATGAGCGGATGAAGAGAAAAGAGTTTTTCTTTTCAAAACTTAGCTTGGCGGGCAGGTTCCGGGCTCATTTCTGCAAAACATCTTATGTCTGAGTCTCACAAGCCGTTTCCCTTCGATCAATTTGAGTCAAAATGGCAGGCGAGGTGGGACTCAGAGAAGACCTTTCGGACAGCGGGACCCGGGGAGGAGGGCTTTGATAAAAATCGCCCAAAATATTATGTGCTAGATATGTTCCCGTATCCGAGTGGATCAGGTCTGCATGTCGGGCATCCAGAGGGATATACAGCCACGGATATTATTGGGCGGTATAAGAAGATGCGTGGCTTCAATGTCCTGCATCCAATGGGCTATGATTCTTTCGGCCTGCCAGCGGAGCAATACGCGATCAAGACTGGGCAGCATCCGGCCGTGACCACGGCAGAGAACATTAAAACATTTCGCAGGCAGCTCAAATCGCTCGGCTTCGGCTATGATTGGGACCGCGAAATCGCAACCACAGACGAGGCTTATGTGCGGTGGACGCAGTGGATCTTTCTGCAGCTTTATAGCTCTTATTTTTGTCAGGAAGAAAATAAAGCAAAGCCAGTTTCTGAGCTGGAGGAAAAAGGCTGGAGCCGCGCACAAATTGACGCTGTGAGGCTGGCCTACGTCGCAGAGACGCCCGTCTGGTGGTCGCCTGATCTAGGCACCGTTCTCGCAAACGAAGAAGTGGAAGAATGGAAGGGGAAGGGCCATACGGTCGAGCGCCGTCCCCTGCGTCAATGGATGTTGCGCATCACCAGTTATTCTCAGCGTTTGATTGACGAGCTGGATGGCCTGGACTGGCCGGAGGGAATCAAGCTGCTGCAGAAGAACTGGATCGGCCGCAGCGAGGGTGCATCGGTCGTGTTTGAAGTGGCCGGGCATGCGCAGCAGATTGAGGTTTTCACGACGCGTCCGGATACGCTTTTTGGAGCGACATATTTAGTGATCGCGCCAGAGCATCCGTTGCTTAAGAAAATTGTCACTGAGGAGAATGCGGTGGCGGTGGCCGAGTATCAGAAGGCATGTTCGGCGAAATCGGATCTCGATCGCGGTGATCTAAATAAGGACAAATCCGGAGTGCCGACGGGAGCGTTCGCCGTAAATCCGGTAAATGGCGAAGAAGTGCCAATCTGGACGGCAGATTATGTGATGATGGGCTACGGCACCGGAGCAATCATGGCTGTGCCAGCGCACGACGAGCGGGATTTTGAATTTGCCACGAAATATAATCTGGAACTGCGTGTGGTTGTAGATCCGGCAAAAAAGGCACCTGATTCCCCGGAGGAAGGTAAGCCTTCAGAAGCAACGCAGATCGAGGTTTATTCTGGCAAGGGCCGAGCGGTGAACTCTGGATTCCTAGACGGGCTGGAGACGAACAAGGCCAAGCATTCGATCATCGAGTGGCTGGTGAAAGAGGGAAAGGGACGAGCGCCGCGTGCAATACAAGCTACGCGATTGGTTGTTTTCTCGGCAGCGTTATTGGGGGGAGCCGTTCCCGATTGTGTGGAAAGATGGCGAGCATTTTCCTTTGGACGATAGTGAATTGCCGCTGCTAGCGCCACCGCTCGAAGACTACCGCCCGAGCGGATCGCCGGAGCCAATTTTAAGCAAAGCCCGCGAGTGGGTGGAGCTAGACGATGGGGCACTGCGCGAGACAAACACGATGCCTCAGTGGGCAGGCTCCTGCTGGTATTATCTGCGCTATTGCGATCCGGAGAATCGAGATCGTTTCATCTCAAAAGAAGCAGAAGAGTATTGGACGGGTGGGAATACGGGAATGGTCGATCTCTATGTTGGCGGGACTGAACATGCGGTGCTGCATTTATTGTATGCGAGATTTTGGCATAAAGTTCTCTATCGATCTAGGGCATTTAACGGTGCCGGAGCCTTTTCAAAAGCTGGTAAATCAGGGGCTGATCCTCGGAGAGGACGGACAAAAGATGTCAAAATCGCGAGGAAACGTAGTGAATCCAGACGAAGTAGTCAGCGGCTATGGTGCGGATTCTCTTCGTCTGTATGAGATGTTCATGGGGCCGCTCGAGCAGGTGAAGCCATGGCAGATGAAGGGAGTGGAAGGTGTATCGAGATTTCTAGCACGCGTATGGCGCCTAGTGATCGATGGGGATCAGGTTTCAGAGCGGATCACAGACTGCGCTTGTGATGATAAAGAGCTGTGCCGGATCGTGCATGAAACGGTAAAAAAAGTGGGAGAGGACATTGAGAAGCTCAGTTTCAATACGGCGATTTCACAGATGATGATCTGCACGAATGCATTTGTGCAGGCAAAGACGGTGCCGAAGAAAGAACTGAAGATGTTCTTGAAAGTGCTCAATCCATTCGCCCCGCATTTGACAGAAGAGCTGAATGAAATTTTGGGTGGAAAAACGATGCTCTGTGAAGCCGATTGGCCGGAATATGATGAGGAGGCATTGATCCAGACCGAATGCGAATTGGTCGTTCAGGTGAATGGTAAGCTACGAGAGAGGATCTGGATTGCGAAAAGATGCGAGCGAGGAGGTAGCGAAGAAGCTCGCCTTCGAAACAGAGAAGGTAAAAGAACTGATGGAGGGGAAGACTCTAAGGAAGTTAATCTACATTCCTGGGAAAATCATGAATATTGTGGTGAACTAGGTATGACGATGATCCGAAAGAAGGCGCGGAACAGATCGGCGAGTTTGTGATTGGGAGCTTGCGGAAACGGCGTGACGCTGCAAACTTTGTGAAGAATATGAAAGTTTTTCAGACGATAGCTTTGTTGGTTTTATTAGGGATGGGAGCTGCGATCGCGCAGACGGAGGTCGCACGGCGTGCAGTTCCTGAGGACCTGATGGACGATGAGCATGTCCGCGCGGAGCTAGGAGTGAATGAATTTACTGCCCCATCGATCGCTCGGCTTTTCGACACCTTGCAATTTCTCATGCCCTTGCCGCTCATTGAAACCCAGCGGGACGCAATGGTAAGAATGCCGCTGGATCGGGCGGATCTAGCGATGGAGCTGGGCTTCCTAATCGCAGACGGCTTCTTGATCGTGCAGGCGGGTCAGATGGACAAGGTGGAAGGCCTCGCCACTGAGATGACGCGGTATGGCAAAGCTCTCGGTGCCGGAGACCGGATCAATCGTCATGCTGCAGGACTGCTAGAAAGCGCGAAGAATCAAGATGTGGAACAGCTGAAAATGGAACTCGCTGCGACACAACGTGACGTGGAGGTAGAGCTAGTGACTCTACGTGATGCCGATCTAGCGCATTTGATTTCACTGGGCGGCTGGGTGCGAGCTCTAGAGGTGGCGACTGTTGCCGTCGACAATCAATTTTCTGAGGAAAGAGCGCGCAAGGTAATGCGTGAAGACATTGCAGACTATTATACAGAGAGCGTAGCCGGGCTGGAGCCGCGGATTTCGGAGCGCCCCAATTACGTAGCTATGCGGGATCTGCTGGCAGGCATGCGCTCCGAGATGGTCATTGATAAAGGCGATGAGCCGACGAAAGAGGACATTTCGGAAATTCGTGAGCAGGCAGGGAATCTTGTGAAGCTGGCACTCACTCGGCAGGAATGATTCCAGCTTTGCGGGTTCTGAAAGATTCCGACTGGACGTCTAAAACACGCCTAGATCTTGCAGATAGCTTATGAATATCGACTGCGGACGCACCAAGATCATCGAATTTTCCGGACCAGATGTGGTGCGCTTCCTGAACGGTCAGGTCACTCAAGATGTGCGCCTGCTAATGGGCAAAGAAGTCTGCCTGCCAAGCTGTGTCACGGATGGAAAGGGAAAGCTGCAATTCCGAGTATGGATGACCGAAGGGATGGAGCCGAGAGCATATGGGTCTTGTGTGGAGAGCATGACCCCGAGGCGCTGGAGGCAAGGCTGACCAAATATTTGATCGCCGACGATGTAGAGGCAAAGCTGCTGGATAAAGATTTCTTCATCGGTCACTTTCAGGAAACAATCTATAGTGGCTCAGACAGCCTCGATGGCATTTGGAGAGCCTCGCGACGTTTTGGGGAAAATGGGTGGGATTATATTGGGTGCAAAACACCGGATACCGAATTCCTAAATGCAACCGAGGTAGAAAGCTTGCGGGTGAAGCGGGGCGTGCCGAAGTGGGGCAGAGAACTGTCCGAAGGAATGTTGGCTCCGGAAGCGCGGCTCGATGAGAGTGACATTTCCTACCAGAAAGGCTGCTACATAGGACAAGAGGTGATTTCTCGGATCAAGAGTGCGGGCAAAGTGAATCGGACTCTGACAAAATTTGCTGTTGAGGGCGGCGCAATTATTGGCGAGATCCTAGATGCGGATGGGAAAAAATCGGGTCAACTGACCAGCATCGCCGGCAGGGCGGGGCTGGGATACTTGAAGCGTGGGGTGGCGGCTGATGCTGGGCTACGAGCCGGAAACGGATCCGTAGTGAGCGTGGTCCCAGACAACCTAAGCACCTGAAAGTCCCGGGTAATTTGTCAGAAAAATCTCGACTAATTCATCGATTGGCTTCGAGACATCCAACTCGAGCGCATATTCCGGTATCTCAAGGGTATTGAGTTGAGATCCGAGCAAAGAAGGCGGCATGAAGTGCTCTCCGCTCTCATAACGCTCGGTAATCCGCTGTAGAAGAATCGCAGGATCGGCAACCAAGTGCAGGAAGACAAGTGGAGGATAAAGGGAGCGAAGGGTTTCTCGATAACTTTCCTTAAGAGCAGAACAAGCGAGGAAGCTTGGCCGGGGTAGGCTGGCATTTTGCGCAATGAGTGATGCAAGGGTATTGAGCCATGGCTGCCGATCTTGATCGTTCAGCGGGTTCCCAGCGGCCATCTTGATGCGATTTGCCTCGGGGTGGAAATCGTCACCATCAAGAAATTGGCCTTGAGTGGCGTGAGCTAGAGCGTTTCCCAATGTAGTTTTTCCGGTCGCAGAAACTCCCATTAGAATGAAGACATTGGCAGGCATGGCATCTATTTTCCAAGGTTCTCATGAAAGTGGAAAGGGTGAAATTAGAGGGTGAATTTGGGAGGCGGAATTTGGAGGCGAAAATCTACAGCGATTTTTTCTTTATTAAAAATGAATAAAACAGGAAGTTCTTCGTTCACAGAGTGAAGCTTGACGTATTGATGACTTGGCAGCTAGTTTTGTGCCGCAGTCTACCGAATCCCCACATCTCTATCTCTGATCCGTATCTTTAATTTGAGTAATTTCCGATAAATCTCTACCTCGAAGACTTTCCCATGAAGACAAATATATTGCTTAGTATTCCCGCGTTGGCCTGCCTAGGGCTAGCATCTTGTTATCCGATCGATCAGGGACCAAGGGGACCTCGGACCGGGCCGATTTCCCAGCAGAACGCAAGCGAGGACACAGTATCCGGTCAGAGCCAGCAAGACATCCAAGCGCAGCGCGATCGGATGAAGCGCGCCGCAGATCGCAAGCGCGAAGCGGCAAGTCAATCCGTTGAAAAGAAGATCGATCAAATCGATGCCATTAATGAACCCACTCCAAAACCAACTGTCAGCACAAAGCGTGAATATTCTTACGCGAAGTCAGTCCCCGGTAAAACAGGTTTCGTCTTCAGTCCTTACAACAATAAGGTAGTCGACGTTCGTGACATTCCGAGCGGGACCTTGGTGCAAGATCCGACTTATCCGGCGGCTGAGAAGAAATTCTTCCGGGTGCCTTAAGTTCCCAAGGATTTAGGCCTGGATAATCAGGCGTCAACTTGCCGGGATGGAATTTCGAAAAGTAGCAGTCCTCGGTGGTGGCTTGCTGGGCGGTTCGATCGCGCTCGCGCTACGTGGTAAGATCGATTGTCGCTTGTGGTTCCGGAGTGAAGATTCTGCTGAGAATGCACGCGCGATTGGTTTCTCCGAAGCTAGCTCAGAATTGAGCGAGGCTGTCCGAGGTGCAGATTTATTGATCCTCGCCGTGCCAGTCGGCGCAATGGGCGATCTAGCAACCCAAGCAATTTCTGCAGGGCTGAAGAAGGGCTGCGTAGTGACTGATGTAGGTTCTGTGAAACAGGTGCCCCATGAAGTTTTAGGAAAAACTCTAGGAAGTGAAGGGTATCCATTTGTGGGAAGTCATCCGATGGCTGGATCGGAGCAGAACGGGATCACAAGCGCGCAGCTGGGGCTCATGGACGGTGCGGCCTGTTTGTTGACGAATGATTCCGCTGCATCAGCAGATGTGTGCAGTGCGGTAGAAAATTTTTGGAGTGCTATCGGTTGCCGCTGTTCTTGGATGAAAGCAGCCGCGCACGACGACCTAGTCGGCAGAATCAGCCACCTGCCTCATGCAATGGCGGCCGCAACCGCGCTTATCGCGTTGCAGGATCCGAAGCTGGGCGACTTCGCAGGCGGAGGTCTGCGCGATACGACGCGGGTCGCCGGGGGAAACCCCGATATGTGGGCAGAAATTCTAATAAAAAACCGAAAGGCTCTCATTCCACTCCTGCAAGAAAGCATCGAGGAAATGCGCGAAGTGCTTGCCTCTTTGGAGTTAGCCGATCAAGAACGGGCCCGCGTATGGCTCGAACGAGCCAAGACCAGACGCGACGCTCTAAAACCTTTTTGATCGAAATCTGAATGTCCTCTTTGCGAGTTAAAGCTATCACTTCGCTGCAGGCGGAATTCCGGGTGCCAGGGGATAAAAGTATTTCGCACCGGGCAGCTATCTTCGCCGGACTATCGAACGGAAAGTGTGAGCTATCGAATTTTCTCCCCAGCGAAGATTGCCTAAACACGTTGAATGCCATGAAGGCGCTCGGTGCGGACTATGAGGTAATCGAAGAGATGGAAGGCTTTGGACCGACGCGGCTGACCGTGAGAGGGCGCTCAATGAAGCTCAAAGCGCCGGATAAGCCGATTGATTGTGGAAACTCTGGCACCGGGATGCGGCTTTTGGCGGGTGTTTTGGCCGGACAGGATTTCGATTCGGAGCTATTTGGCGATGAATCATTATCAGGTCGTCCAATGGGCCGGATCATCGAGCCCCTCGAGCAGATGGGTGCGAAGATCGAGGCAACGGGAGATGGTGCCGGCTGCGCTCCATTGAAGATAAGTGCAGCGAAGCTACAGGGAATTCACTACGTCATGCCTGTCGCCTCTGCGCAGGTGAAAAGTGCAGTTCTCCTCGCAGGCCTTTTTGCCGAAGGCATAACAACTGCTGAGCAGCCTGCGGAAACGCGCGATCATACCGAAAGAATGCTGTCGGCATTTCAGATTTCTGGAAGATCAGACGGAGCAGCGATTTCGTTGCCAGGCGGTCAGGTTCCAGAGTCTTGTGATCTTCTTATTCCTGGCGATATCTCTTCCGCCGCGTTCTGGCTGGTCGCGGCAGCCGCCTTGGATGGATCTCGCCTGCTTATTCAAGACGTAGGTCTTAATCCAACGCGCAGTGCGATTCTAAAAGTTCTCGGCAGAATGGGTGCTCCAATCACAGAAATGGTTCATTCCAGCTTGGCAGAGCCGATCGGGAATATCGAAATCTTGGGCGTGCCATTGGTGGGCACCACGATCCTACCTGAGGAGGTTCCAAATTTAATCGATGAAATCCCTGTGATCGCTGTGGCTGCAGCCTTGGCAGATGGACCAACGCATATTCGAAACGCAAAGGAGCTGCGGGTGAAAGAGACAGATCGGATCAAGACGACGGTAGAAGGCTTGCGGAGTATGGGTGTGGAAGTGGAAGAGTTTATGGATGGAATGACCATTCACGGCGGCAGTAAGTTGCGGGGTGCGACGATTGATTCTCACGGCGATCACCGGATCGCCATGGCCTTCGCGATCGCCGGCCTCTTTGCTTCTGGAGAGACTTTGATTGAGAACGCCGATTGCATCAACACCTCCTACCCAGGCTTCGCGCATCATCTAGATGCGATCAAACGTGAGAAGACAAAGGCCGAAGATTATTTGTTGCCGATAGAAACTCGAGATGATTTTGAATCATGAGCTACCATGCGATTGCAATTGATGGCCCAGCAGCCTCTGGGAAAAGCACACTGGCGAAGACCTTAGCAGAGCGGCTCGGCCTGGTGATGGTAAACTCCGGCGCGATGTATCGGGCTGTCACTTGGAAAATCTTGGCCCTCGGGCTCGATCCAAAGAACAGCGAAGCTGTAAAAAAAGCGTTGGCGTCAATGCAGATCGATTGCGGGCGTGATGGGGTGCTTTCCACCATCCAAATCGATGGAGTCGATCCAAGTGCTCATTTACGAACCGCCAAGATCAACGAAAACGTTTCTGTCATTTCGGCAATACCTGCGGTGAGGGATCGCTTAGTGACCTTGCAACGCGATTACTTGAAGCAGGCTCACGTGGTGATGGAAGGCCGTGATATTGGATCGGTCGTTTTCCCAGATACCCCGTTTAAAATTTATATTGATGCTGATCCGAACGTGAGAAGTGGGCGGCGCGTGGAGGCAGGGGAGGAAGATTCTGTGATGGCGCGGGATGCAGCGGATAGCTCTCGGACGACTGCGCCTTTGAAAGTAGCTGAAGGGGCGAAGTTCTTAGACACGTCACAACTTTCAATTGACGGAGTGGCTGAAGCGGCAATCGAAATTTTGAGAGGACAGGGATTTCCGATAGAGGAAAAAACGGATGTTCCCCGTCATCTTTTTGAGGAAGATCCAGCCGCGCCGAGGATGAGGTGGGTGTATTGGATGGGCTGGATGAGCTTCGGAGCTGCCTATCGGACCTTGTTCGGCCTAGAGATTGAGGGGAAGGAAAACTTGATCCGGACAGGCCCCGTGCTAGTCGCGGCAAATCACCAGAGCTTTTTGGATCCACCATTGATCGGGAATCTGTATCAGACGGAGATGGTTTTCTTCGCACGGAAGACCCTTTTCAAAGGCTTTACAAAATGGCTTTACCCCCAGTGGAATGCGATACCGGTGGATCAGGATCGGCCGGATATGTCGGCGATGAAAACGGTTATTCGCAAGCTGAGGGAAGGCTGGAGAGTCCTCGTATTTCCCGAGGGAGCGAGAACCCTAGACGGAGAAATCGGGCCTGCCGCCTCAGGAGTGGGAATGATTGCGGCAAAAGCTGGAGTGCCGATCCAGCCGGTCAGAATCTACGGCGCAGACAAGGCACTTCCGCGAGGCTCAGGAAGGGTGAGCCTCGCGAAGATCACCGTAAAAGTGGGTTTGCCGATCATCCTGAGTGAAGCTGAGATCAAAGCGTATCGGGGCAAAGAGGGCTATGAGGCCCTGACTGAGAGGATCATGAATGCGATCAAGGCATTGTGATTTTGTGCTAATTTCCCACGGATTCTTTGTAGGACTTTGTGCCTTTGTGAATGATATGTCCGCGGTTCTTCGTGCGTGAGACAAGTCTGCAGCAAGGAGGATCAGCATTGTTTGGACTTGAAGTCGCCTAGGCTTTCACTCAGTTTGCACCCTCCTTCACGCAGGGGGAATGGGGCTGTAGCTCAGTGGTTAGAGCAGGGGACTCATAATCCTTTGGTCGTGGGTTCAAGTCCCACCGGCCCTACCTTTTTCCTCAACCCGATCAAGAGGAAAGGGATCAACCCTGCACCTCGATGTTAAGCCCCGAAACGGGTTCCTTTCTCTCCCGGTCTTGGAGTCTTTCTAATGCTTACGGCGCAACCAAGAACCCAACGGTTACAGAACCTTACCATGACCAAGCTACCCCAACAAAGTCGGGGCTCCGTCAAAGCGCCTTGCCACCCGCACCGCCATTGCCGCATTGCGACACCGAGTTTCATTCCTGCTTAAACTGGCTCCTTCGCGACATAGTGCAAAATCACTCCGTCGCGAAGTCATCAGCGAGCAATTCAGCTTGCTTCAAAATATTTTCCGTTGCGATTTTCTCCATGTCCGGTGGATAACCAAATCGCTTGAGCGTGGTCTTCACCAAGGCTCTCATTTTGATTCTGACCTTCTCGCGCTTTGTCCAGTCGATGGTGGCGTTTTTGCGGATGAGGTTCACCAGCACGATGGCCAAATCCTTGAGGGTATTATTGTCCATCACGTCCTTCGCGGAGTCGTTGTCGGCGAGTGCCATGTAGAAGGCGTATTCATAATCTGAGAGCCCAACTTCTGACGCTTCTTTATCGGACGCCTTGATCTCCTTGCCCATCTCGATGAGTTCCTGAATCACCTCCGCTGCCGTCAGCAAATTGTTCTGATACTTCAGAATAGCATTTTTCAGCATCTCGGAGAGCTTCTTGCTCTGCATCGCATTGCGCTTGGTGCGGCTCTTGATCTCGTCATTCAGGAGCTTCCTGAGAAGCTCCACGGCGAGGTTCTTCTGCTCCATTCCCCGGACTTCCTCCATGAACTCATCCGAGAGGATGGAAACATCCGGTTTCTGGATTCCGGCGGCATCGAATACATCAATGACTCCCTCGGAGACCACGGCCTTGTCGATAAGCTGGCGCACGGCTGATTCGATCTCAACCGAACTCCTGCCGCCATTTCCTCCAGCCCCGTCGAACTTCACGAGCCGTGCTTTCACCGCTTGGAAAAATGCCACTTCGTCCTTCGCCTCCATCGCTTCGTCACTGGGCACAGCCAGAGCGAAGGCTTTGGAGAGCGCATTCACTTCCTTGCAGAAACGCTCCTTGCCATCGTTAATTCCAAGAATGAAGTCCTGGGCTTCTACCAGAAGCATCATTTTGCGGCGGGTATCCGCCTCAAAATACTCCTCGTAGGCAAATCCGTGCAGGATTTGCGCGACGACTTCCAGCTTCTCGCGCATCAGCGCAATTGCCTCGGATTGATCGAAAGTCGGTTTTCCTTTTCCTCCGCTCTCGGTGTAGGTCGCAAGAGCTTCCTTTAGTGAAGTGGCGATTCCGAGATAATCGACAATCAACCCACCTTCCTTGTCTTTGTAGACGCGGTTCACTCGGGCAATTGCCTGCATGAGATTGTGCCCCTGCATCGGCTTATCGATGTAAAGCGTGTGCAGGCTTGGTGCGTCGAAACCAGTCAGCCACATGTCCCGCACGATCACGATTTCCAGTCCGTCGGACGGATCTTTCAATCGCTCCGCCAGATTCTGACGGTCATGCTTGTTGGTCGAATGCCTTGCCCATTCGATGGGGTCGGAGCTGGTGCTCGTCATCACCACCTTGATTTTTCCCTTTCTGAGGTCGTCGTCGTGCCACTCAGGGCGAAGTTTCACAATGGCTTCATACATCTCGACCGCGATCCGTCGACTCATCGCAACGAACAAGACTTTCCCCTCGAAGGCCTCCTGCCGGGTCTCGAAGTGCTGGATGAAATCCTCCGCAACTGCCGCGACGCGGCTGGGATGGCCGACAATCGCTTCGAGCTGCGTCCACTTCGCCTTGGTCTTCTGACTGGCCGCATCCTCCTGCCCCTCGGTCAATTCATCGAATTCATCATCGAGTTCGGAAATTTTCTCCTCGTCGAGGTTCAGCTTGGCGAGGCGGGATTCGTAGTAGATCCGCACCGTTGCGCCGTCGATCACGGCCTGTTCGATGTCGTAAACGTCGATGTAGTTTCCAAAGACAGCGGGCGTCGAGGCGTCATCGCGTTCAATCGGCGTTCCGGTGAAGCCGATGAAACTAGCTTGCGGCAGCCCGTCTCTCAGATACTTGGCGAAGCCGTATTTGATGACGGCTTGATCGCCTTTCTCGATGGTCTTGCCCGCGAAGCCATACTGCGAGCGGTGCGCCTCGTCAGCCATCACCACGATGTTCCGGCGTTCTGAAAGCGTCTCATAAACCGAGGAACCTTCCTCGGGTGCGAACTTCTGAATCGTCGTGAAAATAATGCCGCCGCCTTCGGTCTTGAGAAGTTCTTTGAGATGGTCTCTATCTTCCGCTTGCACGGGTGTTTGCCGGAGGAGCTGCTTGCATCCAGCAAAGGTGTCGAAGAGCTGTTGGTCGAGGTCGTTGCGATCCGTCAATACGACAATCGTCGGGTTGTTGAGCGCGAGCACGATCTTGCCCGTGTAGAAAACCATCGAGAGCGATTTTCCTGATCCCTGCGTATGCCAGACCACGCCCGCCTTCTGGTCTCCGACTGGTTGGTCTTTGACCGAGGGCAGATTTCCGTAAACGACGGGATCTTCCCTCACTACACCTGATACGGCGGTAGCTCGCATGGTCGACTCCACCGCTCTATTCACGGCATGGTATTGGTGATAGGCCGCGATTTTCTTGACGGTCTGAATCTGTTTCAGGCCGTTCTCGTCCTCACTTTCCGATTTCTCGAAAACCGAAAACTGTTTGATCAGGTCGAGAAGCACGTCGGGGCGGAGCATCCCCTTGCAGATTGTCTCAATCTGCGGGATCACCTTGTCGTCTTCCCTAAAGCCATCGACCGTTTTCCATCGCATGAAGCGGGAAAAGGCGGCTGTCAAAGAACCCGTGCGGGCTTCGATACCATCGGAGGCCACTAGAACGGTGTTGTAGTAGAACAACTGTGGAATCTCCTGCTTGTAGGTCTGGAGCTGGTCGTATGCCTTGCGGACGGTCGCGTTTTCGTCGGACGGATTCTTCAGCTCGATCACCACGAGCGGCATTCCATTGATCAAAATCAGCACGTCTGGCCGCTTCGTCACCATCGTGCCTCGTTGTGAGGCCGATACCGTGAACTGATTGGTCACTTCCAAGCGGTTGTTCGTGGGATTCTCATAGTCCACCAGATTCACAATCTCTCCGCGAGCTTCGCCGTCTTTCTGGATTTCAACTTTGATGCCCTCGGTGAGATAACGGTGGAACTCCTCGTTGTTCTCCAAAAGGTTCTGGCTGGAAAGTGTCATGACCATTCGCACTGCCGTATCTTGAGCCTGTTGCGGAACCCCTGGGTTCAGTGCCGCGACCATCTCCCGCAATGTCTCCTCGGCGACAACCTTTTGAGGATCGAGTCGGTTGAGCTGCTCCGGGGAAACGAAGCGGTAGCCTTGGGTTTCAAGGACTTCGAGGCAGAATTCCTCCACCGCTGATTCTGTGATTCTTTGGGACATGGTTTTTATTCAGAATCGAGTCGATCCGGCTTTTTGCCCAGCTTCTTATCTTCCGACTGTAAACGGCGGGCGACTTTGGCGGCATCCTCCGCTGGCGGCAGCGATTCCGGTCGGATTCCTCTGGAGATCAGGGTTTGCCTGACGGCTTGGTTGTTCGTCACATGTTCTTGTGAAATCTCATGCTCCGTGCCCATTTCATGAGTGCGGGCATTGTGAATCGTGATTTCCGTCGCAAAATCCTTCGCTTTGAGAATGATCGTTGGCGCAAAGTCGGCCAACGGCTTTTTGTCCGGAACTTGCCATTGATCCTTCATCGCCTGGGTCGAGCGACCAAAAAGTGCCTGATCGCCCTTACTGCGGATCAATGCGAAATTTTGACCACCCCCGGTGAGTTCCTGGATGACGTCTGAAAGTTCCTTTTCGGTCTGCTTGAGTTTTTCCCTAGCCTGAACCCGCTCCGCTTCCAAGAGCCTCTGCTCGATCAACTCAGCCTTCCGTGTTTGCACGGCAAAATAGGTCTGGGCAAAGGCGATCTCCTCCTTGCGGGAATCGCCGTTCTGGGCGATGAGGTAGCAGGCATAGCGGGTGAGCATGATGTCCGGAACTTCACGCTGACCGCCTTTGCCCAACTCGATCATTTTGTTGACGTCAACAAAATGATCGGAAATCCCGTGCCCGCTGAC
Organism: uncultured Verrucomicrobiae bacterium; assembly: GCA_963815205.1. Classification (GTDB taxonomy): domain Bacteria; phylum Verrucomicrobiota; class Verrucomicrobiia; order Verrucomicrobiales; family Akkermansiaceae; genus Luteolibacter. Next base: position 1,203,785 of record CAWFFP010000001.1, on the reverse strand, counting down.
TTCACAGGCCGTCTTCGCCTTATTGATGACGAGATTGAAATTTCGCCATTCGGTGTAGCCGAGCAGATGTTGGAGGTCACGCGCCAGCCAGAAATCTACACCCGTTTCGGTCTGCTGCGCGTAGGACTCGAAGTCCTGAGTCAGGGAATGAATGATTTCTTTCTTCATGATAGTGCTTATCGGCTTCGTTTGATCTTTTCGATTTCCGGTCGAAAGGCCTTCTCCAGTTTCGGGAAATACTTGACCAACCATTCAATCATCATTTCCCAATTCTCCTCGTTGTAGCCGTCGACGGCTTGACTGAATTTCACGCGAGACGCCTTCTTGTCGTCGAGTCTTTGCCACTCTAACGAATCTCCGAAGGCCGCCTCGATAGCTTCTTTCCTATGGAAGAACTGATCGAAGATCGCTTTATTGGTCTCCGCATCGCTACTGGCGATATTCAATTCCACGCGCACCTCCTTCTTCAGGAAGATGAGGGCGAAACCGATGCCACTCACGCCACTGGCGCAAGAAAGCCAGTGATCCTTGCTCGGGCTGATATTCTGATACTGCTTCACTCCCGCCTTTTCCATCGCCTCCAGGGTTTTTGCCCAAAATTGAGGTCGTAGTTCGAGCGAGCGAGCCTGCGACTTGGCTGCGGTCTTCTGTTCCTTCTTCTTCTCTGAAATGCCGACTCTGAACTCGGCTTCCTCTGGCGTCGGAATGATTTGATCCAAGGTCAGGAAAAGCTGTTCGCCTTGCTGGTAAGGAGTGGCCTTGAAGCACTGAACCCGGATTTGGTTCTCCAAGAGCCACATGACGGTTGAGGTCACTTCCCGGCGGAAGTGTGCCGCGACAAGCATTAACCTCTGAGCGACGCCTTCATTCATCAGCACCTCATCGAAATCACTCGCCCCTAGGAATTCCACAATGCGTTCTTTCGCGTCGCCGCCTTCACCTACTTGATCAAGGTAAACCTGATAGATTTCCGCAATCTGGGATTTCGAGAGGGACGAGCAGTAAGAGGCATATTTCAATGCCTGCCAGACAACGTCCTTGCCGGAATCATCCAGCTTGTTCTCGATCACCACAAGGTCGCCTTGCTTGTCCAAGGCCAGCAAGTCCAGCCGCTCTCGCGTTTCATCAAAACCATCAAATTCCTTCTGGATAATGAGCAACTCCTCGCCAAGGGATTCCGGCATCTTGGCAATCCATTCCTGCAAGTGTCCGCGCTCAGTGAAGCCGAGATCTGAAAACCTTTTGGGAACAAGCTGAACGATTTCGTTCGATGTGGAATTGATTTGGAACATGAGGTCAGGAGTTATGTTGAATCTATTCGAAAAACTTAGATCGAATGGCTAACTGGTAATTACCTTGAGAGGTAAATTCAGTGTTCGTGAAATGAGCTTAGCATGACGCTCTTACGCCTCCTGGAATTGTCGAATGAAATTTGAACTCCATGGCTTCCCGTCGCGCATCGTGAGTCTCTCTGCTATCGTCGAAGGGTTGCCTTTAAGCAGAATTAACAAATCGGGGCTGATTGCTCTAAAGACATCAATAGCAATGGGCTCGATCTGATCGCAATTGTTGATAAGGCAAAAATGACCGTCTAGAAGCAACCGCTTATGCTTTTCTTTTTCTATTTTAAGTTGCTTGAGTAGCAGCACCTGATTGTCGGCGATACCCTCAACTCGCTTATTCTTGTCTATGTTACTTTTGAAAGCTTTTATTAAGGAGCTGGCGGTGACACAGTGAAATCTCGCCTCAGCAAATGCGGTATTGCATAGAGTTGTTTTCCCAACGCCATGCACGCCACCAAGAAATACAAATGAAGGAACGCCTTCATCGCCACTTAGAATATTCATAAGCACATTCATTATTTTTAAACGTAGCAAAACGATTGAGGAGGAGTCACATTATAACTCGAACGCAAGCAGCGCGGTTTTTTAAAGCGTCGGGTTTTTTTGACTTTGATGGCGAAGCCAATTTCTCGGTTTAGAAAGTAATCAAAGAAAAATTCTTCAGTGATTCCCGAATGGTCTTTTGTCTCTTCCCACAAGTCATCAGGTGACGCCTTTAGAACGGCCTCGATCTCGAATTCGCCAATAATTCTTTGGACGGGAGATGACGCATAAACGACGACGGTCCGAATATTGGGATTTTTGAATATCGCTTTGCGAAACTCATATTTCTTGCTCCCTTCAAATATGCGCTCGGCAAACTCTGGTTTAATTGATAACAATACTTTCATTACTCTGTGACTCCTTGATTATAGTGTGAAATTGCTCTACTGAAATTGCCTCAAAACCGCGGGGAGCTGAGTCCTTATCTCGAATTATGCCAAGCTCAATGAGCCTTGCCATATTAGGCCGCTTAGGGAGCGAATAGACATAAAGAAAATTGACCACGAATGGGCGGTTATAGGGCGAATAGTTCCAATATTTCTTTAACTCTTCGTTTGAAAAAACACTACGTTTCCTGCACTTAATTATAAATTCGTCCTCGGTCCTGATATTATCTTCAGCACCCTCAATGATTCCAATTGTGGTGACAACGCTCTTGTAATACCCTCCGGTTCTGTAAAAAACCACGAGATCGCCTTGGGTCAGGTTACGGTTAATTGAACGTGAGATGTAGACCTTGCTGAGAGCGTTTCTATGAGGCTGGCTTTCAGTAAAATCAAGTGGTGATTCGGTAGTGAGAATCGAGTCGGGAAACAGCTCCGTATGATACTCAGGGTAAATTGGACAAAGAAAAATCTGCTTATCTGTTGAGATAAATGGATACGTTTCTTTCGGACTCTCTGAAGAGTAGAAAGGGCTAAAATTGCGCGTTAGAACCAGTTCATCTCCCGTTTTAGTTTTTTTGATCCCATGCTCTACAAATCCCCATTCCTTAAGGAGTTCGATAAGACGACTCTGCTCATCGGTCTTATCAAAAATAGTAACATAGATTTCCTCCACTTTGTAAATCAGAGCGTTATCAATAATGATTTTTAGAAATCTCTCTCCAAGCCTTACGCCATTGCTTACTACTTTGAATGTGCCAATTTTTAGACGACGCTTCGTGACTAAGGTGGGTGTAATATCAGAGTAGTTCTCAGTTTCATCCTCTACCTTGACGTAGAGAAAAGACAGAATGCTGTTACCCTTGTGTGTAACATAAGCTATCTCATCCGCCTTTTTGTTAAACCAACGGTCAAACCCCTCATAGTCCTCTCTAAAGCTATCAAAAAATGTATCTTTTAAGTCAATCTCACCAAAATGCTTCTTAGTTACGCTGAGAACCGAGTAATCTATAAGCTCAGGATTTTCGGAGATGACCTTTTCTAGGAATCCGTCGATCCGGAATATGCTATCTTGGATTCCAAGATGATGAGCTTTCGTATGGATTTTTTTATCCTCACTGATAAGGATGGCGATTCGGCCTTGATAAACTTCGTTGATCAGTAGCGTATCGTTTTTGTCGTTCGTATCGAGGTCGAACTTCTCAGAAACGGCTTCAACCTCTTTAGCCATAGGAGCGACCGTCTTGAGAACTGAATAGCTTTGTAGCTTGATACTCAGGTTCTCTCTGGTCTTCTCGTTGCCGTGTTTTTCCAGTTCCTCAACAGTGATTGGGTGGATGCATTTTTCATAACCACCCTTGTCCAGCCATTTGAATAGAGTTCCGATGCTCTGATTTACACCTGAAGGAGCTTCTCGGTGTATGATAATGTTAGTATCTAGTAGTGCTCTCATTGCGGCGTAGAGGTTTATGCATTAACAGGGACACGAATTTCTCCCTTCATCAGCTTCGGAAGAAGCGTGTCGCGAAGTTGGGTTAGGGTTCGGGTTTGGGCGCGATTCTCAACAGCTTTATTGAGAAGTCCGTGAGTGGCTTGGCTGAACACCTTCTCAAGCTTCCGGTTGCTACTTACTGGGAATGGCACTTCAAAAATGTCAGTGGGTGACACGCGTTGGTGACTGGAGCTGGTTCCATGTGCTCTACCCGTCAACTCTCTCCTGACCGGACTGGACATCAATGCGCCATAGACGAAGCCGAAAAAACCGCTTTGTGGCTTCACTACTTGGAACTCTGTCGAACAAACGCTGCTTTCCTCGACATCCTGAATTTGCCAAATTCTCGGCGTGCTTGGGTTTAGTTCGATACCAGAATGGAAGAGGAAACGACTTCATACTTATTGCTTTTAATCTCTAAACCTAATTCCCGGACTGGTTCCATCCCATCATCAAAAGACTGGAATACTGTAGTGGCGGTAGAGTGTCTCCGGAGACTTGTCGGGTGATACGGAATTCTTCGCAATGTGGTCGCAAATAACTGAAATGCTACCGACTTCCCAACTCTCTGGAATTTCACCAAATTCAGAAGGCTACATTTTGCCATCGGAGTCTTTGTATGGGTTGCCGTTTTCGTCGGGGAAGTTGAAGTCGATGAACCAGCGTTTGAAGAGGGTTTGGGCAAGGGCTTCCAAGGTCTCGTTTTGCTTCCTCAATAGCTCGATTTTATCGTCTAAGCAGCCCAGAATCTCGGTAATTGATTTCTGCTCTCTGTGAGGAGGTAATAGCAGCACCGCTTCTCTTAGTGTGCTCAAAGGTCTTTGAATTTGAGGAACCCCAACCTGCGAGACTCTGCTAAACAAGTGCCCTTGGCCAAAGGGACTACAAAGCCAGTAAAACAAAAAGAGCGGTTCTAACTTTGATTTGTCAGCTCTCACTTTCATCATGCTATTACCCATGATGTATTTGGTGTGCTTTGATTCTGATGGTATGATGCCTATCTTTCCTAGTGTGCCCTTGTGACATAGAATCACATCATCCTTTTCGCAGGTGAACTTAGTGAACTCAGACTCAGCCAATTCACTATCAATAAAAACAAAGTCGGCATCATGAAACCTAGCCTCTGAGTTAACATTGACACCTCTCAGAACGGGCGCTCCTTGTGCAGTATATATTTCGGCTCTGATTTTATTTCCAAAAGGGCCTATTTGAGTCGAATAAGCTTCATCGCTGGCACATTCCAGAATCGTCGAGGTTGACCATCCATCTGGAATCCACTCTTCATCCTCACTGAGTTGAAAGCCCTCCCGATTCTGTTCGGTCGCGCTCATGCTTTAGGTTCTAAGTTGAGGTTAACGCCAATTTTTGAGAGCTGGGTTTGGATTTTGCTATTTAACACTTCCTCTTTGTCGATTTGGGCGGTGAGTTTTTCTGTGAGAACAGCGATTTTCTCCTCATATGGAATGCCATCATCTACCTCATCCAAAATGCCTACGTATCGACCAGGACTTAGTGTGAAATTGTGCTTCTCAATATCGGCGAGTGTGGCGGCTTTACTGAAACCTTTTTCGTCAAAGTAGTCGCTGGTTTGCTTGCGCCAGTTGAGGTAGGCGTCCCGGATTTTTTCGGTATCCTCAAGGGCAAAGGCACGGTGTGTCTTGTCTTCCATGAAGCCCATGCTTGAGGCATCAATAAAGAGCGTTTCCTCTTGGGTTCGGCCACGGCGCAAGAACCAGAGGCAGGCGGGAATGCCCGTGTTGTAGAAGAGCTGCTTGGGCAAGGCGACGATGCAGTCCACCAGATTGGCTTTGACGAGTGCCTGTCGGATTTCTCCCTCTCCGGATTGATTGGAAGAGAGCGAACCATTGGCCAGCACCAGAGAGCAGATCCCCGTGGGCGCGGTGTGGTAGAGCATGTGCTGAATCCAGCCGTAGTTGGCATTGCCCTTCGGAGGCGTGCCATATTGCCAACGGGCGTCTCCCTGCAAGTAATTCGACGCCCCATTCGTCTTGATTGAAGGGCGGATTCGCGATGATGAAGTCGGCCTTGAGGTCGCGATGCTCGTCCTTGAGAAAGGAACCCTCCGCGTTCCACTTGATACCGCTGCCGTCAATGCCACGAATCGCAAGGTTCATGCGGGAAAGCTTCCAAGTGGTCTGGTTGCTCTCCTGTCCGTAGAGCGAAAGGTCATCCAGTCCGCCGCCGTGCTCCTCGACGAACTTCTCGGACATCACGAACATACCTCCCGAGCCACAAGCGGGGTCATAGACGCGCCCTTTGTAAGGCTCGATCATTTCCACCATCAGGCGGACAATCGACTTCGGCGTGTAGAACTGTCCGCCCTTCTTGCCCTCGGCATTGGCGAACTCGCCAAGGAAGTATTCATAGACACGCCCGAGCAGGTCTTTGCTCTTGGCCGCTTCATCGCCGATGGCGGTATCCGCAATCAAATCGATCAGCCCGCCAAGCGTGGCTTGGTCGAGGTTTTCCTTCGCATAAATCTTCGGCAACACGCCCTTGAGCGAGGCATTCTCCCGCTCGATGGCATCCATGGCGGTATCGAGCACCTTGCCAATCGTCGGGAGCTTGGATGAAGCGTGGATGGTTTCCCATCGAGCTTCGGTCGGCACCCAGAAGACACCCGCGCCACCGTAGAAATCACGGTCTTCGAGATCGATGTATTCACCCTCGCCGTATTCGGTTTCACCCGCCTTCAGCTTCTCCCGATACACCTCGAAGGCATCGGAAATGTATTTGAGGAAAATGAGACCCAAAACGACGTGCTTGTATTCGGCAGCATCGATGTTCTTCCGCAGTTTATCGGCAGCTTTGAAAAGCTGCTTCTCGAAAGGTTCGGAGGCCTTGGCGGTCTTCTTTTTAGCGGGCATAAATAGTTCGTTATTTTTTAGAGTCTTTTGAATCCTTGCCCTTCTGGGGCTTTGATCGGAGCTGGGCTTCGCGGATTTCGAGAAGGCGCAGGCCTTCACGAACGACTTCACTCGCCGAGCGGTAGCGTCCGTTTTCGACGAGTTCGCTGACGAATTCCTCCAGCTTATCGGTCAGGGATACATTCATTCGCTGTCAGGCTAGAGGGTCGCTCGGCATTATCAAAGTTCGTTATTTAGGAGCTCGATCGCTTCGCAGTCACGCTTCCCGAAAAGGCCTCGGCTTATGCATGGAAGAGCCCGGAAAGGCAGTCGCGTAATCTTCGTCAAGCTAGAAATCTAACTCATCGCCTAGATCTCGATTGTATAATAAGACTTCTGTGTGATAATCGGTGCTTCTATGAGGAAAGTATTTATAAGATCTATCATCCTAGGATTATTCGGGATGCTAGCTTCGTGTGTGTCTTCCACTCCAGAGAGTCGGATTGCAGCGCGACCAGCGACCTTTGAAAAGCTTAGCGAAACGGAGCAAGATCTGGTCCGGCAGGGGGAGCTGGCAAAGGGGATGGGTCAATCTGCAGTCGCCTTGGCCTGGGGCAGCCCGGATCGGTCTTTTGATGGTTTTAAAGATGGGCGGAGAACAGAGCGTTGGGACTATGTGGGCACACGGCGCCACGTCACAAACAATGTCTTTGGGTCCTATCGAAGCGGATCGTATCGCAGCCGATATGGACGGGATTATTCGTTCGATGGCTTCGGCTTTGGCTTTGGCCCGGAGATTACCTACCTGCCCTTTCTCGAAAAGTCGGTGATTTTCGAAGGTGGAAAAGTTATTGAATGGCAGCAGGTGCGGGACCGTTCATTCTAGATCTCAGCGCTGAAAAGTCCTCCGAGGCTTTAAACTTTTTCGACTGATCTTTGGAATCGCTGCTCGCAGAAGCCGCATCTGATTAAAAATGAGAAGCTGGAAACTGCGCAGACTTTTTCCGGCGGAGAACTGAAGCTTGCTATTTTGGCTTGGATGGGCAGTCTTCCGGAACTCTTTATATTATGAAATTCAAAACTATTTCAGTAGCTATCTTCGGTGCTGTTGCGGCATTCGGTTTGTCTTCGTGTTCGATGAATACGGGCGGCAGTGGAATTGAAGCGTATCAAGCATACGATCGCCCGGCCAAACTACCGAGCAATCCGAGCGCGGTGAAAGTCAAAGTCTCCCTCAGCAAGCAGAGAGTCTATGTGATGGAAGGCAATGATATGCTACTAGCCATGCCAGTTTCTGTTGGCACTGCAGCGACACCTACGCCGCGCGGTAATTTTAAGATCTACAAAAAGGTCCATAAACACCGTGCCTATACGCATGGATTCGCAGTGAGCGGAAACAGCGTTAGAAGAACGAGGCTATCGAGCAAGCCAGCTGGCTACACTTTTAAGGGAACTCCGATGCCCTACTGGAATGAGTTTAAGCCTGCCTATGGCTTTCACACTGGCTGGGTAAAGCACACTCCCTGCACTCATGGATGCATCCGGATGCATGAAAATCTAGCGCCAAAGTTCCACCGTCTCACCACGCTCGGAACACCCGTGAATATTTCTTATTCACAGGCGGAGGATGCTCAATATGCCGATATGCCATTGCCTCCAGATGCTGGGCCATTGGCCGACTATCCGACTTCCATGTATCTTGGCGACGGATACTTTGATAGGCATATAAAGCCGACCTATCAGTAAGCAACGATCCTGCTGAGCAGGGTTTTTTCGTTGATATTTTCTCAAACGCGCTTTGGCCAGAAACGGTCAAAGCGCTTTTTTTAGGTGCGTAGCTGCCACCATATAGACCTCTGAGTGAGGTCGAGTTTTGGGAAAGGCCTTGCATGTTTCTTGAAATCCCTGCCTGTTCTGGAATATGGATAATCAGCGTTTTCAAAAAGTCATTACTCATCCGGGTAGTGCGCACAAAGATGAGTTTCTAGCCTGTTGCCTGCTTCTGGCAGAGAATCCTGTGCCTATCTTTCGGCGGGACCCGGTTGCCGCAGATCTAGAGGATGCCCAAACGGCAGTGGTAGATATCGGCGGGGAGCACGATGCGGAGCGAGGGAACTTTGACCATCATCAGTTTCCACGAGAGTATGTCCCGACCTGTTCTCTCAGCCTCGTCCTGATGGATATGGAGCTGTATGAAGATGCACGGAAGTATTGCGAGTGGCTGGAGGTAGCTGAGTGGTTTGACACGCGCGGCCCGATGGAAACTGCGGCATGGCTAGGGGTCGATCGCAGTCTTCTGGCAAAACTAAACTCGACGATCGATCTCACTTTATTGCGTCGGTTTTCAGGGGCCTCGGAGCTGAATCCCGGCGATGTCCTATGGGAAGTCATGCGCTGGGTAGGCTGTGATATGGTCGGCTACCTTCGCTCATTGCGGGAGAAACTTGCGGAGATTAAAAAGACGAGTGCCGTCTGGGAGATCGGGCATCCGGCGGGAGCGTTCCGCGTGTTGTTTTTAGAGCGATCCAAGACCGCAGCAGATGATGCATCGGCTGGTTTGGGACGCTATGCAGCTGAATTACCAGAAGGCGAAGAAGTCGTGGCGATGGTTTATCCGGATCGCCGTGGTGGTGGCTACGCATTGTCGCGCTATAACGATCATCCGTGGCTAGATTTTACCCGAGTGGAAGCTGAGGCTGATGTTCATTTTGCCCACGCCAGAGGATTTGTCGCAAAGACCTCTGCAGTGGATGAGGAGCGCTTGCGTGAACTGATTGGAAAATCATGGGAGCCGATCGGATCGTGACAAGGGGCGGAAGGCCGCTCAACTTTCGTAGATGAATATTGCGCGGTTAAAAGAAGAGGCAGGAGAGCAGGCGCTGATTGCCGATTTTCCGGCGCAGCTGCAGAGCCGAGTCGTTAAGATGACCAAGGGCGGCAAGCCGTATTACGATCTGGTTTTTGCTGATTCGACGGGGCCGCTTTCATTAAAAGTCTGGGGAGAGACACCCTTGCATGAAGCTGCGGGGAAACTGGCAATTGGAGATGCTGTAAGACTCGAAGGTGAGTGGACGCAGAATCAATATGGGATCAATGGCAGCGGTGTCAGCTGGAAGGGTCTGACGGAGGAGGAGCTTCTAGACTTCTTTGCGGGCGAGCGTGAATTGCGTGAGAAGCAGGATGCTGATTTGGCAAATATAAGAGGCTTTTGCGGAGAAATTTCGGATTACCGGCTCAAAGCGCTGACAGACAAATTTTTTGTAGAAATGGGTGAAAGGTTTCGGCGAACGGCTGCGGCACGCAAAAATCATCATGCCCGCCGAGGTGGATTGGTGGAACATGTGGCGCAGATGATGCGAGGCGCTACGGCCATTTGTGGTGTCTATCCACAGCTAAATAAAGATCTGATGATCGCCGGCGTGCTATTCCATGATTGTGGGAAGCTCTGGGAAAACACTTACCCTCAGGATGGCTTTGCTCAGCAGCATTCGCTTCATGGGGAAATGCTGGGTCATATCTCGCTGGGGATCGAGCTGGTGAATAAACTTTGGCGGGAGCTGCATAGCGAGGCCGCTTTTGATGAGGCTGGAAGTGGGGCGGAGGCAGAACAGGTGCGGCTACATTTGCTGCATTTGATCGGCAGCCACCATGGGCAGCTCGAATATGGTTCGCCAGTTTTGCCAAAAACCCCTGAGGCCTACGCGCTGCATTATATTGATAATCTAGACGCTAAGCTAGAAATGGTCGCTGAGGGCTACCGCAACGGAGAGCAGCTGGCACCGGGAATCTATGAGAGAAACTTCCCGCTGCCGACCGGTTTAGTGACTCCACTGCCGAAGTTTGCAGAGCCGGAGCGCTAACGCTTTTGGCAAACCTTGCAGTAGAAGGTGGACCGCTGGCCGTGAATGAGCTGAGAAACGGGAGTCGCGCAGACCCGACACGGCTCCGAGGTGCGGGAATAAACGTATAGGCGCTGGCGAAAGTATCCGGGCTGGCCGTCCGAGTTAACGAAATCGCGCAAGGTCGTGCCACCTTGTCTGATTGACTCCGCGAGGACCTCTTTGATGGCGTTTACGAGGCGGGCGGCGCGCGGCTTTGAAAGCTTGTAGGCAGGGATCGATGGATGGATGCGGGCACGGAAAAGGCTTTCGGAGGCATAGATATTACCGACGCCGACGACGATCTTCGCATCCATGATCGCTGTTTTTAGCGCAATGGATTTGTTGCGCAGGGCGCAGTGAAGGTGGCTAGCAGTGAAGTCGTCTGAAAGTGGTTCCGGGCCAAGGTTTTTTAACAATGGATGGCTAGGCAATGCACTGCTGGGAGTCTTGAGAATGATTCCGAAGCGCCGAGGATCGTGATAGCGCAGCTGTTTTCCACTTTTTAAACTGATGGCGAAGTGATCGTGCTTCCGCCATTCTTCTGTGGGAGATTGGATGCGGAGGGAGCCAGACATCCCAAGGTGGATCAAGATGCTATCCGCGCCGGATAAATCGATGATGAGGTATTTCGAGCGGCGAGAAATGGCAGTAATGGTCTGGCCAGAAATTGAATCGATATCTGGTGAGATCGGCTGGCGAAGATCAGAACGCACCACAGTAATTTCGCGGATTTCCTGCTGAAGGATGTGCGGAGAGATGCCGAGGCGGGTGGTTTCGACTTCTGGGAGCTCGGGCATGAAGGGAGCTTGGGGCAGATCGCAGGGCGCTGTCAAAAAGGACGATCTGTGTTTGCCGAAATACCCGCTTATGGGGTGGGGCGGGACGCGAGTTTTGACAAAAGCAAAGTTCTGGAGAGAGTGGCGCATGGGAAATTATCTCGAAGCTGCGCTGGTGGCGGATTCTTTGTCGCTGGGGCCGCATTGGGTCTACGATCAGGACGAAATTTTGCGGGCCTTTCCAGAAGGTGTAGGTGAATTTGCAGATCCGATGAGTGAATATCATCCGCAGCGTTCTGCGGGTGAGCAGACACATTATGGCGATCAAGCAATTATGCTGAATCATTCGATCCGCAGAAATAACGGCTTCGATGCTGAGCTGTGGAAGGCGGATTGGCTGGCGGAGATGGCTGGGTTCAATGGATATGTGGACGGGGCGAGTCGGGCGACCTTGGCCGCAGGAGGTGAAGTTGCTTCTGATTCGAGTGACCTAGGCGGGGCCTCGCGGATGGCGGCAATCTTGGACGAGCATCTTAGCCTCCACGAATCGATTGCAGCGGGACGGAAGCAGGCTGGACTAAGTCATGGTGATGCAGCTGTTGGCGATGCTGCTGAATTTTTTGTCAGAGCGGTCTATCATCTCAGGAAGGGTGAGACGATGTATAAGGCCCTGCTCTACGCCGCCGAAGAGGGAGAGTATACAAAGCTGGCGGTGGGCGATTCCCTGCGTGTGGCGCGCGAGCAGCATGGAGATGATTTTCGCAAAGCGGGAGAGGCGATCGGGCAAGGCTGCGGGGTTGATTCGGCGTTTCCACTGACCCTCATGTTGGCATTGCGCGAGGGGATGAATTTCCCAAAAGTGATCAGCCGGAATGCTTTGATAGGTGGCGATAGCGCGGCGCGGGCGATGATGCTGGCGCTATTGTTCGAAGCGCGGGATGGAAAGGTAGCGCAGCCCTACTTGGATGGATTGAAGTTCACCAATTCGTAGTATGATCAAGCAGGCATTTATTTTGGGAGCGGGCCTTGGCACAAGGTTGCGGCCTTTGACAAATATCCTACCGAAACCATTGGTGCCGCTTTATCACAAATCGCTCGCTGAATGGGCGATGGATGCTTGCGAGAAGGTTGGCAGTGAGCGCTTTGCCATCAATACGCATCATCTGCCTGAGAAATGGCACGGCTTTGGCGCAGAGAAGAATCTGGAGCTTTTCCATGAGCCGATTTTACTGGAGACCGGAGGAGGGCTCAAAAATCTTGAAGCTTGGTGGAAAGAAGGGAGTCTGCTTGTCCACAATGGGGACATCTTTTCCTCGATCGATCTAAGCCAACTTGTCGAGGCGCATGAAGGCTCTGATGATGAAGTCACGCTACTGCTCAGATCGAGTGGTGGAGCAAAGAAGATATCTGTGGGAGAGAAGAGAAGGATCGTCGATATACGGAGCGAGGTTCAGGGTTTGCCCGGAACGCATGTATTTTCTGGAATTTATTGTGTGAGGCCAGAGATTCTGAAACGAATTCCGAAAGGAGAGCCAATTTCTGTGATACCTGCATTTCAGGAGCTGGTTCGAGAAGGAAAAATCGGTGGCGTGGTCATCGATGATGGGGAGTGGATGGACCTCGGGGATGAGAAGTCCTATCTAGACGCACACAAGCACCTTGCCTTGGGTCCTCGAGTGCATGACAGCGCGCAGCTTGGAGCTGGCGCCAGCGTACCAGGAAGTGTCATTGGCGCGGCAGCCGTAATCGGAGCAAATGCGCAGCTGACGGATTGTGTGGTGTGGCCGGGTGTGGCAGTCGAAGCCGGATGCATCGCAGAACGACGCGTTTTTACCGAGTGACTTTGCGCAATTTTTTTTAAAACAAGGCAGAAAAGTCGACTGCTTCGCTTTTGTCCGCATTGATGATCGCGAGCTTTTGCAGGGAGAAGATCTCGGCGATGCCCTTTTTAGAAAGATCGATCATCGAGGCCATTTCCTCGGAGGTGAAAACGGCTTCTTCACCTGCGCCTTGGACCTCTACAAACTGGAGAGCCTCGGTCATGACGACGTTGAAATCCACCGTGGCGGCTTTGTCTTCTAGGTAATTTAGATCAAGAACAGGTGTGCCTTCGTAAACGCCAGCGGATACTGCTGCGACAAGGTTTTTGAGCGGGAAAGATTTCAGCTTTCCATCGGCCATCATGCGATTAAAGGCAATGGCAGTGGCGACACAAGCGCCGGTGATCGATGCGGTGCGGGTTCCGCCATCGGCTTGGAGGACATCGCAATCGATCCATAGCGTGCGCTGGCCGATCGCCTGAAGATCCACTGCAGCACGCAGAGAGCGGCCGATAAGGCGCTGGATTTCTGAAGAGCGGCCATCCAATTTGCCGCGTGAGATGTCCCGTGATTTCCGGTCATGCGTGGAGTAAGGCAGCATCGAGTATTCAGCGGTGAGCCAGCCGCCAGAGACCTTTTGATAGCGCATCCACCCGGGCACGCCGTCTTCCAAAGTAGCTGAGCAGATCACGCGTGTATCGCCGAAGCAGACCAGCACGGAACCTGTCGCATTCGGCGCGATATTTGGATGAAAAGAGATTGGCCGAAGCTGATCTGGAGCGCGCTTGTCTGGACGAGTCATATTTAGCAAGAAATTTTTTTAGAGAGCGCTTAGGGCTTCTTCGATGCGTGGATTGATCTGGTGCTCAACAGTTTCCACGGCAACGCGGATCGCATTCTTGATCGCCAAGGAAGTGGATGAACCGTGAGCAATAATGACGACGCCGTTCACACCAAGCAGCGGGCTGCCACCATAGGTTTCGTAGCTACTTTTTGCCTTTAAAGCTTTGAAGGCGCCTTGGGCAAGGACTGCGCCGGCGATCCTCAGCGGACTGCCTTTGATCTCCGTTTTTAACCATTTTGAGACTGCCTTTGCTGTCGCCTCCACGCTTTTTAGAACAATATTCCCGACAAAACCATCGCAGAGGACAATATCGAGAGGGCTTTCGAACAGATCGTGGCCCTCAACATTGCCAATGAAGTTGATTCCGGGTGTCTGCTTGAGGCGCTGAAAGGTCTCTTTCGTGAAGGTGGTGCCTTTTTCATCTTCTTCCCCATTTGACATCAGGCCAACTCTAGGATTGGCGACGCCAAGGACGTATTTCGCGTAGGCGGTGCCCATGATCGCGTAAGCGACCAAGTGATCTGGTTTCGATTCTGGGTTAGCGCCAGCGTCTAGGATATTGCAAATGCCGTGTTCGTTTGGCAGGGGTGAAGCAATACCTGCCCGATCGACGCCTTTCAAATTGCGTAACTTCAGCGTGGCAGCGGCGACGGCAGCCCCTGTATTTCCGGCAGAGACGAAGGCATCTGCAGAGCCGTCTTTTACCAAGTCCATCGCGATACTGATGGAAGAATTCTTTTTCTTACGCACTGACTTCGCCCCGGCTTCAGCCATGCCGATCAGCTCTGGTGCATGGACGATCCGAACTCTCGGGCTGCCAAGGTCCAGCTTATGTTCCCGGCATTGCGCGATCAGCGTTGGCTCATCACCAACGAGGAGTAGCTCCGTGAGTTTCGGGAAATCTCGAAGTGCTTCAATCGCTCCAAGGATATTGACCGTAGGAGCTAGATCTCCGCCCATCGCATCGAGTGCAACTTTCATATCAGCTTTAAATTCTGCAATGAGGTGTACGAAGAAAAAACCCCTCGCCAGAGGTCCGGCAGGGGTTCGTGGAATATTTCCAAGTCGGACAGCTTAGAAGCTTTCGACTTCTAGGACCTTCCGTCCACGATAGGTGCCGCACGAAGGGCAAGCGATGTGGTTCGGCACAGTCGAGCCACATTCTGGGCATACGCCAAACGATGGAGCTTTCCAACGGTTTGCACCGCGGCGCATTTTTGAGCGAGATTTGGATTGGCGGCGTTTTGGAACAGCCATGGTATAAGTTTGTTTTTAAGGTTGATCGTTTAGACCAGGGAGGTCGTTGAGAGCGGACCATCGGTCGTCGCCCTCATTGCGGGGCGCAGGAGATAGATCATTTTCGGTGGTCTTGTCCACAGCTAAATAACGAGAATCGATATTGCAAGGTTCTGGGAAGTCTCCCTCGTCGCAACGAGGGTTCTGCGGGAACTCAAGGAGGATCTCTTCACGGATCGCCGGATTTGCGTCAATCTGTGAGGATTTATCGATTTCCAGTGCGATTGCTGCCGTATCGAGCCGGATTGTTTTCAAAAACGGCTTGAGCGTAACCACGCAGATAAAGGTAAAGGGAGCCTCCACGCTGCCAGTTAGCAATAGCTCGGATTCGAAGCGCTGAGCGTGAAGAGAATAGATAAGCGGCCCGGCGGAGTTCGCATCTTGAGCGGGAAGGTCAAAAAGCGCACCATCCAGTTCACCGCTGAAGGTTTTACCTTCTTCAGGGAGAGTGGAGAGATCAATGATCAGATTCTTCTGCATTTTCTTGAGGTGAAAGTCTTAGTTCCTAGAACGAATCGTGGAGGATAGTGAATTTGTTTCGTTCACTCAGAGCGAGAAAGACTGCTTAGGCCACGTTGCAGAAGAGTCGAATCTACCTGAGTCGAAATTGCCTCATCTAGGTAGGCGGTAAAATTTTCTTCAAGAAACTCAATGGTGTGCAGATTATCTGAATTCGGCTTTGAGAACGCAGAGATGAGCGTGGACATATCGCGGATTTCGATGCCGTTTACTTTTTTTACGATCAGATTGCGGAGCGATTCATAGCCGACGGTTGCGGGAGTGGGGATCGAGCCACTTAGAAATATAATACGGTCAGCAGATGCTTCGTATTTTTCAGGATTTTCATAGGCATCGAGTAGATTTAGAGGAGCGCGGGCTTGCCATTTATCGCCAAAAGCCTCTAGCACCGGGCGGGTTAGTTCCTGGAAAATGAGCCCGCCTTTGACCAAAAAGTTCGGTGCTTTATCAAATTGGTAGGCCGGAACTAAGAAGCTTTCTGGTTCCTCACGAGTTAGGATCGGCGAAATTGTGACAAGCTCGCCATCGCGGAGAAGATCCAAGCTAACCTGATCGCCCGTAGATTTTTCTCCTCGAACAATGTGGCTCCAGTAGATCGAGCCATAACCGGGGTGTTGATAGTAGCCACGGCGATCGATCGGATGATCATCTGCGGAGAGCAAGACATCACCCACTTTCACGCCTGCCAGATCAGCAGCCCCGCCAGGACGCACGCGGCTGATGTATAGGCCGCCCTGGTCTGGGGTAAGTTTCAAGAACTTCCGGAAAGAGGGATCGTCTGTGCGGGCGACGGCTACCCCAAGGGAGGGAAAACCAGCGTAAGTCTCTTCAGCAGAATTTTCTAAAAATCGAGCGATGACATCTACGGCAAGAACTTCTGAGAGCTGGTCTTCAGCGTCATAGGAGAGCAAGATGCCGGCGAGGTCTGATCCATCTAACACCGGCAGGGAGAAGCTGCTCGCGGCGCTCTGCATGGAGGCTTTGACGGAGTAAGTTAGAAAATTCTGGTTCGGCAGGAATGTGGTAGAAATATCGACAGCGCGCAGGGTGCCGTTGGTAAGCAATGAGGTCCCATTTTCTTCGACTTGGAGAATCTGCAGATCGTCGTCAATGGTTGGAGAGGGCGCTAAAGAGAGCGGGGCAGTTTCTGCAAAGAATTTCTCGCGGACTTCGGGGTCCTCGATACCTAGAAGTGCTAGATTTGCCTCATAATCGACAGCCGAGATAGTGGCTTGGACTGTTTGAGAACCGTCTGGACGCTCCAGCTCAAGATAGGTTGCATTGGCAACAACCTCCGCAGTCGTTAGGACTTCATTTGGCGTCACAATTGCGCCTAGAGAGCGCACGCGAGTCGGAGGGTTTTTCTCCCAAGGCTGGCCAGGATTCCATGATTGTGAGGTGGAATTGATGCGAACTACCGATTGGATGAGCGGCAAATCTGGAGGGGTGACAGGTAGGGGCTCTGGAGAATCAGCAATATCATCAGCTGACTCTGTTGGCGGCGCTTTGGTAGTCTCCACAGGTTTTTTGCAAGACGTGAGGAAGCCCAGCGCGATAAGGATCGAAAGAATAAGTTTCATGGAATCGAGAAAGGGTGAAAGGAAAGACTAAAACGGAAGGCTAACTTTGGATTTATAGATAGATGATCGGATATTTAGCGAAGCTTTAGAACATCTTGCATATCGTAGAGGCCAGGGCCCTGATCTTGAAGCCAGCATGCAGCACGCACAGCGCCTGTTGCGAAGGTCTGGCGAGATGAGGCCTTGTGTGAAAGTTCGACGCGTTCGCCATCGGCGGCAAAGATGACGGTATGATCGCCTACCACATCGCCGCCGCGCAGGGTGTGCATACCAATTTCACGGCCCTTGCGTGGCCCAATATTCCCGAGACGACCATGGGCGACGTCGTCTGAATAGGAGGTCTTTGTCTCCTCATTCAAGATATCTAGAAGCCGCCGGGCAGTGCCCGAGGGGGCGTCTATCTTGTGACGATGGTGCATTTCAGTGACTTCAATATCGAAATTGTCCTGAGATAGGATCGAGGCAGCGATGCGTGTCAGGTGGAAAAGTGTATTAACCCCCACTGAATAATTTGGCGCAAAAACGATCGGCAGCTTTTCTGCGGCCTTATGAATCTCAGCAAGCTCTGTTTCGGTATGGCCGGTGGTTCCGATAACCAGCGGGCAAGAATTTCGCAAAGCGGATTCGAGGAGAGTGCTGGTGAAGGTGTGAGTCGTGAAATCAATCACACACTTTGCCGGAGCAATTGCGATTTCTAGATCTTCTCCATGATCATGGGTCGCAGCGGTCTGGGTTTCGACGTTTGCGGTGACGGCTTCGGCAATTGCTTGGCCCATGCGGCCAGATCTTCCAGTTATCAGGATTGGGAGCATATGACAAATTGATGGGAATAGGGGGTGGATGTAGAGCCTGACCCGCTTGCCCGTTCAGGCGAACCGAAGGGGCATGTGGGTCTTTGGATTGACGGAATGGAGGGTCTCGTAGAGTTTCTTTTGTCTCTGACAGAATTTGAGCTACGAATTTATGAAGAAGAAGAAAATTGTTTTTGTGTGCACAGGGAATACCTGCCGGAGTCCATTGGCAGAAGCTCTTTGTTTGCAGAAGCTGGATGGACGGGCGGATATCGAGGTGAGCTCTGCGGGTGTATCGGCGAGTGGCGGAAGTCCGGCGAGCGCAGAATCTGTTAGCCTGGCGAAAAAGTATGGCGGGAGTTTAGCGGAGTTTCGTAGCACAGCGGTAGATAGAAAGCTTTTGGAGCAAGCTACCCACGTCTTTGCGATGACCAGGGCTCATTTAGGAATCCTAGAGAGTCGTTTTCCAGACTATGCCGATAAGAATTATTTAGTTTGTGAGTTTACTGATATCGAAGGCCTCGGTTTTGGCAGTGACATTCCTGATCCGATCGGGATGGGAAAAGCTGCTTATGAAGAAGTGGCAGACAGGTTGAACAAAGCGCTACCTGATGTGATCGCTTATATCGATCAGACCAGCAAGTGAAGTGACCTAAGCTTCATTTAGACCATCCCAAGTTTCATTTTTCCTTCTTCAGTAATCATATCCTGATTCCAAGCGGGATCCCAAACGAGATCTACATTCGCTTCATCGATGCCATCGATTGAGACAATCTTCGCCTGTGCATCGGCAGCGATCACTGGACCCATTCCACAACCGGGAGCAGTCAGTGTCATTTTCACTTGGACAACTTTTTTGTCTGCTTGCTGCTCGATAGAGCAGTCATAAACGAGGCCAAGATTTACGATATCAACAGGAATTTCCGGATCGTAAACGCCTTTTAGCTGCGACCAAACTTGTTCTTCCAGAGGGGCATCCTTTAGCCGCACAGCATCTTCTTGCTTCTGCTTTTCCTCAGCAGCGTCCACTCCGAGAGCATCTGCATCTTGAGAGGAAATGCGTGCTAGGCCCTGTGAAGTCGCGACAGTGTAGGTTCCGCCGAGACGCTGGGTGATAAAAACGGAAGTGCCTGCTGGAATTGTCAGTGGATCGCCGCTGGGGATCTGGACCGCGTTTACCTCCCGGGTGAGTTCGATTTCATCGTGCATAGCTAGACAGTGGGGCCGAACTGGGGACACGGCAAGGGGGATTGCGAATCAGCGAAAGTCTTGGTAGAAGAACACTTCCCGGCAATAAATAGCAGTGACAGGTTCTTGCCTGAATGCTTAGGTGATTGAGCGTAGGACTTATGTGGGAATTGATCGTGGAGCATTGGCAGGATGGGACGGAGATCCTCATCCTTGCAGTGCTTATCTATCAGCTTTACCGCGCCTTTCGCGCGACTCGTGGTGCGCAGATCTTGATCGGACTCGGGCTGATTCTCGTAGTCTTGGCACTGGCCACGCAGATTTTTCAATTTGAGGTGATCGGATACATTATCACGCGTTCCGGGTGGGTTATTGCGTTTGCCATGCTGGTCATCTTCCAGCCCGAGCTGCGAAATGCTTTGGCTCGTGTGGGAAGCAGTCGCTTTTTCTCATTTTCAAGCAAGCGAAGGTTATTGCTGGTAGAAAGATTGGCAGACGCAGTGATCGCCTTGTCTAAGAAACGAATCGGAGCGCTGTTTGCCATCCAGATGGATATTTCGCTCAAAGAGCATTTGGAAACTGGAGTCGTGCTCGATGCGCAATTTACGCCAGAGCTAGCGATGAGTATTTTCTATCCAAAGAGTCCTCTGCATGATGGCGGGATGGTCATTGCAAATGATCGGGTGGCTGGAGCTGCTTGTGTGTTTCCCGTGACTGAAAAGGAGATGAAGGATCGCTCCACCGGCCTCAGGCACCGGGCAGCGATTGGACTGACAGAGCGCACGGATGCGATTGCAGTCGTTGTGAGCGAGGAGACGGGTAGTATCTCGATTAGCGAAAACGGCCAGCTTCATAAGAACATGACGGAAGTTCAATTTCGTGAACGGCTGGCTGAAATATTTTTTGACGAACCAACGACTTATGAACCTGAACCTGAACCTAACGAGAAATTGGCTGCCAAAAATTCTGTGTCTTCTTCTGGCGACGGGGATATGGTTTCTGATTAAAGCTCATCTACATACTCCGATCGGCGAGCGCGATAGCATCTTCCAACAGGAAGTCCCGATGAAGGCGATTCCGGTAGAAGAAGATATTGCCGATTAAAATCGCATCGATAGATCGTGAAATCTATCCAGATTTGCTCTGAAGGAAGGTGGCTATGACAAGGCTCAAGCAGTCAATCATGGGCGCTCTGGGTGGGGTCTACCTATTGTCTATATGCAGCTGCCATGTTCTACGCAGTCCGTTTTCCATTCCAGACGAGCAGGTCATCGTGACACCGGATGGCTGGCCTGAAGCGGTGGAAGGGGATATTTTCCGCCCCAAAGGCCGAGGGCTGGCCCCCGCTGTTTTGCTGATTCACGGCGGAGTGAAGGTGAGCGATGACGGGAGGTGGGTGATGCGCGGTATTGCAAGGAAGCTACAGCGAAGAGGGTTTTACGTGTTAAATATTTCCTACCGGACGATCCCAGAATGGACGTTCCCAGCCCAAAAAGAAGATGTGGAATCCGCGCTTCAGTGGATGCGTCAGAATGCGGACAGAGAAGGGATTGACGTTAACAGAATGGCAGTTTTCGGCTATTCAGCTGGAGGCTATCTTGGTGCCCTCGTTGGCCTACAGGATTCTGAAGTGAAGGCGGTGGTGGTAGGCTCCTCGCCGATGGATCTGAGGCATTATATCGGAGGTGAATTAGTCTGGAACTACCTTGGCGGCGATGGAGACCTATTTTATGAAGCATCGCCAGTGAATTTTGTGAGCAGGAAAAGTCCGCCATTTTTCATATTTCACGGAACAAGGGATGGATTAGTGAGGCCGGATCACGTCTATGCCTTGATGGACCGATTGGAGGAGGAGAACGTAGCTTACGAGCTGCGGTGGATGCCTCGGATGGGGCATGTTTCTGGATTTTTATTTCAGGATCAGCCAGTCAATCGCGCCATAGACTTCCTTGAAGAAATTCTTGGACCTTGGTGATTGAGGCTGAAACTGCAGTATAAAGTAGATAGCCGCAGGCGAGCTCGATGGAGAGGCGCTGTGTCATCTGACTACAAGGAGAGACTTCCCTCACCAGTGTTTCTGGCCCGGCCGTGATCGATGTTGACTGATAGAAGCGGTGTAGGCATTTGTAGAGGTATGCGCTATTGCTGTTTGTTTCTTTTTCTAATTAGTTTGGCGCGAGGGCAAGACGCCATTGTCGAAACGGCTTCGCCTCAAGTAATCGCAAGTGCTGTAAAAGCTGTTGAGGAGTTGGGCAAGGAGGTCGTGATCGGTAAATATAGCGCCGCGGTGGATAAAATGTATCCGCAGTGGAAGGAGCGGGCGGCGGAACGCCTGGGTGGAATGGAAAAGCTAAACGCCCAGCTGGCGAACGTCAGTCGGCAGATGCTAGAGCAAGGAATTTCGATCACAGACTTTCGTCCGCAAGGAGAGCCAAAGGCAATCGAAGTAGGACTAGGTAGGACGATCACAGAAAACGGTGGGCAGAGCGTCGAGCGCCTGCGTTTCACGAAGTGGATGGTGCTGGTGCCTACAGTCACGAAGTTCCGGGCGATGCTCGAAGATGATCCGAATCCAGTCGTGATTGAGAGCTTCGGCTTCCAGGTTGCAATCGCTGATAAGGGCCAAGAAAACTGGACCTTTATCGACGGATCCTCAGTTTCTATCAACGATTTGCGCAGCTTGTTCGTGAACTTGCCAGTAGATCTTGAGCTTCCGCGTGTGGAGAAAAGGCAGGTAAGATGAGCGGGGTGCCTGCGATGCCTAAAAAGAAGGTCAGCAAAATCTCTGACGCGGAACTGTATCAGAAATTTCTGAAAATCTGGCGCCGTGCCCAGAGCGATCTATGCGAGGTGAAGGGCAGCCAAATCCACGGGCAAGGCGTGTATGCAACTCAGGATATCGAGGCGGGTGCCAAGATCATCGAGTATGTAGGTGAGTTGATCGATAAGGATGAGAGTGGAGCGCGAGGCGTGAAGCAGGCGGCGGAAGCAGCAAAAAAGGGCGTGGCTGCGGTATACATCTTCAATCTGACTAAAAAGTGGGACATTGATGGAAATTTTCCCTGGAACACAGCCCGCCTGATCAATCATTCGTGTGCGCCTAATTGCGAAGCCTGGCAGACAGGAAAAAAAATTTTCATTCATGCTCTGCGAGATATTAAAGCAGGAGAAGAGCTAGGCTTCGATTACGGCTTCGATGTGGAGTGCTGGGAGGAGCATCCCTGCAGGTGCGGGGCTGACGGATGCGTCGGCTATATCGTGAGCCAGGAGCAATGGGATGATCTTGCCGAGAAGCTGAGTGTAGCGCCGTTTCCGAAGCCAAACGAAGATTGAGCGCATGGGGATGATTCCGAGAGAAACAATCGAGGAGGTCTTAGCAGCGACCGACATCGTCGATCTGATAGGTGCATACATTCCGCTAAAACGGGCGGGAACAGGCTTTAAGGCGAACTGTCCCTTCCACAACGAAAAGACACCTTCGTTCAGCGTAAATCCGAGCCGGCAATTCTATCACTGCTTCGGCTGTGGCAAGAGCGGCAATGCAATTAGTTTTGTGATGGAGCAAGAGGGGCTCGTCTTCATGGATGCACTGCAAAAGTTGGCAGGAAAGGCGGGAATCGTCCTAGAGGCAACTCCCGATGACCCACGGGCCAAAGCGGCGCGGCGGACGCGTGGGAGGCTTCTGGATCTACACCGAGAAGCAGCTGAATTTTTCCATGAGCAGCTTCTCAAAAATGCCGATTGTGAGCATGGCCGGGCCTATTTAAAGGGGCGTGGTTTTGGCAAAGGAATGGCGGAACGCTGGGAAATTGGGTGGATGCCAGATCAGGCAAAGGTGTTTTTGGACTGGGCCCGGGAGAGAGGTTTCCGCGGCCAGGAATTGGTTGCCGGGGGCTTTGCGGGGCTAAAAGACGAGAAGCGCGCTGAAGCGGGAATCTACGTGAGGTTCCGGGATCGATTGATGTTCCCGATCCGCAATGAAGTGGGCGATGTGATTGCGTTTAGCGGGAGGCAACTGCGGGACGATCCCCGGAGCGGTAAGTATGTGAACTCTCCCGAAACGGATATTTTTCGCAAAGGGAATGTTTTGTTTGCGCTAGATCGGGCAAAGAAGGGGATTCTGAGCGCGGGTGCAGTGTTGCTTTGCGAAGGGCAGATTGATGCGATTGCCTGTCATGAGGAGGGAATCGACAATGCCATCGCTCCGCTTGGAACGGCGTTTACCGCCCAGCACGCGAAGGTCTTAAAACGGTATGCGAAACGCGTCGTCTTGTGTTTCGATGCAGATCAGGCGGGAGTGAAGGCGAGCGAGCGGGCCTTTCGTGAATTGGCACCAGAATCATTGGCGGTGAGAGTGCTTGGCCTGCCCAAAGGCGATGATCCGGACACCTTCTTAAAACGAGAGGGGGTCGATCTCTTCCAAGAGAAAATGGATGCAGCGAAAGACTTCTTCGATTTTAAAATAGACTACTTGGCGGATCAGGGGACACTTGAAACGGCAGAAGGCAGGGCAGAGATCGCAAGAGACTGCGTAAGCTTGTTAGCTGTGATGGGAGATCATGCAGCAAGAGATCAGCGCATCAATGTGGTGTGTTCACGGCTCGGCATGGCCGCGGCTACTTTGCGGGATGGCATCAAACAAGAGATCAGACGGCTTGGGAAACAAAGAGGCCGGGACCGATCAGAAGATGATGCCGGGCACGAGGAGCTAGCAGAAGTTCGGCTGGACCGCACAGTTGGTTTTCTTTGTGCTTTGGCCCTTGATAGCGCGCCGGCACAGCATTTTCTTGCTGAACAATTTGAGATTCTACATGAGGCGAAAAGCTGGATCGAAGGGGTGGAACTACTAGAGAAAATTTTGGTAGCAGGCCCAGATCCGGGATCGAGTGCTGCGGTCAATGCCTTCCTGAGCGAGCTAGGCTCTGGTGAACAAATGGCTCTGAATGCGGTTCTGGGAGGTAGTGAGGAGCGGGCCATCGATGGACTGGAGGCAGCTGAATCTGCTCTAGGTATGCTTTCCTCAATCATGCTTCAAAGGCGAGACGCGGCGGTGAGTGCCGAACTAAAACAACCGGGAATCTCCGCCAAGCGCATGATGGATTTGCTGGAAGAGGCGAAGGAGATCGCGGGACTTATGCGAACTACAAACCGCTACCAATATGATGATGAGCTTCCTGCAGAGACAAAGAAGACGGCAAAGCCTTGGACCCCGTGGCAAGGAAAGCGCCGCTAGCAATGCTTAAAATCTTCAAGAGAAGAATAAGAAGGGAAGCGGTGTGAGCAATGAAAGGTCTGCAATGACACCGAATGATTCTGAACGAATTCTTTTCTGAAATATTGAGAGAAGTAGCAGCAGGACCAGGCTCGCTGCAAGACTCAGACTTAGGGCGGAGGGATGGATTGATGCCCACAATGAATAGGCGATTGAGATCAGCCAAAGTAAGCGGTGGATCGTTTGGCCGATCCAAGGATGGGAGCTAACAATTGAAACATCGCCCGCTGCAAGGTCCTCAGGACTTTCGTGCAGAGAGGTGAGGATGCAATTGACCGCACATGGAATGCTGAGAAGTAGAACAATCGGTAGGAGTTTCTCATTAGCCGTGTAGGGGAATAAAGTGAGCACGGATCCAAGGGCGAAAAGAAATCCACAAAGGACCTCGCGCGGGATTGGAATTCGCGCCTGCAATTCTTTAGAAAAGCGCAGTGCAAAATAGGGAAGAAGCAAAGCGCTGAGCAGGACCCCAAGCCAAATCATTTCGCGTGGCAAAGTGAGCCAAATCAGAAGAGTATTGGTGATTGCGATGCCAGCCAATAAGGTCAGAAAAAGATAGCGAAACCTCTTTGCGAAACGAAGGCGAGACGTGAGCTGAGCACTTGCCGGAGCGCGCAGAGAATCGAACAAGCGATCGGCCAGATAGATGATCCATACGCTCAAAAATAAAGCGATCTGGTGGGTGATAGGTAGATCAAGACCTAGGCCTTTTGCGATAAGAGCCTGCCAAGTCACTGCAACAATCGGCGCATCTAGACCTAATAGGCTAGGCCAACACCAAAAGGGTGAATTCTCTGAGCTTCGTTTGTCTGCCTGAGACACGGTAATTGTGGCGAGGGAAGCTTAGCTGGCTGACAGATAGGGCCGAGGGCTGGAGTATTTGCCGAAGGTCAGATTCGTGCTAGCTGTTTGATCGGAAGGCGTAGGTGGTCCCCCCAATCGGTGGCTAAGAATTTAGGCAGACCGTTAAAGCTCTTATGAATTACGGAGAGAGAAGATGATTCGCGGACTCAGCTTCTGATACCTAGCCCTTCATCGAGACAAGTTCGTCCGTATGAATCGTCTGGCGAGCCCGGTAGAGGGCGACGATGATCGCTAAGCCTACGGCTACTTCTGCGGCCGCGACAGTGATTACAAAAAAGACCAGCATCTGGCCGGTGTAATCAGGGAGCCCGCCAACTGTATTGAAACGAGAGAAGGCAACAAGAGTCAGGTTCGCAGCGCTTAGCATTAGTTCCAAGCACATGAAGACGATAATGATATTCTTCCGCAGCACCACACCTGCAAGACCGATCGAGAAGAGCAATCCGGAGATAAGTAGGTAATCGTTGAGGGTGGCCATTGAATTTACAGTCTGAAAAGTTCGAGTTCCAAGCTAGGTCTGGGTGGAATGTGGGGCTTAGGTTGTCTGGCGTTTTGATAAGACAACAACGCCAATGGTAGATACAAGAAGTAGGATACCGACGATCTGCAGGGGAAAATTGTAAGCAGTGAAAAGTGTATGTCCGATGAGGTGAACATCTGGCAGCTGGCCACTGTTAAGGGCTTCGTGGATTTTCGAAGTTTCTGGGAAGGCTTCTGAAGCAAGGGCTAAGTTCTCTGCAGAAAGTGGGAGTGCCTCCTGATTTGGCAGTTGATGAGAAAGCACCCCAACAAGTTGGACGAAGAAGACGGCGACCAAGGCAAGGCCTGCAATAAGCGGTAGATACCCTTCAGTGCGACGTTTCTCATCCTTGAGATCCAGCAACATGATGATGAAAAGAAACAGCACCATAATCGCGCCGGAATAGACCATGATCTGAATCACGCCGACGAAGAAGGCAGAAAGGCCGATGAATAGTGCGGCTAGCCCGACAAAGCAGGTCACCATCGCTAACGCGCTGGAGACTGGATTCCGAAATGCGATGACGGCAACAGCACCCACGAGCATGATGGTTGCGAAAAGCCAAAATAGAGGTGCGGGCATATCTTTAAAGAGTAAGAATTTTTTTAGAACTGTCGCCTATTTCAGCTCATTCCACTTGTTGACCAGACCGACTCGGGTTCCGCCAATTTCGTAGAGCTTCTTTTTATCATGAACCATCGCTGCGCGCGAGGTGCCGGTGATCAGGTAATCCTTGCGCAAGTAGATCGCTTGTTCTGGACAAACCTCTTCACACATGCCGCAGTAGATGCACCGGATCATATCTATATCAAAAGCTTTTGGACGTTTTTCAACCTTTGCCCAAGGATCATCTGAGGGAATCTCGCCGGGGCTGATCTTAATTGCTTTTGGTGGGCAGATAAATTCGCAGAGCTGGCAGGAAACGCAGCGTTCGCGGCCCTGCTCATCGGTAACAAGAGTCGGTGCGCCCCGATAGTATTCGGGCATGTGATCGTCCCAGCGCTGTTCAGGAAACTGCATTGTTACGCCAAGGCCGGAGGAGGCGAGAGACTTCGCGCCAGCAGATTTTCCCCGGAGGGTCTTCACGGCGTGTGTCATTGTTAGGAAGAAGCCTTTTAAAAGGCCGCCGAAGTAGATCTTCTCTCCGGCATCGAGCTTCGGGCGAGTAAGTTTGATAGTGGACATGGGCAGGGAGTGCTTGAAGGGAACAGTTCCGAAACAATGGAGGACTGTGGACCAGTTTGGTCAGGCGCGCAGGACTTTCGGTTTTGGTTCAGAGACTTTGGTGACAAAGATCACTGCGCCGGTTAGCGCGATCAGTAGGATGGCGCCGACGATGAGGATCATGGTAGTGAGGCCAGGTGCTGCTAAAATGAGGGCTGCTAGGAAAACATTAATTAGGGCAGCCTCGAAGAAGATGATCCAGCCAAGGCGCATCAACTGATCGTAGCGGAACCTCGGCACGGTCCAGCGGACGAGGATAAAGAAGAGGATGAAGGCGAGCAATTTTGTCAGGAAGATCCCCATATGGACAAATCCGCCTAGCTGAAAGTCGCCGATCGTTAGTTTCGCGATGTGGTAATCGAGCGTGAATCCAGCCGACCAGCCACCGAGGAATAAGGTAATAATCAGCGCCGAGCCGATGACCATCGCAGCGTATTCGCCCATGAAGAACATGGCAAATTTCATCGATGAGTATTCTGTATGGTATCCACCAACGAGCTCGGTCTCACACTCGGGAAGATCGAAGGGCATCCGATTTGTTTCGGCAAAAATTGAAACGGTGAAAATGAGAAAAGCGATAAATGCCGGAATGAGGAAAAGGGCTGTTTGTAGCGAGGGAAGAGTGAATTGATCGCCAGTCCAAAATGGCAGCAGCAGCCAGCCGTTCATTGCCTGATATTCTACGATCTTGTTTAGGTTCAATTCACCAAAATAGAGCAAAACCGGCACGATCGATAGACCGAGCGCGATTTCGTAGGAAATCATCTGCGCGGTAGAGCGGACACCGCCGATGAATGGAAATTTCGAATTAGAGGCCCAGCCAGCGATGGTGATTCCATAGACTGTCAGGGAGGAGACAGCGAAGATGAAAAGCGGTCCCACATTGATGTCTGCGATCACCAGTTTCTCGGTATGGCCGAAGAGGGTCACATCTGGACCGAATGGGATTACACAAACGGTAATTAGGGCAGGGACAACAGTCAGGGCAGGCGCCAACCAGAAAAAAGCTTTGCGCACATGATCTGGAGTAAAGTCCTCTTTTAAGAAAAGTTTTAATCCGTCGGCGATCGGCTGGATGAGTCCGAAAAGGTGGAAATCCTTCTTGGCGCCAAAAAGAGTAAGAGGAATTCCAACCCGGTTCGGCCCTACCCGGTCTTGAATGATCGCGGAGAATCGGCGCTCAAAGTAAACCGATAGCGGGACTAGCGGCAGCACGATCAGGAAGGTGAAGGTGATCACTTTCACCATAATAATGGCGAGATTTACTGCGAGTTCCGGCATGGTAATTGTTTCGTAAAAAGGGGAGCGGATTTGAAGTTGTAGCCCTAGGCCTAGGCAGAGATAGACGGAGCCCGATCAGGTGTTTGGAACGATGAATTTTTATTCAGGGCTTGGGCGGTCATTGTCTAATTTGCAGAAAGATAGGGATTACAAAATTAGCCATTAATAAGACCCGAAGCCGCGCGGGCACGCTCATTTTCCAGAAGCGGGATCTTGTAGCCCGTATCTGTGATCGATGTCCCTTGATGGCCGATTTTAGAAAGAGTCATGCCAGAAAATGCCGCGTTTTCTGCAGCGAGTGCTTTGAATACATCTTCAATTAGAAAAAGTGGCGAATTATCTGCCCTGATAGCAACACTGAGATCGCGGATAATTTCCCAATCGTCACGTGCTTCAAGCGGTGGCTCAGTTGCGCGGTTGAGGCGTTGTAAACGTCCCTTCAAATTGACCATCGAGCCACGTTTTTCAGAGAAAGCAGCAGATGGCAGCACAATATCAGCAGCGGTCGCCGTAGGATTGGCGAGTATGGTGGTCTGCAGGAGAAAATCGAGGTGGGCGAGGTCTTCGGCTGTGAAGCTGGTATCGGTGATGATATCTTCGCCGAGAACGATAAGCGCCTTGATTTCACCACCTTGAACTGCGGTGCGAATGTTCGCTAAATGATCGTAGAAATCGGCGTTTTCTAACACCAGCTTCGCGCCGATCGTGTTTGGATTCCGATCCGCTGCGACGAGCATCCCGTCCGCTTCTGCGCGCCGCCGGACGAGCGCAATGTGAGAAGTGCCGATCACTTCACGCAGCTTACGGGTCATGAAGAGCTCTTCGTTCGTCATGCGCGCGGAGGCGATGATTGCGATCTGATCTGCTGGGAACTTTTTAATCATTTCTCCAGCGTCGGTGAGTGCCTTTGCCCAAGTTGTGGCAAGATGAGAACCGGCTTCGGTCTTTTGTAGCACCTGGGTGAGGCGGGCTGGGCTATCGATGTAATGGAAATTGAGACGATGCGAATCCGGCATCCAATTTGAGTTTACTTCGTTGTTTAGACGCGGAGTGATCCGGTGGATGGTATTGCCGCGAGTATGGACGACAATATTTGTGCCGGTGCCACAATTCACATCAATCGTCGGCGTTTCCTTTAGAAACCAAACGCGCATTTGGAAGCGGAAATCATTGCTGGTAAGTGCGCCGACGGGACAGATATCGGCGGTGTTTAAGGAATAATTAGAGTCCAGCTCACGGTCCGGATGGACAGTCAGGGTGGTATGGGTACCGCGCTGGGTGAAGCCAAGCACTGGATCACTGGCGACCTCATCCATAAAGCGGATACAGCGGGAGCACATGATGCAGCGCTCGTCATCGAGGCGAATGCGCGGGCCGATATCGACGTTTTTTGGCTTTTTCACCTTCATATCTACGAAGCGTGAAACTCCGCGACCAAAGCCGACAGATTGCTCCTGGAGGCGACATTCGCCAGCCTGATCGCAGATGGGGCAGTCTAGCGGGTGATTGATCAGGAGAAATTCCATGACGCCCTCGCGACACTTTTCTACCAGCTCCCCAGTGGTGCGAATACCCATGTTCTCCGCAACGGTATTCGCGCATGAGATTGCAGGCCTCGGCATCCAGCCGATTTCCTGATAGCCGGCTTCGTCATACACAGGATCTTGGCCGGGGGTAGGACGAGGGGGCATGCCCATCTGAATCAGGCACATCCGGCAATTTCCCGGGACACTCAGCTTCGGGTGATAGCAATAGTACGGGACCTCTGCCTTCGCGGTGCGGCAGGCCTCGATCATCCGCGTGCCTTTGGGGAATTGATGCCAGACGCCATCTATCTGCACATTCACCAGCCCTTTTTCAGCGGCAATGTCCTTAGGAAGTTTTTTTTCCAAAGTGGCGGAGGGGGAATCGCTCATGAACGGAGGAGGGAAAAGAGGGGAAGATGAGAAGAACTACTCGGGCAGTGCTTGCAGAAGTATGGGAGGACCAAGGGGCTGGCGGCAAGTTTGCTTTTGGACTTTGTGAAAATTTTCACAAGGAGGAATTGGCCAGGTTTAAATCGCAGAACTTAGTCATTGGTCAGCTGGATTCTCCTGGTCCGTGAACAGGTCTAAACGCCGACCATCCGCCCGCTTGCGGAAGACTTTACAGCACTTCAGAAGATTGCTCGTTTGTATGTAGTGATCTTTTGGGCAAAGCTTAATCGATCACTCGGAGGAATTCAGGCAATGTTCCCGGCACTCCGGCGAGGCGCGGCTTTTCTTCCCATTGATCAGTATTTCCTACAATCCGCGAAGCAAGGCGGCGGAGAGTATCGCCAGGGCTGCGAATTGCAGGTGGATTTGAACTCAAGGGATCAAGAACCGAATCCGGTAGGTAGTTCCATGAGAAGAGGAAGCGTGAATCGACAAAGCCTGGGCGGGAATCGTAGGTGCGGCCTTCACCGAAGCGGACGTCGGCGATCCACGTGCCTTGGGAATGTGGGCGGGCAATCCACCAACCGCGTGAAAACCATGTTAGGGTCTGGACTTCTGGAATATTTCGCAGTGGGTAAAGGGTTTCCCTTGAGCGGGGGTAGACAGTCCACTGGATCGGTCTGGCGGGGTTGTCGGATAACAGTGGATCGAGCACGCTGTAATAGCCGATCCAGAACTCATCGCCCTTGTCTACGACAGCCCGCCACAACAGCGAGTTGAGGGGAGTCGGCGCTTCCATACGGCGTATATAGGTGATATCACGGGCTAAGAGGTCAGTCGCAAATGCAGAGGAAGCAATCGACTTCATCGCGAAGGAAAAGGTCACGTAAAGGGAGCTGATTCCAAGGCCCCAGATAAGAATATTGGTTCTCCTTTTGGTCTGAGTTTTGTAATTTTTGAAGGCCAGCCAAACTATGGCGATCAACAATGGCAGAGTGTAGAGCGGATCGATAATAAAAAGGTTATTCAGTGCCGCGCGGTAGGGGGAGAAGGGCCAGAAGACCGAAGTTCCGTAGACAGTAAAGCAATCGATGAGGACATGGGTGGACCAAGCGAGGAAGACGAATACAGCGGCACGGGTGGGGGATATCTTTTCCGCCTTCCATAGCTTTGCGAGCGGTTTTGCCAATAGGAAGGTAGCAAGAAGAAGGATAAGAATGGAGTGGCTAGCACCGCGGTGAAATTCAAGACGCCCGGCGGTTTCTAGGAATGGGCTGGCGATGACATCGAGATCTGGAAGAGTGCCGAAAATGGCTCCCCAGATGAGAGCCCGATTGCCTAGGTGGCGGCCTAGAACTGCTTCGCCAATCGCGGCTCCAAGGCTTGCTTGAGTTAATGAATCCACAGGATGTCTGTTTTAGGATAGTTATTTTGAAGAAAATTTGCTTATTCAGCCGCTTCCGGGGGATTCAAGATCTGGCCAAATTCTCTCCATAGCAAACGGGTGATGTGAGAGCGCAATGCAGTCTCGGGATCATCAAAAGCTTCGGCGACGGGGCTGTAGAGGGTTGACTTAGAAAGCTCAGCCCGGACTAAATTGAAGGCTGATTTCAGCAGTAGATCTCTGATAGCTTCTGGCTGATTCGTCGTAAAAGATAACACATCAGTGGAAGAGGCGGGCTCGGTTCCGCCAGTCAACCAGATGGCCACAGGGGTAGCTGCCGTTTCACTTTGTAGAGATTCGCCGATGTTTAGTTTGTAGGTGAATTCAAGGATCCCGGAAGATGCGCGGGAAAGCGTCGTGCTGACTTCGTCAAGAATTTTAGGAAGTAAATCTGCAAAGGCGGCGCCAGTCCCGATCTGGATGGAGACTGGTAGTGCCTTAAGAGGAAGATTATGATCGATACTTGCCCAGCTGGCGAGAGTGGGGCGGACACTTTGGATGCCAAGGGTAGCCGTCTGGAGCTCTTGAGCAGTTGCCGGAGATAGATCCAGAACACGCTCGTAGGCTAAAAGCGCGCGTTGGAACAACCCGGCCCGCTCGAGCGCTTTTGCCAGTGAAAGTAAATCAGGTGCGCCATCTGGGGCACGGTTCGAGTATTCATCCAGGCGTGGAGCAGAATCGATATCGCCTAAATCCACCGATATAGCTTCCGGAATAGGTGGAGGGGAGTTGTTCGAGATCGTTGGACGGACAACGACGGGGGCGGCTTTCGGTTCGGAGACTGTGGCAGAAGGTAGGGAGGAGATTGCATCGCTGCTTATTTTCGCGAGCTCGGTATCAGAAGGCGGGGTCAGAAAATCGCTATCGCGGGTGTTGATCTTCCAGCAAGCAATGACAACGAGGATCGCAATCGGGATGACGAAGTAATAGGGGATCCTCATTGGGTGGCAGCTGCCAGAAGATAGAGCGATGACTCGCAAAGAAAAGTCCCAAAGGCTGGATGCCGATGGGACGAAATGTGATTGCTAAAACTTGCTTGTTTCTAGTCTGCGCTTCTTACCAGGAGCGCGCGCTTTCCGACGCGTTGGCGAAGGTAATGCAGTTTCGCACGGCGGACTTTTCCACGATTGCTAACTTCGATTTTTGCAATGCGCGGAGTGTGCAGTGGAAAAACGCGCTCAACACCTTCGCCGTAGGAGATCTTACGGACAGTAAAAGACTTATTTAAGCCGCTGCCAGCCATTGCAATGACGAGGCCTGCAAAGATCTGAATACGTTCCTTGCCACCTTCTACGACCCGGCAATGGACTTTCACGGTATCTCCAACATTGAAATCAGCAACGTCTTCCTTGAGCTGCTCGTCTTCGATTTTCTTGATGATGTCCATGATACGATTTAGGGTGAAAGTAGGATTCTCGGCGGTTTCTAGGCGATACATGCGCTGGATTGAGCATGCGAGCTGACCGAGGGGTGAGATGGCTAGTGGTTTTGAAGCTTCTAAGCAAGAGTGAAATGGAAGTTTTCTAAAAAATTTCGCAGCGCGTTCACTTCTTTGTGTCGTAAACCTGTGAGGGATCGAAATTAAGATCTTTCTGAAGAAACTCTAGGGCGGCGGGGCTACCCGGTATAATTTTCCGGTAGAAACAAGAATTCCGCCCAGTGTGGCAGGCGCCCGCGCCAATTTGGTCGACGATCAAAATCAAGGCATCTTGATCGCAATCTGTCCGGATCTCAACGATCTTTTGGATATGCCCGGATGTCTTGCCTTTGTGCCAAATTTCGGAGCGTGAACGGGAATAGTAGACCGCTTCTCCATACTGAAGAGTCAGTGCAAGAGAATCAGCATTCATATAGGCGAGCATCAACGGCTCGCGAGTGCTGGCATCCATCGCGATGGCTGGAATCAGCCCATCCGAATCAAACTTCGGCGCAAAATCTGAGGATTCTTCGATCTGTTTTTTGTCGATGCGTTCGCTGAAAGATGGTTTCATAATCAAGTTTGAGGGGAGAAAAGTTTCTGCCTTCTACGAAGGGCCGGGGAAAGAAGATTTTTCTGAGATCGGCTGATGGATTCTGCGGAGAAAACAAAGTGCTTTCATGGATGGTGACCTTGGGGCTAAGCACAAGGCTGACGAGTCGATGCCGGTGCGCCAGCCTTGGACAGGAAAAATTTAGATTGGCTGCACAATCACAATGCATTTATCTTAAAGGCTGTGAAAGGGGGGCCGAGTTACAAAGACCAGAGAGAAGGTTTGGCGATGCTCGGGGCTGAGGAAGAGATCTTTCCTGAGATCTTTAAAAAGGACAACGCAGGACCACAAATCGGCGCGGACACCACTTCTGTGTCTCGGGAAAAAACAAGGATTGAGGGATCGGCGACAGAAGACAGCATCGAGGGGAACAAAGTTAAGTTAAAGAGACGCCGTATCCTGATCATACAGGGGGATTGGGAAGGTGGAATGTCCTTGCTGAGCCAAGATCTCCAAGACGAGGGACACGAAGTTGGTAAGCTTGTATTCTGCGTCCCAGATCTCATCTACAAGGCGAAAGGTATCCGGACCCATGTGTTTCGTTCTAAGATAGAAGAGTTTTCCCGATGGCTGCGAGACCTTGTCAGAGTCGAAGCTTACGATACTATCTTTCTATATAATCACTACCGCCCATATAACCAGATCGCCTGGAATATGTCCGAGGAAATGGGTGTGGAAACTTGGGTCTTCGAGCTTGGATTAATCCGCCCAAATTGCGTGATGGTATTTCAGCAAGGTAAGCTTCCGATCGAGGCGGTGGCTGCTGCGTGGGCGGCTCTCCGAGAAAAAGGGGAGCTACCTCAAGAGGAAGAAATGCCGCCCGCTCTATGCCGGGTGAGCAGTATTGTGAAGCTCATGAACTTTTGCACAAATTTCCTAGTGAGCAGAGTTACCTTCCCTTTGTTTCCAAATTTCGTGGATCAGAGAGATATGAAACTTTCGCGCCATGCAAAGCACGGTTTAATCCATATGTGGCGAACGATTGAAAGGAGTGGTGAAGATCGTTTCGACAATGAGTTTTCGACTGTGCTGTCACGGAAATATTATGCGGTCCCATTGCAAGTGCACAGCGATACACAAATCTTGAAATGCTCGAAATTCAACTCGATCGAAGAATTTATAGCGACTGTGGTGGATTCCTTCGCAAACAACGCTCCTGAAGATACGAAACTTGTCTTCAAGGTTCATCCGATGGACCGCGGGTATAAAGACTATGTCGATTTGATCGCAGGGCTAAACGAGCAACTGGGTGGTGACCGCCTGTATTACCTAGACAGGATTCACCTGCCGACCTTGCTCGAACATTCGTTAGGAGTTGTGAATGTAAATAGCTCTGTGGGAATCTCTGGCTTAGTTCACTGCAGGCCTGTCATCACACTCGGCGAAGCCGTTTATAATCTACCAGGCCTTACTTTTCAGGGAGATCTCAATCAATTTTGGACCGAAGCTGAAGGCCCGACATCGGCTTCCTCTCGGGCCTTTGTAAATTTGCTACTTGAGATGAATCAAGGCCGAGGCACCCTCTCACAACGTTGCTTCGATGTCCCTGGGCGCAGCCGGATCAAATGGCCGAAGCCCTTCGAAGAAGCTTTTTTTGATCGAAGCAAGGCTCAGAAGAAAGCTGCAACGGCCGACTAATGGAACCTTGTAGACTAATTGTGATTAGAGGACGAAAGGTTACTCCGTCGACTCCGACAACATACCCCCACCGACCTCGGTTCAAGACAAGTCGTATTTCGTTTTAACGGAATCGATCTCATCCGTGAGGGAGGTCCAGCGGCTATAGCTAATCTCAAGAGCATCTGTCACTTTCTCCAAAGCATTTGTGTCTTGGCGTAGCTTGTCTGAATTGAGAGATGTGGCTTCGCTAGAAAGAGAAGATGACAGGCTTGTTTGTGAAGCTTCCTGCTCAGCAATCTTTGTTTCTAGGCTGAGGATCTCTTTTTCGAGTGGGGCAAGGATCTTCGTTTTTGCCTCGCGCGCTTGTGCTTCAAGTCTGCGCTGCTCTTTCCGGTTAAGTGATGCCACCTTCTTCTTTGCGGGTTTGATTTGCTTTACCTCAGCATCCGCCGTGCTTGCGGGTGGCTTCTTGGTTGCGACATTTGTCTCTTCGCCTTTTTTATCTAGGTAGTAACTAATATTCCCATGGAAGAGTCGCGGAGAATGCGCAGGGCGGAATTCAAGAGTTTTGGTCACCAAAGGATCTAGAAAATCTCGGTTGTGAGAAACGATCATGACGGAGCCGGGATAATCCAGAAGTGCGCGTTGTAGCACGCCTTGGGATTGCATGTCTAGGTGGTTCGTGGGCTCGTCGAGAATGAGAAAGTTCGCCGGTTTTAGCAGCATGCAGACCAGTGCCACGCGTGAGCGCTCTCCACCAGATAACACCCCGACCTTTTTAAATACATCATCGCCACGGAACAGAAAACAACCGAGCAAGTTCCGCACATGTGGTGCAGCATCGCGCGAGGCAACCGCTGATACGGTGTCTAGGATACTTAGATCCGGATCGAGCTCATCTGCGTGATTCTGTGAAAAAAACGAGGGTGCCACTTTGTGCCCTAGTTCGACTTCGCCTGCATCTGGTTGTTCCTGAGTCGTTACCAGGCGGCAGAAAGTCGATTTTCCAGCGCCGTTTGGCCCGAGGATGGCGAACTTCTCACCTTTATTGATTTCAAAATCGAAATTCTCGAAGATTTGTAGAGGTCCATAGGCCTTCGAAACGTTTTCGATTTTTGCCACGGTATGGCCAGAATTTGGCGGCGGCGGAAACTTAAAATTCATCACCGCATCATCCTGCTCAGGAGCTGGAATACGTTCGACCTTGGCGAGCAGTTTGATACGTGACTGAACCAAGGTGGCCTTATTTGCCGAGGCGCGGAAACGATCGATGAAGCGTTGTGATTCCGCAATTTCCCGCTGTTGGGCGGTGTATTGCTTGAGGCGGATATCTTTGCGCAAAACAGATTCCTTTTCAAAGTATGAGAAGTTCCCAGCAAATTCTTCAGCACGGCCGTGAGAAAACGCGATTGTGCGGGTGCACAGAGTGTCTAGCAAAGCCCGGTCGTGGGAGATAAGGAGGATGGCACCTGGATAATTGACTAAGTATTGCTCCACCCAAATCTGAGTCTCGATATCCAGATGGTTTGTCGGTTCATCGAGAAGTAGAACTTCAGGCTGTTGGAGAAAGAGTTTCGCCATAGCAATACGCATCTGCCAACCACCTGAGAATTCTGAGCAATCACGGGTGAAATCCTTCTCCGTGAAGCCGAGTCCCTTGAGAACAGACTCGATTTTCGGCTTCATCAGAGACGGATCATTTGCATAGAGCTTCAGCTCTAGCTCGCCAATTTCCTCAAGCAGTTCGCCATAGGGAGAAGAGCGTGGATCTAACTTGACCAATTCGTCTGAAAGGCGATCTACCTTTTTCTTGAGCGCCATCACCTCGCCGAAAGCGGACTGGGTTTCCTCCCATAAGGTGCGGCCTTTTACATGAATCCCTTCTTGGGGTAAGTATCCGATTTTGGTTCCTTTCGGCGCAGAGATCTGTCCCCCAGATGGCGGTATGATTCCGGCGATGCACTTCATCAAGGTTGATTTCCCTGCACCATTGTGCCCGGCGAAAGCGATCCGTTCGCGTGGCTGCACCGAGAACGATAGATTATCGAAAAGAACGCGTGGGCCAAATTCGACGCGGAGAGACTGGACGGAGATCATAGGAGGGGCGCAGGGTGCATTTCAGGGAGCACTCGTCAATGCTGTCGCAACGCGTATGCAAAAAAACGCTCAGGGCAAAGTATGCCCTGAGCGCTTTGTGAAATAATTTTCAGCTGAGATGTTTACCAGCGATCACGGTCACGACCACCGCCGCCACCGCCGCGATTGCCACCACCTTTGTAGCCGCCACCACCGCCGCCACGGTTTCCACCGCCGCCGCCGTAGCCGCCACGTCCACCGCCACCACCACCGCCTTCACGGGGTTCTGAGGCATTCACGCGAAGCGAACGTCCTTGGAAATCTTGTTCATTGAGCGCCTCGATCGCTGCATTGAGCTGACTTTGATCGCCGAGTGTAACAAAGGCGAAGCCTTTTGATTGGCCAGTCTCACGATCGGTGATGATTTTCACCCGATCGACGGGTCCATATTCTGCAAAAAGATCTGTGACGTCTTCTTCGGTAGCGGAGTAGGGCAGGTTGCCCACGTAAA
The DNA here is from genome assembly GCA_963815205.1 of uncultured Verrucomicrobiae bacterium. Lineage (GTDB taxonomy): Bacteria > Verrucomicrobiota > Verrucomicrobiia > Verrucomicrobiales > Akkermansiaceae > Luteolibacter. Next base: position 1,165,704 of record CAWFFP010000001.1, on the reverse strand, counting down.
TGTCCATGTTTTGTAGTCTTTTGATGCCGATATTATCTTAGAACAATTTGCCTCGTCCCGGCATCGCGGACTCGTCAAAAAGCGATTGATGTATTTTGCCATCAATCGAAGTCGCATGAATGGCAGCGATTTGGCTGAGGACAAGCACAAATTTTCCAGTTTAGTAGGAATTCAGCCAATTTCCCATCCCTCAGAAACACAATCGAATGGGCCATTGAGGCTTGGTCCGAAGCTTGAGCTGTTGCCAGATTCAAGATCTCCGTTCGCCCGCATTGTGACACAAGTAACACCGCGGCGAGGCGGCAAAAGCCCATTAAGTCAAGGACGGGCGCTCCTCAAGAACACCTTTCGCGCGCGGCCACGCGTAAGCAGCTTCAATGATGATCCATGCTTCTAGCGCGAGTGTAATTAGAGCAATCGAAGCGAGTAGTAGGTTGGGTTGGGCACCAGTCAACCAAGCCTTTTCGCCAATGAATAATTGCGAGAGCATGGCGAATGCTGGAAGAATCAGCATGAAGACTGCAGGGATTGCCACGAACCAGACTGGGATGTTTCGTCGCCACATCCAGAAGAGTATGACTAGAAACGCGAGGCCGCCCAGTAGCTGATTGGTAGCGCCGAAGAGCGGCCATAGAATCAAGCCGCCCTTTCCGAGATTATCTAATTCAAACGCGAAGCCGGGGGCTGGCATCGCGGCGATAATGCCAGCAGTTACAATAGCAAAGGTGCTTGCACCGTGTTTGTTGATAAGCGGCTTAAAATTCATCGCGCTGCCTAATTCTTGAACCACGTAGCGTTGAAGGCGGCAAGCAGAGTCGAGGGTTGTCGCTGCAAATGAAGCGACAAATACCCCCATCAGCGCAGTCGCAAAAGCGATAGGCAGCCCGAGAGCATGGACAAAGTTCGCCGAGCCAGCGACAAAGGCCCCGACAGTTGACGAGAGGCCGCCCGAATCGTTCCAGGTTGCGTAGCGTGATTGATAGGCATCTTGTCCGATCAAAGTGTTTCCTGAAAATTTGCCGTCGATCATTTCAGGGACGCCAAGTCCGATCCCAGCAACGCATGCAAGGATGACGATCACAGCAAGAAATCCTTCAGTGAGCATGGAGCCATATCCGACGAACTGGGCATCGGTTTCCGTCCTAAGCTGTTTCGAAGAGGTTCCAGAAGATACTAAGCAATGAAAGCCAGAGATAGCTCCACAAGCCACGGTGATAAAAAGAAATGGAAATATCCACGGGGCTCCTGGCGGCGATTCAGCTCCAAGACGCGCCACTGGAGCGACAATTTCGAGACTTTGGTGGGTCTCCCCTGAATTGAATCCAAAAAACCCGACGAAAAAGAGGCCGATTAATACCACCCCAAGAGTGGAGATTAACTGCAACGAATTGATATAGTCGCGTGGCTGTAAAAGGAGCCAAACTGGAAGCACCGATGCGACATATGAGTATAATAGAAGGACAATTACCCAGGCGATCACTGGCCAGCCAGCAAGAGCTGAATTAAAACTATGCAGAGGTCCCCAATCGCCAAAGGCAACGCCGAGATACATGAGCGCGAGTGCGATTAGCGAAGGAAAAAGTAGCTGAATTCCTTTGCGGTGAAGCCAAAGTCCGATAATTACAGCGATCGGAATCTGAATAAGGCATGGAAAAATTGAAGCGGGAAACATCCTGAAAACCGCAGCGATGACTAGGCCGAAAATTGCGAGAACAAATGTGACGGCGAGAAAAAGGATGGATAGGAAAAGGATACGCGCCCGTGGCGCCAATATCCTTCCAGATATATCTCCTACCGTCTGCCCCTTGTTTCTCATCGAGACGACCAAGGCACCAAAATCGTGGACCGCGCCAATAAAGATCGATCCAAAAAGCACCCAGAGGAGCGCAGGCAGCCAGCCCCAGATGACAGCCAGCGCGGGGCCTACGATCGGCCCTGTTCCAGCAATCGATGTGAAATGATGGCCGAAAACGATGCCTTTTGAGGTCGGTACATAGTCATTTCCGTCCTCTAGCTCAATAGACGGTGCTGTGTTTGACGGATCTAGCTTGAAGATTTTCCGGGCTAGAAAGCGCCCGTAGGTATGGTAGGCGATTATGTAAGCGACAAAAGCGCCTGCCGCGATAAGTAGGGTTTCCATGGAGGCGAAAATTCATACTGATATGCGGCTAAAGCAAAAGATCGAAATTGCGCGAATGATTAGAAGTGCGTCACTTATAGACGGTGAGCGGGGTATTTCTATCAGAGAGCGCTTTCAGCTTCCGATTGGAGAAAACCTATGAATCCCCGCCCTCTACGAAGAACGCAACGGTTGTCTAAACGATCGTCTATCTCGCAAAAACGCTAATGCGAAGCCAGCCTTCGAGCGCGGTAAAAAGCGACGCGATTTCTTCCAGTTTTTTCTTGTCAGGCAGGGCTTTCTGAATTGAGACTCCCGCCACGCTTCTAGCAATAATGGGTAGGTGGCCGAGTGGTTAAAGGCGGCAGACTGTAAATCTGCTCTCATCGAGTACACTGGTTCGAATCCAGTCCTGCCCACCATTTTGCAGCCCTGCCTTCTGAACGCGCTTCAGCAGAGCTTCATTTTTTAAATACTACGCTGGAGAATCAAGACTTGCCGGTCTTCGCCTTTTTAAGAGGCGAAATCTTGTCGATCGCGGACAGAAGTCCCTTCGAGAGCTTCGGAGCCTCGAGAGACGCGAGGCTATCCTTGAGCTGGCCGGTTGTCCGCGCGCCGATAATGGCAGAAGTGATCGCAGGATTTGCTAGAACCCAATTGATCGCTAGATGTTGGATCGTAGTGCCATTTTTCTCAGCAAGCTCTGAAAGCTTGCGAAGCTTATTTTGGTTCGCTCGCACTTGTTTTTCTTTTAAAAATCCCTCCGGGCGGGCAGCCCGGGAGTCATCCGGAATACCTGCAATATACTTTGGGGTGAGCATTCCCTGACCCAGTGGCGAGAAGGCCACGCAGCCAATTTTCTCCTGTTCCAAATATTCGAGGATGCCAAGAGATTCTACGGAGCGGTCTAGGATGGAATAAGATGGCTGGTAAACAACTGCATCTGTCCCGAGGCTTTTTAGAATTTCTACGGCCTTTTTAAGAGTTTTCAGAGGGTATTTTGACAGTCCGCAATAGAGTGCCCGGCCAGAAGTGACAGCTGTGTGGAGCGCGGACATAGTTTCCTCAAGGCGTGTTTCAGGATCGTGTATGTGTGAGTAAAATATATCCACATAGGGGAGACGCAGACGCCTTAGTGACTGATCGAGCGAGGAAAGCAAATGCTTGCGCGAGCCACCATCGCCATAGGGGCCGCTCCACATCTCATGGCCTGCCTTTGTTGTAATAATCAATTCATCCCGGTGGCAGGCAAAGTCTTCAGCGAGTATCCGTCCCACGTTTTCTTCTGCAGAGCCAGCAGGCGGCCCGTAATTATTGGCGAGATCGAAATGTGTGATCCCTTTGTCAAATGCCTGGCGCATCATCGCGCGGGCCTCGTGCTGGGAATCGTTATGGCCGAAATTATGCCAGAAGCCGAGAGATATGGCGGGAAGGAAAAGACCGGAATCACCGCAGCGTCTGTAGTTCATGAGGAAAACCTATGGCCGTCGAATCAAATGGCAAGTGCTGGAAATGGCAGGGTAGCTTTGCTGTTTCAAAGATGATTGAGCTCACAAGGGCCGCCGTGGCGTTTAATAGATTGAGCTTAACGGAAAGGCGGTTAGCCTGCGGCGCTGTGAGCGAGACAATGAGTTTAGAAGGGTCTAGGAAACTGGGAATCGGATTGGCAGGTTTTGGAACGGTGGGCTCCGGGGTCTGGAACACCCTTGAGCGAAATGGGAGTCTGATCGCCGAAAGGACTGGACGTGGCGTGTCCTTGGAAATCACAAAAATTCTGGTCCGCGATTTGAAAAAAACTCGGGCAGTGAGCTCTGCTGTCGCCGATGAAATTCTGACGACAGATTGGCGGGCTTTGGTCGAAAACAAAGAAGTGGATATCGTTGTTGAGCTGATTGGCGGGACAGAAGACGCATTCGAGATCGTCGCAGCAGCTTTGCGGCAGCGGAAGCCAGTGGTAACCGGCAACAAGGCGCTGCTGGCGGAGCGGGGCGTGGAGCTTTTTGCAATCTCACGGGAAACAGAAACACCGATCTTTTTTGAAGCGGCGATTGCCGGCGGAATCCCGATCGTCAAAACGGTGCAGGACTCTTTCATTGGGAACCAGATCCACTCGTTCACCGGAATTATCAATGGCACCTCGAACTACATTTTGGAACAGATGACCTTGCGTGGGATCGATTACCCTGAAGCACTGCAGGAGGCGCAGGACCTAGGATACGCGGAGGCGGATCCAGCGCTCGATGTCAATGGATGGGACGCGGCGCATAAAGCGATCCTTCTAGCTACCTTGGCCTATGGGTTTCCAATCGATCCGCGGAAAGTTTTTGTCACGGGAATCGAGCAGGTGCGGCCCACGGACATTCGTTTCGCAAAATCACTCGGCTATATTATTAAGCTTTTGGCCATCGTGCGCGAGCGTGATTGTGGCAGCGTTGAAATCCGTGTGCAGCCGTCATTCATTGCAAAGGGGCATATTCTCGCGGCCGTAAACGGCGTCTTCAATGCGGTAGCTGTTAATTCGGATGCAGCTGGTGAATCCTTGTTCTACGGGGCAGGCGCCGGCCAGGGCCCGACGGCCTCTTCGGTGGTGGCTGATCTTGTAGAGGCTGGGCGGGCGCTGGTGAATACCACACGTCATCGAGGTTTTCTACCCTATCGGGAAAAGGGTGCATTGGTGCCAATCGAGGAAACTACCACTGGGTATTACGTGCGGCTGGACGTAACAGATCGCATCGGCGTTGTCGCTGAGGTAGCTGCGGTCCTCGCACAGCACGAAATAGGGATTTCCGGAACGCATTCGCCAGTGGATTCAGCAAATCCTGATGCCGAATTTGTCGATATGGTTTTCCTAATTCATTCGACTACGTTCGGTCGTTTAAGTGGCGCGCTCGGTGAGATCGAAGCGCTTGATTGTATCAACTCGAAGCCAGTGGTATTTCGGATCGAGAATCTAGGCTAGCGGGGGTTGCTATTGCAGTCTTAAAGAGCTCAAGCCACCCAAAATTTTATGAAGTATTTAGTGACAATAGGTTTGGAGGTTCATGCGCAGGTAAACACCGTGACAAAAATGTTTTGCGGCTGCCGGACTTCATTTGGCGAAGAGCCAAATACGAATTGCTGTCCGGTATGCCTTGGGTATCCGGGCGCGCTGCCAACCTTGAACGGCAGGGCAATCGAAAAAACCTTGCTAACAGGTCTAGCGCTCGGGTGTGGATCTCCTGAACTATCGCGGTGGGATCGGAAGAATTATTTCTATCCAGATATGCCGAAAAATTATCAGACCACACAGCTGGATTTTCCACTGTGCCTCGGCGGTGGCGTCCCTTTGTTCGACGATTGCTACCCGACCGATGCACGGAAGAATATCAAAAATCCGAATAAGATAGTGCGCTTGAATCGGATTCATCTCGAAGAAGATGTAGCAAAATCGACTCATTTAGCGACGACTACTCTGATTGACTTTAACCGCGCAGGAACTCCTTTGATGGAGATTGTGACGGAGCCGGATATGGAAAGTGCAGAAGAGGCATTTGCCTATCTGCGCTCGCTGCAAATGGTGCTCCAAGAATGCGATTCATCAGGCGCAGACTTGGACAAAGGAAATCTGCGATGTGATGTAAATATTTCTCTCCGAGAGAACGAAGAAGATGAGCTAGGCGCGAAGGTAGAGCTGAAGAATTTGAACTCATTTTCAGCAATTCGTCGTGCGATCTATCATGAGATTGATCGGCAGAGTGAAGAGCTGGGAATGGGGATCGCGCAGCAGCAATCAACGCGCCGCTGGAATGATGAGCTAGGGGAAACCCAGCTTATGCGCACCAAAGAGAATGCAGACGACTATCGATATTTCCCCTGCCCGGACTTGTTGCCTGTCCTAACCGCGCCTTTGCTTGATAAAGTGCGGGGGCTGGTTCCAGAGGGCCGCGCAACAAAAATGACGAGGTATGAGAACGACTTCGGCCTCACCACTTACGATACTGCTGTGATCACAGCAGACAGCCATCTAGCGAAGTATTTCGAGGCAGTTCATTCCGTGAAAGTTCCGGCGAAGATGACTGCGAACTTCATCATCAATAATTTGCTCGGCCTGTTAAACGAACAAGGGATAGAAATCTCATCCTGCCCAATTGCGCCTCAAGAGCTGCAAAAACTGCTGGTATTGATGGAGGATGGAACGCTCGCGCAGAATCAAGCGCGCGAGGTTTTTGCGGTGATGTTCAATGAGGCATTGGCGAAAGATCGCTCAGATGGTTCTGAACAGAAGCAGCTGAGGGAGCCAAAGGAAATTGCTAATGAGATGGGTTTTAAGCCTACCACAAGCAGCGACCTAGAGGATATCGTAAACCGAGTGATCGAAGAAAATCCCGAAGAAGTGGAGGCCGTAAAGAGCGGCAATGATCGGCTGATCAACTTTCTGACCGGAAAGGTTATGAAAGGTGCGGCTACAAAGCCGAATCCAAAAAATGTCACTGAGATGCTGCGGCAAAAATTGCTGTAATCCACTCCCAGCCTACTTATCTTCTCCATCACGGAAGGAGAGACAGAGTCTCTTCCTAGGAAAAAGAATCAGCGGCCACCCGTCCTAGGCGTGCGCTTTTTCTTTGGTTCCTCCGTGCCCGGGGTGACATTCCGCATGCCCCCGGCAGCTCGTTGCTTCTGGAGTTTCTGCATCTCTGCTTGCTTGTCTGCCATTTTCTGAACCCACGTTTTTTTGCCGCCATCTTTCCGTGCTACCAACGGAGGAACGGGGATTTTGTTCATGAAATAGGTCTGCCCAATGGAGAAAATGTTCTGAGTGGTCCAGTAAAGTGCGAGAGCGGATGCATAATTGTAGCAGAAGAAAAAGAACATCAGCGGCATGAACATCATGATGCGCTGTTGCATCTTATCCCCGGTTTTTGGCATCATCGCCATCTGTATTGCCGAGGTGCCGGCCATAACGATGGGCAATAGGTTGATCGGCAGGCCGGCAAGGTAGCCGATGGTATCTGGCTGCGAGAGGTCATCCACCCATAGGAAAGGCTGATTGCGTAGCTCCACCGCGTAATCGAGCATGCGGAAGAATCCGAAGAAAATCGGTATCTGGATAAACATCGGTAGGCAGCCACCGATTGGATTGATTCCGTATTTCCGGTAAAGACCCATCATCTCGGTGTTGAGTTTGTTCGGATCGTCCGGATGTTTTGCCTTCAGCTCCTTCATGATGGGCTGCAGCTGGGACATGCGCTTCATCGAGCGCGTGGACTTGGCGTGCAGCGGCCAGATGATTGTGCGGACGATGATGGTGAGCGCGATCACCGCTAGGCCCCAGGACTGGCTCGTGGAAAGGTTATCGAGACCAGTGTGGAGGAAATTGAGAAGCCAGTTCAGCGGGCGAGAGACCCACCAGAAGAAGCCATATTGCATCATGTCTCCCCAGCCAGTGCCGTGCTCTGCTATGTTATCCAGGCGGCGCAGCATCGTGTTCGCCTTCGGGCCAGTGAATATTTTGTATTGCAGGGAGAATTTCTCGCTTTGAACAAGAGTTTTATCCGGGAGGGACAGAGAGCCGCGAACGGCGGTTAACTGCTTGGCATCTTGGCCGAGTGTTACGCTGATTGGTTTGCCGGTGATCGTCGCCGCGTAGGGTTCTAAGGGGCGGATGACAGTTGTGAAAAATTGATCGGTCACTCCAGCGTAGGAAAGAGTCTCGCCGGCCGGGTTCGACATGACGGACTGGGCATCGGAAAACCAACCGCCTTTGAATTTCGTCGCGGCTTTAAAGTGCATCTCACCATTTTCCATCCAGAAAAAGCCTGTGTGGTTCGGGCGTTCCTTGGCGTAGAGGGGAGAGGCCTCACCTAGATAGAGGCCGTAATCGGCAAGGTTCAAAGGGCTTGCTTCGGAATTTTCCAGGGTAAGATCGAGGTCCAGGAAATAAGCAGCACCGGGAATATCATCCTTCAGCAATGAATATTTCTTCTTCGCGATGAGACCAGATGGCAGCTTCGCAATGAAGACTGCGGTCTTGTTTGGAATGGATTGATCCGCGCGATAGGTGTAGGAAATATTCTCTGGAACACCGGTGGCACCGACGATGCCGCCGATTGGTGCGCCGCCATTGCGGTTGATACGGACGAGGCTGTCTTCGCCGATATTTTTCTGGTGTTTGAACTCAGTAAATTTGATGCCGCCACCAATGCTGGAAAGGGTGAAAGTGACCTCATCATTTTCAAGGGTTACGATTTTTTCGGAGGTAGGCGGCGGAGGTGTTTCGACTGTGAGCCCGGCTGTTGTTGCGGAATTAGGATCTAGTCCCAGTGGGTTCTGGGCAGCGTTTTGTTCAGCAATCGCCCGCTCTTGGGCGGCTTTTTCTCTTTGAGCTCCGGCCGAAAAGTAAAGATTCGCGATTAGGAGGCCGCCGCAAAGGATGAGGATGATCCAGGTTTTTCGGTCGTACATGTAGGAGATGGGAAAGGTAGATGCGGCGGTTTCTGCTGCGCCGGGGGCACGTTCCTTAGTGGGAGAGTGGCATGAGGTCAATCCGAAGAAGCGGGTGTGCCGTGCGGATTCAATGAGGATTGACGCGGGTGACTGGAACGAGTTCTATGCGCGCCCGCTGCTCAGTAGCGTTTTTGGAATCATGGACTATTCAGGTAAAATTGCGCGACATGTGGCTGCCATCCCGCGTTCGGGGATTCGCGATTTCTTCGACCTCGTGCAGGGCCGCGATGATGTGATTTCTCTCGGTGTGGGTGAACCAGATTTCATAACGCCGTGGCACATCCGCGAAGCCGCTATTTACTCCTTAGAAAAGGGCCAGACGACCTATACGCCGAATCTTGGACTTCTGACCTTGAGGCAGGCGATATCCCGATACGTCGAGAGCTTTTTCAAAGTTGAATATGACCCTGCGTCAGAGGTATTAGTCACGGTAGGGGTTTCGGAGGCGATCGATATCGCACTGCGGGCGCTGCTAAATCCTGGGGAGGAAGTGATCTATCACGAGCCTTCTTATGTGTCTTACTCGCCGAGCGTGATTATGGCCCATGGGAAGGCTGTCGCCGTAGAAACGCAGAAAGAAGATGGATTCTCGCTGAAGCCAGCAGCACTGGCAGCGGCAATTACCCCACAAAGCAGGATCTTGATGCTGAATTTCCCGACGAACCCGACCGGCGCCGTCGCCTCGCGCGAAGATCTGGAGGGGATTGCCCGCCTAGCTGTGAAGCACGATCTAATCGTCCTTACCGATGAAATCTATAGCGAGCTGAGGTATGATGGCATCGAGCATTTATCGATTGCATCCTTACCTGGTATGCAGGAACGGACGATTCTGCTGCATGGGTTTTCCAAGGCATTTGCGATGACTGGCTTCCGCCTTGGGTATGCCTGTGCGCCACCACCAATCATCGAGGCGATGATGAAGATCCATCAGTATTCGATGCTATGTGCCCCGATCATGAGCCAGAACGCGGCTTTGGAAGCCCTTGAAAATGGCATGGGTCAGGTCGAAAAAATGCGTGATAGCTACCACCAGCGCAGAGACTTTTTAGTCAAGCGATTCAACGAGATTGGCCTTCAATGCCATATTCCAGGAGGTGCCTTTTATCTATTCCCCGATATCCGTGGGACTGGCCTGTCCTCTCAGGAATTCGCCATGGGTCTGTTAAAAGCCGAAAGCGTGGCCGCAGTTCCTGGCGGTGCCTTCGGTGCCTGCGGCGAAGGATTTTTGCGCTGTTGTTATGCGACGGGAATGGACGATTTGCGAAAGGCAGCAGATGGGATTGAGCGTTTTGTAGGTACGATCTAAACGATGATAGGGCGGGCAATTCCGAAGGATGCTCTTGGTGGCCGGCATGGTGAAGATGAGAGCAAGCTGAACTATGCCCATGTGCTGCCATTTGGGGTGTTCATCGGTTTTCTGCTGATCCTCCAAGTTGTAGATTCATTGATTGGCTGGGACAACAAGGCTAGCGCCGTGGTGGCGGCAGGACGTGGCTCAATGGATTTATCCGCTGCAGAGCGTGGCAGTGCTTGGTCTCATCGCATATTATTGGCGTTGCTACGAATTTCGCTGGAGCTGGAAATGGAGCTTCTATGGGGCGATCTTTGGGGTGGTGGGGATTGGCTTCTGGATTTTACCTACCCATCTGTATGACCAGCTAGGGCTTGTTGGGGAGCAGGGAGGCTGGATAAAATGGCTCGGTCTGGCCGAGCGGGAAGAAGGTTTTGATCCGGGAATTTTCAAAAGTGCAGCTGGCTACTGGACATCGACGGTCATGCGCTTTGTGCGGGCAGTCATCGTGGTCGCGTTTGTTGAAGAAATCTTTTGGAGAGGTTTTGTGATGAGGTTCTGTATGGATTGGGAGGGGAATTACTGGCGACAACCCTTTGGCCGTGCCCACTGGTTCAGCTATCTTGTAGTGACTGGGCTTTTTGTTATGGCGCATGCGCCAATTGATTGGGCAGGGGCCTTCATCTACGGTTCCCTTACTTATATTTTATGTATCTGGAGTAAGAACTTGGGAGCCTGTGTGGTGATGCACGCAGTGGCGAATTTGCTGATGGGAATCTACGCACTAAAAACCGGGAACCTCGGGCTATGGTGAAGGTTATCCGGGTTGTCTGCGGGGTCATTACCGATGAGAGCGGGCGGGTGCTGGCGTGCCGCCGCAGCGAGGAGCGGCACCTTGGTGGCCTATGGGAATTTCCCGGAGGGAAGGTTGAAGCAGGTGAAGGCGATGAAGAGGCCCTGGTCAGGGAGCTGAAAGAAGAGCTGGGGGTGGATGTAGAGGCTCGGCGCCTCCCTTGCCGAGGATGTCCGCTGGCGAGATGCGAATGTAGCAATCGAGCTCGCTGCTTATTTTTGCAAAGTGATCTCTGGAAAAATTGTCCTACTCGAACATTCTGATAAGCGGTGGTGCAGAGAAAGTGAATTGGTGCAGCTAGAATGGGCGGAGGCGGATCTGCCTTTCGTAAGGTTTCTTGAAAGCGCTGCGAATCGATAACGCGGAAGCGATATCTAACTTGATGAAGTGCTTGAGATCTTCGTCGGCAGCGATAGCGTGGCGGCCGATATGTTTCCCTATTTGGCACCTGATTTTGAAGTAAAGTGGAAGAGCCTGACACCTGAGGGGATCGTGCCGGCGATTCGTCATGCATTAGAGAGGGCACGGACGAAAATCGAGCAGATATCCACTCAGCCTGCAGGAGAAGCGAGCTATGAAAGCACATTTCTCGCATTCGAGGATGCGACAGAAGAATTGGGCCGGGGCTGGGGCCGCCTAAAGCACTTGGACTCCGTTGCCGATAGTCCGGAGCAGCGCGAAGCTCTTGATGAATTGCTTCCGGAAGTGACGGATTTCTATAGTTCGCTGGTCCTCAATCCGCGTTTGTGGAATGTGGTGAAAACTGCGGCAGCAGATTTGCAGGAACAAGACCTCACAGATATCCAGCGCCGTCATGTCGAGGAAGTGGTGATGGACTTCAAGAACTCCGGTGCGGACCTGCCGGATGATCGCAAGACGCGGATCGCAGAGATAGATTCAGCCTTATCGCTGAAGACCAAAGCATATGCGGAGCATGTGCTGGACTCGACGAATGCTTGGGAAAATGGTCATCGAAGATGAAGCACGTCTGGATGGACTTCCGGCAAGCGCGAAGGCTGCCGCTGCCGCAAATGCAGAATCAAAGGGTCTCGAAAAAGGCTCCTACCGCTTCACCCTGCAGTTTCCATCGATGTTTCCCATCCTGCAGTATGCGAACGATGAGGGCCTCAGAAGGACATTGTGGCGGGCTTCTAGCAAGATCGCGTCCGAAGGGAAATATGATAATTCTGAGCTGATTTGGGAGATTCTTCGGCTGCGCCAAGAGAAGGCAGAAATCCTCGGGCATCAGAACTTTGCCTCGATGGTGCTAGATCGAAGAATGGCACGGAATGGCCGAAACGCCTTGGCATTTATCGAAGGGCTCCATGAGCGAATCAAAGAACCTTTTCTGAAAGAGGCAAAAGAGCTCGCCCAATACAAAGCGGAAAAAACCCCGGATTCCGGAGATGCTGAACTCGAACCGTGGGATATCGCCTATTACGCTGAGATGCAGCGTCAAGAGCTTTACGCCATCGATGACGAAGCACTTCGTCCCTATTTCCCGGTGGCGGCGTAATGGAGGGACTGTTCAAGATCGCTTCGCGAATTTTCGGAATCAAAATATTGAAGTGCAATACGGTTGAAGCCGGTGGAGAGATCGAAGTTTGGCATCCAGAAGTTTCCTTTTATGAAATCACGGATACGATCAGCGGGGCGCACCTTGGCTCTTTTTATGCAGATTGGCATCCTCGTGAAACGAAACGCGGCGGTGCGTGGATGAATTCTTTGCACACTGGCGGGCTGGGTGAACCTCACTTGGGCCTGATCGTTGGGAATATGTCGCCACCTGTGGGCGGCCGACCTGCCTTGCTCACTCACCGCGAAGTGGAGACGATCTTTCATGAGTTCGGCCATCTGCTCCATGGATTGCTATCAGAGGTTTCCGTGAAAGTCTCTATCTGGAACGAGTGTGGCGTGGGACTTCGTCGAGCTGCCCTCCCAAATCATGGAAAATTTTTGCTGGGAGCGGGAGACCTTGGATCTATTTGCGAGGCACCACGAAACTGGCGAGGCAATACCGGATGAGCTGTTTAGTAAAATGCTCGCTGCCCGGAATTACATGAGCGCAACGGGTTTCATGCGGCAGCTAGCCTTGGCGAAGCTGGATCTGGAGTTGCATGTGAATCTAGAAAGATACGAAGGTCGAGATCTAGACGAGATTGATCGTGAAATTTTGGCGGATTATCGGGTGAAGCTAAAAACCGAAGCGCCATCGATGATCCGCCGCTTTGGGCATCTGTTTAGTTCGCCGACTGGATATGCCGCAGCTTATTATTCTTACAAATGGGCTGAGGTATTGGATGCAGATGCTTTCACACGTTTCCAAAAAGAAGGAATCCTCAATCCAGACACCGGCCGGGATTTCCGCCAAGAAATCTTATCGAAAGGGAACTCTGCTCCCGCAGAGGTTCTCTATGAACGATTTATGGGAAGAGCCGCTGATCCCTTGCCACTCCTCGCCCGGGCGGGGCTGGCCTAAAGATATTTATTTCCAGCATGATCATGGATTCGAGGTTGAATTATGATCTGAAGTGCATGATTGTTTCACGCAATGAAAATTCCTTCGATCCTTCTTTTAAGTTCCCTTTCTTTATTTGCCGAACCGTCTGCTGAAGTCATGGCTGCTGGCCAAGCGACTGCAGCGATGTGCATGGCATGTCACGGTGCGGATGGCCAAGGCCTGAGCCTCGGAGCGGCCGGGAAGATGGCACCTTCACTTACGGGCTCTGCAATCGCAACAGGGAATCCGGAAGCCTTCGTTCTGGCTCTTCTGCAAGGAATCAAGAAGGAGGACGCGAAATATGTGGGCGTTATGGCACCGCTTGGCGCCTCCTTTCTCACTCCGGAAGGCGAATTTGATGCGCAGAAAATGGCATCTTTGATGACCTATGTCCGCAATAGCTACGACAATTCAGCTGGCGAGGTGACGACGGAAGAAGCTCAGGCGGCTTACGAAAAAGTCAAGGATCACGAAGGTCAGCCAACGCGGGTCGAGCTTACGGAAATGGCCTCCAAAGAAGCCGAGTAAGTTTGCCAAGATCGATGCTTTGTCAAGGTAGCGCGGAGAGGTTTCAATATGCGCTATTCATTAACCCACCGGACCAAATATAAGTATGAGGGTGCGGTAAGCGTCTCTCATCATTTGGCGCGCTTAGCGCCGCGATTTCTGCCGGGCCAAAGATGTCCCTGGCACACCTTGGAGATAACTCCAGAACCAGTTGGGCGAAGCCTTCATAACGATGTCTATGGGAACGTAGCTACCTACTTCGAATGTGAGGGGAAACACAAACAGCTGGAGGTTGTTGCAAAAAGTCTTGTCGAAGTGCTGCCGATGGCGCTTCCCGATCCGCAGATGACTCCCGCTTGGGAAGAAGTCAGGAAAGAGGTCTACGGAGATAAATTGACGATTAGCACCGAGGCGGGTGCCTTCCGCTTCTCGTCTCCGATGGTGCCGCTGGACAATATTTTTGCAGAGTATGCTGCCGATGATTTTCCTCCGGGACGTCCCATTTTGCAAGGTGTGATGGCGTTGACACACCGGATCTTTGATGAATTTGAATTTGACCCGAAGGCAACGGACGTAGCGACTCTAGTAACGGAAGCTTTGAGAAAGCGGGCTGGTGTTTGTCAGGATTTTGCTCACGTCATGCTGGCTTGCTTGCGTTCTCTTGGCCTTCCTGCAAGATACGTCAGCGGTTATCTTGAGACGCAGGCCACCTGCTGGGCAGGCGAGATTGGTGGGCGCAGATGCTTCACACGCATGGGTCTCGGTTTATTGCGGAGAGAAGTTTGGCTGGATCGATGCGGACCCGACAAACGACGTTCTTCCTTCGGAAAGGCATATCACAGTCGCTTGGGGTCGGGACTTTTCAGACGTCAGCCCATTGCGGGGTGTTACACTTGGAGCAGGTGGCCAGACCTTGAAGGTGGAGGTCGATGTTGAGCCGCTACTCTGAGGAAAAATAGCACTACAAGAGCCACATATTCCCCCTAGTCCGCAGTAAGCATCAGGGCACCTGCAATCCCAGCTTCTTGTCCAAGCTGTGGAGAAACTACATATGGCCGTTTTTTTAATGCAGGGAAGTAATCTGCGGCCAAAGTCTGTAAACAGCTCTCTGTCTTTGCATGAAGTCCACTTGCTTGAGAAACTCCCCCACCGATCACGACGCGTTCGGGTGGTGCAATTGCAAGTAGAGATAGAATTCCATGCGCGAGGTAATAAGCTTCAGTATCCCATGCTGGATGATCCGGAGCAAGATGATGAGCCGGACTCCCCCAACGTTGCTCAATTGCCGGGCCGCAAGCCAGCCCTTCAAGACAACATGAGTGAAACGGACAGGTCCCAGCAAAATTATCTCCATCTTTCCGGGGTGTGATTAGGTGCCCGAATTCTGGATGGAGCGCTCCGTGAAGAAGATGCCCATCGCACATCACTCCCGCGCCAATACCGGTGCCAATCGTTATATAAGCGACGTTATCAAGGCCAGCTGCCGCACCAATTCGTGCCTCGGCAAGACAGGCGGCATTTACATCGGTCTCTAAGGTGATTTTGAGGTCTGGAAATGCGGTAAGAAGTGATTTTGTGATAGAGTATCCAGACCAATTTGGCTTCGGCGTAGAGAGGACACTGCCCCAGTCGGAAGCCTTCGGATTAATCTGGATTGGCCCGAAGGCAGCAACCCCGAGCTTCTCTGGCTGCCCGCGCTGCCGGAGCCACGAGATCGCCGTATCAAAGGTCTCTTTGGGAGTTGTGGTTGGGTAGCGGTGCTCCTCAATCAGAGTTCCATTTTCCTTACCGATTGCGACGACTGTTTTAGTGCCTCCAAGTTCGAGAGCTGTGATCATTGATGAATAGCTTAGGAAGACTTATCTACCCCGGTCCAGCGGTGATTTTTACGAAAGGAAAGATGAAAGCGGTCAAATGAATCGACGGCCTTCATAAACAAGCAGATGTGGAAATAATGTTCAGAAACTGAAATCCGCTTTTATGAGAGATCGCCCAAGTCAAATTTTTAAGTAGTGAGGGTATCTCTATGGGGGACACCAAGGGATAGGGATGAATTGCCTCTTTGTAATCGCCCTGAATGTCCGATGGCAAGTTGGCTAGCAGCTCAGATTTGCCGCTAGAAGGCAGCAAGGACTAAGATCTATGGGAATGATTAAAATATTTTGGGCTGAGTCGCTTAATTAGGCTTTGCCTCTGTGGAAGCTTCCGGTGAAGGTGCCAGTGTTTTATGTCCAATCCATTTCGTGAAGATCTCGTTTCCCGCAACCGTCCAGAACCTTGCACCGTAGTCATTTTCGGGGCGACTGGGGACTTGACTCATCGGAAGCTAATTCCGGCGCTATATAACTTAGCTGTGGATGGCGAGCTGCCAACTGGGGTGCAGATACTAGGTTTTGCCCGGCGCGACAAATCGGATGAAGAATTTCGCAGTGGTCTCGAGGAGCTAAATAAAAAGGTCTCGCGCAGTGGCCATGATGAGAAAATTTGGGGGGAGTTCATCAAAAGCGTCCGCTACCACAAAAGCGAATTCAATGATACCGAAGGATACAAGGCGCTGGCAAAGAGGCTGGATGAAATTGACGAATCGCGAGGTGGTCAGGGAAATCGGCTTTTCTACATCGCTTCGGCACCTGAGTTTTTCGATGATATACTCATACGTCTGAAAGAGGCCGGCTTGAGCCAAGCTAAGGAAGGCTCTTGGGCGCGGGTAATTGTTGAAAAGCCCTTTGGGACTGACTTAAAGACCGCGCAGCACCTTAACCAGGTAGTCAACGATACGTTTCGAGAGGAGGATACATACCGCATCGATCATTATTTAGGCAAAGAAACGGCCCAGAATCTGATGGTCTTGCGCTTTGCGAACGCGATTTTTGAACCCTTATGGAATCGAAAATACATCAGTCATGTGCAGATTACCTGCGCTGAGAATCTGGGTATGGAAGGCGGGCGAGGTGGCTATTATGAAAAATCTGGTGCTCTTCGTGATATGGTGCAGAACCATCTGCTGCAGCTATTGAGTCTGGTAGCGATGGAGCCGCCGACGGACCTATCAGCGGATGGTGTGCGGGATGAGAAGGTGAAGGTGATCCGTTCGCTACGGCAGTGGGACACGCCAGAAAAGGTCGCGGCAAATGTGGTCCGGGCACAATATACGGCCGGGCATGTCGATGGAAATGAGGTGCCGGGCTATCGTGAGGAAGACCGGGTTTCTGAAACGTCAGAGACAGAGGCTTATGTTGCAGTCCGGCTGATGATTGATACGTGGCGCTGGAGTGGGGTGCCGTTCTACATTCGGATGGGCAAGCGCCTGCCTAAGAAATCGACAGAGATTTCAGTGCATTTCAAAGAAGCACCTCCAGTGTTATTCAATGCTCTAGCGGGAGGTGTCCCAGGCGGAAACGTTTTGGTAATACGCATTCAGCCAGACGAGGGAATCTCCTTACGGATGGTATCAAAAATTCCAGGAACCTCTTTGAGATTGGAGCCTGTGAAGATGGACTTTCATTATGCGACAAGCTTCGGGAAGGGCAGTCCGGAAGCTTACGAACGCCTGATCCTAGATGCCATCGCCGGCGATGCGACCTTGTTTGCCCGGCGCGATGAAGTGGAGGAGGCATGGCGCTTTATTGATCATATTGAGCGGGCGTGGCATGAGTCCGAAGCTAAGCCACCAATGGCAGAGTTCGTAGCCGGTTCTTGGGGGCCTAAAGAGGCTGATGAAATGATTAAGAAGGACGGTAATGCTTGGCGCAGGCTGTAGGTAATTAGCTAAATCGATCACTTAGGTGGTCCGATAGGCGATTTATAGAGAACAATGAGTGATTTAATTCCAGAGGTAAGTCCAGAACTAGGGATCGAAGTTCCAATTTCCCAAATTGATCGAGAACTCAAGAAGCTTTGGGAGCAAGACGAGGCCCGGACAAATGCGTCGCTGATGAACTTAGTGGTTTATGCTGAGCGTGATGGCGGACTTCTAGAAAACTCTCGGATCATCAATCAGTTGACCCGGGAAAATGCCTGTCGCGCCATCTTGGTAGAAATCAACCGTGGGGAAACTGCGTCGTTGCGGGCGTGGATCACAGCGCATTGCCATCTATCCCAGGGTGCAAAATCTGTGTGCTGTGAGCAAATTTCCTTCCGGCTTACTGGAAGAGTGACTGGGCGCTTCCGCAATACGGTTTTCTCGCATTTGAATTCTGATTTGCCATTGATCTTCTGGTGGCAGGGTGAGCTATCCGAGGTTTTCACAGAACGCTTGGTCAGTGTCATGGACCGCCTGATTGTCGACAGTTCGGAATGGGAAGATCCCACCGCTTCATTCGCGAGAATTCAGGAAAATATTCGGGAAAATTCACGTCTGGTCGTTCAAGACTTGGCATGGACTCGCTGCTGGCAATACCGAGTCGGAGTCGCTGCACTATTTGACGATCCGAAAGCGCAAGAAGCACTTCCTACTATTTCTAAGGTCTCTATTCGTTTTCATCCAAAGCATCGGAACACAGCTCTGCTGCTAGCGGCATGGGTAGCCGTTCAAGCAAAATGGGATTTTGTAAATGGCGGAAAGCTCAGATCCGCCGACGGACAGGAGATCGAACTGTGCCTCAATCCGGATCAATCCTCGCCTGCTCTTGGTGAGTTGATGCTCTCTTCAGAAAATACCAATATCCACCTAAAACGCGAGGATGGTGGTAGTTACATCTTTCGGGCGATCACGAATGGTGACTATCAGGTAAATTCATTGGCACCGGGAGACCCAGAGGAATCGAGTGAACTCGTCGCTCAACAGCTTTCTAGAGGAGGGAAAAACTCTCTTTTCTTAAAAGTCCTACCAATGTTTTTAGAATTTCTGAAAGAATCCTAAAGGATGCGAAATTAATGATGCGATTCAGAAGATGAGCAGCGCGAGTCAATACTCTGAATTTGCGTTTTCCCATTGTTCTGGGATATGTATCAGGGAGGTTGTGCTATAGAATACTCCCGGGTTTGTAGGAAGTTGCCTGCGGGTGTTTGCTTTCTAGATCAAGTATCTGCTGCGAAAAATGATCCACTTGCTGACGTGCGGCTCCGGCTTGGGTTGAGCCCTTTTCGAGAATCTCTGCGAGTGTCTCCGCTGAGAGGCCAAGGCGCGAATCAGCTGCTAAGCGACCGAGTAGGTCATTCTCCTTTCTCCTCCCACTCCGCAGATCGGCAACAGTTGCAAGAGCATGTTCTTTAATCGCTAGATGAGCCGTTTCACGCCCAACTCCCTGTTTTACAGCTTCCATCATCACCGTGGTGGTGAGAAGGAAGGGTAGGTAATGGGAGGTTTCTGCGTGAATGACGGCAGGGTATGCATCCATCTGATCGAGGATCGTCAGGAAGGTTTCAAAAAGGCCATCCAGTGCGAAAAAGGAATCAGGAAGCATAACCCGGCGGACGACAGAGCAGGAGACGTCACCCTCGTTCCATTGATCTCCGGCCAGTCCAGCAGCCATGCTCAGGTAGCCTTTGAGTATAACGTGAAGGCCATTAACTCGCTCAGCGGAGCGTGAGTTCATTTTATGAGGCATTGCCGAGGAGCCAGTTTGCCCCGGGGCAAAGCCTTCGGAAGCCGTTTCGTGGCCGGCCATCAAGCGAAGTGTTTTGCAGAACGAGGAGGGACCGCTGGCCAGCTCAACAAGAGTCGAGACAACACGCATGTCCAATGAGCGCGGGTAGACTTGACCGACGTTCGTATACTGCTGGGAAATGCCAAGATGCTGGACAATTTTTGTTTCAAGTTGTGCAACCTTTTTCGCGTTTCCGGAGAACAGCGATAATTGATCCATCTGTGTGCCGACGGCTCCTTTCAGGCCACGGACGGGGTAGGATGCGATGATGACCTCTAAAAGCTTGAATGAGGACAGGAGCTCTTCACCAAAGGAAGCAATACGTTTGCCAAAAGTGGTCGGCTGGGCTGCAACATTATGAGTTCTCGCCGTAAGAATTAGGTCTTGCCATTGCTCAGCGCGGAGGCGGAGGCGATGCAGTGTAGCGAGAGTCTTTGTGCGAATGACTTCAAGGGCGCGAAAGACTTGAAGCTGCTCTACGTTCTCAGTGAGATCCCGGCTGGTAAGCCCCTTATGAATTTCCTCGTAGCCGGCGAGCTGATTGAATTCTTCAATCCGTGCTTTTACGTCATGGCGAGTGATTCGCTCGCGCTGCATAATCGCTGCGACATCGACCTGATTCTTCACTGCCTCATAGGCGGCAATCGCGCCTGACGGTATTTCCAAGCCTAGCTGTTGCTGCGCTTTCATAACAGCTATCCAATATTCACGCTCAAGGATGATCCGGCCCTCTGGAGACCAGATCTCGTTCATGCTAGGCGAAGAGTATCTTTCGGCGAGGACGTTGCTAATCATGCTTGGAGAAGAGCAGGGGAGATAGGGGGCTCGTGTCGATCTTAAACGTTCTACCGACGGGTAAGAGCAGATGTTTTTTTAGGCACCTTCCGTTTTTTTAGAACCGGAAGGTGTTCTGGCATGATCCAAGCAAAAAGGTGCACAAGTGGGTAAGAGAGAAGAGCTGCCATAAATCCAGAGACCATCATACCTAGAAGGAATGATGCGGCATTTAACGACTCTGGAAGCGCGATGCCCATCAGGCTCTGCATCTTCGCGCCAATCCAAGTTTCGAGATAAAACTTTTCCCAAGAAGCGGGAATTTTGATCGACGCCTCAGCGAGAAACTCTGGCATCGGGAAGCCGAGGTTTTCCATCATCCAATCGCCGAGCCATTCTTGGCCCACCCAGATTGGAATGTGAGTAAGCATGTTCGAAACCCAGCATCCCGCCACAGCGAAGGGGATGTTTACGCGGAATTTCATCGCCACAAACGCAGCGGCGATCATCTGAAAAGGCATTGCCATCATCGAGAAAAAGAATCCCACAGCGAGACCAGAGGCGACTGTGTCCCGGCAGGGCACCCAAAGATCACGGACAAAGAGTGGGCGGGTGAGAGACTTCCACCAAGAGCGCTTGCGTAAGCGCTTGTGCCGAAGGATTCGGTAGGTGCGCCTGACCATTTTTAGATACCGTTTTCTCATAGCCTGCGCAGGGATAAAGTGTCGCACTGTCACAGTGACAGGCAACCGTGATTTTGCACTTAGGCAGTTCTTGCATATTGAGGAAACATGGGCGCATTCTCGGGCCGAAGTTTTATGGAAATCTGGCAGGCAATCTTACTGGGAATCATCGAGGGAATTACCGAATATTTACCGGTCAGCTCGACTGGGCATCTAATCGTAGCCCAGCGAGTGATGTCGATCGGGACGGCGGGGCCGGTGGAGAAGCATGCCGCAGATGCCTTCGCAATCTGTATTCAAGGCGGGGCAATCCTAGCAGTGTTAGGCCTCTACTATAAACGTGTTTGGCAAATGTTCTTAGGAGTCCTAGGCAGAGATAAGGAAGGTTTTCGTTTGGCTGTTGCAGTATTAGTCGGGTTTCTGCCCGCTGCGGTCTTCGGCTACCTTTTCAACGATGTGATTGAAGCAAATCTATTTGGCCTATGGCCTGTTGTGGTGGCATGGGTGCTAGGTGGCTTGGGAATTCTGTGGACGGTTTCCTGGAGGCGGCGCAACCCACCCCGCGGGCAAGGGCGCGATATCCTGAGATTGGCTTGGCAATCGGCGTTATTCATTGGCTTCCTTCAATGCGTGGCGATGTGGCCTGGAACTTCGCGCTCGCTGATGACGATCTGCGGAGGCCTGATCGTTGGATTATCTGTAAAAAGCGCAGTGGAGTATTCGTTCCTGCTTGGGGTGCTGACCTTAACGGCAGCAACGGTAAAGAAAGCTCTTTGGCCGATCGAGGGTGCGGGAGATGTCTACAACGTATGGCTCGGCGGGACGAACCTGATGTGGGATACCTACGGCCCAGTTGCTCTTGGTGCTGGGATTGCTGCGGCTGGAATTTCAGCGGCGCTGGCTGTGAAATGGCTGGTTAGCTACCTTCAGTCGCACGGGCTGAGTATCTTTGGCTACTACAGAATATTTATCGGTATCTTAGTTGGAGCTCTCGTTTGGGCTGGAGTTCTTCAGTCTTAGAAACGAGATAGAGATGCTTGGAGACGATCGGTAAACGAAAGATGGTTATTATGTGGATAAGGCCCCTCGCTGCTTATCAAGTCGTTTAAACTGCGTAATCCTTTGCCTGTCTTGTAGAAACATCTTTTAAAAACTAGCTGATGACCAACAAGCCCACCGAAAATCTTTTAGCGGAAGCTCGTGATTTACGTGTTCATTTCCCGGTCAAAACTGGCGTGCTTTTGCGCCAAACTGCGGCAGTGAAAGCAGTTGATGGCGTTTCTCTCACTCTAGGGCGAGCGGAAACACTAGGTTTGGTTGGGGAATCAGGATGTGGAAAATCGACAATCGGGAAGGCAATGGTGCGCTTGCTAGAGCCGAGCTCAGGTCAAGTATTCCACGATGGGAACGACATCACCACGATGAGTCAAAGGCGCCTCCGTCCATTTCGCAGAGATTTCCAGATGATCTTTCAGGATCCTGCTGAATCGCTCGATTCCCGAATGAATGTCCGGGCTTTGATTGAAGAGCCCCTGCGCATTCATGGGGTGAGCGATAAACGAAAGCGAGTCAACGAATTGCTTGATACCGTAGGTCTGAGTGCAGCATCCGCAGATAAATACAGCTTCGAATTCTCAGGTGGGCAGCGGCAGAGGATTGGCATTGCCCGTGCCCTAGCATTGCGGCCGAAGTGGTTGGTGTGTGACGAGCCAGTCTCAGCACTAGATGTTTCGGTTCAATCTCAGATCCTCAACCTACTCGTCGATTTGCAGAAAGAATTTGGCCTGTCCTACTTATTCATCGCTCATGACCTGTCCGTAGTGAAACACGTGTCAGATCGGGTAGCGGTGATGTACCTCGGGAAGATTGTGGAGTTGGCAAGTTCCAGAGAAATCTACGAATCGCCAAAGCATGCGTACACAAAGGCGTTGCTTTCTGCCGTTCCTAGTATCGATCCTCAAGCGAAACGCAAAAAAATTCTATTGGCGGGAGACGTGCCATCTCCAATTGATCCGCCAAAGGGGAGCGCATTTGGGCATCGGATCGGACACCTTAGGTATGCTGAAACGATTGGAATGGATCTTGGACTGAAGGAAATTAGCCCCGATCATTGGGTAGCGGCTGACCCTTGTGCATTGGAAGAAAAGGATTTGCGGATGTTAATGGAGAGTTAGATCACTGCATCTATTTTTCGTGAAATCCCATCGCAATTCCGCGTCTTCACCTCCTCAGGGCAAATTATATGATCACTTATTGTTCTGCCTGCCTGACCTCGGCTTCCGTTACTTCCCTAGCCTCACCGTTCTCTTCTACAATCGTGAAAAGGCCCCCGGTATTATAGGAAATTTTCCCCAAAGGAACGATTGCTCGAGGCTGCATCATAGCTACTGAATTAATGATCACATCTTTCCGCCTAGCCTCTGAAGAGATCTTGTCGATCGTCTTTTCCATCGCTTCTCCAGAACCCGAAACACCGTCCGTCATGAAAAAGATCACCTGTGGGGGTGGATCCATCGCTAAAGCCATTGTAAGGGCCGGCTCCCAAGCTGTTCCAAGGGTAAGGCCAGTTTCATCAATGTGCTGCAAAGACTTCCGGATATTTTTGGAACTACCTTCAAGCCATAAGCTAGTCCTAGCTGGCCCAATCTGTCTATAGCTACGCGGACCGCCAAATCCCTCCCAATTGAAGACATCTCCTTCAGGAGTTGTCGTGGTTACGGCTGTAACCCCACCTACCTTCTCCCCCCTAACTACAGTATCGCCGCCAACCCACACCGGACCCGCAAAGAAGAAAAGTTGGTAAGAAGTACCTGCTGAAAGACCTTCGACAGACTTCTTTAATTCGCTGCGCATAAGGGCTTCAGGACCACCGTGCATTGAAGCTGAGTAATCGATCACGAAAGCAATCCGCTCTGCATTCACTTCCTGTTCAAAAAACGTCGCGCCACCATCTGAGGTGCCAATATCCTCGCCCCAGCCTGAGCCGAAATCCATCGCATCACCAAAATCTACCGATTCAACATCAGCAGAAACGTCGGGTACTGGAATTGATGTAGAAGAGGCTGCAGCCACAGCGATTACCTTTGCCTGAGATGAAGAAGGCGAAGTCGGCTTGCGTTGGATTGAGGTAGTAACCTTCTTGACCGGATCAGTGCTCTCAACTTTTTGCGGGCTCTTATAAGTGACGATCGTAGGAACTTCCTTCACGTAATTAGGAAGTAAAAAATAACCTAGGACCAAAGCAATTAGCACTAGGGTCATTATCGATACGACGATTGAGGAAATCGTTGCATTGCGCTTTTGGGCAGCTAGACGTTGCTTCGCCTCGTCACTGATTTCGGTATGGATGCTCATCGGGTTTTTCGGGTTAGATAGTTATCCATAATTATCGGCCCATTGCAAGAACCATTCATCTCAAAAGGAAGCCCTGCACATTTGGGTTCGTAGTTATTTCGCAAAGGGTCAGCGTTTGGCATTTTTCAGATGAGCGACTCATGCTCTGAAAGTTCATCTTATTGCGCGTTCTGCAGGGCTTGCCTAAAGTACCGAATCGGTGCAGGAACAGGGAGGGTGACGGCACCAGAAGCAGTAAGATCGAAGCAATGGAACTTCTGGTGGATTGGCCTGGTGTTCTTTGTTCATGGAGCGGCTCCTGGTTTCTGGATTCCTGCACTTACGAATATTCTGACTGCGCGAGGCCTTGGTGGATGGGTCGGGATCTGTTTTGGGATTCTGCCAATCTGCGCGATGATTTCACCAGTAATTGGGGGGGCTTTAGCAGACGAAAAGCTACCTGCGCAGAAGCTCTTCGCCTATTGCTCTTTGGCAAGCGCTGTGACCATGGCTCTTTCTTTCGGCGCCTTGCAAGCAGGTCTCGCCCCGATTTGGTTTGTGATCGGTTTGTTTTCTTATGGGATCTGTTCCGGACCCACTTGGGGCCTGCTGACAACCATCGCCCTAACGAATCTTCCCGACCCTGAGAAAAAATTCCCGCAGGTTCGCATCGGCGCCACTTTTGGCTGGGTGCTGGCTGGTTTTCTCACCAGCTACGTATTTCTAAGTGATGACAGCCCGATGGCTGGCTATGCCTCGGCAGTCACACGAATGCTAGCCGCGCTAATGGCGTTTGGATTGCCGCATACTCCGCCACTTGGCCTTGGGAAATCTTGGAAGGACGCTCTAGGCTTCGGCGGTTTTGCCCTTTTTCGAAATCGGGATCATGCCGTGCTATTGATCGTAACTGGGCTTTTTTCAATCCCGCTGACGGCATTTTACATGTATGCCCCGGAACTCTACAAAATGCTCGGCGATAAAACACCGACTGCGACAATGACGATCGCCCAATGGAGCGAGGTCCTTGCCCTGCTGGGTTTGGGCTTCCTGATGACACGGTTTCGGCTAAAGACCCTGCTACTCTGTGGCTTATCCTTTTCTGTATTGCGCTATGCACTGAGTGGCTACGCAGGTCTTAGCGGTCAAATTAGCTGGCATCACGCGGGGGTCGCACTGCATGGGGTTTGCTACTCTTTGTATTTTATAACCGTGCAGGTCTACATGAATCGCCGGGTGGAGCCTCAACTACGTGGACAAGCGCAAGGTATGCTTGCTTTGATGGCGACTGGGATCGGACCTTTGATCGGATCATTTTCTTGCGCTTGGCTTCGCATAGTTTGTGTCAGCGATACAGGAGAAGGATGGCATCGCTTTTGGTGGATTCTCGCCGGAATGATTGCCGCATGCACCATCGCGTTCAGCATCTTATACAAGGGTAAAAGCGCAGCAAACTAGGCAAGAAAAAACCGCTAAGCGATGCTTAACGGCTTTTGAAGGAACAGTTAGAAACTCCAGAGAGCTTTTCTAAGAAGCAAAATTCTTGCTGACCACATCCCAGTTTACCACATTCCAGAATGCTTCCACGTAGGCGGGGCGTTTGTTTTGGTAGTTGAGGTAATAAGCGTGTTCCCAGACATCCAGGCCAAGGATTGGAGTGCATGACCCGCTACCGCCGTATTCTTTGCCCATCCATGGACTATCTTGGTTCGCAGTGCTGCAAACACTTAGAGTTCCATCTGCCTCTTTGCACAGCCAGGCCCAGCCTGAGCCGAATTGGCCAGTCGCTGCGGTTGCGAACTTTTCTTTAAAATTCTCCATTGAACCGAAAGAAGCATCAATCGCAGAAGCCAATTCACCTGATGGGGATGAAGCGCCGCCGGGAGCAATCACCTTCCAGAAGAAGCTGTGATTTACATATCCGCCGCCATTGTTGCGGACCGCGCTGCGGATGTCCTCGGGAATTGCAGAAAGATCGGAGATAAGTTCCGCAGCTGATTTAGAAGAAAGATCACTTTTTCCTTCAACCGCCGCGTTCAGTTTGTCCGTGTAGGCTTGATGATGCTTGTCATGATGGATTTCCATCGTCTTTGCATCAATATGCGGCTCGAGTGCATCGAAAGAGTATCCGAGATCTGGTAATGAGTATGACATAATTTTTTAAATGTATATAATGATAGAATCGCGTTTTCGCGGATTTATAAACAGCAAAGCGACGATTTAACGTTCTAGAAGAACGCCAGTTAGACAGGTGCCGCAAGAAGAAATCTCAGTATTCGGCGAAATTCGATCAAACCTACTTCGGCGGAGTCAGGTGCAGCGAGGCGATTCATCCTTCACTGAGTGCTTCATTCAACCGAGCAGACTATGCGGTCCTCTACCGCGATTTCGGAACTTATGCCGTGTTGAATCCAGCGAAATGGCAGAGAGTCACAAGCCGGTTGCAGCTGAGCTTCCCTATAAAATTCACATATCTTCGCGTTGCCGCGACAGAAGTGGAAATTTTCTGTAGATAACTAATTGAAACGAGATTTCGTAGCGAGCCAGATTGGCAGAAGTCGGGGCTTTTTCGCAGCGGCAGATGCAGGCGCCAAATGCTCGATCACTTGGTAGCCTTCCTTTTCAAGGTGCCGGGTGAGATGGGGCATTTTCTGAGTCGAACCGATCGCAAGGATTCCCCCGGGTTGGAGCGCTTCATAAGTCGCGGAGAGCCATTTTTTATCGTTGGTGAGGAGGCGGCCCTTGCTGCCGAGAGGCGCGCTATCGAGATGAATGAGAATTGCATGCAAAGTCCCGGAAGCCTTGTTAAGAGCTCCGGGGCCGGAATCCGGCTCGATCCGCACACGCTTGTCCGAAAGAAGATTCTCCGGGAAAAACTTCTCATTCCAAGCTAGCAACTCATGCCGATTCTCAGCAACGGTGTAGCTCGCTCGCTTCTGGGGCAGTTCGTCGATGATTGAACGCAGCATTTCGCCGAGGCCGATGCCGACCAACCACAGATTTGGCTGCCGGGCTGGACGGAACGGCGCAGCGGCTAGCTTTGCAAGCTCTTCCTCCGTCCCTCGTGTAGCTGGACCGCAGATCTGCCGTCCCTCCGCGAGAAGGTATCGGCGGCCGTCATGTTCCTGAAGGATAAGTGGCGAGCCGTCAGGAAGGATCGTTTCGGCAAGGGTGATGCGTGGTTTCATAGCACTTAGTTGAAGCTTGCTAGATAACGGCTTAGCTGGTAAGCGACAATCACGATGTCAGATGAATCTCAAAATCCACCGAGCGGTCCACCCGGTTCTGTCCCAGAAACTCCATCAGTCGACCGAGCCGTCGATCCGAACGCGATCGACCCAAATGAAGGTGCCTTGCCACCATTTCCGCTCAATTCTTCAAAGTATCCAAAGGAGCAGACCGAAAAGAAACTAATTGCCGGAATTATGGCAATTGTCTTGGGATCTTTCGGGGTGCATAAATTTTACCTAGGCTATACCACGGAAGGGGTCTTCATGCTGATTGTAGGTATTCTTGGCTTCCTCACCTGTGGGATTCTCACACTTCCCGTAGCGGTGATCGGTATCATGGAAGGAATCAAATACCTGACTAAGAGCGATGAAGAGTTCGTCGAAACCTACGTGATCGGTCGCAAGCCTTGGTTCTAGAAGAATACAAAAAAGACCCCCACTATTTCCAGTAGGGGTCTTTCGTTAAATGAATTGTTCTGTTACGCGGCGCGGAAAGTGCCGTGTAGCTCAGCAATTAAAGGCTGCCTTTGAGAACGGAAGATGGCTTGAAGCCAACGGACTTAGAAGCGGCAATTTTGAGAGGCTCGCCAGTCTTTGGATTACGGCCCGTGCGTGCAGCGCGGTTTTTTACTTCGAAAGTTCCGAAGCCGATGATCTGGACTTTCTTTGTTTTCTTAACACCTTTGGCGATTGAGCCAAGTACGGCGTCGAGGGATTCTTCTGCTTGGCGCTTGGTAGCGTCTGCACCGAGGGATTTTTGGATGGCTTCTACGAGTTCTGCTTTATTCATGGTTGAGATGGTTTTGCGAGGCTGTGCTGCTAAATGCAAGGTAAAATAAAGGAAAATACAGAGTTTTGCGAAAGCCTTGCTGTTTCCGCTTCGCTTTAAAAAGTATTTGATCCTTCAAATCACCTGTTTCGGGGATCCCTGGGTGCCTGCTGGCGGGGTGCTGCAAAAAAGTTGAGGGTAGCTTATATAACCCGTTCATTGAGATGCCTCTAGATAATCGGAAAGCGGACAAAGTTTCAGTCAGCGCAGACTAGCCGGGACAGCTGGTAAATGGTTTCTCGATGGGCGGGCAATTTTTATCAAATAGCTCTTGCGGTGAGTGAGGGCTATCGGTATCACGCGGGCCTTATTTCGTTTTCGATCTGACCCATGATGCGCATCTTTACCCCAGTCTTCACCATCTGGATGCTTTTGTTAGCTCCAGTGTTCGGTGCAGGCGGTCATGATAAGCTACCTCTTCATGCGGAGGAGATTTTCCATATCGGGCCAATATATATTACGAATTCGATGGTGATGGTATGGATCGTCGCTGCGGTGATCATTTTCTTTGCACAGGCGGCAACGCGGAAGATGTCGCTGATTCCCACTGGCCTACAGAACGGCGTGGAATGGCTGGTGGAGAGCTTATATAACTTTTTGGAAGGAATTCTTGGCGCGGACTTAGTGAAAAAGACTTTCTGGTTTTTTGGAACCATCTTCATCCTGATTCTTTTTGTGAATTGGGCAGGCCTCGTCCCAGGTGTTGGCACTGTTGGTTGGAAGTTAAGCGGGCCAGGAGTCGATCCCGCAGATAGTTTCAGGCCCTTCCTTCGTGGAGGAAATGCCGATCTCAACATGACTTTGGCAATGTCGCTGACCTTTGCAGTTCTTTGGTTCTATTGGGCGATTAAGGAAAACACGACAAAGGGATTTTTTGCTCACATCTTCGCGCCGAAAGGAAAATTCAAAGGCATCATGTTGTTCGCGATGATCTTAGTATTTGGCTTTGTCGGGATTCTAGAAGTTATTTCCATTCTCTTCCGGCCAGTTGCTCTATCATTCCGTTTGTTTGGGAATGTCTATGCCGGTGAGAGCATTCTTGAGAACATGATGCTTCTCGTTGGAGACAAGGAATATTTGGCATGGATCCCGCCGCTTCCCTTCTATTTCCTGGAGCTTTTGGTCGGCCTGATCCAGGCAATCGTATTTATGCTGCTAACCTCCGTCTTCCTCAAGCTGATCTGTGATCATGGGGATCATGACGAACACAGTTCAGAAGAAAAAGCTCACTAAGATATTTACCAAAATTTCCTGTCTTGACCATGGCGACGATTGTGGGAGGCAGTAACAAAAACAAACACAACACAAACTAAGCAAATGACACTCGAACTCATCGCCCAAGCAGCAAACGCAAGTAACTTCAACACCTGGCACTTTGCAGTGGCAGCAGCGGCTTTCGCGGCAGCCATCGGAATCGGCTTCCTCGGCGCCAAGGCAGCAGAAGCAACCGGACGTAATCCGGGTGCAGCCGGCCCGATCCTTACTCTATCGATCATTCTTGCAGCCCTTATCGAAGGTATCGTCTTCTTCGCTATCTTCCTTGCAAGATAGCTTTGCTGCGGAGGTGAGGCGGTGGCTCAAAATGCCGCCACAGCTTCCTAGCCGCCTATCTAAAGACCTTACATCTTAATCTCGCCTTCTTTCTACCGGACTTACTTCCTCTAACTCAGTCCAGCTCCTTTCTTTTAACTTTTTTTCAAATGTTCCCGATCTTTGAGCTTATTGCCGATGTGGCACCTATCGCTAATGGAGAATCTGCGGGTGTCGTGGAGCAGATAAGCCGCGATTTTAAAATCTATCCATGGCTGGTATTTTCCCAGTTTATCAGTTTTGCAATCGTGATCTTCCTGCTTCGGAAGTTTGCCTTTGGCCCAGTTCAGGCAATGCTTGAGCAACGGCGGACGCGGATTGTGGAAGGGGAGGAAAAGCTCAAGCGAATCGAGAAGCAATTGGCTGATTCTGAGGCAACCACTGCGGCAGCGATTGCTAAAGCAAACGAAGATGCCCTGCGCTTGGTGAATGAAGCGAAGGAAGGAGCGGCGCTCCTTTCCGAGCAGAAGTCACAGGAAGCGATTTCCCAAGCACAGCAGATTCTTGCAAAAGCAGAAGCAGCTGGAGCGGCAGATCGCGAGCGGATTTCTCTTGAGCTCAGAAGGGAGTTTGGACGTCTAGTTTCCGCAACGACAAGTCAGGTGACGGGCAAAGTTCTCACAGATGATGATCGGCAACGGATCAATGAGGAGACCCTGTCCAAAGTAGGAAGCTAAAAACATCCGAGTCTCTTAGACCTTACATTTCGTTTCATGAAAATCTCCAAAGTAGCTGCAGCCACTGCCCGTCGTTTGTATGGGATCTGTCAGGTGGACGGCCAGTTGGATGACGATAAGTTGCGGAACTTGGTTTCTCAGCTGATTGCCGAACAGCCGCGCGATTATCGGGCAATATTGGCATCGCTCCAGCGCTTAGCTCGGCTAGAAATAAGGCGCCGAGACGTGCTTGTAGAGAGCGCTACAGCGCTTGATTTCCCCGCACAAGAGCGAATCATCAGTGGCCTCCGTACAGACTACGGAGATAATTTAAACATACAATACAAGGTGAATCCTGAACTTCTCGGCGGACTTCGAATCCGTGTAGGAGACGATGTCTTGGACGGCTCTGTCGCAGGTCGTCTAGATCGCCTTTCCAAAGCATTTTGATAAGAAACCTATTCCGCCGAAACAAAGCCAGATCGACTGAGCAAGTCACCGCCGAGTTAGAAGCCCAAGAAAATCCACTAAACCAAGATCCAAAGCCCGAACCGCCCGTCAGGTCAGAAAATTCCCCTTTGAGCCAGCCCAGCGCGGCACAATCAATTACACCTAGCAAACTTCCGAAAATGAGCAGTATCCTTCAGGACATCGAACAACAAATCGCGGGCATTAGCTCGAGTGTAGAGAAGACCAATACCGGAACTGTCCGTAAAGTAGGAGATGGTGTAGCCATCGTGGAAGGGCTTTCCGATGTATTGCTCAATGAGATGATTGAGTTTGACGGTGGTGTCACCGGAATGGCGCTCAATCTTGAAGAAAGCGAAGTCGGCGTGGTCCTGCTCGGCGATTATGCTGCAGTGACAGAAGGCGCAAGTTGCCGGACAACTGGTAAGCTACTTTCAGTCCCCGTCGGCGAAGCGATGCTTGGTCGCGTAGTAAATGCATTGGGCGAGCCACTCGATGGCAGAGGTGAGATTGCAGCATCCGCCTACTATCCGATGGAAAAGATCGCGCCAGGGATTATCAAGCGAAAGTCCGTTTCGGTCCCAGTGCAGACAGGAATCATGGCGATCGATGCGATGGTGCCGATCGGCCGCGGACAGCGTGAGCTAATCATCGGTGACCGTGCGACCGGAAAATCCACGATTGCCGTCGATACAATCATCTCACAGGCCAAGCAAAACAAGGCAGCTGAGCAAGGAAAGCTGCAGAATCACAAGCCGATGTTCTGCATCTATGTAGCGATCGGCCAGAAGCTAGCGAACGTGGCGCGTATCCAGAAGACTTTGGAAGATGCTGGAGCGATGGAATATACGACGATCGTTTCGGCCTCGGCTTCAGATGCTGCTGCAATGCAATACTTGGCTCCGTATGCAGGTTGCTCAATTGCGGAGTATCTGATGGAAAAGGGACAAGACTGCCTGATTGTTTTTGATGATCTTTCTAAGCACGCGGTGGCCTATCGCCAAGTTTCTCTAATCCTCAGACGTCCTTCCGGGCGGGAGGCCTATCCGGGTGACGTGTTCTATCTTCATTCTCGTCTGTTAGAGCGCTCTGCACGATTGACGGAAGCTGCGGGCGGCGGTTCCTTGACGGCCCTGCCGATTATCGAAACTCAAGCGGGCGATGTATCTGCTTACATCCCGACAAATGTGATTTCGATCACCGACGGGCAAATTTACCTCGAAACGGACCTATTTTATCAAGGAATACGTCCGGCGATCTCGGTCGGACTTTCGGTTTCACGGGTAGGTTCTGCAGCGCAGACAAAAACGATCAAATCCGTCGCCGGCACAACTAAGCTAGATCTAGCCCAGTATCGTGAGCTTCAAGCATTTGCCCAGTTCGGATCTGACCTCGATGCACAGACAAAAAGCAAACTTGAGCGTGGAGCGCGTATTGTGGAACTGTTCAAACAAAATCAATACTCACCTCTGGCGATGGAGCTGGAAGCGATTTACCTCTTTGCGATGCAAAATGGCTATTTTGACAAGGTAGACGTAAAAGATATCGGCCGGTGCAAAGATGCAATGGGAGAGTTCTTCAACACTAGAAAAGCTGACTTGCTAGATAAGATCCGGAACGACAAGCCTGACTTAAAGAAAGATGCGACGATGGTAGATGCCGTGAAATCTGCTCTTGAGGACTTCGTCAAGTCGTGGAGTTAATAGATTCCCGGACTCAGTATTTCGAAAGAATAAGTTAAGAATATGGCCAACCTCAGGGACATCCGCCGCCGCATCAAATCGGTCAAGAACACCGCGCAGATCACTCGCGCGATGCAGCTGGTGGCAGCGGCGAAGATGAAGAAGGCCCAGGATCAGGCGATGGCGGGTCGGGATTATTCGATTCAGTTAAATACTGTCCTAAGCGATATTGCAGAAAATTTTTCCGATGAAATTTCTCATCCATTGCTTGAAGTCCGCGAGGGCAACCGGGAGCTGGTTTTAGTCATTTCAACGGACAAAGGATTGTGCGGACCGCTGAATACCAACATTGGCAAGAAAGTCCGCGCGACGACTGCTGATGATGCAGAATTTGTCACTGTCGGGCGCAAGCTGCGGGTGATGTTAGAAAAGACGAATCGCACGATTCGCGCCGATTTTTCGGTCAAAGATCCTGTGCCATTCGCGGAGGCAAGGGCCATCGCTACCTATCTCACCAAGCAATTTACGGAAGGGAAATGTGATCGGGTGTCGATCGTTTACACTCGTTTTATCAATACTCTAAGTCAGGTCGCTGAGTGCAAGCAGTTGCTCCCGGTTCAGCCGCCAGAAACAGTCGAAGGCGCGGATGGCGCCCCTGCTGCGATGTCTGATTCCTTGTTTGAGCCCTCAGCCACTGAGGTCCTCGCTTCGATCTTACCCTTGTATATTAATTTTCAAGTCTATCAGGCTTTGCTCGAATCGCGGGCGACGGAGCATTCAGCACGGATGGTTGCCATGAAGGCAGCCACGGACAATGCGAAGAAATTTATCAAAGAACTTACGCTGCAATATAACAAAGTGAGGCAGGCAGCAATCACTGCAGAGCTCCTCGAAATTACCACAGCCATGAAGGCAATGGAATAAAGCGACGCGTGGGCACCGATCAATGATCTGCGCCCATACAATCAAAACCATTTTCACCAAAATTTTCTCAAATACGACCCACTGATCACCGATCACCAGTAACTTTCTACTTTTTCCACCATGAGCAACCAAGGAACTATCGTCCAAATCATCGGCGCCGTCATCGACGCTGATTTCTCCAAAGCAGCAAAGCTGCCAGCTATCTACAATGCCTTAGAGATCCACTACGTGCTCAACAGCGTAGATACGAAGCTCGTTCTCGAAGTGCAACAGCACTTAGGTGATGGCTGGGTCCGCGCAGTTGCGATGTCGACGACCGACGGCTTAAAGCGTGGGATGAGTCTGACCGATACAGGCAAGCCAATCGCTGTGCCAGTGGGCAAACAGGTGCTCGGCCGTATTTTCAATGTCACAGGCGATCTGGTCGATGAGAACAAGCCTCTAGAAGACGATTCGCATCGCTCGCCGATCCACCGTCCAGCTCCAACTTTGACGGATCAAGCTGCGACTGCAGAGATTCTACCGACTGGGATCAAGGTCATCGATCTGATCTGCCCGCTTCTCAAAGGCGGAAAAGGCGGAATGTTCGGCGGTGCTGGTGTTGGCAAGACCGTGGTGATCATGGAATTGATCAACAATATCGCCAAAGCTCACGGTGGTTTCTCCGTGTTCGCAGGTGTTGGTGAGCGCACGCGGGAAGGAAACGACCTTTATTGGGAGATGATTGAGTCCGGAGTTATCGCTACGGAAAAGGACGAAAATGGACATCCGAAGCTAGACGAAGCTGGAAACCCAGTCCTTGCGGCAGAAGGCTCTAAGGTAGCGCTCTGCTACGGCCAGATGAATGAACCTCCGGGCGCCCGCTTGCGTGTCGCTCTTTCTGCATTGACGATGGCTGAGTATTTCCGGGACGAAGAAGGCCAGGATGTATTGCTATTTGTAGATAACATTTTCCGCTTCTCCCAAGCAGGCTCAGAAGTCTCCGCTCTACTTGGCCGCACCCCTTCCGCCGTGGGTTATCAGCCGACTCTTTCCGAAGAGATGTCCGTGCTGCAAGAACGGATTACCTCCACGAATAAAGGCTCGATCACATCGATCCAAGCGGTATACGTGCCAGCAGATGACTTGACCGATCCCGCTCCTGCTAACACCTTCGCTCACTTGGATGCGACCGTAGTTCTGGAGCGTTCGTTAGCAGAACAGGCCTTGTTCCCAGCGGTGGATCCACTTGCTTCTACATCGAAGGCATTGGCGCCGGAAGTCGTTGGCGAAGAGCATTATAAGGTAGCCCGCGGCGTGCAGCTGGTGCTGCAACGCTACAAAGACCTTCAAGATATCATCGCAATCCTCGGAATGGATGAGCTGAACGATGAGGATAAAATGACTGTGTTCCGAGCCCGGAAGATTCAGCGTTTCTTGACTCAGCCGTTCCACGTCGCCGAGATTTTCACAAATGTCCCGGGAGCCTTGGTCTCAATGGAAGATACGGTAAAAGGCTTTGCAGAGATTCTTGACGGAAAATGGGATGATGTTTCCGAAGGTAATTTCTACATGAAAGCCGGGATTGAAACAGTCGAGCGTGATTAAAATTGTTGCCTCTTATTTATCATTTTCCAAAAGGATCAGAATTGTTCGACCCTGACAGTAGAACCCTGATCAACCTCTAATTCCATGGCACTCCATCTAGAAATTGTGACTCCTGAGCAAAAGATATTCTCCGATAAGGTGGAAAATGTCTATCTGCCGGGAGCCGATGGAGAAATGGGTATTCTGCCGAATCACGCTGCTTTGGTCTCAGCTCTACAGGCGGGAGAGCTGCGATATTTACACGATGGCCAAGTGGTTTCTATGGCGATTGGCTCTGGCTTTGCCGAAGTAGGACATGACAAGGTGATTGTCCTCACAGACATGGCTCTTGGTGAAGCCCAGATCGACGAAGACGCCGCCGAGGCTGCGATCAAGAGTGCCGAAGAGAAGCTGAAAAGTTCAGACATGGGCGGCGATCCCGAAGAGGCGGCCTATTTACAAGGCATCATTGCCAAGCAAAGCGCAGCCCTGCGCTTCAAACGCCGACACACAAATTAAGCCAGGTCTCGCTCCGAGATTTCAGACAGTTATGCTGCCTGTCGAATCCGTTTCATTCAGAGGAGCCAGCTCCGGTTGAGCGGATTTCGCCTGCTTTTTTGCCAGGCTTGAGATACGGCTTTCCTAAGAATGGAGGTTGCTTGTCAGGGTCTCTTGAGGGTAATTGTTCCGTATCAAAAGTAGGTCTTTCTCACTGATGCTGGCGCGGCGCTATCTCAATCCGCGCCGGGCGATGCTCTCTTCGTTCACTCTGATTTCTCTGGTCGGGGTGATCCTCGGCGTATTGGTGCTAGTGGTCGTGATGGCGGTCTACGCTGGGCTCGAGAGGGACGTGAAGGAGCGGCTGCTTGGCTTCACTCCGCACGTGCTTGTGAAATCGGCCTCTCTTGGGGCTCTTCATCCACAGGAGCTTTCGGAAATCGGCGAAGGAGAGGTGAGCCCGTGGGAAGATTTGGCAAGGGAGGCGGAGAGCCTAGAAGGCGTGGCAGCGGCCACTGCCTATGTCGCTGATAATGTGATTCTGGATGTAAATGGTTGGCAGCGGCCGGTCTCATTTCGGGCGATAGATACCTCAGATGCGGAGCAAGTGCGTGGGGTCGAGAAAATGCTCGATTCAGCCAATTTTCCCGAAGGGAGCGCAGATCTCGGCATCGATGACCGCGCGGTGATCTCCTCGATAGTGGCCAATCAATATCAACTACGAATCGGCGATACGATGCGTCTATACTCGACCCGTAATTTTGAGAACGTGATGGCGGCCTATAAGGTCACCGAAGCCGAAGTAGTGCGGGATGCCTATCCAGTTCTTTGGGCTCAGGCAGAAGAAACCTTTAAAAACGGCTGGGTAGATACTGAAAGCGGTGATTCTAAGATAAGCGTGGCTCCTCTAGCGGAAATCTACGAAGGATTCCGGGCAGTCTACGATGAGGAGATCCGCGAGCCAGAGAAAATCCTCTTAGAAAATCTGTTGATCGCGTTGGAAGTCGGTGCACGGGGGGAAGGTGAAGAATTTTTCCGTTTTGAACCCGAACAGAAGTTGGCCGTTACCTCTGCCTTTGAAGACCTCGGGAACACCGACAAAGAAAAGATGGATGGGGAGATTCTCAAAAGTCTGCGCGACGTAGTTTTGCCGAAAGAAGTGATCGTCTCCGGGGTCTACGCGGCCTCCCAGATGGCGGTGACCCCGGAGCTTTTTGTGCCCCTGCCACTCGCCCAAGATTTGGCAGGGCTGGGCGATCAGGTGCAGGGGGTGGCTCTGCGTTTGAACGACGCCTATGCCTCAGAAGAGGTCGCGATCGCGGGGCGTGCAGCGATGGAGGGGTCCTTTTTTGAAACTTGGGGCGATCAATATCAGGCGTTCTTCGCACTAATCAATCAACAGCGGGTGATGATGTATTTTGCGCTGTCTTTCATCGTTCTCGTCAGTGCCTTTTCGATGATGGCAGTGATGTTTACGGTGACAATCCAGAAGCGGCGGGAGATCGGAGTGATGATGGCGCTCGGAGCTGCACCTGGGCAGATCGTGCGTGTGTTCCTTTACCAAGGGATGATTCTGGGGATTTTGGGAGCGGTGATTGGAGTCGGCCTAGGGCGGATCGTGATTCATTTTCGGGGCCAGCTGCAGGAGGCCTTGCGGGTGGGTGGCTTTGATCCCTTTTCGGCGCAGCTCACAGGGTTTGGTATCTTGCCAGCCTACAATGACCCGAAGGAACAGGTGGTAATCGCAATCATCGCGTTTATTCTCTGCTCGTTAGCTGCCTTGGTGCCGGCGTTTTTTGCATCGAGAAGTGATGCGGCGAAATCTTTGAGAAATTTGTAGGAAATGGATATTTGGGTGATTCGCAATGGGCAGAGGGCAGGGCCATTCCCGGATTATGATCTGCGGCGCCGAATTGTAAGAGGAGATCTAGAGCCGGACGTAAAAGTCATGGCACGAAGGGCTGGCTGAATGGACGCCAGTTAGCGAATTAGATTTATTCAAAGGAGACTTTCCAGACAGTCCGGCCATCGTTAGATAGGGAAACTTTACCTCCAGAAGAAGCCACTGAGAGCGGAGCCTCTAAAAAAGAAAAAGCATTGCGGCTGCCGCGCGAATACCTAGAGCGAGCCGGCGCTCTGCGCGATAAAAAGGCAGCAGAAACAAGTGGAGAGGAACCTACAGATAAGGGCGGTAAAAAGTATCTAATGCGCCGCTTCTGGGCACGGTGGATGGATCTTACCTGCTACTGCGCCTTGTGGTGGCTGGGGATGTATCTTGTCGGCCAAGATATACGGGCGGCGATTGAGAATCCTTGGTTGTTTCTGATTATCTACCTACCTTGGTTTATTTTTGAAGCTTTCTTGATCCATAAATTTGGCACCACCCCTGGTAAATGGCTCTTGGGTATCCGCGTGGTGAATGAGGATGGAAGTAGCCTATCTCTTAAACAGGGGATCTGGCGGTCTCTGAGAGTGATGGTCACAGGAGTCGGCTTTGGCTGGGGACTACTCGCGTTGTTCTGTCAGCTGATGAGCTGGACGACGACCCGAAGAATTGGCAAGCCAGTTTGGGATTTCATCGGAAAACACCGGCTGGAAGTGAAGCCTGTGAACCCGCTCGGGATACTCGTGGTCATCGGGCTATTTATCGCTGCGATGCAATTGCAGATGGCGGTGCGCTTTCCCCACGAACGAGAGCGAATGCTCAAACAATTCCCGCAAATGGAGAAGTATCTTCAGAAGGAAAGTGTCTATCAGTTTCCTGTGAAAAAATAGTTGCCGAAGTGTCTGCTTGAATAAACGGGGCGGGTTTTGCAGCTTTCAGTCGTGGAGGAAGAGCGGAAAGCATTGGCAGAAGCCGAGGTGAATCAGACAGCATCATTGCGCGATGATTTGACGGTGCTGATGAAGGTGCGCCTGAATTTTTTTGTGCTGGTGACAGCGTTTTTTGGCTACCTGCTAGCACGCAAAGATCTCGGTCTGAATCTGGATGGGTGGTTGCTGGCGCACACGCTAGCCGGAACGGCAGCAGCGGCCTTTGGTTCTGCGGCCTTCAATCAATTGATGGAGATCGATCTGGATCGAATGATGGCGCGCACGGCAGATCGGCCGCTGCCTTCGAAGCGGATGAATCCCATCGTGGCATTCGGGATTGGCTGGGTGCTTTCTGCCTTGGGGATCATCCACCTCGCCGCAAAAGTGGGCCATGAGGCGGCGTATCTCGCTGCGGTGACGATTGCGATTTATGTATTCATCTACACGCCGATGAAGCGTATGAGTTCGGTGAATACTTTGATAGGCGCGATTCCCGGCGCAATTCCTCCACTCCTCGGCTGGGTGGCTGGAGGCGCTGGTCTATGGGATAAAGAAGGATGGTTTCTATTCGGAATTTTGTTTCTATGGCAGCTGCCACACTTTGTTGCGATCAATTGGCTCTGTCGGGAAGAGTATGAGGGAGCGGGATACAAAATGTGGAGCAATGGCGACAAGAGTGGCAAGGTGAGTAGTGTCTTGTGTATCGCCTTCGCAGTGCTTCTTGCGGTGTTCTCGCTACTACCCGCAATTTGGAGCTTCACCGGCTGGTTCTGGTTGGTCATTGGGCCACTGCTAGCGCTTGGAATCGCTGCTTTAGGCGTGAAATTTTACAAGAACGGAGAGAGGCAAACCTGTCGGCGCTTATTTTTCTCTACCTTAATTTATTTACCAGTCGCGCTGATTACTCTGTGGATTTCTTGGAGGTCTTGATGAAAGGTTATGAAGGAAGCAGAAAAATTAATTGC
The DNA here is from genome assembly GCA_963815205.1 of uncultured Verrucomicrobiae bacterium. Taxonomy (GTDB): domain Bacteria; phylum Verrucomicrobiota; class Verrucomicrobiia; order Verrucomicrobiales; family Akkermansiaceae; genus Luteolibacter. Next base: position 1,126,354 of record CAWFFP010000001.1, on the reverse strand, counting down.
CGCTGGGCGCGAGCTCGGAGATCGCCTGCGCATCCTTAGATTCTCTGAGCCGGTCACCCATATATATCTGCCAACTGATTACGCAGCCGCAGGGTATGAGGGCTATCTGCGAAAGTTCGGCGGCGGAAAAAAGAAGGTTTTATTTTTAGGGATGAATCCGGGGCCCTACGGCATGGCGCAGTGCGGCGTTCCTTTTGGAGAAGTCAGCTTGGTGAAAAATTGGATGAAGCTAGACCCAGAAATCAGCCGTCCGGCCCATGAGCATCCAAAGCGCTTGATCACCGGAATGGCTTGCGATCGCTCAGAGGTAAGCGGTCGTAGATTGTGGGGATATTTCTCCGGAAAATTCCCTCAGGCGGAGGATTTTTTTGTGGACCATATGGTGATGAACTATTGTCCGTTGGTCTGGATGAAGGAATCTGGTGCGAACGTAACTCCAGATAAAATAGCTACTGCAGAAATTGCAGAGGTCGATAGGGCTTGCACGGCGCATCTGCAGCGGGTGATCGAAGTTCTGGACCCCTCATATTTGATCGGAGTTGGAGCCTTTGCAGAAAAGAAACTATTGCAGGTCTGTGGTGATAGAATTGTGGGAAAGATTTTGCATCCCTCTCCAGCATCACCAGCGGCCAATCGGGGCTGGGCGGGGACTGCAGAAGCGCAGTTGCGCGAGATCTTAGATGAACCGGGTCGCTGGTGAGAAATGGCTCGGATAGTCAAGCGGAAGCTTGATCTTGCCAGTGCCTGGCCACTAACTAGGCGAGCGAGATCCTTAAATATAAGAACAAAGAATCGATGATCAAAAGAAAGCTACGAATGGGAATGGTAGGCGGAGGCCGGGGTGCGTTTATCGGAGCAGTCCACCGGATGGCAGCGAATCTAGATGGAAAGATTGAACTAGTCGCTGGCTGTTTTTCATCGAATGAAGAAAAATCAAAACTCTCTGGAGAAGATTTTTTTCTAAAGCCTGAAAGGGTGTATGGCAGCTACGAAGAGATGGCGGAAAAGGAGTCTGCTTTGCCAGCAGATGAGCGGATTGATTTTACCAGTATCGTAACACGCAACGACTTACATTATGCGGTCGCGAAAAAGTTCCTAGAATCTGGCATTCATGTCATTTGCGAAAAGCCCCTGGCGCTCTCCAAAGCAGAAGGTCTCGAGTTACAAAAGGTCGTAGAGAAGAGCGGCTTGGTATTTGCACTGACGCATAACTACACGGGCTATCCGATGGTGAAAGAGGCGCGGGCCATGGTATCTGAAGGAAAGCTTGGGAAAATTCTCAAAATTGTCGTCGAATATCCGCAGGGCTATGGAATTGCCGCCTATGAGGATGCAGCCTCTAGCGATGGCGGGATCGCTAACTGGCGCTTAGACCCGAGCATTTCTGGCGTTTCCAATTGCATCGGAGATATAGGCACCCATGCTGAGAATCTCGCTAAATATATCACTGGTTTGCGGCTCGAAGCGGTGGCTGCAGACCTAAACACCTTTATTCCAGGACGAAAATTGGATGACGATGGATCAATGCTGTGCCGCTTCGAAGGTGGTGCGCGGGGTGTGCTTTTTGCATCTCAAATCTCGACTGGAGAGGAAAACAATCTGAACATCCGGGTTTACGGCACCAAGTCTTCCATTGAGTGGCATCAAGAGCATCCGAATGAGCTCACTGTTAAGTTTGCGGACAAGCCACGAGAAATTTGGCGGCGCGGGAACTCTTACAATGGCGCTGCAGCAGAGAAATATACGCGTCTTCCCTTTGGGCATCCAGAGGCGTTTATTGAGGCGTTCGCGAATATTTACCTCGCTGCCGCAGAGGGAATTTCTGATGCGATCGAAGGTAAATTCAAAGGCAACGAGGAGTATGACTACCCGAGTGTCCAGGATGGTGTAGAAGGCATGGCGTTCATTGAGGCTGCGGTGGAATCTTCTAAGAAAAATAGTGCGTGGGTGAGCTTGTAGGCATTTTGAATTAATATGTTGCCGGAGATTCTGACCAAAGTCCCGGGTGAGGAATCGCTTAAGCTGGCGGATCGCCTACGTAGTGTTGAGTGCCGCAATACAACTTTGCTCGAAGCGGATTGGCCGATCTTTTGGGAAAGGTCTGCTGGCGCGAATGTCTGGGATGTAGACGGGAATCGATTCCTAGACATGACGGCTGGCTTCGGCGTAGCAGGGCTGGGCTATGGCTTCACAGGCCCGGCAATGCGGTCGCAGAGTGAAATGCTGATCCATGCGATGGGCGATGTCCATCCGGCACGCCGCAAGGTGGAGCTCTGCGAGGCCCTTTCGAAGATTACCTATGAAAGGTGGGGAAGTGGGAAAGGCAAGTGTCTGCTAGGAAACAGCGGCTTTGAGGCTGTGGAAGCAGCATTAAAAACCGCTGTTTTAGCAACCGGGAGAGATGGTATTCTATCTTTCAATGGAGGCTACCACGGGCTCGGCTATGGGTCATTGCTCGGACAAGGGATCGGCTGGTTTGCCGAACCATTTCAAGGGCAGATCGTTCAAGTCACAGAGCGATTGAATTTTCCTAACGAGAAAGATGGCCTTGAGGATTTTTCTAAAAGTCTACAGCGTGTAGATGGAACCAAGATCGGCGCGGTGCTGGTTGAGCCCATTCAGGGGAGGGGAGGGATCGTCGTGCCGCCCGAAGGTTTTCTGCGCCAGCTGAGAGATTGGTGCGATGAGGTGGGAGCCTTGCTGATCGTTGATGAGATTTACACTGGCTTTTGGCGGACTGGCCATATGTTTGCCTGCGAGCGTGAAGGGGTCGTTCCAGATTTGATTTGCTTAGGAAAAGCGCTGAGTGGTGGCTTCCCCATCTCCGCCTGTGTCGGCCGTGCAGATATCATGGATGCCTGGCCGCTGAGCCAAGGGGAAGCCCTCCATACAAGCACGTTTCTCGGAAACCCCGTGGGCTGCGCAATGGCTGTGCAAGCAATCGATCGATATACTGATCAAGAAACCGAAAGTATTGTAACAAAGCTCGGTAACACCCTGCGATCTCGGCTTGATAAGCTGGTGGGAATGGAAGGAGTGATCGATCTTCGTGGGCGCGGCCTGATGTTGGGGCTGAAATTGGACTCAGGCGACCGTGTGCTACAGATTGCCAAAGGCCTTTTAAGCGATGGAATCATCTCGCTGCCCGATGGACCGGAAGGCGATGTCCTAGCATTGACTCCTCCGTTTTGTGTGCCCGACGAAGAATGTGATTACGTGGCGGAACGAATCGGGGCGAGACTCGGCGGGGAATAAGTATCAGGTAATGCAGATCGAGCCAATCGGATACCTACGCACCTGCTTCCCGGAAAAGTTTGGCATACCGAGGCAGGCTGGATTGGCACAAAGTGCTTGGGCACAACTAGAATTAGTCGAAGACATTCGAAGTGCGGAAGCAGTGCGAGGCCTTGAAGGCTTTTCGCATGTATGGTTGATCTTCGGCTTTCACTTAGTGCCAGATGGACAGTGGAAGCCAACCGTACGGCCCCCCAGACTCGGCGGGGAAAAGAGGATCGGAGTATTCGCCAGCCGCTCACCCTTCCGGCCAAACGGTCTGGGACTATCGCTGGTAAAGCTTGAGCAGATATCATTCACCCAAGTCGGCGACCTTCGTCCTCCAGTGCTAGAATTTTCTGGCGTGGACCTAGTCGACCGCACCCCAATCTATGATATTAAGCCCTATATCGATTACGCCGATTCAGTAAAGGAATCCAAGAAAGGATATGTGGATGGCAGCCCGTGCAAAATTGAAGTGCGTTTTACCGCTGAAGCCGAAGAAGTTCTTAAAAAACTACCTCCAGACTTCCGCGCCCTAGCGATCGAAGTTCTCGCACAAGATCCGAGACCTCGCGCGATGAACACCGAGGAGGAGCGTGTGTTTGGAGTAAATCTGGAAAACGCGAACCTACGGTTCCAAGTCCGCAACGGCATCTGCGAGGTGCTAGAGATCGCGATCATATAGACAACGACATTCAGCGGATCATATTGGAAACGCGAAGAAATCCGCTTTGGCAAACAATGGAAGGCAGCACCAGCTTCTTGGCAAAAACTCAGCAACTGGCCGTTCAGTCGCCTAGCAGCGGAATCCTGCTCGGCGCTCTTCACCGCCGCAGTCAGCCCGCCCCACCCGCCTCTCATGTGCATGATACCTCCGCACATCTCCACCTTCAGGGGCTCCCATCTCGCGGGGATGCCTTAGCCCATGGAACCTGACGAATCGCTGATACCATGTCACATATTCATCCTCCGTCCTTATTTCCATATCCTTGAAGTGCATAACCTCACGGATTTCTTGTTCCAGCTTCATGAGAAGTAACTTGTCAGTTTAACCCGCTAAAAATGTTGGTAAACTGACAAATCTGTCAGTTTTAAACAAAGAATATTCGTGAGATTTGATTGCAATATGCGGACGATCCGGCGGTTTTCACTGTAGTTTCTTAGGATTGCTGCCGACCTTCGTTTTTGATCTCCTTGCCAACTCTCGCACGAAATCCTACAAAACCGTCAACGATAAAGCCCTTCGGACAATTCTGACGCTTTTGTCGCTAAACAACAATGTTATCCAAGAAAATGAAACATACCGTATATCAAATAGTCGTCGCGCTTGTCGCGTTCCATTCCACAATTATCGCCGCCGAACTCGTTGAAGTATCAGCTGTCTCTGAGGCTGCGGCACCAGATTTTGAGGAGATGCCCTACACCAATGGAGAACAAGAGGTAATCCTTAACGTCAACAAAGCCCCAATAGTCTCCACTGCTGACGTAGCAACCATGACGGTAAGCGAAGATCCTCTGAAGGTGAACGTGGAATTTTCAGAGGATGGCAGCAAGAAGATGACGAAGGGGACAGAGGGTATGAGTGGCAAGCGACTTGCAATAATCATCGACGGCAAGATTCTAGTCGCTCCTGTTCTGAATCATGCTCCGTTGGCGCGTAATATCCAGATTTCCGGCTTTAAGAATGCGGAAGAAGCAAAAGCACTCGTAGATAAGTTCAACAATAAGAAAGGATAACAAGTCGGAGATGGCGACGCCGAGTAAGCCGTCTGATCAAATTGGTAGTTGACCCCGGAGCGCCATTCCTCTAACGTTCGCTAAGAAAATGATACAATACCTCGAAGGGCGGACAGCTGACGGTGAATCCGTCGGTTCTTTGAGTTACGAGACACAAGTCAGCGCTGATGACCTCAGCAAGTTTCTATTCAAAGATCGTAGAGGTGATTCAGCGTATTTTTTCAGCCAGATTCCTGATGCGATCTCACGTGCAAACATCGGCAAAGCTTGGTTTGTAGCCGTTCCAATCAATAGGCAAATGAATGGATGGGGGCGCAAGTTGTTTAGAGAACTTACGAACCGACTCATTTTCGACGGAGCCACTTTGGGCTTACTTGAAGTGGATCCATTTCTCGAGTGGTGTGATTCCGATACCAAATATGCGTTCGAGATCGAATGGCGATCCAAGATGTATGCACAGGATGGTTGGATTCCGCTCAAGAACATTCCGGATGAATCTCAAGTACAGCGAATCTTTATGTATGCAGATTTGACTGCGCTCAAGTTGAGTCCGATTTCCGATCTCACATTTGTCGAAGTTGATGAGGACACACATCGAACGCATCAAGCTGAGAGCGATCGTGAATATCCGACGCCAAATGAAGAAAGCGAACAAGGCGGAGATGGCGACGCCGAGGAAGCTGTCTGATTAATTTGGAGCTTCACACCGGCGCCGCCATTCCTATAACGTTCACTCTAACAATGAACCTATCTCGTCGCGACCTTTACACCCTAGCCGGGCTCGGCTTGATTTTGGGCGCGTTCTTCGCTGCAGCCAAGGCTATCGGAGGTCTGATAGCGCTTGGATACTTCGTTGCTTCGACAGATTTCACCGAAGTAGATCCTTCACTTGGTGAGAACATCGCTAATACTTGGAAAGCGAGCCAAACATCCGGCGTGATTCACGGAGTAGGATCCTTTCTCATTCTATCTTTTGGCGGGCGATGGATGTTGCGCGGCCCCAAGCTGCTTGACCGCTGGATTGAAAGCAATGACGGGGCAGGGGAAGAACAGGCTAACACGACTGAAACTACCAAAGCGAACAAGACGTCGCACTCAACCGCTGACCGCGCTTGATTTCGTCGGTGCTTCCTGTAGTTTGGAGAGGTCACACCGTTTCAGAATTGGTTAGTTGTTCGAGTCAGCGGCGAGTGGACTCTAACGTTAGCTAAAGAAATGAGATCGATTCAGCTGCTCACATTTGTTGTTGCTACTATCCTTGTCGCCTCCTGTGACAACACAGCACTGAGCGATGTGGTGCGAACCGAGTATGCCGATCTTACCGAAGCGAATCAGGATCAATTATTCGAGCGCGGATGGCTGCCGAACATTCTACCATCCTCAACGATACAGATTGTGACAGCCAATAATCTCGATCTGAATACTTCAACCGGGGAATTTACGATAGATTCGGAGGATTTTGCGAAGTTCCAATCTCAACTCAGAGAATGCATGAAGAGCAACATCGATATGGAGGAACTCATCGAATACGGCAAGAAAGGATATCGTCCCTTTTGTTACAAGTATGATGGATCCACGTGGATTTTCTACATCAACCCGATATCAGGCCATTGCAGATACCAGATGCAACCAACAAAGAAAAGCTAACAAGGCGGAGAGGGCAACGCCGAGGAAGCCGTCTGATCAAATTTGTGCCTTCCCCCGGCGCGCCATTCCTTTAACGTTAGCAAAGAAAATGGCAGACGAACTAATCAAGCCCGACTACAGCACCGAACTTGCTCGCATCGAGCCTAGTGAAATACGCCCGCTATTTGAACGGGCTCTTGCAGACGTCCGCCCCGACATTGGCGAGAACGCTTATATAATTGAGGCGCTTAGGGTTCTGCCGGTCGGCGGCTATCGGAGTGCGATCGGCTCCTTTTGGAATGCTGTTGTCGACGATCTTAGGAACAAGATTATCTATCGAAGCCTAGAGCTTTTTAACAAGTCGATCACATTTAATCCGCCAATTAAGACATATGATGACTTTCAGAACCGAGTCAACGATGACCAACTGATCGATGGTGCATATCAAATTGGGGTTATTGGTTGGGAAGCTTCAAAGATTCTCAAGCATGCGAAAGAGACCCGCCATATTTTCTCCGGTCATCCTAAGAGTTCGGATCCTTCAGTGCTGAAGGTTTTATGCATGATGGAGGACTGTATCAAGTACGTGTTGAATGAGCCATATCCAATTCAAATAATCGATATTGGCGACTACGTCGCCACAATGGACTCTGTCGATTTCGATAGGAATCAGACAGCCGCGGCAAATGCACTCAGCGAGATTCCCGAGATCTATAAGAACGAACTCATTAATCGTCTATTCACGGTTTACATCGATCAGCATGCATCCAGCACGATTCGTTCGAATATCGAATTTGTTGCACCGATACTCTGGCAAGTTCTACCGAAAGAGATCAAGATTCAGATTGTTCGACGCGTCGATCAAGAGATTCCGAAGTCATCAGGTGTCACGACAAAGTTCGCATTTGATTTTGTTTCACTGGTTGGTTCCAATAGCTATCTTTCTGCGACAGCGCGTGAATACACGATCAAACCTCTCATCGATGAATTGAAGGCAGGTCTTGATGCTTGGACAATCGAGAACCGTTGTGTGGAAGAACTCGTTCCTTACGCTGGACAAGTCCCCCCGACATCAGTGCCTGACTACGTTTGGTCGCTAACCCAAACTTATGTTGGCCATACCGGAGGGAGCGCACAATTTGCACGGACAGATTTCTACGCGAACGGTGCAGCTATCCATATTCCCGCGATGTTTGAAGCGTTTGACGATACAGCTATCGACGCGTTTATCGACACAATGAAGAAGAACAAAACGCTAAAATCCAGAATCAATTCCCCTAGGAAGCTGAGCCGATTGAGATCATTGGGCAACATCGCACTAGCGAAGGCATCGGCACATCATCCGGGTCGCCCCCTGCTCGACCTACTTGCCGACACGACCAAGGAGCCAGACTTTCTCACAGCAATCAAATGAAGAATTCTAACAAGCCGGCGATGGTGACGCCGAGGATTTCTTCTGATTAAAATCGGGCTTTACACCGGCGCGCCATTCCTATAACGTTCTCTAATAATATTCTATGAAAAAACCGGAACCGCCCTATACCGGGCTTACAGCAGGCGAGATCGTTGAGGAATCGAAGAATATTCCCCCTGAGACAGAGATTCACATTGAGGGGCATACCTTTTATCGTTGGAAGTGGCGCGGGGATAATTTGCTAGCTCTTGAGCTATCGGACACCGAGGAGTTGCCTGAGTAGATTTAACGATGATGAGATCAATGTTTCGTTTAATTTGAGATGTTTCATTTGAAGCAGCGAATACTGAGTGAACCTAACCGTCTCAAAATACCCTTGTGTGAATCCTCCCGTTTTTTAACGACAAGATGATAACGGGATCGCCCGTGACTCCTTGGAGTTTACCATTTCTATTTTTGTATGTTATCATTTCGATTTAAAGCCAGCGGCCAGCATCCACTCAAGGGCAGGATACGACCGTAAGAATTAATCAAAAGAGGGAGAACAAGTCGTAGGAGCCGCCGCCGAACCCGCCTCCTAATTAAATTCAGCTTGACCCCGGCGCGCCATTCCTAAGACGTTAGGCAAAAAAATGAAAATGCGTAGACCGTGACCGACCAAGCTGCAAATAACTCAGGAACACAGAAGGTCGTTCGGCTAGTCGATTATCTTCTCAGGCTTGCGACCCTAAGAACCAAAATAATCCGAGATCTTGCAGATTATGAAAAGGTTCTTTGGATTTCCGACGTTCCGCATGAGCGGGGATGCTTCGCGCTGGCGTGGGGGCGGGATGAAGAGCACGAGCCGGACGAGTGGCTTGAAGTGCAGAGCAGGCGCGAACCTGAACTCCCCGCCGTTCCTGCGCAGTGCAAGGACTGGGTAGACCCTTCAACACTTCGAAAGAAGAATGAATTGCCTGAGCTTTTGCCGGAGATCACACGGCAAATTCTGAATCCCGATTGGCAGGAGGAATCAGACCAGCCAGATGAAATTCCGCATACTGAACGCCTTGAGGAACATCCCGAACTTCAGCCAGCATGGGATAGGTATGTCCAAGACAAATGGAGGCCGTGGACCGATGAACACAACGCATGGGAAAGAGTTCACAAGGTGTATTCCGCACTCTTTGCCATTCACCAAGAACAGGTCAGACTTGGAGAAGAATACGAACTTGTGTTGGGCATGGGACTACTGACGTGGCAAACACCGACTGGTCAGCGTGCCAGACGTCATTTGGTTGTCGCCGACGCCATTCTTGAGTTCGAGGCTCGATTAGGAAAATTCATCGTCCGACCTCATGCGGAAGGCGCTAAACTGCGTCCTGAATTGGATATGCTGGATATTGGGGACCAGCCAGCACGCGCGGAAGAAACCGCAAAGGCTTCGCTGACTGCAGCCGAAGATGATCCATGGGAGAAAGGTTGTATCGAAGGCGTTCTCCAGGCTCTCGTGCATTCAATCAACTCGCAAGGCGACTACGATGACTCCTTGGAAGCGAAAAACGCACGCGCTTCGGAAAAACCTGTTGTTCAATACGCTCCGGCTCTGATTCTGCGAAAGCGATCCGCCAAAGGGCTCACTGAAGCTTTGAAGCGGATCAGAGAGCAAATCGAAAATGGTGAAGGAATTCCCAGTGAGTTCGCCGACCTTGCAGAGGTTCGACATAGAGATGACAGCAACCCAAGCGATGAGCCCGATGATGGAACCGTGGGTTTCGATGGGGAAGTCTTTTTCCCTAAACCATCGAACGAGGAGCAGCGCCGAATTGTGGACAAGATTCGTGCGGCATCCGGCGTGTTGGTGCAAGGACCGCCGGGAACTGGGAAATCCCACACGATCGCTAATCTGATCTGTCATTTGCTCGCAACGGGACAGCGAACGCTTATCACAGCCAAAACCCCGCGAGCACTTCAGGTTCTAGAGGATCTTGTGCCTGAGCCGTTGCGTCCGCTCTGCATCAATTTACTTGGCAGCGGTCTTGATGAGCGCCGTTCGCTGGAATCCAGTGTTGGAGGCATTCTTCGCAAAAATGAGGAATGGAACGAGGGTCGTGCAAAGGAAGAGCGAACAGCACTAGAAGAAAAAGTGCGGAAGCTCCGCGAGGAAAAGGCCAGTGTGGAGCGACGGCTCCGTGACATCAGGGAGTCCGAAACACATACACAATCTATCGCCGAAGGGAGCTATCGTGGAACGGCGGCCAGGATCGCCGAAGCGGTTAGCCGGAATCGGGCCGATTACGATTGGTTCACCGATTCTGTCTCTTTAGATGAGACGTGCCAAATTGCCACCAACGACTTGCATCGTGTGCTTGTCGCGTTGCGTCACTTCACACCGGAGAAAGGTCGGGAGTTAAGTCTTGCGTGGCCCGGTGGATTGCCATCCCCAGAACGCTTTGAAAATCTAGCGCAGAAGGAAGCAAGCGCGATTGAGGAAGAGCACAACTCGGCACAAGGTGCTGATGAACGGCTAACCGATCTACTTGCAAGAATCGAGGCGTCGTCCGTCGAGGCGATCTACGAAGCTTTCTCATCATTTCAAGAAGGGCGAACCCGACTCCGCGCCACACCTCATGCGTGGATGAACGATGCCCTTCGTGATGTTTTGGGCAGCAGCTCATCCTTGTGGCATGAACTCCTTCGCGTGACCCGCACGGCAATTCTCTCTATCGAAGAACATGTTCAAATCGCCGACGAGACCCGAATCGAATTTCCGGACACTACGGATGTTAGGATTTTGCATGAGGATGCCCTAAGTTTAAAAGAACACATGGAGAATGGCGGCAAACTGGGTTGGGGGATATTCCGACCCAAGCCAGTGAAAGAACGATTATACATAATCAAGGACGTGAAGATTGCCGGACGGACATGCTCCACCTCCGAGCATCTCACAGGTCTTGCCAAAGTGCTGCATGTTCGCATCGAATGCGAAACGGCTTGGGGTTACTGGAAAGGACGATGTGAAAAGAGTGAAGGTCCATATACTCTTCAACTGTCGTCACTGAAGTCATTGCGTGATGCTCTCGAAAACACCGTGTTACTCGAAGAACTCATGGCAAAATGCCGGGAAGTATCAAAAAAATGCCCAAGCATGAGCGAACCTGCATGGGCAGATGAATCGCAAATTGACAATATTATTTCCTCAAGCCGTCTGGCCTTGGCCCGTATTCGTAAGCGTTTTTCCAGTGATGAAATCCGATGCGTTGAGGCTCCGATTTCTCGCATGGCGGACGAGGGAGGCGAACACCCGGTGACAGTCGAGCTTATTAATGCGATTCGCAATCGTGACGTGAACCAATTTTCGAATTGCCTGAGTAGAATAAAGGAACTCGATGATCAAAAGGAACAGCTTCTCCAGTTGGACGAGCATCTTTCTTGGCTGCGGGGATCACTTCCCCGATTGACTGAGGCACTTGAACGAACCTGCGATAAGCAATGCTGGGAAAGTCGAATTCAACGCCTAGGCGACGCTTGGCATTGGGGGCAAGCGCGGTTCTGGATCGAGGATTATATTCGCCAGGAAGACGTTCCCGCACTTGCCAAACGGGCCAAGCAGATAGAGGACGAGATTAACAATATCATAGCAAAGCTGGCCTCGCTCCACGCTTGGTCTTTCTGTTTCTCACGGCTTGAAGATAAACATCGCCGCCACATGGAGGCATGGCAGCAGTCCATGCGTCGCCTTGGCAAGGGGACCGGAAAGCACGCTCCTCGGCACCGTCGCGAGGCGCAAAGCCACCTTAATGAATGTCGCGAGGCGGTGCCAGCTTGGGTGATGCCACTACACCGCGTCTGGGACACGGTGCATCCCGCCCCCGGAATGTTTGATATGATTATCGTGGACGAAGCGTCGCAGTGTGGTGTCGAAGCCCTCCCTCTATTCTATCTCGGCAAGAAAATACTGATCGTTGGCGACGACAAACAAATCAGCCCCGATGCCGTTGGTCTACCCCGAGAGTCAGTGCATCGCTTGATGGAAGAGTTTCTCCATGATTTCCAATTCAAATCTTCCTTCGATATTGAAAGTAGCCTATTCGATCATGGAAAATTGCGTTATGGAACGCGGCGAATCACGCTGCGCGAGCACTTTCGCTGCATGCCTGAGATCATCCGTTTCAGCAACGATCTTTGTTACTCGGATACACCGTTGATTCCCTTGAGACAATATGGCCCGAATCGATTGCCTCCCCTCGAGCATGTCTTTGTTAACGATGGGTATCGCGAGGGTTCAAACAACCGAACAATCAACCGACCCGAGGCTGAAGCCATAGTGGAACGAATCGCAGGGATGTGTGGCGACACCCGCTATGCGGACAAGACAATAGGCGTAGTGGTTCTTCAAGGCGAAGCGCAAGCAGGCTTGATCGAGAGTCAGTTACTTGAGCGCCTGGGTGCAGAGGAAATGGAGCGGCGACGATTGATATGTGGCAATCCGTATAGTTTTCAGGGTGATGAGCGTGACATCATATTACTGTCTCTCGTCGCGGCCACCAATCAAAGAATAGGCCCTCTCACGAAAGCATCGGATGAAAGGCGGTTCAACGTAGCAGCCAGCCGTGCACGCGATATGATGGTTCTTTTCCATTCAGTCACGTGCGACGATCTCAGCTCGGCATGTCTCCGACGACAACTGCTTGAATCCTTCGAGAACACAAAACCACAGCACATTGCTGGTATCGAGAAGGATGAACTTGAACGCCGCGCAAATCAGGATAATCGAAGCGTCGTAAATCCTCCACCGCCATTCGATAGCTGGTTCGAGGTAGATGTCGCCTTGGAACTGCTTCGAAAAAAATACACTGTGCTTGCCCAGCACGAGGTTGCAGGCAAGCGAATTGATCTTGTAGTCGAGGGTGGACAGGTGCGCCTAGCAGTCGAATGCGACGGCGATAACTGGCACGGGGCCGACCGTTACGAAGCCGACATGCAGCGTCAGCGCCAATTGGAACGGTGCGGTTGGGAGTTTTTCCGCGTGAGAGAGTCGGCTTTTTATTCCAGCAAGGAGGATTCCCTTAAAGGACTTTGGCAAGCGTTGGAAAAGCGGAACATTTTACCAGCTTATATAAATGACAACTCTGTTGCGCCAGAGAAGATTGAAAATGCGGCCAACAACGAGCTTTTCAGCGATGAGTGCGAAGATGACGACGGCGGATATGATGAGGACGACTCGAGATACATGGATGCGGATCATAGCTTCAATTCATCCGGTCGCACTGCGGAAGACATTTCGACGGGCGAGATCAAGGACGCTATCATTACCGCCTTATCGAAGTGTCCCAACCATTCCTGCACACTCCATTCACTTACAGCAAGAGTGCTGAAAGAGATAGGCGTGTTGACACGAGGGAAGCCTCGCGAAGCCTTCGAAAAGCGTACCATGCGCAGCGTAAGCAATCTCGAAAAAAGCGGCCAAATCGAAACCTACAAGGCAAAGAACCGAAGCTGCGACTTACACCGCACAACAATGCCCAACAAGGCGCTGCGCTCAACGGCGCTCCGCGCCGTGAGTGAGCTAGACGTTCTACAAAGAAATAAGACCCTATGACAAAGGAGAAGAAAAAAGGATGCAGCCCAGGTTGCCTAAAGGTCGCGATTATAGCAATCATCGTAGTTGTTGGCATCGGTTATGTTCAAACACTGATTTTTGATTACGGCTGGAAGAAGGAACGTCCCGAGATAGTGGCATCAGCTCAACAAGCAATCGATGCTGGAGATTACGAAACAGCTTTCTCGTTAATCGAGCCGCATGAATCCCGTAATGACGCAGGACTTTATGCACTACTTACCAAGGCGCAGGTTTTGAAGCAGGAGGCTCAGCAGCGAGCCAAGCAAGAGAGGATTGTTGCACTCGTCACTGAGATTAAGGGCTTAACGGGTGCTGAACGCGATAAGCAGCTCCAGAAGCTATTTTCTCTGGATCCTCGGACGGAAGAATTTCCTGATGAGATCGCAGTTCTTCGCGAACGTGCAGAGAAGCAGAGACAGGAGGCGGAGAAGTTGAGACTGGAAGCAGCAGAGAAGGCAGCAGCAGAGAAGAAGATTGCCGATGATTTCATAGCCAACATCAAGGGGAAGAAGTTTACGTTCACGAAGAACGGACATTTATGGCACACCTGAGACTCTCGAAGGCACTAACAACAAGTATTGGATTGCCTATCTTCCGAAGATCGACGTTTCCTTTGTGTCAGACAAGATCACCGACGAGGTGATATTCGTAGATCGCGGCAAGAAGGCTGCTCCAAAATATCTTGCGGACTAGGGATGCTGCCCGCAAGAAGAGACTAGAAGGAGGCTTTAGTGCATTAGATGGTTCGCATCGCGGACTTACCAAGGTTATCAAGGAAGCGATGAACGATCCTAAGAGCTATGAGCATGCCGACACCAAGTTTTGGGACATGGGCGATCATTTGGTCGTAACAACCACGTATCGCGGGAAGAATGCCTTTGGTGGTGTAGTTAAGAACTGGGTGAAGGCGAAGACAGACCTAGACGGGAACGTCCTCGAGATCATCGAACAAGGCCAATAAATGAAGAACCAGAACAAGGCGGAGATGGCGACGCCGAGGAAGCCGTCTGATTAAATTGGGAGCTTGACCCCGGCGCGCCATTCCTATGACGTTATGCAAGAAAAAGAACAGCTTGCTCTGTGTTGCGAGCGTGATACATTTTCCCCATGTCCCAGACCGCAGTAATCCACGCTCGAATCGATCCTGCTACTAAGGCGGCTACCGAGCGAATACTTGAAACCATTGGTTTAACGCCTACGGAAGCCATTCGCTTGCTCTATCGCCAGATTGCTTTGCGCGGTGAGTTCCCCGTCGAGTTAAGAACTCCGAATGCCGACACCGCTAGAACGCTTTCCATGGCAGATAATGGCGAAGATGTTGAGACATTCGACAGCACAGAAGAGCTCTACGCTTCTTGGGAATGATGAGAGTGGTTCAGCCCGGCGCTTTCAAGAGGGACATCAAGAAGCTGAAAAAGCGCGGTAAAGACATGAGCAAGTTAAAGACCATTGTTGATCTGCTTGTAGCAGAGGAAGCCTTACCAGAGCGGTGCGTCGATCATTCATTATCCGGGAACTGGTCAGGTTGGCGTGATTGCCACATTGAACCCGACTGGATCTTGATCTACAAGATCGCGCCGGACGTTTTAACGCTTGGTCGAACAGGCACCCATTCAGACCTATTCTAATCAATGAAGAAGCATAACAAGGCGGAGAGGGCGAAGCCGAGGAAGCCGTCTGACCAATTTGGGAGTTGACCCCGGCGCGCCATTCCTATGACGTTCGATAAAGAAATGAAGAATACGGCGGCGAAGTGGGGGTCGGCGGCGAAGTGGGGCTGTTCGATTCCTCTAGTGATCATCGCGCTGCTTCCGTTCATCGGTTATCCCAAAAGAGAGTTTCGGACGTCGAGGGGTATCAAGCTTCTCCCAGCAGAAGCAACTCATGTCGAAGAAGATCTCATTCATGGATTCATCGGCGGAGATTTCACAAGATTGTTGAAGGCGGAGCTTCCGGCTGATCGCTTTCCTGAAAACGCCAATGCGCTCGGGTTGTCAGACCAGTTTGATCCACGGATTCATAGTGGGATTCAATCCATACTTAATATGAAGATTGGTGACGCTCCCGCCTGGTGGAATCCTCCAGAGGTCGATTCAACCGCCTATTTTCAGCACAAGGCGGATGACGATTATTTGAGAGTTCTACGTTATCACGATGGCTCAGTCTATTTCCTCGTAAGCTCATGGTAACTCGCGAAGCAAAGATGACAAGAAATCGAGCAAGATGCTGCGTTGAAACAGCAAGAATAATTCTGAGTATTTTTCTTTCTTGTAAGGGCTTATTGCAGTGATTTTTCATGGGCCTGCATAGCCTCTTCTCTTGAGGTTGTAGGGTTGGCCGGACTTTAGGATTCCATAGATCTGGCGGGCATCGCTGAACTCGCGCAGGTCTTGAAGCTCGCCGAGGACGATCTGGATGGTGGTCACACCCAAGCCCGGGATACTTCGGAGGAGTTCGCCTCTTGCTTCGAGCGAGGGGCCAGACCTCAGCAGTCTCCTAATTAGGAGGCGTGTTGGTTTGATCTCTTTTTCCTGGGCCTTAATGCCCCGGTTGAGCGGGGAGACGACAGATTTATCCGGTGCCGCCTCGAGCTTGTTCTCAAGCCGTGCGTTGTCATGGGCGACGTGTCCGCACGGTGAGCAACGCGAATCAAAGCTCAGTTACCCTTTGCTGGATGGGGCTTCGCGGGTGCCAAGGATGGAGATCGGCGTGTTCGGAGTTGAGGAAGGATGCGATGAGTCGGGCGTCGGCGGTGTCAATTTCATTGCGATGGAGCTTCTGCTTTCCGTAGGCATTTATCTGGTGCGGGTTGGCGACGAAGAGGCCAGCGAGTGACAGCTCGTGGAGTGCACAAGCAATGGAGTCACCGTAGTGGTCAGTCTGCTCAAGTCAGGCGTTGAGACATGAAGGAGTGGCGTACTTACGTAGCCACTTGTGGAGTTGTTTGATACGGGCTGAGGTGTTGTCGAAACGCTCCGAGAAGCATGTGTTTATTCCATGATGTGACAGAACAGGTCTTTCTTAATGACATCAATACCAAGGAAAGAGCTCGGCGTGATAGTGGTGTTTGTAGTAGGCTTCATATGTTCGGTAACTGTTCGCGAAGGGCTCCCTGAACATTCCTTGGCGGAGGAGTCGCAGTCTCATGAATACAGACTCGTAATGATCAAAGATGCTGCCCGGACTTTGAGGCCGAAAGAGCCGCACACTGCCCTATCTTGTTTCACAGACTTATCCGGTTGTGACGGACGTCTTGGCGGAGATTCAGATTGCAGTGTGCGGCCGTTCTGGGTTCCGGTCATGGAACGATTGTTGTAGCATTTCTGCCGCTGAAATCGATCATATGAGGCGGAGATGGCGACGCCGAGGAATCTGTCTGATCAAATTGGTCCTTACCACCGACGCGACATTTCTCTAACCCTATCCAAGAAATTTGGCCTTGCGCAACCTACGTCCTTGGCGTATAGCTGATTCATGGATGAGATTCTATGAGACCACAATATTCACCAACCAGATCACGAAGCTCATCAGCGACGAATCCTATGCCGCGCTGCAGCAGGCAATTATCGCTGATCCGGAATCTGGGAGTCTCATTCAGCGGTCTAATGGGCTTCGCAAGATTCGCTGGCGGCTCAGCGGTACAGGCAAGAGCGGAGGAATCCGCGTCATCTACTATCTCGTCGCGCAAGACGAGATTTTCTTTCTCTTCGCCTACCCGAAGAGCAAGCAAGAGAACATCACACCAGAACAAGCCCAGCTATTACGCCGCCTAGTTGACGACCACCTAAGATTATGAACGATTCTGACTTCGAACTTCTTTGCAAGAGCATCAAGCAGGCTGGAGAGATCCGGCGGGGCGAACGCAAGCCATCCAGGACATTCGTGCATACCGCGCCTGATCCATTGGCTATCCGTGAGCGCCTAGGTCTATCCCAGTCGCGATTTGCCGCAATCATTGGGGTAAGCGTCAGAACCCTCCAGAATTGGGAGCAAGGACGCCGTCATCCAGACGGACCAGCCAAGGCGCTGCTTCGTGTTGTTGACCGTGATCCTGAAGCGGTATTCCATGCCCTGCACACATAAACAAAGAATGATAACAAGTCGGAAATGGCGCCGCCGAGGAATCCTTCTGATTAGATTGGAAGTAAACCCCAGCGCGTTATTCCTATAATGTTCGCTTTAAATCCATACTACACACCATGACAAACGTTCTCGCTCGTTCAATTGCAGCTTTCTCTGCGACCGCATTCACACTGAGCTTGGAAGCCGCACTTGTAGCACATTATGATTTTGAGGAGGGGGCCGGATCACTTGCAGCAGATTCGGCGTTGATTGACGGAACACCGACTCCAGATGATTCTGGAACAATTTCCGGTGCCGTCCATGTGCCCGGAGTTGTTGGCAATTTCGCTCTGAGTTTCGACGGCAACAATGATTTTGTCGATCTCGAACCCGGAGGCATTAACAATGATATCTTGGGTTCCACATCCGCCGCCACCTTTGCGACATGGGTGCGTCTGAATGCCTATCCCTCTGACATCGGCACAATCGCCTTCTTCAGCCTGCCATCTTCTTCGCTGAATAGCCGCGGCGGGATATTCATCTCAGGCTCTGGATTCGTTGAGGTCGCAGGTCGAGCAGCAGATTCTGATCCGTTCCAGTCACGACTCTCTAGCACCGCGCTACCTTTGAGTGAATGGGTTCATCTTGCTGGTGTCTTGGACTACGCCAACGAAGAGGTTGAGATTTATTTTGATGGAGTGCTGCAACCCTTGGCTGCAGGATCAATCAATTTTTCGGCCTCCAGCACGCCTACGACCCTCAGCGACGCTTCAACATTGGCTTCCACTGGTGGTGTCTTCGAGTATCTGAATGGAACCCTCGATGATGTGCGAATCTATAACGAGCGACTTGATGGGACTCAAGTTGCCGCACTCGTTCCGGAGCCAAGTACGACAGCGTTGATTGCAGTTGGAGTTGTTTGCGCTTTAAAAAGAAGGAGAGGAGCGAACAAATCGCTGGAGCGAACGGACTAACGCGCGTCACTTAAATTGGACGTTCTGCAAAGAAATCTCTACACCCGCCACTTGTCCGGTATCCTGTCCATATGCAAGCTATCACTTACACAGCTGCGAGGGAGAATCTGGCTAGCACTATGAGCCGAGTCTGCAGCGATCACGATCCTGTCATCATTACCCGCAAAAGAGTTCAAGCGGTCATCATGATGTCGCTTGAAGACTACGAATCCCTGCAAGAGACCGCATATCTTTTACGCTCGCCAGCTAACGCCAAGCGGCTCTCAGAGGGTATAGCACAGCTGGAACGTGGTGAAGGGGTAGTAAAAGAACTCAGCGAGTTGCTGTGAACGTCCTTTTCTCAGGGCGTGGATGGGAGGATTATCTTCATTGGCAAAAGTTTGATCGCAAGATTCTTAATAAGATTAATCACCTCATCCAAGATATTGCTCGCGCGATCCATACGAAGGTATTAGGAAGCCAGAGCCCTTGAAGCATGCATTTTCTGGTTATTGGGCGCGGCGGATAACAGACGAACATAGGTTAGTTTACAGAATCGTGGTTGATCGGATAGAGATCGCACAAGCCCGCTATCACTATTAAGAGTGAAGAGGCAGAACAAGTCGATTAGTGCAACGCAAGAGAAGCCGTCTGATCGATTAGGAAGTTAATACCGTCGCGCCATTCCTACAGCGTTGTCTAATGAAAATTACGCTTGCCGTAATCCGATTCTTTGTTACGCTTTGTTCGTGATTGAGAGCTTCGGCAATTCTAACACTGAGAGCATTTATCGTGGATTGCGTGTTCGCAGGCTGCCTGGCGACATCCAGATGCGGGCGAGACGCAAGTTGCGGATGATCAATCAGGCGAGAATCGTCCAAGATCTTCGAGTTCCTCCGGGCAACCGACTTGAGCAGTTGAGCGGTGACTTGGAAGGTCTGTGGAGCATTCGTATCAATCAACAGTGGAGAATCATTTTCCGATGGGAAGAGGGTTTGAAGCACGACGTGAAGATCATTGATTACCATTAAGACCATGAGCACCTCCAAATATTTGCCCACCATTCATCCCGGGGAGATTCTTCTCGAAGAGTTTATCCGCCCGTTGGGATTGACCTTGGCATCCGTGTCGCGATCAACCGGCATTCCTGCTTCGCGTCTGACGGAGATCACAAAGTTCCGCAGAGCAATTACGGCAGAGACAGCATTGCGTCTCGCTAAGTTTTTTGGAACTTCTTCCGCGTTCTGGGTAGGGCTTCAAGCAGAGCATGATCTGGAGGAGGCAGAGCGAGCCTATGGGAAGAAGATCGACCGCGAGGTCACATGCCTTTCCTAAAGTTTGAAGAAGCAGAATAAGCCGGAGATCGAAACGCCGAGGAAGGTGTATAATTAAATTGGAAGTTGACCCCGGCGCGCCATTTCTATCACGTTATGCAACGAAAATCCCACGCTTGAAGTTTGTCCGCGATTTGTTAATTTTACCGTATGCAAACCGTGATGGAGATTGAAGATGCTATCGGGCAGCTTCCCCGAGAAGAGATGTTCAAATTGATCGAACGCCTTGAGACAAAGGCGGGAGACAGTTGGGATATACAGATTGAAGAAGATGTGCGGGCGGGTC
The DNA here is from genome assembly GCA_963815205.1 of uncultured Verrucomicrobiae bacterium. GTDB lineage: Bacteria > Verrucomicrobiota > Verrucomicrobiia > Verrucomicrobiales > Akkermansiaceae > Luteolibacter. The sequence continues at coordinate 1,106,064 of CAWFFP010000001.1, read as the reverse complement.
GCCTTGACCTGATCGCGCAACAGGCGATTGCAGAGCACAGAGCAGGACAATCAACGATCTTCCCTGCCGATGCGGAGTAGGGCAGTCGCATCGTTTTGGAGTGGCTACCACCGGCTTCCAAAGCGATCCAAGTTCGTGCTCGCAAGCAATACCAGCTTTGGATAGATGATCCGCAGCACCCGTCCGTGAGGTTTAAGAAGGTAGGAGATTACTGGTCTGCACGGGTAACCGGAGCACATCGTGCGGTCGGAATCAAGGATGGAGATACGATTGTCTGGTTCTTCATCGGAACTCACGCAGAGTATGATCGACTCGTTTCTTGATAACGAAGCGGAAGAACAAGACGGAGATGGCGACGCCGAGTAAGCCGTCTGGCCAAATTGTTGCTTACCACCGGCGCGCCATTCCTATGACGTATGGTAAAGAAATCCTTGGCATAGAAAGTGGCACCGTGCTAAATTTGAGTTACGCCGCCTTGTTGATGAGATTCTCAATTACTACGGGATCCAATCAGCCTTGCCAGAAGTCCGGAAGCACATAACGAACACGCCAGCTACGATTACTTCGTATTCTCTCATCTGATTACCGAATTTGCGCTCAGCGATATCATCAAGAAATTGGATATGATTGAGGGAAAGTTAATGGGCCTTACTATTTTACAGAAGAGCCGTGATAGAACTGTCGATGTTGAGGGCATACGGAGGCACACCAAGGAGTTGGTCCAAAGGCAATCCGGAATTGAAGAAGAAGAACAATTTAAAATCGGCGACGCCAATCATTCAGTGTAACCAGATCGTTGATTTACACTAGCGTGGTATTCCTCCAGCGTTTAGTGAAAAACAGACTCATGGCCATACCATCTCCTACACAAAGCACTCCGGGAGGCTGTGTGATCGGCTCACTCGCGTTGATCCCAGCCACCTTCTTCGGCCTTGGAATTTGGGGCTTAGTGAAGTGGCTACGCTTGCCGACTGAGAGCCGACAGGAGAATACTTATTTCTGGACGATGATCGGAGTGATCGTAGCAGGAGCAATATGCACAGTATGTCTAGCATGGGTTGCATATAGAGCAATCAGATCTGCCGATTTTCGGGGGTATGATTCGAGAGATCCTGACACCATGAGGATGAAGTGGTAATCACGTTTGACGTCATGCGATCGTGACGACCACATGTGGGTACTACGAAAGAGGCGGATTGAATTGAGGATCAAACCGAACGGCACAGACGCGCCAAGGAAGCGGTTTGATTAAATTTACGCTTTTCACAGGCGTGCGGTTCCTACATAAGGAAAACATCATGAGATATTTAGCTTCATTTATTCTGAGCGCGTTGGTCCTTATCGGGTGCGACAGTAAGTCCGCGCCGCCGATCAGTCTGGGCGTAATCGCACCCGCAGTCACGAAGCAACTCAATGACAGATTTGGCGATCATGACTTCAAGGTAGAGAACCCACGATATGATGCTTCTAAGCACGTCTACTATGCTGAAGTTAACTACAAATTTGAAGGGCAAGCTCAGCGATACGTGATGAGCTTATTACCTAGTTTTGACAGCAACCGACAATTCCTTACATATCGCGGTGAGTTTCCCACAGATCTACTCGGCGAGGATGACTTACGAGGTAGGGTGGTGTGGCCAGTAACGATCGACGAAATGATGAAAGAATGACAGCTAACCAGGCATCGTTCCAGCACTCGCTCCCCTATCGCTCAATCGCTGGTTGTTACAGAGGTAGGCGAGACGATCATGATCTGTGACGACTGCCAGCCTAGCACCTACGGAGCGGAGAGCCGCCTCTGCGGACGTGATCCTTCTTTTAAGTCCCGCAAGCATTGCTTTTTTACTTTGTTGAGACCGAGAGAGAAAGGCTCGTGACCGTGCGATCATCACTTGATTGTCTTGAGGTCGGAGGTGGGGAGGTCGAAAGGGTGAGAGCGAAGGGGCTGAAGCTACATACTGAAAAGACTGGAAGTATAAGTGCTGTCCTAACCAAACAAACGAAAGAAACAAAGCCGGAGACGATCATGACGAAGACGGCTTCTGATTGAATGCGGAGCTTTACATTGGCGTGCCATTCCTATCACATTATGAAAGCAATATGAAGCTATGACTATTATTCCCGATCGTGCTTCTTACTGGGCAGAGTGTTGCAGAAAAGACTAGAAAACTAACTCTGCCGCACAGCCAAATTACCCTCGATGCGCCTGTCGGTTGGAAGATCAAAAAGGCTAACGACACTAGTATCTATCCCCCGACTCAAGCAATAGTCAGCTCACAAAGTAGAATACACCTTGTGACGATTCGGAACGCTACGAAATCATTGGAGCTTGCTGTGGACTCGAAGATCGATTTGATCACCGAAAGATCGCCCGGATCGAGCAATTCCCGGAGTGCATACAAGGGCAGTATTCCGGTTCAGACTGCGTCCGGATTAGTAGGCTTGCGGGCAGATTTCTACACTGAGCATATTGTAGAGGGGGTTACAGTGAAGCGCTATCAGATAGCCAAGTATTACTTTCAAGATGAGGCGGGGAAGATTTTCAAAGTCTGCGCTCACGTCTATGGGGATGACGAACGAATGAAGTTATTTGAAGCAACTATCCTGAAGAACCTCACGCTCAAGAGAGAAGATGTAAGTAGAATAAAAAGGTAGATACGGTAGAACCAAGGAGTCATGAATAAGCTAAACAAATGAATAAGAATTTGAGAAGCATCGGCGCGGGGCTGAAAGCGGTGGTGAGTTCTGCTGCTAGGCCAGTAGGTAAGTTTAGAATCGGCAATGTTTCGATTATCTGTCCGATCTGCAGCCACGATGAATTTGATCGACGATCGATGCTGATGAACACAAGTGGAATGTCCTTGATGGGAATGGATTGGCTGAACAGTTCTGCTTGTGCGTTGGTCTGCCGAAACTGCAGCCGTATTGAACTATTTGCAAAGACGCCCTCTGAAGATCGCTAACTGATCAATTCTATCGAATCTAAGAAGACTGATAAAACGGAAAAGGCAAAGATAATCAATCATTTTGATTCAACTAGAAGTAGATCCCAGCTCGTCATTCCTTGAAGGTTCTGGACGAATAGAGGAACTTTGAGAGCCACAATTTTTGATACGGAGATGTTTGCTCGATTTATGAAAGAACGGCCTCGCGAAGCATGCACACGAGACACGCGCGAACCCGACCAAATTAAAGTCAGCGTTATTCATAGGCGTTGGATTCTTTTGCTGGGTTTCTCGTAGACGTAAACATTTTGAGAAGGCCTAACAGAATGGTGGCGAATCCTTCACATTTCATACGAAGAGGTTTTTAAAACACCTCCCTTGTCAATTTTGACATCCGGTCGCGGGGCGATTAATGCTTTGTTCGTTGTGGCTGGTCTATCCAAGGTGGCTCTGGCTTCAAACGGGAAAAACAGAACAATATGGAGATGGCTAAACCAAAGCATCCGTCTGACTAAGTTATGGGTCGACACTGGCGAGTGATCCCTATTACTTTAGCTAAAGAACAAAATGCAAATAATATCCGCCCAACCTTTAATCGATAAATTTCGTAGCGGCACCTTCGAAGAGTCTGAAATAGGAGCCTATTTCATGGCCCACGTGATTTCCATGGCCGTAGTGATGTCATTTGCGTTCGGAGAACCTAATCCTTGGGATATAGTTAGTGGATTTGCGTCGGTAATCATCACGATCTTCGGTGTGTTGTATTTAAAGAAACAAAACGGAGATTCATTTGGGAGACAATTTCTAGCTAAATATATTGCTTTAGGTTGGGTGGTTACTGTTCGGATGCTATTGCTAGGGATTCCTTTGTTGATTGTTCTTTTTGCCTTTGCGGTAATTGTAGGCGGCGACGACGCTTTGAATCCGATGGGAACCCTTATAACCATCGCACTCGAAATCATTTTCTACTGGTGGTTAGGACTACTTATCGCGCAATCATCGAGGCAAGAAAATTTACATTCAGTAGACGCTGACGAGAAGAAATCCGTTTGATTAAATTCTGGCTTTACCTAGGACCGCAATCCTTATGGTGTTCGTGAATCAACAGCCTCTCGTTAGTTTTATTGCAGATCCGTTAGCATTTGTGGCCTTGGACCACGAGCATCTTCTTGTTGGATGAAGCCGTATCCGTCCATGCAGCAATTGCAGGAAAATGGATTGAATCTGTTTTTGACTTCCAGGGCCTTACGCATCGTCCTTGCTGACGGGTGAACCTGACTTTGGGGAGCATTTCAGAGATTGCCAACCGCTCTGACTAGGTAATCCAATCTACTTATTTCTTCGGATTTACTTTCTTGCTTCAGACGTGTCCACCATTCGCTCTGGCGTTACGGTTCTCTCTGTATAGCGCCTTCAAATTATTTCGCTGGCACCGGGTTTCGCTTAAAAGACGTATCTGGAATATGATCGAAAGACCTTTCGCAAAAGGCGGGCCGATTACAAAGTTTGCTGGTGATGTTTGCTATATAACTTCTATCACGAAACAGAATATGGGATATTTTGAAAAAGAACTAGAACGAAGCGGAGAAGGTCAAAACGAAGATGTCTCTGTATTGAATCGGTGGTCTACACAAATGTGACTGCCTTAGGATCTGATAGGACTTCTATCAGAACTAAAACTATGAGACATAATGAGTAGGAATACCTCTAGATTCGGGTAGAAATGAGCATGTTCATTTAAGTCTCCGCAAGCGTATCCGCTCAGCTGAGCGACGAGTAGGCAAGGTTTTTGGGACGAAGCCGAAGCTTCGTCTAGTTGCTTCACTCTATTGATTATGCTCTAGAGCTCGAATGAAATGACGCGCAGGATTCCGGGGGTATCGCGCAGGGTTTTTAAGAGGACTGAAGTCGGTTCTGTATCTACTTCGATAACCGTGACTGCAGTCTTGTTCGCCCGGTTGCGAGAGAGGGCCATATTGGCGATATTCACCTCATTTTCTCCGAGAGTTGAGCCAATGACGCCGACGATTCCAGGGCGGTCATCGTTTTCGACGAAGAGAAATCGTCCGGTGGAATTGATCTCTACGTTATGCCCGGTGAGGTGGACGATACGCGGAGATGAGCCAAAGAAGGTCCCGGCTACGGTCGTTTCTGTTTTGCCCTTGATGGCGGTGACTTCAATTAGCTCTGTTGCATTGGTCGCAAGAGCCACTGTCGATTCGGTGACTGCGATACCATGAGATTTTGCCACGGCAGGTGCGTTGATCAGATTTACCTGAGCATCGTGGTAGGAGGACGAGAGGTATCCGGTAAGGACTTGGCGAGTCACCAGCTCTGTATCTAGCTCGGAAACGGGACCGAGATAGGATAGGCGTATTGAATCACATTGCTCCGGGGCGATTTTTGAAAGGAGCTTACCCAGAGACGCAGCGAGATCGAGGTATGGCCCGACAGATTCGAGGGTCTTGGCATCGAGGTTCGGCATATTCACCGCATTGCGAATTTCGCCGGTGAGCAGAAAATCGCGGATTTGGATGGCGACTTCGATGCCGACATTCTCCTGTGCTTCTGCTGTGGATGCACCGAGATGCGGGGTGAAGATCGTCTTTTTGGCGGAAAAGAGCGAGAAATCAGCTGGCGGTGGCTCAGTCTCATAAACATCGAGGGCGATGCCGGCGAGGTGGCCTGAATCGATCGATTTCTGAGCAGCAGCCTCATCGACAAGGCCGCCACGGGCGCAGTTTATAATCAGCGCGCCGGGTGCCATAAGAGCGATGCTCTTTTCGTTTAGAATATGCTTTGTCTCCGGGGTCATCGGAATGTGGAGTGTGACCACATCGGCTCCGGTGAGTGCCTTTTCAGCAGTCTCGGCAAGCTCGACCTTGAGAGACTGGGCCCTCGCGCTGGTGAGAAAGGGATCGTAGGCGACGACAGTCATCCCGAAGGCCTGAGCGCGTTTGGCAAATTCTGTGCCAATGCGCCCCATGCCGAGGATTGCAAGGCGCTTGCCGAACATTTCTACACCGCCGAGAATTTTTCGATCCCACTTCCCTTGGAGCATTGAGTGATGAGCCGCGCCGATATTCCGGGCGAGCGAGAGCATTAGTGCGAAGGCATGTTCTGCGGTAGAGATCGTATTCCCCGAGGGAGTGTTCATCACCACAACGCCGTGATCTGTCGCTGCATCACGATCGATATTGTCTACACCCACACCAGCGCGCCCAATCGCTTTCAAATTTTTCGCTGCGGCGAAGACGGCTGGTGTCACCTTGGTCTCGGAGCGGATGATTAGGCCGTGATAGTCTGGAATGACTTGGAGCAGCTCTTCTGCAGACATACCGGTTTTGACATCGACGGTGACTTCTGGGGCGGAAAGGAGCTCTGCTACGCCTTTTTCTGAAATGGGATCGGAGACGAGGACTCGGTACTTACTCATGAGATGGATGGGGTAGGCGAGTTGAGGGGTGAAGGCAAGTGTGGACGGTAACGATTTACTGAGAGTAGGGCAATATAGCTGGTCAAGCGCAGCGGGGTGTGGGACGAAGGGTGAGGAATTATGGTAGCAACGTTTCGGGCATTAGGAGTGGAAGAGGGATTGGTGAAAGGCTTGGTAGAGCTGGGGATTGATGAGCCGACGGAGGTGCAGGAGCGGGCAATCCCGTTTTTGATCAAAAGCGGAATGGATTTCGTCGCGCAGGCGCAAACGGGAACAGGTAAAACGGCAGCGTTTGGGCTTCCGCTGCTGATGAAGTGTGATGGCCAGCGGGAATCGGTGCAGGGGCTGGTGCTAGCGCCTACGCGGGAGTTAGCGAAGCAGATTGGGAAGCAGCTGTTTCGTTTCACAAAATACTATCATCAGAAGATCTTTATCGAAGTCCTGACTGGAGGCGAGCCGATGGAGCGACAGATCGCAAACCTGCGGCGGCCAACTCAGCTGATCGTCGCCACGCCTGGACGGCTTTTGGATTTACTGGAAAAAAAAGCATTGTCTTTGAAGGAGGTGAAATACGTCGTCCTCGACGAAGCTGACGAGATGCTCAGTATGGGATTTAAAAAGGACCTAGTGAAATTGCTCCGAGAAACCAAGGAGCGGAAAGCGACGTGGTTTTTTTCTGCGACCTTCCCTGAGTCGATGAATGACCTGATTAAAACGGCGATGCACGGTCAGCCAGAGATTCTGAAGGTGGATAAATCACATGTGGTGAATCGCAATATTGATCATCGTTATGTGATTTGTGGTGGCGATGAGAAGAATGAGTTCATTTCTGAATTCTTAGAGGAAACCGAAGGTCGTGGCCTGGTGTTCGTGCGCACTCGGGCTGGGGCTTTGGCACTTGGGCGGCAGCTGGGGAGGTTAGGGATCGAAACAGCAGTGATCCAAGGGGACCTATCGCAGCGCGAACGCGACAAAGTAATGAGAGGTTTTAAAAAATCCCAAATGCGGCTCCTGATTGCTACGGACGTAGCAGCGCGGGGAATCGACGTCGAAGGCTTGGAGTTCGTGATTCATTATCAACTACCTGAGCAGCTGGAATATTACACACATCGCAGCGGCAGGACCGCACGTGCCGGTAAGAAGGGGGTTTCGATTGCAATGATTGGACCGCGAGAGCGCCGCAAGTTGGATCGCTTCGAAAACGCTCTGAGTGTCGTCTTCTCCGAGATGAAGGTGTGAAGTGTTCGCTTTCGATGCCTCGATGCCGCCTTCAAGTAGGACCCGGCAGTTAAACAATCGGGATGGGAATCGCGTCGATCGCACATTTCTGCCCCTAGTCATCGGCAAGACCGAAACACTCTGGGCGCTAGGAATTTAACGGGCGCTATTCAGAAAGCAGCTTCATCTAAAGCTGATAGATTTGACTCGCATTTAGTCAGAGCCCCATCCGCTCGCCTTTTGCAAAGGAGAGAATGGAACGGAGACGAATCTAAAAAGATCCTATCGAGAATAGAGCTCGACGATCAGCTGCTCGTTGACGAGTGGATCGATTTCAGAGCGTTCTGGAATGCGCGCCATGGACGCTGTCATTCCTTCGCGATCCACATCAAGCCAATCAACTGCAGGGACTGCCTGAGTCAGATCCAACATCCGCAGAACAAGTTGCTGAGAAGAAGGCTTTGCGCCAACTTTGATTAGGTCACCTGGCTTCACTTGATAGCTAGGGATATCCACGCAGTGACCGTTTACGAGAACGTGGCCGTGATTGACCATTTGGCGGGCTGCCTGACGTGAGTTACCAAAGCCTGCACGGTAGCAAACATTGTCCAAGCGGCATTCGAGAAGTTGCAGAAGAATTTCACCAGTGATACCACGACGGCGCGCTGCCTCTTGGTAGTAACCCCGGAATTGTTTTTCGAGGACTCCGTATTGATAGCGCAGCTTTTGCTTTTCGCCGAGGGCTACGGAGAATTCTGATTTCTTTTTGCGACCTGCGCGTGCGCCGTGCTGGCCGGGTGGGAAGTTTCTACGCTCTAAGGACTTTGAGGGACCGAAGAGGGAGACGCCGAAACGACGAGAAATTTTGGTGCGGGGACCAGTGTAGCGAGCCATGTTCTGGAAGTGGTAAAAGATAAAAAGTTAGAAAGATTTAGACGCGGCGGGCCTTTTTCGGGCGGCAGCCATTGTGAGGGATTGGAGTGACATCTTTGATGGAAAGAATATCGAGCCCTAGGCCTTGGACGGCACGGACAGCGGATTCGCGGCCGGAGCCGGGTCCTTTGACACGAACATCGACCTCTTTCAATCCGTGACCCATTGCCTGACGGCATGCGTCTTGAGAAACGACCTGTGCAGCGTAGGCTGTGCTTTTTCGTGAGCCCTTGAAGCCCATTTTGCCTGCGCTTGACCAGCCAACGGAATTGCCCCCTGGATCGGTTACGCTGACGAGAGTGTTATTAAAAGTAGCCGTAATATGAACTACGCCGTGGGCGATGTTCTTAGAGCCTTTGGCTTTGTGAATTTTGATCTCCTCTTCACCACCGCCAATTTCTGCAAAGATGTCCTTCTTCGCTTCTTTCTTCGGGGTGCCGTCTGGATTGAGGGCAGGATTGTTCGGATCAAGAGCTGGCATCGCATCCTTTTTCGGAGCTTCAGTAGCTTCTTTAGTAGGCTCTGCGGGCACTTCAGCAGCAGTCGCAGGGGCATCGGTTCCCTGGGCGGCTTCTTTTTTCGAAGCGCTAGGGGTTTGTGGTTTAGCCTCGGCAGCAGTATCTGCTACTTCATCAGCTTCTGGTTTGTTATTTTCTTCGGACATATGTCTAGAGTGGTTCGGCGGTGGCGATTAGAAGCCGCCGCAGGGGAAAGCTTATTTCTTAACGCCGACAGTTTTCTTCTTCCCTTTGCGGGTGCGGGCGTTCGTGCGGGTGCGCTGTCCGCGGACCGGAAGGCCACGCTTGTGGCGGATGCCGCGGTAGCAATTGATAGAAGTAAGACGCTTGAGCTGAGACTGGCGCTCGCGGCGTAAATCGCCTTCTACCATAATCTTCTCAGTCTGAATCACTTGAGCGATCTTGACTAATTGCTCTTCGGTAAGCTGTCCGGTGCGAATATCTGGATCGATTCCGGCATGTTCTAGAATGCGATCAGCCGAGGACTGGCCAATGCCGAACATATATGTGAGCGAAGCTTCGATGCGCTTCTCATTGGGGATTTCGATACCTAGAATACGTGCCATGTGGTTGCGGGGGTGTTAGCGAGAATAAATTGGAAGGGAGAATAAATTGGAAGGGAGAATAAATTGGAAGGGAGATTCTGAGCATGCGATGAGGAGCCGTTTCGGCCACCTTTCACAGCTCGGTCGCCGTGTGGGGCGGGTGATTTACCAGAAACGCGTGCTCTGGCAAGTGAGAAATAGGAAATTTTATTAGATGGCGAAATTATTTTAAAATCTTTTTGCAAAATTTTCCAAAGGGAATTTCAGGTTGGATCGAGTTAAAGCTGGTGGTTTGCAAATTCGGGGTATTTGGTTTTGAGTATGGAAGATCTTTCACATCAGAGTGCCGCCCAGCGTTTCGCGGGAATTCCAGCTAGCGATGATATAGGCAAGCATCTGTTCGGAAGTTGTCTACCCGCTGCGTTTGAGTTTTAAAGTGGTAGCGCTCGCTAGTCAGGCGATCGTGACTGATGCAGATGGGAAGACTGTGCTATATACGAAGCAGAAAATGTTCAAATTCCGCGAGCATGTGGAGATTTTCACTGATAAGGATCGGGCCACCCGGCTGGCAGATATCAAGGCCAATAAGCTGATTGATTGGTCAGCAAAATATACTTCGACAGATGCGCAAGGGCAGGAAATCGGTGCGGTAGGCCGCAAGGGCTGGCGGAGCATCTGGCGGGCGCACTATCAGACATTTAACCCCGGGGATTCGGAACCAGACTTCTCGATCCGTGAGGAGAATCCCGGAGCGAAGATTATGGACAGCCTTTTGGGGGAAATTCCGGTGCTTGGCTTCGCGACTGGATACTTGTTTCATCCGAAATATCTGGCGACCCGTCAGACCGACGGCGAGGCCATGATGCGGCTGACCAAGCAGGCGGCATTCTGGGAAGGCAGATTTCGGATTGAGAAGTTGGGCGAACTGACAGCGCGGGAGGAACTAAACTTGATTCTCAGCTTTTTGATGATGGTAATGCTCGAGCGGAAACGCGGTTAGTCGCCGGCAGTAAACAACTCTATGAATGCCCTGAGTTCTGCTGAAACGGGTGAGTTGCATTGATCGAGAGGCGATCTAGATGAAAACAGGGCGGCGGGCCCTTGGGGCTGGCTCGTCTTGATTCGGAGCCATCGGCAGACAGCGGTCCAGCCAGTCATCATATTCACCGCGAGTTTCTGGAGATAGCAGGGAATTTAGCTGCTCTTGGCACTCTCCGCACATCATGATGGGTGTGAGATTGTATTCTAGGTGACTGCCGAAACATTGTGCGGCGATTGTATGTTCGCGAGTGTCAGATCGTGCTTTGTTGCAGCAGACACAGCTTTCGATCCAACCGTTCAGATCGGCAGTGGAATTCGTTTCAACTTCCGCAGCGCGCTTTGCGAGGTCCGCATGATCTAGGTAGAAGTTTGCGATGGCTTCGCGCGACGCTGGGGAGAAGCTTTCCTGCAGCTGCAATGAGCAATCTGTGCAGATGGCGATTTCAAAGATTGCTTCGCCATTGACGTAGGATTTATGGATCTGGTAGCCGCGAGGCGGTGCGAGAAGCTCTATTTTGCAATCGAAACACCGATCGAAAGCCTGGCTGGTTTCCAAGGAATGAAGTTCTTCAGGAATCGGGCCGGATTTAGACATTAGCTGCGTTTGATCGTAAGGCCCGGGCGAAAGCTCGGGCGAACCGGCACTCCATGGGCAGCAAAGTGTCTTTTTGCCTCAGCAATTGTATGTTTACCAAAGTGGAAAATTGAGGCGGCTAGGACTGCATCTGCTTTGCCTTTTTCTAATACCTCGACCATGTGATCAAGATTTCCCGCGCCGCCAGAGGCGATGACAGGAATGCCGATCTCTGTAGAGATGGCAGCAGTGAGCTCGCAATCGTAGCCGGCCTGGGTGCCATCAGAATCCATTGAAGTAAGCAGAATTTCACCCGCCCCGCGGTTCCAAACTTCGCGGGCCCACTCGACGGCATCAAGCTCAGTGGCAGTGCGCCCGCCATGAGTATGGACAATCCACTTGCCGGGAGCTGAGCGTTTGGCATCGATCGCGACGACGATGCATTGATTGCCAAATGCCTTTGCTCCTTGGCTGATTAGATCTGGATTAGAAACTGCGGCGGTATTGATCCCACATTTGTCTGCGCCTGCCTGAAGGATTGCGTGCATATCTTCGACCTTGCGAATTCCTCCGCCGACAGTGAGGGGGATGAAGCATTGCTTTGCGGTGCGGGACACGACATCGAGCATCGTGCCTCGCGCATCGGATGATGCTGTAATATCAAGGAATACAAGCTCATCAGCCTCCTGTTCGTTGTAAGCAATTGCTGCTTCGACGGGATCGCCGGCATCGACAAGGTCTACGAAGTTTGTGCCTTTTACGACGCGACCGTTCGTCACATCAAGGCACGGGATAATGCGTTTCGTCAGCATTAGAGAGTGATGGAGTGACGTTGCCAGAAATTGACAAGATCACGCTGGCTTCCTTTGAAAACATTTCGCTCCATAGGCATGGATAGATTTCCAAAATACCTCGGGCTGGACCACTGTGAGGTGTTGTAATGCCGTGGAAGTGAACGTCCATTCTCCCAAGTCACACCGCCGTATTGCCAGATCGACCATGTGCTCCAGATATCATAGATCTTCGTAAGTCCATCCGGAGTAAGCGGGCCTCCTGTCTGAGCAAGGGTGCGCTCAGTTCCTTTTGGCGAGTAGAGTGCGAGCCAGTATGGACAGCGGCGGATAATTGCTTTCTGGGCCGGTGTGGCGGATGCTAGGCGAGAGCGGAGGCCATCAGAATTCTCAAGGTAGACGAGCGGGTAAATGCCAGTGCGCTGATGCACCCGCGTGATGAAATCGACCAAACGCTGCGGGGTGGAGAGCGTATCGAAATCGCCTACTAGAAGTAACTTTTTCCCAGCCAGTCCTTTGGCGCGACCGATGGCGCGCACCCGGTTCACGAAAGCATCCGCTTGGCGGGTCGGGGATTGATCCATCGTCACATAGTGATAGGCGCCGATCATCATCCCGGCGCGATCGGCCGAGCGAATGAAATCGCCGAATTTATCATCGAGCAAGGGGCCTTTTGCAGAGCGTGCGATCAGAGCGCGGCCCCCGTTTGCGCGAAGGGCTGAGACATTGAATTGTGAATACTTCGCCCCACTGCGCTGATTCTCTTTCGGATCCCAGCCCGAAACGTTCAGGATGACGGGAGATGAGGAAACACTGGTCGAGCCAAAGCCATCGCTAGGTCCGAGGATCGGCAGTGAAGGACCGCTCGACGAAGAGCAATTGCTAAGAACCAGAACAAAAACAAAACCAAGGAGCGAAAGGGACCATCGATTCAGACCGATTGGCATCGATAAAAGGTTAATCAGGCAGCGCATCATTGCGGGATGGAAGCATTGGAAGGCGTGGCGGACAAGTCAGGATCTGCTTAAGATTCTTTGGGTCGCAGATAAAACCTGCTTGCAGGTCCTAGGATATTAGGCCTAGGTTTCAGCCATCAGCGGAGATTGGACTAATTCGTCAAGTTTCCCTGAAAGATTTCTTTTATGATATTTGAGCAAAGTTTGATCTGTTCAGTCGCTGCTACTGTAAGTTGTCGCACTTCTTCGAACACTTTATTAATATGATCCTTTGCTGTATTGAAGTTTCTTTTCCAAGGACCGCATGCGTGCGGCAGTTTCTTAGCAAACTGAGCGGATAAGAGACGAAATTTTTTTTAACACCGAAATTACAGAGCCATAGCTAGACCACAGAGAAACAACAATAGGGGTCGTTACCGCGATATGACGCGCGTGAACGATCGAATCCGTGCGCCAAAGGTGCGTCTCGTTAATGCAAACGGGGAGCAGCTAGGAGTGATGTCTTCAAGAGAGGCTCTGGCGAAGGCACAATCTGTCGGCTTGGACCTTGTCGAGATTGCTGGTCAGGCGGATCCGCCGGTTTGTAAGATTATTGATTACGGGAAGTATAAGTATACCCAGGCAAAGCTGAACAAGGGGAAGGCCAAAACTTCCTCGCGGATGAAGGAAGTAAAATTCCGCGTGGGAACGGGTGATCACGACTACAATATTAAACTAGGCCGCGCTGAAACTTTCCTCGAGGGCAATCACAAGGTGCGCTTCGTGCTACAATTTAAGGGGCGTGAGAATGCGCACAAGGAACTCGGCTTCGTAGTTCTAAAAAGAATCATTGAGGATCTGAAGACAATGGCAGCTGTCGATCAAGCGCCGCGGCTGAACGGTAGAGCGGTGGCGATGATCTTATCCCCGCTTCCTGAACACCAACGCAAACGGAACTTCCATCTCTATCACGGAGAATTGATCGAAGAGGATGAGCCAGATGATGAAAACGAGGATGGAGACGAGGGTGAAGATGATGACGGCATTGGTGAAAATGAAGTCGACGATTCTTCATCTGTAGCTAGCGTTGAAGAAACTGCAGAAAACTGCAGAAACTGTGAAATCTGAGGAAAAAGTTCCGGCGTCAGAAGAAAAGAGCTGATGTGCGAAACTTTGCAGCAGCTGATCGAAGGCCTTCGAAAGGGCTCAGACGAATGGCTGTTGCTGTTTGATATTGATGGCACTTTGGTCGATACAGGTGGGCAGGGAATGAGCGCTCTGCGTGCGACAGCTACCGAGATCTTCGGCGGGGATGCGCCGCCGCTCGATCTCGCAGGATCTACCGATCTAGGAATTTTTGCGACGCTGAGAGCACATTTCGAATTTGCGGAAAATCGCGAGCAGACTCATGAGTTCTTCGTAGCGTATCATCAAAATCTCGAAGCCTCATTGGAAGATGATCCGGCTGAAGGTAGAGTTCTGGATGGGGTGGAGGCACTGCTAGAGGATTTCTCTGGTCGCAAAATTTTGCAGTTGGCACTTTTGACCGGAAATACCGAAGTAGGTGCCGGTCTCAAGTTACAGCACTTCTGTTTGAACCGGTATTTTGACTTTGGTGCTTTTGGATCGGACCGGGCGGATCGCAACAAGCTCGGCCCGATCGCCGTGGAACGTGCGTTTTCGTTCACAGGTAAGAATTACAAACCGGAGCGGATTCTGGTCATTGGCGATACACCTCGGGATATTGCCTGTGCGCATGCGATGGATGCTCGCTGCCTGGCAGTTGCAACAGGTAAATTCAGTGCCGAAGAATTGAACGCGGCTGGTGCAGACTGGGTGATTGAGTCCATGAATGAGCTGCTAGAGAGTAATCTGAGCGCAGCGAAAGCTTGATGGAATGGTGAATGGATTAAAGGGTGGAGTAAGATTGTAGCCAAAAAGGGGATGGATGCTGCACTGCAGGATAAGAAGTTTGGCTGGCATCCCTTCACTCAGCAGAGCGATTGGGAGGCGGATGAGCCTCTTATAATTGAAAGGGCAGAAGGGGTTTGGTTATTTGATACCGAAGGGCGGAAATATTTTGATGGGAATTCTTCGATCTGGACAAATATTCACGGTCATTGCCGCCCGGAAATTGTGGAAGCAATTTCAAAGCAGGCATCTCGGCTGGATCATTCCTCATACCTAGGCCTAGGACATTCTTTAGCTTCTGAGTTGGCGGCACAGCTCATTGGTCTTTTCCCTGACGATTCGCTAAAGCGGGTTTTCTTCTCCGACAACGGTTCAAGTGCTGTGGAAGTGGCCTTGAAAATGTCCCTGCAGTCGAGAATACAGACAGGGCAGGCAGAGCGGAAACGATTCGTTGCATTCACAAATGGGTATCATGGCGATACGCTAGGTGCGGCCTCTGTTGGTGGCGTTGAGCGCTTTTTTGATCGATTCCGGTCGAGCGGATTTCCTGTCGATTTCGTAGGCGGGATGGAAGAGCTCGAAACACTCGATTGTTCAGAGATCTGCGCGGTAATCATTGAGCCATTGATTCAGGGGGTTAACCAGATGACACCCTGGCCGAACGGTATGCTGCGTGAGCTGCGCGGGTGGACGGAGAAACATCACATTCATCTAATCTGCGATGAGGTGATGACAGGATTTGGGCGGACCGGACGAATGTTCGCTTGTGAATGGGAAGATGTGGTTCCTGATTTCCTCTGTTTGGCAAAGGGCTTGACCGGAGGCACGGTCCCGCTCGCAGCCACCCTGACGACCAAAAAAGTCTACGATGCATTTCTGGGCGGCCCGGATCGGGTTTTCTCCTATGGCCATAGTTATACGGGAAATCCAATCGGTTGTGCCGCAGCTTTGGCATCCTTAGATATTTTTAGAAAGGACAAGGTGATCGAGGGACTTGCGGCCAAGATCTCCCGCTTCGAAGAGCTACTAGAGCAGATCAAAGATGAATTTCAGAATGTCTCTGAGGTGCGAAGTTGTGGACTGATCGCGGGCGTGGAGCTAGAACGAGGAATGGGAAAGGCAGCGGTGGCCGCGCTTCTCAAGGAGAAGGTCATCACTAGAAACATTCTCGATACCATCGTTATCATGCCGCCATTGGTCGTTTCCTTGCAGGAAATGGAACTGTTATTCGGAGCTCTGCGTCGGGTTCTGCTTCAGCTTTCCGTGGTAGGCGAAGGGAAGGCCGCGATGCTTTAGTAGAATTTCAGAGTAATTCACTCGCCTCGCGCAACTCGATCGATTCTCTGGGGTTTTATGAATGAACCCCGGCAAAACGCTGAGGAAGCCTTAAAAAAAATATGAGAACGATAAAAGTAGCGGCTGGATTGTCTCTAGCTCTGGCAGTTTGTGGGAGTGCTCAGGTAGAGAATGAGAAAACGGAAGAAGATATTCCCCGGAAGAGGCTGCTTGCTTCAAAAGTTTTTGAGGAATTAGACAAGAATGGCGACGGGAGCATTGATGAAGTTGAGTTTCAAGGAGTCATCAGGCGAAGGGGGGAACGAAGGCGCATCATAGGGCTTGAAAGAGAGGACAAAGATGGGAAGGGCGAAGCAGAAGGTATAGCTAGGAGAGTCCGATTCCTTAGTTTCAGCCTCAGCGCATTGAAGGACGTGATCTTGAAGGGCTATGACCTTGATGAAGATTCGCAGTTAGATGAGGTAGAACGACAAGCAGCAATCTCTGGTCTATTGGCTTTGGCGAATTCGACGAACTCACCAAATGGGGGCAAAACAAAATCCTCGGCAACAGATGAGACGATCGAGCTGATGATGAAGCTTGTATCTGGAACGAGGGGGGGCGCGAGCCTCTTTCAGTTACTAGATGGATCTGAAAATTCTTCTGCGATAGCTCCTTCACCTGAAAAGCTAGATGCTGCGACGAATCGCGCAGAAGAATCTAAACTCGAGAAAGCGACAGAAATCAGGCGGGGACCTAGACGCCAAGAACGGCGCGAAGCGATGCAGAAACGCTTCGACAGAGACGGCAGTGGAGATTTGGATGAAAGCGAAAAGGCGGAAATGCGCGAAGCATTTGACAAGCGCCGGGCGGAGAGAAGACTCGAAGCTGAGTAGTGAGTTGTGAAGTCGATTCTAGCGCCCCGGACTTTTCCCGGGGCGCTTTTTCTCTGTTAAGAAACTACATTTGTTGGCTTTCCGGCCTGAAACGCTTCGATGTTTTTGCCAGTGATCTTCATCAGGCGTTGACGGGCTTCGATCGCTGCCCAAGCAATATGCGGGGTAAGGGTGAGGTTCTTCGCATTGAGGAGAGGGTTCGAGCCTAGGATTGGCTCTTTCGAGACCACATCACAAGCAGCTCCAGCGATACGGCCCGAATTCAGGGCCTCGGCAAGGGCTGCTTCATCAACGAGTGAACCTCGGGAGGTGTTGATCAGAAACGAGCTTGGCTTCAACTGCGAAATTGCAGCTGCATCTAACAAGTTTTCAGTTTCTGAAGTGAGCGGACAGTGAAGACTAATCACATCAGACTTTTTCAGAATATTTGAGATGCTTTCCCACTGAAACGGGTAGACTGTTTTGGCCGATTCGGACCTCGAATTTGCTAGAATGGACATCTTAAAGGCACTGGCAATTTCCCCGACACGCTGGCCGATGCGGCCAAAGCCGATAATACCGAGAGTTTTTCCAGCGAGCTCGTGAAAGTTCGGATTTTCCCAAAAGGAGAAATCAATGGATTTTTGCCAAGCTCCAGAGTGAGCGAGAGTGCTATGCAGAGCAGGGCGTTTGTAAAAATCGAGTATCAAAGAGAATACAAACTCAGCGACGGCATCCGTTGAGTATACTGGGACATTGCTAACGGGAATCTTGTGCTGGGCGCAGTAAGCAGTATCTACGTGATTGTAACCTGTGGCGAGAACGCTAACGAACTTGAGCTGTGGAAGCTGGGCCAGGGTTTCCGCTGTCAGTGGAACCTTGTTCGTAAGGATGATATCCGCATCGAGCGCCCGTGAGACGATCTCGTCCGGACTGCTGCGCTCATAGACTGTAAGATTTCCGAGGGCTTCGAGCGCGGTCCAAGGATTATCACCTGGGTTCAGAGTGAAGCCATCGAGAACGGTTATATTCATTTTATTCATCATCGAAAAAGGAGCTTAGTTGATCGTGGAAGATATCTATTTTATGCGCTTCAAATTTACGCAAAGAATTCCGGAAGTCTTCAATCCCCCGCTGGCGCTTCGCATTCTGAAGGGCGAGGCTGATATCCGGGCTTGCTTCTTCGAGAGACATTGGGGTGGGTGGTGTGCGGTCGGTCACTTCGACGATGTGCCATCCTATCTTCGTGCGGATCAGGGTCGGTGTATTCTTTGGAAGATCGAAAGTCTGATCGGCGAAATCCTTCGGCAAGCGCTGGCGAGATGTCCAGCCAAGGTCGCCACCAGAGTCTTTGGTGGCCGGGTCTTGAGAATTTTCCTTCGCGAGAGTGGAAAAGCTTGAGCTGTCCGCGCGTATTTTTTCAAGGAGCGCGGAGAGAGTTTCGCGTGCTTGGGCAGATGGCACATCCAGAGTAGGGATGAATATGTGGCGAAGGTGGATGAGTGCCGGGCGACTTAGTTCAGACTTGTGAGTTTTATAAAAGTCTTCGATTTCTTCGGCTGAAACCTCGGTGAGAGGATCTGTTCTGAGCGCGAGATACTTTTCCTGTTGAATGCGGGCTGCAATCCGATGGCGAAGTGCTTTTTCATTCGGGATTCCTTGGGCCTTGGTGGCCTTTTCTAGTTCATCACGACTGGTGAAGCGGCTGGCAAACTGCTTCAGCCGCGCATCAATTTGATCGTCTGAAACTTCTAACTCGAGTGTATTTACTTTTGTCTTAACGCGCAGGAGCTGATGATTGATAAGTTCTCCCAAAGCCGCGTAGGTGATTAACCTTTTTTCCGCAGCTGGTAGGGATGAGAAGGTTTTGCCACGAAGGTAGGTGTATTCTTGGACGGCGTATGCGAGTTGCTTGCGGTTGATAGGATGGTTGAACACACGGGCTACGGTGCCGTTTGCCTTCGCCTTCGCGATTGCTTCCGGGCTATTTGGGTCGCGTGCTTGGAGCCTCTGGCGGATGGGTCCTTCGAAGATGAAAAGATCTGCAACCAGATAAGCTACCAGAAGCAAGTAGACAGCGAAGCGCAGGGAGAATTTTGTAAAAGTGCGCATCGGGCAAAGATCTGAGCGATCAGGGACGAGTAATTTTTACCGCAACGAAGTCTGTATTGGGGAGTATTTTCTTCTCGATTTTGACTGTGACAGAGCGAAGCAGATGATTGGAAAGAAGATGACTCCGTGATATTGGTAGCGAGCGTTTCGATCAAGCGACGTGGCTTCGCGGCTGCAATACTTTCAACTTCCGAGGCAATCTGAGCGTAGTTAGTCGTGTTTTGAATTTCATCTTTGAGATCGTCGAATGAATTTTCCGGCGTGATCCATAGGCTGATCAAGACAGTTTGTGCTTTGGCGCGTTCTTCATCCGGGACGCCGATCTGGGTCTTTACCGCAAGGCGGTAGATTTCAATTTGGTCCATCAGCAGGGGGCGGGATAAGGTTCTGGGAAATTGCTTTCTCCAAAAGAAAACGGGTCGGTTCATTCAGGTCCAGGCAAAGCGCTTCGGTAGGATTGAGCCATTGATATGCCTGAGCTTCGTTGTTCAAGGTCACTTGGGTCGAAGCCGCCTTGGCGATGTAGTTGATCAGGATAAAATGAGCAGGGCGAAAAAATTCCGCGGAGTTGATCGATTCCTGGGTAAGGATGAATTTTAGATTGGTGATCGAGAGCCCGGTCTCCTCAGAAATTTCCCTAATCAATGCGGCCTCTATATTCTCAGCGTGCTCAATTTTCCCACCGGGAATCGCCCATTTGTGTGACCATTTATGGGTGCGAATTAGGAGCACTTCTCCGGCCTCGTTGTAGATCAGCGCGCCAACTGTCGCGATTGGTCGCGGGGACGGGCCGAGCCCGAGTAGTTTTTGGATAAATTGCAGATCGCTAACCGTGATGTCTGGGCGGGCGGTCGCGATGATCTCCGGGTCCTGATAACCAGTGAGCACGGCGATGGAAGTGATGCCGCCGTGGTGGGCGGTATCGATATCATGGGTCATGTCACCGATGAATGCTGTCTGAGATTTTTCTAGAGAATGTTCGGTCAGAATTTCCCTGATGATTTTTCGCTTATCGAGGACCCCGGCGTAGGTTGCTTCGAAATATTCGCCGAGCGAGAACTGGCGTAGCTGAATCTCAAACGCCTTCGGGTCCATTGAAGTAAGGACAAACATCCGGACACCGCGCGCGTGGGCGATCGACAAGGTTTCGAGACTATGAGGTAGAATCGTGACCGGGCTTTTTGCGGCGGCGAAGGCGGGCCGGAAGTGTTCTTCGAGCTCTGGAAGACTTACTCCAGGTAAAAGTTCGGCATAAAACTCTTGGTAAGGCAGGCGGAACTCACGGCGAAAACTCTCGCGAGTGAACGGTGGATGCTTGTAATGGGCGAGAGTCGCATTAGTCGCCTCAATGACCGGCCCAAGATCATCGACTAGGGTGCCTGACCAATCGAAGATAAGATTTTGAAACATGAATGGTTGGAAAAAGGTTCGTCTACATCAGCTGCTTAAGATCCGAAAAACCTACCTAGCGTTCTGGGTCAGCCATGTTGGAACTTGATGGACTTTATTTTCCCGGGGCCAAATCGAGTTTGCAGGCGTTTTAGCAGATCCGGCTTTGTTTGCTCTAGATGAAAGCGGACGGCACTCTGAGTGACCTGTAGAACAAGATGGCCGTTCTTAGCGGAAACAGGGATCGAGTTCGCTGCGACAAACTCGCCGGCTGTATCCTTCCATGCATCCTTCAAAGCATCTTCATCGAGAGACTCGTTGAAAAAATTTTGGGTAAGAACCTGAGTGATATGATTTCCGGCCGCGGAGATGTTCTTCTTGAGATCTGTTGGCTTCTCGCAGCCGAGCCACTCGCTAAGAAGTTCCGCATGGATCGGATTCTCCTTAGTTTTTCTCCTGCGGCCACGCATCAATGGGTTTTATTTATCGCCGTCATCGCCGATCGCTTCGACAGGGCAGCCTTCCATCGCTTCTAGGCATTGCTCCTTCTCTTCATCGTTCTCCGGTTGCTTGAAGACAAAAGAGTAGCCCTCGTCATCGGCGCGGGTGAAATTCGCCGGTGCAGTTTCCCGGCAGAGATCGCAATCGATGCATTGTGAATCTACGTAAAATTCGCCGTTCGGTGTTTTCCTCGTTCTTATCTTCTTTGTCTGCCATGGCTTGAGATGCTTGGTTACGGGATTGAGATGCGATGGGTGAGGCCTAGATGCAATCTGAAAGTGTAGCTAGAGTGTTTCGCTAGATTCGATCCGCCGCCCTGAGCTGACCAATCGATTTGGTCGTTTATGCAAACAATCATCTAGCGAATCCGTGGGAGGAGATAGGTGAGGATGTCTTTGAGCGCGATGCGTTCCTGCTCCATCGAATCACGATGACGCAGCGTCACCGTATCTTTCAGGCCCGGATCTTCTTCGCCGAGTGTCTCGAAATCGATGGTGATGCAATATGGAGTGCCCACCTCATCTTGGCGGCGGTAGCGGCGACCCACTGCTCCTGTTTCGTCGTAAAAGACATTCATGTGGGATTGCAGAGATTTCTGAAGATCGCGGGCGATTTTTACCTGGGCCTCGTTCTTCTTCAGCAGGGGAAGAATCGCAACCTTGATCGGTGCGATCGCCGGGGTGAAGCGCATGACCGTGCGGCCGTCCGCCTTGCCGCCTTCTTGGGTGAGGTCCTCCTCGGCGTAGGCCTCGCAAATCAGCGCGAGGATGGTCCGATCGCAGCCTGCAGAAGGTTCAACCACGTGGGGAAGGAACTTTTCTTTCGTTTCCTCATCAAAATATTCAAGAGGACGGCCAGAGCCCTTCTGATGCACCCCAAGATCGTAATTTGTGCGATAGGCAACACCTTCCAGCTCTTGGATCCCGAAGGGAAACTCGTATTCAATATCGTAAGTTTTCTCTGAGTAGAAAGCGCGCTCGCCATCGGCAACATCGAGGATGTGTAACTTTTCCCGCGGAATGCCGATTTCTTCGTAAAACTCCAAGCGCGTTTCCAGCCATTCATCGGTGAGGCGCAGGCCGTCTTCTGGACGGCAGAAGTATTCGATTTCCATTTGTTCGAACTCCCGTGAGCGGAACGTGTAGTTGCGCGGATTGATTTCATTGCGAAAGGCTTTACCAATTTGGGCGATGCCGAAGGGCAGCTTCACACGATTCGAATCGAGAACATTCTTGTATTGGCAGAAGATTGACTGCGCAGTTTCGGGCCGAAGGTAGGCAGTAGAGGATGGATCATTGTCATCTGCAGAAGCGCCCATTTTCGTCTGAAACATGAGGGAAAACATGCGTGGCTCTGACATCAGTGCGCCATTTTCCGGGTTGTAAAGCTGCCCTTCCCGCGGACCCGGATTCTCAATGGGTGCTGTGGAGGAAAGGACCGGCTTAGAGGATTTTCCGAAGATGTTTTGATAATACTTCTTGGCGATTTTCGCTGCGGATTGCTGGGGTTCTTGTTTTCCGGCAGGAACCAAAATGGAGATCTCCTTATCAGTGGTTTTCCCAGATTCGGGGTCCGTAGCACCTTGGAAGGTGAATTCGGTGCCAGGTTCTGGGGCTGGAATCTGATCGGCGCGCAGACGGGCCTTGGTCACAGGGCACTCGGACATCGGATCACTGAAGCCGCCGACATGGCCGGAAGCAGTGAGGATCTCCGGCATGGTGAGGATCGAGCCGTCCATGCCGAGGATATCATCCCGCTCTTGGACAGTTCGCCGCCACCATAGATCTTTGAGGTTTCGCTTCAGCTCAGCGCCAAGGGGGCCGTAATCCCAGCAGCCATTCAGTCCACCGTAGAGCTCACCAGCTTGGAAAATGAAGCCGCGGCGTTTGCACAGGGAGACAATTTTCTCCATTCGTTCGGGGTCAGTATTGTCTTTGTTGGCCATTTTCGGGGGAGCTTGTTTAATCTGCGCCGAGAGAAGCATGGAGGGTTTTTCTGGGCAATGGTTTTATGGTGGGCCGGGTTTCTGAGCAACGGAAGTTTAGGGTTTTCAGTAAAGGGGGCATGGTGCAGTTTTCCGGGCTATTTATGACTGCTTCTGAGATCCGCCAATCTTTCCTCGATTTTTTCCAAGAGAAACGTCACACGATCGTTGAAAGCGCTTCGCTGATGCCGCAATCACCCGGCTTGCTATTTACCAATGCGGGGATGAATCAGTTCGTTCCTTATTTTCTGGGCACCGAGAAAGTGCCTTATGCGCCGGGCCGCGCAGCCGATACCCAGAAATGCATCCGCGCTGGGGGAAAGCACAATGATCTAGAGGACGTTGGCTATGACACATATCATCACACGTTTTTTGAAATGCTGGGGAACTGGTCCTTCGGAGATTATTTTAAGCAAGAGGCGATTGAGTGGGGATGGGAATTAATCGTCGAGCGCTGGGGCGTGCCGCCTGAGCGTCTTTATGCGACGGTTTACGCGCCATCGAAAGGAGATCCGGCAAGCTTCGATCAAGATGCCTGGGACGAATGGGCGCGGCTGTTCCGGGCGAAGGGCTTGGACCCAGCAAAACACATTGTGAACGGGAATGTGAAAGATAATTTTTGGATGATGGGTGAGACTGGACCTTGCGGGCCATGCAGTGAGCTACATGTCGATCTGACGCCAAACGGGGATTCTGCAGGGCAGTGGGTAAATATGGATTCCGACTTATGCATCGAGATCTGGAATCTAGTTTTTATTCAGTTCAATGCCGAAGCGGATGGCAGTTTCCGGGCTTTGCCAGCACGCCATGTCGATACGGGCATGGGTTTTGAGCGGGCCTGCTCGTTGATTCAAAACACCAAGGGCTTTACGGATTTTTCGCAAAAACCAACCAATTATGCGACAGATGTCTTCACGCAAATCTTCCAGAAGCTGGAGGAGTTGAGCGGGAAAAAATACGTCGATGTATATCCGGAACCGGGAGTTTCGCGCGAAGATTTCTCTGAGCAATTGAAGGAAGCGGTGGCCTTTCGAGTGATTGCCGATCATCTGCGCACCTTAAGCTTCTCGATTGCAGACGGGATATTGCCGGGGAACACGGGACGGAATTATGTGCTCCGGAGGATCTTGCGACGGGCAGTTAGGTATGGGCGTCAATTGAACTTTTCAGGAGAAAAGCCGTTCTTTGGGGAATTAGTCGGTGTGTTGGTAGAGCAGATGGGCGGGGTTTTCCCTGAACTAGCAGAACGAGAAGATGCAGTGAGAAGCGCATTGGAAACTGAGGAGGCTAGCTTCAATCAAACCCTAGATCGCGGTCTGCGCAGATTTGAAGATGAGGTAGCGGAGCTGCAGGCCGGGGAAGTTTCTGGTGATGTAGCCTTTCAGTTATATGATACTTTTGGGTTTCCAATCGACTTGACTGAATTGTTATGTGCAGAGCGAGGACTCAAGCTAGATATGATGCGCTTTGAGAAATTGATGGAGATTCAGCGCAAGAATGCGCGAGCTGCGCAAAAGAGCTCCGTCGTCCGCGCGTTAGATTTTGCGAGCGATGTAGTGACCGAGTTTGAGGGATTTGAGAAAGATGAAGTCCGGGCGCGGGTGATGGAAGTGTTCCAGCAAGAAGGGCAAAAATTCGTCGTGACGGATCGAACTGTATTTTTCGCCGAGATGGGTGGACAGAGCGGTGACCTAGGAACGATGCGCCTTGATGGGGCCGTTGTGGATGTTAGCGGTGTTGTGCAGGTAGGTGCTGCACGAGCGCATGTGATGGATGACGGGACAAAGATTAAAGTTGGCGATGAAGTTTTGTTAAGAATCGATACCGCAAGGCGCCGGGGAATCGAAGCGCACCACACGGCGACTCACCTGCTTCATTGGGCACTGCACGAAGTTGTTTCAAAGGATGCGACGCAGCAGGGCAGTGCGGTGGATCAAACGAGGCTGCGCTTTGACTTCAATAGTGCGCCGCTTACCGAAGCGCAGATCACGCAGATGGAAGAGATGGTGAACGGAGCGATCCAAGGTGGCCTTGCGGTTTCTTGGACAGAATTGCCCTATCTAGAGGTGAAGGAGCGGCAAGATATCATGCAAAATTTCGGCGATAAATATGGTGAGACAGTACGCGTGGTAGAGATCGGTGGGCAACGCGGGGCCCTAGATGGGTATTCGATGGAATTATGTGGCGGCACCCATGTTAGCAGCACCAATCAATTGGGTTTGTTCAAGATAAAGAGCGAGGCAGCTGTGGCTTCCGGAGTAAGGCGCATCGAAGCTGTATGCGGCGATGTTGCTTGGGATCACTTGAACCAAATGGTCGAAAAATGGACTGCAGAGATGAAGGCCGCCCGCGGAAAACTGAAGGCTGCGAACAGCCAGCTGGGCGAGATGCAGGCAGAACAGAAAGTGGTCAATGAGCTGCCATATATTATGACAGCAATGCTCGCTGAGCGCGCAGACATCAAAGAAATTAACGCGCTTTTCAAGCGAGCACAGCGAACTCTTGAAGGAGTCCAGGCGGCCGGTGTGGAGGCAGAGAAAAAGATCAAAAAGCTACAAGGCGCAAATGCAGCGCGGCTAGCGGATGAAATCCTGGCTGGTTTGATTGCCGAAGAGAAGACATTCGGGCAGGCCTTTGATGGCGATGGTGCTTTGTTGCAAGAGTTACAAAATGGCTTGAAGAAGCGAGGCTTTGCAGCAGCAGCTTTTCTTATCGTGGACGATGGGGAAAAGCTGCACCTAGCAGTGCACTGCGGTCCGGATGCAGTGGCGGGTGGTATGAAAGCCGGCGATGTGCTGCGGCAGCTAGCGGCGATCGGCGGAGGAAAGGGCGGCGGTAAAGCAGATCAGGCAAGAGGCGCTGCCCCTGAGCGTGCGAAGGCGCGCGAGATGCTAGACAGCTGGAAGGCTATGGCGATTTAGACTTCTCAATCTGTTTGCGAAGCGAGCGCATATCCTCATCGATGCGGGTTAGAAGCTCGATGATCTCCGGATCTGTCTGAGTGAGATCTGGGGTGAGTGCTAGCTCCTGCATTGTGGAAACAATGATGCCGATGAAAAGATTAAGGATCGTGAAAGTGGCGACCATAATGAAAGGCACAAAGAATGCCCAAGCATAGGGATGGATCTCCATCACCGGCCGAACGATTCCCATCGACCAGCTCTCGAGAGTCATGATTTGAAAAAGGGAATAGAGAGAGGCGCCGATTGAGCCGAACCATTCAGGATGGGTGACGCCGAAGAGCTTTGTCGCTAGGACTGCAGCGGTGTAGAAGAAAATGGCCATCACTGCCACGACCCCGCCGAGACCAGGAATCGCATGGACAAATGCGGCGACGACTTTGCGCAGCGAAGGCACCACAGTAAGGAGACGAAGCACCCGAAGCACGCGGAGTGAGCGTAGCACCGCCCACACCCCCGCACCGGGAAGCAGCGCGATGGCGACGACGAAGAAATCGAAAATATTCCAGCCACTGCGCCAAAATGCGAGGCGATAGGCGAAGATTTTGACGACAATTTCGACAATGAAAACTGCGAGGCAGATCTGATCGACGCCGATGAGAATTGGTCCGAGCGTGCCCGCCATCAGCGCGGCGTTTGTTTCTAGGCCGAGAATCGCAGCATTTAGCAAAATAAACGCGATGATGATCGATTGAATCCGAGTCGATTCAATCCATCTTGCTGCCCGGATTCGAGCGGGCGACACTCCGCGCTTTTCGAGGAGGTGGAGGAGTTCGGTCTCGCTCATCGGGGAAACGCAATCGGACCTAGCGCTTGGCGAGGTATTTTCTTAGAATTGGTGTCAGCAAGTCCTCAATTGAAGTATCTTTGATCACACCTTTGAGGAGTCGTGCGGCAGTGCTGGTGTGATTGCGATACCAATCGTCTTTCCGGTTCAGGATAATATTCGCATAGGCACCGAGAGACTGCATGAGGCGCTGGGCAGCACAGCGGTGGAAGAGGGAAATCTCAGGGCGCTCGTCAGAGATATCTTCCCAAAGATCTAACAGCTGCTCGCGCTCATCCGAATTGTGATTCATGTAAGGATCGAAGATAAATGAGGCGAGATCATATTCCTGACGTCCACGGCGAAGGCCTTGAAAATCTATCATGTAGATCTTGTCTTCGTGGATCATTAAATTCTGCGACTGGAAATCGCGGTGGACGAGATGCTTGTGAGATTTTCCGAGTGCCTCGGCCATTTCGGTGAATGCTTCGTCTTCCTCGAGTGGCCGTGGGTTTTCCTGAAGGAAGTCTTCGATAAAGTAATCGAAAAAGTACTTTTGTTCCCAGCGGTAGAGTTCGGCATCAAAAGGCTCCATCAATTCGAGATCTGCAGGTACCTTTGCATAAAACAGCCGATCAACCTGTTCGAGTGCAGAGCGGTAATAGGGCAGCCGCTCGGAGAAGGGCCGATCTTTTAAGGAGAGAAGATCAGTGCTACCGAGGTCTTCGATCAGCGCGACGTTATGATACGAGCGATCGTAGAGGATCTTGGGAACGTTGAAGCGGGCTTTTGCAAGAGCGAGTGCGATTGGGACGAACTGCGCATTGTCTTCCCGCTCATCCGTCCAATGGATGCCGATGAAGGGATCATGGACAGGAGTTTTCACCCGCGCAATCGTGCGTCCGGAAGCGCCCCGTTTGATTGGCACCAAGGTAATCGGAGTTGTTGGATCGACGTCCAGATATTGACGGACGGTAGTGAGGATCGCTTCGGTGGACATGCAGCTTATGAAAATGTTAGAAGATTACAGGTTTGCCCTGATGGCGCAGTTTTTCACAAGTCTTTTTTTGAAGCTTTCGCATAGGGAAGCCGAGTGGGAGAGCTAAGCTGGAAGTAGGTGTCCAAGGCGGTGGAGGCTAAGGACTGGAGGGCAATCAGATCGATAGAACCGTCGTTCGCAAGGTGTTCTGGCGGCAGCTGAACGAGAGTCACCTGGCCGACGATCAGAATTGTGTCGTTCGCTGGGATCGGAATGGTTTCGCGCAGGCTGAGCGCATAGCGCAGGCGGGACTCGGCCACAAATGGCGCAGTGGTTCCAGGTTCAAAATGGGAACTGAGACCGGTCGCCGCAAATTCTGAGGTCTCCTGCGGATAGCGTGCGGAGCATTGATGAGCTTGAGAGAGGATCTCCGGGTGGATGTGGTTGATGGTATAAGATCTAGTGGCAAGGATGTTCGCAAGGGTGTGCCGGGAGACTAAATCGGGCCGCGAGACAAGACCGATCAGTGGCGGATTTGATCCAAGGTGGATAACGGTGGAGAAAGGCGCCAAATTCGTATTTCCGGCAGCATCGATGCTACCGATGAGACAGATCGGCTTTGCGCCGGGAAGCGAGTTCGCCAGCTGCACACGGGTCAGCTTCTCCATCGCCGCGATATCTGCCCCAGTGATCGTCTTCATCAGAATCTAGAAAGTGCGAAGTGCCGAAAGACCGCCATCTGGGCGGATAACCTGACCGGAGATGAAGCTGGCAGCTTCAGAAATTAGAAATGCAGCGATTTGTGCCGTATGAGTGGGATCGCCGACAGCTTGCAGTGGATGGCGCTTCGCCGCAGCTGCGGTCTTTGCTTCGGAATTTAGTAAATTCGCAGCAAGCGGGGTATTAGTCAGTGAGGGAGCGATGCAATTCACGCGAATCTTTGGCGCTAATTCTGCCGCAAGCGAACGAGTCAAGCCCTCCACGGCGGCCTTCGCGGCTGCGATCGAAGCATGAAAGGCCATTCCCTGAGCAACGGCGATTGTTGAAAACAAAACGATGGAGGCGCTTTCAGATTCCTTTAGCGAGGGCAGTGATTGTTGGATCACTTGAGCAGCGCCAAGGCAGTTTACCTGATAATCTGTGAGGAAATCCTCGGCGCTGAGGCGGTGAAACGGCTTTAGATTGATGGTGCCCGGAAGGTAGATCAAGGCATCGATCTTTTCGGGCAGATTGAGCGTGGTGGGCTCTAGGGCATCGAAGTGCTGGGTAGGGATCCCGAGATTTGCGAGCTGATCTGAGCTGCGGGAGGCAGCGACTAGCTGATGGCCGGCGGATTTTAGGAGCTTAGCAATTTCAAGGCCGATTCCGCTATTTCCGCCGATAAGGAGGACCGTCTTCTGGGAGTTTTCCATATCGCACCTTGGCGCAGAACAGCGCCGGTGCAAGGACCGCGAAATATAGAAACAACTATGCGGTGCGCGCCTGGAATTCTGCCTCTTCTTCGTGTGAGTGGATTTGAAGAGTGACCTCCACGCCTTCTTTCTGCGCGGCAGCATTAAGCACGCTGCGGATGGCAGAGGCGGTAAAGCCATTCCTCCCGATCAGCACCGCTACGTCGCGCTGCGCTAGCACCAGCTTGAAGCGGAACTTTTTCGGCGTGAGCTCGGCGACCTTTAATTGAGCCTTCTCAGGTTCGTCGATAAGTTTGACGGCGACGAACTGGATAAAGTTCCGGAGACGATCGGTTACTGCCTGCATGTGTAGAGGATTGGCTACGCTTGGGCAGCTTGCAAGGGGGAAGGTGGGGCGGCGCTCGATTCTGCCGAGGACAGCAGCTCGAGGATATTCTCCTGCGGCAAAAATCGGATGAGGCCCTGATCGGAGAAGGCCTGCAGCCATGATTCCATCGGCCAGATGCCCCATTTCTCGTGGAAGCAGCGGGCGTTTTTCACAATCGACTCTAGGTGCTGGCGCGGCGGGATCTCGGTGTGGTGATGTTGGTGCCAGGCTTTTGCGGGAAGATGAGCGAGGGGAATATTCTGAGCGCGTGCCGTGAAAGCGAAATCTGTATCTTCAGCGCCATAGCCAGAAAAGGCCTCGTCAAAGCCGCCGATCTTTTCCCAAGTAGCTCGGGTGAGTGCGAAGTTTAGCGACCAAAATAGCTCGTAACGATCTGTGACTGTCAGCTTAGTATGTGTCTTTTGAAGGCGGTGTGGTGCGCTCAACCGATCGAGGTCGGCAGGGCTGGGCAGAGAGGGTGACGCGGGGAGAAAATCGCAAAGGTAGCGGACGGTGCCAGAAAGAAGGTAGCTAGGGTTTTTGGAAAGAGCTTCCGCGTAGAGGGAAACTAGATTCGGAGCGGGGATGCAATCGACATCGAGAAAGACGAGATTTTCACCAGAAGAGTTTTTCGCACCAAGATTTCTAGCCGCCGCTAGAGGAAGACTAGAGCTCGATCGAGGAAGGTGAACTGTCTTGATCGGAAAGTGGAGATTCGGCGGGTGGAAGGTGCTCTCACCCATAAAAACAATAATTAGCTCGTATGGTATGGAGATGCTATTTGCGAGCCCGGCGATGAGTCTGCTTAGGTGTTCTTCGCGGCCCGCACAAAGAGTGATCACTGATGTATTTTTCAAAACTTCAAGGGACATAGGAATCGATTATTTTGGCAAGTTGCGCTGCGCCATTGCCTCTTAGAATTGCATCCCAGAGGCTGAGGTCTAGTTTGTCCGCATCCTTCGCAGCGGCAATCCAAGAAGATTCGGGTAGATCCCATGAGGGCAAGCAGACAGCGAGTTTTTCCCGGGTAAGGACATCTGTTTTTCGGACCTGCTCATCAAAGGGACGGGCCTCGGCGATGGCGATAAATGGCTTTCCGAAATGGGCCACCTCCATCACTGAATTATGCCCAGCGGCAGTGATGACTAAGTCAGCGGCGGCGATGTGGAGTTCTGGCTCCGGCGTCCAATCTACGAGTTTGGTATTTGGCAGAGCATCAATATCAGCCTTCAGATTGCCGAGAATATGGATCTTCGACGAAGGAAAAGCCGAGCAGATATTGTGAATGAATCGAGATGCAAGAGGAGTTCCACCGCGTCCGGTGAGGACAATGACTAAGTGGTCCGAAGCTGGAATCTCAAGCTGTTCTCTGGCTTCAGCTTTGGAAAGTTGAACCTGATCTGTAAAACGAGAAAATCCTGAAACGTATTGGGTGCGGTGGCAGATTTCAGCAGGTGTGGAATGATCTTCGAGAGCTTCTGGGAAAGGCGCGAGAATCAAGTCTGCAGATTGATAAGCGAGGCTGTGAGCAAGATCGGTGCGCTCCCCATGTTGTCGCATAAGCGCGGTCGGGATACCAGCCAAGCGCGCCTGAAGGGCGATTTCTACGGAAACATCCACAACTAGAAGCTTTGGTGGGTTTTCCGCTAGATGACTGGTGAAGCTTGCAGCGCGATTCAGCATCTCGATCGATGGGACTGGAGAGTGGTGAAAGCAGGGGAGATCCTTCGCACGCAGCCCGCCGGGGAGTTCTTCAGGTGGTGGATCTACGGGAAGATCGATCGCGGAATGGATTCGAGCGCTCTTCCAATTTTGCGGGCGCAGGTGACTGGTGTAAATGATGGGTGCTGTGCGCAGCTGTGCGGCGATCGCGCGCGTGCGGGAGGCATGGCCGCTGCCATGATAGTGAACGTAGAAATCGCTTCTCACGCGATTGGTTCCGGCGGTGAGTTTTTGCTTACTTTCGCTTCTAACATCTCATCGTAGAGGGCTATATAGCGGTCCATCATTAGGCTTGCACTAAAATAGGTATTAGCGCGCTTCCGGCAAGACGAAGGGGCGAGGCGCAGGCAATCGATCGCGGCGGTGGCCAAGGAAGCAGGATCGCCGGGAATGGCGAGGCGGCCAGTTTCTGTGCTTAAAAGTTCTGGCACAGCACCGGTGGCAAAGGCAGCGACGGGAGTGCCGGCGGCAAGGGATTCTGCGACGACGAGTCCAAAGGGTTCCGGCCAGATCGGGCTGATGAGTGTGACAGCGGCGGCGTGAAGTTCGGCGCGGATTTGATCGTGCGTCAGGTGCCCGAGGTAGGTTGTCTTTGTCGAAAGAAGTGGCGCGACCTCCTTTTCGAAGTAAGCGGCATCGGCGATTGGTCCAGCGATCCGAAGAGGGAGCTGAGCGATCGCAGCTGCACGAATCGCGAGCGGGAGACCTTTGTCTGGATGAATTCGGCCGAACCAAAAAGCACTCGGTTCTGAAGCTGAGTTTGGAATGTTGCTGGTTGGCGGCATCTCGGTCCCGTTCGGGATGAGAGTTTGCTGGCCGACATAACTCTGCCAAGCTTCACGGTTCGCCTTAGAGATCGCGACGATCCGATGATTCCGCGCTTCTTTTCCGTGAGAACTGATCCGGTATGGTTCTGAAGGCGGAATATGCAGGGTTGAGACAAAAGGCAGACCCAGGCGGTGGCCATTTGTAAGAAGGAAGGGCGATAAGGTGTGATTGTGAACCAGATCGAAAGATGACTGCTTAATCATGGAGATCGCGCGAGAGAAGGCCGGATATTCGATCGCGCGTAGCGCATCCGGAACTTCGGTGGGAGGCAAATGCGCTGTGGCGGCGATCGAAGACTGAGGAAGGATCGGATACAGGCCAAGCTCTGGATCGCTCTCAGCTGAGGCAAAAAGAGTTACCTGATGGCCACGTGAGATGAGCTCTCGGCAAAAGAGATGGGTAAAAGACTCTAGCCCGCCAGCGAAGGGTGGGGCGATTGGATACTTTAGATGGCTGAGGATAGCGATGTTCATGCGAGGCGTAAGACGTAGCGAACAGGGCACAGGTGTGCACCGGATGGACTGGGCAACGTTGCCCGGAAACGATGTAGGCCGAACGTTGGGCCTGCAAAAAAATGAGTCCGCTCTGAGGGTATACTCAATGCGGAGCTTACCTATAGATCGCTTTTTTCTCGGGTAAAGGGATTCTATGCGTCAAGGGCCAGATTTTTTTGGAGTCGCCATTTCAATAATCAGATCGGACACCTCTTCGATCTTCATGCGGCGTGATGTGGCCATCTGTCGCAGATGTAGGTAGGCAGCCTCTTCCTGCATATTCTGGGTTGCCATCAGAATCCCTTTGGCACGTTCCATTTTCTTCCGTGCTTGAAGCGAAGCTTTGAGGTCTTTGTTCTCCTGCTTAAGGGATTCCATTTCTGCAAAACGGCGGAGCACGACAAGGATGGTGGGGCTAAGATCGTCTTTGGTGACCGGATCGATCAGGAATGCCATGACATGATCTTCCATCGCTTTTTCAACATCTGCGAGATTCTCCTGCAGCGCGATGATGATGCAGGGAGTCGGGTATTTTTCGCTGATCGATTCTAGCGTCTCCACGCAATTATTAGGAGGATATGAGAATGCGGATATAATCAGGTCCGGCTGAAGCCTGATGCATTCCTCGTGCAAAGTCGGCAGTGATGAAGCTTGGCCGATGATTTCGTGGCCGATGGCATCGATGATCGCCGCCAGAACCCGGCGGGTATCTTCGCAGGGATGAGAGAGAAAAATTTTCGTTGGTTCCATGAAACGAGAAGAAAGGAGGGGGCGGTGGTATAGAAAGGTAGCTTGGCCCTTCGATTACCGGGCCGGATTTGAAAGAGCACGCAGGCGTTGGGCTAATGGTGGGTGCGAATAATCCAGAAAGATGCGCAGTGGGTGAGGCGTGGGGTGGGATAGGTGATCGGAGGAAAGCTTTTTCAAAGCTGTTCCGAGTGCTTCGGGATCGCCAGTGTGCTTCGAAGCGTATGCATCTGCCTCGAACTCGTGTTTTCGGGACCACGCATTGGCGAGAACAGAAATTAGCTTCGAAGCTGGCTCAAGAAGTATTGTAAAGAAGACCAGACCTGCATGTGGTGAAACGGTATCGACGAAAAAGGCTGCGTGAAGTGCTTGCGCGAAGCTACCAGCAGGATTTGTAGCGAGACCGATCAAAAAGAATATAATCGCCATCTGGAAAATGCCGACAGCAAGGCGTTGTTTGATATGGCCGAGGCGGAAATGACCGATCTCATGAGCGAGGATCGCTAGGATTTCTGGTTCAGTTGATTTTTCGATCAAAGTATCGAACAGTGCGATTTTCTTATGTTTGCCGATGCCAGTGAAGTAGGCATTCGCCTTCGTAGAGCGTTTTGAGCCATCGATCTCAAACACATCCTGAAGAGGGAAGCCGCACTTTTTGCCGAGGGCCTCGATCTTTTCCTTCAGCGAATTGGCTGGCATAGGAGTGAACTTATTAAACAACGGAAGGATAAAAGTTGGGGCAAGATAGGTGAGTAGCAGTTGGAAAGAGGTGACAAAAAGCCAGGCCCATAGCCAAGCATTTGGTATCTCGTGAAAAATCCAAAGAATTCCTGCAAGTAGCGGCAGGCCGATCAGGGCAGCTAGCAGTAGGCCTTTTAAGCGGTCGGCCACGAAGGTGGCAGGCGTCGATTTGTTGAAGCCAAATTTCTCCTCGATTACGAATGTCTCGTAATAGGAAAAAGGGATAGAGAGGATCGTCTGGGCAAGAAAAAGTGCGCCGATAAAGATCAGCCCGGCGATAATTTCATTTGGCGCTAATGAGCGCGCTAAGGAATCGAGCCATGGAAAGCCACCCGCAAGCCAAAAAATAAGAAGAGCCGCAAGCGAGGCGGTGGCTGAAATAATATGAAAGCGCGCGTTCGTAGCAATGTAGTCTCTTGCCCGGTCTAATTTTTCCTGGTCCATCAGTCCATCGAGCTCGGGCGGGGGGGTGCTAGGAAAGGTTTTAAGATTTAGCAGAGTGGCGATGAATTCTAGATTCCACAGCAGGATTAGGGCGACGAGGATGAAGATAGCGAGAGCGGTCATAGAGTCGGTTGAGCGGACAAGAGTCGAATAGAGCGAGGGGCGGGGGGCGGGGCTTTATTTCTGGATTGATTTTAGAATCGGAGGCGCCGCTTCTTTCCAGACGAGGGCGTTGGCACAGGAGATTACGGCATCTTCGTCATCGCGGCGTGGGAACACATTCGTCGAACGAAGACGCCGGGTTGTGACCAAATTTGCTTTAAGTTCAGGGGCGATTGTTAGGTAGGCAGCGAGGATGGCGAACGCGATTGCGAGGAGAAAGATCGCGATGGCGGCGGAGATCGGGATCTTCGCCACGATGAAAGCCAAGATTAAGATGATCGCTGTCAGCGGAGGCACCGCCATACCGAAGCGGCGCGTCGCCTCACGAGAAGCAGCGGCCTTCGGCTCCCGTGTGCGCCAATCCGCTAAAGCATTCTTGCGTAAAAGCTCCGCATAGACTTGTGCATCCGCTTGTTTACTGAGTGGTAGATGTTCTGAGCCGAAAGCATTTTCCCATTTCGCGAGATCGCAGCGACATTGGCGTTGAGCGACCCGTCTTCTTAGTGGCCGGATGCCGTAGAACCACCGCGCGAACAGAGCGGCCATGATCGGGATTAGGGCGATCAGGATGAGAAGGCGGAACATTTGCAAAGAGTTCTAGGCTTCGGCATGTAAGAATTCAACCTGTATCGAATGATTGCGAAGGGCGATCAATGGAGCTCGGTAACTGCAGATCACAGACTCTGGTGTCTTGCAATAATCAGGCTAGCGGCGCTTTTTTCTACCGCCGCCAGTCTTTTTACGACGGATCGGTTTGATCGGATCGGTATCAAGCAAGGCGGTGTAAATGTAAGGAAAATCCGCCAGTTTCTCGCGTTTGATCTCTTTATTGACAAAAATTTCAACAGATTTTGCGAAATCCAATTCATCTGCGGTGAGGATTGTAAAAGCATCGCCTTCGGCCTCCGCTCGTCCGGTCCGCCCGATCCGGTGCACGTAGTCTTCGGCATTCTCAGGGACGCGATAATTGATCACGTGAGACACTCCTGATACGTCGATTCCACGAGCGGCGACATCGGTTGCTACAAGAATTTGAAACTCTCCGCTTTTGAACCCAGCAAGAGCCTTCATCCGATCCGTCTGGTTAATATCTGAGTGCATCGCGGCGACTTTGGTCTGACCGCTTGCTTTGATCATGTTTGTGATTTCATCTGCTTCACGGCGAGTGCGCGAGAAGATCATGACAGAGTGGTAGTCTGTCTGTTTTAGGAGCGCAAGTAGCAGCTCATCGCGCTGATCGATTGAAACTGGGTAGAATGCATGGGAAACGGTGGCTGCCACCTCGCGTCGAGCGATTTCAATTGTTACCGGATCGACCAAGCACCACTGAGCAAAGGTCTGGATTGCAGCTGGCATCGTTGCTGAGAAGAACAAAGTCTGGCGGCCTTCCCATGGGCAGAGGTTGACAATTTTTCGGACCTGCGGAAGGAAGCCCATATCCAGCATGCGGTCGACTTCGTCTAAAATAAGGATTTTTAGTTCACCAAAGCGCATTGCGCCGCGGTAGAAGCAATCTATGAGGCGGCCGGGTGTAGCGACGACCACATCCACTCCGGACTCGAGTGTTTCGAGTTGTTTGCCGAGGCCGACTCCGCCGTAGAGAAGCGCGACCTTCAAGCCGGTCTTAACGCCGTATTTTTGAAATTGCTCGGCGACTTGGTGGGCGAGTTCACGGGTGGGTTCGAGAACCAAGATCTGGGGTTTGCCGATCGGCTGGACTTTCGAAAGCGAGGGGAGGGCAAAGGCCGCTGTTTTGCCTGTTCCAGTTTGCGAAGCGCCAATGAGATCCTTGCCTTCTAGAATGAGAGGAATTGCCTGAGCCTGAATGGGAGTGGGGGTGGTATAGCCAGTTTCTTCGATTGCTTCGAGAACAGGCGCAGAAAGGCCAAGTGTATCAAATCCCATAGAGTGGTGGGTGTAGGTGGGTTCTGATTGGCGGTCAAGGGGAGACTCTGGGGTAGAAAACGGCCATTCATTGAGCTGGAGCGAAAGGAATTAAATGGGGAAGCAGGTCTTGCGGGTGGAAAGGTGATGGGTTTTGATTAGAAATGGAAGTTACGGCGGAGAGTCTCTTGGCGAGTGTAGAAGGCGGCGAGGAACTGCCAGATGGCCTTTCTATCGCAGCGCAGACCCTGTGGCTAGCTCGGGCAGGGAGGTGGGACGCCGCCCACGATTTATGTCAGGATGTTTCCGGAACGGCGGGAAGCTGGATCCATGCTTGGCTGCACCGGCAGGAAGGTGATTTAGGGAACGCAGGCTACTGGTATGCCAAGGCGGGGAAGCCCACGCCGACGGCAGACCTAAGCCAAGAGAAAGAATGGCTGGAAATGGCGAAGGAGATTCTCAGAGCATAAATTGCAAAGGAGCTAGAAGATAGGAGTTAGGAAATAGAAGAGGCCATGGAAGAGACAATGGATTTTGCGAAGGGGAGGCAGATTTGGGTTTCGCCCTATGTGCTGCGCTCGGCTGGGCCGGTCAATGCGCTGACAACGCGGCGGGACTTCTACGGAGCCTTGATCAAAATCGGCAATGGATATGGCTGTATTCATCCGTGGCCGGAGCTGGGAGATCCGGGTCTAGAGAAATGCCTGGACGATTTAGAGCGCAATAGGTTCTGGCCAATTGTGCGCCGTGCAGTCCGCTGCGCCCAATATGACGATGCCGCACGTAATGCGGAAGATAGCCTTTTTGAAGAAATGGAAGTGCCTACGAGCCATGGGACAGTCATCGATCCTTCCGAAAAAAATATTGCGGCTGCAGTAGCCGCTGGATTTGAGGTGGTGAAGCTGAAGGCAGGGCGCGATCTTCTGGCAGAGGCGAGTCAGCTGGCCAAGCTGGCCGAGGCCTTTCACAAACTTAGATGGAGAATTGATTTCAACGAGCAGGGCGATGAAGCGGGGCTAGGAAAGTTCCTAGAATCGCTGGGATCGGACCTACATAGGAAGATCGATTTTTTAGAGGATCCCTGTGTCCATGATGAAGTTTCTTGGGCTAGGCTCCATAAAAAATTCCGCGTGCCACTAGCGGTGGATATGGAGGCGGGGCCGAATTGCAAGGCGGGTCAGGTGATGGTGGTGAAGCCGGCGGTGGATGAGCCTTTTTCGCTAGGTGAAGGAGCCTTGAGGAATGGACAAAGATTGATTGTAACCAGTTATATGGAGCATCCGCTGGGACAGGCGTTTGCAGCTTGGGAATCGGCGCGTCTCGAGCTCTTGTTTCCTGGAATGGTTGGTATCTGCGGCCTGCAGACGCATCATCTCTTCGAGAAAACCGCATTTTCAGAGAAGCTTGGGAAGTGGGGTCCGAAGTTTTCTATTCCAGGAGGGACTGGTCTTGGCTTCGATGAAGAGCTTCATGCACAGCCGTGGAGGAGGCTTGGCCAGTGAGGCACGATGAAGATTTATCAGCCTCTGATGTCTTAGAAAATTCTTTTTGGGAGAATGGGAATGCGGTATTTGCGAAAAAAACAAAAGTCAGTTTCAGAAGTCCGGATCTTGGCGATGTGGTTTGCTTCCAAACTTCGGGTAGCACGGGGACGGCGAAGTGGGTCGTTCTGGAGAAACAGGCACTGCTCGCTTCAGCGCAAGCAGTGAATCATTGGTTGGAGGTAGATGAAGATTCAAGGTGGGGACTCGCTCTGCCGATGTCACATGTCGGTGGATTTGGAGTCGTGGCACGGGCCTGGGTCGCAGGGTGTCAGCTTGCTGAGTTTGCTGGGAGCTGGGACAGTCTAGGTTTTCATAAATGGGTGGAGGAGAACGAGGTGAGCCATGTTTCGCTCGTGCCGACCCAGGTTCACGACCTCATCACGGCGGGACTTTCGGCGCCGAAGTGTCTGCGGGCTGTGGTCGTGGGAGGCGGGCGGCTGGATGTGGAACTGGGTCGATCCGCTAGACGGCTCGATTGGCCAATTCTTGCTAGTTACGGGATGACCGAATCGGGATCGCAGATAGCGACCCAAGCACTTTCAAGCTTGGCAGATGATTTCGCCGACGGGCCGCTGCAAATCCTGCCGATTTGGAAGGCGCGCACCAGCTCCGAAAGCCTTCTCGAAATTAGCGGTGAGGGTCTTTTCAAAGGCTATCTGCGGGAAACTCCCGGAGCCTGGGCACTTGATGAGCAGGTTTGCAATTGGTATCAAACCAGGGATCGAGCGAGGATTGAGAATGGAGCGATTGTTCCTCTTGGTAGAGTTGATCTCCTTGTAAAAGTCCTCGGAGAATTGGTGGATATTGGGCGGCTAGAACAGAGGCTTGGCGAGAATTTTGCGATTGTTCCGATTGCAGATAGACGCCGTGAACACGCCTTGATTGGGGTTTTTACGGGAAGAAATGCAGCAGCTAGGTTCCAGACCTACCAGAATCGTGCCAGCGGACTTGAAAAGCTGACTGGCTTTTTGGAGTTAAATGAATTGCCTGTCAATGGGATGGGAAAGCTGCTGAGAGAGCATTTACGGCAAAAAGTAGAGAATAAATTCTCGGGTTGGGACGATAATCTCAAACCTTAGCAGCTTGAATATTTAGGTTGGAAGCACTCCGTTGGCGCAATTGGTGGGTGTTTTATCAGTAAGCGCGTTGATGAGATTGGTGAGGGATTTCATCGCTTGGCGAGGCACGGATTCATAGGTGCGTGAGCCGATGTGAGGGGTGACGATGACTTTCTCATGCGAAAGTAGCGGGTGATCCGCGGCAGGTGGCTCCTCATCGAGGACATCAGTTGCATAGCCGACAAGTTTCCCGGAATCGAGCGCTGTAATTACGTCTGGCTGAGAGATCAGCTCTCCACGGCCGGTATTGATAAGCCAAGATTTATCCGGGAGGAGGTTGAGGCGGGCCGTATTCACGCAATGGTGGCTGTCTGGAGTTAGTTTCGTGTGGGGGGAAATAATTTGCGATGCCGAAAAAAGCTCATCCAGAGTCTGATGACGGGTGATTCCGTATTTGGCGGCGATCTCGTCCGGCCAATAGTTTCCGAAGCCGTGCACTTCCATACCGAAGGCCTTCGCGCGTTTAGCAACCTCTTGGCCAATCCGTCCGAGGCCGATGAGGCCGATGCGTTTGCCAAGCAGTTCATAGCCAGTAAGGCGTTCCCACTTGCCAGCACGAGTGGCGTTGATTGAGGGAACGAGATTTTTTGTAAGAGCTAGAAGCAGTGCGAAAGTATGCTCAGCGACGGTGTCGTGATTCACGCCAGGGGTAAAAAGAACGGGGATCTTCAGTTCTTTCGTCGCTGGAAGGTCGATTTTATCGAGGCCGATTCCATATTTCGAAATGACTTTGAGCTGAGGCGCGCATTTTTCGAGAACTGAGCGCGTAATTGCATCGTCGCCGCAGAGAAAGGCATCGAATTTTTGCTCTGCTAGCTCCAACATGCGGGCTTCGGAGAGTGGACCTCGCTCGCGATGGATGTCCCAGTCTTGGGCAGCCATTAGCTCGTGATGAGGGCCGGGGGTATCTTGGTAGGAGCAAGTAGTTAGGAGGATTTTCATGTTAAATTGAGTGTCGGTTCTTATGGTTGGATGGTGCTTATGAAGCGATGGACGGGGAAGTTTTTTTTGGCTTTAGAAGCACTGGTTGAAATGCAGAATTCGGCAGTGACGGAGGAGCGACTTAATAAGGCGGTGGCGCAGATAGATTCTCTACTTTCCGCTCGGACAGATTGTCTGAGATTAATCAACGGTGCAGGCGATGGGGTTCCAGGCTTTTGGCTCGAGTCATATGCTGGAAATTGGTTGGCGATAACGGATCGCTCAGAGATGCCAGCGGGGGTTTTAGATTGGCTGAAGGAAAACGGCAAAGCGAAGAGTATCTATTGGAAACGTCTAGATCAGCATGAAAAAGGACCGCCTGTGCACCTTTTCGGAAAACCAATTGAAGGACCCTTCGTAGCTTCTGAAAACGGTCTCCGCTTTGAAATTTCATTTCAAAGCGGCTACTCGCAGGGAATTTTCTTAGATCAGCGAGATAACCGGGCAGAGGTTTCAGAACGGATGGAAGGTGGAGGCAAATTGTTAAATCTATTTGCTTACACCGGAGCTTTCTCGGTAGCCGGCGCGGCTGGTGGTGGCGAGACGACTACGCTCGATTTATCCACTAGCTATTTAAACTGGGCGCGGCGGAATTTCGGCCTGAACGGCCTCGATACAGCGGAGCATCATTTTTGCCGCGGCGATGCTTTCCACTGGCTGCGGAGATTTGCCAAACAAGGGCGGAAATTCGATGGGGTGGTGCTGGATCCGCCAACTTTTTCGCGTGATGCGAGAGGGCAGGTTTTTCGGGTTGAGAGAGATTTCGGTGAGCTTGCAGCACTCGCGCGGGGAGTTTTAGAAAAGGGTGGCTGGATGCTCTGCTGCACGAACTTCCGTGGGATGTCTGAGGAAAGTTTTATAAAGATCATCGGGGCCGGAACAATGCGTGCAGTGGGAATGCCAAAGGACTTTTACGGGGACCCATACCTGAAAACTGTTTGGGTGGATTAGGGAGCCGTTAGAAGAAGGATTGCCTGAGCAATTTTTTCCGATTGCTTGGGCTCAGTGCGGATGAAGATTTCTTGCAGGCCTTTCGCTGTTTGGGTGACTGCCTTCAAACCGCCTGGA
This sequence comes from uncultured Verrucomicrobiae bacterium, assembly GCA_963815205.1. Lineage (GTDB taxonomy): Bacteria > Verrucomicrobiota > Verrucomicrobiia > Verrucomicrobiales > Akkermansiaceae > Luteolibacter. The sequence goes on along the minus strand of CAWFFP010000001.1, from coordinate 1,064,864 downwards.
ACAATGCGCTGGATACGGATGGATCCTGTGGTCTGAGATTTTCCCAAGGATTTTCCGCCGTAGGAACGGCCGATGATCACGCCTGAGACACCGGGAAGGTTTTCAATCTTTTGTAGGAGGAGACGGCACTCTTTCGAAGTGCTCTGATGACGACCGCGCGATGGCATAGGCAAAGTGCACGCGATGACGCGATCTGAGGGAAGGATATTTCGAGTTCGAGAATGGTAGATCAGCGAAGCGGATCGATGCAATAGATAGGGCCTTGACCGCTTGAAACGTGGACAGAGAGGGATTGACTCCGCTGCGCTCCGTCTTTGCAGGTTGTCGCTGACGCGATGATGAATGATCTGCTCGCTAGCGCTCGCCTAGCAATCAAACCCGGATTCCTCCGCCTAACGGCTCCGGAAAAGGGTTCTCATCCCTCTCTGTCCGACTGGTGAAAACAGCGGTCTACGCCAATTGGAACCGCAAGCTTAAGAAACCTTTTGCGTTACCAAATGGCGGACAGAGAGGGATTGACTACGCTGCGCTCCGTCTTTGCGGAATGTCGCTGTCGCGATAATGAATGATCTGCTCGCTAGCGCTCGCCTAGCAATCAAACCCGGATTCCTCCGCCTAGCGGCTCCGGAAAAGGGTTCTCATCCCTCTCTGTCCGTTTGGTGAAAACAGCGGTCTACGCTAATTGGAACCGCAAGCTTAAGAAACGTTTTGCGTTACTAAATGGCGGACAGAGAGGGATTCGAACCCTCGGTGACATTGCTGCCACACACGCTTTCCAAGCGGGCTCATTCGACCACTCTGACATCTGTCCTTAGAAGGGCGGGAGAGTATTGAGCTTACGGATGACGGGCAAGCTCATTTTCGAAAAGAATTTAACTCTACCAATGACCCAAACCTGTTTCCTCCGGTAGCTGATTAAGCAGATTAAAGCTCTGAATAGCTTGGCCTCCTGCGCCTTTGCCCAGATTGTCCTCCGCACTCATCAAGATAAGTCGATTTGTGCGTGGATCGATCTGATAGCTGATATCGATGAAGTTGGTGCGTATTACGTTTTTGATGTCCGGAGCTGAACCTTGCCCAAGAAGCCGGACAAAGGTGCATGGTGCATAGGCATTGTGAAGTGCGGCGGCGATCTCCGCCGGGTCTATTCCGGGGACCAATTGGGCAGTGGTGGTCGTTAAAATTCCCGATTGGACCGGGATAAGATGAGGAATAAAGGTAATTCTTATGTCAGATGCGGCAGCGATTGAGAGTTCTTGCTCGATTTCGGAGAGATGGCGGTGTTTTGGAATTCCATAAGCGCGAACCGATTCATTGCATTCACAGAAAAGCAGTTCGGTGGCAGCTTTGCGACCGGCCCCAGAGACTCCACTCATCGAGTTTGCAATGATTGTATCTGGCTGAATGAGATTGGCTTTCAATAGCGGGATCAGCGGCAAAATGATGCTCGTCGGGTAGCAACCAGGCGAGGCGATGAGGGTGGCTTTTTCGATTTCCTCAGGACGGATTTCAGGTAGGCCATAGACCGCTTTCTCCAACAGGTCGGGGGCCGGGTGAGGACTGTGGTAATATTCTTCATAGGTTTCGGCGGAACGCAGGCGGAAATCAGCTGAGAGATCGATCACCTTCACGCCGTCGGCCAGCAATGCCGTGGCGATATCAGCCGCAACTCCATGAGGCAGAGCTAGAAACGCGACTTTCGCGCCACTGGCGACAATCGCTTTTGGATCTGGGAGGGAAAATTCCAAGGCAGCGGTAGGTGCTTTTGCAAAGCGTGGAAATACCTCATCGATGCGTTTCCCTGCTTCAGTGCGTGAGGTGGCAGCCACGATTTCTGCGGCAGGATGTGAGAGCAATAAGCGCAGCAGCTCCATGCCGGTATAACCGGAGGCACCGATGATGGCAATTTTGATTGGAGCGGGTAGAGGCAGTTCCATCCATGAGCTTTAGCCTAAATGTTCGGAGCTTGCCAATATTGGAATGCGCCGTCATCTTCGCCGTGTCTTATAACGGGACCTTAGCTCGGGCTATGGCGCAGTCTGGTAGCGCGCTACACTGGGGGTGTAGAGGCCGTGGGTTCGAATCCCGCTAGCCCGACCAATGCCTAATTCTTGTGGAAATGGAACTTTTCAGCAGAATAGAGATACTGTTCTGCAAAACAAAAACACGAAATGTTTCATGTCGTTTTATTAGAGCCTGAAATTCCTCACAACACCGGAGCGGCTGGAAGGCTGGCGCTGGCCACGGGTGCGACCCTACACCTGATTGAGCCTTTGGGGTTTTCACTGGACGCGAAGGAGGTCAAACGTTCGGGATTGGACTATTGGCAGGATGTGGACCTGAAGGTCTGGGAGAGCTTCGCCGCTTTCCAGAGGGCGATGTCCGGACATCGCTTTTGGTATTTAACTACGAAAGTCAAAAAAGCATACTGGGATGCAGATTTCAACGAAGGGGATTGTCTGATTTTCGGCAAAGAAACACGGGGCTTACCGGAATCTATGATCAGCAGCGCAGGCGATGCCGCAGTAACGATTCCGATGATTTCGGGAGGAACGCGAAGTCTGAATCTAGCAACGGCGGTAGGGATTGTTCTCTTCGAGGCAATGCGTCAAAGTGCGATCCAAGCTGCTGACTAAGTGGTTTTGCAGTTAGCAGATTTTTCTTCTGATGAGCCAAGGAACGATAAGGACGGAAAAGCCTAGGCAACCTGCACTTGATGCTCGGCGCCGCCGCGACGATCGGCGTCTATGGATCACGGCGCTAGCGGTTTCACTGTTGTTTAATATTGGTTTTATAGGGTGCCTACTACTTGGAAAGGGAGCTGAATCTGTCCAAAAATCAAAAGACTCCGCCAAGGCCCGAGAGGAGCAGGTGATGCAGATCTATCCAGAGATGATCGTCGAAGAAAAAGCAGAGATCGCTGCAGATCTTGCGCCTGAATTTGTCCGGACTTCTGAGGATCAAGAATCAAGTCTGCCACCGCCAGAGCGCCGTTATTTAGGAGAACGAAATACGCAAGCAACCAGCGACCGCGCGCTGATTCCCGGTGCCCCAGATCTGCCTTCACAAGCCGGTATTGAGGCGCGTTCCGAACAATTAGAAACTACTTCGAGTGTATATACTGACGGAAATCCACAGAAGGCAGCTGAATTAGTTTCGGAACCTGTGCCGGAGCCGGTGAGCGCTTCGGCTGAGACCACGGCGAAGAAAGAGTCAGATCAAGCGATGGCGAACTCGGAGGCTGCGGCGATGTCCGCACGGGAGCGGCTTTTGGCGGGGCCGAATGCTGTGGAGCTTCCCGTTCCCCTTCCCAAGCTCCGAGAGAAAGTGATCGAAAAAGATTTCGAGCGCTTGGCAGATCTTCTTCGTGAAGAGGGCTTGCATAATGAGCAGGAGCCGTCAACTGAGGCTGAGAAAACGATTCAGCCAGCGGAAAACGCTGTCCCTGTAGAAGTGGCAGCAAAAGCGCCCGACAGCCTAGACTTTCGTGGGAACCAAACAAAGACGGCGATCGTTGGTAATATCTCTCGAACGGGCCGCAGTGCACTGGATGTAGCAGACAGCCCGATGGGCAGATATCAGGCTCTTATCAGCCGCGCCGTGGAGCTGGAGTGGCAGCGAAATTGTGTGCGTCATCGGGATTTCATCACACCGGGCTATCTGACAGTTCGTTTCTTCGTCAAAGAGAAAGGTGATGTGGAATCAGTCCAATTTGTCGGCGAAGGCCAGTCTGGTGCAGTGCAGAAAGGCTTTACTTTGAATTCAATTCGGAATGCCAAGATTCCAGTAATGCCTTCTGAAGTCCGCTCTGATATGCAGGGCGAAGCGCTAGAGCTAATCTTTAATTTTTACTTTTGACTATCCATGCCGATCCAAGTTTTTGCAGCCACTCTTAGCGAATCGATTTTTTCGTTTTTCGAACGTGGCGGGATTTTCATTTACCCGCTGATCCTTTGCTCGATTGCCGGTGTCGCAGCGATTGCCTATAAATTCTTGACGCTTACCCGAAGCCGAATTCTGCCAGCAGAACTGAGTGGAAAGATGCTTACGGGCGAAATCCAAGCAAGCGACATTGAAGAATCTAAAAGTGTCTTAGCGCGCTTGGGTCAGGCGATGATAGATGGGCAAGGCTTGTCTGAAGAAAAACGAGTCAGGCGGGTCGAAGCCGCCGCGCATGAGGAAATCATCGGCATGCAGTCAGGGATCGGAGTCTTGGACGTGGTCATCACCGTAGCCCCTCTTCTTGGCTTGCTTGGGACGGCATCCGGGCTGGTGGTTATTTTTCAGGGACTGGGCGAAACCACCGATCACTTGGCGATAGCACAAGGGATTGCCCAAGCCCTAAATACGACCATTTTCGGGCTGGCGATTGCGGTTCCCTGCGTGATCGCTCATTCCTATTTCAGTCGGAAAATAGAGCGGATCACCGCAAGTCTTGAGAGCATTATGAGCCTGTATATGGCGGGCCCGGGAGGTGATCTAGATCGATGAAATTTCACCGCTCTAGCTCAAAAAGGTCACAGGTGCCGATTGTGCCGATGATCGATATTTTATTTATCTTATTGGTCTTCTTTATTGTCTCTACTAGTTTCAAGCAGCCACGGAAGGTCCTAGAGATCGATCTACCTAGGGCTGAGGAAATTCCCTCAAAAACCGTGACCGATTCCCGATCTGTCTTGGCAGTCGATGCCGAGGGAAACATCAGCTTAGACGCTTTGCGAGTTCCAGAGGATCTGCTGGGCGGATATCTTGCGGCGTTTAAAAGTCAGAATCCGGGCCGCAAACTGGAGCTGGAGGCAGATCGGCGGCTACCATTAGAGATTCTTTTAAAAGTATGGGAGGTGCTTGAAGCCCAAGGATTTTCAATCAAAGACGTGCCAGCGCGAATTCGCGGTCAATAGGTGTAGATGCCGGGAACCGAATTGCAGTCAAACTGCAATATGTAGGTCGCGGATCGCAAGGAATCACAGTTTTAGATGGTGTATTTCATGATCTGAAACACTGTAGGACAAGGATATAGGGAACTTTGGCCATTGGTATGGGGGCTGCGATGTGTGTTGAGAACTAACTGATAAAAATTATGGAAACAGCAACAATAACCAAAACCGCACCGAAAAACTTACGTCACCTTCTAGAAGAACAAGCGCGTGACCTTTACAATGCCGAAAGCCGCTATTCTGAATTTCTCGGAAAAATTAAGCTTTCGACCAATGACAATGATCTCACAGAGAAGTTTGAAGCGGTAAAAGCTGCCACTTTGAAGAATGTTGAGACGATCAAAGATCTTTGTGGGCAGCTAAATGTTCCGCCAACTGGCGTGAAATGCGAGGCAATGGCAGGTCTGCTTCGTGAGGCGAATGAGACCAATGAAGAATATGTGCATGGATCGCTGAAAGACGCAGCGCTGATTGCGAACGCACAGCGGATCGCGCATTACGAGATTGCCGGCTTCGGAACCGCAAAAGCATTTGCCGCAAAGCTAAATATGAACAACATAGCTGACGCTTTCGAAGAAATGGCAGATAAATCTGGAGACATCGATAAGGCATTCACAAAGATTGCTACTGGCAGTTGGCTCACGACTGGTGTCAATGATGATGCCATCTAATTGATCAAAACGAACTTAAAAAGCCGCGACCGTAGTTGAATGGTCACGGCTTTTTTTTTGTGAAAAATCTGAATCCGCAGTTATAGATAAGAAAAAATATGGAGACTCAAATCGATCCGACGCAATATCCCTTAGGAAGCCAAGTCGTAGAAGGGGGCGCGGTGTTCAGGGTATGGGCCCCAAACGCGAAAAGCGTGGCTGTTGTAGGAGATTTTAACAAATGGCAGAATACACAAAATGCTCTTGAGCCGTCCGAGGAGGGTGTATGGAGTATATTTGTCGAAGGGGTAAAGGACGGAGATGAATTTCAGTATTCAATTTCCGATGGGGAGCACACTTTCAAACGGATCGATCCACGGGCTTACGAGGTAACAAATTCGACGGGGAACGCAGTCGTGCGCACACGCGATTTTGATTGGGGTGAAAACTCTTTTGAGATGCCAGTTCACAATCAGCTGGTCATCTACGAAGTTCATCCGCGAACCTTCCCGGAAGATGATGGTCGGCCACGGCTAGAGGCCTTGGTTGATAAGCTAGATTGGGTCGTGGAGCTGGGAGCAAATGCGATCGAGCTAATGCCACTTGCCGAATTCCCCGGAGATATTTCATGGGGTTATAATCCGAGCCATCCATACGCTGTCGAGAGTAGCTATGGCGGCCCGCAGGCATTAAAGAACTTAGTAAAAGAATGCCATTTGCGCGGATTGGCGGTGATTCTAGATGTAGTTTATAATCATTTCGGGCCTTCTGATCTAGACATGTGGCAATTCGATGGCTGGTCAGAGAATGGCGGTGGTGGAATTTACTTTTATAATGATTGGCGTGCAGAAACGCCTTGGGGAGCCACCCGACCAGACTACGGGAGGGCGAAGTGCGCAGCTATATCCACGATAATTCAATGATGTGGCTCGATGAATTTCAGATCGACGGCCTGCGATATGACGCGACCTTGTTTATGAGAAATGTGCGCGAGCACGATGATGAAAGCTCGCCCCTCCCAGAGGGTTGGTCCCTTGTGCAATGGATCAACAATGACATCCGCGAAACTCATCCGCATAAAATTCTGATCGCAGAAGATCTGAAGAACAAAGCGATGGTGACCGCACCAACAGATCAGGGCGGCGGAGGTTTCCATGCTCAATGGGATGCGACGTTTGTCTTTCCGATTCGCGAACAGCTGGAGAAGGCACAGGATGAATGGAGATCAGTGGAAGCCGTAAGGGAAATTCTTCTCGCCAACTTCAATGGCGATGCGATGCAGCGGGTCCTATACACAGAATCCCACGATGAGGTGACCAATGACAAATCTCGCGTGCCGACGGAGATCCAAGCGGATCAACAGGACGGTTATTTTGCACAGAAGCTTTCTTGCCTCGGAGCCGGACTTCTTTTCACCTGTCCCGGGATACCGATGCTTTTCCAAGGGCAAGAATTCCTTTTAGGAGGGAAATTTTCCGACGATGAATTTGTCGACTGGGGCCAAGCTGAAAAGTTCGCTGGAATCACTAAAATGTATCGAGATCTAATCCATCTTCGCCAGAATCGGGGTGGCTACACCGGCGGTCTGTGCAGCAAGGGAATTGCCGTTCATCATATGAATCAGGAACAAAATGTGATCGGTTTCCAACGATTTTCCGCACACGGAAAAGGTGATGACGTGGTTGTGGTATGTAACTTCAGCCATGAGACATACGAAGGCTATCGCCTCGGATTTCCAGAAGGGGGAGAATGGAAATTGAGATTTAATTCTGATGCTCGCGCCTATAGTGCATTATTTGGCGATGTCGAATGCCTCGATCTTGTGGCAGATGGTGAGGGGATTGATGGATTACCGTGCTCTGGACTTATCCGTCTTGGTGCTTATTCGACCCTAATTTTCTCCCAAGATCCAGAAGATCAATTGATCTGAGATGTTTTGAGGTTGCCTGGAACATGCGCCAAGATAGGATCTGCGCTTATATGATCGTTGCGCCAAAGATTAGGGGATTTATCTGCACAACTGCGCATCCAGACGGCTGTGCAAAGCATGTAGAGGAGCAAATCGAGGTCGTGAGGTCTCGTGGCGAAATAAAAGACGGACCGAAGAAAGTGTTGGTGATCGGCTCGTCGACTGGCTACGGCCTCAGCTCGCGAATAGCAGCTGCCTTTGGCGCGAATGCCGCGACAGTTGGAGTATTCTATGAAAGGCCTGGAACTGAAACTAAAAGCGGATCTGCCGGATGGTATAACACAGTCGCCTTCGAAAGAGAGGCGAAAGCTGCTGGCCTGTATGCCCGGTCGTTCAATGGCGATGCCTTTTCAGATGAGGTAAAACATGAAGTCATTCAAGCAATCCACGAAGACTTGGGCCAAGTAGATTTGGTAGTCTATAGTTTGGCATCGCCGCGCCGCACTGATCCGACCACGGGAGAAGTCTACAAATCTGTGCTGAAGCCAATTGGCCAGACCTACAAAAATAAGACCCTCAATACAAATCTTGGAACGGTAGAGGACGTTAGCATTGAGGCCGCAGAAGGAGATGATGTGCAGCAGACAATTTCAGTGATGGGTGGAGAAGATTGGGAGATCTGGATAGAAAAAATGCTCTCCGCTGGCGTTTTAGCCGAAAATGTTCAAACGGTGGCCTACTCTTACATCGGGCCCGAAATGACATGGCCGATCTACAAGGATGGAACGATCGGGAAAGCGAAGGAAGATCTTGAGAAATCTCAAAAGGCGCTTGATGGCAAGCTCGGTGTAGTCGGCGGAAAAGCCTGGGTTTCTGTAAACAAGGCTTTGGTGACCCAAGCGAGTTCAGCGATCCCGGTTGTGCCATTGTATATCTCGATCCTTTACCAGGTGATGAAGGCTGCGGGGAATCATGAGGATACAATTGAGCAGATGGATCGGTTGCTGCGTGATAGGATTTATAGCGATGACATCCAAGCAGATGATGCGGGAAGAATCCGGCTCGATGACTGGGAGATGCAAACCGATGTACAAAGAATAGTCGCAGAAAGATGGGAAACAGTGGATTCAGAAAATCTAGCTTCCCTCGCAGATTTTGAAGGATATCAGGCAGCGTTTCTGAAGTTGTTCGGCTTTGGCTTGGAAGGAGTTGATTACGAAGCCGAGACGGATACGGCGATTGGTGTCCCATCCCTGCTTTAGAGGGTAAGAGGCTGCAGCAGCAGAGATCTTTTTCACTGATATGGGGGCTTGAGCAGATGTTTCGCGCTTGATTCACCAACCCGTAATTTTAGTAGAGTCCAGCGAAAGTCTGTATCGATTGGCCCTCGCAGTTTCTTGTTCGTCTCGAAGCTTGGAAAAGGGACCTGCGAGAAATGACGGTTGGAAGGGCGTTTTCAGTTGCTCGATGCGCTGAGTGAAGTTGGATTAGCTAATGATCCAGGTAGAGGCAATTGGGAATCGGGTGTCAAAATGGGGCGAGGGCCCGATTTGGTGGCAGGGCAAACTTTTATATGTGGATATCGAAGGGCATGCCGTGGTTCGTTTCGATCCTGAAACTGCTTCTGAAGAAGTCTGGGATGTAGGGCAAAGAGTAGGAGCGGTTGTCCCTCGAAAAGACGGCGGGCTGGTCTTTGCGGGTGATAAGGGCTTTTGGCTATTGGATGAAGAGAGCGGAGAAGGTAAGTCTCTGGTGGATCCAGAGCCCGAGATGGAGGCAAACCGCTTCAATGATGGAAAGTGTTCGCCTGATGGCTATTTTTTTGCGGGCACGATCAGCTTGGTAAAGAAAACCGGCGATGCGCGTTTATACAGACTCGGGGCTGATCATGAATGTGTGGAGGCCTATGGGCCGGTCACAAACTCGAATGGGATCGCGTGGAGCGAAGATGCGAAGACCTGTTATTACATCGATACGCCCACAAAAGAAGTGCTCGCATTTGATTACGCCAATGGTGTGCTTCGTAATCCGAGACCAGTGATCTCAACGGCTCATTATGAGTCCTCGCCAGATGGCATGACAATCGATGAAGATGGGAAGCTATGGATCGCGTTTTGCCATGGGGCGTGTGTCGTGAGATTTTGCCCCAAGACGGGAAAGGAGCTACAGAAAATTGATCTGCCCTGCTTGGAAACGACTGCGTGTGCCTTTGGGGGAAAAAATCTTGATATTCTCTATGTGACGACAGGAATTCACAAAAGTGAAGTTGAGGAGAACGCGGGGCGATTATTCAAAATCACCGGACTCGGCATAAAAGGAGTTCAAGCGTTCCCATTTGCAGGATGAGGCTCGTCTTGGCGAGCGGATCTCCGCGGCGGCAGGAGCTGCTGGCAGCGATGGGCTATGACTTCGAGGTCCTACTTTCTTCGGTGGTGGAGACGGATGATTCGCGGCTAGGAATGGGTGGACTTTGCGAGGAGAACGCGCGCCGTAAGGCAGCTGAGGTGGCAAGGGCGTTGGATGTGAATGCAATCGTAATCGGTGCCGATACGTTGGTCTTTCTAGATCGCCTACCCTTGGGGAAGCCAAAGGACTTAGACGAGGCGTTGGAAATGTTGAAGCGCTTACGTGGCAGAGTTCACCAAGTATGCACGGGGGTGTGTATCTGTGGTCCGCGAAACGATCAGGTCCAAGTTTTTCATGAAGTCACAAAGGTCCGATTCCGCGCCGTGGCGGATGAAGTACTAGAGGACTATTTGTCAAAAACCTCACCTTTGGACAAAGCGGGCGCCTATGGGATTCAAGATTATGGCGGCTTAATTATTGAGGAGATTGACGGAGAATATGAAAATGTGATGGGCCTGCCAGTGAAGCGGCTGGGAGCGGTCTTGAGCGAAATGCGGTTGCCGAGAGTCTGAAACTAGGAGAAAGATAGGGGATGTCACTGCATCAGCGGTATCCACTTATCTTCAATCCACGTGCGAAGGGACAGAAGGGAGGTAAAACTCAGCAGTTCCTGATGGAGCATGCGAATCGCTTCGCGCTCTACGCGACCAACAATGGTGATGAGGCCGTCGAGCTAGCGCGAAAATTCGCTGCAGAAGGAGAGCCGGTAGTGATTGCGGCAGGGGGCGATGGCACTTTGAATGCGGTTGTCTCTGGTTTGGCCGGAACGCAGACGGCACTGGGAATTATTCCGGCGGGAACAATGAATGTTTTCGCAAGAGAAATGGGCATCCCGGCAAACAGCCTGCCTAAGGCATTGGAGGTCATCGAGCAGGGCCTGGTGAAAGAGGTCGATCTATTTTCAGCAAATGGAGCACCTTTTGTGCAAATGGCTGGCGTGGGATTCGATGCAAAAGTTATTGAAGAGACCAAATGGGAGAGCAAAAAAATGCTGGGGCCACTCGCTTACCTATTAAGTGCAGTCAAAGTTCTTGGAGAAAGCCCGCCCTTGATGGAGATCCGAAGTGCCGATGGCAGAGTCGAAACTGGAGTGGCTGTCTTATGTGGCAATGGGTCTTTGTATGGTGGTCAATTCAAGTTGTTTCGCAAGGCAGATAATCTTGATTCGATGCTGGATGTCATCGTGTTCAAAGAGGCAGGTTATCGCCTAGTTCTCGATTCGCTGCATGGAATTGTTCAGGGTGGAATTGATCTGGCGGAATCAATTAGTTATTTCCAGTCCGAAGGTGTCACCGTAACAGCAGACCGCGAGGTTCCTGTGGAAATCGATGGAGAGCTTCTTGGACGATTCGAGGAAATTTCTTTCTTTGAAACATCTTCACGCTTGCGAGTATTGGCTCCCGAGCAGCCGTGTGGAACTCCTTTCACAGATGCTGTAAAGGCAATGCTGCAATGGCCCCGGCAAGAAACTGTAGGAGTGGGAAAAGTAGGTAAATAATGGCGGGTATCGGGTATAGATTTTGGCGTTTTTTAAAGAATCTGTTGGTCCTTACGGTCGGCTTTTGTCTCTTGGTGACTTTGTTTATCGTCTACACAAATGTCACTGCGGTCTGGGCATCGAGAGGGCGCCTGTATGACGATGTGGAAAAATTACCGAAGGCAAAGGTGGGCCTCGTCTTTGGCACATCGGATACCTACAAGGGTCGTGAGAATAAATACTTCCGGTATCGCATTGATGCCGCTACTGAGGTCTGGGAAGCAGGCAAGGTAGAAACGTTCATTGTTTCTGGAGACAACCGAAGCAAGTATTACAACGAGCCTGAGGCCATGAAGGCGGCACTGATAGAAGCAGGTGTTCCGAAAGACAGAATCGTTTGCGACTATGCTGGGCTACGGACTTTCGATTCTGTTGTGCGGGCGAAAAAAGTGTTTGGAGCTAAGCGGATCTCGGTAATTAGCCAGCGCTTCCAGAACGAACGGGCTGTTTACTTAGCGAGAGCCCACGGCATGGAGGCGATCGGTTTTAATGCAGAAGACGTCGAGATCCAGGCGGGCCTGAAGACCCGCTTCAGAGAGGTCGGCGCTCGAGTAAAAATGTGGCTTGATATCCACCTTTTAGATACAGAGCCTAGGTTCCTTGGCGAGAAGGAAGAAATGCCGGAGTAAAGAATTAAGAGCCATTAGGTATTTGGCTCCTGTCAGGGCGCCTGTCGAATTGACTAAAAAGTTGACTCAGTTCTAGGCCCGAATAGGGTTCTGGACTTATTTTTATGAAAGCCCTTAGCATCGTTTGCGTTTCTATTTTTCCACTCATTGCATCCGCATGGACCCCCTCAGATGAGGCGCCGCCGATGCCTCTAGATTCTTTTGTTGTTCCGGAGGGTATGGAAGTAATCCCGTGGGCCGCATCACCGATGCTGAATAATCCGACGAATATGGATATTGATTCCAAGGGCCGGGTCTGGGTTACAGAGGGGGTCAACTATCGGCACAAAAGTGATAGACGTCCGGCGGGGGATCGGATCGTTATTCTTGAGGACACAGATGCCGACGGCAAAGCAGATAAAAGCACAGTATTCTGGCAAGATCCGGAGCTGATCGTTCCTCTAGGAATTGCTATTTTCGATAACGTGGTAATGGTTTCGCAACCACCTAACCTGCTAAAATTAATAGATGTGGATCGTGACGGTGTGTTTAACGAGGAGAAAGGCGACAAGAAAGAGGTCTTCCTAACAGGATTCAATGGGAGGAACCACGACCACTCATTGCACTCCGTGACCGGAAGTCCTGATGGAAAGCTTGTTTTCAACCAAGGTAACATGGCGGGTGCTTTTACGGATGCAGACGGCAAATCATTTGTTTTTGGTGGTCCCTATATCGACGAGCGATATTCAAAAAATGTAGTAGATAGCCTTCAGATTGCTGGTGAAAAGTCAGATGATGGATTTGCGTATAATGCAGGAGCCGCTTTCCGCATCAATGCGGATGGGACTCGGACTGAAGTAATCGGCCATGGCTTCAGAAATTCGTATGAACAAATTACTGATTCCCTCGGATTTATTTTCCAAAATGACAATGACGATCCACCTGCGTGCCGGGTGACCCATATGCTAGAGCACGGCAATGCAGGCTATTTTTCGCGCGACGGGAAAAAGACCTGGGGTGCGGATCGCCGGCCGGGACAGGAAATTCCAATCGCTCATTGGCGCCAAGAGGATCCGGGAACGATGCCTGCAGGCGATGTGTATGGCGGGGGATCGCCTACGGGAATCGCAATGTATGAAAATGGAATTTTGGGAGATGAGTTTATCGGCACTCTTCTTTCTTGCGAGCCTGGGAGAAATGTAATTTTTGGCTACAAGCCTGAACTAATCGGTGCCGGATTTCGCCTTGATCGGAAGGATTTTGTAACCACCAATCCAGAAAAAGTTTTTGACGGTGCGGATTTTGCCGGAAGCGATTCGAAAATGTATGACCCAAATTCGAAAGAGGTGAGTCTGTATCAGTTCCGCCCCTCTGATGTGGCTGTGGGAACTGACGGAGCTATCTATATTGCAGATTGGACGGATTCACGCGTCGGTGGACATGGCACCAGAGATGATGCGGCTTCCGGGATTATCTATCGTCTTGCGCCAAAAGGCTTCACTCCGGATAATCCTCAAATAGATTTTACGACTGTCCCAGGGGCAATTACGGCTCTGAAATCTCCCGCAGTGAATGTGAGATGGACGGGTTTTCACTTCTTAAAAGACAAGGGTGAGCAGGTCTTTGATCAGGTAATTTCTATTCTAGAAAATGAAAACAAGTTTATAGCCGCCCGCGCGATTTGGCTTTTGCCTCATATGGGGGAAAAGGGCGTGATGAAATTAGAGGAGCTACTCAGCGAAGAAGACCAAAATATCCGCCTCACCGCATTCCGGGCAATACGTCGCTCAGATGGATTAATTGATCCGCTTCTCTACGCCAGAAGCTTGGCAGAAGACCCATCGCCTGCAGTGCGCGCCGAGTGTGCCCTAGAAATGCGCTATCGTTCCTGGGAAGAGGCGGAGCCAATTCTTGTGAAAGTGGCGATGGCTTACGATGGAAAGGATCCATCGTATCTTGAGTCTCTGGGTCTTGGAGCAGGGCACCACAACAACGAACTTTGGGCATCTTTAAAGGTAGAAATGGCTCCTGAAAATCCTGCAGACTGGACAGAAAAGTTCGCACGCTTGACTTGGCGGCTTACTCCCAAGGCCGCGGTCCCCGAACTAAAAGAACGCGCTCTCGACGAATCTTTGAGCGAAGATGCTCGGAAAATAGCAGTCACAACTATTGCTTTTGTGAATGAAAGAAGTGCAGCTGATGCAATGATCGAGCTGGCTGAGGCGGATTCACCGATTCAGGACCAGGCCGTTTGGTGGCTTCGGAATCGAGTCGATGGAGAGTGGGCAGCAATGGATCTCGAGGAAACCTTGATTAAGAACGGAACGATTGAGGAAAATGTGAAAATGATTTCCATTGAAGTCCCGAGGGCACCTAAAAAGATGAAGTTTACAACCGAATCTGTCCTCGCACTTAACGGCGATGCAGCGCGTGGGAAAATTGCTGCTGGGCGGTGCCTAATGTGCCACCAGATTGATGGACAGGGCGTTGAGTATGGCCCAGCGCTATTAGGCTTCGGCAAACGTCAGCCACCAGAAGTCGTGATCCGGTCAATTATCGATCCCAGTTACGATATCTCACACGGCTATGATGGGCATCGGCTTAACCTATACGATGGTGGACCGATTGATGGCCAGATTCTTTCTGAAGGAAAAGATATTATGATTCGGTCAACCGGCGGCGTAACCCAAAAAGTCCCGAGTGATCAAATCAAAAGCCGCCGCCCATTGAAACAGTCTTTGATGCTTAGTGCCGATCAATTAGGAATGACCGCGCAGGATGTTGCGGATGTCGCCGAATGGATGAAGTCCTACTAGGCATCATCTTCAGGCGATTATTCCGTCGATGAGGCTACTGGGCTTATTTCTCCTACTGGCAGGATTCTTTCTCATCCTTTGGATGGCTATGGGCCAGAGCGCAGAAGCTTTCTGGGATGTTCAGAATATTCGTTCCCTACTCGATGGCGCTGAGGGCTGGGCTTGGTTAGTTGGGATTGGTTTACTAGTATCTGATATATTGCTGCCGGTTCCAGGAACCGTGGTGATGACTATCCTAGGAGCGGTCTACGGAATTTTTCTCGGAGGAATTTGCTCTGCTACGGGTTCATTCCTTGCGGGAATTTGCGCGTATGGGCTTGGGAAGATAATTACTCGGAAACAAGCGATACAGTGGCTTGGAAAAAAGGACTTTGGACGGGGCGAGAAACTTTTCGAAGCTCAGGGAGGTCTGATTATCGCCCTAAGTCGATCATTGCCAATATTGCCAGAGGTCCTGACTTGTCTCGCGGGCCTTCTAAAGATGCCTTTTCAGAAATTTTGTCTGGCGCTTGCGTGCGGTGCCTTGCCGATGGGTTTCTTATTTTCGGCGATTGGAGCTTGGGCAATCTCTGAACCGAAATGGGGTATCATTGTTTCTGTCTGTGTCCCCGGATTGCTGTGGGTGCTCGCGGGTTTAGTGACATGGAGAACTTTGAACGACCAAAGTAAATGAATGCCCGACGGAGACTACACAGGAATGTTAGATTGGTAGACTTTTGATAATTTGGTATCTAATTCCCGATGAATATTGGACCGTATTCTGTTGCGGCTAGTGCTGTCGCCCGATCGATTCGTTAGCAAAACTTCGTGCCTCTTGGTCCGCGCTGAGAATCTGGGAAAGGGTAGGATTTTTGGTGACAGCATGTTCCTCCATTGTTGTTGCAACAGTCTCCCATATTGCTGGGAATGGAATTAGGCGTTCACGGAATGCCTGCACTGCTATCTCATTGGCAGCATTATAGACTGCAGGGAGAGTGCCGCCGGTGAGTCCGGCTTCCCTCGCTAGCTCCAATGCGGGAAATGCGTCTGTGCGTGGAGCTGTGAACTCTAATTTTCCGATCGCTGCGAAATCGAGCGGTTTGAGTGTTCCTTTTCTTCGATTCGGATAAGTCAGCGCATATTGGATCGGGAAGCACATATCGGTGCTAGATAGCTGCGCGAGGATGGAGCCATCCACAAATTCTACCATCGAATGGACAATGGATTGCGGGTGGATCACCGCGTCTATTTTATCCATCTCAACTCCAAACAGCCAACGCGCTTCGATCATTTCGAGACCCTTATTAAATAAAGTTGCGGAATCGATTGAGATTTTCGGACCCATTTCCCAAGTTGGATGTTTGAGTGCCATCTCCGGCGTCACCTCGGCGAGATCTTCGGCTGGGGTGTCACGAAATGGTCCGCCCGATGCGGTCAGAATTAGGCGAGATATTTGCTTTGTCCCTTGATGATGGCCTTCTAAACACTGAAAAATCGCATTGTGTTCCGAATCGACTGGGAGGATAGAAACGTTTTTTTCAGAGGCACGCTTGGTGATGACTTCGCCTGCCATGACCAGGATTTCTTTGGAAGCAATCGCGAGGTTTTTCCCAGCCTCAATGGCCGACAGTGCTGGCTGCAGCCCGGCAGTGCCGACAATTGCAATAAGAACTGTATCGGCATCAGCGATGCCGGCTAGGTATTCTAGTCCTTCAGCGCCCGCATGAATCGTGCAGCCGGATGGCGCTAGTTTCCTTAGCTCATTGACTTTCGAGGAATCGTAGATTGCTAAATGCCGCCCGCCAGTTTCGTAGGCTTGTGCTGCAAGAAGCGCGACATTTGAATGTGCGGCAAGGCCGACTATTTCGATTTCGTCTGGCAATGCGGCGGCGACTTTTAGCGTAGAGGTGCCGATGGACCCAGTGGATCCTAGAAGAACGACACGCCGCTTCTGAAGTGAACTCATGGCAGGGAAGGGATCACCCAGATGAGGTAAAAGTAGAGTGCGGGGGCGGTGAAACAGATGGAATCGATCAGGTCTAGGCCACCGCCGATGCCTGGAAGCATGTTTCCAGAATCCTTCGCATTTAGCGAGCGTTTGAGCACGCTCTCAGCGAGATCACCAACTACAGCAAGAATAGCTAAAATTAGCCCTAGGCGCGATGACATGCTGCCACGAATACAGCGCATTCAGTTCGCCTGGCATTAGAGCGTATAAACCGCATGCGGCAATTTGTGAGAATAGAATGGCTCCGTAAAAGCCTTCCCAGGTTTTCCCAGGTGATACATGAGGAATCATTTTGTTTTTTCCGAATAAAGATCCGGTGAGATAAGCGCCCATATCGGTAAATTTTGTCACCGCAATCAGCCACAGCAGGACGAAGGCGCCGGGCGCTGCGACATCGCCAGCTACACCGAATGTGATGCGTGCGGTGAATGTGAACAGGTAGGCGATGTATAAAAATCCGAGAGCCGTAGCAGCGACAGAGAGCAGGGCTTCGGTCCCTTTGATCGGGAAGCGCAGCTGGAGAATAAAAGAACCCGCCACTGCAAGAAAGATGAAGAAGGCATCGATTGCGGGATCAATTTCTTTTGCTCCTGTATAAAAGCCCCACGAGGTAACAGCACAGTATGCAATCGCAAGCAGCAAACCGAAGCGGGGGAAACACGGAATATCTACCTTCCTTAGCATCTTGAAGAACTCAATTGTCGAGATCAGGATAAGAACCGAAAGAATTGCGAGAAACGCAGGAGGAGATCGAAAGAAAAAGACCGCAGTCAAAAGGCCCCACAGAAACACCGTGCTGCCGAAGCGACTGAAAAACACAGCGGCTTTATTTGGCTGGGGCTTTTGAGAGGGGGCTTCCACGGGCTTAGCTATTTAGGACGGAGGATTAAGTAGGAACAATCTTTCTGTGACAGGAAATACTAGTTACACGGGGCAGCAGCTTTTAATTGTTGTAGCTTATTAAAGGCTGCCCCATTGCCAATCAATTCACGGGCGATGCGCAAGCCGTGGCTCATGTCATCAGCGAGACCTGCACAGGTGATCGCGCCAGCAGCGTTTAATAAAACAATGTCTCGACGAGGCCCTGTTTCTTTTCCGGAAAGAATATCGCTTAGAATCTGAGCATTTTCCTTTGCATCCCCGCCTTGAAGATCACCAATCGAACATTGGCGAAGGCCGAAATCGCTAGGCGCGATCTCTTCATCGACGAGTTCTTGATATGCCCCAGATTTACAGATGAAAGTGGGGCCCATCAGTGAAATCTCGTCAACTGGCCGCTGATCCTGCGGCAAGGCCGCTTACTACCCAAGCGCTATGGCGACCGAGGCGCTGAAGAATTTCCGCAAAGGCCGGACACAAAGCGCGATCTGCGACACCTACCAGCTGGCACTCTGGACGAGCCGGATTGAGCAGTGGGCCGATCAAATTGAATAGGCTGCGGTGGCCTTCTTTGGCGAGCTGCTTACGAATATTCGCCACAGCCTTAAAGGCGGGATGATACGTAGGCGCAAATAGAAAGCCGATGCCGGCAGAGGTCAGACACTCGGCGAATTCTGCAGGTGGTAGATCAATGCGTATCCCCATTGCCTCCAGGACATCAGCGCCACCGGACTTTGAGGTGATCCCCCGATTGCCATGCTTCACCACGATGGCCCCTGCAGCTGCTGCGATGAACATCGCGGTGGTAGAAACGTTGAATAGATCGAGTTTATCCCCACCCGTTCCACACACATCGAGCGTCGGCCCCTCAAACACCAAAGAGCTGCTCTGTGGATCGATACTATGTGCGAGAAAAGCTTCAACGAACGCAGCGATCTCGGCCGGGGTTTCGCCTTTCTGAGATAAAGCTAGGAGTAGATCGCGCTTCTTCGCATCGGAAATCTTTTCTTCGAGCAAGAGATTCGCTGCAAAAATGGTCTGCTGTGGAGAAAGGTCTTCACGGTCTTGAAGGCATTTAATCAGAGTGTCCATTGAGCTGGGATACGGAATTTGGGAGGACGAGTTGGGAGGGACAAGTTGGAAGGGACGAAAGCTATGGGAATAAGGATAAAACTGCAGCAGCGGTTCCGAAATAGATGAGCATACCAGAAACATCAACTATGGATGCTAAGGATGGAGCTGAAACAACGGCAGGATCGAGGCGGATCGCGCGGGCAGTGATTGGTAGAAGAGCACCCAGAACGGTCGCGGAGAAAACTTGCAGGGTAATTGCGACTGCCACGGCCACGGCAAGGCCGGAGAATGTGAAATTAGCGGTGGGTTGCGAAAGAAATCTTGGAAGTAGAAAAGCGATAAAAACTGCAATCGAAATCCCCAGCGTCATCCCTAGGCAGATGCCTACACGCGCTTCCTTCCAAGCGATTCTCAATGCAGCCCCGGCGCGGATTTCGCCCAAAGCCAGTGCCCGGATTACCATTGTGGCCGCCTGACCACCCGCGTTCCCGCCGGAGGCCACCACCATCGGCAGGAACAGCGCGAGAATATATGCCTGCTGTAGAACGCCGCCGAAGCGGTACATAATATATCCTGAGATGATTGAAACAAAGGCAAGGCCGACAAGCCAGACCACCCGACGGCGGTAGTGGCGTAGAGGATGCGTGTTTAGATAGGTAAGTTCAGCCTGTTCCCCGCCGATTCCGCCTAGTTTCTCGATATCTTCCGTCGATTCTTCCTGAAGGATTTCAATCGCATCGTCATAGGTAATCACCCCGAGAAGGTGGTGGAACTCATCAACGACGGGTAATGCGACCAGATCGTAGCGAGAGAGAAGACGGGCGGCTTCCTCTTGATCGGCTGTGGCAAGGATTGATTCATCCGCATCTTCCATGATATCTCCAATCGCGGTCTGCCACGGGTTGAACGCCAGATCGCGCAGGCGGATTTTACCGACCAATCGTCCAAGGACATCGACCACGAAGATACGGGCCAATGTCTCGGTAT
The DNA here is from genome assembly GCA_963815205.1 of uncultured Verrucomicrobiae bacterium. GTDB lineage: Bacteria > Verrucomicrobiota > Verrucomicrobiia > Verrucomicrobiales > Akkermansiaceae > Luteolibacter. The sequence goes on along the minus strand of CAWFFP010000001.1, from coordinate 1,045,074 downwards.
CTTCCCGGTCCCGCCGAAGGATTGCAATGGCCTGCTTCACAGTCATATCTGCAGTGAGACGCCCAATCTTTGTAGTCATCCGCCCGCCGGCGCTGTCCTCTTCATATTTTAGGAGGTTTTCGGTCAGCTCTTTATCGCTCGGGCCGAGGAGGGAGAAGAAGCGAACTTGGGCATCTTTCGAGACCACCTGAAAAATGTCGACACGGTCATCGTCAGAGAGATTTCCGAGAAGAAAGCGAAGCTGTGCGGGCTTAAAATGGCTGAGGGAGTCCTCGATCAAAGAGTCCGGCAATTCGGCAACGATATCGGTCGCTAGTTCTGGGCCAATGGTTTTAAAGAAAAAATCTCGCTCTTCGTCATTGAGGTGCTCGTAAAGATCGGCGAGATCCGCATAATGGACATTTTCTGCGGTAGCTAGCAGAGAGCTGCCGTCTCTGGCATCAATTGCCCGTTTCACCTCGGTGGCCGGATCCGTGTCGAGTTCCTCTGGCACACGGCGGAAACTAGGTTGAGCGTATCTCACTGTCACGAGAAATTCTGGATCTGGCGAAGCTTCGCTGCTGCTTGCAATACCTTTCCAAGATTGAGTTCTATAGAAAGCTACGGCAGGATTTTTGCAGTGAGTGATTGGCAGCGGGCGATTGGGACGATTGGTGGCTTATTAGAGGCAGGGGTGTGCGAGTTTGTCGTCTGCGGAGGTGCGCGCAATGCTTTGCTTTTGGAAGCTTTGGCGCGGGCTGAGGAGGCAAAAGAGGTGAAAGTTTGGAGCCATTTTGAGGAGCGTTCTGCCGCTTTTTTTGCATTGGGCCGGACCATGGAAGTTGATCTGCCTTGCGCAGTCATCGTGACGTCTGGGACGGCAGTTGCAGAGCTCTTGCCAGCGGTAATTGAAGCGTATTATCAGGGCCGCCCCTTGATACTCGTCACTGCAGATCGTCCTAGTGGATTTCGCGGCAGCGGCGCTCCGCAGGCGATCGAGCAAGTGGACATCTTTGGGGTCTATGCTCAACGAAGTTTAGAAGACTGGGATGGGCTGAGTCCGCTCCATCATAATATCGAGTTTAGCGAAGGGGTCGAAACCGGACCCTGGGAAGTGCCTGAGCTTGGACCTTTCCGCAAAAACTCACTACGCCCGCGGGTCGCAGAGCTCGCAAGATGGCTGCGCGAGCCGGCTTTGAAGGGAACGCTAGTTGTGATTGGTGGACTAGACCGCGATGAGCGAGAGGAGGTTTTCTACTTTTGTGAAGCCCTAGCTGCGCCGGTAATTGCAGAGGCAACGAGTGGACTGAGAGAGGCTTTGCAGCATCTGGCTTGGGTTGCTTCTGAAGATGATCGTTCAAAAGCCCCAATTCAAAAAGTTTTGCGGCTGGGATCTGTGCCCAGCGGTCGGTTCTGGCGAGATCTGGAGCTACGGCCAGAAATAGAGGTCTGGAGCATTTCACGAAGTGGATACCGCGGGCTAAGTCGTGACAGCCAAGTGACTAAGGGCATGCTAGATCGGATCTTGCCAGCGCTTGGTGAAGGGATGGAAGTGGGGGACCCCTGTGAGATTTTAAAGAGCTCAGAAGCTAAAGCCGAAAAATTTGAAGAGCTCTTGGAGACATATCCATGGAGCGAGGCATCTTGTATCCGTCTGCTCTCTACCTATGCGTGTCTCGGAGAAAGTGTTTTCTTAGGAAACAGCCTGCCAATCCGGGAATGGAACTCCTTTGCTCAATGGGAGCGTCCAGTTGGGACCGTCAGAGCATCCCGCGGTGCAAATGGAATTGATGGGCAGATTAGCACATGGCTCGGAGCAAGCGCGAACGAGAAGAATGCTTGGGGAATCTTCGGTGATCTAACGGCACTGTATGATCTCGCTGGCCTCAAATTATTTTCTGAAGTCGAAAAATCAGGAAGGGTCATGGTCATCATCAATAATTCTGGTGGCGAAATTTTCTCAGCAATCTCCCGTCTAAAAAATATCCACCCGCAGGCGGCGAAGTGGATGCGTGCTGAGACGCCTGTGAGCTTTGAAGGACTGGCCGCATTGTGGGGAATCTCGTATCTCAAAATCTCACATCCGGAGGATATGGATCAGCTTCCCTCGGCACACGAGGGCTTCCTGCTCGAAGTGGTGCCAGATAAAATCGAATCTAGAAGCTTTTCCCAAGCGCTGGACCGGTGAAAACCGAACTGCTTGCTGTATTTCGGTATTAAGCGCTTGACCCTTCATAGAAAGCGTCCTTCATTCCGCCGCTCACAAAAAAAATTGTGAGGCCCATCTAATAGGTGGATTGTCGCCATTTATTTCTTCCTATAGTCGAATCCGTTCCACATGCCTCCGAAAACACCTGCAAAGAAAACTGCTGTTAAAGCCGCAAAGATCGCTAAAGCCAGTAAGCCAAGCACCCCTGAAAAAAAGGCGGCTAAGAAATTAGCTAGTGCGCAATCGGGGAAACCTCCGACAAAGAAGAATGTGGCTGCTAAGAAAGCTCCGGTCAAGAAAGCTCCGGTCAAGAAAGCTCCGGTCAAAAAAGTCCCGGTCAAAAAAGTCCCGGTCAAAAAAGTCCCGGTAAAGAAGGCGGCGGCAAAGAAGATTGCTACGAAAGAGGGTCTGATAAAACAGGTAAATAAGAAGACTGCCAAGCCAGAGGAGGTGAATTCTGAAAAGGCAATTGCCAACAAGACTGCTAAGAAGGGTGCTAAGAAAGCACCAAAACGCCGCATCGATACACCTGAGATTCAGGAAAAAATCCGAGAGCTCATCAAGCTCGCCAAAGAGCAAGAATATCTCACCTACGATGATATCAATGAGATCCTGCCGAACGATTTGGTAGATCCAGAAGATGTAGAGGCGATCATGGAGCGGCTTCGCAACATGGAGTTCGATATTATCGATGCTTCTGAAGTCGATCGATATAAGGACAAGAAGCGCGACGAGGGAGATGGCGAAGAAGAGGAGGTAAAAGCCGATCAGAAGCTCGACATATTAGACGATCCTGTGCGGATGTATCTGAAGCAAATGGGGCAAGTTCCTCTGCTAACGCGTGAGCAGGAAGTGGAAATTTCCAAGCGGATTGAAGATGCTGAAATTGAAGTCTCCAAATGTTTGCATCAGTTCGGTTTTATCACGGAATGCTATCTAGAACTTGCCGATAAGCTGACAAAGGGGAAAGAGCGATTTGATCGAGTGATTCTCGATAAAAAAATTGAGTCTCGGGAGCGCTACATGAAGGGTCTGCCGAAGCTTTGCGATCAACTGAAAGCCCTTCGCGAGGAGAACGATAATATCTTTCGTCAGCTTGCTACGAAGAGTCCTCGCGGAAAAAAGAAGCTCATCGAGACCTTCGAAAAAAATCTCGTTCTCATGCACCGCATCTACATCCGCTTCTACTACAAGCAAAAGATCATCGAGGATTTTTGTGAACAAGTAGATGAATACATTGATCGCTATTGGAAATATTCGCGCCGGCTGCAGTCAGATCCAGAGGACAAGGAATTTATCACAAAGATGCGTGAACTGCAGCAGCAAGCTTGGCTTTCCGATGAAACATTTGAGCCAACTTACTCGGATCTGCGCAAATGGATAAAGGCCGCGTTAAAGGCAAAGACTGAGATGGTTGAGGCAAATCTTCGACTCGTCATCTCAATTGCGAAGAAATATACAAACCGCGGGCTGTCATTCTTGGACCTGATTCAAGAAGGCAACATGGGCCTGATGAAGGCGGTAGAAAAATTTGAATACCGCCGTGGCTATAAGTTTTCGACTTATGCAACATGGTGGATTCGCCAAGCGATCACCCGCTCTATAGCCGATCAAGCGCGGACGATTCGTATTCCGGTGCATATGATCGAGACGATCAATAAGCTGATGCGGGTTCAGAAACAGCTGGTTCAAGAATACGGTCGGGAGCCTTCTCCTGAGGAGATTGCGGAGGAGATTCATCTTCCAGTAGAGCGCGTTCGTGCGGTTCTCAAGATGGCTCAGCAGCCGATCTCACTGCAGGCACCAGTTGGTGATTCGGACGATACTTCCTTCGGTGATTTCATCGAAGATAAAGCTGCCGAAAACCCGATGGAAGAGGCCGGATTTGCTATGCTGAAGGACAAGATTAAAGACGTCTTGGACACCCTAACAGAGCGCGAGCGCGAGGTCTTGGAGCAGCGTTTCGGACTGAAAGACGGCTATTCAAGAACCTTGGAAGAAGTCGGTCGCCAGTTTCAAGTTACTCGGGAACGGATTCGTCAAATTGAGGCGAAAGCACTTCGGAAAATGCGCCACCCAACTCGTATTCGGAAGCTAGAGGGCTTTATCGAGCTTCCAGGTGCATAATGCATAGGCCCTGAATTTTATATCTAGGAACTTTCGAGGAACTAGAGAGGTGCTTCGATCATGCCATCAAGGGAACTTACGAAGATAGAATCGGTCTTCATCCGCCATCGGAATTGCTTGATGACGCGGGGAAACTTCACCGATATCTATACGGATTATTATCTCCATCTAGCGGATCAGAGTATTCGGTATTCACCCGAACTAGATCAGATGCTCAAAGACGCCCTGGCAGTCTTGACGCTGCATCTAACGGCCCGCCCCTGGGCAGAAACAATTGCTTGGACCGCAAATCTTCGGGCGCCGCGGATCAATTTGTTTGTCACGGGCTCTTCCACTGAAAAGTATCTAACCGGTCGAATCTTTACTGAAGACATTCGCGAACCAGACAGGAATCTTCTCTATTCTCAAACAACAGTTCAGCACTCTCCTGAAGCGCGTAACTCTACACTCGAGGTATTTGGACGTGATCCAGTCGACTGGATTAATGAATTTTATCAGCAATCAGAACAGCGACCAGCGCGCTCTTTCCGGCTTCCGGATGAGAACTTTGTATTGATTGCTGCGCAACCCGATGCGGATCTCGAATGGTTAGCCGCTTTAGAATCACCTGACATAGAAGCGATCGATCAGGACGAAGAAACGAACTTGTTAGAGACCCGTTCGTTCGCATTTCAGTGTGACTGCACGCTCGAGAGAATTCTGCCTATCCTTAGTGGTTGGCGAGATCGGCTCGATGAATTGTTTGAGGATCAGACGAGGCTTGCGATCCAATGTCCACGCTGTGCGGCCCGCTATCTGGTCACCCGCGCGATGATCGCAGAAGGATAGAGGGTCACCCAAACAGGTGATATCCCAGGAAAAGCCTTTTCAGGGAAATGCCGACTTTGTTATTCGTTCCTGATGCTCAAGGGACTAGCAAATTACGTGATTTCTTTGGGCGCATTTGAGAAATAATTGATAAAAATGAAATACCACAAGTTCGCAAAACTCACCGCTATCGCCTTCAGCGGCCTTCTCTTCACCAGTTGCAACGACGATGACAACGGAAACAACAATGGCGGCGCCCGTGGGCCCGCAGATTCTGCTGCCTTTGCAGGTTCGACAATTAGCTTCAACCCGACGATTTCTTTCCTCGCAAACGGAGAAATTAGTTACTTCAATGAAGAGGATGGCTCAAGTTTTGTGCTCGCCGAAGCTTCTGCACCATTAGGAGGGAGCTATAGCTATGCACCTTCTTCTTCCTTCCTAGCTGGGGATCTCACGTTCACCATCGATGGTCAAGATACCGAAACCGTAACTTTGACGAATTTCGTGAATCAAAATGGCAATGTCGTTTCCTTCGACATTACCTTTAACGATGGCAGCAAATTCGACGCAATCGTCGATGGAGTCATCAAGGCAGCCAAAGCCCCTAATAATACCCCAGGTGGCGGTGGTGGTGGTGGCACTCCAGGTGGTGCAGAGAATTTTACTTTTGACCAAGACGGAAACATCGAAGCCGGAACCACATTCTCGAAAGAATATCTCTCCGGAAATAAGGTCGGTGACCCAAGCGGCAGCCCTCTTCCGAATTATTCAGGCGGGCAATCCGTAGATTTTGAGATCGGTGATGACGGAAGCCTAAATTTTGACGGGATTTCGCTGCCGTTTGTAGGTGCTGCGGACGGGATCCTCAGCTGGTCAGACTCTGACACGATCGCCGTTTTCGAGACTGGCGACACAGATGCTCCGGCTGATTTGACAATCACCTACACAAAGATTGGGGCTAATTTTTCAACCAACGTGGACGCAAAAGTATTTAGCAACTAGATCATTTAAAAGATAGATCAAGGTTCCCAACCCGCCAGTGCTCCCTGGGCCTGGCGGGTTTTTTATGCCCGGAGTCTTGCAGTAATTCACACACCTGAGAGCTATCTACAGTCAGTCAAGAGCTAGCGTATCTTCATTCTGCGTTCCTCTTTCTTCTTCTTTGTAAATGGTGGCGTCTACATGAGATGAATTTTGAAGGTCTTATGATTGAATCAAATTTACCTTTACAATAGTGAGTCGCTAATGAAGCGTCACCACTCAGTTTTTAAGCCATCAAGGGCTATGATAAACTGTTCGATTAATCAAGATTCACAACATGAAGTATCAAAAATTCGTTAAGTTCACTGTGCTCGCCCTTTGTGGTTTGTTCCTCGCTAGTTGCAATGACGATGACAATGGTAACAACAATGGCGGCGCACGTGGTCCTGCAGACTCTGCTGCTTTTGCCGGTTCGACGATTAGCTTCAACCCAACAATTTCTTTCCTCGCAAATGGAGAAATCAGCTACTTCAATGAAGAAGACGGCTCAAATTTCGTGTTGGCTGAGGAATCCGCGCCGCTAGGCGGCAGCTATAGTTATTTGCCCTCTTCTTCATTCCTCGCTGGAGATTTGATCATTTCCATCGACGGGGAAACGACAGAGACCGTAACTCTTACGAACTTTGTAACTCAAAATGGGAATGTTATCTCCTTCGACATGACATTTACCAGTGGTAGCAAATTCAATGCCCTAGTCACCGGAGTCATCAAAGCCGCAAAAGTCGCTCCTTCCGCTTTAAACAACAATCTTCCTGAAAACTTTTCGTTTTCGGCGGATGGAAATCTTGAGGCTGGAACCACATTTTCAAGAAACTTCCTCTTTGGTGGCGGAACGGGAGATCTATCTAATAGCCCGCTAGAAAACTATTCAGACGGCGAGTCTGTAGATTTCTCAATTGGTGCTGACGGAAGCCTAAACTTTGATGGGATTTCACTCCCGTTCCTAGGAGTGATAGATGGAATCTTATTTTGGTCAGACAACGAAACTACCGCTGACTTTGATCCGAATAACACAGTCGAAGAGGAAGATCTCCTTGTCGCCTATACCAATGGTAATGGTGCGAATCCGGGGACGGCTACACAAGCTTTCGGTCGATAGTTCGAAACACATTCAGTCAGTTTTCCTGCCCCGCTAGTGCGTTTGTCGCCTGGCGGGGTTCTGTGTTTCATAGACAGGCTTTGGGGGAATGTCGGCTTTCATAGTATAGCCAGATGAAATGATCGTAGAAAGCCACAGGTCAACGAGATCTATCAAGAATGCGCGCCCACTTCATGGTCCAAGCTAGGTTCTACTAAATCTTTGGTGCGGCCGTGCCTCGCAAGTGTTCTCGCGTCTTCAGTTCTATATAGAATCAAACCGCTGAAAGAACGTTTTTTAAGCAGCAAAAATTTGCACTATTAAAATTTTAATAAAATAAGCTTCTAAAGATCTTTTTAACGGTGGAGTCTTTTGCGTCATAGCATTAGATAAATTAACCTAAGCTGGCATCTAAAAATAAAACTCAAATATCAATGAAACTTAATCAGATTTTTAAATTTGCATGCATCGCCTATGGGGCCTTGTTCATGACTGCTTGCAACGATGACAAGAAGGACGGAGATGGTGGCAAGCGCGGTCCAGAAAATACCGAAGCTTTAGCAGGCGCCTCTGTTAGCTTTAACCCAACTATTTCGTTTCTTGCCGACGGAGAGCTTAGTTATGTAAACGAAGACCCCGAATCGGATTTTGTCTTTGCGGATGTCTCTAACCCGCTATCTGGAACTTACCAGTATTTACCTTCACCCTCTAAGTTAGAAGGCGATCTTACGCTCTCAGTAGAGGGTCAAGCCACAGAAACGCTGACTTTAACAAACTTTGTTAGTCAGAATGGAAATGTCATTTCTTTCGACATAGTGTTTGCCGATGGTCGACGCTTCGATGGGATCGTCGACGGAATCATCAAGTCTGCCCCAGGATCTGGCGGAAGCACTACCTTGGAGGATATTCCCCAAGAGAACTTCCTACTCACAGCGGATGGACTCCTTGAAGGCGGAACAAGTTTCAGTCGAATCATGGTAGAAAACTTTGGAAATGGTAGAACTTTTGGTAGTCCTCTTCCTGATTACCCCTTGGGCGAGAAGGTAGATTTTGTCATCGGTGATGATAACAGTTTAAACTTCGATGGATTTAGCCTTCAGTCTAGTGGGTCTTCAGGCAATTTTCTAAGATGGAGAGATACTGACGAGCTTATTTTCGCTGAATTGGTACTGGGAGTAAGCGGTGAGGCTGATCTTGCCATAGCGTATCAACCATTTAACTCCCCTCCGGTGCCAGATATTCAAGTTTTTGACGGCAAAAGATTTCAACGGTAAGACCTAGCGTAACTAAAAACCGATTCCTGCCCCGTCACAGCATACTATCGCTTGGCGGGGCAGTTTTTATTCTATGAACACCCACCGCCGTTTGCCGATAGACACTAAATACGCTGAATTTTTCTAATCCATGTGCCGCATCATGCTCTTAGCAAACATAGCGCTCTTTGCGCTATCGGCTTCCTGTCACTCGCCTCAGAGCCAGGTTGCAGAGCAAGAAACTGCCCTTGCCTCCCGGATTTCCGAGCAAATCTTCGAGATTGAAAACCGTAAGGGGAAGCGCATCAGCTGGAATTCAGCTCTCGATCTGATGTTGCGGGAGAACCTCGAGCTCCGAGAGTCTCGCAATCAAATCATTACCGCACAGGAATCGGTAAATCAAATCTACCGCGACCTGATCCCCGGGGTCTCTCTGACGGCGCGGCTCAGTCGAGCGCTCACTGACTTTGCAAATCTCGAACAGGACGATTTCGCCCTAAATATTTTTTCATTTATCAATCTCCCGGGGGTAATTGCTGTTAGAATTCGATATTACTCGGCCACGCTTTCCTTGATGAGGGCACAATGGGCCTATGAAGCAAGCGTCCGCGAAAAGACAATCCAGCTTCACGAACAATTCCTCCAGCAACAGTTACTTCTAGAGCGAACGAAAAATCTACGCCTCTCTTCTAGATTTCAGCCAAAACCTTCGCTGCTGACCGCGCTCAACTCGACCCCTGAAGCGCTGCAAAAAGAGGAGCTAGCGCTCACCTTAGAGCGCCAGAATCGCACAACTCAGGCAAACATCTCCCGACTCCTCGGTTCTTCGCAGTCCTTGTGGAATCTAAATACCGCGCAGCTGCCGCAGTGGGATTACGTAAAAAATCCTTTGCCGATCAAGCAGCCAGAAAAGTTCGGCGTGCTTTACCGGCAGCTTCAGGCCCTGCAGTTAGAGGGCCAGCGGTTATCCAAACTTGGCGTGAAACTTCGCTATTGGCCGGATATTCGCTTTTCAGTTTCTTCGCCCACTCTGCTTTCAGTAAACGGTGAGCGGCGAGAGTCCTTCGATATTGACCAAGTATTTGGCTCGATCACCACACGTGTGGAGCTGGATACACGGCTTTCGATCTGGACTCAGCTCAAACAACTCGAACGCTCCATCGCGATCGATCGGGAACGCTTGGAACAGGAGAACGCCATTCTGATTGGCCAACTTCTGACAAATCAAAAGGCGCTAGCGCTCAATTCGCGACAAACCCGTCTCAACGAAATCCGCCTAAAATCCCTACGCCGTGAAGAGCGCAGTCTAGATCCAAGACAAAATCGCGACCAGCTCGAAAAATCATTGGCCCTCAGCGAACGGCGAGCCTCACTCTTGATCGAACGTGCACAACTTGAATCTTCTTTTTGGCTATTGGACGAACGCCGATGGAAACGCCTTACTTGGGAAAATTAGAAAGCCTTCCGCACTTCCACGCTCCTATGAAATATAACTTCCTCGGAATCTTCTGGCTTCTTTTGCCAGCGATATTGCACCCGCTTTCCGCCGAAACTCCGCTGGATTTATCGAGCATATGAGACATCGTCTGAGATTTCCTACGGCAGAGTTCCCGTAGAAGTTTTCCCTGAGCGCTATCTGAAGATCACTGCTCCAATCACAGGCCGCCTAGAGCTCCTGATTCGAGAGAACGGAAACTATCCCAAAGATACTCGTTGGGCAGAGTTTGAACCCGCGCAAGTAGCCCTCGAACGCGGAAGCAATCGAGCTGACCAAAAAACTCTATGACCTGAAGGACAAGCCCTCGGCGATTCTGGAAATGGCCGATTCGAAAGCTGCGCTTGAATCGCGCCGCGATGAGCTGAACCGGAATCTAAATATGGTGAGCGAGGTGCTTTCTGAACCAGAACTAAGCGAGCTATTTCTCGATCAGGACGGAAGTTCCTCGGCAGACGCCGCTTCCACGATGCGTGAAATGCGCACCCGCCTCAAAACCCAGCTAGCCGCTTTGGAAGATTCCTTGGCGTTTATCGGAACTCCCCAGCAAGAAGAGATCGAATTACGTATTCTGGAAATCCAGGTAGAGAAAAAGGATGCAGAAGTCACCCGGCGCGAACGCGATTCGCAATTGCTGATGCCCTTCGATGGTGACTTCACTTACCTGGTTGAAATTCCAGAAGATCCAGCTGTGCCGTTAAATCTTCAGAGCGGGGAGGACGTTGCGGAACTTCGTCATTATGGACAGCTGGAGTGTCATATGACCGTTTCCCGTCCAGAATTTCGCCAGCTACCAACCCGGAATCTATCGCTAAGATTTGATTATCTAAGCGCTTCATTTTTGCGCAAAGAAACCCGTGAAGTTTTTGGGAAAAATGAGCTGATCTATGTCTTCCAGTTTCCTGCTGACCAAGCCGAGCGAGCGAGGAGTCTCATCGGCGGCCGAACCAACGCAGATCTCGTCGTGACCCTTAGTACGGAGGCAATCCTCGTGCCGAAGCTAGACCTCATCTCCGCCTCTGAGGAAACTTTTCGTGACAACGGCTGGCGCAAGGGGGTTTCGACTTTGCTTCCAGGGCACCGAGCAATCTCAGTAGGTCAATCACATGTCGCGATCATACGCCCGACTTCCCCTTCGAAATGAGCACTTCTCTCATCTGTGAGGATCTGAGCTTTGGCTACGGGAAAACGCCGGTGCTCAATTCCTTCACCCATACCTTTCGTCCGGGGCTGACGCTGGTGAAAGGCTTTTCTGGATGTGGGAAATCGACACTGCTGAAGCTAATCGCTGGGTATCTGAGCCCGAGCGCTGGGCGGATTGTAACTCCCGGCGGGGGAAAGCCTACCCATGCGAAATATCAGCGGGAGAAGCTTGGCTTCGTTTTTCAGCAGCTAAACCTTCTGCCTCTTGCTACCGTCCAGCGAAACCTTACCCTCGTTGCTGCCCTTGCTGCTCAGCCGAATAAAACGACCATCGAGCGGACGAAGCATTACTTAGAGATCTTAGGCCTTACTGAGTTGAGACATCGGCTGCCGTCCTCACTTTCAGGTGGGCAGCAACAGCGCGCTGCGATCGCTAGAGCATTGATCAAAGATCCGACTGTTTTTCTACTCGATGAACCTTCGTCGGGACTCGACGACCTGAACTGCCAAGTCATCATCCGGCTAATCAGGGATTTTCTGCCAGAACACTGCATCTGCCTCATCGCCACTCACGATTCACGTCTCGATATTATCCCCCATGAAAGCCTCGATTTTAATCAGTTTCTACCTGTTGAAAGACATCTGGAAACGCTGGTTTGAGACGCCGGGCGGTGTTCTTTCACGGCTTCTAGTTGCGTTGTTGTTGAGTTTGTTGCTGCTCATCATTCACGCTTCTTTCACTCTATCTGCTGCCTCTTTGCAGCAGAAAATCTCCCAGATGGGGATTCGCACGATCCTAATTACCCACTCCATGCGGGATCTTGAAGCGGATCGCGATCTCCTCCCACGGCTGCTCAGTCCGCTTTCGCAAAAAGGAACTCTTCTGCAGCTGCGCCAGCTGACAACCACGGCGACCGATGAATTTGGTAAGCCACTGGCTGCTTATGCCTATGCAGACGGCATGCTTCCCGCGCTAAATAGCGCCTCACCCAAGGCAAGTTCTGCCAGCTCTTATCTGTTATCCACCCAGCTTCCTGCAGGAATGCTCACTCCTGTCCAGATCGATACCGTAGGAGAAACAATCGCTCAGGTTATTCCGCCGCCAACATGGCTAGCGAGATTAGGCTCCAGCCAGACAGCTGTGCTAATCCCAGAAGCTTTGGCGGAGCCTTTTCTGAAACGCGGATTCTTGGAGCTCATCGCATTTCTCGGATCAGAAACGATTGATCTGACGGCGATCGAGGCACAGCTGCGCACACTCCTGCGCCTTGAAGATCTGACGGGCGTGCAAATCAATAGTCCCAGCGCACTGCTCTCGCAGCTCGATGAGATCGAGACCACTCAGCAGAAGTGGCAGAGCGGATTTGGGTTTTTCGGAGGCCTTGCTGTATCCCTAGTCTTCGGTTCGATCGCGATCCTAGAATACCGGCAGAACCGCTACATTATCGCGCTTCTCCGTTCTTTCGGAACGCCGTCTTTGCTCTTAATGATGCGTTATTTTATCGAAGCTGCCTTGCTCGTCACCTTGGCAGCTCTTGGTGCACGAGCTGCGGCGATCTATCTACATCCGCAGATTTTTTCGACCATTGGCATTGAGCCCAGCTTGCTCAATCGCTCGTTCTTAGATCCTTATTCATGGGACACGACTTGGCAGAATCTGCGTTGGCTAGCGCTTGGCGCGCTCCTCTCAGTCCTTCCTATCGCTCTTGCCTTGCGCATTCCAGTGGGGAAAATCCTACCCTAGAATGCTACCGGCTATCTCGGAGTCTTCTAGTCCGCTCCACAGCCATTTCCCTGCGCCATATTGCGATTTTCTGATGGTCTCCAGAAAGTAGGACTTCTGGAACCTGCATCCCTTCGAAGTCCACTGGGCGAGTATAACACGGGCCTTCCAGCATTCCGGCTTCGCGAAAGCTCTCTTCGATTGCGGAGCGTTCATCGCCGAGCGCTCCAGGGAGTAGGCGCACAACGGCATCACAGAGCACAGCTGCAGCCAGTGCTCCATTGGTTAGCACATAATCGCCGATCGAGATTGTCTCATCCACTAGGCTCATCACCCGTTCATCGATTCCTTCATAATGCCCACAAATAATGAGTAGATGTTCCCTTGCGGTAAGACTTCTAGCCTTTTCCTGCTTTAGTGGGATGCCCTGTGGCGTCATCAATATCACATGTGTCTTGTCCGTGCGTAGCTCGCGGACTGCGGCGAAGACAGGTCCCGGCTCGATCACCATTCCGGGTCCTCCACCGCAGGGCCTGCCATCCACCCGGCCATTTTTCTCCATTGACCAATCCCGTAGCTGATGTCCCCGGATCTCCACCAGTCCCGCAGCTTGCGCTCGCCCGACAATTGATTCGCCCAGCGGGCCAAGAGCCACCCCGGGGAAAAGCGTTAAAATATCGATCTTCATAAACCTGAAAGCAGTGCAGGCAGATCCTCGCTATAATTTTAAGAATTACCACATTTTCGTATTGAAACCTAGCCCGCCAATCCCTAGCTTGCGCGTCCCTGCCGCCAAACTAACTTTCATATCATGTCCAAGCACAACTCTCTAAAGTCAAATACCACCGTCGGTGGCAAACGCTCCGTGCTAAAACGCTTCGAGCGCGTGAAGGTTCTAAAAGAGCGTGGTGAATGGAAAAAAGGCACCTCACCGATTGGTCTGCCAAAGACAAAGGCAGAATCCTAAAGCTAGGTCTGCTCAGAAGCCGTGACTGTCTACGGCAAGCTCAGCCAATTCTCCCGTCTGTATGTCTGAAGGAGTCCGGCTCAATAAGTATCTTGCCTCGTGTGGCATCGGATCGCGCCGCGCCTGCGAAGAACTCATATCTTCCGGCCGTATCGAGGTAAATGGTGAGCCTTGCATCAAGCTTGCAACCCGCGTGACAGCGAACGACAGCGTTCGCCTTGACGGGAAGCGCGTGTTACCGAAGGAAGAAATCGTTGTGCTTTTCCACAAGCCGCGTGGCTATGTCTGCACGCGGAGTGATGAACTGGGGCGGGCCACCATCTACGATGTCCTCCCAGCCTCGCTGCAATCTTTGCACCACGTCGGCCGCCTCGATACAGATTCTGAAGGGATGCTCATACTTACGAATGATGGAGATCTCTCCCAATCGCTGATGCACCCTTCGAAATCTGTGGAGAAGGAATACTTAGTTACCGCGAATCAGGCATTCGAGAACGCTCATCTCGATCAGTTTCTTGAAGGGGTATTTACCCCCGAAGGAAAGCTGCGTGCGAAACACATCGAGCGCATCTCATCACGCCGGATCAAAGTGATTCTCGATCACGGCGCGAAACGCCAGATTCGGTTGATGCTCGATGCGCTCGGCTATCAGGTAACGAAGCTTCTTCGTGTGAGAATTGGCAATCTATGGCTTGGCGATCTGGAGCCTTCCCAATATGCGATTCTTAATAGCAAAGAAATCGCTAGGCTCAGTGAGCCAAAAGCGAGCTAGGTTCCGATCATTAAATCAAATCAATCAACGCCGGCGCCAAGTGGTTAGCATGCTTGATGTCCATTGGAACTTTCTCGAAGTTTCGCGGATCAGGAAGGCTTCGTCCGTAAACTCTAGTCGCTCAAAATCGGTTTTCAGATGCCTATCTAACCACTCAAGTGTGCCTCCTTCTGGCCAATTTCCCACTGGGGTAAAGCCTTCTAGCCATGTGCACGGCGTTGCCAATACTAGCTCACCGCCTGGGACCAACAAATCTGCAAAGCGTTCCAGCAGTTTTTTAGGATGGCGCAGCCGGCAAAGTAGATTCGCCGCATGCACTCGATCGAATTGCCCCAAGTCCGCAGGCAGATTCATCGCATCACCCTGAAGAAAGCGCGCTTTCCCTGCATCGATATCGGAAGGGAGCTCCGCTTTCATTTGTGTTTTAAGATTGCCCTCGTCTTTGCGGAGAAATCTGATTTCGCCACTGGCTGCTAGGCTTTTCGCCGCATCAATGAAGGAATGGGAGAAATCGATGCCGAGAACCTCTGCGCAGGTCTTCGTCATCTCAAAAGTCGATCTTCCAACCGCACATCCGAGGTCCAAGCCAAGGGCCACGTTTTTTGTGGAAAAGTGTTTCGGAGTTCTGACAGCGAAATCGAGAGCTTGCCTCATCCCATCAGGCCATTGCTTTCCTGCCGGAAGGATTTCCTCCTCTGTGCCGTAATGAAATAATAGGTATTCGGCCAGCACGCTGGCATCCTCGTAAACGTCCATCAGTGCTCCACTCCCTCTTCTTCCAAAATATCACGCGCAGTATCGATCCGTTCCGGTGCTTTCTGAGTTTCCAGCCGCGAAATCTTTCCATCGGCATCTGTGTCGTAGAATTTGATAATCGTATCCTCATCAACTCCACTCACAATCTGCGCATCCTTCAATTCGCTTTTTTCAAGAAGGCCGTCTCCGTTGTAGTCCCAGCGATCGAACTTTTCTATCAGGCCGATCATCTTCCGTTTCACGGGTCCCGGCGATGGACCACAGCCGACAATTCCAAACAGTAGTATGCCCAAAGTCAGCCCACTTAAAACTAGTTTCATATTGCCCGACACCCTGCAAGCTCCCTACCTCACCTGCAATTCCAAAAACGAACCGCTTACTTTTACAAAGGGCGAAACACTGCTCTATCGCCGATGCACTATCTCATCCTCACCGCTGGCAAACCAGCCCTCGCCTTTGCGAAAACTGCAAGTAGCGATTATCTGAAACGCCTGACTCGCCATGGGCAATATGATCTCCGGACGGTCCGCGATGGAAGTTCTGCAGATGTTTCGGCACGACTTCTGGCTGCGTCTTCAGGCTGCTATCGGATTGCGCTCGATGAACGCGGCAGCACCCCTACCACGCGAGATCTATCCACTCATATTGAAAAACTGGAACTGCGCGGAGATATCAAAACAATTGCGTTTCTAATCGGCGCTGCGGATGGGCACAGCGAGGAGCTTCGGGAGAAGGCTGATTACTGCCTTGCTCTTTCCACTCTCACTCTACAGCACGAGCTGGCATTGATCGTTCTTCTCGAACAGATTTACCGCCTCGCATCAATACGCGTTAATTCGCCTTATCACCGCGACTAAGATATGAAAACAAGCGCCCTTATTTTTGATCTCGACGGCACCTTAGTCGATTCCCTGCCAGGTATCTCCGCATCACTCAATCGTGCACTGACAGGCCACGGCCTTCCGGGACATTCCGATGCCCAGGTCCGGACTTTTATTGGTGATGGAGCAGAAATGCTGGTGAATCGGGCAATACAAGCTGGAGCCGCAAATCCGGCTCGCGATTCCATACTGCAGGGATTTGCTGCGGATTATAAGATCTCTTGGGCAAGCGGCACGCGGCCTTACGCTGGAATTCCCCAGCTCTTAGCCCGGCTCCAACAAAAGGGAGTCCCAATGGCAGTGCTATCCAATAAACCACATGCGTATACCGTAGAAATCGTTCAGCAGATTTTTCCGCAAATTACTATTTCTCAGGTAGTAGGTCAGCAAGAGGCGACACCGTTGAAGCCCCATCCGGAGGCAGCCATTCAGCTTGCCGCCGCTCTTAGAGTGCCGACAGAGGAGTGCATCTTTATTGGAGATTCCGCGATCGATATTGATACCGCGAAAAATGCGAAAATGCAGTCGATTGGCGTGACGTGGGGATATCATGATCCAGAGCGTCTCGCTCACGCCGATTATCTAGTAGACAATGTGGGGGCGCTTGAGAGGCTTCTAGAGTCCTTGACCTGAGCAATTATAGGTATCTAGTCTTTTCGCTAGATGCAATTTTTTCATTTTCTCTACCGCTCATGACCTTGCAGGATCTTGGCTGGACCGAAGAGCTTGAGAACGCATTCGCGCCTTTCCGCGAAAAATCTTACCTTCCCGCACGTCTGATCCGGGAAACTTCGATCAATTTCTCCGCGATGCTCGCCGGAGGTGAGGAGCTCGATGCGATTCTATGTGGTCGCTTATGGAATGCGGCGCCCACCGATGCGGATCTTCCGGCAGTGGGCGATTGGGTCGCGATTCAGGAAGGTTCTGAGAATGATCCTCACGTAATACGTGCGCAGCTACCGCGCCGTTCTGCCTTTTCCCGGAAAATGCCAGGCAATAGCAGTCAGCCCCAAGTGATCGGCGCGAATATAGATATCGTAACTGTCGTCACAGACCCCGGCCCTGATTGGAACATTCGCCGCCTAGAGCGCTACCTAACGCTGATCCACAGGTCTGGTGCGAAGGCGGTCATACTCATCAACAAATCAGATCTATTTGAGCCAGAGCTGAGCAAAAAAGCGGCGGAAGAACTACAGAAGCTAGCGCCGAAGGCATCGATTCATATCACTTCCGCTCTGCGTGGGGAAGGGCTGGCGGCGATCCAAGGGCATCTATCTGCGGGAATTACTATGTGCATCGTTGGATCTAGTGGGGTGGGTAAATCGACCTTAGTCAATCAGCTCTACGGCGAGGAATGGCAGTTCACCTCGCATGTCAACGAGACAACGGGGAAGGGACGCCACACCACCACAGCGCGAGAATTGGTGCCATTGGAAACTGGAGGCCTACTCATCGATAATCCCGGGATGCGGGAGATCCAAATGTGGACGGATGAAAATATCCTTCGTGGCTCTTTTGAAGATATTGCACGACTGACTGATGCCTGTAAATTTTCCGATTGCTCCCATATAAAAGATGCTGGCTGTGCCATCCGTGATGCGGTTAATGCAGGAAGTCTAGATCCCTCCCGGTATGAATCGTTTTTGAATCTAGAAGCTGAAATCGCCACGCTTCAGGCACGTGCGAAGAAGCGCCAGATGGCAGTCGAGCGCTGGCACAAACGCAATCATCGGGTAAAGGCGCGGAATCTTGCGGATCGTATCCAGTTAGAAAAAGATAAGCGTGGAGATATCTGATGCAGCATGGTGGAACTGCGGATCGACTTTCCTTTAAAAAACCGTCGAGCGGCAGCACAATCCAGTTTAGATTTTAGAAGCCATCGATTATGCAAATGCCTATCAAGTCCCGGACACGCCAGATTCTCATTGGAGCTGCGATCATCTTTTTCTTCGGAATCATTATCTGCGCAGCTTTACTCGGCTCCCGTAGGATTCCAGGGGTTCCCGGAGAGGCACTAAGCATGGCCGTTGGTATCCTCACGACCCCTTTTCTGATGGAGTTCTCCTTTGTCACAGCTGGATTTATCCTAATTGCAGTCTTTCGTAATTTTCGGGAGCAGCGGGATGGAGACGAATTTGTTGAAATGGAGGTGCCTGATAAAATTGCTCCACAGCGGAAGAAGCCTAGAAACTGATCACTTATGAGGGAACTCGCAGAGCCACAAAAGGAGCTGCGCTTCACCCGTAGCGGGCAGGCAGTCCCTCTGCTCTTACTGGCGGCGGTCTTTGCCACTGCAGCAATTATCCTATTAGCCTGCGCGTCCTATCGTTCAGAAAATCCTGAGCTTCCAAGTCCGCTGTGGGCGGTCCTGCCCTTGGTCCTTTCGGGTTCTTTAATCTGGCTCGCCCAGCACCTTACCCGCTACGCGTACATAATTCTCACGCCGCTAGGTCTAGAGATTTTCCCGTTCTACAAACCAGCGCAGGGGATGCAATTAATCCCTTGGGCAGATATTGATACCGCAGAGATAGATCGCAGTTATAAACTCCTGACTCTGCATTTTAGTCCTCAGAAAACTTCTGGAATGCATATCACACTTCGTCCAGTAAAGGCGGGGATACGCCCTTTTTTAGCAAAAGCTGTGATCGCGCGCTCAAGAGCTTCTGTGTAAAGTCCCGTCATGCTTACAGATTCATTAGCCATCCAGTTCCATATTCCAGCGAGGGATCCGCTAGGGCGTCGCGAGGTGCTAGGAAAGTTGCGCTTTCTACCGAAAAAGGTGGAGCTGTCTTGGTGCATCAGCGGGAACGTTTTTACCGGCGGAAATTCGGAAATGACAATCACCGAGATTCCCTATCCAGAAATTGAACATGTGGAGCTAGTAAAAAAGTGGTTCAAGATCCGGCGAATCATTTTCCGTGTTTCGGACCCAGCATTGGTGCACGGGATTCCAGGGGTGGAAATGGGGAAGATGACTTTAGAGATCGATGAGAGATCCCGCAGCGAAGCGAAGAAGCTGGAGCCGCTGATCGATTTTCAGAAATCCATGTTTATCCTCGATACCCACCAGCAACGGCTCGATGGGCTGCGGAAAGAAAATTCGGTGCCAGACGAATCATAATGGAGAACATTCCGGGCAGACTTCGATGAGATGCCCGGGGCTTGCTTCAGCAAAAGTCGGGCGCTCTCTAGAGACCAAAGAAGTCCGGCCAAGACGTTGGCAGAAGCGGCAGCCATGCGCATGTTCGCCAAGAGATGCCACCGTGCCCGGGATTGTAGGCAGAACGGACTTTGGAACAGTATCGAGGCTGGGAATTGATTTCAGCAGCGCCTTTGTATAAGCATGCCGCGGGTTCGCAAAAAGCTCGTTGACCGGCGCGCTCTCCACAACACGCCCCGCATACATCACGACCACTTCGTCGCAGGTCTCGGCAATCACCCCCAGATCGTGGGTGATAAGCATCACTGACATATTCATTTCTGCCTGCAATGAGCGCAGCAGATCTAGAATCTGGGCCTGGACCGTTACATCAAGAGCAGTCGTCGGCTCATCGGCAATTACGAGGTCCGGCCGACAGGCAAGAGCTAAGGCGATGACCACCCGCTGGCGCATCCCGCCGGAGAGATGATGCGGGTAGTCCATCATACGCTTTTCCGGTGCTGGTATACGAAGTAGCTGCAGCATCTCGACCGATGCATCCCACGCATCTTTCTTAGAGATCTTCTGATGGATGCGGAAGACCTCAGCCACTTGGCGCCCGATCCGATGAACTGGATTCAGGGCGGCCATCGGTTCCTGAAAAATCACGCCGATCTCACCGCCACGAATCTCGCGCATACGCCTTTCAGAAGCATGAAGAAGGTCCTCTCCTTTGAAATGAATTTCTCCACCAAGAATTTTGCCAGATGGCTGCGGGAGCAGGCGCACGATAGACATCGCTGTCACACTTTTGCCGCAACCAGATTCGCCAACGATGCCCACCGTCTTGCCGTAGGGAATTTTGAACGATACCTGATCGACGGCGCGCAGCAGGCCGGAATCCGTCTCGAACGATGTAATCAAGCGATCAACTTCAAGAAGGATCGGCCGCGTAGGATCCGACGCGCTGGGAGACTGAATACTCATTGAGAAGAAGCCTCCTGTGAACTGGGTTTGCTGCGGTAAGCATCGATGATTTGATTCACTTCGGGAAAGGTCCTACCGCTGCGCTTTGCCTGCAGGGTTTCCTCCTTTTTCTCAGGATCGATCCAATAGACAAAGGAATCGTCCAAAGGGCGATAAACAATTGGTGGTGAGAATTTCGTCTCTTCAGAGTCCGGCCATTCAATCCAGCGCCATGAGCCGACCCGCGTGAAGTCTACGGTGTAGGCAGGGACGAAAATTGCCTCATCATGAACAATATGTTGCAGCGCAATGGTTGCCGCGCCGAGTTCTTCTTCAGTGCGTGCCTGGCGTGCTTGCTCTGTGAGGATATCGGTATCTTCGCGTGCCCAGACGAAGGTATTATTCGTCTGTGGCTTGATATTACCTCTTTCATCAAAAGCGTTTGAGGAGTGGAGATATTGATAATAATCGGGAGCGGGTGGTGAGACCAGCCACGCCGAAAAGCTCATCTCGTGCTGTTTTTGCATCACTTTGCGGTAGTCTACCGTCGGTTCATTTGAGTCCAGGCGAAGGTCGAGTCCACATTTCCGCGCATCTTCTTTCAGAATCGCGAACATACGGTCGAGCAATGGGATAAAGGGGTAGGAGACGGAGACTGAAAGTTTCGTGCCGTCTTCACGAGCGAGGATTCCTCCGCGGGTTGTCTTGGTAAACCCTGCGGCGCGGAAGGAGGCGCGGGCCTTCGAAATCGAAAAGGGGCGGACTTTGATCGCTGGATCGCTGAAACCCGGATATCCTTGGTTGTATGATTCGAGGCGCTGATAATCGCCGCGAAAGATGACATCGATCACTTTTTGCCAATTCATCGCGTGATGGATTCCAATGCGGATCTCCCTCTCAGAAAGGAGTGGCTTCGTGACATTGATATACATACCACGCGGCAGGGCCGGATATTGATTATAGAAGGTGTAGCGATTTATGTAGCCTTTAAAAACTGGATCTACTTCGGATTTCTCATACCAAAGCTCCGGCGATGTAAGATCAAAGGTATCGAGCTGGCCGGCGCGAAATAGCTCGAAAGCCTTCGATTCGTCTCGCACGACCACATGGACCATTTGGTCAGGATTGAAGCGGTAGCGGTAATACTTCTTATCGCGTGCCCACCAGTTCTTCACACGTGTTTGAGTGATGGAGACACCTTTTACAATATCGTCAGGTTTTACTAGGTAGGGGCCGGTTGTAGGCGGAAACTTCCACTGATATCGCTCCGTGTAGTCTGGCCCGTAGTTCTCGTAAAAGTGTGGTGGGGAGGGAGTCAAGGACCCCAGAGATGCTGCTGCGAAGACCCGCGCCTCTGGAACTGAAATGGATAGAGTGTGATCATCATACACGGTGAATCCGGCGATCTCTTCCTTCCAATATTGTTTTTGATAAGGATTTACGATGTCGTCTGAAATGCGGATGTAAGAGCCAAATAAATAGTGAGCTGCCTTCACGGGAGAGCCGTCCGAATAAGTAGCCTCTGGATTTAAGCGAAAATAAATTGTTCGCCCGTCCGCTGAAGTTGCCCATTGCTGCGCAATTCCAGGAATCATCCCCATGGACTTCGGATGCCGGGCGACGAGTGGCATGTCCACGCTATCGTAGATCGCACCGCGAAAGCCATTGTTGGAATTATCGCCGAAAGGCCGGAGGGTGGCTGGGAATGAGGGAATAAAAGTGCGGAAAGCTCCGCCCTTGATCGCACGGGAATCCCCGATCTCCTCCAGATCCATTCCATCCTCCCAGCTTAGGTCTGGTGGGACGTCCGCCGCAGTTGCGAAGGCAAAGTAATCGCCGCGATCTAAGCGGTATGTCCATTTAGAGAGCTCACGGCGAAGATTTTTTAGTTCGCGAAGATGGGTATCTAAGGCTCCTTTCTCAACTGGTAAAGGCTTCTTGTTCTCCAACGATAGGGCCTCACGAGCTACACTTTGCTGAGTGGTGAGCCAGTCTCGAATATGATCGTTGTAGCGGGGAATGAACTCCTCAAACCCGGATGTCCGGCGCAAGGTTTCCTCATTGCGCTGGCAGGCAGGCAGAAGGGCAAAGATTAGTAAGAGAGGGATGATGAGGTAGCGGAGCATCATTTGTAGTAAGAATGTTTCTTCGGATCAAACGCCTCACGAACAGCTTCCCCGATGAAGGTGATGAGCACTAGCTGCCCGACCAATACTGTGAATGTAGATGTCACCAGCCATGGAGCAGACAGATTGGAAAGGCCATCGCTCAGCAGGCGGCCCCACGTCGAATACTCTGCTGGCAGACCAAAGCCAAGATAATCGAGCGATGTCAGAGATAGAATCAAAGAGGATAAGGTGAAGGGAATCAGCGTGACGATGATCGCCACTGTATTTGGCAATAGATGGCGAACAATGATCCGCGGGGTGGAGGCACCGAGAACTCTGGAGGCTGCAATGTAGTCACGCTCCTTGTCTCGATAGGCCGCAGTGCGCATCAGTGCGGTGATACCCATCCAGCCAAAAATAATGAGGATGGTGAGAATGATGGGTAGACCTTTGAACGCCTCAGGAACCATCGAAGAAAGAATAATGACGACAAATAGAAAGGGCATGTTTGAAAATACTTCGATAAAACGGTCCATCGTTAGATCGAAGAAGCCGCCGAGATAACCCATCAACATGCCAAGGGTAATGCCGATCAGATAGACGATTGGAAGGTAGATGATCGCCGCTTTGAAATTCACCTGAAGGCCACCGTATAGGTAAGCGAGGACATCGTATCCCTGCGAGGTCGTTCCAAGAAGATTCCCCTGCTCTAGGATCGGCGGCGCGGGATGATACTTTACCGCGCGAAGTTCCGAAGATTCTAAATTTAGAAAATCTTCCAGGGAACCGCTTCCAGAATAGGTTTCGGATGTTGCTTTAGCATATTTGTATTCGGCTGCGTAGACTCGTTCTCCAGACTGGTTCCAGCCATCGACTGGGCCGTTGAGCCGCCCATTTCGCAGTGTGTAACGAAGATGAAAGGTGGCATCATCCACATCATGGTATTTTGCTGCCAGCCCGAAGTATGGAGAGCGGCTACTCGCTTCATAGTAGAGACCGTTTCGTTGGACGAGTGCCCTTGATCTGGGCTTCAAGGTATCTCCGGTAGAGGCATAGGGAATTAGCGGCATAATCACCCGGCCATGTGTGATCTTTTTTTCTAACTTCAGCTTTTTCTTTAAGGCGCGGTAATTAACAGGTGAATTTTCCCCTTCGCCACTAATTCCGAAGTGTTTGCCAGTATAAGTTTGCTGAGAAAATGCGGGGAAGGTCCACTCGCCTTTGTAGCGGACAGCGAGTGCTTCATTGCCAACGATTACTTGATCTAGCGCCGCGAGTGCGACCAATGCATAAAGAATAATGAGCGAGTAGTATCCACGTTTGATCTCCTTGAATCGTTTGATCCGGCGGGCATGGGCTGGATTTAGCGGACCACTGGTGAACGAGGCAAACAAGAGGAATAATCCAAAAGCGATCAAGGCAAAAGAGGCTATCCAGCCAAACCAAAGAAAGACCTGCCCGGTGCCTTTGTAGGATAGAGCGGGAAGCTGCCGGCTTGTTTCGAAAAACCACCTCGCCGTAGGGAAATCGATCTTCCATATCTCGCCGATCACTGCGAGAGCGCCGAGAAGTGTGAGAAGGAAACCGATGGTGCGTTTGCTCATTTACTTGAATTTAATGCGAGGATCCACCATGGCGACGATGATATCGGAAAGGATATTTCCTAGGAGCATAAGAAAGGCTGCGATCGTTAGAGTGCCCATAATCACTGGGACATCACGCGCGATGACTGCCTGATATTGAAGAAGTCCGAAGCCTTGGATATCGAAGACTGTCTCAATTAGAATAGAGCCGGAAATGAAGATTGATATCAGCCCACCGGCGGAAGTGGCGACTGGAATCATTGAGTTCCGGAAGGCGTGACCAAAGACTGCTTTGCGAAATGAAACGCCTTTGGCGACTGCCGTGCGCACGTAATCGGCCGCGAGCTGATCCATCAGGTTGTTCTTCGTCAGCATTGTCAGCATCGCGAAGGACCCGACGAGGTAGCAAAGAAGCGGGAGGACTGTATGGTGAGCGATGTCCCTGATCTTCTGAGCAGCAGACATTTCTGCGAAGTCAGGTGAGGTGAGGCCGAAAAGGGGAAACAAATCGAGCCTTGCTCCGAGATGAACGAGCAGTATCGCGCCGAGAGCAAAACCGGGAATCGAGTAACCGATGAAAATTAGAATCGAAGTAGCGCCATCGATAAAGGTGCGGTGCTTGAGTGCTTTGAGAACACCGAGCGGCAGGCATACCGCATAGGTAAGAATGGCCGTGAGAAGGCCGAAATATAAAGCAACTGGAACCCTCGCCAAAATCATCGACCACACCGGATCGTTGTAGACACTAGACCGGCCGAGATCACCTTGAAGAAGGCCTGAAAAACGGGTTTTGTAGGCCACGGCGCGCGGAGCGTAGGCAGGTGGCTTCTCTGCACCGGCACTGCGGCGAAGAAATCGCTGCTGGCGATCTTCTTCCGTTTCATAACGGACTTTCCAGCCGGCATCTTCAATAGGGCCGTCACCATTGAGGAAAGTGGCACTTGTGATCCCAGTCGCATCTTTGCTTACCCGTGCCTGACGGCCATCGCCGTGGAGGACGAGGGTCGCGGTATGATCCGGATCGGCATCGCTGCCACCGATGTCACGATCTCCCCGTCGTCCGAACTCACCTTTGGAAAGTGAGGTCTCCCGCTGGAAAATGCCGAGCCATTGCAGATAAGCGATAGGCATAGATTTATCGAGGCCGAATTGTTCCTCGAGCTGCTCCATCTGATCTTCGCTCAGCCCCCCTGTCGAAGAATTTGAGGCGCTCTTGCCGCCACCGCTATCCGCATTCCCGGCTGCCTGCTGAAGCATGCGATCCATCGGACCACCGGGAACAAAACGAGTGATCGCGAATACCAGAAACGTAATGCCAAGCAGTGTCGGAGGAATGAGCAGAAAACGGCGGAGAAAGTAGCTCTTCACAGGCAGGCAGGATAGGACAGAGGGCTTTTCGGGAAATTCAAACTTTCAGCAGTGAGTCGTCGGCGCGATATTGATGCGATGCAAGGAGCTGGGGAAACTTAAAATTTAACTTTTCGGGGACTTTGGGTAAGGGAGCGTCTGCGGCAGATCCCTGCCTAGAACCTGAAGATCCCTGTCGCATCTGGTAGGTAGTGCCGGATTTTAAAACTTTGCTGTTTGCTACGAACGAATCTAATGAATGTCGCGATTACACAGGTGATGCGACGATCTGATGCTTAATTCGTCGGCAGCTCCGCGATGGAATCGGAGATTCATACTTCCCGGAATAGACGAACCAGCGGACAATTGACCCAGTCGCACCATTCCGCAGGTGCGTTGCACTCAGACTGCAGTAAATTTTTTGTAATCGGCTCGATCGATCCGCCACCTATGACGAGGCGTTTGAAAAAAGTTCCTGAGGCTTGGTGGCGACCGCAAACACTGCTTTAACAGGTTTTTCGAAGAACGCTATCCGGCTCAGAAGTCGAAGTTTCACTTTTTTCAAACTTGAGGGAGCTAGAATCAAAGGGCTAGTCGCCTATCTGGCAAAAAGGTTTCTGTCGAAACTCAAAGGTCAGACCGGAAGTAGTGAAGTCATCTGGAGTAGAATGCTTCAGCGGGCAAGATGATAGTCGATAGACGTGGGAGCTAGGATGGAACGCAACATTGCAGCCGATTAATTTTCAGTCCGCTGGCTTGCTATTCTGCTTCTTGGGGTAGTTTCATTACCTCACAGAGGAACTCAAGAGCAGTTCGTTTTGGTGGGGAAGATGGAGAGGAAATCTCACAAGAAAGTTCGAGTCCGTCGTATTGTTCTTTCATCAGCTCACCATAACGGACGCAGTGCAGCGTCTTTAGCCAGCCAATCCTGTCTGGAGGCTGATCTGCGGTGTATTGCAGATACAGCGGAGGGCTACTGTGATGGACATGCTTGAGAGGTGAATACTGATCAATCAGGTTGCGGACGCGCTTTGTCAGAAGGCTCACGCTTGTGTAGGAATCACTCATCGGAGCCCAGATTGGCCAGAATGCTTCAAGACGCCGCTTGCCTATTTCCACGAGTAGCTCTGGTTCCAACGACGTCGGTGCATTGTGCGTAGTCACCCCGCAAATGTTTTTCTTCATGCCCAGCCAAAGCGCCAGGCAGCCACCAGAAGACTTGCCGTGCAAAGCAATCCGATCTGGATCGATATTCCACTGTTCCGCCTTCTGTTTTACGAATTCAAAAATGAGCAGACTGTCCTCCATCGGCTCTGCAACGGTGCGGCCGGGCTTCCAGACTAGGCGATAATTAACAGCGATGACCGCAGCTCCGCGCTGCCTCACCTCTCTCATCTGCCGACAAAAATACTTGTTGCCACGGACGAAGCCGCCGCCGTGAAAGAAAATTAGAACTGGGCTTGGCGAACTCGAAGATGAGGTGCTAGCCCAAAAATCCAAGGTCTGCCTAGGATCAGCAGCTACCATAGGCAAGATCTGCCATGCTCGGCGGCGGACCAGATAGTGGCCTATTTCGGAAAGGGTAAACATTCATCGTATTCGGCTAGTCTAGGAAAAATGCTAAGAAGATTGGGCCGAGTCATTCTTTCCAAAAATGCTAGGATCTCACAATTTAAATTTCGCTTCACGAAGATATGTTTGATCGGATACCTGCTTTCCGAGCAGGATAAGGCATGCATAGCCAGAAGAACGGTCCGGCTGCTTAGTAATTCAGACACTCCAGAAAATGATCGGAAAATCAGTCGATTGGGTAATACGGTTCGTTCTGGGCACAATCTTCCGTCTTCTATGCCGGATGACCCATTGCGATTCTCACCTAGTTCCAAAAGAGGGGCCCTTTATCCTCGCCTGCAATCATGTGACTTGGATCGATTCCTTTTTGCTGATCGCGGCGTGTCCACGTCGGGTCAGATTTATCATCACCAAGACCTTTCACAAAAAACGCTTCGTCTATCCCATCACGCATAATACTCACTGTATTCCGGTCGATAAAAAAAAGCCTCGAAGTGCAGTCTTTGCCGCTATTTCCGCGCTAAAAAGCGGCGAGGCCGTCTGTATTTATCCAGAAGGTGGCTTTACCCATGAAGGCAGACTGCGTGAGATACAGCGAGGTGTAGAGGTAATGGCGCGTGGCGCAGATTGCCCCACTGTCCCCGTCGTCATCACCGGCTTGTTCGGGTCCGCATTGGCACTTCGCAAAGGATGGACGAAAAGTCACTTATGGGAGAAGCCTTGGCCGCGTGTTCAGATCCGTTTCGGAGAACCGATTTCAAGTAAAGATATATCAAGTGAACGACTCAAGGACCGTCTAGAAAGCCTAATCGAGGCAAACTCAAAGCGTCCTGAAAATTCTTAGAGCCTGTCTGGAAATCCCTGGTTCACTGTCCTAGCGAGCATCCGCTGGCCCATGGATTAATAGACCATGGCTTCCCCATGCTTGATCTTGGTTGCATGATCTTGTTGCGTGATCCTGAACCAGTCGCCGTGATTGGGCCAAGCAGCCGAAGGTCGTTCCATAATCCATTGCTTGGGCGTTAACTTGAAAGCTTTGATATCGTCCGGATGTATTACAATCTCTAGTTTCACCTCCCTCTGCGGGCGGATTCTTCCAACTTCCTAAGTCTGCTTGGCCCAGAACCAGAAGTGTTCATAGCAGGTCTTCTAGCGGGGAAGGTCGTTGGGCGTCGTAGGCCAGGCACCGCCCATCCGGATGATGAAGAGGAATGCAATCAATGATGCTCCGTATGCAATGCTTCTGAAAACGCCCTCGAAAGGTTCGGACTGACGCGGCGGTAAAGGTTCGAGGAGCGCCCATTCGGAATCCGTCGTTCTCCTTGGGCTTCTAGCCATGCCGAGCTTCTTCAATAGATGACCCAATTATTACAGAATAAAATCCGAAACAAAGTCAATCCTCAGACGTCCTCTTAAATACACTTTACTAAGTAGATTACTCGCAGATGAGCCTAGCTAATGCAGTGAGGAACTTTGCCATCCTTTAGGGGAATAGGTCACAACCTATTAAGAATAAAATTTGGATAACAAAAACTCTTAAAAGTCTCTACCATGATGTTTATACGAGCCATGGCTCAGGAAATTGATTACACCACCTCTTTTCCTAGGTGGATGAGCCTGGTAAGATTTTATTTGACACTTTATAAATTTATGCACGTGATACAAACATGATCCGTAATTGGCATCGTATAAAAACCCCATCCCAGCATTTTCCGCTTCCTCAAGCTCCAAGAGCTTTTGCTTTCATCACTGCCTTTTCTTTGGCGTCTCTAGCGTCCGTGAGCGCCCAAAACGAAAACACAGACCAAGAAGAATCTTCCCGTCCGTCAGTCAGAAGCTCAGTCGAGTCTCAAGCGGATTTCTTATCAAAAAATGTCCCGGCAGCCCCTCTCCCAGCTGGTAATCCGCGGATCGACGCAATGCGTGACCGCATCAAAGATCTTCATAAAAGTCAGGCACAGTGGTTTGCCGATGTATCGAGCGGAAAGGTGATTCCTTTTGAGCATATCGTGAAGAATCGGCCACTCCATGAAGTCGAGCTTCAGAAGCTAAAAGATTCTCTCGCTACACTAGCAACGGTGAAAGATCCCAAAGAGAATAAGCAGCTCGCGAGCAGTCTGTATCATGCGATCCAGCCATTGGGTTTCCTACTCGAGCCTGCGCTTCCAGGTGACGTCCCAGACTTTCCTTTGAGCGGCG
The DNA here is from genome assembly GCA_963815205.1 of uncultured Verrucomicrobiae bacterium. GTDB lineage: Bacteria > Verrucomicrobiota > Verrucomicrobiia > Verrucomicrobiales > Akkermansiaceae > Luteolibacter. Next base: position 1,015,929 of record CAWFFP010000001.1, on the reverse strand, counting down.
CTCAAATCGAAGAGCTTAAATCAATTGATCAATCCCTTGCTGGGGAGCTTGAAGATCCCGGCCCAGATTCGCCGAAGCTCACTCCGGTTCCACTTGCTCCGATCTACACAATCGTCGGGCTCTCCGTTCCACTCGAAGTCCATACTCAGCCCGGAATAGATATCGTCTTTTCCTCACCTGATGCGGGTGTCTTCGAAAATGATTTATCATTGGTCGCTGTCCGCGCGGATGAAGACGGCATCGCCCGCACAGAATGGCGCTCACGTGGCAACGCGACTGGCGATGCACAAGTAATTGCCACTACTCCCGGACTAGATTTAGAAACGTCGTTCTCAGTCCACATAATGGATTTGAAACTACGCCCACTTCCATCCTTCGCCGAAATAGCCGACAAAGAGTGATCCTCAAGGTCCTTTTACAAATTAGTATATATTCTCCTAACTAAAACCCACTACGATGAGCTTCCCAATCTTTAAATTCACCTGTGTAGGCATCTTCCTGGCGCTCATCGCGCTTTTGACTCCAATCACAAATGCCCAGTCAGCCTCGGCAGCTTGTCATAATGAACCACGAACTTCAGACCCTTGTGATAAGGAGGAGAACAAATGTAAAAAGAAATGCCTTGGTCAAAACTCTGAATCCTCAATCATTTATAATGGTCCATGGCGCTTTTATACGTCCACTACGGATTATGACGGCTCAGTTAAAACCAAGACAGATTGCGCCCCGTGTGGAAGTGCTGCCAGTGCGGACCTTCAGAGCCTACCTGTAGTTAATATTGTCCGTGGGTATGCCTCCCGCAGCCATTTACATCATAACGATCTTAGCTTTGGTAGTCATTCAGGATTAGAACATTTCGACCGCAGTCTTGTGGTGCAATCTCCGGATGGTCCAAATCCTGAGGTGCGTTTGTTTGATTTCTCGGATGCAATCTATGCCCGCAAACTTTTCTTCGATCCATCGCGCACTGCGTGGGCCGAAAGTTCACCTTTAGGCAGTGCTCTTTATGGAGTGACTTTCTATAACACGGCTGGCGCACCTATCGCGAGCGGAGGCGATATAAATCTCGCCCATACTGCAATTGAGTCACGGCAAGATGGAGAGACGGTCCACTATGAGATCGCCAGCATTGATGGGCGATTATATGGCCGACCTGTTGGCTACTTCGATCGGAACGGAAACGGCATTGTTGCTACCCACCAAGAGGACCATCCGGCAGTCGGCACCCCATTTTCATCTAGGGTCCAACTCTTCTTTCGTCGGGTCACTCTGCGCGATGCTTATGATCGGGTGACTACTTTTACCTACAACGAAAGAAGCGATGGGCCACCGCATTATATCAAACGTATCGATCTCCCTGATGGCCAGAGCATACACTATGAATATGGAAGCACCGATGGAGATTTCAGCAAAAACGTTAACAAAGTAATTTACCCAGAGGGCTCAGAGGCTACTTGGATTGAAAGTATCGATCCATCTACGAACTTTCGTGTTATTGAGCTATTTGAGCCTTTTGGTGAGGTCGGCGAACGTCGCAAGACCTTTCATCTATCAGGAAAATTTGGCTATCTAGCCGACGGCTCATCGATCAACACTCCATATGGCCAAATTCGACTCGTCTTTAACGGCGAAGGTGAAATGAAATATGGAAACCGGATATCTGAAGACCGTTACTCGAATTATTTCTATGAAGGCGGCAATAAGATTAAATACCTCGATTATGGGAAGCGCCGTGGTGTTAGCGCAATCGGCTGGGTGACCACTCCTGATGCGGCTGCAAACTTTTATACCGCAGATACCGAAACTTGGGATCGGTTCTTCGAAGATGATTTCGAAAAAGACAGCCGCCATCAGGTGACTAGCAAGGCAGACCCCCGAGGACGAGATATCAGCTATTTGCGCAATCCTATAATAGGAACAGTCAATCGCACCGAATATCCAGACACATTTAGCGAAAACCAAACTCACAATCAATTCAAACAGGAGCTCACTAACAATGACAAACTCTCTCGCGACACGGTAAGGACCTACTCTCCTCAAGGCAATCTACTCAGCAGCACCCGTGGTGCCAATACCGCAGACGAAGCGACTACTTACAACATCTACAACACCCGCGGCCAGCTGATTGAAACCCGCGATCCACTCTACGATCCTAACTTCCCAGACCTCCATAACACCCGCTACGAATATGACCTAAACGGCTATCTGGAGAAAAAAATCGAAGCCCTCGATGAAGTAGCAGGCAGCAGTGTCCGCCCCGAAACCACATTTACCTACGACAGTGCTGGCCGTCTGGAATTAAGCACAGACCCCGCCGGGCGCAGCACCACCTATGCCTATGATATAGAAAATCGTGTCATCAGTGTGACCTACAATGACAGCTCCACTGAGCTGACGGAATATGGCACTGGCCCTGACACCGGACTGATTGAAAAGACCACGGACCGCAATGGCATCGAAACCACCTTCCAATACGATCTAGCGGATCGCCGTATCGAGACAATCACCGCTGCAAACACGGCCGATCCCTCCATTGAAACCTGCACCTACCTTAGCGGCACCAAACTCAAAGAAACCTGCACCATCGATGGTGAAACCACGACCTACAGCTACGATCACCGCAACCGCGTAATTGCTACCACCCGCCAAGCAAATGCGAACTTCGCCTTGAGCACCACAACTGAGCTCGATGAACTTTCACGCCGCCGCTCTACGACCGATTCCTATGGTCGCAAAACTTACTACCTCTACGATCAGAACGATCAGCTAACCCGCACTGTCACAGAGACCGTCCCAGATGCCCTCACGGCCCCAGACTTCACCCCATATGCCTCACAAAGCGCGGTCGCTCACACCTACAGCCTAGTCGATAAAAACAACAACAGCTTAGAAACCGAAGGCACCCACAAGACCACCTACACCGATGCCCGGGATATCTTCCTAGCAGAGCTTGAGCGCGATCTCACGCCAAATGCCGCCTACTTAATCACAGAAAAAATCTACGATAGCGAAGGGCAGCTTGTCATCGCATTTGATGCCCGTGGTATTAGCACCTGGTATGAATACGATCAGCTAGGGCGTGAAATCCTCAGCATCCAAGCAGTCGGCACCCCAGAAGAGATCCGCAGCGAATCAAGCTACGATAAAAACTCCAACCTCACGGAACAACGCCACCCGCGCTTTTTTGAGGAAACAGTCGACGATGGCAATGGTGGCCAGAGCCCCCTGCAGGCCAAAGACATTTTCACCTACAATGGGCGGAACTTCCGTGCCACCCACACCACTGCCCCGGGCACCCTTGAAGAAGCCACCCAGAGCTGGAGCTACTATCCAGACTCCCGGCCCCACCTCCACACAGACTACCGTGGAAATGTCCTAGAAAACATCTACCACAGCTGCTGCGGACGCCTGCAGGCCACGATTGGTCGCGATGGCCTATCAACAACCATCTACAACACAGACTTCCTTGGCCAATCCACCCACACCGCCACCGTCAACAACGGCGTCCCGGCTAGCAATGGCGGCACACCAGCCCAGCCGAACTGGCACGATCCAGACAACGCAGCCACCCTCCAGGAAAGCACCACCCGCTACGATGGCCGTGGCCGCCCCACTTACCAGACCCGCTGGCTTAGCCCCCTTGGCAATGTGATCGATCATGCTCGCAGCAACCTTGCAAACGGCGTCATCCCAATCGCCGGGCTAGACGGCATCCCAGCCACCGATGGGCTCACCACCGCCTTTGCCTATGATGACAATCTCACCGATGGCCAGGGCCTAGATGCCCAATACGCCGCTGCTTTGACTGAAATGAACAACTCCGGGATCACGCTCGGCAGTGGGGCAGATGGATACGCAGTAGAAACCACCAATCCAGCAGGTGAAAAAACCCTACAAGTCCAGGATGGGGTAGGGCGCAGTATCATGCAGGTCTCCGCAGACGGAGCGATTAGCACCATCAGCTACGATAGCCTCCTTCCAGCCGTCCAAGGTGTCACCCCGCCGAACCTTGCAGAAATCCCAGTCCCCGGCGATCTGCTTGCCACCACAGCGACAGATCCAAATGGCAATAGCCAAAGTATTTACACAGATGGCGCTGGGCGAAGCATCTTTGCCGAAGATGCCAGCGGCAACTTTTCAGGTTCTGCCTATGATGCTAACTCAAACCGACTCCTGAGCCGTGATCCAAACGGCCTCGGTGAGAACTGCACCTTCGATGCCCTAGACCGCGATCTTAGCTGCATCGATCGGCAAGAAGCGGCCGAGAGCACCAGCCGCACGATGACCTACAATGCCGCCTCACAGCTCCTCACCCAGACAGATGCCCAGGGCCACACCACCACCCATCAATACGATGTCCGCGGTCGGCTCATAGAAACCAGCGATGCGAACAACATCGCCACCCAATACAGCTATGACCCGAACAATAACCTCTCTAGCCTCACCGATGGAGAAGGCCACCTCCGCAGTTGGAGCTATGATGAGAGGAACCTAAAAATCCAGAAAACCAATCCAGAGCCAGGCGATATACTTACCTACAGCTACGATGGGCTCAGCCGTCTCATCACCCAGACAGCCCAGGACAATAGCACCACCACCTATGGCTATGACCTTGCCAGCCGCCTGATCACAAAAGCCTATAGCGATGGTAGCACAGACACCTTTGTTTACGATGCCGCCAGCCGCTTGCTAAGCAGCACCAAGGGCCGCTATCAAATTACCACCACCCATAGTTATGCCTTGGACAGCCAGCCACTGAGCGAAGCCATCCAGATTGGCAGCCGCAGCTACCAGATCCAAAGAAGCTACGATCTAGCAAACCGTCCGAGCAGCCAGACCTTTGCCGATGGCAAAATCCAGACCTGGGCCTACGATGCCAGAAACCTGGTCACCACCAGCAGCTATGAGAACCAAGACATCTTCACCCAGAGCCACGATCCCGGCCAGCGCCTCACTAGCCAGCAATACGGCAATGGCCTGAGCCGCAGCCTCAGCTACAACCGCGCAGACAATCTAAGAAGCACTGACAAAGTATTTGATGGCAACCAGCCGGTCCCCGGCTTGGACATGTCCTACAGCTACAGCCCAGACAAACAGGTCCTCTCCGAAACCTTCGCCCCCGGCGGAGTGCTAAGCGCTACAGGCTTCACCGCCCAATATGATCCGGGCAATCGCATAGTTAGCTACCAGAGAAGCGGTGGAGTAAGCCCGCCGGATCAAACGTGGAACTATGATGACAATGGCAACTGGAGTTCTACCACCCAGGCAGGCACCACCACCGCCCGCAACTTCAATGCCACCAATGAAGAAACTAGCAATGGCACCCAATACGATGCCAGAGGCAATATGACGCGTGATAACGAGGGCCAAGAATACATCTACGACCTAGACAACCGGATTGCCCGCATCGAGCCAACATCCGGCCCAGTCATCGAACTGCAATACGATGCGCTTGGCAGAAGAGTCCACCATCAACAAGGAATCACCGAAACCGCCTTCCTCTGGTGGGGAGATCAGGAAGTGAGCGAGCACAAGAACCAAGCCGGGCAGGCCACCATCCAGAACGACCTATGGGCCCACCCCAGCGCACTGAACACAATTATCGCCAGAGCCTATGAAGGCAGCAAGTTTGAGATCCAGTGGTATCACAAAAACTACCTAGATCACGTCTATGGAGTGAGTGACGACACTGGAGCACTCCTCGAGTTCTACCGCTATAGCGCCTTTGGCGAGCCAGAAGTCTACAGCCCAACAGGCCAGCAGCTAGTCAGCACAGCCATCGAGAACGATGTCCTCTGGAACAGCCGCCGCTACGACACAAGCACCAAGCTCTACTACTACAAATACCGCCACTACCACCCGAAATTAGGTAGATGGCTATCCAGAGATCCGATCGAGGAAGAGGGAGGAATTAACCTCTATGGGTTCGTAGGTAATGATGGGGTGAATAATTCGGATATACTGGGATTACGAAAAACCACAAAATGTTGTGGTGGTAAGAAAATCCCTATCCGGGCGGGATGCTGCAAGGGCAAGCAATTCAATCGCCGTGAAAAGTGCTGTAAGCCAACTGGTATGGTAGATAAAATTGAGCGCTGGATAGATGAAGGGCATGGCTCTTCGGGCGCATGCGCTGGATTCTACACAGATAATCAAATAACAGCGGGCGGAATAGTGGGCGGGTTTAGCGGCACTCCCATTGGCACTGCTGCCGCAGTTATTGCAGGTGCGGATTGGACAGACGCAATAATTAAATGCAAAACAAAAGTTTGTCCGAAATAAATTCATGTTTTTTAAAAATCTGGATATAAAGTTGAGTGCGTTTGCCGCAGGGATCTTAGGAGGAATGTTTCTTCCAACTGATATCCTACCTATAATAGTGTTACTAAGTGCTGTTTTGGCGCTCATGTTGATGCTTAGAAGGCAATTGCAAGCTCCAAAGGAAACAGGCTCGGATTCAACTCAGAGATGATTTGCATTGATCGGTGTGGAAAAGTCCCCCTGAAATGATCGGTCAAAGTAATCACTACTGATTAAAGGACAGACCAGATGACCGATCTAGCAAACCGTCCGAGCAGCCAGACCTTTGCCGATGGGAAAATTCAGACTTGGGCCTACGATGCCAGAAACCTGGTCACCACCAGCAGCTATGAGAACCAAGACATCTTCACCCAGAGCCACGATCCCGGCAAGCGTCTCACCAGCCAGCAATACGGCAATGGCCTGAGCCGCAGCCTTAGCTACAACCGCGCAGACAATCTAAGAATTACTGATTAAAGGACAGACCAGATGACCGATCTAGCAAACCGCCCTAGCAGCCAGACCTTTGCCGATGGGAAAATTCAGACTTGGGCCTACAATGCCAGAAACCTGGTCACCACCAGTAGCTATGAGAACCAAGACATCTTCACCCAGAGCCACGATCCCGGCCAGCGCCTCACTAGCCAGCAATACGGCAATGGCCTGAGCCGCAGCCTCAGCTACAACCGCGCAGACAATCTAAGAAGCACTGACAAAGTATTTGATGGCAACCAGCCGGTTCCCGGCTTGGATATGTCCTACAGCTACAGCCCAGACAAACAGGTTCTTTCCGAAACCTTCGCCCCTGGCGGAGTGCTAAGCGCTACAGGCTTCACCGCCCAATATGATCCGGGCAATCGCTTAGTTAGCTATCAGAGAAGCGGTGGAGTAAGCCCGCCGGATCAAACGTGGGACTATGATGACAATGGCAACTGGAGCTCTACCACCCAGGCAGGCACCACCACCGCCCGCAACTTCAATGCCACTAACGAAGAAACTAGCAATGGCACCCAATACGATGCCAGAGGCAATATGACGCGCGATAACGAGGGCCAAGAATATATCTACGACCTAGACAATCGGATTGCCCGCATCGAGCCAACATCTGGCCCAGTCATCGAACTGCAATACGATGCGCTTGGCAGAAGAGTCCACCATCAACAAGGAATCACTGAAACCGCCTTCCTCTGGTGGGGAGATCAGGAAGTAAGCGAGCACAAGAACCAAGCCGGGCAAGCCACCATCCAAAACGACCTATGGGCCCACCCAAACACGCTAAACACAATCATTGCCAGAGCCTATGAAGGCAGCAAGTTTGAGATCCAGTGGTATCACAAAAACTACCTAGACCACGTGTATGGAGTGAGTGACGACACTGGAACACTCCTCGAGTTCTACCGCAACAGCGCCTTTGGCGAGCCAGAAGTCTACAGCCCAACAGGCCAGCAGCTAGTCAGCACAGCCATCGAGAACGATGTCCTCTGGAACAGCCGCCGCTACGATACAAGCACCAAGCTCTATTACTACAAATACCGCCACTACCACCCGAAACTGGGAAGATGGCTATCTAGAGATCCGATCGGGGAAGATGGGGGCGAGAACTTATACTTGATGGTTTATAATGACTCCATAAACTGGGTTGATGTTTATGGCGAGGGGGGCCTCAAGAATTTCTTAAGAGGATTTAAAAACCTATTTGACTTCGGTAAGGCAGGAAAAGAGGGACAAGACAAAACAATTGAGAATAATAAGAGGAGAGGCGATTTCTACGATAGACTTGCAGATCCGAATTGCGAAGATTCTGCAAATTATTTGCAAAAAGAAAGTGAAGAGCTAGCGAAAGAAAAGGTGGAAGCTGCGCAAAAGGGAGGAGAAATGGCGGAAAAGGCTCTTAAGGCACAGCAAAATATTACCAAGGGTTGGCAAATTCTTTGGGGATTCCGACGGGCATACCTAGGGTGCCAAAACCCCCTACTCAGGCAGTAGATTAAACAATTTATGAGAAAAGCGTATATTATAGTCACAACTATCTTAGTATTAACGAGTCTTTTGATTCTGCTGATTTGGGCACTGTATTTTATTGATTCTAGTAATGAATTTGTTGATAATATTGTTTATCAATCAAACATTAGCTCTGAGAGACTTAAGAGCATTTCTGATCAGTTGTTATCTGATCACCCAGACCGTCCTAGCAAAGTTAAGATCATGCTGGAAGAATATCCTGATTTGGACTCCGAGCCAGTTAGTGCATTGTCGAGAATCTTGGATAGTAATAGAAGCTATCGAAATGGAGCTCTTTTTTGTTGGCTTATGTCGTTTTTATGGGGAGTTTTCTCACTTATCTATATCGGTAGGGTGCCGAATAGTTTGAGCGGTATGAACCGACCACATAGGTAACTACTGATTAAAGGACATACTGATTAAGGGACAGACCAAGTGACCGATCTAGCAAACCGTCCGAGCAGCCAGACCTTTGCCGATGGCAAAATCCAGACTTGGGCCTACGATGCCAGAAACCTGGTCACCACCAGCAGCTATGAGAACCAAAACATCTTCACCCAGAGCCACGATCCCGGCCAGCGCCTTACTAGCCAGCAATACGGCAATGGCCTAAGCCGCAGCCTTAGCTACAACCGCGCAGATAATCGAAGAAGCACTGGCAAAGTATTTGATGGCAACCAGCCGGTCCCCGGCTTGGACATGTCCTACAGCTACAGCCCAGACAAACAGGTTCTTTCCGAAGCTGTTCGCCCCCGGCGGAGTGCTAAGCGCTACAGGCTTCACCGCCCAATATGATCCGGGCAATCGCATAGTTAGCTACCAAAGAAGTGGTGGAGTAAGCCCGCCGGATCAAACGTGGAACTATGATGACAATGGCAACTGGAGCTCTACCACCCAGGCAGGCACCACCACCGCCCGCAACTTCAATGCCACCAATGAAGAACTTAGCAATGGCACCCAATACGATGCCAGAGGCAATATGACCCGTGATAACGAGGGCCAAGAATACATCTACGACCTAGACAACCGGATTGCCCGCATCGAGCCAACATCCGGCCCAGTCATCGAACTGCAATACGATGCGCTTGGCAGAAGAGTCCACCATCAACAAGGAATCACTGAAACCGCCTTCCTCTGGTGGGGAGATCAAGAAGTAAGCGAGCACAAGAACCAAGCCGGGCAGGCCACCATCCAGAACGACCTATGGGCCCACCCCGGCGCGCTAAACACCATCATCGCCAGAGCCTATGAAGGCAGCAAGTTTGAGATCCAGTGGTATCACAAAAACTACCTAGATCACGTCTATGGAGTGAGTGACGACACTGGAGCACTCCTCGAGTTCTACCGCTACAGCGCCTTTGGCGAGCCAGAAGTCTACAGCCCAACAGGCCAGCAGCTAGTCAGAACAGCCATCGAAAACGATGTCCTCTGGAACAGCCGCCGCTACGACACAAGCACCAAGCTCTATTACTACAAATACCGCCACTACCACCCGAAACTAGGCAGATGGCTATCTAGAGATCCGATCGGGGAAAGAGGGGGAATCAACCTCTACGCATTCGTGGGGAACGATGGGATGAATTCGTGGGACTATCTCGGTTTGTTCGGTGGCAGCTGGCAAGGCTACCTTGGGGGAGTCTTTGGCGCAGTAGGAACAGCGGTATTACCGGTTAATCCGATACTAGGAACAGTTATACTTGGGGTAGGTGGGGGATTATTGATATGGGATCTAATAGATTCGACAGATTGGGCGGATGATGTGATCCAAAATATTAAAGAAAATATAATCGACCCACATCTTGAAGAATTAGAGGAATTTGATTGTGATGATTATGAGCCTGGAAAAATTCCAACTTAATTTATAAAATGAATAAAGAGTATATATTAGTAATTTTATTTAGTATAGCATTCCACATTCTTGGATTATACTATTTATCTAAGTTTAATAGTTCGCTCGCGATAGGCATGTCAATGTTCGCAACAAGCGTTTGCCTTTTCATATGTGCGCTGTATTTACTCGTAAGAAAACCTTTACAAGATAAAGCGGACAAAAGAATTACAAGAAAAAGAGCAGACGAAATCTAGTTTTGTGATTAAGGGACAGACCAGATGACCCGAGATTAAGCAGTTTTTTTCGACGTATCGTGAGCGGTGGAAAACCTCTTCATATTCGTGTCTAGGGGTGGTGAGAAGCGGATGGTTTTTCGGTCGTCGCTTTACTGCTCTTGGCTCGCTTCGAAACGGCCTGACATTCACCAATCTCGTCGCACAGATTCTGATCAGGTTGTTGACCTGCTGTTTCAGTTTCCGAGGTTTACCTGCGTAAGACCGGAAGCTTTCGTGACTGGTGACCATCAGATCTAGGATCCCTTTGAAGCTCAGTTGCCATGTCGGCTTTTCCGCTTCGTGCGCTGCACGTTGCATCGTGTGACGGATCAGGTTGTGGGCAATCATGCTCATCAGCAATGTCTTGTGTGCCATTTCCGGGCTTTTGACGGCGAAAAACTCCATGTTCATCGTGGTTTTCAAATCCCTCAATTTCAGCTCGATGTCCCACCTTTGCGCATACAGGTCGGCGAGTTCGATGCCGTTGTATTTGATGTGATCGAGCAACACATGATTAAGGGACAGACCTTATGACAAAAAAGGATCGACAATTTTTGTCAATTAGTCATGGTCCGGGCTTGGTGTTACGAGCCAGCAAGATCTAGATTTTTAGTCGCCGCTGGCAAGGATTCGGAAGAAAAGCCTGCCACATGATTAAGGGACAGACCTTATGACAAAAAAGGATCGACAATTTTTGTCAATCAGTCATGGTCCGGGCTTGGTGTTATGAGAAGATCTAGATTTTTATCGCCGTGGAAGGATTCGGAAGAAAAGCCTGCGATCTATCATTGTGTTTCCCGTGTGGTTGAGCGTCGCTTTGCCTTTGGCGTAGAGGAGAAAGAGCGCTTTCGGACCTTGATGCGGATGATGGAGAACTTTAGCGGATGTCGGGTTCTTTCATATTGCATCATGTGCAATCACATCCATGTCTTACTCGAAGTGCCGCCGATGCCCCTTTCGGGTCTGTCGGATCAGGAGTTTCTCAAACGCCTTTCAGCTCTTTATAGCGAAGCTTTTGTGGCCGATATTGCTGGGCAGATTCAAGAAGCGAGAGCCGAAGGCGGTCTGGAAGGCGGGAATCCGGGGCGGGTTGAAGAGATCAAAGAACGCTTTAGCTACCGCATGCACGATCTCGGGGAGTTTATGAAAGGCTTGATGCAACGCTTTAGCCAATGGTTCAACAGGCGTCACAAACGGACAGGAACCTTGTGGGAGCAGCGTTTTCAAAGCACAATTGTGGAAAGCGGTATCGCTGCACGAACCATGGCCGCTTATATCGATCTCAATCCAGTTCGAGCAGGAATGGTCGAAGATCCCGCCGGGTATCGCTGGAGTAGTTATGGAGAGGCCGTAGGGGGCGGACGGAAAGGAAATGGTAAGAAGGCCCGCGAAGGTTTGGTGCGGGCAATTACCTCTGACAGACTAGAACGAGAAGATGGGCTTGATTCTTCGCGGTGGGGCAAAGAATCGAGACGCTATCGAAGGCTGTTAGGGATGGCGCTTGAACGGAAGATGCAGAACGCAAAGGTCGCTGATTCGAAGCATGGCGGCAAAAGAAACCAAAAAGAGCTAGGTAGGCGAGTGCGGAGGGGAATAAGCCAGAATGATGCAGAAGCCATGCGGAGTGGCGATAATGAAACAATTCTCCCAGAGCTAGGGGTTGCAGCCATGCTGCGGCACCGGGTAAGGTATTTTACAGATGGAGCGGTGATTGGCAGCAAAGAGTTCGTGGACGACGTTTTTATGGAATCACGAGAAAGGTTTTCGGAAAAACGGACAAGTGGAGCGCGCAAGTTACGAGGAAATGCGAAGGCAGCGGCACAAAGCCTGTATAGCATGCGCGAGCTGCGCATCGGGGTCTAAGCGACGATAGAAAATCGTTTGATGATTGAGGGATAGGTTATATGAACAATAGCCCGGACAATAACCTTTCCAGCCTCACCGATGAAGGAGGCCGTCCACAGCAAGACCAACTCGGCGGAAGCGACTAAAAACTGGACTCGCAAAACGGCGGTTCGCCGTTATTATGAAAGCATGACTGCGGAAGCCATATTGCAGAAAAGCGTTCGGTATGACCGGGGCGGGGAACCGCTCGAAGTGGTCATTCCTTACGGTGAATTCATCGACTTCATCGAAACCTACGGCCTCGATCTGACTGAGGACGAAAGGAAGCCATTCATGAAGCCCGCGCCGACCGCGAGGCGGGACGGACGGGGAATTTCGTCAAGCTTGAGGATCTTGAGAAAGAACTCGGCATCTGATGCGGGACATTGTTTTTCATCGCCGCGCCGCGCGGTCTTTGGCTCGTATGCCGCGTGACCGCGCCGTTCAAGTGCGCGATGCCCTTCGGGAAGTAGCGAGCCTGAATAAGATCACAGACCATACAAATCTCAAACAGATGGGCGGTGATATGGCGGGATGGTCGCGCCTGCGGGTGGGAAGCTATCGTGCAATTCTGCAATTGACCCTCATCGAAACGGCAGAGGTGATTTACGTCGATGCCATCGGTCCGCGTGGCGACATCTACAAGGCTTGAAAACCTTCTTCCGTTAGCCGCCTGGAGCCGCTAAACCTATGGCCGATCCATTGTCTACACCTTGTCAAAAACCGCGCCAAGCAAAGACGACCCCACCGCGAGAAACCGCGCCTGAGAGTTTTTGGCGAACCCACATACATGGTTAAGGCATAAACCAGAATGGCACAAGATTAAGCATCTTTCGTGAAGATGCCAGTGGCAATTTTCCGTATTCGCCTATGACGCCGACTCAAACCGCCTCCTCAGCCGTGATCCAAATGGCCTTGGTTAGAACTTTACCTTCGATGCCCTAGACCGCGATCTTAGTTGCCCTGATCTGCAAGAAGCGGTTGATAGCAGCAGACGCACGTTCACTTTCAATGCCACCCTACCTCTCTTCAATTAAACAGGTGCCCAAGGCCACACTAAGCTATTCGGAAAACAGACAGAAATAGGACGACAAGTCTAATTTCAATAGCGCTTGACGTGGGGGATGGTGTTTCGAAGGTAAATCTTATGAAGACTAGGTTCGCGGTAAGACTAGGTCTTTGGTTTCAGGAATCTTTTTAAAGCGGTCCGGAGAAAATGTGGGCGTCTGGGAGTGGGGTAGACGGATTGTTTTCCGCTTAGGCGATAGGTCAAAAAGGTGCAGGCGATAAGTGGGACGTAGAGGTGGGTTCCGAGGAGCTCTAGGCCCATGATCGCTGAGGCATAGGGAGTTTTCGTGGCTGCTGCGAAGAACGCGATCATACTGATGCCTGCAAAGAGATCTGGCGGCGCATCGATCAGCCAAGCGAAGGAATTGCCGAGAGCGGCACCGATAAAGAGCAGGGGTGTCACCTCGCCCCCTTTGAAGCCAGCTCCTAGCGTGATTGCTGTAAATAGGATTTTCAGAAAGAAAGCAGACATGGGTGCCTGAACCGAGGGCGAAAGTAGGCGCGGCAGCGTTAATGAATCGGCATCCTGTGGGAGGGTGCCAAGACCGAGGTAGTCAGAATTTCCAATTAGTAAATAAAGGCTGACGATGATTATTCCGCCGACAAATGCACGGACTGCTTCATGGGGGAAACGCTGGTTCAGAAATAATGAAACGCTGCGAGAAAAGTAGATGAAGAAGCGGGCAGACAGGGCGAGCGGGATCGCCAAGAGGATAATTTTCCACACCACCGGTAGGTAGGCAGTGACCGAATGAGAGAAGTCAATTTTCGGGTATGCTGTGTGGTGGGCGCCCCATGCCAGGCAGATGGCATCCGCAGCAAGTGCCGTGAGGAGGAGCGGGAAAAATCGGCGGCTGAAAATTCGGTGTCCGGTGAACTCAAGCGCAAAGATTGCCCCGGCAGCGGGTGTGCCGAAGACAGCACCGAAGCCAGCCGAAATACCACAGAGAATAATGATTTTTTGAGCCGAAGGTCTGGCTGAGGTAAGGCGGCTGATGCTTGCAGCAATACCGGCACCCATCTGAACGGCAGTGCCTTCGCGGCCAGCGGAACCACCGAAAAGGTGTGTTGCGAGGGTCGAGAAAAGGATGGAAGGAGCGAGCGAGCGAGGGATGGTGGAGGCGCTGTTCTGATTAGCTGATTGAATGATGATCGAAGTGCCATCAGCCACTTCCTTCCCAGATTTTCGGTAATAGAGGCCGATGGCTGCTCCGGCAATAGGAAGAAGGTAGATCAGCCAAGGATAAGAAAAGCGGGTCCGGGTCACGTAATCGAGCGCCCAAAGGAAAAAGGCAGACGCGGATCCAACGCTGATCGCGATTGCGGCGAGAATCATCAGCCATTTGCAGATTTTACCGAGATTCATGAAGAGCAGGGCGCGTTGGGGGGGGCTTCTAAAACCTTCTTCTTACACGTTACCGTAATAGAGACGAGATGATTGTGAGGTCCGATTTAGCGAAGCAGCATGCGGTGCTAAGTTGCCTAATTAGGGGCTTCTCGCCTAGCTTTGAAAAATGCGAGGCGAAGAGATTGGTCATCAAGTTCAGCTCACGGTGGTGGGGATGGGACTAGCGGGTTGTTGTCTCGGCTGGGAGCTATTGTGGAAGGGTGCAGACTTTCAAGTGAAGGACGATGGCATCGGCGGAAGCAGTCTGGTGGCTGCTGGACTGCTGAATCCAATTACCGGGCGAAACTTTCAGCCCAGCTGGCGGATTGACGAATTTCATCCATTGGCGATCAATTTTTATAAGCGGGTGGAAACTTTTTTGGGGATAGAGCTCTGGTTCCCGATGCCGGTGATGAGACTGGCAAGATCGGCGAAGGAATGGCGCAAAATCGAAGCGAAGACTGGACGAGAAGACGTGGCTGGCTGGGTGGTTCAGGGATCAGGAAGCGCGGAGGTGAAGAATCCGGCTGGATTTGCGGGACAGGTGGAGCTACAGGGCGGCGGACGAATTGATGTCGCGGGCTTTGTGCGAGCGAGCCAAGAATTTTTCCGAGAGGAGGGGCTTTGGACCGACCGGGAGGCAGGGGTGAGAATTGAATGCAAAGGCTCCACCTGGGCTGCGCACTGGGGAGCTGGGAAAACATCGCTGCGCGAAGGGCGAGATCCTTACCGTGCGGGCTGATTGGCGAGAAGATCGAATTGTAATTGGAGCCGGCGGTTGGATGGTTCCGATTGGCGAAAAAATGTTTCGCGTGGGGTCTACCTACGAATGGGATGAGCTGGATGGAGGCGGGACTACGGCGGGGCGGGAAAGAGTGGGAGAGATCGCTATCGCGCTCGGAGGAAACGAATTTGAAGTGATCGACCACGTAGCTGGAGTGAGACCGATCATGCGCTGCAGCCAGCCGGTGATTGGGCGGACAAAAGCTGGTGCATGGTTTCTTAACGGTTTGGGGAGTAAAGGGGCACTCTACGCCCCGGGAGCTGCGAAGTATCTAGCGGATGCAATTTTGGAAGGGCGGCAATTACCGGATTATTTGAAAGAGGAAGAACAGGATTGAGTTCGCTGCCACCGGCCTGAGGATAGGAAATGATATTGCTGCAGCCTACAGAGCTATTGCACTTATTGCTAAAAGAAGCGGTGAGTGCTGACGATACGGTGGTGGATGCGACTGTCGGAAATGGGTATGATACCGTGTTTCTTGCAAAGCTGGTAGGGACCAAGGGAAAAGTGCTGGGACTTGATATACAGGAGTGTGCAATTAGTCAGGCATTCGAGCGGCTAAATGATGAGGGTTTGGGCAGGAATGCCGAACTTCATGTCGCCTGTCATTCGAGATTGGAAGCTTATGTCAATGGAGTAGAACTGTCGGCTGTGGTCTTCAACCTAGGGTATCTCCCAGGTGGGAATCATCGGCTGACCACAAAGGCAGAGACAACTCTTGCAGCGATGACTGCGGCGGTTCACGCGTTAAAGATTGGCGGCGTGATTGGAGTGGTCTGCTACACAGGACACGTAGGTGGGGCGGAAGAAGGAGAGGCAGTGAAAAAGCACCTCCTAGGTTTCGATTGCATGCGGGTAGCGGATTATCGGATTCTCGATACTCGGCGACCGGGCCCCTACCTCTTATTCTGCGCGAAGATGCGCTGAATTTGCTGGAAGCTTGTGTATTCTGGTGCCTCATGTTGATGATAGTGAAATGGCGCGCGTGCATCTAAAGTATCAAAGCTTTCATCCTTCCATCTGGCCAAATATGGTGGCGAGAGTAGAGGGCACAGCGGCGCCGGGTGATCTAGTAGAGGTATATGGCAAAAGAGGAACGCGCTTCGGCTGGGGCCTTTGGAACCCGGGCGCACGGATGCCACTTCGGATCGTCAGCCATAGCGAAGAGGAGATTAGCGAAGAATTTTTCGATCAGGCAATTACACGTGCCGGACACTTGCGTCGGGATCTATTGAAGCTGGATGAGGTGACGGAATGCTACCGCTGTATTCATGGCGATGCGGATTTTCTGCCGGGGCTTGTCGCAGATAAGTTTGGCAATGTGTTATCGGTGGAGATCACTGCCTTGGGAGCTTGGCGAAGGCTTGAAAAGTGGCTGCCACAGATGCATGAGGCATTTGGGACGAGTGAGGTAATGGTGCAAGTAGACGAAGAACTAGGGCGGGTAGAGGGAATCCCGAAGCTAGGTGGGGTGGAAAGTGATGGCGTGAGAAAGGTGAAAGTGAACGAGCATGGGCTGCGCTACGAAATCGATTTTTCCCAAGGTCACAAGACGGGGTTTTTCTGCGATCAAAGAGATAACCGGTTAAAGTTCCGCGGCTTGGTGAAGGGGCGCACCGTATTGGACCTGTGCACTTACTCAGGTGGTTTTGCGGTGAATGCAGCACTCGGTGGCGCGGCAGATGTGATGGCAGTGGATCTGGATGAAAAGGCCGTGGCGATGGGTAAGCGGAATGCAAATCTCAATGATGCAAAAGTGAAATTTACCCATGCGGATGCATTTAGCTGGGTGCGGACCATGATTGAAAACGGGCGGACCTGGGATGTGGTGATGTGCGATCCACCGAAGTTCATGCATGGCAAAGAGGATGAGGTCGGCTATGCGAAGTATCACGATCTGAACAAGCTAGCTGTCCAGCTTCTCGCAGAAGACGGAGTGCTAGTAACTTGCTCTTGCTCCGGCCAGCTTGGCGTGGAGGCCTTTGAGAGCTGCGTTTCCGGCGTGGTTCACCGCCAAGGCGGTAGGTTACAAGTGTTTGACCGGACGGGAGCTGGGGGCGATCATCCGACTATCTCGAATTACCCAGAAAGCCGATATTTAAAGGCGATATGGGGTCGAGTTCTCAGATGAAATCCGGGTGATGGGCTAAAGTAATTTGACTTCCTAGGCCGGCTGTTGCTGGGAGATACAATGGAGAGTGCCGCCCTCTTGGACTAGGTCTAAGCAATCGATCGGGATCATCTGCCGAGCGGGAAATTGCTCGGTGAGAATTGACTGGGCGCGCTGGTCGTTTTTTTTCTGGCGGAAGGTAGGGAAGAGCACGCAGTGATTGGTGATCAAAAAATTCACATAAGACGCGGGAAGAACCGGCAATCGCCAGCCGGGTATCTCGCAGGCTTCAGGAAGATGGATTGTGAGGATATCGTAGGGCTGACCTGAGGGAGTGAGGAAATTTTTTAGGCGTCCTAAATTTTCGGCGAGCACCGAATGGTTCGGTGAAGATGGATTTGGCTCATCGCAGGCGAGAATGCGATCCTGTGTGACGAAGCGGGCAAGGTCATCGATATGGCCATCGGTATCATCACCTTCGATGCCTTTCTTGAGCCACAAGATTTCGGTGACACCCAGGCAATCTTTGAGTTTTTGTTCGATCTGGTCGCGGGTCAGACCTGGGTTCCGATTCGGATTCAATAGCACAGCCTCGGTGGTGAGCAGCTGGCCACGGCCGTTTACTTCAATCGCTCCGCCCTCGAGAATCATGCCGCCTGTGTAAAGGGGAAGGTCGAGACTCACAGAGACCTTTTTCGGGATCAAATTATCGAGATTCCACGGGGAAAACTTTCCGCCCCAGGCATTAAATTCCCAATCTGTAATCGCGACTTGGGAGCTCCCTTCGTTTATGACAAAAATAGGGCCGTGGTCGCGACACCAGACATCATTGTTCGCATGGTCGAAAAGCTCGACTGCAGAGAGTTCAGCTTTGGCGCGATTGCAGGCTTGGAAAATTTCCCGGTGGATCTGTGCAGGTGCATTTATGCGGACTGTCTGGCTGCGGGAAATTGCTGCGGTGATTTCTGCGAATTTTTGCCAGATGATCGAGTTCTTAGCTCCGCCCCAGTGGCGTATATCCGGAGTGGGCCACGATAGCCAGATTGCCGACTGAGGAGACCATTCTGCAGGCATGTGATAGCCGAGTTCCGCTGGAGACATAGAAATAGCTTTAGGGTGTGGGGGCAGGAGGGTCGATCTTCAAACAGTTACATAAGGCGGAATTGCTAGGCAGCTACGATAATTCGGATTGCATTTTTTCAGTCTCGGTGGCGATAGTGTGCGACCCGATATGTTTTTCAAAAAGTTTTCACAGTTTCCAGCTCTGCTTGTTTGTATTTTCCTAGCTCTTGGTGGCGGAATTTCCTCGGGAAAAGAGGCAGTAAAAGAAAAGCTTCAGGTCGATGAATCGGTGAAGAAAGAAACGGCCAGCAAGGCTGATCCCGAAGAAGAAATCATTGTTCATGAGGATGATGAAGAGATGCCTGAGGACGTGGAGCGGATTGGTGAGCAATCGGCGATTGAAGCGGAGGCCGCAGCTGCAGCGGTGGCGCGCCCCGTAAGCCCAGAGGCAGTCCAAGTCTATGGATGGAGAGAAGAGGTGCTGTTGGATGGTTATGACAAGGGGATCATGGCAAAACTAGATACGGGCGCATACACGAGCTCAATCCATGCTGAAGAGATGGAGCTATTTGAAAGAGATGGGAAAAAGTGGGTAAGATTTATTGTGACAGAGCCACGGGAAGAAGATTCTCCACGGGTAAGACTGGAGGCTCCGCTGGTGCGGATTGCGCGGATCAAGGAACCAGGTGGCGAATCTGAAACCCGTGAGGTAGTGCGCTTAGCGTTTAAGATCGGTGAGCGGAAGCTGCGAGGTGATTTCACCCTCAACAATCGGTCAAATATGTTAGCGGCTATTTTGATTGGGCGGACGACGATTCAGGAGCTTGGTTGGATTGACTCTTCGCGCACAAATCTGGCCGATAAAAAGGTCATGCGCTGAGTGCGCTCTTAAAAGTGATAAGCGATGAGCGCGAAGGCAAAATTGTGGGTTGCGGTAGGCCTGTTGGTGCTGGTAGGTGGTGGCCTTGCAGGATACAAAACGGCGAAGCTAGGAATACCATTTTGGCAAGATTCACGGGTGAGCGAGTGGCTGGTGGAGGCGAAGGTTTCGTTTCTTGCCACCGGAGGTGAAGTCAAAGCACGGCTTTCGCTGCCAAGCGAAATGATCGAGCAAAGCGAAGGCCAAGAAAGTGGATCTCTAGGTTATCACTATAATTTCGAGAACAACCGTGGAGAATATACTGCGGTATGGTCCTCACAGGCACGGGAAGACGGACAGGCACTTTATTACCGAGTTCGGTTTAAAGAGCAACTGGAGAGCGGTGGTGAAGCAGTGGCATCGATCGGGGTGCCAGAAATTCCAGAAGTGCCAAACCTACCTGGCGCGCTGGGGACGGCAGCTAAAAATATTGTGGAGCGCGCTAAGACCGTTTCTGCAGATCCAGATTCGCTGTTCGTAGCCCTCTTTGAGCAGGTAAACGGCGGGACTGGATCGCAGGAATATTTATTGGTGCGTAGGCATTATGAGAAACTGGGGATGGCAGATCCCGGGATTGCGATGGGGATTGATTTGCTCGGGATGGCGGGCGTTCCCGCAAGGCTTGCCTATGGGGTGAGTCTTGCAGAGCGCAATAGCGGCCAAGCTCCTTTGCCCCTTTTAGAATATTACGATGGTGCCTACTGGAAAGTCAGAGATCCGGCGGAGCCTTCTAAAATTTTGGACGGGAGGGAAATGTTTGTCTGGCACCGCGGAGGTGGTCCACTGCTTGAGGTAAACGGAGGTGAGGGATCTAGAGTGACATTTACAGTGGTGAAAGATCGGATTCCACTAGCGCGGCTCACTGATCTGCGGGATTCTCCGATGTTCGTCTCGACGATCTTGTCACTACCTGCCTCTGAACGTGCTGTTTTCCGCTACATCGTCCTGATTCCCTTAGGAGCCTTTGTGGTGGTGATTATGCGGAATATTATAGGAGTTCCTACCCTTGGCACCTTCATGCCAGTGCTTTTGGCTTTAGCACTTCTAGAAATCAAGCCGGTGCAGGGAATTTTGATGTTCACAATCCTTGTTGGTGCCGGGCTGTGGTTCCGGTTTTTACTTTCGCGGATGAATCTGCTGGTTGTTCCACGGGTGGCTGCTTGCGTGGTGATCGTGACCTTATTGATGATGCTAATGGGCGTGATCAGTTATCAGCTCGGTATGAGCGTTGGGATAAAAATTACCTTGTTCCCAATGATCATCATTGCGTGGACCTTGGAACGGATGTCTTTGATCTGGGAAGAAGAGGGTAAAAGAAGCGCGATTGTGCAAGTGGGTGGTTCGGTGTTTGTAGCGGTTTGTGCTTACGCCTTTATGAAGATTGGTCAGGTCCAGTATTGGGCTTTCTACTTCCCTGAATTATTGCTCGTCTTGCTAGCTGGTATCTTGCTCATCGGAAGATACACAGGATACCGGATTTCCGAACTGATCCGCTTCAAAACGTTTTCCAATGCATAAGGAACTGCGTGACGATGATGCTAAGTGGTGGCACCGATGGATGCGGACTCCCGCTGAGTTGCGGGCTTTAGGCGTGGTGGGAATCAATATGCGGAATGCGCGCTTCCTTCTACCGAATAATCCACGACGCTTGTATGAATTGGTCGATAATAAGTTGCGGACAAAAGCCTTGGCTGAAGAGCACGGGATGACTGTGGCGGAGACTTATGGAGTGATCCGCACACCGCATCAGGCGCGAAGGGTCGTGCAGATGTTAGAGGGAAAAGAGTCTTTTGTCATCAAGCCGACGCGGGGCAGTGGTGGCAAAGGGATCATGGTGATTGATCGGCGGGTGGATGACAAGTTCATCAAGCCAAGCGGAGTAGAGGTAACAGCTGGCGATGTAGAGAACCACGTTTCAAACATCCTGGCCGGGTTGTTTAGTCTCGGTGGGAAAAGAGATGATGCTCTGATCGAATACCGGGTCAACGCAGCGAAGATCATGACAGACCTTAGCTATCAAGGCGCCCCGGATATCCGGGTGGTGATGCTACATGGCTATCCGGTGATGGCGATGCTGCGGGCATCTACCAAGGAATCCGATGGAAGATCCAATTTACATCAAGGAGCCTTGGGAATTGGCATCGATATTGCGACCGGCATGAGTGTGCGCGCTATTCACCACGGGCGCTCTGTCGTGCAGCATCCGGATCTCGGAGTGGATGTTGTAGGGATTCAAATGCCAGAATGGGAACAAATTTTAGAAATGGCGGTGACCTGTCAGGAGATGACCGGCCTTGGATATCTGGGCGTGGATATCATGATCGACGAGGAGCTAGGCCCTTTGATGATCGAGGTAAATGCTAGGCCGGGCTTAGCGATTCAATTGGCAAATGGAATCGGTCTCCTAAAACGCCTTGAACCGGTTTCTGAAGAACATCAGCGAAGTCCCGGGGCAGATCTACGAACGAAGATTGCTTTTTCAAAAAAGCATTTTAGGGCAGATCTAAAAGGGGTGACACGGTGAGATTACCGAGCTGTTTGAGAAATTGGGGCGGGCTTGGAGCCTTATTTTTCATCTTAGGTTGTTCGGTGCCGAGTGGTGGCTATTCGACATTCGAGACAAAGAAGGACCTTGTTTTCACAACAGATGATTGGCCCGCTAGTTTACTCGCTGATATCTATCATCCGCAGTTGCAAGGTAAACGGCCTGCCATTGTTCTGATACACGGCGGCGGGTGGAATGGAAATGAACGCCGTGGGGATATGGTAGAAATTGCTAAGGCCCTTGCGAAACGTGGCTATGTGGTGATGAACACGAGCTATCGCCGCACGCCCAATTGGAAATGGCCCGCCCAAGCAGACGATATTCAAGCGGCGATCCAATATCTTCGTAGGAATTCAGACGCTCTCGGCATTGATGCAGATCGGATCGGGGTGTGGGGTTATTCGGCCGGTGGGCACCTAGCATTGGTCGCAGGCGCGGATCCTAGCAATCAGATCAAGGCAATCGTAGCCGGAGCGGCGCCCACTGACCTGACGATTTGGCCCGATGGAAAGCTTACAGGTCTGCTGATGGGCGGGCCTTTGAAAGGTAGAGAGCAACTATATCGAGATGCCTCGCCAGTGTATCAAATCACCAAAGCCACTCCACCTGTGTTTCTTTATCACGGGACCAAAGATGAGCTAGTTGTTCCGGCTCATGTAAGACGTTTGGAAAAGGAACTTACGAAGAAAAAGGTCCCATATGAAGTCTTCTGGATAAAAGGACGTGGGCATATGACTACCCATCTTTTCCCGGGAGGAGCTATCGAAGCTGGGATCGCATTTTTAGATGAAGCGATGAAGTAAAGCTTCGCAAAACACACAGTGGAGATAGGAGCGCGCCGTATATCCACACACAAAAAAGCTCGGGCACTGCGAGAGTGCCCGAGATGATAAAGAATTTCTATTTAGTAGCTGTAGGTCGTTGTCTTCTTGGTAGTTGTGCGATCACCAATCAGATACGGATTATCTGAAGTTGTCGTTGTCGTCGTGGTTGCTGAATTAGAGTCTGGTGGATCTACATTCACTGAGCAGCTAGCGATACCGATGATTCCGAAGGTTGCGATCAGAAGTTTCAAAGTAAGATATTTCATATTGTTGTTTTGGTGGATCTAGCTCCCAGTTGGGCTCCTAGGAACTAAGTAGCAAGAACTAGGCCGATCCTCTATTCCTTTATTTATCAGGATTTTTGCCTTTTCGTTAGCGTATTCAGTCTGGAAAAAGGTCGACTGATCGTGCATTTTGCTTTTCTTTGGCTGCGCTGATACGGATCTGGCTTGCTTGTGGATATCGGGCCACCTAGCTTGCGCGTTCCAAGAATTAGATGATGAGATCGGTTTCAATCTACGATACGACCTTGCGTGACGGTACGCAGGGAGAAGGTTTTTCCCTGTCTAAGTTAGACAAGCTGCGAATTGCCAAACGTTTGGATGAGTTTGGAGTTGATTACATCGAAGGCGGCTGGCCTGGATCAAACCCCAAAGATGTTGAATTTTTCAAAGAGGCGAAAAACCTAACGCTGAAACATGCGAAATTAGCGGCATTTGGCTCCACACGGCGAGCAGGAGTAGCGGTGGAGGAGGATGCTCAGGTGAAGTTGCTCATTGAGGCCGAGACGCCAGTTGTGACCATTTTCGGCAAAAGCTGGGAACTGCAGGTCACTGAGATTTTGCGGACAAGTGTAGAAGAGAATCGGGCGATGATCCGCGATACTGTCGCCTATTTGGTCAAAAATGGTCGTGAAGTGGTTTATGATGCAGAGCATTTTTTCGATGGATTCAAGGATGGGAAAGACCACGCGCTGGCAAGTGTCAAAGCTGCTGCGGAGGGTGGTGCAGCGTGCGTAGTGCTCTGTGATACAAATGGCGGGAGTCTGCCGCAGGAGATCGAGGAGATCACACGGGAAGTTGTCGAATTCCTGCCTGATTTGGTCATTGGCATTCATACGCATAACGATTGCGAACTCGGAGTGGCGAACGCGGTGGCGGCTGTGAGAGCCGGAGCAGGCCACGTTCAAGGCACGATCAATGGCTATGGTGAACGCACTGGTAACTGCAACTTGACATCTGTCATGCCGATTCTGCAGCTGAAAATGGGAATTGATACAGTGCCTGACCTAGAAGGGCTGCGTGATCTCTCTTATTTTGTGGATGATGTTTCGAACAATCCGCATTTTGCTCGTGCAGCTTTTATCGGCCGGACTGCGTTTGCTCACAAAGGCGGGATGCATGTGAATGCCGTGCAAAAATTAGCCCGGAGCTATGAGCATATTGTGCCTGCAAGTGTCGGCAACAAGCAGACGATCCTTGTTTCTGAACTCAGTGGGCAATCGAATATTCTGCTGCGTGCAGAGCAACTCGGAATGCCTATTGAAAAAGGTGCACCAGAAGCGGCAGCTATTCTAGCACAAGTGAAGGAGTTAGAAAATAAGGGATACTCGTTCGAAGCCGCGAGCGGATCTTTGGAGCTGCTCATTCGAAAAGAGCTAGGACAATACAAGGAGCCTTTTCAGGCCGATGAATATCATACCAGCTTCCGGCAATATCGCGACGGGCACCGGCCTGTGTGCGAGGCGACAGTGAAACTGAAAGTAGGCGATCAGCGCGAGCTAACTGTTGCAGAAGGCGAGGGAGTCGTGAACGCGCTGGATATCGCCCTCCGTCAGGCTCTTTTGCCTTTTTACCCTGAAGTGGCCGAGGTGAAGTTAGTCGATTACAAAGTAAGAATCTTAGACGGCAATGATACCACCGCTTCGAAAACGCGGGTCTTGATCGTCTCGGCGCACAGAGGTCAGACTTGGGGGACTGTTGGGGTTTCTGAAAATATCATCGAGGCAAGCTGGATTGCACTTGTCGATGGGCTCGATCTCTTTCTTCAGCGGCATCAGGTAAATTGAGCCACAGCACCAAGATATATCCCGAGTTTGCGACGATTCGGAGCGCACTGCTTGATTTCCCTAGAAACTATCGCAGGCCTTTGAGCGTTACCTTACCGGGTTTCTCCATGCGCATATCGGTGATAGAGCTACGGCGACCAGTGCCTGGATTGTAGCTCGCTACCTGCATCTGGCGTAAGGTCCATACGTCGTCAGAGATTTTCATCACGTCCTCTACTTGGAATTCTTTGACAAGGTTTCCGCGGGCGTCGTGTCCGCGGATGCGCATAAAGGCACCGAATTTTGTATGAATCCAGGCATATACAGCTTCGTAATTACCGGCTGCACCGCTTGGCTTATTTAAACGTATCTTATAGCAGTCGAAGCCACCCACCTTTTCAATTCCCTCGAGCTTCGGCTTCGGCCAATAGAAAAACCGGAACGCGAGATCTTCGTAGGTAAGATCGGTCCCAGCAATTCGCTCGATTAGCTTCTCGCGGGGAAAATTAATCGTTTTGCCGCCGCGCATTTCGAAGAGGTCATATGCGTCATTATTGAGACGCATGTGGAAAACGCGGACCACACCATTTTCAGTAAACTGAAACTGGATGTTCTTCCCACGTAGAAACAAACTGATAGGGACCTTTTTACCGTTCCCTGAAAGAGTTCCCTGAAGGGCCTCTTCGATGACTGTCAACGTTGTGGCGATACGAGCCCCAGCGATGATCGATTCCGCATCCGGTTGTCGAGCGCGTAAATCAGCGCTGATTGCAAATAAGGTGAATATCAGAGTAGAGAGAAATTTCATAGGGCGCCAAACCATGTGATGAAACATCTGAGATTCCCATTCAAAAGAATCTCTTTTGAAGATTCGAAGTAAACGGCCTACGGCGGGTAATAACTTCAATGATTCCCGAGGATTTGACACAAAGGACGACTAGCCTATGGGTTTGAGCTAGGGTCTGGAGTAGTGATCGGCTGCATGTCCACCATCGGATTTGGAACGATAATTGGTTGTGGCTCAGAAGGCATCAGATTTAGCGGATCGGCTATCTGATCTGGCGGCGCAATTGAGCTCAGGGCCGATCCATCAATTCCGTCCTTTGCGGACTGTGCGGACATTACGCCCTCTTTGGATACATCATAAATATCCGAGCCGTCTCCATTGTCTGGATCAAATTCATTGAACACAACTTGAATCTCATCAAGAGACTCTGGGCTCACAGCGATGGCGCACTGAGCAATGATGCGTTGCTGATCTGGAGCTGCAGAGATCGCTACACGGACGATGTCTCCAACCAAGCGGGAATTGGCTGATGAAGTAAGAATTGCATTTTTGACCACTTCACAGGAGCAATCAGGATTCTCGGAAATTACTTGGTCAACAATCCGTAGGATTTCTGAATGTTTTGAAATGATACGCTGAGAGACCATTGTCCCGGCAGATTGGCAATCCGCCCCAGCTTCACTCTCTCCTCGATATGCTACAGAAACTTCTCGAAGGCCTTGAAACACCCTTTGCATCCCGGCTTCGGACACATCCACTTGTGCCCGCTTTGCGACTTGGTAAGCAGATTCCTCTTGGAGGACCTCTGAATTAACAATCTGTCTACCAAAATCCGGAGTAAGAATATCTGAAGTGTCTTGTCGGATTAAAAGGTTTGTTTTAGAGGTAGCTTCTCCACCCAAAACGCTTTCAGAACCTTCACCAATAATCGTTGAAACCCCGAAGTTAGGCGGTGCTGGAAGAGCTGATTTTGGCGTATCTTGGGAAAATACAGCAGTAGGTATCAAAATTAAGAACCCTGCAATCAGGTGAACATGGAACGCTCGAGTCACTTTCATATGTAAAAATAAATGGAAGGAGCCAACAATAAATCGCTTTCAAATTAACATTAAAATCAGGCGACGCAATTTAAAAATTTAGCCTCCAGCTGCAAGAGCGACGATTTCAATTTTATCATCTGCATTCAGAACTGTCTCTGAGAAGGCGGAAGGTAGGATTGCTATCTTATTGATTTCGACGATCGCCGGCTTACCGCTAAGTCCGAGATCGCCAAGGAGAGATTCTAGTTTAATCCCGTCTGACGTTTCATAAGGTTTTCCATTCAAAGTCACAGTCATGATACTTATGCGTTTTAGCAGCAAAGATTGGCCTAAGATAGTAGGCTACTACGATTGAAAATAGGAAGGACAGGAACTCCGAAACTCTCAATCGCCTGTCGCCCGCCTTCCTCACGATCGACGAGAACTAGTGCGAAGCAGACCTTACCACCCGCTTTTTGAATCGCTTCGATTGCTTTAATGGTCGAGCCACCAGTCGTGATTACATCGTCGACGACTATGACATTCTGCCCACTTTCGAAGTTTCCCTCAATTTGCTTTCCTGCACCATGGCCTTTGGGCTCCTTTCTTACGGTGAATACTTGAAGGTAGTTTTCAGGATCGTGCTGGGCGGAATGCATGCCGACGGCTAGAGAGATCGGATCGGCGCCGAGTGTCATCCCGCCAATCGCCTGAACGTCCAAATTTTCTCGCCGAATCTTTTCCGAAATCATTTCATAGCCAAGTTTGCCGATGAGAACAGCGCCCTTTGGGTCCATGGCAGTCACTCTGCAATCAATGTAAAGGTCCGAGGTTTTCCCCGAAGCAAGGGTGAAAGTGCCAGTGCGGACGGACTTTTGAAGGAGAAGATTCTTGAGTGTATTAGCGGTTTCGGACATGAGGAAGTAGGATGATCAGGTAAACGGACTGGGCCAAGTGTGGAATCTGAACCACAGTGATTTTTCGCAAGGTGCAGCTTGCCACTGCAGACTGGAGACTTAAAGTCAGCGCAAGTAAGTATGAGAGTTTGGCTGGACGGGGAATTAGTTAAGGAAAATGAGGCGAAGATTTCGGTTTTCGACCATGGTCTTTTATATGGCGATGGGATTTTTGAAGGGATCCGGTTTTACAATGGTAGAGTTTTCCGGCTTGAGGAGCACATTGAGCGGCTCTTTGATTCAGCAAAAGCAATTCTTTTGAAAATCCCTTGGAGCCGTGAAGAGGTCATCGAAGCAACTTGCAAAACGGTTGCGGCAAATGGCTTGAACGACGGTTATATCCGCTTGGTTGTTACCCGGGGTGCAGGAGAACTAGGGCTGAACCCATATCTCTGCGAGCGGGCCTCGATGTTCATTATAGCATCGACGATTAAGCTCTATCCGGAGGAACATTATCAAAATGGATTGGCGATTATTACCTGCGCGACGCGTCGCCCCGCGCCAGCCGCACTTATGCCTCAGGTGAAGAGCTTGAATTATCTCAATAATGTGATGGCAAAGGTTGAAGCAATTCAGGGCGGTGCCTTGGAGGCGGTGATGCTCAACGAACAGGGTTATGTCGCAGAGTGCACTGGGGATAACCTATTTGTCGTTCGCAAAGGGATCCTATACACCCCGCCAATTTCTGACGGCGCGCTGGACGGAATTACTCGCGCCGTAATTTTTGAGCTAGCGGAACAAATGGGCTTGTTGGTGATTGAGCGCTCCCTAACGCGCTATGACATTTTCGTCGCCGATGAATGTTTTCTCACAGGAACAGCGGCCGAAGTTATTCCCGTGATCTCTCTTGATCGACGGGTGATCGGTGAAGGCAAGCCAGGCCCTTTGACCAAAGAAATTTTAGACAAGTATCATCAGCTGGCGATAAGCAGTGGGACGCCATTTGCCTGATGTGCTAAATTTTTAAAAGCGGGATGAAATGTGATTATTGTAGCAAAAAGGCGACAGTCTTTCTTACGCAGTTGGCAGATGGTCAGATGCAGAAGGTATGCATGTGTGATTCATGTGCCGACGAACGTGGCGTGACGGATCCGACAGGATTTTCTCTTGGAAACCTATTCCCTGTGGAAGCAATCAATTCTCAAGGTATAAATCTAAAAGATTTATCAAACGGAAATGAAAGCGATGCGGATTCACCAACGAGCGCTGACCATTCGGGCCACGAGGCGGCATGCTCTGAGTGCGGTTTTACGATGGATGATTTCCAAAAGGTGAGGCGTTTTGGATGTGGAAATTGCTATCGGGTTTTTGCAGTCGAGCTCGGACAGATGCTGCGAGGAATGCACAAAGGACCGAAACATTTAGGAAAGGTGCCGAAGGGACTTGCGGAAACACATGCAAAGCATGCCAAGTTGAAAGAACTACGGGGCGAATTGGAGCAGGCAATTGCTTCTGAAAGTTATGAAGACGCAGCGAAGCTTCGCGACGCGATTCACAAAGTGAGCCAAGAAGGAGTGAGCCAATGATGCGGTTTTCAACATTGATCAAACATCCGGCTGACTGGATGACTGGCTTAGGAACCGGAGGCGATGCCGTGCTTACTTCGCGAATTCGGCTAGCTCGTAATTTGGCTGACTACACTTTTCCTGGCTGGGCCAAGAAAGAGGAACGCGCTGAGACGCTGAAGATCATGAGGCCTGCAGTGGAGGCTTTGAAGCCGATGAAAGATGGCTTCTCCCAAGAACTTGTGGATCTTAGCTCTGTCCAAAAGCAGGTATTGGTGGAGCGGCACCTTATCTCTAGAGAGCATGCTGCCAGAGGAGATGGCTCTGGGGCAGTCATTGAGCGCGGCCAGCGCTTCTCAATCATGCTAAATGAAGAAGATCACTTGCGGCTGCAGGCGATCAGGCCCGGGCTCAGCCTGTCAAAGGCATATGAATCACTGACGGAGCTCGATAGTGAACTCGAAGACAGCCTGAAATTCGCTTTTGATCCTAGCTTGGGGTATTTAACCACATGCCCGACAAATCTAGGCACAGGAATGCGGGCATCCGCGATGCTCCATCTCCCAGGTCTGGTCCTTAGCGACCAGATCGGCCCAGTTCTTCAAGCGGTCAATAAGATCGGGCTGGCAGTGAGGGGGCTCTATGGAGAGGGAACAGAATCACTTGGAAACCTCTATCAGATCAGCAATCAATCGACGCTTGGAGAAAAGGAAACGACGATCATCAAGCGTCTTGAGCGTGTTATCGGTCAGGTCGCCGAACACGAAGAGAATGCGCGCCAGAAACTGCTCGAAGATGATCCAGATATGGTGGCTGACAAAATTGGCAGAGCTTATGGAGTCTTACGCCACGCGCACCTGATTGACTCGAAAGAAGCACTCAATCACCTCTCCCTTTTGCGACTGGGGGGAAATCTCGGTTATTTTCCGAAAGATACCATCAGTTTGTGCGATCTCTTGTTGATGGATATTCAGCAGGCTCACCTGCAATTGCATGCAGGAGAGAAGCTCGCGCCGGAGCTTCGGGACACGATTCGCGCGGAAATCGTGCGCTCCCGTTTGCAATCACTCAATTCCCCTGATAGTTATATTTCAACCAATCATCCGGAGTCCCAATCTGGGGACGAGGGAAACCCACCGAAGGTATGAATAATTTTACACCCAGAGCGCAACAGGTTCTATCCTTGGCGCGAAAAGAAGCTGATCGATTCAATCACGCCTATGTAGGCACGGAGCATTTGCTGCTTGGCCTAATCAAATTGGGGCAAGGCGTTGCTGTGAATGTGCTTGAGCGGATGGATCTTGATCTAGATTCTGTGCGTGAAGAAGTGGAGAAAGAGGTGGGATCCGGTCCTCCACAAAGTAGCTCTGGTAACATTCCCTATACTCCGCGGGTGAAAAAAGTTCTGGCCCTAGCAAATCGCGAGGCGAAGGCATTGAATCATTCATATGTGGGAACTGAGCATCTTTTGCTCGGCCTTCTACGTGAGGGCGAAGGAGTTGCAGCAAGGGTTCTCAAAAGGCTGGACGTCGATATCCAGAGAACGCGCAACGAGATTCTCTCTGAGATTGATCCTAATTTCTCACCCGAAGATGGTGAAGAAGATGAAGATGACTTGGCAAATATGTTTGGCGATGACGGCGATGACCAAGGACAATCTATCGGAGAAGGTGCAGAAGGCGGGGGGCGGACGAAAACGCCAGCGCTTAAAGCATTTGGGCGGGATCTCACAAAGCTTGCCGAAGAAGGAACTCTTGACCCAGTCATTGGCAGAGAGGATGAAATCGAGAGAGTCATTCAGATTTTGTGCCGCCGGACCAAGAATAATCCGGTGTTGATTGGTGAAGCAGGTGTCGGGAAGACGGCCATTGTGGAAGGCCTAGCTCAAGAAATCGTAACGGGCAATGTCCCTGAGTTACTGCGAGACAAGAGGCTGATCACATTAGATTTGGCCTTGATGGTAGCCGGGACAAAGTATCGCGGACAGTTTGAGGAACGGATCAAAGCAGTGATGGATGAGATCCGGAAAATTAAGAACGTTATCCTCTTTATCGATGAGCTGCATACAATTGTTGGTGCAGGCTCCGCTGAAGGTACGATGGATGCATCAAATATCATTAAGCCAGCTTTGAGCCGCTCTGAGCTACAATGTGTCGGTGCCACAACACTCACTGAGTTCCGCAAATACATCGAGAAAGACTCCGCCCTGGAAAGGCGCTTCCAGCAGGTCAAAGTAGAGGAGCCATCGGTGGAAGATGCGATTCTCATTCTGCAGGGCTTACAGGGAAAGTATGAAAGCCACCACAAAGCTACATACACTGAAGAAGCGATCGATGCTTCCGTGAAACTAACCTCAAGGTATTTAACTGCACGGTTTTTGCCCGACAAGGCCATTGATGTTCTCGACGAAGCTGGCGCTAGAGCGCGCATTGGCACAATGACCCGGCCACCTGAAATCAAGGAGATCGAAGCACGGATTGAGCAGATCAATGTCGTAAAGCTGGGCGCAATTTCCGAGCAAGATTTCGAAAAAGCTGCGGCATTGAGAGATGACGAGAAGCAGGCCAAGATGGAGCTAGAAGAAACGCTTCAAGAATGGCGGGCAAATTCTGAAGAGAAGATCGTCACTGTAGACGACGAAGATATCATGGAGGTAGTTTCGAAATGGACCGGTGTGCCGCTGCAGAGAATGGAGCAGAAAGAGACTGAGAAGCTGCTTAAAATGGAAGCTGAACTCCAGAACCGCGTGATCGGGCAAAAGGCAGCAGTCGTTGCTATCTCGAAAGCCCTACGGCGATCTCGTGCCGATCTAAAAGACCCGAAGCGGCCGATTGGATCTTTCTTGTTTCTCGGTCCCACGGGAGTTGGAAAGACATATTTAGCGAGGAATCTCGCCGAATTTATGTTCGGAGATGCCGATTCTCTGATTCAGATTGATATGTCTGAATACATGGAAAAGTTCACTGCGAGCCGTCTAATCGGATCTCCTCCAGGTTATGTCGGATACGAGGAGGGTGGGCAACTTTCAGAAGCAGTTCGCCGCCGTCCTTATTCAGTGGTCTTATTCGATGAAGTAGAAAAAGCCCATCCCGATGTAATGAATTTACTCTTACAGATTCTTGAGGACGGAACCGTGACTGATTCTCTCGGACGAAAGGTCGATTTTCGCAACACGATCATCATCATGACGTCGAATGTAGGCGCGTCTACGATCAAACGGCAGACCTCCTTAGGCTTCGGCGCAATGGCCGAAGGCGAAGCAGATTTTGAGGGAATGAAAGAGAAGATCCTCGAAGAGACAAAACGCTATTTTAAACCGGAGTTCTTGAATCGCCTCGATGACTCGGTAGTTTTCCATATGTTGGAGAAAGAGGATCTCGGGAAGATTGTTGACCTCGAAGTCCTGAAGCTGGTCAAGCGTTTGAAAGAAAAAGATATCGATCTCACTCTGGCTGCTGATGCGCGCGATCTTCTGGCTGAAAAAGGCTTCGATCCAAGCTACGGCGCCCGGCCGATGAGGCGGGCCGTCGAGCGCTATCTCGAGGATCCGCTGGCAGAGGCATTGCTTCGTGGAACAGTCAAGCCTGGTGACTTAGTCAGGGTCACAAAAAACCCCGAGGAAAGTTCAAAAGACGAGAGCAGTTCGGAAACAGCTCTGCTCTTTGAAACCTCAAACCCTGATGAGAAATCTGAGGCTGAGGCAGAAGCTGCTTCGGCCAAGTAGCGTTTAATGAAATTCACCGCAAACTCTGACTACGAGGAGAATAACTCCTTGGCGATCGAATTGGAGCCGGGCCAAGAAGTTACCAGTGGCCCGGCAGATAAAGGCTGGCCGGGCTGGATCTGGGCTACCGATGCTCTAGGGCGGAGCGGCTATGTTCCTGCAGAAATTCTCGAGCCGCTCGGTGAAGACCGCTGGGCAGCTATGGATACCTTTGATCCAAAAGTCCTCCCGATCAAAAAAGGTGACTCAATTGAATCATTGCGTCAGGTTCACGGATGGCATTGGTGCAAAAGCGAAGCCGGTTCAGAAGGCTGGGTCGCTGACTATCTGATGAAAGAAAAGTTATAGGTGATCAGTATCTGTGATTCGTAGAGAACTTTTCCCTGTTAGCGGATGCGGTATATGAACCCATCGATGGATGGGGCCCTATGTCAATTTGGCTTCTTAATTTAGGCCTTAGAGCCTTTTATCTAAAACAGAATTCCAAATGGTCTTCGAAAGGCTGGGGCGATGCTTGTCTTCACCGCCTCTTGCAGT
Organism: uncultured Verrucomicrobiae bacterium; assembly: GCA_963815205.1. Classification (GTDB taxonomy): domain Bacteria; phylum Verrucomicrobiota; class Verrucomicrobiia; order Verrucomicrobiales; family Akkermansiaceae; genus Luteolibacter. The sequence goes on along the minus strand of CAWFFP010000001.1, from coordinate 982,364 downwards.
TATTGCCACTGGAGAAGTGACTCGGAAGACATTTCCCGCAAAAAATAATTGATTGGACTGATGCACAAGGAACTAGAGCTAGATACCCACCAGAAAGCACTCAAGATCAATCTGGACCCACGTTGGTATGGGACATTTGCAGAGATTGGTGCCGGGCAAGAGGTAGTAAGGTGGTTCTTCCGGGTCGGAGGCGCGGCAGGAACTGTCGCAAAGAGCATGTCTGCCTATGATATGACGGTGAGTGATGCAATTTATGGCGGTGGAGATCGCTATGTCTCGCGGTCGCGATGCCAGAGCATGTTGGATCGAGAGTTCGGGCTGAATGTAGATCGCCTCAAAGAACAGCGCGGTGATAGCACAGCGTTTTTTGCCTTTGCAGATACGGTTGTGGCTAGGTCCTTCAAGGGAGGAAATGAATGCCACGGGTGGATGGGCCTGAAATTCCAAAGCCGGCCGCATGACGAGCCCAGCCAAATCATGATTCATGTCCGCATGTTGGACGCGGAGGCTTCACTTCAGCAGGAAGCCTTGGGAGTGGTAGGCGTCAATCTGCTCTTCGGTGGATTCTTTGAGCATCATGAGCCAGAGCACCTAGTTGAAAGCCTTTTAGATAAACTGACCACCGGCCGTATCGAAATCGATATGATCGAATTCAAGGGAATTGAATTTCGCGCGGTGGATAATCGATTGATCGCATTAAAGCTAGTCCAGCTGGGATTGAGTGGAGCGGCTATGTTCGGCGCGAAGGGAGAAGTTCTGCAGCCTTCTGAAGCCTTGTATAAGAAAGCTGTTCTCGTGGAGCGAGGGAGTTTCCGGCCACCGACGCATGTTAACTTCGACATGCTGGAATGTGCGATGGCTAAGTTCAAAGCCGAACCGAAAATGGCTGATAAAGAGGTGCTCCCGATCTTTGAGCTGACGATGCGAAATCTCCTCGCAGGTGGCGACGAGGTGGATCGGCGCGATTTTCTAGCGCGGGCGGACCTACTTGCCGCTTGTGGAATGACCGTTCTGATCTCGGACTATTTCGAATATTATCGGCTTGCGGCCTACATCTCTTGGCGGACGAAAGAACGGATCGGCATCGTGATGGGTGTCCCCTCTATGTATGAAATTTTCCAAGAGAAATATTACAAAGCCCTACCTGGCGGAATTTTGGAAAGTTTCGGCCGTTTGTTTAAACACGATCTTAGATTGTTCGTGTATCCGTTGAAAGACGGGGAAACGGGCGAGTTGACGACCGTCGAGAATATGAAGGTGGCGAAGGAGTTAGAAAAGCTCTTCGGGTATCTGGCGGAAAGAGGTAGCTTTGTGAATCTGGACAATCACAAAGCTGAGTTCTTAGAGATCTTTTCGCGAGATGTTCTAGAGAGAATTGCAGAAGGTGACGATGGTTGGGAGACGATGGTGCCGACGGAAGTAGGAGACTTGATCAAAGAGCGAAGATTTTTCGGTTATACTCCCGCGTAAGACGCGAAATACCACCTAGATTCCTGCTAACGAAGATACTGCTTTCTAACGAAGCGGAAGGCAGGCGGGAATTGAAGTAGGTTTTTCTTAAATCCACCGCTTACTAAGATTTTGGTAGGCATCGATGCGCCGATCACGAAAGAAGGGCCAGATACGGCGAAAACTTTCAACCAACGAGTAATCGATATCCTGATAGACGATCTCAGGCTTAGAAGCAGAAGCCTTTGCCAGAACCTGCCCGTAAGGATCGGCTACGAACGATTGCCCCCAGAATTCTGTGCCGTCGTGTGTGCCACTTCGGTTCACCGCAGCTAGATAGATGCCATTGGCCACTGCATGGCCGCGCTGCACGGTTTCCCAAGCACAGTGTTGGGCATTGCCGAGCTCTGCTTTTTCATCCGCCAACCAGCCAATCGCAGTCGGGTAGATAAGAAGCTGGGCACCACCGAGTGCCATCAAGCGTGCCGCTTCAGGAAACCACTGATCCCAGCAGATCAGGACCCCAATTTTCCCGAAAGCCGTATCCCAAACAGGCCACCCAGAATCCCCGGGAGTGAAGTAAAACTTCTCTTCAAAGCCTGGATCCTGGGGAATATGCGCCTTTCGATACAAGCCCAGTAGGGTGCCATCCGCATCGTGGATAGCGGCGGTGTTGTGAAAAAGTCCGGGGCCGCGATTTTCAAAGAGAGAAGATATCAGAACAATGTCGAGTTCTCCTGCAAGTGCTCCCAAGCGGTCTGTCACAGGGCCTGGCAGGCGGTCTGCGAGATCAAATCTAGAAGTGTCTTGAATATCGCAGAAATAAGGGCTTAGGAATAGTTCTTGGGTGGCGATAATGTTTGCTCCTGCTGCAGCAGCTTGACGGATGAGAGCTTCGTGGTGATCGAAGGCCTCGTCTTTTGTGCGAAAAGTAGTGGATTGGATCAGCGCAAGTTTCGGCATCGGATTAGGAAAATGATTGATTTCTCGGAAGAGTGATGGCATGGGCCTGTGCTGAGGTCTCTACCAAGTCCTTTTTTACGGCAAATTTTTTAATTTTTCAAATGCAACAGCTCACTCCGACCGGACAAAACATCATAGAGGATATCGCGCAGCGGTATAATTTAAGCAAAGATTCAGCAATAAACATGCTGGTTGCCGTAAATCGCGGCGGGGGAAGCATGGCACAATTTAGCTGCCCTGAACTAGGAAGCGGGCAATGGATGCGCGGCGGGATGACGATGGTCGGAGACATGTTCAATCATGGCCTGAAAAACACCGTGAACAACCTGTGCGGCGAGCTATCTAGCGCTCTGGCAAACAATCAGATGTTTCCAGCCGGGAAAAACGGTGGTGGAAACAATTGGTGGCCGGGTGACTTGGGTAGCCCATCGAGCAGTGGCTCGCAGAACAATGTGAAGTATGCCTTTTTCCCACAAACGCAGCGTTTAGCAGTTGAGCGGAATGGCGAGGTGACTCTATTTAATACGTTAAACCACAATATTAGCGGGGTCAGCCAGCAGCAGGGCGGTAGCAGCTCTCTCACCTTCTCAAGTCAGTTCGGAACAATTTCTACACTGAATCTGCCGATGATCTCAGGTCCTGGATTGCTTCCAGAAAACTCGAGCTATCAGGGGCAGACACAAGGCTCTGGTGATAACTCAACGAATTTTGCAGAACCGATCAGCCGGCAAAATGCACCTGCTGATGAGTCAAAGTCTAGCGCTCAGGATAATTCCCAAGGCGGTAGTGACCCTGAGCGAGTGATGGGACTGATCGGAAATCTTGGAAAGCTCAAAGAGCAAGGACTCATTACGGACGAAGAGTTTCAGCAGAAGAAAACTGAGCTGCTGAAGAGACTATAGATCCGAGCGATGTCACTACCGCAGGACGCTTTGAGACGATTGAACAAAGTTTAGGATCGTCCCCGAAATCGATCGTCCCCCGAAAGTCTTCCGGGGATGAACAATAAAAACTTTCGGACCTCGGTCGCTAGATGGACTGGTTGACCAGCTTCTCCAGCTTCACAATATCTGCGGCGAAGTTCCGGATGCCTTGTGCTGTCTTCTCCGTAGCCATCGCATCTTCGTTGAGCATGAGGCGGAAGCCCTTCTCATCAAGTGAGATTTCTTCGACAGAATCTTGAGCCGCTTTGGACTCATTGAGTTTCTCGACAACCTTCTCCTCAGATTCTGCAAGTTCCGCAAGAAGCTTCGGAGCAATCGTAAGAAGATCGCAGCCAGCAAGTGCTAAGATTTCGCCCTTGTTGCGGAATGAAGCACCCATCACTTCCGTCTTATAACCGAACTTCTTATAATAGTTGTAGATAGCGGTTACAGAGATAACTCCCGGATCTTTATCGCCCTCGAAGTCCGGACTACCTTCGGTGTTTGCTTTGTGCCAATCAAGAATTCTCCCGACAAACGGTGAGATCAATTGCACCTTTGCCTCGGCGCAGGCGACTGCCTGTGCGAAGGAAAATAGCAGCGTAAGATTGCAGTGGATTCCCTCTTTCTCAAGTTCTTCAGCAGCTTTGATACCCTCCCACGTGGATGCGATTTTAATAAGGATTCGATCGCGGGAAATACCTTCCTTTTCGTAAGCCGCAATTAGCTCGTGAGCTTTTTTCAAGGTGCCTTGGGTATCAAAGGACAGGCGTGCATCGACTTCTGTCGAAACCCGGCCTGGAACAATTTCGAGGATCTTCAATCCGAAAAGGACGAGGATCCGGTCCAGAATCGAATCGGTCAGTTCTTGGCCGGAGAGCTTAGAATCCTTCTTTTCGCGAATCGCCTGATCGATCAAAGGCCGATATTCTTCGATTCCTGCCGCCTGCAGAATTAGCGAAGGATTGGTGGTTGCGTCCTGAGGCTTGAACTCCTTCATCGCGCTAAAATCCCCTGTATCTGCTACTACCGTGGTAAATTCTTTTAGTTGGTCGAGCTGTGTCATACGGATGAAGTGTGAATGTAGGAGCGGTATGGGTGGAGGATAAAATCGGTTATTTTCCGTTTGGATGCATGTGTCTATTTCATACTTCCTTGAAGGAATCGAAACGTGATTTGCGAGAGAAGAGTCCCAGCAGTTGCGCCGGCTACATCAGCGAGCCAGTCGAAGGGATCATTGCCATTTCGCCCCGGGGTGAAGGATTGATGATATTCGTCGAGTGCGCCGATCACCGCCAGAATTAGGATCGGAAGAACTATCCGGACTTTCGAAGAGCTGTCTCTACCTTTTGCGATCAGCAGATAGGTCGTTAAAATAATTCCGCCGCCGAAAAAGTAGCCGAAGTGGAGGACTTTATCGATATGTGGAACTTCAAAGTTAAGGTCCGGGCCGGGCTTCGAGGTTCCGGAGAGGATCACAAGGCTTAATAACCAGATCGCGCCAATCGCAAGCCAAAGGCCTCTTTTACTGAGCCAAGTATTAAGCCGCATCTTTAGTCTGGGATTGAGATCCGCAGTAAAGTGCTAGGCAGGGTAGCAGCTGGGGAACAAGTTCCGGGAGGAAGCAGGATTGTTTGTCCGGTAGGGTGTTCCATGCCGAGCTGGCCCGTGATGATTGTGATCAAAGAAAATTTGTCAGGCACAACGGTAGAGATCTTTTCGCCGACTTCTAAATGGTGCCGGGTGGTGTGGAAATACGGACATTTGGCCAGAGTATCACCGTCAGGACGATCCATTGTGGGCACAAAGTCTGAGAAATCGATACAGGCGAGGGATTCCTCAACGTGCAGGTCTCTGGGTTTGCCGGAAGAATCGGTCCGATTCCAATCGAAGACCCGGTAAGTCGTGTCAGAATTTTGCTGAATTTCGTGGATCAAAAATCCTGCGCCGATGGCATGCAAGCGCCCGGAAGGAATAAAGATTGATTGCCCAAGCTCGGCTTGGATTGAATGAACTTGCGAGGCGACTTCACCGCTGGCAATTGCCTTTTCAAAGCTGTTCCTTGTCACGTCAGGCGCTAGGCCGGCATAGAGTTTTGCCCCGGGCTTAGCAGCGGCAATATACCACATCTCAGTCTTGGGCTCACCATTCAGGCTGGAAGCGATTGAGGCCGGCGGATGAACTTGAATCGAAAGATCCGCTGCGGAATCTAGAATTTTAATAAGAATCGGAAAGCGCGAGGCATCCGGAAGACAGTCGCCAAAAACTTCACTACGATGCTTCGTCCAAAGGTCATGGAGTGATTTCTTGGCGAAGTCTCCAGAAGCGACGATGGATTGCTCCTCTTCGCGATCCACAATTTCCCAGGCTTCGCCAAAAACGTTTGTTGGATGCGGAAGCTGCCTCTGGTAAATGTTCTCAAGCTTACGACCGCCCCAGATACGTTCTTTGTAAAGCGGGGCAAAGGTAATCGGTTTCATAGGAAGGCCGCAAAAGTAGCACCTGATTTCTACTGGGTGATACGCACAGTGAATGCCAAGTATGGAAGGTTTTCTGAGGTCCTTGCTCTATCCTAGAGCTATCTTTTAGGACTGCGCTTCGATGAGCTACGTTTTGTCGACCGTGCGCGCTTCTTAGTGGCTGTCTTGGGTTTCGAATTCCGGGATCCTTCTTTCTGGCGTTTTCCAGAAGCTCTGGAAGTAGAATTCGGCTTCACACCGGCGGTGGTGGGAGGTCCGGCAGCGGCGAAATCGACAAAGCGCTTTATTTTATCGATGCCGATGATGCGCAGCGGAAGCTTCATACCCATGGCTAGGCGCTGGCCATCGTAGGATGTCCATGCATTGTTATGTGCTTCAAAACGCCAGCGAGAGCCCGAAGGTAGATCCTCTCTTTTGATCACGCCACGGACATTCATGTTCGGTATTTCGACCATAAGGCCCATCGCGCGCGCATCGGTGATGACTCCATCAAAGGTGGTTTCCTGACCGGAGTCTTTCGATTGATCGGTCGTAGCAACCAGTTCTAGATATTCTAGAAGTTTGATTTGCTTCGTCTCAGATTCCGCCTCTGAGGAAGTGCGTTCTGTGTCTGAAATGTGACGCGCAATATCGCCCAGATCGGATTGTGGTGGGGTGCGATCTGGATTCTTCGGTGCATTTGTGAGGAATTTTTGCAGAGCGCGATGAACGATCAAATCTGCGTAGCGCCGGATCGGCGAGGTGAAATGAGTGTAATCATTTTTAGCCAACCCGTAATGTCCGAGTGGATCTGGAGAGTAGGCGGCCCGCTTTAGAGATTTCAGGAGACCGAGCTTGATCGTGTGTTCCTCAGGTGAGCCTTTCGCGGAATCTAGCAATTCCTGAATGTGCCGCCTGTTTGTTAGGTCGCCGGGTTTGTAGCCATGTTGGATGGCGGTTTCAGTATAATCTAAAAGACGCGAAGGATCTGGGTCTTCATGAATGCGGTAAATGCATGGCTTCTGGCCTTCACGCAGGACTTTGGCAACGGCTTCATTGGCGATCAGCATACATTCTTCGACAAGCTGATGAGACTCTGTATGGATCACGGGGACCGCATCCGCAGCGCGCCCTTCTTCATCGAGCTTGATTTTGATTTCGGACATCTCCAGATCAAGAGCCCCGTTCTCAAAGCGGTTTTTGCGGAGAAGCGAAGCCATTTTCCAGGCTTCGCGGATGGATGCAGGTAGAGTGGGATCGGAACCTTTAGGAGCTGGCTTTCCATCGAGAATGTCCTGTGCCATCTCATAGGAAAGCTTCGCGCGGGAGTGAATGACAGCATCGATGAAACGAGTGTTGATGACCTTGCCCTCGGCGGAGATTTCGATAACAGCGCATTTGGTAAGGCGATCTACATCAGGCTTCAAAGAGCAAATTCCGTTGGAAAGCTCGGTAGGAAGCATTGGCAGAACTCGGTCGACTAGATAGGTAGAGTTTCCGCGCTCGCGGGCTTCCACATCCATCGGCGAGCCAGGTTTGATATAATGGGATACATCCGCGATATGAACCTCTAGCAACCAGCCACCAGCCCGCGTTTTTGCGATATAAATGGCATCATCATGATCCTTTGCATCGAACGGATCAATTGTGATGACGAGCTTCTTGCGGTGATCTGCGCGGCGGGCAAGCTCAGCAGGAGATATTTCTTCAGGGATCGCACGCGCTTCTTGAAGGACATTTTCAGGGAACGATGTGCGCAGCGCGAAACGCGCGATGGTGGAAAGAATATCGACGCCAGCATCTCCCGGCCAGCCGAGCACTTCTACGATGCGTCCGCTCGGATCAGCTTTCGGATCGTCCCATTTTTCCATATCGACAACGACAGTCTGGCCTGGTTCCGCGGTTGTGTCTCCGGTGACAAAAATCCGGCCATCAAGCGCTTTGTCATCGGTTTCGGCATAGGCAGTTTTGCCCTTCTTGCGAAAGATGCCGACGATCCGTCCAGAACGGCGAGAAATGATCTCGGTGACCTCACCGCGAATTTCTTCTTCAGAATTTCCACCGCGATCTGTGCGGAGGCTTGGCTTTGCAGGGATAATCTTAACGGAGTCTCCATCGAGCGCGGTGGAGGCAGAACCACGGGGAATAAAGATGCGGGAATGAACTGTGAAATCGATGCCGACGGCTTCATTCGCAGGATCACCGATAATTGGGTAGAAAAAGGCATGTCCATTCGGCAGGAACTTGATGGATCCAGTGAGGGTTCCTTTCCGGGGTGATGTGCTGGATTTTTTTGAAACCGACTTTTTGGTGGGGGATTTTTTCGCCGGGGCGGCTGCTTCGGACAGGCGGTAGAGGCTCTTTGTGCCAAGAATTAGTTCGCCGCTGTCAGTGAGGCTTTCGAGGCCTGAGGTGAGATCACCTTTTTCAGATGAGGCGAGCTTGAGAGCGCGGAGGAGCTGAGTTTTGCTGTATGGCTTTTCCGGGTTTTGGCGGAAAAGATCTAGAATGGAATCGCGCATTTGATCAAATAAAGCGCGGATGCTAGGTGGGCTCACATAGAAGAGCAAGCCACGGTTTTGCGCAACCGTGAGCCTACCTTTGGGTGGCTACTGCAGAGCAAAGCCGGGTTGCCCCGCACGTAGCGGGAACGTATCGTACTGCCGTCAAAACTTATAATCGAATGCCAGCGAATATGGATCGTCCGTCTCCGGGAAGAAACTGGGGGAGATCGGCCCCGGCGGCGTTTTCAATCACTCCGTGGGTTGGGGTATAAGTCTCGTTGCTTAGATTCTTCGCTTCAATATACCACGAGAAATCTTGATCAATACGCTGACCAATCTTAAATCCGATCAGCGCATAAGGGTCCGCTGAAGTTGTGTTTGCGTGATCGATATAGGATTTCATCGGAGCCCACTCAAAGGTAGGGCCAGCGTAGTAACCCCGCTCATTTTCCCAAAGAAACTCACCTCTCAAAAGGATGGGTGGAAGCCCAGCGATGCGATTGTCTCCAAAGGTGGGATCGTTATCAAAACGGAATTTTCCATAGGTGTAATTTGCGCGAAACATCAGACGATTCGCCGGGGTATCAGAGCTTAAGTCTGCGCCAAGCAGGTCCGCCTGAAGTCCGAGCTCTATTCCGTAATGAATTGTATCTTGAGCGTTGATTGTCGCCGAAAGCCCCGTCGCGGCATCTGTCAGGGCGAGTAGTTCATTCTCCAGCTTTGAGTAGTAGATCGTGGCGTCCCAAGCAATAGGGCCTCGGCTTGCTCGCGTCCCGAGCTCAAGAGTATCTGCGGTTTGTGGTTCATTGGCGAAGCGGGTGCCGGTGGCAAAATTAGTCAGAGCGGCTTCGGCAAAAGAAGGCGGCTCGAAAGAACGAGAGTAGCCTCCAAAATATTGAACGCCATGGGCATCAAAGGTGAAGCCAAGAGCAGGAGCTATATTGAAGTAATCTTCGTCCAAAGCAGCTGTGCCGGTTTCCTCACGGGTCGAATAAGTCGCTGCAAGTGCCGCAGTAACGTTTAGCCCTGGGGAGATCTCGTGTCGATTTTCTAGAAAGTAGGTCAGATTCGAGGCAGTCTGCGCTGTGTCTGTGAATTGATTTCCACGAAATCCAGTGGTAGTGGCAAAGATTGCGTTGTCAGTTTCCCCATAGCTAAAGTGCAAGCCGGTGCGGAAGCGATTTCCGCGGCCATAAAGATCTGCGGTAGTTTGATAGGTAGCACCGAGGCTGATATCCTGAGAAAGCTGATCGATGATCCCGAAGTTCAACGGGTGATCGAGGTCTTTGTAGGTGAAAGCAGAGTAGAGCTCCACAAGTGTGTCTGGGCTCGGTAAAAAGCTTGTTTGATTGGCAATCCGGTAAAGCTGATAATCGCGTTTATTATCATTTAGAACTGCACCCACCCCGGCCTGACGCGGATCACGCCTTATCTGAGCCTTGGTGAGCGCTCCAGGAAGTTCCGAATCGGTGTGGATTGCGGTTAGGTAAAAGCGGGTCTCAAAGCTTGGTGAAATCTGGAATCCAATAGTTCGCGTTCAAGCGCTGAGTCGACTGCTCCGAGTGGTGGCGATAGCCATTTTGCTGAGACTGCGATAGTGAGTAGTAGAGATCGCGAGAACCTGCTGTGATACCACCTGCGATATGGGCCTTCATGAATTCATAGGACCCGGCCTCAATTCGAAGTTTATAACCGGGATGTGATCGTCCGGTGAAGGACCTATAATCAATCGCTCCACCAAGTGCGGTCGCCCCTTGAGCGAGGGCATTTCCGCCACGCCAGATATTGATATGTGAGATGGATAAAGGATCGACTGACTGCATGTCAAAGCCGCCATCGGCGAGATTCCACGGGATACCATCTTGGGAGAGGCGAATCCCGCGGCCGTGGAATGTTCGCTGAAGTCCAGAACCCCGGATGGAAATACGCGCTTCATCGGAGCCAAAGCGAGACTGAGCGATCACGCCCGGCGAAAGAAAGAAGGTATCAGCGAAAGTAGATGCGCGCCCCGTGAGGTATCGCTCTGACGAGAATACCTCTGTGCCTCCAGGGACTTTTGCGAGTTCGGTGGAATCCTCAGAAAAGGAGGCTTGGGTTAGGCTGAGATCAGTATTTGTCGCCTGAACGACCGTAGCTGGAAGACTGTCTGGTGACTGGGCTGAAGCGACAGAGATAATCTGGAGAGCAATTAAGCTTTTGATGGCTTTTGAAAGTTTCATGAAAAAATTAATATCTATAGATGTTGGAATAAGGGCGTCAGCTATAGACGCGCGATTCTGCGGATGGTCCGCAGGGGAGATTCCCAATTCGGGAAAGGTGGGAACAGCAGCTTGCTGCGAAGTGCAGAGAGCATTCGATGCTCGCTGACTGTGATGGTGAAAGTATCACCTTACGCCCCTAAGTTTGGGGCCGACCATCTATCCAAGCCTAGGTGGCGGGATCGGCGGCGAATCGCGCCTAACCCGGAAAATCTCTGAGGGAGGAAGATGAGGAAGAAAGGAAATTAGCGAACAAGCAAGTGGCGAAACATCAGCGACCGCTGAAGGCAAGAGATCTTTCGTAAGCTTCTCGACGGATGGAAGTAGCGGACTCTGCGGGGCTTCCTTTCCTTTCGATTTTTCGATTTCTTTGCAAAGACAGCACGGCTTTTCACCAGAAAATGTATCTTTTGCTGCCTGAGAGAAGGTAGACGATTGAGAATACTCAACGAGCATGTTTGCCCATGCGAAACACTGGACCAGAGTATAGGGCCCCGCCGTCAGGTGAATACAGCCGAAAACGGCAAGAATATGTATGAAGGCCTTTTTCAAAGGATTCTAGACTCCCTGTTCTTCAGCTATTCTTGATCCATCAATTCCGCAAAGTAATCGGAGTCTGAGCGGACCTTCTCGATCTCTTCTTCCAGCAGTGCAACCGCTCCCGGGTCATTGGCTTCTTCAGAGCGCTCGATCTGCGCCTCGATCCAGGTGATGTAAGTCGCCGCTGCTTGCTCTAGAGCATTCTGTCTCTGCTCTCCCAGTGTCGTTTGCCTACCTAAATATTCAGTGTGGACTGCATTTAACTCGTCATGCTGTTCAAACTCGCTTGGGAGAGAATCTGATACGCGTCCAGCTTCGCGCCAGTCACGGCTAGCCTCTTGCAGCTGTGATTGCAGCGCAACGCCGCCATCGGGCAGATTGATTGCAGAGATCTTACTTTGAAGACTACGAGTAAACTCGACAAGGTTCTTGGAAGTTTCCGTTTTGTAGATCTTGGAGAATGGCGCCGTGCGATCTCTCATAATTCCACGAGCTTTTGAAAGGAATCCTGAAACATCAAATATGGGCGAAGCTATGTTGCTCTCTGGTGAAGGTTCTGGATCTGACTGTGGCATGCCGACGATCGGCTCAGGATCCTGCTCCGTCATTTGCTGTGGCGCGATCTCTGGTGATACTGGGGTAATGACAATCTCTTTTGTACGAGGCGGCGAAGAATCGATCGGAGCGGCGTTTTCATCTTCTGCAGAAGCGCCCTTCATTTTGATGAAATAGAAGGCTCCGGCTCCGATGCCGAGCAAAAGAAGAATCAGGAACGGGGTGCCAGACGAGGAAGATTTGAGCTTTTTTTGCTTTGCCAGCTTTCTTCCGGGGGACGCCGCAGAGCCCGCCGTGAGAAGGGATTTAGCAGGTGAAGATGCGATCTTTTCAAGTTCGGCTGCAAGATCATCTGCTGAATTGTAGCGGTTTTCTGGATTTGTCGCAGTTGCCTTTTTGATCACTGCATCTAGGCGTGGATTACATGCAGTAATATGGGAAGCTGGGCGTGGATCTGCATCTGGAAGCGAGGCTGTCAGAAGCTCATGAAGCATCACGCCGACGGAAAATATGTCGGAGCGGTGATCGAAGGTGTAAGGGGGCTCTAAAATTTCGGGAGCTGTGTAGCCCGGGGTTCCGAAAATTTGCTCACCTTCTTCAATCTGTGATTCAGGTGCACGGGCTAAACCGAAATCGCCAATTTTGGGTGAGAACGAAAGATCGAGCAGAATGTTAGCAGGTTTAATGTCTCGGTGAAGTATTCCGTGTTTATGGGCGTGGGCAAGGCCATGGCAGACTTCGCTCACAATTCGAATTGCTTCTCCTTGTTCGACGGCGAGCCCAGTCGACGAGGCGAATAAAGAAGAACCCGCTACGAACTCCATAATGATATAAAGCATTCCGCCGACCTCTCCGAAATCATATACGCCAATCAGATTCGGATGATTAAGCTTAGCCATCGCTTTGGCCTCCTGCTCAAATCCAGTGCGAAAAGCCTCATCGGTCGAAAATTCCCGTGGAAGAATTTTTATTGCAACAACGCGGTCAAGAGAACGCTGAGTTGCCTTATAGACCGCGCCCATTCCACCACAAGCGATCAACGATTGGATATCGTAGTTAGGGAAAAGACTTTCCACTTCCTCAATAACAGGCGGCTGAAAGGTCACATGGTGTGCAGGATCGCTCATGGTTTATTTATAGATGTTTGACAGAAGCGGGATGGTAATAGCGGCTGTCCAACAATCAGGCAAGCGCGGGAACTCCGTTTCTTTATCTTTCGCTGACAATCGCGATCATCAATAATGACATCCTTCCGCAGCATGATTCAGTGGATAATTTAAGTTTTCTTAGAATTCAGTGCTTGCATAGCAAGCGGACGGGAGTCATCAGTTTTTCATGAAACTATTTTTTGTGTTTGCGGCGATGATTAGCCTTGGCGTCCTAAGCTCGTGCAATACAACAATCGGCCTCGGCCGTGATATGCGGGTGCTGGGCGAAGGGATGGAGAAATCTGCCGAGAAGAGCGCTGGCGCAGATGCGCAGATGCAGAACGGAGCTCCGATCTACTAGGATCGATCCTCGCTTAGATTCCTTAGGCTTTGCCTGAAAAACCAAAAGGTGATATTTTCTTTCCTCGGCGCACGATCTTGTCTCGCTCAATAGCTTCGCCAAAAAAGGAAGGCGCAGCTGAGAATCGCTACGCCATACAGGAGGCCGGCGATAGCGAATGAAGAGAAGCGGATCGACTTGGCTGTGATCCAGGCAATGGAATCGCGGAAAAGGTAGGGCATTCCTACCCAAAATAGTGACATCGTCAGTAACATATATGCAAAGATCGGGATTAGAAGACGCGACTGCGGGTCTTTCAAAAACGCAGACTCCAGCAGCGGTGCCGCTAGCATCAACCCACAGAGGCCGAGGGCACGGACCGCTAAAAAATCCCTGACACTAACGACGACAGCGATTAGCGCGGCGGGAATCAACAAGCGCAGGAGTGACTTGAGATTATTAAATTCGCCAAGGTCCATCTGTAAGGCGCTCAGACGGCCCAAGCCGTCCGGAGCCACCAGCAACCAAAACCAAGCCATACCAAGAGCGAGCAAAATTTGCCCGGCCAGCTGATTGCGTGGAAATCTGACAAGCCAGTTCTGGACCAGTGCAGGTCTTGCCAACATGAAAGCATGAGAGGCGATCAGCCAAGTGCCAAGAATGAGTCCGGTATAAAATAACGGAATGAGCTCATATGGGTGGCGTGCGTCCATGCGGGAGAGGGCTTACGTGGGAGAGACTTGCAGAGCAAGCGGTAAGTAGAAGAATGAGCTGCAGGCAGGTGAAGTCAGGTATCTCCTAGAATCCACCTAAGAGGCTGTCTGAAAAACATCTAACCGGCTATTCTTGCGAGCATCCGTTTACTCATGGAGAGATAGATCATGGCTTCCGCATGCTCAACCTTCACTTCGTAATCCCGAACCAGTCGACGTGATTGGATCAACCAGCCGAAGGTGCGTTCCACGATCCACCGCTTGGGCAATACCTTGAAGCCTTTGATGTCGTCCGAACGCTTCACGATTTCCAGCCTCACCTTCCGGTGGCGCGGTATTCCTTCCACTTCCCCGACCAGCCTTCCCGAGTAGCCGCCGTCAGCCCAGATGAGTTTCAGCCATCCGAAGGCCATGCTCAAAACCCCGAGCAAGAGACGTGCTCCGTCCCGGTCCTGCACATCGGCCGGTGTAACTTTCAGCGCGAGGATGTTACCGAGTGTGTCTACCAGAACGTGTCGCTTTCGTCCTGTAATCTTTTTACCCGCATCAAAACCACGAACTCCGGGCTGGCTAGCTGTCCGAACGCTTTGACTATCGATAATCGCAGCGGTCGGGGCTTTTTTTTTCCGGCTGCGAGCCGGACGGCGTTGCGCAGGGCGGTGTGGATGCGCTCCCAATGCCCCTGCTTTGCCCAGAGCCGGAAGTAATGATAGCAGGTCTTCCAGTGGGGCAGGTCGTTGGGCATCATCCGCCAGGCACCACCCGTCCGGATGATGTAGAGGATGCCATTGATGATGCTCCGTCTGGAATGCTTCTGCGGACGACCGCGCAAGGTGTCGGGTTGGGAAGGCAATAAAGGTTCGAGAATTCCCCATTCGGAATCCGTCGTGCTGCTTGGGTAACTGGCCATTCCGAGTTTCTCCAATACATGAGTAAATTAGTACAGATTAAAATTCAAGAATCCGCCGTTTTTCAGACAGCCTCTAAGAAACTGACCTTAAATCCTGAGCTGCCCAGATATAGAACACTCATTGATTGATCGAAGAAGGTGTCCTTTTACCCACTTCGGCAAGCGTCTGCTCATAGATTTTCTGAATCTCTTCCTCAATATTCCTCTCCGCATCTTGAAGGATTCCAGACTGTGATGCCGTCTTGCGTGCAGCGGCTTTTAGGTGATTTGTCGCCCGGTCTCGATCGGCAGCGGAGATGCGGTTCCATAGACCTCCTTGATCTTTAACTGTTCTTAGATTGCTCATTTCTACCGACAATATTTTAGCTTGAGGAAGCGTCTTCGTCTGCAGCGAGCCATCAGGAAGAATCTCTACCTTCAAAATGTCTTTTAGATCATAACCCGCCTTGACAGTAAAATCCGCTTTCATCGTAATGGATTTTTCTGATCTCAGCCAAGTGGTCTTATATTTGTAGACTTCGGTGATCTTTTGGCGCCGGGTAGCGAGCTCTGACAGGGCGGTCGATTTTTTAAAATAAGTTCGTTCGGCAGTTTCTACCTGGGTGCTAAGTCCTAGGCGCGTGGCTGCGCGGTCGATAAAAGCTTCGGCGATTGCTTTCGTCTGATTAAATCCCTGCTCGATGCTGTCCGCAGCGGAGCGGGCAATCTGCTGTGGAAGGTGGACGAAGGAATAATAACCTACGCCGAGGGTGGTGAGAAAAGCGATAAAGCTAAGAACTATGAACAGGCGAAGAGTGCGGCCGTGGCTATTGGGGGCTGGATCTTTCATAGGTTTTGGTTCGGCCCACGGTTTTGAAGAATACGAGCTTGAAGTCCCGGTGGAGGAGTCTCGCAGGAATCTCGATTCAGATGGTGTCTATTTTTGGAAATTTGATTATAGATTGCGTTGCTGAACGGGCCTGGTATCCACTGAAGAATAAGTGCTGGAATTCTCCAAATTCCACCAAGGGTATTTAATAGATGAGTGACTGCTGCTATCTTAGTTAGGTAGGTTTTCCCAGTTCGCACAATCATTGTGCTTAGATCTGCTTGCTGGATTGCTAAGCGAAACTCTTTGCCAAGCGCACTTTGCAGGGGGGTGAACTTGATTCTCCCATGAGGATCTTGTGAGTAGATGAAACGAATTGATCGATTGCAAAGCAAGCAGTCTGAATCGTATGCGAGAATCGTTTCAGTGCCGGGCATGTTACACACTAACATAGAAAGAGATGGAAGCAAAGGACCTGCGGTGAACAGAAAACACTTGCCCGAGAGGCTTCCTTAAGTGCATGGCTGCGCGGGTGGCTCGTGGTAAATCCGGGTCCATTTCAAATTTTCTTTCCTGTATGTCATCGCGAGTTCTTCCAGAGTGGTTTTCAAATGTCCGTGGAGATATCTTATCGGGCCTAGTCGTAGCGCTCGCCCTGATTCCAGAAGCCATCGCATTTTCAATCATCGCCGGTGTGGATCCAAAGGTGGGTCTGTATGCATCTTTTCTAATCGCATGTATCACCTCCTTCGTAGGCGGCCGGCCGGCGATGATATCGGCAGCCACGGCGGCAATGGCTTTGCTCATGGGAACGCTCGTCAAGCAACACGGGATCGAGTATCTATTCGCGGCGACCGTATTAACGGGAGTGATTCAGTTCTTGTTCGGAGTCTGCCGCGTAGGCGCTGTCATGCGTTTTGTCTCAAAATCCGTAATGACGGGTTTTGTGAATGCTCTGGCCATTCTTATCTTTTTGGCGCAACTGCCGGAACTGGATCTGCGCCAGCCGGATGTTAGCTGGGTGGCTTGGGGGATGACAGCAGCCGGCCTAGGAATTATCTATCTATTGCCGCGCTTGACGAAGGCGGTGCCATCGCCGCTTATTTGTATTCTAGTGCTATCGCTGGCCGCAGTGTGGGGCGGGATCGATGTGCGAACAGTCGGAGACCTCGGCGCGCTGCCCGATTCATTGCCCGGATTTCTTCTGCCACAGGTGCACTTTAGCATGGAGACATTGATGATCATCCTGCCTTACGCGCTGAGTCTAGCAATCGTCGGATTACTTGAAAGTTTGCTCACTGCACAGATCGTCGATCAGCTTACGGATACGGGTAGTGACAAGAATCGCGAGGCTCGCGGACAGGGAATCGCGAATTTTGTCACCGGATTTTTCGGTGGAATGGCTGGCTGCGCGATGATCGGCCAATCGGTAATCAATGTAAAAAGCGGTGGGCGGACTCGTCTTTCTACCTTGGTAGCAGGAATTGTGCTAATTGTTCTTTGTGTGGTTCTGGGCCCGTGGGTCAGCCGCATTCCGATGCCAGCATTGGTCGCGATCATGGTGATGGTCTCGATCGGGACTTTCAACTGGGGGTCGTTCAAGGATTTGGTGATCCATCCGAAAGCGACGAGCTTGGTAATGCTAGCGACGGTTGCTGTCACCATCTGGCAGCACAACCTTGCGATCGGAGTGGGCGTTGGGGTATTACTGAGCGCCTTGTTTTTTGCAAATAAGGTATCGCAGTTGATGGCGGTGACGAGTCATCTAGAAGGCGACCAGCGCACTTATTGGATACATGGCCAGGTGTTCTTCGCATCGGCAGAGGATTTTATCGCCGCTTTTGACTTCAAAGAAGTTCTTTCCAAGGTGGTGATTGATGTGAGTCAGGCACATTTTTGGGATCTGACTTCGGTGGGCGGGCTTGATACCGTGGTCCTAAAATACCGTCGCGAAGGGACCGAAGTAGAAATCCTCGGAATGAACGAGGCTAGCTCGACCATTGTCGGGCGCCTCGCCGAATATGACAAGCCAAGTGCAATGGACCGAATGCTGGACCATTGATCGAAGGGGATTTTTCAGACAAGCTTATGAACATGAAGAAAGTTTTAGTATGCACGGATGGCTCCCTATATTCGCCGAGCATTTATAAATACGCCCGCTGGGCCGCAGCCAGTTTGGGCTTAGGCCTGCGAGTCTTGCATTGTATTGAACGCGAAGAACAAAGAGCCCAAAATGACCTCAGCGGAAGCCTAGGATTTCGCGCCAGCGCTGAACTGATGGAGGAGCTGGTGCAGCTGGATGAAGCTCACGGGCGGGTTGCGCGTTTACGTGGCGAGGCGATCCTCAAAGACGCTGCTGCACAGATGCTGATGCCAGATGTGGTGACAACTCAGCGGCATGGGGCTCTGGTCGATGCAGTGAGTGAATTCCGGGAGGAAACCGAACTTATCGTAATTGGAAAACGGGGTGAGCATGCGGATTTTTCCGAAGGCCATTTAGGAAGTAACTTAGAACGAGTGGTGAGAACGGCCGATCTACCAGTGCTAGTGGCAGCAAGAGAGTTTAGGCCAATTGAGAAAGTCACCTTGGCATTTGATGGCGGAAAAAGCTCCCTGAAGGCAGTCCATTACTTGGCAACCAAAGGCCTCGCAGCAGGGGCTAGCTGTGAGATTGTTGCTGTCGGAGAATCTGAGAGTGACGTTTCTGGAAGCCTTGGCCGTGGACTGGCAGAGGCAGTGACGGTGCTAGAAGGTGCAGGTTTTCAGGTAAAAGAAAACTTTCTGTTTGGCGATATTGAGGAGCGGGTGGGTGAGCGGGTTGCTGAAGAAGGTAGTGATCTGCTGGTTATGGGGGCATTCGGGCATTCCAAGGTTCGCCAATTCATTTTAGGAAGCACGACGAGTGGACTGATTCGGACCTGTCAGGTGCCGGTTTTGCTGTTCCGTTGAAATGTCAGGATGGCTTGGATTCTACGAAAATTGATTCGCTTTTATCAGCTGGCGATTTCACCATGGCTACGCCTAGTCAGCGGTGGTCACGGGGTCTGTCGGCACGATCCAAGCTGTAGTCACTATGGTCTGGAAGCGATCCGGGTCCATGGCGCCTGTAGAGGTTCTTGGCTGACGTTTCGGCGCCTAATGAGATGCCATCCTTGGGGAACTTATGGCTATGATCCAGTACCTAAAAAAGGTGGGGCATAGCCTACTTTGTTTTATTAAGATCTGACAACTCTCTTTCAGTTTTTTCCGGTGTCACTCTCAGAGAAAGCCACGGATTTTCAGATCAGGACCGATCTTTGAATATGTTATGTCTTTTAGAGCTAGAGACTTTGGGAGCTTGCAGGCGGAGAGAGCTGGAGTTGTATCGCCACAGATTATTGGCGCAGAATAAAGAATGACCTCATCGACCAGTCCCTCTGCAAACAAGGCTCCAGATAGCTTGCCTCCAGCCTCAAGCAGGATTGCGTGAATCGAATGATCGCGAACAAGAAGCCGGAGGGTCTCGCCAAGGTCCCGGCGGGGATACACATGGGTCAGGTGCGCTGAAGAATCAGTAAACAACGGTATATCTTGTGGAAGGCTTTGTGGATGATCTGAAAGAATGATGCGGTAAGGTTGAGAGCGTCCGTTCAGAAGCGATGCCTCGCGGATATTTAGCGATGGCCGATCCGCGCGGACTGTCTGGCCACTGGTGAGAATTGCATCGACATGAGATCTTAAGATCTGAACATCCGCCCGAGATTCTGGACTACTAAGCCACCGGCCTTCATCTCCAGGTCGGGTGATTTTCCCATCGAGAGAGAGCGCGCATTTCCAAATCACCCATGGCAAACCGGTTTTCTGAATTTTGGAAAACGGGCGCAGCGCTGGAAAGGCTTCCTTCTGGAGAATACCGGATACTACCGCGATCCCGGCCTTCTTCAGTAGATGATCAGCGCGGCCGGAATGCGATGGGTTCGGATCCTTGCAGGCATACACCACGCGTTTAATTCCAGAAGCGATTAGTGCGGCAGTGCAGGGCGGAGTGCGCCCGGTGGTAGAACATGGCTCCAAGGTGATATAAGCCGTGGCACCTGCCGTTGTGCTCCCGGAGCGATCACATGATGCCAGCGCCTCAATCTCCGCATGAGGTAGTCCGGCACCACGGTGATAGCCTGCACCAATGACCCGATCGTCCTTTACTATCACTGCACCCACTGGCGGATTTGGCGCTGTGTGGCCTATTCCTTTTGCGGCTTCGGCGATCGCTAAGCGCATGAATTTTTCATCAAGCGAAGATTTTTGTATTGGGGAGGTCATTTCTTCATCGAGCAGCGCTTGCAAGGATCCTATATCTTGCGCTTTCGGGGTCGATTGGAAAAGTGGCGCAGAGATTGCTGCATGTTGTGCGAGCTTATTTGCCAATTCGTCCCCGTGCGAGGAGAGGTTGACTGGTAAGCAGTCTGGCCAACCTTGCTTTCACTACCTTTCTTCACGCCTGCCAACCCTTTTTAGAAAATGCCAGACTTATGTCTATATTTCCAAGTTCACCAGCCACATCGTTTGGCAGTAGGGGGAATGAATGGGGCTCGAAATAATGACCTCAATCGAGAGATTTTAGATCGCATATCAGAACGTTGCTACCTGCCTGCCAACGAAATGTTCTTAGGGCAAATCAGGAAGCATAAAGGCTTATTCCGGATGGCGATGTCCATAACTGGGACATTGGTCGAACAACTGCGGGAATTCAGACCTGATGTGTTAGATTCTTTCAAAGAATTAGTCGCTTCGGGAGGCGTCGAGCTGCTAGCTGAAACATATTATCATTCGCTGGCCTTTGTTTATTCCTCCAGAGAATTTGAACGCCAATGCGATATGCACCTAGAGCTGATGGAGGAAGTCTTCTCAGTAAGGCCGAAAGTTTTCCGCAATACTGAGCTTATCTATAACAATGCGATTGCGGCGAAAGCTGAGACACTCGGATTCGAAGGGATTGTTGCGGAAGGAACCCCTGGATTTGTCTGGGAGAAATCGCCGAACTTTCTTTACAAGGCGCCAGATACCGCGCGGGTCAAGACCTTGCTAAGAAATCACGAACTATCTAACGACCTCGCATTCCGGTTTTCTGAACCGAGCTGGGGCGGATATCCACTGACATGGGAGAAATTCACCAGCTGGATCAATCAATCCCCCGGTGACCTAGTGAATTTGTTTATGGATTATGAATCCATCGGTGAGCATCAACGAAAAGAGAATGGCATTTACGAATTTTGGAAAAATGTCCCTGAAATTTTAATCGACGCAGGAGCTCAGTGGGTGACGCCATCTGAAGCGGTGGCGATCTACCGTGCGAAGGAAGAGTATAACTGTCCGGAAGTAACTTCATGGGCTGATTCTGAACGAGATCTTAGCGCCTGGACTGGAAACCAAATGCAGAAGGATGCGCTCACGCGCGATTTCTGGACTTTGGAAAGGGAGGTGATCGCTTCAAAAGACCAAGAGCTGATCAGAAGATGGGGTGAGCTTCAAGCGACTGATCACTTTCTATTGGATGTCGACGAAATGTGGAGCAGATGGTGACACTGCGCGATATTTTAGCCCGTATAAAGACGCTCAGCAGGCATCCGAAGTCTACTTTCAGGCGATCGAAGCGATAAAGGCCGTTAGACTCCAAGAAGCGTCCAATTGACCTATTTCTGAAAACCTTGGCAGACGCGCTCTGAGGAGAGGCTTAGCGATTAAAAATTTGGAGAGCCCATAGCAACAAAGCGGCCGCCGCGAGTGCTAGAAGTAGCATCATCCCTAGGCTGCGGCTCTGGGCCCGCAGCACGTTTTCTACTTCTCCGCGGCTGAGACTTTCTTCGAATCGATTCAGTTTCTGCCTCTCGCGGATTTCCGCCATCGGCGGCATAGTGCTTTCTTGCTCTTGCTTCAGTCTAGCCAAGCGCGCAGGAAGGGTGATGATCTCTTTGTGCTTCGCCTCCAGCTTCCTTTGCTCTTCGCGCAGTGCCAAGAGTTCGTTTTCTTCGCTGAAGAGAGTGGCTTGCTTGAGCTTGGCCATCGTTTACTTGGAAAGATAAGCGATCAGGGCCAAACTTGCGACAACGAGAATTGGCAGATTGAAGGCAAGTCCATTAACCAGCTGGCTCTGGAACTCGGAATAACCTGATGAGGAATTTTTCCTACGGCTGCGTTTTGCAGAGCCGCCAAAGATACCAGCTGCGCGGGTGCCTTGGAAGTAGCTAGCCGCTTGATCGTATTCATCTGCCGCGAGATCAGTCACCAGAGTCGCCTTATCGAGTTTCTCGTGAAGATTTTCCCGGTTCCATTTCTCAGGATCGTGTTTTTGGATTTTATCGAGGTGCTCAGTAAAGCAGCTGCGGCATTGCTCAAGGTGGTCCATCTCCTCGCGCATTTCATAAAGTTCACGGTCGATCAAAGTGATCGCCGAAGAAAGCTTTTCGTTTAGCTCCACCTGTTGGGAGAGGAAGGAGCGCTTGCGGGAAGTCAATTCCTCCAGCTCTAGTTTCTTGCGCTCTAGTTCCTCGCGCTCCGCCTGAATCCGCTCTAGGTCGAGCTGGGCACTTTTGATCTTATCATCATAATTCTCATTGCGGGCGCTACGCTGAGGGATATCGAGTTGCTGGCTCCGGACATTGATGGGATGCGTATGTTTTGTGGTAGTAGGCATGGCAAATCTCTGTGAGCTTCCGGGAAAATATATATGTCTGGGCATCAGTTCCAGCATAATAATAAGGATATCTTGATATTTTTGATAAATTTTCTGAGTTTAGAGGTTTTCTCCTTGCAGTCATCGAGGGGCTGACTTCAACTTCGCCCTGCGGCTGGCTGTTATTTAAAGCAGCCGCGCAAAATGAAATTCCGGTGTAGCTCAGCGGCAGAGCGGGTGGCTGTTAACCACTAGGTCGTAGGTTCGATCCCTACCGCCGGAGCCATTTCGATTCGTCCAGAAAACGTGTTCAGGATCAGTTTCTTTCTTTTGTTCTGCATAGTTTGGGCCTGCCGGACTCTCGATAGCCAGCTGAGGCAGCTAAACGACGAAGCCTTCCGCCTGACTGCTTTCACGCATCGTTCGTTCCCAGAAGTAACGGCGGAAGATGACTTTTACCGCTGCCGTGAGAGGGACTGCGAGTAGTGCGCCCACAAAGCCACCGAGAACGAGTGACCAGAATAGCATCGAAAAGATAACGGTAAGCGGATGCAATCCCACAGAATCGCCAACAATTTTTGGAGCGGTTACAAGGGAGTTTATCTGCTGAACTCCGGCGAAGATAAGGACCACACAACCGACGTATGGCCACGGCTCTAAGCCAAAGGGAGTGGTCGTCTGGGCATGTAGATAGGCGATGATGCATGCCGGGATCAGGCACAGAATATTTCCGATATATGGGATAATTCCTAACAAAGCCATGAACACGCCGATCAGGAGTGCATATGGCAAATCGAATAGAAACAGGGCAATTCCTACCAGAACCCCATCAATCACTCCAACAACCACCTGACCCCGAAAGAAGGAGATTAGATAACCATTGATTTCTTGTAGGGTGGAAACCAGTTCAGTTTTAAACCGCGAGGCGCGGAGCGGGACGTATTCATGCCAATGATCGCGGATGGAAACCGAGTCTTTCAGGAAGAAGAAAAGGTAGATCGGAACCATGATCATTCCGAGAACGAGACCAAGAAATCCTAAGAATTTGCTTGATCCCGCAGTGAGCCATTTTTTCCCTGTCTGAAGAATATCACCTTTGTATTTGAATAAGGTACGTCCAGCTCGGGTTCGCCAAAAAAATTCAAGGTCGTCTGGGACGTCAGCGTTGCGTGCCTGCAAGAGGGGTTCGCCGCTATCGGTTATCTCTGTAAGGGCAAACGCGACAGGGCCGTCCCCAGATGACTCGCGAAGATGGTAAAGCGCACGAGCGAGCGCCGGAGCAAGATCTGGCTGAGGCTGCGGGCTAAGTGGAGTAATTTCTAGTTCTACATCCTCTGGTGTGTCATCAGACGGATCTGCCTCCGAGAGCTCTGCAGTCGCTGCTCCGACTTGAGAGGCAATCTCGCCGACTGCTTCTATATCCGGCGGCTTAGAAAATACGGTCCGTGCAAAATTACGTCCACCTTCGATCGCTGGGAGGACGGCTGCGACAAGAAGGGTGCCAGCGATGAGGATTGCCGCGAGCACGCCGATTGTCGCCCACATTCGGTTTAGTCCGTGATTTTGGAGCCAACGGACCACCGGATCTAGTAGATAAGCAATAATTCCAGCAACAATCAACGGAACGAGAACCGGTTGTAGGAAGCCAAAGATTTGTCCAACCAACCAAATCAAGAAAATCAACAGTGAACCGAGAATCAGAATCGCGACTCCAGTTCCGGCACTCCAAAGAGTTTTAAGCTGAAAGCGAGTGGGGTATTTCATCCGTTGATGGCGAGAAGACTGATCTGGACGAAAACAAAAGGAAACATCGAATCGTGGCTAAACTCGGCGCACCTAAATAAATGATCCCGACAGGAATCGAACCTGTATCTAAAGTTTAGGAAACTCTTGTTCTATCCGTTGAACTACGGGACCAAAGCTTTGTTCTATCTAAGTTTGCGAGCTAAAAAAGAGAGCGCTTTCGCTATTCGATACCTCCAGTCTATCGCCTTTGTTAATTCGTGTGAGATCTTTTAAGACACCGCAGGGCGGGGAGCAAGGATGAAGACAGATAGCCGAATGAGCGGATCAATGGGAACTTTTGATCCAATCGACGATTTTTTGATCGTCGTCTTCAGCATCCCACACATGGCGTAGGAAATCGGCTGGATGAAGATTGCCATTTTTCGAGAGAAAATTCCGATCACCGCCGCATGAATACATCATGTCAGGATCGAGCTCACCTTTTAGTTTGGCACGTGCCTTCGTAAGAATCCTCGGTAGATATGGCAGTCCAAAAAGCTCTTCTCCGAAGCTTGGTAAATCATCGGCAGTAATGACAGTGTTGCTCTTCTTTCCATTTTGGATCACGAGGAAATAGTCACGGCGCACGGCGGCGATTAATAACGCAGTCGTCGGCGATGGAGTCTGCTCGTCTGCAAAATCCTCGATAAAATCAAAAAACTCTCGTGGCTGGTAGCCAATCGAAGCAAGAAAGCTGAGCTGATCTGCAGTGTAGTCTTTCTTATAATCGAAAGTGCTGTCCCTGTATTTTTTAAGGATGTCTTTAAATAATTCAGAAAATTCTTCGTCCCAAGTCATCTAAGAAGGATGTATAGCAGAGGCGAGGCTTGCGAGTCGTAATTTTTTCTGAACTTGATGGGAACATGATTTGGCGGACCGAAAGATCGAAGCTTGTCCTCGAAGAAGAAGGCTTGATCATGGGAATTCTAAATACGACCCCAGATTCTTTTTCAGACGGTGGCCGCTATGAAACTCTCGATTCAGCGCTGTCACATGCGCGGCAGATGATTGCAGACGGAGTCGGGATTATTGATGTGGGAGGTGAATCGACAAGGCCAGGAGCGGTGGGAGTTAGTACGGAGGAGGAGATTCAACGAACCGAGCCGTTGATTGCGGCAATCCGAGAAATATGGGACGGCATGATCTCCATTGATACCCAAAAAGCGGACGTCGCTGCAGCTGCGCTTAGAGCCGGTGCCGATATCGTGAACGATGTCTCTGGCTTACGTGCTGATAAGAGAATGGCGCAAATTTGTGCGGATTTGGGGTGTGGAGTGGTGATTATGCACATGCGTGGTGAGCCCGGAACGATGCAGCAGGCGCCTGTCTATACAGATGTGGTGCAGGAGGTTGCCGATTTTTTTCTTAAGAGGCAGGAAGATCTAATTTCAAAAGGGATCGATCCGCAGTGCTTGGTCTATGATCCGGGGATTGGTTTTGGAAAAACCTTCGAGCACAATATGGCCTTATTAGCGGGTGTGGAGTTTCTGGCTCCGCCAGGCCGCCCTCTGATGCTCGGGGTTTCACGGAAGTCATTCCTCCAAAAAATTTCAGGAGCTGAGTGCCCGGAAGCTAGAGATGCACCGACACATGCGATCACAGTCCTAACTCGGGGAGTGAATATCCTTCTCCACCGCGTCCACGATGTAGCCGGAAACATGGCGGCACTTCGTGCGGCCGAGGCCTTGTTGAGTGCGCGGCGGCCAGAGCACTTAGCATTAGGCGAAGTCGATTCCTGACGCTATCGACCGGACTGTCAGAAACCCTGAGCCGCTTGATCGTTTCTTGCCGCAGGGCCGAAGTTCCGATAGCGGTAGATGAAGTTTTTCCTCCGCTCTTCTTGTGCTCACCTTCCAGACTACGCCACTCACTTTATGGTTGGGCATTTTCACCCTTCTAATTGGCGGGTTCTTATGCGCGGCATCATACCTGAGGGGTCCGCGAAAAGCTAGGTTTGCGGGTCTAGAGGGCCTGCGTTTCCTCATCATCGGACTGGCTGTGGCGCTGCTCTGGCAGCCGGTGTGGCGCACAGTGATCCACCCAGAGGATCAAGCGAAAATCGTAGTTTTATGGGATGGAACAGGATCGATGCAGACCTTGGACGAGAAAGCTTTCGGCGATGCGGCTGACGCCAGTGATATAGGATCGCGTGCTGAGTGGGTGAAGGAGGCTCTCGCTTCTGAGCTATGGCAGCCATTGCGACAAGATGGGCAAAAAGAACTGGAGATTCGTAGCTTCGGCACGGACGAAGCAGTTTTAAAAGATTCACTAAAAGGGACAGACCTAAGCGAGCCTTTGAACAAGTTGCTGGAAACAGAAGACAACCTGCAGGCGGTCATTTTACTGAGTGATGGGGATTATAACCTTGGTTCACCACCAGTCGCTGCGGCGCAGAAGTATCGTTTGCGGGGCGTGCCAATCTTTCCCATTAGCGTGGGCCAAGAAGTTCGCCTGCCCGATCTAGATTTGCTTTCGATAAGTGCACCTACCTACGGGATTATAGGTGAAAATGTGCAGATCCCATTCACGATTCGCTCATCCTTGAAACAACCAGTGCGTGCTCTCGTGAAACTGCGTGATGGCAGCGGGAAAGAGCGGACAAAAAGCATCGTCATCGCTCCAAACGCAGAGACTTTTGATTCCATTTTGTGGAAGCTAGAGAAGGAAGGCTCATCGACCTTGGAGCTCATCATCCCAGTTCAACTTGGCGAGCTGGTGAAGTCCAACAATCGACAGAAATTCTCTATTACTGGTAAGCCAGAAAAGATCCGGGTGCTGGTTCTGGAAACTTTACCGAGGTGGGAATTTCGCTTTTTAAGAAACGCACTTTCGCGCGATCCTGGGGTGGATCTCGATTGCTTGCTTCTGCGTCCGGACTTGGGGCCTGCAGCAGGTGTGGATTATCTTTCAGAATTTCCGGCCAGCTTAGATGGTTTGTCGAAGTATGATGTAATTTTTGTCGGCGATATCGGTATCGGCGAAGGACAGCTGAATGCTGACCAATGCGAACAAATCCGTGGGCTGGTGGAGAACCAGGCATCTGGTTTGGTTTTCTTGCCTGGGCCTCAGGGGAATCAGCGAACTCTGGTTGATTCTGCCTTAGGCGATATCATTCCGGTGGTGCTTGACGTGGGAGCTTCTGAGGGTTTCTCAGAAAATATAGCTACGCCGCTGAACCTAACTTCTGCGGGGCGCTCATCGCTTCTGACTCTACTCGCTGAATCTGAGGAGGATAACCCAGAGATCTGGCGTCGTCTTCCCGGATTCTTCTGGCATGCGCCGGTGATTCGAGCGAAGGGCGGGACCGAGGTCTTGGCAGTGCATGCAAATCGCCGGGGACAATATGGTCAGATCCCACTGATGGTAACGAGCGTTGCTGGGAGTGGTAAAATTTTATTTATGGGAATTGATTCCGCCTGGCGCTGGCGGCGTGGGGTGGAGGATCTTTATCACTACCGCTTTTGGGGGCAGGTAGCGCGCTGGATGAGCTATCAGCGGAACATGGCGGCTGGGCAGAGGGTGAGGCTTTTTTTTAATCCGGAGCGACCGGTGCCTGGAGCCTTCGTGTCGTTGAACGCAAACGCCTTCAGCGAAAATGGCGCGCCGCTTAGTGAGGGCAGAGTGTATGTGGATATTATTTCCCCAGAGGGAAAAGCTGAACGGATCCAACTAGAAAAAAACGAGTCAGAATGGGGTGCTTACACAGGAAAGTTCCGTTTGGCAGAGGCTGGTGAGTGGAAGCTCCGGGCGGTAGTAAGTGGTGCTGAAGAATACCCGACAGAGACAAAGATCATTTCGCAAAGCACAGAAATCGAAAAACGTGGGCAGCCTGCCCGTCCTGAGGTCCTAGGAGAAATCGCGAAAGTTTCACGCGGACAAATGGTGCGTCCAGAAGAGCTCGCAAGTCTGATCGATCTGATCGATGGGCTTCCAGAACCAAAGCCTCTAGAAAGCCAGGTTCAGCTGTGGGCGCACTGGGCAGTGGTCTCAGGAATGATCTTACTCCTGAGCATCTTTTGGATCGGGCGGAAACTCAGCGGGAATTTTTAGGTGAATGCAGATGATCACGGACAGCTTAGGCAATACCTAGCAGACGGAAATTGGCGGGAGAGCTTCGAAGATGACACATGTGGGCTTGGCCAGAAGATGATCGGCAAGGTGAAAGGCCTGCGGCTTGACGAAGGCGTGGAAGAGCTTTGCTTCTCTGCATCGGTCATTGGGGAGGAGGTCGCGGGAGCATTCTGGGAGGAAAGCGGCAGAATCAGTTTCGAAGTGGGATGCTCATGCGAAGTAGCCAATTTATGCGAGCATGGCTTTGCGGTCATTGGAAGTTTAGCAAAGCAAAAAAATCTTTCGCGGCTCTTTGGGCACGGGGTTCATGAGGCGGTGAAAGCGGAAATTTTAGCAATCGGCGGCTTCGTGGAACAAGCTGATGAATACAAGGAGGCTACTTTTTCGCTGGAGATCAGGCGAGGTCCGGTTGATCGAGGGACGGCACTTCTCTTAAAATCTCTCGGCCAAAAGGTCCCTCAGCAATGGGTATGGGCAGAAGCTTTTGCGCACTACGGGGCAGAAAAGATGCCGCTTGGCACAGCGGGAAAGGGTGGAAAAACCCCGCCCGAGGCGCGTGCTATGCGAGTCCTGCGCGAAGTCGGCCTGTGCTCGATGAAATCGAATGCAGCTTGGCGTTTTCTCATCAGCATGCGGACAAGAGAATTAGGAATCGAAGCTGATCGATGGTTTCCAGATCCCGGACGGATGAATGTTGAAAGCTTTTGGTTCCGCTTCCGGGGGGAAACTGCGGGTGAATTGGAGCAACAGGGATGGCACATTGAGTTTGACGAAGATGTTGGCTTTATCGTGCATGATGGAGATCCAGCGGGCTGGCATACGGAACTAGTCTCTGAAGGCACCCTTGGCGAAGTAAGCCTGTCCGATTCCTCCAAGATTAAGCAGAGCAATTCGTCCATGGCAGATGGCGGTTGGTTTTGCTTGTCAGTGGGCTTCGACGTCGAGGGCAAGAGATACGATTTGATGCCAATCCTTGCCGAGCTTTTGAAGGAAGATTTTCTCGAAGAGACCTTGGACCGACCAGACGCTGGCTTCGTATATGCGCCACTGCCAAATGGAGATGGCCTCAAGTTGCCGAGTGGGCGGGTGCGACGAATCCTCAGGCATTTAAACGCTTTAGTAGACCCAAAATTCTTCGGACGGGTGAGAGTCCATGCTTTGGACCTCGAAGGACTCGGAGGTCTTGAAGGCTTTGGAATCGAGCTGCCCAAAGAGCTGAAGAAGCTGCGGGGCAAGATCGAAGCGTTTTCGAAGGTTCAGCAGGTCGAGATGCCAAGCGGACTCCGGGCGGAACTACGTGACTATCAGAAAGCAGGCTTTGAATGGATGCAGTTTCTCGCTGAACATGGACTTCACGGTATCTTGGCAGATGACATGGGGCTGGGTAAGACGCTGCAAACGCTCGCTCATTTACTCGGAGAAAAAGCCAGTGGACGCAGTGAAGGGCGGCCGAGTCTGGTTGTCGCGCCGACATCGGTAGTTCCGAACTGGCGCGCGGAGGCGATGAAGTTTACGCCCAGCTTGCGAATTTTGGTTTTGCAGGGTCCAGAGCGCAAAAAGTATTTCCAGTCGATCCCGCATGCCGATGTTGTAATCACCTCATTTTCATTGTTAGCAAGAGATGTGGAACGGCTTTTGAAGCATCCATTTCACCTAATGGTGCTCGATGAGGCACAATATATTAAAAACCCGAAGGCAAAAGTAGCCGTAGCGGCCTGCCGGGTTGCGGCACGGCATCGGCTTTGTCTGAGCGGGACGCCAATCGAAAACCATTTAGGCGAATTATGGAGCCTGATGAATTTCCTGATTCCGGGGTATCTCGGAACAGCAGATGATTTCACGACGCGGTATCGGCGGCCAATCGAAGACGAAGGTGATATAGAAAAGAACGCTTTGCTAAAGAAACGCATCGCTCCCTTGGTGCTACGCAGAACCAAAGATCAGGTCGCGACCGAACTTCCGCCGAAGACAGAGATGGTTCATTTGATCGAGTTACATAGCGATCAAAAGGACCTATATGAAACTCTGCGGGCAACGATGGACAAACGTGTCCGGGCGGCCATCGCGGCGAGGGGCATTGAGCAATCGCAAATTGTGTTTCTCGATGCTCTATTGAAGCTCAGGCAAATTTGCTGCGATCCGCGACTTCTCCCACCAGACTTCGCGAGTGGCGTGCGAAAATCTGCCAAGTTGGAATTCCTGAAGGATATGCTGAGAACTCTGGTAGCGGAAGGGCGCCGGATTCTTGTTTTTTCGCAATTCACTACCATGCTTGGCTTGATCGAGGAGCTTCTAAAGAAGGAGCAGATCGCCTATTTGAAATTGACAGGGAACTCGAAAGATCGCGGACAATTGGTCAAGGACTTTCAAGCTGGTTCATTTCCGGTTTTCCTCATTTCTTTAAAGGCGGGTGGCACTGGGCTCAATCTTACCGCAGCAGATACGGTCATTCACTATGATCCGTGGTGGAACCCGGCCGCCGAGGCCCAAGCCACAGATCGGGCCTACCGAATCGGACAGGATAAGCCCGTATTCGTGCACAAACTGCTCTGTCAGGAGACAGTTGAAGAGCGGATTCACAAATTGCAACAGGCGAAGGCGAAGCTCGCTGATGGTCTTCTAGCGGATGCAGATGTGGTGCGGAAACTAGACGCAAGCATGATGAAAGAGCTGCTCTCATAAGCTTCTAATCGCCTTCGATCAAAGGATCAACATACAATCGCCATAGGAATAGAAACGGTATTTTTCCATGACTGCTTGGCGATAGGCTTCTAAAGTCAGTTCTCTACCTGCAAATGCCGAAACCAGCATAATCAAAGTTGATTGCGGTAGATGGAAGTTGGTGAGTAAGGCATCGACGCTTCGAAATTTGTAAGGAGGATGCAGGAATATCGATGTAGAGCCGCTGATATCTTCGGATTGTGGAAGCCGCCGATCGCCCGGGCCGCCAGCGAGGGATTCTAGGACGCGGCTGACAGTGGTTCCCACGGCGACAATCCGGGAGGCTTCGTTGATAGATTTTGCCGCAGATTTATTGATCAGGTATTTCTCCTCGTGCATTTGATGGCCAGCAAGATTTTCTGCTGACACTGGTCGAAATGTCCCAACCCCGACATGCAAGGTCAGGAACTCATGGCGAATCTGCGATAGCATTTCAGGGGTAAAATGAAGTCCGGCGGTGGGAGCTGCGATCGCCCCTTCCTCTTGAGCATAAACAGTCTGATAACGTGTGAGGTCCTCTGGTTCATCAGCACGGTTCATGTAATGTGGAAGCGCAAGATGACCATGTGCATATAGATCCAATGGCGATTCCCATTCAATAATCCGATCGCCATTATCAAGAACTTCGGTAACGACCCCGGTTATCCCGCCAACAACGACGCTGCGCCCAAGCTTCATTCGTTTCCCAGGCTTTGTCAGGCAGCGCCATGTGCTTGGGCTAAGTCGATCGAGGCAGAGCAGCTCTGTGCGCTGATCATCAGAAAATAACCTAGCGGGGATCACGCGAGTGTTATTAAGGACCAAAAGATCATCGGGCGAGAGGTAGCTTTGAAAGTCTGAAAATGAACCATGTTCAATCGTTCCGCTGGCGCGGTGAACGACGAGCATGCGTGAGGCACTTCGGTTCGCCAAAGGACGGGACGCGATCAGCTCTTCGGGCAGGTGATAATCGTAATCCTTGGTCAGTAGTGACATTGTTTTTAGGAAATCTATGCGTGGCCTAGGGTTAAAGGGGAGTCAAATCGAGGTCCTCGCGAAGCAGATCTGGGCTGCCCCAAACACGGATCAGCTGATTCGAAGAGCCATCGATAAAATATTCCGTGCCGATTAGTAGACGAGTTTGATTCTTTGAGAGATCGAAGCCCGAGATTGAGGAAAGCTCTGGCTTCCAGCCGTTCTCCTCCAAGTATTCAAGGTAGTCTGTGCGATCCTTAGCGGGTTTATCGTAGATTTGAAAATCCTCAAATACGTCAGCCACGTCTTGCCTCTCTGAAACCAGGCAAGGGAAAGGTATTCGCCGATTCCGTGTCCAGCTACGGATCGCTCTTTGTAAATAGGAGCTTAGACAGAGGATAAACCGATTTTTGGTCGTATTAAACTGCCGAGACATTGGGCGTAAGGGCAGTGAATGATGTGAGATGGATTGGTACGGTGCGAAGCCCTGCGGTCCGTGATAAATGACAGAGCCTTTTTGCGCGCGAAGTGGAGCACCTGAGTATACATGCCCTTGCCAGCGCGCTTGGCCATCGGCGGCGAATTTTTCCGGAAACTTCTCCTGCAGAAGTTTCTCAGCTTTTCCATAGCCTGATTGCTGACGGAAAAATGCCCGGATTGATGAGCGGCGGAAGTGCCATACAAAGGCTCCAGGAACAAATGCGATTGCGTGGCCAGCCGCACTGAGACGCCAACAGAAATCGACATCATCTCCTGCGGTATGAAACTGAGGATCGAAGCCACCAATTTCGTGGAACACAGATGCGCGAACAGTAAGATTGCAGCCAGGGATGTGTTCAGCCTCTGTATCATTCAGAAGGATATGAGAGGGTGCTCCTGGTGTAGAAATCACGATGGCCTGGTGGGCATTCTCTGGAGAAGGGGGAAGGTTCGGACCACCAGCTGCGGCGATCGCCGGATCTTGGTAAGCGCTATCGAGATTTTTTAACCAGTCTGGATCAGCAATGCAATCGTCGTCTGTGTAGGCAAGTATTTCCCCCTTGGCCAACGAAGCGGCGATATTGCGTGCATGGCTGAGACCGGATGAGGGTATTGTGTGAAGAACGACATTGGGGAAATTCTCTGCGACGATTCTCGCGCTTGCATCAGTGGATCCGTCGTTGACAACGATGATCTCTAGGGCCGGGAAGGAAAGATTTGAAAGTGCCTCCAGACAGGCGGCTATATGTTTTGCTCCATTGTAGGTGCATACTAAAACTGAGTAAGTATGGGTCGGTTCTGAAGCGGAAAGTCTTTTTGCTGCGATGGAGGTGAGTGCCGGCTTCGGGCGGCCGCTGCGCGTGGTTAGGCCAAAATCCCAATCAATCACTTCCTGGCCACCATTTTGCCATAGGTCGGTCCATGCGTAGGCCGTGAAACCAGCGCAATGAGTGTCGAAAGCGGCGGCGATTGCCCATGAAAAGGCATCTGATTGCGCTGTGCAGCCATTGCGAAGAGTGTCGAGTCCAAACTCTGAGACAACGAGCGGCCTGTCTCCAGCAATGTTATGAAGGCGGCGCAGATATTTTGTAAACGCATCGCGATTTTCTAGATAGATATTGAATGCGGTGAAATCGGCATTGGCCGGTTCCAGAAATTCGGTGGAGGGATAATTCGCGTAGGCACAGAGAAGCTGCGGCGCCTTCTCCTTACAGAAATCGATTAGATCCTCTATCACATCGAGAGTGATGGCTGGGCCGATAAAGCGGACTAACTGACTCGGGATTTCATTCCCGACGTAGATGCCAGCCAAGGCAGGGTGCTCGGCATTGTTGTTTAAGAAATTCACCAGCCGTATTTTTGCCGAGGAGAGTATGGTGGGACGTGCTAGAAAATGAGTGTTTTCCCAGCCACTCAAGACCGGCAAACACCAGCAGATTGTTTTTGGCTGCGGCATCTAGCAAAGTGGTGTCTGGCAGCTCGAAAAGACGGATGGAATTGAACCCAGCAGCTGCAATTTGCGGGAATTCCTCCTTAGGCAATAACTGCCTCTCGGGCGGAAAAGGTCCGAAAGTGACTGTGCGTAAAAAAACCCGCTCACTGCCTCTGGCAAAGAATTTGCCATCTGTGCGGAGGCGCTTTAAGGGAGGCGCGGAGGACACGTTGCTAGAGATTTGATGAATGCAGAGAAGAAGCTTTCGCCGGCGTCGAGATCAGCAAGAGTTATGAACTCGTCTTTCGTGTGAGCCTGATCGATCGATCCGGGCCCGATACAAATGGACGGCAGCCCAGCGGCAGATAGATGAGCCGCATCGGAGAACCACGGCGCACTCGCAAGTTTTGTCGTTGGCGAGATCGATAGCAGCTGTTGAATCATCGGATGAGCGATATCGGTCTCCATTGGGAGATTTTCATTCGCTCCTGATACGCTAAGAGGAAGCCCAGCTTCGCGGATCACTTCTTGAAGGAAGCGGAGGCTCCCACCTGCTGCAGCCAATGAGGGAGTTTGGCGGATATCAATCGTCGCCGATGCAGCGGCTGGAACGATATTCGGCGAAGTGCCGCCATGGATTGTGCCGATATTTAACGTAGAATGGCCGAGTGATGGATGGGTAAAGGCAGCGAGGGCAGGCTCCAGCTTTTCCTGCAGCTTGATCAGAGAATCCGCCAGCTTTAGAATCGCGTTATCGCCTGTTTCTGGTTGTGAGGCGTGAGCGGCAATCCCTTTCGTGGTGAGTGTAGCCCATAGTGAGCCTTTTGTGGTGTGGACGATCTGGAGTGAGGTCGGCTCACCTACGATCGCAAAGCTGTAGTGATGTGCGTGATTTTTTGCGAAATGCTTAGATCCGGGTTGTCCGGCTTCCTCTCCCATAAAGGCGACAAAATCCACGGCGATGGGCAGGTCCGGTAAGATTTCCTTGTTCTCGCTGAGTGCGTGCAGCATTGCGGCCATCGGTCCTTTCGTATCAGAGGTTCCGCGTCCCCAAACTTTTCCATCGCGTATCTCACCAGAGAAAGGAGAGATCGTCATATTTTTTACCGAGACGGTATCTAGGTGCGGGCCAAGGAGGATGCGCGGGCGGCCATCCAACGGTGCGAAGCGGGCGATCAGATTCGGCCGGCCAGGTTCTATTTCCTCAAGGGAAACTTCAGCACCAATTCCATGAAGATAATTCTCGAGGAATTTAGCCACCCTTAGCTCGTGAGTGATGCCGCTCGTATCTCCCGGAGTCTGGTCCGGATTCACGGACGGGATTTGAACAAGCTGCTGGAGAAGAATCACAGGACCGTTCTAGAAAGTCCCGCTCCTTTGTTCAAACCTTTAGAAGCTTGCGATTTGAAGGCAGATAAGAGGTTCTATGAAACGCGATCCAAAAATGCAGAGCTCTATCGATCAGTCTGGCAACAAAGCACGCATCGCTTTGGTCGCTGAGCTAATGTCAGAAGCACTAAGGAGATGTGAGACGACGACCACCCGCTTTGCGCCGGCGTTTAGGACTTCGGCAATATTATCTGGCTTAATTCCCCCGATACAAAAAGCTGGGATTTGCTGGCCTACCTCGGTCTGCATTCTTGAGACCTCTTGAATGCCAATGGCTGGTCGACCAGCCTTTGTCGGTGTCGGAAAGAGCGGACCAAAGCCAATATAATCGGCCCCATCTGCTAGCGCCTGGCGGGCTTGTGAGAGCGAATGAGTGGAGCGCCCGATCCACTGATCCGGGCCGACTATTTTCCGAGTATCTTGGATCGATCCATCGCTCTGCCCGATGTGGACACCATCGGTGCCAAGTTCTTCGGCGAGGTGTGGATAATCGTTGAGGATAAATGGGATTTTGGCCGATTTTGCAATCGGTAAGATTTCGAGCGAGGTGGCCCGGACTATGTCGAGAGGGACATTCTTCGCCCGAAGTTGGATGATTTGTGCCCCGCCGGCGATCAGGGACTTTGCCGCTCCGGGCATTGATTCCGCTGACAGATAGCCAAAATCGAGAATTGCGTAGAGCTTAGCGTCTGTGAGCGTCATTTATAAACAAAGGGTAGTGCGCGCCGCAAACTGAATTGCTCCACGTTAGGCTGGAGCAACTTCCTAAAGCCCCTTTTCTTCGAGGAACCTCGCCACCCAACCAATATCGTAAGTGCCAGCGACAAAATCTGGGTGATTGAGAATTTCCAACTGAAAGGGAATGGTCGTTTTGATGCCTTGGATCATGAACTCAGATAGCGCGCGCTTCATGCGGTCGATGGCAATCTCACGGGTCGCTCCGGTCACAATTAGTTTTGCGATCATCGAATCGTAATAAGGTGGCACCGTATAGCCTGAGTAAACGTGGGTATCAACGCGCACACCTTTCCCGCCCGGTGCATACCAGAGCGCGATGGTTCCCGGGCTGGGCATGAAGTTATTGTAGGGATCTTCCGCATTGATGCGGCATTCGATCGCGTGGCCCCGTGGATTTACGTTTAAGACATGGCAGGACAGAGATTGGCCGGCGGCTACGCGGATTTGCTCTTTGATGAGTTCGCAACCCATGACTTCCTCGGTGACGGGATGCTCCACTTGGATGCGAGTGTTCATTTCCATGAAATAGAAATTCTCTCCAGCTTCATCCACAAGATATTCGATAGTGCCGGCGTTTTGGTAATTGATCGCCTTGATAAGCGCCACTGAAGCATCGCCCATCCGCTTGCGCATCTCTTCCGAGATCAGTGGTGAGGGGCATTCTTCGATAATCTTCTGATTCCTTCGCTGCATCGAGCAATCACGCTCCCCAAGGTGAATGAAGTGATCATGTGAATCGGCGATGACCTGAAATTCGATGTGATGGGGGTTGAGGACGAGTTTTTCGAGATAACAATCGCCGTTGCCAAAGGCGGCGAGGGCCTCGGCAGATGCGGCTTGATATTGAGACTTAAATTCTTCCTCCTTGAAACAAGGCCTCATCCCGCGACCGCCACCGCCTGCGGTGGCTTTGATCATTACGGGCAATCCAATTTCGAGAGCCTTCTTATAGGCAGCGGCTTCATCTGGCATCAGGTCTGAGCCTGGTGTGATTGGCACGCCATTCTCTACGGCGGTCGCGCGGGCAGTCGCC
The DNA here is from genome assembly GCA_963815205.1 of uncultured Verrucomicrobiae bacterium. Lineage (GTDB taxonomy): Bacteria > Verrucomicrobiota > Verrucomicrobiia > Verrucomicrobiales > Akkermansiaceae > Luteolibacter. The sequence continues at coordinate 945,542 of CAWFFP010000001.1, read as the reverse complement.
TTATCGCCCATCATCCGAATGATATCTGCGGAAGGACCGATGAAAACGATCCCAGCAGATTCGCAAATATCGGCAAAACGGGCATTTTCAGAGAGAAATCCGTAGCCGGGATGAATCGCATCGGCACCAGTTATCTCGGCCGCCGCGATGATTCGATCCGGCTTTAAATAGGAATCTTTCGAAGGGCCAGGACCGATGCAGACGGCCTCATCAGCCAGCTGCACGTGCATCGAATCAACATCGGCCTCTGAGTAGACGGCGACTGATTGCACTCCGAGCTCGCGGCAGGCGCGAATCACCCGGAGGGCTATTTCACCGCGATTGGCGACGAGGACTTTGGTGAACATTCCAGAGAGCTTATTTGATGAGGAAAAGGGCATCGCCGTATTGGACAGGATTCCCGTCTTCAGCGATGATGGCGGTGATCGTGCCTGATCTTTCGGCCTTGATTTCGTTCATCACCTTCATTGCTTCGATGATACAAAGAGTCTGACCTTCGGATATTGCCGTTCCGACCTCGACAAAGTTCGGCGCATCTGGAGCGGGTTTTTGGTAGAAAGTGCCGACCATTGGTGAGCTGATTTCAGTGCCTTCTTGAGCCGCTGGCGTTTGAGAGCTTACCGGTGATGCGGCGGAGCTCTCAGCTATTTGAGCAGGAGGGGCCGCGGTGCGAGTGCTTGCAAGTAATGTATTGAGCTCATCGAGATCCGGTCCTTTTTTAAGCTTCAAATGGAAATCCTCTTTCGACAGATCAAAGTGGGTAAGTCCGTGCTCATTCATGAGCTCGACGATGTTTCGGATTTCTTTTAGGTCCACGGTGCTTGGTATGCGTTTAGTTGGTGAGAACTTGGAGAGCGATAGGGACTCCAATACAGCGGAAGATTAGGAATCCCTTCCAAACTGCGTCAAGTCTCATCCGGCGAAGCTCAAACCCTTTCTCTGAGTGAGAGAATAGCTATCGGTCTGTCACATTCTAGAAGCTTGCACGCGCAATCTGGATGGATAGCGTGTTCATATGTCAGCTCGGTTGGAGGAAGATGCGCGGTTCCATGATTTCGTAATGTTCCAAGCGCAGAACGCTGGACTATTCCTCGGACAGCTGCCGAATCCGACAACTGGTAAAAAGTCCTTGAACCTACGCGCTGCTGAATCGGTGATGAACTGCTTGGAGATGTTAGCAATCAAAACGAATGGTAACCTCACCGCGAAAGAGGGTGAACTGCTGAACTTAGCACTCAAAAACCTGCGGCCTTTATTCGATGCGGCACAATCCAAAGAAGATTCTTAGAAACTATGAAAACATTCGAACCATTCCAAATCGCCCACGTGCCAGTAGGTGGGCCGACACCTTTTTTCATCCTTGGGCCATGTGCTTTGGAGAGTGAAGAATTCGCCTGGGAAATGGCAAAGTCTCTAAAGAAGATCGCCGATCGCACAGGCATTCCTTTTGTATTCAAAGCTTCATTCGATAAGGCGAATCGGACCTCTGTCGATTCTTTCCGCGGCCCTGGGATTGAGGAAGGCTGCAGAATTTTGGGTGAGATCGCAAAAGAACTGAAAGTGCCGGTGACCACCGATATTCATACGGCAGAACAGGCAGAGATCGCTGCCGAATTCATCGATTTACTTCAGATCCCGGCGTTTCTGTGCCGTCAGACTGATTTATTGGAAGCAGCGGCGAAAACAGGTAGGGTGGTAAATATAAAAAAGGGTCAGTTCTTGGCGCCGATGGATACAGTAAATATAGCTGATAAAATGAGATCTTTCGGCAGCGAACGATTTTTAATTACTGAGCGCGGGACGACCTTTGGATACAACAATCTGGTGGTTGATATGAGATCACTCTATTTGATGCGGAAGGAAGGGATTCCGGTGATCTTTGACGCTACGCATTCTGTCCAGCGACCAGGCGGCCTTGGTGGGGCAACTGGCGGTGACGGCGAATTGGCACCTGTGTTAGCGAGAGCTGCGGTCGCGACCGGGCTGGACGGCCTATTCATGGAGGTTCATTCTGATCCTGAAAACGCCCTTTCGGACGGACCAAATCAAATTCCTCTCGAGTTTATCGAAGATTTGCTGGTGAAACTCTTAGCGATTCACCGCGCATGTGCGTAGCAAATTCACTTCGATAGCGACGCTAAATTTTGGTCCTTTGCCTTCCCGCTTGCGGGATTAGGGCGGAGGATATAGATATCGAAACGATGTTAAAAACGTTTCGATATTTTATTCTCACCGGGCTCTTTGTGCTGCAAGCCGCAGCCCAAGACCCGGAGCCCGGAACGAATTCTGTTGGGGAGCTACTAGCGAGTCAGAAAGAATTTTTAAATCTCCCGGAGAAGCAAAGAGCAGACTTCGCAGTCCGCTTCAGAGCTGCATTGGGTTATTATCAGCAAAAGAGAATTTTTGAATGTTTAGAAGCGATCCATCAAGCTGAGAAAATTTTCGAAGAAAGTGCAGATCTTCTGAATTTGAAAGGTTCCTGTTTTGTAGAAATGCGAAGTTTTGATAAGGCACTCGTCGCACTGCGTAAAGCCAAAGAAATCAATCCGCAGAACACGAGTATTCGGTTTAATATTGCTGAAATTCTTTTCGTTACGAAACAATGGCAAGAGTCGCTGACTTTGTTCGAGGAAATATTAAATGAGATAGATCCCGAGAAGATGAAATCTCTAGCGAGGCTGGTAGAATTCAAAATCATGCTTTGTCAGGTCAAACTCGGAAGGGAAGAGGAAGTAATCATTCTGGCCGGGAAATACGATTATCTAGACGATACGCCGTTCTATTATTTTGCGAATGCAGCGCTAGCCTTCGGGGAAGGAGACGTAAAGCAGGCGGCACTATGGCTAGGCCAAGCAGAAAGGATTTTCCGGGACCCAAGCATGATAGCGCCTTGGGAAGATACACTGATCGAGTTTGGCTACCTAAAAAGCTTTTACGGCGATGATCAATTCGCGTTGGAAGGGGCTGCTAACACATCTGGCTCTGCTGAGTAGCGGCCACTGATAGGCATTTCTCTTGCTATGGACTTCCAGCTGCAATAACCACGGCCATACTTTTTATGGCTAATGTTAATGTAATCAATCTGCGCAAGGGACATGCTGTCCGTCACAATAACGAAGTTTGTCTGGTTACAGATCATGAGCTAAAAACTCCGCCGCGGATGGCTTCCTACGTGCAGATGTCGATCCGCAGTGTCGCTTCGAAAAAGGTTTCGAACCTCCGGATGACATCGAACGATTCGATGGAGGGCGTCCATCTGGAAAAGATCGGCTACGAATATTCCTATAAGGATTCAGAAGGTTATCACTTCTTACACCCTGAGACCTATGAAGACATGGTGGTCTACGAAGACCTCATTGAAGGGGTGAAGGACTATCTGATCGATGGGCAGATGTATACATTGCTGATTGCCGATGGGATCGTCGTCAATATCGAGCTCCCGCTGACGATGGTGATGCTGGTGGCTGAATCCTCTGAGGGAGTGAAAGGAGACTCCGCAAACAATGTTTATAAGCCTGCAACCATGGAAACTGGATTGAACGTAAATGTTCCTTTGTTCATCAACCAAGGGGAACGGATTTCCGTTAAAACAGAAGATGGCTCCTATCAGGGCCGTTCAAGTGACTAGGGGGAATTCCGTCAATTTAGGACAAAGATATGAACAACGATTTATCATTAGCTACGGAGGCCGCGATCGAAGCTGGGCGTTTGTTAAAAGGGCATTTCGGCAAAGCGATGAAGGTGGATGAAGAACTCCATCACGATATCAAATTGGCCCTAGATAAAGAGTCCCAAGATTTGATCACAAAAATTTTACTTTCAGCCCGTCCGGGAGATGCTCTCTACGGGGAGGAAGGGGTTGCGGGAGACCAAGATTCAGAGCGGCACTGGATTGTCGATCCGATCGATGGAACGGTAAACTTTTTCTATGGAATTCCCCACTTCTGCGTGAGCATTGCCCTGCGCATAGGTGAGGAGGTGGTCCTAGGAGTCATTCATGATCCAATGGTCGGCGAGACATGGACGATTGAACTCGGAGGCGTGCCTCAACTAAATGGAGAGCCGGTGAAAGTGAGTCCGCGGACGAAGTTAGAGGAAGCGGTTCTCTTTGTCGGATGCGGGAAAGACGTCGACTCTTTGAAGACGGGAATGGAGCGCTTTGAGCGCGCATCCGTGCGGGCGCGGAAGATGAGGATGATGGGATCCGCTGCCCTGGGCATGGCCTATATTTGCTGCGGACGCCTAGATGCTTATGTAGAAGCAACAATTTCTCTGTGGGATATTGCAGCAGGTAAGTTGCTGGTGGAGGCGGCAGGCGGGCAGGTCAAGCTGGCCAAAAAAGAGGGCAAGGCAGATGTCTATTCGATTGTCGCTACCAATGGGAAAATACCGATTGAGGAAATTTTATAGAAAATAGGAATGATCGGAATTGGATACGACGTTCACCAATTCGCCGAAGGCAGGCGCTTGATCCTTGGCGGGATCGAGATCGCTCACAGCCATGGCTTGGCAGGGCACTCTGATGCAGATGTCCTTTGCCACGCGATCGCCGATGCTGTCCTCGGCGCAATGGGCGAGCCAGACATTGGCTATTATTTTCCACCTGGCAATCCTGATTGCAAAGATATCTGCTCGTTGAAGATTCTGAAAAAGTGTCGAGAGATCCTCGCCGAAAAGGGCCTCAGATTAGTGAATGTAGATTCCACAATCGTCGCGGAAGAGCCGAAGGTCCTGCCATTCGCAGCGCAGATGAAGGAAAAAATTGGGGCTGCTTTGGGTCTCGATATTCGTCGCGTGGGGATAAAGGCGACCACGAATGAGCTGATGGGCTTCATCGGACGAAAAGAGGGGATTGCTGCGATGGCAGTCGCACAGGTCGAGGATTAAGGATCAAAGCATTGGCCGCTAAGTTTTCTCTATTCGCGAATTGTAAAAGATTTTGATCCCGGCAGTCTGAACCTAAGAGTGAATGTCGTAGCGATAGCAAATCAGAAAGGCGGTGTAGGTAAAACAACGACGGCGATGAATCTTTCGCACGCCTTGGCAATGCGCGGACAACGAGTATTGCTCATCGATCTAGACTCTCAGGCAAATTGCACCTCTGGCCTGGGGATAGATCCTGAGCCGATGTCTTCGATCTATCCCGTATTGCTGGGAGAGAAGGACATCCGCGATCAGTTCTTGGCATCCGGACGAGATAATCTGACCTTTGTTCCTTCAGAAATGGATTTAGCAGGCCTAGAGATTGAATTGGCGAGATCTGATGATCATCTGACTCGCCTAAGAGGAATTCTGCAGGGCCTGAAGCCGAATGATCTTTTCGAATTTTGCATTCTAGATACCCCGCCTTCTTTGGGTGTTCTGATGACTGCAGCCTTGGCTGCTGCGGATGAGATTTTAATTCCCCTGCAGTGCGAATGGTTTGGTCTGGAGGGATTGGCAAAAATCGTAGGCGTCTTGGATGAGATCAGGGAGTCAGGGGCTAATCCCGGGCTGAAGTTAGAGGGAATTGCAATGACGATGTATGACGGAAGGACGCTTCTGTCGCGGCAAGTGGTTGAGGAGGTCCAAAATTACTTTCCAAAAGAGATCTATGAAAACGTCATTCCGAGAACCATTCGAATTGGAGAAGCACCAAGCCATGGGCGCACAATTTTCGAACATGATGCGAATGGCACAGGTGCCAAGGCCTACAAGAAGTTAGCCGAAGAATTTTTGATACGACACTCGAAGGTGGGTCCGCAGTTGGCGAATGGCAGCTGACCGAATGTCTTGGTAAAGATCGATCAGGCTTTAGATCGGTGGCACCAATAGCCTTCGCCCTTATTTCAAGTTCTCAGGATTTAGTTCGTCCGTTGGAGTGATGATGATTGCAGACGGGAGAGTCGTTGCCGTCAGCAAAAGCTGAAGGTCTTTCGCATCTTTTGGCATATATTCACTCATCGGTGCAGTAGCCGTCCATGTTTCTGGATCGCTCGGCTTAGGGGTAAATCTAGGTGTAGCATCTGCGGCGATTCGGTCTTCCGTGATCGGGAAAATCGAGTATTTGGAGAAATCGATGTTTTGATCAAGTGGCACCGTGAGCTCTAGAAGAAGATCTTTATCGTCTACCGTAAACGAAAGAGCGGCCTCGGACAGCACCACAGGAATTTTCGCATAAGCATCTGCGATGATTGAAGTCTTGTTTGTTGGGTCCAGAGTTACTTCCGCACTTCCTGGCACGCAGGCAGAGTCATTGCAAGTAAGCCATTTTATTTCGGCCTGTAGCTTGGGAATTGGCCCGGTGAAATCCGGTGGTGGGGTGATAGTGAGAGGAAACAATGCGAGCTGCTCGTAGCCAAAGCCCGGTAATTCGCCTGTCATAAAGCGGATCGGTGGAAGGTATTGGATCGATCCAGCAGACCAGCCTTTAGGAAGTTTTGGCTCCACGCGTAAGGGCAGGCCACCTTCGCCAGGATTGATCCAATACGTGTGCCAGCCATCGGCAATTTCAAGACGAATGACCGTCCGCAGTGCGGCGCCCTTCGTTGCAGGAGTTATTTCTGAGACTTCGGAATGCCAACTCGCAAGGATCTTATCTGAGCCTGAAGGGACAGCAGAAAGCGACGTCAGCATCACGGGAAAAAGGGTTCGTCTGAGAATGGAAGAAAGTCTCATGAATTTATAACAATTGAGTTAACGGATCTTTACTGGCTGAGCTGGAGAAAGGAATCATTCGGCGCGATTCGCTACGAGCCCTAGGGCCTACTCCGCTAATTCTTGAAGAAGCGCCTGATTCAAGCGTATGCCGGCTTCAAAATTTTCAATCGGAAAGTTCTCGTCGGGAGAGTGGATCTGGGCATCGGATAATGCTAGGCCGAGAAGGAGCGTATCGCGCCCGAGAATTTCTTTGAAGGCTTGTACGATCGGGATTGAGCCACCTTCACGGATTAGCATTGGTTCGCCAGGAAAGGTCGATTTCAGCGCGCGTTGAGCCGCCTTTCCGAAGAATGAATGAGGATCGGCCGCATAGGGCTTGCCATCGTGGCCTAGCTCGATGCTAAGCGAAACTCCTGGGGGGCATAACTTTTCAAGATGCGTTTTGAGCTGCTTAAGAATTGTTTGCGGGTCCTGATCTGGGACCAAGCGAAGGGAGAACTTTACGAATGCATCTGAAGGCAGGACTGTCTTGGACCCTTCGCCTTGATAGCCGCTGCCCATTCCGTTTACCTCAACAGTGGGCCGTGCCCAAGTGCGCTCTGCTGAAGAATAATTCGGCTCGCCGAACAGCGATGGAGAGCCCGTGACTTCAAGAAAGTCTGCATCTTGAGCTCCCGGCACTTTCGCCCACATTTCGCGTTCCCACGTTTCCAAGGGGCGGACCTCATCATAAAACCCTTCGATTGCAACACTTCCGTCCGCAAGGTGTAGCGAGGCGATGAGCTGGGCTGCGGCGGTGGCGGGGTTTGCAACTGCGCCGCCAAACAGGCCGGAATGGAGATCGCGAGCTGGTCCAGTGATTTTGATTTCTGCACAGGCGATCCCTCGCAGACCATAACCGAGGGTCCCGGTGTTCGGAGCTACCATGCCTGTATCAGAAATAGCGATCACATCACATTCCAGCTCAGCTTTGTGGGTTTCTAAAAACGGCGCGAGATTTGGTGATCCGATCTCCTCTTCGCCTTCGAAAAGTAAGATGATGTTTACTGGAAGCTCACCTTTTTCCTGGATCGTTTTCTCGATCCCAAGGATGTGAGCAAGCATCTGGCCCTTATTATCAGTGGCACCCCGGGCATAGATTCTGCCGTCCCTGATCTCGGGGGTAAAGGGAGCTGAGGTCCAGAGATGAAGCGGATCAGCGGGCTGAACATCATAATGCCCGTAAATGAGAACAGTTTTTCTCTCTGGCTTATGGACGTTTTTGGCGACGACGATGGGGTGCTTAGCCGTCTCGTGAAGCTCTGCACGGAGACCAATCGTGTTCAGTTTATCTATCAGCCAATTGGCGCAGTTCCGGACATCATCGCTGTGTGCTGAATCGGTAGATATGCTTGGGAACTCAAGAAAGGTAAAAAGATCGGTGAGAGCTGGAGTCATAAAAAAATGAGGTAGAAAAATATCCTGAGGGGATGCCGATGCGCCTAGGGACGGAGCGATACGGTATTTGGATTGTAATGATCCTGAGGGCTAAATAACCAGCCGGGTTGGCGGTCGATCAACTCGTAGTTTGTAAGGCGAAACACTGGCAGGAACTGGTTGCTGTTTGGATCGTAAGCCTCGCCGCCAGTGTAGTCTCCGTAGATGCGATACTCGAAATTATTATCAAATGCGTAGCGCCGATTGCTAGGACCTGTTTCTGAAAACCGATCGGGAGAGCGTTTCGAGCGCTCATCAAAAATAACGAGTTGTGCCTTTGATGCCGACTGTCTGGGCTTACGCAGATATCCCCAGAAGCGGGTTTTGTTTACGAAATAGCGTCTCCCATAGAAAAAGTTCCCCGTCGCTTCGGTAGAGATTTTGGCATTTCGATCGGCGAGTGATGGACCACCCATATTTGGCGGTCCGCCGCTGCTTGATCCTACGTTTGTTCCGGTGCTGCTGGCACAGTTTGATAGCAGAAACGGAAAAGAGGTGAGCAGCGTTGAAAGGATAAGTAGGCGAGGCGAGCAAATCGACATAGTGAGCTTTTAGTAGATGATTGGAAGTTCGGGCAAGCTTGGAGATAGCGTCTTGAAGTATTCGCGCAGAAAGAGTGAGCTACTGCACATGAAGCTGCTCGTATTTGCAATTTTGATTGGTGGGCTGGCAGGCCTGCTGGGCGCCTTGTGTGGTGTCGGCGGCGGAGTGGTGCTGGTGCCAGCGTTTGTATTGGCATTAGGCTTCGAACAAAAACAAGCGGTTGCGACTTCGCTGGCCGTCATCATTTTAACAGCCGGGGCAGCGACGGTGAACAATGCACGGGCAGGCGGCTTAATCGATTGGAAGACAGTGGCAGTGGTTGGTGCTGCCTCGGCATTGGCGGCTTGGATCGGCGCGGACCTCATGAGATCGCTTTCTAATCAAGTTCTGACGAGGATCTTCGGGGTCGTGCTGGTAATTTTCGGGGTCAGAATGCTGATTCGCGGCTAAGCGATTTTTTGCCGGGATTGATTGAAAATCAAAAGGAACTCTATCTCAGGAGCAAGCAAAGTTCATTGCCTTTCTACAGTCAGGAAATGTGCTTTGCAGGAAGATAGAGAGCAGGGCAGGATCAGCGAAGGAATGAGTGACATGGTGCCAGCAGTCGAAATCATTGGGCTGGTAAAAGAGTTCCGAACTTCATTGAAGAAGCAGCCCTTGCGGGCTGTGGATGGGGTGGATCTGAGAATTGAAGCCGGTCAGGTGTATGGGCTGATCGGGCCGAACGGCTCCGGGAAATCGACCACGATGAAAGCCTTGTTGGGACTGGTTGCGCCTACGGCAGGGACCTGTTCAATTTTTGGGAAAGACTCGCTGCGAGTCGATTCCCGCAATGAAGTCGGCTTTCTGCCAGAAAATCCATATTTCTACAAGCACCTCAGTGGCGAGGAGACTCTACGCTTCTATGGAAAACTGTGTGGCATCCGCGGCAAAATTTTGGCCGATAAAGTAGATGAGCTTCTCAGTCTGGTGGGTCTGGATGGTGCCCGGAGCCGAAGAATCGGCGGGTATTCGAAAGGAATGCTCCAGCGGATTGGGCTGGCACAAGCGCTGATCCAAGATCCGAAGCTAGTCATTCTAGACGAGCCGACAGCTGGGGTCGATCCCGTGGGCTCTCGGCAGATAAGAGATCTTATTTTTACGCTGCGCGAAAAGGGAATTACTGTCTTCCTTTGCTCGCATTTGCTCGAACAGGTCCAAGAGGTATGCGACCGGGTTGGAATTATTTTTAATGGGAAACTAATCCGTGAAGGAAGTTTGGAAGAACTGATCGCAATTGAAGATCAAACAGAGATGGTGATGAGGAATGCGGATGCTAACCTGGTTGAAAATCTTGAGCGACTTATCGCGGCTGACGGCCGGGCGGAGCTGGTGCGGACAGGCCGCCCCCGGACTACTTTGGAGAGACTATTCCTAAAGGAGACAGCGGCGACGAGTTCTGCGACCCGAAGTGAAAAATTGGAGGTAGAGAATTGAGTCCCGTTGTCAAAATGCGCGGTCATTTGAGCCGAGTCTCTGTGATCGCACGGCATACCTTCACGCAGCTGGTGAGGATGAAGGTCTTTTACTTCCTCGCCTTTTTTGCGGTTATTTTGATCGCAAGTAACTTCTTTAATCTTCCGCAACATGAAGGTCCTGAATCAGCGGGAATCGATATCCTGCGATCAATCAAGAGCTGGTCGATGGGTGCGATGACCTTATTTTCCGTCGTTCTTTCGATTGTAGCGACAGCACTGCTATTGCCGAAAGATGTGGAGGACCGGACGTTGTATACGATTCTTGCCAAGCCAGTTCCGAGAATGGATTATTTAGCTGGGAAGCTTCTCGGAGTATTGCTCCTCGTATTGGTTTCGTTACTAGTAATGGACCTATTAATGGTCGGAATACTACAGATCAGGACCAATCTGGTTCTGGCGGAGCAAACTCAATTGGCAGAATCGCGTGGCTGGCCAATTGCAGATATTGCCCGCTTAAAATCGGACATAAGATCGCAAGGACCGACTTGGTCTTTGCAAGGAGCTGTTTGGGCGGTGTTTCTTCGATCCGTGATTATTGCCTCGATGGCTCTGCTAATATCCACCTTCTCGACGAGCACCTTGTTTACGACGATTATTAGCTTCCTTGTTTACTTTATCGGGCACTTTCAAGCGGATGCTAGGATGGGATTTTTGGGAGGATCTGGAGTCTCAGAAGATGGTATTTTGAATCGTATGTTCAGCCTTGGAATGGCTTTGGTCTTACCAGATTTTCAGCTTTTCAATGTGATTGATGCGGTGATTGAGGGGCAGATGATGCCGTTTCTACTTGGGGCAAAGCTGAGCCTTGTCGCTTTATTCTATGGGATCTTCTTTCTCGTTGGATCGTGGCTGATTTTTGCGAGAAAGGAGTTCTGAGACATGTCACAGAAAGGAAGAGTCATGGTCCTAGTTGCGTGTGTCTTCATCTTTGGTGGAGCGCGCTTGCCGATTGAAGCCGGGCTGACAAAGCAGCTAATGAGTGCCGGCTTGGTGCCACCGCGAATGGCAGGTGGGACTGGAGAAAAGCTCGGGCAAACATTTTCTGCCGTTTCGTTAGGCGGCTTAAGGACCTTGGTGGCAACCATGTTTAATCTGCGCGCATTTGGTTTTTTTACCGAACAGAAATGGTCCGAGGTCGAAGACACCTTTAATCTGATCGTAAGTCTAGCGCCGCGAACACGTTATTACTGGGATACTGGAAGCTGGCATCAGGCCTATAATGCGGCGTCCTTTTATCTATACGGAGAGACTGATTTGCCACCGCTGAGGAGGAAGCTTGCATGGCGTGAATCCGTCTTGAAAGGAGAGGCATTTTTGAAACGGGCGATCCACAACAATCCAAATGACCCGCAATTGTATGAGAGCTTAGGGCGTCTTTATTCGGATGCGAACAAAGTTGCAGCCTTTGAGTCGCCAAAGATTGCCTACGAATTGAGCGCTGAAGCCTACCAAAAAGCTGTCGCTACCGGAAGGGCGCGAAGCTATACTGAACGTGCGGCTATCTATTCTTTGGCGAGAGTCCCAGGCCGCGAAAAGGAATCGCTGAAATTACTCGAAGACTATTCAGCACAACATGAGTTCCTGTTTCCGACGATGAAGGGACTTTTATACACGCTAAGATTTCACCAAAACCCTGAGTTGGATGTTCCAAAAGAGCTAGATCGGATTTTTGGAAGCCGAGAGGAGGCTTACGAAATGCTTTCCAATCAATGGCTGCGCTCCCGCGATCGGTTTCCGATAGATGGGCTGGCAAAAGCTTTGCAGCTCTTGGAGTCAGAACTAGCCATTCCAAAGGCCGAAAGTATTTTCAATCGGGAGCTACCAAGTCCGATGACTCCGGATGATTATTTTAGGAGGTAGATTGGCGCCTAGAATTAGAAAATTTTAAAAGGCAGATGCTTCATACAAATTGTGTGATGCTGCCTTGAACATAACTGCTGGTGGGTCAAATATCCGGATATTCCTCATGTCTATCGATCATCCATTTCAAAACCTTTTCGAGTCCTTAGATTCACCACTCGGCCCTCATTCGGCCGTGGTGAACTGTAATGCACTTGAGGACCTAGAGGCTTCGCTCAATACGCCTGCTGGCAGCCCAGGCCGCTGTATTCTGCTGCGTGCTCCCCAAGCAGGATATGGCAAGACTCACCTCTTACTGACTTTGGCAAAAAATCTTGGGAAGGATGATTTGTTCGTCCGGCTCCGGGCAGCGGACGTGAAGCAGATCGAAGCGGTCGATCTTTTGGAAGATGTCCTGACGCCTTTGCTCAAACCGCTTCCTGCGGGAGGTGGCTTGACCCAGCTAGATTTGATATCTCGGAACTTATTCGCAGATGCACTTCGGGAGCTTTTGCGGTCCGGCGAGATCGCATGTCAGGATCGAACTGGTGTGATGGAATCCCTTCAGACACGAGCTGTTGAGACGCTTGATTTTCATCATCCTAATGCGGCTACCGCGCATTGGGTGCGCGATCAATTCTACGCTTTGAGGGAAAGGATCCCACAAGTGCTCGCCAATCGATATGACCTGCAGCTTAGAGAGGCGTCTTTGTGGACCGATGCCTTGTTTCGTTTTGCGGTGACCGATCCAAAGGAATCACAACGTATTTCAGACTTTTCAGGAAGGGTTTCGGGTGGTGCAGGCCGAAACTTACTTGGGCAAGAGACGGTGTTTACTTTTCTAAATCTAATTGCGACTCAAAGAAAAGTCATTGTCGTGGTAGATGAGTTGGAAAACTTTGCTTCTCAACCAGACGCCGCGTTGCGATTGTTGTCACTAATCGGAGGAATGCGTCGATCTGTGAAGGCGGTGAATGTGATTCTGTCAGTGAATGCGGATGTCTGGGAAAATACGTTTCGGCCTCAGTTGACCGGCGCTTTGGCTGACCGTCTTACAGAAGTAGTGATCGATCTAGAACCCATGAATCGTGATCAGATGGTCGCTTTAATCGATGCCCGATCCCCCGGCTTCGGAGAAACGATTTTCCGGCATATCAAGATGACAGATTCGCAAATGAGCCCACGGGCTCTGCTGCGTGAGGCTGGATCTGCTTGGAGGACGGCGAAGAAAAAACAGCAAGCGGCGAGCTCCGAGTCTAGCAAAGACCCAGAAATCGTGGCGGATAATCCGGGAATCAATGAAACGATGGAACGAGCAGAAATAACGAACGAAAGCCTGGTGACGAATGGGGACCAATCAAAAAGAAGCTCTTTGGAAGAAGATATCTCAGCCTTCAGAGGATTTTCTATCAATGTAGAATCTGCACCAGAGTCCGATATGTATGCGAGAAGTGGGCTCGAAGATGATGAAAATGTAAGCTTAGAGCAGCAAATGGAGCAGGCATCTAAGCCCAGTGATCAGGAAAATTTCCGAGCATTCGTTGATCCAATCTCAGCAGGGGCAAGCACACCGGAGCAAAAGAAGGATGGACCGGCAGGGCCAGTGCATAAAAAGGAGGGCTTCGAAGTTGTGCAGGTAAAGAGCTTACTGGAGAAATTCCGGGAGCGATACGGCAAGGAGAAAGTGGAGAAGTGACTTTGGGCGCGATTTCTTCAGCCATCTTCAAGGCGCAATTCCCCCGCCTTTCCTTTCAGCAGCCGGAGTGAATTTACGATCACCAACAGAGTGGCTCCGGTGTCGGCGAGGATGGCCATCCAGAGTGTGGCATGACCCGCGAAGGTGAGAACGAGGAAAACAGCTTTAACCAGAAGTGCGAAGCCGATGTTAAACCGGATCATTCCGAGCGTCCGCTTTCCGAGTCGGATCGCCTCGGCGAGTTTTCCGAGATCGTCTTCCATCAAAGCCACATCAGCAGTCTCGATGGCCGTATCACTTCCCATTGCCCCCATGGCAATACCCACCGAGGCAATGGCGAGTGCCGGAGCATCGTTCACCCCGTCGCCTATCATTCCGACCTGTCCGTGCCTAGCGATCATCTCCTTAAGGCGGGAGACCTTGTCATCCGGCATTAGGTCGCCGAAGGCTTCGTCGAGGCCTGCCTCCCGGGCGATCGCGTCCACCGTCCGCTGATTATCGCCGCTGAGCATAACGATTCTTTCGAGTCCCTCTGCGTTGAGCGACTTAAGTGATTTTTCAGCACCTTTCCGGAGCGCGTCGCCGATTGAGATCAGTCCAAGGATTTCGCCGGGATCGGCGCCCGAAGGCCTCCGCCCGAGCACTGCCAAAGAAAGACCTTTCGACTCCACATCGGTGAGTTGCACTTCTAGTTCCTGTCCGCAAAGTCCGCTCTCATGAACGAGCCGATGATTTCCCATAAAGTAGGTTTTCCCATCAATTACGGCCTCGGCACCTTTTCCAGCAATGGACTCATAGGCGCTGGAATCGATCACCGGAATTTTTCTCGCCTCCGCCATCTCCACGACAGCCCGCGCTATCGGGTGCTCGGAGTGCCTGTCTATCGATGCGGCCAGTGCCAATACCCGTTCGTCCGATTCATTGGAGAGGGAGCGGATCCCGGTGACCTTGGGTTTGCCCTCGGTGATGGTGCCAGTCTTGTCCACAGCCAACGCCTTGAGTTTCCCTAGGGATTCCAGATGGGTTCCGCCTTTGACAAGGACACCCCGTCGCGCCAGTGCTGTGAGTCCTGATACGATGGAAACGGGTGTCGCGATCACAAGTGCGCACGGGCAGGCAATCACCAGCAGAGCCAGCGCCTTGTAAATCCAAGGCTGCCAATCCGCACCGGAAAACAAGGGCGCGATCAGGGCGGTGAGAATCGCCGCGATAAATACGATTGGGGTATAGATAGCGGCGAACTTGTCCACGAAGCGCTGAGTCGGGGCGCGGCTGCCTTCCGCCTCCTCCACCAGCCGCGTGATCCGTGCAAGAGTGGAATCCGAGGCCACTTTGGTCACTTTCACTTCCAGCGAGCCTTCGCCATTGACCGTTCCGGCGAAAACTCCGTCTCCCGGTTCCTTCTCCACTGGAACGGATTCACCGGTGATGGGAGCTTGGTTGACAGCGGAGCGTCCGCCGGAGACTTCCCCGTCAAGCGGGATTCTTTGTCCACTGCGGACAAGGATAAGATCACCCACTGCAATATCCGAGGCTTTGATCTCTTCCGTCGATCCATCTTCCAATTTCCTCAACGCGGTTTCAGGCGTTAGAGACATCAGGGAGCGGATGGCATTTCGTGCCCGTTCCGCGCTCAAACCCTCTAGCCACTCAGCGAACGCGAAAAGGAAAACCACGGCGGCTGCCTCCGCATGTTCTCCGATGATCCACGCGCCGATCACCGCCACGGTCATCAGCACGTTCATATCCAGCTTAAACTTCAGTAGTGCTTTCCACGCTGCGGGAAACACAAGTGCGCCTCCCGAAAGTGTTGCCACTGCGAAGGTGATCATCTGCCAGAGCTCCGGCATTCCAGTCCATTTCAAAATCAAACCCAGACCCGTGAGCACTCCGGCAATCGCTATCAGGGTTTTCTGGGGTAGTGGTCCCGTAGCGTGGTCGTGCTCGCAGCCGCGATCGGATTTTGTTACTTCTCTTGTTTGTTGGTGCATAGGGATGTCGTCGCTAAATTTCAAAAAGGGCACTCGGCTGAGTTTGCCGGGTGCCCCATGGATTTCGATCAATAATCATGGCTGTCGTGATCGCCGTGACTGCAAGTGCAGGCGTATTCCTTATATTCGCATGTCGGACAGTCGTTCAGGTTAAGATTGAACTTCTCAATCACGGTTTTTGCATCTGGAGTGACCTTGATCTGGATAACGACAGGGAAGTCATTGCCTTCCGGAAATGTTTCGTCCGTTACGAGGACTTCACCTTCCTTGGCGAAGGTCATTCGGGTCGGGTTTGAGCGGTCTCCCGCGATGATCGATACGGACTGCTCCCCGATGGGCACGGCTTTTCCATCCTTGTCCAGAGCGGTGATTCGAACCTTGCGGTCTTCTGTGACGAAGAACTCAAGATGAGGCTCCACTTCATGGATGACCTTGCCTCCGTTCGGGCCTGCTTTTGCTCCTTCATGTCCTTCCTCCGCGTGTTCTGCGTGGTCGTGTCCTTCATGGCCTTTTTCTACTGCGATCAGGGTTCCGGCTCCAGCGAAGGCAACTGCCAGGATGGATGCCGCAAGAGTTGTCTTGGTTGCTTTAATTTTCTTCTTCATATGGGTGCTTTAGTTAATTGGATTCTTGTTTTGCGAGCGATCAGACGGATGCCGCCGAATCGATTTCAAGCGAACGCATGGCGGGCGTGCGGCAGAAGCGATAGAACAGCGCGGGCGTGACGAGCAGGCCGAGGAGAGTCGAACTCGACCAGTCCGCCGACGATCACGATTGCCACGGGATTGAGGATTTCCTTGCCCGGCTCATCCGCAGCGAACAGCAGAGGAATTAGCGCGAAGCCCGCAGAGAGTGCGGTCATCAGGATGGGAACTAGCCTTTCCTCCGTTCCCCGTATGACCATCTCCGGAGTGAACCCTTCACCCTCGTGTCTCATCAGGTGAAGGTAGTGGGAGATGAGCATGATGTTGTTCCGCGCAGCGATTCCACCGACGGCGATGAAACCGACAAGAGTCGCGATACTCACATTATTCAGGGTCATCTGGGTGTAAAGAACCGCGCCGATCAACGAGACCGGAATGATCGTCAGCACCAGGGCGACGAAGCTGAAACTCCTGAAATAGGAGTAGAGCAGGAAGATGACCACCAGCATGATGGCGGCCGACATGATCGCGATGGTGCGTGCGGCTTCTTTCTGGGCTTGGTATTCACCCTCGTATGAGATCGTGTAGCCTTCCGGCAGCTTGATATTCTTGTGAATCGACTCTTTGAGTTGATCGACTGCCGAGACAAGGTCGGGAACAGTCGGATTGATCGAAACCACGAAGCGGCGGCGTGAATTTTCCCGCAGGATATTGTTCGGCCCCGTGGCGTTGCGGATATTCGCGACGGTGCCGAGTGGCACGAGCTTGTCGTTTTTTGTATCAATATAGAGATTCTCAAGTCTCTCCGGGTTCTCCCGCCATTCCGGGGCGAGTCTCACCACCAGATCGTAAACTTTGACGCCCTCGTAGATCTCGGCAACATATTCGCCGCCCATCAATCCGGACATTTCCTCGGTCACTGATCCGGGTGTGACCGCGTATGCCGCCGCACGCTCGCGGTCGGGCTCGATGCGAAGCTGGGGAACGGGAGCCTGCTGCTCCGTCCGCGCCTCTTCCAGCCCCGGAATGTTTCGAGCCAAGGCTGTGACTTCGTCGCCGAGCCGCTTGAGTTCATTGAGATCAGGGCCGAAAATTTTAACCGCGATCTTTGCGGAAACGCCGCTGAGCATGTGACCCACGCGGTCCGCTAGGGGGCCGCCGAGGGCACTGAAGGTCCCGGGAATTCCCTTCATTGTATCACGAATGTCGGCAAGGATCTCCTCGCGTTCCCGCCCGCCTGATTCGTCGAATTCCACGTCGAATTCCACTGTGGAAACGGGAACTACATGGTCTCCACGTTCTGCTCGACCGGCCCGGTATCCCGCAGTTTGCACGCTGGGTATCCTGAGTAATAGCTCCTGAGCCACGTCGGCCAGTTCGGTTGTCGTTTTGAGTGAAGTCCCCGGTGCCAAAGTGGTGGCGATGAGTGCAGTAGGCTCACGGAAAGCAGGCAGGAAATTTTGCCCCATGTTAGCGTAAGCTGCCCAGCTGAACCACATCAGCACGAAAGTGATCGCGATCACGAGGAGTGGCTGGGATAGCGCGAAGCGCATCCACGTCGCCCTAAATCCCTTTTTCAACCAGCGGACAAAGAAAACGTCTCCATGTTCTTTACCAGGTTTGGGATTGAGCAACAGCGAGCTCAGGACTGGGATCACAGTCAGCGATACAAGAAAGGAGGCGGCCATACTGACGATTGTCGCTATCGCGATCGGCGTGAAGAGCTTGCCCTCAACCCCGCTCAAAGCCATGAGAGGCAGGAACACGAGGATGATCAGAATCGTTGCGCAAAGGATCGACGAACGCACCTCGCTGGAAGCCAGCGCGATCACTTCGAGCTTTGGTTTCGCATTGTTCAAAGATGCGTTTTCCCTAAGCCTTCGGAACACATTCTCCACATCGACAATCGCATCGTCCACCACCATGCCTACGGCCACAGCCAGCCCGCCGAGCGTCATCGAGTTCACACTCAGGTCCATCAGATCGAAGATTAGTATCGTGATCCCCAATGACAGCGGAATCGCGGTCAAGGTAATGAGAGTGATCCGGACATTCAGCAGGAACAGGAACAGGATGATCGCCACCATGATTGCTCCGTCACGGAGCGCCTCCTTGAGATTGTCGACGGATAGGTTGATGAAGTCTCCCTGACGGTAGAGTGTGACCAGTTCGGCACCCTCCGGGAGCGAACGGTTAAGTTCTTTTAATGCCTGTTCGACTTCCTTGGTTAAAGCGAGGCTGTCGAAGCCAGGCGACTTCCGGACACTGAAAATGACTCCACGGTTCGAGAGGTTTCCGTCCTTGTCCGGCTCATGATGGGACAGTCCCATCGCCGCATCGCCCCGCATCGGCTCGATGTCCCAGACCACATCCGCCACATCGCGGATATGGATGCTGCGGTCGTTGCGGAAAGCTACGACGGTTTCGGCAATGGCATCAAGGTCGGTGGTCATCGCAAGATTCCGAACCATGATTTCCTCCGCCCGATCCGTGAGGAATCCGCCGGTTGTGTTTCTAACGGATTCAGCCGCAGCTTCCTTCAGTTGTTCGAAGGTGATCTGGTGCAAAAGCATCCGCTCGGGATCCGGCTGCACCTGCACCTGCTTGACCCCGCCGCCCATGGACAGAACCTCGGCAATGCCGGGGATCGACTGGAGGCGTCTGGCTATCGTCCAGTCCGCGATTACCCGCAGATCGCTGGGCGCGGTCTTTCCGGTGGAATCGCGCAGACCCACCAGCATGATGTCGCCCATCAGAGAAGCGACGGGGGTCATGTAGGGTGTCACCCCTTCCGGGAGGGATTCGGTCGCACCACTGAGACGCTCCTGCACGAACTGCCGTGCTTTGTAAATATCCGTGCCCCAGTCGAATTCCACGAAAATCAGGGAAAGTCCGATGTCGTTGGTGGATCGGACGCGGTTGACCCCGGTCACGCCCATCAGGGCATTTTCCAGGGGGATGGTGATGAGGGTTTCCACTTCCTCCGGGGCGTAGCCTTGGGCTTCGGTGAGGAGTGTGACGGTGGGTTTGGTGAGATCCGGCAGAACCTCCACAGGGAGTTCCAGGGTTTTCTTCACCCCGAAAACCATGAGCACCACCGCGACCATCAGAACGAGGCCTCGCTGCGCTAGGGAAAATCGTATGAGTTTGTTCAACATAAGTTCAAGCGGTTGGGGTTGCTTTGGAGTGGCGTTTCGCGTTCCAGACCATTTGCCCAAGCAATAGGACAAGGATGGAGGCTCCGATTGAGTAATAGATCAGCCACTTCGGCGCACCTCCTCCGGTTCCTTCGCCATGACCTTCGTGATCGTCCTCGGCATCGCCTCCCTTTTCTCCTTCCTTCAGCTCGGAGCCGTCCTCGGCATGCTCATGCCCGTGCGCGGCATCCAGTGCGTCTTTCAGTGACATCCCGCTTCCTCCCCCGACAAAGCCGAGCGAATACGAACCGCGTGTCACCACTTCGTCTCCAGGGAAAAGTCCCTCCTTCACCTCAACCCATCCACCGCTCTTTTCACCTACCACAACCGACGCCCTGACGAACGCATTTGGAAGATCGAAGTCCTTCACATAAACCACCCGTGCCGCAGGATCGCCCTGCAGGGATTGCTCAGGGACGGCCAACACATTCGGACGGCTGGATACGACGATGGCAAACTCGGCTCGCAAACCGGGCTGAAGTTTCCCTTCTGTGTTCGATACTTTGAAAACACCTTCCACCGCACCGGCTTCACGGTTCGCCTGAACGCCGAACCTGAGCAACTCGGCTACGATAGGCTCTCCTCCGATTGCAGGAAACGTGATCCTGGCTTTCGTGCCAGGTGCGATGCCCGCAGCTAGTTGCTCGGGAATCTGTGCTACGACCCACATTTCGTTTCGATCTGAAATATCGAAAAGCTCGGTGCCGGGTTCGACCGGCTGGCCTTGCAGGACGTGAGACTCGATGACGAGACCATCATGAACCGCTGTCAGCTCGATGGTCGGTGGCGGGTTTCCCGGCTGGCGGCTTTCCACTTTCGCTAAGACCTGCCCTTTTTCCACACGGTCACCGATGAACGCGTTCACCTCTACGGCTCGGCCGGGAATCCGTGAGGAAACCGAGTGCTGGTTTCCCGGCACCTCCTCGACCCGCCCGATGGCAAACACCGTTGTTTCGAAGGTGCGCTCCTCCACCATCACGGTTTCCAAACGAAGGTTTTTCACGCCGTTCGCGTCGAGGATGACTGTGTCTTTCTGACGGTCTTGCGCAGAGATCGCGCTGATGGCCAATCCGAAGACTGCCGCAATTTTGAGAGTTGTTTTCATAAATATAAAAGTTGGGAAAATAAGGTTTTGAAATGGATCAAGGTTTGCCTACGGAGGCTTGGTATCGGATACGGGCTAACTGGAACTCGCGCATCGCATCGAGTCTGGACGCCTGGAGATCCAGCGTTTGCTCGCGGGATGTCAGGACGGCCTGAAGATCGCCCTGTCCCTGGAGGTAGGCTTTTTCGAGCAGGTCGGTCTGCTCCTTCGCAAGTGGAAGAAGCTTGTCGTTTAGCTCGGAAATAAGAGCACCCCACTGGCGCATTTCAGCGATGGCGGTTGCGCTCTCATGCATGATGTCGCGCTGGAGTGCGGCGACTTCCCTTTCCTTCCGATCCCGGATCGCGGTGGCCGCATCGATATTCCCCTGGTTGTCATTCCAGAACGGCAACGGGATGCTCAGTTTGAAACCGATGATACCCTCGTTCTCAAGACCCTCGGGAGCATCCTCCGATCTTTCACCCGCTGCGAAGATGGATGCCTCCACATCATCCCTGCGCCGTGCTTGCTCCAAGGCAATGCCGGTTCCTGCTGCCTTGAGATCGATGCGGGCGGCATTCAAATCCGGGCGTTCGATACGATTCGTGGAGGGAACGGTGATCGGCGGGGCACTTCCAGAAAGCTTCACACCATCTTTTGGCGCGATCCCGACCAACGGTCTCAGCCTTCCGAGTGTCGCACTTTCATCCGCCTGAAGGCGACGTTCCTCAGTGGTTAGCGTCAGAACCGTCAGTCTGGCTCGTGCCGCATCCAGTGAAGAGATTTCCCCTCGTTCCGCCGCGCCGGAAATGAATTCGGCAAGCTCATTGGAAAGATCCTTTTGTTTGATCAGCAGATCCTTCCGCTCTCGGATGGAAAGGACTCTGACGAACTCTCCCCGTGCCTCGGCAACGAGAAGGCGCTCGACATCGCGAACCTCCTGTTCCGCTGCCTCGACTCCGGCAAGAGTGATTTCTTTTTCCAAAGCTAGACGGTTCGTGACTGGAAGCTTCTGAGAAAATCCGAGCTCAATGCTTCCTTCGGCGGATTGGATGTTGTGGTCGATTCCCGTCTCGAAGCTCGGGTTGGGTAGCCGGCCGGACTGTGTCATGCGACCGATGGCCTCGTTGATACGGAAGCGGGCTGCTGCAAGTGTGGGGTTCCCATGGCGGATACGGCTCGGAATGCTTTCGTAAGAGAGGATTTCAACCGGTTCCGCAAGGGAAAGATCAGTGATTAAAAGACACGCGACGAGCGTGAAGGGTATGGTAAATTTCATGAATGGTGTTGATTGTGTGATATGCAGAGCCGCAAATACGGATCTGGATAAATTCTGGGAGTTCCTTGGGAAAATCCGGGAGAACGGGACGCATAAAAACGCATCAAGCCCGGATGGGAGCGCAGCAAAGGAGTGCTCGAAAAAAGCCCGTCAAAATACGGGTAGGAAACCTCAGATCAACGGCGGTTTGTCCAATGCGAAGACAGGACCATCTGGTATCAACGCATCATAGCGGGAGAAATCTACCCGTTTGGTAAAGTATGCAACAGACGAAAATGTGAATGGCACAGGCTGATCCATATTCTGGATGTGGCAGCACTCGTGGTGATGGGGGGAACCACTGTCATGGGTTTGCCCGTGATCATGATGGAAATCGTCCGAAGGATCGTGCGAATGACTTGATTCAGAGCTATGATGAGCAGCGCATTCTTCATCGGCGCCGTGACCATTCTTGTGACCCATAGCGACAAAAATCCCTGCGAAGACGCAAAGAGTCAGTAGCAGTTTGGTCAGGTGGGTCACGCGGAATGAATGACCTAGAACAATCCGACCAGCAACTAGGTTTTTTTAAAAACCGCATTTCAGGCGTTCAGGCGCGGCGAAGTTACGCCCCTAGCGGAAAGACGATATTGAGGCGTAAGAAGGACAAACCCAAGCGGATCAACCTGATCTCAACGCATACCAAGCAGGGAAAGCTGAGGTTTATGTTCCGCAGGGACACGATGAACTCGCAGCACCTAAGCTCGTTCCTGCGCGGGCTTGTGAAATATGGCCCGAAGAAATTTTTGCTGATCCTTAACAACTTGCACATGCATCACAGCAAGCTGGTGGACGGATACTTTGTGTGACTGGAGACAGAACTTGAGATCCATCAGCTGCCCAGCTACAGTCCCGTCCTGACCCCCCCCGACTTCGATTTTAGGACCGTGATGAGCATACGCCCTGAAAAGACCTACCCGTCAAAACTCGAAACAATGGCGCAAACACACATGAAACGGCTTGAAAAAACTGTCGGTCTGGAGCGCGTCCTACTTCCGGGAAAACCAAATTTAATATGCTGGCCGATCGATTGCCGGCTTAGACGAAAGAGGTTTTTGAAACTGTGGTGAGTATGGCCTTGCGGAATAGGGTTGAATGGGTGCTTAGTTGGCATCGATTTATCCTATGAGCATTTCCACGGAATATGAGGCCCCAGACACCTTAGGGAAGGCAGCGAAGGCTGTAGAATCCTATCAGGATGAGACAGATGATCTAGTCGGAGAGCGGATGGTGCTTAATATGGGGCCATCGCATCCAGCGACGCATGGCGTGCTGCGTCTAATTTTGGAGCTTGATGGCGAGGTAATCCATAGTGCGGACCCAGACGTAGGGTTTTTGCATCGTGGCGATGAAAAAATCGCTGAGAACATGCATTACAATCAGTTCGTGCCGTATACGGATCGTCTGGATTACCTCGCGCCGCTTGCCAACAACGTTGCCTACGCATGCGCGGTGGAAAAATTAATGGGCTGGGAGCTGCCGCCGCGCGGACAAGCATTGCGGGTGCTATGCTGTGAGTTAGCGCGAATTTCTGCACATATGCTCGGCGTCGGAGTGTGTGCGATGGACGTGGGTGCGATGACTGTTTTCCTCTACACCTTTACGGAACGGGAAAAGGTCTATAACCTTTGCGAGCAATTGACGGGTGCGCGTTTTACAACCTCCTACACCCGGGTCGGTGGTCAGCTGAGAGATATGCCTGTGGGTTTTGAGGAAGCGGTGCGGACTTTCCTCGATGAATGCGAGGTCGCAATCGGCGAAATTGCGAAGCTTCTAGATAATAACAAAATTTTCCGGGACCGGATGATGGATGTCGGCGTCATTAGCCGAGAGTCCGCGATCTCATTCGGCATGACGGGACCGAATCTACGAGCTTCTGGGGTGGATCGGGATTTACGAAAAAATTCCCTCTATCTTGGGTATGAAAAATATGATTTTGACGTGCCGATCGCTGAAGAAGGCGATTGCTATGCACGTTATCAAATCCGTATGGAAGAGATGCGCCAATCGATCCGAATCTGCAGGCAGGTATTGGACACTATGCCGGACGGCCCGGTGAATCTAGCGGATACAAAAAGCATGTTGCCCGATAAAGAGCGGGTGATGATGAGTATGGAGGAGTTGATCCACCACTTCATTGTATCCACACAAGGAATTGATGCTCCAGAAGGAGAAGTATATTTTGCCGCTGAAAATCCAAAGGGAGAATTGGGATTCTATATTCATTCAAAAGGAGGTGGCGTGCCGAATCGGCTTAAGATCAGAAGCCCTTCTTTCTGTAATTTATCGATTGTATCGAAGCTTCTACCCGGCCACATGGTCTCTGATATCCCAGCGATCCTCGGTTCCTTGGACTTTGTAATGGGCGAATGTGATCGCTAACAATTGAGGTATGAGAACGATTAGGTTCAGAAATTAAGACTCTATGAAGCAGATCCTCTTTTTCTTTCTTACAGCGTTTCTAAGCGCAAGTTCTTTCGGTGAATTCCGAACTTGGACACGAGAAGACGGCAAGACAGCCTCTTTGGAGTTAAGTGAGGTTAAGGGCGCGGCGGGTGCGAAGGTTGGAGTTTTTCAAATGAGAAACGGACGGTCGGTAGAGATTCCGGCTTCTAGCCTATCAGATGACGATGCGAGATTAATCGAACAATGGGCGAATAAGCCTGACCTAGTGGCGGCGAAAAAAAGTATCTTCGATGAATTTTTGGAAGGAAATCTAGAAAAATTCGATGGTCGGTCTTTGAAGCGCTACCGTCCGGAAGCCGAGCAAATGCCCACACAGTATTATCTCTTCTATTACACGGCTTCATGGTGCCCGCCCTGTCAGAAATTTACTCCTTCGTTGGTAAAATTCTATGATGAGGCCAGGCCAAAGCATCCTGAGTTTGAAATTGTTCTAATCACCTCGGACCAAGATGATCGCGCGATGAATGCTTATGCAGAAGAGAAGGGAATGAATTGGCCACATCTAAAGCGTACCAAGGTGGAGAGGTTCAAAAAAGAATTTCCACATCCGGGAGGAGGAATTCCCAATCTAGTTTTGACTGATCTGGATGGAAAGATTCTTAAAACGAGCTATGTCAATGGAGAGTATGATGGACCTACATCAGTGATGCAACATCTTGAAGGTCTCCTGAAAGTAGCAAATAGTGGCCTGGGTTTTGACCGGATACCAAAATTGTAGATTCTAGGTTGTTAAGGTAGTAAACATCACCGAACCCCGAAGAGAGTCTTCGGGCGGATAAAGAAATATTTGACCTAGCCTTTGACTAGGTGGGGGTATATTCCAAGAGAGCTTGAACGTGATGAAAACAGAGAACCTAGATACGAAATCTTCGGAAAATTTTCCGGCTTTTGCGGTGAATGATGAGCTAGTAAGAGCCGCAGATGAGCGCATCTCTCATTATCCAGAAAGCAAGCGTTCTGCTGTGCTTCCGCTTCTTCATATTGTCCAGCACCGGTTTGGATATATTTCCGAAGAAGCCGTCGAATGGGTTGCAGAGAAACTAGAGCTGGAGCCAATTAAGGTGTTAGAGGTGGTTACCTTTTATCCGGGATTCAGACAGTATGCGCCGGGGAAGTATCATATCAGAGTATGCCGCACACTCTCTTGTGCGATGGGTGGCAGCGGTGAGCTGATGGAAGATCTCTGCAAAGAATTAGGCATTGATCGGGAGGGTGCCGATCCTCATCACCATCCAATCAGCGTTTCACACTGTGGAAAGTATTCCGTAGAGTTTGCTGAGTGCTTAGCCTCTTGCGGCACTGCGCCCGTTTGCCTGATCAATGACGACTTTCATGAGTCAGTGACTGTAGACACTGTGAAAGCTGCGTGTCGCTGAGGTTTGTGTGAGTATTTTGCCCGACTACTTTCGCTCAACTGATGAAACGGACCTAAGAGCCAGCGGGGTCCGTAGGACGGCTCGGCGGGGCCTTGATGAAGGCAGGGCGCGGACCGGTTCCAGCATCTCCATATTTTGCTTGATCGCGGATCGCACCTGCAATCGCCTTTGCCAAACGGGCCCGATGGGCCGATGAATTAATCAGCGCCGCTTCTCCAGCGTTGCTCATATAGCCCCCTTCCAGAAGCACGCATGGAATGCCGGGATTTCTGGTCAGACGGAGGCGTCGGCGGACTTGACCTGCATTAGAAGAAAACGGAGCTACAGATTTCATCGCGCGTTGAGCTCGGGTCGCAAGTCCATGAGAATCGACACGCCACCAATAGGTTTCTGGACCTTTTCGGGAACTAGACCCCGCATTGAAATGGACAGAGACGAGGATCGCGCCGGGATATCGATTCGCGAAGGAAACGCGATCATCGAGATCGATGAATCGATCATCGGAGCGGAGCAGAATCGTGCGGAAGGAACTCGAGAGCTCATCTCGCAAGCGTATCGCGAGATCGAGGTTTGCCGCTTTTTCAGTTTGTCCAGTAAAGCGGCTGACTGCGCCGGGATCTTTTCCGCCGTGGCCAGCATCGATAATTACGGTGCGGAAACCTTGCGGCCCGGGGCGATTTCCATATTCGCTCAGTCCATATGATCCGGAAGTAGCTGATGGAGGACTGCTGCTCGAGCAAGCGGTGAGCAAGCAAGCTATAAAAAGAATAAATAGGCGCATCTTCTAGATCGGTTGTTTGATTGTATAAAGTTAGATACTTGTGAGCTCTTTGAGAAGCTGCAGACGGTCTTCGATATCTTGTGTCGTTATACTGCCAAGCCGCTTGGTCGAGAAGGCTTGGCAGGTAAAGGATGCAATCACAGAGCCGTAGGTGACCGCAGTGCGGATATCTGCAAACGCGAACTCAGTTTTGCCGGTTGAGGCTAGATAGCCAGCAAGTGCGCCGAGAAAGGAATCGCCTGCTCCCGTGGGATCAGTCACGGCAGATAGAGGGAATGCTGCACTGCGAAAATAGCTGAAGCCACGAGTTGGATGATGAGGAGACTGATCTTTCGGCGCATCGCTAGAAAATAGAATCGAGCCAAATTCACCAAGTTTTATGACGACGTGCTGCGGTCCCATTGCAAGAAGCTTTTCCCCAGCGAGAGTCAAATTCGTTGTCTCACAGAAGTCTCGTGCTTCGGATTCATTGATCACTAAAAGACTAATTTTCTTCAGGACTTTGACTAGATCATCCTTTGCAATATTGATCCATAGATCCATTGTATCTGCAGCGATAAAGGGCGATTTGGAACTGAGCTGATCAATCATTTCCAGTTGGTTCACTGGGTGCATATTGGCAAGAACAACAACAGGTGCTGAGGCCATCTCACGTGGCACCATTGGCTGCCAGTTCTCAAGAACGTTGCTGGCGACATCGAGGGTGTCGCGGTCGTTCATGTTTTCATGATATTCTCCTGTCCAAGAGAAGGTATCGCCTTCGGATCGTTCCAGGCCGGTCGTTGAAATGCCCTTTGATTCGAAGTGATCAAGATGTTCCTGTGGAAAGTCTTTGCCGATAATGCCCACGAGATGGACCGGAGAGGTAAAATAGGATGCTGCAATTGCGGTATAGGAAGCTGAGCCACCTAGCAGGTTTTTTCCTTCCGAAGTAGGTGTCTTGATATTATCAATGGCGATGGAGCCACCGATGAGAATCGGATGAGAAGAGCTAGGCATGCGTGTGAGTAGCGGTCCTGCGGTGCCGGGGCAATTCTGAAATGGCATGTTTTCTATATCCTTCCAGCCTTTGCAAGAGATCGTAAATTCCAACCTGGATATATGGCGGAACCTTATTATCATTAGGTCCCGGTGAAAGCCTCCGTCCTAGAGCGGGGCGAAAGGTTGCTCCGAGATTTCCCAAGTGGGGTTTTTTTCGGTGAAAGTTTTTAATGCCCAATCCGATGGGAACAATGCAACCAGCCAATTGTTCGAGTCACGGGCCAGGGCAGTGCCTAACGATAAAGATGGACGATCCTCAGGTGCCTGCGGATCGCCTGCGGTGGGTCTCAACCAAGCTGCGATCGACCAATCAGCAGGTTCCAAGCGCGTGTCTGCCGCATATTCTCCTGTAAGCCGATGCTGCAGAACTTCGAACTGAAGGGGCCCCACTGCGCCCAAAAGGACGCGCGATGAAGGTCCTGCTGAATCGATAGGCTGAAATTCTGAGGCCACGCCTTCCTTCAGGAGCTGCGAAAGGCCGGACTGGAAACGCTTGTATTTCGCAGTCGATTTATTCGTCAGATAAGAGAAGCACTCAGGCGGAAAGCGTGGAATTTCATCGAATTTTACCTCTGGCAGCGTCGATAGAGTATCGCCGATTAGGAGATCATAATTGCCGACTAAGCCGACAACATCCCCAGCAAAGGCATCGTCGACAGTCTCCCGATCGCGGGCGAAGAGCCGCTGTGAGTTGGCAAGGCGGACACTTTCACCCGTGCGGGTATTGATGACGTCCATGTCCCGCTCAAATTGGCCGGAAACAATCCGAATAAATGCAATCCGATCCCGATGCTTTGGGTTCATGTTCGCCTGAATCTTGAAGACAAAGGCAGAAAAATCCTTCGAGGTAGGCTGAATTGTGAGCTGATCGGTAGTCGTCGAGCGCGGGGATGGCGGCGGGGAGAGCTGAAGAAAGCGATCTAGGAGTAGCTGGACCCCGAAGTTGTTCGCGGCGGAACCGAAGAACACGGGAGTAAGCTTCCCAGCGAGAACCTTTGGGATATTGAATTCTGCACCTGCCCCTTCGAGCAACTCCAGCTCGTCTTTCACCTGAGCATAGGTGATCTCATCAACGGTTTCTTGGACGGATGGATCTTCAATGCCGGAGACTTTTACCGGAGCGCGAAATGATCCGTGGACTGTGCGCTCGAAGAGGTGAACTTGTTTGTGCTCCCGATCGTATACACCTTTGAAGCGTGGCCCATCGCCGAGAGGCCAGTTGATTGGGTAGGCGGCGATGCCGAGAACGTTCTCAAGTTCATCGAGAAGATCGAGACTTGGCCGCGCCGGACGGTCCATTTTATTCATGAAGGTAAAGATCGGTACGCCCCGGCGGCGGCAGACTTCGAATAGTTTCCGGGTTTGGGCCTCAATTCCTTTGCCGGCATCTACCACCATCACGGCAGCATCGACAGCTGTCAGCACGCGGTATGTATCTTCGGAAAAATCCTTATGCCCCGGTGTATCCAGAATGTTTACGACGCAGTCCTTGTATTCAAACTGCAGGACGGTTGAGGAAACCGAAATTCCCCTTTGCTTCTCCAGCTCCATCCAGTCTGAGGTCGTAGAGCGTTGATTCTTCCGTGCGGTGACAGAGCCAGCGAGATTCAGCGCACCGCCGTAGAGGAGGAACTTTTCGGTGAGGGTTGTCTTCCCAGCATCTGGGTGGGAAATGATCGCGAAAGAACGGCGACGGGCGACCTCGGTTTTGAGGGTTGTGGTGGACATCAGGTGGCGAGGCTAGTTCGGTTTTTCAATATCTGAACCTAATTATGAGGCTTTCTTACCTAAGTCAGAAGATACCGTGAGAGATACACTGGCATGCTTCCATCAACATATCATGATTTGATGATTTGAAACTTGAGAGTTGTCTCGTTTCGCCTAAATTTACCCTATGGCGCAGGAGAATTTCACGCATGAACTAGAGACGGCCTTGAAAGATCGGATTCTGGTTCTGGACGGCGCAATGGGAACAACAATCCGCACCTATGGCTTGGATGAAGCTGCTGCGCGGGGGACACGTTACCGTGATTCTGAGAAAGACCTATTGAACAATGGCGATATACTCAGCCTGACCCAGCCGGGAATCATCGGCGATATACATAAATGCTTCTACGAGGCGGGCAGCGATATCTGTGAGACAAACACGTTTTCGGCTACGGGAATTGCCCAAAGTGAATTCTTTGTAGAGGACCCACGAGAGCACGGTGGCAGAAAAGATCCTGAATTTTTCCAAGGGATTCTTGAAAACGAGTTTTTGAATGAATTGGCGTGGGAAATGAACGTCGAGGGATCTAAAATTGCGCGGAAAATGGCAGATGACGTGGCGAGCGATTCTGGAATCAGACGATATGTAGCGGGGGCGATCGGACCACTGACTGTTTCGCTGAGTAACTCGCCCGACGCAGAGGATGCAGCATTTCGGGTCGTAAACTTCGATCAGGTCCGCGAGGCCTACCGGATGCAGGTGCGTGGCTTGATCGAGGGTGGTTGTGACCTATTGATGATCGAAACGATTTTTGATTCTTTGAATGCAAAAGCAGCCGCGGTGGCTGTGCAGGAAGTGTTTGATGAAGATAAAGTGAAGCTGCCGATCATCATTTCTGCGGCGGTAGGCTTAGGAGGCGAGACGATGATTTCCGCTCAGAAGAGTGAAGCTCTGTGGAATGCCTTTGCCCATGTGAAGCCTTTAGCGATCGGCCTTAATTGCTCATTAGGACCAGATCTGATGCGGCCATTTTTGGAGGAATTATCAGATGCTGCGGATACTTTCATTTCGGCATACCCAAATGCGGGATTGCCGAATCCGCTGGCACCTACGGGATTCGATCTAGGCCCAGAAGATATGAAGGCATACATGAAGGAGTTCGCAGAGGCGGGGCTTTTAAATTTTGCCGGTGGCTGTTGTGGCAACACGCCAGCGCACATCAAGGCGATTGCCGATGGTCTAAGGGGTGTGCAGCCTAGACATTTCGATAAATAGGAAAGCGTTGATTTCGGGAAACGAGCGATGACAGAAAGATTGAGGAAGAGTAAAAGCTCGGAAGACTTTTTTTATGGATAAGAGAGATACCGCACTGAGGCTTTCGGGAACCGAGGCTTACAATCATGATGAGGCGAAGGGCTTCCTTATGATTGGAGAAAGAACCAACGTTGCGGGATCGCCGAGGTTCGCCAAATTAGTGCGGGCCGGCGATCTTGAGGCAGCTGTCGAAGTAGCGCGGCAGCAAGTAGAGAATGGGGCGAACGTCATTGATATCTGTTTTGATGATGGATTGATCGACGGTAAAGCGATGATGGCGCGATTTCTTGATCTCCTGCAAGGGGAGCCGGATGTCGCGCGAGTGCCGATCATGGTAGATTCCTCGAAGTGGGAGATTCTTGAGGAAGGCCTAAAGCACCTGCAGGGCAAGGGGATTGTGAACTCGATCTCTCTCAAAGAGGGCGAAGAACTGTTTATCCGAAGCGCGCAGCATATCATGAAATATGGCGCGGCGGTAGTCGTGATGGCATTTGATGAGGATGGGCAGGCGGCTACCTATGAGGAGAAGATCCGGATCTGTGAGCGGGCCTATCGGATCCTGGTAGATCGCGTCGGCTTTGAGCCGAATGATATCATTTTCGATCCGAACATCTTGACGGTGGCGACGGGAATCGAGCAGCATAATAATTACGCCTTGGATTTCATCAATGCGACAAGATGGATCAAAGAAAATTTGCCGGGAGCGAAGGTGTCCGGAGGAGTATCAAATATTTCCTTCTCGTTTCGCGGTAATAATGCCGTGCGCGAAGCGATGCATTCGGCCTTTCTCTATCATGCGACCAAGGCTGGAATGGACATGGGCATCGTGAACGCGGGCATGCTTGAGGTGTATGACGAGATTCCCAAAGAACTTCTACAATGTGTCGAGGACGTTCTGCTGAACAGGCGAGAAGACTCGACGGAACGGCTTCTCGATCTTGCAGAAAGCTTCAAAGGCAAGGGTGGGAAGAAGCTGGAGGAGGACTTGAGCTGGCGTGAGGAAGCCGTAGAAAAGCGCCTTGAATATGCCCTACTCAAGGGGATTGACCGATTCATTGACGAGGATACCGAGGAAGCACGCATGAAATATCAGCGCCCGTTGAAGGTAATCGAGGGGCCTTTGATGGATGGCATGGGAGTCGTCGGGGATCTTTTCGGCGCAGGTAAAATGTTCTTACCTCAGGTCGTAAAATCCGCGCGGGTCATGAAGAAAGCGGTCGCTTGGTTGTTTCCGTATATGGAGAAGGAAAAGGCGGAAAACCTAGCCGGAGATATCGAGCAGATTCAGGCAGAAAACACGGGGATAGAATATGACGAAGCTTTGAAGATCGCCGAACGCGGAAATTCCGCTGGGCGCTTCCTGATCGCGACCGTGAAGGGCGATGTGCATGATATCGGTAAAAATATCGTTGGCGTGGTGCTTTCGTGCAATGGATTTGAAGTCACGGACATGGGTGTGATGGTTTCTTGCGACAAGATCCTGGACCGTGCGGTGGAGATGGAGAGTGATGTGATTGGTCTCTCGGGTCTCATCACACCATCACTCGATGAAATGGTGCATGTGGCGAAGGAAATGGAGCGGCGAGGATTCACCATCCCATTGTTGATCGGTGGGGCAACGACGTCTGCCGCGCATACTGCTATCAAGATTGCTGAACACTATTCGGGACCTGTGGTGCATGTCTTGGATGCTTCAAGATCCGTGCCAGTTACAACGGCTCTTCTTTCAAAAGATCAAAAGGCGAAGTTCATCTCTGAGCTTCGTGAAAAGCAGGCGAAGGCGAAAGCAAACTTCCTCGGAGGTCCGAAAAAGGAAACCTTGAGCTTAGCGGAAGCACGGGATCTTGCTCCGCGAATCGATTGGAAGAATTATTCTGTGCCAGTGCCGCGCTTTACGGGAACGGAGGTAGTGGAAGAGCAAATCTCAGAACTCGTAGAGTATATTGATTGGACGCCATTCTTTCATGCTTGGGAGCTACGTGGTGTATGGGATCGGGACAAAAAGGCGCTTCGAACGAAGAACGAGGCCGGCGCCACTGAGGCGAAGAAACTTTATTTTGAAGCCTGCGAATATTTGAGTCGATTGATTGAGGACAAACGTTTGCAAGCACGTGGGATCTATGGGTTTTTCCCAGCAAATTCTGAAGGGGATGATCTTCAAGTATGGGATCAGCAAGGAGTAGCTGATACTCGCTTTCATACCCTCCGCCAGCAACTAAAGAAAACTTCTAATAAGCCGAATGTGGCCTTGGCTGATTGGGTGAAGCCAGCAGGCGATGGAGTCGATTACCTTGGGGCATTCGTTGTCGGGATTCACGGCGCGGATGAATACGCGAAGGAGTTAGATCAGGCGAACGATCCTTATGGAGCGATTATGGTGAAGGCAATTGCGGATCGCCTTGCGGAAGCCTTCGCGGAAAAACTGCATCATCGGGCTCGAATCGACTGGGGCTATGAGGCTGAGGGAGAGCTAAGCACGGCGGCCTTAATTCATGAGAAATATCAGGGAATACGCCCGGCGCCTGGATATCCAGCCCAGCCTGATCATACGGAAAAAAACGCCTTATTTTCGCTGTTAAAAGCGGAGGAAGCGACTGGCGTTTCGCTTACGGAAAGCTGTGCTATGCATCCGGGTGCAGCTGTTTGCGGCCTCTATTTTTCACATCCAGAGAGCCATTACTTCGCGATCTCTGACCTGCAGGAGGACCAAGTCAAAGACTATGCGCAGCGCAAGGCGATGACCCAGAAAGAAGCTGAGCGATGGCTTGGGCCTTGGCTGGGATATGCCAACTAGACACCTGTGATCTCGGCAAGAATTTCTTCAATTGGCGCAAGGCGTCCGGTCCCTTGATAGCCGCACGCGAGATCGCCGCTGGCTGGACCAATGAACTTGCAACCGTCCTTTTGCAAAATAGCAAGATTACGCTGAGTGGCAGGATGCTCCCACATTTTTCCATTCATTGCCGGAGCGATGAATCTGGGGGTTTTTGGAGGAAGGGCCAGATAGATCGAAGTGAGCGGGTCTGGTGCAAATCCATTGGCGAACTGTGCGAGCAAGTTTGCTGTCGCGGGAGCGACGACGAAGAGGTCCGTAGTATCAGCCAATTCAATATGTCCCGGTTTCCAAGAATTTTTCTCGTCGTCTAACGAGGTAAGGACTGGGTTTCTAGAAAGAGTTTGCAGTGTGAGGGGGGTGATAAACTCACAAGCCGATGCTGTCATCACCACGCGCACCTCATGCCCAAGCTTCACGAGTTGTGAAGTGAGATCAGCGGCTTTATAAGCTGCAATGGATGCGGTGATTCCGAGGGTGATTCTCATGCAAATCAGAAAGAACGGGAGAGTTTGAAGCTTCTCAACGTAGGGAAGTTACTGAAGTAAAGGAAGGCACTTTTTCAGCGAAGTAACCAGCCGATCGATATCTTCAAAGGTATTGTAAAGGGCGAACGAGGCCCTAGTCGTTCCAGTAATTCCAAAACGCGCCATGAGCGGCTGGCAGCAATGATGTCCGGTGCGCACAGCGATCCCCATCTGATCTAGTAGAGTGCCTAGGTCATAATGATGGACGCCTTTGCAAGAGAAAGATAGGGCGCCCACGCGGTCCGAAGGGCCGTATAACTTCAGATCGGGAATTTCTGAAATGGCTTCAGCGCAGCGGGTGATCAGTGCCTTCTCGTGGGCGGCAATGTTCTGGAGCCCGATCTGATTGACGTAATCCAGCGCGGCGGCGAGTGCAATGGCGCCTTCGATGTTCGGCGTTCCGGCCTCATACTTAAAAGGAAGATCGTTAAATGTTGTTTTCTCAAACGTCACTTCTTTGATCATCTCCCCGCCACCACGATAGGGCGGCAGGGATTCTAAGAGGGCGCGCTTTCCCCATAGCACACCGATGCCCGTGGGAGCGTAGACTTTGTGTCCTGAGAACACGAGGAAGTCTGCGCCTAGAGCTTGAACATCGATGGTAAAGTGCGGGATCGCTTGGGCGGCATCAATCAGGACGAGCGCACCTTGCGCTTGTGCGGCGGCAGTCATTTCTGCAACTGGATTGACGGTGCCAAAGGCGTTTGAAACCCAAGTCAGGGAGAGAATCTTGGTCTTTGTAGAAAGTAGATCCCGAAAAGCGGCTGCATCGAGGGTGCCGTCATCGTGACAGGGAATGACTTTGAGAATCGCACCGCTCCTTTCAGCAGCTAGCTGCCAAGGAACAATGTTCGAATGATGCTCAAGTGACGAGATGAGGATCTCATCGCCGCTTGCGAGAGGAATTATGCTTGAGACTAGATTGATTCCGTCAGTGGTTCCGGAGGTAAAAATGACCTCCTCAGGACTTGTTGCATTGAGGTGCGCGGCAACGGTCTGCCGGGCCTCTTCATGGGCCGATGTGGCGGCACGGGCAAGGTGGTGAGTGCCACGATGAATGTTCGAATTTAGCTCTTCGTAATAGCGTCGTGAAGCCTCCAAGAACGGCAAGTGGCTTCTGACTTGTCGCCGCATTATCAAGATAAGTGAGCGGCTGGCCGTTGATTTCGTGGGCGAGAATAGGGAAGTCGGCTTTTAGAGACAGAAGAGAGCATTGAAAGGATAGCGAGTTACGAAAGCTGTGACACAGCATCTTCGAGGCTGGGAATATCATCGATTGAAAGGACAGTCGCATCGGGCGCTATTTTTGCAACGAGGCCCGCAAGAACTTTTCCCGGCCCGAGCTCAATAAACGAATGGTGACCCATGGAAATAAGATGTTGGATCGATTCCACCCAGCGCACTGAACCGGTGACTTGTGAGGTCAGAGTGGAACGTATTTCTCCCTCGGATGCAGCAGGCCGGGCGGTGTAATTAGCGATCACGGGGATTGAGGGGGCGGTGATGATCGTCTGAGTCAGTTCTGTGGCTAGCTGCTCTTGGGCAGAAGCCATCAAAGATGAATGATAGGCACCAGCGACTTTCAGCTTGATCGCGCGGCGGATTCCAAAGTCTTTCGCTTTCGCAATTGCATCGTCAATTTTCTCTGATTCACCAGATATTACGATCTGACCCGGCGCATTTAGATTTGCGATATTCACCCCAGCGTTCTCGGCGAGCGATTCGATGTCTTCTAGCTTGCCCCCGATGAGTGCGGCCATTGCCCCCTGCGTCTGCTCGCAGGCTTCCTCCATAAATTTTCCCCGCTGTGCGACTAGCTTCAGACCATCTTCGAAGGAAAAGCTTCCCGCAGCTGCGTGGGCGGTGAATTCGCCGAGCGATAAGCCAGCGGCGGCTGCTGGGTTTAAGTTTGGCAGGCGCTCCTTCAAGAGAGCGAGCGCGATCAGACCGTGTAGGTAGAGGGCTGGCTGGCAGTAGGAGGTAGAGGTAAGTTTGTCTTCCGGGCCAGTGAACATGACCTCGCTGAGAGAATGGCCGAAGATGGCATCCGCTTTAGCAGCGAGATTTTTCAGCTGCGGCGGAGGACTGAACAAAATCTTTGGCCATGCCAATTTTTTGTGCACCTTGGCCGGAGAATAAGAGAACGGGTGAAGTCATATAAAAAGATCATTAGGGGTGAGACAAAGGGTCATTCTGCATCGCGGTTTTCCTGCTCCATCCGCTCGGCGAGCCATTGTTTCATCATTGATTGATAGTTCAAAAAACGGCCGCGTGCGATGCGTTTGATGCGCGAGAGCATGCGTGGATCGAAGCGCAAAGTAATCGTCGTGGACTCCCGCGAATCAGCTTCATGCACTGATCCAGCCATCAGTTTCGGCCCAAGTTCATGGTTCTGCCAGAACGAGTTTTCATCTTCGAGGCTATCGAAATCTGGGGATATCGGTCCATGTTTGAAGGGCTTGCATCAAGTAAAATTTAGCGGGTGAGATTGTAGTTGCGATCGTAGAAGCGCCGTTCGGGCTCGGACATTTCACGGGCAGCGTAGACGTGAGCAGTTTTCCCATCGGTGGAAAAAGCGATGAAAAGATGACGATCCGCGATAGTGCGGCCGAGCATATAGTAACGTGACGCCCCGTCTTCCCGATCATTATCTGGCAGGAAACGAATTGAAAATGGATCCTCGAGTGCTTCCTCTAACTCACCAGGGCGCGTCTGCTTTAGATCGACAGGGCAGTTTCTGAGGTCGAGTTCCATGAGGTTCTACAGGAAGTGAGTGAGAATTTTATCAATCGCAGCCTGTGCTGTGATGTGATGCAGCTGATGGAGGATGTCCGGCTTCCCATGCTCAATAAATTCATCTGGCCAGCCAATGCGTTCGACCGGGGTGTAAATTTTCGCTGTGTGTAGATGATCGATGCAGGCGGCGCCGAAGCCATTTAGAAGAACGTGATCTTCGAAGGTGCAAAGAACTTTGCATTTTTTTGCGACTTCTTCCAAGAGCTTCGTATCGAGAGGCTTGATGAAGCGCGGATTAACGAGCGCCACTGAATAGCCATGGGATTCAAGGAGTGCTTTGGTCTCCTGAGCTAGAGGAAAAGAAGCTCCCGAGGCCGATTAGGGCAATATCTCGGCCGTCTTCAATGAGCTCACCCTTGCCGAGCTCGATCGGGGCGACGGTATCCTCGAGCGAAGTGCCAGAAATAATCCCCCGCGGGTAGCGAATCGCGGTAGGACCTTCGTCATAGCCAGCCATCCACTTGAGCATGGCTACGAACTCTGGCTCGCTTGCAGGCTGCATGTGGACGATGCCCGGGATGTGGCGTAGATAGCCGATATCGAAAAGCCCATGGTGGGTCGGTCCGTCATCGCCGGAAAGTCCGCCACGATCCATGCACAAACGAACGGGGAGATTCTGCAACGCGATATCATGAATGATCATGTCGTATGCCCGCTGCATGAACGTCGAGTAGATTGCGAGGAACGGCCGGTATGACTCAGTAGCTAGTCCAGCTGCGAATAGAGCGGCATGCTCTTCGGCGATGCCAACGTCAAAGTAGCGATCTGGCAGTTCTTTTTTGAAAGTCTCCAACTTGGTGCCACCAGGCATCGCCGCAGTGATTGCCACAATTTTCGGGTCATTGATGGCGAGATCGGTAACCACGCGCCCAAAAATATCAGAACAGGTAGGGGTCGAGACCGTATCGGTGGACCCATCTTCAATTTTATAAGCACCCAGGCCGTGAAATTTTCCCGGGTTATCGAGGGCTGGCTGATATCCGCGACCTTTTTCAGTGATGATGTGAAGGACGACT
The DNA here is from genome assembly GCA_963815205.1 of uncultured Verrucomicrobiae bacterium. GTDB lineage: Bacteria > Verrucomicrobiota > Verrucomicrobiia > Verrucomicrobiales > Akkermansiaceae > Luteolibacter. The sequence continues at coordinate 907,740 of CAWFFP010000001.1, read as the reverse complement.
GGCTCATTGAGTGTGCGCAGATGCTCAAACGTTTTTACCAGCAGAGGGAGATTATGGCCATCGATCGGCCCGAAGTAGCGCATCCCGAATTTTTCAAAGAGGACGTTTGGGAAAATTAGATTCTTTGCTCCTTCTTCTACCTTATGAACCATTTTGCGCGCTGCGCGACCGAGGATTTTTTCAACAAAATCTGCCGAAGTGCTACGGACTGTTGAATAAGTCGAGTGCGTCTGTAGCGCGTTAAAATACCGGGCGATTGCGCCGACGTTTTTATCAATCGACCATTCGTTATCGTTAAGGACAACGATGAACTTCCGAGTCGTCTCGGCAATATTGTTCAGCGCCTCAAGCGTAGGGCCGCAGGTAAACGCGGCATCCCCGGCGATGGCGATTACGTGATTGTCCTCTCCAGATAGATCGCGCGCGGCAGCCATACCCAGAGCAGCAGAGATAGCAGTTCCAGCATGCCCGGCACCATAGGCATCGTGCTCAGATTCCGTGCGGAGTAAAAATCCATTAAGCCCTTGATAGGTGCGGATCGTATCGATCCGGTCGGCGCGTCCCGTTAATAATTTATGGACATAGCCCTGATGGGAGACATCGAAGACCAACTTATCGGCAGGTGTCGTAAAAGCGTAATGAAGGGCGATAGTAAGTTCGACAACCCCGAGGTTCGGGCCCAGATGACCACCGGTCTTTGATAGAGAATTGATCAGCGTGTGGCGGATTTCTTCAGCAAGATCGAGCAGTTGCCCATCATCTAGAGATTTAAGGTCGAGCGGTGATTTGAGCTCCGAAAGTAAGTTGCCGCTGGGGCTTTCTTGGGAAGAGGACATGTAATTTAAAATAGTTGAGCATCCTCGGAGCTAGATGCATCAGGAGCCCCTGATGAGGATTCTACATTGAGGGTGATCAGTTGGATTTTTTCCTGAGCTATGTTTAAGACTTTTTCGCAATGAACGCCGAGCTTAGAGCCTTTTTCATAATGAGAAACCAGCTCTTCTAGCGGAAGATCACCGTTTTCCATCTGTTCGACAATTTCTTCAAGCGAAGCCAGCGCCTCTTCGAAGCTCAGGCTCGATGACTCGGGAGGCGATTCAGTCGTTTTTTTAGCGCGTGCCATACTCGTTTCTAGTTACCGGAAGTTTCTGCTCTTAGAGCGGCATTGCTCGTGATCTGCTGGCTCGAGTAAAAGACCGTATCCATTCCTACAAGGGGGATACGATTTGGATAGCGTTGCATAACATCACTGATCTGTGAATCCGCACCAAGCAAGGATACTCCTGGTGGGAAAGTGGCGAGAAACGCATGGCCATCGATGATGAGAGAATCAAAATCAGCGTATTCACGGACGGCATCGCGGAGTGGAATACCGCTATGTGATATTGGCGTAATCAGGATGCCGGCGAAGGGGCTGTCCAAAGTATCTCCAAGTGCTTCAAGTTCCACAAAATCGTCTTTCGTGGGAGGGAGCCAAATGCTAATGCGGTCTGAATACCAAGCTACGGCCCATGGCTGATCTGCGACAATGATGTCGTTTGGACTTACTAGTCGATTGATATCAAGGCTTAGAGCCGGCGGGTAGTAGGGTGGCCATTGAGGAATGCCACCATTGCCTTGGTGGTGAAGTCCAGCAAGGACGGAACTTGGGAGCGTCACGAGAAACGGAGCTATCGCGATTGCGGTGATCACCACCAAATGGGCATTTTTCAGAAAATCTATGTTTGAGATGGATGGTATACGGCTCCAGAGGATCGATACAAAGGCCAGTGAATAGGCGGTCATGATCGGTGCGAAAAGTAGGAGCAGCTGATTCGGATTGAGCGTGTCTGTCGTAATTCCAAAGACAGCGAGGCCAAAGACTGCAAGAGCAAACATTAGTAGCAAAGCCCACCGGAAGTGGGCAATCGAAGGATTCCTGAAAGGGTGGAGGAGTGTGAGGAAGAACAGGGGTGCGATGAAGATGCTAGCGAGAAAGGGAATGATGTTGGAAATCTGGACTAGAACAGATCCCACGAGGCCTTGGATAAATCCCCGGTTCAACACTGAGAAAGAAGCCGGTTCCAGGCCTCGTAGGACAAAGTTCTCTCGTCCATTCCCTACGCCATTGTAGAGGCTATAGAAAGCTGTGCCAAATGGTGTTCCGTCAAAGCCGAGATTTCTTAGGATGACAAAAATTGCCGGGATAAAAAGGATCAGCGTAATTGAGATTGCGAGAATTCCACGTGGACGAAAGGCAATGGCGACATAGATGATGAAACCGAGAGCAATCCAGATTGCCAAAAAGTGAGTCATCGCCAGTAAAGTGAAAAATGTCCCGGCGATGAGCACCGAGGCGAGCGGAACTGATCCTTTTGCGCTTTCTTCAACCGCCCTGTAGGCAAAGAAAAGCCCGCACGAGAAGAGGAGGAGCATCAACATCTGCGGAAGACCGCTCAAAGAAAATGCCCAGAACGTGCTAGAAAACAGCATGATCAATGCGGTGAAACTGGCGATCTTGGTATCAAAGATTCTGCTGATGAGGAGATACGTCACGCCGATCGACATCAGGAAAAAGATCGTCGAAACAGTCGCGATCACTCGGTCCAGCGGATATATCATTTCCTTCTTGGGCATATTCCAAGTTTCCGCTTGGTCGCCTTTAACCAGCTTTAGAACGGCAGCGTTTATCAGTGGATTTAGCGGCGAGTGATAGGTATCGGGGAAGCCACTGAATGGTAGGGTTTTCTCCTGATGATCAGAAGCTGTCTGGTAAGCGGCAGGACGGATGAACTTCGTAGTGAAACCGTTGCCACGAGAAATTTCCCTAGCGATCTGTGCCTGATCCATGGCCATCGGCGCGCTAAGCCCGCGGAAAAGCACAAATAGGTTCGCAAATGTTAGCAAAACCAAAAGGATCACAAAGAGGCTACGACGAAGGATCGTTCCTGGCTCGACTTTGGATTCTCGGGTGCTCATACGTGAAGAAGGAAGGATGGGGATAAGCTATCGGGGATAAAACTTAAAGCCCTAGTTCCTTGATTTTTCTTTGAAGAGTCCGGCGGCTAATTCCTAAAAGCTCTGCAGCACGGGTTCGATTTCCATCTGAAGATGCAAGTGCCCCGCGAATCGCCTGTGATTCCAGAGTGCCTAGGTGATAAGTGGAGCCGTGATTTGCAGGAAGACTATCTTGTTCGGCCTTTTGAAGACGTTCGTCATTAGACCTAGGAAGAGAGGCCGCCTTGGCTTTCAAAAATTCAGGTAGGTGAGCGGAAGTGATAGAATCTAAATTTGACATCACCACGCCGTGCTCAATCGCCGTGCGGAGCTCCCGGACATTTCCGGGCCATCGATAATGAATAAGGAGATTCATTGCTTCTTCGTCCAGGGGCTTGATCGGCTTTGAATTCTCGAGGGAAAACTCTTTCAAGAAGGCCTGGGCCATAAGCGGGATGTCTTCCGGCCGGGAGCGCAGTGGAGGCATTTTGATAGCGAGGACATTCAAACGAAAGTAAAGGTCCTCGCGAAATTTTCCATCATCTACCATACTTCGTAGGTTTCGGTTGGTAGCAGCAATGACGCGAACGTCGACAGGGATTGAAGAGTTGGAGCCAACCCTTTCAATTGACCGTTCTGAGAGCACCCGGAGGAGCTTTACCTGAGTCGTCGGATCGATCTCGCCAATTTCATCTAGAAACAGAGTGCCAGTATCCGCCTGTTCGAAGCGGCCGATCCGCCTTTGAGTGGCACCTGTAAAAGCGCCTTTTTCATGACCGAAGAGCTCGGATTCTAATAGCTGAGGTGAGAGCGCGGCGCAATTAACTGTCACCATTTTAGAGCTAGGGCGCCCAGATAGCTGGTGGATCGAATGGGCGACTACTTCTTTTCCGGTTCCAGATTCACCTTCGATCAAAACCGTAGCGCGCGTCGGGGCGATTTGTTCGATCAGTGCGCAGACTTGGGTGATTTCTGGACTTCTGCCAAGTAAGCGAGTCTTCGCAGTCTGCTGCTGGACCTTCGCTGTGAGCTCAAGGTTTTCTTTCTCCAAATTTGAAGAGCGTAGAGCCCGTTTTAGGAGCATTTCCACTTCGTCAAGATTGAGCGGCTTCGTGACAAAATGGAAGGCGCCGCGGCGCATTGCTTCGACTGCGGTATCCACCGAACCGTAGGCGGTCATCATCAGCGAGATTGGCGGTCGATGCAGCTTCGCAGCAGCATCAATCAGGTCCATTCCAGAGTCTCCACCGAGTCGTAAGTCTGTCAATAGAAGCTGAATTTCACTATTCTTCAGAATGATGAGCGCCTCATGATTGTTTGCTGCTAGGTATACGTCGAAATCCTCCTCCAGCGCACTGCGCAATCCTTCACGGGTGGCGCGTTCATCATCGACGATTAATAGGCTTGGGAGCATGAGTTTGGATAGATTCTAAACGATAGAAACCCTCGTGAAGAAGGATATAGGAGAAAATTTATCTACTAGTCTCATCCAGCGCCGAAAGTTCTCGTTGCCTCAGGCTTATGCATCGATGGCAGGGGCTGGGAGCATCCGCGGTGCGGGGGCAGTGTGCGGAAGATGGATTAAGATGATCGTGCCTTCATCCGGCTGTGAATGAATCTCTATCTCCCCGCCGTGCTCGCGAATGATTCGGCGGACAATGAGAAGGCCTAAGCCAGTGCCTCCAGATTTCGTTGTGTGGTAAGGCTCAAAGAGACTGCCCATATGTTCGGGTGGGATGCCGGTTCCATTGTCAGTGATGCGGATCAGAAAATCTGTATCAGTCGATTTTGTGGAAACCTGAATTAAGCCGGAGGCAGCAGAAATTGCTTGGTAGGCATTGCGGAAAAGATTGTAGAACACTTGTTTGAATTGATCAGGATCAACAAGCGCGGGTGGCAGTTTTTCCGAAAGATGTAGGTCCACCTGAATATTGCGCGAGGATATTTCTGGTTCGATCAGGGTGAGCGTGGTGCGAAGAATCGAATTCAAATCATGTGCTTCACGCCTCGGTGTTGTTGGACGGACGGCGTTTAGAAATTGTTTAAGGATCGTATCAAGGCGCTGAATTTCCTGGCGTGCGGTGGTGAGGTGACCGGTCAATGATTCTCGATCCTCGGCAGGAAGTTTTTTTATTTTGCGTTTGAGAAGCTGAAGGTGGATATCAAGTGAATTGAGAGGATTACCGATCTCATGGGCGACCCCGGCGGCCAAAAGAGTCAGCGCGTTCAGGCGTTCGGATTCTATATTTTGCTCAGTCTCTGCGCGAGTAGAGGTTGTATCGCGGAGGAGAATCACGTGACCCAGCGGTAATTCGTGGTTCTGCGGGCCATCGATTGGAGCTAGGTAGAAATTAAGGAGGCGGTGTTCAGGATAATATATCTCCATATCCCGTGAAATCGCCTGCATTGTGTCGGTTAGAGAGATGTGATCTAGGCCATTGATCGTTTCTGTGATGTGCTGACCCAAGGCTCCTGACGGATCCAGCCCGAAAAACTTACAGGCAGCGCGGTTGATAAAGAGAATGCGGCCTTCTGGATCAAGGATGATCAAGCCCTCCTGAAGTGCTTCGAAGACATTCTCAAGGAAACCTTTTTCCTGGATGAGACGGGTGACAATATGCTGGACCTCGCCAGGGCCTACCCGGTCAAGGCGGGCGACTAGTTTCTCTAGAAATCCTGTCTTCAAATTAGATCGGTGAGAGGGGAAATAAGCAGGAAACGATGGTGCCGAGCGGTCTAGTCTGCGCTCAGCCTGACTGCTGTGTAGGGGTGATTGTCTAGGAGCAAAGGGTCCCACCCTTTGACGTCTTGTGAAAGCAGGTAATTCTTACCCCACCAGGCGATCGGCGCAATCGGTGCGTCTTCCAGCAAAATCTCTTCAGCCTGCTGAAGAACTTTGAAACGGTCTTCGGGCGAAGAGGCACTCAGAGCTTCTGCCAATTTCTTGGCGAAGCCTTCGCTGGCCCAGCCGGTATTGTTATTTCCATTTCCCGGAGCCCACATCTCTAGGAAAGTCAGCGGATCGATATAATCGCCGATCCAGCCGCCAGAGACGATATCATATTCAAGGTTCTGAGTTGCCAAAAGATATGCCGTCCATTCTTTGTTTTGAATTTCAACCTCGATGCCGAGATTTTCACGCCACATCGCCTGCACAGCCGCAGCGAGGGTGGCTGTTGTTTCGCGGGAGACGATCAGTAGGTTCAGCCGGGGGAAACCCTTTCCGTCTTTGAATCCAGCTTCAGCAAGAAGACGCTGAGCCTCCTTTGGATCAAATGAAGTCCCGCGAGGAGGCGAGTAATCGCCCATCGGCGGGGTCATTCCATGGGCGGGCTCGAAGCCGCGGAACACTGTCTTCGTGATCGCAGCACGATCGATCGCTAGAGACAGAGCTCGGCGCACGCGCGAATCAGTCAATGGTTTGCGGGTAGTGTTGAAGCGATAAAGAACGGTTCCTAGGTAGGGCTCTTGGCGCAGAGCGGTGGGATCGATCCGCGCCATGTGATCGATCACTTCAGGCGGGGCCGTGTAGGTCAGGTGAAGTTGCCCATCGCGGAACATTCGCGCCTCCGTAAAGACATTCGTGATAGGAAGAAAGCGGATACCGTTTAGCGAGAGCTTAGAACTCTCCCAATAATGAGGATTCCGCTCAACTTCGATATGCGCGTTTCGTTTGAAAGATTTCATTTGAAACGGGCCATTTCCAACCAAGTTCTCAGGACGCGACCACTGATTGCCAATGGTCGCAATATCTCCGTATTCGAGGACCTTGTGCTTCGGCACAGGAAACCAAGTGTAATGCTTCAGTATTTCAGGGAAAAATGGAGTGGGACCGCGAAGGGTGATCACGAATCGAAGCGGATCAATTATCTTGAATCCGACCTCCGAGAAATCAGTAGTTTTCCCCAAATTGAAGTCTTCCGCACCCTCCATGAAGTAGAGCATGGAAGCGTATTTAGCGCCTAGGTCCGGGCTTAAGATCCGCTCGTATGAGAATGCAAAGTCTTCTGCGGTGACTGGTTTTCCGTCCGACCACTTCCCATCAGGCCGCAGAACGACGGTCCATTTTGTGAAGCTGGAATCTGGAGTGACTGAAGAGGCTGCACCTGTGGGCGTGGCGAGATCGACCGCAGGATCTGCGCGCACCAGCCCCTCAAACAGCGCGCGCATAATATTGTTCTCCAGAACTCCGGTGACCACTTGCGGATCAAAGCTCTTGGGATCGGCGCTATTTCCCATAATTAGGATTCCCGCGCGGGTAGCCTTCTGGACTTGGGTCTCTCTCTCGCAAGAGCAGAACAAAGGGATCAGCAGCAGGATGGGGTAGATGAAACGCATAACTTCCAGAAAGATGTGCCGAAGATGGCAGAATTAGCAGACGCTTGGCAGCTGAAAAGTGTCAGGGGTTGCAGGCATGTGGGCAGTGTGTAGCTTTGCGGCGATTTGAGAACTCTAGATGCGATCGTAGCACCAAGCTTGCTCCTTAGTTTTGATTTTGACGGAACTTTGCATGATCCGAGAACAACTCCAGGGGTCCCGAGCGAGTTTTTCGATGAGATCAAAAGGCTCCGGAAAACGCGAGCTGCACGGTGGGGGATCAACACGGGGCGCTCAATGCCTCAGGTGCTAGAGGGAATGGTGGAGAGCAAGTTCCCGTTTCTTCCTGATTTCGTGGTCGCAAGAGAGCGCGAAGTATTTTTCCCAAATGAATTTGGTAGGTTCGTAGGCTATAAAGAATGGAATGATCGCTGCGAATCGGCGATCAAAACTCTATTTTCGAAAGCTCAGAAAAGCTTGGCGGCGGTGAAGCGTGAAGTGGAAGAGCGCACGACAGCGCAATATATTGAACTGAAAGGGGAGCCAGCTGGCGTGATTTCTAGCACCGAGGATGAGATGGAGCGAATCGTGAAGGAAATTCTTCCAATGGTGGCTGCGGAAGAAAAGTTCGGATGGCAGCGGAATTCGATCTATCTCCGATTCGGCCATCGTGACTTTCAGAAAGGGACCGCATTGAGTGAGGTGGCGCGAATTTTTGGAATCTGCACAGAAAATACTTTCGCGATGGGAGACAGTCACAATGATCTAGAAATGCTAGATACAGATCACAGTGGAATAGCTGCCTGCCCAGCGAATTCTGTGGCAGCGATTCAAGAGCTAATTCAAAAACGGGGCGGATTGCTGACCAAATCCGCGACTGGCCTAGGGGTTGTCGAGGCACTCAGGTCGCTGTTCCCGTAGAATGAGCTCCGGGCTGCGAAACTAGCGCACGCACTGTACTTTGAAGGACTTTGAGGGCCATAAATAGGACCAAGGCAATCGTGCCGATAAAGATGGCAACTGCTAAAATCATTGATCCAATCAGCGCGATAAGTGGCCACCATCGACGGTCCAAATTGCCCAAAGTGTTCTGCCACTGATGCAGAGTTCTTTTGTGCGAACTCTTTTGAGAACCGTTCGTCGTGCTTGGAGGGACAGATACTCCATCGATCGCAACGACTTCAGCTTCTAGCGTGGGGGTATCCTCAGTCATTTCCTCAAGCAGAGCTTAGTCTAGAAACCCAGTTTGCGCAGCTAATACATTTTCAAAAATTGCCAAGAATGCTGAGAGCGCCAGAAGTGCCGAATAAAGGGCATTTCGAGTCATAAAAAAGCAGTCCGACTGTTTGACCCCAGGGAAAACCCAATAACCTGGAGCGTATCAGTCGGACCGCTAAAGTAGGTTAAGCAAGGTCCGTGCCAGAATTTTAAATCTATTCGTCTTTAAAGAAGATTTGTATCAGCAGCGCGGTTGCCCCGACACCGGCGACGAGAAAGAAAATGATCGCGAGACCTGGATAGCCCCAAATAAGGAAGCTTGTCTCAACCCTCGCCAGCATTGATGAGCCAATTACGAAAGCCGCCAGGATTAGGCCAGTGGTGATGCGGTTTGCAATTTTCTGAAGGCCTACCATCAAGTTTTTTTCATCGATCGTATCAACCTTGACCCGTAGTTTATTGGTCGAGGCGAGATCCAGAATCTCGTTCATGCGCCGCGGAAATGCCGTTACAAAATCGCGAGTTTCGGTAAGCGCGCCGACGATGGTGGCGAGCGAGAAGGCATCTTTGATTCGGGCTGTAGAAATCGTTTCAAGATTCCGCCGAATCGCTTCGGCAGGATCGAAGCGCGGGGCGAGCGCAATACCGACCGAATCTAGATTCATCAAAGTTTTCCCAAGTAGGCTAATTTCTGCAGGAATGCGAATTCCCGCTTCGGCACAAGCCTGCATCACCATTAATACCACCGAGCCAATCTGGAGCCCTTCAAGGTTTGCCTTGCGCGATTCGCCGACGAGGCTTTCGATTTGATGGATAAACTTTTTCCGATCAATCGATTCGCCACGGGGTTCACCAATGCGGATTGCCGCTTCGGCTGTTTGAATTCCATCACCATGCGCGATTCCAGCCAAAAGATGGACAAGTTGATCGCGCAGGCGTTGATTGATGCGTCCAACCATTCCGAGATCGATGATTGCTATGCGGTGCTCTGGAGTCAGGAGTAAGTTTCCCGGGTGGGGATCTGCGTGGAAGAAACCATCGACGAGGATTTGCTGGAGATAAGCGCGGAAAAGTTCGTCGGCTAACTTCGCCCCCGGAATATCATTTAGGATTGTCCCTGAAAGTGAAGTGATCTTCGTTCCAGAAATATAGTCCATGGTGAGGACTGTGGAGCTGGAATAATCTTCGACGATTCGGGGGACTGTCAGATTATCAAAATCCTCCAGACTTGTCCGTAGCTCGGTGAGGTGACGGGCCTCTGCCTGATAGTCTAGTTCACGCATCAGGCTGGCGCGAAATTCAGAAAGAACCCGCGATACCTCATATTGTTTTCCAAAATCGGTGTGCTCATCGATGAAGTCAGCAATTTCTTGCAAGCTTTCGAGATCGGTAACGATTTCGGTGCGGATATCGGGACGTTGCACCTTTACGGCCACCTCGCGCCCCCCACGGAGAGTTGCACGGTGGACCTGGCCTAGCGATGCAGCGCCGACTGGTTCCTCATTGAATGTTTCAAAGGCTTTTGAGATGCGGACTCCTAGTTGATCTTGGACAACTGCTTCGATTTCTTCATAGGGGACCGGTTTCACATCGTCCTGCAGGCGACTGAGTGCCTCCATGTAGGTTGGAGAAATGAGGTCTGACCGGGTCGATAGCAGTTGACCGATCTTTACGAACGTAGGACCTAAATTTTCTAGATCGCTAGCTAGATCATTCGCATCTTCGCGGACTTTCGTGTCCGTAAATTCAGAGGTATTTGCCAAATCGCCACGATTCGCCATTTCGGAATTGCCGTATTTCCAGAACAATAGGGCGACGTCTTTGTAGCGCTTCAGATGGGTAGGACCAAGTTTCATTCAGATTTAGTAAAGGTTGGGAAGATTTAGGAGAAAGGTATGTTCAAGAAGCTGTGTTCATTACGGTGCAACTTGCACGAAGAATCTGGTAAAATCGCGCCAAAGAGCTCAGAAGATTGCCGGATCTGTCAAGACAGGGGCCTAGAAAGACCGTGATATAAGGATCGGCACAGAGATTGCAAAAGTGTTGCAGCAGCAAGCACCAAGCTTTGCTGATCAAAAACAAGAATTAAAATATAATATGTCCGCTGCAGCACCCGTGAATAAAATCCTTCTGATCATCCTCGCAATCTTCCTGCCGCCTGTGGCAGTCGCCCTTCATTCGGGAATCAATAAGACGTTCATTCTAAATCTAATCCTCACGCTAATCTTTTTTGTTCCCGGCGTAATTCACGCGCTTTTGGTCATCTTATAGGCCCTAGAACTTCTAACGACTCCTTCCGGTATAAGCGGAAGGAGTTTTTTTGTGCCTAAGTTTTTGTGCCTAAGATGAGGCTGGTAAGATCGGCAGGAACGAATAATTTACTCGGATGAAGCATTGCCAAGCGTTCTTTGTATTAGGAATTCTCATTTCTCTCTTTTCTTGCGCAGGGCGTTTGCCAGGAGTGGGAATCTTAGCTCCGAGTTCACTGGTAGGCTACACGATGGACGCTGGTGGGATGAAGGGTTCTTATACCTATCAATTTATCGATGATCGCAGCTATCAGCGGACAACTTTCTTACCTTCAGGTGCAGTCAAAGGTCCTGATAGTGGGAAATATATCTGGGATCGCCACTCGGAAAGCACGGCTACGCTAAGCTTAGACGGAGGCGAGGTGGTCGTAGAGCTAGATTTCACCACGCATGAACATGCCAATGCAAAGTTGAAAGGCGAGCCACGGCTGTATCCAGTCGAGTTCCGCGCTCCGAAGGAATAATTTTCGCCGAGCTTTTGGGACTGATTGGGAACCAGGGGCAACAGCCACTTCACGAGGCAGGCGCGTTTTGTTCGCCGTCTAAGTTGCTGCTCAACTTTCTATGGGCAGAAGGCAGACAACAATGGCGGCTATTTTACTGAATAAACGCTATTCGATTGTCAAAATTGAAGTCGTCTACTATCAGACGACATGTCAAAAAAGTTTTTACCATTCAGTGTAGTGCTCGGCTTAGCTACGGGTATCCACGCAGGCGAGCCGATCGTTGAGCAACTTCCGCCAAACATTGAGCACGGGGAACAATTGTCAGATCTTCCCCAAGTGGATTTGGTGCAGCTAGGCTTATCTCAAACGGGTGAAATGGATATCGATGGCAACACTGGGAATCTCTCAGTGACCACCTACGAACTTAGAAGCATACTTTCTAAGCCTTTCGCTCTTCCTGGGGACATCACCTTAGTTCCGATGTTCACATATACAGGGACTTTATTAGACTTTGAGGACACGGGTCCGTTTCCTCTCCACGACGAAGATTTGCATTCCTTGTCACTGCATTTATTCGGCATCAAAGACTTTTCTGGAACTTCTTGGTTCATGGGTGCGTGGGGCCGGGCGGAGTTGGCGACCGATTTTCAGGGCATCGAAAACGATTCTTTCACCTTCGATACCGCATTGGGTCTGGGTTACAAGTTCAGTGAAACTCTTAGCGTTGCGGTTGGTGCAGCGGCGACCAACATCAATAGCGATTCTGAATTTTACGTAGGATTAAACTTCGATTGGAAGGCCAGCGATCGCCTTCGCTTCGGAATATACGGGCCGAATCTCCTTGCCCGCTATGCAGTGAGCGACGGATGGAACATCAGTCTACGCGGCAATCCAGGCGGAGGATCATGGGTCTACAATGATGATCTCGGTAGATCCCGGACGATCGATCTGAGCTCCTATCAAGTGGGCCTCTACACTGAAAATAACATCTATGGTGATTTCTGGCTCACTGCAGGTGGTGGATTTACCTTCGGCAATGAGATTGAGGTCCGCAACAACCATGGCGCAAACAGCTTCAGCCGTGATATGGATGGAGCGGCCTTTGCTCGCGTCATGCTTGGCCTGCGTAGTTGGTAAGGAGCGTGATTCATGGCGATAGCCGCTGAATTTTCTCAAAGCTTCGTGCTTAAACACCCGGCGCAGATCGATCAGGCACTCGGCCCTTACGCCCTAAAAGCCAAAAAGTAGCGGTTGGGATGGTGTATCTGCACGTTTGCCATCGATCGAGCTGAACCCAAAGGCGGACTCAGCAATCTCCGTCCAATCTTCAAGCAGCTGGGAAATGGCTTCATTCGCCTTGATCTGAATCAGGGAAAAATCGATTCCGGACCGAATAAAACGCCATTTGGTGCGAAGCGACCGCGCTGAGCTCTTGGGACTGACAGACTCTAATTGCTTAAAATACTTTTCATCAATCGCCTCGACGAGTTGGTGAGTTTGATCTGAAGCCATGGAGGCTCAGAAGTATATTGCAATGTCCGATGAGACGTAAGAAGTCGGCGGCTGAGAGTTCGCTCTTTTCAGCTGCTTCACCCAAAGACTTGATATATCCGCTGAGGATTTTTTGCTGCTGAAAATCATCCCTTTTTATGGAGTCTAAAAACTCTTGCCGCGCAGCGAGGACTGGATCGAGCGTCTCTGCCAAGAGTCGAGAAATTAGGCCGTCACGGCTTCCGAAATGGTAATTTACAGCAGCCACATTGGCCTTGGCCGCAGTCGTGATGTTACGGATAGAAAGTGAATGATCTCCCTTCTTGATCAGCAACAAAGCCGTTTCATTAAGGATGCGCTGCTTTACCGGGACTTCTTTGGAATTTTGAGGCATGCGCTTTCGAAGTAGATAGAATCGGTTTTCAGACGCTAAGCATCAGGGTGATATGTTCTGCGGTGAGCTCCCCCATCGATGCGCAATCGGTGAAGTCTTTCGTGCCATGCATGCGGTTGAGCTCTTTGGCTAAGCGGTCTACATGAGATCTTGGGGCTATTTCTTCGCGACGCATGATGCCTAAGAGAGCCCGCAGCCGGGTGCTTTCTACCTTTGCGCGTCGCGCCATCTGAGAATGTTCTTCGTTTACGTATTGGTCAATTGTCTTGCGGTTCAAAACGTTAAACGACAGCCGAGTGATCGGACGATTTGAGTTGAAGCGAAAGGCTAGGTAGATATTGCCATTGCCTTCGTAGGATTGCTGATCGAAGTCGATCGCTCGGACCCTGTATTGAACCTCTTCGAAATCAGGGGTGATATCTACGACATAGTTGACGCTGCGCATATCGCCCAAGAGCCGGATGAATGAGCGCTCTGTAAACTTCGTAAATTCCTTGGCAATACGGACCTTATTGAGATCGGGATTTGGTAGGTGTTCGCGCATGAACGTATCCCCGGGAACGCCAGCGATATGTTCCTCGATAAGCGTATTCCCCTTGATCATGTAATTGATGCGGTTGGGAGAAAGAATGTGCTCCAGCTCAAGGCCGTAAATCCGTGAGGCATCCGCCTGTTTTACATAAAAGTAGTCTGAATTATCATTGAAAAGGTTTGTCACGCGAACACGAAAGGGTTTGGAATTTCCGAAGTCTCCGTAATCGATGCGATCGACCAATAGGTGTTCATGCTCTTGGGCGGCAGCATCACGTCCAATTTTGAGTTCTGAATAAATCCGAATTAAGCGTGGCCGTAGCTCAGCCAGAACCTCCGGAGGGTAAACGACAGACAGCCATAGGGTCTCCTGCCCGCGTGGGTTTTCGTAGGGAATCGAAGCGATGAAACGAGTCAGTTCTGAATAAACCCGTGGTATTTCCCGCAGGCGATCAAAGCGATAGAGGTATTGGCGCAAAGGCGTAGAGACGGGATACATCGTTTTACGCGCGGGAATCATCGTGGCAAAGCTATCGACAGCAGTTCGGAAGGGGGAGTCTAAACTTCCGAGCCGTGCTCCTGATTTCGATAAAGAAGGGAACCCGATCTCTTAGAGAAAATCCTCTTAATTCAGCATTTTCGCTATGTGGATCGACTGTCACCGGTGACAAGAAGGTTCACCAGAATTTTTCAGCGATTAAATTTTCTTGAAAACGATTGAAGAATCGGACAAAGACTTGCTTGTGGACAGATTGGTCCGCTTGAATTGGAGGGGTGGTAGAGTGGTCGATTGCGCTAGTCTTGAAAACTAGAGAGCCCGTAAGGGTTCCGTGGGTTCGAATCCCACCCCCTCCGCCATTTATCTTTCTAAAAACTGGAGAGCAGTCTTCTCAGTAATTGTTTGCCAAACCTATCAACTTCTGGGGGTGGGATGAGAACCCCTCTCCGAAGTGAAACGAAGGAGACCAAGGGTTTGACTGCCCCGTTTGCCGGTGGCAAATAGTCACAAAAACCGCGCAGCGCAAACTGCAGAGAGGGATAGCGCAGCGACCTCAATCCCACCCCCTCCGCCATTTATCTTTCTAAAAACTGGAGAGCAGTCTTCTCAGTAATTGTTTGCCAAACCTATCAACTTCTGGGGGTGGGATGAGAACCCCTCTCCGAAGTGAAACGAAGGAGACCAAGGGTTTGACTGCCCCGTTTGCCGGTGGCAAATAGTCACAAAAACCGCGCAGCGCAAACTGCAGAGAGGGATAGCGCAGCGACCTCAATCCCACCCCCTCCGCCATTCACTTTTCTAAAAACTGGAGAGCAGTCTTCTCAGTAATCGTTTGCCCAAACAATCAACTTCCGGGGGTGGGATGAGAACCCCTCTCCGAAGTGAAACGCAGGAGACCAAGGGTTTGACTGCCCCATTTGCCGGTGGCAAATAGTCACAAAAACCGCGCAGTGCAAATTGCAGAGAGGGATAGCGTAGCGTAATCATTCCCACCCCTCACGCAAAACCCAAGGCCGCAGCGCTCATGAGTTGATCAGGCCTGCCCTCAGTTCTGATCAGGACCGAATTTAGAGACGTGAGCGGCTAAAAGCCAAAAACTACAGGCAAAACAGCAGAAAGATTTTTCTTGCGAGGCCAGACAGATCGATGCGATGGTATTTACACAGTAAGGTCAATCACTCTCGTCCAATGAAAACCCAGAAAACCCCAAATTCCCTTTCGACCTCCCGGAGATCAAGGCCCCAAAGCCGAGGATTCGTCCTCATCGTAACGCTAACCTTGATGGTTCTGCTGTCTGTCCTTGCACTGGGGATTCTTTCATTAGGGACAGTGACACTGCGCAGCTCAGGAGTCGGTCAGGCCCGTGCCGAGGCTCGCGCGAATGCAAAAATGGCCCTGATGATTGCCATTTCCCAGTTACAAAAGCATGCCGGGCCCGATCAACGGATTACTACAAATGGATCATTCGGCGGAAGCGGAACGACCGGATCATTTGATAGCAACCCGGTAAGCGTTGAGAATCCTTGGATCACTGGCGTGTGGAAGCGGAGCAATCTAGCGAATGCCGATGGTTTCAAAGTTCTGGATCCAAATCATCCGGATTACGTTTCTCACCCGATTAATTTTGCGGAAGCAAGATGGCTGGTCTCTGGAAATGAAGTTACACAGGAAACCACTCCGAGCACAGTTATCCCAGATCCTGGCACGGTTAGTCCTCCCACTAGCGTATGGATGCTGCGCAAGTCGCTCGTCGATGCTGGGCTATCTTCGGCGGATGTTGATGAATTATCCGTAAAAGTACCTTTGGTAGAGACCGATTCTGGTGCCTATGGCTACTGGGTCTCGGATGAATCGCAAAAGGCCGCCGCTGATCTTCATCGTCCAGATGTAGCAGATTTTGCCCGGTCGCCAGCTCTCACTGCGAACGATCTTGCGAAAACTGGGATTGTCCCAGCTGCCAATAACATCGCTGAGATGGCTGATCTAGATATTATGCCTTCGGCAGATAAAGATCCTACCGCTACTGGAAAAACAACATGGGAAAAGCTCATTACTTTAAACTCGCTTGAAGTTGCATCAGATGTGACTGGGGGAAGCGCGGCGATACGCACTGCCTTGGCACAAAACGTTCATAACCTCACGACAAGCTCAAATCTAGTCCTCGCAGACGCAAAAGTAGGCGGTTTAAAAAGAGATCTGAGCTTAGGTTTTGAAATGAGTGATGCTAACTTCAACGCCAGTAAGTTTTTCACCAGAGCGGGTCAGAACGCACCTGCAGCTTCTGCTACCGCAGGTAATCTGATAGCCAATAACAGTTTTAAAAACGAATACCGGGATGGACCAGCTTTAATTACTCCTGCTTATACATATGAAATGATCCATTATCGTGATGATGATGAAACTCCGGTTTTTTTTGACTCACCGACAGATAGCACTGGAGCCATAAAAGCCCTTGGTAACTCGATAAAGATGTCACCTTGGCACGCCCTACGTAGCTATCATCAGGCATACAAGAAAGTCGCCGCCGGTCCACAATTGACTGCCACTCCCATGGGTGTTCATTCGACAATCGCGACAGATATACAATCCAGCGCAAATGGAATGTTTCATTCAGCCCGCGCACCGGAAACTGACGGTGTTATGACGCGTTTCACAACGTCGGCGACTAGGGGTGCGCAAAGTCCAATTGTCAACCCGACTTCTGCCGGCTTCGTGCCGATTGCGGCACGAGTGCGTTATCAATTCAGTCTAAAAGCGACCGCTGATACGGATACCAGTCTTCCGCCAAGGGATACAAAGTTAGAGTTAATTATGACGCCGACTATCACTTTGTGGAACCCCTACAACATACAACTGAATGTTGAAGGATACCGTCTTAGATCTGAACTGCCAGACTTACTCTTTGTCATCGAAAAAGAGGAAGCTCACGTCCCGACCCGGATTTACAGTGCAGGCGAGCAGGTTGTCCATAACGGGGAAACTTGGGAGGCAAACGCAAATGGTACGGTTTCACCGACCCCTAGTGCGCCTGCTTGGACACTGAGAGCTAGCCAAAACGGTCGAATTCTAGCCGCTACTAATGGCCTTCAGAAAATGAGCAGTCTACAGTATGGTGGCAACGATTTCATACTTTTGGAAATCGATAGTGGAAACCCGTTTGTATTGGAGCCGGGTGAGCTTCGAGTCTTCTCTGCTGCAGGAAGCGCACCGATTCCAGCGGCTGCTGGTGCAGGAGTTATGGCCTCTTTGGACCTCCAAAAGGGGTATCGTGAAGAGGGTGGGATAAGTTATGATCGCTTGTCTACATCCACGACTACTCCGAAGGTGATTGTAGATGGGGCGGCAACGATATATTTCACGATGGAGCCAAGGAGACTAAATTATCAAGCTAATGATCCCTTCAAATTTATTCAGCGGTACGGTGTCGCGGGTCCGAATGGACTTGCCAGATTTCGAAGCAGTCCGACTGATGCACAAGTGTTAGCTGGTTTACCAGGAGATTGGGACCTTAACTTTGGCACCGCTGATGGCTGGATACTCGAAGAACAGCTAAAAGTTGCAGCAGCTGGATATGCCATAATTCGTAGCGGAGCAGCAGTAAACCTTACCGGTGAAGACCTATATGGTAAAAAAACGGTAACGGGGGGCGAGACTCCACTACCCGGAACCTTAGTGCCAGCTCCGACTGCTTCCAGTCTCAGGGCGGGCGGTGCTATTCCCCCAATAATCGGCTATTTTGATTGGTATCTAAAGGATGAGTCAGAAGCCGATCCGACCGTGAATATAGGCGGTTCTGTTAATCCCAATACCCCTGTGGTAATTGGAAAATTCAATCCAAGGATGATCTACAATTTCCATACGATAAGGGGCCCTTACAAACGCTCAGCGGTTTTGCCATATGGAATAAAGATACAAGATTCCAATGGCCAGACCCTAGCTTCAAATAATGACAAGGGCTATTGGGGCCAATCAAATACCGCCGTTGGCACGCAGAATGTCTCGCTGTTTGAGGTGCCCACAGCTCCGCTTGTCTCAATCGGACAACTTCAACATTTCCAAGCTTCGCTCATTGATACTGAACCAGCATACAGCGTTGGAAATTCGATCACGAGTCCGGAAGTGCCACTCAATAAAGCTTCAATTTTTTTTGCTGAGGGCGGAAATAATACTAATAGAGGCTCAATGTCGAGAATCGACCGACCTTGGTATATGAATGAAGTCCTATTCGATAATTTCTATTTCTCAAGCTTACTTCCCACTACAGACGAGATAACGGCAGTGGTGGTAGACGGGAAGCCACTGCGGAACCCGCGTTACGCGTTCATCAATCCGAACAATGAATCAGATGCGACGATACAAGCACGGCTTGAAGCGGGAAACACAGATGGCTTCCAACAAAGTGCGGCAAACTTATTTGTCCGAGGAGGTTTCAATGTGAATTCAACCTCGAAAGAAGCGTGGAAGGCGTTTCTTGCAGGTGCGAAAGGTGCTCCTGTGTTATTAAAAGTCCCGGGGGCGCCGTTGAGTCTGAATTCTAACACGGGCGTCGCCTTCCCACGTGGCATGATCGCGAACGAAGGAGACAACGTTCAGTGGCAAGGCTATCGTGAGCTGGACGATGCTGAGCTCGATGAGCTAGCAGAAAAAATCGTCGACCAAGTAAGATTACGAGGTCCCTTTCATTCAATATCGGACTTCGTGAACCGCAGGCTAGTAGGTACAGCGTTAGCTCCAGATCCAAAAGGCGAGGCAGGGGCAATCGCTGCTGCGATCGCGGCAGCAGATCTTAATTCGACTTATACCAAGACGTATGATGCGGCGCGTGCAGCAACAGCGACAACGGATACAGGGCTCCCTGCAACTAACAGCTTTACTTTTCCAGCTAACTCCTATGGGAAGGTGGCTCAGGGAGCATCGCCGCATTTTCTTCAGCAGGGGGATATCCTTCAAGCGATCGCTCCGATGCTTACTGTAAGAGGAGATACCTTCTCGATCCGGGCGTATGGCGAGGCTCGAAATTCATCGAATGAGGTTATCGCAAAATCGTGGTGCGAGGCTACTGTCCAACGCACTCCGCTATATGTCGATTCAACACTCGACCCTGTAGATCCCGCCGGGAACACTCCATGGGTGGTTCCGGACTTGGTTAGCAATGGCAATATCTCTGATCGGCTAACAGCAACAAATCGTCGTCTAGGAAGGAAATTTGAAATCGTAACGTTTAGGTGGTTGAATGAAAATGAAGTATAAGTTGTTATGTTTTGGAATATGTTACCTAGGTTCCATATTTTTCGCATTCGGTCAGGGAGGTCGAAAAGCCATATAGGTTCGATGCGGAAAGAAGCATCGAAATATCTTTCTTAGGAGCTGATGATTCTATCGGGAGCATATGGATGCGTAGTTGGGTCAAGGTCGAAAAAGATCGTGGGCCTGAAATCCTACCTCAGCGAACGGATGTATATTCCCCGGCCCGCTCTCCTGCTATCCTCTACAAAGGACCAAGCAAATTGGAGATTTTCGATACAGAAATTCCAGTTGGGCCACCCTTTGATGGAGATGGCAAACGGATCGGGCCAGCCCCGAGCGCCACGCTTCAGCTCCCTGCTGACCGCAAGAAACTTCTTGTCTTGGTGATTTCGGTTCCATCAGCAGAGGGTCAAACGACTCGTTCCTATCGGCTGCTTCCTTTTGACGACTCCTTAGATACATTTCCTTGGGGAGCCTATCGATTTATGAATTTCACGGAGCGGACCCTGATTGTCTCTGGAGGTAATGATAGAAACGCAATTACCATTCCACCGAACCAAGCCGTCCCGGCAATGAAGTTTCAGGGCAAAGAGCAGCACCTGCAGTGGAAATACACAGACAAAGCTGCCCAGCAATTGGTGTATGCCGCCAAGCTAAAGCATCGTCCGAGCTATCGGACGCTAGTCATTATTACAGATCCAGACCCGAATACCCCTGCGATCTCAGTTAGACACATTCGAGAAAGGGACACATCTGGCGACTGAGGGATTCGAGCCTCGATACGACAAAGCTCTTTACGGACACCGTAGTTGGCATCGCTTTACCGGGAAAAGGTTGATATTACGGTGAATCTGCCTGGCCGAATTTCCAATAGAGCCGTTTTGGCGCTTTAACCCAATCGCATTTCCAAGATAAGGAGGATTTAAACACCAGAAGTTTTTGCTAAAACCTTCGAGACTTAGCACATTTCATTTGGCAAATCCAGCAATGCGGGATCAAGCTACTAAGTCCCTACGTTCAACTGTAAAATCCACAGGGGTCTCTTTTCCATGAAACTTCTACTGATATTCTTCGCGCTAATCTGCCACGCCGCTGCGCGGCCTAACATCGTCTTCATTGTCGCGGACGATCTTGGCTACGGCGAACTCGGCAGCTATGGTGGAACAGAGATCCCAACTCCGCACATCGATTCGATCGCAAAGGCCGGTGCTCGCTTCGAGCAGGGCTATGTGACTTCGCCGTTCTGCGCCGCCTCACGTGCCGCCTTGCTGACTGGGCGCTATCAGACTTCGTTCGGATTTGAAAATAATCCGATCAAAGCAAAAAACATGGAGCCTGGGATCGGCTTGCCGGTGGAACAGGAAACAATTGCCGATCGACTGCGCAATACTGGCTACTCCACTGCGATCATTGGTAAATGGCATCTCGGTGGAACGGCTCCGTTTCACCCCCAACGCCGCGGCTTCGATGAATTCTTTGGATTTCTGAATGAAGGACATTATTACGTTCCGCCACCATGGAAAGGGGTCACAACTTGGCTCCGGCGGGAAGCTCTGCCAGATGGCGGAGAAGGTAGGTGGACTTCGCCAGATGGCAAAATTATCTGGTCCACTCATATGGGAAATTCGGAACATGAATATGATACAAACAATCCGATTCTTCGCCAGTCCCAGCCAGTCGATGAATCAGAAAATCTCACCGATGCGTTTGCTCGTGAAAGTATCGACTTTATCGAGCGGCACAAAACCCAGCCCTTCTTTTTGTATCTCTCGTATAGCGCAGTCCATAGCCCGCTTCAGGCACCCGATGAATATCTCGAAAAATTTGCCCACATCCCTGACATTCAGCGGCGCATATTCGCAGGACTGCTTTCGCACATGGACGATTCGATTGGGAAAGTTCTCGCTTCCATTAAGGAACAGGGGCTTGAAGAAAATACGATTGTCGTTTTCCTCAGCGACAATGGTGGGCCGACTGCTGAGTTGACATCGAGCAATGCGCCACTTCGTGGTGGCAAAGGGCAGCTTTATGAAGGAGGTATAAGAGTACCCTTTGCGATCTCGTGGAAGGGTAAGATCCCTGCAGATCAAACAATTCAAACGCCGATTATCTCCATTGATTTAGCAGCAACGATTTACAATCTATTAGAAATTGAAGATTCCGGGACTCAGGGGATCGATATTATGCCCTTGCTCATGGAGGGCGATTCTGAAGATGAAATCAATGATCCGAGCAATTCTCGATCTTTTTATTGGCGCATGTCGAAGCGCAGTGCGATGAGAGACTCTGATTGGAAGATCGTTCGAGAACGCAAAAGTGATTGGGAATTATTTGATCTCCGAAAAGATCTATCCGAATCGAAAGATCTATCAAAAGATAACCCAAAGAAGCTGGCTGAATTGATCGAGAAATGGACGGCTTGGAGCGACAAGCAGGCAAAGCCGCTTTGGTAATTTAACAATCAGATGAAAAACCCCTCTCAGATTTTTCTTTGGGCCTTATTTTCGGCTTTCCTTAGTTTCATAAGCTTCGTTGAAGCGGAACAAGATTTCGAGTTGGTCGATGGTGACGTCGTTGCTTTCTTGGGTGATACCTTCATCGAGCGCGAGCAATATCATGGATGGATGGAGCTTGCCGCGACGACGGCCTTTCCCGATAGAAAGGTAAAATTCCGCAATCTCGGGTGGAGCGCAGACACTCCCGCTGGCGAATCGAGGCGCGGGCTCAGTCTTTATCAAGCTGGCCTCGAGCCGGAGGACGAAGGTTGGCGGCAACTGCTTGAACAGCTCGAAACCTATCAACCTTCCGTAATTATCCTTGGTTATGGAACGGCATCGTCGCTAAAAAATGGCGAAAGCGATGAGGAGTTTCAGAAAAACTTGAATCGCCTTCTAGATGAGGCTCCTAAAGTAAACGGCAAAAACGTTCGGTTCGTAATTCTCGGCTCACCACCGCGTTTCGAAAGCAAATACACCACGTCTGAAGAGCTGAGCGCCCTAGATTCTTCGCGATTCAAAATTGAGCAGATTCTTATCAAAACGGCCAAAGATCGAAACATTCCTTTTGTTTCTCTGGACGCCCTAGCGGGGCGGTCAAATCTCTCTGATAATGGGCTACATTTTACTGCAGAAGGTTACAAAGCGGCTGCCGAACTGCTCGGCGAGCATCTTGGATGGACAATACCTGAACTAAGTGGAAATGAAGCGGCAGAGATGCTCCGGCAGCATATCATCCGGAAAAACGAGTGGTTTTTCCATCGATCACGTCCGGCAAATACGGCGTATATCTTTGGCTTCCGGTCAAAAGAACAGGGACAGATTGCTGGGGAAATCAAAGAATTTGAATCTTATATTGAGCGTGAAGAGGCAGCCATTGCTCAGTCTAGGGATCTTACGAAAAACGTAATTGTCCCCGCATTCCCAATCCGGAATGAATCGATTGTTGCCAAGGAGGTCACTCAGGAGCGACCCGAGTTCGAGGTCGCCGAAGGATTTGAAGTAAGCTTGTGGGCTGAGAATCCAATGTTGCACAAACCAACACAGGTAAATTTTGATCCTCAAGGACGCCTTTGGGTCGCTAGCGCAGAGACGTATCCACAGATTGAAGTGGGGCAGACCCCAAATGACAAAGTAATTATCCTCTCAGATTCCAACGGCGATGGGACGGCTGACGAGGCGACTGTATTTGCCGATGGCCTATCGATGCCGACGGGTATCCTACCAGATGCCTCAGGAGGCGCATACGTCGGACAATCGACTGACCTACTTCACTTCCAAGACGAGGATTCCGATGGCGTAGCCGATTCTATGGAGCGGACTTTAAGTGGCTTCGGCACGGAAGACACTCATCACAATCTCCATACCTTGAGACGTGGTCTTGATGGCACGATATGGATGAATCAATCTATCTACACACGTTCAAATATCGAGACGCCACATGGAATCGTTCGTTTAGATAGCGGCGGTGTTTTCCGGTTCGATCCACGGACCTTGAAATTAGATATTGTATACCGTGGGATGTACAATTCATGGGGACACCAGTTTGATCAATATGGCCAGTCGATGCTCACGGACGGTGCTGGATATGCCGGAGTTCTGTGGGGGTTTCCGCAGGTGATGTTGCAGGGCTATGCGAGGTCAGAAAATGTCCTTGGTGCGATTAGTCCTGGTGCCTATCCAAAGTTCTGTGGTCTTGAGATTATTGGGTCAGACCATTTTCCAGCAGACTGGCAGGGAAACTTGGTAACTGGAGATTATCGTGCGCATCGCGTGGTTCGCTTCACTGTGGCGGATGATGGCGCCGGCTTCGTCACCCAAGAGAAGGATGATCTTCTGCGTTCTGGAACAATCCATTTCCGCCCGATTGATATGAAGACCGGGCCGGATGGGGCTCTTTATATCGCGGACTGGGCCAATCCTGTGATCAATCATGGAGAAGTCGATTTTCGAGATCCGCGCAGGGACCGAGAACATGGCCGGATCTGGAAGGTCACTCGCAAGGACGCTGCACTAAAAAAAGCGCCAGACTTTCCGAACATGGATGCAGCTGCCCTGCAAAAACTACTCGGCGAGAAAGATCCGTTTCTACGGGAGCAAGCCGCGAAGGTCCTTCTCGAGCGGCAACCTTCAGTAACTACGAAGGTCGATGACAGATCTGAAGCTTCGCAACTTCTTGCTGCACTGCGGATGGATGCGATAAATCGATCTGAGAATTTCGATCATGTGAAAGCTGCCTATGCCTCGCCGCAGGGTGAAATAAGAACCGCAGCAATCCGCCATCTAGCTAGCTTCAGCCTATCGACGGAGCGCAGAGAACTTTTATCGGCTGCAATCACAGATCCATTTCCGCGGGTTCGTTTGGAAGCAATTCTAGCACTTGGGAAAGAGAGTGGCGCTGCCGCACTTCGAGAATCCTTACAAGCGCTCTCTTCAGATAGAGACCGCTTCATTGACTATGCTCTATGGCTACACATCCAGCGAAGCGGCGCTGAGTGGCTCGCTGAGCTGAGTGATGAGACTGCACCCGAAGAAATCGCATTTGTTCTGGGTGCATTACCCACGGATATGGCGACAGAGACCGTCTCGCGCCTTTTCCCGGATGAACTTCCTGCTGATCTGCGCGGCCCGTGGCTGGAGCTCGGGCTAGCATCGGGAAATGAGAAAGTCTTAAAGACGATTTTTCAGGAGGCCGCCTCAAATAAATTTTCTTCAGAAAACCGGGAACGTATGCTTGGCGATTTGTTCGCCGCAGTGAATGCACGTGGCCTTAGTCCCGCTCTTGATTCAGGGAAGCTAATTCCATATCTTGCCGATGGCGGCATCGCGGCGATCCGCATGGCTGGCTTTATCGGCGCGCCGAGCTTTGTTCCGAGCCTCAGTGAGCGGGTTGACTCTTCAGAAATTGGAATCGCAGCGGTAAATGCTCTTTCCCAAATCAAAGGGCTAGATTCGCGAGATGCGCTTCTTGATCAGATTGGGACAGAACAGGACATGGCAGTTCGCATCGCAGCTTCTGTTGCGCTAGGCCGCCACCATCGTGATCTAGCAGTTCCATCTTTAGCAGTTTTAGCTCGAGAGATCAATGAGCCTGAGCAATCTAGAACATTCTGGCAGCAAGTGCTCTCTCTTCAAGGAGTTACCGAGCAACTAGCAGAACGGGTTCAGGAAAACCCTTTGGACGAGCTTCCTGCATCACTCGCATTAAGGAATATACCAGACAGTCCGGAGCATAAAAAGTTACTGGATCTTCTGAAAACTCAGGCGGGTTCGCTCCTACCTACTGAAGACATTGGAAGTCGGATCGCAGAAATCATGGAGGCATCGAAGGAGGGTGATCCAGATCGTGGAG
This sequence comes from uncultured Verrucomicrobiae bacterium, assembly GCA_963815205.1. Lineage (GTDB taxonomy): Bacteria > Verrucomicrobiota > Verrucomicrobiia > Verrucomicrobiales > Akkermansiaceae > Luteolibacter. Next base: position 882,465 of record CAWFFP010000001.1, on the reverse strand, counting down.
AGCGCGTTTATCGCCGGCCTGCTCTCGCCTGTATCGCATGCCATGCGATTGGTGGAGTGGGTGGAGCCATCGGACCCGATATGACATCGATCGGCTCAAGCGCACCCTTGGATTATTTGATAGAATCCGTCATCGCCCCGAACGCAAAAATCAAGGAAGGATATCATTCGATACGGATACAGACTACGGACGGGCGGTCGGTATCAGGAACTTTATTGAGCACTGTCGGGGGTGCCCTGAAGATCCGAGATGCCACTGGGGCTGAGATCACGATCGCTAAGGCACAGATATTAGAACAAGTGGACTCGGACAGCTTGATGCCAGCTGGTCTAATCGATTCGTTAGATGACAAAGATACTGCAGACTTATTCGCATTTATGAGTCAACTAGGGAAGCCGGGAAATTTTTCTGCGAACGATAGTGAATCGCCTAAGTTCTACGCGGCAATTGGCCGATCAAAAGAGTATATGGATGCTGCGGTATTAGGCGATCCGAGTCTGCCATGGGCAATTGTCCCCGCGACGATCAATGGCCGAATGCTCCCAGCAGATTATTATTCCGCTGGCGTGCCTAAAGGACGTCCGATTCTTGCGACAAAATTACAGCTCACCGAGGAGACTGATGTAGATATTCATTTTGCCGATGGCTTCCGGGCCACGGGGCTCTTTATCAATGGAAAATCGACGACCGGGAAGGAAACCTTGCCCGCCGGAATTCACACCATCGTATTCCTTACCGACGGACTGCGTGAACCGATTCGATTGATTTCGAAAGAGGGAACTTTCTTACCAAATTGGTGAGGGTGGAGCTATTCCTGAGAAACTTACGCAGTGACTCCTGAATTCGGCGGGAACAAATGACATATCGGTCGCTTCTTCAATCGCGATCTGGATTTGATGATCGATGGTCGCCTTGGGAACTGGGTTTTGATACCCTTGGAGGGCTTCCTTTAGGGCCTCAATTGGAGTTTTTGAAGTGGTAGCCACTGCCCGATAGATTTTCACAGCCAGGGCCTCAGCGGCGCCCGGAGTTAACATTCCGGGCATCGTCTCAGCTACGTTCTGAAAGTCGGTCTGTTCAAAGGGGTTATCCCGCCGTTTGCAAAGAGCACGAAGTAAGGCGAAGGACTGACGAGGCGAAGCTGCAGGGAAAATTGGGATTTTCACATCGATTCTTCCTGGGCGTTTTAGATCGACCTCAATCAAATCGGGGCGAGAAGAGGCTAGGATCCAGATAATGCGACCACGATTTTGACTGCGGGACATTTCTTGGGCAATCATCGAATAGATACGTCCTGAGAGCCCGGAATCGCTACCACCAGAATCGCGTTTGCCAAGTGTTTGATCGGCCTCGTCGATAAATACATAGCATCGATTCAGAGCATGGAGTAGCCGGAAGATTTTCTCCAGATTTCCTTCGGTGGATCCAATCCACTTATCTCGGAAATTTTTGATTTTTATCACCGGGACATCGGCCTCCCCGGAAAGGCACTCAACTAGATAGGTTTTGCCAGTGCCGACCGGCCCGCAGAACAGGTAGCCCATCGGCAATGCTGCAAGATCGCCTTGATTCCATAGAGCGATATCTTGGCGGAGCCACTTTTTCACTCCTTCCATCCCAGAAAGATCTTCGAGGGTATGTGGGGACTGGATAAATTCAATCAGACCCTCACATTCCGCCTCCACCAATAGTTTTTTTAGTGAGACAATATCTGCAGGAAGTATCGGAGAGCTCTGGTGTTGTTTTGTTTTTAAGAGCGATTCAATCGCTGAATGACTCGTGCCACTTAGACTACCAGCCAGCTCTGGAAGCTTCTGTAGATAATGGGACAGAGCGGTGGGATAGGTAGGAGCGTGATGCCTCGAGAATCGCTAAGACTTCATCAGAAGAGGGCAGAGGTATCTTCAGTTTTTGTGCATGGGAATTTGCAGTGATCAGCTGATGCAGCTCGTTGAGATTTTCAGTTAATAGAAAAGTCGCTAAGGGAAGTCCTGAGATCGACGAATCATCTGCCCAGTCTCGAATCTGAAGGGCGAGTGAATTTAGATCGTAGGATGTCGAATCAGGAACGGCGGGGGCGAGTAATTGGGAAGCGCGAATGACTAGCCCGATCTGTAGGCGTTTTTGCCCTAACTGCGCCAGATTATTGGCATAGCGGAAGTAGTGAGTTAGAAATTCAACGGCAGCGCGGGGAGCACTAGGGAGAACGGAATTTTTCTTAAAGTGCGGCCAAGTGGAAAGGATCTCACCACCCTTTCGGATCTGAATTCCATTTCCTATATCGTAGCTTAACAGCACGTCGAAGCGCTGCATGAGTGCTTCGAATAAATAGTCCGATAAAGTTCCGATCGCCTCTGCAGGGAGTAGAAACTGATCATTCACGTTCCCATGGAGGATGAATTGCGAAGCGGCATTGCTCGCGTAGGTATTTGCAAGCGCCGCTGACCACTGATTGAGCATAAGAATGAAACTCGAAATTGGTTCTACGACCTCATCGGACCTTCTAGAAGACCTTTAAAACTAAGCCTTCTAGAAGAATTGTAGAGCGTGACTTTAACTCACTCGGTCAGCGGGCCCATCGATTTCTTCACAGGCTCTTCTGAAGCAGCTGTCCCTCCGGAAATGCTTGCCTTCGGCGGATCAAAAGCGAGTCCTTCAGCCGCAGCAAAGTCTGCGAGCGCTTGATCGGCGAGGGCCTCCTGTTCCGCCTCTTTAAGGGTGATTTCCGAAGTGTCTAAAGAGTCCTTTGCCACACGGGCGCGGCCTGCGGCGATCTGGCGTTCTTCTTCCACCATGTCATGTAGACGATTCAGAGTATCCCCTGATCCACCGATTTCGGAGATCATACCGGAAGCCATCTCAGTCAGCTCCGCAGTCGCATTCTTGATTTTCAGATCAGAAAGCGCGTATTTTAAGTCGGCGATTTTCTTTTTAGCTGCATTGATGGAAACTTCGCGTGCGCGGACTAGTTCCTTATAGGTCTTTTCTGCATCTGCTAGCTGCGTACCGATTTTCCTCTACTTCTCGTTTTACCGTTTGCAAGCGTAGGGCGTAATTTCCTGCCGCATCATTATTTCCTGCACGCAATTGAGCGGTAGTTTTTGCGCGAAGCTCAGCTTCTTCTCTTTCGAGCCGCTTTACCTGACCCATCAAGCGCTCACACAGCGCGGCGTGTGCGGCCAGGCCTTGGTTGTAATTCGCGATCTGTTTCCGGAGATTTTCCTTTTCTACCTCAAGAAGTGCCTCCGGGTTTTTCTTTTCCATTCCGCTGACGAAAAGACCTAGAAATCCGCGAAATAAGTTGCCGATACGATTGAACATGATGGGGGTGGGATAAGTAACTTAGGGATTTATAAAGAAACCCGTTCACTTTGCCAAGGCTGGCGTGCTGCATCATAATGTCTGCGCGAGCAAAGAATCCGCCCTCGCTCCTAGAGGCTAAGGGGCAGACTCGCTGGATCAAGTTCGATACAATATCTGTTCTACTTTAAAGGTTGTCTTCTCTCGCTGGCTAGTGGGAAGCTTTTGTATGTCAAAATACGGCGATGAAGAGGTTTTAGTGATTGAGCGATCTCTTCTTGAGGAACTAAGCGCGTTCCAAGGCCTCAAAACGGAAGGCTGCGATGAGCTAGTTGGAGAGATTTTAGATGAGCAGAACCATTTTTTCCTAAAACGAGAGCTCGCTGAAGATGATCCGTCCCACAAGCAAGTTATCCCATATTGCGTGTTTCAATGTGGCAAACGGATTCTTTATTATACACGTGGCAAAAGCGGAGGCGAGGGGCGGCTTCATGCAAAAATCTCTGTGGGTGTAGGAGGTCATATCAATCCTGTGGACATGGGAGGTGGTCGGCGCGGCGCGGCGGCCTATTATGCGGCTGTCCAGCGTGAGCTGGACGAAGAACTCGAGATCGAGGGCGATTACTCGATGAAGATTGTGGGTCTACTCAATGACGATTCCAGTTCAGTGGGGCAGGTGCACCTTGGAGTTGTGCATGTGGTGGAGCTTGAGAACGAACGAGTCAGCTCACGAGAGGAAGCCCTGTCAGGACTCGATTGGGCTGAAATCTCAGAACTCCGAGGACCTTTGTTTGACCGTTTGGAAACTTGGAGTCAGCTATTGATCCGTGGCCTAAAGTTCTAGGCCTCTCGAACAAACAAGAGCCTATCAGCCATCTTGAGGAAAATAACCAATGTTCTATAAATCTGGTCTAGGCCATGGTTATGGCTGAATGAGCCGCTGATATTCTATCTACCTTAAAATACTCTTTGAGAGGTGACAGTCGAGCCTGGACGCTTAGGCTTTCTGAAGTGATTGAGACGCAGGATCTACACAGAAGTTATCAACTGGGAGCCAAGCGGGTAGAGGTGTTACATGGTATCGATCTGAAGATTGAAAAGGGAGAAAAAGTCTTTTTGTGTGGGCCAAGTGGTGCCGGGAAGACCACCTTATTATATACATTGGCGGGTTTAGAACGGCCTGAAAAGGGAACTGTTCTGATCGATGGAACAGACCTGTATTCACTCGGGAGGAAAGCCCAAGCAAGGTTTCGGAATCAGGCAATGGGCTATGTGTTTCAAAATTACCATCTTTTGCCTGAGCTGACGGCTTTGGAAAACGTCTCGGTTCCGGGTGCGATTGCCGGGCAGGATCGGACAGATGAGGCGCGAGCAGCTCTTGAGAAGGTAGGCCTACTAGGGCGTGCGGAGCACTTGCCTGCCGAGATGTCAGGCGGAGAACAGCAACGGGTGGCAATTGCCCGGGCAATCGTCCATCGCCCAGCAGTGCTATTTGCGGATGAGCCGACTGGAAACCTAGATTCTCAAACAAGCGGAGCAGTGATCGAGATGCTAATGACCCTAGCTGATCAGGAAAATGTTACGCTGGTGGTCGTAACTCACGATCGGAAGCTCGCGAAAATTGGCGATCGGATGTTGGTGATTGAAGACGGAAAGGTGGCCTAAGCCCATCTGCTAACCCCTTTCTTTCAGCGCACGGGCTAAAAGACACTTGGCTGGAGAATGGACCGGATAAACTTGAACTTCACCCAAATTTTTTTTCAGCAAATCAACAAATGGTCATCGATTCTGCTAAATCAGTTGGTATCCGAAACGCAAAATGCGGAGGCGAAGCCTCCGCATTGAAATAAAATCTAAAAGAGTGATCGCGCTCTACTTAGTGTATTCGACTTGAACTTCGCTAATTTGCTGGAACTGAGGCAGTGGACGAAGCGGTGGTGCTTCAGCATCGCTAGTGCAGCAACCGCAGGACGAACAAAGAACTGCGGTAGCAATCGCTGAGAAAGTGATTAGGAAATGGGTCATGGTAAGGGTTTTTAGATGCTCACATTTTCCTTGAAAAGGAAATAGGCAAAATCATGCGAAAAAAAACCCCGTCCGGGTATAAAACAACGGACGGGGCTAAAGTTTCCTTTCTAAATTACTTAGCAGGTGCTTGGTAAACAGGAGGGGAAGCTGGAGCTGGTGCTTGTGGGCAGCATGAAGCGGCGAACAGAGCTGCAACTGTGGCGGCGATAGCGAATTTGATCATTTTCATAATAGGTATTGTCGTGTGTTGTTGTTGGCATTCCGGGATTGTAACCGGGTGCTTGGGGTGGAGCGTAGCGGGAGGATGATTGGCTGCAAGGTAAAATGCGTGGGGTAAGCCCACTTTTTAAGTGCCCGGATAAACGGGGTTTAGCGCGTCGCAATCAGGCGTGATGTGAAGCCCTTTAGGTAGGCAGTTTCCGGAATTGTAACTAAAATTGGATGATCTGGACTTTGATGATGTTCTGTAATTAGGCGAAGAGACTTTTTGGCATCGACCGAAGCGGCCGCTAGATTCTCCAAGAATAGCTCGCGGCTTGCGTGGTGCGAGCAGCAAAAGGTGGATAGCAGCCCGTCCTTAGGAAGTAGTTTTAAGGAGCGGAGATGGATCTCTTTGTAGCCCCGCATGGCATCAGCGAGATTCTTTTTGTTCCGCGTGAAAGAAGGTGGATCGAGGATGATTAGGTCATAATCTGGAGCTGCTTGCTTCAGAAAATCAAAAACGTTTGCCTGTACGACATCGATTTCTAGATGATTGAGCTGAGCGTTTCTACGTGCGGCTACGCATGCACTTTCCGATATATCTACGGCGGTCACTTTCGCGGCTCCAGCCTTCGCGCAGGCTAGCGCGAAGCCGCCTTGATTTGTAAAGCAGTCAAGGACCCGCAAACCCTTTGCAAGAGATGCTACTTCTTGGTGGGCCCGAAGTTGATCGAGGTATAATCCGGTTTTTTGCCCATCGATGAGATCGATTTCAAACTGCAGCTGATTGGTGCTCACGATAAAAGGACCCGGGCTTTTTCCGTAGAGTAGCTCGATTGTTTGCTCCAAGCCTTCGGCTTTCCGCGAAGGGGAATCATTGCGGAAGATGATCGATTCCGGCGTAAGCAGATTAACGAGTGCTTCGACAATGACATCCTTACGCTGATCCATCGCGAGAGTCGTAGTCTGGACTGCGAGGTGAGTTCCATAACGGTCTACAATCAGACCAGGGATACCATCCGATTCCGACCATACAATTCGGGCTAGATTCTCATCGATGGCCGGGTTTTCAATGCGAAGTGTGAAGGCCTGCTGGATGCGGCGCGCGAAAAAATCAAGATCGAGATCCTGGCGACGGCGTGAAAATCTTCTCGCAACGATTTGCGAAGCGGGATTGTAGATTGCAGTTCCGAGAGGGCGATCTCGGAAATCTTTCAAAGTAATGACATCGCCTGGCTGAGGGTTTCCGAAAGATTTTTTTATTTCGCTGGCGTAGACCCATTCATGGCCGTGGAAAATGCGAGCGCGTGGAGCGATAATTAGACCGGGCATGCCATGAAGCTCCTTTTTTGGGATCGGAACGACAAGGTTCTTTATTTATATCGGGTAGCGCGGTGCCAAAAAAAGCAAAGTTATCTTGGGTTTGGAAGAATCAAGAATGCCGAGCGCCCGAATGAGTGCGGCGCTTTAGAAGAGGTTGACCGGACATGGATCTATGATAGCTTTTTGGACCTTGAGCTTGGAGGGTGATTGATCTTACAGCAGCTATTCAATTCTTGTGACGAAAGTAAGTCCTATAAAAGTCGGCCATTTTGATGGCTTTAGTTGGATCCGCTGTGAAGGCAAAGGGACTTTTTTAAATAGTCCCGCGGTGAAGGACTATGGTGAGGAGAGGATCCGCGCCGGTGAAATGTGTTTAGTGGTCGATCTTGAAGCCTGCACTGGCATGGATTCTACATTCATGGGCACGCTCGCCGGGTTGGCGAATCGAATGACCGAAAAGGAAGGCGCGGTGCAAATTGCTGATCCGGGAGAGAAAAATAAGAATTCTTTGGAAGATCTCGGCCTAGATTATCTTCTGGATATTGATCCCGCAAACCCTGTCTGGGAGGATGAAAAAGTAGAAGCTAAGAACGTGTTGAAGAACTGCAAAAGCAACGGCGATCCGAGTGAAAGCGGAGCACATGTGCTCAGTGCTCATCAGACACTCATCAAGGCGAACGAGGGGAACGAAGAAAAGTTCTCGGGATTGGTAGATATGTTAGGAAAAGAGCTGGCCAGTAAGGCACGGCGGAAGTGATCGAGCTACCGATATCACATTCCACACTATGGGCGATCCTTGCCTCGACGATCGTTGGTGTAGTTCTCCTAGCTTTTCGAATCCAACGGCGCAAAGCGAGGCGCATCCGGGCAGCCTTTGCAGACCTTGAGGGCGAGGAGGAACGGATGTTCACCTTCCTCCACGATCTTGGATCTGCGATCGGACGCGAGCCTTCAGATGGCGAGCTATCGAAGACTATTGTAGAAGGAGTTATGGACGTTGTTGGTGCCGAAGCCGGGACAGTTTATTACGTTTCTGCGGATCCAGGGATGCTGAGCCCAGCTTATCTATCGGAGGTCTGCCCCGCCTTGATTGAGGTTCCAGAAGAAGTTTCCGAAAGAGCAAAAGAGGATGAGAGAGCATTAGAAAGCCACCTTCGCCTAGCCCGTGTCGCGGTAGGTGAGGGCGTGATTGGTGGGAGCTTTGCGGCTGCGGAAGCGGTCCATTTAAGAGATGTGCGCACGGCGACTCGCGGTGCGGACGGTGAAGAAATCATGTTGAGCGCGATGGTTTCCCCTCTTCGTTATGCCGGGAATGATATTGGCGTGTTAGCGGTTACAAAGAGCGGTCTTGGGAAAAAATTTTCCAAAAACGATTTTGCCGTATTTCGGTCAGTTGCTGAGCAATCGTCGTTTGCGATCGGCAATGCGCGGGTTCACCGAGAGGCTAGCCGCAAACGTGCGATCGAGGGAGAGCTGAAGAACGCGAGGGAGGTGCAGCGGGTTCTGCTCCCACAAGAAGATCCGCTAATTTCTGGGTTTCGGGTCAATGGAATCAACCTACCAGCCCGGATTATCAGTGGAGATTACTACGATTATCTTGGGCTTCCCCAAGGCAAACTAGGAGTGGTGATAGCAGATGTCTCTGGCAAGGGCGTAGCCGCAGGCTTGCTGATGGCGATGTGCAGAAGCCTGCTACGTGCCGTTTCACTCACAGATGCATCTCCTTCAAAAGTATTGGGAGCAGTGAATGGATATCTTTTTGATGACATACGAGAGGATATGTTCATTAGTATGATTTATGCGGTATTGGATCCGGAGAGAGGGGAAATTGTCTTGGCGCGGGCCGGACACGAGCCGGCCCTCGTCTATCGCCGGGCTTCGGGGCTGGTCGAAGTTTTTCGACCGAAGGGAATGGCCTTGGGCCTTGATAATGGACGGGTCTTCGAGCGAGTCATTAAGGACCAGGTAATTGCCCTAGATTCTGGAGATTGCATGCTGCTTTTCACAGATGGGGTGAAGGAAGCTCTTAGCGAAAATCACGAGGAATTTGGCATGGAGCGCTTGGCAACTGCATTCGAAGACACTGGAGCTCTGGGGGCAGAGGCAGTCGTCAGTGAGGTGCAGGAGGTTCTTCACAGGTTCACAGGGGAAGGCCCGCAGATGGACGATATCACCATCGTAGCAATCGAAAAAAGATAGTCGGGAAGGGTCGGGCTTGGGAAACACCAGCTATGAATGACTTCTAATATGAGCGGGCCTGTGTTATGTACTCAGCGTGCTCGACTGGTTTTCTAACGGAAAGTTTCCCCTTTATCTGGCGCCGATGGCTGGGGTGACTGATTTGATTTTCCGGGAGATCTGCAAAGAGCTGGGTGCTGATGTCATGGTGACTGAATTCGTTAGTGCTGAGGGGATCATGCAGGCGGATGCAAGAACGCGGAAATATACTGAATTTTCGGAGGTCCAGAGACCTGTTGGCGTGCAACTGTTCGGAGCGGATGGCGCGCGCATGGGCGAGGCAGCGCGGAAGATCCTCGATAAGGGCTTGGCTGGTGGAGTGCCGGATTTTATCGATATCAATTTTGGCTGTCCTGTGAACAAGGTGGTTTCCCGCAATGGAGGTTCATCTTTGCTGCGGGACTGCCAGCTTTTGGAAAGCGTGGCCGGTGGAGTGCAATGCGCTGTGGGGGCAGATGTCCCGGTGACTGCGAAAATCCGGATCGGTTGGGACTCATCTTCAATCAATGCCGTCGAGGTAGCGCGGCGCTTGGAAGATTGCGGGATGTCGGCAATCGCCGTGCACGGAAGGACGCGGGCCCAAGGATACTCAGGTGAGGCAGATTGGGAGGTGATCGATGCCGTGGCGCGGGAGGTAAAGATTCCAGTGATTGGTAACGGAGATATCACCAGTGGGGCGGATTTGAAAAAAAGGCGCGATAGCACAGCTGTGAGCGGAGTTATGATCGGCCGCGCGGCGATGCAGAACCCTTGGGTCTTTCGGGAGGCAAAGCATTATCTGGATACTGGAGAGGTCATGGAACCCATCCAAGTGGACGAGCGCTGGGCTCTCATATTGCGCCATTGCCGGATGGCGGTGTCGAGCGGACGATACGGCAATGAACGTCAAACGATCACAGCAATGCGCGGTCGATTGATGGCTTACTGCAAGGGTTTTGCTGGAGCCAAAGATTTGAGGCAGAAAATTTGCAGAGCGGACTCGATTTCGGCAGTGAAAGGTCTCGCAGAGCTCTCTTGCAAAGGCGGATTGAGCGGTTGCCAGACCGGTTTGGTGTAGTTAGTGTGGCTGAGATGAGATTTTCTGCCGGGGTCTGTGGGGTAATGATAGGAATGGCCGTGTTGACAGCGGGGCTTAGTTCCGGGCAGGTCGTAAGTGCTAGCCTGGGTGTCAAGGACGGTAAAGTGGATGCAGCTGGACTTGTAGATGCCACAGGTCCTCTGAAATCTGCGAGTGACGGATCCATATTGACCCGGAAAGACGCGCGGACAATTACCCTTAAAATACCGGCGCCAAGGGGACAAATTGTGGACCGGACTGGTGAGCCGCTAGCACAAAACAAAGTCGCCTATCAGATCGCGCTACAGTTTGAGCAATTTCAGGATGTCGATAGAGACTATGTGGTCAAGTGGGCGCGTTTGCGGATGGATCAGCTAAAAGATCTGGTTGATGTAGTTTACGAGAAAACGGACGATGAGCTTTACTCTCATTATCGTCACCGCCGCTGGCTGCCGTTGTATATAAGCCCGCACCTAGATGCGGCCGATGCCAAAGACATCGAAGAAAAACTGATGGGAGGCCTGAAGTTAGCAGCGGTCTATCGGCGGCTTTATCCGGAAGATGGAATCGCTGCGCATATCATTGGGTATTCGGGAAAAGTTGGAGAATTACCTACCGGGCCTATCAATTTTAACGAACCGCTGTGGGAAGAAAGTGAGGGGCGTTCTGGTCTAGAAAGTCTTTACGAGAAGGAGCTCGCAGGTGAACCAGGGATGAAGCGACTCCTGTTCGATGAAAAAGGTAACAAGCTACTGGAGGAACAAGTGAAACGGTCACGGCCCGGTGGGACTCTGGTCACTACACTCAATCTAAAATGGCAGAAATTAGCTGAGAAAGTTCTCAGGAAGGGCTGTGAGCGAGGAGCTTTCGTGGTCATTGATGCGGTGACTGGGGAAGTGCTGGTCATGGCATCCCGGCCGACTTTTGACCTGAATCGATTTATTCCGGGAATTTCGACAAAAGATTTTAAAGAGCTGCAGGAAAATGATGGGAATCCGTTGTTTGGGCGAGCATTTCAATCGGCCTATCCGCCTGCCTCTGCCTACAAGCCAGTCGTCGCTTTGGCGGCATTGAACGCCGGCGTAGTAAGTGAGTATTCAACGGTCTACTCGCCTGCATCGATTCAGATTGGCAACCACACATTCAAGAACTGGTCCAAAGTTCCAGAAGGGAGCATCAACGTGAAGCGGGCAATTGCGCGCAGCTGTAATACTTGGTTCTATCAAGTGGGCATCGATCTAGGGCCAACGGTCTTTCTAGACCTGAGCCGGCGACTTGGGCTAGGCGCCAAGACTGGGCTCCCTTTGATGGGCGAGACAGCCGGACTGGTTCCAACCAATGATTGGATGCTTAAGAATGAGAAAAGGCGGATATTGAATGGAGACACGGCAAACATGTCAATCGGGCAGGGGAGCCTACTGGCATCGCCTTTGCAAGTTGCGCAGATGATGGCCGGAATTGCGAATGGTGGCGCGCTGCCGAAGCTTTCACTAGTAACCCAAGTCCAAGACAGCCGCGGGCGGGTGGTCAGCGCAATGGTGCCAGAGGGAAGAAACTGGTTGGAAGTAGATCAGCAATCCGTAGAAATCGTGCGAGAGGGTATGCGTGATGTCGTGGATAAGGGCTATGGCACCGGGAAAAGCGGCGGCCTCAGCTACACGTCCCTAGCTGGCAAGACGGGGACGGCGCAATGGGGCCCGCCACGCCTGAATCAGCGATTGGCTTGGTTTGCTGGCTTCCTACCTGCGGATAATCCGCGCTACGCATTTGCAGTATTGTATGAGGGAAAGCCTGGACAGAAGGTCTCTGGCGGGAGGATGGCGGCACCAATGGTTCGGAACTTTTTTGAGCCCATTAAGGAGGAAATCAAAGATATCATCGCTCCTCCGAAGCGGGCGCTTGTGGTGGTTATAGACGAAAGTGGCGAGGAGGCAGTCTTATCCGACGGCTCTGATCCTTTAGAAGTCGAAATTCCGCCAATGAATACGGATGGCACCTTCGCCGAACCTATCGCCGAGGAGGAGGTTTTGCAGGCAATTCCAGTAGATCCAGAAATGATCGAAAACGCCCAGCGAGCAATGCCCGTGAACGAAGCTGACTTGTTTGATGAGGAAGTTAGCGACGGCGAGTTCTAGCCAAGCCCCATTGACGTTTGCCAAAGCTTGATTTGCGAACGATCCTAGACCGGATATCCGTAAATATCTTAGATCAAGCGAGCGGCAAGGAGTTCTCTTTGAAAGATTAGCTCTTTTGGAAGGTGATCGTATAAATCGATAAATAGCTCCCCTTGTGAAACGAGCTCGGCGCGCCATTCACGCCGATCAAATTTCATCACCTGATTAAAATCTTCCTCCGTGAAGTTTGGCAGATTCTCGGTATTGAAATTCTCGTAGTCGGGAATCCAGCCGATCTGAGTTTCATGCCCCGCAGTGCTTCCTTTGCAGCGTTTAACGATCCATTCGAGGACGCGCATATTTTCAGAGAAGCCAGGCCACATGAATTCGCCATTTTCGGTTTTCCGGAACCAATTCACATGAAAAAATCGTGGGAGATGAGGTAGGTAGCGTTGCATTTCAAGCCAATGTCCAAAATATGCGCCCATATTGTAGCCGCAGAATGGGAGCATGGCCATTGGATCGCGGCGGACTTTTCCGATTGTTCCAGCAGCGGCGGCTGTCATTTCTGATCCCATCGTGGCTCCTACATAAACCCCATGACACCAGTTGAATGCCTGATAAACCAATGGCATTGTCGTCGCACGGCGCCCTCCAAAGATGACTCCATCAATGGGCACCCCATCAGGATTCTGCCATTCTGGATCGATCGTAGGGCATTGCGATGCAGGTGCCGTGAAGCGCGCGTTCGGATGTGCGGCAGGAGTTTCTGAGGCAGGTGTCCAGTCCTGACCTTTCCAATCGATCAGATGATCCGGTGCTTCTTTGGTAAGACCTTCCCACCAAATATCGCCGTCATCAGTTAGAGCGACGTTGGTAAATATTGCGTTTTCCTGCATCGATTCCATCGCGATGCGGTTCGTCTCCCAGCTAGTGCCAGGTGCGACGCCGAAGAAGCCTGTCTCCGGATTGATCGCATGAAGTTTTCCATCTTTATGGGGCCAAAGCCACGCGATGTCATCGCCTACGATCGTCGTTTTCCAACCCTTGTCCGCATAGGGTTTTGGCGGGACGAGCATAGCGAGATTTGTTTTGCCACAGGCGGATGGGAAAGCCGCAGATAGGTAAGTGGTGCTTCCATCCGGAGCGTGTAGCCCGAGAATCAACATATGTTCTGCCATCCACCGATGCTCCCGGGCAATATTGCTAGCAATCCGCAGAGCGAGGCATTTTTTACCTAACAAGGCATTTCCGCCGTAGCCGGAGCCGTAGGACATGATCTCTCTCGTATCAACGAAATGTGAAATATACTTATCTGGATTGCAGGGCCATGGAGAATCCTTCTCACCTGCCTTCAAAGGTGCGCCAACTGAATGTAGGCATTTGATAAACTGGCCGTGACCATCCCGCGTTTTGGACGATTCCCCGGATAGCTCAGCTTCCAAGCGCTTCAAAACAGGCGCTCCCATATGTGCCATAATGCGCATGTTCACAACGACGTATGGGCTATCGCTTACCTGAACACCGATCTTCGCAAGTGGAGAATCGAGAGGACCCATACAAAAAGGAATCACATACATGGTGCGTCCCGACATGCTTCCAGAGAACTTTTCGTTGAGCTTGGAGCGCATCTCGATTGGATCTGCCCATTGATTCGTAGGTCCAGCTTCGTCTGGCCGTTTCGTGCAGATGAAAGTGCGCTCTTCGACGCGGGCTACATCGGATGGCTCGGAGCGCGCCAAAAAGGAATTTGGACGCTTCTCGGGGTTCAAACGAGTGAAAGTTCCCTGATCGCAAAGAAGCTGGGTAAGGCGATTCCACTCCTCTTGGGACCCATCACACCAGACAGCCTGATCTGGAGTGCATAGAGAGGTCATTTCATCGACCCATTTTGCGAGGGTTTTGCAGGATGTCTCAGGCTTGCTCATGCGGCAGAAGGTAGGGCCGCCTCAGATTGAATAGCAAGGCTACTTCAAGGACTGGGAACAATTTGTAGGTAATCCTTAAAACCGATTAGTATCCTCTCGGGTGTCGCATGATATGCCCTCTGCCTTGGCGCGTCGCAGTCTTCCAGCGTGGGCCGGTGCGTCCTCTGCTTCCGCCGGTGTCTAAGCGGAGCCCTGCAATGGTAAGGAACACGTGGCCCTTGCGGACATAGATAGTGATCCACTTTCCACTGCCTTTTTTCCCATAATCAAAGAAGCCTTTGGAGGTTAAAGAACCTGACATAAGACCAGCTTCACGAAGAACATAAGAAGTCATTCCGGAACAATCGTAGCCAGTGTCCTGGTGCCGCGCGTGGCCACCGCCCCACTTGTAGGGACGCCCCTGAAGGCGGTTTCCTGCAGCAATTGCGCGCTTCACAGCAGCGGGCGCACTCCTCGGAGCATAGGCAATTCCATTTTTGATCAGGGCAGTGCGGCCATCGATGAATCGATAAGATATTGGATGCTTCGCTTTTACTTGCGACGAACAGGCCGCTAGCGCGACGAGGATGAGAGCTATAAAGATAACGATGAAACGGAATTTCATAGATCTTTAATATCTCCTGATGGTTAAGGTTTACAGATCTAAATCCTTACGTATGAGCTTGGACACGAAAACGCCCTTGCACACACGAAGTCTGCAAGGGCGCTATTAGCTAGTTCAGATCTAGGTGATTAGAATTCCGCGCGTAGGCCGGCGACGACACCACGTCCTGCAAGGGGTGCAACGTCTTTGAGATACGAGGTAGAAAGCCTGGCTTCCTCATCGGTAAGGTTTACGCCTTTCAGATATAAGGTCGTGTCCAAGGGGCCTATCGGGACTTGGTAGGATACACTGGCAGTCAATAGGAAGTAGGCATCGGTAGGCGTCTCAAAATTTGCATTTCTATCCTGCTCCGCGCAATATTGGCCCTCGATACGCGCCGTGAGAGGCCCGTTTCCATATTCGAGGATCGCGGTTGTGCGGAAAGGCGGAATTCTTGGAATCGGTTCATCGGAACTGCGGTCTTCGGCGTGGACGTAATCCGCACGAAGAATCAGATCAAGCCGTTCGTCAGTCGCTCGAGTATTCTCATCGATTGGATTGAGGAGATGGAAAGTCGCTTCGATTTCTCCGCCATAAAATGTCGCATCTGAAGCTTCATAGGCAAAGATTGGTAAGCCATCGTTTGGATCGATACCGCCAGTTGGCGAAAGATTTACGAAGTCCGTAAAGCGGTAGTAGAAGCCGCTAATCGCGCCAGTCACCCGACCTGTTTTTTTACGTAGTGCGAGATCGATAGAGAAGGCCTCCTCTTTATTAAGCGAAGGATCGCCAATCTCAAATACGCTTGTCGCTAGGTGAGGACCATCCGCATAGAGCTCAACGTAGGTGGGTGGGCGCTGCGTATAGGCAAGAGATAGAGAAACCGCATAGTCTTCTGTCGGGTTATAGATAATTCCAGCAGACGCACTGAAGGCTCCGAAGTCTCGTGATTGTCCGGGTCCGAAAGCGGGATTGGTCGATGAATCGCTCGACTGATAATCATAGCGAGCCCCTAGTTGCAGGCGGAATTGGTCATACACCTTCTCTTCGAAGAGAAATAGTGAATGAGTGCTCGTCTCAGTAGGAGGCAGGAATGCCTCAGCGCCCAAGGCTGAGAAATCGCTTGTTTGGAACTCATAGCCAAGGGTTCCTTCAAAACCGGCAATTTCCTCATGCATCAATTCAAGGCGGCCGTTAAAGCCCTCTAATTCGAAAATGGTGCCGACCGCCGGACCTTCGAATTCGGTATGGGTATAATCGGAGTAACCCAGAGCAAAGTTAATTTCCCGCAGCCATGTTGTCGGGTTGATCATTCCACCGCGCATTTCCCAGCGGCGTTGCTGAAGTCCGATCGTGACGTCAGGCTCACCAACGGTGCCATAAGATGAGTTCATCCCGGAATAGGAGAGGCCGATAAAACCACCATCGAAAATGTAAGACGCGCCTAAACCTGCGCCCTTGGAGTTCGAGAACGAATTTGGCAATTCATTCCGTGGCTGGGCCGTGCCGGGAGCATCTGTGGTACGAAGCTGTGCGGACCGTGCAAATCCTGGAATTTCAATGTTTTCCGCATCACGCCGGAAGCCGTCTAGGTGAAACACCATCGGGCCTGCACCCCACTGAATTTGACCGCTGGATGCAAGTGAGCTATCTGCGGAGCCAGCTGAGTAGCCAAAAGAACCAGATGGGAACTCTGAACTGTGTGCTTCCTCGGCGATGCGATTATCTTGCATGTTTACCACACCACCGATCGAGTTAGGCCCATAAAGAATGGTTGCAGGTCCCCTGACGATCTCCACTGAAGATAGGGTGAGTGGATCTGTGGCCACCGCGTGGTCAGGGCTTACGTTGGAAACGTCGATCACTGAAACACCATTCTGGAGGATGCGCAGACGATCGTCCCCTAAGCCACGTAGAATGGGGCGGCTAGCACCTGGACCAAAATAGGTGGAAGAGACACCTGGCTGTTTCGCGAGGGTTTCGCCTAACGTAGGCTCCATGTTAATTAGTAGATCTTGCCCGTTCAGGACAGTTGCTGGGGTGATCTGCTCAAAGAGCGTCTGGTCAGATCTATTCGCCGTGACAGTGAGTTGATCAAGCATCTGGATCGGAGGGAGAGCTTGGTCTTGAGAAAGTATGCTTGTAATTGTTAGGCCAAAAATGGCGGGTATTGTGGTATATGGAAATAGTTTCATGAATGAAGATTTGTTTGGATCGCAGGGCGCGTTTTATGCTTACAGTCCCGGAGAATGGCGTGCCCTGCCCTAGGAAAACGCCATGGGGGGATCGTTCAGAGCTCCGAAGTTGAGCCCGGATTTAAGGAATCATCGCCTAGCTAAGGGCCGCGAGGAGGTGAGCAAGTCAGAAGCGAAGCTGCTAGAGGTCCGATCTGGACAAAATTCGATATAGAGATCTGCGCAATTTCTACCGAAAGCTCAAATTTTAGATCGTCTCCTAGCTGGGGTGATACCTGAGAGGAAAAGGTTTGAAGAAACAGATCAATGGCGCAGCGCTGATCATCGTCCGCAGGTGAGTCTTGATGATGTTTGCAACAATCCTCGTGAATCTGTGGACTCGCTGCGAAAGCTTGGAGAAAAATCAGCTGGACCAGAAGTAGCCCAGCGAGGGCTTTCAGGGGAAATGGAATAGAATTTCTGCCGAACATCGAATTTTCTCGCGCTCAATTGGCAAACTTTTATGCGACGTGCAAGCCTAAAACACAAATAATTTGCGTTAGAGAATTTGATGCATCTTAGGTTCCTTTGATACGTATTTTATGAAGAACGACTGCGACGGCTACTCAGCCTTCCGCCTTCAAGGCGTCGGTTCATTGATCGAGTCTAACATGGCGTCAGACTACTGATAAAATGTGTTTACAGTCATCGAAGAAAGAGATACTCAGCGCTCCGTCGCCGAAGAAAGCTAGCTCCGAGAAACCGCAACTTAAATTTTATGGAACTAATTCTCGATTTTTTAAGGCAGTTTGTATCTCAGCTACAGTCGCCTACGTTGGCGTTTTTAATAGGCGGAGCGCTGATCGCTGCTACGAAGAGCAAGCTGACGATTCCTGCACCAGTCTACCAATTTGTGGTTTTCGTGCTGTTGATGAAGATCGGCATGAAGGGCGGCGTTGAGATTCGGGAGGCGGAACTAGGCGCGATGCTATTACCCGCCTTTTTCACAATTATCATTGGTGTAGCGATCGTCTTATTTGGCAACGCAATCTTCAAATATCTACCCGGAGTAAATGCAGCGGATGGCACAGCTACGGCAGGTTTATTTGGTGCAGTCAGTGCTTCGACTTTGGCGGCGGCGATCGTCATGCTCCAAGAGCAAAAGGTGGAATTTGAGGCATGGGTTCCTGCTCTTTATCCATTCATGGATATTCCTGCACTGATCTTAGCGATTGTCTTGGCAAATATCCAAAGGGAGAAATCTCATGACGAAGATGGAGTAAGCAATCATTCCCGTAAAAAGGTCGATGCTTGGGCAATCGTGAAAGATAGTCTGCGAAGCTCTGCACTTTCAGCGATGATTTTGGGACTGCTGATCGGATTGATCGGTCGACCGGAGAGTGTTCTTACCAGTTTCTATGAGCCGATTTTCCGTGGCTTTTTATCGATCCTGATGCTCGTCCTAGGAATGGAAGCATGGTCCCGCATTCGAGAATTACAGGGGGTCGCACACTGGTTTGCAGTTTATGCAATTATCGGCCCGATCGTTCACGGCTTGTTTGCGTTTGGGCTCGGTTATCTAGCGCATATTTGGGTGGGCTTCAGCCCGGGCGGAGTCGTATTGCTCGCCGTAATTGCCTCTTCAAACTCAGATATATCGGGACCTCCTACCATACGCGGTGGAATCCCATGGGCAAACCCATCCGCCTATATCGGTTCATCCACGAGTGTCGGAACACCAGTCGCGATTGCAATCTGTATTCCGCTGTTCATCTCGCTCGCGCATCTAGTTTTCGGTATCTAAGTCCATTCTAACCAAGAGTCTAATCATGTTCCACAAAGCCACTAAATTAGTCATCGTAGTCGAGCACTTCATACTCGAAAGAGTCTGCGCAATCATCGAATCCAGCAATGGCAAAGGCTATACGTTAGTCCGTGCTGGGGGAAAAGGGCTCCATCATTCTCATTCGACCTCGGATAAGGCGACCGTTGTAGAAGGTTTTGATAATCTGAAGATAGAGGTAATTATCCACGATCGGACCATTGCAGAGACGATCGGCGAGAAGGTAGTCGCCGAGTGTTTCCGAGACTATCCTGGAATCATGTATTTGCAGGATATTGAGGTAGCCCGACCGGACCGATTCTAGTCCACTTTAAGAAATTAAGGTTGCTTAGCGGAAAAGATCCTGAGCAGGAAATAGGTAGCTATGGACGACGCTCGTGAACACGGATTGCAGCCACTTGACTCATTGATGAAGCAGTGGGGCCTGACCAATCATCAGCTAGTTGATACCTCAACTGAACAACTTAACCACAAACAGGTGCAGAGAGCCCGCAAAGGACGCCAGATGACATTAGCCATGATGCAGAAGGTTTGCCGGGCGGTGAATATCTCGATTTGGCAAAAGCTCGGTCAGGGAGAAAAGGAGGCTTATTTTGAATATGGGCATAAACATCTGTTCAACTACGCGAAGGGATTCGATGAAAATTTTGCCGATCCCAACCAGCCAAAGATAGAAAGCCTGAAAGCTGGCGCCTGAACGTGCATTCAGAAAGATCACCAATACATACGAAGTTCGCTTTTTGGAATCTCGCCTAGTCGCTATCTAGATATTTTGGAAACGATGAAGCGGATCGATTGGCCGATGAAATATTTGTTCGCAGCTCTATGGCTTACGGCCTGTGCAGGTGCCGGGAGTGAAGGAAATTTTGGAAACAAGAAAGAGGATTTCAATCAAAAGATTCTAGCAGCCATTTCGTTAATGCCCCAAGGCGGAGGCTACGACGCTAGTGATACAACAAAAAATTTACTCGTCGAGGCGGTTGGCTTGACTAGTGGAGAGCTCAAGGTAGATGCGCGAGCAGCCCGGCCTAGCTTTTGTTCAGGCGCAACGTATCTAGTTCTTCTAAAAGCCCTTGAAACTGGGGATAAGGCCTTACTTCCAGTCCCAAATCAGAAGGACGGACATGGGATATTTGGAAGGTGGAACGCGAACGGGCCCGGAGCCGCAAAGCTGGTCGCCGATCTAGATTGCGGTCGTAATTTTGTGGATTGGAAAGCGGCACGTCCCGGTGATTTCTTGAAGATCTGGTGGACTAATGAGATTGGAGCTCGGGAGCATGGGCATCTGGTGATCTATCTTGGGCATGATGAAACTTCACTTCGATTTTGGTCAAGCAATCAGCCAGGAGGCTACGGCTCGAAGACGATCATGCGTGCGCAATGTCAGCGGGTTCTGTTTACCCGGATCACAGATCCGGAGAAGTTTGCAGGCGCAAGATCTTTGTCTGAGGTCGATCAATGGCTTGAAGATATGCTGCGCAAAAGCTTCACATGGGATGGGGTGAAACTTCGATGTGAGGTTCAATAAGTAAACTACCCCACAATTTTTTGAGGCCTCTTTCTGAATGAGATTTTGAAGATAGATATTCACAGTAACGGTTGCCTGACGGAGATAACGGCCTTATAAACTTCGCGATGAAGGATTCAAAATGGTTAATTGGCTATGGGGTGTTCCTATTTTTATGTGGTTTAGCTGGATATCTCTCAAATCCTGTCGCTGCTAAAACAGCCCTTATGTCCGGGTCCTTGTTTGGGTTTATATCTTTGGTCTGGGGCTTTCTGCTTGGCAAAGGATTCGGGTTTGCAAGATGGGCAGCGATCCTGACCTGCGCATTTTTGAGTATCATCTTTGGCTGGCGGGCTTCCGTGAGCTGGGCGGCTGTTGCCGACGGGGCACCCAAAGCCTTTGCAGCTACTTTGATTACGCTCATGCTGATTGCTTCAGCGGCCACAGTAGTGAGACTGCTTCGCCGAGGGGGTAGGGATTTGGTAGGTTCAAGCCGGGAACCGGCCTAGAACCCGTCCAGCTTTTCTTTGGGTTGGAAACGGCTCTTGCCCTAGCTTCTGAGTTCAGAAGCTCCTCGCACGATCGTTCCCCCAAGCACCGATGCTCTTGAGAACAGGTTCGAGTGTCTGGCCTGTTTCTGTCAGTCGATAGGCACCGTGTTTTCCTGTAGATTCATCCCAATAATTCTCGATTAGATTTAGCCTACATAAATTCGCCAGCCGATTTGCTAAAATATTTGTGGATATCTTTTCGGGCGAGGCGATGAATTCTTTATAGCGAGTATGCCCGTTGAAGAGGTCTCGCAGGATTAATAGGGTCCAACGGTCGCCAATTACTTCAAGTGCTCGAGCGATTGGGCACGTGGATTTACGGTTTTTTTTAGGTGTTGCGGTAGGACTCATAGGTGGTTTTTTTGACATGTGGCAAAGCAGCATCTCCAAAAATCATCCAAGCTATGGAAACATGGATAATTACACGTGTGACACCACTGTTTTAAAAAACTGAAGAATTGAACGTGGAATGCAAGTAATAAAGATCATGTTTTGTATTCATACGTTCCTTAACAGGGAAGACTTATGAAGAATTAGGAATGGTCGTGAGGCTATCTGCGTTCACCTACCTAAGAGATCCTGAAGGATTCCGTTAGCTTCATCGAGAATTTCATCGGCCTTACGAATAACACTTTCTGTTTCTTTGATAACCTGCGGAGATTTCTCGATTAGTTTTTCCTGGGTATATTTGAAAACTTTTTCCCCGGTTTCGGGAAACGTTGCGAGCATACGGTTTCCGGCTGCGTTGATTAGCCGACCTGTCAGGTCTTCTCGCGGATCATCAATGGTTCCAGATATAATTACTGGAGTCCACAGGAGGCCGTCAGCGCCTGGTGCAAAGATATCTTCTTCAGCGCCTGGGATATTACGAAGAATGCCCGGAACAAGCCCGAGACGAAGAATCCCACTAAGCCGTTCTTCAACCACTGTGAGATTGCCCTCGATACGCAGCAACCCTTCGCTGGCCAAAACTAAATTTTGGAGCTCAAGCTTACCCGATTCAACCCTCCACTGCGTCTCGGCTGCGTTCAAAGCGATGGTGCGGAATCGCCGGGTATCTGCGTAGGCAGCCAAAGCATCAAGGAGGGGAAGAGCAGTCAATGACGCTGACGTGAGCGAGGCAGAGCCCGAAAAACGAGCCGGGCCTCCGGGATCTTTCAAGATAAGGAAAGTCGAGGCGAGATCGCCACTGAAGCGACGGGCCCAATTTTCGCTCAGGAGCTCGTCACAGCGCAGGTTTTTCAGGTTTCCTTCTAAGCTTAGCAAGTCATCAAGATAATTCCATTCTCCATTTATACTTAAGCGAGCGGCAGAGTAAGCAGTGGCATCGGCACTGGTTAGGAAAACAGTGGATTCTTGCAGAGTTGCTTCGAGTTTGTTGAGGTGGAATTGCGGAAACTTTTCCCAGGGTGTGGTCACTTCACCGTGTGAAAGGTGGAGTCGATACATGTCCGTGCCCGAACTGGGTTCAATGGCAGCCGCCATTCTGCTAGCGCTGATCGGGCCTTTGACTGTATCGGCAAACAGCGAAAGCTCGGCAATCCGGATCGAGCTTGGTGAAACTTTCGATGGCAGCGAAAATCCTCCTTCATTCTGTTCAGGTGCCTTATCAAACGAATCATTTGGCTTAGCCTTTTCCGATGCGCTGAGATCAGCATTCAACCGAACTTTTGAAATTTGAGTCGGCCCGAGCTTCCACACTCCCTGAAGCAGCTGCCCCAAGCTGATCTCAGTTTGAATATTATCTATTTGGAGGGAGGTGACTCGGTGAGAGCCAATAGCTTCGTAGTTGTTGATCCGCAGGGCTAATCCATCCCATTCGAGGGGGCTTAGATGACCATCAACTTGAAGAGCTTCATTGACTTTGACAGCTAAGAGACTTCTGAAGCCGTCGGAATGAAGATATTGTTGAATCAGAATCGATGTAGTCCCGAGTGCTAAGATGAAGGCAGTCAGCAGGGGGATCAAAAGGCGTCTTACCCACCTGGGAGAATTCTGAGAGCTTTCTTTTCGACGTTGGCGGCGTGACATTTTCTAAATCCAACACTGACGTGCCCTGCCTAATTTACCAAGCTCCAAGAATTTGTCGGAAATGAAACAATTAAGGCGTTTGTGCAGGAGAGCAAAAGTTAACAACTGCCTATTGCTTGGGATCAAGGATCGCTTGTGGAGTTCCCCGTATGATTTGGACAGCCAGGACACGAATTTTCAAACGATTAATTTTACTCTTGCACAAACCCCCGCGAAGGGTAAATACCTCCCCTCCGAAGTTATGGCTAAGAAAAGTTGGATCGCCCGCAATAAACGCAAAGCAAAAACCGTAGATAAGTATGCTGACCTCCGGCATAAGCTGAAAGCAGAGAAAGACTATGTCGGCCTTTCAATGTTGCCGCGCGATGCAAGTCCAACGCGAGTTGTCAACCGTTGCGAAATTACTGGGCGCCGCAGAGCGTTTCTCCGTAGATTTAAGCTTTCTCGGATCACTTTCCGCGAATATGCCTCTGCAGGACTGCTGCCTGGCGTGACTAAGTCTAGCTGGTAGACTGGCGATTCGATTAGGTGCGGGGGGAGCATTCCCGTATCACCACAATGCCACTTTACGAATACGTTTCTAGTGAGCCGGACGATCCTGAGCGATCTTGCCGCATATGCAGGCGTGGCTTCGAGCTGCGCCGGCCTGTAGATCGAGAAGCTCTACAATCGTGCCTGATTTGCAAAAATTCCGTTACGAAAAGAATCTCGCGGGTCAGCTCACCTCGCGTAACGAAAGAGGCAAGTATTTCTGAAGCAAAGAGCGCAGGATTTACCATTTTGCAAAAACGAGACGAAGGAGTTTATGAAAAGC
Source organism: uncultured Verrucomicrobiae bacterium (assembly GCA_963815205.1). Taxonomy (GTDB): domain Bacteria; phylum Verrucomicrobiota; class Verrucomicrobiia; order Verrucomicrobiales; family Akkermansiaceae; genus Luteolibacter. The sequence goes on along the minus strand of CAWFFP010000001.1, from coordinate 858,773 downwards.
TCTGAAATCTCAGCTTCCATCGGATATGAAATCTTAGGAAGGATTGGGGATGGGGTTATCCGCTATGACTTTCCCTCTGGGCTAGAGGCCTTTCTCTATTTGCTAGGGATTACATTTTTCCTCCTGCTCAATGCGTTTTTCGTCGCGTCGGAATTTGCAATCGTAAAGGTCCGGCCAAGTCAGCTTGAGAGCCACGGCAAAGAAACTGATGTAGATGTTTCAAAAGCAGTTCACGTGGTTAGTAATCTTGATGGCTACCTCCCTGCCAACCAACTAGGAATCACCTTCTCCTCACTGGCGCTAGGCTTTCTAGGACAGCCGTTTGTGACAGCATTGATCTCGCCAGTCTTATCGATGACCCCGATGCCCGCTCAGGGAATCTATTGGGTATCGCTCGTGATCGCATATGCTTCTTTCACCTTTCTTCACGTGGTTGTGGGGGAATTAATCCCGAAATCGATCGCGATCCGCAGGTCGTTGGTAACTTCTTTGACTTTGGTGGCACCCCTGCACGTCTTTTATAAGACGTTCTATTGGTTAATCCGTTTTCTGCAGGCAACGGCGAATTGGCTTTTAGTAAACGTATTTCGAATCGATCCGATCAGTGAAGAAGAGCAGGTTCATTCTGCGGAGGAATTGGCGATCTTAGTGACCCATTCCGGAAAATTCAAAGAAGTTACGGACACGGAACGCGAAATCCTAATCAACGCGCTAGAGCTAAATGAGCTGTGGGTTCGAGACGTTATGACCCCGCGCAATGAAGTAATCGCTCTGGATGCGGATGAGCCTTTCGAAAAGACGTTAAAGATAGCGATCCGCAGCAAGCACACTCGCTTTCCTCTAATTAAAGGCCACCTGGACCAAACAATCGGCCTGATCCACGTCAAGGATCTCTTCAAGCTAATGGATAAGGGCGATCCGGATCTCATGCAGATCAAGCGCGAGATAAAGATGGTCCCGGATACCATGCCGTTGGATTGCTTGCTGAAGTTCTTCCTAAAAGAACATGCTCATCTAGCTGTGGCGGTTGATGAATTCGGAACGCCAGTCGGTCTCGTGTTCCTAGATAACGTCATTGAAGAGCTCGTGGGCGATATTCAGGATGAGTTTGATAACGAGGCTTCGGCTTTCGTGCGGGTGAATGACGAAGAGTTTGTCGTAGAGGGGTCCATGACTCTAAATGATCTTGAAGGCTTCGTTGAGGAGATCGCTCTAGAAAGTGGTGAAGTCACAACGGTTGGCGGGTATGTAACCCAGCAGTTGGAACGCTTTCCCGAAATTGGAGAAACCTTGGAGATCGAAGGCTACGAAGCAAAAGTGACGAGCACCGATGGGCGGAGGGTAGGGCAGCTGCACTTTCGTAAATTAGAGGCCCATGACCCTCTTGAAACTGATTATCTTGAAGGGAAATTAGATGGGAAGAGCTCGGGCAACAGCTGACCCCGATCCGTGCAATTGAAGGTATCGGCATTGCTTTGCGCAGTGAATCGAGACAAGGGGGAAAAGTCAGGAACGATCAGAACCTATTTTTTTCTAATTAGTTACGACGTTTTCTTAGTTGTGAAGGCATTTCACCTACATGGTCCCATACGTGCTTGAACAACTGGACCATGAAAAAATTACATAGAAACAGTTTATTGTTGGTTCCTTCGATTTTCGCAGCAGCCGTTATGACATCGTGCAATGTCGAGAAAACCGAAGATGGCGAAATGCCAGAGGTGAAGGTAGAGGGTGATGCGAAACTTCCAGAATATGACGTCGATGCGCCAGACGTGGATGTGAAGATGGAGGAGAAAACAATCAAGGTTCCAGATGTAGATTATACTCCAGCGTCTGAAGACACGAACGATCAGTAATCGTTTTCAGAATTAGATTTCAAAAAACCTAAACCGCATCTGGTGTTCCAGAAGCGGTTTTTTTTGTCGGATAGAGGAGATGGGATCTGATATCCTTGATGGTTAAACAATTTGAAACATGGACATCTTTACTCAGCTTGGAACAGCTCTGGGACTGGCATCGCTGGCTGGTCTCAACCTCTATCTAACTTCTTTTGTCGCCGGTCTAGCGATTCGTTTCAATTGGATTGATCTCAGCGTGGCCCATGAACAGCTCGCTGTCTTAGGCAATGAGTGGGTATTAGGAATCTCCGGCACCTTGATGGTTATCGAGTTTTTCGCAGATAAGATTCCCTGGCTAGATTCAGGCTGGGATGCCTTGCATACTCTGGTGCGTCCTGCAGGAGGAATCCTTCTAGGATTAGGGGCCCTAGGTCAAATGTCCCCGGAGGCTCTGGCAATTGGTGGCCTACTATCAGGAGGAGCTGCTCTTACAATGCATGGGGCAAAAGCGGGAACACGAATGTTCTTAAATCTCTCCCCAGAACCTGTATCGAACTCCGTGGCCAGCGTAACAGAAGATAGTTTGGTTCTAGGCGGGCTTACCTTGACCGCTCTCGCGCCGGTCCTCGGATTTTTTGTTTTTATCATAGTCCTACTGATTGCTGCTGTTGTAACCCGAAAAACATTCGGCCTATTTCTTAGTGGCAGAAGAAGGCTAAAGGAAAAGGTGCCAAGCATCGAATCCTAAACATTTAGGACTTCGAGAGACAATCCGATTCAATTGCTTAAATCGAATTAGCTCCTTCCGTGTTTTTTTCGCAGGCAGAACCTCATCACTGGTAGAACCATTCCCATTGCGGCATCGCTAATCGGAGTCTAGGAGCAATACGGGAGCAATACCTCGCTTCATAACTTGATCTAGACCCATAACAGTCTAAACAAGCGGCATGCGGATTTTAGTGACGGGTGGGGCAGGGTTTCTCGGTTCCCATCTTTGCGAGAGGCTTTTGAATGAAGGCAATGAGGTAATTTGTATGGATAATTACTTTACTGGCAGAAAGAGAAATATCGTTCATTTGATGGGTAATCCATTTTTTGAAGTGGTCCGTCATGATGTGACTGAACCGTTTAAATATGAGGTCGACCGCATCTACAACTTAGCCTGCCCGGCATCGCCGCCGCATTATCAGCACAATCCGATCAAGACAATTAAGACCTCTGTCTTAGGGGCGATTCATTGTCTTGGCTTGGCAAAGCGGACCGGAGCGCGCGTTTTCCAGGCCTCAACTTCGGAGGTCTACGGTGACCCTGAGGTCCATCCACAGCCAGAAAGTTACAAGGGTTCTGTAAATCCAATCGGCATCCGGGCTTGTTACGATGAGGGAAAACGATGTGCGGAAACTTTATTTTTCGATTATCATCGGCAGAACGGCGTCGATATCCGAGTTGTCCGGATCTTCAATACCTACGGTCCTAGGATGCTTCCTGATGACGGCCGAGTCGTCTCGAACTTTATTGTCCAAGCATTGCAGGGTAAGGACATTACGATCTATGGAGACGGCACTCAAACACGTTCTTTCTGCTATGCCGATGATCTGATTGAAGGCTTCTTACGTCTGATGGAAACAGAGGGACTTACGGGACCTGTGAATATTGGGAACCCAGGTGAATTCACGATGATTGAGTTGGCAGAATTAGTCCTTAAGAAAGTCGGTGGATCTTCTAGGCTTACATTCCACCCTTTGCCCGGGGATGATCCACAGCAGAGACGGCCAGATATCTCGCTTGCGGAGGAGAAACTCGGCTGGACGCCCAAAGTATCGTTAGAGGACGGCCTCGACCCCACCATTGATTACTTTAGAAAATCGCTCGAAATCTAAAGGAGCCATCAAGCTGTGGAATTACAAGGACACCCAAGTTTTCAGCTAGGGTCTTCTCAAATCATTATAATCCTTAGGGCTGGATCAGCTCTTCAAGCATCTCGATAACTAGATGGATCGAAATGCTTAGAGACTCTTTAGAGATGATTGCCGAGTTATCACCTGCAGTATGCCACCATGGCTTGTTCATAAAATCGCCGATGACATCAATGGTAGGAATGCCGACTAGGTTTAGTGGCACGTGGTCGTCCATAATTGGTCCAGGAGCTGTGCCAAAATGCGTCGCCACGCCTTGTTTTTTAGCAGTCTCGAACATAAGTTCTGCTAAATGCGGAGGCGAATCCGCTGGAATCCGGATCTGTAAATCTTTGTGGCCAATCATATCCAGAAGAATGCCAAATGTAGGTTTGTCATGCCGTCCTCGCCATCCATTCGCATAGCTTCGGCTGCCATACAAGCCATCGAGGATCGTCATGTTCTCTTGGAAAGCTTCTTCCCCATCAAATAGAACAATCTCGATCTGAGATCCCAGCTGTGGATTATTTTTTGCAAAATAGTTTCCAATAGTGACAACGGCCGCGCACGCCGAAGCGGCATCATCCGCACCTAGAAATGTCTTACCCTCAAAATATTTACTGTCTATATGAGCGCAGAGAAGACCTGTTATCTGCCGCTTCCAAGGGTCACCATCCCCAATTTTCAGACGAGCGCGAAGATTTTTAAAAACGATTTTACCAATCGGAGTTTGTTGTTCGGAAACCTGGTGTCTTACATCCCAACCAGAGGATTCCAAAATCCCCCCTAGGTGCGATCGCACGGAATCGAGCTCGGCACTTCCGGGAGGGCGCGGCCCGAAGCTTAGAATTTCGTTGGTGAGCGCAAGGCTTTCTTCGCCGAGCGAACTACTGATCGGCTTCGGCTTAAACAACCAAAATAGGGCGAAGGTCGCGGCGAGCAATAGGATCGCGAGGATCGTTTTTGGTTTCACGATACCAGATGATAGATTGGGGATTTGTGACTTCCGGAGGAGATCAGATGCTTCGCCATTGCTACTTGTCAGCTGGGTGTGTCATCTGCTTGTTTTGCACGTATGCACCTTTGGCTAAGACAAGTAATCTCAGTGCTTAAGAGGAGGTGACAGTAGAGCGGTCATCAGAAAGGCCAGACTTTTCGAGAAAATAATCATAGCCTCCGGAATAGGGCTTCACGATGGCTGCCGCGTCCTTGTCCTCATCATTTCGGGTCACGTGGAGGGTTGTTTCCGCAAGCGTGCGGATGAAATGAACATCGTGGGAAATGAACACTAGGGTTCCCTCATATGATTTTAGGGCATTCACCAAAGAATCGATCGAAAGGATGTCTAAGTGAGTGGTCGGCTCGTCCATCAGGAGAAGATTCGGTGGGTCCACTAGAAACTTGACCAAATTGAGACGCGATTTTTCGCCACCGGAGAGGACTCCACAACGCTTTTCCACATCAGCACGGCGGAACAAAAAGGTGCCTAAGATCGCACGCGCATCTTCTTCACGCAAGGTATCACATGCTCCCATTACCTCATCTAGGACCGTATTGAATTCGTTCAGGGCCTCCGCTCGATGCTGCGAATAATAGCCGATCTTCGTGAGGTATCCGGTCTCTTTTTCCCCTGAGTCGATTTCCAGTTCGCCAGCGAGGAGCTTGAGCAAAGTTGTTTTTCCTACCCCGTTCGGACCGACAAGGACGATCTTGTCTCCGCGTTCGATCGTGAGATCGAGATCCTTGTAGATGCGTTTACCTGGATAGCTTTGGCCGGCGCCTTTGAACTCGACGACCTTTTGATTTGAGCGCGGCGGCTGTGGAAAGGAAAACTTGAAAGGCTTCCGCGGGGTGCGTGGCTTTTCGATCCGCTCTATTTTATCGACTAGCTTAATGCGTGACTGGACTTGAGACGCCTTCGAGCCGACTTGGCGGAAGCGCTCAATAAATTCCATATGGGATTCAATTTCTTTGTTCTGGTTGCGGTATGCCTGAACTTTTCGCTCATAGACCTTTTCACGCTCCTCTAAATAGCTTGAGTAGTTACCCGGATACGACACCAAAGCCATTTGATCCGGATCAATTTCGATGACCTGTTCGATCATTGTATCCATGAAATCCCGGTCGTGAGAAATCATCAAGATGGCGCCCGAATAATTAAGCAAATAGCGCTGCAACCATAAAAGTGAAATCAGATCTAGGTGGTTGGTTGGCTCGTCAAGCATCAGAAGATCTGGCTCCATCACTAAGAGCCGTGCAAGGTGAGCGCGCATTACCCAGCCCCCGGAGTATTCGCGCGCGGCCTTATTAAAATCTTCCTGCTTAAATCCGAGGCCAGAAAGGATTTTCTTAGCCTTCGGCTCCAGCTGATACCCGTTCAAGGCGGTGAATTGATCTTGCGCTTCGCCAAATTTCTTAGACCCGAGATCGCCAGATTTTTCCCCTTCACGGATCGTCCGAAGCAGGCCGATCATTTCCGGCGTGATACCCATTGCAATTTCGATGATCGTCTCGTCTGAAGGCTCTCCAGCTTCTTGGGGCAAGTATCCGGTGATCGCATATTCATCGCGATCAATGGTCCCTTCGTCTGGCTGATCCTCATTCAGAATCATCCGGAACAAAGTAGATTTGCCTGCGCCGTTGGGTCCAACAAGCGCGACCCTCTCGCCCCAGTTGATCGACATCTCTGCCTCACGCAAAAGAGTCCGTCCACCTAGGGTTTTTGTGAGATTTTTGATTGCTAACACAAGGAGGGATTAGCGCTGTCGTAGAAGAATTTCAAGCACAAGCGGATTTAGATCCAGGCCAAAGAGCAGAGACCGAGTATGCCACAAATGCCGAGGACCAACAGAAAAGGTGCTTTCAATTTCCAAAGGGCAAAGAAGGCCATCATAGAAGCTGCTGCAACGAAGTAGTCAGGGCGTCCATCGGGAATCGGCCAGATTGCATGTTGTGCAAATACAAAGCCGAGATCCAGAATAACGCCGACGACTGCTGCTGTGATTGCCGAGAGCGCCGCGCTGAGAGAGGGTAGCTGGCGAATCTTCTCGACGAACGGCGCGCCGAGAAGCACAAAAAGGAAACATGGCAGAAATGTTGCCCAAGTAGTGATTGCCGCACCCATGCTTGCGCCTAATAGGGGAGTGAACTGCCCCGGATTCTGCCACCCACCCGCGAAGCCAACAAACTGCAAAACGATGACCAGCGGACCTGGTGTTGTTTCGGCCAAAGCTAAGCCGCTCATCATCTGTGGCTGACTGAGCCAATGGTAGTTTTCCACTGCCTGCTGGGCGACATAGGGAAGCACCGCGTAGGCGCCCCCAAAAGTCACCATCGCGGCCTTACTAAAGAAGATTCCCTGCAAGAAGGGCGTGCTGTTCCATCCAAGCCAGAGCCCAAGTGCCAAAATAGGTAGAACCCATAAGCTAAGCACAATGGTGCTGACACCAAGAGCACGGCGCCACGTTGCGGACGGTGGCGGCGGTAGCTTGAGGAATGGGTTTTCCTTAGCACTTTCAGCGGCCTTTGTTGACTCAATATCCACATCGTGGGGAGCTCTTAGATGGCATAGATATCCAATTGCCCCGGCGAATAGGATGATGAAAACAAACGAGATATTAAAAAAATAGATCGAGCAGAAAGAGACCGCGGCCATCAGCCAGAGGAAATTCGTCTTCAAAGTTTTTTTACCAATGCGAATCACCGCAAAAAAGATCACCGCGATCACTGCGGGAATCAGTCCGTAAAAGATTGCTGCGAGCCAAGAAATGTGGCCACCAGCCATAAAAAGCCAGCTAAGGAAGAACAGAAGGATTGCAGAAGGAAGGACAAATAACACACCGGCGGCGACGGCTCCGCGCCATCCATGAAGCCTCCATCCGAGATATGTGGCCAGCTGCTGTGCCTCCGGGCCGGGTAGCAGCATTGTGAAATTTAGCGCGTGCAGGAAATGGCTCTCGCTGATCCATCTGCGCTTCTCGACAAGTTCCTGATGCATGATTGCAATCTGTCCGGCTGGCCCACCAAAGCTTATTAAACCGAGTTTCAGCCAATAAAAAAGTGCAGTTCGAAATGCTGGCATCGATGACTCAATAAGCTGCAGCCCAGAAAGGCAGGCAATCTTTCGTTTGTGACAATCAAGCTATGTCACTTGCTATCAATCGGAATTCCTTGGGAAAAGGTGGCCCGACCCGGGTTCGAACCAGGGACACGCGGATTTTCAATCCGCTGCTCTACCAACTGAGCTATCGGGCCAAAACACGCCAAATCTGACGTGAAGAGGCGCGAGTTAAGGTCCCTGCCGCTACTTTGACAATCGAAAAATAGGTAAACCTCCCAAAAGTTGGATGGTGGCTTCTAAACTAGCGATAAACCTAGGAACGAAGTTGATTGGTGGCATCAAGCCTTTCTTTTTGCGCGTTTGCGGCCATATTTTACCTTTTTTTGCGGTGGCATCACTGGTGTTGAGTTCTTCAAGACGGCGATCTGGTCTCGCAGATGGGCTGCTCTCTCGAACTCGAGCTTCGCACTTGCATCGCGCATCTCTTGCTCTAGCTCAGCGACCACACGTAGCTTATCATAGGCAGTCTCATTTTCTGCCACCAGCGAGGCGTTCAAGTGTTCGGCACTTTCTTTTTCCTTCTCGTGTGTTTGAAGACTTTGTTGGACGGCGCGGATCACTGATCGGGGAGTGATCCCGTGTTCTTCGTTATGCGCGATCTGGCGTTCACGGCGGTATTCTGTGACATCCAAGAGGGTCTGAATCGAATCTGTAAGCACGTCGGCAAAAAGCACGCATTCTCCATTCACATGACGCGCAGCGCGTCCGGCCGTTTGGATCAGTGAAGTCTCATTCCGTAAAAAGCCTTCTTTGTCCGCGTCCAAGATGCACACTAGTGAGACTTCGGGTAGATCGAGCCCCTCTCTCAAAAGATTGATTCCAATCAAGATATCGAAGGTCGCCGCCCGCAGCTGTCGCAGGATCTCGACTCGTTCAATTGCATCGATATCAGAATGAAGATAGCGACACTTCAATCCGGTCCCGGCGAGGTATTCTGCCAAATCTTCCGCCGTTTTTTTGGTAAGTGTGGTGATAAGCACCCGCTCACCTTTTTCAACCCGGGCGCGGCAGAGTTCGATTGTTTCGTCGATCTGCTCCTTTAGTGGGCGGATCGAGAGGGTAGGATCTAGCAATCCTGTCGGGCGGATAATCTGCTCGACGACCAAGGCTGTTCCCGCTTTCTTGGGATCGAAATCACCGACGGTTTCTTCGTTACCTGATGGCTTGACCTTGATCTTTTTGAAATCGAAAGGGGTGAACCCACTGTCGCCGGGTTTGCCTTTGACTGGGATATAACGCTTATTTTCAGGTCTTGAATTTACAATGTCGAAAGGGCCAGGAGTTGCCGAGACATATACCCGCTGATGGGTCATTTGCATAAATTCATCAAAGCGAAGTGGGCGATTGTCCAGCGCTGAGGGCAAGCGGAACCCGTGTTCTACAAGAGTCGTCTTACGGCTTTTATCACCCTCATACATGCCGCCTATCTGCGGTATCGTGGCGTGGGATTCATCCACTAGTAAGAGATAGTCTTCAGGGAAGAAATCCAGAAGTGTGTGTGGCCTAGAGCCGGGTGCCCTGCCTGTAAGGTGCCGCGAATAATTTTCCACACCTTGGCAGAAGCCCATCTCTGCCATCATTTCCAAATCATATTCAGTTCTCATTCGAAGCCGCTGGGCCTCGATCAGTTTACCTTGTGACTCTAGCTCAGGGATGCGCAAATCGAGTTCTTCTCGGATTTTCCCAATCGCTGTCTTCATCTTGTTTCCTGCAGTGACAAACTGTTTTGCAGGATAGAGGGTATGACTTTCTACAACCTCAATCACCGCTCCATTGACCGTATGCACAGTGGAAATGCGCTCGATCTCATCGCCAAAGAACTCGACCCTGATTGCGGTTTCATCAAGATAGGCTGGATGAATTTCCACTACATCACCTCGCACCCGGTATCTGCCCCGGCCAAAGGCGATGTCATTGCGCTCGAACAGCAAACTAACAAGAGCGGTCAGTAAATCCTCTCGGGTAATGCTTTGCCCGGTCCACAGCGGAAACATCATATCTTTGTAATCGTCAGGTGAACCGAGTCCGTAAATGCACGAGACGGAGGCAATAACAATCGTGTCTTTCCGAGTTAACAAGGATCCCATTGTCGAAAGCCGTAGGCGTTCGATCTCCTCATTTACCGACGAATCTTTTTCAATATAGGTGTCAGAACGCGGGATGTAGGCCTCTGGTTGGAAATAATCGAAATAGGACACAAAATATTCCACCGCATTGTGCGGAAAGAAGTTTTTGAATTCTGAATAGAGCTGCGCCGCAAGGGTCTTGTTATGACTCATAATCAGCGTCGGCTTGCCGGTATTGGCGATCAGATTCGCCATCGTGAAAGTCTTTCCAGAACCAGTGACGCCCAAAAGCGTCTGGTGCCGATTCCCAGCCGCGAGTGAATTTGACAGCTTCGCGATTGCTTGCTGCTGGTCGCCCTGTGGGGAATACTCGCTGGATAGCCTGAACTGCATAAAGGTCAAAAGAATGGACCGAGAAGGTAGAAAACGCCAGTGAGACTTTGTTGGTTCAATCAAAGGGCATGCACTTTTTTGATGGGAAACTGCGACTAATTTGACATATGTCGAGATCCTGCCAAAATTCCGCTGCGCGTGGTTCCGCTAGCGCACTCAATTTAAAATTTATTATATTATGAAAGCCAACTACTTCGCATCGATGCTCCTTGCAGCTCTTCCACTAGCCTCCGCGCAGGAGACGAAACAGATGCCCGTTACCGCAGAAGAGCAGAAAGCAATGACACCAGACCAAGTATTGGAAGATCTGCTTGCTGGTAACAAACGCTTTGTCAGCGGTGAGCTTACTGATCTAAACATCAAGGAAAACATCTCAGCATCTGCTGAGGGACAGGCGCCAAAAGCTGTGGTGCTATCTTGCCTCGATTCACGCGTGCCGGTTGAAAATGTCTTCGACCAAGGGATCGGTGATATATTCGTCGGTCGAGTTGCCGGTAATGTGGAGAACGTAGATATGCTCGGTTCTTTTGAATTTGCTACGAAACTAGCTGGAGCGAAATTAATCCTAGTGCTTGGCCACGAAGCCTGTGGCGCTGTAAAAGGAGCCTGCGACCAAGCGGAAATGGGCAATCTGACAGAGCTGCTTGCAAAAATCACTCCGGCTGTGGATGCAGTGAAAGGTGATTATGCTGAGGAAGAGCAAAATTCCAAAAACATGGATTATGTGAATGAGGTTGTCGAAAAAAACGTCGAAATGACTGTAGCGGATATACGCAAAGACAGCCCGATCCTTGCTGAGATGGAGAAGAATGGAGAGATTAAGATCGTCGGCGCTGTATACTCTCTGGCAGATGGCAGCGTTACCGTTTTAGAAAACTAAGTGCACCTCGGCGCTAGGGATTTAGCTCTCTATCAATTTTTGGCCGGGTTCGCTTTCTGCGACCTCGGCCAATTTTTTTACCTCGCCAGCAAGCGGACGTCAGCTTGCAACTACTCTTCTTCGATCAAACACCGCATCGGCACCATGTTTGAGTAGTTGAAACCACGGTTGCGGAAAAAATCCTGAGAGCCAGCACTGATCTTGTCCGCTAAGAGAGTAATCCGCAGAAACTTTTTCTGTGTGGCGAACCTCTGCACATATTTGAGCAGCATTGATCCATATCCTTGTCCACGATGGTGCGGATGAATCACTACATCCTCCATTAGAATCACGAAGCCACCACGCGCGGTGGAAATTGTGAACAGCATATTCACCATGCCAAAGATTTGATCGTCATTCCGCACGACGACGATCCGTCCACGGCTGGGCTGCTCAAGGATTAAACGCAGACCTCGCTCCTGCGTTTCCCGATCAGCCTGAAAATCACCCGAGGACATCGAAAAGAGATCCATCACTAGTTCTGCTAGCTCGGCCAAATCGTCCAGCGTGGCAACTTCTACACGGGTTTCAGTCCCATCTGCCCGCACCTCTTCAGGTAATAAATCTTCTGCAGTCGAGACGAGGTCCATTTCTTCTACTATGACCTTCTTCGATGAAAGTAACAGGTCTTTTTCAGAACCAATCAAACATACCTGATTACTAGCGAAAGTATCCGATGTCTGCAGATCAATCCGCTATCTAGAATTCTGAAAGGCGACTTGCTCTTTCACATTGGACGAAACTGTGAAACATCTTTGTTAGCAGCTTCGATTCCACTCATCATCTTATCCAAAAACCCTTTCAATGTCCGCCCTCACCTTCCATCCGATCGACGAAATTATCCTTGAGATCGCTGCGGGAAAAATGGTGATTGTTGCCGACGATCCTTCCCGTGAAAACGAGGCGGACTTGGTATGTGCCGCTTCCTTGGTCACAAAAGAAAATATTAATTTCATGGCCGTCCACGGTCGGGGCCTGATCTGCGCGCCAATTACACTAGAACGAGCGGAGGAATTAGACCTGCCGCAGATGACCCGTAGAAATATGGAGGGGATGAAAACCGCCTTCACGATCTCAGTCGATGCTGCTTCAAATATCACCACTGGCATATCCGCAGCAGATCGCGCACACACCTTGCGGCTTCTTGCGGACAGTTCCGCCAATGCGGATTCCTTTGTAAAGCCGGGACATATTTTTCCCCTGCAAGCGATGTCCGGTGGGGTCCTCCGTCGGGCGGGCCATACCGAAGCGGCGATCGATTTAGTGACTCTCGCTAAGCTGCCGGCCGCTGGTGTGATTTGTGAGATCATGGATGATGAAGGTGCGATGGCGAGAGTCGGGAATCTAGGTGCTTATCAAGAAAAGCATTCGCTGAAGGCGTGCACAATCGCGCAGCTGATCGAATACCGTCGGCGTTCTGAGAAATTAGTCACTCATCAGCACACCGTCCTGATGCCTACCGATTTTGGTGATTTTCAATGCCAGCTCTATACCGTCGCTTTAGATGATAGCCATCATCTTGCGCTGACTCGCGGCGAGATTGATTCTGCAGAGCCCACTCTCGTGCGAGTTCATTCTGAGTGTTTGACAGGTGATGTCTTTCATTCAAAACGCTGCGATTGTGGACCACAACTTGATGCGGCGATGGCTCGTATCGCAAAAGACGGCGGCGTGCTTCTCTATTTGCGGCAGGAAGGTCGTGGAATCGGTCTTCCAGCAAAGATTCATGCCTATAAGCTACAAGAAGAGGGCCTGGACACAATCGAGGCGAACGAAAAATTAGGCTTTGCCTCGGATCTTCGCGATTATGGGATGGGCGCGCAGATTCTCTATGATTTGGGAGTGCGGAAAATTCGACTCCTGACGAATAATCCAAAGAAAGTGATTGGCCTCGGTGGCTATGGACTTGAAATTATTGAGCAAATTCCGCTATCGCTTCCCTCAAACCCTCACAATCAGAAATATCTAGAAACGAAGCGCCATCGGATGGGCCACACTCTCTGACCATATTTCCGGTGATCTAAAAGTCGGGCGACTAATATTCTTGTCCCTTGGACTTTTTGACGGCAACCACATAATCAAGGACTGCTTTTTCATCGGATTCTGGCAATCCGGCATGACGTATCATCTTCGGCATGACGTCTTCCCAATCCATGATATCGACTTTTTCCGGAAGCTGGTATACATGGCATTCACCGCATTTTAACATATAAACCTCGTGGCCGCGCTGAAGCCGCACGAGGCTTTTCCCGCTAGCAGCCGCCATTTCTATGTTTGGATTTGGAACTTCAGAGATCCCGCCTACTGCGCCATCGTCGCTGCTGCCAATATCTCCGATCGAAGCGCCGCTACCTCCACCGCCACTACCTGCGCAGGAACTACTTAGTAGCCCTAAGCCAATACCTAGCAGGCAGTTGATTCGCTTCCATGGTAGCTTCATGCAAAAGGTGATACAGGGAATGACATTAGGCAGCAATCTTTTTGACGAATGCCTACCAGCTTCAAAAGCAGATTTAGCCGAGCGAGCGCAAAACTTCGTAATTGCGCAGCGCACTCAGAACGAATACTTTTATCATCATGATCCGCAGTTTTATCGTCTCAGTCTTCCTAATTGCCGCATCAGGAACTAGCCAAGCGATCATACTCTACGGCGCTGGTAATTCAGCAAACACGACTTCTGCTGGGACGACTGCTCCCTTCGCTTCAGTCGCGGCTACCGCAGATGTGAACGAAAATCTAGATGCCAGCGCTGTTTATATCGGCAATGGCTATATGATCACTGCAAATCATGTCAACAGTTTCGAAAAAGTGACTTTTAACGGGACAACCTTCTTCAATTACGCGCCGGGAACTGTCCAAAGGATTGGCGCGACAGATATGAAAATTTTTCGGCTTACGACAATTCCAAATGTTACGGCTGCCGCAATATATTCTGGAACGAATGAATTAACGACGACTGGCACTGTCATCGGGTATGGAGTCGGGCGAGGTGCAACAGCTATCAATTCTGAGCTAGTCGCATATGGCGATCAATCGACAATGACGAAGCGCTGGGGACTAAATGCTCCTCGGTCGACTCAAGCTAACTACACAGTCGCTGGATCTGGGACCTATGATGCGATTTTTACATCTCTCGGTGCCACAGGAGGGCTAGGCGCTAATGAAGCAGCTACCGTTGATCGCGATTCAGGCTCTGCACTGTTTCAGCAATTTAGCGGCCAGTGGTTTTTAACCGGCGTCACCTCAGCTGTAACCAGTAAGGGTGGGGCTGGGACTGCGACTTTCAACGTCGACTCTGACTTCGCCAATTCAGGTCTTCCTATCGCCGGAGATGTCAATGTCTTCAATCGGGTGTCCTCCTATAGCTCCGCAATCAATGCAATTATCATCCCAGAGCCTAGCTGCCTGGTGCTAACTCTTGCTGCGTTACCGATCTTGCTTCGCCGCCGCCGCTAAGTTTCGCCGATGCTAGGCACCCTGAGGATTGACCTAGCACCGGATATTAATCCACCTTGCGCGCATGCCGCCTGCGCAAAAGAAATTTTCATTATCATCCAATCGCTGGATCCTCTCTTATTTACTTCAAGAGAAGCGCATTTTTTTCCCATCGCTTCTCGCTCTTTTTGTGACAGCTGCTCTAGCTCTCGCTTTTCCATGGTTTCTTAAGGAGCTAATTGGGAATCCGGCAGATGCCCTTCAAAAAAGTGTTCCCGCCGCGGACATTATATCGCGCATCAATGATATCGTTCTAAAGCTTCTAGCGGTTCTGTTTCTGCAAGCAACGATCGCATACTTCCGTGTTCAGGGATTTATCAAATCAGGTGAATCCGCCCTGAACCGCCTTCGCAAAGACTTGTTTACACACATCCTTGCGCTTCCGATGGGATATTTCCAAGAGCAGCGATCCGGTTCACTTAGTAATCGTGTCTCAGCAGATCTCAGCCTTGTCCGCGATACTCTGCTAACCACCGTTCCTCAGCTGGTTCGGCAAACGGTGATCCTAATCGGCGGCCTAATTTTTATCTTTATTGCTTCATGGAAGCTCTCGCTGATCATGCTTGGCTGCATCCCTTTGGTTGTGCTGCTGATCGCTTTTTTCGGGAAAAAGGTCCGCAATCACTCGAAATCCGCACAGGAATCGCTCGCCGAAGCCTCCACTGTCATCGAAGAATCTGTGCAAAATATTTCGGAGGTGAAATCCTTTACAAACGAGTCCTTTGAAAGTGGTCGATATCATCTTTCACTCTCGTCATTTCTCGCAGTGACGCTGCGGGGTGCCCGCGCCCGGGCCGCATTCCTCTCCTTCATTATCTTCGTTCTGTTTGGAACAATCGCATTTGTCGTCTGGTATGGAGCGAGGATGTATGCGGTCGGGGATATCTCTTGGACAAACTTTTCATCCTTCATCCTATTTTCAATCTTTGTCGGCGCATCTCTCGGATCATTTCCTGAAATCATTTCCCAGCTGCAGCAAACAAGCGGCGCGACGGAGCGTCTACGCGAAATTCTCGATATGTCTCCCGAGCGCACGACCGGCACTGCAGAGCATCAACTCAGTGGCCAGATCTCGGCCAGCAATCTTTCCTTTTCCTATCCATCACGACCAGACAGCCCGGTCTTACAGAATGTTGATTTCTCATTAAGAGCTGGGCAGCGCACTGCAATCGTCGGGCCATCGGGTGCTGGGAAATCGACCCTGTTTTCGCTTATTCTCGGCTTTCATGAATTCCCATCCGGCACACTAAGTTTCGATGGAGTAGATGCGTCCTTCCATCTCACTGGCCGGGCTGCGGAGCCAGATTGCCATTGTCCCCCAAGAGGTAATTCTCTTCGGTGGCACGATTTTTGAGAACATTGCCTACGGAAATCCGCAGGCAACGCAGGACGAAGTGTTATCTGCCGCATCACAGGCAAATGCCGCCGAATTTATCACAGACCTTCCGGATCAATACCAA
This sequence comes from uncultured Verrucomicrobiae bacterium, assembly GCA_963815205.1. Taxonomy (GTDB): domain Bacteria; phylum Verrucomicrobiota; class Verrucomicrobiia; order Verrucomicrobiales; family Akkermansiaceae; genus Luteolibacter. The sequence continues at coordinate 842,587 of CAWFFP010000001.1, read as the reverse complement.
ACACTCGTCGGTCCCCGCGGGACGAAGCTTTCAGGAGGCCAGCGCCAACGCATCGCCATTGCCAGAGCGATCCTTGCCGATCCGAAGATCCTTCTGCTTGATGAGGCTACCTCGGCTCTTGATTCGGAATCAGAGCGCCTCGTTAATGAGGCACTCGACCGCTTGATGGAGGGACGCACCTCTTTAGTCATTGCTCATCGGCTCTCCACCGTGCGCCATGCAGATCAGATCTTAGTCTTCGCAAAAGGCAAGCTCACCGAGCAGGGGACTCACGAGGAGCTTCTCGCAGCAGAAGGTATCTACAAGTTCCTCATCGAAACTCAGCTCAGCTAGTTCTTACAAGTTATGCTTACTCTCGCGCTAACCGGAGGCATCGCTACCGGGAAAACAACTGTTACCGAACTCTTCCGGGAATTCGTCCCAGACATTGTGATTTTCGATTGTGATGTTGCAGTCGCGCAGCTGCTTCAGAGCCCCGAAGTCATTGAGGAAATTCGGGAAAAACTGGGCGCCGGAGTGATCGATCCTGAGACGCGGGCAGTCATAAAGCCGGGCTTGCGGGCCCTGATTCTTGCAGACCCCTCGAAGCGCAAAGTTCTTGAAAATATTCTACATCCGCGAGTGCGTGAACAATGTCTTGCTCTTAAAGAAATATCCGCTAGCAATGAAGCCCGCTGCTTTCTCGCAGATGTCCCGCTTTTATATGAAAACGGGTTTGATTTTGGCCAGCAGCAAACATTGGTGGTCTCTTGCACTCAAGAAACCCAGATCAAACGCCTCGAAGCACGTGGCGGCTGGGATAAAGACAGTATTCAGGCTATCCTCTCTGCCCAGCTATCACTTGAAGAAAAAACTGCCCGCGCTGATGTCGTTTTTTGGAACGAAGGCGCTCCCAGCACGCTGAATTCACAAGTTTACCGTTTTTGTAAAATTTTCCCCCCGCTTTCTATGCCAGATACCTCCCAGAAGAATATGCCGAGCAAGGATCGAAGCCCTGTGCCTGAAACGGAGCAAAAGCTGCATCCTGTTCCTGCTCATACAGACTTGAACGAGCTCCGGAAAAAGCCACTCTCAGAACTGCAGACAATTGCTACCGGACTTCCCGCCCGCATCCCCGGGGGCATTCCTAAGACCCAGCTAATTTACGAGATTGCCTGCTTCTATCTAGCAAACGAAGGCGAAATCACTTGCGAGGGAGTGCTGGAATTCGGTCGTGATAAGTTTGCAATGATCAGAGATTCTGCGCGCTCGTTCCGTCCTTCCCCCGATGATATCCACCTCGGCGGGCCGATCCTCGCGGATACAAATCTACGCAATGGACAGGCTCTTAAAGTCAAAGTCCGCAAGCCAGTGCAGAGAGATAAGTATCTTACCACCGCAGAGATTCTCGAGGTAGAGGGAATCCCATTCGAAAAGTGGGTGGAGCCACAGGATTTTGAAAAGCTCACCCCAATGTTCCCTGATTCTCGGATTCATTTAGAGGGAGAAGGAGCCGAGTATCTAGGCGTGCGCGTGATTGATCTGATCGCTCCTCTCGGAAAAGGCCAAAGAGGCCTGATTGTCGCCCCTCCACGAGGCGGGAAAACAATTCTCCTCAAGCAAATCGCGAAATCAATCAAGGCGAACAATCCGGAGGTGGAGCTTGTCATCCTTTTACTCGATGAACGCCCAGAAGAGGTCACAGATTTCGAAGAGACAGTCGATGTGCCTGTCTTTGCATCCACCTTTGACGAAACTCCGCGGCGGCACGCTCAGGTCGCAGATCTGGTGATCGCCCGAGCGCAGCGAATGGTCGAGCTCGGGAAACACGTGGTTCTATTGCTTGATTCTCTCACCCGCCTCGCACGCGGACACAATTCAGCAAACCAAGGTGGTCCGATTGGCTCCGGAGGCGTCTCTCCCGCAGCTCTTCAGAAGTCTCGAAAATTCTTTGGCACCGCTCGGAATATTGAAAATGGCGGGTCGTTGACAATTTTGGCCACAGCTCTGGTGGAAACTGAATCTCGGCTTGATGATGTTGTTTTCGAAGAATTCAAGGGAACCGGAAATATGGAAGTCCGCTTGGATCGGGAGCTTGCCGAGCGCCGGGTTTATCCGGCGATTCATATCCCACAATCCGGCACCCGCAATGACGACCGCCTATATCACCCCGATGAATTTCAGAAGGTCATCGATGTGCGCAAACAGCTCGCCGCCCTGCCAATTGGTGATGCCCTAGTCCTGCTCCTTGATAATCTTCGCCCCACAAAATCAAATACCGAATTCCTCCTCCGCGGCCTCCGCTGAGCTAGATTCTTGCAAGGAAGCAAAGGCCAGATGAATTGATGGTCATCTTCGTCGATGGCACTTAAATCATGAGTCCATCTGTCAGCACTTTGATGAGAGCGCCCGTTGTAGGCATTACGAGTAAAGAGAGGATTTAAAAACCTCTAGGTGATACTCATTTCTACGATGGTAGATTTGCGTCCGGATAGCCGATCTGGATAACCTAGAGACTCTGATCAAATGCCTCTTGCGGTTCGATAAAAACGATCGACACTACATGGATGATCGAAAGACGTAGATTCATGAAAGTTGGCGCTCTTGCAATGGGTGGTCTGATGGGTTCGAAGCAGGTTGCGCTTGCTGCCGAACCGGAACAGGCCTTTGTCTTACCAGAACTTGGCTATGAATTTTCTGCTCTCGAGCCACATATCGACGCGATGACCATGGAAATTCACCATGGCAAACATCACGCCGGCTATGTTTCAAAATTGAATGCTGCAGTCGCTTCAAAGGAGGAATTGGCCGGAAAAACGATCAAAGAACTTTTATCAGATCTTCCTTCGATCGCGGATGAAGGCCTAATGACCTCGCTTCGCAACAATGGTGGTGGTCATTGGAACCACACGATGTTCTGGAAATCACTAGCACCTGAAAACAAAGGTGGAGAGCCGTCCGATGACCTGACAGCAGCGATCAATGCAGAATTTGGCTCGATGGAAAAGATGAAGGAAGAGTTCGCAAAAGCTGCAGGGTCCCGGTTCGGATCCGGCTGGGCTTGGCTGATTCAAAAAGGCGGCAAACTGAAAATTACTAGCACGCCAAATCAGGACGCTCCGATCATGAAAGGCGTGGTGCCTGATTCAGATTTTGGACAGCCGCTATTTGGTTTGGATGTCTGGGAACATGCCTATTATCTCAAATATCAGAATAAACGCCCTGATTACGTAGATGCGGTCTGGAACGTGGCGAATTGGGACGCGATCTCACAGCGACTAGCCTCGTGATCCAAATGGTCATTCCCTCAAAGCCCTTAACAAAAGCATCAATGCAGATTGGCTGACAAGTCTTTTAAAGTCGCTGCGTGAATGAGGGTGAAAAACTAGCTTTGTGCGAAGCAGTGGAATTGGCGAGGCTTTGATTGCGACGCTTAGCCAGGCGGTTCCGACAGGTTTTGAGGCGCTGCCGCCACCAGGTCCGGCGATTCCGGTGACGGCAATCGCGTAATCCGCACCGCTATTTTCTAGTGCGCCAAAAGCCATTTCACGGGCTACTTCTTCACTGACAGCTCCATTCTCGGCTAGTTTTTCCTCGGTCACGCCGAGCTGCTTCGTTTTTGCGAAATCTGCATAGGTAACCCATCCATATTCAAAGACTGCACTTGCTCCCGGAACGTCAGTCACGCGGCTGGCGACCAATCCACCCGTGCAGCTCTCTGCGATTGCCACAGTCTGCCCGTTTTCCGCTAAGAGGGATACGATCTCTGCTTCCAATGACTTCCCTGTCGTATTGATTATGTAAGAAGGAAAATGCTCCAAGACAATCTTCTGCGCTTCGGCCAATACTTCGGCCTCTCCGATAAGGCGTAGATCGAGCTCGCCCAGACGCGCACAATAGCCGTGTTCCAAGCCGGATATCGCTGCAAGCCTCGCATCGATTTGATCGTGAAGCTCACTTTCACCGATACCACTTAATTTTATTTCGACCATCAAAGGGCTATGATGGATGCCAGCCATGGCCTTCAGGCGGGGAGCTACTTCGGCATGAAACATCGGGTATAGCTCGCGCGGCGGACCGGGAAGCAAAAAAACCGCACATTCAGATTTGCCGTTGATTCGGGGTGGGAGATAAAGGCCGGGTGCCGTCCCATTTGGATTTGGCAGGACATCCGCCCCCGTTGGAACTTTGACCTGGCGGAGATTTGCATCGACCATTGCCTTGTTCCTTCGTGCGAAAAATTCTTTGAGCGTACGCAGGGCTAGCTCATCCTCGTGGAGTTCTAGGCCTAAGGTTTCAGCAACAATTTCGCGGGTAAGGTCGTCACTCGTCGGGCCTAGCCCACCCGTTACCAATAAAACGTCCGCGCGCTTTACCATTACGCTAAATTCTTCGCGGATTGCTTCGCCATCAGGGACGGTAGTCTGGCGTTCTACACGTAACCCTAGGGCAAAAAGTTCCTTTCCAAGCCAACTACCATGCGTATTGACGGTGTTACCAAGGAGCAGCTCCGTGCCGGTATTAAGTATTTCAATCCTCATTCCCAAAGGTATGACTGCCGATCAGCCAATGTCTGTCCGGAGTTTTTAAGGATGATTTTCCAGGTAAGCACCCGTCCCTTATCAAAATAGTCATCACCAATCACCGCGAATTCCATTTTTCCTGATGTTGACCCATCTTCGATGGAACGCCGCATTGTCTTAATCTGGCTGCCTGAGCCACCTTGCTGAAAGTTCATCAGAACTTCGGCATCTTTTGTTCCTTCGGGAACGCTCCAGAGCACGGTAAAATATTGGCCCAGCTTAGCGCGCTGTTCTTCTTGGGAGACTGCTCCATATAGCCGACGCAGCCGCTCTTGGCGAACCATTGGATCCTCTCTGGATTCCATATCGATCGATCGCAAGGTGAACTGCTTCACCTCCAAGGGGCCGTGATCAGTGGCACATCCGATGAACAGGAGAGCGGCGAGCAGGCAGGCAAGCAACCGCACACCAATCATTCTTTTACCTCCTCATTGGCCGTTTGTCCCAGCCGTTCTTCGAGGCGGCGCAGCACCTCTTTGTAGGCTTCCATCACTCCGCCTAGGTCGCGCCGGAAGCGATCTTTGTCCATTTTTTCCCCCGTTTCGATGTCCCACAAGCGGCAACCGTCAGGGCTTATCTCATCGGCCAAAACGATTTGCTCCGGGTCTTCTGTGGGACGACCAAATTCCAACTTGAAATCAATTAACCGCAGTCCTGCTTTTTGGAAAATATCAGAAAGGACATCATTCACTAGGAGTGCGGCAGAACGTAAGTGAGAAAGATCGGCGACACTAGCCAACTTCATTTCGCGTATGTAATCGTCATTGATCAATGGATCGCCGAGCTCATCACTTTTATAGGAAAACTCTATGATCGGCTGGGAAAATGAGATCCCTTCTTCCATTCCTGTCCGTTTGCAAAAGCTGCCAGCTGAAACATTCCGGACGATCACCTCTACCATCAGGATCTCGACCCGGAGCACCTCGACGTTTGTCGCATCAATCTGCCGCACGAAGTGGGTGGGGACTCCAATCTTATTTAGATATTGGTAGATCAGCGATGAGATCGAATTATTCAAACGCCCCTTCTCTGCAAAAACCGCCTTTTTTTCACCATTGAAGGCCGTCGCATCATCTTTGAACTCCATCCGCAGCTTGGAGGGATCTTCTGTGGACCAAAGTCTCTTGGCTTTTCCTTCGTAGATTGGCTGCATGAAACTTGGTAGGTTTTCTGAGCGGAACGGTCAAGCTATGGGACGCTAAGATTTAGAACGAAGGTCTCTTCACTAGCGCCGGTTCAGCCAAGAGCAGCGGCCGAATCGTGCCTCGCAGATCGCAGTAATTTCTGCCTGTGGCGGATTGATCGCTACCGGAAAGAATCGTTCGGCCAAGGTCGCCGCTAGCCGCCCGCTACGCAGCTCGGAGTTCTCTGCAGCGATGGTAGAGCCTTGATGTAAGACGCCGTCTTTACTGCTCCTCTGTGCAGCCCCCGCCAGCTTTGTTCCCCAGCGGTCCACAAGATCAAATTGTGCAGGAGCTTGGAAACAAACGGGGTTTGCAGCAGCAGGCTCTTCTGTAAGGAAACTTAGGAATCCCTCCCGGTTTAGAACGATTTGTAAGGCCTCATGGATCGCTTTGTATAGGACGGGCCCACGCGAATTGGCAGCTGCCGAACATTTAGGGATCATTAGGCTATAGGTCCAATCGTAGCGGTGATCGACGATGCCACCGCCGCTTGCACGGCGGACCCAATTAAGATCTGGAATGGCGGCTTCTGCATCAGCAAGTTTGGAAAAATACCCCAAGCTCCCCCAAGCGCCATCCCATTCATAGATGCGGAGCAGCGGACCTTTGGCGCTCTGTAAAAGCCACTGATCAATCGCCATATTCTCCGCTCCGCTACGCGGAATTGGATCGTTCCACAAATCGAGGCGATCAAAGATCAAAGAGGATGATCCAATCATTCAGTGGGGCTTGGAAGAATCTAGAGCTCGTAGAAAAGTCGATGTAACACCTCCTTCAGCCGTTAATGACCCACCTGCCTTTTCTTCAGAAACGGCTTTCGCGGTTTGCCAAGCTGGATCCTCTTTAAAGGCGTTCCAGGATTTCTTTGCGGTTTCGATATCTTTGTGAGCGAGGAAATAGAGCAACACATTTTCCCCTCCTTCTTGTTCAGGGGCATATTCATAATAGCCTAGATTGGTCATTCCATGTTTTTCGAAGAGTGCAAGGGTATGATCGCGGAATCGCGCTTGAAGGGCTTCCAAATTTCCTTTTGAGGCAAAATAAGTCCGCATTTCAAGGATAGAACCCCTGACTCGATCTTCGCTGAACGGCTTTGAAAAATCGAGTGGGGATAGAAGGTAGTGGAAGGATTTATCTAGAATTTCTGATGAGAAGCGTTTGCCTTCAGCCGATTCAATTTTTGGTTGTGAAACCTGGTCGGCCAAATCTTTTGCATCTAAGTCTGTGAACGATCGGAAGTGAATGACTTCCCGGTGCGGATTATCCACCGGGACCCAGTAGCCAATATTTTCGACTCCACTGTCCTCGAGAAGATCGTGAGATTTGGCCTGAAAGTGCTGGATCATTTTCTCAAGTTGTCCGGGTAGGGCTACGTAATTCGTCATTTCGAAGCGGACGGCCTTTGCGTTATCCAGCCATTAGAAGCGAATTTGCAGCGATCACGGCAGATAGGGTAAATAGTAAGATCTTCATAAGTGTTTACCTCAACTTAGGCTGGGCGATTGGAGATGGAAGTCTGAAAATTTGGGGAGAATGCTTACGAATTAATTATCAGGCACGCTTTCCCTTGCGCCGATCGATCGTTCGGAGCCGGATGTCGAGGGCGAGTCAGATCGGTCCGTGTCCTTGCCAAGTCCAATTTACCCAGTTATTTCCCTGCTGTGGAAAATGGCCTGATCTTAAAGCTTCGTTGTCCTGATAGTCCAAGCATTGTAGCAAAGATCGCCACTTACGTCGGATCGCGAGGCGGTAATTTGATAGAATTCAGCCAATTTTCAGATACGCGAGAGAAAAAATTTTTTGCGCGTCTTGAGATTGAGACAGCAGGTCTAAGTTGTGATCTAGATACCTTCAAGCAGGGCTTTTTTGAAGTGGGCAGTAGGCTCAATGCTACCTGGCATTTTCGAGACATTCCTTACCGGATGCGAACTGCGGTCTTGGTCACAAAAACGGATCATTGCTTGAACGAGCTACTGTGGCGCACTGAGCTGGGTGAGCTGCCGATAGAGATCACATCGGTTATCGCAAACCACCCGAATTGCGCTCCCGTGGCCGAGCGTTATCAGATTCCGTTCCATTTGATAGAAATGACCGGCTCTCAGCGCGAGGCAGGTTTTCAGGAAATCCGCCGCCTGCTTCAGGCGCAAGGGGTGCAGCTCGTGGTCCTCGCGAGATTTATGCAAATCCTACCGCCAGAATTCTGTTCAGAATTTTCCGGGAATATGATCAATATTCATCATTCTTTTCTGCCAGCATTTGTTGGTGCAAACCCTTATCGTCAGGCACACGAGCGTGGCGTGAAACTGATCGGCGCTACTTGTCACTATGTGACCGAAGAACTGGATGCAGGACCGATCATTGAGCAGGAAGTCGAGCGTGTGTCCCACTTTCATTCCCCATCGGACCTGGCGCGGCTCGGTCGCCAATGCGAACGGATCGCTCTGGCGAAAGGAATCCGCTATCATGTTCACGACCGGACAATTCTCGATGGGCATCGAGCAATTGTTTTTCCGGATTAGGGAAGAATTCGATTTTTTTAAAGATCCTCAGAAAGGGGCAGCTTCATCTTGGAGCCGCAATGTTTGCAAAAATTTGCAGCCGGATCATGTCCAGTCCATCCGCATTCGCCGCATTTTCTCCGGTCCATTTGTAAAGCCCGTTGCTCGCGTCCAATTTCGGCCGTCACGATGCCGGCTGGCACAGCGATGATCGAAAAGCCGCTGAGCATAATAATGGATGAAAGAATTTTACCAATTACTGTCAAAGGCGCGACATCGCCGTAGCCGACTGTGGTAACTGTTACGATCGCCCAATAAATGGATTGGGGAATCGAGCTGAACCCTGGGTTGGTCCCGCCTTCCACCAGATACATCAAGGTTCCCTCGATGGAAACTAGAGTGAGCATAAAAAACAGGAAAACCGAAACCTTCGGCCCGGAAGAGCGCATCGCATTTAGCAGAACATTTACTTGCCCGAAGTGATGAGCCATCTTCAGGACGCGGAACATGCGCAGAAGTCGCAGGATCCGGATGACCATGAGGTATTGGGTGCCTGCAAAGAATAGAGCTAGAAATGTCGGAAGAATCGATAGTAGGTCGACAATGCCGAAAAAACTTAGTGCGTAGCGTCTCCGTTTCCTTACGACGAGCAATCGGGTGATATACTCAGCTGTGAAAAAAAGGGTGAATATCCATTCAAGAATAAAGAAAGTGTAGCCATACTTTGCCCGTAGGGAGGAAACACTCTCAAGCATCACGACCCCAACGCTCGTGCCTATAAGCACTAAAAGCAGCACATCGAAGAGTTGCCCGCTGCGGGTATCAGACATGAAGATGACCCGCCAGACCCGCTCCCGCCAAGATCCGGCCGGGTAGCCGCTCTTGTAGGTGTTTAACCGGTCCTTTTCGTTCATTCTAAATTTTTAATTCGAGATTTGCCTAGTCGAGGTATTGATAAAGGTGACCTGATTCAGCGCAGGTTTTTCTACTTTCAAGAACCGACCGCTCGCACTTTCGACAAACTCACCCAGTGGGACGGGCGTTTGTTTGCCAGCAAGAACGGCGAAGCGCGCGCTAGCAGCTTGGGCAAATTGATCGGCCGCTTGCTGATTAGCGAACTGGATCTTCCAGATGAGTCCAGTAGAATTCTCACCCTCGGCGTAAAGTATGTAAGCATCCCCACGCCAAGCCCGGGCCGTTTCTTCTGCGATGCCATGATCACCCAGCTCCGCCAGCCACAGGCGCAGACCAAGATACCCGGCGCTTTCCGTTAGGTAAATCTCATCTGTGACTTCCGCAAAAGAGAAACTTGCCTCTGATTTCTCCGCATTTGGGAACGCTGCCCGATAGGTGCTCTCTGGAGGACTGCGCAGGCCTGCTAGCAACGAGTCAGCACCCTTGATGTATTTTGTATCTGCCAAATTTTTTCCCTCTATCGCGGAAAAGGTCAGCAATCCTTTGATGAAGGGTGAAAGCGTCATGAGTAGACGAGATGCGGCGCTATTGTCTTTCGAAGGAAGAAAGCCGATCTCGCGAGCATTCGCCGCGTAAAATCGGGAAACGGCACCAGCAGCTGCGCCATCGTGCAAAGCCTCACGCGCGCGATTGAAGTCATCGCCCGGGTATGCGCTAGGCGGCGGAAAGTGCTGGTGGAGTAAGATGCGCACAAGCAGACGCAGCATCACTGCCTGATCAGGAATATTTTCTAAAGCAAAATCATCTGTCAGCCAGGCTTCTCCGCTGTTGCTGTCAAACCATCCTTTGGCACCAACGGTTCTTACTGCTACAAGGGAATCCAGGAGCCGGTCTCCAGTGGTAATCCAACCAATCCGTTCGTAGGCTTCTTGGCGATCGTCCACACCCTGAGGGCCCAGCTGGCTCTCGATAGCTGCCTCCACTCTGTAGCCCAATTCTTCACGAGCGATCCGATGCAGAACGGGAGAAGATAGGAACACGAGTCCGTAGTCAGCTTCGACCTGCGCAAGCATTTCAGGAGGCACGGCCACTTCCCCTCCGCCTTGGGCAAGCGAGCGGAGGGAATCGTTTTCCCGCTTTAACATCTTCACCTCTTCGCTAGCGATTCGCAGTTGGTTTTCTAAGCCCAAAACGATGGCTGGATCTGCCTCAGATGTCCCGCGATGCAACCAACCGCTAGAACCGGCTGCTACGGCTACGAGGGCCATAAGTAGAATTTTGGCGTCCAAAATATAAATGTTCTACTAGCGGCGGGGACTGAGCCCTACGGATTCGGATTTGGATTTGGCGGCGAATCGAATGGATTTGATTCGAGTGCTGACGGAGCGCCATAGACTTCCTCCGCAGTGGCCCCTGGGGTGAGTGTGATTGCAATCGGCGCACTGCGGTTTCCAATCGCATCATAGGTGTAGATAAAACGGCGCACGGGCATCTCTAGACCAGAATTCGGATCGGTGCGCTTCACCCGCGAATCAAACATTTGCTCTTCGACAAGCTGGCCATCTGATTTCCGGTAACCATAGCGGGATTTGAACATTTCGTTCTTCTGTCCGTCGTAGATTTTGCAGTTCATCGGGTTCCCATGCTCATCCATGCGGTAGATGGTAAGGAGGAAGACAACGCCATTGGCTGTGAAGGTTTTTTTGGTGAGGGTGCGGTTGTCTGGGCTCCGGGTGAAGACGGTCCGCGATCCATCATCATGGCGCATCACCCGCACGTTCGGCCCATCGACTGCATCAAAACCAGCCTCTTCAGCCGGCGAGACTGCCGAAAGGGTCAAGGTGAGCACTAAGAATAATAACCACTTCATTGCATAAAAAGAACCAAAGTAAGCGGCAGATGACAAGCTGCCATTCAGATCGATGACCGTAGCGATCTTCTTCTCATCATTTTCTTAAACTACCGATAATGAGAGCCCACACCACGCTCTGGAAGGCTCGCACAACTTGGAAAACTGATCAGGCAGCCGCGATTTCATCGATCTGCCGATCGACGTCTTCTCGCAGGTTTTCGATGATGTATTCCTGCCGATCTGGTGTGTTCTTCCCCATGTAGAAGGCCAACAGTTCTTTCACTCCCTTGCCTTCTTCGTATTCTACGGGATCAAGGCGCATTTCTGGCCCGATCATGAACTGGAACTCATCTGGCGATATTTCACCGAGCCCTTTGAAGCGCGTGATCTCTGCGGTTTTCCCCAAGGTTTTTATCGCTGCAGCCTGCTCTTCCTCACTGTAGCAGTAAATCGTCTGCTTCTTGTTGCGGACGCGGAAGAGCGGTGTCTGCAAAATATACAGATGCCCATCGCGGATCATTTCCGGGAAAAACTGTAGGAAAAAGGTCAGCAGCAGCAGGCGGATGTGCATGCCATCGACATCTGCATCGGTGGCAATGACGACTCGATTGTAGCGCAGCGATTCGATGCCGTCTTCGATATTCAGCGCTGCCTGTAGCAGTGCAAATTCCTCATTTTCATAGACGATTTTTCGTGCCAGTGAGTAAGTATTTAGTGGTTTGCCGCGTAGAGAGAAGACGGCCTGGGTCTCCACATCACGGCTTTTGGTGATCGAGCCAGATGCGGAATCGCCCTCCGTGATAAAGAGTGTGCTTTCCTCGCGGCGCTTGTGCTTGGAATCAAAGCGGACCCGACAATCGCGTAATTTCTTATTGTGGACTTTCGCTTGGCGGGCGCGCTCCTTCGCCATCTTCTGTATGCCTTTCAGATCCTTGCGCTCGCGCTCTGCCTGGAGGATTCGCTTCTGGATCGCCTCAGCAGCTTGGGGATTTCGATGAAGATAATTATCCAAGGCGTTTTTTAGAAAGTTCCCGATGAAGGTGCGCAGCGTCTCACCCTGTGGGGCGATCGCTGTGCTTCCGAGTTTCGTTTTGGTCTGGCTCTCGAAGACGGGCTCGATAATCCGTACGCAAATCGTAGCCTCGATCCCTGCGCGGATATCTGAAGGATCGTATTGTTTCTTATAGAAGCCGCGAATGACTTGGACGATGGCCTCCCGGAATGCCGCAAGGTGCGTCCCGCCCTGAGAGGTGTTTTGGCCATTTACAAAAGTGTAGTAGTCTTCGCTGCTCTGCTCGCAATGAGTGAAGGCAATTTCGATATCATCGCCAACAAGATGAATCGGCGGGTAGAGCGCAGGTGCCTCCATTTCTTCTCTCAAAAGGTCTAGCAGACCATCCTTTGAGCGAAACTTTTTGCCGTTGAAATGAAGTGTGAGCGCCGGATTCAAATAGGAGTAATAGCGGCACATCTTTTCTACTGCCGGATCGCGGAACCGAGTTTTCTTCGGGAAAACAGAGCGATCGATATCGAAGGCGAGGCGCGTGCCATCTGGATGATCATCTTTGCGTGGCTTTTTCATATCGGCCACAAGTTCGCCGCGTGAAAATTCCAAGGCCTTCGTTAGACCATCCCGCCATGCTTGAATTTCGAAAAATTCCGAGAGGGCATTGACTGCTTTGATGCCAACCCCATTGAGTCCAACTGATTTTTTAAATGCTTCGCTATCATATTTTGCGCCCGTATTGATCTGGGCTGCGCAATCAAAAAGCTTGCCGAGAGGAATTCCGCGCCCGAAGTCCCGCACTTCTACACGTCCATCCTCATCGATCTGAATTCGGATCTCTTTGCCATGGCCCATGATGTGCTCGTCGATTGAGTTATCCACAGCCTCTTTGAGAAGGATGTAGATACCGTCTTCTGGAGAGCTGCCATCGCCTAGTTTGCCGATATACATCCCAGGGCGGAGGCGGATGTGTTCACGCCAATCTAGGGATTTAATATCGTCTTCTGTGTATCCTGCCGCCATATAGTTTGGAGTTCTAAAATATGAATGCACTTGCAGCAAGCTTATGGAGCGAAGGACTAGATTTCTTCGCTCACGTCCTTGACGCAATAGCCCCCTAGACGGCAGCTTGGTTCATGTCTACGCCCCAATACTTCATCGGCCTCGATATCGGCGGCTCTACAGTAAAAGCAGTTATCATCGGGCCTGATGGCGAGCAGATCGGAGAAATTGTAGAGGTGAAAAGCTTCGTCAAAGACGGCTATGAGGCGACCTTTGGGCAGTTGGACCTAGCGATCTCAGAGCTATGCGCCGGAGCCGGGATCACGCAAAGTAAGATTGGAGGAGTCGGCCTAGACGTGCCGGCGCCGTCATCGAACGGAGTAATCTGGGGCAAGGCGAATTTAGGTGACGATTGGGTCGGAACAGATATTTGCGCGAAGCTCAAAGAACGGCTGGGGGTCCCGGTAACGATGACCAACGATTGCAACGCGGCGGCGATCGGCGAGTATGCGATCCGTAACATTTTCAAGGGCGGATTACTTCTCGTTGCCCCAGGGACTGGCTTGGGTGGTGGTTTTGTGCTGCCTGGTGGGAAATTGTATGAAGGGGCGAATGGCTTGGCGTTAGAAGTAGGGCACATCTCAGTGCCATTTACTGAGGCCGATGGACAGCTACCTGATTGTACCTGTGGGCTAAAGGGATGCTTAGAAGCTTGGGTTTCGCTGGTTGCACTGCGGCGGCGGCTGGCTTTGGAGCTGGAAAAGCCTGAGTGGTCCGATCATTCCCTACAGGGTGAAGAGCTTTCGATCATAGAAAAAGCATTCCAGTTGCGGACCTTAGCAGAAAATGGAGACGAGCTCGCCCTACAACTATTCAAAGAGCAGGGGCATAAGCTCGGATATGGAATTGCCGATCTGGTGCGGACCTTCGATCCCGGACTTGTGATTCTGGGGGGTGGCCTGGCAGAAGCGAAGTTCCGCGATGAGTTTCTGGACTGGGTCCGGGAGGGGTTTGCAGAACGCGCATGGCTGGTCTATCAGCATAGTCCGATTGATCCTAAAAAACTGACAACGACCTTTGCTTGGGCCGAAGGTGGAGATGCGGCCGCCTCGATTGGCATGGCCTATACAGCGCGAGAGCTTTTCGCCAATTAGCTTCTCAATCAAGCTTCTTTTAGGCGGCTCATCAGTTCGACGCGTGCCGACGGAATGCTCCCAATATGCTCGCGGAGTTGCTCAATACTGCTCGTGCCGCCATCGCCAATACCGAGGATTTTTGAAAGCTCTCGCTCGAAAAATCGAACTGCAGCTCGATTGGGTGTGCTTTGCTCAAGATAGCCAAGTGCACGCCCTAGAAGATGGTAAATGCTCGGCTCGATTTGGCCAAGGTCCAGTGCGGCGCTTACTAGCTGACAGAAGTAGCCAGCTGATAGGGTAGGGAGATAGGCCCGGCGCAATCCTTCACGCCACTGCTCAATTGTGACCTCCTTCAGATAATGTAATTCGGTATTTTTCGACGGTCTAAGAATGATGTGCCCGGAGAAAAAAAGATCTAGTTTTCCGGCATATGGACTTTTTGGACGCAGTGCGCCTTTAGCCACTGATTTTAGGATGCCGTGATCCTCAGTCAGCCAGTGAACGATCAAACTCGTATCCGTCAGACGAGTGGTGCGGATGAGGATAGCGTTGGTAGCGATCAAAGCTTTTGCGGGAGGTTCAGAAGTTTCGACTTGATACAGCGGAGGTGCTGCCCTAGCCAATGTCCAGCAATCATGGCACAACAAACCAATAAAATCATCAAACGCCGCCGCCGTGCGGACTATCTGAAGCGTAAAAAGGAGAAAGAGAAGCTAGGCGGCCTGCTCTCAAAAAAGAAGCTCGGAAAGGCAAGTGAAGCCAAGAAGGCGAGCGAAGCCGAGGAGGCACCGAAGAAGACAGCCGCTAAGAAATCTGCCACAAAGACCGCAGCGAAAAAAAGCACCAAAAAGGCGGCGAAAAAAGCTCCAGCCAAGAAGGCCGCCGCCAAAAAAGCAGCTGCCACAAAGTCTCCTGAGACGACTGAGGAGTAAGACATTACTTCCAGAAATTGCTTAACTTTCTACAGCCGGGTTACTTCATGTGACTCGGCTTTTCTCACACCTACATTTAATACTTCTTATGAAAATCGTTGTCGCATACTCGGGCGGGCTGGATACATCTGTCTTGCTGCTTTGGCTGAAAGAAAAATACAATGCTGAGATCATCGCATATTGTGCGGATGTAGGGCAGGGGGATGAGCTAGATGGTTTGGAAGAAAAGGCCCTTTCCACAGGAGCTTCCAAGTGTTTCATCGGCGATCTGAAAGAAGATTTTGCCCAAAACTACATCTTCCCGATGATCCAAGCCGGTGCGATCTATGAAGGCCGTTATCTGCTGGGGACCTCGATTGCCCGGCCATGTATCACCAAGGACATGATCGATATCGCAATTGCTGAAGGGGCTGATGCGATTGCTCATGGAGCGACCGGGAAGGGCAACGATCAGGTGCGTTTTGAGCTTTCCGCAGCTGCGCTCGCGCCACAGATCAAATGCATCGCACCGTGGAGAGATGCTGAATTTCGCAAGACCTTTCCAGGGCGCAAGGAGATGATCGACTATGCGGCAGCGAATAACATCCCAGTGAAAGCTTCGATGAAGAAGCCTTATAGTATGGACCGCAATTTGCTGCATATCTCCTTCGAAGCAGGAGCGATGGAAGATCCGTGGTATGATGCAACCACTTCCGCAGACACAGATATGTATGTGCTCTCTGTATCTCCTGAAGACGCACCGGACCGCGGAGAATATGTGGAAATACTCTTTGAAAAAGGTGATGCTGTGGGCCTCAAGCACGAGGACCTCGCATCGCTCGTAAAAGAGCTTGGCGATGTGAAAGAAACCGGCGTGCAGGACGGCTATTCGTTATTTTCTGCCTACGGAATCATGCGCATTCTAAATCTGCTCGGTGGCCGCAATGGCATTGGCCGAGTCGATCTCGTCGAGAATCGCTTTGTCGGGATGAAATCGCGTGGAGTCTACGAAACGCCGGGTGGCACTATTCTGACCGAAGCGCATCGCGATCTAGAAGTTCTAGTAATGGATCGAGAAGCCATGCATATCCGCGATTCGCTGATTCCAAAATACGCACAGCTTGTCTACAATGGCTTCTGGTTTGCGCCGGAGCGGGAGGCTATTCAAGCTCTCGTCACAGATACCCAGAAGAAGGTATCGGGTGAAGTGCGGTTGAAACTTTATAAAGGAAACGTAATGCAAGCCGGCCGCCGTAGTCCTCACAGCATGTATTCAGAAGCGATCGCAACCATGGAAGGCGGCCAAGAGGAAGCCTACAATCAAGACGACGCAACAGGCTTCATCGCTCTCAATGCGCTCAGACTAAAAGCACGGGCGAACCAAGGCTAAGCCGATCGGTCTGAAAATGATACCAGCTGAATATTCGAACTGTCGGAAATCATGAGTATGGGGATGTTTTATTTGGTCCCACGCTCACATTTTTACGAATCTAGACTAAAAGCTTCGACTTTCTCCGCTTCTTGGGTTGAGGAAAGGTGTCATAGTAGGCACCTTCCAGTTCCCGCCCGGCAGCCTTTTTGTTACGACCTCCCCATTGTTTGAAAAAGAAGGCAACATCATGCTTTTCACATTGATCGCGTATGCTTGTCGCCCATTCCTCTTCATCGGGCGCGGTCTTGCCCCGCTTTCGCCTCCCACGATCACCCAGTCGATACCTTTCAGGTTCAGTTCCAGAGCGGACCAATTAATGGCTCGCATGAAGGAACCGCACTGCCGCAGAACCTTCCGTAGATCATCGATCCGATTGGTAACCCGCTCATCCTCCACGCTGACGCCCATCCAGATGTTCTGGCTCCAAGTCAAATGCCGGTGGAGTTCGGCAAGGCGCTCGGAACGCTTGGTGAGCACTTGGAAAATCAGGGAGGATTTGCGTTCATCACGGCAAACACCTTTTGAATGAAATAAAGAGGCACATCCTTGTGAAAAAGTCGCTCATAGAGTTCACGAAGACCATCGCCGGCTTCTTCCAGCCAAATGGAATCGCAAGCGCCGCCTCATGCTGGCGAACCTTGAAGCCGTCCGCGTATTTTTCTACCCCCATTGCTTTCAGCCGCCGGGACATGATCTCCGCGCGTAGCAAAATTTGCATCCTGCGGAGACCTTGTCACACCCGGTCGTCGGGTTCCACGTGAGTTCGGTCCATTCGATAGAACTACTGGCCATGATTTTTCTTGTTGATGATGTGGTTGGCTATCCGGAGGGCGATAGGTGCTCCCTTTGGATTGCCCGATGCGAAGCAAAGGAGAAATAGAGGAGCGCCCGAAGAGTTTTTCAAAATGAGAGGTCTATTGGTAGCGCCCTCGAAGACTGTGTTGAGCCGCATCGTGATGAATTCGCTGAGCTTTTCGAACACCTCGGCTGTTTCGACTTAAATTCGTCCCCGAACAAATCCGCCTCTTGTTTTTCGTAAAAATAGCCCTGCCATTCATCATTTCCGAAAGTCTCGGTAAGTCTCTCTCGCCCACTTTGCGGGGACGACCCCGCTCCGTGGAAGCATCCGGTTCACAGCCATCGCCGGGAAGAGAAGCCACATGTCGATGGCCTTGGTTTCGGCAATCTTTTTGATTGTTTCCCATTTCACGTGAAGGGCGAAGGGATCCAGAAACGCCACCGCTCGTCTGGTTCGCCATTGTCCTGCGGCAAGTCCCTGGAGCACCTCGTTAGCATCGCCCTGCATGAAGCTGGTGAGGCGCAGTTTGTTAGGAAAATTATCGGAAACCTGCTCACGCAATTCTCCCAACGATTCCGAATCTTGATCGATGAAATTGAACTTGTGAAATGACGGCTCCATCCCGAGCGCAATCAGGGGTGATCCATGACGATACCCGGCATCTTCTTTCGCGAGCTGTTTCGTCAAAGAGACCTTCTTCGGCGGTTTTTGCCATCATCCGAGATCCCGCCCCCGCGAAGGCGTCTATGTAAATCCGCTCGAAAGGCGCTTTGGATAACACCTTTAGATACGATGCCAGATAGGAGTGAAGCGCGTCGAGCTTGTCGTCAGACCAGCCGCCTCCGAATTGCTTGGAACTCACACCTGCCATACGACTGTCATAAACGTTCTCTTGAACACTGCAAGTAGGAAGTTCAATCAATTTCCAACACCGGCAGCCCATTCACGATCCTCACCGTCTCCACGCTCACTTTTGCGACGCGGAGGAATAGTTCCATGGGGTAGGCGGGGTTGTTCATGGTTTCGGTGGCCCAGAGGTTGGCGTCGTTTACGATGCCGCTGGCTTTGTCGGTGGTGACGGACTGGCGTTCCATGACCCATTCGAGGGCGGGCTTGCCGTTAACGATGTAGTCGTAAGCTTCCAGGGGGATGTTGCGCAGCGTGATTCGGGGGTTGTAGATGACTGTGGTTTTGTCCGGGACGCTTTTGTTGGTCTCCGGGTCTTTGGTTTTGGCGAATTTCATTTTTTCCACGCGCAACGTGGCGGCGGCAACTTGCATCCGCCATGCCCCGCCCTCAACATTGGCATGGCGGATGCAATCCGCAGCCACGTCCATCACGATATCCGCGTGCACCGCACCGTCTCGTAATTCAGGTGCCAATCCGCAAGCTCCCGCCCGGCCTTGGAGTAGGCCATGAAATCCGCGAACTTCTTCACCGCCGGGATGCGGGGGAGTTCCTTGGAAAGGTTGTCCGCGTAGCGGCTGCGGTATTCCGGCGAGTGCAGGAGGCCGTAGATGTAGTAGAAAAGATCCTCCTTTGTGATCCCCTTCCCCGTATCCCCGTAGGCCTTGCGGAAATGCTCCAGCCCCGCGTCCGTGATCGCGTCCCGGCGGGTGTAACCGCCCGAGGACTCGCCGCTTTTGGAAAACAGTTCCGTGTCCGATGCTTCGTCCGTCTTCTCGTAGAGGTAGAGGGGGAAACTTGGCCTGACAACCCCCGTCTGGGAGCAGGCAAGTCACCTTCTTTACCATCAGAGCAAAGTTGCCAGTGCCTCTCCAGCTTCCTTCGATCATGATGGCGCGGTTCTCCGATTCCGGAACAGGAAAGAGACGCGGCATCTGATAGATCATGTCATTGTAATTCTTGTCGAAATACACCCACTGATCAGAGAAAGGTCTGTAAATGCTCGAGAAGATTGAATCCTCTTTCGAAGGGAAGATTCTTCTCCTTCACTAAGGTCTGCCTTCAAACCGCGATTCCAGCTTATCTGTGTCTGGATCGTTATCTAGAAAGTCTTCCACCTCTTTGACTTCTGCTTTGTGTGCGAGAAACGCTTTTCAGCTCCGAGTGATATTTCTCGATCATCCGTCTGCATGTTCTTGCCGACAACATCCTTCGAAAAATTGAAACACCAGGCGTCCCGTGCGGTGGCGATTCCTCTCGAATAGGACTCAAATATCGTTAAAGCTGCTTTGTCGCGTTTGTCGCCCAGCTTCACGAATTTCTCAAAACTGTCATCTCGTTGTTTTAGCCAATCACCATGTGTGTCCGGTTCGACAAGCTACCCACTCGCCAGACGCAGACACCTTAATGGCGCTTACGAAATCGTTCTGAGTTCCAAGAGCTTCTCTTCCCTGGTCAGGTAGTCTCCAATTCGTGAACCAATAGATCTGTGCCGTGTTCCTTCGATTGTGGGTTCTTAACAAGAAAAGTCACAGCGATTGGGGCACGACTCCCACTTCCGAACACTTTCCCGCCTTCCGTCGGGAGAGTTCACCAGAAGTTCGTTGGTTTCCGCGAAGATGGAAAACGTAAATACTGGAAAACTCATCAGCTAGACATTTTCGCAATCCGTCAGCGGTGTTTGCTTCGACGAATCCTGCATTTGTGACGAAATCCAATAATGCCGCTTTTGCCGATGCGGTCGCTAGCCCAACGAATCGCGCGGATGTAGGAATCGTAAAGTGCATTCTTATTCGTCGCTGTTGAACGTGCGGCGTAGGTATCCCTAATGCGTTCATCCAGATCAGGATAAGCGACATTCTGGTTGTTGTCGTTCGCGCTTTCCTGCCCTGCCGAATACGGCGGGTTCCCCATGATCACGCGCACATCCAGTTTCTGGAGGCGCTTTCTCCGTTCCGAGTTATTGGCGAGGAGGTCGCTGATGAGATCCTTTTCCTCCAGGCGGAAGGTGTCGGTGAGGCAGATGCCTTGGAAGGGTTGGTATTTCCCGCCGACGATGCCGTGATAGACGGCTTCGATATTGATGGCGGCGATGTAGTAGGCGAGGAGGACGATCTCATTGGCGTGGATTTCCTTCCCGTATTTGTGCGGGAGCTGTTCCTTGGTGATGAGGCCGCTCTGGAGGAGGCGGGTGATGAAGGTGCCGGTGCCGGTAAAAGGATCGATGATGTGGACGCCTTCGCTGCCGAGGGTCTGGCCGAATTCCTGTTTCAGGAGGTCGTTGACCGAGTGGATGATGAAGTCCACGACCTCCACGGGGGTATAGACGATGCCCAGCCGCTCGGTCATGCGGGGGAAGGCGTTGCGGAAGAACTTGTCGTACAGCTCGACGACGATTTTCTGTTTGGCGGCCGCATCCTCGATTCCATTCGCCTGCGGCGCTCGACGCTTTCGTAGAATTTCTCCAGGGTATCCGCTTCCTTTTCCAGGCGGTGCTCCTGGAGGACATCGAGCACGTCCTGCATGGCGGTGGAGACGGGATTGTGGCTGGCGAAGGAGTAGTCTTTGAAGAGAGCATCGAAGACGGGCTTGGTGATGAGGTGCTGGGCGAGCATCTCGATGACTTCTGCATCGGTAATGGAATCGTTCAGATCATCGCGTAGCTCGGCGGCGAAGTCGGTAAACGCCTTGGCTTCTTTTTTGTTCTCCGGGTTCTGGACGATGTTGGTGATGCGGGTGATGTGGGTGTTGGCGATCTTGGCGATGTCCTTCGCCCACTCATCCCAGTAGTTCCGGTTTCCGCATTTCTTGACGACCTTGGCGTAGAGCGCGCGCTCGATGGTGCCTGGCTCAAAGTGAAATTGGCGCTGAGTTCCTTTTGCGCCGATGGTGTCTCCGTGGAGATTCGGTGCCGATGGATTGGCCGCCTTTTCCTTGCGCGGATTTTTCATTTCCGGAAGGGTTGGCTTTGCTCGGCTTTTGCTGGGCTTCATCCGTGATAGAGATGACTTCCATCTTTCGCGGATCTTGCCGATCGAGCTCGAGCTTGTTGATGAGGGCATCAAAGCTGTCATCGTGGGAGCGGAGTGCCTGTAGCACGTCCCAGACGACACGGTAAGACTTGTTGTCATTCAAGTGCCTCGCTGCGAGTCTCATTTCTCTGGGATGACGACGGGGAGGATGACGTAGCCGCGCTTTTTCCCCGGAGCATTGCGCATGACGCGGCCGACGGACTGGACGACATCGACTTGAGAGTTCCGTGGGGTGAGAAAGAGCACGGCATCCAGCGCGGGGACATCGACGCCCTCGGAAAGGCAGCGGACATTGCTGAGGATGCGGCAGGTGTTTTCACGCAGATGTTCTTTGAGCCAAGTAAGCTTTGCTTCCTTCTCGGCGGCGTTCATGGAGCCATCCACGTGGTCGGCCTCGCAGATCAGCGGGTTGTCGCTGTCTTCCCTGATCTCTGATAGGCTTCGACGACTTTGCTGAAAACATGCCGGCGATCTGCTTGGAGGAGACTTTGTGAGTGCGCGCGTTTCCGCTCTGAGCCTCGATGACGCTGGCAGAAGGCGACGGCGCGGCGCATGGGCATCGGTATCGCCGCCGAGGTCTTCGTTGTGACATTCTGCTTACTGAGTGCTTTCCAGCAGCCGATGATGCGGGCGGCGTCATCGACTTTGAGGGAGTTGTCCGTCACTTGTCAGAAGACCTTGGATGCGGGCACTGACGTGGGCGGCATCCATGGTGAGGACGATGACTTTGTAATCGGTGAGCAGATCCAGCTCCACGGCCTCGGAGAAGGTGATGACGTGGAGTTGTTTCCCGAAAGAGCGCTTCATCATCCATGGAGGCGAGTGTGATGGAGTCCGCTCGGCGGTGGCCTTGGCCATGCCCCATAGATGCGCGGGGTGGCCGTCATGTAGAGGCGTTTCGCGGAGCGGATGAAATTCGGCATCGTGGACTTTGACGAAATTGCTCTCGCGTTCGTCATCGAAAGGTCGCTCCGGTGGTGCGGTGGGCTTCGTCACAGACGATGAGATCGAAGTCTTCGAGCCCATGGAGGTGCTGGGCGCGCTGACGCCGTCGATGGAATGGTAAGTGGAGAAAACGACGCTCATGTGTTGCGGAGTCGTGGCGCTTCCGACATGGCACGGGCGAGGTGGCTAGGCATCGGTGGTGGCAGGGTAGCGAAGCTCGTGGGCGAAAGTTTCGACGATGTCCTCGTCACCTTTCTTCTGCTTTTTTCCGACTTCTGCATCAGAGCAAACGGCGAAGCTGTGGAGCGGGACTCCAGCTTTGCTGAGTCCACTCTGTGAAGGTCTGGCTGAGAAGGAGAGAGGCTGGGAACGAGAAATAGAACACGCTTCCCCGGGCCAGCCATTTCCTCGGCGATCTTGAGGCTGGTGAAGGTTTTTCCCGTGCCACAGGCCATGATGAGCTTGCCGCGATCTGCCTCAGCAAGACCGGCGACAACGGCGCGAAGAGCGGTTTTCTGGTGGTGACGAAGCGGGAACTTCTTTTTAAGAACCGGATCCTTGGTAGGTTGGTACTTGTCCCAATCAATCAAACTAGTTTCAAGATCATGAAGATCGATACGTGAAACCGGGATATGCTGATCAATCAGGGATTTCTCCGCATTTTCACTCCAATCTGTGACCGTAGTGACAATGTAGCGGTGCGTGAAGGGTTTCTGCCCGGAAGCGGTAAAAAAGGAATCGATGTCTTTCTTCTGAATGCGATGGTCGGCAGCATAAAACTTGCACTGAAAGGCATGGGTCTCGCCCGTGTAAGTGATGGCTACGAGATCAATTCCAGTATCTCTTGCAATATTTCCCTGCCGTTTCGCCCAATCCGCGAATGTCAGAACTTCCTCATAAAGCTCAGCATATACTGGCTCGTGTCGTAAATAAGTTAGGATGAGATCCTCGAAATACGTGCCTTTTTCCCGCTCGGTAAGTGAGGCGGCGCGGTAGGTTGAGAGGAGTCTTTTGAGCGCGGACATACGTTCTGATCACAAGTCTATGTGACCTATCCTATGAGGAAAGGCGAAACGCAAAAGATGCGTGTGCAGCAGGGGGGGGCTATTTTCAGTCATAGGGGCAAGATGCCGCATCAGAACATGTTTATAAGTCCACTAGGTCTTCGGCATTTTCAAAAAGTGCAACTTTCATTGAGAGTTACCTTGTGGAAAAGATCGTCACCATAAAATCGTGTCGTTTTAGGTTCGGCTTACGGAGTCGACTTTGATTTTATTTAACCTGTCTCCGAAGCTGACTGCTCCTGCTCTGCCACGGAGTTATCTCCACTTCCGCAAGATGGAGAAAGACAGCGAAGTCCGGGTTGTTATCGGTGACGCGTGCTTCCAAGGACTTTGACTGAGATTCTATGGAGGAAGAGCTGGATTAAGGTTGGCGGATTCACCGCCAATCAGCCGTTCCTTGGGTTACACTTGATCGCACAGAGCAGCTCCACCTATATCAGTGCGGTCTTTATCACATCACCTCGCAGTTCCTCTGCGCAGATGAAACTTTGAGGCAAGCACCGGGATCAACCTGCAGTAGCTCGACCAGATCTTCATCGCTGATCCGCGCAGTATCATGCACCTGCCGCAAGCAGACATCGCAAACCCTCGCGCCCGTCTCCGATGGCTTCAGCTCCTCCCATGTTTTCCCAATCGGGCAATTTAGTTTTTTGAGGAACCGTCCAGTGTCTGTATACAGGGAGAGATTTGTTGCGTCGATCTTCATCAACCTATCCACACCTCCGCATCCTTCTCCGGGTCGAACAGGATCTTGAAATCCCCCTTTATCCAAACTGCCTCGCCCGCCTCCAGCCTCAGGCAATTGCCTTGGTTGCCATACACCGCGATGATGTCTTCGATGATATCGTCCAGCCATACTTGCTCGCCCTCCTCCAGATCTGGAGGAACCAGATAGGCTGCATATGGCCGGGGGAAATGGTAGGTGTAATAATGGATGTACGGGAGGACACGTTCGTACCCATCCTCCGGGGTAAAGCGGAGGTCGCCGAAGGCCACGATCTCCCCGCTTTCCCGGTGCTGATAAACGGTCGTTGTATTGCCGATCTTCGGATTCGGAATCACGGCTTTCATCAAGGGGCGAAATCCCCTTTTTGCAGCCTTGTTGATGGCTTTTTCGTTCCGGGCTGTTTTCACAACACGGAGATTGCTCGGGTTCTTTTTTAGCTGGCTTCTGGACATATTCGTATCTGTTTACTCGCTAAGAACGTGGACTTTATGAAGTCGCAGAAGAGTAGGATCTTCTTTTTGCAAATCCGGGTATTCTAGAAAAGGATCGGTTTCTTTCCGTTTTAGTTACTTCCTTTTTATTGGGACCACACATGTTTTGGCAGCTTGCTTTGGGCGCACCACACGAGAAATCGAGTGAACGCTAGCTAGCGTGGTATTCTTGGATGCTTTTGACCTTTAGCTCGTTGTCTTTCAATGAGCGCATTCCTTTTACAGCTGCTTCTGCGGCGGCCATGTTGGTGGAATAGGATATCTTTTGAGCGATCGCAGTCGAGCGGATCAAGATCTCATCTTCACGCGATTCATGAGTCGCAGGTGTGTTGATCAGATAATGGATCTCATTGTTTTTCATCATGTCGATGATGTTTGGCCGGGCTTGCTCAAGGACCTTGTAGACCCTTTCCGCCGGAATATTCGCTGCGGACAATCTCTCCAAAGTGCCACCAGTGGAAACAATGCGGAACCCTAGATCATGCAAGCTACGTGCTACTTCCACGGCACGATCCTTATCCCGATCCGCCACTGAAAGAAAGACGGTGCCTTCGCGAGGAATTGGGTTAAAGGCAGCCATTTGAGATTTTGCATAGGCCATGCCCCAATCGGCATCAATTCCCATAACCTCTCCGGTAGACTTCATTTCTGGGCCTAGGACAATATCGATTCCAGGAAAGCGGTTCCACGGGAAAACGGCTTCTTTCACCGAATAGTGCTCCGGCAGAATTGTTTCTGTGTATCCGAGATCTACCAGTTTCTCTCCGACCATGATGCGGGCAGCGAGCTTAGCCAACGAGACACCAGTTGCCTTACTGACAAATGGGACAGTGCGGGATGCCCGCGGATTTACCTCGATCACGTATAGCTCATCGTCTTTGACGGCAAACTGGATATTCATCAGTCCTTTGACCTCAAGCTCTCGCGCTAAGTCTTTTGCCGCCTTTGCAATCTGAGATTTCATATCGTCCGAGATAGAAAAGGCCGGTATCACACAAGCTGAGTCTCCAGAGTGGATGCCCGCCTGCTCGATATGCTGCATAATCGCGCCGACTACGGATGTCTCTCCATCGCTGATGCAATCGACATCGATTTCGGTCGCGTTATCAAGAAAGCGATCGACGAGGATGGGCCGCTCAGGAGACGCACTCACGGCCTCACGCATGTAGGTGCTGAGATCATGATCGGAATAGACGATCATCATCGCGCGCCCACCGAGCACGAAAGAAGGGCGAACAAGGACTGGATAGCCGATCCGATTGGCGATTTCGATCGCTTCAGCTTCATTCGTGGCGGTGCCTGCTTCCGCTTGCTTTAGGTTCAGCTTATCTAATAGCGCCGAGAAAAATTTCCGATCTTCGGCAAGCTCGATCGATTTCGGCGAGGTGCCGATGATCGGCACGCCGTGGCGCTCAAGATCTGCGGCGAGGTTCAATGGAGTTTGCCCACCGAATTGGACAATGACTCCGTGGGGTTTTTCCTGATCACAAATATTTAGAACGTCCTCGAGAGTGAGTGGCTCAAAATAAAGTTTATCGGAGGTATCATAATCAGTTGAGACCGTCTCCGGATTGGAATTGACCATGATTGTCTCGTAACCCAGCTCTTTTAAGGCGAAAGCCGCATGCACGCAGCAATAGTCGAATTCGATCCCTTGGCCAATCCGGTTCGGACCGCCGCCGAGGATGATGATTTTCTTTTTATCCGAAGAGACTGCTTCGTTCTCATCGCCATAAGATGAGTAGTAGTAAGGAGTGTACGCTTCAAATTCTGCGGCACAGGTGTCGACAAGGCGATAGGTAGGAACGATGCCGAGAGCCTTGCGTTCCGCCCGCACGCTGTCCTCGGTCGGGACGGAAACGACTGCGCCTGAAGGCTCTGCACGAGGTGGTGCGCCGGGCACTTGATCCTTTTCCCCATGAATCGATAAATCATGGATTGATTGGCTGGCAGCGCGGGCTTTTGCAATTTGCCGATCCGAAAAACCGAGCTTCTTTGCCTGCCGGAGGTCGAGGGTATCAAGATTTTGTCCTGCGGTGGCGATCTGTTGCAAGTGGCGTAGGAACCATGGGTCAATTTTCGTCGAATCAAAAATTTCTTCAAGTGACCAGCCATGGATAAAGGCTGTCTGGAGCCAGAAAATGCGCTCCGCGTTCGGGATCTGTAACTTGCGGAGAATCTCATCCTTGGTAGGCGAGCTAGGGTCGGAAAGATCGAAGCCAAAACCCCAACGCCCGGTCTCCAGAGAACGCAGACATTTTTGCATGGATTCTTTGAATGTGCGGCCGATGGCCATCGCCTCCCCGACAGACTTCATTGAAGTAGTGAGAACTGAATTTGCGGTTGGGAATTTCTCGAAAGTAAACCGAGGGATCTTCGTGACAACGTAATCAATGGTGGGTTCGAAGGAGGCAGGAGTGACTTGGGTGATATCATTTGGGAGTTCATCCAAGGTGTAGCCGACAGCCAGCTTCGCTGCGATCTTAGCGATCGGGAACCCAGTTGCCTTTGAGGCAAGCGCGGACGAGCGCGATACACGTGGATTCATCTCAATGACGATCATCCGGCCAGATTTTGGATCGGTTGCGAACTGTATATTCGAACCACCTGTTTCCACTCCAATTTCACGGATTACAGCGAAGGATGCATCCCGCATGATCTGATACTCGCGATCGGTAAGCGTCTGGATGGGCGCTACGGTGATCGAATCTCCGGTATGAACGCCCATTGGATCAATATTCTCAATGGAGCAAATGACAACGCAATTATCTGCGCGGTCCCGCATGACTTCCATCTCAAATTCCTTCCAACCAAGAAGTGATTCATCGATAAGAACTTCGGACACTGGGGAGAGATCGAGACCGCGATGAACGATTTCCTCAAACTCCTCTTTGTTGTAAGCGATGCCTCCGCCTTGTCCACCAAGGGTGAATGCGGGGCGAACGATCAGCGGAAAGCTACCAATCTCGGCAGATACCTCACGCGCCTCTACCTTGTTGCGGGCGATTCCTGAATGCGGCATGTCGAGGCCGATCTTTTGCATCGCCTCTTTGAACAAATGGCGATCCTCTCCTTTGTCGATCGCCTCGGCATTGGCACCGATCATCCGAACATTGTGCTTATCTAGCGTGCCAGCTTTGAACAGCGACATCGAAGTATTTAGAGCGGTCTGGCCGCCTAAGGTTGGAAGCAAGGCATCCGGCTTTTCGCGAATAATTACCTTCTCTACGATCTCCGGAGTAATTGGCTCGACGTAAGTTCGGTGAGCAAACTCAGGATCGGTCATGATCGTGGCCGGATTTGAGTTTACTAGAATAACTTCATAGCCTTCCTCCTTCAGTGCTTTGCAGGCCTGCACGCCGGAGTAGTCGAACTCACAGCCTTGGCCGATGACGATAGGGCCGGAGCCGATGACGAGGATTTTTTTGATCGAATTGTCTTTAGGCATGTGTAGGGCGGCTAAATTTCAAGGGGTTTGGCAGAGAAAGAAGCAAAAGTAAAGGCGCGGTCTCATGAAAGTCCGTGAAAAACCACCCAACTGTAACGGTTTAAAAAGAGTCTATTTTTCACCGATCGTTCGCTAAATTCTCGCATGACCATTTGGAGAAAATCGCTCCTACCCGCCAAGCGAAACTGCCCTAAGCGAGATTTGTATAAACAGCCTGGACATCGTCATCTTCCTCGATTTTGTCCAAAAGATCTTCGATCTCGGTCATCTGCTCATCCGTGAGCTCGATCGGTTGCGTAGGAAGATGCTCCAAACCTGACTTAATTGTCTCAATATTTCTAGATTCCAGTGCCGAAGTGAGGCTGTTGAAGGAAGTGTAGTCTCCAAGCAAGGTGACTGTTCCGTCGTCGTCCTTGGTCAGCTCCTCTAGGCCAGAATCGATTAACTCAAATTCCAACTCGTCGAGATCTTGGTCTTCGGAAGTGCGCAGCTGAATGACCGTTTTGCGATCGAACATGAAGTTTAGTGAGCCGCTGGGTGCGATTTCACCGCCATTTTTACCTAGAATGACTTTTAGATTTCCGATGGATCGATTCGTGTTGTCCGTAGCACATTCGATTACATACAGCGTCCCATGCGGGCCTTTTGCCTCGTAGGTTACTTCTGTGAGATCGCTCGCGTCTTTGCCTTCAGCGCGCTTGATTGCATTCTCGATGTTTTCTTTCGAGAGATTCGCGGCTTTCGCATTTTGAATAGCAACGCGGAGCGGGGCATTAGCCTCCGGATCTTGCCCGCCATTTTTGGCAGCCATCGTGATGGCTTTGCCGAGCTTCGGGAAAATTTTTGACATAGAAGCCCAGCGCGATTCTTTCGCCCGGCGCCTGCATTCAAAATGTCTGCCCATAAGGTCTAAAAACGGGAAGGGGATCTACTCCTAGTTGGTCACGCGCATCGGCATCAGCACGTAGAGGAAAGAACCATCAATGCGGAGAACTCCGGGGGACATTTCATCGATCAGAGTCTAAATACACATTCTCGTTGTCAAGAGCGTGCAATGGCGCCTGAAGAAAGGCTGGATTAAAAGCAATCTGCATATCTGGACCCGTGTAAGCGACTTCCATGGTCTCCTGCGCCTCACCGATATCAGGGGAGTTTGCAGAGACTTCGATTTCGTTTTCGCGGAATGTCAGTTTTACAGAGTTTGACTTATCGGATGAAAGGATCGCTACCCGACGAACGGTTTCTAGAAGACGCTCCCGCTCGATGATGATCCGCTCATTGCTATCTCCGGGAATGACTTGGCGGTAGTTCGGGTAATTGCCTTCGATTAGTTTGCTAGCGAGTAGAGTATCGCCGACTTGGAAAGATATTTGGCCGTCAGAGAGCTTCAATTCCAGATCTCCGGAATCTCCAAGAAGCCGCTGCACTTCATGAATTGCCTTTGCCGGGATAATGATATCGCCCTCATCTGATGCCGGAAATTCCAGCTCCATGTCAGCCATAGCCAAGCGACGCCCATCAGTGGCGACGAGCGAAAGCTTGCCCTCACGGAAGGAGGCGAAGATTCCGTTCAACACATAACGAGTCTCGTCAGTGGAGATCGCAAAGGCTGTTTTCTTAAGGCCATTGCGGAGCTCTACCTGAGGAATTTTGAAGGACTTTGCTTCCGTGAAATCTGGCAGGGGAGGGAACTCAGAATCTGCTAAGCCAATAATTTTGAACTTCGAAGGGCCAGACTGAATTGTCGCGTAGTTTTTCGCGTCCACAGTCACCTGAACTTCGCTAGATGGAAGCTCTTTGATGATCGAAAAAAGGCGCTTTGCTGGAAGAGTCGTCGCACCTTCTTTTTCTACATTCGCCTCTACGGAGCCAGTAATCCCCACATCGAGATCAGTCGTCGTAAGGATCAGCCTGCCATCTTTCGCTGTGAGAAGAACGTTTGAAAGAATCGGCAGCATGGCACGGCTGCTCACAACGTTCTGGACCTTTTGCAGGCCTTCCATAAATACGTCTTTGGAAATGGTAAACTTCATAGAAATAGAGAGAGGCAGCTACGCCCTCCGGCATGGGAGTCTTGAGGTATAACACCTGATAGCAAGCATCATGTGCTTGTTTTTAGGAAAAGTTTACTATTCTGCGCCGTTTTTGAAAAGCACGGCTTAGGAAAATGGATCGGCTATCCAGCGTCCCGCTCTGCGTGCTCGTTCGGCTCGATGCGCCGACCTCGCGAGCGGGCATAAACCTGCGTAAATTCTGCACCGAAAAGCAATATATTCGCCGAATAGTATACCCAGCTAAGCAGCAAAATGAGTGCGCCGGGTGGGCCATAGGCAGAGGCAGCACCCTCGCGGCCGAGATAAAGCCCAAGAAGCATTTTCCCGATGGCAAACAAGACTGCGGTTATAAATGCCCCTTTCCACACGTCTTCCCAACGGATTTCTGCATCCGGAAGAATTTTAAAGATCATCGCGAAAAGCACGGTGACAAGGCCGAGGGAGACGATAAATGTGATGCCCTGTAGTAGAAAGCCAGGAATTGGAAGTGACTGTCCCATCCATTCGAGAGCTGCAGCACTTGCAGTTGACGCAATAAGTGAAATCAGCAGCAAAAATCCGATCACCAGAACCATCGAAAGAGCGAGCAGACGTTTCTTCAGGAGGCCTTTGAGGCCGCCTCCGGGCAGAACTTTAAGATCCCATACGGTATTCATCGCATCCTTTAGCTGCGCAAAAACACCAGAGGCGGTGATCAGCAAAATTACCGAACCTATCAGAGTCATGATCCAGCTACTACCGTCCATGTATGCGCTGTTGACCATTCCCTCGACAGCTGCTGCCGATTTTTGACCAATCGATCCGGTAAGCTGGGATTCAATAGCGCCCTTCGCCGCATCTTCGCCGAAGATCGCTCCAGCTACAGAGATGGCGATAATTAAGAGAGGCGCAAGGGAGAAGACCGAGTAGTAGGCCAGAGCCGCGCTGAGGCGCATGGCATTGTCCTCCATGAATTCCTTAAAAGTCTCTTTTAAAAGAGAAAAGTGAATCATAAGTATCCAGATCTACAGCGAGAATTAACCCAAGTCCGTCAAGGCCTCGATATCCTCCACTTCTTCGTCCATATCATCTCCTTCGGATGGGATTCCTGTCTCGCTCAGGAAGCGACGAGCAGACATCCGCGAAACACCGGCAATTGCTCCGGAGAGCATCGCCCAGATGAGTGCTTCCTTCCAGCCGGTATCCTTGCCGGCGGGATTGCGAGGAACTTCGCTATTGGTAAGAAGCTCATAGCCTTTACCGGCGACACGCCGTGTGGTCCGTGCGGCAATCATCGGTATGACGAAGCCAAGCGCTATGAGTCCCAGCTTTTTCGGGGAAAGATCGTGTCCTAGCATATCGTAAAATGGAAAAAGGGCCGCGACAATTACTCAACCTTTCTGATCGGATTCTCAACACGATAGCCTTCTTCGTGGGCTACATAGCCAGCTGCAGCACCAGCGGCCAGAGGCAAGCAAGAGGATAAGGTGCCAAATGCGGTTGCAGCGCAGGCAAGATAGATGAGGTGACGAAGTGTAAATTTATTTTTCATTCAGATATTTGGTGTGACCCAAATTTGATCGGCGCAATTGAAGAATGCAATGCCCGAAGAGAAGTATCTTTAGAAATCTATTCAGCGAGTGCCCTCTCAATTTCAGCAGAAATCTCTGGACTCATCGGTCCTGTCTTTGAGTCGTAGCGCGCAATCACTTGTCCGGTCTTTGAAATCAGGGATTTTTCAAAGTTCCACTTTACCTCGCCCGGAATGCCCGTCGCCGGATCGGCAAGTGCAACATAGAGCGGATGTTGATCGGGCCCTTTGACATGAATTTTATCCATGATTGGAAAGGTAATATCGTAGTTCAGCTTACAAAACTCCTGAATCTCTGCGATCGTCCCAGGTTCTTGGCCGCCGAAGTCATTGCATGGGAACGCGATGACAACTAGCCCGTCTTCTTTCTTGCTGCGATAGAGTTCTTCAAGAGCTTCATACTGCTTCGTGAATCCGCATTTTGAGGCGACGTTCACAAGCAAGAGAACCTTCCCCTCATAGTCGGCAAGTGTTTTGACTGTTTTGTCGGCAGTATCGAAAGGGATCTGCGTGATTTCGGTGGCGTTCATTTGTTGAGATAGAGACAGGACCAAAGGTAGAAGAAGGAGTGATTTGAAAGCAGACATAGTGTTTAGGGTTAAATGTTTTTCAAGGGTGGTCCACAAGGGGTGAATCTCAAAATTTTGATTCCCCTGACCGAAATCTAATCCGTGATTATAATTTTGTCCTCATTTGAATTAGCGCGCAGCTCGGGCGCATACATTGCAGAGGCCCGGACAGGTAGCGCGCTAAATGTTCCAGGAATTTCAGCTCGCAGGCGGTAGCTCAGATTATGTCGACCCTGTGGCAGCTCTTTTACAAAGAGGCAGATTTTCTCATCGCGTATTTCCATATATGCGCCCAGTCCGGCAGGATTGTAGCCAGAGCGGGTTTCTAGGGCTTCCATACCGGCGGCCTTGTAATCCTCGAAAAGGAGGTATTCGTAGTCATTTTTTGAATCGATCCCAAGGGTGACCTCGATCAAATCCCCAGAATCCAGCGAATCGCCCGGCTTCAGCGGAGTGCGCTCGTAGCTGGATGAACTCTGCGAGATTGCCTGACCCTTCGAATCGGCGGCAGTCAAAGTGTCCGTCTTAGGGCTTAGCTTGTGATAGCTGCGATCTACCTTCAATTCGAGGCCGGCTTCAGTGATTGGATCCTCCAATGTAAAGTATTCTAAATAGGCATTTGTATAGAGCGGCCCATTACCCTTCTTGACGATTCTGATCTCATGCCTTCCTGCTGTCAGAACATCGCCGGCGACGTGAAAGTGCGAATCAAACGTGAAGAGATTTTCCTTATTAATCGCTACCTTTTTCAGGACTTTATCATCGAGACTAATTTCTAAGCTGAGATCTGGTTCAGTTTCCTTGGTGGCGATCAGGTATTCACCGATCGCTTCCAAGCAATATGCGGTATCGCGAGTTGAATTCCAATAGGTGCCGTGGCGTCTGTTATTCACTAGATATTTGACGATGCCGCGCGCATCTGGACTTTGAGGCTCGACAGCTACCAGAAGCTTTAGAAACCAAGCGTTCGCTTCGAACTCAGAGCCGGACCAATGCCACCAACGATTCGAATTTGGGAACTTGAGGTAGGCAGTCTGGTTTTCCGAATCTTGCTGCAGATATTGACGAACATTGCGAATCAGAGCATTGCGATTTTCGATATCACCCACCCGGTGGTATTCGAGTC
The DNA here is from genome assembly GCA_963815205.1 of uncultured Verrucomicrobiae bacterium. Taxonomy (GTDB): domain Bacteria; phylum Verrucomicrobiota; class Verrucomicrobiia; order Verrucomicrobiales; family Akkermansiaceae; genus Luteolibacter. Next base: position 809,358 of record CAWFFP010000001.1, on the reverse strand, counting down.
CAATGAGACTCAAGGCATAGACTGAAAGCTCTTTCTTATCGCGGAAAAGGTAGCCTAGCATTTGGGGATTCTCGCGGTCGCCCTCGCCAAGAACACAGCGGACCAGAGCATCCATTGAGTCGGCGGATGATTTTTCGCGAGCTTGCGTTTCTCCTCTATCACCGTCACCAAGTCGCTTTATCTGTAAACTTTCATATTCGCTAAGAAAATCTAAGCCTCGTTCGATCATTTCCTTTGGAACTTCCGCTCCGTTCTCCTTCGCCCGGATTAGGCCGTGGACAATGACCGCTGTGGTGTGAGGATAGGATCTTGGACCGAAGGCGGAAAACCAGCCCCAGCCACCATCCGGGTTTTGCTGTTCGCGTAACCTGGCAATTCCCGCCGTTTCCATCCTCGCTACCTCAACCGAGTCCCAGACTGGATTCTTCGGATAGGAAACGGGCTTTCGATCTTTCCCCGTCTCCGAGTTGTTGCGGATTTAGTTGGCTGCGCTTTTGGCCGATAGCCGCTAGATCGTAACCCAGATTCTTTAGAAGATTGTGAACGACAGTGGTCGGCACAAATCGATTCAGCGTCTGCTCCGTGCAACCATAGGGATAGTCCGCAAGATAGGGCAGTGCATCGACGATTGAGACCGCAATTGACGGTGAGTAGTTGAGCGTCAGCCGGGTTTCAGCAGGGCGTCGGTCCTCGGGAATTTCGAACTTAATCGTGCCTACCTCATCGTTTGGAGAAAGTGCGTGAGAAAAGCTTTCCGTCTTTTGCATCCCATGAACCAAGATCGGGAATGTCATTTCTATGGCATCTGAATCGTTCTCAGCGATTGCCTTCATGCGAACTTTGACATCGCCTTCTTGCAGTGCCATCACTGGCCAGTCGATGCGGGTTTCTCCCTGTGCTGCAATGGCCACGCGTTGGGCAAGAGGCGCGTCTGTCTGCAGCTTTTCTGGAGAATTAATTCCTAAAGAGATCGCGACATCTTTAGCCGTGGGATGATAGTTGTGAACGATTGCCGAGACAGTTGCCTTATCCTTTTCGACGAAAAAACGGGGTGCCTGTAAACGGATTAAGAGATCCTTGCTAGTGATTATCTCCGCAGAGCCTTCACCGACTTGTGAGCCTTTGCCCATTGCCCAAGTTTTAATCTTCCATGTCGTCAAATTGTCAGGAGTTTCGAAAGGAATCGACGCTTCCCCATTTGCATCGGTCTCAATCGCGCCGACCCATTTTAATAGATCGGCAAATTCGGAGCGGACAATCGGCTGGGGTGTGCTAGGTGACTCGCTGGGACTAGGTGCGGCGCCAGATGAATCAGCGTCTTCCATCATCATGGACGCGCTTTCGAGTAAATATTCACCGCCGAAACCTTCAAGATCTTCCTCGTGGTCCACCAAAATCGCCAAACGGGGATCCTTGATCGATTGCCAGACCCAATGGCTGCATTTGCTCTGTTTTTGGCTTTTGCAAATGAGTGCCGTAAAGGTTCTGGGAATGATATAAAAGCTGTGGATCGTGCTGCCGCTTCCAATCCCAGAAAAAAGGAACAATTTTTGAGACGTTCGACCCCTGAGAGATGTATTCGAGGCTTTTATCGTAGATTGAAACGGCAGCACTTCCTTGAAAGGGTTTGCCATCCGAGTCTGTGATCCGAATCGTCAAAGAGCTCGTTTCCCTCGGCTTAAGGCGCGGCTTCGCGGGCTGTTACCGCCACATTTAAAATGCGTTTCTCGGGTGGAATTGCAATCTCGATAGTGCTGGTATGAACTTGGCCATCGGCGACTGTGACTCCCTCGACAAAGAAGTTGGGCATGTCTTTGCGAGAGATAGGGATCTCGATTATCTGAGATTGACCGTCTAGAAGGATAGATTCCGTGTGAGCCTCGTCACCTTGACCGGAGCGTAGAAAGAGCAACACCCGTGAGTCCGCTTTGTCGGTATTAATCAAAAGCTTGACGGCTTCTCCCGGCTGATAGGAGCTTTTATCAGGGATGAGTTCTAATGCATTGTAGCGGAGATTTGCTGGGGTGCTAGATGGGTTGCCAGAATCTGCTGGGCCATAGATCGTAAAGACAGTCGCACCCTTTTGTGTGCGATTTTTTGTGTCGGTAAAGGATAGCTCGGCTCGGTATTGACCGGGTTCCGGGGCTACGAAGCTAAAGCGATTGTCCTTCACCGGAAAGGTCTTGATCAAGGACTCAGTGATATCCCCATTTGCGTCCAGAGAGCTGCGATAAAGCTTGGCGTTCGGCGTGCCGCTAACAACCGTCCCATCCAAGGTGCGGGCCTCATATCTAACAGTTAACTTTTGACCCGGCACTCCGTAACCAGAGTCCAGCCAGGTGATAACAGTAAATGGCTCACGCGCCGCGAGGACAGTGCCACTGCCCACGATAGAACGACGGGACGCATCCACGACTTCAGCGGTAATCGTATAGCTATGATCCTGATCTGGATGAATCAATTTTGCCGTCGCAGTATCAATCGTAAATTCTGCCGTGCCATCTGAGGAGATGCGAGTTTGCTGCTCAAGGATCAGCTCCGGTGATCCACGTCTTTGCTGATTCCACCATGGGGGGCTCGGGCGGATGCAACCCCACAGATTCCATCCTGGGTAAAAATCATAAGCCTGCGAAAGCCAGCCGTAGCCCGGACCGTAGAGCCAGTCCCAATCTCCACTTGGGAAGTATTTCTCGGTGAAGAATTCCCGATGAACTTTCAGATTCACCACGGCTTCGGCGACGGGTGCCCCGTGATAGTAGTTCGCCATCACTTTGGCTTTTATCTTTTCACCTAAAACGACTGGTTCGCTAGGTGCTTCTACGCTGACCTCGTATTCGGGCTTCTTGTATTCTTCGACTCGAAAACTGAAGCTCGCGCTGGGCAGCTGGCCGGAAACAGAAACCTGATAATTGCCGAGAGCGGCATCTGATGGCAGCTCAAATTCATAGCCAGCGCCACCGTAAGAATCAGTCGTGAAGCTTTGCTTTTCTAAAACCACTTCATTGCGAGGATCACGGATCTCTAGCAGCCCGTTCTTGTCAGCATAGAACGACTGATCGTCTCGAGTATACGATGCTTCCGCGGCCCAAAGCTTTAGATGGACTGTCTGGCCGGGGCGGTAGACCGGACGATCGCTGATTCCAAAAGTGCGACGATTCCTCAGCTGATCTTGCTCATCGCTGCGCCAGTAGAAAGGAGCACCCGTCAGGTGAGTTTGCCGCCCGTCGGCAGTTGTGGCTGTAAGGTGCCAAGTCGCAAATTCGAAGGCCTTCATCTTTTTCAGCTGAAAAAACCCCTGCAGATCGGTTTTCGCGGAAATCTCTTGAGTCTCTACCTTCAAGCTTCTTTCTCCTTCTCGCTCCTGTTCGATTGAACTTTGAAAAGCAAAAAACTCGAGTGTTCCCGGCACCGCATGTCCGGATTCGGCTGAGACTAAGTGGAACGATTGTGCAGAGGCGGCGGAATGTTTCAGGATCACAAGATCGCGGACCCAAAGAACGACCCACGAGGTATTTCCTCCTTCAAGAACAGATTCGAGAAGGTAGCATCCGGGAGGGAGTTTTCCGATGTCGATACTGGTGGTGATGTCCTCGTGATCTTCGCCTGCATTGAGCTGTTCTTTCCAAACGCGTATCTCTGGACCTAAATAACGTTTCCTAGACTCACCAATCAGCTTCGAGCCTAATGAAGAGAAATTGATTCTCTCATGGTCCAGCTCTTTGGGATTCGATTTTAGATACTCTTTGATATCTTTGAGAATTAAAGACTCATCGATCGAATGAAGTTTGAGAGAAGTTTCTGCAGCGTTGCGGAATGTGTATGGAATCGAGATCGGCTCTCCAGAATACTGGGTGGGTGTAACTGGAAATCGGCTCCATGGGCCGCTAATTTGCTGAAGCAAATTGCTCCTTGAATTGGAGGGGTCACCATGAGTTTCAATTAGTTCACGCAGCATCTCGGCAGCAGCGACGCGTTGGTCGCGGTCCAGAAAAATTTGCACAATCAGATCACCTGCAAGCCCATGGTCGGAGGTCCTTCCAGATCGCATCAGCTCACGTAGCAGGGGAATGAACCGGAAATCAGGGGGCAGCGTGAAGCGGCGCGGACCAGTTGCGAGCTGAGCAAATGTTTCAGCCTCCTTTAAAGTCGATATCTGCAACAGAGCATCCGCGTTTTCCGGATCGCGATTTTGGAACCATGAATATGAAGACAACGTTTCGACGCCAAAGATGTCGTTGCAAAAGCTGAGCCAAGACAAGCGATCCGGCGCATCCTCTTCGGGTGCGATTCGTGAACTTTCGGCAATTGTCCAACGCCAACGTTCGCCATCGGATTCTGCGAGTTCATAGCTCTCTGGAATGCCGAAATACTCGGGCTCTCCATTCGAATCTACCGGTGGGCCTAGAGTCGTGATCGCATCGAGAGACCGCGTATAATCCGGAACCACCTTGGTATCGGTGAGGGTATAGAGCTGCCAGACGCTTTGTGAGTCACGTCGGTCTTCTATCAGAACTTCGCCTAGCTTTCGGAGGACGCGGACTTCCGACTTCGGGTCTTCCTCAAATAGATCCAGAGCCTTTTTATATAGCTGTAGCGCCTGCAGCCGATCCTGCTCTTCAACCCCAATGTAATCGCCCGACGAGTCACGACTACGTAGAAAATTTCCGTCCTGGACAGTCCCCCAAGGATTTAGTTCCCCGGCAAATAGATCTGCAGCGGCCTCCAAAAGATATGCGTTATCCTTCCGCTTCGAGAGAAGCGCGGCGATCAAGGAATCGATCTCCGATTCGCGGCCAAGTTGATACAGCGATTTGTGGGCCAGCAGCAGATCCCTTCCGGAATGAGGGTCATCTTGGATTGTTAGTAGTTTTTTGCGCAACTCAAACGCCTCTTGAAAATTACCTTCTTTTTCAAGCGCAAGGGCCGTGCTTCGCATCTCGGGCGACTCTTGGGCGAAAACAGGGAGGAGCAAAAGAAATAATACGAACAGAGCTCTCATCAGCAGAGTGTCGCTGCCACCACCTCTCGGTCAACGCCAGATCGGTAAGAAATTTCTCCACCTCACGGGCTCCTATCTCGCGGGGATGCTGCAATACATGGAATCTCACGAACCGCTAATACCACCCCACATATGCATCCTCCGTCCTTATTCCCCTATGCTTGAAGCGCATAACATCATGGATTTTTTGTTCCAGCTTCATCAGAAATTTCTTGTCAATTAACCCGACCGAAATGTGGGTAAACTGCCAAATCTGTCAGTTTTAAACAAGGGATATGCGTGAAATTCGATTGCATTATGCGGACGATCCGCCGGTTTTCACCGTAATCGCTTAAGATAGCTGCCGACCTTCGTTTTAGATCTCCTTGCCAACTCTCGCACGAAATCTTACAAATCCGTCAACGATAAAGCCATTCGGACAATTCTGACGCTTTTGTCGCTAAACAACAATGTTAGGCAAAGAAATGAGATTTCCTCGTGACCTGAAGCTTAAAACGCCGCGCTGCATACTTCGTCACGTGAGCGAATCTGATATTCCCCACGTGTTTTCAGCTTCCCGCGCCGAGGGTTTGACGATGCGCATGCAGTGGGAGCCACCGAGCGATCAATCAAAATTGTCACGCCGCTTGAGAACAATAAGAAGGCTTGGGAGGATGATTCGGCGTATGTTTGTTACGATCACAACACACAATGCCGAGACTTCATCGATCAATCTGCTATCCGTTCGTACGGATGTTAGCCATAACATTTGGGATCTTGGCTTCTGGACTACATCCAACTTGTCAGGGTCGGGTTACATGTCAGAGGCAGTCGAGCGCATTTTGAGGTTTCGGATTCTCGCGAGCTAGGAGTAAGAGAGACGAAGCGTGTCACGCCACTTGGAATTCATCGCAGACTAGTAAGGCGCGTACTAGAGAAGTGCGGATTTTCGTGGCGCGAGCCATTCCGCAGGCCTTCGAAGAAAGGGTGCTGGATTCAGAAGAACGTTTATCAAAAATGGAAGAAGGAGAACAAGTCAGTGCGTGGCAACGGCGAACAACGTCGCTAGTTCGCTTCGCTCTGGACGCCTTTTCCCCGCCGTGCCACACTTCAAACGTTAGCCAATGAACATCAGACCGGATCTAATACCTCTTTTCCGGAGTCTTTTCCACCTCAGTGGCCAAGCTCCATACAAGAGCTATTTGACATTAAGGATAAGAAAGAGTTGAAAAGGTTAGCCGCAAAAATGACTCTTAAGTGGGGCGATTTAGTTCGCCGCAATCGTGTATTCCGATTTGGGTGGATACAATACCTACAGCAAGCATCACGAATGGCAACCAGAGGATGCACAACTCACTAGCGACGATAGAGATATTTTACGCAATCCGGAAAGACGGTCGGAGGTCTCCAGATTCGTCTCATAGATGAATAATTTGTGGGAGTCGAAAAAGAAGTTAAGCGCTCACCTCTTCTTTCGTAATGACGATCTTTGGCATCTCATATATTTCACAAACTGGGATCGAGCCAATACTACCGAGAACCACTGGAAGAAAGGGCCTCACGTCCATTTCGTGAATTTCTTATAGCCTCAATATAGCCCAAGAGACTTGTATGCTAAGATATTTGATTCTCGCCAAACACCGGTCAATGACAGCGTTCATATCCGATTCGTTAATCAACCAAACGTCTAACAAGGCGGAGATGGCGACGCCGAGGAAGCCTTCTGAATAAATTGGGAGTTGACCCCGGCGCGCCATTCCTATAACGTTATCCAAAGAAATGCGATACTTCGGACTTTTCACAATCATCGCGACAACTTCCTTTCTGGCGTCATGTGGCGATGTCGTTGAGAATAGTTACGCTGATATAACAGAAGCTCGAACCGCCGACTTATTTCAGCGTGGCTGGCTCCCTGACATACTCCCTGTCTCGACAACAAAAATTGTTACGAAGAATGATCTGGATTCGAACAGATCACATGGCGATTTTGTGATTCATCCCGACGACTATCAGAAATTCCAATCGCAGCTTCGAGAATGCATGAGGAGCTCGATAGATACGGATGAACTCTATCTCCAAGGCCAAGGACGGCTATCGTCCCTTCTGCTACAAACACGCTGAGATTACATGGGTCTTCTACATCAACGGAAGAACTGGACACTGCGAATACCAAATGAAACTAACGAAAGAAGGCTAACAATACGGAGATGGCGACGACTAGGAATCTGTCTGATCATTTTAGGAGTTGACACCGGCGCGCCATTTCTATGACGATAGGCAAGAAAATGAGAGATAGCCAGCCAAGCCTCGGGGATACGGTAATTATACTGTCAGGCGGAAGCTCAGGTCGGATAGTCAACTACGACGATGAAGATGAAGACGGCGGGGCAATTTGCTACGTGGGCACTTTGATGATGTATTCCCAGAGGATCATCGAAGATATAGATAACATTCGAATGGTAACCACAGATGACCTTATGAATCGATTCGACGAGCTCCAGAAGGAGCTCTCGGCTTTCAACAAGAAGAAATCCTCGAAAGATAAGCAGCTGGATCTGTTTCACGAATTTCACTATATAACGAGTGTTCTTATGGAGAGATGGAATGACGCTCAGTTTAAAGTCGATGAGCCATTTGGGAAGTATGTCTTTATCTCCTATTCCTCAAAGGATAAGCAGATTGCTCGTTGGCTATCTGTTGATCTTTCGAAGCTTGGGCATAGGACTTGGTTAGACGAGTGGGAAATCAAGGTCGGGGAGTCTATCCCAAAGAAAATCAGCAAGGGACTAGACGACTGCGATTGTGTGATTGTTCTACTTTCTTCAAACTCGGTCAAATCAGGATGGGTTGAGCGAGAATGGGAATCCAGGTATTGGGACGAGGTTGAAGTTGGGGATATCAAGGTTCTACCCATATTAGTGGAGCCTTGTAAGATCCCCAGACTACTTAAAACCAAAATGTATGCCAACTTCACAGAGGATTATAGCGAAGGCTTGGAAGAATTGGCGAGAGCGCTCATGCCTATAACAGATTAATCCGTGACCTGATCCCAAATCCTTCAAAAGACCAGCAAGTCGAAGGAGACGAGGCTGAACCCGCCGTCGGACCAAATTATGGGTTTCCACCGGCGCGGCTCTCCTATAATGTTCTCTTGAAAAAATGAAGACATTCCTAATTACGCTGTTTTCGGTGGTCGCATATGTATCGCAAGCTTTATCAGAGCCCGTGAAGCTGAATGGCGATTTCGTTCCCGATGAGGCCAAGAGCATCGCATGGATGGTAGAAGCCAAGCATCCAGCGGTTGTAGGTGAGGGCAAGCTCGAGAGATACAAGAAAGCAGCTTACTCAGGAACACCCATTATTCATCGTTGGAAAGAAGGGAAGCTCGAGGTCTTGATCCCTGAGGATTGGAGTGAGCCTTATACCAGAGAATGGACCAAGTTAAGTCCAACGAGGTACAAAAGCGTCAAGCCTAAGGACGAGACTAACACCGGATTAGTAATGATGGTTGAGATCACCGATCCTGAGAACTATTATCTGGATATTACGGTGAACAAGCAGAGGACTCGTGAATATTTCACGCGCAAGGATCCAGAAAATAAGATCGGAGAATAAGCTGCAGGGTAAAAACCCCTACCAGCCGCCCTGTTCCGATGATTTTCCGCAACTTCAACCCACACCTCGTGATCGATGCGCGCTGCGGCTGGTAGGGGTCCATGCGCTCATCGTTCTTCAAAAGAAATTGTTGGTGTCTGACGACCTGTTCAATCTAACTGATAATCTAACCAAAGAGGCCGGGTTCATCGAATTTCTCGCAGCATTAGCGGCAGATTATACTGACGGGTGCGCCAAGGAAGCAGTTCAACCTTGTTCGCTATATAGATCTGGTGCGAACGGATGGGAAAATGGGACAATCGAAGCATTCTAAGAGGCAGCTTCTGCTTAGGTAGACGCTCGATCAACGGTCTGCTTGGTTACGATAAGCTAGATAATGCCTGGAAGCGATGGGCGGCCATAATGCTCATGGGCAAGCACTATGAGAAACCATCCAAAAAAGAAGCAGAACAAGCCGGAGATAGCGACGCCGAGGAAGCCGTCTGATTAAATTTGAGCTTGACACTGGCGCGCCATTCCTAAGCAACTATGTTGTCAAATTTACTTCTTTTAGCTGCGTATTGAGGTGGATAAGTAGCTTTCTGGCTATGGCGCAGAGGGCTACTTTGGTTGGTTTTCCGCGTTCGATCAGCTTCTTATATTGATGCGTGAACATCGGGTTTCGATGGGCTGCCGTCAGTGCTGCCATATATATGGCTTTGCGCGGTTTGGCTCGCCCTGCCTGGATGGTTCGTTTGCCCCGTGCCGCTCCGCTATCCCGGTTCATCGGAGCGAGTCCGACGAGCGCGGCGGCCTGGACACGGTTAAGGGTTCCCAGCTCAGGCAAGGTGATCAGAAGTGTAGCCGAGACGGCAGGGCCAACCCCAGTATTTCCCTGAAGAATCTCGCATTTGCGTCGAAGGATTTCGTCCGCTTTGATTTCTTCCTCGATGCGCGTTTGATACGTTTCGATTCGTTTGGTCAGGGCTGCCAGCTCACGCTTGATCTCGGCACGGATCTCCGGGTCGCTGTAGTATTCCAGGGAGACACGGCACTTTGCGCGCGAACGGATGAGGGCATCAAGGCGCTGATGGATTTGACGCATACGTTCTTCTCCGACCCAGGATTTATAAAGGGTTGGCGGGTCGAAGGTGGACGCGTAGCGGGCGATCATCAACGCATCGATCCGGTCGGTTTTTGCGAGGCATCCGGTGGCTTTTGCGAAGGAGCGGACGTTTCGCGCGTTGAGTAGTGCGATGGGGATGCCTCCTTTCAGACAAGCACTGACTAGCAGTCTGGTGTAGCCGCCAGTGGCTTCGCAGCTGACTCTGACGGGGGCGTCGAGTGTTTTGAGATATTTGATAAAACGGTCGATTCCGGATCTGGTATTCGGCCAGGATTTTACTGATTGGTTCACGGCGGCGTCAAAGGACTCTTTGCCAATGTCGACACCTGTTTCGATGGTTGAGGAGTTCATGTTTTTAGTTGTTTGTATAAATGGAAAACCCCCGCTTCGGTCATTCTGTCTTGTGTTCGAACGCACCTGTTTCTAGGTTGTTCCTGCAACTATTCGAAAGAAGCGAGGAAGGCGGGAGGCCGATCGAGCTTAGGAACGAACATGTCGTTTCAAGGACAGTTCTTGACGTTACCGATCATCCCTCCCGCTTTCCGAGCGAATGTTATCACACTTTCGACACACATGACGTTCGCTAAAGAAATAAGACCCATGCTACAGTCCAAGATCGCTGAACTTCACCATCGCATAGATAAGACATCCCGCGATAGGTATCTCGCAGCCAAAAGACTCAAGCTCCATGAATCTTGGTCGGTGTGGACTGTCACGATTTCGTCAATTTTGTTGATCGTCCTCACCTTGCTCGACGGTTTTAGCCTTCAATCAAAACTGACCGATGCATGGCTGAGCGTTATCCAGATCATGTTGGGAATTTTCATTTTGGCATATTCTCTCATAATCAATACGAAGAGCTATGCACTTCGGGCGCACAAGATGCACAGTTGTGGATTGGAACTCTCGGATCTCTTATTCCGAGTTCATTCGTGCCAAGAAGACCCATCGACAGGTGAGACATTCGACGTTCTCAGAACTAAGTATGCTGAGATTCTCTCGCTACGAGAATCACGACGAGATTGATCACCAAAAGATGAAGCTCTCCAAATCCGATGAATACAAACTTAACCTTTACCAGCGTTCAAAGATCCGAACAAAATCTTACCTAGAGTTCGGTCACTACGGGCTGCTTATGCTGGCGGAACTCGCCGTCATCGTTTACACACTAATATGAAGAAAGCGCACATGATTAAGGGACAGACCAGATGACCGATCGACCAGATCCAAAGAAGCTACGATCTAGCAAACCGCCCGAGCAGCCAGACCTTTGCCGATGAGAAAATCCAGACTTGGGGCTACGATGCCAGAAACCTGGTCACCACCAGCAGCTATAAGAACGAAGACATCGTCACCCAGAGCCACAATCCCGGCCAGCGTCTCACTAGCCAGCAATACGGCAATGGCCTGAGTCAACTTTGCACTGGAACCAAATACGATATGGACTTGTCGTTTTTTTGCCTGTTTTGCTACTGTTCTGGTTGTGGCTTTTATTCAGCGGCTAAGCACCTGCGGCTTGGCTGCCCGATCGACATAGAAAGGCAGTTTTTAAGCGCTAATCAATGGATGTCGAACTACGCATTCACTCCTACCTTTTCTAAATCCGACTGCTTCCTACATTGTCGGATGTCTTCTATCAGCTTAGGGTAGACGGCGCTTTCTTTTCGAATCAGATCACCGTGTAGGGCGCGATCAATGTCGGTATAAATATCCAACGGCACATCTGGCCTATGGTCATTTCATCTTTTCTAGAAAGGGAATTAACTCATCCACCCCGAAATCCGCGAGGATCTTTCCCTCCCAGTTGAGTGTGGGTGCTTTGGATTGGCCGGAAAGCTGGACCATTTCATCCATATTTTCCCGGTTTCCAGAGACGATCTTCTTCGTTACATCGATTTGTTGTTTTTGGAGATAGTTTTCGACTTCGGTGCACCAAGGGCAGCCGGGTTTTAGATAGAGAATACGTTCGGGCATATGCCTACATTCACTGAAGCACCGGAAAATGGTAGGACGATTTCGTAATCTTTATGCTTCGGCCGCGTTTTGCTGACGTGCGATATCGTTCAGTGTGAGCCATCCGATCAGCTTTGGGCTTTCGCTTCCAGTTACCACTGGGACTTGCTGAAAATCATTGGTGATCATGATATTTGCCGCATCGCGAATCGAGGTGTCCGGCTGGACCGAAACTAGCTTCTGCGGCGTGGTAATCTGGGCCAAGTTTTCGCTCAGCACATTCGCCTCGATCTCGCGACGGGTGATGACTGCGCTAAGTCGCTTCTTTTTATTTAAGACCGGATAAGCGCGGAACTTCTTATCCTGGGTGGTGATTTTGTTCAAAGCCTCCGCAGGAGTTAGATGTTCGCTCAACGCGAAGATATCATGAGTCATGATCGTTTGCACGGGTAGCTTGCGATAATCTTGAGCGCCACGGTAGGCCGGAAGTTTGCGAAGCGTAATTCCGTCTTGCAGCAGTAGACTATTGTAAAGACTGATTGGCTGGAGACGACGCGCAATCTGCCATGCCAGCATATTTCCGGCCATCAGCGGAAGGATCAGCGAGTAGTTTCCGGTCATTTCAAAAATAATAATCAGTGAGGTGATCGGGCAGCGGACTACGGCTGCGAACATTGCGCCCATGCCAAGTAGCACGCAGCCACCTATGATCTTTGCATCGGAAGGGAGGGCAGGGATCCAGCTGCTAAGCTGCTGAATATCTGCAAGGCCGATCCCGACGATTCCGCCGATCATTCCGCCGAGAAATAAGGTCGGCGAAAAGAGTCCGCCGGAACCTCCTGAGGCGTAATTGATCACTACAGCGATGAATTTCGCTGCAAGAAGAGTGACAAGTATTTTGATGGAGAGCTGGGCCTCAAAGGCGGATTCAAGTGATTGATAGCCGATAGAAAAAACGGAATTTTGAGGGTTGCCGAAGTGCCCTGTTAGGTGCAGCGCGGCGAGTCCAAGGATGCCGCAGCTCAGGCCACCCGCCGCTGGGCTCATCCAGATAGGCCATGTCTTTTGTGTGCGGAACCAAAGGCGTAGTTGAACGGTCGCCTTGATAAAAAGGTGACCGATCACGCCAGAGGCGAGCCCCAAGGGAATGGCAACAAGCATCCACGGAGAGGTCTGGTAATTTTCGATCAGGCCAGATGCAAGAACGGGATCTTCCCCTAGGATGGTGCGGGAAACTGCAGCTGCAATGACGACTGCAATGACCATTCCGCCAATAGCCTTCATTGAGAAATTATCTAGAAGCTCCTCGAAGACGAATGTAAGGGCAGAGAGTGGGGCATTGAAAGCGGCGGCGATCCCTGCGGCCATACCTACTGGGAGCATTGCTTGAACGCGGGTAGGGTCTCGAAAACCCCAGCGCCCGATCCGCGAGCAAATTGCCGCACTCACGTGAACTGTCGGGCCCTCTCGCCCGAGACTATTGCCGAGTCCAACGTAGAGGGAACCGAGGATAAAACGCATGATGCCGGTCCGGGTGGAAATTTTTCCGCCTCGGTTGTAATAGGCAGTTTTCGTCTGGGGGATACCGCTGCCCGCAGTTTCTGGCGCGAAGAAGCGCACTGATAGACCCACGATTAAGCCCCCAAGAGTGGGTGCAGCTAACATGATAGCTGCTAACTGCAGGGGTGGCTTCGACGAGGCAAAATGCCACAGCCATTCGAAGATATGATGAATTGAAAAATGAAAAGCGACCGCTGCCAGACCACAAAGTAGGCCAGCGATCAGGCAGAGCACGAGAAAGCGCTGATTGTCATTCAGCCGGGTGCGCATCCACTCTGCGACCGAAGTTTTCTCTGGCGTTTCTGCAGTCAACTTTTTGGTGGGTAGCAGCTACTACGCTGTTTGGCGAGTGTCGGTTCAGTGTGATCGGTTAATGCTGCCTTCGGCCGTCTCCATCAGAGCCACCACCAGGCTTTAATCGGAATGTGAGACCTAGATAATTGGAATGCTTGAAAGAGCCCCGGATGCAGAATTTGTGCGATCAGACCTTAGACAATAGCAGGATAATCAGGTGCCTTGGGGCGCTACGCAGGATATCGTTCAACGCAGGTTCTTTTCACTTAGGAACTCTGCTTTGATGTGTTCGGCTCTTTCCAAAGAATCGGCGCCTAGAATTGTGCAGTGGCCCATCTTACGCATGCCAATGGCACGGCGTTTTCCGTATAAGTGCAAAGAAGCGTTTGGTGTGGCGAGCAGAGGATTCCAATTCGGGGGGCTATGCTCCGAGGGCCAGCAATCGGCTAAGAGATTTAGCATGACGCAGGGAGTGAGTAAGGAGGTCGCGCCAAGAGGAAGGCCGAGGGCGATCCGAAGCTGTTGCTCAAACTGTGAGGTGGCGCAGGCATTGATCGTATGGTGCCCAGAGTTGTGGGGGCGTGGCGCAATCTCGTTGACGAGTAGAGAGCCGTCCTGAAGGACGAAAAACTCGACCCCGAGTATGCCGCAGTAATCGAGGGCAGTTGCGATGTCCTCGCTGATCGCCCGCGCGGCTGCGGCGGTTTCTTTTGAGATGGCTGCCGGGAGAATAGACATGTCTAAGATGTGATTCCGGTGGCGGTTTTCAGCGGGATCGTAGCTTGCAGTCTGTCCCTCCGAAGTGCGGGCGATCATGATTGAAATTTCTTTTTCAAAAGGGATCCATGCTTCTAGGACAGCCCTAGTTTCGGAGAATTCTTTCCAGATTCTAGACGGAGAATCGGATGGGGAGACCTTTAGCTGACCCTTGCCATCGTAGCCGAAAGCGGCTGTTTTTAGCACTCCGGGTGCCGAAAGCTCCGACATGGCTTCTGTTAGGTCTTCTTCTGACTCGATGATCCAGAAAGGCGCACAGGGGATATTGTGAGCTTGTAAAAAGGTTTTCTCGCGTTCGCGGTTCTGGCTAATTCCGACTGCCTTGGCCGAAGGAAACAGTGGGATTTTTGCTGAAATCCCTTCAAGTGTTTGAAGAGGAATATTTTCGAATTCAACGGTAGCGACACTGGCTTTGGCACAGAATTTGGCGAGGGCGATCGGATCGTCAAAGGGCTGATCGATAATCTCATCGGCGACCTCAACAGCTGGTGCCTCAAGGCCGCCGGTCCAGACGAGAGTTCGTATCCCCATCCGCCGCGCAGCTAAGGCTAGCATTCGTCCAAGCTGACCGCCGCCGACCACACCGACAGTCTGTTGTTCATCGGGCGAGAAGAAGACTGAGCTAGACATGTTTTTTGTGATGAGGTCGTTGACTCAAGCGAGTGGAGGCAAAGTCGCAGCGGTGACTTTCGCCGTCTGCCGATCGCGGTAGGCGGCAAGTTTTTCGGCGATGGCACGATTGTTGAGAGCAAGGATCGCAGTGGCGAAGAGGGCGGCATTGATCGCTCCTGCCTTACCAATTGCAAAGGTGGCGGTGGGTATTCCCGCTGGCATTTGAACAATGGATAGAAGTGAATCCACTCCGTGCAGGATCTTGGATTCAACTGGGACGCCGAGGACGGGAAGCGGTGTCAGCGCTGCAACCATGCCCGGGAGATGTGCGGCTCCGCCAGCGCCAGCGATGATGCAGCTCAAGTGATTGGATTGAGCCGATTTGGCATAAGATACCAATTTTTCAGGGGTGCGATGGGCGCTGACGACTTGCGCTTCATACTCGATTCCCATCTCTTGGAGAGTCTGGGCTGCGTGCTCCATCGTTGGCCAGTCCGACGTGCTGCCCATTATTATGCCTACTTTCATTAGGCGGGGAACTGTGAGCTTTTAAGAGAAATGGGTCAATTCTTATAGCGGACGGCAACAGGTCCGATGGAAGCTATGCCGACAGTGCAATTGTTCCTTTTAGAGAAGATCATAGGAGCGCCCTCCAAGTCCTTCGAACCAGCGCATGTAGGCTAAGTTCACCATGGAGTAGCCACCAGGAGTCGGGTAATCGCCGGTGAAATACCAAGTGCCGCAGGGCCCTTCGATCGCCGCATGTAAGTTATCGATTGTTTGGTAGATGACTTCGACTTCGCCTTGCCAATCGATGTCTTCTGGGTGGACCATGCGTGAGATTTCAGCTGAGACTTCTTCTGGAGTGAAACTTTCGTAGACTGCTTTCACGCAGTTGCGTCGATCGGCGCATGGCTTTTCAAGCTCTGCTTTGCAATCGTTATAGATTTCATCGAGAAGGCCCTGCCGCCCGGCACGCCGGTGAAGAGCCACGGCCGCATTGAAGGCAATAAACTTTCCTATTTCTGACATATCGATGCCATAACAATCCGGGTAACGGATCTGAGGCGCCGTAGAGCAAATCACGATCTTCCCAGGGCAAGTGCGGGCGAGAATCTTTAGTATCGATTTTTTTAAAGTGGTGCCGCGCACAATCGAATCGTCCAAGACGACAAGATTATCGCCCGGATTAACAGCGCCGTAGGTGATATCGTAGACATGTGAGACAAGTTGATCACGGCCCTTTTCTTGGGAAATAAAGGTCCGCATCTTGATATCCTTGTGGGCAATTTTCTCGCCCCGTGGCCAGTTACGTAGGATCAGCTCATCAATTTTTTCGGCCGTAATCGAATTGTCTGCTGCGGCTTTGGTCAGCTCTTCGCGGACCTGTTCACGGCGATACATACGCAGGCCATCCATCATTCCGTAGTAGGCCGTTTCTGCGGTGTTCGGAATGAATGAGAAGATCGTAGAATCGAAGGTTTGTCCGATGCTCGTCATCACCTGATCGACCAAAGCGTAGCCCATCGCTTTGCGCTCTTTGTAAATCTGGGGATCGTTGCCGCGGGAGAAATAGATCTTCTCAAATGAGCAAGGGGTGTATTCCTGCGGAGTGTGGAACTGGATGTTCGAGAGTGTGCCGTCCGCCTTCACAGTGACCACACTTCCTGGATCGACAGCTTTGATTTGCGATGCATCTGCTTCGAATACCGTCATCAAGAGGCACACGCTCTGAGGCGAATGCGATGACTTCATCGGTGACGAGCATGTGGCAAGGGCGGATGCCGCGTGGATCACGGATGACAAACATATCGCCATTTCCGACTGCGCCGCAGATCGAGTAGCCGCCATCCCAAGGTTCGGCAGATTCCGCAATCAGGTTTGGTATATCTAGTGACGCTGAAATTTTATCCGGAATCTCAGATCCGGGAGTGCCGGAATCGCGAAGCTCCCGGTAGAGATTCGTATGCGCCTCATCGAGATGGTATCCAATTTCTTCGAGGACCGTTTGGGTATCGGTGCCGAATACTGGATGCTGGCCGCGATCGATCAGGGTGTTGTTTAGATCGCCAGCATTCGTCATATTGAAATTTCCCATCACCATCAAGGTGCGTGTGGGCCAGTTCGAGCGGCGTAGATACGGATGGCACGAGCCTTCATCAAATTCTCCAGAGGTGCCATAGCGGAGATGGCCCATCAGGATTTCACCGCCGAAATCGAAATTCTGTTTTACGTTTTCGGGATCGTTTTTATCGAGCTGCCCTTTGCGATGTTTTTTGAAATAGGATTTTACCTCCTTGCGAAAGATTTGCGCGAGCGCATCTGATTCGATCCCACGGCGCCGATGGACATAGGGCTGCCCGATCGGCATATTCAGCTTTACGCAGCCGATACCGGTGCCGTCTTGTCCACGGTTGTGCTGCTTTTCCATCAGCAGGAAGAGCTTGTTCATCCCCCAAAGGCAGGTGCCGTAGCGGTCGTAATAATAGGCGAGTGGCTTGCGCAGGCGAACTGCGGCAATGCCGCATTCGTGGTGGAGGGTATCGCTCAACTGGCTGGAGGTTTTAGTATTTTATATCCGGGACGGAGATAGATCCAAAATAGATCAAATTTCGAACTTATCTATGAACAGACTGAGACCCGGACACCAGGTTCAGAGGAGATTTTACCCAAAACAGTGCCGCCCGGACCTGCAGCAAGTGCGGCGGGTATGTCGGCTTCGGCGACAATCGCTACCCAACCGATGCCCATATTGAAGGTATGGAAGCGGTCTTCCGTATCCACAAGGTCGAGTAGTTTTTCCACACCCAGGAGATCCCACTTTGGTATCGTTGAGATCGGCACCCATATTTACGAGCAGGCGTTCAAGATTTTCTGGGAGACCACCACCGGTGATATGCGCGAATGCTTTTGGGCGGACAGACTGGGATTTTAAATCTGTGGTGACATCGTGATAAAGCCGTGTGGGAGCTAGCCATGCATGAAGTTCCTCATCGGTGATTGTGCCCGGTTTCATATCGGCCAGAGCGCGGCGGACAAGGGACCAACCGTTCGCGTGAATACTTTGGGAGGCGTAGCCGATGAGAGTATCGCCGATTTGGACTGTTGATG
Organism: uncultured Verrucomicrobiae bacterium; assembly: GCA_963815205.1. GTDB lineage: Bacteria > Verrucomicrobiota > Verrucomicrobiia > Verrucomicrobiales > Akkermansiaceae > Luteolibacter. Next base: position 791,353 of record CAWFFP010000001.1, on the reverse strand, counting down.
GGTCTATCAGATCTTCTTTTTCAGCGCACCCGATACAAAAGCCTGAGAGCTCAATCACATCCGGTGGCACGATGCCGGGCATCTCTGCAGTTTCTCCGCCGGCGAGTATGCAATTGCAGGCTTCTAGATAATCCGCCATTCCAGAAATGAGGCGGGTAATTTTGTCTTCATCGAGTGCAGAAATACCGATGTAATCTAAGAAAAGGAGCGGATCTCCACCGGTGGTGAGGATGTCATTGACCGACATGGCGACGAGGTCCATTCCGGCAATTTCTAAAAGATCGTGTTCTAGTAACAGCTCAAGCTTTGTGCCAACGCCATCGCATCCTGTGACCATGACGGGGCTTTTGTAGGAAGAAAGATCATAGCAGGCAGCAAAAAGGCCAAAGGCACCGAGAAGCTGGCGATCCTTCTGTGTGCGAGCAACATGTGACTTGATATCTCCGACCAGAGCTGCGGCCTTGTGTGTATCGACGCCGGCTTGTTTGTAGGTGAGCTTGTCTGCCATCTGTATGAGGGGTTCTAAGGTGGGATTGACGAGGGGTCACGCAATTTTTCTGGCGGGAACAATCCTGATATGAATCAACAAAAGATTACCGGATATAGGACTTCTCAGCTCTGCCTGATATCTACGAGCGGATCTGGCCTGTGCCATATATTCGGTATTGGTAGGATGTGAGCTCGCGAAGGCCCATCGGGCCACGAGCGTGTAATTTATCGGTTGAAATGCCGATCTCAGCACCAAAGCCGAACTCCCCACCATCCGCAAAGCGCGTCGAAGCGTTGTGCAGCACACAGGCGGAATCGACACTTTGTAAGAACTGAGCCGCGATGGATTGGTCTTCGGTGACGATCGTATCCGTGTGGTGGGAGCCATACTGATTGATATGGTCGATGGCGGCGGAGGTGTTCGTGACTACTTTAACCGAGAGAATCTTATCTAGGTATTCGGTATTCCAGTCTTCTTCAGTAGCAGGAGTGAGATGAGGTAGAATTGAAATAGTTTTCTCGCAGGCACGGAGCTTCACGCCTTCGGCTTCCAGCGCAGTAGCGAGCTTCGGCAGAAGTGTAGCTGCCACCGCTTCGTCAATAAGCAAAGTTTCTAGAGCATTGCAGACTCCTGGTTTGTGAGTTTTTGAATTAAGGGTGAGAGCAATTGCCATTTCTGGATCAGCACTGCGCTCGATATAGAGATGGCAGATCCCATCGTAGTGTTTGATCACCGGCATTCTTGCCAATGATACAACGGTCTCGATCAGGCTTTTCCCGCCCCGCGGGATGATCAAATCAAGAAATTGGTCCATCCCCGCCATTGCGGCAACGCTCGCGCGATCGGTGAAAGGGATTAGCTGGATTGCGTTGTGCGGCATTCCGGCCTTTTCGCCCGCTTGAGTGAGGACCTCAGCAAGCGCACGGTTCGAGTGGATCGCCTCGCTGCCGCCGCGCAAAATCGTGGCATTTCCAGTTTTAAAACAGAGAGCGGCGGCATCCGCTGTGACATTTGGGCGGCTTTCAAAAATGATCCCGATGGTGCCGATGGGCACACGTATCTGTTCGATCTTCAAGCCGTTCGGACGATTCCATGATTCAAGAACCTGGCCTACGGGATCTGCTAAGGTGGCCACATGTTCGAGTGCTGCGGCGATTGCCTCGAGTCGCTCCGGATTCAGACGAAGGCGATCGAGCATCGCAGAAGAGAGATTCTTTGTTTCTCCGGCGATAATATCTTTCTTGTTTTCAGACGAGGATCTTTGAAGCGCCTTGGCGCAGGCCGGCAGCCATAGCGATCAAAATCGCGTCTTTCTGCTCCGTAGTGAGCGAGGCAAGTTCGTAGGCTGCGGCGCGAGCTTGGCGGCCCATGAGGTGGACTTTTTCAGTGATCTCAGCGGACATTAGGAGCTAGGGGGAATGAATTTGGTAGAGATGCCGTTACCCGCAATGATCGCAGGCAAACGTGACGGGTGCCGACCGTGAGCAATATGGGTTTCGATCTTGTGATCGAGTGCGAACTGAACTGCTTTTAGCTTTGAAGCCATGCCGCCGATGGCAAATTTTCCGCGATCCTCGCGGACATGTTGGAACGCGGTATCAATATCAGAAACGACAGGGATATGCGATTTTGTAGAGGGATCGATCAGGCCGTCCACGGATGTAAGGAGAATGACCCGTTTCGCACCGATGAGCTTAGCGAGCCGAACGGTGAGCATATCGTTATCACCGAATGAAAGCTCCCGAGTGGCGACAGTATCATTTTCATTGATGATCGGGATGATGTCATCGCATTCATTCAAACGGGTCAGCGTTTGGAAGATATTTTCCGCACTTTTCGGGGTTTTTAGATCGAAAGCAGTTAGGAGAATCTGCGCGACTGTAAGATTAAAGTGGCCGAAGAGTGAGGTGTAGGTGCGCATGAGGCGGGCCTGGCCGATTGCGGCACAAGCCTGGCGGGTGGGAATATCGGTGGGATATTCAGTCAGCTTCAAAGCCGAAACTCCTGAACCGACGGCGCCCGAAGAGACAAGCAGGCAGCGATGGCCGTTTAGAATCAGCTCTGAGATGGCAGCGACTAGATGAACGAGTGCTCCGCGATCAACTTGGCCATCCGTTGGATTTGTCAGCACACCGGTTCCAGCTTTGATGATTGTAAGGTCTTTCAGCATGCGCGGGGCCAGGATAGTGGATCAAAGATCTTGTTCAATTGATTTGAGAGTGAGGAAAAGATTTTGCCAGCGGGCTAGTTGAGGCTCAATTGCGAGTTTTTCGCCCGCAAGGTGTTTGCGGATCGAATTAAGACAAGAGGTGTAGTCTTGGAAGAAAAGGCGCAAGCCTTCTTCGTAGTCTGTGCGCAAAGTGTCCGCAAATAGCCCACAGGTATCGAGCAAGGAATTTTGAAACTGACGCGAGATTCGGGACCGTGTGATTAGGGCTATCACAATGTATGAACCGAAGAAAACAAGAAAGAGGGCTAAAAAGATATCCGGCAAAAAGGGAATTGAGAAAATACCGCAGACTGCTGCGGCGATGAGTAGGATAAGAGCTGTCGCCGTGAATGATTTTAGAGCAAGACTGCGGCGGCGTAGCTCTCTTTCCAATTCTTTGCGGACATGCAGATTGCCAATTGCTTGATGGGCGGCGCGGCCGATCCGCTCGACAAAGCGCTGGCGCGCTGCCTCAAGCTTCAAGGAGACCGGCTCAGAATCGCCAAGCCGCGTTCCGATCGCTTCATGGACGCGGAGATCTAAATCTGCCCAATGGTCCTCACAGGCGCTGACCACATCTTTACCGTCCGATTCGGCAACGGTCTCGACAGCGACACGGAGCCGCTCGACAAACATTGCTTCTGTAAGATGGCCCGTGCGATCGCCGATGAAAACCCGCCATAGAGACCGCAGTGGACCGAGAATTCTATATAAGCCTTTTGTGACATACACAGCCTCTGTTTCGAACACGGCTGCGACCTGAGTAAGGTGGCGAGGAAGCCGAGTCACTAGGCGTTCGCGCATAGAATCGATCTCGCTCTCAAGTGACTCCAAGAATTGACTCTGATCAATTTGAATTCCGGTCTTACTCTCGATCTGGCCTTCAATTTGAGAAAGCGAGTCCGCTGCGTAATCTTGCCATTTCTGGAGCAGCTCAGTTCGGTGAATTGAATTGCAGATCTGACGGTCGATAAACTGATCTAGGTGGCGAAAGCCGGATGCCGTATCGTCTTCTTTAGAGTATGAATCTGACTGTTTTGCCTCAAGTGCTTTCTTTCCTGATACGGCGAACATCTCCGGAACCAGACCGAGCCGTTTCATGGACAAATCAGCCATGTGGCCAAGAATTATTTTGAGATCGGCCGCAGCCTTTTTGTCTGACTGCTGGACGATAAATGCAACTTTTGAAAGGTGCTCCCGGGGTAATTCTGAAATCTGGTTCCAAGTTGCCGCGCTCCACGGGTTTCCTACGGAAAATACAAAAAGAATCAGGTCTGCTGCCGGGAAAACTTGGTCGATGGCATGATGATCTTGTTCGCCGAAAAAGTCTGTGCCGGGGGTATCAACGAGATGGAAATTTTCCAAAAAATCGAAGGCTAAATTTTGGTCTTCGAATTGAGGTGCATTCCGAACGATTGGAGGAGAGTTATCATGCCGATAATAGGTGATATGTCTCGTATCAGGAAGTGGGCTTGCATGGCATAGGGCTTCACCAAATAAGCCGTTTATGAGTGTGGATTTCCCTGAATTCGTTTCTCCGCAGATAAGGAAAAGAAACGGAGTGAAAAGATCCTGAGCTTCCTGACTGTTGCCGCCTGCCGGAGAGAGATCAGTTGCGCTATCTTCGGCTAGCGTCCTGATACCGGCTACGATTTTGGCGATTCGTTCGCGGTTTTTAAAATAGCGTTCGCCGAAGTTGATTTGGCTCACGGATTCAGGGCAGGCGGATTCCGAAGTGAGCGAGGGATCGCAAAGCGATTGCCGAGAACACAGCGCTGCGCTTACTGGGCGGTGACTTGGGCCGTCGCAGGTTCTTGCTTCATCGCGATCAGCTGAGAAACTGTGACAAACTTAAAGCCACGCTTGAGCAGGCCATCAAGGGCCGCAGGCATCGCATCGACGGTCTGGGAATGTAGATCGTGTGCGAGGACGATGCCGCCGGCATTGGTTCCGGCAAGGATACGTGATGCAACGACTGAGGGTCCCGGGCGTTTCCAATCGAGAGGATCCACGGACCATAGAATCGTCGGATAATTAAACTCATTGTGAACGAGTTCGCGCTGGCGCTGAAGCAGGCCGCCGTAGGGTGGGCGCATGGTGCGTGGGCGGACTCCGGCGGCACGGCCGCAGGCATCTTTGCAGCGTTGCATCTCTTGGCGCAGTTCTGTATCGCCGAGCTTTGTAAGCAGGCGGTGAGTCTGTGAATGATTGCCGATTTCGTGCCCCTCAGCAACGGTGCGGCGGAGCACTCCGGGATGCAAATCCACGCTGCGGCCGATCACGTAGAAAGTAGCCTTAATATTTCGCTTCGCCAGCATATCGAGCAGGCGGGGAGTGTTTTGCGGGTGAGGACCGTCGTCAAAAGTGATCGCAATATAATTTCCTGAAACGGGAACACGTGAGAACGAAACGCCAGCACTCGCAGGGAAATTCGAGGAGAAATTGCCTATTTGGTTGCGTGGAGCACCAGAAGGAAGAGCAGGTGTTTGATAGCCAGTATTCGCACTCGTCTTTACCGGAGTGTTCGACGAAAGCGGGCTGGCTGCCTTGCAAGAGGCGAGAGTGGCTGTAGATGCGGCAATAAACCCACGGCGAGAAAGGTAGCCTAATTTAGGATTTGTGCAGAGGCTTTGGCCGATTTGGTGAAGCGAATTTCCCATAATGAAAGAAAAGTTTTAGAAGGCTGAAGTGAAGGTGGAAGGTCAGAGCTGCGATGTCACGCTCCGATTTCCCATTGAATCCTTTGATCTACAATCAGGATGATAGGTCAGGCGTTTGCGGCAAGTGCTTGGCATGCTTTGATATCAAGTTTGCCGGAGGCAAGGACTGGAATTTCCTCTATGGGGATGATCAGGCGAGGACACCATAGAGAAGTGAGGCCTTCATCTAACAATTTATATCGCAGATCGATGCATTCTTGTTCGAGAGCATTTCCAGAAATCGTTGATAGCAGGACGATTGCCTCCCCCTTCTGAGGATCAGGGATGCCGACGATAGCGATCTTGCGCTCGGTTTCGTTATCTAGCTGCAGAACCTTATTGATGGCCGCTTCGATTGTTTCGTGAGGAATCATCTCGCCAGCAATTTTGGAAAACCGTGAAATCCGGCCTTGGATGTGAAGGAAGCCATCGGCATCGAGCATGCCGACATCGCCTGTATGGAACCATCCATCGTCGCTGAGGATTGCCGAGGTTTTATCCGGTGCGTCCAAATAGCCTTGGAAGATATTGGGACCTTTCAGGACAATGATTCCAGATTGGTCAATTGGGACGGCTTTCTCCGTCGTAGGGTCAATCAGGCGAATCGCGATACCGGGTAGTAGCTGGCCGACGCTGCCAGGCCGGTTTGCTGGAAGAATGTGATAATCCGCCTCCCCCTCTTTTGGAGCTGGATCGGGGAGATTGAGGTTTGTGGCCGGAGAAGTCTCAGTCAGGCCATAGCCTTCCATGGGGCGAATTGAGAATTTTTCATAAAAAGAATCGGCGAGTGTCTGTGGAAGTTTCTCAGCTCCAGTGACGACTAAATCGAGCGACTCTAGGGCAAGCGGATCGATCCGTTTCATATAACCTCGGAGGAAAGTCGGCGTGGCGAGAAGTATATTGATCTTGTGGATCGAGATCAGCTCGGCGAGGCGTTTCGTCTCAAGCGGTGAGGGGTAAGTGATAAGGTTGATTCCTTCGATGATTGGATACCAGAGTGTTACTGTGCAGCCGAAAGAGTGAAACAAAGGCAGGCAGCCGAGAATTGAAGAATCTGCCGGAATATTGAGTCGGCTGGAAAATTGCAGGACGTTTGCAATTACATTGCGGTGGCTCAGTGGCACGCCTTTCGGTTCGCCCGACGAGCCGGAGGTAAATAGGAGGATCGCCTCATCGTCGTTGCGGCGTTTGTTCAGCCCAAGAATTGCGATCAGGATTGAGGCTGGTAGCAATTTGCTCAATAGCGCCCATTTCACGATGGCAGGTTTGATTTCCGGGATGACGCGTTCGATGAAAATTAGATCGCGGTTCGGCGGCCATGGAAACGAGGAGACTTTACGCACGAAGGGATCAGCAGTGATGAAGCGGTCGATATCTGCCTGGCGTATCGAAGAGCGGATGGAGCTATGAGAGGCTGTGAAATTTAGGTTTACAGGAATTTTGCCAGCGAAAAGAACAGCGAGGTTCGCGATCATTCCGCCTTTTCCGGGAGGCAGAACAATCGCAACGCGAAGTTTATCGGTCTCCTTGGCAATGTATTTGGATAGGGCGATTGCCGTTGGAAGAATTTTTGAAAAGGGCAGTGCCACATCGTCTGAACCATCGATCAGCTGATCCGCTGGTTTCTGTTTAAGTCCTTGCAGCAGTGCAGCGGCAAGAGAGGTAGTGAGGATGCTTCGCGTGGAATAGGCGGCTTCGAAGGCAAGAAGTAGCCGTGCTTGGATTTCTGGAAGAGAGGTAGATTCTGCAGGAATGAACGTGCCGATAGAAAGGACTGCGGTAGGCAGACTACCTGGAGTTTCGATTGAGAGGCAGGATTCTGCGGGGCAATCAATCGCGATGGGCAGAGTTGGCAGATGCAGTGAGGCGAGCAGGCTAAGGTGAGTAGCGGGAATCTGAATGGGGGTAGCCAGGCGGCTTAATGACGTCCCTGGTATATAAAGGAGTATTCCGTCGTTGTTCAGATAGGCGGATAGCTCCTTCGCGGCAGATTGCGCATTTTCGTCTTTTGCAGAAAAAATCGCTCCGTCTGAGGCTTTTTCCAGATGAGCGCGAAGGGCCGGCTCGTGCTGAGATGATTCTTCAATCAGATAAGTGATCGAACGATCTTTGAAGAGTTTCTCCAGCTCTTGTAACTGTGGAAGATTGATCCGACCTGGAATGCATAGAAAGCCAGTGGAAGGTATATTTTCTGGAGCGAGGGTATGAAGAGACATGGCGAAAGTGGTGTAGATGTTTTGGATCTTATTCTGCGAAGAGGAAAGCGCAAAGGAAGCCGGAACCTTCAGGAGTAAATACTTCCAGATCTGAACAGTGTGGGATGGAAGGTAAAACGATTTAGGTTTTTCCAGAGCAAAACCTGATCGCAGGTCTTTAGGGGATTATTGATCCGCGTTTTGTCTAGATCTAAACGAGTCCCTGATTGGCGAGGTATTGTCATTGGGACAGCTGTCGTTTTGTTTTGACAAGCGAGGGGTTCCTTTGATGGTTCCGCCCTACAAATTTTCAGACGATTCTTATGAGCGATTCAAAAACAGAGACACATACATTCCAAGCTGAGATCCAGCAGCTCCTAGACCTAGTTGTGCATTCCTTATATACAGATAAGGATATTTTCCTGCGGGAGCTAGTTTCTAACGCGAGTGATTCGATGGAAAAAGTGAAGCTGCTTGAGGCTACGGAAAAAGAGATCGTTGATGCCGGTGCTGAGCTGAAGATCACTTTGGAGATCGATAAAGAAGGCAAGACGATCACGCTTACTGACCATGGTGCGGGCATGACACGAGACGAGCTGGTGGAAAATCTGGGCACCATCGCTCATTCAGGTACTAAAAAGTTTTTGAAGCAAATGAAAGACGGCGGTGAGAAGCCGGCGGATTTGATCGGGCAGTTTGGGGTTGGCTTCTACTCTGCATTTATGGTTGCAGACAAAGTTGAAGTGTTCACCCGCAGCTGGCAAAAAGATGGTGAGAGTTTGCGCTGGGAAAGCGATGGAAAGACTGGATATGAGATTGAAAAAGTAGAAGAGGAATTGCCGCGTGGGGTGAAGATGGTGCTTCACATGGGGGAAAGCGGCGAAGAGTTTCTTGAGGAGTTCCGGGTCAAAAGCTTGATCGAACAGTATAGTAACTTCGTTGGCTTCCCAATTCTGTTGGGTGAGGATCGCTTAAATGAAGTGACTGCACTGTGGCTGCGCAGTAAGTCTGAAATCTCTGAGGAGGAGTATACGAAGTTTTACCAGTTCACAGGAAAGGCCTTCGATGAGCCAGTGTATCGTCTTCATTTCGCAGCGGATGCGCCACTGACGATCAACGCCCTCATTTTTGTTCCGGGGGAGAATCCGGAGAAAAGCGGATTTGGGAAAGTAGATGGTGGGGTCTCGCTCTATTGCAAAAAAGTGCTGATCGATGCCGATCCAAAAGGCCTTCTTCCCGAGTGGATGCGCTTCGTGAAGGGAGTGGTCGATAGTGCCGATCTGCCGCTGAATATCTCCCGCGAGACCATGCAGGACAGCGCCTTGGTGCAGAAGCTCAATAGCGTTATCTCCAAGCGAGTGGTGAAGATGTTCGAAAAAGAGGCAACTGCTGATCCGGAGAAATATCGAGGATTCTACCGGAAGTTTGAACGCTTTATCAAAGAAGGTATCGCTACGGATTACGCAAATAAGGATGCCTTGGCGAAGTTGCTGCGCTTTGAGACTTCGATGACGGAGAAAAAAGAGCTCTGCGGTCTTGGCGATTACGTTGGCAGAATGAAGGAAGGCCAAGAGAAAATCTATTTCTTGGTAGGACAAGGGCGTGAGCAGATTGAGTCCGGCCCTTATCTAGAAGCATTCACCGCGCGCGGTCTGGAGGTGGTGTATTTCACCGATGCGGTGGACGAATATGTGGTAGATGCCCTAGGTGAATTTGACGGCAAGAAGTTAATTTCTGTAAGGAACGCAGGGGTTGAGCTCGAGGAGATGGAATCCGATAAGGAGGCATTGAGCGAAGAGAAGGTGGCTGAATTGTGCGAGTATCTTGCCGAAGAACTCGGCGATGGAGTGACGAAGGTATCGAGCGGCAAGCGCTTGGTAGATAGCCCAGTGATCGCTTTGGTGCCGGAAGATGGCATGAGCCCGCAGGTCCGCCAGATGATGAAGGCGATGGATGAGAATTTTAAGGACGAGGTGAAAGTAGAGCTCGAAATCAACCCGAGCCATCCACTGATTCTAAAGTTGGCTGAAGTGCGCGAAACCGAACCTGAGGTAGCGAAGCTGGTGGCGTCCCAGCTGCACGATAACGCCTTGATATCCGCTGGTCTGCTAGACGATGCCCGCGAAACGATTAGCCGGATGAATCGCTTGATGGAAAAAGCGATGGGCTAAGGGATTTTAGTCGTTGAGAAATAGCGGTATCAGATCCATCGCGTTCCCTGCTATTGACCGAGTGCGGGGAAAGCCTTACAGCCATTTCTATGTCGAAGAAACCAGTGGTGCTAATTATCCGCGACGGATGGGGGACGAATCCTGGCGGGCTCGAAACTGCCAAGATAGATGGAAATGCTGTCCTTCTGGCAAATACGCCTTTTCACAAAGAGTCACTTTCAGGTTATCCGCGCAGTTTTCTATCCGCTTCTGGAATGGACGTTGGCCTTCCAGAGGGACAGATGGGGAACTCCGAAGTCGGGCACTTAAACTTAGGAGCCGGACGAGTGGTCTATCAAGATTTCACGCGAATCAACAAAGCGATAGAAGACGGATCTTTGGAAGCGAATGAAACCTTTCAAAAGGCTCTGGGCAAAGCAGTAGGAACTGGGAAACGACTGCACCTAATCGGGCTAGTTTCCGATGGTGGGGTCCATTCGCATCAGGATCAATTGATCGCAATCACGAAGCTCGCAGCGAAAAAAGGCGTCTCGGATATCATGATTCATGCGATCACCGATGGGCGCGATACTTCGCCGACAGGCGGTGCAGATTTTGTTGGGAAGGTAGAAGATGAGACGGCAGCCGTCGGCGCGAAGGTAGCGACTGTGGTAGGCAGATATTTCGCAATGGACCGGGATAAGCGATGGGATCGGGTGAAAATTGCTTGGGACGCGATTGTCCATGGAACCGGGGCCAAGAAAGAGATCCTGGCCTCCGAAGCGATTTCTGAAACTTATGAAACGCAAAGTAAGACCGATGAGTTTATGCCGCCGATGGTCTTTGGTGAAGTAGATGGGCCGCGAGTTCGCGATGGAGACGTGGTTCTTTGGTTTAATTTCCGGGCAGATCGTGCGCGGGAGCTTTCAGAGGCGTTCCTGCTGGATGATTTTGATGCCTTTGACCGGGGAAAAGCCCCTAATGTGGAATTCTTCACCTTGACTGTTTATGACCAAAAGTTTCCCTGTGAGGCAATTTTTAGTCCGCAACTTCTTAATAATACCCTAGGAGAAACGGTTGCGGCCGCAGGAATCAAGCAGATGCGGATCGCGGAGACTGAGAAGTATCCCCACGTGACCTACTTCTTCAACGGTGGAGTTGAAAAGGAGAATGATGGGGAAAAACGCTTCATCATTCCTTCACCGAAAGACGTAGCGACCTATGACATGAAGCCGCAGATGTCAGCCGAATCGGTTACTGAGACCGTTGTCGAGAATCTGAAAGAATTCGATTTAGTGATCTTGAATTTTGCGAATCCAGATATGGTCGGGCATACCGGGGTGGTGGAGGCGGCGGTGAAGGCCGTTGAGGTGATTGATGAATCTGTCAAAGCAATCGTTGAACAAACTCTGCGGCTTGGCGGGAAACTATTGATTACAGCAGATCATGGGAACTGCGAATATATGCGCAATCCAGATGGCTCCCCAAATACAGCGCACACCACGAACTTGGTAGAAGTGATCTATGTTGCCGATGATGCAGCTTCGAAAACGATGCGCGACGGAACACTCGCAGATGTCGCGCCGACTTTGCTAGAGATGCTTCGCCTAGATAAGCCGATAGAAATGACAGGGCGCAGCTTGCTAGCCTAGGTAGAGAGGCTACTGAAGAATTACGCGTCCCAGTCTTCAGCGGATCGGATCTGATCGATCGCACGCCGATCTCGTTTTGTGGGACGGCCCTTTTGCGAAGCGGCACGATTCTCGTGCCAAGTCTTCAAGTATTCGAGGACTTCAGGTGGTGTCTGATCTCCGTAACAATCTTGCGCGAGAGCTGCGCTGACGCGACGATCGATCAGTTCGGTGACGAAGATTCTGCGTAATCCGGGACCTTCGTGAAAAGGCATTTGCAAGGTATCTCCTGGCTTTAAGGCGCTAGAGCCCTTTAATGGATGCCCGTTCCGGCGAATTTTCCCTTGGCGCAAAGACTCTGCAGCAAGTGCGCGAGTCTTGAACAATCGGGTGGCCCAGAGCCACTTATCTGCCCGGATCGTTTCTGCCATCATTCAGGATCAAAGTGGCCAGAAACGAAGCCGAGCGGACTAGATTCCCTTGTAACGGACCTTCTTTCCGTCTTTGCCGACTGGACGGTCATCGACTGGGCGCTGCTTCGGAACATTCATCGAAACCCGCGGCGCGCGCTCCGCAGGATGGCGGTCGCGGCGCTCTTCTGCCTCATTCACGCGTAGCTCCCGTCCATCAATTTTCGTGCCGTCAAGAAGCTCAATCGCTTTTTCGCCTGCCTCCTGGCTATCCAGAGTGATAAAGGCAAATCCGCGGGGATTTCCGCTCTCAAAATCTGTTGGACGGTGAAAATTGACAATGGTCCCGATGCCAGAAAGGAGTTCATTTAATTCTGCTTCGCCAGTGTTGTAGGAAAGGTTTCCGATAAATAATTTCATAGTTAGGGATCTAATCAGTAGGTGTGTTTGGTCTTTCGATTTTTAGCTTTAGCGACCGCTCATTGCAGCCCTGCTGTCATGTATGCGAAGAGCCATCGACCCACGCCCTGTAGAGATAGCACACGTAGGGAAAGCTTCCAAGGTAACTTGGCGAGAAGTTTTTTGAATGAGCCCTGGAAGTAAGAGTCCTAGATCGTCCCTTGATTTAGGAGATGGATTTCGCCGGGGAAGGAGTAGGAAGTGTGCAGCGATCGGTTGAGAAATGACTTAGCTTGGGATGTGGCATCTGTAAGTGACATGGAAAGACACAGCCCAGATGCAAGTGCGGCGGCTAAAGTGCAACCTGTGCCATGGCTTGCGAAAGTTTTTAAACGAGGTGATGAGAAAGGTTCCACAATACCGTTGTGGTATAGAATATCCGTGCAGATTTCACCACTAAGATGTCCACCTTTTAGGAGAATAGCGGCTTTAAATTTCTCGGATAATTCTGCCGCAGCTGTCTGCATTTCGGAAATGTTTGCAATCTTTCTTTGGAGTAGAACTTCGGCCTCTGGAATGTTTGGAGTGATTACGTAGGCGAGTGGTAAGAGATCATTCTGGTAGGCGGCAACTGCGTCATCGGGCAATAAGCGATCGCCGGTTGAAGCGACCATGACCGGATCTACCACCAACAAGATTTCTGGATACTGCTGAAAAATGTCCGCGATCATATTTACGATAGTAGATGATCCGAGCATTCCAGTTTTGACCACTTTTAAGGGGAAAGTTTCCAACATGAGACGAACTTGATCTTCGACCATCGCAGGCGATACGGGCTCGATCCGGCGCACCTGAGTCGGAGTTTCCGAAACGATAGAGGTGACTGCGGTGAGACCGTGGAGCTGAAAATATTGGAAAGTTTTTAGATCTGCCTGAAGGCCAGCACCTGAGGAGCAATCTGAGCCGGCGATCGTGAGAACTGGAGTCATTATTTCGCAAAGGTGAATGTTTCTTGAACCGAGCCCAGAATGTAGCAGGCTTGTTAAATATGGGAAATGAGATCGCAGAATTTAGCGACGTGATTGTGAAAGTGGATGACGTGATTTATATGCCGAGTCTAGAAGCTCCACCTGAACGGCCCCATCCGTTTGTCTATTTCCTTTCGATTCATAACAAAGGCTTCCAAGAAATTACGATTCGTGGAAGAAAATGGGTGGTGAGACAGGACGATGGGGAAACGACTGTCGTGGAGGGTGAGGGCGTGGTAGGGCAAGTCCCAAAAATCCGACCGGGAGAACATTTTTCTTACAACAGCTATCATACCACTGCAACCCATGCACGGGTGGCTGGATCCTTTTTCGGAACCGAGAATAGTGGAAAGAAGAGCGGACAGAGATTCTACGTGAAGATCCCAGAATTTCGCTTGGAGGTCCCGCAGTGGGCCTAGGCAGGATGAGCGCTGACTATTTTGCTCTTAAAGATCGGAAGGCGGCTGCCAATTCGGAAATTCTGCAGCAAGCTGCGCCGCAAATTTTTTCGCTTCCTGATCTTTGTTCTGCGCGGTGAGAACGCGGATGTATTGATGAATCGCAAGTGGCTTGAGCGTTTCGTCTTCATTGAACTGAATCACGTAGAGATATTGTGCGGCCGCTTCACCAAGCTTTTCTTCGTTGAGAAATAAATCGCCGGAAACGATCCTTGCGCCTGCCGAAGTTCTTCCTCGAGGACTGAGTGCCAATGCTTCATCGACCGATTCCCTGGACTCATCATAGCGCTTCAGAAGAAGGAGTGATTTCGCCCGATCTAGGAGACCATCCGCTTTCCAGCTGGGATTGTCCTCCACATCCAAGAGGTTTTTGATAGCTGGTAGCGCCTTCGATGGTGCGCCTGTCTGGATGAGAGCTTTTGCGAGGTAGCGCCACACTTCTTTGGGAGTGGTTCGAGGCTCTTCTTCGTTTGCCACGATCGCTAGATAACGCGTGGCAGCTTCATAATCGCCCGAATTATACGCCTGCAATCCGGACCATTGAAGTGCCTGATCTGGAATATCGGCATCGTAGCCACCCTCAATCGCATGATTGATTTCAGCCGAGAGATTTTCGGGATCTTGGGCAGCGAAATAGGACAGGGCGAGAAGCAGCCCGGCGTGTTTGCCGTAGGCCGGTGGGCGTAGCTCACGGGCCTTGTTAAGGTAAGGCGCAGCTTCCTTCGGGCGATTGGTTTTTACCATTCCCCAGCCAATCCAATAGTTCGCTTCAGCGGTAAGGTTTGCTGTGAGATCGGGCACCTTTTCTAGAAGACCTCTATAGCGAAGTATCATTGTCTCGATCTCTCCTTCTTTGCGAGAGGTGCGTGCAGATTCTAGCCAGGCCAGAGATGCCAAATCTTTAGGAGCTTTCTCATCAGAGGTGAGCTTATTAAAATCGGCGGTAGCACGTGAAGTTTCTCCTATCTCCGTATATGCCTTAGCGCGCTTCACTAGAGCGGGATATACTCGATCGTCTTCAGGGTATTTCTCGAGGAACTCGGTCAGGGAGCGTATCGCGCCTTGTGGATCACCCGCTTCTGCGAGACACCAGCCACGCTGATAGAGAAAGCCAGCGCGGTTCTTTTCACTAAGAAGGGTGGGATCGATCTTGGAATAAGTTTTCGCCGCTTCAGCCGCATTGCTCTCAGAGAACAAAGATTCTGCCTTCATCAGCATTGCCGTGTGGATGCGCGGATCATCACGGTAGCTGCGACTGTAGAGCTGCAAGAAGGCATCGACTTGATCCGGAACATGACGCCCTTCGATCTGGAAAAAACAGTTCAATCGGTAGTAGGCAGCTTGAAAGGCAAGCTCGGATTCAGGGGGAGCGAGGCGCTCGATTTCACGGAACAATTCCGAAGCCCGGGCAGGCCCGTCGAGCTTCATCATCGCTCTCGCACCCAGCATTAAGCGGATCAATTCTTTTTCCCCAGTGGCTTTGGTATTCGATGAATGGAAAATGCGCTGCACCTCGGCAAATTCACCTTTCTTATAATGATTTTCCATGAGCCCGATCTGGGCATCTGGACGAAAGCTTTCAAAACCTGGGGTCGCCAAGATGAAGCGTAGATATTTTTCCGCGAGATCTGTCTGACCTAGTTTTGTCGCTTGAACAGCAGCGAGCAGTGAGGCCTCTCCACGGATTTCAGCAGGCGCGTCGGCGCTAGCTTCTGCAACCTTCTCGAAATTAGCGAGCGCTTCTTTGATCTCGCCGCGGGCTACATAGATTTTTCCTAGAGAGAGACTCGCCTCATCGCGAAAAATAAGTGAAGCTGGATCGGTAATCACCGTTTGATAGGCACTAATGGCCTCGCGATCGCGCCCAAGCAGCCGGTAGCAGTTTCCGGAGTAGAGATATCCTTTCGGCCGATCTGAAGGCTTCTCAGAATTCTCCGCAAATTTTTCAAACAGCGGAGCAGCGAAGGCGTATTCCCGCTTCATGTAGTGATCTGCTGCAAGTGCCCACGCGGCTGCGGCAACGTAACGGCCTTCGTCATAACGGCGAATGAGCGTAGAAAATGTCTTCTTTGCCTCGTCTATCAGGCCAGCCTGATAATTGCTATGTCCGAGATACCACCAAGCAGCTTCGGCATTCTTGTGATTGCTAAAGTCCGCGATATATTGGGAGAAAATGGCAGCTGACCGCAAATACAAAGAACGGCGGGTTTCGTTGTCTGTGCTGGTCTGGGCGGAATCGTAGAGATTCTTCCCGCGCAGGAAGAAGTCTTCTGCCGGATCGACTCTAAGATCTTCTGGCACGACCTCGGCCCTTAGCGGTTCCTGAGCCTGAGACAGAGCTGCACCACTGATAATAAGGGTTCCAACGAGAAATTTCTGAAAAAGGACCATTAAAAAGAGAGTTTTATTGAGAGGGAGTAGGACGTTGGGTGGCAAAGGAAATGTTCCAGATACCGGCTTTCTGACAGGTATCAATCACCTCAACAATTTGTTGGTAAGCCACGGCGCCGTCACCGCGGATTCTTACCGGCTGATTCTCGAACTGGGAGGCGATGGTAGAAAGTTTTTCTAGGAGCTGAGGAAGATTGACAGTGGTGCCTTCGATGCGGATTACTCCTCCCTGCAGGATATTGATCACGATTTCGCCACGTTGGCGCTCTGGTTCGGCACCCTCTTGTGCGGTGGGAACCGAAACGTCTAGTTCTGTTTCTGAGCGAGTAAATTGCCAAGTCACGATGAAGAAGATGAGCAGAAGGAACACGATATCAATCATCGGTGCCAGTTGCATGTTTGCCGATTCCGGCTGGCGGCTAGTAAATTTCATACAACTCAGTCTCTGGGTTTTATCGCTAGAGATTGCGACGGTCTGGACGCTCCCGGTCTAGGGGCGATGGTGATGGCGTCGAATACTCATCACGGGTCCGCTGGTTGTGATTCTGCCCAGAATCGTAGGCATGCTGACCTCCTACCTGAGTATGAAGAAGAGCCATCAGATGAGTGGATGCAGCCTCTAGCTCAGCAATGTATTTTTGAACTCGTCCACGAAACAAAGAATAAAAAACGAGCGCTGGAATACCGATCGAGAGACCAGCGGCTGTCGTAATGAGTGCTTCTGAAACGCCGGCTGCTAGTTCCATCTGTTTCACCCCGGCAAATTCGGAGATCTGTAGAAAGGACTTAATCATCCCGAGAACGGTGCCGAGAAGCCCGACCATTGGCGCGATTGATCCGATATCTGCGAGATAGGTGATGCGTGAAGAAAGGAGCCCAGCCTGTCGCGAGCCCTCGGCTTCTGCGACTTCTCGGACCTCACCAAACGATGCAGATGGATACTTTGTGAAAAAATCTAGCGTTTTCTGAGTGACGCGGGCCATCGATTGGTTTTGCCGATGGCAGTAAGCGACAAGACCCAAGTAATCGCGCTTACGGATCATCGATTCCGCAACATTCATAAAGCGGTCGGATACCACAGCATTCCGGCGGATCGTGAGCAGATAAAGTAATACTAGGAGCACTCCGACGATAGAGATGAGCGCAAGCGGATACATCATGACACCGCCCGCCTGGATGATCTCAAGGAAGTTCGTCTCATTTGCTGGCGCTTCTTGGGCGAACGCGGAAATGGTGCTAAATAACAGCAGAATGCAGATAGAGATAGGCCACTTCATAATTAGGAGAAGTGAAGTATATGAGCTGCCGCGCGCTTTGCAAGGACAAGGGATGGGGCAGATCGAAGTGAGCGAATACCTCGTTCATTTCGCAGCAATCTTTAAAAGCTTTTCTTCGAGAAGTCCTGATATAAGACGATATCAAAACCAGCTCCTGCGGGCGAATCTTCTATTCCGAATCGCTAGCAACTACTGGCAACTAGGCGGGGACGGCTTCGGGATTGATCTGGCCCTCGGTAGTTCCAGTGCAAGAGGACCCAGCGCCAGCGGTGCAGCCAAGACAGTGATTCGCAGTTAGAATTGGCTGTTCCAACATAGAATCTGGAGTGACGTCCCAAAGGTATAGTTTTTTTCCTTCTGCCTGTTGCTGCATGAAGAGCATTTGATTGAAATCGCAATCGAAGACCTCGCCCTTCCATCCGATATTGATCGTGGAGCGGCACATCAGGCCGGGGACGGTGGACGGATTGAAACTATCGATGAGGAGATCGTGATAATATTCCCACTGTCCCTGCTCGCGAAGGTCCATTGCAAAGCGTGCGATCGGTAAGTTTGTGATCGCGAACAAACGAGTGAAGACGATTCCAAAATGCTTCTTTAGCTCGCGTTTGTAATCGGCTTCCAACTCATCTTGATTTGGTGGCAATTTTGCGCCGAAGGGATTGAAGACGAGGGTGAGGGGAAGATCGGTCCCGTAGCCCACGGCATTGAGCTTCTTCAGTGCTGAGATCGATTTATCAAAAACGCCGTCCCCGCGCTGCGCGTTCACATTTTCCGCTGAATAACATGGCAGCGAAGCGACGACCTCTACTTCATTTTTTGCGAGAAATTGCGGTAGATAGGCAAATTTTTTCGTTTCGATGATTGTTAGATTGTTGCGATCAATCACGTGAGAACCAACGGATCGGGCCGTTTCGACAAAGTAGTTAAAAAACTCTGAGATCTCTGGAGCTCCTCCGGTGATATCCACGATTGCAGGCCTGTGTTTAATAATCCAAGCACCCACCTTTTCCGCGCACTCCTGATCCATCATCTCGGTTCGCGTCGGTCCTGCATCCACATGGCAATGGGTGCAGGTCTGGTTACATTTTCGACCCACATTGATTTGAAGAGTCTCAAAGGGTCCACGGATCAGAGGCGTCTGGTGCTGCGAAAGTAGGTTTTGGAAGGCATTCATAGAAGGGGATTGAGTTTGAAATTTCGCTGGGACAGGCATTGGATTCCGCGCTGACTGCCTGCACAGTGCTTAGTGATAATGTGGCTTTAAAAGATGCTTGTAGGCGAAGCCACCTAGGAGTGCGCCTAGGATCGGCGAAAGAATATAGACTGTCAGCCAGCCAATCCCATTCGCGGTGAAGGGGATGGAGCCCCAACCGGCTAGAGTGGAGAAAATGCGCGGGGCGAAATCGCGAGCCGGATTGAAGCAGGCCATCGTCAGGGGCCCGAAGAGACAAATAAGGATCGTGACAGTCAGTCCAATTGAAAGGGGGATGAGAGGCGCTGGAATCGCCGAGTTTTTCTTATCCGTGACAGCGAAGATCACGAGAAGAAGAATTGTAGTGCCGATCATTTCGGCAACGCAGGCGGGAAGATGAGTAATGAATGTTTCTGATTCATTGGTGAGGCCAGAGTCCCCAGGATTTGGGAAAAACTCGCCGAAGACTCGGGCGGAAGATTCGCTACCCGGCGTCCCGCGAATGATTCCGTTCTGAGCTTCGTAGAAGGCAATCGGCTGGGCAAAAATCAGGAAGATAGCTCCGGCGGCCAAGAAGGCTCCGAGTATTTGCACCGCGATATAGGGCAGAACCCGCCTTTTCGGGAAATCTCGAAACATTGCAAAGGCCAAGGTCACGGCCGGATTGAGGTGCGCACCGGATAGTGAGCCGGTGAGATAAATTGCTGTGGCGATCCCGAGCCCCCACACGATGGCTACTTGAAATACTCCAACGAGCGCCCCAGTCGTCACAGCGGAAGCCACCGAACCGCATCCAAAGAAGACCAGCAAAAAGGTGCCAAGCAGTTCGCCGATGAACCAGTTGGGTAGCTTTTTAATAAACACTGAAACTAAGGTAGGAAAGTGGCTTATGATGAATCTCAGAAGGCTTTTTGCTTAGCCGATAAGCAACAGGGCGATTCCCCAGCATTCCCCTAGCAGCAATCAGGATCGCAGGCATTCGTGGCTGCGGTGGTAGCGGTGTAATCCTGACCCTTTGTTTCCTTTGGATGGCGCTCAGCGGTGCGAGTGCAATCGAAAGGCAGCGCATCGTCTAGTGCGATTTCTTCCAGCGGATCGACGAAGGTGAAATGTTCAGAATAAGGAGCGCGCCGGTAGATTTGATAGGTCTTGTCGCAGACTGCATAGCGTTTGCCGCGTTCCATCGGATGCCCATCGTCATCGAGAACTTTTTTGAAAGGTCCATTGTAGATTACGGCTTGGTTCCGCTCGAAGCAGGGACCTTGTTTTCCCTTCCATGCCTGGATGGTTACAGAGCGGAACTGAATCCCTTCGACCGTTTGCCAGGGTTCTTCATCACGCTTCAGAATTTCAATCCCATAGAAGCCAGCATCTTCGAAAGCTTTCAAAAACCCTTCTTCTGTATAGGCTCCAGAGATGCATCCGGACCATAGCGTCGGATCTTCCTGCAAACGGAGGGGGACCTCTTCATCCGAGACGATATCTGAAATCACCGCCCGCCCGCCTTTTTTAAGGACGCGGAATATTTCTTCGAACAGCTGCTTTTTCAAGCGAGTCTCGACGAGATTCAAGACGCAATTTGAAACAACTACATCGATTGAAATTCGTTGATCAGAGGGTTTTTC
Organism: uncultured Verrucomicrobiae bacterium; assembly: GCA_963815205.1. GTDB lineage: Bacteria > Verrucomicrobiota > Verrucomicrobiia > Verrucomicrobiales > Akkermansiaceae > Luteolibacter. The sequence continues at coordinate 771,196 of CAWFFP010000001.1, read as the reverse complement.
AGCCGCAAGTCTTGGATCGTCTCCTCAGCCGAAAGGAACGAGCCGGTATCTGTAACCGGGTTTTCCGCCAATGCGAGGAGAGCAGTTCCAAATCCAACGCAAGGTCCTGAATGCGACCTTTAAGGAATTCTACATTCGCGTAGCCGATCTTTTCTGCAACAATTGGAGCGTTTCTGCGTGCGACCTCCAACATGTCATCGAGCATATCCACGCCGATGACCTTACCGCTTTCCCCTACAACCTGTGAGGCGATAAAGCATATCTTCCCAGTTCCAGACCCAAGATCTAAAACCGTCTCGCCCGGATTTAGATATTGGGAGGGATCCCCACAGCCGTAATCTTTCTCAATTACCTCAGTAGGAATTTTTTTCAAATACTGAGGATTGTATTGTACTGGACAACAGAGAGCTGCTTCTGGAGCAGCCGCTGCGGCTGCGTAACGTTCGCGGGTTGCGGATTCCGACATGGGGTGAAAGATATGGAATGTTTAGGAATTATGAATGCTCAGGCGGTTGGAGAACGCGGAGCTGTCGGGTCGTTTTTCTTAGCAGACTCTTGAGCAGCCGCCGATGGATTGGTGAGTTCGGTATCATCGATCTGAAGGTCTTCCTCTGTGCCCTTTATCGGAGCTTTGATCGGACTATTTTTTTCGGCGCGGGAAAGGTCTGACTGATCGAGGTGATCTGCCTGCTTGTCCTGAGATTCCTTATCTTGACTCATCGGCTGAAAACTAATGAATTGTGAAGATTTAGCAAATGGGAATTTGGCGCCTTTGACCGCTCGTTGTGTTTTTAGAAGAGACAGCTAGACTTAGGACCTATGACACGGGAGATAATGGTGGAAGTATTGGAGCGAATCGCGCTACTTCTTGAGCTAAAAGGTGAAAACTCTTTCAAAGTGAGAGCCTATCGGCAGGGGGCGGAGCTGGTTTCTAATATGGAGGAAGACCCCGTCGAGCTTGCCTCCCAAGCAGATGGGTTGAAGGGAATTAAAGGCATCGGGGAAGCTCTGCAGGATAAATTAGGAGAGCTAGCAAACACCGGAGAGCTTGGATTCTACGAGAAATTGAAAGCGGAGTTTCCCAGTGGAATCTTCGAGCTCTTCGAAGTGCAGGGCCTGGGCCCCAAAAAGGTAAGAGCTGTTTGGGAAGAGCTGGAAGTGGGTGATTTGGCAGCTTTAAAAAGGGTTTGTGAAGAGGGTCGAGTTGCACAGCTAAAAGGATTTGGCAGCAAGACTGAAGCGAAGATCTTGGAGGGGATCGCGGCGCGGGAAAAGTATGCAGATCGTTACCTATTGGGGCTGATAGGTGGCTTGGTCGAAAGCATATTGGAAGAATTACGTAGTCACCCAGAAGTTCTGCGGGCCGAAATCGCCGGATCATATCGGCGTGCTCGGGAAATTTGCGGGGACCTAGATTTTTTAGTGGCAACCAGTGAAGCTGCAGGCAAGGGAGCGGAGGTTTTGCGCTTTTTCTGCGATATGGCGGAAGTTCAGGAAGTCATTGTCTGTGGCGAAACGAAAGCGACGGTGCGCCTGCAGAATGGAATCAAGTGCGATCTGCGGGCGGTATCGAATCGAGAGTTTCCCTTCGCCTTGCAATATTTCACCGGCTCAAAAGAACATAATGTGGCGCTGCGAGGACGGGCGTTGCGATATGGCTTTTCGCTCAATGAATACGGGATGAAAGGGAAAGGTGGTGGAGAAGGCGTGACGGATGCCTATGAAGAACGAGATATTTACCAAGTCCTAGAGCTGCAGTATGTCGAGCCAGAACTACGTGAGAATCGAGGTGAGCTTGAGGCCGCCGAAGGTGGGAATCTACCTAATCTGGTAAAGCTCGAGAATCTGCGTGGGACTTTTCATAATCACACAACCGCTTCAGACGGTAGTGATCGGCTTCAAGATATGGTCCAAGAGGCGATGGATCTCGGGCTCGGTTATATTGGCATTTCCGATCATTCGAAATCGACTGTGGTGGCAAATGGTTTGGACGAAGAGCGCCTCCTTAGTCAGGTGGAAGAGATTAGGCAGCTGGAAGAGACTCTTGGTGGCTTCCGGATTTTTGCTGGTTCAGAGGTAGATATTTTGATGGATGGTCGTCTCGATTTCAGCGATGAAATTTTAGCTCAGCTCGATTGGTGTGTGGCATCGGTTCATCGCTTCGGGAACATGGATGAGGACGGCATGACGGAGAGAATCTGTCGGGCGATGGAGAACGAACACGTCACCATGTTGGGGCATGTAACAGGTCGGGCTCTGCTGCAGCGAGATGGCTATCTAGTGGATCAGGCGCGAATTATTGACTGTGCAGCGGCTACTCGGACAGTCATTGAGCTGAACTGCAGCCCGAAGCGGCAGGACATGGACTGGCGCTGGTGGAAGCGCGCTCGAGATAAGGGGGTGCTATGTTCTATTAACCCGGATGCCCATTCCCGCTCTCAGTTACATTGTCTGAAAACTGGCGTGCGTATCGCTAGGAAAGGTTGGCTAAGAAAAAAAGATATTTTGAACACGAAAACCGCAGCCGAAGTGGCTGAGTTCCTTGATGCTGCGAAAGCGGAAAGGTAAATATAGATCTAGCGCCTTTCGCCAAAAAACTGAGTATTTCGAATTTTGGCAGGCGCCAGAGGAAAGTCTACTTTCTAGCTACCAGATAAACGTCTTTTCTGAACTGCTTCGGAGAGAACCTGGAGGGTATCGAGAGTATCTTCCCAGCCGATGCATGCATCGGTCACAGACTGGCCGTGAGCCAGCTTAGAGAGATCAGAATCTAGCTTTTGGTTTCCTTCTACGAGATTGGACTCAATCATCACCGAGGTGATGGATCGATTTCCTGCGGAGATTTGTGAAGCAATATCCGAAGCAACTTTCGGCTGATTGCGAAAATCCTTGTTTGAGTTCCCATGTGAGCAATCGATCATCAAAGAGTGCGGAAGGGACTGCTCGGTAAGAGTCTTTTCTACATCGGCGATCGCTTCAGCGGAATAATTCGGGCCACTTTTCCCACCGCGAAGAATGAGGTGGCAGGAGGTATTTCCGGCAGTGGAAACAATTGCTGAGACGCCTTGTTTCGTGACTGATAGGAAGTGATGGGGGCGGGATGCGGACTGGATCGCGTCCAAAGCGATCTGGATTGAGCCCCCTGTGCCATTTTTGAAGCCAACTGGCATTGAGAGACCAGAAGCAAGTTCGCGGTGGATTTGAGATTCGGTCGTGCGCGCCCCGATGGCACCCCAGGCGATTAGGTCTGCAATATACTGAGGTGATATGGTATCCAAAAATTCAGTCCCGGCAGCAATTCCCATCTCGGCAAGATCCAAAAGAAGTTTCCTCGCGATCCGAAGACCTTGATTGATATCAAAAGAGCCATCTAGTGAAGGGTCATTGATAAGTCCCTTCCAGCCCACTGTAGTTCGAGGTTTTTCGAAGTAGACCCGCATGATTACACACAGATCCTTTTCGAAACGATCTGCTTCCGCCTTAAGTTTTGCAGCATATTGGAGAGCGGCCTCAGGATCGTGAATGGAGCAGGGACCGATGACGACCAGAAGCCGATCATCCCGGAGATTTAAGATCTCATCGGCTTGATTGCGTATCGATGAAATAACAGAAGCGACGTTTTCACTAACTGGTAGATAGTAGGCGAGAACGGCTGGCGAGATGAGCGGATTGATGCCAGATATGCGGAGGTCGTCGATGAGATGCTTGGTCACGTGGGAGCTATGGAAGATGTTTGTGAAGGGGATGGCTAGTTTAAAGACTGCGAGTCAGGTCTTAGTGAATATTCGCGTAGGTTTGCAATTTGGTGCGTTATGAGCTTTGCTGCAGCCATACGCTAAGCGTTTTGATCGAATTTTATGAACAGCTTAGGTGAAAAACTGCGAAACGCTAGGGAGGCGGCAAATATCAGTATCGATGATGCGGTTTATCTCGGCGGCATTCCGCGCGACGTTCTCAAGGCGATGGAAGAGGACAATTTTGGCTACTTTAGTAGCCCGCTTTATGCGCGCAGTTTCTTCAAGCAATATGGGGAATACGTAGGGGTAGATCCCGGTGACAGCCTAGATAATTTAGTGCCGGTTACAATGATCGATGGGGAGGCGGTGGAGTCTTTTATCGATCTTTCTCAGCCGATATCTACGGTGCCGAGCCGACCAAAGCGCCGGAATACTTCTGAGAAGCGGGCAGTCATTCCAAATGCCGGCGGCGGAATGGCAGCTGTCTGGCTAATCTTAGTTACCGGCGGTTTACTTTGGGGCGGGATGAAACTTTATCAGAGCTTTGAAAAGCCGCTCGCTGATGCTGAGAATGCAACCGAAACCCTTAAAATTCCAAGCTCGGAGTTGGAAAAGGCCGAAGACGAAAGCTTGGTCCAAATCCAAGATGCTGCGGATCGCGAAAATGAGGAAGCAGTGCGAATCTCCGCGCCTGAGGCGCCGCGACGGGCTATCGTGGTGCAGGAAGATTGATCGTCCTGAGTTGAAACGCGCGGATGCAAGGTAATCCGATCAATCCGCGTTTCGATGATCTCCAAACTTTGCTTATCGAAAGTTCTTGAGATATTCAAGATCGATCCCTTTCACCAAATCTATCAGTTCATCTTCTGTCGCCTCGGAGTTCTCGATTTGGATTAGATATTTATTCTGCACGATCATACTCAGTCCGCCTGAATCTTTGTTGTAGAAGGCTTTCTGATCGCCGACCCGTTTCATCTTCATTCCCATTCCTGCAGCCATCGCAGGATTGCTCATCATACCCATCAATTGAGTGACCATTGGAGAATCCGCCATCAGCTGAATTTTGACCTTTTTGTCAGCTTGGCTGTATGTGCGTGCGAGCATTACCCCGCCACCCATCAGGCTCATCCCAGCGCTTTCATTTTCGATTTCCCCGCCGGTCCACCCGCCGATCTTGTCTGGAAGTGCGTTTCCGATGGAGGTGGCTTTCTTCTCACCCATCAATGCGTTTGCCTGCTGCAGAGCTGCAGATGCATTGCTGTATTCACCCGCTTCATACGCGCTGAGTGCAATCGCGATCTCTTCTTTGATTTCGTCGGCAGAAATTTGAGCGATTAGGGCGAGTGGAATGAGTGTCTTGAGGATCGTCGATTTCATAATGTTAGCAGATCTATGGTTGAGGCCGAAAGGACGGCGTATCAAGAGTTTTATCCCCCAGCTGAACTATTAGAAATAAGAGAAACTCGAATCTCTCGTTGCAGTTTCTACTTCATCGAATTGTAGGTATGAATCATTTCCAGAAATGCCGGTAGGTAGGTCTGCGCCTTTGATTCTCCGATTCCTGGTATATTCAAAGCCTGTTCGATGTCTGTGGGCTGGTATCGGACGAGTGATTCCAAAGTTTTATTGGTAAAGATGACATAGGGCGGGACGTGGTCACGCTTCGCTAGTTTCAAGCGCAGATCTTTCAACATTGTAAAAAGCTGTGGGTCATAATCGACCTCCTCAAGGTTGTCAGGTTTACCAGTTTCGTCCGGCCAGCGCAGCTCGTATTTTTCGGTGCCGAGCATCGCCGCTTCGCCACGAGTCGAGAGCGTCATGATCGGGTAATCTCCGGTAATGGTCTGCACCAGTCCATCTTCTGCGAGTGAGCGGAAAAGGCCGTTTAGATACCCGGTTGTTTTTTCTGAAAGAAGGCCATACGTGCTAAGTTGATCAAGGCGGTTGTTCAAAATCTCCTGAGATTTTGAGCCAGCGAGCATCTGAATAATGCGGCCCTTACCGAAGCGGCCTTGCCAGCTTCCATCGATGCGGCGGGACATACGGGCAACTCCAGACAGGGCTTTTTTCACGACCAGCTCTTCCTCTGGTGTCGGCGGACGGAAATCGCCTTCTGCGCGCATGCGACATACATCACAGGTGCCGCAACCAGTCGTTTTCTCCTCGCCGAAATATTGCAAGATCCACTCTTGTCGGCAGGTGCGGGAGTAGCACATTTCCACCATCGCGCGGAGTTTCTCCCGGTCCCGCTGGTCTTTGGCCTCCATCGCATCTTCGTCTAAAAAGAGCTCTGCAGCGGTGATATTTGGCTGTAGCAGCCGCGTGCCGCGCATCCTCCGTCCTTGGACATCGAAGCGCTGGATGTAGCGCGCTCGGGCCAGAATAGAAAGCGCGCTCCCGACTGCCATCGAATTGCGGATATCAGCAGACTCGGCGATTTCATCGAGGGTCCGGAAGACCTCGTGGTTTCCATCCGATTCGCCATCAAGGTATTGGTAGATATCGCGAACAATTTTTGCCGAAGGATTTGCACCATCGATGAAAAATTCTTGGGTTCGAGTATCGGCGTAATTGAACAGAAGTTCACAGAAAGCAGCTTCCCCATCGCGCCCGGCCCGGCCGGCTTCTTGATAATATGCCTCTACAGATCCGGGAATTTCGTAGTGGATTACAAAGCGGACGTCACCACGGTCGATTCCCATGCCGAAGGCATTTGTGGCGACCGCGATATCTGCTTTCTTCTGGATAAAAATCTCCTGCGCTTTCACACGTTCCGAATCTGGCATGCCGCCGTGATAGGAGATCGATTTGATTCCCCATGAAGCGAGAGTTTCGGTTACTTTCTCGACCTTTTTCCGAGTCGCACAGTAGATGATTCCAGTCTTATAGGCGGCGATGATCGATTTGATCCGGTCGTCCTTATGTGCATTTTTCTCGATGGAGCTGATGGTGAGGGAAAGGTTCGGGCGGGAAAATCCGCTGACTCGTTCGAATGGATTGCGCAGTTGCAAAACTTTCGTGATGTCCTCCCGGACAACTGGCGTAGCTGTTGCAGTAAGCGCTACGCACTGAGGGCGCCCAATATCTGCGAGCGCTTTCCCCAAGCGTAGGTAATCTGGCCGGAAATCGTGTCCCCACTGAGAGAGGCAATGAGCCTCGTCAATTGCGAAGAGTGACACCTCAATACCTTCGAGAGTGCGGAGAAAGCTAGCGGCGCGGAAGCGTTCGGGCGCTACGTAGACGAGCTTGTAGTCACCACGGCGCATGCCATCGAGGCGTTCTTTTTGCTCTGGCCACGACAGGGTGGAATTAATTAGCGTGGCGGGAATATCACGTGCGGTAAGCGCATCGACTTGATCTTTCATCAATGCGATGAGTGGTGAAATCACCAGAGTGACACCAGGGAAGCAGAGTGCTGGGATCTGAAAACAAAGAGACTTTCCGCCGCCGGTAGGCATCACCACCAAGCCATCGCGGCCTGAGACTATCTCACGAATGACCTCCTCCTGCCCATCCAGAAAATTAGAAAAGCCAAAGTGCTCTTTCAGCGCAGCTTGGGGAGTTTTGAGAAGCGCCTTTTTTGAGCTGTTCTGCAGGCTTGGACTAGTCACTGAGAAGAAGAGTTTCGTTTGATTTCCGGTTCAGACTTAAGGGCGATCAGCTAGCAACTTGTCGTTTTTTGAATCGAAGATCTTCTAGGATAAGATAAACGCAGGGGACTAAGAAAAGCGTAATGACAGTGGCAAAGAGTATACCGAAGGCGAGTGATACCGCCATCGGAATCAAAAATTTTGCCTGCATGTCTGTTTCGAGAATCATCGGCATAATTCCGACGAATGTGGTAAGTGATGTGAGCAAAATGGCGCGGAAACGACGACCCCCGGCGAGGATCGCAGCTTCGCGAAGGGTCGCAGAATCTTGGCGATGCCGATTGACGTAATCGACCATTACCAAGGAGTCATTGACAACAACTCCGGCGAGGGCGACTAGGCCGCACATCGACATGATCGATAGATTTAGGCCGAGCAAGGCATGTCCCCAAATAGCGCCTACCAAGCCGAATGGAATGACTGACATAATGATGAGCGGTTGAAGATAGGAGCGGAGCGGGATCGCAATGAGCGCATACATTCCTATCAGCGCGGCGATGAAGCCCATGCCAATTTCCCGAACCGAATCATTTTGATCCTTTTGCTCACCTTCGAAATCGTAGCGGACACTCGGAAATTTTTCGGCAATCTGGCTGAGGATGTCAGCAGTAAATGCCGCGACGACTTCGTTTGCGTTGACGCCTGGTTCAACGTCCGCAGTGATCTTGATCGAACGCTGCCGATCCGTGCGCTCGATAACCGCCGGTCCGCGCCCTGGCTCAATCTCCACAATTTGAAGGAGGGGAACCTCGTCCCCATCGGGCGTGCGGATCTTCATCGTTTCTAAGCTTTCTAAGGCGCGGCGATCTTCTTTTGGGAAGCGGACCATTACTTTGACCTCATCTCGGCCGCGTTGAAGGCGCTGCACCTCATTTCCGTAGAAGGCATCACGGACTTGGGTGGCGATGTCTTGAAGGCGAAATCCCATCGCACGACCAGCCGGGGTAAGGGCAGTGAAACGGAGCTCATCCTTGCCTGCACGGTTCGAATCCGAGATATCGATCACCCCCGGGAACTTCGCGAGACCCTCCTTCGCAAAATTCGTCGCGGCGATTAGTCGCTCAATGTTTGGTCCAGTCAATGAGACGTCGATTGCGTTTCCTCCAGTCGCGGTTTCTGCCTGGATCGTGAGTTCTACGACACCTGGCATATTCCCGAGACGCTCACGCCATTCCGCGACGAGCTGCTCGGAGCCGATACTGCGGCTTTCGGCAGCAGCTAGCTCAATTGTGACTTCCCCTAGATGTGTCGCAATGGGCGGTCCGCCCGGACCCATGCCAGTGATGAATGGCTGAGTTCCCGATGACGATAAAATATGGCGAATGATTGGCTCGCCCGTAGAGGTCTGATAGCGCGAAGAAATCTCGACGGCAGCGGCCTCAATCTGCGCCACGATTTTTTGGGTTTCTTCGAAAGGAACACCCTGAGCGAGTTCTACTTTCCCCGAAAGAATATCACCTTCGACCTCGGGGAAAAACTGAGCTTTGATCTGACCTGTGGCAACTACGGCTAAGGTCAGCACTAGAACGGCGATAAAGGTTGCAGCGGTCACGTAGCGAAATTTCAGAGCGATGGACAAAGCTGGCTGATAGACTTTTTCGACAAAGCGCTCGAGACTGTCTGCCACCTTGCGCTGTAGGGAAAATGGAATGTCGAGAATCCGCTTGAGGCGATTTGTTGGCTTTTGCGCTTTCGGGGTTGAAGGCGCAAGCATCGCAAGGTGGGCGGGAAGGACGAATTTTGATTGGAGCAGGGAGAAGGCTAAGGTCGGGATTACAACTAGTGGAATGTTCGGCCAAATTTTACCACTTACACCGCTAAGACCTAGCATCGGCGTAAAGGCAATCATCGTGGTCAAAACTCCAAAGACTACGATGGTGCCGACCTCGGAAGTGCCTTTCCAAGCAGCAATGGATGGATGCTCTCCGCGTTGGATCCGGGTATAGACATTTTCTCCTGTAACGATTGCATCATCAACGACGATTCCGAGAACAAGGATGAAGGCGAAAAGGGAGATCATATTCACTGAAATTCCCATGTAGGGCATCATCCAAATTCCGCCAGCGAATGATACGGGGATGCCGATCGCGACAAGTAATGCAAGTGAAGGCCGAAGGAAAAGGGTGAGAACGCAGAGAACGAGGATAAGCCCAAAAATCGCGTTGCGTTTCAAGAGGTCGAGACGCCCTATCAGATATACCGATTGATCATTCCAAATCGAGAGAGTGACGCCATCTGGAAGCAGCTCCCGGGATTCTTTCACATAGCTGCGCACCAAGGATGCGAGTGCGAGGGTATCTTCATTTCCGACACGGAAGACATTGATGACAAGGGCATTGTTTTGGTCGAAACGTGAGGAGATATCTACGTCTTCGAAGCCATCGATGAGTGCTGCCACATCGCCGAGCAGAATCACCCTGCCATCAGGCGCAGTGGTCACAGGGATGCTTGCCATCTCTGAGGCTTCATAGCGTTTTCCGAGAGCGCGCAAAATGACTTCGCCGCGGTCTGTACGCACCGAACCACCTGGAAGATCGAGGGTAGAGCGGCGCACAGCTGTCGCAATATCGGCAAGTGTTAGCCCCAGCTGACGCAGGCTTTCTTCGGAAACTTCGATTGAGATTTCGTAAGGGCGGGTACCAGCAATCTCGACCTGTGAGATCTTTTGAGCGGGGCCGAAGATGTTTGCAAGCGAAGCGCCGAAGGAGGTGGACTTCGGAGCCTCGTAGGTAAGGAGATCATCGCGGACCCGCTCAGCAAGTTTTCTCAAAGTGGCCTCATCCGTCTCGGCGGTCAGCGTTACCGACATCACAGGGGCTTTGATAAGGATCTCTTCGAGGACAGGAGTTTCTGCTTCTTCTGGAAAATTTTCTATCGCATCAACCCGCGATTTCACATCGGACATCACATCCCGGACTTCGAAGCCGGTCTCAACTTCGACCAATACGGTGCCGATATTTTGGGCCGCTGTGCCACGCACTTTTTCGATTCCCTGAAGATCTGCAATCGCTTCCTCCACTGGGATTACGACTCCGCGTTCTGCCTCTTCAGGGGTTGCGTTTGGATAGGGGATAGAGACCGAAACGGCATCGATCGCGATCTCGGGGAAAATTTCTTTCCGCAGCTTGAACCAAGTTGTGAATCCTGCGAGGAGGATCAGCAACATCATAAAGTTTCCCGCTACATGATTGCGGGCGAACCAGCGGACAGCATTCATTTCGACGAAGTGGGTGAGGTAGCAATTTGAACCTCCATCCCAGAAACAGGAGCGGGAAGACGGGTTAAGACCAAGCGATGTTCTTCATCAAGGCCGGTATGAACGATTGCGGTTTTATCTGTGAGGCGGATCACTTCCGTCGTAGCGAAGTCGATTTTGTTCTGTGCATCTACGGTGATAATGCGATTGCCCTCAAGCAATGCCCGGCGTGGAATTTCGATTACTTCGCTGAGGGTTTTACCCTGCACTTTTGCATCAACGAACAAGCCAACTGGGGGGAGGGGAAAATCTTCGTTATCCGATGGTAGGACTTTCACCACGATGGTCGCAGAAAGTGTTTTGCGTTCAATCTCTGGATCGATGCGAACGATCTGTGCAGGCCAGCTGTAGACTCGGGTGCCGATCTTGCCCGAAAGCGTGACTTCTGAAGTAGAATCTTGGGGCTTAGAATCTGCTGGAGATTGTTTTAAGAAGCCAAAGTCCTGCAGGGAGAGAGGCAGGCGTGCTTCGAGCTCTGCACTCGTGTAAAGCTCCGCAATGATCATTCCCGGGCTGGTGACTGCGCCGACTTCAATCATTGAGCTACGAATGCCGCCGGTGAACGGGGCAGTAATCTCCGTGCGTTCAAGATTTCGTTGAGCGCGTAGAATCTCTTCTTGAGCGGAGCTGACCTGTGCCTCTGCGGCGGCAAGTTGTGGCTGGCGAAGCACGAGAGGGCTGGCAGTATTGCCTCTTCCGAGACGTTTCCAATCCAGCTGAGCTTGCTCCGATCTAGCCTTTTCTTGGGTGAGTCTTAATTCTGCATCTTTCAGTGCGACCTGTGCAGTTGCCAAAGCAGAACGGTAATCTGCTGGATCGATCTTTGCGAGAATCTCTCCCTCGGTAACCTGACCGCCGCGTTTCAGGTTCGGAGAAATTTCTATGATGCGGCCCATGACTTCAGCGGCGAGCTGACTCTGCCGAGTGGATTCGATGACACCTTGAGTTTCTAGCATGACCGGATGGGTCGTTTCGGTGAGATCAGCAACTTCAACGCTTGGGACAATGCGCTCATTGGCCTCCTGTTTGGCGACTCGTTTGTTGATAACTAGTAACATGATCCCTCCAGCTGTGAGACCGAGGATCAGTAAGATGGCGACAAATGAAATGACGGCGCGGACCTTGGTGCGCCGTTCCGGTTCTAAAGATGGATTCATTGAGAAGATCGTAGTGTTTTGGAATAAAGCAGACTTGACTGGAAATTCGATGCAGTGCTCCGGTCCGGCCTTTTATTATTTATGAAGCTTAAAGTCGCCGGCAAGCGCGAGGTGAAGATCAGTGCGGTTCTCTAGGCGAAGCCTGCGTAAAGCGGTGAGTTGACTCTTCGAATCCAGCTCACGCTGTGTTGCATCAATCAGTGTCAATACATCTCCTGTGCCTCCGGCAAATTCTTCTCCAGCGCGAACGGCAGCCTCTGTGGCGAGGTTCACGGCTTTCCTGCCAGCAGCGACTCGTCGCGCAAGAAAGCCTTCTGCGATGAGCGCCTGCTCAACTTCGCCAAAGGCCTCAAGAACCGCCTTCTGGAGCAGAGCCGTTTGTTCGCGAAGTGTTGCTTCATTTTTCGTGATATTTTCGGTGATCTCCCCACCTTGAAAAATTGGTTGAGTTAGATTGGCACCGATTGCCCACACGCCGAAGTCGCTTTTCAATATATCGCGGATAGAGTCGCTAGTGGTTCCGCCTGAGGCAGTAAGGCTGAGGCTGGGGAAACGGGCAAGCTTCGCCTCCTTCACACGGCGCGAGGCGGATGCAAAGTCGCGCTCCGCAGCCAAGATATCAGGGCGGCGCAAAAGTAGTTCTGAAGGGAGTCCAGATGGAGTGGGACCCGGAAAAGCCGGTAGTTTTGCTGAGCTAGGAAGAGTTCCTGATGGATAGGTTCCTAGCAGAATCTCAAGCTGGCGAAGAGCCCGCTGATGTTCTTGTTGGCGTTCTGCGAGTGCAGATTTTCTCGACTCGACTTCCGAGGCCGTGAGGCGGACTTGGGAGGCGGATCCGCCATCGTCTAAGATCGCGCGCTCGAATCGCTCTTGGACTGCATCAGCCAGCGTGGAAGTGGCGCTGACAGCTTTTTGGGCAAGGGCGATTTGCTCATTTGCTTCGGCAAGGGCCAAGTATGCTTTGGTTACCTGACCGGCGAGCGAGACTTGGGCAGCTAAATATTCGTATTTCCTAGCTTCGGCCGTCGCAATCGACGCTTCTTGGCCTGCTTTGGCCCGGCCCCAAACGTCAAGTTCCCAGGCCGCATTTAGGTTCACTCCAAATTGCTGGGAAATGTTCGATGGAACCCCACCGCCGGCGCCACCGAAGGGAAAGCCAATAAAGTTTTGTTTATTGCGACGTGCATCGGTGCCGAAGCCTAAAGATGGCAGGCGTCCAGCGCCAGCAATACGGGCCTCCGAGGCGGCGCGATCGACCCGGGCCGCGGCGGCTTGGAGATCAAAATTGTTACCGAGTGCCTGAGTGACGAGATTGCGAAGTGTCGAGCCACCAATTTTCTGGATCCAATTTCGATCGATGCCTGCGGTGGACTGGGGAGAGGCCGACCAAGAATTTGGCGCATTCACAGCATCTGCAAGGCGATTGGCGGGAGAAATCGCAGCGCAGGCGCCTAGCAGCAGAGCCGGCAGCAGGATGCCAACTCGGCTCAAAATGATTCTTGGGTGTTTCAAGTGTCCTCTAATCTTCCGTTTTCGCAAAAAAGTCAAAGCGAGATGTCTGTGCCGGATCATAGCCGAGATATCGAATACTGAAAATGTGACTATTATCGGTTTTTCCTGCCCATAGTTTCAAAAAGCGATTTAATACCTAGATGAGCACTACCAATCATTCATCTCCGATCAATGTTCCCGCATGGATCTCTCCTCTAGCAAGGGCAGGCTATGGCGCCAAAGGTGTCGTCTATGCAATCATCGGCGTGATGTCGCTGTTAGTCGCCTTCGGCAAAGGTGGCGAAATTCTAGGCAGCTCTGGAGCTTTGAAAGAACTTGGTGAGAAGCCCTTCGGTGCGGTGCTACTTAGCGTGGTGGGTATTGGCCTAGCAGCGTATTCTATCTACCGTCTTCTATGTGCTTTCGTCGATGCAGAGCGAGAAGGCGATGATAAGAGTGGGCTGGCAAAGCGTATCGGATATGCGGGGAGTGGAATTGCCTATGCTGTGCTGGCAGTCGCCGCTTTCTCTGGCCTCAAAGGAAGTAGTGGTGGTGGCTCAGGTGGTGAACAAGCAGCTGCAGCCAAGGTGATTGGTATGCCCGGCGGAGAGTGGATCGTAGGCGCTGTTGGCGCAGGCATCGTTCTTGCAGGGATTTTTCAATGGGTGAAGGCCATCAAAGGAAGCTACAAGGAAAAGTTCTCGCTTGATCAGTTTGCCGCAAAACGGCGGGATTTGGTCAACCATGCCGCGAAGGCCGGCCTGATCGCACGAGGAATCGTATTTCCGATCATTGGCGGTTTCCTCATTATGGCAGCCGTCCAATCAGATCCTAGTGAAGCCAAAGGTCTTGGCGAAGCCCTAGGCGAGCTTGCAAAGCAAAGCTACGGCGGGATTTTACTTGGCCTGACAGCAGCTGGATTACTCTGCTACGGCTTTTATTGCTGGATTTTAGCGCTCTACGGAAACTTTGGCAGGCGCTAGGTTTGGTGATCGCGTATCAGGCTTTGCTTTGACGGAAGCCAAGGTGCCTGTCATAGCTTCCGGGCGTTCGGTAGCAAAAGCTCTTGCTGGGCAATCATCATCCTATGAAACTTTCCATCTTATCTTGCTCGCCCAAATGTTATTCAACACGTCGCCTCGTCGAGGCAGGTAACAAACGGGGCATTAAAATAGAGGTTCTTAACACACTAAGACTCGCAATCGGTTTAGATCAGGGCGATCCCGATTTATATTATCGGGGCAAGCAGCTCGGCGATACAGATGCCATCCTACCTCGTATCGGGACTTCGATCACACGGTATGGAACGGCGGTTGTAAGGCAATTCGAGCAGATGGATGTCTATACGCCGAACACTGCGGCAGGTATCGGAAACTCCCGCGACAAGCTGCGTTCTCTTCAGATTTTATCGAGACACGACATCGGAATTCCATCGACCGCCTATGTCGATGACAAGCGCGACGTAGAAGACGCCTTGCACCGTGTCGGTGGTGCTCCGGTTATTATTAAGTTACTCGAAGGCACACAGGGGGTCGGCGTTATCTTGGCAGACAAGATTGAGATTGCGAAAGCAATCGTAGAGACCTTGCAGAGTAGTAAGCAGCAGGTCCTTTTGCAGAAATTTGTCGCGGAAAGTAAGGGCAAGGATGTTCGTGCTTTTGTGATTGGAGATCGCGTCGTGGCAGCGATCCGGCGCACGGCTCAGGGACAGGAGTTCCGCTCGAATGTTCACCGTGGTGGGCGTGCCGAAGTGATCGAACTAGATCCAGCTTACGAAGAAGCTGCCGTCAAGGCTGCACAGATCATGGGACTTCGCGTCTGCGGGGTAGATATGCTCGAAGGAAAGGATGGGCCACAAATCATGGAGGTTAATTCGTCTCCTGGCCTAGAGGGAATTGAAGGCGCTTCGAAGCTCGATATCGCGGGAGAAATCATCGATTACATTGTCGATCAGATAAAATTTCCAGATATCGACATTCGTCAAAGGCTCACAGTTTCCCGCGGGTATTCCATAGCAGATCTTAATATTCCAGAAGGCAGTAATTTCGTCGGGAAAACAATTGAAGAGACAGGCCTGCGCGATCAAGACGTGGTTGTTCTAACACTAAAAAGAAAGGCCTCTGTGATCTCCAATCCGAAGTCTTCTCGGGCGCTTGCAGCAGATGATACATTGCTTTGCTATGGAAAATCGGAGCACATGAAGGGCTTGATCACTACCAAGAAAAAAGCGCGTAAAATGAAGAAACTTCCTGCCACTCCGGTCACTGAGCCGGAACAATAAACGAGTAATTGGAAGACTATGAGTATGGTAATCGGCTGGCGAGAGTGGATCGATTTTCCCGAATGGGGTTTCCACATGCGGGCGAAGGCAGATACTGGTGCAAAGAGTAGCGCGATTGATTGCGCAGAGATTGAAGAACTTGATGGGGATCGCGTAAGATTTACGGTGAGGCTTGACCGCAAGGAGAAAAGGGTGGTGGTTTTAGAAGAAAAAATCCATTCCCGCCGCCGTGTGAGGTCATCCACTGGACATCCGACGGATCGCATCTTTGTCGAAACTGAATTGCATCTAGGCAAAATTCGGAAGCGAATCGTCGTATCTTTAGTTTGTAGAAAAACAATGATTCATCGTTTATTGCTCGGAAGAGAGGCTTTAGGTAGCGATTTTCTCGTAAATAGTGCCGTTGACCATTGGGCCACACCAGTAAAACGGAAGACAGCTGCTGAAAAGGCGAAGAAAGTCAAAAAGGCCAGCAAATAGATGCTACACAAGTGGTGTTTCTGGTAAATGGCCGGGCGTTGAGAATGAGTTTTTTGAGGTTTGCAGGACTTTGATACTTGATTAAGATCTAGGTCATGATTGGAAAAACCTTTGGAATACTAATGTTGGGATTGGCATGTGCGAACGCGAATGACTTTGGCTTGGGAGCCGAACCGATTGAGGGGGCGCAAGTGTTATTTGATGGCTCGCGTGAGATGCTTGATGAAAAGTGGATCTATTGGGAGGGCCCTGGCTTTGCGAGCGCGATGCCGATCAAATGGCGGATCGAGAAGGACCCCGTGGATGAGGGCACGGTGCTTGTTGTCGATGATCCGGTTTCAGCCGGAGGTTTGTATGGAACAGCCGATATTGTCACCAAGGAGGAATTCGGGGATTGCCGGCTCCACCTAGAATTTCTGATTCCAGAAGAGGGAGGCAATAGTGGAGTATATTTGCAAAACCGCTATGAGATCCAGATTCTCGATGGAGACAAAACGGTCCACGGCATGGGCACTGTTATCAACGAAACCGAAAGCCCATATGAGTCTTACAAGGGCCTAGGAAAATGGAATGCTTATGACATCATCTTTCGCGCAGCGCGGTTTGAGGATGGAAAGCTCACAGAGAAGCCACTTGTTACCGTCTATTTTAATGGGGAAAAGGTTCATGAGAACGTGACCATAAATAAGATCTGGGGTGGTGAAAAATCTGGAAAAGACGGCGGAAATGACGAAGGCCGTGGTATCACAGATTCTCCGGGGGGCATCAAACTTCAATCTGAAGGACATGAGGTCCACTATCGAAATATCTGGATAAAGCCGCTGGAACTAGAAAAGGCTGATACAAATTTGTAAGGTCTATTCTCAGACAAACTTATCTTGTCACCCGCAGGCTGGGCAGAGATATTCTGCCTATGCCTGTCAATGGAGCTAGCGAACGATATATAGTAAAACCAGGGGCGAAAATTCAGCTTTCTGAGATTGATACGAATGAGAAAGCTTTGTTCGAGGACGGGGGAAAGGAAGAAAGCTACGAAGCCTTTGATGAGCTGCAGACAGAGCTCCAAGAGCTACAGCGCATGCTTTATGCGCAAGGCAAACACCGTGTTCTGGTGGTCATCCAAGCGATGGACACCGGAGGAAAGGACGGCTGTGTGCGGCATGTGTTCTCACGGGTAGATCCCCAAGGTCTCAGTGTTTACTCGTTTAAAAAACCATCAGAAGAGGAGCTTGCTCACGATTTCCTATGGAGAATTCACCAAAACGTCCCTGCTGATGGAGTGCTAGCGATCTTTAATCGGAGCCATTACGAGGATATCGTGGCGGTGAAGGTAAAAAAATTATTTCCTGACAAAGTCTGGAAACGACGCTTCGATCATGTTGTCGATTTCGAAAAGATGCTGGCCGAGGAAGGGACGACTATCGTCAAAATATTCCTACACATTTCCAAGGACGAGCAGAAAGAACGGCTGCAATCGCGGCTGGATCGGGAAGATAAACACTGGAAATTTAACCCAGACGATTTGAAGGATCGGGCGCTCTGGGACGATTTTATGAAGACCTACGAGGAGGTTCTTTCAAAAACTTCAACAAAGGAAGCGCCGTGGTATATCGTCCCCGCAGACCGGAAGTGGTATCGAAATTTAGTCGTAGCCCGAATTATGGTAGATACGCTTAAAGGATTAAAGATGAATTACCCAGAAATCGATTGGGATCCGACAAAGGTCGTGGTCGAAGACTGATTCGAAACTTCGAAGAAGATTGGGGCAGTCTACTCTTTTGCCCCGCTCCTTAGGCTCTAAACATATCTTGTTCTATGAAGCGGGTTCTCGTGGCAGGTGCTGGCTATATCGGCGGAAAGGTTATCGAGCTGTTCCGAAAGAATGGCTGGGAGGCGATTGGTCTCAGCTTGCAGGGTAATGACGGCTTATTAAGCTGTGATCTTGGAAGCCCTCAGGAAGTGAATACCTTGCCGGAGGTAGATGTAGTAGTTCATTGCGCAGCATCTGGCAGAGGGGGAGCAGATGCTTATCGACGAGTATATTTTGATGGGGCAAAGAATCTAATGGCGCGTTACCCGGGAAAAAGTCTGCTCTTCACCTCAAGCTCTTCTGTTTACCCCCAAGTCGATGGGGAGGTAGTTACCGAAGAATCCGCAGCGACACCCGAACGCGAAACTGGAAGGATCCTCCTAGCCGCCGAAGCTGAAATTGTTTCAGCGGGTGGTATCGTCGCTAGATTAGCTGGGATTTACGGACCAGGCCGTAGTTCATTCTTTCGAAAATTTATCGCTGAAGATGCGCAACTGGAAGCGAGCGGCGCTCGGGTGATGAATCAAATTCACCAAGAAGATGCTGCGAATGCGATCTACTTCCTCCTTGGATTAGGCAGAGGGCAGGGTGGTGAGATTTATAACGTTTGCGATTCTTCTCCGCTTAGTCAGGTAGAAATTTACCAGGGACTGATCGATCGTTTCGGTGGTAGCATGCCACCAAGTGTGCCTCGTGATTTGAACAGAAAGCGTGGCTGGACAAATAAGAGGGTATCCAATCAGAAGATCCGAGACCTTGGCTGGGTCCCGAAATATAAAAGTTTTCTCGAAGGGGTCGAAAGTCTCACTAAAGCGGGTTTCTGAATCTTTTAGGTCGGCTGATGGTGGCTTGCCAAGGAAGTCCTCCAAGATAGTCTTGCTCAGCACCGCGCTGTATGACGCCATTTTTACGAAAATTCTTAGGGATGAACTGGGTGCTGGTTCTGGTTATGTTTGCCCTTCTCGTTTTTGGCGTCTTCATGATCGAGAGTGCTGCGAGGCATTTACCAATTTCTTCTGATATTGAGGCAAAATTCGGCTCAGCCGGTTTGTATTATTCTTCTTTGCAGCAGAAGTGGATCATCTTTGGAACATTGGCTTATTTTGCAGCTGCCCTTGTCGATTACCGCTGGATTCGATGGCTAGGGGTGCCCCTTTATGCGGTAAGTATCGTATTAATGGTAATGGCAGTGAATGTGGATGATAACGTTCATCGGCTAAGCGTAGCTGGAGTCTCATTTCAGCCCGCTCAGTTAGGAGTTATGTCTGGGATTATCATGATTGCATGGATGATGCAGGATCTTCCCAAAGCTCATCGATGGTTAGGCAACCCATTCGTCCGGATTGGCGCAATCGGCACCGCAGCAGCGGTGCCTTTCTTCCTCGTCATGAAGATGGGAGACATGGGATCTGCACTGGTTTGGATCCCAGTAGTGATTGTAGCCCTGCTAGTGACTGGGATTCCGTTTCGCTTTTTAAGCTTCATCGGGCTGATATCCGCTGGAGTTCTGCCAATTTTGTATTTTGTAATTCTACCGATGGTCTCGGAACGCGGACCGGACCGGATCGACCTATGGCTGAGAATGATGCAGGGCCAAGAAGTTGATATTCGTGGTGACGGCTACGCGCCGCACAATGTTTCCATGGCGGTGGGAAAAGCGGGCTGGAGTGGAGTGGGTCGTCTGGCAACCTCTCAAGAGGGATCTCTGCATGATAAGCGATTTATTCCGCACCTGACGGCTCACAATGACTTCATATTTGCCGTGATTGCTGAGGAGCTAGGCTTCCGGGGCACCTTGTTGCTTCTTGGCGGCTTCGCTTTGCTACTTATACAAGGGCTATTTATCGCCTTCTATAGCCGAGATGTATCTGGAAGACTGATCGCTTGCATGGTCGTTGCCCTCTTCTTCGCACATATTTACGAAAATATAGGCATGTGTGTGTTGCTAATGCCGATTACAGGAATACCTCTGCCGCTGATTAGTTATTCTGGAACCTTTGTGGTTATTTGTATGTTCCTGCTCGGACTCGTACAGAGCGTATGGGTGCACCGCAACGAGGTAATCGCTTAGCCTTAGCTTTGGCTCAGCCATTCTTCGATTCTTACAAATGATACGTGCGAAGGGGATGCTCGATGATAATGCCTGTCGAAATTTTCGAAGGGCCGGTGTCTCATTGCTCCTTTGCTTTCAGTCGTGTGGGTTTCTTCAGTAGATCGAAAGGGGTTCCACAATACATGCAAGTATACCGCTGAGTCAGGAGGATTGAAAAGCAGGTCGATAGCCCTGAAGACAGCATCGGATATTTACGGAAACTTTTGTGGGGCAAGGCGTGGCTGCTAACCAAAGGGGTTCCCCTGCAAAGGCAGCAAAAGACCTTCTTTCTGCCGAAAAATGAAGCAAGCCATAAAATAAAGGTGCAAAAAGCAAATGAGAAAAAGATCTGCAATCTTTCCTCTGTAGGACTAAGAGCAGTGAGCACGCCGACTGTAACGGTGGCGAGACTAGCGAGAATCCATAAGGCCGTGACAAGGACTGGGTAGACATACACGCTCCGATACGGGACAGAACGTGCGCGTTGTCTGCTATTCCGAAGGTGATCTGGACCACTTTTAGCCGGCCTACCTGCCATAATGATGCGGATTATGAAAAGCAATCCCTTTGTTTCCTTTGGAAAGATCCACGGATTGGAAGAATAGATACTCGGAGTTAAAATGGATCGGGTAAGTCTTTCGTTAGTTACGGCAAGGCTTGGGCAATATCTCCAAGGATGTCATCGATGTGCTCGATGCCAACCGACAAGCGGACCATCTCGGGTGGTATACCTCCGGCGATTTGCGCTTCTGGGGCGAGCTGCGAATGGGTAGTGCTAGCGGGATGGATGGCCAGTGACTTTGCATCGCCGACGTTTGCTAGGTGGGAGAAAAGAGCGAGCGATTCGATGAACTTCTTACCGGCTTCGGCTCCACCTTTGATGCCGAACACGACCATTGGACCGCCTTTTCCATCCAGCAACTTACGATTTTGTGCATGTTGGGGATCCGCCTCTAATCCTGGATACCGCACCCAGTCCACAGATGGGTGTGAAGATAGATATTTTGCAACGGCTAGCGAATTTTCACAGTGGCGTTCCATCCGCAGCGGGAGTGTTTCGATGCCCTGAAGGATGGCCCATGCATTGTCGGGCGCGAGGCAGGCGCCAAGATTGCGCAAGGGAACTGTGCGCATCCTTAAAATGAAGGCCAGCGGAGCCAGAACTTCTGGAAGATCGTGGCCCCAGCGCAAACCGTGATAAGAGTGATCAGGTTCGTCAAATAGTGGATGTTTGCCACCTGCCCAATTGAATTTCCCTGAATCGATTACAATTCCGCCAATTGATGTGCCATGACCGCCGAGCCATTTCGTCAGAGAATGGATGACGATATCAGCGCCATGTTCGATTGGGCGAAGCAGAGCTGGCGTGGTGAACGTAGAATCCACGATCAACGGCAGCCCAAGGCCGTGTGCGGCTGAGGCAATTGCCGGCAAATCAGCAATTTCCAGAGCAGGATTTGAAACAGTTTCCGTAAAAAAGGCTCGGGTCTTGTCATCTGCCGCAGCGGTAAAATTCGCAGGATCTGATGAGTCGACAAAGCGCACCTCGATACCTAGCTGGGGCAAGATTGTTGCGAACTGAGTGTATGAACCACCATACAAATTTCTAGCTGAGACGATGTTATCACCCGCCTGGGCAAGATTGATGATTGTATTGAATATTGCCGCCGTTCCGGAAGAATGGGCGAGTCCGCCCATCTCTGGAGCTCCTTCGAGGAGAGAAATTCGTTTCTCAAGAACCTCATTCGTCGGGTTCGTCAGCCGTGAGTAGATGTTTCCCAGTTCTTTCAGCGCGAATAAATTGGCTGCATGTTCAGTGGATTTGAAAACGAATGAAGCGGTGCGGTAAATAGGCACTGCCCGAGAATTGGTGTCAGAGTCTGGTTTGTGCCCACCGTGGATGCAGAGAGTATCTAATTTCATATTTCGGGATATTGCTTTCGGAAACGGCATTTGCGAGAGATTTTTGTTTCTAGAGTTGTCTGAATAATGTCCAAGCTTTATAGTAAATCTATGGTAAACGAGCATGTTGAGACAACACCGATGTGGGTTGGCGGGAGCGCATTGGCGGCGCCAGCAATATTAGGTGCTGCAACTGGTCTCTTAGTCGGTGATCTAGTAGGCCCAAATGCGCGTCGTGGATTCGGTCTAGGCTTGGGCATTTTAGGAGTTCTGGCAGTTATGCCTTACGCGATCGAAGGAGTGGCCGCGTTAGTAACTGGGCCGAGGAGTAAGTTTGGGGTGAGAAGAAAGATTCAAAAGATACGGGACTTCGGAATTGTGGCCCCAGGGGTAGATGCGGAACAAAGCGTCGAGAGCCTTTTGCGTCAGCAAGGGATTGTATGACCTAGCTAGGGGGCGAACTGCATGAATATCTGCAAATCGCAACGGCTCGAAGAATAGGAAACCTCCCCAATATCTAGCCAGATAAGGTAGCTAGGACCTTGTGGGCAATTGTCTATTCTATCAGGGCGGCATGCCAATTGCTACATTGGAGGTACCTATCGGTCTTTGTAGTCCTAACTAAGCGATGGCGACGATTCCTCCCATAAGATAGAAAGAATCTCACCCGAGTGACGTTATATAGGTATAGAACAACCACATTTAGATTATGGCATACGAATCAGACCCCAGCATGAAACTTTACCTTCGGGAAATTTCTAAGACACCATTGCTGACAATCGAGGAAGAGGTGCAGTTAGCGGAGCGTATCAAGAACGGCGATGAGAAAGCACGGGCTCATATGATTCGTGCGAATTTGCGTCTCGTCGTTAAAATTGCTCAGGATTATGCGAACTACGGCCTTCCAGTGACTGACCTGATTTCCGAGGGAAACATTGGATTAATGAAAGCGGTAGAACGCTTTGATCCCGAAAAGGGAGGGAAGCTTTCGACATATGCGGCTTGGTGGATCAAGCAATCGATCAAAAGAGCACTTGCGAACCAATCGAAAACGATTCGTCTTCCCGTTCACATGGTCGACAAAATTGCGAAAATGAGACGTATTTCGTCGATGCTAGCAGAAGCCTTGGGAAGAGAACCTACGGATGAAGAACTTGCGGACGAAGTGGGCCTCCCCCGGCGTAAACTCGCAATGCTAAAGCAGGCTTCACAGCGTCCGACGTCTTTGGATGCGCCAATCAATGATGGTGAGTCTACCGAATTTGGTGAGATCATTAGCGATGAGCGTGCCGAGAATCCTCTCGATATGTTGGCGGATAAAAACCTTCATGGAGAGATAGATGGTCTACTCTCTGTATTGGATGATCGTGAACGTCGGATCATTGACGAGCGTTTCGGCTTAAACGGTAAGAAACCCCTCACCTTGGAAGAAGTTGGACGTGAGTTTGGCGTTACACGTGAGCGTATTCGCCAGCTACAAAACTCTGCTTTGACAAAGATGCGCAAAGCGTTGCGTAAAAAAGAGAAGCCGATGCCAAAACCACTTAGTGGAATGGCATAGCAAGTCCAACGGGTCTAAGATAATAAGCTATTAGAGAGTGTCTTTCCGCGAAATGCGGGAAGACACTTCTTTGTATCGAATAGGGCTGTATCAAATATTTCCTAAAACGCTCTCACCCGGAATGTTTCGCCGTCATAGTCTTCGGAAACCTTAATTAAGGCAAAACGCGAGCTGCCAGAACTAGAAAGATTTGATCTTAGGCCACATAGTGCAGTAGATCTTCTACACAACCGATGGCTGCTAACAACATTGTCTTTGGTCATCCGCACTAGAGGAAATTCTAGAGACCTTAGAAATGGCTATCAAAGCCCAGTGTCTTTGATCAGCTCCCGAAGTTGGGTTTGAAACGAAGTAATATCCTCCTCAGTGGGCTGGTAACCAGGGGTATTAGGGTCCAGAGATGGCCTGCCGGATTGATCAATCATCCACGTTGCTTGCTCACCATCTGAGAATGTCGTCCTGCCACTTACGATCGTTCCCGGAACTGCAATTGAATCCATCGTAGTTGTGACCTCGCCTGTGCCTTCTAGAGGAGCTTCGACAGGCTTTGGGATTTCTTCTTTCTTCTCTTCCTTGAGTGTAATTCCGAGATCGAGGACTAGCAATCGCGTGTCCATGTAAGTCAGTAGATGCTTGAACTCGTCAGTGATGCGTTTCTGGATCTCAGATAGGTTACTTCCTTCTTCGGCCCAAGCTTGGATGGATTTCACCTGATCGGCAGAAAGTTGTTTTGAGCTGAACATGTGATGAGGCTGGGTATTTCTAGATAAAGTTCTAGTGGAAAATCGGAATTCTTCACGAAATTGCTAATCTAGGCTTGGGACCCGTCAACTAGGTTTTAGGGGTAGCCATGAACCTACGCTTTTTTCTCGAGCGGAAAAAATTCTTCTAATTGTACCGCTCCGAAAGGCTAGAACTGGGTATCCATTAATTTTTCACGCCGCTCTCGAACAAGCCGGACCACCAGCGCAGTCCAACCAGTCTGGTGAGAAGCACCTAGTCCTTCTCCAGTCTCACCGTGGAAATACTCGTGAAATAAGATCAGATCTTTCCAGTGCTCATCGTCTGAATAGCGCTTCGCAGTATCGCTCTCACCATAGCACGGACGATATCCGGCAGCGTTTTTGGTAAATAGGGAGATAAGGCGATCACAAATATCGATGGCTATTTCACGCAAGGTAAATTCTTCTCCCGAGCCAGTCGGATATTCGACCTTGAAGTCGTCTCCATAGAAGAAGTGATACCGCTCAAGTGCTTCGATGAGAATAAAGTTCGTAGGAAACCAGATGGGTCCACGCCAATTTGAATTTCCCCCAAACATCGAAGTGGTCGCCTCTCCGGGGGTGTATTGGACCTGATGGGTAGATCCTGCATACTGGAATACAAACGGATTTTCATCGTGTGCTTTAGACAGAGACCTAATTCCGAAGTTCGATAGAAATTCCTTCGGATCGAGCATGTAGGCAAGGGATGAACGAAGGCGCTCTTCTGACGGAATGGCGAGGAGGACCCTGCCAGAACCGCGTTGGCCAGGGGTCCGATTGGCCGAGACATACTTAAGAAGGTTCGGCTTATTAAGGAGGAACCATTCCATTCGTTTGCGGAAGCCCGGAAGCGCATCGATTGTTTTCTGTTTGAGAACAGTGACAGCAATCAGCGGCAACAGGCCAACAAGCGAGCGGATCCGCAAGGGGATTGGCGCCTGCTCACCGACAATCAGCTGATCGTAATAAAACTGGTCCTGCACGTCCCAAAGCCCATTTCCGCCCAACGAATTGATCGCATCACAGATCGAAACAAAGTGTTCAAAAAATTTAGAAGCTATATCTTCGTAGGCTGGCTTCGTAAGCGCTAGCTCAAGTGCCATTGAAAGCATCGTTAGGGAATAGAATCCCATCCATGCCGTGCCATCTGCTTGCTGAAGATAGCCACCCCCTGGCAAGGCGTGGGACCGATCAAATACCCCGATGTTATCCAGACCAAGGAACCCGCCGCCAAACACGTGGCGTCCATCTCGGTCCTTGCGGTTTACCCACCAAGTAAAGTTTAGAAGAAGTTTTTGAAAGGCTTTTTCTAAGAAAAGGATGTCTCGATTGCCCTTCTTATCAGCAATTTTATAGACACGCCATACGGCCCAGGCGTGAACAGGCGGATTGACATCAGAAAAATTCCACTCGTAGGCCGGAAGCTGGCCATTCGGGTGCATATACCATTCGCGAAGGAGAAGGAGTAGCTGGTGTTTTGAGAATTGAGAATCGACCGCGCAGAAGGGCAGCATATGAAAGGCAGTGTCCCATGCGGCAAACCACGGGTATTCCCACTTGTCAGGCATCGAAAGAATATCTTTCGCATGGAAGTGGGCCCAATCGTGATTCCTGCCAACAGCTCGAGATGCAGGAAGCTTCGAACTCTCAGCATCGCCTTTCAGCCAAGTGCCAACGGAATAGTGGAAAAATTGTTTTGTCCACAGCAGCCCGGCATAGCCCTGACGGCAGATCAGATCTTCTTCCGGAGTCACATCTTTTGGAATGACTTCTGTGTAAAACTCGTCAGCTTCGCTGATTCGATCTCGAAAGGTCTCATCAAAGAGGTCAAGGCCCTGCACCCGATTATCTTCGCCTTTGAGATGGAGGCGGCAGCGAAGTGTTACGGATTGTCCCGGGGGAACTTGGAATGAATAGTGAGCTGCCGCCTTCGTGCCAGAGTTTCGACGGAGAGACTGCGTCTTGTTCGCCATCTACAACGTAGCGGTGGAAGGCGTCTTTGCGGTATGGAGTGGGATTCGGCTCGCCGCCAAGGGCCGAATAGTTTGTCTCGTTTTCTGTAAACAACCACTTGGCAGTTGAATCTTCTACGACTGGATCGATGAAAAAATAAAAGTTACCTAGCGATTGGTGGCTGATCACCAGTTTGTCATCATGAAGCTTGATCGATGGTTTCTTGGTGGGTGCGTCTGGATCAGACATCCAAGTCCAAGTATTGCGAAGCCAGACGTGTGGCAAAACATGAATTGGAGCAGCTTCTGGCCCACGATTCGAAACTGTGATACGCCAGAGAATATCCTGAGCACTACGTTTCGCAACTTCTTGAATAACATCGAAATAGCGGCCTTCATCGAAGAGGCCCATATCGGCGAGCTCTAGCTCGTGGCCCAAAAGCCCAAGCTTCTGATTTTCGGTGCGGATACTAGTGTATGGGTAACGGGCTTGAGGATATTTGTAGAGCGCCTTTGTGTAAGAGTGGGTAGGGGTGCTATCTAGATAGTAATAACATTCCTTCACATCTTCGCCGTGATTGCCCTCATTTCCACCTAGGCCAAATAGGCGCTCCTTGAGTATTGTATCGTTTCCGTTCCAAAGTGCCGGAGCAAAGCAGAGGCGGCATCCACGATCTGACCATCCCTGAAGGCCGTCTTCACCCCACCGATATGCGCGCGTCCGGGCCTGATCATGTGGGAAAGCTGCCCATGAGTTCCCGTGCTCTGAATAATCTTCCCGCACGGTTCCCCACTGCCTTTCTGATAGATACGGGCCCCATCGGTTCCAATTTCTAGCGCGGTCTCTTTCTTGGGAAAGACGAAAGTGTTCTTGTGTCATATTGGCCAACGTGAGGGAGGCGGTAGCAGGATACGTGCGAGGATTGAAGTGCGAAATTTTATCGGAAGATTTGAAGGAAAAGGTTTCTTTCGGGCTTTGAGGCCCTTGCACCGTAGGCAAAGAGACTTAGTGTGCCCTGACGATGACCGCAAAACTGAAGATATTTTCACAAGCATTGGCAGTGATGGCCTTCGTTTGGGCGAGCGTTTTCGCGGTTCGTTCTTTTGCTGGATCAAAAAAGATTACGTCCGAGAGAATAAAAGTAGAGATGTCTGAATTATCCTTAGCGGATTGGTCCAAAGAAGGTCATAGAGCCGCTGGGTGGGAAGCAGAAGCGCAGCGCCGAAGGGAAGGGATCCGGGAAATTGCAGCAATGATCAACCGCCTAGATTTCGCGGAGAGGGAGAAGAATCGTGAAAATCGCATCGGCGAGAAATTTTTTGAACGACTTAGCAGCGAAGAAAAAGAATTTTTTATTGAAGAAACGATTGTCGAAACGATGACCCGCTTCATGTCTGCTCTCGATCAAATGCCGCCGGAACAGAGGAAAAATTTTGTCGATCGTGGAATGAAAGAAATTGCGAATGGGCGGACGGCAGAGGAGATGGAAAGAGCGGAAGGTCTCAGCGAAAATCTATTGACGCGGATTGGTCAGGAGGGAATGAGGGCATATTTCGAAGAGGCAAGTGTGGAGACAAAGCTTGATCTTGCGCCACTGATGGAGGCCATGAATGAGATCATGCAGGGCATGCGCGGAACAGAATTTGGCCCTAGATGAGAAAGGGTTTCACATTATTAGAACTATTGATCGCTGTATCGATCATCGCCGCTTTATCAGCTCTCGCCGTGCCGTTAGGCGGAAGAATGCTGGCAAAAACCCGGGAGGCCACCTGCCTTGGCAACCTGCGTTCGATGGGATTTGGCCTCGAAGCTTATTTGCAGGATCATCAGCAGACGCTGCCGATCTTGGCGATGGGACGAAGGGACCGCGATGAGGATATTCCAGTTCTAGAAACTGTTTTGAACGCCTACCTGGACAATCATGAGGTGTTTCATTGCAAGGCGGACGAGGGGGAGTTTGAAAAAAGCGGATGTAGCTATCACTGGAACCACTTGCAAAATGGGTTGCTGATTTCTCAGGTAAGCTTTTTCGGAGTGAAAGATCGGCCCGAGGCTGTGCCGCTAATAAGTGACAAAGAAAGCTGGCATCCTGGAGGGACAAATTTTCTTTACGCGGACTATAGCACAACGAAGGAATTCCGCTTCGTCACTGAAGCGGATAATTAAGATGGCCAAGATGTTAGAGGTAAGAGGCTTGGCGAAATATTTCGGGAAAAAACCGGCGCTCGATAACGTTTCGTTTCAAATGGACCGTGGCGAAATCTACGGCTTGCTCGGGCACAATGGTGCAGGGAAAAGCACGACTCTCGGAATCATTCTGGGAATGATCGCTCCTGATGCAGGCGAAGTGTTCATCGATGGAATTTCTGTTCAGAAAAAGCGGGCTTTGGCTTTGCGCAAGGTGGGGGCGATCTTTGAAGCGCCTGCCTTCTACGATTATATGAGTGGATGGGAGAATCTAAAAATCCTGGTAGGTTACTCAGGTGGCTTGAACCTTGAGGACGGCATGAAGATTGTCGAACAGGTCGGCCTGAGTGAGCGGATCCACTCAAAAGTGAGGACCTATAGCCACGGAATGCGTCAACGGCTTGCATTGGCTCAGGCGCTTTTACCTAAGCCAGAACTATTGCTGTTAGATGAGCCTACGGATGGGCTCGATCCAGAAGGAATCAAGTGGTTCAGAGATTTCATCTTACGTTTGCGGGAAAAGGAGGGAATCACCGTTCTGTTCAATTCTCATCTTTTGTCCGAAGTAGAGCTAATGTGCGATCGTGTGGCGATACTCCGCGATGGTTCCCGGGTTTATGAAGGAGGTATTACGGATCTTGATCAATCGGAGGCAGTATTTCAGATTCAGGCAGAACCATGGGAGCAAGCTGCCGAAATCATCCGGGGGATGGGTGGTAGAACAATTGGCGACGGTAGCTTTTTAGCGCCGCCAGACGTGGAGGTAAGTCAAGTCCTAGCCGCTCTCGTTCATTCAGGCATCCGTGTGAATGAGCTGCGCAGAGAGCGGCGTTCGTTAGAAGACGTCTATATGGGCCTAGTGAAGAAAATTTTGTAGAAAATCTAGTAATGATTTTTATCCATCAATTAGGGGGCGAGCTGCGAAAGCTCTTTTCGAGGCCACGGACTTGGCTTGGCTACGGAGCCTTTCTAGCAATGGAGGCAGTAATTTTAGCGGTCTATAAGCTCGAGACGAGCCAGCGCCATATCCGGGGAGCCTTAGATAGAAACGGCTTAGATTTCGGAATCTATTACAGCTCTCTGACCATCACCTTTACAATCATGCTTCTTAGCATGTTTTTACTGGGATCGATCTACTTTGCCCTAGTGGCGGGAGATATCGTAGCAAAAGAAAACGAGGATGGGAACCTACGGATGGTTTTTTCTAGGCCAATCGGCAGATTCCGACTGCTGCTGATCAAATATGTCGCCGTATGTGTTTATACCTTTAGTTTCGTCTTCTTCGTCGGCTTGAGTGGCTATGGGATGGCGGTCGCTGCAGTGGGTCTGGACGGCGGGCTATTTGTCATGGAGCCACGGATGAAGGTCTTTGCTGCCTATCCCGATTGGTGGGAAGGGGCTGGCCGCCTAGCCTTTTCTGCAGGGGGGATCGGCGTGAGCATGGTGACGCTTTCCTCGATCGCATTTATGTTCTCATGCTTTAAGATCAAGCCTGCTGCGGCAACAATCGTTACCCTCACAATCCTTTTCATAGATATGATTCTGCAGGGATTCCCATTTTTTGCCCCTTACGAGAGCTATTTCGTCACCTGGCGGATGAGCGCATGGGTCTTCTTGGTGGAGCAAAACATCTCTTGGCCAAAAATTGTAGAAAGCTATGCCTTCTTGCTTGGTCTGAATGCAACGCTCTTCACGATCGGGTGGGCGGCGTTTCAATCCCGCGATTTCAAGACCTAAAACCTTTAAAGCTCTTCTTCCTCACCAGGTATGGGTGGAAGAATGTCATCTCTTTCGAGCAGTGCTTCAAGGTCTAGGTCTGGCAGTAGATCGGCTGCCGTTCCGCGAACGATGGAGGCAAAAGGAATGATCCGATCCAGCTCGGCGATGGCGCAGTGAACCATTGATACGACAATATCTGGATCGAACTTTTCTTTTTCGAAGAGATTTGTCAGGCGAAAAACCAGCAACTCTCGATCGAGATCGTATTCAATCGAACCAAGCGTGAATGTCTTGTTGGCCCGCATGAGTAGCTCTAGAAAAGCGGGCATCTGAGCATCTGCGACGAACATCGGACTTTCAGAGACGACACTCAACGCATTGAGCTCAGGGTAGGCCTGAGCAATGAGATCGACCTTCGTATGATGGGCCTCGAAGCCGGCGCGGAGAACTTCCCTGCCCTCGACGAGCTCAGCATGCCAGCCATTGACGCCGAAAGTTTCTTCAACAGATAGGATCTGGCGGGAATGTGATTTCATGAATTCCTTGGTAGAGACTTCGCCGCCTATTGTGCAATCGATAATCGTAGAATGCTCACTTTAAGAAATGTTCTCTGAAATATGCACAAACGAATTCCGTTCTATTCCAAGATGTCTTTCAATCACAGTTTCGCCACGAAAATCCCATATATAGTAGATTTTTATCATTGACCCTACAAGATATTGGATTCATCCCTCTTTAAGGCGGTTATATTTTTCTTTATGCGATGTGTTCAGTGCGGTTTTCTAAAAGATAGAGTCCTTGACTCTCGATCTTCCAAAGACGCGACGACAATACGGCGCAGGAGGGAATGCACAGACTGCGGTTATCGCTACACGACTTACGAGCAAATCGAGAGGACAGATTTGAGGGTGATCAAACGAGATGGCACCCGGGAATCTTTGCAACGGGAGAAACTAACCAGTGGGTTAATCAAGGCATGTGAAAAGCGGCCGGTTTCAATTGCTGAGATCGATCGAGCAGTGGAGGAAATTCTAGCAGATCTACACAAGGATCATCTGCGTGAGGTTCCATCGGCATCGATTGGAGCAAAGGTAATGGACAAACTGTATCATATCGATCCGGTCGGATACGTCCGATATGTTTCCGTGTATCGTCAGTTTGAAAATGTCAGCGAGTTCATCGCGGAAATCCAATCTCTTTCAAGGCGAGCCGTAGGGGACCGCTCGCAACAAGCCTTGTTTTAAAATCTCTTTCGAAAACGAAGATAAACAGTGATCGCATATATCGGAAATCGCCCGGCAATACAGGTAGGGAACCATCAGATTCTGGATTACAATGTAGAGTGGCTAGAAACCGCACTAGAGAGAGCGGCCCGTGCTGCCGGCTGCTACCCATTTCCCCTGCAAAAAGAGATCAGGAAGGGAATCGAATTTTACTTAGAAAATCAGTGCGCGCTGAAGCTACTGCGTATCGAGGATCTGTTTCTGAAGATGCAGAAGATGCTTTCGACAATTGGCTGCGGACCAGTGGCTGATGCCCTAACTGTGCTAGCGCCTCCGCTGACGATTTCGCTAATTCCAGCGGCTCGTGCAGCGGAAAACGGATTTGAGCTTTTGTTCTACGAAACGATTCGCGCAGAGTTAAAGCACCTAGAAAAGCTCGGGGTGGAGCAGATCGAATTCACAGGTCTGAAAGAATGCGTGTTGATCTTAGGCGGTGATCGTGGATGGGACAGGGAGAGCGACCGATTGCAGGCAGAAATCTCTAGCTTCTTAAAATCGAAAGACAGAGCGCTAGTCATCGAAGGCTAAGCAAAGAATGAAAGTAGATATGTGGAAGATCGTCCCATGTATTGGAATTATCTTCAGCGGGATCTTTCTGCCTTTTGATCAATTTCCGGGTGCAGTCAGTGTCCTTTGGCCGGCGATCGTTGCGATCTCAGTAATTCTTTTTAGCGGCAAAGCAGCGCTGGGACTAACTGGTGGATTGATCGCCGGGGCTCTGCTGGTCGAAGGCGGTGATTTACATGCTACACTCCGGGCCCTATTTGCGGACTACTTATTTCCCGCCTTGGAAGGGCATTGGCATATTGGCGCAGTTCTATTCACGCTGCTGATGGGAGCTTTTGCTGGCCTACTGGAGAAATCTGGAGGTTTCGATCCAATCCTACAGAAACTGACAGCTGGGACAGAAAACCCCCAGAAAAGGTTACTAGGCGGCGTTTATCTGTTGGGGATTTTATGTTTCTTCGATGGTCTTGCGAATGCGATTTTAACAGGAAGGATCGCACGACCTTTAGTGGACCGTGTCGCTGTCTCAAGAGAGCGCTTGGCATGGGTTGTAGATTCCACATCTTCACCAGTGGCCTGTGTAGCCTTTGTTTCCACTTGGATCGCAACTCAACTAAGCCTGATCGCACAAGGCTTAGAGGGCGCCCCTTTCGAGGTCGAGCCCTATGCACTTTTTTTCCAATCCATCCCAGCAAATCCATACTGTCTGCTCACTCTTCTGTTGGTTCCTTTCGCGATTGCGCTGAACTATCAGCCACAGATGATGAAACGTTATGACGCTGTGATGGTCATGGAGGAGCGAAAGGAGGTCATGCTGTCTGTTTCTCCATGGCGGGTGATTGTGCCGCTCATAGTCTTAGTCGGCGGAATCTTTTCTGGCTTTGCCTTATTGTCCGATCCGCCGGTAAGATTTTCTGATGGATTCGGCTGGTCGAGTGTTTTCAGTGGCGATTCGGGTCCGCATGCACTTGTCTTTGGCAGCTTGTGTGGCCTTGCCATCGCATGGCTTTTATTTCCCAAAGACCGGACAATGCAAGCCGGAGAGGCAGCCTTGGGTGGTGCTGCAAATCTATTGCCAGCATTGCTGATTCTGGTGCTGGCATGGGCTTTGGGAAATCTGTTTTCAACGATGGGAGCAGGTGAAGAGTTAGCCAAGCTGCTAGGCGCAGGATTCGCGGTGGAATGGCTGCCGCTAATTATCTTTCTACTCGCCGCTTTTATGGCGGTCGCGACAGGTTCGTCATGGGGAACGATGGGCTTGTTAATGCCTTTGGCACTCCCTGCATTTGTGGAAGTTAGTGGTCAAATGCCTGTAAAGGAGCTGCGTGACTTGTTGCCGATGGCAATCGGCGCTGTCTTCGGCGGAGCAGTTTTAGGCGATCATTGCAGTCCCTTTTCTGATACCACAATTGTCAGTGCCGTCGCGTGCGGCTGCGAACCATCTCGCCACGTGTATTCGCAGTTACCCTTTGTTGCAATAGTGGGCCTATTTTCGGTGCTTGCCTACGGGATGATGGCCTTGGGGCTGGCTGCAACGATATCTACACCGCTCTGTGCACTCGGACTGATCGGCTCGATCTATTGGCTTAAGCGACGTGAGATCGTTCCGGTTTAAAGATTTCTGACCCGCCAGGCGTTTAGCCACTGCGTGAAAGTCCGTTTATAACCGAGACCTAGAATGCTCCGCTCAAGGCCTGGCAAGTGCCCGGCTCCGTAAAAAATCCCGATCGTTTGATGCCCTGCGAGTACTTGTTTTTTGAGAACTTCGATACACTTGGCATTACGGTCATCGATGATCACGTTTTCACCGACGATTGCGTCTATTTGCTCATCGCCCAGAGCCATCGTTTCCATCAGCTCCAGCTTCATGAGGTCAGGGCGTTTTCTCAGAATACCATAGAGTAGTTTGAAGGAATTTGGTTCCTTTTCAGGCCGCGCTGCACTGATGCTACTTTGGATCATGAAGCTTAAAAGCGATTCGCCTCGTTCCTTCTGTAGGGTTTCGAATTCTGCTAGGGTAAGATCGGCATGGACAAAATTATCCGCTAAATAATCGATATGCGCCGCTTGGCCGACTAGCCCTAGAGTATTTTCTAGCGAAGCATAGATAGAACCTAGAGCAACGAGGGCATCACCGTCTTTCTTAGCTTCTTCGACAGGCGGCTCGGCAGGATTATTTCCAAGGATCTCACCACCAACCATTTCGAACAGAAGAACATCGTATTGTTCAAAATATCGGTTTAGGAAATCGTAATAGGCTTTGTCCGCCAGATGCACCGCGCCAATGAGGTCGATCCGCGAATTACCAGATTCATAACGAAAGACTGCAGTCTGCAGCTTGGTCATCTCGGCCGTTTCTTTTACTCGGACAAAGTCGCCGGCAAAGCCTGTAATTGGGGAAATAAGAGCGAAAGTTAGGCTGCTCAATATTAAGCGGAAGGCTGAAATTTCTACAGATCTTGCCATCGCAAGGGATGATTGCCCATGGAAAGTTTTCAGTCTAGTGTGACGGGCCGATGACTGAATTAGTGAATCCATCCTACTGCCCTGATCTACTTATGTATCGGCGAAGGCATACGCGGGTTGTGAACGTGGGAAAAATAGGGATTGGCGGGCTGAACCCGATCCGCATTCAATCGATGATTACCTCAGACACGCGCGATACCGCGGCATGTGTGGCAGAGATCCTAGATCTAGCAGAAAATGGCTGCGAGATCGTGCGAGTGACGGCTCAAACACAGAATCTATGCGGAAAACTTAGAAAATATTGCCAGGGAGGTGCGGGCAGCTGGGTGTGAAGTTCCGCTCGTCGCCGATATTCATTTCAAGCCCGATGCAGCCCTCGAGGCAGCGAAATGGGTCGAAAAGGTCCGGGTGAACCCCGGGAACTATGTCGATAAAAAGAAGTTCGAGATCAGAGAGTATTCGGATTTTCAATACGAGGAAGAGCTGCAGCGGATCAGGGATAAATTCTCGCCTCTGGTGAAGTTATGCAAGGACCTAGGGCGAGCGATGCGGATCGGCACGAATCATGGTTCGCTCTCAGATCGTATTATGAATCGCTATGGTGACACGCCGTTAGGGATGTGCGAAAGCGCTTTGGAATTTGCCCATATCGCCCGCGATTTAGGATATCACAACTTCGTATTTTCGATGAAGGCGTCCAATCCGAAAGTAATGATTGAGGCCTACCGTTTACTGGTTGCACGGCTTTATCTAGAGGGAGCGGACTGGAATTACCCGATCCACTTAGGCGTCACTGAAGCGGGCGACGGAGAGGATGGACGGATCAAGTCCGCGATTGGGATTGGGTCGCTATTGGCGGATGGGATTGGCGATACGGTCAGGGTCTCTCTGACCGAAGACTCGGTCCATGAGATTCCTGTCGCACAGGCCTTGGTCAAGCTAAGTTGGAAGTCTGAAGAGCCCTTGGAGGTGGCCTCGAACGAGAAGTTTCAGAATCGCTACGTTTTCGAAAGGCGGCAAAGCGAGCGGGTGGAAGTGCAGGGTCACGCCATCGGAGACGCGGAGACTATCCGAGTTTTCACCACCCAAGAGAACTGGGATGCTTTGGCGCACAAGTTGGACAAAATGGGGGACTTTGCCCCAGAGATTATCTACGAAAGCTCAGGAGTCATTGAACTCGATCCACGCGATGAAGCTTCGATTGCAAAAGTAAATCAGTTGTCTGGGCCTACACTGGTCAGCGTCAAAGATGGCCTTGGCTTGCATGTCATTCACGCCTTTCGCCTGCTTGCATTTCGGCTCGATGCTCGCCATCCGATTCTTCTGAAAGACACTTTGACCGAAGTTGCACCTGACCTTGATTTCCTAGATGCGCTTTTACCCGCAGCGCAAAATATAGGTTCACTCCTTTGTGACGGAATCGGCGATGCAATTCTCATCCGCTCCGAACGAGCGCCAGGGCAGTCTCTAAGACTGGCTTACAATATCCTGCAGGCAACTGGCGCACGTATCTTTAAGACCGACTACGTTGCCTGCCCTTCCTGTGGCCGGACACTTTTTAATCTGCAGGCAACTACTCAACGAATCAGAGCAGCGACTGGTCATCTCAAAGGAGTGAGGATCGCAATCATGGGTTGCATTGTAAATGGGCCGGGTGAAATGGCTGATGCAGACTTCGGCTACGTCGGCGGAGCTCCTGGAAAGATTAACCTCTATGTTGGGAAGACTCCGGTGAAGTTTAATATTCCGGCAGATGAAGCTGTAGATCGATTGATCGATCTCATCACCGAAAACGGAAAATGGATAGATGCTCCAAGGACCCCCGTAGAAGAAACTTCAGCAATCAAGGAAACCCTAGTCTCATGACTGAAACCACTACAGTTGTTCAGAAAAAAACCGTCGCGACTACAGTTACGCCATGGAATGTGGTGGTAGCAGATGATCCAGTGAATCTGATGAACTATGTGACTCACGTTTTGATGAAAATCTTCGGCTATGGGACTTCAAAGGCAACGCGGATGATGATGGAAGTTCACCAGCGTGGGCGGTCAATTGTATGGACCGGCGAGCGAGAAAAGGCAGAGCTGTTTACCCAGCAGCTACAGCTGCATCAACTAAAGGCTACTTTGGAGAAAGCGGAGTGAGATATTCATTAGAAAATGATGGCGCTCTCCGCATCTCACCAGAGATAGATATGGATTGGTATCTCCTACGTTCGATTGTTCAGGATGCGAGCGGATTAGAAAACGACCTTGCATCGAGATTGGGCGATCGCGTCGTCGAAAACGAGGTCGCTCAGGATTGGAAGGATATCGTCGTTCCTGATTTACGCGAAGCGTTTGTCGACGATCTAAACCATGTCGGCGCGATGATTGAAGCTGCCTTTGCGTTCCGCAAAGCAAAAGACACCAAACTAGAAATACCTTCAGAAGAAGCGATGATTTGGTTCAGCGCTTTGAATCAAGCTAGGCTCTCCCTCGAAGAACGATATAGCTTCGAGGATAATGAGAAGACCCTGCAGGAGGAGTTAGATACTGGAAATGAAAGTTCTGTTAGAAGTGAAGCGCTTTTTCGAAATAACTATTATTCGATGCTTCAAACCTATCTACTTGAGAATTTGATCACTAGCTAAGGTAGGCGATTCGTATAGAGGAAATCATAAAATGTTTTCGCAGTGATCTGGTTTCCAAAGTGGCTTGGATGGCTTCCATCCTCTATGAATAAATCATCTCCATTGCCTCCTTTGTATTGTTCTTCCCATGTATCTCCGACGGATACAATCGGGATGTCCCCCGCATCGGCCGAAGCATTTTGATAGCCGCGCCGAACTCGGGCGTTCATCTTTAAAAAATTATCATCGTTCACTTCAGGATTGCCATCCCGACGTCCCCAAGTCTGATAAAGAACGGGTATCGCTCCAATTTTATGAGCCTCTGCCACCAATCTCACAATAGGGCGTTTCATCGCAGCTTTGCGCTGACGCTCTGGAAGAGACGGATGGAGACTATAATCTTGAAGGACGATGACGTCCCAATTTCGAGATCGCAGTTTGCGAAGGGTAGGCGGATGAAGGAGATGCTTCTTGAGCGACCATCCGGCATAGGTCGAATGACCGATATGCAGCGACCTGCTGTTCTGAACGGCAATCTTCTTGAGTTCTCTTGTGACTCCAAAGCTGTAGCTGTTGCCTATAAATAGGATTGATAGTTCCTCTTTCGAACCGAGGCCGATGAGCGCTTCTTCCTTATTGAAAGCCGGATTCGGAGCGCAGTTCGTGAAGCCGAAGAAAGATATTAAAAAGGAAAGCATGCAGAGAATTTTAATGAGCTTTTGCCCGAGGATGCGCATCGTCATAAACTTTTTTTAGACGTTCTTGGGTGACATGTGTGTAGATCTGCGTGGTAGAAAGTGAAGAATGGCCTAATAATTCCTGGACTGTTCGCAGATCGGCTCCCGCGTCTAACAGATGAGTCGCAAAGCTATGGCGGATCTTGTGCGGGCTGATTATGAAGGGAATATTGCTCAGCTTTATGTATTTCCGAAGCATCTGATCCACTGCCTGTTGGGTGATGCGAGTTCCGCGAATACTTCTAAAGAGCGCTCCTTCTTGGATAGCAGCTACGTCCAGATACTTGATAATCGCGCTAAGTGCGAAGCTACCAATCGGAACAATTCGTTCCTTCTTCCCCTTACCAAGGGTTTTTACCAATCCTTCTAAAAAATCGATATCCGAAATATCAAGAGATAGCAGCTCCGAGATCCGTAGGCCGGATGAATAGAAGAGCTCTAATATCGCTGTATCTCGATAACGAAGCCAATTCGGCCCTTTCACTGGTGTGTCCGGATGAAGGGGAGTTTCTAGAAGCTCCAGCATTTGGTTCTTACTAAGAATGATCGGAATATCACGTTCTAATTTCGGCATCGAAATTCCAGCGACTGGGCTTTTCTCCAATCCTCGCCGCAGGACCAAATACTTATAGAACGAACGGAGCGCAGCAAATTTCAGTCGGACAGTCGTGTGCTTGAGGCCACTGTCCATTAGATGATAAAGATAATCGCGAAAGCATTCTCTGTCCTCCTGACGCCAGCTTTTGAAATCCTCTTCTCGCCAACTTCTGTATGCGTTGAGCGCAAATGTATAGTTCCGCAGGGTAAGAGGCGAAACATCCTTTTCTGTAGAAAGAAAATCTAAGAAATATCCAAGGTCTGTATCCATCGATCGACCAGATTATTTCAGATAGACCTCGCGCGCCTTGGCCCCTTCGCCAGGACCGATAATTCCGCGTTGCTCTAGAATATCGATCATTCGAGCTGCCCGTGTGTAGCCCAAACGCAGACGCCTTTGGAGCAATGAGGTAGAGCCCTTTTGTTCCTGCCGGACGACTTCGATGCATTTAATGATGAGCTCTTCATCGGCGTCTGAGACGTCGTCTTCTTCGTCGCCTCCAGCATTCTCGATCGTCTCACGAATATCTTTCTCATATCGAGGCTTCGCTTGGCCTTTGCAATGCTCGACGATTCGCTCGACTTCCTCATCGGAAACAAAAGCCCCTTGCGCACGCTCAAGCTTTGCAGAGCCGGGAGGCAGGTAGAGCATATCACCTTTGCCTACAAGCTTATCAGCGCCCTTGGTATCGAGGATCACACGTGAATCTAGCGCTGAGGATACTTGGAATGCAATCCGGCTCGGAATGTTCGCCTTGATAATGCCGGTGACTACGTCTGCCCGTGGTGTTTGAGTGGCGATGATTAAGTGGATTCCAGCAGCTCGAGCTTTCTGCGCAATTCTCGCGATGCACATTTCTACATCCGCTGGTGCAGTCTGCATGAGATCAGCTAACTCATCAATCAGGACGACGATGTAGGGGAAGCGATCCGGGATCTCATCCTCTTCGATCTCAAGCTCTTCGTCGCTTGCCTCTGGCCCAAGATCTCCGTCTTCAAGAGCAGTAGCGATCTCCTCAATCTCTTCAAGAGAAGCTTCGATCTCCGGTTCATCGGATGCATCAATCTCCTCAGCTTCGTCGCGAGGCCGATTGTTGTATCCATCAAAATTACGAACGCCTGTCTTCGCGAAAATTTTATAGCGTTTCTCCATTTCGTTAACCACCCACTTGAGAGCAGCAACGGTTTTCTTGGGATCCGTGACGACGGGCACCACCATGTGCGGCAGCTTGTTATACATCTGCATTTCTACCACCTTCGGATCAACCATGATAAAACGCAGCTCATCAGGGCCAAACTTGAAAAGTATCGAGGCGATGATTGAATTGATGCACACGGATTTTCCAGAGCCTGTCGCACCAGCTACCAGAAGATGGGGCATCGCTGCAAGGTCACCGATCACCGTTTTCCCATAAACATCTTTTCCAAGAGCGAGCGGTATTTTCTTTTTAGCGGAGCGGAACTCAGGATCGTGAAGTAATTCATGAAGTGGAACTGGAACTTTCGTCGAATTAGCTATTTCAATACCTACCGTGTCTTTCCCAGGGATTGGGGCGAGGATATTGATTTGCTCGGCCCGGGTCGCGCGAGCTAGATCGGCCTCTAGCTGTGAGATCCTTGAGACACGCAGTCCTGTCGATGGATAAATTTCGTAGCGGGTGATTGTGGGGCCACGAGTGATATCACCTGCTGAGACGTCGATTCCGAACGCCTTGAGAGTATCTACAATCGTGGTTTGGATCGCTAGAAGTTCGCCATGATCGGCCGTCTCTGGTTGTTCTTCAACTTCGTCTAGTAGGTCAAACCCCGGCAGTTCATAATTCTCGAAGCCTGTGACTGAGAGTGATTTGTGGGTTGCTGGCTTGCGCTCGAAGGGTCGGTTCCCGGTTGTCGAGGGATCAACTTCACGGCGCTGAGAGGCATCGATGATTTGAGGTCGAGGAGTTTCACGAATGGGCAGCTCCTTCTGCTCTAGCGCCTCGCTTTCACCAGTTTTCAATCGTGCTAAATCACGCTCGATCCGCCGTTGTTCTCTTTGCTTTTCCCGCTCATTTAGCAGCGCCCGCTCACGCGCATCCGCCCGCCCGACTTCTGTACGGCTGCGCTTGAATGCATCAATTTTAGAGAGGACTAGTGATCTGCAATCACGGGCGAAGCTGACGGGTGTCTGGCCAATCAGCCAGATCGTTCCGAGAAGATATGCAAATGAAGCGATCAGAAGCGTGCCGATTTGTCCCGTGACCCGCATGAAAACTAATCCACCGAGGCCGTGGCCAAGTGCACCACCCGGGCTAGGCATCCGACAGCGTTCGGCCCACTCGGCAAAAAATATCTCCGCAGCGTGTAGCCAAACCGAACCAGCGACGAGAACGATGCAGAGTCCAAGCGCAGCCCGCGGCCAGATTTTCCCGTGAAAGATTGCCTTTAAAACGCCAAACCATAAAAGACCGAGAGCTAGCAGCCATCCAGCGGCTCCAAAGATTAATATTTGAACGAAAGCGATAATACCTCCGGCGACTCCGAGCCAATTGCCTCCGCTCGATTGAGATCTATCGCTAAAATTTTTGAAGAAGCCAATTTCTGGAAGGTCAGCAGGGCTGTATGAGAGCTGCGCGAGAAGCAGGACAAGGCCGGCGCCCATCCATAAAGCGCCACTGATTCCATCAGATAAAGATTCAGTCTCTGCGAAAGTCTGAGCCTTCTTTCTGTTGATTCGGGTTGCCATAGCTTGTTACTATGGAAAGATTTACCTGAATGAGAAACGAGGGCAAGGTCGTTTTAGAGTTCCTGAATATTAAGAAAAGCTTACCTCGCGTCGTGTGCGTGCATTTTTGCCCAAGGTCGTGCTTAGATCCTATCAATCGATGAGATGATAAGACAGAAACTAAGATACAGGATAATTTTCGATAAGACCCCAGGTATCTTCTAATATCCACACAAATGATGCTAGGGAACAGCCACCGGGGCCAGGGACTTGCTACCTACGATGCTGGTTCTGTGGGAGCATTCCGAGCTGGCCACCTCCTTGTCCCGGAACAGGTGCATTCCAAGGAATCGTGCTGGTATCTGAGGTAGGGCCCATTGGTTTTGCCGTATCAGGATCAGCGCAAGAGCTGTGACAAAGCGCAATGAGGGCAAGAATGAATAGGTGAATTTTCATAGGATTGGTAGGCGGAAGGTCGCTCGACTAATTGCTGGATGGTTTTGCGAGAATCACTCTGTCACCTGGTTGTATGCGGACACCGGGCGTTAGGCTCTCTAGATCGATTTCTGCAATCGTCTGAGTCGCCTCGATTGTCGAAGGAGTCACTTTGCCAATTCTTCGACCATTGCGCTGAACAATTAGCTGGGTCTGAGGAGTGAATCCAGAATTTTTGCCCGCACCGATCACAAGAAATCCCCAATCCTGATTAACCGCCGTAATCCTTGCGACCAGCGCATTGCGAGCGATCTTTTTTTCACGGGCGACTTTGCGATCAACGAGGCGCTGAACATCTGCCTGACGAGAAGCAAGTGTGGTGTTTCCGCCTTCAATCAGGCTCTCAAGCTCAGAAGTCCTAGCCTGCTTCTCTTGAAGCTCCTCTTCCATTTCGGTGATCTTCTCGTCTAGGTTATCAACACTAATGTCTTCACCGATATCTGCAGCAACCTTTTTGATTTCCGCAATGACCGTTTCAAGTTCTTCGAACTCCAATTCTTGGGCAGCAATTTGCGAATCCAGGCGTGCCCCTTCAGATCTGAGAGTTCCTCCGCT
Source organism: uncultured Verrucomicrobiae bacterium (assembly GCA_963815205.1). Taxonomy (GTDB): domain Bacteria; phylum Verrucomicrobiota; class Verrucomicrobiia; order Verrucomicrobiales; family Akkermansiaceae; genus Luteolibacter. The sequence continues at coordinate 729,201 of CAWFFP010000001.1, read as the reverse complement.
CGACTGGATTGCGATCAATTTCTGATTTGCGACGGCAAGCTCTTCTTTGCTCTTTTCGAGAAGCACCTGCTCAGCTTTGCTCTTCACTTCAACGGCGTCCGCGGTCGTGGTGACTGCGCGGTTTGTCTTTTTCGCTTCGATTTTCGCAGTCTGGACACGGCCAAACTTCTCGGATTCAGCTAGAGAGAAATATGATGCGACTAAGCAGATGACGATCGCCAAGATGGGAAAGATGAATTTCATAGGTTTTTTGAAATAGTTTTTGTGGGTTACGGTCCCTTAGTTGGAGCTCGCGGCTGCAGTGGTTTCTTCTTCAGGCATCTTGGAGCCAGCAACAACACGGTCGCCAACGCGGAGTGAAATACCATCTTCTAGGCTACTCGGGATAATGCTAGCGGATGCGCTTCTTGTTTCTACAGCGGTCACAAGTAGCTTACCTACATTTTGATCGCCACGCATTACGTCTAAGGTGGAATTCATGATGACTCCCGCGTTGTTTCCATCGGCCAGAGTGACAAATCCCCAAGTTGGGTAGATCGAACGAATCCGCGTGTTTAGAGTCGAAAGGGATTCCCCCTTTGACATTAGATCAAATTCTGCTTGCCGCCGCTTTGCCTCCTCTTCCGAAGCGGTTGTTTGAGCTGTCAGATTCGCAAGCGTGCTTTCGCGAGAAAAAATCGATTTTTCGACTTCCTCGAGCTCGACGCGCATCTCTTTGATTTGGTCAGCAAGTTCTTCAATGTTGCCAATCTGATCTTGCTGCTCTCGAATTTCTGTAAGCGCAGTTTCGTTAGCGGTCACCTTCCGAGTTTTGGTATCGACCTCCGTCTGCAGCGCATTGTTTGCCTCTTCTGCGAGGACCGCCTCTTCACGTTTAGCGATCGTCTCTTTTTCAGCCTTTTCCCGTTCGATAGGCAGGGCGTTGAAACGCTCTTGAGCTGCTTTCAGCTTTTGTTGGCTGATAGCCAACTGAGACTGGGAGTTATCTCGCAAAGAGATCTCCTCTTCTAAACGACCTTTGTTCTTCATCGCAACAAATGCTGCGATAGCGAGGATGATTGCGGTAAGGATACCTAAGATATTAGCCATGGGGTTTTTGGAAGCTTGGGATTCCGGGTGGATGTTAGACTAGAGAGGTCTTCGATAAGGCGGCAATCTCTAAATGAAACCTTTTTTGCGGAAACTTTTCGACCAATGCTTCCTTTACAAAAGCAGAGAGAAGGAGAAGCGTGCGAACCTGGTCGCCGATGAAATCAATTCTCAGAGTCTTTTCCTATCTAAAGCGCTATCCAAAGCTCGCTAGCCTCCAGTTGCTTTGCGCTTTAGGTATGACTGCGGCACTGTTTGCCTTCCCTATCATCACCGGATATGCAGTCGATGAAATTTTACCAAATCCAGAAAGGCATGATGATTTCTTGTTTTGGGTTTTGATGGCTCTGGGTGCATTTGGCGTTCGCGAGGGGCTAAATAGTTCACGAATTTTTGTAAATAATCATTTCGAACAGCGCGTAATCTTCGATATCCGCTCTGATCTTTATGAGAAAATACAGAGACTACCTCTCAATTGGTTTGATACCCGCCGGACCGGAGATGTGATGACGCGGGTGGTGGAGGATGTCACAGCGATGGAGCGGGTCCTGATCGATGGAATCGAGCAAGGGGTCATTGCCGTGTTACAGGTCCTTGGAATCGGGATTTATCTTTACATACTAAATCCGGCGGTAGCTGGCTGGGCGACCTTACCTGTGCCCTTCCTCGCACTTGGCGCATGGCTCTACTCAACGCGGGGACGGGATCGGTATCGCAATCAGCGTGAGGCCACTTCAGATCTCAATTCCTTACTGCATGATAACATCTCAGGAATTCGGCAGATTAAAAGCTATGCAGCGGAGGGTGTAGAGCATCGGCGCTTTAACACCTCAAGTGAAGGGTTGCGACACGCTACTTTGCGCCTGATGCGGTGGTGGGCGATTTATTCTCCAGGAATGAGTTTTGTGCGGATGATGGGTTACGTGCTAGTCCTTGGATTCGGCGGCACCGCTTACATGAATGGAGAGCTTACGATTGGTGAGTTTACGAAATTTCTGCTCTTTTTAAGTTTGTTCTATGATCCCATTGATCGGTTAAACTCGCTAAATCAGATGATACTTAGCGGGCGGGCTGCAGCGGATCGGGTCTTTGAAATTCTGGATGCGGATCAGGAAGTGCACGCGATTGGAGGCCGCCAGATTGATTGGCAGGTGAAGGGCGATGTGGAATTCAAGGATGTGAGCTTTTCCTATCAAGATCAGCCGACTCTGCATCGGATAAATATCCGTGCTGAGAAGGGACAAACAGTCGCGCTTGTTGGGACAACAGGTGCGGGCAAGACTACGATTCTTTCGCTCCTAGCAAGATTCTATGAGAAGGATGACGGAGAAATCTTATTGGACGGCCGCGATATCAGTCAGCTGAATAAAGCCACTCTGCGGGACCGGCTCGCCTATGTCACCCAAGAACCATTCATGTTCAACGGCACTGTCCGGGAAAATCTGATGTTGGCCAAGCGCGGAGCTGCAGAAGCTGAACTCTGGAAGGCGCTTACATCTGCGAATGGAGATGATTTTGTGAGAGGTCTTCCCGACGGCTTAGATACAAATGTCGGGGAGCGTGGCGTGAAGCTTTCCGGTGGCGAAAAGCAAAGACTTTCCATCGCTCGAGCCTTACTGAAAGATGCCCCCATATTGCTGCTAGATGAGGCAACAGCTGCGGTCGACTCAGAAACTGAAAGCCAGATTCAAGCGGCACTAGATCGCTTGATGGAAGACCGGACTGCGTTCGTAATTGCCCACCGCTTATCGACGATCCAAGGCGCTGACCGCATTTATGTCTTGGAACATGGGTGTGTGATCGAGGAGGGCACACATAACGAGCTTCTTCATCAAAACGGCAAATATGCGCAGCTTAGCAGTAAGTCATTTCTTGGATCAGACGCTCCTAGCGAATGATCTCAGTGCCGATCCCTCCATCAGTGAAAATTTCTAACAATAGAGCATGAGGCAGGCGCCCATCCACGAAGTGGACCTTACGGACTCCGGAGTTAAGAGCATCAAGTGCAGATTTGACTTTAGGGATCATTCCGCCGGAGATCGTGCCATCTTTCATCAGTTCCTCGGCCGTCTTCCGATCAAGCGATTTAATAAGGGTCGATGAATCTGAGGGATCGGCCAGAATGCCCGGAACATCAGAGAGGTAGACTAACTTCGACACGCGAAGTTCTTTGGCAAGCGCTGCTGCGGCAAGATCCGCATTAATATTTAGTGCCTTTCCAGTCGCAAGCTCCGTGGCGAGAGGAGAAATGACAGGAACGATTGCAGCGGAGTGAGCCGCATCCATATTTGTAAGGCGGCACCCGATGACTTCGCCGACACGGCCTAGATCAATCGGCTGACCAGAAGGATCTTTTGGCTGCAATCTTTCACCAATGAAAACATCCGTTCCTGGAATGCCGGTGGCCTTTCCGCCTAGTTCTCGGATCATATGAACTAAGTCTGGGTTGATCTGATTGGACAAGACATGAGACACAATATCGATCGCTTCCTCAGAAGTATAACGAAAGCCTTCAATAAATTTTGCCTCAAGACCTGCCTGCTCCATTGCGGCCGAGATCGCTTTGCCGCCACCATGGACGACAATTGGATTAATCCCAGCAACCTCAAGGAATACGATATCACGCATCGCACTGGCAACGAGCTCCGGATCTTCCATCGCAGAGCCACCCATTTTGATCAGAAATGTCTTTGAGCGGAAGCTCTGAAGGTAGGGCAGTGCCTCGATGAGGGCATTGGCTTTCTGGAAAGGTTTCACGGACGAGGTGTTTCGTTTAATAGATCCAACCATTTAGCAAGTTCTGTATTCCAGCCAACTGCGGTGCCGCGACCCTTTATGCCATACCCATGTCCGCCAGTTTCATAGAAATGGGCCCGGACTGGCACACCTTTTTCAGCACAACGTGCCGCGATTTCGCAGGAATTACGGAGTGGCACGGCATCATCATCAGCAGAATGAATTAGGAAGATCGGGGGAGTATCTGAGGTGATCCGCTCAGGAATGTTATTTAGCGACACGAGTTTCGGATCTGGATTCTTCCCAAGCAGTCGGTCCTGGGAGCCACGGTGACCGGATTCGCCGCCCATAATTGCAACGGGGTAACATAAGATTGCAAAATCTGGGCGAGCATCGAAGGCGTCAATTTTGTCCTTTGTCTCACTTTGGAAAATTTCTTCGAATTGGACAGCGCAAGAAGCGGCAAGATGCCCTCCCGCAGAAAACCCGAGAACACCGATTTTCTTTTCCTCCAAATTCCAGTCAGAGGCTTTTGATCGCATGGTCCGGATCGCCCGCCGCGCATCAAGCTGAGGAATAGGAAATTCATATTGAAGCCTTGGGTCTGAGCCTACTCGGTATTTAACGACCATCGCGGTGATCCCTTGTTCAGCCAACCATTGACCTGCTTGAATACCCTCGTGATCTAATGCGAGTATCGTGTAGCCCCCGCCTGGGAAAACGACCACACCAGTTCCGTTCGGGTTCTCTGGTCGGAATATTTGGTATTGAGGGACTTCGATGTTCGTCAAATGCTGCTTTTCAGTCATTTGCTCAGTTCCTGCGGGACCTCGGGCAGGGCCCGGTGCTTGGCCGGTCCATAAATCAAGCCATTCAGCAGTCAGTTGCGGAGCGATGAACAAAAGGGTGGAAAGAATAATTTTCAGCATTGTTTATAGGGAGGATGAGGGTATCGGATTCGTAAAAGCTTCTGAGAACGATTGAGAACCGGGAAGTAGGACAAAAGCATCGTTATCGGCCTTTTCGGTGGGCGGCCAGAATATTTGAGCCCGGATCGCTTCGACAATCCAAGCCGCGCATTCACGGGCTGATTCTAGGATCTCAGGAGTAAAGTTCTGCCATTGCATAAGGCGGACTTTCGATTCTTGATCGCCGATAGTAAAATAGGCAGGGATCGGTAGCTTTGCCGACTCGATGGCTTCCGCTTGCACGTAAAGGGGAAGTTGTAGATTTTTCCAAAGATGGCTCTTCCCTTTTCCATCCACAAAAATAAACGGCCCAGTTTTATCGCGGAGGTGGTCTGGGATGGCCGAATTAGCAGTAATCTTCCGCAGATGTGAGTTCGCGGTATCCTTCATCTCGCCAGTTTTGTAATCGATAATTCGGATTTGGCCAGTCGTGGAGCACTGATCGATTCGATCGATCTTCCCGGAGACACATAGATCGCCAAACGGGATGACGATCTTGCGCTCAACATGAAGAATCTCCCAGCCATCTGAACGGATCTCAGCCTGGGCTGCTGCAAACCATTTCAACCGTGAGGCGATCGATTCAGCCTGAAGCGAAATTGCGATTGGCAAGTTTCTCCCAAATTGCTCGAGCAACCTTTTCTGAAGAATATGATCGAGATCCTTGTAGATAATTTGAGGATTCGATTCATCGCGAAGATCTGGATTCTGACCCCAAATCTCTAAGGTATGATGAATCAGAGAGCCATATTCGCCATGATCCATCTCTCGACGCTGAGGATTGTTTGAGCTGAATTTGGCGAGGTCCTGAAGATAAAAGCGAAACGGGCAGGTGAGGTAGCGGGAAAGTGAGGTAACATGAAACCGTTTTGGGATGACTGTGGCTGGAGGCTGCCATTGCCAGTTGTTCTGCCAGGAAAGATTCGCATCGGAAGGCTCTAGCTCCTTGAAAAGGCTATGAACCCGAGCGGTGAGGCGGGTAGAGGAGCACTGGAAAAGAAGGCGGGATGGAAGCAGAGGATCGCTCTCCGCAGAAGATTTCCCGCAAATCAGGATAGACCTTTGGCGGGAGGAGGTCAGAGCATGGAGTAGGTAGGCATCACGGGCGTGGCGCGAGCGATCCGTGTGAAGTCCGAGGGCTGTCCTAGAATTTTCTGAGAGCCAATTGCTATGCGGTGGAGCGGCGGGCAGGTGGTTTTCATTCAGGCCGGCAAGAATGAGCGTGGAACCCGGTTGATAGAGGAGCTCAAGCCAACCGTGAATATCAATGGCCCGATCATGTGGCGGCTGCGGGTCTAGCGAAGGCAGCTCTGCAGCCAAAGTCGAAAGCCAGAATAGATGACTACGCTTCGATCGGTTGATCAGGGGTTTTGCCAAATTAAGAAATGCCTGAACCGAAGAAAGGGAAGCGTCATATGTCTCACTCGGAAGATGAAGCTTGGCAAGGTGGTCGATGATTCCCTCGTCAAATGCGACTGTGGTGAACTTCTTGCGTTCAGACAATAGGCGCTGGATTGCAATAGCCAGCGGTTTCTGTTCCTCGCTTCGCGGGGCAATCAGAAGCTCCGGGAGAGGAAGCGTTGGGCTGCGATCGATGGCGCGCGCTAGTTTGGCTGCAAGCTCTGCCCGATTATCCTCCACCAGACTGTTTACCTCTGGGAGTGAAAGTAGATCGGCAAGCGCAGAAGGAGTGGGCTCTTGCAACCATTGGGACCAGGCACGCAACCATCGCGTTAGTGGATGTGAGAGTTTCGGCGCAGCAGGGTGGAAGGCTGGCCAGCCAGCAGAACGAAACGCTTTAGCCAGTGCAGCTCCCGTCTGTTCGTCTGGACTGCCGATTGCGATATCCGAAGAAGCAAGTTTCTCTGAAGAGGCAAAATCGACTGCGAGGCAGGCCTGTGCAGCAGGGTCAGAAGCGAGGATTGGCTCAGTCGGCAGATCAATTGCAGCTGTCTGCCAGTGATCAAGGGGAATCCCGAGGGGAGAAAAATATGCGCTTTCCTCGGCTTCCGCACAAAGCAAAATATCTACCGAAATGCGGCCTTCCCCTAGAGCTTCGACTAGGCAAGGAGGCATTTCAGAAACCCCGGCGACGATAATTTTGCTGAAGTGAGTTGGCAGCGAAAAATTTTTAACGAGGACGGCACTACGGGATCGGTAGGACCAAGAAGAGAGGGTCGCCTCGAATTTTGGCAAAAGACTAGCAAGCTGCTGCCAGCGAAGAGAATCCGGAGTTTGCTCCAACAGCTGCGCTGCGCTAGAGAGCGTTAGTAGATGATCTGAAAGCTCCCGCTGCAGTGACGTAAATTCAGAGGCGAGGGTGGAATACGGCGAATGTGGCCCGTCATTGTCGAGAGGCTGGGGCAGAACGGCGGTAAGTCTTGTCCAGTCTGCCAAGGTCAAAGAATCGAGGACTTCCGTCCATGCCAGCTGCTCCATCCAACGGGGCGCTATATCTGGAGAGTCCGTCTGAAGGAGCCCTCCCGGGGTCTGGACAGTTGGTGCGAGAACTGCAGTCGCTGAGGCGGCTAGGTGCTCGCGAAGTATGCGCCCGCTCTGAGCCGTAGGCACAATAACGAGTGTCGATGGAAGGGTTGCGCGGTCGCTAAGCAGGACCTTAACCAATTGGTGAAGAAAAGGTTGTTTATAGCCGGTGAAGTGGCGTCTGCAGGGCATTTAACGAGGTATTAGTGTCCAGAGAGCTGAGCTTGGTCAAAGGAATAGGAAGCTAAATCATTAAAATCCCAAACGTGCGCTCGGAGCGATCGTCCATAAGGGGCTAACCAAATTCGCTAAAATCGCTCAATTTAACAGGGCAAGTAGCGGTGCGGGGTAAACCCCAAGAATCACTGTTAGGATAGTTGTAGCGGCAATAATAATTTTCGAAGTGATCGGCAGCTGAATGGCTGATGTGTTTTCAGAATCGATCCACCAGATTGCGCGGATTGTTTTGAAGTAATAATAGAAACCGGCAGCTGCGCAGATGACGGCGATGATCAGGCCGATCCACAGCCCGGATTCTACAGCTAGGAGAAAGACGAAAAATTTTCCGATAAAGCCGGCGGTGAGCGGAACTCCCGCGAAGGCCGCCAAGAGGATCGTGAGGCACAAAGCGAGGAGTGGATTGGTTTTTCCGAGCCCATGAAAGTCAGATATTGCCTCTCCGTTTTTCTGAATCCGAATCTGCGCGAGGATAAAAAATACGCCCATTGTCATGATAAGATAGGTTGCTAGGTAGAATAGAACTGCATCAACTGACCCAATTTCGGTCTCCGATGCAGGAACCCAGGCTGCGAGAGCTAGAAGAATGAATCCAGCGTGTGCGATCGATGAATAGCCAAGTAGCCGTTTGAAATTAGTTTGAGATAGAGCGGCTAGATTGCCGTAAAGGAGCGTCGCGCAGGCAAGGATCAAGAGGATGAACAAGACTTGGCTGCGAACAGGGGAGGCTTCGCTGAGGAATGGACTTAAAAAGCGGATCAGGAGAACAAAGCCGGCTGCCTTCGACGCGATCGAAAGAAAGGCCGTCGTGGGAGTTGGGGCGCCTTGATAGACGTCCGGAATCCACATCTGCATTGGTGCAGCACCTACTTTGAAACCGAGGGCCACAAGGACGAGTGCAATTCCAAATAGTAGGGGAATCGTATTCTCCATCATGAATAAAGGAGCATACATCGCCGAGAAGCTCATGGTCCCGGTGGTGCCATAGATCCATGCAATGCCGTAAACGAGGAAACCAGTGCTTAGCGCACCGAGGATGAGGTATTTAACACCAGCTTCCAAAGAACCGACATTTCTCCGCATAAACGCCACAAGGATATAGAAGGTAATCGTAACCAGCTCCAGGGCGACAAAGGCGCCGATTAAATCCTTTGCAGAAGCCATCCACATCATTCCAGCGCAGGCAAAGATCAGCAGCGAATAAAACTCACCTGTCCCGTCTTCGGATTCTGGGTTCTCAGTATATTTCTTGAGGATGGATTTGTATTCGATACTCAGGAGCAAAACGAGAATCGTCGCAATGAGAGTGAATGCCTTCGAGAAGCGAGCAAGAGCATCCATTTCATAAAAGTTCCACAGCGGCCAAGTGGTCCATGAAGATGTGTCTTCAGCACGCGGCCCAGTTGAGAAGAAAACTAGAATTAGGATCATCGTGAGACCGATCGCACCGGCTAGTCCCACCCAAGATTTATCTTTCGAGGGAACAAAGGCTTCGGCAAGTAGGATTGCGAAGCCCAGTAGAACGGTAAAGGCTTCTAAATAGTAAGCTGGCATCAGTGGAGGCGATAAAAGTTAGGCGGCTATGAGACCCTTACTATAAAAGATTGAGCAGTAAGTTCGGGAAACAGCCAATGGCAAGAAGCGCAATAATTAAGACGATGGCGGGAATTCGTTCATGAATTGAAATATCCTGCGCACGGATGCTTCGCTCAACAGCTGGTCCGTGAAAAATCGAGCGGTATGCGCGGAGCATATAGACTGCGGAAATAACAACGCCCCAAATCGCTAGCATACATGCCACTTGCACCGGCCCAAGGCGCTGCGATACATCGTAATTTTCGAACGCGGAGAGAAATACGAGGACTTCACCTGCGAAGTTCGCTAGGCCCGGTAAGCCGATTGAAGCCATGGCTGCGATTCCGAAAAGGAAAGCCATCGTGGGCGCGCTTCGAGCAAGGCCACCCAGCTCGTCCAAGTGAAGAGTGCCTGTGCTTCGTTCGATGCGATCGGTGAGTGAGAAGAGAAGGGCGATGGATATTCCATGGGCAAACATCAGAAGGACCGCAGCTGGGAGTGCGAGCCTATTTTCGGGAACGGCGATCAGGGCGGCGATTGCCAAGAAAATATACCCCATGTGCATCACCGAAGAAGTTCCGAGAAGGGAATCGAGGCGTTTCTGCGAAATCGTCACAAAACCAACCCATAAGATGTTCCCTAGAAGCAACACCAGAAGCGGAATTAACCATGCTTGGAGCCCCTCAGGCACCATCGGCAGTGCAATCCGAAGCATTCCATAGAGGCCGAATTTCTTTAGAACTCCGGCATGAAGCATCGCAGTGGGCGCAGGGGCGCTGGCATAGGCTGGTGCTGCCCAAGAGTGAAATGGGAACAAGGACACAAGTGTGCCGAAGCCGATGATGAGAAGAGCAGCAATTGCTTTTTGGGTAGAAGGATTAATCCCTAGCGGCCCGTTCGCCACCATTTCTGGAATGCTGAAAGTCCCAGTAAGCGTGGCAAGCCAAACTAAGCCTGCGAGAAGAACTAGTGATCCCAAGCCAAGATAGATGGTGATTTTCCACGCGACTCCGCGGCGGTCACCACGGCCTAGAATTCCGATCATCAAAAAGGTCGGGATAAGGGCCATCTCATGAAAAGCGTAGAAGAAAAACAGATCAGTGGAGAGAAACGCCCCGATTGCACCTGCAGCGATCAAAAGTGACGAGCTGTAATAAAGTTTTTTATGATCTCCTGACGCCTTCCCGGAAAGAACTGCGGCGAAGGTAACGATCACGGAGAGAGCAACCATGACCACGCTCATTCCATCCATGTAATCGAAGGCCAGATTCAAGGCCGGGCGCTGAAGGACTGGCAGTGAAAGTTCCCAGATGCTGTGATTCCATGAGAAGATCGATCCAAGGCCGATGATCAAATTCGCGGTCGCAGCGGCAATTGCGCTACGGCGAGCGGGTGCCCCTAGGAGAATTGCAAGACAAGCCAAGATCGGCAGGGCGACAAGAATTAGGAGCATAAAAGGATAGGACTAGAGAAACAAGGCTGCACGAAAAGCTGCACGAGCGAAGATGGAAGAGAATAGAACGAATCTAGGAAGCTGCGGAAAGTTCAAAATCAGTTTTTATGCCTGCAAGGAGTTGCAGGGCTAGCTTTCGAGGAAGATTAAATGAAACGTCCGCGAAGGCACTTAGGTTTATATGCTGAAAGCGCAGGAAAGATCGATGTCGGTCGGCATAAAAACCGAAGAGCGAGAGAGGATGTCAGAGGCGAAGGATGATATTTCAAAGAAATTCCCGCCTTTTACCAGACAGCACGTCATCTTTAAAAAAGTGGAGCGTAGCGGATTCGAACCGCTGACCCCCTGCATGCCATGCAGGTGCTCTACCAACTGAGCTAACGCCCCTTCCTGGCCTTTCCCAAAGCGATTGTGGGGGCGGAGATTAAGTTAGGATGTAAGAATTTTGGCAAGGGGAAAATCGGATCGAATGGTGACCTAGTTTCATGTCTTCGAGCCCGGTAATCTCTATAAGTGGAATCTGATCATGCAATTATTTGCGGTCGCCAAATTCTTCTCCACTTGATTAACACCAAAATGGGCTACACCTTGATGCGAAATAAGCCGCTACCTGGGAACCGTCTCGATTCAAGCATGAATCCTGAAACGCTTATGGTAGCGGCTGATGACTTTTGACTTCTCTTAGAAATCCTTCAACGCGGTTTATCTAGTCAAACTCAGCGTGGTTTTTTTGGACAGAATTTTGTCTATTCACCAAGTCCAAAGCGGGTGAACCGGGTTACCGTGATCGTATCGCCAAGTTCGGCACTTTTTTGCTCAAGAAGCTGCGTCACTGTGATGTCCGGATTTTTTACAAATCCTTGTTCCAAGAAGCAAGACTCCGCAAAAAACTTGCCGATTTGACCTTTGAGGATATTGCCAAGAATATTCTCTGGTTTGCCTTGCTCCAATAAACGCGTCTTGAAGATATCCATCTCACCATCAACAATCGCCTGTGGAATGTCCGTGCGTGAGAGTCCCTTTGGCGCCGAGGCCGCGATGTGGAGGTTTAGGTCTTTCATCAGCTCTTTAAACTCAGGCTTTTCAGCTGTTTCAGGTTTGGTAATGCCTAGTTCCAGAAGAACGCCGACCTTTCCACCGAGGTGAATATATGAGCTGATGACTCCACCGTTCGTCGCGTCGAAGCGCTCGTATTTGCGAAGCTGGATATTTTCGCCAAGCTCCAAGACTTTCGATTTTACGAAGTCGCCGATATTTGTCTCAGCATGAGGCGTGGCAAGGGCTGCATCTAGGTCGAGCGCAGCAGAACCTGCCAACTTGTCTGCGACTTCATTGACAAAATCTTGGAAGTTTTCATTTTTAGAAACAAAATCTGTCTCACAGTTCATCTCTAACAAGAACCCTGAGTTTGCAGCTGAATTCACACGAGCAGTGATGATGCCTTCGTTCGCTGCGCGATCCGATTTTGCTCCGGCTTTTGCAATTCCGCGTTCACGGAGAAGTTTGATGGATGCCTCGATATCTCCAGCGGTTTCGGTAAGGACCTTTTTGCAGTCCATCATGCCGGCGTTGGTCTTATCGCGGAGTTCTTTTACGATTGATGCGGTAATCATGGTAAATATATTGTCAGTCTTTTCTGTATGGTTCCTTAGGATGAAGAACTAGTTCTTTTTCGCTCCGACCATTGCATCGACAAGATTCTGCAGGATGATCCGGATTGAAGCGATTGCATCATCGTTACCCGGGATTGGATATTGCACTTTTGCGGGGTCAGCATTCGTATCGACGATTGCAACAATCGGGATGTTCAGGCGATGAGCTTCAGCAACAGCGATTGTTTCCCGTGCGGAATCAACAATCACGATCGCATCAGGACTCTTCTCGAGATCGCGCACACCACGGAGGTTACGAAGAAGCTTCTCACGTTCGCGGCCGAGGGCGGAGAGTTCCTTCTTGGACATTGATTTAAATTCAGGCTGCTTCTCAATATTTTCGAGGTAGCGGAGGCGCTCGACAGACTTGCGGACAGTTGTCGCATTTGTAAGCATACCACCCAGCCAGCGGTGATTAACATAATGCTGTCCTGTGGCTTCTGCGGCCTCGCGGATTGCATCTTGGGCTTGGCGTTTGCAACCTACGAACAGCACATTTTTGTTCTTAGAAGCAAGATCAGCGAGGAAATCCGATGCTTTGTCGAGCTGCTGAACGGTCTTTTCAAGATTGATGATGTAGATCCCGCCCTTGTCCTTCATGAGGTAAGGCTTCATGCGTGGGTTCCATTTCTTCGTTTGGTGGCCGTAGTGGACACCTGCCTCGACCATTTCTGAGATGAGTTCGTTAACCATTTTGTTTTCTATGTTTGTCCTGTCTTAATTCAGATCAGGCGATTTTCGAAGTCCTGCCGCATGGTAAATTTCTCCGGGACTTCAATTTGTTATTTAGGCAGCTTTTAAAGGAGGGCCGGGGTTATAAGGTGCTTTGGCTAGAATGGGCAAGTTTTTTAGGAAAATTTGGATGGCGGCCGAAAATCAAGATGAAGGAAAGTATGCTCTCCGGATCGTGGCGCCGAATTCTCCAAAGCACATCGGCGAAATTTTTTGAAGGTTGAACTTTTCTGATCTAAAGGGAGATTTCTTGGATGGCGAAGGTGATGGTCGGCTTATCGGGTGGGGTGGATAGCGCAGTGGCGGCAGGATTACTGGTGGAGCAGGGACATGACGTTGTGGGTGGATATATGAAAAACTGGATGAATGAGGAAGGAATCGCGGGAGATTGTCCTTGGGAGCAGGATATCGATGATGCGCATGCAGTTGCGAAGGTGCTGGGGATTGAGTTCCGAGTGGTGGACCTGGTGGCGCAGTATAAAGAGCGGATTGTTGAGTATTTAGTGAATGGATATGAGGAGGGCTTGACGCCGAATCCAGACGTTTGGTGCAACCGAGAAATGAAGTTCGGCGTGTTTCTAGATTACGCTTTGTCTCAGGGCTTTGAGGCGGTAGGCACCGGCCATTATGCGCGGCGGCGAAACCTATCGAATGGCCAGGCGGCTATTTTGAAAGGTGCGGATCCGAACAAAGATCAAAGCTATTTTCTATCAATGATGAAGAGCGAGCAGGTAAAAAGAGCTTTGTTCCCGACTGGAGAGATGCTGAAGCCCGAAGTGAGGGATGTAGCGCGGCGTCTAAATCTACCTGTAGCTGAGAAGAAAGATTCGCAGGGTATATGCTTTCTTGGTAAGATCAAGATGAGGGATTTTTTGGCGCATTACCTTGAAGATAAGCCCGGGGAGATCATCGATTTAGAAGGAAATATTCTTGGCACCCACCGCGGCTTGCATTTTTACACGATCGGACAGCGCAAAGGTCATGGCGTCGCGTCGCCAGTAGAAGGTGAAGCATATGTTGTCGTCGGGAAGAGGGCGGCGACAAACCAACTTATCATTGGCTGGGACAACATACAGTCAGGAGGTCTATATACGAAGCAGGCTGTGGTGGGAAGTATGAGCTCCATCAACGAAGATGTCGCAGAACTGAAAATGGCTGAGGTGCAGCCTAGATATCGGGCGAAGGCGGAGAATGCGAAACTTGAAAAGATGGGCAATGGAACCATGAGGATCCTATTTGAGAGGCCACAGAGAGCGATTGTGGTCGGTCAAGTTTGCGCGTTTTACAATGGCGGTCGGTTACTGGGGGGTGGTGTTGTGGAAATGGTAGAAGCTTAGCGCAGAATATGTCCATGATTGACCTTTGCGGAGAGAACAGTGAAGGCTCCTTCCAGTGAGCGAGTGGTATTATTCCAAGAACAATCAGCAGCAGGGGCCAATTGACAGGCAGGCCCTGATTGAGAAGCTTAGTGTAGGTGATATAGGGAAAGATGATCTAGTTTGGTCTGCTGGAATGGCTGACTGGCGAGCGGTCAGTGAAGTTGATGATTTTGCATCCTTCGTTGCAGGAAAGAAGTTTTCGATGATAGGCGCAAGTGAAGAACCGGTCCGCGAAACCGGTTTTCGTGCTGATGTCGCTGGTGAAAAGCAGGTGATGCCTCCTAGATATACTTGGCAATCAATTGTCGCCGTTCTGATAGGAGCGATATTAGTTTTTGCAGCGTGCATTCCAATCGTATTACCTTTTGCAATTGTTGCCTTGGTCTATAGCACAAAAGTAGAGGCCCGCTTCAAAGCGGATGATCCTGTTGGTGCAATTGAGGCTTCAAAAATCACGAAGGTATGGTTGATCGTATCCTATTTATTGGCTGGCATCCATGTATTGGCCTTATTTGGAATTTTTGGACTAGGGGTTTTTCTGTTTAGGTAAAATGAGGAATACTGGGCGGAAAATACTATATCGGAAGTTGTGGAAACATTCTCGCCTAGGAGGGCTTCTTGATAAATTAAACCTAGAGAGAGCTGAAGTGGAGGCTGGTTGGGGCTATCGTCCGAGCGGCTTAGCTGCAAGAGGGGCTGCGGAAGGCGGCAACGGGCGATTGCTTCTGATGGAAGATGCCTTTGTCCGCTCGATGAAGCCGGGCGGACAAACGGTCTACGGTCTAGTAGCCGATTCTCGCGGAATCTATTACGATGCGGAGGGAGAAAGTAATTTAGTAGAAGCGCTCAATCAGGGAGAGCGCGCCGGTTGGATGCGAGAGGGACTGGACAAAGCGCAGGGAGCGAAATTGATCCAAAGGTTTTGTGAGGTTGGGGCTTCAAAATATAATTGGTATCCTGGGGACTTCGCAAAACCCAAGAAGGATTATGAGCGAGGTGTCATGGTCGTAGATCAAACACGTGGAGATACTGCGATTGGATATGGAAGGGTCGGAGCAGGCGATTTTGATCGAATGGTGGACGACGCCTTGCAGGAGAATCCAGGAAAGCCGATTTATCTACGGGCCCATCCGGACCATCGATATCGTGGAAAGTTTTCGTGTTTTTCCGAACGGGTTTTTGCCGAGAAAAGGGTAATTATTCTGCCTTCTGATTTGTCTCCTAAGAGTTGTTTTGAGTTTTGTGACGAAGTGTACGCCGCCACTTCCCTGATGGGTATGGAAGCATTGCTTCATGGGAAGATCGTGAAATGCTACGGCTGGAATTTCTATGCCGGATGGGGTTTGACTATAGATAGATGCACCCATCCCGGGCAGGCGCGGAGAAGAAAACTGAGCCTAGAAGAATTATTTCAAAAGTCGTATATCGAATATTCTCATTATTTCGATCCTGATACGAATCAGTCATGCAGCTTGGAAAGGATCCTAGACCATATCGAGCTCCAGCGAAAGATTGCTTATGAAAATGCTGGCAAATGGATAACCACCGGATGGGTGCCGTGGAAGCGGCATTTGGCCCACGGCTTTCTCAATTCGCCCGGTTCAGACCTAGTCCATGCTGCAAGCTTTGAAGTGGCTAAAATGGAAGCCGGAAATCATGGAAAGCTATTACTTTGGGGCTCTAAAGAAAGCGGTAATCACCAAGGCAAAGTGATTCGGGTTGAGGACGGATTCTTAAGATCGGCAGGTCTCGGTGCTACGTTTCACCGTCCTCTCTCTTGGGTTTTTGATGATCTCGGAATCTACTTTGATCCAAGGCAAAAGAGTCGACTCGAACAGATTCTGCAGGTCACTAAATTCCTGGAAACGGATCTTCAAGATGCGGGTGATCTAATTTCGTTCTTAGGTAGAAACAAACTTTCAAAATATAACTTAGGTGAGACTGACTTTGAGTGGAGTAAGGATTTAGCGGGCGGCAGGAAGGTAGTATTGGTTCCAGGTCAAGTAGAGGCGGATGCGTCGATTCGATATGGAAGTGATTTGATCAAAACGAATGCGGAACTTCTGAAAAAAGTTCGGCAGGAGGAGCCTACAGCGTTCATTATCTTCAAAGCGCACCCCGATCTTGTAGCAGGCGCGCGCCATGGACAATTATTGCCCTTAGACGCCGAAGGTTCTGCTGATTTAGTCGTTTCAAAAGGGAATGTAGCGGAGTGGTTAGATCGCTGTGATGCCGTCTATACGATGACCTCTACAGTTGGATTCGAGGCGATCATGCGTGGCAAAGAAGTGCGGACTTATGGGATGCCGTTCTATGCGGGCTGGGGACTATCTCGGGATCTTCAGAGCTGCGAGAGAAGAACGCGTAAGCTAAGTTTAGAAGAATTGGTATGTGGCGCTCTGATAATGTATCCGAGATATTTAAATCCAAATACGGGTGAATTTACTTCTGCGATGGGAGTGGCCGCTTTGTTAGCGACGACGGGCGCAGTCGGCGAGCGGAGAGCTTGGTATTTGCGCATAGTTTCTGGCCTGAAGTATTGGTGGGTCAGATCGAGGCGCTAAAGTAGGGTGGCGTATTGCCGAAAATCTGACCCTATCCGGAGAAAACCCTGACAGATAGGTTCGCAAGGTGCACGTGAACTACGACGCCCTTGTTGCTGTAAGAGATGTTTCGCTCAGCGAATCCGGTGGGTAAATCATGAGACTGGTCGGCCCAAGTGAAGTGGGTTTGTGGTTGAAATATTTATCCGAGTTTTACGCAAAAATGCGCTAAGAATTTTCGCAAAGACCTTCTAGCTATGACCGGCAATCGCTGCTCTAACAAGTTTTCCACTCATCAAGCCACTTAACCTTTCTTGCAGAAAATTCTATGTTCGGAACTTTTAGACAGAGGTGCTTGCCCGCGCCTTTGCTGCGCGGTTATTTTCTAAAACGTGAATCGGAGTGATTACGAAAAGCCAGGACAGTTTTATCTCGGGAAAGAGTATGATTTAGAAACGGATCGGGTCGCTGAAGACTTGGTGCTGTATGATTCAAAAGACCTAGTGACCCATGGCGTGGTGCTAGGTATGACCGGCTCTGGGAAAACTGGGCTATGTATTACCCTCCTAGAAGAGGCGGCGATGGATAATGTCCCTGCAATCGTTATCGATCCAAAAGGCGATATCTCGAACTTGATGCTGACCTTCCCCGAACTCGATGGGAGAAGTTTTCGGCCATGGATCAATGAAGATGATGCGGCGAAGAAAGGGAAGAGCAGTGACGACCATGCGGAGGATACCGCAGCTATGTGGGCAAAGGGACTTCAGGACTGGGGGCAGGGGACAGACCGGATTCAGGAGTTAAGAGGGAAGGTGGACGTAAATATTTTCACTCCTGGAAGCACTGCGGGAATTCCGGTATCTATTTTGAGCTCACTTCGAGTTCCTGAGGCAGAGGTCATGGAGGACAGTGAACTTTACGGAGAGCGGATCAAAAGCACCGTCGAGAGCCTATTATCGCTTGTTGGCATAGAGGCAGATGGCACACAAAGTGTGGAGGGAGTTCTGCTCGGCGCCATTTTCCAGAAAGAATGGGGCGATGGGCGCGCGATCGAGTTAGGGGGTTTGATCCGGCTGATTCAGCGTCCGAGTTTTGGAAAGGTCGGCGTGATCGACCTTGAATCATTCTATCCGGAAAAGGCGCGACAAAGCCTCGCTCTCAAATTCAACAGTCTTCTCGCATCACCCGGCTTTTCTACGTGGCTGGAGGGAGCGCCACTCGAAATCGATCAGATGTTACACGATGACGAAGGTCGTGCCCAGATCTCTATCTACTCAATCGCGCACCTGAATAATCGTGAACGAATGTTTTTCGTCAGCCTTTTGCTCAATCAGTTGCTTGGTTGGATGCGGACTCAGCGTGGGACCACCTCGCTCCGCGCGCTCATGTACATGGACGAAATCTTCGGGTTTCTGCCGCCGACTGCCAATCCTCCTTCGAAACGGCCCCTGATGACGCTTCTGAAACAGGGCCGGGCATTTGGCCTCGGCTGCCTGCTCGCAACGCAGAATCCAGTGGATCTCGATTATAAGGCTCTTTCGAACATTGGCACCTGGTTCTTGGGCAGGCTGCAAACAGAGCGGGATAAAATGCGTGTCTTGGATGGACTGGAAGGGGCTTCGGGAACCCAAAACGCGAAGTTTGATCGGAAGAAGATAGACACTTTGCTCTCGGGTTTGGGGAACCGTGTTTTTCTGATGAACAATGTCCATGAGGATGGACCTGTCCTGTTCCATGTGCGCTGGGTAATGAGCTATCTCGCGGGCCCCCTTAGCCGTGGCCAGATCAAGGGCCTGATGGTCGGCAAACGAGAAAAGTATGAAACGCTAGAAAATCACCCAAACCCCATGGCGCGGAAATCGGATGATGGATATCGCTCAGATGCGGACGGGGACTCTGGAGGCTCTCGGCCGGTGGTCGGACGCGGGGTGCTGGAGCTCTTCAATCGATCCGCGGGCCGAATTTACGATCCTTACTTGCTGCGAGAAGGTACAATTCACTTTTTCCACAATCGAGGAAAGGTGGAAGGCAGCCGCAAGGTGGTGAAGGTAAACCGGATTCTAGAGAAAGAGATCGATTACGAGAACAGTGAAGAAATCGATCTGGAGGAGATTGGTGAGAAGGCTGCGAGTGAAGTCGGATTCTCTGATCTCCCGGGCTACGCAATGAACGCAGCGAACTACCGCCAAGTAGAGAAAAATTTCAGCGAAAAGCTATATCGTGGCGAACGAGAGACAATATTTGAGTGTGAAAAGTTGGATCTATGGAGTGAGATCGGTGAGAGCGAGGGCGCGTTCCGTGTCAGAATCCGCCAAGACGCGCGGGAGGCAAGAGATCGAGTTCTCGAAGACTTACAGGCTTCGCTTTCGGGAAAAGTTCATAGTTTAGAAGGTAGAATCCGCACTGCGGAAGGTCGCTTGGCCAAAGAAGAACTTCAGGCAAGTTCAGCGAAAATGCAGGCCGGAATTGCAGTCATGGGTGGGATTCTAAAATCGATGTTCGGCAGAAAAGCAGGTATTGGTGGAATGCTTGGTGGAACTCGTGGGGGCTCAATTAGGAAGGCTACGGCAGCCTATGAGCAGCACCAAGATATCGCCAACGCAGAAGCAAAAGTAGAGCACTTGGTGCAGGAGCTGACCGCGATGAAAGAAGCTAGTCAAGTCGAACAGAAAAGGATTTCCGAGGAATACGACGTTGAGAACTTAGCTCTCACAAGAGTAGTCTTGAAGCCGACACGGGCGAATGTGAATGTCGAGAGAGTTTGCCTCTTATGGAAATAAATTACAGAAATTGGATCGCCTTCGCTTGGCTAATTACGATAGCGCTGAGTGCAGGCGCGGAGTGGTCGGTGATACAAAAGCCTGAGCAGACCTTGATCACGATTCAAGGTGTGGTAATCGATGTGCAATGGGATGCAGAAGAGCAGGAGGTCAAAAAATTTAAGGAGCTAGAAAAATCAGGGGCCCGCTATTTTCTCGGTAAGACAATGTTATCGCGGCGTGTTGTCTGGGATGAAAACAATGAATGCCTTTTCCTGCATGTGCGGGCCGATCAGCCAGGCTGGGTGAATTTATCAGTAAAGTTTCTGACGGCTGGCGATGTGGTTGTCGAGGATCGCAGAGAGTTGTCCTTCTCCAATGCAAAGGCCGCAGGGAGACTGTGGGTGATTCCTTTTGAATCCGATGTTGAAGATGTAGAGAAAGGGGTGATCGAGCTCAGGGGCGAAGGGGAAGCACTAATCGTTCTTAAAATCGGAGCGGCTGACGAGGCTGCCGAGATTGCGGGTTTATGGCGCCGCCTAGGAGAGCGTTTTGATCCGGGAGAGGCCTTCATCAGCCCGCGGGCGGTATGGAAAGGAATTAGTGGCAAGTGATAGCGAAAGATCTTAGTCTCTCACGCGCTCGACCTTTGCACCTAGCATCAGCAATTTCTCATCAATGTGCTCATATCCACGATCGATATGATAAAGACGCGAGATCTCTGTCGTCCCTTTGGCGCGGAGCGCTGCGAGAACCAATGCGGCAGAAGCGCGAAGATCTGAGGCCATCACCGGGGCTGCAGAAAGTTGTTCGACCCCATGAACCACCGCAGTGCCATTTCCCATGCGAATATCAGCGCCCATCCGCTTTAGCTCTGCACAATGCATAAATCGCTGTGGAAAAATACTATCCTCAATCACACTGATCCCTGGAGTCGTCGCTAAAAGAGCAGTCATCTGTGCCTGCATGTCAGTCGGGTAGCCAGGATATGGAGAGGTGCTGAGATCCACTCCGACGGGATTCTCACCGCGCTCAATGAAGCACGTGGTGCCATTGCTATTAAAATCAACTCGGTGTCCCGATTTGCGAATTGCGGCGGTGATCGCTTTAAGATGGACCTCGCTAACTCGGTTCAGCGTCACACCCTCGCCAGCGAGCGCAGCGGCCGCCATAAAAGTGCCTGCTTCAATACGATCTGGAATCACCGTATGTTCCACTCCATGAAGTTCTGAGACACCTTCGATCACGATCCGCCGAGTTCCTGCTCCAGTGATCTTCGCCCCCATCGAATTCAAGAAGTCCGCTAGATCGGTCACCTCCGGCTCAGCAGCTGCAGATTCAATCACGGTAGTTCCCTCAGCAAGTGTCGCAGCCATCATCACATTGTCCGTGCCAAGGACAGTGGGTCCATTTTCGCCGCGCAGGTCCATTTCGGCTCCACGGAGGCCATTCGGCGCAGTAAGGATGATATTTCCCCCGAAAAACTCAATTTTCGCACCCAATGCTTCCATTCCTTTCAAATGTAGATCTACCGGGCGATCTCCGATCACACAACCGCCGGGAAGAGAGACGATCGCCCGTCCCTTGCGCGCAAGAAGAGGGCCCATTACGCAGATTGAGGCCCGCATACGCCTCACTAATTCGTAAGGCGCCTCATCGGAAATCTCAGCACAGGAAATGCGCACGGTGCCAGAAGAGCGTTCCACATCGGCACCAAGCGCGCTGAGGATCTGGATCATGTAGTTTGTATCTGAAACATCCGGAACCCGGCGTATGATGCAATCGGCCCCCGTTAAAATTGCCGCAGCCAAGATCGGCAACGATGCGTTTTTCGATCCAGATATATTGATCGCCCCTTTGATACTTGAGCCTCCGTGAACGATGAGTTTATCCATTTTATCTAATTCTACTTAAATTTTTCGAGCGATCGGAAATCTAGGAATCCCACTTAGATCTGAAAGAACCTGAATATCGCGAAAGCCAGACTCTTCTAGAAGAGTGATAATTTGTGAAGCTTGATCATGCCCAATCTCCAAAGCCAGCAAAGCGCCGGTTTTCAGATAGGTCGGCGCTTCAGAGATAAGACGGCGCAGAAGGTCTAGGCCATCAGGTCCAGAGAAGAGTGCTAGAGCTGGGTCATGGCTCAGCTCACGATCCATACCGGACCGATCTTTTTCGGGAACGTAGGGAAGATTCGCGACGATTAAATCGAACTGATCATTTAAATTGCTGAACAGATTGGATTCGATGACTTGGGTGTTTTTTAAACCCAGTTGATCGCGGTTTTCTCGACATAGGCACAGCGCTTCCTCGGAGATATCTGCTAGGAACACCTTTGAATCAGGAAATTCTCCCGCAATGCTCAGTCCGATCACACCGCTACCGCAGCCGAGGTCCAAAACATCCGCGCAGTCACTGGGGAATTTTTTACAGAGGAGCTCGGCAAGCTCTTCTGTCTCCGGCCGGGGAATTAGAGCGCGGGCGTCACACAGAAAATCACGACCAAGAAAAGAGATCGTTCTGAGGAGGTGTTGAAGAGGAATGCCTTCGCCGCGTGATTTTAGATTTTTACGCAGAGGCACCAGCTGAGCTTCATGCAATGGCTGATCAAATTGCGCATAGAGATCCATCCGCGTGCAGCCGAGGGAATGGGCAATCAGGTGTTCCATATTGAGGCGCGGAGAATCGATACCTTTCTTCGCAAGGTAATCAGATCCACTGGCAATTGTCTCAAGGATGGAATTCACAGGTAGGCAGCTTTCTATGGGCGAAAGGGTGTGTTTGAGCAAGCGGCAAGAATGTGAAGCGCTGAGTGGGCCGCTCAATTTTGGCAATTTGCAAGATATAGCTAAAAGTGTTTGCCAAAGCGGAGCGGTTTTATAGGCTCGAAGGCATGTTGAAGCGCATTGTTTCCCTCACTCTGATAGCCGTGTCTATATTGGCCACGACTTCATGCTGCTGCTTATTCTAATCTGAAGACTTTAATATAAACCTAAAAACCGATGAAAAAATTTCTGTCTGTAATCTCTCTCGCCGCTCTTGCGCTTAGCTTTTCTTCATGCTGCTCGATGTTTGGCAGCCCGACAAAATACGCAGGTAAAGAGACAGTCACTAAGCAGGTCAAAGTTTACAATCAGAACGCAGCGCAGCGTGAGATTTACATTAAGCCAGATGCAAAAACGGGCATCGGTGGTATGACAATGGTGCAGAACGAGGCTCAATACAAAACTGTAGAAGAGGTTGTGAGAGTTCCTTGTCCGAAGTGCGTCCGGTTCTATTGCCCGAAAAAAGGCTGCTGCGGGACAACTTCAGATTCTGTCATCAAGATGGCTACTGCTCAGGGACCTGTGGGTAGCCCGCATATCGGGTTGATCCCGACGATGAAAAAGATCGCTGAGTAAGGCATCGCGGCAAAACCACCAAGATTATAGGATAAGCGCGTCTTTATACGAAGCCCTATGAACTGAGGGCGCGGCCATTTTTTGAAAAACGAGTCGGTAGATCCAGAATTTCAGTTCAGGGCACCTTCATAGCTCGGGGGCAGCTTAGCCAAAGACTTCGTTTGCTCAAATCGGGTTACGAGCGTTGGCTCCCACGTGAATTACTTTGAGCCAAGTCGCGAGGCAGCCTTGCAGGCCCTAGAAGCTTTCGTCCCTTCCGCTGGGACCTACGCTCAAACGAGGAACTTCGCCTTCGACCTAGGTGATGAGCAGACAACATCAGTCCTTTCCCCCTATCTACGCACCCGCCTACTGAGTGAGGAGGAGGTAACGCGTGCGGTCATTGCGGAACATGGGATCAATGCGCCGCAAAAATTTCTTCAGGAGGTAGCCTGGCGGACCTATTGGCGTGGTTGGCTAGAAATGCGACCGTCAGTGTGGACTAGAATATGCTGCAGCTCTGAATCGATTGGAGTCTGGAAAAGATGTTGCAGCTGCCATCGATGGGCATACGGGAATTGATTGCTTCGATCACTGGACGGGGCAATTGAAAGAAACCGGATGGCTGCATAATCACGTAAGAATGTGGTTCGCATCGATCTGGATTTTCACACTCAAATTACCATGGGAGCTCGGCGCAAAGTTTTTCATGGACCACCTAATCGATGCAGATTCAGCTTCCAACACCCTCTCCTGGCGCTGGGTGGCTGGTCTCCACACGCGCGGCAAGCATTACCTAGCCCGCGCAGAAAACATCGAAAAATTCACAAACGGTAAGTGGAATCCTCGCGGGCAGCTCGATGAAAACGCTGAGCCCTTGATCAGCTCAGGTGAAAACCCTGGGCCAGCGACCCTAGACTTGCCCAAAACTCGTGCCAGCGGCGGACGAGTCGGTTTCCTGAGATGGATCGATGATCTGTCCGATCCACCATTGAGTATTGGCGAGGTGACAGCGGAAGCAGTTTTTGCTCCGCCGAATCAATTGATCGGGACCGAACAATGTGCATTTCTTGAAGCAGCCGCACAAGGAACAGCACAGCGCGCCGGCGCAGTTGTCTTGGGAACAGATTTCAAAGCCGAATTGAAACAATGGATCGAAACAGAAAGCCTTGAGCGGGTGGTTCTCGCCCGACCCCACGTCGGGCCAGCAGGTGACTTCTGGAAAGGGCTCGAGCTCGATATCCCGGTAGACTTCTTTGTTCGGAGCTGGGACCGCAGTCTATGGCCGCACGCCACCGCCGGATTTTTTAAGTTCCGTAAGAAACTGCCTAAATTTTTCGAACAAATTGCAGACACATGAGCGCCGAAACATTTTTAAACGCATACAAAGGATCAATCGCAGCAGATGCTCTTGCGATGCCGGTGCACTGGTATTATGACCGAGAAGCGCTGAAGGACGATTATGGCATCGTTGATCATTATCTGGCACCGAAGAACCCGCATCCTGGATCAATTCTATGGCGCTCTCATTATGAGCCGATAAATGAACGCGGCGAGATTCTGCATGATCAGGCGCAATATTGGGGCGAAGCGGGCCGGGGAGTCCATTACCATCAATTTCTAAAAGCCGGCGAAAACACACTAAACTACCGACTGGCTGCGGAGCTGGTAAAATTGTGCGAGGTGAACGGAGGATATGATCCGGATGAATGGCTCGAGCGGTATGTCGATTTTATGCTTACCCCTGGCTCGCACCGGGACACCTATTTGGAAGAGTATCACCGGGGATTTTTTACCAGATATGCACAGGGAAAGGGCCTGCGGAAATGCGCAATTCAAGACGAGCATATTGGCGGTCTAGCACAGGTCCCGGCGCTCTGTTCGATATTAGCTGGAAAAGATTTGGCAGAAATGCGCGCGACCGTGAAACAGCACGTCGGACTGACTCATGCTCACGCGAACGTCCAGCGCGCTGCAGATACCTTGGTGCGACTGATATTCCGGGTGAGCGAAGGCATCGAATTGCGCGAGGCGATCTCGAAAGAAGCCGGGGATTGGATTTCGGGAACGAAAGCAGAAAAATGGGCCGCACAGCCCGATACGCACGTGATCGGACAGCGGTTCTCACCTGCCTGCTACATCGCAGAAGCAATGCCAGCTGCCTTGTATCTTGCCTGGAAATATCACGATGATGCCTCTGCCGGATTTGTAGCAAACGCCATGTGCGGCGGCGACAACTGCCACCGCGCGGCCGTCGTCGGCGCCCTGCTAGCAGCAACGAATGGCATCCCCAACTTTTCCTGATCCGAGACGTGGTTCTGCTGCTCCGTGCATAGGCCCAGTTAGCACACTACTGGATCGGGTAAAATCCTCACCTCCTACAAAGGGTCCAGACTGTTCAAAGACGATCCGAAAATCGAAAAAGCCCAATCCGGGCCGGACGCTAGACATTTGAGGAGTTCAACCACTTCTCGGAAGACTAGGTAGAGGAAAATAGCAGCGCCCACAAGCTCGTTCAGCGACTTGTCTCGACCGACTATGTAGACAAGGTCATTGTCACCGCCATCTAGAAGTTCGGCCTCGTCCCCGACGAGACCAGCAAGCGCAATATTGGCCACAGGCAGCAGACCTATAAGAAACTCGTCGCTCCCATCGCCGGAAAGCATATCACCAAGATCTTCGACGAATGCCACCAACTCCGTTTCGGAGACAAACGGAAAAAAAGGTCTAAGAGGAAATTTTGAGTCTGAAGCATTTTTAGACGTGAGCTGAGTCCGCCGACCGAGGTGGCCCGGTTCTCAGAGGGCCCGCTCGGCGATCTCGGTTAGGAGCTCGTCGATGAACTGTTGGCGGGTTTTGGTGACTGGCTTTTCTTCGCCGCGAACGCGGACGGAGATAATGCCTTCTTCTACCTCGCGGGCGCCAAGGATCGCCATGTTTGGAACGCGTTCCAGGCGGGCATTGCGAATTTTTGCGCCGATTTTATCTGCGGCGCGGTCGACACTGCAGCGGACTCCGAGATCAGCCAGCTCTTTGGCAAGTGCGTTTGCGGCGTCCTCTGTTTTCTCAGAGATCGGGAGAATGCGTAGCTGCTCAGGGGCGAGCCAAGTGGGGAATTTTCCTTCGAAATGCTCAATGAGCAGGCCGGTGAAACGTTCTAAGGAGCCAAAGGGCGCGCGGTGAATCATGACGGGAACATGAGGCTTATTGTCCTCGCCTACATAAGAGAGATTGAAGCGCACCGGGAGATTGTAATCGACTTGGACGGTGCCGAGCTGCCAATCGCGACCAATCACGTCTTTCACCACAAAATCGATTTTTGGCCCATAGAAGGCGGCTTCGCCGAGTTCTTCGGTGTAAGGGACATCGAGCGTCTGGACAGCTTGCTTGATCGCCTCTTCCGCTTTGTCCCAGTTTTCGGGATCGCCGACATACTTATCAGAATCTGGATCGCGGAGGGAGAGGCGGACCCGGTAATCAAGCATGCCGAGGGTGGTAAGAACCTTTTTTACAAGATCCAGGCAACCGATGAGTTCCTCGGCGACTTGGTCCGGGGTGCAGAAGAGGTGGGCATCGTCTTGGGTGAAGCCACGGACACGCGTCATCCCGCCAAGCTCACCCGATTGCTCCCAGCGATAGACAGTGCCGAATTCGGCAAGGCGCACCGGCAGATCGCGGTATGAATGATGATCGCTGGCAAAAATCTTGATGTGATGTGGGCAGTTCATCGGTTTCAAGAGGTAGCCCTCATAGGTTCCTTCGTTGAGGCCATTTAGCAGAGTTGCGCAGGTGGCATCCTCATCGGCCAGCTTTTCGATGGTATCGCGCTCTGGGATGGGTGCGTATTGGGATTCTTGGTAGTAGGGGAAATGGCCAGAGGTGCGGTAGAGATCAAGCTTGCCTATGTGCGGTGTGAAGACTTGTGAATAACCCTGCTTATCGAGGTGCTCTGTGATAAATTCTTGGAGGGCGCGGCGGATGAGGGCGCCTTTGGGTTTCCATAAAATCAGACCTTGGCCGACTGCTTCATCGATGTGAAAGAGGCCGAGCTCTTTGCCAAGGCGGCGGTGATCGCGCTTCTTCGCTTCCTCGAGCCGAGTGAGGTGGGATGTAAGATCATCTTTGTTCTCAAAGGCGGTGCCATAAAGGCGTTGAAGCTGGCCTTTGGATTCATCGCCCATGTAAAAGGAGGACGATACGGACATGAGCTTTATATTTTTGCATTTCGACGTGTAGCCAACGTGCGGCCCTGCACAGAGATCGATGAAGTCGCCATTCTGAAAGCAGGAAATTTGCTCACCCTCTGGAATCTTTTCAATCAAATCAAGCTTGAAGGTAGAAGGGTTTCCCGGCCGTTCACTGAGGCCACCGAGACGACCGGAATTAGCCATCTGCTGCGCTTCATCGCGAGAAATCGCTTTGTATTCGAACTTCTGATTCTCTTTCGCAACCTTCTTCATCTCAGCTTCGATTTTTTCAAAATCGTCAGGAGTGACGCGGTGCTGCATATCAAAATCGTAGTAAAAAC
Source organism: uncultured Verrucomicrobiae bacterium (assembly GCA_963815205.1). Taxonomy (GTDB): domain Bacteria; phylum Verrucomicrobiota; class Verrucomicrobiia; order Verrucomicrobiales; family Akkermansiaceae; genus Luteolibacter. The sequence continues at coordinate 701,686 of CAWFFP010000001.1, read as the reverse complement.
CATTCTCTACGGGCGGGCCGTAAGCGAATTGTGCGTCGGGCCAGATGCGGAGGATGGCAGTCGCCATGACGTGAGCGGCTGAGTGGCGAACACGTTCCAGATCGGTCATTTGATAGCGCTCGGCAATGGTCTTTCGGTCTGACATGGGGGCGGGTTTTAGTCAGGCCGTGGGAAGAAAGTCAATTGTGGGAGGAACCAGTCTGATGGGTTATGAGGAGTTGTGAATAACTTGTGAACGGCCAGAAACTACATTCGTGTTTAAATCGGTCTCAATATATGTATGGTGCTGGCGTGCGCTACTTTCCCTCTCTTGTTTTGCTGCCAATCCTAGCTCTCTCGGGACTGCAGTGTTCCCCGGCTCCGATTCCTAACTCCCAGAATCGGAATTCAGCAAGAATTTCGACATCGTCAATGCTGCGGCAGGTGAATTTGAAAGTGGATATGGTTCCGCGGGGGACTCACGGGCGGAAGGTCGTGCGGCGGATGAACCCGCGGTATATTACGATCCACAGCACTCAGAATTATACGGCAGGAGCGGAACGGCATTCGCTCGCATTGAAGAGGGGTGCCCTGAGATCGCGCAAGACGCGGACTGGAAATCGGATCGGGTATCTAATTTGGCATTATACGGTCGATCAAGGGATCGCGATCCAGCATATGCCGACAACCGAGCAAGGTGAACACGCAGATTTCAGCGGGCCGGGGAATCTGTATTCAATTGGGATCGAAATGTGTGAGGAACGTGGCTCCAATATCCAGGCAACAGTGGACCGAACGGCGAAGCTGACTGCTGTGCTGATGAGGAAAAATGGGATTCCACTGAAAAACGTGGTGCCTCATTACCATTGGCCACGGCGAGGGAAGAACCCGGCAAGCAAAAACTGCCCTCATTTCCTCTTAGACAATGGCAAGCCCGGAAGGAAATGGGATCAGTTTCTCCAACATGTAAATCATTATTACAGGCGCCTGGAATGAGCGGCGGATACGGCAGCCCGGGAAATACGGCAGTAGATCTTAATCCCGGGGTTTTCTATCAATGCAGTCGCTGTACAGCTTGTTGCAAATGGCCGGGGGATGTGCGTCTGGAGGAAAATGAGATCGAGCCAATCGCCAGCTATCTTGGTTTGTTGGAATCCGAATTTATCGAAAAGTTCACACGCCTGCGTACGAATCGAAACGGTCTTTCGCTTTTAGAAAAGGAGAATCATGAATGTGTGATGCTCGAAAACGGAGGCTGCAGAATTCACGAGGTGAAGCCAGCGCAGTGTCAGGGCTTTCCAAATCGCTGGAACTTTCCCGGTTGGCGAGATGTGTGTGAAGCAGTTCCACTTCAACGATGAATGGGCAAAGCCTCTGGATAAGTAGAAGATATCTTTTGATCTAGGCATATTGAAATGGCCAGGCGGCTGTAAATTTCACAAAAGCGATCGAGTAGATGGTTAGGAATCTGCTAGGTATTGAGACTGCGACGAGAATTCCCTACAGATGGCCAAGAAAAAAACCGAAAGAAAAGATCCTAGAATCCTAATTGTTACGCCGGAGATTACTTATCTTCCGGCGGGAATGGGTAACATGGCGCAGCGGATGTCTGCCAAGGCTGGGGGGCTGGCAGATGTATCTGCCTCGTTGGTTTCGGCATTGTTCAGCCTCGGGGCAAATGTGCATGTGGCGATGCCAAATTATCGGAAGTTGTTTCAGGGTGATGTTTTCAACTTTCACGAGAAAGAGCTCAAGAAGTATCATGAGGTTCTGCCAGAAGATCACATTCATCTGGCGGAAGATCGGATTTTTTACTATCGGGAGCGGGTTTATAGCAATCATAGCGATGAGGCGATGCGGATCGCGATGGTTTTTCAACGTGAAGTGATCAATCACATCGTCCCGGTCGCGCGGCCGGATCTGATCCATTGCAATGATTGGATGACCGCTCTGATTCCAGCGATGGCGAAGAGGCGTGGGATTAAAAGCCTTTTCACAGTCCACAACATACATACGCGGCAAGTTTCGCTGGCGCAGGCGGAGGAAACAGGAATCGATGCTGCAGAGTTCTGGATGAACTTATTCTTCACTGAGAATCCTGGCGGTTATGATCATGCGCGTGGCAATGTGCCAGTGGACCTGCTAACCAGCGGGATCTTCGCATCGCACTTTATCAATACAGTGAGCCCGCGATTTCTATGGGAGATTGTGGAAGGCTGGCATCCGATGGTGCCTTGGTCCGTGCGGCAAGAGATCCGCAATAAGTATTACGCAGGCTGTGCGGCTGGGATACTTAATGCGCCAGATGTTTCATACGATCCTGAAACAGATCCTTACATCGCAGAGAAGTTTACTGCGAAAGACGCCTGGGAAGCAAAGAAGGCAAACAAAGAGGCTTTTCAAAAAGAGATGGGGCTCGAAATCAATGGCTCCGCACCTCTGTTCTTTTGGCCATCGAGACTGGATCCTGTGCAGAAAGGACCTGAGCTGCTGACTCAGATATTGCATTGGACAGTATCCGATTACTGGGATTGGGGAATTCAGATCGCGATTGTCGCGAATGGCCCCTATGAGACCCATTTCCGAGATATCATCAATTGGTTCAATCTCGGGAATCGAGTGGTGATTGTGGACTTCGATGAAAGGAAATCGCGTCAGGGATATGCTGCATCAGATTTCATGATCATGCCTTCCTTGTTTGAGCCATGCGGTCTCCCGCAAATGACAGCACCAATCTATGGCTCGCTGCCGATCGTTCACGGCACTGGCGGCCTTTATGATACAATCCGCCCAATCGACGTTGAAAATTCAACTGGCAACGGTTTCCGCTTCAACGATTACAATGCGGACGCATTGCGCTGGGGGATCGATGAAGCGCTCCGCTTTTATTCGCTGCCACGCGAGCAGAAGGAGCCACAGATCCAGCGGGTGATGAAGGAAAGCAAAAAAGAATTCAGCCACGAAGAGGTGGCAAAGAACTATATTTCGATCTATGAGGAAATGCTCGCCCGTCCTCTGGTGGATTCTGGCGATACAGAGAATGAATTGCCAGCACCGGACTATTCATTTCTTCCTACGAAGTAAAATTGCAGGCCTCTAAATCAAAAAGTCGATTTAATAAACCCGACGAACAGAATGGCTGAAGTAATGCTGGGTTACTAGGTCGGAAAGTGCTTCGAGGTCTCTCCGCAGCTGCATTAGTTCGTCTGCATTGGCAGGCGCCTCTTTTGGGTAGTTGCTGAACATCCGATCAATCTCAGCAAATATCTTAGGCAGCAAGCCAAAGTCAGGATCGCCGGGAAAAAGGTGAAATTCACGATGCAGAATTGCGATCTGAAAGGCAATGCCGCGAGGATTTGCCTTGTCTAAATAAAGAAGCTCAATCACGCCTGCCCAGTCAGGACGTGAGAAGTGGCGGCGGCGGTAGGTCATTACACTATCACAAACTTCGATCAGTGGCTCTAGAAAGCTCTCGCCTTCGGAAGCCTTCGATAGCATGGCTAGGCCACACCAAGCTCGTTCGATCCGGCGGCCAATTTCTAAAAAACGCCAGCCCTGACCGCGAATCATGTTTTCTGCCTGCATTCCCGAGAAGGCTGCTAGGTGAAGAACGACACGATCTAGCATCCGCAGAAGATCCGAGGCGCGCGGAATGCGGCTAGCATTATCGACAATTGATCGAAGCTGGTTGAAGAAAATCCAAGTATCATCCGAGAGCCGATCGCGAGCATTGGCCGCATTGGATATAAGGGCGCTGACTAGACGAACAAGCGAACCTTGGGCTTTTGGATCGAAGATCAAGGTGGCGATTTTAGCAACCGTGTTCATTTCAGCAGCTTCATCCGAGACAACATCGCTACCCCGCATCAAGGGCCAGGCATGAATCTATCTGATTGCGCTGCCGCCGCCCGGTTTCGCCTTCCATGCAGCGGAGTGTCACACGAAGCATACGAGTGACTGCTTCGACTCGTTCGACATAACGGCCTAGCCAATAAAGTTGTTCGGCGATCCGTGATGGAACTTCTGGCGCAATGCCGAGACGATCCCGACGCAGTGGCGCTGAAAGATCGATCGAAGGCCCCGGTGTGGAGTCTTGTCCGGTGAGCCACACATCCTTCGTAAATCCCTCGTGGTCAGGCCAGAGTTGAGGCGCATGACCAGCTTTGCCGGTTTTTGCAAGGCCACCTGGCAGGACAGTGTAGCCATTGGTGCCGGCGAGGCAGAAGGAGCGTAGTAGGACTGGCTTGCTCTGAATGCCACGGCCCTGGAGGCAGGGAACAAGACTGGGTGATACATCACGCTGGACGACGAAGTCCCATGGACGGCGAGCGATGGTAGCAGTCCATTCGCGTTTTGCAGCTGCAGAAAGAGACTGCCAGCGTAGAGGAAGCAGAGTGTCTTTGCCGAAGGCGGACAGAAGGATATAAGACGAGAGATCTGGGAGGATACGCTCGGCAATGTGTTTCTGGCCAAGCCACCAGCTTTCGACAAAGGGCAGCAAGAGCTCTTCGCCAAACCATTTCCGACAGATAGTAGGTAGAAAGGCTTGGAGGGCGGGAGAACCAGCGAACCCAGAGCCCGGTGCATTTAGGATCGCTACATTTCCAGAGCGCCATGCTTCAATCAAGCCCGGGACGCCCCCGCCGCCAGAATTCCACATTTCCAGAGGATCCATTTGGTTGCCCCGCAGCCGAGAAATGACACCATCAACGAGACGGAGGCCTCCCAAGGTTTTTAGATAAAGGCGCCGCTCACGGACTGTAAGATCGGCTGCTTCGACGAGCGGGATACCCAGGAGGCGAGCTTTGTAGGCATGTTCAAAATAAGACGGATGCCGATAGCCAGGAGTAAGAAAAACCAGACGAGAAGTGGTTTTTGGGCCGCCGATTGTTTCGAGGGTTTCGTGTTCGGCATCGAAAAATGGCTTTAGCTTTGCGACTTTAGTAGAATCGAAAAGGTCCGGCAGCATCGACGATACGACACTTCGATTTTCTAGAGTTTGCCCGACTCCGCGAGGAGTGTGTGTGTGATCGCGCAGAACAGTCCAAGTCCCTTGCGGACCGCGAATCAGATCGCAGCCAGTGACCATCAACCATTTTTCACCCGGAGGAGATATGTCCCGGGTCGCCTGATGAAATGCGGGACTGGCGTGAACAAGATCGGGAGGAACCAAGCCGTCCTTCAAAAGATTTCGATTTGAATAAAGATCCTCAAGAACCGCTTCGAGGAGGCGCATCCTTTGCGCAACGCCCTTGGACAGAGGCTCCCACTCCTTATAATCTATAATGAAAGGAATCGGATCAATCTGGTAGGGCTGACCCGCACCGCCGACGTCTCGGTAAACATTAAAGGTAGTGCCCAGATCATCGAGCATGCGATTGCTCTCTGCGGTCAAGTGACGGCGTTGTTCTGGTGTCCAGCTATGAAAGCGGGCATTCATCGCAGCCCACGATTGCTTGATGGTGCCGTCTTTCTCAAGCAGCTCATTCCAAGGCAGCTTCGAGATATCCGGGGACGAACTGCCCTGTCCGGGAATCTGAAATTTTTGAGGCTGGAGCATGACTTAAATTTTCTCCTTAGGACGCTGCCTGATGAGCAGCGGCACTCTGGAACTCAGGGAGATTCGTATGCGAATAGATCGATGCTGGAGGGAGATAATAGGTGCCTACTCAGGATCTGGCATCATCCGAAGATCAAGCGTATATGGGAAATCAGGGCTAAGTTTTGGCTCTTTGATATGGACTTCACCGCCACTGTGACCGTATCGGAAAAAGCGCGCAAGACGCCGTGATTCTGCCTCAAAGGAGTTCACCGGGAAATCTTCATGGCTGCGTCCACCAGGGTGGGAAGCATGATATTTACAACCTGCGACTGAACGATCATTCCAAGTATCGATTAGATCGATCGTCAGCGGCGTATGGGTCGGAATTGTTGGATGTAGGCAATTGGGTGGCTGCCATGCACGGTAGCGGATTCCGGCGACAAATTCACCTTGGGTTCCTGTCGGATGAAGCGGCACGCGATAGCCATTGCAGGCGACAACATAGCGCTCGCCTGTCATTCCTTTTACCTTTAGCTGCAGGCGCTCGACAGATGAATCAACAAAGCGCACGGCACCGCCTGCGGCACCTTCCTCGCCGAGGACATGCCATGGCTCGATGGCATGATGAAGCTCTAGCTCAATGCCAAACTGATCGATTTCTCCAATGCGGGGGAAGCGGAATTCTAGATGTGAATCAAACCAAGAAGGTAGGATCTCGTAGCCGTGGCTCGAAAGATCAGCGAGGATTTCTTTGAAATCTTCCCAGATGAAATGGGGAAGCATCCAGCGATCGTGTATTTCTGTGCCCCAACGGACGAGCGGCTTGTGATACGGCTCTTTCCAGAAACGAGCGACAAGTGCGCGCAGCACCAAATGCTGCACCAAGGACATGCGGCTATGGGGAGGCATTTCGAAGCCTCGCATTTCAAGAAGGCCAAGGCGACCCGTCGCGCTGTCAGGCGAATATAGCTTATCAACACAGAACTCCGCGCGGTGTGTATTTCCGGTGGAATCGATCAGCAGATTGCGGAATGCGCGGTCGACCTTCCACGGCACTGAATTCCCATCGCCTTCGAGAGTGCGGAAGGCGATCTCAAGTTCATTGATCGAATCGTTTCGAGCTTCATCGATGCGCGGGGCTTGTGAGGTAGGGCCAATAAATAGACCAGAAAATAAGTAGGAGAGAGAGGGGTGATGATTCCAAAAGGTAATCATGCTGCGCAGAAGATCTGGCCGGCGCAGGATCGGAGAATCAGACGGAGTTTTACCACCGATGATGATGTGGTTACCGCCCCCAGTTCCAGTATGGCGACCATCGACCATGAATTTCTCAGTGACGAGGCGACACAGGCGGGCCTCTTCGTAGAGCGTTGTGGTATTGTTGACAAGTTCATCCCATGAATGGGCAGGTTGTAAATTCACCTCAATGACACCCGGATCTGGCGTCACTTTCACGACTTCGATTCGAGGATCATAGGAAGGCGGTGTGCCTTCTAGGATGATGTGTAGATTTTCGGCGGCAGCGGTTTTCTCAATCGCGCTGATGAGTTCGAGAAAATCTTCGGTAGTATCAACCGGCGGAAGGAAGATATGCAGCCGCCCTTCTCGTGGCTCCACACAAAGGGCGTTCCGCGTGATCCACGAAGCGCTTTCCTGAGCCTTCGGCTCTCTTACTTGATCTGTTGCTCTCTCTGACGAATCTGATTTTTCGTTAGAATTAGGCGATCGGTTCAGTGCATCTACATTTTGGTCAGCATGATAGCGTGGCTGTAGTGAGACTGTCGCGGGCAGAGCTGAGAATTCCGACGTTGGGTCCTGAGGGATATACCATGGAAATTCTTCCTCCTTCACCCAAGGAAGCGAATCGAGCGGAAGGCGATAACCCATTGCAGAATCACCCGGCAGGAGATATAAGGTTTCGCCACGAAGGAACCAAGGGCAGCTGCGCCAAGATTCACCAGTTCTATGTTTTCGCTTCGCCAGCGGCAAGGTGTAGCCGGTGACTTCATTAAGCCCAGTTTCGAAGATACGCGCAAGGCGATCCCGCTCTAGCTTATTTGAAAGATTTGATTTCAAAGGATCGACATTAGCGGGCAGGCGGCGTTCCTTCCAGATATAGTAGTAGGCGTCTTCGTATGCCGGAATGATGTGGTCCGGATTGGCTCCTAGGTTTGAACACAAGCTTTCAATAAATCGTTTCGCCTCGTCCGGACCATATTGGTAGTCCGTCGATTCGTCAGCAATGAGAGAGCTGTCATTCCAAATTGGCTGTCCATCATGACGCCAATAACATCCAAGCGACCACCGTGGAAGCTGTTCTCCGGGATACCATTTTCCCTGACCGTAAAATAGCAATCCACCAGGTGCGAAATGACCTTTGAGGCGCTTGATCAGCTGATCTGAAAGCTTCCGTTTATTCGGACCTTGGGCGGCAGTATTCCACTCCGCCCCATCGAAGTCATCCATCGAGATAAACGTCGGCTCTCCGCCCATCGTCAGGCGGACGTCCATGGAAGTGAGTTCGGAATCGATATTCCGCCCGATTTGTTGATCTTCTCCCATTCGTCATCTGAGTAGGGAAGAGTCGTGCGTGGAGATTCGTAAATACGCTCAACGGACATTTCATGTTCCATCGTCGATTCGCATGGCCCGGTGCCACCGCTCACAGCTGCGGCGCTTCCGGGGCGGGGCGAGCAGGCTAGGGGAATATGCCCCTCTCCAGCCAGAAGACCGGAGGTCGGATCTAGGCCGACCCATCCGGCGCCGGGAAGATATACTTCGACCCACGCATGAAGGTCAGTGAAATCAACCTCCGTGCCAGAAGGGCCATCCAAAGACTTTTGATCTGACTTTAGCTGAATCAAATATCCTGACACAAAGCGGGAGGCTAAACCCATTCCACGAAGGATGTTTGCGACCATCCAGGCTGAATCGCGACACGAGCCAGAAGCTTTTTCCAATGTTTCTTCGGGTGTCTGAACACCGGGCTCCATCCGGATTTTATATTCGACCGCCTGCTGAGCTGCGGCGTTAAGCTCAACTAGCACATCGATCGTGCGGCCGGACTTCTTCTTAAAGTGCTCAATGCAATGATCGAGCCTTCTTCCATTCCCCTCGATCTCCAGATAGGGAGCAAGTTCGCGAGCTACTTCTGGTTCATAGCTAAACGGATAAGTCTGCGCTTTTTCCTCCAAAAAGAAATCAAAGGGATTGTGAACTGCCATTTCGACGACGAGGTCTACCTCTACATCGAGGCGTTTCATCGGTTCGTTGAAAACGATTCTGGCGAGATAATTCCCCTGTGGATCCTGCTGCCAATTGATGAAATGGTCTCCAGGTCCAATATCTAAGGAATATGATAATATTCGGGTTTTGGAATGCGCAGCTGGTCGGAGCCGGACCACGTGCGGGCCGTGTTCGACAGGTCGATCATATTGATAGCTGGTGCGGTGATGGAGGGCGACGTGAATGGACATTTCGAAAGGAAAGAATTAGATGGGGACCGCGTAGGATGGCGATGAGAGCTTGATACGGCCGCAAGGAGAAGCGAGCAAGCCTGATTGAGAGTGAATAAAATGCAGGAAGGAATCCAAACGGATTCGACAAAGAGCAAATAGGCTAACTTTGGCTACACCATACGATCGTGTCCTAGGGAGGAATTTTATCCTAAGAGAAACGAGAATTACGGGCTGAAGCTTTTCGAACCGCACTCTAGCTTGCGGACCTGATATTGTCTCATAGGTCCGTTAGCGACAAAGTTCCTCTGCAAGAAACTCATTATACAACCCTTATCGAACTAAAAGATTCGATCCGAGCCATGAATTTTTTCAAGGAAATCCACAAAGCGAAATGGTGCTTTCGAGGATAGAAAAAACCTGACAAATACGCAAAAGTGACGTAGTGTATGTTTGATTCTACAAAAACCATGTATCAACCCACTTTGACTTTAAGACAGCGACTGAAATCAGTAGTCGTTTCTTTTTTGTGCCTCGCAGGACTAACCGCAGTGAGCCGGGGCGACTTATCTAGTTCGTCAGCCGAGTTTCAAACCTTCTTTGAGAATTACTGCTCGAAATGCCATAATGAAGAAAAGCAAAAGGGTGATTTTGAGCTCAAGCTACTCAAAAAGGTGGAGACTGTTGAAGATGCCGAATATTGGAAGCTTACTTTGGACAATCTGCACCTTGGTGATATGCCTCCAGAAGATGAGAAACAGCCGAATGCGGCGGAGGTTGAAGCAATCACCTCGTGGATTGAAGACGGGCTCGCAACAGCAGTTGCCGAGCTAAAAGGGCATACCGGGGAGGTTGTTCTCCGGCGCCTGAATCGCACAGAGTTTACCAATACGATCGAAGATCTGTTCGATGTCCGAGGTAACTTCGCGGACGGCTTTCCGGAAGACGCAGTATCTGACGGGTTTGATAATATCGGTGCAGCCTTGATGCTGTCGGCGGAACAAATTGATCAGTATTGGCAGGCTGCTGATTTTATACTTGATAGAGCAATCGTCGACGGAAACAGGCCGGAACTCAACAAGGTAAGCTTCAATCTGAAGGATCTTGCTGATCAACAACGTGCTATAGAAAAAAGGAAAGAAGATAGGAGAAAGGCTCAGGGAAGCCTTAGAACTGAACGCGAAGCCAGACGAGCAAAAGAAGCAAAAGAAAGCGGAAGGTTCGGAGCGCCTTACTATCCTATTATAGATGGAGAAGGTGCGATCGCAGTTAGAGCAACTAGGCCATCCACAAACAATCATTTTCGTGTTAAGTCTCCAGGAATGTATCGGTATACAGTGACTGGAAGGGCCTTGCGTAGTCCAGGTAAGCCGGTGAGGGTGGTAGTCAAAAAGGCTCCTATTATAAGAGGAGGTGTTGAAGAATCGCTACAAACTTTTGAATTCCAGGAAGGGGATAGCCAAACTTTCAGACTCGAGACCTATTTAGAACCTAAGGATCAGATCTTACTAGAGATGATAGATGGAACTAGTAGACTAGCTGGATCACTAATAGAAAAAAGCAAAGATGTCGCTGTCGCTATCAGCGAAATAACACTCGAGGGACCAATTTTTGAACAATGGCCGCCACGCGGACATCAACTATTGTTGGGCAAATATAAATCTGGTGAAGTAAGTGATAAAAATATTTCCGAAATAATTACAAACCTAGCTCCACAACTATTCCGCAGACCTGTGCCATCGAGCACTATTTCGGATTTCTTGGATTATTATAAAGGCCTCCGGGATGAAGTAGAGCCCCTTGAAGCGTTTAAGGTTTCCGTAAAAGCGATGATGGCATCTCCGTTTTTCCTCTATCATCTAGAACCCGAGGAGGGTCCTGATCAATTCGCTTTAGCCAGTCGCCTTTCTTATTTCCTATGGCGGTCTACCCCAGATAAAGAGCTACTGGACCTAGCTAGTAGTAAGCGATTGGGCGATGCGAAAGTCATCGCTGCCCAAGTGGAAAGACTACTAGCCGATCCGAAGTCAGACCGGTTCTTGGAGGATTTTGTAGGTAAATGGCTAAAATTGGATTTCGTGGGGGAAATGAGGCCTGACTCGAAATTATATCCAGAATACAACCCAGAGCTTGAGTTGGCGATCGTGGATGAAACCCGATTATTTATTCGTGAGATGATCGATAAGGACGAGTCGCTACTTAATTTGATCGATTCTGACTGGGCGATGTTGAATGCTCGGCTTGCCAAGCATTATGGAATTTCTGGTGTGAAGGGCAGTGAGATCCGGCGCGTCAAGCTAGACAAAACTAAGACAATCCGTGGAGGACTATTGACCCAGGCGAGCATTCTTAACGCTACCTCGAATGGGACGACTACCTCACCAATTATCCGCGGAGTCTTTGTTCTTGATCAGCTGTTGGGTACACCAGCGCCACCACCACCACCTGATGTTCCGGTGATTGAGCCTGACATCCGAGGAGCGACGACAATCCAAGAACAATTGGCGAAACATCGGGAGATCGCGCAATGTTCTAGCTGCCATGTTAAAATAGATCCCTACGGAATGGCCCTGGAGAATTTTGATGTCGTTGGCCTATGGCGCGAGGAATACCGAGCTTTGGAAGAAACCGATAATCCGAGACGCCCGAAGCTGGTCAAAGGAAAAACCGTATCGGTGGCTGACAAAATGCCGCGTCATGGAAACTTCGAGAGTTTCGCTGAATTTCGTAATTTGTTAAAGAAAGATGAGAAATTGGTGTATCATAACATTGCCCATAAACTTGCAACTTTTGGCTTAGGTCGAAAAATGAACTTTGCAGACGAACAAGCTTTGCAGAAAGTTGCTTATAGCGCACAGAAACAAAACAGAGGCTTCCGGACAATCATCCATGGCCTTGTAGCTTCAGAATTATTTCGCAAACCCTAAATTATATCACTCATGAAAACTAGACGTTCATTTCTTAAGGCGCTGACCGCCTCAGGCCTTGCTTTGCCCTATCTTGATTCTTTAGGTGGCTTTGCACATGCTGCCGAAGAAGAATCACCTAGGCGGCTCCTCCTAATTACGGTTCCATTAAGCTTGTATAAGCAAGCTTTGGTCCCGGAAGCAGTTGGCGCGAAATATGAGGCGACTGAATACCTCTCGTTAATCAAAGAATTCAGAAATCAAACCACGGTTATCTCAGGTCTCGACCATCCAGGGGTAAACGGCGGTCATGTAGCAGATACTCGAATTTTTACAGCCGTGCCATCAGCAATGAAAAATGCCAGATCGCTGGACCAGCATCTCGCGAACAGCATCGGGACACATACGAGGTATGACTCTTTAGTCCTGGCAGCATCGTCAAATCAGACATCTTGGACAAATGGTGGAACGATGATTCCGGCACAGCAGAGCATGGCAAAAGTTTACCAGATGCTGTTCACGGAGCAAGGATCGGACAGCGTAAAACAGAACCTTAAGGCAATCGAGAAAGAAAAGAGTCTGACCAATCTCATGCGCCGCCAAGCCGAAGCTCTTAAACCAGGGCTATCGCGCAGTGATCAGGCGAAATTAGCCGAGTATTTTGAATCTGTAGAAAGCACAGAGAAGCGGCTAATTAAGTCAGAGAGCTGGGTGCATCAGCCAAAACCGAAGGTAGATATTCCAATGCCTGAGGATCCGAAAAGCAAAGGTGAGATCATTACCCAGATGCGCAATGCTTGTGATATCATCCATTTGGCCTTTAAAACTGATTCAACCCGTGTCATCAGCACCGGCTGGTTTCAGCAGAATGAGGTAAATATTGATGGCGTAGTGAATGGATATCATCCGCTATCCCACCATGGGAATGAGCCTAACAATGTTACGCAGTTGAAGATGATCGAGGGAGCTTTCTTCAAGGAGCTGAACGCCCTTCTGACTAATCTTCGTAACACTATCGAAGGAAATCACACACTGCTCGATCGCACGACAATCCTGATTACCTCCAACCTGGGTAATGCCTCGAATCATTCCAACAAGGATCTGCCTGTCTTGCTTATAGGTGGTGGTTTTGATCACGGTCGTCACTTAGCCTTTGATCCGAATACCACTCCCGCTGGCCAACCTGTATGTTAGCATCCTAAATCAATTTGGTCTCGGCGACAAATCGTTTGCCACGAGCACTGGCCAGCTTGCAGGGCTAGAATTCGCTTAGATCAGAAAACTATGGGTCCGGCTCGCATTCACCGTAGTCGGTGTTATGCGGAATACCATACCTGAGACGTCTTGGTTCGCTTGAGCCGAGGCATCTGAATTGTTCGGTTCATTGAAAATCTATTAGGACCTTACAAGTCTGGCAACTTATGAAAGTGGGATTCTTCAGATAAACGGGTTAAAACCCTTAGGGTTGGATGCCGGTCTTGTTTTGACAATCCATCAGTCTCCGAGACAGATTCCTACTGACTTGGCAGCATGCACAACCTCACCGTCTAAGTCGACGAGCTTGAGCTTGTTCACAGCATCCTTGATCGGAACCGAAGCAACCTGATACGCTTGGTAGGATACCATGCGTCCAAACGCGCCATCTTCGGCAAGTTTCACTGCCATCACTCCGAAACGCATTCCTAGGATCCGATCAAAAGCGGTAGGAGCGCCCCCACGTTGCAGGTGTCCGAGTGTGCAAGACCGGGTTTCTTTGCCTGTCATGGACTCCAACACCTCGGCAACTTGATCGCCAATCCCGCCAAGACGAACTTCGCCTTCCGAACTTGAATCGATGCTGACTTGTTCCTCGTTCGGAAATTTAGCGCCTTCGGCGACGACCACTAACGTCGAGTGATAGCCTTTGGAATCTCGGTCATTGATGAACTCGGTAATCTTGTTGATCGAGAAGGGAATCTCGGGGATTAGAATCACATTCGCACCACCAGCTATGCCGCCCCAGAGCGCGATCCAGCCCGCATGGCGCCCCATCACTTCAAGAACCATGATTCGCTTGTGCGATTCGGCGGTGGTGTTTAAACGATCGAGACCGTCGACGACAGTAGTCACAGCGGAGTCAAAGCCAAAGGTCATCGCTGTAGCCGAAAGGTCATTATCAATGGTTTTTGGGACGCCAACCACCGGCCACCCTAATTCGAATAGCTGCAGGGCAGTGGTTAGAGAACCATCTCCACCCACGACAATTAGCGCGCGGACTTCGAGTTGATCCATTGTTTGTTTGGCGCGGTCGACGATCTCTTTCGGGATCTCACTCACGTCCCCAGTTCCAACCTTTGCTGTGAAGTGTCCTTTATTTGTCGTGCCTAGGATCGTTCCTCCAAGTTTCAAAATACCGATCGTGTCGGAGGGAGTTAGAACTCGAAAATCTCCCGGTGGTAGGAGGCCTTCAAAGCCGTCTTTGAAGCCTATCACTTCCCATCCTAGTTTATCGGCAGCACCAACGACGCCATGGATGACTGCATTGAGGCCAGGGCAGTCCCCACCACTATTCAAGATTCCAATTCTCATAAGTGTCTGTGGAGGGATCTGTCTACTTAGGCAGCGGAGTAGCGAGGATTTCGCGTGCACGATCCTTTACAAGAGCACCCGAAGCGAGCCAGGAATCGTAATGTTTCCAAGAGGCACCAATTATGTCACGCGTGTTTCCATATCGGTCTGGGCTATTGAGAACGACAACGATTAGCCGTCTTGGCGTAACGCCAATGGTGCCATCTGCTTTTGTGCGCTGAAGAGGCTCTAGATCGACGCAGGTCGCAAGACATGGACCAGCAGCACTCGTGGTTCCAGTTTTTATCCCAGAGATTCCCGGTTCACCTAGCAGCTCATTTGTATTATTGATCGTAAGAGTCCTAGTGCCCTCGTTCGAATCGATGCTAATTTCTCGGGATTCCTGACGGACGATAAAGCTGAAGCTATTCCGGCGCATCGCATGGATCGACATTTTTGCAACATCGGCTGCTGTCGAAAGGTTCGGAGCTTGGCCACTGGAGTTTCCGAAAGTTGTTTGAGATGCGTTTACAGCGGCGGCGAAGCGGTTCATTTCGCCGATGAAAGCGAGAAGAGGATCGCCTTCTTGGTTGCGGGATTGTAAGAGCTGAATACCGACGTGGTGCCCGATGGATAGGGCCGCTACATTGTCCGATGCGAGAAGTGCGGCGTAGAGTGCGTCTCGGAGAGTTAGAATCTCACCAGCAATCAGATTGAGAGGGCTTGTTCCTCCTAGTTCCGAGGCAATCGCTGGAACTTGGATCAAATGAGTGGACGGATCGATCTCTTTTGCCTGCGCCCAGTCTAAGGCAACTACCGAAGTAATAATTTTTGTGAGAGATGCGATCGGCCGTTTAACAGTGCTATTTTCAGCAGACAAGACTTTGCCGGAATAGGCCTCGACCGCAATATGCGCCTCTTGGGCCGTCGATATTTGTATAAAAAGACAAAGCGAGCTGAGGAAAATAAAGTTTCGCATGGTCTAGATAATAGGTCGAAACAGCGGAGATACAAGAGGAAGCCCGGCATCAGTCTCACGTCCTAGATAAGTTCGGCAGCAATCGGATCAACAAGGGCGCGTCCTCTTTGCGTTAGGACTACCCGGTCCGAGGCAAACGCAAGAAGACCTTCAGATTCTAGAGTGCGAGCATTTAGATGCGAATCATCACCAAGTAGAGCAGCAGAGATGCCAGCAGAAGTCCGAAGGCCCAAGGCGATACGCTCGATTCTTCGCTGAGCCTTGCTGAGAATCTCTGATTCGCTGATGGCATGGCCTATCCCGTTAACGCGGCGAATGTAGGCGGCAGTGTCAGAAATATTTTTTGTTCGGGTATTGCCGAGGGTTGAGACGGCAGAGGGGCCTACGCCAAGATAGTCAGCACCATCCCAGTATGCTTGGTTATGTCTGGAGTGATGCCCAGCCAGTGAGTAGTTCGAGGTCTCGTAATGATCAAAACCAGCGGCCGTCAGGCGTTTTTCGGCTAGGTGATAGTGGCTCGAATCGTCTTCCTCGGATTGCCGATATTCCCCCGTTTTTAGGGATTCGAAAAAAGCTGTGTCTTCTTCGTAGGTCAGGTTATAGGCGGAGATATGGTCCGGTCCAAGGGCGAGGCCCTGAGTAAGCGTAGTATTCCAATCGAGAAAAGATTGACCGGGGACCGAGAACATTAGATCGATATTGATCGAGGGAATCTCCGCGTTTTGCAAAATTTCGATTGCCGAGATCGCTTGCTCCGGCGTGTGTTCCCTGCCCAAGACCGCTAAAACATGCGGGATAAAAGATTGAATTCCGAGCGATACTCGATTGAAACCTAGGGATTTGAATAGTTTTGCCTTTTTGAAATCAAAAGTCACTGGGTTCGCCTCCAGCGTGATCTCAGTTGTCGATGAGAGATCGAGCGTGGCAGCTAAGCCCTTGAACAAGGTGCTCAGATGGGTAGCTGATAGCATCGAAGGAGTCCCTCCACCCAAATAGATGGAGCTTGGGGACAACGAGGAGGCTCCCAGCGAGTCTTTTCTCCATTTCAGTTCAGTGAGCAAAGCTGAAATAAATTCAGGAATAGGAGTCGAGCCTGGAGTATGTTTATAGAAGGAGCAATACGGACAGATTCTGTGGCAAAACGGAATGTGGAGATAGAGAATCAATATGATTGCCCTGTTAAGATTGTCCGGCCTTTGCCTCAAAACGAAGGCGTGAGATGTAGGCTTTCGCCGCAGCTGAAATTTCCTGTGCGAGATTTTTCTCAGGCTTTGCAAAGGGTGGGACGAACCATGGATAGCTGCCTAGCAGATCGGTAATGACCGCAATCTCTCCATCGCAGGTATTCGTTCCACAGCCTATTCCAATTGTAGGAACCTGCACCGACTGGGTAATTTGTTTTGCAGAGAATGGAGTGACTGATTCTAGCACGATAGCGAAGACACCGCTTCTAACCAGCGCAGCCGCATCATCGAGGAGAGCTTGGGTCTGAAGGGGAGTTTTACCTTTTATACGATAGGCCCCTTCTTCTAAAATACTTTGAGGAAGCATGCCTAGATGCCCACAGACAGGGATTTTTGCAGAAGTAATCGCATAGACCTTTTCCGCCTGATCGATACCGCCTTCCAGTTTTACTGCATCAGCACCTGCCTTTATCAATTGCTGGGCTGAATCAAGAGCCGCCGCGGGGGTATCATAGGTATGGATTGGTAAATCGGCGATGATCAGAGCTCTAGGCTTTGCCCGAGCAACAGCACGTAAGTGGTGCAAGATATCTATTAGGGTGACATGGGTTGTATCTGGAAATCCAAGAACGACCATCCCGAGGGAATCACCGACTAGGAGAATATCAATCCCAGCTTCATCAAGTAGCCGTGCACTTGGGTAATCATAGCAGGTCAGGGCTGAAACTGGCGGCCCATTTTTCCTAGCTCTAATTGCAGTGGCTTTTTGGACAGCACTCAAGATAGGGATGGTTTAAAACAAAACAAGCTCCGGCCCAGAGATGGATGGGGAGGCTAGAAAAATTGCGGACCTAAGAGATCTTCACGGGATTACTAAGGAAATTTTTCAGAATGCCACTTGTGAAAATGGCGACCCGTAAGGGAGTCGAACCCTTCTTGCCAGGATGAAAACCTGGAGTCCTAACCGATAGACGAACGGGTCGTTAGTCGTGGTGCGGTGGGCAAGAAAGCGGAAGGTGCGCTTAGGTGCAAGTTTTTTTTGGTTCTAAGATTAAATTCGCCACAGACTAAGCATGTTCGATAAGACAATCGTGCAAAAGTTCGGTAGCACTTGTTTACGACCATGAGGCGTTTCAATAAGTTGAGCTTATTATGAAAGTTCTTTAGGAGTGGATGCGGCTTCGTGTTGTTCTTCGGCAGCTTCTAGTTCGGCGCGTTCGCGAGCAATGACACGGACCAGCTTGCTGATTGTGTGCTCCCAATCAGCAAGAAGATCTGCAGCCTGCTTTGAATTCGTCTTTTCATAATGCAGCTCGATCATACGCTTTGCCTCGCTGATATCCTGCGGGCGGCTAATCGGCATCGCGACGACCATTTCTGTGTTTACTCGTGAGTAGAATTTGCCGTCTACATCGAGGACGTAAGCGGTGCCACCTGACATTCCTGCGCCAAAGTTCTTACCAGTTTTGCCAAGAATTGTGATGGTGCCGTTGGTCATATATTCACATCCATGATCACCAACTCCCTCAACCACGGCGATCGAACCTGAGTTACGAACTGCGAATCGCTCGCCCGCGCGGCCATTAGCAAACAAATTGCCGCCTGTCGCTCCGTAGAGGCAGGTATTTCCAGCGATTGCATTCGTCGCGGCTTCAAAGTTCGCTTCTGGAGTCACCCGCAGAATGATTTCGCCGGCAGCCATACCTTTACCCACATAATCGTTGGCCTCGCCGAACAGCTCGAGGGTGACGCCATTCACTAGAAAAGTACCGAATGACTGCCCTGCTGAACCATGGAACTGAATGTGGATCGACTCATTGGGTAGATTGTAGTTTCCGAAGACTTGGGCAATACGCCCTGAAAGGCGGGTCCCTATATTCCGATCTGTGTTTACAACATTGTAGGATTTGCGGAACGGTGCACGATCTGGCAAAGATTCCAGAGCTTCCAAGGCGGCAGGCCGGACAGATCCTTCGCCATATTTTGGCGCTTCTGGGGCGATTCCACCAGTGTGCACAATGATGTCATCGAGAATCTGAATATCGAGCGCTGAATCTGAAATTCCGTCGTTACGCTCTTGGGTGCGGATGCGGGATATTTCATCTTCTGGGGTCTCCGTAGCAATCGCGATTGCCGGGACCACGTCTTTCAAAAGCCGGGAGAGATCGATCGTGTTTGCCTTTGGATGGGAGGGCACTTCACGTTGCTCGAGCATATCTGGGCGGCCGATTAGATCATCGAGCTTACGGACACCGATTTTCGCCATGATTTTCCGGGCCTCTGCAGCTACCGCATCGAAGTAATTGATCACCATCTCTGGGGTTCCTTTGAATTTTGCGCGGAACTTTGGATCCGTGGTAGCGATACCTACCGGGCAGGTATTTAGGTGACATTTCCGCACATACACGCAACCCATGGCAATCATCGCCGTGGTCCCGAAGTTATATTGCTCAGCGCCGAGGATTGCGGCGATTACGACATCTCGTCCCGATTTAATTCCACCGTCTGTTCGAAGTGTGACCCGGCCCCTTAAATTATTGATAAGGAGGGTTTGCTGAGCTTCCGCCAGTCCAAGTTCCCAAGGAGACCCGGCATGTTTTGTGGATGATAGCGGAGAAGCTCCGGTGCCACCATCATGCCCAGAGATCAATATATTATCTGCTGCGGCTTTGGCAACCCCTGCAGCGACAGTGCCAACACCAGCCTCTGCCACTAGCTTAACGGTTACCCGAGCGGTCGGATTGATCTCTTTCAAATCATGAATGAGCTGTGCAAGATCCTCAATTGAGTAGATATCATGATGTGGAGGAGGGGATATAAGCTGAACTCCAGACTGCGTGTTGCGGAGCCTTGCTATGAGTGCGTTGACCTTGTGCCCTGGAAGCTGGCCCCCTTCACCAGGCTTTG
Organism: uncultured Verrucomicrobiae bacterium; assembly: GCA_963815205.1. GTDB lineage: Bacteria > Verrucomicrobiota > Verrucomicrobiia > Verrucomicrobiales > Akkermansiaceae > Luteolibacter. The sequence goes on along the minus strand of CAWFFP010000001.1, from coordinate 682,187 downwards.
CCCCTTGCGCCATTTTGATTTCTAGCTCATCTGCATTGACCAGATAATAGGCGGAAACTCCAAAACGACCCGAAGCGACCTGCTTGATATAGGAGCGAGCAAAGTCCCCGTTCGGGTATGGCTTGAAACGGATTGGATCCTCGCCACCTTCTCCAGAATCTGACTTTCCGCCGATGCGGTTCATGGCGATTGCCAATGTCTCGTGAGCCTCAGGAGAGAGTGCTCCTAGTGACATAGCTGCTGTGGTAAAACGCCGGCGGATGTCTTCAACTGGCTCGACTTCTTCTAGGGGGATAGGCCCTGATTCTTTGGGAATGAAATTCAGCAGGTCTTTGATGGCCACTGGATTAGTCTCTAAGCAGACTTTCACGTAATCTTCATAATCCTCAGCTTTTCCAGAACGAACATAGGTGTGAAAGTTTTTGATTACTTCAGTCGAAAAAGCATGAGCCTCCCCAGACTTCCGATATCGGTTGTAGCCGGGATCGCCTAGATCGAGTGTTTCGCCCTCTGGGGGATCGATTTCATATGCAGCCCTGTGCCGAATGATCGATTCTTCCGCGATTTCTAAGAAGGTGACGCCGCCGATCTGCGAGGGAACACCAGTAAAGGAGAACGAAACGACTTCGGGGCCAATTCCAATTGCCTCAAAGGTTTGGGCTCCTTGGTATGAATTAAGCACTGAAATACCCATTTTTGACATAATCTTCAGAAGACCTTTCTCTAAGGCTTTCCGATAATTGGTCATGCCCTTCTGCGGGGTCATGTTCTCCCCTAACTTATTGCGGTTATCTGTAGCAACCAGCTGCCTAACTGTCGCATAGCCCAAATATGGAACGACTGCAGTGGCGCCAAAGCCAAAGAGGCAGGCGATCTGGTGGACATCGCGCGCCTCACCGGTTTCAACGATGAGAGAGGCCCGCATGCGTTTGCGGATGCGATTTAGATGATGATGAATACTCCCCGTGGCCAGCATCGCTGGAATAGGAATCCGGGTCGCCGAGGTAGCCCGATCTGATAGGATAATTAGGGAGATTTTCTTATTAACTGCAGCCTCAACTTCGGCACAAAGCTCATCAATCCGCGCTTTCATGCCAGCTTTTCCGGTCTCAGCATCCCAAGTGCAATCTAGGGTGTGAGATAAATAGCCGTGATCTTCCAAATGTTTAAGTCGATCAAGTTGATGCTCAAATAGAATCGCGGATTCGATCGAGATGGATTTGCAATGTGAGGGGCCCTCTTCGAGAAGATTTCTCTCTGGTCCGAGCGAAGCTCCAAGGGTCATAACCGCCCATTCTCGAATTGGATCGATCGGTGGATTGGTGACTTGAGCGAAGCGTTGTTTGAAGTAAGTGGGAAGGAGGCGTGGATAAGAGGAAAGAATCGCCAGCGGTATATCATCGCCCATCGAAAAAACGGCTTCCTGTGCGCCTTTGATCATCGGCGGGAAGACCATATCGAGCTCTTCAATCGAGATCGCGTTGGCGACTTGCCGCCTTGAGAGATCGAGCGCTTGAATCTCGATTTCTGGAACATGGGCGTCCGGTGAGATGAAATGACGAAGCTCCAGCTTGTTCTCATCAATCCAGCGGCGATAAGGCTTTTGGCGCGCAAGTTCTTCCTTAATTTCAGTATTAAGGCGTAACTTCCCTGTAGAGGTATCTGCTGAAAGCATTTGACCTGGGCCAAGGCGGCCTTTGCGGGTGACGAGCGCATCATCGAAAACAACAGCACCGGACTCTGAGCCAATGTAGAGAAACCCATCTGACGTCGTTTTGTAGCGCGAGGGGCGAAGGCCGTTGCGATCAAGGGAGGCGCAGATTTTCGTACCATCGGTAAATACTAAGCCGGCAGGGCCATCCCAAGGCTCGGAAAATGAACGGATGTATTGGTAAAAAGCGCGCAACTCATCGGAGATCTCCTCGTCATTGCGATACGCTGGTGGCACAAGCATACACATCGCGTGTTCCGGAGAACGGCCAGAAAGGATCAGCAGCTCAAGGCAGTGGTCGAGCGAAGCAGAATCCGACTCGCCATGGCGGATCAAGTTTTTGACGATATCGATTTCGTCTCCCCAGACTGGCGAGGCGAAGAATTCTTCGCGTGATGTCATCCAGTTTCGATTCCCTTCGACGGTATTAATTTCACCATTGTGACACATCATCCGGAACGGCTGCCCAAGAGGCCATGCCGGAAATGTGTTTGTGGAGAAACGCTGGTGATAGAGACAAATTGCGGTTTCAAAAAGTGAATCAGTCAGATCGGCATAGAATCCACGCAGCGCAGTTGGCATCGCGAGAGCTTTGTAGGAGATCAGGCGGTTCGAAAAGGTAGGCATATAGAAGCCAAGGATGTCTCTTGTCAGCTGCTCGATCTCACGACGACAGAGATATAGCTTTCGTTCGAAGGCGAGCTGCTCTTCACCTTCAGGTCGGAGCATCAATAGGTGCTGAATATCTGGTTGAGATTTTTGCGCGATTTCCCCCAAGGCTTCAGAATTTATGGGCACATCACGCCAGCCCAAGATTTCAACGGATCGTTTGGCCAAGACGGTATTGACGATATCGAGAATTGCCTTCGATTGCTCCGCATGATTCGCGGGAAGAAAGAACACGCCAACGGCGATCCGAGAGGCATCTTCTATCTCATGCCCAAGATCTGCAGCGGCCTTTTTAAATAGCGGAAAAGGAATTTGGGAAAGGATGCCTGAGCCATCGCCAGTCTTCATATCCGCATCCACAGCGCCGCGGTGAACCATGTTTGAGACCGATGTCAGCGCATGATCGATGACGGTGAATGAGCGGATTCCATTGAGGTTCGCAATTGCGCCCATTCCACAATTGTCATGTTCATGCGCAAGACTATGAAGGGAATCTGGAACGAGTGGGGTGCTGGAATGGTAGAATGGATTCGACATGAGGACGTGGGGAATAGAAGGCTGGATTTTTCTTGGAACAAGCAAGAAATATGCCTCGGCTTAGATCAAAATCGACAAGCAGAGCGAAGAGCTATGAAGGACTACGGCCGATGAGCTCTTTGGATGCTCTTCGAGCAGTAGTTTTGGAACAAACAGATGGGCTCACATATGAAAGGATTTGAATCAAAAAACGATTGCTACTTGAACCATGGCTGAGTCTTTAAAGGTTCAGAATGACGAATGAGGCATTCAGGTAAGTGGCATAGGCGACCCAAATTAGGTATGGAATTAGAAGGAACGCAGCCCGCTTCGAGATTGGGAAAAATGCGCGAATGGTCAGAAAGATCGTTGCTAGCAAAGCGATGATGATCACCAGAGCTGGGATCTTGAGCTGGGCGCTAAAGAATACAGGAGTCCATGCGAGATTGAGGGCGAGCTGAATGGCGAAGAGGAGGCATGCCTTTAGCTTTCTGCGGGTTTCATGCTCCCCGCCACGGTTTTTTTCAGGGGCAAAGATGAGGATCGCTAGACTGAGGCCCATCAAAGCATATAGAATCGTCCATACGACAGGGAAGACCCAAGAGGGCGGTAATCCAGGCGGAGCTTGTAGAGCTCTATACCATAGCATATCTTCGGCAGTCGTCGATCGCCCGCTTAAGAAGCCCAAAGCGATGAATATTAGTGCGAAGATACCTGCAGTGATCCAAGGATAAGTTTTGCGCGGAGACTCGCCAGTTATTTGGCTGCGATCGGCAGGCTCTGCCTGTTTCGGGACAGAGCTGATGATCTCTGCTTCGAGCGGAGCCTTATCTGGGGTATGATCATCCATGGAATCGGGGAGTTTTTAGAACTTACGCTTGATTCCAATCGCCAAAGTTCCTGAACTTTTGGTATCGCTCGTCAAGGAGCTGTTTTTCTGGGAGAGAACAAAGGTGATCTAAATGGGAGGAGATGATTGTTTTGAAAGAGTCCGCTGTCGTTCCGTGATCATGATGGGCACCACCTGTCGGCTCCGGGATTACATCATCAATTAAGCCAAGGCGCTTTAGATCTGGCGCGACCAATTTCATTGCCTCCGCAGCTTCGGGCGCATGCTTCCGATGTTTCCAAAGAATCGCAGCACAGCCTTCAGGAGATATCACCGAATAATAGGCATTTTCCAACATAACGACACGATCAGCTACTCCAATGCCTAGGGCCCCGCCTGAGCCGCCCTCGCCTAAGACGACCGAAATAATAGGCGTTTTTAACAGCATCATTTCACGGAGATTGAAGCCGATTGCTTCCGCAATGTTCCGCTCCTCTGCACCAATGCCTGGAAAGGCCCCCGGCGTATCAATCAAAGCAATAATAGGCATCGAGAACTTTTCAGCCAAACGCATCAAGCGCAGTGATTTGCGATAACCTTCAGGGTGCGCGGAACCGAAGTTACGCTTGAGATTTTCCTTCGTATCCCGACCTTTTTGATGACCTAGGACCACACATTTCCGATCGCCGAGCATTGCGAAGCCGCCAGGCATTGATGCATCGTCTCCGATGTGGCGGTCGCCATGTAGCTCGGTAAAATCGGTAAAAGCTAGCGAGACATAATCTAGCATGAACGGTCTCTGGGTATGGCGGGCGATCTGGACTCGTTGCCAAGGAGTTAAATTCTCATAGATCGTCTTTTTCGTTGCCGCGAGTTTACTTTCCATCGTCGCGATTTCAGTAGAAAGATCCAGATCTTGGGCAGCGGCTTTGGCGCGCAATTTGTCGAGTTCCTTTTCGACATCAAAGGCGGGCTTTTCAAATTCCAGAAGTTGCATGAATAGAGTAATCTGCGCAAAGGCTTACATAGGAGCGAGCGCTGGTAGAGTGTGAAATAACGTTTTTTTGGAAGTCACGAGATCGAAAAGGCAGAATCATCGAAGAATGTTATTTTCCGACGAAGATCCGGGTTGCATTCACAATCGTGTTTTCAGGAGTAGAATTGGCCGCAAGCTTTCCACTGATTGTGACATGGCTGAGTTCGGTTAGTCCGCCTTGGCCTTTTAGGGTTCCGGCAAGTGGTTTGCCAGTGGCATCAATTACCTGGACGGTTAGGGTGGATGCTTTGATTGCTTCGGGGTCCTCACAGCAAACATCCCACGGCAATGGGCATTCATCCCCTGGGATGGCATTGCAGGGGGTAAGTTTCTGAGGATCTCCGACCACCATGATTGAACGTGAATCCATAAACACCGGATCGCGGCCTAGGACTTGGCCATTGAAGATTACTTCTTCGTTAGGTTTCGCAGTTTTGCGGATCGCTGTGATCGAATCCGGATTTTCCGGTGCGCTATCTACAAAGATGTGACTAAGGGTTTTATCTTCAGAACCTTTATCCGAAGTAGTCTGATCTTTACTAGCAGAGCATGCGAAGAGGAATACCGAGATTGCTGAGAGGGCGAGAATTCTTTTTTTCATGATTGATTGAGTTTTAAGTGGAACGGAGCGCCTTTGGCAATGTGGGCAAAAGGCACCGAATAGCTGGAGGAAGTGTTCCTAATGTCCCTAGAGTAACGCCTGTTATTAGTCCTGTCAGGATAACTTTTGGACTCAAGGTCAGGGTGAAAGTTCCTACGGAAAATGGAATAGTGATTCCTTCAAGAAAGAAGAAGGCGATCAGAAGTGCGAAGAGAGTCCCAGTCAGTGTTGCCAAGAGACTTTCTTGGATCAGGGATAAAAACAACGCGAAACGAGTATATCCAATGGACTGCAAGGTCGCCATTTCTTTGATCCGAGACGCAAAAGCCGCATAGAGAGTATTTAGGCCGCCAAAGATTGCGCCAGCACTCACCAGAGCAGCCGTCACCCAGATCATGATCTTGATCGGTCCGTAGAAGCTAGCAAGCTGAGCATAATAGCGGTCTTCGCGTATTGCGGAGAGTTCCAAATCATTGCGCTGAAAGGTGAACAGCTCCGCTTCAGACGGATCTGTCGAATTGAGTCGTAGGGTGATTGCTGAGAGGGAATCGCGCTGGGTGAGAGCGGAAAGATCATTCCGATCAAACCAAATTTCAGACTCTAGAATGGTGGATGGGGCCGCAAAAACGCCTACAATCTCCATTTCCTCGTCGCTGAAATGAATCGATTTCCCAAGCATCAATTCAGTTTCCGATACCCCTAGGGTGCGATGCGCCAAGCGGCCAACGATCACCTGTCCCGGCCCGGGAAAATGTCCTTCGACCAGACGCACTGTCGTGTGAACAAGAAGTGCGCTTTCCAAAACACCGCGTAGCCGAGCTGGCGCAGAGTGCCCTGCTTGAGTTACGATTGGAGCTTGATAGGCAATTTCACCTGACACAGCGTTCAGCCCGAGGCTGGAGCTAATTCCTGCGATAGAGGTTGCGGCCGCAGACTCAGCGGCGATGGAAACTTCCGAGCGTTCGATCGACTCCTCGGAGCCTTTTCCTAACAAAATAATGTTCTTTGGCGATCCTGAGGCCGATAAGATCGATTCCATTCCAGCATTTAGCGCGGTGGCGGCGATAAGGAGAAGGACAACCAAGGCGGACCCAATAATCGTCTGAGCAAGCCGGGACGGATCACGAAACAGATTTCTGAGTGCGTATGTGAACGGAAGCATATCAGAATAAGAAATTTTGGACGGCCATGATCGGGCGATAGAAGGGACTAGTGAACGGTAGGCTTCAAAGTGAAGAGACCAACAGTGGCCAGATAAGCATCATCAAATGTCATCGTCTTAGATTCATGGCCTCTGCCCCAAGAGTCTGAAAAGATCAATCGCTTCTCCTTTTTGTTGTAACCGATGATCAAGCGCATATGGCCGCCTGAGACTTGGGGGCCTAATTGCGGAAGCTCAGGAGAGATACCGAGTTCTAGCGACCAGAGAATCGGAATACCTTGATCAATCATACCCATTACCGCCTTAGTAAAATCTCGAGGCTTAAAATCTCGTCCTTGATAGTATTCACCCCGTTTGATGTCTACCTTCGTGAGTTTGCCAGGATTTCCGAGACATATGACATCAAGTCGGGTCTTGAAACGATAGTCAATTGCACTGAGTTCTTTGGCAATCGTGATAATATTTGTGCCTGTCTGCGGATCAGAATTAGCTATCTGGGCGATCTGATGCATGTCCGCACCGATGCCGTAGTATTCAAACACGCGCTGCGTGCTGGCAGCGACACAGTATCCTTTTGTTCCTTGATCGATCATTGGAAAAGGTGAAATGACCTTGTTGCCCGTGGAATCTTCAACGATGTTATCCGGAAGATCGTTCAGTCGGGCAGTGGAGTTTCCCCATGAATCTACCAAACCCTTGGCTAGACGACCAACAGCATCTGGGCGTGCGATACGTAATCGTAGGAATTCAGGGGCCTCTTTAGCTAAGGCTCCCTCGTTATGTTCTAGAAGTCCTGTCCCCATTATTTTCGAGCGCCAGCTGAAGCCTTCGGTCAGGAGGCCGTTTTGCTTGTCTGCGTTTCGCGGGCGTGGAGTAATCTGCATCGTTTCGGTTAGCTGCTTCTTGGCTACCGCAAATCGTTCCTGATACTCTTTTGTGGAAATTTCACCACTATCACCTCTGTTGTAGAGTGAGATACTTAGAAAGTTTATTTTTTCATCCGCGAAATCGACGATCATTTCTTCGACCGGTAGCGCACCGCCAAAAAGGGTCAGCTGTATGGTCACATTGCTGTATAGATTTCGAGACAAGATCGCGCGGGTCTGTCCTGTTGTTAGCCATCGGAATAGCGGCATGCCGGACTTGGTAAAGGCCTTCTCAAATTGCTCTGGACTGATCTGCCAGCAGTTCGGGAAATCGACAAGGAGATCTATAGATACTTTAGATTCAATTTTATCGCGACTGTCTTGGCTATGGAGAACTGGAGTTAGACAGTATAATAGGATGAAGAAAGCGGCTTTCATGGGCATTTGCAAAAAAGTATTACATATCACGGCGGCCTTGGAGAGCACGGATAAGGGTGAGTTCGCCAGCATGTTCTAGGCCCCCGCCTGCAGGTAGGCCTTGGGCAATCCGCGTGATCTTTCGGACCTTCCCACGCATGAGATCTGCGAGGTAATTCGAAGTAGCCTCCCCTTCGACATCAGCACCAAGGGCTAAGATAAGCTCCATTTCCGAGCCATGAACCCGAATGCGTTCCAGAAGCGGTCCGATCCGTAGGTCATCGGGAGACACATGATCAAGCGGAGAAAGTTTTCCCCCTAAACAATGGTAGGATCCCTTGAAGACACCCGAGCGCTCAAGGGGCAAAATGTCGGTGGCCTGCTCGACGATGCACAAAAAAGACTTATCACGGCGCGGATCGTCACAAAATGTGCAGGTGTTTTGAGCCGTGAAGAATCCACAGGAAGGGCAGGGAACAATTGACTCGTGTGAAGCTTGAATCGCTGCAGCCAGACGAAGTGGTTCAGCAGATTGGTTCTGTAGAAGATGAACGGCGATTCGTTCTGCGCTCCGGGGCCCAATTGCAGGAAGGCGGCGAAGCTCTGCAATAAGCTCTTTCACGGGCTCTGGGAAATCAGCGTTTGGCATTGAATAGTGGATTCTTATAAATATCTATCTTTAGGCAGACTTCGCATTGCGGTAGCAAATCGCACAGAAGCCCGCCCAAATAATGGCGGTGGTCCCTGTAGATAGATTTGGTGCATAAGAGGCGAGGATTAGGACCGGGGCCCAGGCAAAGCTAAGGCAAACCGCTAGCATCCAAATGAAGAGGCGCTGCCATTGTTTTGGGATTGATAGGATTGACGCTGCAAGGAGTAAGCACGCGATAAGCGTTGCCGACCACAAGACCTCAGGCCCGATTTCAGCTGTAACAGATGACAGTCCTAAAGGTGAGAATAGTTCAAGAATCTTCCGGTCGAGCTGTTTGCTGACCTTCAAAAATTGCATTCCAAAGGCTAGTAAAAGAGCCATCATGGTGGCTGCAAGTGTGGCGAGAATGTGTTCTTGCTTGCTCATTTGGAAAGAATTTCCAGCAATTGGCGGGAATGGCTGAAAGGATTCACTTTCTCTAGGATATGAGAAATCAAACCATCCTCAGCGATCACAAAAGTGCTCCGTTCTACGCTATAAAATGATTTCCTGAAGAAGCTTTTTTTTGTCCATACGCCATACTGTTCGACCATTTGTTTTTTGGTATCAGCGATTAGCGGATAGGGTATTTTCCGTTTATCTGCAAACTTGCGGTGACTCGCAGCCATGTCAGTGCTGATTCCGAGTAGCTCTGCATGGGTTGAAATTTCCGCCCAATGATCGCGGATCGCGCAGGCCTGAATCGTGCAACCTGGGGTGTTATCCTTCGGATAGAACACAAGAACCAATTTTTTTCCTAGATAGTCATCGAGCTCTACCACCTCTTGCCCACTCGCAGAAACTGCGAGGGCACGGAAGGGCGGTGCGGGCTGGCCGATGCGGGGTTTCATTTCTGAGAGCCTCGCCCTTAGTCGATGATCGCGCAACCACATGCTTCCGAATCGAAAACGACTGAATGGATGCGAAATGAATTTCGGATTGATCCTGTGTCGGGTGGGCGTAGGCTTCAGCCCCAACATCTCTTATGTATCTGCGATTGTTATGTCTGTCATTAATAGCTCCACTGCACGGAGATCAAATCGCTGAGCAAAAGGATCGATCACCTATTTCGCTGCTGCCGAACGGAAGTGTTTTGAAGGACGTTCTGCTGCCGCGATATGATGACAGGAGAGGCCTAGCAGGTAGTTTAAAGGCCAAAACTCTGACCTTGATCGACGAAAAGCATGTGGAAGGGACCGATGTGACAATTGACTTCTACGATGAAAAACAGAAAAAGACTGGCAATGTTTATTTGACGAAAGCTCTGTTCGATCAGGAAAGTTTCCAGCTTTATGCCGACGAGCCGGTGCGGGTGAAAAATGATGGCCTGACGGCTGAAGGTAGCGGTCTGGTCTATGGCTTTCGCAGCGGAAAAGGCTTCCTCCGAGGACCGGCGAATACGCAGATTGCACAAGGAAAAGATCGGCGAACTTCTCAAGCTGGCCCAGTTTTCGGCTTGCTATTTCCAGCAATTTTTATTGCTGCGCCACCTGCGTTTGTCGGTGCCGATGAACTGGCTGAGATAGAGAAAGATGCGAATAGCCGCGCCGATGAGCTAACGGATCGGGGTAAAGCGACTGCAGCCTTCTTAAAAGCCCAGGAGGTCAAAAACGCAGAGCTGGGAGAAGCAGCTAATCAATTTATAGAGATGTCAGCTCTCACCTTCATTTCCAAAGGTAAAGAAGAAGAGCTAGAAGCGCCGCGTCCGGAAGATAGAGAAATGTCGCCCCTGGAGGTTCCGCTTGACCCAGCAAATACACTCATCAAATGCAAAAAGGGCATGTATTTCGACTCAGAAGAAGGCGTGTTGGTATACATGGGGGCTGTTGAGTTAAGTGATCCTAGGTTCTTACTGAGCGGTGCGGATGAGGTGAAAATATTCTTTGCGAAAGATACAGATGTGGACGGTGAAAAGTCTCAAGGAATGGGTGGGAGTTTCGGCGAAGTGGATCGGCTGGTAGCGACTGGAGTCGTGAAGATTTTGCAGAAGGCGGCGAACGGCAAAGAACCCATCGAAGCAAGTGGTAAGGTGCTGACGTATGACATCGGCAGCGGCGACATCATTGTGAGCGGAGGTTATCCATGGGTAAAGCAGGGCACCTTCTATGCCCGCGCGAAGGAAGCGAACTTAACGCTGCGAATGAAAGCGGACAATTCATTCGCGACACAGGGAAATTGGGAGATGGGTGGACGCCTTAATATGAATCGTTAGCGGAATAAGGTCATGAATGTAGATCCCGCAACAGAGCAATTGAACAAAGGAGGCTCAGACCTAGTTCTTGGAGAGAAGAGGGCTGTTAGCATTCTGTCAGCTCAGGATCTTCGGAAGACCTACGGTGGTCGGAAAGTAGTTGATGGCGTGAGTCTCACCGTCAACCAAGGGGAAATCGTTGGGCTTTTGGGTCCAAATGGCGCCGGGAAGACAACTTCATTTTACCTGATCGCAGGATTGATTCCGGCAGATGATGGAAAGGTATACCTAAATGGAGATGATATATCAAAGATGCCCATGCACCGCCGTGCGCGCTTGGGCCTAGGTTATCTACCGCAGGAAGAATCAGTTTTCAGAAAACTTACCGTAAAAGAAAACCTTCTCGCCATCCTAGAGACTCGGCCCGGACTTTCGCGAAAAGCTCAGGCTGCCCAGGCAGACGAACTGCTCGAACGCTTCCACATCACTAAGCTAGCTAAGTCCAAAGCAATCACGTTATCGGGCGGCGAGAAGCGTCGATTAGCAATTGCTAGATCGCTTTGTTCTGATCCGAAAGTCTTGATGCTTGACGAGCCTTTCGCCGGTATTGATCCGATTGCCGTAGAGGATATCCAGAAGATCGTGCGGGAGCTCAGAGATAATGATGGTCTGGCAATTCTTATTACGGATCACTCAGTTCGTGAGACGTTGCGAATTACGGACCGGGCCTTTTTGATCCATGACGGCAAAGTAATTCTGGAAGGTAATTCTGATGAATTGGTCAACGATCCAATCGCCAGAAAATATTACCTCGGAGAAGATTTTAGAATGTAGGCAAAGCCGTCCAGCTTTGTCATTCAGAGCTAATCTAGTTTCAAGGGACGAAGCCTAACCGGCCGTAAAGTTCTTGAATCATAAAAAAAGCGCCCGGTTGAGAGGGCACTTTTCGAAAGTTGAAGACAGGATCGTTTAGTTGGTAAGATCGACCGTTTCCTGATCTGCAGGTGGTGCACCCATGCTGAAGCGCCATCTTACCTTGTTGCGCTTTGAAGCGGAGCGGAGTTTGCGTTGCTTGCGTTCGGTCGGAGTTTCGAACGCACGGCGGCGGCGCATTTCTTCAAGAATACCCTCGGAATCGAGTTTGGTTTTCAAGCGTTTGAGAGCGCGATCGACTGGCTCTCCTTTTTTTACATTCACTCCGCGCATGCTGATTTTGTTCTCTGTTGTTTTGTTGGTTCTAAGATGAAGGGGGCTGGTCTAGTCCTGCTTCCGGATTCGGTCAAGGTAAAACTGGAATCGAAATGTTCTATTATAGCTAGGACCCAATTTGGTGAAAACCTAGTTTTCATCCAATCAGGCGTTTAAAGTCTGAGTCAGCGGCTGAGAGGTCGCCTTCCACGCTGGATATAGGGATGCGGCTAGACCGAGAGAGATCGAGACGATTAGGGCCAGTGATGCGACTTCGGGGGTAGGAGTCAAAGCTAGGGTCAGACCTTCATTGCCCAATGTGAAAGCTCGTAGATGAAAAAATAGAACAGCAATCGATATCCCTGAGGTTCCACCTATCAGACCTAAGAGCAGACCTTCGTAAAGCACGATTTGGGCAATCTTTAGACGCGAGAATCCAAGTGTCTGAAGGATGGCAGACTCCTTCGCGCGGCCGCGGACAGTAAGAAGGACAGCATTTGCGATAAGGCCGAGGACGGCGGCCACTGCCCCTAATCCAAGCCACCGGGTGAAGGAAATGAGCTCTATCATCTGTTTCGCTGTTTCAGCAAAAAACGCTTTTTCAGGACGTGTATTCGTCGGCTGTTGGTCAGCGCGGAAGGTATCGTCAATCGCCTTGGATACAGGCTCAAGCAATGTGGAATTCCGAACCTTTACATTAAACTGAGTTACAGTGCCGAGGCCGACTCTTGAGGCCTGTTGGAGAAATGGAAGATGAACATAGGCTACGCTTTCATCTTGCGGAGAATCCGATGAGATAATCCCAGTTACAGTAACATTTACCCCTACCGCTTCAAATTTATCACCGATATTTAGGTTCCGCCGCTCAGCAAGATGTTGTCCGACTAGGGCGCCATCGGTGGTGGACACAAACTGATCGTAGGAGCCGCTGACCAGATTGATCGAAGGATTGTATCTCTGAAGCGCCTCGGGTGGCACGCCTCGAAAGGTGATGACATCTAGGGAAGCGCCGCAGTTGTTTACGGCAATTTGAATGGGGATCGCTTGGACAACGCCGGGGATGGATTCAATCGCAGAAAGATAATGTTCTGGGAGCCTTGAAGTGGAAGGACAGAAGCGGTTTTCACGATAAACCACTAAGGTAGTCTCTGCGGCTTTGTCCTCGGTAGCAGCTTTCAAGGAATGCTGCATTGTCTGCACAGAGGTGTAGAGGAACATTCCAGATCCAATCCCTAGGATGGTGAGAAGGCTGCGCAGGCGGTTCCGCATAAGATTTTTAAGCGCTAAGGAAAATAATTTCATGACAAAATCGGAGTGGGATCTTCGCTTTGAGGAATGAAGCGACCTTTTTCTAGAAGCAAGCTGCGGTGGGCTGCCGCTGCCGCCTTTGGATCGTGGGTAACCATGACAATTGTTTTGCCATGATGGGCGCTGAGGTCGCGCAGGAGGTTTAGAATTGAATCCGCAGAGCTCCGATCAAGGTCCCCGGTCGGCTCGTCGGCTACCAGTAGTCCAGGATTATGAACGATGGCTCTGGCAATTGCCACTCGCTGCTCCTGACCGCCCGATAATTCCGAAGGGCGATGATCTGCTCGATCTGAAAGGCCGACCAGATCCAAGGCGGCCAATATTTTCTTACGGCGCTCAGCTTTTGAAAATTTTTGTAAGAGTAGAGGTAGCTCCACGTTCTCGTAAGCGGACAGGATGGGAACTAAGTGATAAAGCTGAAAGATGTAGCCCACATTTGTAGACCGCCATCTCGTAAGTTCTGCACGTGATAGAGTGGAAATATCTTGCCCACTTATTACAATCTCACCCGAACTAGGTGAATCGATGCCGGCGATGAGATTAAGAAGGGTCGTTTTTCCGGATCCAGAAGGGCCCATGAGTGATAGAAATTCTCCAGCTGGCACTTCTAAAAATAAGTCTTCAAGCGGGCGAATCGTCGTCGCTCCTTTCGTGAATACCTTTGTGACAGCTTTAATGGATATGAGTGAGGTGGAGGTCATAAGCTTTGGGTTTATTTAATGATCAAGCGCGTATCAGCATTGAGCCCCTCGTGTGGTGGAAGGATCACCTGCTCGCCAGAACGCAGGCCCTTCAATACGATCCGATGCTGATCCCGGATGGAGGAACCAAGGGTGAGGGTGCGCTTCTGCGGTTTTAAATCGGGGGATACTACCCAAGCTTGATTTTCGGCAAAGATTGCCGCGATGGGCACGTAAGTAGAGAGCCGCTCTGAGGTGGATTGAGGACCGGTTTCTGAAGATGATGCTTTGGGTAGTTCGTAGAACTTGGCCCGCACCAGCATTTCGGGGCGCAAGCGCGAATCAGGATCTTTTATGCTAACTTTTGCTTGCAGAGTATTGCGCTGTAGATCTGCCTGGCCGCTAATTCGCGTCACTTTTCCTTCGAAGGATACGGAAGAAAGAAGTTCGGATGTGAGACGGACCGATTGCCCAACTGACAGAGCCGCCGCTTCATTGAGCGGAACATCAATACGAGCTTGAAGCTTCTTCGGATCGTAGAGATCGACAATGACGGCCGACTCAGGATCCTCCATCGAGAGCATACGCTTCGCTCCTGGAGCGGCATGAAGGTGCAGAACCGTGCCCGAAATCGGCGCCGTAATACGTGTGCGGCTTAGGGTGAGCTCGGCTTTCTGACGGCTTGTCTCTAGCTGCCGGAGCTGGGAGCGCATCGCCGCTTCTTGTGCTGTGAGCTGAGAGCGTTTTGCGATCAAACGTGAAATATCCGCTTCAGCTTCTGCCAGATTCGAGAGCTGGCGCTGAGCGACAAGTTCTGCTTGGACCAGTTCTTGGCGTGAAACAGCACTCGACCCCAATTTTGCATAGCGGGTGGCGATATCTTGTGCCTCTTCCGCCTGAAACTCAAAGGCCGCCGCCTTACTCTTTGCCGCACTTATCTCGGCTGCAATCATCTCGAAACCGATGCAATGAGCGACGATTTGTTTCTCCAGGGTCTCGTAATCATGCTGAGCCGCTTCTAGGGCGAGTTCAGCATCTTCAGCGATGAGCGTGGCCAAGAGCTGACCTTTTTCCACAGACTGCCCCTCAAGGATGTGGACCTGATCGATCACACCATCAATCAGAGCAGTCGCGTAGGTGATATACGGGTCTGGCTCGATCCACCCGGACGCTTGGAACACGAGGCTCGGGGTTGTTTTTATGGAGGCGCTGGAGGCGCTGGAGGCTTCAGGATTGTTTCTAACTGTAATGACTGGGGCGGTAATAACCTCTGTGGCGGGAAGTAATCTTTCACCGAAAAGTAAAAGAAACAGCAATATGAAGCCTAAGACGAGGCAGCTTGGAAGTAGCCATGCGAAGGATCGATGTCTCGGCGGAGTAGCGGACTTCTGGTTCGTCGTAGGATCTAGATTTGAGCTGTCAGTTAGTTCTTGAATTGACATGAGGGGAAAGACTTAGAAATTTAGAGCGGCTGAGAATTCGGATGGATTCAAGAGGAGTAGCAAAAGCAGGCGAGCTAGGAAGGACTTGCGGACCGGAGACGGGTATGCGCATTTTTCGCCCTCCGAATCGAGCGAGGCGTCCTTGAGGTAAGGGCGAGAGTCCGTATCAAATACGATATGAATGCTGCGCAGTAAAAATGCTTACCTGGTGAGCAAGAGTGCTTCTGTATCGAGGGTCGGAGAGTTTCGCAGAGCGGTATTCATTGCTAGGCCAGCTACCTGCGCCTTGCTTCGCAAAGTTTTTGAAAACGAAGAAACCCTTTGTTAAAAAAGGCGGTGCTTTCTGACGTTTAAGCTCAGCCGTGTGTGGCAGAACAAAACAATTTTGACAACGCACACAAGTCACACAGCAATCAACTAAGACCTTCTCGCTACTCACTCCCGCAGTAAGGCAAGCGTCTCGTTCGCAAAGTGACGCCGAGATCGACAAATTTGTGGAGTTTTGAATTCCACCGCGATCTGCATTCCTTTTGCAATAGCAATCACCAGCACGGCTATGTGTAAATCCTGTCACAAGAGTGACTAGAACCAGTAGACAGAAACCTAAAAGTTTTCGCTGCATTAGATAAGGAATTACCTATGCCATGAATAGAAGCCTGCAGCAAGGACTTACCAAGATCTATCAATCTATTGGAGAATTTTATTCGCAAAACAGGCACAGACACGGCGCAAAGCTTCAGGATCGCAAAGGCCTGATGGTTGCGCTTTCTCTGACGATCAAGCATTTACAATTTTTCTGCCAAATGGCTGAGGGTCTCTGAGGTCATTAGATCTTCTGGGATTCCAGTTA
Source organism: uncultured Verrucomicrobiae bacterium (assembly GCA_963815205.1). Classification (GTDB taxonomy): domain Bacteria; phylum Verrucomicrobiota; class Verrucomicrobiia; order Verrucomicrobiales; family Akkermansiaceae; genus Luteolibacter. The sequence continues at coordinate 666,030 of CAWFFP010000001.1, read as the reverse complement.
TCAAATACTGCGGATTTTTGGGCCTTGCAAATGGCACACCTGATGCTTAGGCAATGCGTAATATCCCTCGATTTGGGATAGGTAATAGACAAAACAATGAACATAAATAAAAAACATTCGCTGATTCCTGATATCGGCTTGGTAAAACCAGATCTGACCTTTTCCGATCGATGGGATTCGGAAGCAGTTTCTGCACTCGTTCGCTCAAAGAGCACTCAAGGAGAAACGCCTGCGTTTCTCTTTCTCGGGAGGAAGGAAGCAGCACTTCTTCAGGAGCATTTGGCCGAAGTATTTGGCGCAGAATCAGTCACAACCTTGCATGATACCTATTATATGGGACTCGATGTGGTAGTGATTGATTGTGAGTCATTCGTCTTTGCGGCTGGCCGAAAAGCGATGCGGACCTCGGAAGTTCCAATTTCTCGCCGCTCAGCGTGGCGTGGTCTTTAAGCCGAGGGTTTTGGCAATTCTGAATAAAATTATACGGGAATGATGGATATACGCTAGCAACTGGGGCGGCATCGGCAGAACGAATGGAATTTCCAAGTCTGCCGATTCCGCATCATGAAAATAGCGCCTTCTATTTTTACTTCTATAAGATCAAAAGGGTGAGCAGTAATGCTTGCCCTTTTTTTGTAATGCGAATGTCTGTCCCAAGGGGGCACCGTAGATTTGTCTGCGCGACCGATGTGACCTTATCCGCTAAAGGTCCGTCACACCATTGAACACAATCAGAGAGATTAAGCGGCGGTAGCCACACAAATTTGACATCTGAGAGCATCAAGTTAGATCTCATGTCTGAAATAGTGGAAAGCCCGGATTGCTGAGTTTTTTACTGCACGCCTCGCGCATCCGTGTCACCACATTTCCCAGCGACTTATGTCTACTGAATTTACCCGCAACTTTTCGATCATCGCGCATATCGATCATGGGAAAACTACCTTATCGGATCGGCTTCTGGAAATGACTCATACAGTCACAATGCGCGAGACATCTGCTCAGCAGCTTGATTCGATGGATTTGGAGCGAGAGAAAGGGATCACAATCAAAAGTCATCCGGTGGCGATGAAATACACGGGAAAAGACGGCCAAGTCTATCATCTGAACCTCCTCGATACTCCCGGACATGTCGATTTTTCCTACGAAGTATCTCGGGCCTTAGCCGCCTGTGAAGGTGCCATCTTGATGGTCGATGCCGCACAAGGGGTGGAGGCACAAACAGTCGCGAACCTCCATCTTGCCGAGCAGCAAAATCTAAAAATAATTCCAGTTCTAAACAAAATCGATCTCCCTGCCGCAGACATCGAAAAATGCAAACGCCAGCTTGAAGATATCTTATGCATTCCAGCCGAGGAATGCATTCCGGCTTCAGCAAAAGGGGGAATAGGCATCGAGGAGATCCTAGAGGCAATCATCGCAAGAGTCCCGGCCCCGAAGGAAAATGAGGACAAATTACTAAGGGCGACTGTTTTCGATTCTTTATATGATGTCTACCGTGGTGTTGTCTCATATGTCCGCGTCTTTTCTGGAACGATGAAACGGGGACAGCGGGTGAAACTCTTTGCAACCTCAAAGACCTACGAGATAAAAGAAGTAGGGGTCTTTACCCCGAAGATGGAGGCGCGCGATGTGCTTTCTGCGGGCGATGTGGGCTACGTGATTGCGAACATGAAGGCAGCCAGCGAGGTAAAGATCGGCGATACGATGACCGATTCAACGCATCCTTGTCCTGAGGCCCTGCCAGGATACAAAGAGATCCAACCAATGGTTTTTTCGGGTATTTATCCCGTCGATTCATCTGATTATGAGGCTTTGAAGGCGGCGATGGGAAAGCTACAAATTAACGATCCTGCCTTCACCTTTCAGCAGGAGAGCTCCACGGCATTGGGATTTGGGTTTCGCTGTGGATTCTTGGGCCTCCTACATATGGAGATCATCCAAGAGCGCTTGCGACGGGAGTTTGACATGGACGTCATTTCTACTTATCCCTCCGTAATCTACCATGTCGATTTGACGGATGGGACCGAGGTCATCGTCGATAATCCTGCTCTATTTCCGGAGGCTCAAGTCATCCAAGAAATTCGTGAACCGGTGGTGAATGTATACATCATGGTCCCGGGAGAATACATCGGTGACATGATGCAGCTAGTGATGGAAAAGCGTGGAGAGGTTACCAATACTGAGACGATCGATGACTTGCGAGTGATGCTTTCCTGTGTTCTCCCTCTTGCGGAAATCTTGGTCGATTTCAATGACCGCCTGAAATCGCAGACAAAGGGCTACGGCTCGATGGACTATGAACATTCGGGCTACCGAAGCGCAAATATGGTGAAAATGGACATGTTAATTGCTGGAGACCCGGTGGAAGCATTTTCTACCATTGTGCATCGGGACAAAGCCGAAGGCTACGGACGAAAACTGGCCGAGCGTTTGAAAGAAGTCATTCCCTCCCACCTTTTTGTGGTGGCAATCCAGGCGGCCGTGGGTGGAAAGATCGTGGCGCGGGAATCTATTTCAGCGATGCGCAAGAACGTCACCGCTAAATGTTATGGGGGTGATATTTCGCGGAAGCGAAAACTTCTTGAGAAGCAGAAGGAAGGGAAGAAGAAGATGAAGATGTTCGGCAAGGTCAATATTCCCCAAGACGCATTTATCAAGGTTTTGAAAAGTAGCGACTGAGCAAAGGCTCTTATTCTCCTCAAAGGATTGTGCCTGTGAGAGAAAAAGGATATGCCAAGGACTAGAATTGAGTTCGAACTCACCTACTTGCGCAATCGTAAGATTGCTTAGACAGCCGTGCAATCGGCTTTGTGGAGATGTGGTCTTAGAGGACCTCAAATTTCTGCATGCAGGCCATAAAAAAGGCTGATGAAATCATCAGCCTCTCTATAAACATGAAATTTAGCGCATCACCAATTCACATTTTGCCCGCGGGTATCAATATGCGTGAACGATGAGTACGAGCCAACGCCACCTTTGAACAATCCGCGATCTCGAAGGCTGCGTGCAGCTTGAGTCACATTCCATGCGCTGGTATCAAATTTCACATCGACTGCGACGTTTGCCTGATGCCATGAGCGCCTTTTCGCCCCAGCGCAGCGTGAGTTATATTCAGGTGAGCGATAGGCAGAAATGATAGACTCGACCGGAACATTCATCGTGCCGGCTACGCGATCAACCACGCGTAAAGTATATCCCATCCGTTTCCACCATTGCTTCGGCGGTAGAGTATTCCAGCAAGTTCCACGCTTTTTTGCATGCGCAGAAATGATCTGTTGAGCGCTGATATTTCTCAACTTCAAGGAATTTATATAATGCGCATAGGCATTTAGGTTGCGCCCTTGAAGACGAACCCATTCTTCTGGGAATCCCCCGATATTACTTGAAGGCGATTTTGTGGCGCGATTGGCACCAGAATTTACTTTCACCATTGGCACGCCGTCTTTTGCACGACCAAACCACGCCGCAGAAACGGTTGCTGGAGCAAACGCAAGAGTGCCGGCGGCTATTCCTAATGACGAGATAACTTTCCTACGGCCGAGGGTGACTGCCGGTTGGCCGCTTGAAACTGAAGGGGAGTTGTTTGCTTTGTAATCTACCATATAGAGTAACTTCGATTGAATAAGGATCAATGAGCTGAGTCATCTGATTCAGTCATATAATCGGAGGAATTTTTAGGGGAGGTCTGGCTTCCCAAATCAAAATTCACAGGTATTCAACCACAACAATTTATTGGCGCAAGGGAAAAAAGGCATTTTGCAGGTCCGTCGTGCAATTTGCGATGGAGGCGCTGATCGCGGCGAAACCGGAGCAAAGAGAAAGCTAGCCGAACTTTCCTATCAGCTAGATGAACTTCATATCCAGCCTTGTAGGTGAAAAACAAAATATGAGCGCGACCAGAATTATTCGCCCGAAAACGCCTTTGTAATCCGGCGAACTTCATCGGCAATCTTTTTGCCTTCAGGCTCTGCTGAAATTAACTCGTATTGCATTTGCTCAATTTTCACCCCTAAGGCTTCTGCTTTCTCATCAAGTTCAGCTAACTCGGGAATTTCCTTCGCGGCTTCAAGGCGGCGCATGCTATTTTGGCCTGCAATGGGGCCCCATTTTTGCTGTGCAGCATCATCCTTATTTTGCACAGCCTCCATCAGCTTGGTCTGAGCTTCTGCGCTTTCTTCCGCAATTTTCTTAAGAGTGGGGTGATTCTGGCGAATATCCATTGCTTTGAAAACAGCATCGGTCTGTTCCTGCATAAGTGCCTTGATCTCGGGGCTGTCCTCATAGCCGATCTTTTCTTTGTAATCAGACATCTCGCGGGATACCTTCATGACCTCCGAAAGCTTTGGACGCTTCGAAGGTTTCGCAGTATTCGGCTGGCTTTCATCAGCAGTTTCAACAGAGGCGTCCTCGCTTTTGCATGAGGGGCTTAAAAAAAGGAGTGGAATGGTGGCGATGGCGATACGAGATAAATTCATAAAGACCAAGTGGTAGCAGGTGGTGCACAAAACACAACTTTGGGTTCTACTTTTTTGGGCCCCGAGAAGATTAGTCCGATGGTTGCCCGTATCTGGAGCTTGTCGAGGAGATTAAACAAACCTAGATGTCGAAGTAATGCGATTGAGTGACTTGGGAAGAATGATGCTGCGGAGTTGCATTATCCTCAGATGAGTGGAAGCCTAAGCACCCTGATGACAGTGGATTCTAGTATGGATGAGCTGATGGCAGTGATGCCTGGGGCGAGACGTGCAATCTTTGCAAAATATCACCTTGGTGGATGTAGTAGCTGTGCATTCGATGGCGGTGAAACTCTAAGGGATCTTTGCGCCCGTGCAGAGTTAGATGCATCTGAAGTGCTCGCGCATTTGCAGGCGAGCGACCGGCACGATCAAACGATGCTGATGGCAGCAGAAGATGTGGCAAACCTGCGAAACAACAACTCAAATTTACGTCTCTTCGATGTTCGAACACGAGAAGAGTTTGACGCAGTGAAGATACCCAACGCAGAATTTTTCACTCAAGATCTACAGCAATCTTTTTTCGCGGGAGACAAGTCCAGCCCTGTGGTTCTTTATGATCATCAAGGTAAGGGCGTGCTCGACCAAGTCGCTTGGTTCCGGGGCCACGGATTTCATAAAGCTTACGGTCTAGCAGGCGGAATAGATGCTTGGAGCAGGGAAGTGGATCCTTCTGTGATGCGATATCGTCTGGAGCTGTGACCAAGTCATTGCAGTAGTATCTCCGGTAGCTTCTTGAGGGCTGCAGACCGGGAGCTTAGCGTTTTCTCAAGTTGCAGGGTTTCAAAATGATCAAGAATTTCGCGGAAGCGAGGTCCAGGGGTCAATCCAGCAGCAATTAGGTCTCGCCCGGTAATCAATGGTGGCGGAATGAGTGGTTCTGCTGCAAACTCTGCTGTCTTCTTCTGCAAAAAGTCATAGTTATCTGTAAAGCCGTTCGACGAGCCGCAATCAACGCGGTGGAGTTCCATTTCTTGGGTGAAGATCGGGTTTGCCATGAATCGTTTTAGCTTTGCTTGGCGCATTTGCTGGACGTTCATAAACTGCATGTGGCGGGCGACCATTTCGCTCGCATCGCGGATCACTGCCTTCGGATATTTAAGGCGAGTCAGGATTCCGATGGTCATCTCTGCGCCTAGAGCGTCGTGTCCATTGAAGCGGATTCGGCAATCTGGCGGGGGATCAATTGTCTGAGTCGCCGGCTTACCAATATCATGGAGAAGGGTGGCCAAACAAAGGGATAATGGCGCATCGGTGGCAAGCATCCCGAGCATGATACATGTATGGGTATAGACATCGCCCTCCGGATGCCACTGCGGAGGCTGATCACAGCCGATCAGATCTAATACTTCAGGAATGATATAGCGAATCAGACCCGTTTCTGTGAGTAGCTCTAGGCCTCGGCGCCGATTTGGGGAACTGATAATCTTAGAAAATTCATCGCGTATACGCTCAGGGGAGATTTCGGCTAAAAGATTTGCATTTTGCTCAATCGCCGCACGGGTTGATGGATCTATCTGAAATCCCAAGACGGTAGCAAAACGAAGTGCCCGGAGAAGACGCAATGCATCTTCTTGGAACCGGTCGTTTGGGGCTCCAATGGCTCGGATCGTCTTAGCTTCAAGATCTTCATTTCCACCGACGAAATCGATAATCTCGCCGCTCTCTGGATTTTCGAAGAGCCCATTAATTGTAAAATCGCGGCGCATAGCATCCTCCTCCGGGCTCGAGAACTCCACTGATTCCGGTCGCCGATGATCTAAATAGGGACCGTCGTTCCGGAAGGTTGCCAGCTCTATCTGATGACTGTGGTGTAGAACGATAATGACGCCAAAGTGAGCACCGACTTGGTTTCCACTTGGAAAGATTGAAAGAATTTCGGTAGGAGTCGCAGAGGTAGCGATATCATAATCCTTTGGAACCACTCCGAGTAACTTATCACGGACGCAGCCGCCCGCGAAGTAGGCGGTATGCCCTGCTCGATGGAGAGCTTGCGCAAGGCTGTAGGCTGCTTGGAGCTGGGTCATTGGATGGCCCGATGGTAAGTAAGCCAGTGACTATTTTAAATACTCAAAGTGCTTGGTTCGGCAACTTCAGCAAGGTAAGAATTCGCTGCAAATCGTCATCGCCATAATATTCGATCTCAATCTTGCCCTTTTTTGCCGTGTGGCTAAGCGCAACATGGGTTGCCAAGTGCTCCTGAAGACGTTTGGTCAGATCGCGGATATGAATATCGATTTCACGAGATGGTGGAGACACCTGGTCTGTATGTTCCGTCGGCGCGGAAATTAGCGATTGAGCTAACTTCTCAGTGGCCCGAACTGTCATCTTTCTTCGGATTACCTGATCGGCAGCCAGCTTCTGCTGTTCGTGATCCTTGAGCGCTAGAATCGCTTTTGCATGCCCCACAGTTATGAGCCTTTGTGCGAGGAAGCCTTGAATATCCAAATGAAGGTCTAGCAAACGCATCGCATTTGCGATCGATGCGCGCGATTTCCCGACTTGGGTCGCGATCTCTTCTTGTTTCAGAGAAAACTCTTTGGCAAGTCTGACGAACCCGGCCGCTTCCTCGATCGGGTTCAGGTCTTCGCGTTGAAGATTCTCGATAAGGGCGAGCTCGAGAACATCACGATCACTCGCAGTGCGCTCAATGACTGGAACAGTTGCAAGGCCTAGCTTCTTGGAAGCTCTCCAGCGACGTTCCCCAGCGATCAGCTCATATTTGCCATCGTGAAGGCGCGCAATCAGCGGCTGGAGAATTCCATGTTGCTCGATGGATGCGACGAGTTCGGCAAGCTGGGATTCAGTAAATTGTTTCCGAGGTTGAAGCGATGAGGGGACGACTTCGTCAATTGGAATCTGTTGCACCCGGGGGGAGCTATCACTAAGCTCATTGATGGCCGAGGCTTCGGGGGCAAGGCCTTGATTTTTTTTAATAAGAGCGCCTAGGCCCTTTCCGAGTGCTGATTTTGACATGGGGTAATCCCACCATGTGAAATAGGAGGCGGAAGTGGAAGATGTTTTATAAAAAACTATCTGGATAGAAATCCATAGTGGTGAACCCCCAATTTGGAGGGGCTCGCCCAATGATCCGAATTGAAACGAGTTTACCAGGTGGTGATCACCTTATTTGAGGTCGTCGTATTACCTGGCTCGATTCCCAAACTGTAAACGGCAACCCGCTTGCTATTAATGGGGCCACTCCTCGTAGGAACATTCGGGATATTCACGGTCAATGTTTCATCATAATCATAATCAATTTCGATGAAATAAGGTCCGCCCCAAGGATCGAGGAGGCTGGTGATCTGGCGTGGTGTTCCTCCATATACAGCACCATCTTTTCCGTTTTTAGCCTCTTTGACATTCAGATAACGGACTTTACGAGTATTCTGGGCTGCTGGTCCATTCGCCGCGAGAAGATTTAAAAGATCAGCTCCGGCAGCGGTGCTTGTGTCGATATTAGAGTCTGCGGTTGCACTCCCCGTGGGATCAGGCAGCGCAGAGTAATCCGAATAAAATTGCTCCACAGAGCCAGCCAGATTCGTAGCAGTGCTCAGTGCGGTAACCTTACGGGCTTTATTCATCGCCATGATACCTCCACCGAAGCCTGCGGAGGCTAGAACTGCGATGATCGAAATAACGACGAGAAGCTCGACGAGCGTGAAGCCCTTTTGCTTGCGCCTAGGGTTTGTGAGATGGATTTTCATAAGGATTACTTATAGTAGGCGTCGAAATCTGACTTAGGTCAATCGGATTTACAGAATTAGCCGGCATCGCGGAGTTAGTTCGAAAATCAATCGGCTTATGATTTCGACTGCTCAAGCATCCGCAACAGTGGCACCTCAGCGCGCTGGCGGATTTCTTCGTCCATTTCGACTCTTGGTGTGAGATCACGCAGGCAATCGCGAAGTTTCGCCATCGTATTCATCTTCATATAGCGGCAATCCGCACAGGCACAAAGGTCTGTCGGGCCAGGAATTAAGTTTTTGTCCGGACACTCTCGCTGAAGACGATGGAGCATGCCACTTTCGGTAACAACGATGATGTCTTTCACCGGCGCATTCTTGCAGTAGTGAACCATCTTTTCCGTAGAGCATACTTCGTCCGCAAGAAGGCGAACAGCTTGTGTGCATTCTGGGTGGGCGACGACTAGGGCAGCCGGGTATTCACTTTTAATTCGGCCGATCGACTCCTTAGTAAATTCAACGTGGACGTAACAGGCGCCCTGCCAAAGATCCATTTTTCGCCCTGTTTGCTCCATCACCCAGGCCCCTAAGTTTGCGTCTGGAACAAAGAGGATCGGGCGATCCTTCGGCGCTAGATTGACAATTTTGACAGCATTTCCAGAGGTGCAAATCACATCGCAGAGCGCCTTAACGCCACCAGAACAATTGATATATGCGATCACGTAGTAATTTTTTGATGCATTCTCTTGGAGAAATGCTGCTAGCTGCTCAGGCGGGCAGGATTGCTCAAGAGAGCACCCAGCATCTTTGTCTGGGAGAACGACGATTTTCGTTGGATTGATAATCTTTGCCGTCTCGGCCATAAAATGAACCCCACAGAAGACAATAACCTCTGCATCGGTGGCTTTTGCCTGAAAAGCGAGTCCGAGGGAATCACCTACATAGTCTGCGACATCTTGGATATCACCAGTTTGATAGTTATGAGCGAGGATGATTGCATTGCGGGTGCGTTTTAGTTCGGTAATCTCGTGTTTGAGATCCATGGATACTTGCATGCATCTAGTCTCAATCCTCTGGGTTGCTGATAGCAAGATGAGAATTTATCCATTCTAGGAATGAAGAATCCTAAAGATGTTAGTCATGTGGTAGAACTACCGCTGCGCTCTGAAGAACTTCCATCGAACCGGTGTGTCGTGCTCCTGCTTTGACAATCAATCCGCGTGCTTTTACGAGCCCTTTTAAGTGCGCTTTCTTGGCTAAAGTGATCGTGCCAGTGCAGGTGATCTGGGCCGTGACCTCTCCGTCGATATATACTCTTTGAGCATGGATCTCTCCGTGAAATTTGACTTCCGCATTGCGCTCAATCCGTAGCTCCCGGCACTTCATATTTCCTAAGATCGTTCCGTGCCTGCGGATAATTAGATCGCCGGAGCAATTGACCGAAGCCGAAAGCTCGCCGAGGACAAGCAACCCATGACAGCAAACATCGACACCGACGATCGATCCATGCTTTTGAATTACGATATCGCCTCGCGTTTGAATACGGCGGCGCCAAGCATGATCGATTTGATAATTTTTAAGACTAATGTGCCCTGCGCATTTCGGACATTGGCTTGACTGAGCATCTCGCACCACCTGGTATCCATTCCCGCAGTGATAACAAGAGATTTGATGTTGGACAGGCTTCATGAAAACCTTTGCGAACAAAGGGCGGAAGCGGGCCTGCTTTAGAAGAGAGATACTCTTGTCCAGCTTAGTATCAAAAGGATCTTCGGCGCGCTTAGAAGCCAGTTGGGTACCGAAGTATGGTCGTTGAATTACCCGATCATCTTCGATCTGAAGGCTTTCCCGACAATGAAGACAAATTGTCGAAACCACCATCGAGGGTTCCTCTTGCCGATGATTACACGATGGACACTCTATCTCAATTCGATCTCTCATCACGGCGCTTTATTCGAGATGATCGATCGGAAAAACACCCCGAGAAGTGCGTCGCAGCCTATTTAGCTGAGGCGGGTTGAGGGGAGGTCACCGTCTTATCAGAAGGCAAAGTCTGAGATTTTTTCTCATCAGGCCTTTGGCCGGCACCTTGCGATGGTGTGCCAACTGTCGATTTGCCGACAAAAATAGCCCCGGCATCAATCGTCAGCGTTTGAGCCTTGATATCGCCAATCACCTCGGCACTGGACTTAAGCTCTACGCGATCGGATGCCGTCATATTTCCATGGACCTTGCCGTATACGACAACCGTTCCGGTTTTTATTTCAGCCTTCAGGCGGGCGTTCTCACCTACGGTAAGATTTCCAGTGGATTGAATATCACCTTCAATCTTGCCATCGACAATTAAGTCATCCTTAAACTTTACGGTGCCTTTGATTTCGACATCGGAAGACAGAACGTTCCGGGTGTTACCATTCGATGGACGATCATTGCTCGATGACGGAGCCGGGCGAGAATTTGATGGGGCTGGGGCACTTCGCGAAGCACTGTTATCATCTGAATGAGTGAGCGATGGCTTCTGACTTCCGCTTGGTTCCTGGCCGATTACTTTCTTAAACACGCGCAGGATAAAGATCAATTCAGTCGCATCTGTCAATCGGATTCAGCGGAATTTTCGCCTGAAGTGACTGCATCTGGCTCCTGTGCTTCAGGATCTTCGGACAGGGGATTGCGTGGCTGAGTTTGATCGTTCAGATCGAAATTAAAATTAGAAACTTCGGAGTCGGTCGGTTTCTCTCCGTCCTCAGAAAACTTTACCTCTGGCACGGTGATTGGAGCGGCGATCTCAACTGGAGGGGCAGATTTGACGAGCAGGCGTCGGCTCCGTGCTTCAGCCACAAATGGACTGCCCGGGAAACCTTTTTCCACCTCCTCGTAGGCAGCTTCAGCCTTCTCTAATTCTCCCTTTTGCGAGTAGATGTCTCCCATCGAGATAAAGGCGTAAGGAGCCACAAACCTCGACTCTGGTTCTTCAGCAAGTTCCTGAAGATAAGCCAGCGCCTCATCCTCCTTTCCTTCCGACCAAAGCTTCACTGCCAAGCTTGCTTCTGCACTCGGGCGTGCTGGATGATCTTGTTCTGTTTCTACGAATTCTTTCAAAGTCGTGAAAGCAGCCTCCTTTTCACCTTTTTCCCACTGCTCTTCGGCGAGTAATACCTTCGCGCTAAATGCAGCAGCGGTATCGGAATGATTATCGATGATTTCTTGGTAGTCGTCTGAGCTTTCTGCGTGAGCGAGGATCTTACCGGCACTTTCCTCTCCGCCTTTCTTGATTCCGGAATAGACGACGTATACCGCAGCTGCGATGGCAAGAAGTGCGGCAAGAATAATTAAAGAAAATTGGTGCCTATCGAGAAACGCTTCGAAAGCGGGTGGCTCTTGTGAGATTTCACCGAGCGGACCTTCGGGGATAGAGGCGGGTAATTCTTGCTTAGACATAGATACTGAATGGAAAGGGCCGGCCAAGGAGCCATAGCGAGAGGATCAAAGTCATTTCCCTAACTTAAATCAACTGCTAATCCGTTACCCAAGATATCGAGTTGAATACCGGTTCTAAATTGCCATTTTTCTTTCAAAGTGAGCCCTTACAAGTTCAAGTCAGGTCTAGATGCCCGCTCCATCCTTCGTCCATTTACACCTCCATACCGCTTACTCGCTGCTGGATGGAATGATCCGGCCAAAAGAGATGGCCGCCGAGGCGGCAAAGCTAGGGATGCCGGCGGTCGCAATGACAGACCACGGGAACCTATACGGAGCGATTGATTTCTACCAAGCCTGCACTGCGGCAGGCGTGAAGCCCATCCTTGGATGCGAAATTTACCTAGCCCCCTTCTCTGCGCAGGAAAAGGTAAAAGTGCCGGACCGTAAAAACGCCACTCACATGACTCTTCTGGCTGAGACAAACCTCGGTTGGGAGAATTTGCAGAAGCTCACTACGATCGGGCATCTTGAAGGGATGTATCATGGAAAGCCGCGGGTAGACCGCGAAATTTTGCGCAAACACAGCGAGGGTATCATCTGCCTTTCTGGGTGTATTTCTGGGCCTGTGAACGAGTGGCTTCTAAAGGGAGATAAGGCGAAGGCACGGCAGGCCTTGATAGAATTGCAGGACATTTTCGGGCCCGAGCAGCTGTTTGTCGAAATTCACAATCATGGTCTGGAGAAGCAATTAGCGGTGCTCCCAGAACTTATCTCTTTGGCGGATGAGTTGGCGCTTCCACTGGTCGCGGCAAATGATGTCCACTTTCTCTACCGAGACGATCACGAAGCTCACGATGTGATGATCTGTATCGGGACTGGATCGATGGTGATCGATGAGAGCCGTATGCATTATACTCCCGAGGTCTACTTCAAGACGGCCGAGGAGATGCGGGAGATATTCAAAGCCCGCCCGGAGGCCTGCGACAATACCCTGAAGATTGCAGAGCGGTGCAATGTCACCATTAAACTAGATGCAGCTTCTTCCGAGAAGTATCCTCAGTTCCCCACTCCAGATGGCTCGCCACGGGAAGAATACTTAATGAGTATTTGTCAGAAAGGCGTTGAAAAGCATTATGGCAAAGAACGTGCCAACTCAGACGAAATCCAAGAACGCCTGCGATATGAGGTCGATACGATCAATGAGCTCGGCTTTGCTTCATACTTTTTAATTACAGCAGATTTCATTCAATGGGCGCGAGATCATGACATTCCTGTAGGACCGGGGCGGGGATCTGCAGCCGGTTCCCTTGCTTCTTATGCGATGGGAATTACCGATATATGCCCACTCGAATTCGGCTTACTCTTTGAACGTTTCTTGAATCCGGAACGGGTGTCGCCGCCCGATGTCGATATCGATTTCTGCCAATCCCGGCGTGCGGAAGTGATTGACTATGTCCGCAAGAAATACGGAGAAAAATCGGTCTCGCACATCATTACCTACGGCACGATGGGCGCAAAATCAGTGATCCGAGATGTCGCGCGGGTGATGGGTGTTTCCTACAAAGAGGCGGATACGATTGCCAAGATGATCGAGGCAAAGCCCGGGGTGAAGCTGCAGAAAGAATGGGACGTGAAGGCAGAACTGCGTGAGTTGATTGATTCTTCATCGACCTATCAGCAGCTCTGGTCCTATGCCTTACGCCTGGAAGGACTAAACCGAAATGTCGGCGTGCATGCAGCAGGTGTGGTGATCGGGGATCGGCCACTCGATGAACATGTTCCACTCACCCGCGGGAACGAGGGTGAGGTAGTCACACAGTATGACATGGGTGCGATCACCGAGGTAGGCCTTCTCAAGATGGATTTTCTAGGTCTAAAAAACTTAACCGTCATTCAGGATGCAGTAACTCATATTCGGAAACACCTCCCTGATTTCTCGATCAAGAAAATACCTCTGCATGACCAGGCGACTTTCGATATGTTGAACCGGGGGGAAACAAGTGGAGTCTTCCAACTGGAATCAGGCGGAATGATCGAAACCTGCAAAAAATATGAGATTCATAGCATCCACGATATCATCGATTTGATTGCGGTCTACAGACCGGGGGCGATGCAATTTATCGATCAAATGCTGGCGGTGAAAAAGGGCGGCAAGGCGACCTATGAGCACCCACTGCTCGAGGAGGTCTGTGGCAATACTTATGGCGTGATGATCTACCAGGAGCAGGTCCAGAATGCGGCGAAGCTTCTCGCTGGCTACACTCTGGGCGGTGCCGATTTATTGCGCCGAGCAATGGGAAAAAAGGATGTGAAAAAAATGGCGCTCGAACGCCAGAACTTCATCAAAGGTGCTGCCGAAAAGAACGAAATTAGCGAGCCTCTGGCGAATGCAATTTTCGATAAAATCAATGCGTTTGCGGGCTATGGATTTAACAAGTCTCACTCGGCATGCTATGGCCATATTTCATATTGGACGGCATATTTGAAGGCGAATCACCCAGTCGAGTTCATGTCTGCACTGCTTTCAAACGAGGTGAACAATACGGACAAGATCGCCGTATTCGTCGCGGAATGTCATCGAATGAACCTAGAGATTCTCCCGCCAAACCTAAACCGATCTTCTTTGCGCTTTTCACCTGAGAAGACCAAGAGCGGCGCGGCGGCAATTCGGTATGGCCTCGCCGCAATCAAGAACGTCGGTGAGGCGGCAATGGCGACTGCGATTGCTGATAGAAATTCGAGTGGCAAATTTCATTCTCTTGAAGATTTTTCTTCCCGCTTGGATTCGAAAGTGATCAACAAGCGAATTTTAGAAAACTTAGTAAAGAGTGGAGCGCTTGATTGGACCAAAGAATCACGCGCCGGAATGTTTGGGCGCTTGGAGCAGGTAGTCGCGTCCGCCTCGGCCGCACAGCGGGACAAGGCATCTGGCCAAGTGTCTATGTTCGACAGTGTGGACTTTGCCCCAACATCGAAAGTTTCCCAAGGCGGAAACTTTGGGATACGGGAGGTAGAAGAATGGCCGAAAGATGAGCGCCTATCTCACGAGAAGGAGCTGCTCGGATTTTACGTGACCGGGCATCCTCTCGATAAATACCGGACAGTTCTCAATTCTGATAGATACAATCGAATTGGCCTAATCGATGAAATCCCGATCGAAAATCCGCGTGAACGTTTTCCGATTGCGGGGATGGTTCGTTCCGTCGAGGCGCGGATGACGAAGTCTGGCAAACCGTTCGGAATCCTCACGCTGGAAGACTTTACCGGCTCTTGTGAAGTGATGTTGTGGTCGGAGTCCTTTTTACCAGCCAGGGATGCCGGCTGCCTTGTGCCCGGGACGATTATAAAGCTGAAGATAGCCATCCAGATCGATGATCGAAGTGGTGCAAGGCGTCTTACTGGATCGAGTATCGATCCTTTGAAAACAAAGAGAGTCTCTGCAAAAAATGGGCCACTTGAGCTGCTCCTCTACACGCATCGGCATACAGAAAAAGACCTTGAAGAGATCCACTATCACCTAACCGATTGCCAGGGAGAAACCCCTGTGCTGATCCATTTCCAAAACTCCGCCGGGAAAAGGATCACGCTAGCTGCTGGCGAAAATTATCGAGTCGAGCGTTCTTCTGATCTTGATTCTGCCTTGGCCAAGTTTCGCGATACTTGAAAGCCCGAGCGAAGCTTTGCGCGATGATTTAAATCCCAAGCGATCTAGAAAGTGCGCTCTAATTTACTTTTGTGCCGTAAATCAGTCGCCTCTTCTAGGTAAACGGCATCTTCGCCAATGTTCGATGCGAGATCGCCGACGCGTTCTAGAGAGCGAACGATGATGATAAGGTGAACATATTGCTGGCTGCAGGAAGGATTGTCTTCGAGAGCATGGCTGTATTGCGCAGTTACGCTGTGATGAAGTTTATCGAGCTTTTTGTCACGTGCATGGAGGGATGCGCCAAGTGCCGCATCACCGTCCGTGTAGCTAGAAATCGCATCGCGAAGCAATTGATCGGCGAGGGTATAGATCGGCTCTATCAAACGCACATCATTCGTATCTTGTGCAGCCATGATCTTCTTTGTCCGCTTCGCAATATTGGTCGCGTGGTCTGAGATACGTTCCAAATTCATGGAGATTTTCATTGAAGAAACAACCAGACGAAGGTCAGTCGCCATCGGGCTGTATTTCAGAAGAATTTCCATACCGAGCTTATCAATCGAGCGCTCGAAATCGTCGACTTCGTCATCATCTGCGATCACGGAATTGGCGAGTTCGGAGTTCCGTTCGAGCAATGCTTGGATAGAGCGCTCTAGGTTGTGACGGGTCGCTTTTGCCATACTTAGCACGTCGCTTTTCAGCTTGGAGATGGCATGGTCGAAGTCAGTGATGATGTGAGGTGATGATTGCATATTATTGAGGAGGTTCTAATCGTGGCGGATATCTTCTGCGGAGTTAATGAAGACGACTTCTTCGCCGATATTTGAGGCAAGATCGCCAATTCGTTCTAGGTATCGGGAAATAAACAATAGATGAAGGATGCCTTGGACGTCGCCACCGCCATCGCCGACCATCGTGGTTAGCCCTTTGCTCAGCTTTTTATGGAGCCGATCTACAGCTTTGTCGTTTCTTATGATCTCAAGGGCCAAATCAGAATCTGTCGTGGTATATGCCTGCAGTGACTTGATGAGCTGCTCCCGGGTTTTCGCAACTAGTGGCTTGATCAGGTTCACCTCGGAACAGTTTCCTTGCTTCAAAATCTTTCGTCCGCTTTTGGCAATATTTACTGCGTGATCGCCGATTCTTTCAAGCGAGCGGCAGATGCTTAAGGTAGACACTGCAGAACGGAAATCTAAGGCAACTGGGCTGTATTTGAGTAAGATCGCCATGCCGCGGGCATTGATATCCTTTTCGCGCATGTCAATCGCCTCGTCATCTTCAATCACATCACTACAGAGCTCGATGCTGTTAGAAAGAATTCCATCGACAGAGTGATCCACCGCACGAAGCACAAGGTTGCCCATTTTTATTAGATCAATGCGAAGTTGATCGAGCTCGTCATCAAAGGAAGAGAGAATATGTCCAGAGGTATCCACGTGTCTTTTAATCATCATCCGAAGCGACCGCTTACGTAATCCTCTGTCTGTTTCACCGAAGGATTTCCAAAAATAGTCGTCGTCTCATTGTATTCGATTAGTTCCCCGAGGTAGAAGAAGGCAGTCCGGTCGGACACGCGCGTTGCCTGCTGCATGTTATGGGTAACAATCACGATGGTAAACTCTTCTTGAAGCTCTGCGATTAATTCTTCGATCCGCGCGGTAGCAATTGGATCCAAGGCAGAGCATGGCTCATCCATCAGAACGACTCGTGGTGAAACGGCGATTGTCCTAGCGATACAAAGCCGCTGCTGTTGACCGCCAGAAAGTCCCAATGCGCTTGAATGGAGGCGATCCTTCACTTCGCTCCAAAGTGCTGAGCGCTGCAGTGATTTTTCGACTGCTTCGTCGAGCTTACTTTTGTTCTTGATCCCTTGAATCCGGAGGCCGTAGGCAACATTTTCGTAAATCGACTTAGGAAACGGATTGTATTTCTGAAAGACCATGCCGACTTGTTTGCGGAGCTCGATTGGATCGACATCTGAGGCGTTAATATTCTGGCCCATGATGCGGATTTGCCCGGAGCTAACCTTTGAAGTATCCACGAGGTCATTCATGCGATTCAGGCACCGCAAGAGGGTGGACTTACCACAACCGGAAGGTCCGATGAGTGCGGTGACTTTGCCCTTCGGCATGTTAAATGAGATATTGCGCAAAGTATTGGTCTTCCCCCCATCGTAACTAAAAGAAAGATCATCCACCTCCACCATCGCATCTTCTCGAGCGATAGGATTCGGATTGTTCGATCCTTTATTCGCTGAAGAGTCTGTGTTAGGAGCTGAGCCGTCTATTGGCGTGCCTTCTGATTGGGGATCAGTGGCGAGTTCCGCAACAGCGGAGGAGGGTGATGTGGTCGTTACCATTTTAGTTTTTTCCGGTAGTGAATTCTGAGATATATTGATAAAGAGGCAAAAAGCATGACCATGATCATGAAGACAAAGACTGAACCATCTTGCATGGCGGCAGTGGCATCTGTGCGCGGTATTCTAGCCGCAACCGTATAGATGTGGTAGGGCATAGCCTGCACAGAATCTGTTAGCAAGTCAGAGATCCAGTAGATGCCACTGCCGTCCGCAGCATCCCACGGAAGTTTACCCTTCAGTGCTACGGCTGCGGTAAACATGATCGGCGCAGTTTCCCCTGCAACGCGCGTGACTCCTAAGACTGAGGCAGTAAGGATTCCGGGGGTGGCATAGGGAAGGACGGCAGTTCGAATGCATTGCCACTTGGTTGCCCCAAGTGCCAGTGAGGCCTCGCGGAAGCCTTTCGGAATCGCTTTAAGAGATTCTTCACAGGCGGCAATGATCACCGGGAGCACCATGACAGCGAGGGTAAGTCCGCCCGCAATCAGGGAATTTCCCCATCCTTCGAAGCTAAAATAGCCTCCTCCAAAAAACGGAATCCATGAAGCGAAAGGGATCGCCAGCAATGATTTCTCAGGGTTCGGGGTAGTTGTGAAGATTGGTAAGAGCGGAAAAAGGCAGAAAAAGGCAAAGCCAAATAGGCCGAAGACAATTGAGGGCACCCCGGCAAGATTCATGATCGCAAGGCGCACAGCACTGACGAAGCGCCCCTGACGAGCATACTCGTTGAGGTAGATTGCTGCGGCGATCCCCACAATCAGCGCGGCGATCATACAGACAATGACTAGAAGAGCGGTCCCGACAAGTGGACCAGCGATACCACCTCCCGAATATGCGTTTGTCTTCTTGTTTTCAATGACTGCATCTGGATTGGCTCTAGTAAATTCTGTGAAGTCTGTAGTGGGTAGTGACTGCATCTCTCCGGCTTCGTCAGTGTATTCTACCAAAGTCTCCGGCATTCGAGTGAGGAAGTCTGTGTTAAGGACCTCGCCACCCCGTTCTGAAAATACGGGCATCAGGACTGGTAGGCCTTTTTTCGTGATATCAAAAAAGATGAATACGGCGCAGGCGATGACAAGATAGGTAAGAACTGCGAAAACACTTTTGCCGAGAAGATCTTTATTCCGGCGGGAATTGGTAGCTGGCTTAAAAGGATTCATGACACGTGAAGGGGTTCCGGCGAACGAAGAAATCGATTTCTAGGCTGCATGTGAAAAGCTTTTGATAATGCGTCTGGCACTGATGTTGATCAGTAAGGAGATAGTGAAGAGGACTAAGCCCACAGAGAAGAGGGCGCGATAGTGGATGGTGTTTGCAGTCACTTCACCCATCTCCTGAGCGATGATTCCGGTCATGGTATGGGCGGGCTGGGTGATCACTCCGAGTCCTGCGCTAAAGTCCGGAATCGCGATCTGGTTTCCTGCAACGAGTAGAACTACCATCGTCTCTCCAATAACTCGCCCAAAGCCGAGTAGGATTGCGGCAAGAATTCCAGACATCGCTGTGGGGACAACTACTTTAAGAACTGTCTGAAGCTTCGATCCGCCTAGTGCGAGGGACGCTTCCGTGAAGGAGCTAGGGACGTTATTAATCGCGTCCTCGCAAAGCGTGAACATCGTCGGCACCGCCATCAGCGCAAGAAGGAGACCGGCGTTGAGGATATTTAGCCGCTCTTGCATCGGAAAACCGGGAATCCAGCTCAGAGAGGGGATTTGGCTAAGTTCGCGCAAGGCTTCTCCCAGAACGATGATGCCGAAAAAGCCGAGAACTACAGACGGGATCGCTTCGATAAGTTCGATGACTGGTTTGATGAGGTTTTGCTGGGTAGGCCCCGCAAGCCGATTCACATAGATTGCCGCACCTAGCGAGAACGGAATAGCAACTAGCAACGCAATGATCGAGATGAGCAGGGACCCGGTAAACAGCGGCAGGAGGCCGTAGAAATCGTGGAAGGAGCTATTGGTAATCCAATCTTTTCCAAAGAAGAAAGAGCTGAGTGAGCTAAAGAAACCTAGTGGCCGATCGTATTTCCACTCGCCTGCTTCTTGAAGACTTTCGTCGAGAAAGCTGTTGAGTCGGGGAGCTTTGGTGCGGATCCGATCTACTAAATCTTGCGATGCATCAGAGCTAAGTTCTTTGGGTAAAGCAGCGACGCCATTGGCGAGACCATTTTTCATGGCAGCAATCGCATCGATATGCTTTTCATGGGCTCCTTCGAGGATCTGAATACGTTCCGAAAAGGGAAATTCATCGCGGACAAGGATCTCGTCAGCTTTTTCAAGGAGACGAGCCCGTTCTTCTGCGGAATCGACATTTTGTGAGCCGCTGATTAAGGCGGCCTTTCTTGCTGCTGATGTCTTATCGGCTTCGAGTTCATTTTTGACTTTGGTTGTCGACGAGATCAGCTCGCCGCGAAGCCGAGACAGTTCTGATCCAGCGGAACCTATCTTCGCCTGAGCCTCCGCAAAATCAGCCATCCCAGATTCTGATTGGGCGCGTGCCTGCCTAACAAGTTCGGGCGGATTGTCTTCGATGGGATCCCACTCTAGCATTGCCTGCTTCAGGTTGTACCAGTCTTTGACCCCTAGACGTCCAAAGGAATCGATTGTTTTCCGATCAGCTTTTGACAGCTGTTCAGAGAGATGGCTTTGCCATTGTTCTTCGATAATATTGAGTTTTGCCTGTGCGCTAGCTTTGTCTTCAGCGGCTGCGTCTTCGAGAGTTTCGCGCGCTTCCTCAAGTTCATCAGCAAGATCTTCCCCTGCATCGTATATATTCCCAGAAAGTGCAGCGAAGCTATCTACAAGGCCCCGCTGAATGCCATACTTCTCGTTAAGCTCTTGATAGTAGGCTTGGTTCGTCAAAGATTTTAATGCGGTGTATTCATCCATTTCAGCAATGACGAAGCCTGCATATTCTTGCCCGGTGAGGCGGTAGGATTCTAAATCCTTATGATGTTGTGGAAAAAAGAGAATGGCCTCTCGTAAAAGAAAGGCGCAGATGGCACCAAGCACCAAAATTGAGACCATTGCATTGCCGCCAAAGAAGACCCGAATCGCATCTTGCTTATCGATGCCGAGTATCTTCTTACCTTTACGCTGAAAGTGGATTGCCATGGATGCGGTGCTTCTTATTGCCTATGTTTGCAGTAGAAGAATAGGGCGTGCTCCGAAATTAGAACACGCCCTACTTTGAATCTTTTTAAGGGGCAGGCGGTGTTACTTCACCTCATTTGGGATGAATCCGACGGCGTCAATGATCTTGGCAGCTTCTTCGCTGGTAGTCGCCCAATTAAGGAATTGGGCAGCTTCTCCACTCGGCTGGCCTACGGTGTAGTAGAACAGCTTACGTGACAGCGGATAGTTGTCTACGTTACTTGGTTTAGCAGCTTCACCAGCTACTTTTACGGAGCGCAGGCCGTCTTTGTCTGCATAGGCAAGACCGACGTAGCCAATGCCGTTTGGATTGTTAGCAACTTCTTCTGCAATTTGCTCATTGCCAGCCATTTTGTTTGTGGAAGTGCCATAGTCACGCTTGTCCATCGCCATTTCTTGGAAGGACTTATAGGTTCCCGATGTGGTATTGCGGGTGTAAACGGAGATTGCACCTGCTTGGCCACCTACTTCGCTCCAATCCGTGATATCACCAGTGAAGATTCCTTCGATCTGTTTTACAGTAAGATCGCGAACACCGTTCGCCTTGTTGGTAATGACAGCAATCATGTCTGCGCCAGCTGTTATCTCGACTAGCTCTTCTCCCTTCGCAGTGAAGGCGTCCTTTTCTTCGTCCTTCGCATCGCGTGAGGACATCCCGATATCAGCAGTTCCTGCGAGCAGGTTTGAGAATGCAGCAGAAGAGCCTTCGGCTGCGATTTCGAAACCGACGTCGTGTCCAGCTGCCGTGTAAGCCTCAGTAAGCTGAGGAACCATTTTTGCGCCGAGGGTATCGGAGCCTTTGAATACGAGCTTGTCCTGGGCGAAGCATGAAGCTGCGGCGAGGAGTGAGCCGATTGCGATAGAAGCGGTAGTTTTCATATATTATTTTCTAGTTTGTTTTGGTTTCTCTCAGGCAGGGGAGCCGATCGGTCAACCACCGAAGATTAATCTCTGGACCGGTGTTTCAGCAAAAGATCAGTGGTGACAGTAGTGTCACAATATTTGGTTCCGTAAATTGACTATTTTCCACGTAGGAACTGCTGCGTGCGGTTGCGCACACAATACGAACAAACATGAAATACGACACGATGAAAAATATCACTCTTGCATTCGTGCTTGGCCTTCCAGGTCTTGCGAGCGCAGGCACGGAAATGGCGCCTATGGAGCCAGCTCCTGTAGAAAAAAATTCGGGTAACTTTTGCGAGTGGCTCGAAAACAAGCCAGGCATCATCTATAAGGATAAAGAGAATCCTTATGTGCAAGAACTTCAATTCGAAGGCCGCTTCCAATATCAGCTGGCTTATGTTGATGGCTCAAATGATGATCCAGCAGCAGGTGACTGGAGCGAAGGATACGATGAGTATCGGCGCGTCCGCTTTGGAGTAAAAATGAAGTTCCTTCAGTATTTCGGTCTGAAGTATCAGCTCAACTTAGTCGATGATGGCCGTCCTTCAGGCGGTGGTTTAAACTGGGGCTATGATAGCATCGACGAGGCGTATATTAGCTTCGATTTGAACAAGGCTCTCAATGCGGGCTTTGACGATCTCCAATTAGTATACGGTCGCCAAAAGTTTGTGATTTCCCAAGAAGATCACATGTCTTCAACGAAGATCATCACCGTCGAGCGTTCCGCAATTTCGAACAAAGTGTATGGAAGTTATCGTCCGACAGGTCTTACCTTAGCTGGTGAGAAAGGTCCTTGGGTATTCGATGCGTCCTTTTACAGCTCCACGACAGATGGCCCTGATAACTTAGCTCTAAACGGCTGGCAAGATAGTGAGATCTACCTTGTCAATCTTGGCTATCAAGTAAATGACGAGCTTTTCATTCGCGGTAGTTACACCTATAACGGAGCGGAGACAATCAACGGAGAAGACTCCGTAATGGACTATGCATGGGCGACTTCCCTTGCAGCTGAATATGACGCTGGAGCTTGGGGTGTGAACACCAACTTCATCTACGGTAGCAATGGCGAAGGCCGCTTTGGAAATGCAGCATCACGTCAGGGTGATTTCTGGGGCTTTGTAGCTACACCATACTACTGGATTATGCCAGAACGCCTGCAGTTGGTAGGTCAGTATCAATACCAAGGTTCTGATGGTTCCGAAGGTGTGCGTATCAACTCACGTTATGGACGCCGCAGTGGAAACACCCTCGCAGAAGGTGGCCGTGGCGATGCTCACCATTCCCTCTACGGTGGTCTGAACTACTACCTGTGCAACCACAACGCAAAGGTAATGGCTGGTGTAGAATATCAAACGATGGACGCTCCATCTGGCGATTTTGATACACTTACCTACCTACTTGCTTTCCGGACTTACTTTTAGGGTAAATCGATAGACAGTTGTTGTTTATTATGGCGGCCATCCTCAGAAGAGGGTGGCCGTTTTTTATGCGCCCGATCGAGAATTAATTAGGATTTTGGCCCTACCGAGTGCAAGAGGGTGAAGGATGAAAGATATCAAAGCAAAGCAGGAAGCGCTCCTTGAAGATCTATCCATTTTTCAGGATTGGACAGAAAGATACGAGTATGTGATCGGGCTCGGCAAAGGGCTGGAAGCGTTGCCCGAAGCGGCACGGAATGAGGAGCATCTGATCAAGGGCTGCCAAAGTCAGGTGTGGCTAGATGCGATCGAGAAGGATGGCCGGATACACTACTTTGCGGATTCTGACAGCCTGATTACCAAAGGAATGATCGCCCTATTTGTGAATGTGCTCAGCGGGCAACCAGCAGATCAAATCCTGACTGCAGATATGAGTTTTGTAGACCGTAGTGGACTGAAAGAGCATTTGGCACCTACGCGCGCGAACGCGCTCACACTGATGGCAGGGCAGATGAAGCAGCGAGCTCTAGCCTTCGCTAAGTAAGCGAAGGATTCAGGTTCCATTTTCAGCCAATAACAGATAGGACGGACCTAGGATGTTTATCGATCATATTCGGATTTTGGTGAAAGCGGGCGACGGCGGAGATGGCGCCGTCTCGTGGCGTAGGGAAAAGTTTGTCCCGCGCGGTGGCCCAGACGGTGGAGATGGCGGGAACGGCGGAAGTGTGCAGCTTGTGGTCGATCATTCCACCGATACCTTGCGCCAATATCATTATGATCCGAAGTTGATCGCCGAAGATGGCAAACACGGCAGCCAGCACAAGAAGACCGGGAAAAGTGGCAAGCTGAAAATCGGCAAAGTCCCTCCAGGAACTGTCGTTTACCGGACAACTGCAGAGACGGTCTACGATGCCGTCCAGCTGGAGCGCAGCGAGGAGGGCATCGATCTAGAGCCGATTGCGGACCTGATTGAGGATGGCGATTCTTTTCTGCTGTGCGAAGGTGGTATAGGTGGCGAGGGAAATTTCAAGTTCCGGACATCGACCAATCAAACGCCTACAGAACACACCCTCGGCACAGCGGGAGATCAGGGGGTTTTCTATCTGGAGCTGAGGCGTATTGCGGATGCTGGCTTGGTTGGTTTTCCAAATGCCGGAAAATCCACTCTTTTAGGGAAGCTTTCTGCAGCACGTCCGAAGGTCGGAAGCTACCCGTTTACGACGCTGCAACCAATGATCGGGGTGGTGGAATTTGACGGCTTCCGCCGGTGCACAATTGCCGATATTCCAGGCTTGATTGAAGGTGCCCATGAGAACCGTGGCTTAGGCCACGAATTTCTGCGCCACATTACCCGGTGCCGTGTGTTGCTTTTTGTGATTGATATGGCTGGAAGTGAAGGTCGGGATCCGATTCGCGATCTCGAAATACTGCGGACCGAAATCAAGGAATATGACGAAGATCTGGCAAAATTCCCGTGGAAAATTATTGCTAATAAGATGGATCTGGAAGGAGCTGCAGAGAACCTTGAAGCATTTCGGAATCGGTTTCCAAAGGTCGAAACAATCGCGATTTCTGCAGCGGAGGAGAAGGGACTCGATGATCTTCGCATGATGCTAAATAGCGAGATCTCCCAGAAGACGCAGAAATGAGCGATGAGATCGTCTTTCTCTATGGCACTCTAAGAAAAAACTGCTCGAACCACTTCCGGATGGCGGGGGCAGAATTCCTTGGAGCTGGAAGCGTAGATGGAAAGATCTACAAAGTCGGCTGGTATCCGGCGTTGATTTGCGGAATAGAAGGGAAAGTTCGGGGTGAGGTGTATTCTGTTAGCAAAGATCTTCTGATACGCTTGGATCGGTTTGAGGGGATCTATTCTCAAAGTAAACACGCCCATGAATATCATCGAATTCGGCAAGACGTTTCCATGGATGACCAGGGGTCAAAGCAGGCATGGCTATGGGAATGGTTTCCGAAGGGGAACGCTAAGCCCGGGGCATTGTTAAAGGACGGCGATTGGCTGAACCATGAGCCAAACCCCACAGTAACACCTGATTTTTGAGCGCGCGATCCGTAGAAACCATTCCCGAGGCGATCCTTCTAAACGCCTACCGGCAGGGAATTTTCCCGATGGCGGAAGACGGAGAGCTGGTCTGGGTGCAGCCGAAATTCCGGGGACTAGTTCCTCTGGACGACCGCTTCCATATCTCGCGTGGATTGCGCAAAGCGCTGCGCAAAGAACCTTTTTCAATTTCGTTCGACCAAGCCTTTCGCGAGGTAATGATTGGCTGTGCCGAGCGCGAGGAAACCTGGATCGATGAAGTTCTTCTTGAAACTTACTGCGCTCTCCACCGAGCGGGCCACGCTCATTCGGTGGAATGCTGGGACTCAGACGGTCTACAAGGTGGTCTCTATGGGGTAGCGATCGGCAAGGTCTTCTGCGGGGAGAGTATGTTTTCGAGAAAAACGGATGCTTCGAAGATCGCATTGGTTTCATTAGTGAATCGCCTACGAGAAAACGGCTTCCAGCTGCTCGATACTCAATGGCTTACCGATCACCTAAAAACTTTCGGGGGCTACGAGATCTCACAGGAAGAGTATGTCGACCTCATCAAGGGATTTGTCTGAGACCTCTATGCCAAAGCCTAAAGCTTTTGGAATGCATCCATTCCCCCTTCGACATTTACCACGTTGGTGAAGCCAATTGAAGACAGGTATTCACAGGCATTTGCGGAGCGCATACCGGCTTTGCAATGAATTACAATCTGCTCATCCTTCCGTAGATTAGGAGCGAAGCTAGGTAATGTTTGCAGCGGAATGAGTTTTGCTTGAGGAATGTGGACTTTTTCCCATTCATCTTTTTCTCTGACATCGATCAGAAGGGCATCGAGAGTTCCTGCATCTAGTTTTTCTTTTAATTGTTGGGCGGTAATGGTTTGCATAGATAGGAGGGCTGAGCTGCAGCTGGGATTCGAAAGCGTTTCAGGATTGTGAACTGAGTCTACACGCGGATTTTTTCCACACAGGGAACAAGAAGCATCGTGAGGTAGCGAGAGAGAACGAAAAGCGGGCGTCAAGGCGTTGTAGACAAAAAGTTTACCCAGCGGGATCTCGCCGATTTGTAGGATAATTTTCAAGGCTTCCATCGCCTGAAGTGAGCCGATAATTCCCGGAAGCACTCCGAGCACGCCCGCTTCAGCACAATTGGGAACCGCTCCAGGGCCGGGTAAATTCGGCACTAGACAGCGATAGCACGGCCCGCCTAGATGTGGAGCGAAGACTGCTAGCTGCCCTTCAAAGCGATTGATTGCTCCATAGACAAGTGGCTTTTTTAGGAAAAAGGCGCAGTCATTGCTAAGGAACCGGGTCGGAAAGTTGTCAGATCCGTCGAGAATGACGTCATATTGCGAGAATAGGTCTTCGGCATTGTCTGGGTTTAGAAAAAACGGGTGAAGCTCCAACTCTACATAAGGATTCACTGCCCTGAGGGTAAGCGCAGCGGAATCCAGCTTCGATTTTCCAATTGTTTCGTCTTTGTGGATGATTTGGCGTTGAAGATTGGAGAGTTCTACGTTGTCTGGATCCACAATCCCCAAGCGTCCGACTCCGGCAGCCGCAAGATATAACGCGGCAGGTGAGCCTAAGCCACCCGCACCGATAAGAAGGACTGATGAACGTTTCAGCTTCTCTTGGCCGGCTTCACCGATCTCAGGAATAATCAGATGTCGATCGTAGCGGGCTTTTTCTTCTGCACTCAGCACACTCATCCATAACACAGGTAAATGTGATACGGGTAGTAAAAGCCGCTGTCGTTTGTAGAGCATCTTGCAATTTGGTGGATCGGCGATTATCCCAGAGGAATGGCTGAGGTATTTTCTACATTTGAACTGAAAACAGGCGATCCAGCCCCCGATTTCCGGCTTCCGGATGCAGATGGTAACCTGACCTCCTTAGCAGAAGTTTCTGGCAAAAGAGGCACGCTAGTTGTCTTCGCCTGCAATCATTGTCCGTTCGTGATTCACTTAGCGGAAGCGCTCGGCTCCCTAGCGGCAGAATTTTTTGTGAAAGGTATTAAGACCGTGGTGATCAATTCCAATGATCTTGTGAACTATCCTCAGGACGGGCCGATTCCGATGAAAGAATTTAAGCGCGATTATGTTTGGAAATTTCCGTATCTGATTGATCAGAGTCAAGAAGTTGCCAAGGCCTACGGTGCAGCATGCACTCCGGATTTCTTTCTCTTCGATGAACATCGGAATCTTTCATATGCGGGGCAATTTGACGATTCGAGACCGAGCCGTGGTCTGCCTGATGGCGCGAACCTGAAAGCGGCGGCGGAAGCGATGCTCTCAGGAAAAAACCTAGGAAAGGGGCCCCCAAGCAGTGGCTGCAATATTAAATGGAAAAGCGGAAACGAGCCCAATCGATAAGCGGGATCTTATAAAACAAACTCCCAGTCTACGGACGAAATTACCTGAGTCCCATCGGAATCGATGATCGAAACCTGACCTTTTCCTTGCGGAGTGATTGATGCTACGTTCGTAAAATCTGAGGGAAGTTCTGCCACAGCATGAATGTGTCGAAGGCTCTTTGGCGTATTGGCGTCAAACGTGTTTGTCGTCGGAATGTTTCGATCTTTCAGTAGATCAAGGCGCGAGACATCTACTGAATCACAAAAGTGAGAGCATACATCTTCAATTCCAATCCGTGCGGAGTGGCGTCCGTTCCATGGCTCAGCAGAGCGTCCACCATTTGACAGCCAGAACAAAGTCGATGGGAAATCGCGCTGATTTTTCAGTGAGAACCAAACATATCCGTCCATCACGCAGGCGGACCAAGCAAAGGGTTGGGCCTTCGACGCAGGATCTGAGACCATCATCACTAAATCATCTGCACCCTGTCTTGCAGGATAGCGACTGATATCCGTATACGTTTTGGAACTTCCGGCGAGTGGCACTTCGCTGAGCTTTGTGAAAATGGCCCCTGCTTTGAGAGCCTGATGGGCTCCGTCTTTGGGATCGGAAAAAAGCTCGGGATAAACGGAGGCCCACCTATACGGCGAAACTGAGAGGTAGGCAGAGCCATCAGGAATTTTGCTTAGGTCCAGAATCGGATGCGTTCCATAGGACCATTGGCCATCAAGATTGCTGACCACGTGTTCAAAATAGATTGAAGTATGGGTTGAGCGCAGGTGGATTCGCTTCTCGATAGATGCTTCAACATCATTTGCGTCTAGGCGCAGTCTCAACTCATTGTTCTTCTCAGAAATGAGCGCCCATTTGTTATTCGCAACCTCGCCGTGAGGTGGGCCTTTCGCCTGCGGCCCAAACGGCAGGCAGAAGAAGTCTCCACGAAGAAAGCGAAGCAAATTTGGCGTTTCAGAATCAAGCTCATCTGCTTGCCATGGCGCCAGTGCGTAGGGAGATACGGAGCGCTCGGTGAGCTGAAAACTAACTGGAGCTAAATGGCCACCGGTCTCTGTGACGTGCAACGAGACCTGATCATTGCTTAGAGAAAAGGATGGAGCGCCGTGGATTTTGGTCATCGTGAGTGGATCTTTACGAGCTTCGTTATGAGGCTGCGATATTGTTTTCTATCTCGGCTAAAAGGCTGGCTAGCTTCTGCGTTGCCTGTGGATTCTGCAGCGAACTCGCCGTAAGCCTAAGCCGGGCTGTTCCTCGCGGCACGGTAGGATAGCGGATCGCTGCCAGTAAATAGCCCTCGGCTTCTAAGTCAGCAGCAATCTGCGTAACTGCTTTGTCAGAACCGATCTGATAGGGGATGATCGGGCTCGGACTCCCGCGGCGTAACGTTTCCACGTTTCTCCACAGCAATTGCCGGAGTGCTGCGCCTTGTTCTGAGGCGATGAGATCTAGTGCCGCACAAGCGGCGGCGGCCATCGCTGGCGGAGCGGCCGTGGTATAGATAAAAGGTCGCGCCTGATTGATAAAAAGGTCAATCCACTCGCGCTTGGCAGCCACGTAAGCTCCCGCCAGTCCGACGGCTTTGCTTAAGGTTCCCATTTGAAAATCGATTCGATCATGCACACCGAGTTGCTCTGCCAGCCCGCCACCTTTTTTTCCTAGAACCCCGATGCCATGGGCTTCGTCGAGAAGGGAAAGCGCACCATAGTCTTCGCAAATTGCTAGGATCTCTTTCAAAGGGCAAATATCCCCGTCCATTGAAAAAACCGATTCCGTAACCACAAGCACTCGCTGTTGAGAATTGAGGCTCCGCGTTTTTCGGACAAGTTCCGCTAAACGCTTGTGATCGTTATGGGGGAAAACCCGCAGTGTAGCACCCGATAATTTCGCGCCATCAAACAGCGACGCATGGCAAAGTCGATCTAGGTAAATGATGTCTCCATGCTCAATAACAGCGGGAATGACACTCAATGCAGTGCTATAACCCGAACTGAAGCTTAACGCTGACTCAGCCTTCTTTGACTCCGCTAATTTTTCTTCGAGTGATTGATGGGGAGATTTGGTCCCGCTAACTAGACGTGAAGCGCCTGCTCCGGTGCCGTATCGGGCAATGCCTTCACAAAATGCGTTTTTAACCGTCTCACACTGGGAGAGTCCCAAATAGTCGTTAGAGGCATAGTTCCAAAGTCTTTTCCCAGGCCGTTCAATTTGTCCAAGCTCATTTGAATCTGAGATGCTTAGGTGCCGAAGTAACCCACTTTTTTCTAGCCTGCTGAGAGTCTCTAAAGGTCTTTCACCAGACATAGTCATTTTGCCCTAAATGATTCATGCCGAAGGATCGCCGATGGATGACGATAGCGCAGGCCGGCGAGATTCATGGCTTCCTAATTAGCGCTCGGGCGCTCCAGTGCCCAGCGCAGCAGCTTTTCAGAATCCGACCATATATTCGGTGTATTCGATTTCAGAACGACGCAGATCACAGAACGTCCGTTAAGAGTTCCAGTAGAAATCAGGCATCTTCCAGAGGCGTTCGTGGTCCCAGTTTTCATCCCGTCACAATAGGGCACCCTTTTCAAAAGCTTGTTGGTGTTCTCAATCGTTCGTTTCCGCCCGTCGTTATATGAGAATACATAAGATTTTGTTCTGAAATAGGAGCGGAGCAGGGGGACGCGATAGGCGGCTCGCGCAGCAATCGCCATATCACGAGCTGTGGAATATTGCCCCGCCTCAGTCAGACCATGCGGGTTGACGAAATTTGAGTTACGCATTCCGAGTTGCGCGGATTTACGATTCATCAAGCTGGCAAATCCCTCGACACTGCCGCCAATGTCCCGGGCCAAGGCACGCGCCACATCATTGGCGCTTTTGACCATCAATACTTTGAGCAACTCGCGGCGGGTGTAGACCTCGCCCGGCTTCAGATAAAGTTTTGTTGGTTCACAAAGGGTATCATATCGGGTGATCGTCACTGGCTTGTCTAGATTGCCAGCATCCATGGTGACTAGCCCGGTGATGATCTTCTGGGTCGAAGCAACAGCTCGCACGCTATCCGCATTTTTTGCATATAGATTCCGGCCACTATTGATATCGACGACCAGAACGCTCTCCGCGTAGACACTGGGAGGTGCGCTTCTTGGAATCGTGCCCGTGCGAACCGCCTCGCTTCGTGTTGCTTGCTGGGTAGCAATCGGTGGCGGGGGATTGCCACCGCACGAGCTTGCGGAAAACACCGCGAAAAGTCCGAGAGCGATAAATCGCATACTGATCATCTCGGGAAAGTGCCTGAGGTCTTAGCCAATGGTCAACCCCAATGGGCTTCTAGTAACTAAGATTCAAGATCTAAAGGCAGTTCTGTTTCCAGCTTACGGCATTCCTGAAAGGCACCAAATTATGCTGATCGACCGATCCTCCCTACTTGCCCAAGTCCAGAACTCCTTTTCTGTAGCGGTCTAGATAGTCAGCTCCCTCAGTTCCAGGGATATAGGAGTCCTTCCAATTTTCTGGAATTACATCCAGAAGCTCAAGCCGGTATAGTGTATTCACTAGGGATAATAGGGTGAAGCCGTTGTGTTTATTGGTGAATTCTGAAACTAAAGCCTCTTCGGCCGTTTTAGTTTCTCCAATTCTGAAGAGAGCCTCGGCGCTTGTAAAACGAATGAGTGCTTGGCGATCTTTGAGAAGAACTGTGAGCTCATCCTTCGCAGGTGCAGCTTGCTCGCCGAGAGTAAGCAGGCCCGCCGCCGACCAATAGCGTTTAAGAATCTCTTCTGAGCGTGATGCTTCTTGGAATGTAGCGATATTCTTAGCATTTTTCTCGGACGCCAAGAAAGCTAGATCGACGATCTCAGAATGTGGGAAATTGTCACTTTGGGCAAAATCGGCGGTAGTCGGAGTTTTGAGCCCTTCCGTCATCGATACCTCCGGATACATCGGCTCCGGAATGATCCCGGCGTCTTTCGTTCTCTTCATTAACTCACGAAGCCGTTCGCGGAATGTAATCAGGCGCTTTTCGTGCTCGGGATCGGATGCTAAATTATTTATTTCCCAAGGATCTGCTTCTAGATCGTAGAGTGCTTCAGTAGGCGTCGGAGCCGTCCAAATCTTAGAATGGTATGGCGAAAGAGTGCCAGCTTCGTAAGCGTCGCGATACGCGACCCAGCTTGGGGCCCCAAATGGATACATCGAAAGCGGTGCTTCTTTGTTCTGTGGAGAAAAGTTTCTAATATACTTCCATTTTCCATTCGTGAGTCCGCGACGGAAATTGACAAAAAGCTCCCCAGATCGATCGCCATACAGAAACTCAAGCTCGTCTTCGGCAGGCTCATCACGATATTCACCAAGCAGGGCGCGGCCTGGCATATGATCGAGCTTTTGGACGTGAGCGAGCGAAAGGAAGGTCGGCGTGATGTCAATGAAGGCAACAAGCTCCTCGCTGCGCTGCCCAGCTTTAAAGGGAGAGAGATGCTTGAGGGCTTCTGGAACGCGAATGATAAACGGAATCTTCACTCCAGTTTCTTCGAGGTAACGTTTTCCCCGGGGAATAATGCCGCCGTGATCTGACGCATAGAGCACGATCGTATTTTCAGCGAGACCTTCCGCCTTAAGTTCTGCGAGAAGCTCACCGACCCTGCGATCCATCTTGGTAATCTGATTATGATACCGGGCAATGTCGTTTCGAATCTCTGGAAGATCAGGCAGATAAGGTGGCACTTCGACCTCGGCTGGGCTCAGACGTAGCGGTTCCATTGGCTTGTTCGAGAAGATCGTTCCCTCGTGGGTGCTCCCAATATTGAAAATCGCGTAAAAAGGCTGGCCCTCGGGTCGGTTCTTATAATGAGCGCTGGGGGAAGAATCGTCCCAGAACCGGGTATCATCGCCGGCCATATTATAATCCGTTTTAAAATTATTAGTGGTGTAGTATCCAGCTTCTCGGAGAAATTCAGGATTCGTGCGGTAACGATCCGGCACTGGGTATCTTGAGCGCATATTCTGAGTGCCGAGCGTCGGGGCGTAGCTCCCGGTTATGATTGTAGAACGTGCGACTGCGCATATGGCGCCGTTTGAATAGGCATGTTCAAAGAGAGTTCCTTCCTTAGCTAAGTCATCAATATTCGGAGTTTCTGCCTGCGCATTTCCATAGGCACCAATCCAGTGTGATGAATTGTCCTCGGAGACAATCCACAAGATATTCGGCAAAAGCTTCTCGGCCAATAGCAACTGCGTCGAAAGAAAAATGGCAAGGACGCTAGCGAAGATACGGTTCATATTCATTTTTGGTAACCTTTAGTGCCAAGTAGGGAGTCTTTATTCAAGCACTTCCCAGGGAAGTATCTACAGTCCTAGCTTTGTTCGAGGAATGGCATTGTTGACGACTGGACGAAATGTCCTGGCTGGTGGAAATCTGGAACTAGGCCGGGGAGTGCTGCCGCGCTAAGAAATTTTTCATTAGATGGGTCAAGAATTGCGCAAACATTAACCGGTGTCTGAGAGGAATACTTGATTTGCCGATTCAAAAAGGTTTTAGAAATCTTTAGTGCTGAACGCCACGAACTGCGATCCTCGCATCTATAATAGCTTTCAATATGCTCGGTAAATGCAGGTTGGTTTTCACAAGGATTACGTATTTGAACAAATCTAGAAGCCCACCAAGCCCCATTTGCAGCGAGATTGAACTCTAGATAAACATCACTCGATGGATCATAGAGAAATAGCTCAGCAACCTCGCATTCCCAAAGGTTCGGGCAAAATGTCTTTGGGTGGGATTTTGGATGGGGTTCCGGTGGCTGCGCCCTAGAGGCGATAAACCAAAGATTCGAGGGGTCGGATAAAAGACAAAAATTCAAAGAGGGCGTCCTTAACTGGCTCCCGTCCCACAAAGTAAGTAGCTGTTGAAAAGGAATTCTCGGGTCCTGCCAATCAACAGGTAAAGGTGTAGTTAAGGTATAAATCATCGCTGCAGACTTGTATACCAATGACCATTCCTAAGTGTCCATATAGTCATTGAATCGAAGTTTTAAAGCTCAGCCTTACCGAGCAACCCCGACTAAGTTCAACCAAAACAATTTAAAACGAGTGTAAATTTAACTTATATTTAGTATTTGTTTCGGTTAAGGCTATGATCAGTGCTTCTTTTTTGATCCTCGATTAGTTTCCAGATTTGTGACTTTAGAGTGGCTATCGGTTTTTCATCTTGGTAATTAAGAATGAACTTTTAAGCAATGGCTCGTTCTCGCTCCGGATTTTATCAAACAATCGAGTATATTGGTCCGCGCCCCCAGAAGCCGAGAAAACAGGGATCGGTAGTTGGCTGGTTGGTTATGATATTAGCGATTGGTGCTGGGATCTATCTTGGCAAACCGCTCGTTGGAGAAGCGATGGCGGCTGATAGGGGACCGAGTATTGCGGAATCAGAAGTCTTAGTGGGAAAGCTTGAAAAATCCGAACTCTTTGGAGATCGCCTCGGTGCTGAAGCTTTGAGATACGCAAACCGAGGCGTGCAATATGACAGCGCGTATCACCAGCTAGAATATCCACTCGGGGACCTAGCAGCGCATAAGGGAATGGCGGCTGATCTGGTGGTTAGGTGCTATCGCGAACTCGGGATCGATCTTCAAGAAGAGCTTCACGAAGATATTAAAAAGCGTTTTAGGGCGTATCCACAGCTTTGGAATGCAGATGGACCAGATAAGAATATCGATCATCGACGGGTTGCTAACCTGATGCGCTTCTTCGCCCGTCAGGGAGCGGGACTATCAGTGGACAAGGCTCCGCAAAATTT
The DNA here is from genome assembly GCA_963815205.1 of uncultured Verrucomicrobiae bacterium. Classification (GTDB taxonomy): domain Bacteria; phylum Verrucomicrobiota; class Verrucomicrobiia; order Verrucomicrobiales; family Akkermansiaceae; genus Luteolibacter. The sequence goes on along the minus strand of CAWFFP010000001.1, from coordinate 631,727 downwards.
CGAAACTGGAGATATCATCGTGTGGACTCTAGCGAACGCCGAAGCGCATCTAGGAATCGTGGTTCCTGGTCCGAAAGGCTACGAAAATTCACGATGGGTCGTGCACCACCCATCGGGCGGGCCAGTCACTTGGGAGAGTAGCTTGTTCAAGCACCAGATTCTAGGACATTTCCGCTACAGCGGAGGGGAATAGGTCGCTTTGAGCCCGTGCCTGATAGTGTGATCGGAAAGTGTGATCGAAAATAGCGGTTTAAGTTTGATGAACCGCGGGAGGCTGTGAGTAGGTTCAGGCATGTCTAGCTGGCGGCCAATCGCGAGAACTCCCCTATGGAAGCGAATTTTGCCGTCATTCCTCCACGGGCCGATCCTTCTCGGCATCAGGTTAAGCATCGTTTCGGGTATCGCTGTCATCGGTATAGGTTTCGTCTATTACCAACTAGCAGCCAAATTCGACTTAAAGAAGGTAAGTGATTACCCGAGAAAAAACGTCTTTTATGACCGGAGTGGGCTGGAGATCGCAGCAGTAGATCGCGAAGGGCTAGAGATCGCTGAGCGAGAAGAACTTCCAAAGTCTCTAATAGACGCCTTGCTCGCCCGCGAGGACCTGCGATTTTATCATCATAGTGGAGTTGATTTCAGGGGCTTGACCCGAGCTTTTTTGCGGAACGTAAAGGACCGGACCTTTACCCAAGGTGCGTCCACATTAAGTATGCAGCTGGCGCGCAATACCTATGATATGCGCGCAAAATCGATTCATCGGAAGGCATTAGAAATCGCTTTAACTCTACGGATGGAGCGTAGATACACAAAAGATGAGATTCTGACCTATTACTTAAATAGAATCTATTTTGGAGCTGGAGCCTATGGGATTGCGCAAGCGGCACAGGTATATTTTGGGAAACACGTTTCACAGCTACATCCAGGGGAGAGTGCATTACTGGTAGGAATTATCCGAGGCCCCCATATATTTTCACCGCTACGGAACTTTGAAGCTTCCTTGGAGCAGCGAGATCAAGTGATAAAGAGAATGATCGATTCTGGTATGATCTCGATAAATCGTGCTGATCGCATCAAAAATCTACGTATCGAGCTAAGCCGCGCTGGCGGATCGACAAGTCTGGGAATGTCCTATGCATTGCGCCAAGTGGAACAGGAGCTAGAGGCTATCATGGAACGGGAAGGTCTTCAGGAAGGCGGGCTACACGTTTTTACCACCTTAGATTCTAATTGGCAGGCCCGCCTCGAGAGTCAGCTAGAAAATCAGCTCAAAATACTGGAAAGTGAGAAAGCGTGGGAGCACGAACTTCGGGCCGAGGGAGGCGATAGCTACCTTCAGTGTGCGGCTGCTTCGATCGAAAAAGAAACCGGAGCGATCATGGCCTGGGTTGGCGGACGGGACTATACGGACTCTCGATTCGATAGAAACGGATCGAAGCGGGACCTCGGGGGGATTTTTGAGCCATGGGTGGCCGCCGCCGCAGCAGAAAGAGGCAAGTTAGTGTTTCAAAGGGCCCCGGTGCAGACAGGTCGCCAGATTGGCCCGGGGGAAGTTGAGCGCCTAGCACGGCGCTGTGGCATCGGCGGACCTTTTCTAAAGACAGAGGACCTGTTCCGTGGAGGTGTTGCAGCATCTCCCATCGAGCTCGCAGTGGCCCTGGCCACTTTAGGAAATGGTGGCAAAAAGCCACAGCCATATTTTATCCAGAAGATCACAAATGCCGATGGAAACATTATCTATCATGCAAAGAATTCACCGCATCAGGTGCTTGACGAGGATAGGTACGAAGGAAGCTCTTGGCGTGATGGAGGGAACGCGCTTAAAAAACCTCACAGGCGGCCCTGCCTCTGACCGCGATGGCTGGATTTTGCGCTTGGGACCTGAAGCTGCAACGGTCATCTGGATCGGGTTCGACAATCCAAAACGAATATCTTCGGGGAAGCGTTTAGAATCCGCATTGAACTCTCTTGTGCGAGAGCTCTGACGCTAGATTCCCTGCCATCCTAGCTTTTGGCGTAGGGCTTCGTAGAAAGATGTTCCTTCGAGGCGTAGCATATGGAAAGAGCGGGCCGCTTTGCGGACGATCACGCGATCGCCCGGATCGATTCGAGTGGTATCTCGCCCGTCCACGGTAAAGAGCATCGGGCCATCATCCGCTTTCTCTGGAGCAATCTCGACTTCGGAATCATCGGAAACGACCAAGGACCGTTGTGAGAGGCTGTGCGGACAGATCGGTGTGATTGCCATGACACGGCTTTGCGGTGCGATCAACGGACCACCTGCAGAAAGCGAGTAAGCAGTGGAGCCTGTGGGCGTGGCGATAATCAGACCATCCGCACGGTAGCGATTAAGCCATTCGCCATTGATGGTCGCTTTCAAAGTAACTAAACGGCCAGTTTCGCCACGCGCCATTGTCACCTCGTTGAGAGCGAAATAGGTCTCGGTAGCTTCACCACGGCGCCGCACAGTCGCTTCCAAAAGCATTCGCACGCTAGTCTTATAGCGTTTTTCGGCAACCGCATCTGCAAACTGCTCAATCTGCGAATCTGTGCAGGTCGTTAGAAATCCTAAGGTTCCGATGTTGATACCAGCGATGGGTTTCGAAAAATCCCCAAAGCGAGAAACGGCGTGCATCATTGTGCCATCGCCGCCCAATACGGCTGCTACATCGACGTGCTTTTTAAAATCTCTCGCAAGGATGCCGCCGTCTTCTCCAGCGAGTGCAGCGGTGGTCCGGTCAAGAAAGCACTCGCAGCCACGCTTTTCTAAAGCAGCCCGGAGATCGAACATAGTTTTCAAGCCACCAAGTTTCTGCGGATTGAGTAGTATGCCGACTTTCACGGCCAGGAGGTTGTTGTCTAGCCGAGTATGTGACAAGCTGGGAAATCGCAGAGTGGTATTTTTCGCATGATGGGTTAGGTCAAAAGCGGCGAAGAAAATGAAATTACCTAAGCATCATCTAGAGCTAGTGCCGGATCGTGCACTGATTGTAAAAACGAAGGGCCTTCGAATTCTGGTTGTCGCAGATATACACCTCGGGAAAGCTGCTGTATTTCGTGCCAATGGCATGCCGGTTCCAGAAGGTGACACTCAGCGTGATCTAGAAAGGATTGGATCATTAGCCAAAACTTATTCGCCAGATCAGGTGGTGATTGCTGGAGACTTGTTTCATGCTCAATCCGGACAGACTCGCGAGACGATCGCCGCAGTAGAAAAGTTTGTCGCCGAAATCGGCATCGAAGTTCTCCTCGTCGAAGGAAATCATGATGCAAAGATCCGCGATTTGCCGAAGGCTTTACGAAGTGTCAAAAAACTCGAGCTGCCAGGAATCTGCATCGTCCACAAGCCGGACGAGGCGGATCCCGAACTTCTTAGCATCTGTGGACATATCCATCCAGTGTTGCGGATCCCGGACGGAAAGAAAAAATACCTTCGGATGCCTTGCTTCCACCTCAGTAGAAATGTGCTGACATTGCCTTCGTTCGGCTCTTTCACCGGTGGCTACATTCTGCCTCCCAAGGACAAGGATCGTTATTTTGTCGAGCATCTTGGAAAGGTCATAGAAATCCCGAAAGAACTAGTTAGATAAATTGCGCAGAAAGCCCTTGCTAATGAGAATGAATCTCAATAGTAATCCCACTGTCATTTCTGACCTATGAAATATCCAACTGTATTTTTCCTTACGTCGTTTATTGCGGGCATCGAGCTTTCTTCTGCTCAAGATGCATTTGAGCCCATTGAGCTATTAGCACCACTGACAGTGATCGGCGATGGAGGTGATCTGGCAGAGCTGAGTGGATCTGGCTATTTGGTAAGCGGCGAAGAGTTGAAGGCTCTGAACACCACAAATATAAATCGGGTTCTGGCGAAGGTTCCTGGCGTTTATGTCCGCGAAGAAGACGGCTTTGGAAATTTCCCAAACATTTCGATTCGTGGTGGCGATGGCACACGTTCTGAAAAAGTAACGATGATGGAAGATGGAATTCTGACCGCACCAGCACCATACTCTGCCTCCGCAGCCTATTATTCCCCGAAAGTTGCACGGATGTCTGGGTGGAGGTGCTCAAAGGTTCTAGCCAAATTCAATATGGTCCGCAAACAACTGGTGGGGTAATCAATTATCTTTCGACTCAAATACCGCTGGAACGAACGTTTTATTCAAAAAACACCTATGGATCTGATCATGCAATCCTCTCCCACACCTACTATGGTGATACGGTGCAGACGGCGAATGGCGATGTGGGGTATTTGCTTGAGCTATTCTACAATCAGAACGATGGCTTTCGGAATATTGAGCGTGGGACAGGATATAGCGGCAGTGATAATACAGGCTTCTCCGTCGTGGAGCCGATGCTCAAGATTTTCTGGGAGCCTGATACGCCGCTTCAGCAACGCTTCGAATTTAAGTATGGATACTCAGATTTCGAAGCAGACGAGAGTTACGCAGGGCTCAGTGAGCTAGATGCAAGGAGGCGCCCAGATCGTCGCTATGCAGGTTCGCGCTTCGATCATATACAAACCAGCCAGCACCGCAGCTACTTGAAATACCTGATCGAGCCAAGCGATTCCCTAAAACTCGAAACTGCAGCATACTACAATCGTTTCGAGAGAGACTGGGTAAAACTAGATGGTCTGGAATCACCTGGAGGAAATAGCGTCCGCGAAGCACTCACCACCGCTCAAGGATTAGATACCTTACGCGGCCGCGGGCCGGGAGCTCTAATTGTGCGCCACAATGCACGGGTCTATGAAAGCTATGGAGTTCAGTTCAGCGGAGAGAAGCTTCTCACTACCGGGGAAATTAATCACACCCTAAGCTTTGGCGCGCGCTTGCATGCAGACTACGTCGAACGGGATCAATTTGATGACGTCTACAATCAAGATGCGACTGGAGCGATCGTGAGCCAGCAGTTCCAGCTGGATAACGTAAGGACTGAAGAGAGTGATGCAATATCGCTCTGGGTGAAAGATGAGCTGGACTTTGGGCGCCTTAAGCTCACTCCAGGGCTACGCTATGAACACATTGACGTCTCGGTCCGTGACGGAAATGAGGATAAGACAAGGGTCGGCTCGCGTGCAGCACTTGCCGCAAACCGGGCAGTCGTAACTTTCACTGATGACAGCGGAAGTATCGATGAATTGATACCGGGAGTTTCCGCGAATTATGAGTTAGACGATGGTCTGAATTTGTTTGGCGGAGTGCACCGGGGTATATCGATACCGGGTCCACGCAGCGGGATCAGTGGCACGGATGTAGAGAAAAGCATCGGATATGAACTCGGAGGTCGATACGGCACAGAAACCGTGCAGGCAGAGTTGGTCGGATTTTTTACGGACTTTTCTAACATTCTGAATACCGATGCAGGCTTAGGAGCAGGAGGAAATAACACAACGAATGGTGGTGAATCTGAAGTCTACGGATTAGAGGCTCTTGTGAGCTATGATCCACTTGCCGGCAGTGGGGCATCGTTGCCGATGTATGTCTCAGCGACCTGGACGAGCGCGGAATTTAAAGAGACAATCGTGGCTGGCGGAAGTGATGGCATTTTTGATGGCGGAACAGACGGCAGCGAAATCCCTTATATTCCCGAGTGGAAACTAGCCGCAGGTATCGGCTACAATTCCGCGCTGTATGGCGTCAATGTAGATATGGTTTATACCTCTAGCGTCTTTGGCACAGCTGGCAATCAGACACAAACTACAAACAATGCAAGAGAGGGGAAGATCAACGGTCTCATCACGGTCGATCTGAACAGCTACTATCAGCTCAACGAAAATATCCGGCTAGTCGGTGGAATAGCGAATGTGTTCGATGAACGGGAAATTGTTACCCGCATTCCAAGAGGGCCACGGACGAATCAAGGAAGAACCGCATACCTAGGCTTCGAGGCGAAATTTTAGAAGAGTTTGTTCGCGCTTATTGCCAAGAGAGCTTTTAAGAACGGAGTTTGAAGAAAGCGTCTGTGAAACCGGCAGGTGAATTGGAGTGTGCTTCATCGAGAAAGCTATGGCCGGCGCAGCCGAACCGGAATTCAGCTGAAGTATTATATCGGCAAGAACATCTTAGCTCAGATCTTTTTGTATCTCTTCATAGATCTCAGTGGCGTGTTCCAAGCCACCTTCGATCGGCGCATGATGCTCCAATGCTTCAATCCAGCTGTTGACCACGATATCTGCTGTCGCATCGCATGCCTGAAGGCCATAAGAATACGGCCGAACGCCCGATGTATGTGGGAAGGCTAAGTCAAAGATGGAGCTGTCTGCTCTGCCATCCGCAGCGATTACACGAAACACTGCGTCGATATCAATTCCTCCGGTATGTAGCAAATGCTCACCATCTTCGGTGAATAAATGTTCATCGTCTCCTTTGTTTTGTAGATCAGTGTATGACTTTTCCTTCGCAAACGAAGCCCGTGCTCGGCGCACTCGCTGAGCTTTGACAAGGCCCTGGAATGGATAATCCGCAAGTTCTAGAGGTTTCTGTCCACTGCAATCCACAAACATCCCATATTCCACTCTGCTGCAGTCATCGCCGTCAGAGACGAGAATGTTTGTCTGCCCGGAGGTGAGATCGCTTTCCTCTACGCTAACTCTCCCAGGAATGAGATCTAATTTACCGGCATCGTGTAATGCGAGCAACATCTCGGCGGACGGAAGCGGCATCGCTGCGATGACGCTCATCAAAAATGGCATTACCGTTTTTCTCAATGTCATATAATCTTCTGCAGGCATCAGTTCTGCATGGAAATTCAGGGTGAACATAAGATCGTCCACGACCTCCTTCCAGTGAATTGGTTTGTGGTCCTCAACCGACTTCCGCGCTTCAGGCATCTCTTTTGACATCACCGCAAAGGCATCATCGAAGCCATGCTTGTCCTCCATCAGGGTCACGAAATCTTCGAGAGAAAACTCAGGGTCAGATAATTTGGCTGCAACATCTGCTAGGCCATCTTTCTTAAAAGCCTCTAACAGCGCCGGGCGACAGATCTTATCGAAGAAAGTAGAAATTCGGAGGCGACCCTGCCCATCTCGGAGATTGAGCATTTCCTCTCGGCTGACATGGCGATAAATTACCCGGAACGGCTCCACTTGATCAAACTGAAGGTGAGGCAGCGAACCGTGGGACGCATGCATGACAATCCGGAAACCTTCTGAACCCGGAGATGGATGATAGCTCAGGCGCTCTTCCTTTTTGCAAAATTCACCATGCCGATGGCTCAGGGAGGAAACGACATCGAAGGCACTTAATGACGCTCCAAGTGTCCCGATTGAGAAATTGTGAAAAGTCCCATCTTGCGGAAGAATTTTGGATATCGGCCATGGCGATCCATAATATCCATTCTTCGGGTCGTCTTCTTCGCTCCAAGCATGACCGGTGGCGATGATGACTGAATCAAACATCAGACATTCCTCCTGAGAGGTATGGATCTCCAGCTCTCCGCCAAATTCGCGGGGAGAAATATCAGTTACTTCGCATTGTGTCTTCTCAGCAAAACCGATTTTCGAGTTGCGAATCGTTGCAATGATTTTTTGATATTGGGCATTCAGATAAGCACCGAGAGGAAGGCGGGGATACACCTCGGATTCGCTCAGGTCCTCAGGATCGATCTTCCACTCCAGCAGCTGACTCTGGTCCTGTGCCACCAGCCACTCATAGAATGTCTCCGGAAGTTGAGGTATTTCCTCGGACGAAATGTTCGACATATTATACACATCTGTCGTCTCCGGATGATAGGGCATGCCGCAGCCGGCAATCGATGTTCTTTCTAAAACCGTGATCGATTTTAGAACTTTGGAAAGCGTTCCATGATTCTTTGCAATATGGTGAAGAAGATAGATGGCCGTGGCGCCACTGCCGATGATTGCCAGATTTCCAAGTGGTCTCATGTATGGAGGATCGTTAGTCGAGAAAATCTTAGCGGTCAACGCCTCTCAGTATTTCAATAAAAATGCTTTCTCCGTTTGCTGTTTTCGTCCGCTCATGCTGATTTAGGAAATGATTCCCGATGAAGTGAGCCCCGAGGAAAGCTTGCCAGAGATCTCTGCTACCTTAGTGCAGATCTTCATTTCACCGGGCCATGACTATTGGGGCCGTAGAGGGGAGGGACGTTTGCAGAATGGCATCCAAGAATGCCAGAGTGTCGAATGCGTAGCCGGGAGAGGATTGGTAGGCGATCGGTATTTCGATTACCGCAAAGACTTTAAGGGACAGGTGACATTCTTTGAACTGGAAACCGTGGAGGCAATCCGAGAGCGCGCAAAGCTGCCAAATTTACCAGCTTCGGTTTTCCGGAGAAATTTGATCGTCAGTGGGGTTCGGCTGAAAGGATTGATGGGAAAACAATTCTTATTCCAAGGTGTAGAATTTGAAGGTAGCCAAGAGTGTAAACCCTGTCATTGGATGGATCGGGTCGTGGATGAAGGCACGGAAGCTTTCATGAAAAGCGAATTCCGTGGTGGACTGCGGGCTAAGATCATCAGCTCAGGTGTTCTTACGACTGGTAAGTAATTATGGTAGATCAAGGGCTCAAGGGCCCCTCGGGGCTTTGAGACTGCTCGAGCATCCTTGCAGCAATATGCGGCAACTATTTTAGAAGAGTGGATTCCGCGGTTCCTTATCAGAAAAATCATTCCCAGCGAATATGCCATTGACCGGTAAGCGCATGAACCGGAACAATCTCGGGTTCACCCATGGCCCGCGACTCTTCCAAAGCATTCTACGTCGGGCTCGGTAGAGCGGCTGGAGGATCAATCCTCTTTACCCTGCCTATGCTAATGACGATGGAGATGTGGTCGCTGGGGTTTTACATGGATCCGCTCCGCCTGGCACTGATGTTGTTGCTTTCTGTTCCTCTTCTGACCGGTTTGGCGTTTCACTCAGGATTTCTAGAGCGTCTGTCAGTTCGTGGTGCAGCTATCGATTCAATGGTAGCAATTGCGGTTGGCGCTGCTACGGCAATGCTCACGCTCACAATTCTAGGAATCATCCGCTTTGATATGGCGTTGCTGGAAGTGATCGGAAAAATTACTGTGCAAACAATCCCTGGAGCGATGGGTGCAGTGCTCGCTTCCAGTCAGGTAGGAAGTAACGAACAAGATCAGGAGGATAACGAAGACAGCGGTCGGGTCCGTAGCTACTGGGGAGAGTTGTTCTTAATGGCCGCCGGCGCATTGTTCTTTGCCTTCAACTTAGCCCCAACCGAAGAAATGGTGGTAATTGCCCACGGGATGTCTGTTTGGCATACCTTGCTTACCCTCATCGTCTCGATCGCCATCATGCATGCATTCGTCTATCTAGTTGGTTTTGAAGGACAAGAAGTTCGCCCCGAAGGCAATACTTGGTGGGCAGCGTTCAGTCGCTTTACACTGACTGGATACGCAATCGCTCTCGGCGTCAGTTTCTATTGCCTATGGAGCTTCGGAAGAACGAATGGCGATGATCCGTCTATAATGCTAACTCAAGCAATCGTCCTTGGATTCCCAGCTGCGGTCGGTGCCGCCGCGGGTCGCCTGATCATCTAATCAAGGAACAAACCCCTTATTTAAAATGGCATCATCAAAAAGCGAAAAATCTCAGCAGGAAAAGATTCCCCTTCCAGAGTGGATCGTTGCGGGTATTGGCGTTGCGCTGGTTCTTCTCGCCCTGAGCTTCCTCACTTACAAAGCGCTGTTCCTTGGCACCGGAGACCCAGAAATCCATTTCAAGATAACAGATATCGCCAGTCAACAAAGTGGAGGACTTGTGCTAGCGGAAGTTTCCAACTCTGGGGGTAAAACAATTACTGCATTTCAAATTATCGGAACTTCCGGCAGTGAGGAGCATACGGTAGTCATCGATTTCCTGCCTGCGAGATCCTCCAGAAAATTCGGTATGTTCTTCTCCTCACTACCTACGAAGGACGAAGTGACATTTACCCCAGGCGGGTACCAAGAGCCTTAGTTGGTCAGCGCAAAGCTACCAGAAGTAGAGGTGACAGTGTTTTATTGAATCGGCTCTGGTATCCCCGGCTTTCTTTTTGACTGGAATCGATTCCCATCTGTCGCCTCCTGCCAGAAGATCGATCGTGAATATAGTCTGATAACGCAGCTATTGGATAATAAACGCGGTGCATCCTCTCGTCCTCAAACCGATGTGGCGACCCCGCCGCTTTCCGGTAACTAAATTTGAGTACCCGTGCTAAACGCCCTCGCCACTTAAGGAGCGCGGATGCTCCTGCTATTTTAGGCTAAGACTGCTCGCAGAAACGGAGCCGTCCGGGAGGTTTTCGATTTTGCGACCTTTTCCGGCGTTCCTTGCGCGACAATCTTCCCGCCGTTTTCTCCGGCTTCAGGGCCGATATCTAGGATCCAATCAGCCTCTGCGGCAACAGCCATATGATGCTCAATGACGACGACGGTGTGGGCCTCATCTGCTAGGCGGTGAAGGATTTCGATGAGGCGTTTAACGTCTTCTAGGTGGAGGCCTACGGTCGGTTCTTCGATCAGGTAGAGGTTTCTGGCCTTGAGTTGGGCGTTATTCAGGGTGGTCTTTGTGCCGCGGCCTTTAATCAGTTCAGAAACAAGCTTGATGCGCTGGGCCTCACCGCCGGACAGGGTGGGTGAGGCTTGTCCGAGCTGCAGGTAGCCGAGTCCGGTATCCGCCATCAGTCGCAATGGCGCTGCAATCCTTGGCTGGGATTCGAAGAAGCTAGCGGCCTCGTCAATCGTCATCGCAAGGACTTCTCCAATGTTCTTTTTGCGGAAGGTGACCTCAAGCGTGGCCGGATTATAACGCATACCATTGCAGTCTTCACAATGAATCCACGTAGATGGTAGAAAATCCATCTCAAGCTTTACACGGCCATTTCCTTTGCAGCTAGCACAACGGCCGCCGTCTGTATTGAACGAAAATCGGGCCACTGTGAAGCCACGCATGCGGGCCTCTGGAAGCTGAGCGAAGAGGGCGCGTATATGATCGAACAACTTAACGTAGGTAGCCGGGCAAGAGCGGGACGTTTTCCCAATCGGTGATTGATCCACTTCGTAGACAGATTTTATCTGCTTCGCCCCGGAAGCTGATTTGTATTTTTTCAGTCCGATGATCTTTTGTTTTCCGCCGACTTTTGCAGCAGGCGCAATTGCTTGATGAAGTATCGTAGATTTACCAGAACCAGAGATTCCCGTAAGCACCGTCAGACGAGCGAGCGGAATCGCAACGTCAACATCTTTCAGATTATTCGCATAAGCGCCCTTGATTTTTAGGTGCGGATGCGATGCGGAAATTTTTCGACGTGAGCCACGAGTCGGGTGCACAAGAGGATGCACTAGCGCGCGGTAGGTGGGAGAGTTTGCTAGTGCCGAGTGATTTGACGGCAGATTTGAATTTTCTAGGCCGTCCATGTCGCTGTGCTCCATTGTGATCAGTGAAGACTTGGTGCTTTGCTTTCTTCCACTGATCACTTGGCACTGATCACTCGGCACTTGCGGCGGCTTTCCTTCGTAAACGATTTCACCGCCTAGGCGGCCGGCGCCGGGGCCAAGGTCTATCAAGTGATCGGCAGCCGCTATCGTGTCCTCATCATGCTCGACAATGATAAGTGAGTTCCCTTGATCTTTCAGGGCGCTGAGAGTTTTGAGCAAGGCGGCGTTATCCCTCGGATGAAGACCGATCGTAGGTTCATCTAAGACGTATAAAACACCACGCAAATTAGAACCCAGCTGAGCTGCTAAGCGGATTCGCTGAGATTCACCGCCCGACAAGAGTGTTTCCTGAACGGTTCAAGTGTAGGTAACCCAGCCCGACTTCTTTGAGGAAATCGAGCCGCTGAGCAATTTCTGGAAGTATGTCCCGGGCGATAAGTTCTTCACGAGGCGATTTGAATTTTTGCTTCTCAAAATGTTCCGATGCCTGATCGATCGATAGAGTGGTGAGGTGGGCAATAGAACTCGGCGGGTAATTGCGAGGAAGATCTTCCTGCGGGGCGGTCTTTGCCTTTTTCGGAGAAGTTGCCGAACGGCTGCCCAGACGGACAGCCGCGCCAATTGGGTTGATTCGTGAGCCATAACAAGAGGTGCATTCAGTTAGTTCAGATGCATCTAGGTGGTCAATCGAGCGTTCTGCATCTAGCTCAGCCTCGAGGATTGAATCGAAGCGAGAGGCATCCTGCTGACGCTGACGGCGCTTAGGAACTTTGCCATGACCCTTGCATTCCTTGCACCAGCCATGGGGTGAGTTGAACGAGAAAAGCCGGGGGTCCAGTTCTTCAAAGGATCGATTGCAGGAAGGACAGCTTGAATTGGTGGATAAAAGGATGAACTTCTTTTCGGCAGTAAAGAGTTTAATCAGACCTTTGCCCATCGCGAGGGCGCGGGAGACCTGAGTGCCAAGTGCCGAGGGATCAGTGATCAGTGCGGAGTCTGCCACGACTACATCGATGTCGTGTTCTACAAAGCGTTCAAGACGGGTGAAGCGCTCAGCTTCTTTGAATTGTTTATCGACAAGTAATTCTGTGAAGCCCTGCTTCGATGCCCAGGTCGCGACTTCCGTATGATAACCTTTCTTGCCTCGGATAAGCGGTGCTAAGATTTTCACTGGGCCCTTCCGAAGTGCTGCGCGGATCTTCTTTTCAATTGCTGCGACGGATTGCTTTTCCACTGGGACGTCGCACTCAGGGCAGTAAATTGTTCCTAGCTTTGCATAAAGCAGGCGAATAAAATTCCAGAGCTCGGTGACGGTTGCGACAGTCGACTTAGAGCCGCCTTGGGAAATTCGTTGTTCAATTGCAACGGTAGGAGGCAGGCCCTGAAGTTGGTCGATTTCTGGTTTCTCAAGTTGTTCGGCAAACTGTCGGGCATACGCAGACATCGAATCAAGAAAGCGCCGCTGGCCTTCAGCAAAAAGAATATCGAAGGCGAGAGTCGATTTTCCGGAACCTGACAGACCGGATATTACGACGAGTTCATCGCGCGGAATATCTACAGAAATATTCTTAAGATTGTGATGGCGCGCACCGCGAAGGGTGATCGAAGAAGTGCCGAGCATCGGATTCTCGCCTTTAAGGGTGGAGGCCGGGGCTCTGTGATGGACTGCGGCTTGCGTTCCGCCGAGCGCCTCGCGGAGGTATGCGGCAGTGGATGTTTTCAGCTTGGCAATTTCTTCAGGGGAGCCTTGGGCAACTAGTTCGCCGCCATCTCTGCCAGCTTCCGGGCCGATTTCGAGTAGCCAGTCCGCAGACTTAATCACGTCGAGATTATGCTCAATAACGAGTAGGGTATGCCCGTTATCGACTAACTTCTGGAAAACTGCCAATAGGTTTTCTATATCTGAGAAATGTAGCCCCGTAGTTGGCTCATCGAGGATCAGGAGTTTGCTAGTTTTCATCCCAGAGTTCTCAGAAGGAGTTGAGGCTAGGAGCTGGCAAAGTTTGAGGCGCTGTGATTCGCCTCCTGATAAGGTATTTAGCGCTTGGCCCAGCTTTAGATAGCCTAGTCCGACTTGCACCAGAGGAGTTAGGATACGCACGATAGTTTGGTGCCGCTTTTTTTGCGAAGCAGATAGACCTTTGTGGATATCGTAAAATTCAATTGCTTGGGTGACTGTAGAATCAAGAACATCATGAATCGATTTTCCTCGATAGAAGAACTCAAGGGTCGAAGGCTTGTAGCGCTTTCCTTCACAGTCAGGGCAGGTGACGTAGATATCTGAGAGAAATTGCATCTCCACTTTCTCAAAGCCATTGCCAGCACAGCGATCGCAGCGGCCCTCGCCAGAATTAAACGAAAAGAAGCCTGCTTTTAGATCGCGTGCTTTCGCATCTGGGATGTCGGTGAACAGCTGCCGGATTGGATCGAAGGCCCCAAGAAACACGGCTGGAGTGGAGCGGGGAGTGCGGGCTACGGCAGTTTGATCAATCAATTCGATGCCTGCTAAGTGTTGAAGACCTGCAATGGTTTTGATCGGCGCCGGTTCTTCATTCGTTTCGATACCGAGCTTGCGGGCTGTATTCAGGTAGATGATTTGGTGGGCGAGAGTCGATTTCCCCGATCCAGAAACCCCAGTGAGGCAGCTAAAGAGGCCGAGCGGAATTTCGATCGAGAGGTTTTTGATATTATGTTTTGATGCTCCGCTTATTTTTAGTTTCGCCTTCTTCGGCTTGCGAAGTTTGACTGGGACCGAGATGGACTTTGCTCCAGTAAGCCATGGGAGAGTGCCGAGTGTTTCTTTTGACTTGGCGGGTGGAGGCTTTTGATTCGGATCATTGATATCGCCATGAAAAATAACTGTGCCGCCGTGCTGTCCTGCACCGGGACCAATATCGATTAGGTTGTCGGCAGCTTCCATCACCGTTTGCTCGTGCTCGACGACGACCAAGGTATTCCCTTTGTCGCGGAGCCCATGCATGATCCCGACTAGGCGGTCGATATCGCGCGGATGTAGTCCGACAGTCGGCTCATCGAGGACAAAGAGCGTGCCCGTTAGTGAAGCTCCGAGACAAGTAGTCAGATTGACCCGCTCTATCTCGCCACCGGAGAGAGTGCGAGTCGGGCGATCTAGGGTGAGGTAGGAAAGCCCCACTTCGTCTAGATAATAGAGGCGAGACTGAATCTCGGTAAGGACCAACTTTAGAGTTGTGTCCGAATTTAGCTTCGCCGCATTTTCGGAGATGAGTGACCTTACAAAGGGCAATAGCTCAGCGATCGGCATCTGCCAAAGATCAGGCAGGGTCTTCCCTGAAATTTTAAAACAGAGGGCCTCTGCTTGGAGCCTTTTCCCCCTGCAGGAATCACAGGTAGTATACGAGCGGTAGCGGGAAAGAAAGACACGGACATGCATCTTATACGCCTTCGTCTCGATCCAGTCGAAAAAGCCTTTTACGCCATACCATCCACCTGATTGCCATAGATCTTCGAGTTCCTCGGGAGTGCTGGTATCGCGGTCACCGTAGTAGATCCACTCACGGGTATCTTCATCAAAATCCTCGTAGGGAGTATCGAGATCAATCCCACGTTCTTTGCAATTTCTTACAAGATCTCTCTGGCATTCTTCCCCTCTGTCGCCTTGAAAGGGCTTGATCGCGCCACCGCGTAGACTCAGGCTCGGATCTGGAATCGCCTTTTCTGGATCGATCCCAATCATACGACCAAAGCCACGGCACTTCGCACAGGCACCCAGAGGGGAATTGAATGAGAAGAGGGCGGGACTTGGCGCGCGCAGAGTGAAGCCAGTGCGCGGGTTTGTCCAGGTAGTGGTGAAGGTCTGGGAAAGGTCTGAGTGATAGACGGACAGATGGCCCTTGCCCAAGGCGAATGCTGCCTCGAGTGCCTCGAACAGCCGTGTGTGATTTTCAGCAGAAACTTTTATTCGATCCTGTACTACCTGTAAAACAGGCGGCAGCTTAGTAGGGGGCAGCTCATCGGTCCGTAGGCTTTTTCCTTTTATCAAAACCCTCAAGTATCCCTGTGAATTGAGGAAGGGAAAGAGCTCGCCCGGATCTGCCTTCGGCGGAACGGGAATTGGAAAAGTAATCAGAATATCTTTGCCGGAGAGAGTATCATTCACCCATTTTACTACAGTCTCAGGAGAATCTGGAGCGATTGGATCGTTGGTATGTGGATCGAAGCCAGACGCGAGGCGGGGGAAGAGCAGCTTCAGATAATCATTGATTTCAGTAAGAGTCCCGACTGTGGAGCGGGTGGTGCGGACGTGATTCTTTTGCTCGATCGCGATGGCCGGTGGAATGCCCTCGATGGAATCGACCAGCGGCTTGTCCATTCGATCAAAAAACTGACGAACGTATGGGGAAAAGGTTTCCACGTAGCGCCGTTGCCCTTCGGCATAGAGAGTATGGAATGCTAGCGAAGACTTCCCAGAACCAGACGGACCGGTGACGACAGTTAATTTTCCGAGGGGGATATCTAGATCGATTCCCTGCAGATTGTGCTGATGGCAGCCGCGTAGGGCGATATGTGGCGGTTTGGCGAGAGATTCCTTTTTTTTCGGCACGGGGGAGCCTATCCGGTAAATGATTCTTTGCCAGTGGAAGAAAAGAGATTCTGGAAGAAAACACAAAAGGTGAGCATTGACACAGATGCTCATTGTAGATATTGAATCGCCTCCCGTTATGGATTAGCGGCGGAGTCGCCAAGTGGTAAGGCAATGGTTTGCAAAACCGTCATTCGTGGGTTCGATTCCCACCTCCGCCTCCATCAATTTCAGCTTCAAATACCTACTATTAAAGGGTTTGGGGCTTTTTTATTGTCCTGGTGTCTTAGAGGTGAAATGCGCGGAAATGCACCCGATTGCGCCTAAACCGGGTAAAGAAAGGGCGAAGAAAGGGCAAAGGTTTTTCAGGTCTTGCGAAGCGGCACAAAGAATTCCCGTTCAAACTAGCTAAGCAAGGATGATTACAGCGTTGGTCATACCCTTAATCCAGTTTCAATCTGGCTGAAATAACGCGGATCTCCGCAGAGAGCAGGTGTGAATCGCCAAGCATTTTTCCAGTCCCTCAGAATATGCCATGTAGACTGCGAGTCTAAGACGAGTCATCATCTTCTCGCTGTCTCCGTCCGCATCGGCCACAAAGTCAATCAGGTGAATGAGCAATTTCTTTTCGCGCTCCGCGACGTATTCCACGGGCAAACCGCCAAGGCTTTCAGGTTCCAGCTCGATTGCCTGATGTAGCTTTTTCAGCAGCCTCTCTGAAAGACGGAAAGACTTCTAGACTGCGACGGATTGTTTACTATATCGTGTGCGAGGCGGTAAGAGGCAGGTCGAGGCGGGAATCCCATCCCTTGCCGTCGCCAAGCAGTCGCCACTTGGTGCTCCCTTCCTCGTATTTGGCTAGCTCGTTAGTGTGTTCACCTTTTGGGATTCTGATATTCAATCGCCCTCGGCGTCTGCTCACTGCGTTTTCTCGGACTTATGCTGATCTATACAGGTTTTTGAGCGTCGGGACGTGGGAACGTATTACTTAAAGCTTGTCTGCAATTTCCCTCAATGGGCAGAGAGCTTGTCGGCGGGTTTAATTCCTTTCACGAGTCCCTTGCGTTCTTTGGCTAGGGTGCGGAAGTCGCATTCTGTTTGGATACCTCGCCAGAAAGGATCGGACTGGCCGAAAAACACACCGAAACGGATGGACATGGCGGGAGTGATGGAGCGCTTACCAAGGACGATCTCATTGATGGCGCGGGGGGAAACGCCGATTGCGCGTGCCATCGCGTTCTGTGAAATGCCAAGGGGATTGAGATATTCCTCTAGGAGAATTTCGCCGGGGGTGATGGGAGTCTTCATGTGCGTAACGTGTAACGTTATAGGGAAGTAGTCAATAGGATTCAACGATGATAGTCCACGATGGCGACTTCCTCAGCCCCTCTGGCTGTCCATTGGGAAACGATTCTCCACTGGTCATTGATACGGATGGAATGGAATCCCGCTAGGTTGCCTTTAAGGGCTTCTAAGCGATTGCCGGGTGGCACGGCCATGTCTTGCAATGTTCCCGCTTGATTGAGCTGGATGAGCTTGCGGAGGGCTACGCGAGCTATGGCGGCAAAGCGGCGGTTCTTTTCCGTGTGGAAAAGTTTCTCAGTGTCCGTATGAGCAAAGGAAAGGATCATGCGATGCTGGTGATTTTCTCTCCAGTTTTGGTGGAGCGGTATACGTTCGGCAAGGAGGCAGCTTGGACCTCATAGCTGCAGTTTTCCGGAAGGGTGAGGATGAAGATCGCGGTGGGGGTTTGGTTGCTGGATCTCCCCGCTATTGTGGCGGTAGCCTTTGCCGCTGCCGTGGCTCAGGGTGCTGAGATCCCATTTTCAGGTGAGAGTTTTTCAGCATCATCATCGCCGATGGTGCCCTTGAGCTTGTCCACCGGGCTGGTGGCACCGCTGGAGCTTCCTTCCTGCTCGAGGATCTGCTTGTCTTTGAGAAGGCGCTCCTTGAGTTTCGTCCGGTCGATTTCCTGGACGGATTTGCCTTCGGAAATGGCGTGTGCGGCGGCGGTGGCTGCGGACTGGCCGAGGATCATGAACACCGGTTCCATGCGGATGGAACCGAAGGAAATGTGAGATGCGCTGAGAGAAATGGGGACCAGTAGGTTGGCAACTTGATCTTTCGTGGGGACGATGGATTGGTAGTCGATCGCGTAGGGAGGGAAGCCGCGTTTCTGCACGTCTCCCTCGTTTCTTACCATGCCTTCGTCGTTCACATAGCGCTGGGTGTTATGGGAATCCATGGTGTAGGCGCCCATGCCTACGGAGTTTTCCGCCACCTCGCGGCCCTGGCAATGGTGCTGAGTCATAACAAGATCGGAGACCATGCGGCGGCCTTCACGGACATAGAGCTGCTGCTGCCAGCCGTTGCCTTCGGTGAATTCATCCTTGGTCATACCCCATTTGGAGACATTGCTTCGCACGTCTTCTGGGACACGTGGGTGATTTGCCAGAGACCACATGAGGCCTTGCTGCCATTGGAGGTGCTTATCGCGGATCTCATCGCGGAGATCGTAGGAGCCCTGCGGCCACTCATAGTTTTGGCCGATAAAATCGGTGGAGACCCCATCTCGGTTGTTGGTGTCCGTCTTTTTGTTAGGCATGCCGGAATTGATCCAGGGAGTGCCTTCAAAGCCCGCCTCGTAGTTGCGGAAAAGGAGCTCATACCAGCTCTCATCGTAGCCCTCCGGCTTTACAAAGGGGATGCAGTTCTCTGGGTGATTGGTAAGGCACATACGGAAGCAATAGGCCTGGGCGCGGTGGTCGGAGGCACCGTTTTCACCGGGGCCTTCTGGGTCGATCCATTTGAGCAGTCCGCTGGATTTGTCTCCGGCTATCACGTAGGGGTCCACACCTTTGACGAGATTGTGCTTGATGGCGAGAGTGGGCTGGTTCCCGTTGTAGCTTTCGTCGTAGATGGCGGTTCCTTCGCGGCCTACGGTGAAGGTGACACCGGAAGAGGCGAGAAGGTCGCCCTCGTAGGTGGCATCAATGAACATTTTCCCGAAATAGGTCTCGCCGGATTCCATGGTGATGGATTTAATTTGTCCGTTCTCGACCGTGACACCCTTTGCGGTGGTGCCAGGTTTGTTGATGAGATAGCCGTCTCCGCGGTTGGCGGCTTTGGACTCACCGCTGCGGTCGAGTCGCTGGTTGTAGATGATTTTGAGTCCGTCTCTAGCGATCCAATCCTGGAAAATTTTCAGCGCTGCGGAGGGCTCGAAGGTCCACTGGGTCTTCTCGTCGTCGGCGGTAATGGCCTGGCCGGTGCCTTCGAAGTTCCCCTCGGGCTTGCGTTGCCATTTCCATGATTCCGGCTTTTGGTAATGTAGGTAGATGTCGTGGTAAAACTCACGGGAGATCCCGCCGATGACCTGTTTGTTTCCGATGTCCGTCTGGCCAAGGCCTCCGGTGGTGAGCCCGCCGACGCGATTGGACGGTTCAATGACGATGGCGGAAATGCCCATCCGCTTTGCCTGAACGGCGGCAGCGATGCCTGCGGAAGTGCCGCCATAGATGACGAGGTCGTAGGTTTCAGCAAGAGCGGGGGAGATGAGGGAAAGGGCTAGTAGGAACTTTTTCATGTCTGGGTTTCGCAAGAATAGATGGTGGGTAGGGCTAATAGCAAGTTTTCAGGTTTTAGCTTCTTTGATTGCCGCTGGTATGAACCGAGGACATAGGTAGCGAACTTAGCGAGGACTTGTTCCCAAAATAGGTCAGGAGCTGCAATTTAATATTTTTGTAGCCCTAGGTCGAAGAAATGGATGCTTTTTGGCATGCCCAGAGCCTTGCTTCACCAATATCCCGGAGCGGTCTATCACATTATGGCACGTGGTGATCGCGGGAAAGCGATCTTCGAGAGCGATGAGGACAGGAAAGCTTTTTTGTTCCGGCTTGGACAGGTGTGCGAGAACCACGGCTGGCGGGTGCATGCCTGAGTGTTAATGGGCAAGCATTTCCATCTGCTTCTAGAAACGCCGGAGCCGAAGCTGGTAGCGGGGATAAAATTTCTCCTAGGGATGTCCAGCCAAGGTTGGAATTCCCGGCGATCCTGCAGGGGATATGTTTTTCGAGGACATCACGGCACAATCCCTCTACTTCTTCGAAGGATCGACTGCATCCGACTGAATGCTATATTGAGTTTCTTGATACTTTTTGCACATTTCGGTGAACTCATCCGGCAGGATGGTCCTGAAATCATGTGTGTTTTGGGGGATCACCTCGATCATTTTTTCGATCATCTCCTTGGGGTCGAACTGGTTGTCAGCCATTTCCTTTGCAGCCTCCTTAATTTTTTTGAGGGGAGTAAAATTCAGGTTTTCGTCGAACCATTGCTGGTAGGTGTCATACATGCGATCGTTGAAACCAGTCTCATAGGGACCGGGATTGATCGTGGCCACAGTGAGACCCATTGGAGTCAACTCGTCTCTCAGTGATTGAACAATCGCTTCGAGGGCATGTTTCGAAGCATTGTAAGCACCCAGAAAGGGACTGGTCGTTAGACCCGCCACCGAGGATACGAAAACTAGTTTGCCAGCTCCCTTCTCCACCATTTTACGTATGAAGGGTTGGGCAAACTCAAGATTGGAAAAGACATTTGTCTCCATCACCTCGCGGATGAGTTCCACAGGCATCTCAGAGACTGGCCCCGAGTGCCCAATCCCAGCATTGCTTACCAAGATATCGATGTCGTATTCCCAAGCCTTCTGACAATCCATCTCGTCCAAGATGTCTAATTTGATGATTTCGAAGTTCGCTTCGACGTCTGCTTGTTGCACATCTTCGAGCAATCTCGATTTCTGCTCCCAATTGTAAACCCCAGCAATCACATAGTGCCCTTTCGCCGCAAGGCCCAAGGCAGAACCTTTTCCCAACCCTGATCCTGCACCTGTGATTAAAATTCGCTTCTTATTCATATTGTTAAGAGGATAAACGTGCCACACCCGTCTGGTCCCGCAACGTCAATTCCCGGGGGATCCTACCCGAACGTTGAAGCATCCTCAGAGATCACTCTTTAAGATTCAGGTGACAGCAATCGCATCTGAAAGAGATGTGGAAGAGATGTGGAGGATATTGTTTTTTCACATTCGGTATCTTGATTCGATCAAGAGAACTAGACCCTCGTTTGTTTGCTGCAGAAGCCGCTGTCCGGGGATCTCATCGTAGCTGATTTGGTTGGGAGGCGTCTTGGGCTTTGAGCGGATGGAGTAGGAGTAGTCGGTGACGTTGTCTCCATCAAGAACCTGGCCGCGGTCTTGGGTGTAATCGTCTGTAATGAACTCATACTGAAAGGTGACAATACTGGACTCGTTGGGTTTCCATGAGATAGAGGGAGCGTGTAGAAGACGCTCGCAGAAGATGTAATCACGGTCTGCCTGGCTATCCCGTAAGATGCGATGAAACGAACGAAATTTCATGACGTGGCGCTTATTGAGAACCCTTCTTAATCGCTCTGGTGTTTTTAGAGGTTTCTGCTTTCCTATGAGCGATGTCTATAAACGAAGTTCCAATGTGCTTCTGTATTTCAAATACAGAGATCAAAGAGGCTCCGATGGAATAAGGGGAGGAATCAGGGTTACCCGAGGGGCGGGGGATTCTGTGTGGTGTTTCCGCGTCCTGATTTGCCCTTTTCCCGCTTGGAATATGAAAGCTGTCGAGAAGCTGTCGTGATCGGCAAGTTCAGCATATGCGAAAGGGATGTCGTGCCCAAAACGTCTGCGCTGTTGTCTGTAATTTGGTAGGTTGGGAGATATAGAAAATCGGCATACATCTGTTCCTCAGTGTGTTGATCTTGAAAGGCGATAAGACTTTTCCACAGCGATCATGCCCTCATCATTGGCTTTTCTGTCACTCTATCGGTCTTTTAAATCTCCTTCCAAAACCGCTAAATATTTTTGGGCTAAGAGGTGGCCGGATTGAATTTTCAGGAGGGCCTCAAGGGTCTTTCGAGCAGCCGCCTTTTGACCCAAGGCGGCTAGGGATCTGGCTAGGAGGAGATGGGCATCGACCATAGAATAACTGATACGGATTGCAGCCATGGCGGCCTCGCCTGCTTGTTCCGGCTTCCCGGTGCGGAGGAGGGCCTCGCCAAGACCGATCCATGCTCGAGGAATGGCATTGTTTTTCGATAGAACCGAACGGGTGAGGACTTCCAATGGTCCCCACTGCCGGAGCCGTAGAAGAAGGAGACCTTTCCACTCCAAGAGTGCCAAGTGCCCTTCCGAAGGAGCAATCTGAAGGATCGCGAGGGCCTTTCCGGTCTGGCCAAGTGCCAAACACATTTCAGTTTCTAGAAGCAATAGAAGGAAACCCGGGGCAATTTGCTCTTTTAGAAGAATCAAAGTTTCGGTGGCTTCCAGAATTCTCATTTGCCTAAGTTCACTACGGAAGCGGGCGATTTGAAAATCTGAGCGCTCGGGATGGCGATCGCTTAGAGTCCTAAACAAGTTGGCCGCCTCCGGTTCGCGGCCCTCATCGTTCAGTGATCGGGCGAGGTTCCAGTCCCAGTCCAGCGAGACGGGATCGAAGCCCGAAGCGACAGGCAGCGGCGGAACTCCTTCAGGGTCCTTCCACCCGAAGTCAGGAGTTTCGTGAAAAAGGTCCAGCAGCACCCGGGCACGAGGCTCAGCCGGGATGTGGAGCCCGAACCAAGCCAAGATAGAGGGGGAAATGTCCAGCAACCCGGCTCCATGAATGAGACGATCCCGTGCGAAAGTCTCACCGAGAGCCAGAAGCCAGCCGGGCCCTCGGTTTTTTTCAAGAGAAAAGGGGGAGAGAATTAAAAGTTCTGTTCCTTCGCCAGCCAGAACGAGCTGACGGGCAAGCATGGCGTCGAAAACTTTCAGATAGGCGCGAAGGACCTTCTTTCCGTTGTCACTGGAAAGCAATCGCCCTACCGCCCTTTCAATTCCGGGAAAGCGAACCACGGTGCATGCTCCGGGATTGATTGCAAGGAGGTGAGTTGCCACAGCCTGAATCGTAAAATCGCTTGCAAGATCACATCGCAGAGCAAGAACCGCATTTTGAGCTGCAGGGTCCATCGGGTCGATGCCAAGGGCAGAAATCACCTCGTCATCAATCTCCGCCGGGCCCACCCGTAGCTCGGAAAATTCTTCGGAGTATTCGGCGCCTGGTGCGATCCCGTCCACGAAGGACGGAGGAATCAAATGACCATTGGAAAGTGATTCGCCTTCGGAATTAGGCCAACCAACGACAGACACGGGAATGCCTAGCTCGGCCAAGAGACCCCAAAAAGCGGGAGTTTTACGCTCCTTGAAACTAGTGAAGTGCGAAAGGGATTTCCCCGGGCTGAGATTGTGACAAATTCCGTGAACCGACGGCGGTCTTCCGGTCGCCAAGCTAGCCCAATTCAGGGAGCCGTCCTGAAGTCCACCCGGATGGATGGAGCCGCTTACGCCTTTTTCCAAAAGCCTGCCTAAGATTGGAAGGCCTGGCTCCTCACAAGATTTGGACACAAACTCCCATGGCAGTCCTGCAAAGCTGACAATAAGCAGGGACCGGCTTCTCTCGCGTGGCTCAGGTTCGATTGGCACAATGCAAAGTCGCTTTTAGGTAAGCCGATATTCGCTGATTGCTGGCTACCCCGGACCCTTTTTGGACCACTCCCAAAGACCATGATTACGCCTTCCGGCGGCGGCGCGCAGAAGCACCTGCAGCACCGAGGATGAGTAATCCAAAGGTGGACACTTCTGGAATCACACCAGTGGTGATGCCTTGGTTCGCGGTGGTTTCGTAAGCGAAGTCAACAAGGGTTAACAAGCTAGTAGCATCACCGTTGTCATCATAGTTGAACCGAGCCCACCCGAAGTTACTGTCTGCGCCATTGTTCAGTTGTAAGCCTACAAAGCCAGTGGCATCATCGCCCCAATCTCCAACGGTATTTCCTCCGAAATCCTGCTCAAAAAATCCGGTATTGTTTGGCACTAGTAGATCAGAGAAACCAACCGTAACACCGGACCCAGTCACAGGTAGACCATCGTCATCCTGAGTTCTCACCTGACTTAAACCGGCTGTTTGTCCGATTCGTGGCTTGTTTGCATTATCATTTGCATAGGTGACTGTGAAGTCGTCCACAGAATCACCATTCAGATCAAAATTCTGAGTATCTCCCGGACTCGCAGATCGAATCACTGGTCCAGAATATATCACGGCTGCCTGGCTGGAGCCAGAGGCTAGGATAGAGGCCGCTGCGGCAGCGAAGTTGACTTTGCAGTGCTTGTTCATGAGGATGGGATACGGAAAGCAAACGATGTTTGGCGTCTTTGAACAATACTATTGTTTTTTCTCAAGGCTCATTTTCGTGGTTTGCTCGCGGCCGCCGAGGCGGAGAGCGGTGTTTGCGGTTTGAATATGATCTGTAGCTCCTGCCCGGAACTCATATCGGGTCACAAAATCTTCGGGACTTCGGTTTCGCAAAGAAGCATGAAGCAAGCCAATATTTCCAAATGCTCTCAAACGAGGGCTGCTAGAGATCATGGCGATTGCTTCTATCATCAGAACATGAGGTCTGCGGACGATAAGAAGGGCGCCGAGGAGTTCATTCCCATCCCACAAAACAATCGAGAGTGATGGATCGAATATACCGGAACGAACGCAGTCGTCGAACTCTCTTCCACCCATCAAGCTATAACGGTCCACTACCAAGGATCGGATCTCCGATGCGGGACGAGAATACAACGACAGAAACTGCCAGCTTCTAGGTATCGCAGAGGCTACTCGCAAAAAAACCGCACTGAGGCGAGGTCGAAGGGCATCGACCTCGAGTTCGAAAAATCTGACCCGGTTGACCACCTCAAAGCACCTCTTCCGGAGCAGTGCAAAGAGAGGTTCCTCCTCAGAAAGGAGATCATGGTAACGGAGTGGCCTGCGGAATGAACCACTCGCAAAAAGCGCATCTATAAGCCCGGGGGCGATCTGGGTCATTTCGAGGCCCGGTTGGCAGGCGATTAGAAAACTATTTTCCCAAAGGGCCAACACTCCTAAAAATCGTGGGCGTGGCTTTTTTTCCAAAGTGACGAAGTAGATCGTCTCGTCAGGTAGCGATCTGTGACGGAAAAACCAGGTGGCTCTGTGGAGCTCGGCACTGGTTGATAGACGAATGATCATGTTTCGATCTATAGGTCGATTTTTGACGAGTGAAAATCTAGAATAGCGGGAGACAGAGAAATGATCGTTCGCTTCCTAAAGGGTCAGAACCTCTAGCAAATTAAATCCTCTATGAGCGCGAGGCTTAGTCACTTCGATAACGCATCCACGGAAGGCATCTAGTCCGCGCTCAACTTCGAAGCATTCCCGGATTCTAAAGGCTTCGAGAGAACGGAAGCTCGCAAACGGGGTATCTTTGAATACATCGATGGCGATAAGCACACCCGAAAAATTCACTTTTCGCTCAGTCATCTTAGCCCTTTAGCTGCTGATATAACTGTCGAAGAGCTAAATTGAAACTCTCGATGAATAGACCGAAAATCGGCGACAGGTCCACATTTACTACGATCCAGACTCTTCGCCGGCGACGAAGGGATTGGCATTTTGGAATCCCAAAAAAAACCAATCTGAAGGTCTAACCTTCTATGAATTGTCGATGCGGGACTGTGTATCCTTGGTGAAACCGAGCGCTCCATCTATCAGATCTACCTCAATCACATCGCCATCGACAAATTTTCCTTCGAGCACATCGAGGCTCAGAGGATCGAGAAGTTCGTGCTGGATGGCGCGTTTGAGTGGTCTGGCTCCATAGACTGGATCGTAGCCTTTTTCTCCGAGGAAAACTTTGGCCTCCTCAGTGAGGGCAAGGCCGAGGCCTTGCTTGGCGAGGCGCTGGCGGACTCTGTCCAGCTGAAGGGTGACGATGGGCTCGAGATTTTCCGCGTTGAGGCGGTCGAAGATCACAGTTTCATCGATGCGGTTGAGAAACTCCGGGCGGAAGTGGCCGCGCAGGGCATCAGTGACTTTTGCTTCGATCTGCTCGGCGTTTTCTTCCCCGAGAATAAACTGGCTGCCAATGTTTGAGGTCATGATGATGACTGTGTTTCGGAAGTCCACAGTGCGTCCCTGACCATCGGTGATGCGGCCGTCATCGAGAACTTGTAGCAAGACGTTGAAGACATCTGAGTGCGCTTTCTCAATTTCATCAAAAAGGACGATGGAGTAGGGCTTGCGTCGGACACGCTCGCTGAGCTGACCTCCTTCGTCATAGCCGATGTATCCTGGGGGCGCTCCGATAAGCCGGGCGACGCTGTGTTTTTCCATGTATTCCGACATGTCGATGCGAATCATCGCGCCCTCGTCATCAAAGAGAAATTCGGCGAGTGCTTTGGAGAGTTCGGTTTTACCCACGCCGGTGGGGCCGAGAAAGAGGAAAGAACCGATGGGGCGATTTTCATCCTGGAGCCCAGCTCGTGCGCGGCGCACGGCATTTGATACTGCGGTAATCGCCTTGCGCTGCCCGATGACGCGATCACCGAGGCGCTTCTCCATTTTAACGAGCTTGTTTTTCTCCCCTTCTTGGAGGCGATTGACCGGGATGCCAGTCCATACGGAGATTACCCGGGCAATGTCTGCCTCTGTGACTTCCTCTGCGAGAATGGCACCGGAGCTCTGCACTTGAGCTAGGTTTGCTTCTGCGACGTGTAATTCTTTCTCTGCGTCCGGGATAGCGCCGTAGGCCAGTTCTGAGGCTCGGCTGAGATCACCGATCCGTTTTGCCTGCTCCACCTCGGTTTTCAAGCTATCAATCTTCTCCTGCAGGCCTCTCACCACGTCAATGACTCCCTTTTCATTCCGCCATTGCGCCATGAGTCCGGAAGATTGCTCTTTGAGGTTCGCCATCTCCTCTTGAACTTTGGCGAGGCGTACTTTGCTGGCGTTGTCGGTTTCTTTTTCAAGAGCGCGTTTCTCCATCTCCAGCTGCATGACTTGACGCTCTATCTGATCAATCTCAGTGGGCATGGAATCGAGTTCGATCTTGAGGCGCGAGGCCGCTTCATCAATCAGATCAATGGCTTTATCTGGCAGAAAACGCTCGGAAATATAGCGGTCGCTGAGAACGGCTGCACCTACCAGCGCCCCGTCTTGGATGCGGACGCCGTGATGGACCTCGTATCGCTCCTTGAGGCCACGCAAGATGGCGATGGTATCTTCCACGG
The DNA here is from genome assembly GCA_963815205.1 of uncultured Verrucomicrobiae bacterium. Lineage (GTDB taxonomy): Bacteria > Verrucomicrobiota > Verrucomicrobiia > Verrucomicrobiales > Akkermansiaceae > Luteolibacter. The sequence continues at coordinate 604,601 of CAWFFP010000001.1, read as the reverse complement.
TGGGCTCGCCGACTTTTACAGGCTGGAAACGGCGCTCTAGAGCGGCGTCTTTCTCGATGTATTTTCGATACTCGTCCAGAGTGGTGGCACCGATCGTGCGCAGCTCGCCACGGGCAAGCTGTGGCTTCAAGAGGTTGGAGGCATCCACGGCTCCTTCGCTGCCACCTGCTCCTACGATTGTGTGGAGCTCGTCGATGAAAAGGATGATCTCACCGCTGCTTTCACTGATCTCTTTAAGAAAGGCTTTGAGCCGGTCTTCGAACTCACCTCGATACTTCGCTCCGGCGATCATGCTGCCGAGATCGAGCGAGATGAGCCTCTTGTTTTTCATGGATTCCGGGACATCGCCACTGATGATCCTGCGGGCAAGACCTTCGGCGATGGCGGTCTTACCTACTCCCGGGTCGCCGATGAGAACGGGATTGTTCTTGGTGCGGCGAGACAGCACCTGCATCACACGGCGGATCTCCTCATCGCGCCCAATAACCGGATCGATCTTTCCCTCACGGGCTCGCGCTGTCAGATCGGTTCCATATTTCTCTAGTGTCTGATATTTCCCCTCGGGATCCTGATCGGTCACTTTCTGCGAGCCACGCACTTCCGAGAGCGCTTTTTCTAGATTCGATTTTGTCAGGCCTGCGTCAGTGAGCGCCTTGCCAGCGGGGGTATCGGCCTTCAGGGCTCCGAGGAGGAAGTGCTCCACACTGAGGTAGTCGTCATCTAGCTTTTCGCGAGCCTTGTCCGCATCATCCAGAGTCATACGCAATCCACTGCTGATCTGCGGCTGGGAGGAAGCGCCTTGAACTCTCGGCTCTTTTTCGAGAGCTATTCCGACCGATCCTTTAAGTTTGGTGACATCCACACCGGCCTTTTCTAAAATAGGCACGGCAATCCCGCCTTCTTGCTGAAGTAGCGCCAGAAGCACATGGGCGCTTTTTAGTTCCGGGTGAGCAGAATTGAGGGCGATTTGCTGCGCGGCTTGTAGCCCTTCTTGCATTTTCGAAGTGATTTTTTCTAAACCCATGATTTCATGGGTCTTAGCTAAAATTGATCGGGAAAGCAAGATCAGAGGACACCTTGCACCCTATAACTAATTAGGCTTTCCGCACCTCTTGCACCTGAAACCCCAGTGGCATCCTGTGTACAGGCCAGAGGCTTCAACAGAGCTTCAAAAGCGTTTGGATAATAAATAAGTTTCCAACGTCAACAAAGAACTCAGCCACCAAGGGGGAGGAGGACAAATGAAGAGGGTGCTGGACCCATGGCCTAGGTCGCAACTGCCATTTTCGAAATAGCCACAAGAGTTGTGCCAAGCGCAAACCCTCCGCAGCCTACACCCAAGACCGCAGCCTGACAGTAGCCTTCCATGTAGCGGAAGGGCACCGAAATGCCTCCCGCATTTCCTAGGTGTCATTCCATCGAGCTCCATGCCACTTGTAAGAAGTTTTTATTTGACACTTTATAAATTTATGGACGTGATACAAATATTATCCGTAGTTGGCATCGTATAAAAACCCCATCCCAGCGTTTTGCGCTTCCTCACGCTCTAAGCGCCCTTGCTTTCATCACTGCCTTTTCTTTGGCGTCCCTGGGCGTCAACTGATCAAGAATTGATCAAGGGACACAACTGATCAAGGGACAGACCAGATGACCGACCTCGCCATGTCCTACAGCTACAGCCCTGACAAACAGGTCCTCTCTGAACAACCCCGAAGGCTTGTAGGGGTTTTAGACAGGAGCGAAGCGACGTGGGGCATAGCCCCGAAGGCCCGTGAGGCGGGCCTGAGTCAAACCTTCGCCCCCGGCGGAGTGCTAAGCGCTACAGGCTTCACCGCCCAATATGATCCGGGCAATCGCATAGTTAGCTACCAGAGAAGCGGTGGAGTAAGCCCGCCGGATCAAACGTGGAACTATGATGACAATGGCAACTGGAGTTCTACCACCCAGGCAGGAAACACCACCGCCCGCAACTTCAATGCCACCAATGATGAACAACCCCGAAGGCTTGTAGGGGTTTTGGACAGGAGCGAAGCGACGTGGGGCACAGCCCCGAAGGCCCGTGAGGCGGGCCTGAGTCAACCGAGCAATGGCACCCAATACGATGCCAGAGGCAATATGACCCGCGATAACGAGGGCCAGGAATACATCTACGACCTAGACAACCGGATTGCCCGCATCGAGCCAACATCCGGCCCAGTCATCGAACTGCAATACGATGCGCTTGGCAGAAGAGTCCACCATCAACAAGGAATCACTGAAACCGCCTTCCTCTGGTGGGGAGATCAGGAAGTGAGCGAGCACAAGAACCAAGCCGGGCAGGCCACCATCCAGAATGACCTATGGGCCCACCCCGGCGCACTGAACACAATTATTGCCAGAGCCTATGAAGGCAGCAAGTTTGAGATCCAGTGGTATCACAAAAACTACCTAGATCACGTCTATGGAGTGAGTGACGACACTGGAACACTCCTCGAGTTCTACCGCTATAGCGCCTTTGGCGAGCCAGAAGTCTACAGCCCAACAGGCCAGCAGCTAGTCAGCACAGCCATCGAAAACGATGTCCTCTGGAACAGCCGCCGCTACGACATAAGCACCAAGCTCTATTACTACAAATACCGCCACTACCACCCGAAACTAGGCAGATGGCCATCCAGAGATCCGATCCAAGAACGAGGCGGTGTTAATTTGTATAAGTTCTGCTACAACTCGCCTGCTAACTACATAGATATTAAAGGTGAAACACCTTGGCATGTAGCTGTCGCAGCTGTGGTTGCCGTCTCATATGGTTCATACAAGGCTGGCGAAAGTGTAGGAAATTTCATTGTCGATGTCGTCGATTCCTTTGAAGAAGTGGAAGAAGTGGAAGAAGCTAACGAAGCCTTCAAAGACTTTGCCGGAGATCCTTGCGAAAAGACGCTAAATAACTTGGAAAAGAAACGAAGAGGAGCAGCAGGCGCGATACAAGATGCCACCGTATCAGGAGCCAATGTAGCAGGGACGGGAATGCAAGGCGCACCTCCTACTGTACCGACTAGGACTGCCGATGTTGTCGCAGATACCGTTAATACTATTATCGGTGAAACTATAGGAAAGTAATAAGTTATGAAAAGTTTGGTTAGGTTATTGACGATTCCTGTATTGACATTGATAATAATAATTTTAATGGCTTTAGTCGTATTTTTTATATTTATATACATTAAATTAGAAAATGTTGATGAGGTTTATGTTTTACTCAGAGCTTTAAAGCGCTCAAGTATATTGAGCTTCATAAAAATAAGCATCACTAGTCTTATTTTAAATATACTACTATCTATTTATTTATGGTTCATTATTAAAAAAAACCAATATAGGTAAATTGAAGTTTTCGTGGTCAATGATTATTGATTGGTGTGGAAAAGTTAATCGAAAGCGTTATGATTATCATGATTAGGGGGCGAACCAAATGACTGCGAAACCTTCGCCCTGTGGTTCGACACTCGAAGTGCGAAGGTGTTCAGGAGGGTGGTTGGTTGATGATCTGTTTCAAGAATGAATGAGGGGTTTGGAATTGCAGAACCTTTTTTGGCCGTCGGTTCATGAGGGTTTGTGCGGTGGTCGCGTATATCTGTAAGTCCGGGAGCGTGGACTTTTTCGGGAAGTAGCTGCGGTAGAGGCCGATCACGTTTTCCACCGCCCCTTTTTCCCATGACCGGTATGGATTGCAGTAGTAAACGGGTGCTCCGAGCGCCTCCCTGAGTTTTTCATACCGGAGGAATTCGCTGCCATTATCGGTGGTGACGGACTTTACGAGGTACGGCTGCAGTGCGCGTTTTGCGGCATCCCGTATTGTCTTCGCCTTCTGGTCGGGAACGAAGCGGGCTAGCGAGTAGCGGGATTTCCTTTCGATCAGAACGAGCATGGATCTCCTGTGTTGTTTGGTGCCTTCCATCAGATCCATTTCCCAATGGCCGAAGTCCTCGCGCTCGTCGATATTCTTCGGGCGGTCATCGATCCTAGGCAATACCGTTGGATTCGGATGGCGGTTGTAGCGCCAGTTGCCTCTTCTCATCTTGCCCCGAATCCGGAGATGCCTGCGAAGGCCTCTGCGATAGCCGTCGTAGCTGTGGACATAGCGGTAAAGGGTTCTGGGAGTGATCGTGAAGCCGAAGACGGATGGAAATCTGGATGCGATCTGTTCGGGGCTCCAGCGTATGGCCAGGTGCTCCGCAATGAATGCCTTGTGCTCCGCGAAGAGTTTCCTGCGGGACTGGTTGCTCCGGTATCGGCGGCGTTTCGAGATGTCGTCCGCAGTATGGGTCTTGTAGTCCGGCCACTTGTTGCGCTTGATCTCGCGATAGATCGTAGAGATGTGAAAACCGGTGATTTCGGCGATCTTTTTAGCCGGATGGAATGTGCGCTTGAGTTTGTAGATGACGTGTCGGTCGTGAATGGTGAGGTGGTGGTATGTGTTGTTCATTGATGGCGAGTTGTTTAGCGGATTTCTTTCGCACTTGGGATGTCAAATCAGACCGAAAGGTCGCCAGAATAACCGACGCGTTGAAATTTGGGTCAAGAAGTAGAACCTAGCATCTGTCATTCTACAGTGATCAAGTGATAGACCATATGCCCGATCTGCTTAGAGGGTTTGTCGGCTTGGATTTCATACGCCGCCCATAGTAGTTGCTCGACCGAATGCTGTTCAGCCGTGGAGACGGGTAACCCTTCCGAAAATTAGCGGTATTTTTCGCTTCGGACAATGTGCCTCACGTTCTACGAAGGCCGTAGGCGCAAAAGCCTGCTATGGAAAAACAGTATCTAGAAAGTCCGTCTCCGGCTGACAATCAGTCGACCAATTGGTTGATAGGGATCCTGCTCGCGGTGCTTGGGACATTTTTGTTCGCGCTTAAATCTATTTTTATCAAGCTGGCGTATTCGGAGGGGGCGACTGCGGATGAAGTTCTGCTACTTAGGATGCTGATCGCTGCGCCGTTTTACTTGGGGATGCTTGTGTATTTATCTAGGACGCGCTCGGAAAACGGTCGGGTGAAAGCCCGCACTGTTCATATCGTCAAGATGATGGCTCTGGGGCTTATCGGCTATTACCTCGCCTCGTATCTCGATCTCGCGGGCCTTGTACATATTACCGCACAGCTCGAACGGCTTACCTTATTTACCTATCCCACGATGATTTCGATACTCGCGTGGCTTTTTCTTGGTGAGGCGATTACCAAGCGAATTATCTTCTCCTTGCCCCTCTGCTATCTCGGTCTTTGGATCATGTATGAGCAGGAAATTTCACATACCGATCTCTCGGGCAATGAGGTATTTAAAGGTGTTCTTCTAGTCCTCGGTTCGGCGCTTAGTTATTCCATTTATGTGATTCTCGCGAAGCCGATGATTTTGAAATTCAGCAGTCGTTTTTTCACCAGTGTTGCCATGCTCGGGTCGACAACTTTTGTGATGATACATTTTAGTTTCCTACATTCTTGGGACCTTTCACGAATTGATTCCAAAGTCTGGCTCTACTGCAGCCTGCTAGCCTTCTTTTCTACGGTAATCCCGAGCTTCATGATCACAGAAGCCATCGCAAGAATCGGAGCTGCCCGGACTTCGATCCTAGGCTCGGCCGGTCCAGTGCTCACTATCGTCCTTGCCGTGTTCATCATTGATGAGCCTTTCACACTTCAGCGTGCGTTTGGAGTCAGCCTAGTAATGCTCGGGGTGGGGCTTGTATCCATGCAAAAAAAGCAAGGCGCATAGCCGCTAGAAAACGGCTTGGCTGGGAGTATCGTTTCCCTGTGATTCCGGAAGTGTGGAGCTTATTTCACCCCTCCCTTTCAAAATTTTTAGAGAAGCCCTTCGGGGGGGGGCATTGTGTGAGAGAGGCGCCTCTTATTTTATTGCGCACCTAGACCCAGTTGTTGGGCAACTTCTTGGCCGACTTTTCAAGAGACATGAGGGTCTGTCCTTCGCGATGAGCGGCGCAATGGCTGAGGCGATCGATAGAGCCAAGTTTCAGTTGCGAGAATTCAGGAAATTCAAAGACGCGCTTGGATGAAGAAGTGACGGTAATGGGGGCATTATCATCGAACTCTCTGGGCACTGCTAGAGCCTCGGCCTTCGTGAAAGAAAAGTGAAACTAAAGGGCGAAGTAAGATCCGGAAAGATAGAGAACAGAGATAAAGAGTCGGCCGCCAGCTTGGAGTTGCTCCTCGTAGAGAGCGAGGGCTAAAGGCAGTTGAGCCACCGGGGATCCGATGATCATTCGAAGGACGAATGGAGTATCGAGAGAGCAATAAGCTATTGCGATTCGGGATTTGCAATGGGCTGTAGAGCTTCGGCCACGGTCGATGGACTTCCGGCTGTCTTCCATCTCTAACCTTACATCTGGTTTGGAATATTTTGCTGCGATTTTAAGCCAAGGCTAGGCTTTGGCTATATCTGAATCGACTGAGGCGAGTCCTCAGGGTTTAGAAACCGATACAGTTTTGCCAACGAACCATTTTCTGAAAAGCCCGATTGCAACTGCCCGAACTAGAAGTCCCTCCAAAGCACTGCGAGCTTTGACACTACGATAAGGCTCATCAGGAATCTCCAAAGTGGCTCTGATAGGCTGCAGGTGGCTGTCCTTACGGGTTAGATCAATGTGCGGCCAGCCAGTTTTTACCGGTGCCTTTTTCGATTAGGATTGGAACATTGTGGGGGAGCGGGAGAGAGGTTTCCATAAGGTGGAGGATTTTCGGAACTAGCTCGGATTCTTCGTCGGGATAGAGATCGAAGACCAGTTCGTCATGGACCTGCAGAAGCATCTTGGTGCGGTATGGCTTTTTGCTTAGAAGCTCAGAGATCCGGATCATGGCAATTTTGATCATGTCCGCAGAGCTGCCTTGGATGGGCATGTTGATGGCCGCGCGTTCTGCATTCGCTCGGAGTCCAGCATTGCTAGAAGACAGATCTGGATAAGCGCGCCTGCGGCCGGCCAAAGTTTCGGCATATCCCTTTTCCCGGGCCTCGATGATTGTGCGGTCCATGTAGGCTTTGATCGCAGGGTATTCTCGGAAATAGGCATCGATGATATCGGCGGCTTCGGTACGTGGGATCGAGAGGCGCTGGGATAGTCCGAAGGCTGAGATGCCATAGATGATACCGAAGTTTACCATTTTCGCTCCGCTCCTCATTTCACGGGTCACTTCTTCTGGCGTGACACGATGGACCTTTGCAGCGGTGATTGTGTGGATATCTTTGCCGTCCTGGAATGCAGATATCATCGTCGGATCACAGGCGAGGGCTGCCATGACCCGCAGCTCGATTTGCGAGTAATCGCAGGCAAGTAGAATGCATCCCTCGCGGGGGACGAATGCCTCACGAATCTTCCGGCCTGCGGGAGAGCGGACCGGGATGTTCTGGAGATTCGGATCGGAGGATGCGAGCCGACCTGTCGCGGCTACTAGTTGATGAAAGTGGGTGTGAATGCGTCTCGTCTCTGGGGCGATATGCGTTGGTAAAGCATCAAGGTAGGTCGATTTCAGCTTCGTCGATTCGCGGTAGCTGAGAATTTCTTCAACGACTGGGTGGATGCCGACGAGGGTGGAAAGCGTCTGCTCATCGGTCTTATATTGGCCAGTCTTTGTCTTCTTCGGCTTATCTAACAATTGTAAATGGTCGAAGAGAAACTCCCCGAGCTGTTTCGGGGAGGCAAGATTAAAGGGGCTGGGAGAATGAGATTGAATGGACTTTTCGAGCTGCTCGATCGATTGCTGGAGATCGGCACCAATGCTTTCTAGTGCATCTTCGTTGACGGAGATGCCTTCCATTTCCACTTCCACAAGGACAGGGAGTAGTGGCGCTTCTATTTTCGTGTAGATATCTGCCTGACCCGAATCATCGAGCAAAGGCCGGAGCACTTGCGCGAGCTGGAAGGTCACATCTGCGTCCTCGGCAGCGTATTCAGCTAATTGATCTAGCGGAATTGCGGAGATATCTAGATCTTTCGAATTTTTCTTTTTCTTCGCAGCGTGAGTGAAGAGATCATCCTGATTAGACTCTTCTGGAATCAATTCGGCAAGCTTGATCGGACTGTATGACAGGTGTATTTCGGCAAGGTAGTCCATGCTGTGCCGCCGCTCTGGGGCGACTAGCGCATCTGCGAGCATTGTATCAAAGAAGGGGCCAAGCACAGATATGCCCAAGTTGTGTAGAACGGAGAGATCGTATTTCAGATTGTGTCCGATCTTCTCCGCATCCTTGGAGAATAGTGTTTTGAGCGGCTCGATCAGATCATCTGAATAAGGTAGGTAGTGGGCCTCATGAGCTTTCCATGAAAATGCGATGCCCAGCAGCTGAGCTGAATGACGATCGAGCGAAGTGGTTTCTATATCGAAGCAATAGGAGCTTTGGGCATTTAGAGTCTTGAAAAGCTCTTGCTGTTTCTTCGCAGAGTCCGCCAAGCGATAGGTGTGAGGAACGTCATTGATGCGCTTGAAAGTTTCTTGCAGGGTTTGGGTTACTTCTGGAGAGCTAGCTTCGCGTGCAGTTCCGCCAGGTTCGTCACCCCAAAGACGTTTGGACAAAGAGCGGAACTCGAAATCGGTGAACAGTTGTTTCAGGGCTTCGTCATCACGTTGGGAAAGTTTCAGATCGTCCCAAGTGGTTTCCAGTGGGCAATCGGTGATGATGGTAGCGAGGTCTTTTGAGAGCAGGGCTTGGGCGGCATTTTTCTCGACGTTTTCCTTCTGTTTTCCTTTCAGCTGAGCGGTATTGGCGAGGAGTTTTTCGGTGGAACCAAATTGCTGGATGAGCTTTTGAGCTGTCTTGGGCCCAATTCCAGGGATGCCGGGAATATTATCAGAGGTGTCACCCATGAGGCCGAGGAGGTCGATGATCTGATGCGGCTCTGTAACGCCCCAGATCCGGTTTAGATCCGCAAGGCCGATGACTTCGTGATCGGTGCCCTTGCGGCCAGGCTTCCACATATAGGTATTCTTCGCGATGAGCTGGGCGAAATCTTTGTCCGGAGTGACCATGTAGGATTCGATACCACCGGCTTGTTCGGCACGGACGACTAGGGTGCCAATCAGGTCATCTGCTTCAAAGCCGTCAATTTCAAGAACCGGAATGCCGAAGCCCCGACAAAGAGTTTTCACGTGAGGGATTGCCGCAGCCAGCTCTTCTGGCATGTCGTCTCTCTGTGCTTTGTAGTCTGGATACTTTAGGTGGCGCGGGGTTGGCGCTGAGGTATCGAAGGCGACCCCTATGTGGGTGGGCTTCTCCTTTTCTAGGATTGAAAGGAGTGTGTTGATAAACCCGTAGAGTGCGGATGTATTGACGCCCTTCGAATTTCGGATCGGATTATTGATAAGGGCAAAATGGGCCCGGTAAATGAGGGCCATGCCATCGAGCAGAAAGAGGCGGTGCATAGGATAGAGTTCAACTTAAACGCCAGAACTCCAATGAATAAATCCCGGTAGCCGTTGATGCAGATGTGGAGGACGTTACGACAGCTTTCGCAGCTTCCCAGCGAGCGTAAGGATTAAGTCCATAGAATTAGAGAGCCGGTGATCATCATCGACAGGAATAAATTCGAGCGGATAGCGCCGAGCGTATTCCTTCAGATTGAGCGATCGGCACGACATCGTCCTGATTGCCATGGAGGATGATTGTGTTGGGTGGTGGAGGAATGTCTATCGCCTGTGGCGGATCAGGAGATATCTCACCGGGCTCGATCGCGAGAGCTGGAGCGCAAAGGAGGCACCCCGCGACCCGGTTCTCAGCCCGGATTGCATCGGCAAAAAGGACTGCAGCGAGGCCGCCGAAGCTTGAACCAATCAAGATAAACCGATCAATGCCAAGTAAAGCCTCGCGGATGATTTCGATGCGTTTTGGAATATCTAGAATGCCTTCGCAATTTGGCGAAATGATGGCTGGATCTAGACTCTTCAGCGCCTGATACTTTGACCCGTAGGGGCCGCTTTCTAGGCCATGGAGAAATACAAGTCTAGGAGCTGAAGGATTCATCGGAGAGGATAGGGGAAGTGCATTGAACGCATGTTTCTATCGGTTGGGGATCCGAGCGGTTAAGAACTCACGAAGAAGTGGCTCGAGCGGGGTATCGGTGGTAATCAGCTGGTAGTCTGCCGCAGCATCATGGGTTTTTTGACGGACCTGTTTCAAAAAATCGGTGAGGGCAGTCTGGTATTCATCCGCGATCAAATTTGGCTCTGCGACGATTGCGGTGCCGTCTTCCATATCGACAAAGCGCCGAGGCGAATCGAACTGAAAGCCGATTTCTTGAGGATCCATCAGGTGAAATAGGGAGATATCATGTTTTTTATACTGAAGATGCTGCAGTGCCTTTGAAAGTTCATCGGTATTGGTGAAAAAATCCGATAAAATGACAACGAAGGCGCGCTGCGGAATCTTTTCGGCAATCGAATGCAGAGCCGCAATCAATCCGGTTTCACCAGCAGGCTCCACATTTGCAATTGTTGAAAAAAAGTTTTCGAGATGTGCGGCGCGGCGTGATGGTGGAGCTTCAAGATGGAGACGATCTGTGCAGATTGAGAGCCCAGCTGAATCGCCTTGTTTGACAAGCAGATAGGCGAGCGAGGCAGCGATTTTGCGAGCGAATTCGATCTTCGAATCATTTCCGGGCGACTTGAAGTTCATCGAGCCTGATGCATCAATCACGAAGTATGCACGCAGGTTGGAATCTGCTTCGAATTCCTTGATGTAGAATCGATCGGATCGCGCAAAGGCTTTCCAATCGAGACGGCGAGTATCGTCACCGGGGGCGTATTTTCGATACTCGGCAAACTCGACAGAAGAGCCGCGGTGGGGCGAGCGATGTTTCCCGGCGACGTTGCCACTCATCGGAACGCGGGATTCAATTGGCAGGGAACTGAGGCGTGAAAGCAGTTCGGAATCGATGAAAGAATGCATGCTTCGGGGATTTGAGACTAGATGCTTGAGACCAAGGGAGCCATATCGAGATCCGAAGAAAGATTTTCGATTAGTGCAACGAAGATGGAGGATACTTCGCGGGTGTTCTGGCCGTTTGGTGTAAATCCAAGAGTCCATTGCAAAGGGGTACAAACAGCGATAGCAATCCAGACATCCAGCTTCCAAGCCTCTAAGTGCTGAAGGTTGTGACGATTCATTTCAGGCGCCATGTGGTTTTTGACTTTTTGCCTTTTTAAGCTTCGGTCATTTCTGAGATGAGTTTTTGGATGATCTTTTTCGAGGTCATTCCTTGAGATTCAGCGGCGAAGTTTGTAATAACCCGGTGATTTAAGACAGCCGGGGCGATAAGCTCTAGATCTTCAAGAGATGCCATGTAGTTCCCACGCAGCGCGGCGCGGGCTTTGGCACCGAGGATGAGATATTGGACGGCCCGAGGACCGGCGCCCCAACCTACGGAATTTTTCAGCCACTGCGGAGATTCCGGCTCAGCTGGACGAGTTTTTCGGACAATCTCTACAGCATAATTGTATAGATGATCCGGGACAGGAACACGGCGGACAAGCTGCTGGAAAGCGATGATCTTCTCGCCATCAATTAGTTTTGAAAGGGCCTGCTTCGCAGCGCCAGTGGTTTCACGGGCGATTCGTTTTTCTTCTTCGGCGCTGGGGTATTCCACTTCGATCAGGAACATAAACCGATCCAGCTGAGCTTCTGGAAGTGGGTAGGTTCCTTCTTGTTCGATCGGGTTCTGGGTGGCGAGGACGAAGAAAGGTGGCTGCAGAGGATAGGTTTTACCAAGCACGGTGACCTTTTGCTCACCCATCGCCTCAAGCATTGCCGACTGAGTCTTTGCAGGCGCGCGATTGATTTCATCCGCAAGAACCAGATTTGCGAAAACAGGACCTTTGATGAATTCGAACTCTCGTTTCCCGCCAAGCCCGGATTCTTGGATAATGTCTGTGCCAGTGATATCTGCTGGCATCAGATCAGGAGTGAACTGGATACGATTGAAGGATAGGTTAAACGTCTGCGCGACTGAGGAGACTAAGAGAGTTTTCGCAAGGCCAGGAACACCCATTAGGAGTGCGTGCCCACGAGCGAAAAGACAGATGGCTAACTTCTCTATGACGTCATCTTGCCCGACGATCGTCTTCGCCAGTTCCGCTTTGAATAAAGTGAATATTTTTCCAAGTTCATCGATCGCGGCGACATCATCTGCAGGTAGCTGATTTGGCGTTCCATCGGCGGGCGTTGCGGGTCCATCCGGAGCGGATGCCTCCAGAGAACTTTCGGAAGCCTTCGTATTAAATTCTGGGGCGCTGGAGTCCATCATTTCGTTTTAACTAAGGCTAGTGGGCGGGCTTGGGTTGTCGAGAACGCGTTGGTGAAACACCTGAAGCGGACGACAGCAACACCCACAAGATCCGTAGCTAGGCGAAAAGAGTTTTCGCCTTGTCTACGATCCGCGCTGCATTCGGCAATTGTTCATCTTCGATATGCGGCGAGTAGATTGCAGGTGCGTCAATTGTGCAAACACGCTTAATCGGAGCATCTAGTTCATCGAATGCATGCTCTTGGATTAGATGAGAGACCATAGCTGAAACCCCACCAAAAGGCTTCGATTCATCGACTAGTAGAACCCGGTGGGTTTTAGCGACTGTTGCAAGGATGGCCTGGACATCAAGTGGACGGATTGAGCGAAGGTCCACAACTTCGGCTGAGATATTGTGTTCTTTTTCGAGAGTTTCGGCAGCAGAAACTGCGTGTAACACGGAGCGGCCATGGGCGATCAGAGAAATATCGGTTCCTTCGCGTTTGATATCCGCTTTGCCAAGCGGGATTACGAAATCGCCATCCTCTGCAGGGGGGACTTCGCCGGTATTTCCGTAGAGAAGAGTGTTCTCCATAAAATAAACCGGATCATTATCGCGGATCGCAGATTTGATAAGGCCCTTTGCATCGGCAGGGGTAGCAGGTGCGCATACTTTCAGGCCAGGAAACGCAGCGAACAGACCCTCAGGAATATGCGAATGTGTGGCGCCGACATTGGTCCCGCCGTTCGCTGGACCGCGGACGACGATTGGCGCATTGATCAAGCCCCCGGACATGTATCGAACGCAGGCCGCGTTGTTGACCAATTGATCGAATGCAACGGAGTGAAACGACCAGAACATCAGCTCCATGACTGGACGGACACCGAGCATTGATGCGCCAATCCCCATGCCGATAAAACCAGCTTCAGAGATCGGAGTATCGACGATCCGTTTGTCACCCCATTTTTTCCAAAGGCCTTCGGTCACTTTATAGGCCCCATTGTATTGAGCGACTTCTTCACCCATGATGACGACATTGTCATCGCGGCTTAGTTCTTCATCGAGTCCTTCGCGTATGGCTTCGCGGTATGAGATGGTGCGCATGTTCGGCTTTTAAATTATAAATTGATGCGAGGTGAGTCGCGAATAGTAGAGAAATGATTGAGAAAAACTAAGATCTGCGGTGCGGATTCTATTTACGAAACACGAAATGCCGAATTGGTTGTGATGATTCGTTTTAGGCGAAGAAATGATGGCCGATTTTTGAGGCCTCCGTCTTATTATCAGTTTCCCAGTAAACGTCTGTGGAAATATCCTCAATGGTTGGGGCGGGTGACTCATCTGCAAATTTTACTGAATCTGCGGCTTCGGCTTGGGCCTCCTTGTTGATTTTATCTACTTGCTCTTCGGTAAAGACTCCTTCTTCGAGAAGCCTTCGTTGAAAGACGGTGAGAGGATCGTGATTATCTTTGTATTGTTGGATTTCTTCTGGCGTGCGGTATTTCTTGTGATTGGCATCGGCAACCGAATGTCCGTAATAGCGGTAGGTATCGATTTCCAGAACCGTCGGTTTCTTGCTCTTCTTAGCTCGCTCCATTGCGATGTGCGTCTTTGCGCGCACCTCGTAGATATCAGAACCATCAATCACGTCCCACTCGATGGCATACGCCTCTGCCCGCTGTGCGAGACATCCAGTGTAGGCAGATGATCGTTTTTGCGAAGTCCCCATCGAGTAGCCATTGTTCTCAATGATGTAAATGACCGGAATTTCGAACAAAGAGGCGAGGTTCAGGGACTCATGAAACGCGCCCTGATTGACTGCGCCATCTCCGAGGTAGGTGAGGCAACAGCCTTCCTTACCTAGATATTTGATTCCGTAGCCAAGACCTAGGCCAAGCGGTGTCTGGCCAGCGACAATGCCGTGACCACCCCAGAAATTTTTATCTGGAGCAAAGAAATGCATTGAGCCGCCCTTGCCCTTGGAGCAGCCAGTCTGCTTGCCGAACATCTCCGCCATGCATTCATTCATGCTCATTCCTACGGCGATGGCATGACCGTGATCGCGATATGCCGTAATATAATGATCGTCATCCCCGCCGAGAGAAATAGTGCCGACGGCGACAGATTCTTGACCAATGTATAGGTGAAGGAAGCCGCCCATCTTTCCGCCCGCGTAAGCCTTAGCAGCTGCTTGCTCGAAGCGGCGAATCCGCACCATCTGGCGATAAAGGTCTATTTTATCCTCATTTGAGAGCGACTTATTGATAGGGGACGAGGCGAAATCGAGATCAGACATAAAGCGATTGATATAAGATGATAGAAGGTCTTTTAGAAAATTATTTTGCAGCATTCAGCACTGAGGCTCTGCGTAAAACGGGTAGGCGAAAATTTGCAGAAAGAAAGATTGCGGTGAAAAGAATGTTCGCAGCCATCATATTCCGCAGGAATACCCAGCTGGGAATATTGCTAAGCGGCGGACCAGACCAGAGCGATTGATATAGGCCGCTCACATCTTTGCTGTAAAGCGGGCTGCCGATCCACGCAAGTCCGTTGGTGATGACGTGAAAGGCGATAGCGGCGAGCGCAGCACCGCCGATGATGCTGACAAAGTTCTGCCCGCTGAATGATCTTCCAAGAAAATAGGTAGCGGCAAAAGCGGCTGCGGTGGTCAGCAGGAGAACAGGATTCAGCCATGCAGAATTCCCTGCGAAAAGGGCAGGTGCAGGGTAGCTGATCAACCACGCAAGTGCTGCAATGATCCAAGCTTTTGATGATTTCGAGATAAGTGCAGCGCAAAAGAACAGCGCGGCAACAGGCTGGAAATTAGGAAAAGATTCAGGAATCCAAGAGCCGAAAATGCGAAAGGCAATGACAAGAATGAAGAGGATCGCGATGGGCAAAGCGTTGCGCATGGGCGCAATTTAAGGATTGATCCTAGGAATGGGAAGCTCGCTCTTGGTATTTTTTCTTTGAGCGGCTATGAATGCATTTGGTAGATAATTTTCTAGCGGCTAGGCTTCGAACGATTCATCAGAAGGTGGTGAGCATTGATAGCGGGGATCGGGGGCGGCCAACGAGCTTGTGAATGGGACTGGTCATTCAGCGGATAGATTGAGGTTTGCAAGTCGCAGGACAGGTGAATAGGGTCCCGCGCCCAGCACAAGCAGGCGCGAAGGATCGTATGAAAGACAGACCACATGTAGCAATTGTCGGAGCAACGGGCGCCGTCGGGGTTGAGATGCTTCTTTGCCTTGAGCAGCGAAATTTTCAGGTGGGCGAGCTGACTCTTCTCGCCTCGGCGCGGTCGGTCGGCAAAAAGCTGCAATTTCGTGGAAAAGAGCTTAGCGTGAAGGAGCTGAGACATGATAGCTTTGAGGGAATCGATATTGCTCTATTCAGTGCGGGTGGAGGGATATCTTTGGAATATGGCCCATCGGCAGCAGCGGCCGGAGCGGTGGTGATTGATAACTCTTCTGCTTTCCGGATGGACGATCGCGTGCCATTGGTCGTGCCCGAGATCAATCCGCAAGCAGCGGAGCATCGTCCAAGGGGAATCATTGCGAATCCTAACTGCACGACAATCATTTCGTTAATGGCATTGGCCCCTCTGCACCGGGAATTCGGACTGGAAAGCATCATTGCATCGACCTATCAGGCCGTTTCAGGGTCTGGAGCGCAGGGAATCGTAGAGCTGGAGCGGCAGGTGAGGGAGATCGGTGCCGGCAAGGAAGCGAGCCTTGAGGTCTATCCGCGTCAGATCGCTTTCAATGTGATTCCTCAGGTAGATGCTTTTACGGAAAATGGATATACAAAGGAAGAACTGAAGATGGGAAACGAGGGTCGAAAGATCTTAGGCATCCCAGATCTTAAAGTTTCCTGCACCTGTGTGCGCGTGCCAGTATATCGTTCGCATTCGGTTTCCATCACGGCCGCTTTCGGAAAAACAGTGACTGCCGAAGCCGCGCGCAAGGCTCTTGGAACGGCCAGAGGTGTCCGATTGAAAGATGATCCAGAAGAAAATCTTTATCCGGTGCCACTCGATGTGACAGGAGGTGACGATTGTCTAGTCGGGCGTTTGCGAAGTAATCTGGTGCTGGAAAACGCGCTCGATCTCTGGGTCGTGGGAGACCAAGTTCGAAAAGGAGCGGCGCTCAACGCGGTCCAGATCGCAGAGATATTATAGGGGTAATTAGCCGATGAATCTGAGCGAGTATATAGCGGAGATGATCATCGCGGTGGACGAGGGGCTGGACACCTTTCTGCCAGCGGCAGGGGAGGCCCCGGCAACGATTCACGAGGCGATGCGCTACAGCGTCTTTGCGGGCGGGAAGCGCATCCGCCCTTTGTTATGTTTTGCTGCGGCGGAAGCGTGCGGCGGAACCTTGAATGCGGCGCTACCGGCGGCATCTGCCGTAGAGATGATGCATACTTACTCTCTCGTGCATGATGATCTACCTTGTATGGATGATGATGATCTGCGGCGCGGGCGTCCTACATGTCACAAGGTTTATGGTGACGGGATGGCGGTGCTATGTGGGGATGCGCTCCTTACTCAAGCTCTTGCAACACTGGCTCGTGCGAAAGAAACTGAGCGATACACAGTTGGCGCAATGCTTGCGGAGCTGGCAGATGCGGGTGGCAGTAGGAAGCTGATCGGTGGACAGGTACTGGATTTAGAAGGGGAAGGGAAAAAGCTGAGCGAAGAAGATCTTCGTGCGATCCACTTGGCAAAAACAGCTGCGCTGCTTACTTCAGCCGTCAAATTAGGGGGGATGAGCGCGAACGCGAGCGAACCAGAAATCGCGGCACTGGAGCGTTTTGGGATCGCGCTCGGCCTCGCGTTTCAGGTGATTGACGACATCCTTGACGTGACCCGGTCCACCGAGCAGCTGGGAAAGACTGCGGGGAAAGACGAAGCAGTCGATAAGGCGACATATCCGGCGGTGATGGGTCTGGAGATGGCCCGTGAGGAGGCACATCGATTGACAGACGAAGCGATGGAGGCCTTGAGATTATTTGAGGCCCGTGGTGAACGCTTGAGAGAGCTTGCGAGGTGGATGCTAAGCCGCGAATATTAGATAATTTCAGTTTGCTAAGAACGCCTTGCCAAGGCATGTCAGAAGGCGTGATAAGAGACCTTTCCCCAGCCTTTGAAAGGCGGCATATCGGGCCTGATTCTGAAGAGATTTCCACCATGCTGGGGGTGATCGGACGGGAATCGCTCGCCGAACTCATCGATGAGGCTGTGCCGCAGGCAATCCGCATGGGAGGGAATACTGGACCTTCCAGAAAAGCGATCCGAAGTGGAAGCTTTGGCGGCTTTGAAAGAAGTTATGAGTGAGAACCAAGTGGTGAAGAACTACATAGGTCAGGGTTATTACGGGACCCACACACCTACGGTAATCTTACGAAACATATTAGAGAATCCGGGCTGGTATACCGCTTATACGCCCTATCAGGCTGAGATCGCTCAAGGTCGGCTGGAGGCCTTGCTAAATTTCCAGACGATGGTCACTGATCTGACTGGGCTGGATGTGGCAAACGCATCTCTCTTAGACGAAGGCACAGCAGCAGCAGAAGCCATCGCGCTGGCATGGTCGGCACGGCCGAAGGGCACGAAGATCTTTATTTCGGATCGGGTTCATCCTCAGACCATCGCGGTGGTTCAAACACGCGCGAAGCCGCTAGGGCTCATTGTTGAAGTAGGCGATTGGCAGAGCCTAGAGGTCGGGGAAGGGCTCTTTGCGGTGTTAGTTCAATACCCGGATACCTTCGGCAGAGTGGACGACTTTGAGGATTTTTTCAGGACCTTGGCTGAGAAAAACGTCATTTCGATCTGCGCTGCAGATCTTCTGGCGCTGACCTTACTAAAGCCCCCCGGCGAATTTGGTGCGGATATATGTGTGGGCTCATCACAGAGATTCGGCGTGCCGATTGGATTTGGCGGCCCACACGCAGCATTTATCTCCTGCCGAGATTCATTGAAGAGGAAGATTCCTGGCCGCTTGATCGGCGTCTCCAAAGATGCTCAAGGCCAGATCGCCTATCGGCTCGCGCTGCAGACCAGGGAGCAGCACATCCGCAGGGATAAGGCGACCTCGAACATCTGCACCGCCCAGGTTTTGCTGGCGGTAATGGCGTCAATGTATGCTGTCTATCATGGGCCAGAGGGGCTGCGTAACATTGCAAGAACGGGTTCATACCCGCGCCCAGACACTGAGAGAATCTCTGCTTAAAGGCGGAGTAAAGATCAGCGATGGCAGCTTCTTCGATACCCTGACGATCCTAGAAGTTGACTCGGCAGCCCTTTGCGGAAAAGCGGCGGTCCAAGGACTTAACTTTCGCCTGATTGATGAACATAGTGTGGGTATTTCAGTAGATGAAACGACCTGCTTGGATGACCTAAAGAAGCTCGCCGAAGTATTTGGGAGTGAGCTCTGCGGGAATGAGATCACGGAGAATGCATGGCAGAAAAAGTTGAGCCGTAGGACTGACTTTTTAAAGGCATCTGCGTTTCGATCCTATCATTCGGAAACGGAAATGCTCCGGTATATCAAGCGTCTGGAATCGAAAGATCTCGCCTTGAATGAGTCAATGATCGCGCTCGGTTCCTGCACAATGAAGCTGAACGGGACATCTGAAATGCTGCCACTCAGCTGGCCAGAGGTTTCAGAAATCCACCCATTTGCGCCGCGCAGCCAAAGTGAAGGGTATCGGAAAATGCTGCAGCAGCTAGAGCTTTGGCTGGCAGAGATCACAGGATTCGCCGCAGTGTCATTGCAGCCAAATGCCGGGGCACAAGGTGAATACGCCGGCTTGTTAGCGATCCGCAGATTTCATGAATCGAAGGGCGAAGGACATCGGAAAATTTGCCTGATTCCAGTCTCTGCACATGGCACGAACCCAGCCTCAGCGGTGATGTGTGGAATGCAGGTCATCGGCATAAGATGCGATGAGCGGGGAAACATAGACATGAAAGACCTCAATTCCCTCGTCGATCAGCATCGTCATAATCTTGCGGCGCTGATGGTTACCTACCCCTCGACTCACGGAGTTTTTGAAGAGACGATTCGTGAGATCACGGCGACGATCCACGAAGCTGGGGGGCAAGTCTACATGGATGGAGCGAACATGAATGCACAGGTTGGACTGACTTCGCCCGGGTTGATAGGTGCGGATGTATGTCATCTAAATTTACATAAAACTTTCTGTATACCCCATGGAGGCGGTGGGCCAGGGGTTGGACCGATCGGCGTAGCATCGCATTTGGTCGATTATTTACCAGGGCATGAGCTCCTAGACACAAAGAAGGATCCGGTTTGCTCTGCTCCCTATGGCAGTGCCTCGATCAACACGATTTCATGGATGTATATTGCGATGATGGGCGCGGATGGCCTAAGGAAAGCCACTGAGGTAGCGATACTAAACGCAAATTATATCGCGAAACGATTGGCCGGAAGTTTTCCAGTTCTTTATACCGGCAAAACCGGACTCGTGGCGCATGAATGCATTATCGATTGTCGCCCGATTGCTCAGGAAACAGGAATTACTGTAGAAGATATTGCCAAGCGTCTGATGGATTACGGCTTCCATGCACCGACAATGTCTTGGCCAGTGACTGGGACCTTGATGATCGAGCCAACAGAATCTGAGGCAATGCCGGAACTAGACCGCTTCTGTGACGCTATGATATCGATCTACAAAGAGGTAGAGGAAGTGCGGGATGGCACGATGGATCCTGTGGACAATGTTTTAAAAAATGCACCTCATACCAGTATGGTCCTCTGCAAGGATGAATGGGCACATTCATATGGGAGAGAGAAAGCAGCATTTCCTTTAAGCTATTTGCGTGAACACAAATTCTGGCCGGCGGTGGGACGAGTGGACAATGTGCACGGCGATCGGAATCTGGTTTGCACCTGCGATTCGGTAGAAGCTTATGCGGCGGCAGAGGTCTGAGCGATGAATCGCTTTGAGCGATCCGTCGATATTTAAAAGATCTCGCTGATTCGTGAGGCGGTCAAAACTTCGGCAACCGGTCCAAAAGCAATCTGACTGGTATTCATCAGTAGAGCCTGATCGAAAAGCTGATGAGCAGAATTGAGATCATGATGAGAGGCAATGATTAGCCGGCCTTCGTCTGATAAAGTAGCGAGAAGATCGCCTAGCCGAAAGGCAGCTGTCCGGTCCAGACCAGTGAATGGCTCGTCAAGGAGGAGAACATGCGCTTCCTGAGCAAGCGCTCGCGCAAGGAAGGCCCGCTGCTGCTGCCCCCCAGATAATTCTCGGATTTGACGCTTAGCTAAATCCTGCAAATTCATAGCGCAAAGACCTTTTTCCACAGCGGCTTCATCGACCTTTGAAAATCGCCTCCACCAGCTTGTTTGTGGGTAGCGACCCATCTCGATAAGTCCACGGACGGTAATAGGAAACGACCAATCGACCTCTTCGCGCTGGGGTAGGTAGGCGAATTCGCTCGACCAATTTTGGATCGGTTCGCCGCGCCAAGTGATTTGCCCATGGCTGCGTGGGACGAGCCCAGCAATCGCTTTCAACAAGGTAGATTTGCCAGCTCCGTTCGGTCCAATGAGGGCAAGGCGATTTCCACAAGAGGTTGAAAAGTTGATCGACTGGATCGCGATCTGATCTCGGTAGTGAACCGTAAGATCTGAGATTCCGATCTCATGGCGGTGAGTTTTGACATGGGAGCCGGCCTCGCCGCTATGAGGAATTGCGCATGGACAGAGGTGAATACGACGAGTGTTCTTGAGAAGTCATGGCAGGACAGGGAGCTCAATAAAGTCGTCAATATCAGTGGAAGAATCGAAATAGTAGGTGCTAGCTTTCGACCTTAGCGGCTCTAGCGTGAGTTTTGCAAAATTTTGCCCGGTAGGCGGTTTTTCCCAAGTAATTTCTAAAAACAGGACCTCATCCTCTTTGGCCAAAAGGAAATTTCCTTGGAAATTAGTGCCTTCTTTGAAGAGAAGTTCAGTGCCTTGAGAGTTTGTGATCGAAACGGTGGCAGAGCTCGATAGCTGCAGAACAAAGCGGCTAGGTGTCGAATTTTTTACCTCGTTTGGAAGTTTAATTGGAAAATTATCTTGGATGGGAATTCGCGAAGATTTCTGATCCGTAATCGCTGCAAAAAGAATCGCTGTCCCTACTAGGCCGATTGCTAAGATGAAAATGCGTAGTAACGGTGACCCCTTCACGCAAATAACTTGCAGCAATAAATATCGGGCGGCAAGAGCCGTGTTCGTTTTGCTTTCGGGTAAGACACCTCAGCGAGATATTCCACCTCTGGGCGCTGGAACGATTGCACCACCTAATACAAGGCCGCCAACAAACCCACCTAGATGCGCACCATATGCGATCCCCATAGCTCCTGAGCGATGGCCCATCAGATCTAGGACGAGGCCAATTACTACGAGAATTACTAGGTTTGATGGTGGAATTGGACGTGCGATTGGCCAGATATAAGGCTCAGGCAGGTTCCAGCGGAAGGCCATAGCAAGATAGAGCCCGGCAAATCCTGACGCAGCACCGGAGGCGCCGAGCATCGGAATTGGCTCATTCGGGAAAAGGGCGGTATGACAAATTCCGCCGCAGATCGCTGTGAAAACAAAAGTGAAAAGCATCCATTTTGCGCCGAGTAATTCCGATGCAAGTGCCCCGAAAACCCATAGATAGAGTGCATTCCAGAATAGGTGTCCGAAGCTACCATGCAGCATTGAATGGGTGAAAAGTCTGCTAAAAGAGTAGGCCTCCTTAGTAGTAAAGTAGCCAGAAAGGAGCGCTTGCCATGCGGAGGTTACATCGCTCGGGACTAGCATCAAAGCCTGTTCAAAGCGCCAACCCAGAGATAGCTGTGTGACATGAATACCAAGCAGTGCAAAGAGTAAGGTGAAAAGCGGCCATTGACGGGAGATAATAGACCGCGTCCGGCTTTCCCGAAAATTCATTTGAGGAGATTAGATCGGGAACTTGTAAGTTTTTCCAAGATGAATGCTCGGGCTTCGGAGGTTTCTGTATGAAGCAGGAATGGCACGCCGCTGGGAACAGGCACCGGTGATTCATCCAATCCAGTCACATTGCGAATTGTTATGGCTGCGATACGCTCAGGAAATTCCTCTGCAAGACCCACATAGATTTCTGCATCATGCTGACTGCTATCGCCGAGCAAAACCACCGGTGCTTGCGGAAACCATCTAAGAATTTTCAAAATTGCTCGACGTTTGTGAACTGGATTAGGTTCTTTCAGCCAATTATCGTGGGTGATGCCCCAATCAGTCATGAAATACGCCCCGGAGGGAATTTCACGATGGGAAAATATCCGGGCCAAAAAGGAGTGCAAATTCCAAGGGGAGCTAGTGACGTATGCCACCGGATTTTGTGAAGCTCCGGCGGGGCCCTTCCGCAGTTCTTGATAGAAACTGGGCACCCCAGAGAATATTTGCCGGGTCAGGGCGTTACCAGTCAGCGCGGTCTTGATCATTCCCCATATCTTCGCGGTATTACTGATAAAGATTGTGTCATCAACATCGCTAACAATCACGTATTGAGGATCTGAGTCATTTTGAATGATGTATTCGCTGATAACGCGCGAGGGCTCCTGCCCGGCTATCTTAGAGGGAAGCCAGGCTTGGATCTCTGTTACCCCTTGAGGAAGATCCATTTCGACTTCGAAATAGCCTTCGGAATCGGTAACTGCTTCAACAGCAGTCGAACCGACCTGAATAAAGATAGCTGTATATGGACATTCACCAGTCATCCAGCGGCGCAGCATTCGTAGAGCATTTGTCCAAGCGTCATCGTGCTCGTTTGGCTCCGGCAAAGTGCGAGCTGAGAGGACCCTACCCATCACGTCTACCTTCTCGCCAATGGCGAACGCGCGATAAATTTCAGGAACCATTTCACGCGCTGGTTCATCAGATCGCCACGAGCTTCGAAGGTACGTAGAAACCCGATAAAAAACGTATTCTGTATGAACAATTGCGCTGCGCAAAAGAGACCTGCGAGGAGCGACAGACATATGATTAGAAACGTATTTATGCGTAACTGCGGACCGAAAGTTTCACGCTTTCGTATTCCAAGTCCTCCTTATGAAGAGTTGGTGCTTGTCCGGGACCTTTATATTCCCACGCAGATACGTAGGCAAAATCTTCGTCATGGCGCTGGGCTTCTCCGGGCTGTGTTTTACCTTCTTTGACCTCTTGGCTTTCTTCGGTGAACTGATGCTCTGCGCGAAAGTGGCCGCCGCAGGATTCTTCTCTCTGCAAAGCGTCATGACACATGAGCTCACCAAATTCTAGGAAATCAGCCACGCGTCCAGCTTTCTCAAGTTCCATATTTGCGATATCCCCTGAGCCGGGAATGCGAACGTTTCTCCAAAATTCTTCCCGAATTTCAGGAATGCGCTTCAGAGCCTCGCGAAGTCCTTCAGCGCTGCGCTCCATCCCGCATTTATCCCACATAACTTTGCCAAGATCGCGGTGGAATGAATCAACTGTCCGGGTGCCGTTGATGCTGAGGAGATCGCTGATCCGCTTTTGCACTTTTGCCTTCGCTTCCTCGAAGGCGGGGTGATCTGTTCCGACTTTTGCGGGGACCTGCGTCGCGAGGTAATTTGCAATTGTGGTAGGAATCACAAAATAACCATCTGCAAGGCCTTGCATCAGGGCGGAGGCACCAAGGCGGTTCGCGCCGTGATCTGAGAAATTCGCTTCACCAAGAACGTGAAGACCAGGCAGATTTGACATTAGATTGTAATCAACCCAGAGACCACCCATCGTGTAGTGAACTGCTGGATAAATCATCATCGGACGTTCGTAAGGGTTTTCGCCGGCGATTTTCTCATACATCTGGAAGAGGTTTCCATATCGGGCGCGGATGGTGTCTTCGCCGAGGCGGTCAATCGCATCGCGAAAGTCCAGATAGACTCCCAGCCCAGTAGGCGCGATGCCGAGGCCTTTGTCACAAGCTTCCTTGGCCGCGCGGGAGGCGATATCGCGTGGCGCAAGATTGCCGAAGGATGGGTATTTCCGCTCTAGGTAATAATCGCGGTCTTCTTCGCTCACGTCAGCAGGATTTATCTCCTTCTTACGGAGCTTCTTGGCTAAATCCTTGCTTTTCGGGACCCAGATGCGTCCGTCGTTACGGAGGGACTCTGACATAAGGGTGAGCTTCGACTGATATTCACCAGAGACTGGTATACAGGTCGGGTGGATCTGGGTGAAGCAAGGATTCGCCATATAGGCGCCGTGGCGGGCTGCACGCCAAGCGGCAGTGACATTGCAACCCATCGCATTAGTAGAAAGGAAAAAGACATTTCCATAACCACCAGTCGCAAGGATCACCGCGTCAGCAGAATGGGTCGTGATCTCTCCGGTATTCAAGTCACGTGCGACGATTCCTTTCGCATGACCATCGACCATTACTAAATCCATCATCTCAGTGCGCGGATACATCTTCACCCCGCCTTTCTCGATTTCTTTTTCTAGCGCTTGGTAGCAGCCAATCAAAAGCTGTTGCCCAGTCTGGCCACGGGCATAGAAGGTGCGGGAAACTTGAGCTCCGCCAAATGAACGATTGTCCAGCAGACCACCATATTCCCGGGCAAATGGGACGCCTTGGGCGACGCATTGATCGATAATTTGATTCGATACTTCGGCGAGCCTGTAAACATTTGCCTCACGCGAGCGAAAGTCACCGCCTTTCACCGTATCATAAAAGAGGCGGTAGACAGAATCTCCATCGTTGCGGTAGTTTTTAGCGGCATTGATCCCGCCTTGAGCCGCGATTGAGTGAGCACGACGTGGGGAATCCTGATAGCAGAAAGATTTTACCTGATATCCAAGCTCGGAAAGTGTGGCAGCTGCGGCTCCACCGGCCAGACCCGTGCCGACGATGATGACGGAAAACTTACGCTTATTCGCTGGATTGATAAGCCGGGAATCCATCTTGTGCTTTCCCCACTTTTCTTGCAGCGGACCGTTGGGAATCTTGTTTTCTGGAACCATGATGATGAGTGAAGAGTAATTGATCGAAGGCGAAGTAGGGCGGTTACTTTACAAAGCCAAGGAAGATAGCAATAGGGATGGAGATGAAGCCGATGTAAATAATGAGCGCATAGCCGACAGAAATTTTGTGGATCAGCCCGGCAGCCTTCTTGGAGCGGAGCCCGAGTGTCTGGAATATCGAGCCGACTCCATGTGCAAGGTGGGAGCAAAGAAGGGTCATCGCGATCAGGTAGAAAGCAACGACGAAGAAGTTCGGAATGCTTGCTTCAAAGCCGCGAATCACCATCGTATAGGCATCAAACCGCTCCGGATCTAATGGGTCCACGAAATCCGCATCATTGTATGTGAGACGAACTGTGAAATGGAGGATGTGGAAAATGATGAAGGCAAGAATGGTCAGGCCGGACCAGATCATGATGCGGGAGGATTTTGAGGCCTGGATGGTGTTCTGAAATTCGTATTCCTGTGCCCGGGCTTTCTTGTTTTCACGAGTCAGAAGAATCGTTCCCCAGACATGCAGAGTCACGACCACAAGTAGACCGATTCTAGCCACCCAGATCAGCGCGCCGTGGCCCGCATTGTGCAGAAAGTCTGCGTATTGATTAAAAGCTTCTGGGCCGGCGTAGATCAGAATGTTTCCAGAGAGGTGACCGGCGAGGAATAGCACCATGGCAAGGCCGGTGATGGCGACGACCAGTTTTTTGCCGATCGAGGATTGCCAGTAGGAAAAAGCGGCACGGGTAAGGGCATTCATGTTGCGCGTAAAAGAGGATGAGGGGGGACCTTTGTCGCGAATTAAGCAAATCTCAAACCTAAAGGTGTTTTTCCTCAGATTGAGAAAGCTTTTCTACGAGCTCCTCAATCGGGTAGGACCAGATCTCGCTCAGAGTCGGGTGATACCATTGGACTTGAAGCAAGTCAGAAGGCGTAGCTTTTAAGGTAATTGCAATCGCCAGAGTATGGATCAGTTCTCCCGCATCTTTGCCGACCGCTTCCGCGCCAAGGATGCGGTGGGAAACTGAATCGGCCCAAATTTTCACGTAGCCATAATTTGCGTCCATGATCATTGATTTTCCATGATCGTTGAATGGATAGCTGGCGGTAATTATTGAAAGGCCACGTTGCCCTGCTTCGTCCTCGCTGATTCCTGCGGTGCCAATCTGTGGATCGGTAAAGACGACTCCGGTCCTAAGATCGTAGGCTATCGGAGAGGGGTTCTGCTGGGCCGCGTGCCGGACTGCAGTCTCACCTTCGAGAATCGCCGTGTGGACGATCTCATAAGGCCCCGATACATCCCCGGCGGAGTAGATGTGGGATTGGGAAGTCTGGCGCATTTCATTGATCCGGATGTGCCCTGAATCTTCGAGCTCAAGATTTGCTTGTTCAATCCCGATGCCTTTTGTCGCTGGCTTGCGCCCAAGTGCATTGAACAGGTGCGCAGCCCGTGCTTCGGTAGGGCGCCCTTGGTGAAGGTATTTTACGATGTATTCGCCGTTCTCGCAAGAGATCGACTCGATCTTGGTATCTGTATGCAGAGTGATGGATTCGTCCCGGAAAGCTTGTTCGATCACTTTTGCGGAAGCGGCTGAAGACTCGCTAAGGATCCTCGCACTCCGCTGGATCTGGGTGACTTTGGAGCCGCTGCGCGAAAGAAATTGCGCAAGTTCACAAGCCACGATACCGCCGCCCAGAACGATAACGCTCTCAGGTATAAAATCGAGATCGAGAACATCGTCCGAAGTCCAATGGGGAGTCTCACGCAACCCAGGAATGTCCGGGGTGTTCACCACGGAACCCGTTGCGATCAGAAAGTAATCAGCCGATACTTGCTCATCTGTGTCTTTCAGCTGAACGGTGTGCGGGTCTACAAAGGTGGCGTAATCGCGGATCAGATCATAATCGCCATTTTCAATCGATTCCGTTTTATAATCTGAGAAGGCATCCACGAAATGGTTTTTCCGTGCATGGAGTTTTGTCATATCGATCTTTGCCGCCGGGATTTCTAGTCCGAGGGAGTCCGAAGCTTTTGCATTATGAAGAACTTCTGCCGAATAAATGAGGGTTTTTGAAGGCATGCAGCCGGTGAGGATGCATTGGCCACCTAGGCGTGGAGCACCTTCGATGATTGCTACCTCTTTAAAATGTTTCGCTGCTGTCCGCGCAGCGGCATGGCCAGCACTGCCGCCGCCGATAATTAGGAAATCGTAATGTTTCATGTAGATTCTATCTTGGAAGTTGAGAAAAATTTGCCTTATCAATAGATAATACAGGGAGCTTTTGCGGTTTTCGCAAGCTCGTGTATGGTGGCATCGATTTGAAGAACAACCAAGTTCAGGAGTTTTTTTCGAAGCGCTTCCGCATGCTTTTGACCGGAGATCCGGATGGGATTCCGCCGTGGCTTGGTGCCGTTCAGGCGAGTGACGATGTTGGCATGTTCATGCCGAACGAAGCTCCGTGGATCATTCATGCAGATATGGCGACGCTCGTGGGGGGAATCCGCGCTCTATTAATGCAAGCCTTGCATCCCGGGAGTCTGACTGGTGTTGCCGAACATTCGCGTTACAAAGGTGATCCGCTAGGGCGTCTTTCGGGGACTATCCGGTGGCTGACAGTGACCACATTCGCATCCACAAAGTCGGTCGGAGAGGAGGCTGGGCGCGTGAACCGGATGCACACCCGTGTGAAGGGGACTTACGTCGACCGGAATGGCGTGAGAAGAGAATACCAGGCTGCCGATCCGCATCTGCTAAGGTGGGTCCACATTGCCTTCATGGATTCGTTTTTGCGCTGTCATCAGACCTTTTCGAAGCGTGAAATCCCTGGTGGAGCCGATGAGTATATTCGGCTCTGGGCCCAGTCTGTCGCCCCTCTTGGTCTGGATGATCCGCCGGTGAATGAGTCAGATATGCTTACGACTTTGGATAAGTATCGGAGTGAACTAGTCGTTACCGAGCAGACACGGGAAGTAATCCATTGGATTGCAAATCCACCACTGCCTTTCACCTCAATTCCTGCATATAATTTATTTTTCCAATCGGCACTCGCTAGCTTACCAAGCGATTATCGGGACATGATCGGGCTCGGTGATCCGCCCTTACATATCTATCAACCGGCGACTACGAAACTCTTGCAGTTTATCCGCTTTGCAATTGGTCCAGAAAGTCCGATCGAAGAGGCGGCGCTTGCCAGGCTGCAACGCGCAGGTGCCTTGGAATCCTCAGCGAAGACCGGATTGCCTACCTAATTGCCCGGTGGACGCGCGGTGATCACTGCCTTTTCTTTCAAAGGACCTCCTGATGACTGCAGCTGATCCTCGCTGGGCAGAGCGAGCATATCGGGAAGACGCATCCGAGTCGAAGGGGTCGTAGTTGCTCTTCGACTCGACTTTTTTAGGGCTGCATTCGGCTTTTCCGCAATTGTTACGTAGTCAGACACAGAGAAATTTTCGACCCCGGGAGTCTTGTCTTTCGCGCATGAAGCTAGAAGAACGAAGCACAAAGATACTACGGAAGAACCTTTCATTTGAAGCTTTATGCGGCAGTTATCTCTCAGAGATAGGCGGCACAGGGCTCAGTTTGTCTGGACCTGTGTAAAGTGTAAGTGGACGGTATAGCCGATTGTCGCGTAGTTGCTCCAATATATGGGCTGTCCAACCTGAGGTGCGCGAGATTGCAAAAATTGGCGTAAACAGATCGGTAGGAATACCCAATGAGTAATAAACCGTTGCCGAGTAAAAATCGACATTTGCCTCTAGTTTTTTCCGCTCGCGCATAATCTCAGCGATACGCTCAGACATTTTGATCCATTTTGGCTCACCGAGTTCTTCGGTTAGCTTCACCGCCAGCCGGCGCAGGTGCGGAGCCCGCGGATCAAGGACCTTGTAGACCCGGTGGCCGATTCCCATGATCTTTTCTTTGCGGGCTAGTTTACCCTCCACAAAGGAATCGACTGCATCGAGTTCTCCAATTTCTTGAAGCATATGGATTACGCCTTCGTTGGCGCCGCCGTGCAAAGGGCCTTTCAGCGTGCCTATCGCAGCTGTAATTCCTGAATACATATCCGAAAGAGTCGCAACCGTTACGCGGGCGGCAAAGGTGGAAGCATTCATCCCGTGATCTGCATGGAGAATGAGCGCTACGTCTAAAATGCGAGCCGCCGTATCGGTGGGAACTTCACCAGTGATTAAATAGAGGAAATGCTGCGCTTCTGTCAAATCCGTGCGGATTGGTGGAAGATCTTCACCCGTGCGGAAGCGGTGATATGCGGCGACAATTGTCGCTGTCTTGGCACACAAGGAGAGGGCGATCTCAGCGTTTTTTGCTAAATCCGGTTCTCCAATTTCAGCGCGTTTGTCGTATAGACCGAGCATTGAAACAGCCGTGCGGAGGACGTCCATTGGCGAGGCATTACCCGGTGCATTTTTTAAAAAATCGATCACCTGAGATGGCAGATCACGATCATTGCGGAGAACTTTTTCGAAGTCCGCTAGCTCGGTACTGTTTGGAAGGCGATTGTTATGAAGTAAGAAGATTACCTCTTCGTAGGAGCAATTTTCGACCAGCTCATCGATGTGATATCCGACGTAGCTGAGCTCTCCAATATTTCCGATCACATTACTAAGTGATGATTCGTTTGCGATGACGCCTTCGAGGCCGCGTGCGTAGTCTGACATAATGTTGGAGAGATTTAACCTTTGATAGGGATTAGGAAGGGAAGCGTGTGAACTAGCTATGTGCAAGGGGGAATGATTGCGTTCTCAGCGTGAATTAATTTCCGAGAGACTGCGCTGTGCGAGGAGCCGGGTCTCAGGGTCAGGTGAGTTTAAAAATTCTTCTAAGGCTGGGGTGCTGGCCGAACTGCCAATGCTGCCGAGAATTTTGATTGCAGAACGGCGCAGAGGCCCGTCTTCGGAAGATAATTTCGGAAGGACTAAGAGTTCGGCAGGATTGCCAAGCTGGGCTAGGTATCGGCCCCAAAGATTCGGGTTTTGTTCCCAGAGCAAGGCAACAGGCCCGGCGGCGCGAGGATCTTGGGTTGTCACCGCGAGACGAACGATGGCTTCCGGTACTTTCCGATCTGAAGTGTTTGCTGCGATAATAATATCGATGGCTGCCGAACTAGCAGCTTCTGGGTCTTCGGCCCAATTTTGCAAGGCGGTGGCAAGTTCCTCTTGAAAGGTCACATTTGGCTCAGCCAAAAGCTCAACAAGCCGCGCTGTGATATCTGCCCGGTATAAAATGGGAGGTGCACTGCTAAGGCGGGTCACAGCTCGTTCGACACGGGCGAGGTCAATACTTTCGAGTTCGCGGTGGTTTAGCTCATAGAAGGCTGGATGTGATTTGTTGTTTAGCTTTTCAGCTGAACCCACAACAAAAAGCTCGTTATCGGCCTTTACGACCACCAGCCCAATTTCCGGATAGATAGCTTCGATGGTGCCAATTTTTGCAACGATCTTCCCAATATCTTCAAGGCTCTTGGATACGTCAGTGAGGACCATCAGCTGAGCGCTGTCATCTCTGGGGTAGGGATGAGAGGAGGGGCCTGCTTTGGTCGCGCGGATCAGATAATCCCGGACGGTATAACGATATCGAGGTGACAGCCCGGCGATATACACTCCAAACGCATTGGCCATGCCATCTTTGTTGATCTGGCGCTTCTGTTCCTTTTGAAGAGGCTCTGTAAGATACTTCTCGTGCAGAGCAGCAATCGGATCCGGCGCAGCCGACCCTTCAGTTTCTGTTTCCAAAACTGAGCGCTGTGGGAGCTCCTGCGCGGTTTCAAACTCTGGCTCTTTTTTTAAAAAAGGAATGCTCAAAAGCCCAAGCGAAAGCAAAGCACTCGCTGCCAGGCCTTTGAGCCGATTTTGATGAGTTCCGTAGATCAGCAATAAAGAGCCGATCAGGGCCGTAAAGATAGCGCAGGCGACCCGCTTCTCTACCGAAATACCCTCAAAAGCACCCAGCATTAGAAGAAGCGCGACAACGATGAATATAATTACGGCAGCGACGCTCGCAACGACTCGCTGTGGTGCGGCAGGCCCTACCCGGTTCGGGTGAGTAAATTCTTCATAGCGGACCGTTTCTAAATTAGCCGGAACGGCGGCGTCCGACTTGGGCGCTTGCTGGAAGCTACTAAGTCCGGAGCTGCTTCGCTCCCCCGGATAAGTTTTTTTCTGCTTGATGAGGACTTCGGAAGTCACTTGGAAACGAGATTCACATGCCCCACATTCTACCATCTGGCCAAAGATATGATCGCTGACTCGAAAACGCTTCCGACAATCGGGGCAGCGGATATCGAGTTCTGATATGCGTTCTGGGATTTTCGCCATTTCGAGAGGAGAAAGTGAAGGAGCTAGGATTTGATTGCAACTCGAACCGGAACTGCCTTTCCCTCGCCTTGCTTCCGTTGCCGCTTAGAAGCGAAAGGCTTCGATTTCATCGGTCGCAAAATTTCTAAGCTTGTGGATGCAATAGATTCCATCCAGTGACCAGAGCTTTAAGGCCTGCTTGGTCGATTGAGGGGTCGACTCCCGTGCCCCAGGCTAAAGTTCCGTCCTCTAAGCTTAGCTGAATATAGGCAGCCGCACTGGCATCAGATCCCCCCCGAATTGCGTGGGATCTGTAATCAGTGACATGAAAATCCTTGAGCGATGCCGTCTCAAGTGCGTGGACAAAGGAATTGATCGGGCCATTTCCAGAGCCTGAGATTTGCTTTTCTTTATCGAGGTGGCGGATCGTCGCAGTGCAATGGACAATTTGTTTTTGATGGGATAGCTGATAGTCAATCAATTGAAGAGACGTATTGATATTTACAAAATCTTCGAAGAAGGCGCTGCGGATTTCATCAGGAGAAAGTTCCCGCCCTTGGCTATCTGCGAGATCGTAAATGTGTTTTCCAACGATTGCATGCATCGGCTTGGGCAATTCTAGGCCATGTTCGCGATCGAGAATATACGCGATCCCGCCTTTGCCCGATTGCGAGTTGATCCGGATCAGGGCTTCGTATGAGCGCCCAATATCTTGAGGATCAATTGTCAGATACGGAACGCCCCAAGGAATATCCCATGAAGGCTTCTCAGAAAGTTTCTGACGGCGAGAATCAAGGCCTTTTTTGATCGCATCCTGATGGGAGCCAGAAAAGGCAGTGAAGACCAGCTCGCCAGCATATGGCTGACGTTCCGGGACATTGAGACGCGTAAATTTTTCGTATTTAACGCGAATGTCAGTTAGATCAGAGAAGTCTAGTCCCGTCGGGATACCATGGCTGTTCATGTTCAGGGCGAGGGCGACTAAGTCCAAATTCCCGGTGCGTTCCCCATTGCCAAAAAGGGTGCCCTCCACCCGGTCGGCACCAGCCATCAAGCCGAGCTCCGTAGCGGCGATCCCAGTGCCGCGATCATTGTGCGTATGAAGGGAAATAATTACGGAATCACGTTGAGATATATGGCGGCCCATCCACTCAATCATATCTGCATGAACATTCGGCGTGGTCCATTGCACCGTGTCAGGAAGATTGATAATCATCTTCTTTTCTGGAGAGGGCTGCCAGATTTCAATCACCGCATCACAAACCTCACGAGAAAACTCGAGCTCCGTATCTGAAAATGATTCGGGCGAGTATTGAAGGACCACCTCAGTCTCCGGAATACTGGAAGCGAGTTCCTTAACCAAGCGCGTTCCATCGATTGCGATTTGTTTGATCGATTCCGGACTCGCGCCGCCGAAGGTGATTTCGCGCTGCAGAGGTGAGGTAGAGTTGTAAATATGGACAATGGCCCGTGGGGCACCGGCGATCGCTTCAAAGGTTTTACGAATCAGATTCTCCCGTGTTTGCACCAGCACTTGGATCGTCACATCTGCAGGAATGCGGTTTTCTTCGATGAGTTTACGCAGAAAATTAAATTCAGTATCTGCCGCTGAGGGGAATCCGACTTCGATTTGCTTGAAGCCGATGCGAACTAGAAGGTCGAAAAAATCGAGTTTCTCTTCAATCGACATGGGCTGAGGAAGAGCCTGATTGCCATCGCGAAGATCCACTGAGCACCATTGCGGGGCGTGCGTGATTGTCTGATCCGGCCACGTGCGGTCAGGGAGCGAGACCGCTGGGAAAGGTCGGTATTTTGAAAGCGAGGAAGGGTTCATCAGAAGAGTTGGATCGTTAGATTTTTAGCGAGAATCAGAAACTGTGTGGAAGGTTAGGAATTGCTTCTTTCAAAGGAAAGAAAGTTGAGAGATTTTTGGGTAAAGGCGGCTACTCGAAGGTATATTGTTTCTGAGAAACCTTTGTATTCGGCGGGACCTTGTTTTCCTCGAACAAATCGTAGCCCTGTTTCAAATTTTTCCAAAAAGAGTGCCAAGCTTCACCCTTCGCAAGATCCAGCCGCCTTTGAGTCATCCGGAAAGGAAAGATATGGATTCGGAACAATGGCTGACCAGCCTGGTGGGCCGCTTCGCATAGCTTGTAAATTTCTTCAATCTTCTCATCTGTCATCGCGAGGCACCCGATTGAGACATTTGAGCCATGGACCATAATGTAGCTGCCAGTTCGGCCGTGTGCTAAATCGTAGTCATTCGGGTATCCAATATTGAAAGATAGGTGATAACGGCTGTTTGGGTTCATCGCGCTGGGCGGCACGTAGTAGAATCCTTCCGGCACTTGCCGATCTCCCTCGCGATGCTTTGGCCCGAGCCTGCCACTGGCTGCAGCGATTGGATAGCTGGCAAAAAGCTCAAATCGATTGGTCTGAGGGCTCTGCAAAAATAGCTCTAGAGTTTTTTCCTCTTTGAAAGCCCGTATAAACACAGGCGCGCCCAAAGGTAGTCCGGCTGATTGAAGACGGGTTTCCAGACTGGTCTCTTCATTTACGAAGCCCTTCTTTTCGCCGCAGGCTGGCACCGTGCCTAGGATCGCAATCAGGCAAAGGCCAAGAATGCGAAGTTTTTCCGATATTCGTTTTTGGTGAGAAGCACTGTTCATGAAGAAAATTAGCTGGGAATAGGAAGCCGTATAGAACCAACGCGGAAGTAGAAGTAGACAACTCTGCCAGATCTACTCCTCGAGCTGCAGCCGCGAAGCATCTCGATAAGTATGCTTACGATCTTCCGTTGCATGGAAGGGCTTTCTACGCCATGGCAAAGAGAGCCAAACTTCACTTTATGGAATACCCTCTAACAGACGCGAGACAGATCACATTGCCAAATGGGCTTACCATAATTCTTGCCCCAGAAAGCAGTGCGCCGGTGATTTCTGTGCAGGCCTGGGTGGCGACTGGAAGCGTCCACGAGGGGGACAATTTAGGCTCTGGTCTGTCTCACTTCTTAGAGCACATGGTTTTCAAAGGAACCCGCGATTATACCTCGGAGGGATTGGCACAGGCGGTGCAAGCAGGCGGCGGTCACTGGAATGCGTATACCACCTTTGATCGGACGGTTTATTATATCGATGGCCCTGCTGCATCCTTGGAGGTCTTTTTAAAGTGCCTAAGCGGCCTGATTTTTCATCCGTTGATTCCTGAATCTGAGTTTGAGGGCGAAAAGGATGTGATCCGCAGAGAGATCGATATGGGCCTAGATGATCCCGATCATGCGGCGATGCGCCTGATGCTAGAAACGATGTTTAAGTCCGATGCGCGACGCCATCCGGTGATTGGGCACAGGCATTTGTTTGATGAGGTTTCCTACGAAAATTTAACGGACTATCATCGCCGTCGATACACACCAGATCGTGTGCATTACGTCATCTCAGGGGATTTCAATACGGAGGAAGCAAAACGGATGGTCGCCGAGTTCACTGCGGATGCAAGGTCGGTGCAGGGTCCGGAACCTTATGTGCAGAAGGATGCGCCGCAGCTAGGGAAACGGGCGGCGAACGAGGAATTCGACGTGCCGACGAGCCGTCTGACAATGAGCTGGAAGGTTCCGGCTCTGGATCATCCAGATGCTCCTGCCTACGATCTTTTGGCAGCTATACTTGGCCGGGGTAAGAGCTCGCGCCTGCACGTTAATTTAAGAGATGGCCGTGGTCTGGCGATGGAAATATCTGCGTGGACGTGGATCGGCGCCGGGACGGAAGGGGTATTTGGAATCAGTGCAGAGTCAAAACCCGAACTCCGCGATGAGTTGCAGGAAGCAATTTTAGGCGAGCTCACAGACCTCGCAGCTTGTTCGCTGGAGGACGATCTAGCGAAGGCAAAGCGGCAGATAGCGAAGAGTCAGTTCAGCGGTTTGTTAACAGCTTCAGGTCGGGCAACTGATCTTGGCAGTAACTGGCATGAGGCGGGAGATCTAGATTTTACCCGCGATTATCTCTCAGCGATCAATGCAGTGAATGCGGCCGATATCCGCCGTGTCGCTGCGAACCTTCGGCCGGGGCGGCTGACGGCAACTTCGATCAATCCCCTAGGTTTTGTTCCTTTGGTCACGGAGAAAAAAGCTCAGGCAAGTGAAGCGAGCTTTTCAAAATTTGAGCTAAGCAATGGCCTGCGGGTCATTCTGCTTCCAGATCACCGCGTGCCCTTAGTCTATTTTCAAGCCGCGATTGAAGCTGGTCTAGGCTCTGAAAGCACCGCAAACAATGGGCTTAATACCCTATTTGCCGAAGTTTTGACTCAGGGAACCATAGGCCGGACAGGGGACGAAATTTCTTTGGAACTCGAATCTCTAGGCGCCTCAATATCGGCCTCTACGGGAAACAATGCGTTGCTGGTGCAGGCGCAGGGCTTGGCCGTAGACAGCTCGAGAATCGCTGAGGTGTTCTGTGATACTTTAGAAAACCCTTCTTTCAATCGTGAGGCGATCGAGCGCGAACGTATTTCGCAGATAGCCACGCTTGAGGAGGCATTGGCCGATCCATTGCATTGTTGCTTTAAGCAAGTGCGGAGAGGTTTGTTCGGCGCGGAAGGCTATGGTCTGGACGCATTGGGAACAGTTGAAACTCTGGGTAAGCTGGGTCGGCTGGATCTAGCGGCGCATCACGCGCGGCACTTCAATGCACAGAACTTGGTGCTGGCTGTCTCTGGTGATTTTGACGTGGAGAAAATGAAACAGGAGTTGGAGGCTTTGTTGGCGAAGTTTCCAAAAGGTGAGGCATGGACAGCAGAAACGCAGAAAGTAAATCGGGATGACAAGTTGGAGCAGGCGATCCAAAAAAGACAAGCTGTTCTCGCAATTGGCTGGCCCGGGGCCGGGGTCTCCGGAGAGGATCGGCACGCTCTTGCGTTCATCCAAGAATACGCCAGTGATATGGCGGGCCCTTTGTTTATGCGAATTCGCGAAGAGCTGGGTTTGGCATATCGGGTAGGCGCCACTCAATTCCTAGGTCGTGGGGCGGGAGCTTTTATGTTTTATTTAGCGACTTCTCCCGAGCAACTTGATCTAGCGCAAAAGGAGCTAGAGGCAGAAATCGAAAAAATTGCTGCCGAAGGAATCCCAGTGGAAGCATTTGAAAGAGTAAGAGCTACAGTGATTAGTGGCTCTGCGCTGAGGATGCAATCGCCCTCTAGCAATGCCCGGCACGCCGCACTGGATCTGCTTTTTGGACAGCCAGCGGATCACTACAAGCTGCTGCCTGCTATCTATGGCGAAGTAACTCCAGAGCAGGTGCAAGAAGTTGCTGGAAGATATTTCAAGGGCCGGCCCGTGATATCGAGAGTAGCCCCTGAGCTCTAACGCCGGATCGTTTTATAGGAAAACGTTGAGTGAGCAGAAGCCCGCTTAGCTCGGTGCGTTGGCAGGAAGCGCTTTCGGATCAATTCGCGGAAAGGTCGGCGTAGGTTCGCCGATCTCGTGGTGATCGGGGATAAGGCCCCATTTCAGCTGACCCAAATCCAGCTTCATCAGATGCGGTAGCTGAAGCTGGGTCGCGAGTTTCGCAGATGCTTCCGGAAGGACAGGTGACAATAGAACCGCGCAGTGGGCGACGGATTCTGCAAGATGATGAAGCACCGTTGCAAGGCGCGCCTTCGCTTCAAGATTCTTGTTGAGTTCCCATGGCTTCATCCGCTCGGCATATCCGTTGCAATGGGCCACATGGTGATTTAACGCCTCGAGAGCGATTGAGATTTCAAAATTCTCCATAGCTTTCCGATATCCAGCCGTGGTTTCGACTAACGAGTTTTGCAAAGCAAGATCTTCTTCATTTGGAGCTTCACCATAGGTGATGATTCCCGCAGTGAAGCGGTGACTCATGTTCAGCGCACGATTGCAGAGATTGCCCAATTCGTTGGCAAGCTCGGTATTGTAGAGCATGACTAAGCGATCGAGATCAAAGTCCGAATCTTTGCCAGTGTGAATATCTCGCACGAGGTAGTAGCGCAGCGCCTCTGTGCCAAAGGTCGCGGCGAGCTCGACTGGATCTACAATGTTGCCGAGCGATTTCGACATTTTTTCCCCTTTGATGTTCCACCAGCCGTGGACCAGTAGCTGTGGAATTTTTTCGTCAGGAATGCCAATTGCGTGGAGCATGCAGAGCCAATAAATACCGTGAGCTGGGACTAAGATGTCTTTTCCGATAATGTGCACGGGTCGGCCGGTCCAGATCTCGTCAAATTTAGGCAGACCATCTTGGGCCTCGTAGCCGATAAAGGAGATATAATTGATCAGTGCATCGAACCAGACGTAAGTCACGAAATCCTTGTCAAAAGGGAGTTCAATTCCCCAGCGGAGGCGCTCTTTGGGCCGGGAGATACAAAGATCCGTGCCAATGTTTCGCTCCAGCGCATTGAGCAGTTCCGCCTTGCGAAAGGCTGGTAAAACAGTGTCTGGCGAATTTTCCAAGAAACCTTTCAGCCACGGCGTGTGATCGGATAACTTAAAATAATAATTCTCTTCCTCTGTTTCCGAAACTTCACCCCATTGAGAGCCAAAGCTGCCATCAGCTTCGCGATCGCGATCTGTTAGAAACTGCTCTTGGCGGATTGAATAAAAGCCCTTGTAGCTCTTTTTGTAGATCTGATCTTGTGAATGAAGATCGCTAAGGATCTTCTGAACTGTGTGCTTGTGTTTTGGATCGATTGTTGCCGCCCACGCATCATATTCGATTCCTAATATCTTCCAAAGAGCGGGAAATTTCGCGGTGGTCGCGGCGACATATTCTTCAGGGGACACGCCTTCTTTTTCCGCAGTCTGTTGGACTTTCTGCCCATGTTGATCCACGCCAGTTAGAAAGAAAACCTCTTCACCTGCGAGGCGTTGATAGCGAGCAATCACATCGGCCATCACCTTTTCATAGGCATGGCCAATATGGGGAGCGCCATTTGTATAATCGATCGCAGTGGTTAGGTAAAACATAGAGATAGTTCTGTTATAGGAAGAAGAGCTTTTGAAAACCCCGGGTGAGGCTTATAAGATGAAAAAGTGAAAAGTTTGGGAATTAGCGACTGACCTTCCCGCCAAGTGAAAGAATGCGTGAGTTCGCCTTGGCAGCTTCTGCTTCTGGGATATTTCCAAGCTGCACGTAAATTTGAGAAAGCGCAGTCCACGCCAGAAGATCATTCGGTTTCAAAGTTGTCGCCTGAAGTGATGCACCCAAGGCCCCTTGCAGATCTTTGGTTTTCAGAAGGGTCATCGAAAGCGCATGCCAAGAATCAAAATCCTTTGGATCAATCACAGTGCATTTGCGATATAGCGCCGCTGCTTCTGGAAGCTCACCAAGAGCCAAATGGCCACTGGCTTCATCAAAGTGGACCTGAAGTGGAGTGAAACTCATCGGTAAAACTTACTGACGGTAAAGTTGCTGAATATCGGACGCTTCTGCACGTGCTGCCAGCCATGAGGAGAAGATTGCAATCTGGTTCCGCTCTGCTGAGTTTTCGATTTGAGTTTCAATAGCTTTCGTAATTTCCTCGCTTTTGATTACCTCCCGAGACTCGACAAGTGCAATGAAGGCGCGTTCGCGCTCGATGATCGGATCGGCAATTTCGCCTGGGCTTACATACTGCAGAGATTTGAATAGGCCCTCGGGCGCAGTTTCCGGGTCTGGCTGGAAGGAGCTAGTGATCTCTGAAAGTGTCGTGATAGGCGTTTGAATATCGGCTGCCAGCGCGGCCTCGGAAAAAGTTTTTCCATCTGCGATAGCAGCCTTCATTTTTTCCATGCTTTCCTGAGCTTTTTCACGAAGGGCAGTTCTCGATTTTTCAGCGAGAAGACGGGCGCTTGCATCGTTCTTCGCTTCGTCAAAGGTCATCGTGCGACTCGCTTCGATGCCATCAATTTTAGCGACCAGCCATTGATTTTCGCCAATCGCGAAGGCAGGCGAAAGTTTCGAAAATGGATCGTCGGTGACTGTTTGTTGGAAAAGCTCATCAGCGACAGTTCCTTCTGAGCTAGAGGCGCGGAGGGATGTTTTTAAGTCCTCTGGTAGCTCTTGTGGTGAAAGCAGCTCAGTTGTTTTGACTGTCCATCCGGCCTCGGTGGCAAGTTTGTTAAAATCTGCGTTTTTACGAGTTTCAAGCTGGAACAAAAAGTCATCAACCTTCTCATCAGCGGCGAGGCGGGCGAGGCGTTTGGTTTCTGCATTTTCTGCATTGCGCGAATTTACAGCCTCTTCGTAAGCGGCCTTTGCAGCGTCGTCTGCATCTTCTGCAAGATCGGCGATTGCAGGGAGCTCAGACGGAAGCTGCGGCTCCGCGGTAAAGTAGGAAAACTTTCTCTTTTCGGGAGTTTTAAAAGCATCGCGGACCGTTTCCCAATAAGTGCGAACTTCGTCCTCAGAGACCTCGATGGATTTTTCGATCGGCTCAATCGGGATCATCGCAAGCTTTGCAGCGATCTGTTGGCCCTGCAGCAGGCCTTGGCGCTCGATCATTGCAGAAGGAGTCGTCAGTCCGGATCCGAGAATCTCAGTAAGTTTCTGCTGGGCAATCACGTCAGAGATTAGCGAGCGAATGTCCTTTTCAGTGAGGCCCAAGCGCCCAATTCCCTTTTCCACAAAGTCACGGTAGCGATCTTGTGAAAATCCGCCATCTGGGCCGGTGAAGGCGCGAAGCTGACGGATTCGTGAACTAATTTCATCTTCGCCCGGATAGATGCCGAACTCTTCTTTGGCTTTTTGTAGAATGATCCGGTTCGAAAAAAAGTTCTCTTCAGCCTGTTCCTGTGATTGAGGGTTACCTGTTAGAGTGAAAAGAAAGGAGTAGAGGTCGAAATCGCCTGCTTGAGCAAGACCCTGTGCTAATTCATAGGATGAAGAACCAAGAGTGCGGAACTCTTTATCGGTATAGCTGCGACCCGCCACCTTCAAGTATGGCGATCCGCCGCCTTGCTGGCGCATCGCGCTGGTGTCCATAAAGATGAAGCCAATAATAACGAGGACGAAGAGGACAATAATAAGTCCGGTGTATTTGCGAAGATTTTCGATCATTTGAAAGATGCTAGCTAAAAATAGCGGGAGGGAGGTTTAGGGCGGATCTGTGAAACTTGGAATCCTTATTTTGGGACAATCTGGGCATTCAATCCCACTGTGGCCTTCGCGAGCCAATCCAGGCG
Source organism: uncultured Verrucomicrobiae bacterium (assembly GCA_963815205.1). Classification (GTDB taxonomy): domain Bacteria; phylum Verrucomicrobiota; class Verrucomicrobiia; order Verrucomicrobiales; family Akkermansiaceae; genus Luteolibacter. The sequence goes on along the minus strand of CAWFFP010000001.1, from coordinate 563,849 downwards.
AGGGTCAGAGCTGCGAAGATGTGGATTAGAAGAGTCGCTAAACAGGCGTCTTGTGCCGTAAGAGTTGTATCGATCACGGCTTTCACTGCGCCGTGGATTTGTAACTGCAGGGCCTCAACTGAGCCAGACCATGCCCAATAGGCCGAGATGAATGGTCGGGTGAAGGCTTCGATATTTTCAGGCAGGGCTAAGACGGCACCAGACAGCGGCAGTTGGAAACCGACCAGATATATAGAGAGTAGTGAGGCCTGCTCTGCGGTTTTCATCCAAGAAGAGATGGCTAAGCAGATGGAAGTCATCGCAGCATTGATCAGAACGAGAAATACCGCATGCTCAAAAAAATTTCCTCGGAAGGGACCGAAAATATTCACGAAAAATGCCATATAGAGTGATCGAGCGATGACGAGGCAGGCCAAAAAGGTGACCTTTGAGGCCAAGTAGGCAGAAGGGCGCAGCCCACCAAACTTTTCTTTTTCGTAGATCGGGCGTTCTCCAGCGATCTCGCGAGCCGAATTGTTGGAACCCATTAATGCGAGCAGGACAACTTGGAACATAATGATTCCTGAGATTGCTGAGCCTACTTTGGCCTGGTCAGAGCGGACCGATTGCTGCTCTTGGATTTCAGATATCACATCCTGCGGAGCATCTGAAAAGCGGCGGATATTTCCGGAGGCCTTATCAGAAAAAATCGTCACAAGCAGGGGGAAGCAGAGCAGAATTGCAAGCTGGAGGAGGACTTGTCCGCGATCGCGGAAGAAGATGCGCCAACGGCGGGATAACAAAGTGATAAATTGGGAAAGGAAAGAGGGCAAGGCCGGCGCTGAAGCAGGCTCTTGGTTCGGGAGCTTTTTCTTCCTTAGGTTTTGATTGCGTGTAAGCTTTTCCTCGTAAGAAACACGATGCTTTAGCCACGAATTTTGCCAATTTTCAGAAGCTTGGGTGGCGAGACGTGGATAAATCTCCTCGGTATCAGTCACTGAAAAATAATGTGTAAGGCGGTCTGGCGGACCGTGGTAGGCCACTTTTCCCTCGTGAAGAACGAGGATTGAATCATACAATTCGAGGTGAGCGAGTGAGTGGGTCACGGAGAGAACAATGCGCTCATCCTGGCGAGATAGTTTGTGAAGTAAGTGCACAATTTCGCGTTCGGAGCGCGGATCCAGCCCAGAGGTCACCTCGTCACACAGTAAAAGATGCGGATTGGAGACCAGCTCCATCGCAAGGCCGAGACGGCGTTTTTGTCCTCCGGAAAGGATCTTCACCTGCCGATCTGCGATTTCTGCGAGGCCAGTTTCCTCTAAGACTTGATCGATGCGTCTATCTAGATCGTCCGTGTTCTTGCAAGCCACGCGCAGACGGGTGGCAGTTTCAATGGATTCGTCGACTGTTAAAGGATCATAGGCGATAGAGAACTGCGGAACGTAGCCAATTTCCGATGGTTCGAAATCGGCTTCCTCAGAAAGGTCACGACCGTTCCACGCGAGGGTTCCTGCTGATTCTGGGTTGAGCCCAGCGATTGTTTTTAGAAGTGTAGTTTTCCCGCAGCCGGACGGACCGACGATTGCCATAAAGTGCGCCTTTTGGAACTCGCAGGCTGACCCGATCGACAAGATTTACCGGAGTCTTATCTTGAGAAATGGTGAAGCATACATCGGTGAGTTCTAGCACGGGTTATTCTGGGCAATGGGTTTTGCTAATCTTCAAGCGGGACGATTTTCAGGATATTTGGTTTCGGCTGGTTAATTTGGCTGAGCAGGGTGGGTGAGCCGGGAGCTGCGGGTGCCGTATGCGAAGAATCCAGAGCGTTTCGCAAAGCTCCCTCGACAAGTTGCCCACAGTGAATCTTCATCGGGGGGAAGAGTGCCAAGATCTCCGGTAAGTTGATTTGCCTGAAGCTGGCGGGCCTCTTCAGGAGTTTTGCCCTTGAGTAGCTCGGTGGCCATGGACGCGACGGCGATTGCTGTCTGACATCCGAAAGCCTGAAAAGACGCCTTGTCGATGACTTTCTTGCCGTCCTTTTCAGTAAACTTTAGCCACATCCGCATCATATCGCCGCATTCGGGAGAGCCAACCGTTCCGCTGGTATCTGCATCAGACATTTCCCCTTGGTTCTGTGGATCGGCAAGGGTCTTGGCGAGTGATTCTTCAAAACTTGGCATAGGGGAGAGTGGGTAGGATTTCAGGAAATTCCTAGGGAGAAGTTTCTGGCTTCTTCTGGAACACGGCGATATGGCGATCCACACTCTTACCAATTTTTTTCGAAAGCAAACGGGATGCCTTGTGGGGATGGTTGAGCAAAAGCTCGAGAGGGTGCGTCTGGAGAGCTGCGAGAAAAAGATCGTGCTCTAGATCAAAGTAGGAAGTTGCGATAAGGTAGCCGGATGGTTTCAGAGCTGCAACAGCCTCCGAGATGATGCTCTCCCAGATCAACGGCTGATGCCAATAATTCTGATGGCGGAAGGCCAGCAGATCAAAGTGAGGAAAATCGAGTGGGATTGGTAGGTCGGTTAGCCGACTGAAGCGTGCTGCATCGCCAGCGTGAAAATGGAGGCTAGCGGGAGCCTCGACCGCCCAGCGTGCCTGTGCTTCTGCAATTGATTCCGCAATAAGATCGATGGCAAGGTATTGTGAGATCTCCGCTGGGCGGATTGCTTCAATGAGGGCAGCGGTCTCATCGGCACGGCCACAGGCGAGGTTCAGGATCGAGACCTTAGAGGGGAAACAAACATCGGCACTCTGCAGCGAGCTAGCGACCAATTCCTGATATCGGACAATATCTTCGGCAATTCCGGGAAAGGAGAACGGGATCTTCTGGACGATCATCGAAGGGGTCCTAGGAAAGCTGACAGGCAAGCTGGATTGCTGCGATCATCGAGCTTGGATTCGCAATCCCTTTTCCGGCAATATCATAGGCGGTTCCGTGATCTGGACTTGTGCGCGGCTTGGGCAGGCCGAGGGTAAGATTCACTGCATCATCAAAATCCAGCAACTTCAGTGGGATGAGTCCTTGATCATGATACATTGCGATCACCGCGTCGTATCGTCCCTGTGCAGCATCGCGAAAGATCGCATCGGGGACATGAGGTCCGGAGAAGATCCCGATATTCAGTTGATTCAATCGCTGAATTGCTGGCGCGATAATCCTTTGTTCTTCGTTCCCAAAACTACCGTTTTCCCCGGCGTGTGGATTCAGGCCACAGACAGCAATTTTTGGCAAAAATCCGTTTTTTTTCTGCAGGTGAATTGCACTTAGCTGGGAGATTTTGACGATTTTTTCGGTCGTAAGAAGAGCTGGCACCTCAGCGATTGCACAGTGAATGGTCGCCAGCCCAACGGTAAGGGTCGGGCCCGTGAGGAGCATTCCATAAGACGGAGCTTTGAGTTCGCTCGCAAAAAACTCGGTCTGACCAGGAAATGGAAAGCCGATCGATTGCAGCGCCTCTTTCGAAACGGGCGCAGTTACGACGGCTGCGGCAGATGTTTCGCGGAGGCGCGCAAGGGCCTCTTGGAGAGAGCTGAGTGCTACTTCCGCACTGTGGCGATCCGGCCTTCCGGGATCGGGCCAGGATAGCGGGCCAATCGTGGAAAAGGTAAAGCCGCGAGGAAGCGAGCCACTGTCAAGTGCCGCCTTAACGATTTCCGGGCCGATGCCTGCTGGATCTCCGGTGGTTATGAGAATCTCAGGCATGGCAGGATCGCCGGCATAGGACTTCGATTAAAAGTGAATCGCATGACCTTCGGCAGCCAGAGTCGCCTCGTGGATGACTTCTGACATCGTCGGATGGGCATGGATTGTCGCATGAATCTCATCGGCAGTGAGCTCCTGATCGAGCGCAAGCCCCATCTCAGCGATGAGCTCAGTCGCATTGTCGCCAATAATATGTGCGCCGAGGATTTCGCCATGCATTTTCCCATATAGGAGTTTTGCAAAGCCATCAGTTTCACCTGCCGCAACTGCTTTACCAATTGCCATAAACGGAATTTTCCCAACCACGTATTCGATCCCTTCTTCCTTGAGCGCGCGCTCAGTTTTTCCTACCGAAGCTACCTGCGGATGGCAGTAGGTGCAGCCCGGGAAATTGGTGACCTTGCGCGGGGTAAAGCCCTCGACAAATAGGCCGTCGACGCATTGGAACGCCTCGAACGAAGCGACGTGGGCGAGCCATGGTGGTCCATTGATATCGCCGATTGCGTAGACGCCGGGTAGGTCTGTTTGATAGCGATCATCCACGGTAATATATCCGCGATCGTTGAGCGCAGGCTCTTGACCACCGGGTAGGACTGGCTGGATTCCGATTGCAACAAGGCAGACATCGGCAGTGATCGCACCGTTTTCCTTAGGTCCTTCCACGGTGATCTCGACGTGATCGCCATGGTCTTTTGTGTCAGTCACTTTGGTATTTGTCAGGCAGCGAATTCCCTGCTTCGTGAGCGATTTTTCGAGTGCTTCGCCGATTTCTGTATCTTCGACAGGAAGAATATTTGGCAGCATTTCCACCACAGTGACCTTCGTGCCAAAGGCATTGTAGATATAGGCAAACTCAATTCCAATCGCACCTGCGCCGATGATGATCATTTCCTTCGGCTGGTCTTCAAGAATCATCGCCTCCTTGGAGCCAATTACGCTTTTGCCATTGAATGGAAGAGGTGGCAGGGGACGGGATTTGCAACCAGTCGCGATGATCGTGTTGGCCGTCTCGAGTGTTTTTGTCGAACCATCGCTTGCCTTTACCGAGACTTTCCCTTCGGCCTCGATCGATCCGTAGCCGCGGATGTAATCGACCTTGTTTTTCTTGAACAGGAACTCGATGCCTCCAGCCAGGCGATCAGCGACTTTTCTAGAGCGCCCGATTACCGTCGACCAATCGTAGGAGAGGCCCTCAATGGAGAGGCCGAAGTCTGCGGCTTTGTGTGTGAGGGTCTGGTAAAGTTCGGCATTTTTGAGCAGGGCCTTTGTGGGAATGCATCCCCAGTTCAGGCAAGTTCCGCCGGCGCGATCCACCTCCACGCAAGCAACTTTTTTTCCGTGTTGCGCAGCGCGGATGGCAGCGACGTATCCGGCAGGGCCGCCGCCAATGACGATAAGATCGTAGGACATAGTAAGTATTTTTGAAAATTAGATTGGGCGGCAGCTTGGGTGCGCTCAGCGAAGTTGTCAAAGCGGGAAACCATAAAGACCAAGCATCTTGCGCCGATATCCTATGCTAATTATAGGCCTAGATCTTGAAGCGGAATTGGCGCTAGCTGGGAAAGGTAAATCAGGAATCAGGGCGAAGTTTGCAGCGGTTTTCGTGTAAGGGATGCTTGACGCGGGTGTCGATGGCGCTGAATTTTTTTCTAATGAAAGAAGGAGAAGCAAAGCTAGCTAGGGTGATGAGCGAATTTGGCTGTGAGACGGGAACCCTTCATGGCCTTGGAGCCGAAGGGGAGTTGCAGCTACTCTGCGCTTTGGGAGTGCCAGAATTTCTGATCGAGAAAATCTCGCGAATTCCTTTTGGCAAGGGAATCGCGGGCGTCGCAGCAGAAAGCCAATCACCGGTCGAGCTATGCAATCTGCAGGCAGATCTAGGTGGGGTGGCGAAAGAGGATGCGAAAAAATCTGGGGTGGCTGGATCACTCGCCGTGCCAATATTTTCCGAGGACGCGAAGCGGGTGATCGGGACTTTAGGAATCGGCAAGAGGGTGCCCTACCAATTCACCGAAGAAGAAAAAAGGCGACTCGCGGCCTATGGGGCGGAGATGCGCGGGCTACTCGCTGAGGTAGGCTGAAAGTGACTCGCGAAGGCTCTTGCGGGCGCGGAAAAGCAGACTCTTCACAGCAGGAACCGAAGTTTTCAGGACCGCAGCAATCTCTTCATAAGCGTAGATTCTCATAACGGCGGAGGATGAGGGCAAGTCGTTGCGGAGGTGGCAGGACTTGAATCGCTTCGTCAATCGCGTCCTGCAGCTCTGTGGCGAGAAGATTTCGGTCTGGCTGAGCCGCTTGTGGAGCCGGCGTTTCTAGATCATAAGAATCAAAGAACAAGATCGGATGAGATCGTTTTTTTCCGCGAGCGACGACGTGTTTCATTGAAGACTAAGTTCCGGACGATCGTGAAAAGGTAGGTGGTGAATTTTGCGTCCGGACGGTAGCGTTTTGCATTTTTCCAAACTTGGAGAAAACTGCGTTGGGCGATATCATCAGAATCCTGATCGTTCCCCAGCATTTTGGTAATCGTGCCAATTACTAGAGCCTGATGGCGTTCGATCAATTCGCGAAACGCGCTCTCATCGCCCGTAGCGATACGGGCCATTAGTGCGTGATCGTCATTTGTTTCAGGGTCTTGGCGGCTTAAATCAGCGGAGGTCTTGCGCGGTATTCCCGGGGAAATGAAACTATGAGAAATTGAATCTGTGAGCTCCATAATTAGATAGTAAACACCGATGAAGGTCAGAAGTTGCGATTCGACTTTTTCAAAATTCATCAATGCCACTTCCAAGAAACTCGACCCGTCATTGCCGCGACGCCGGGAGATCCAGAGGCCGAGAGATGATGAAGCCAGCGTGTTTTGTCGATCCGTTCAGATAATCAGTGATCGGCCGATCGACGATCGTCTTCCGGCCTTTCGAGCGATCAGAGGTGGCGTGCATGAAGTAGGCGCGGTCCTTGATCCGGACAATGAGTCCTACGTGTGAAGTGTAGCCATATTTCCAGTTCGACGATATGGCGCAGATATCTCCATTTTGTAGATATTTCTCTGCAGCACGCGCTTTGGCTTTTGGGATGTGGTAAACAGGAAGTTGCGAGACCTTAGCTTCCACGCGACCCATCGCTGGAATTAACTCGGGAGAATTGCGCAGGTAGCGGTAGCTCTTCCAGCTCACCGTCATTTCTCTGATTTCTCGCCGGAGGCGCACGGCACCTGGAATCCTCGGAGTGATGTTTTCTGAGTAGCCGCGGCGCTGATTGTCAAAAAAGACTTCTTCAAGATGATGCATTCGGGAGAGATACGAACCGTCGCAGTGGCCATCGCGGTAGCGTTCGATCTCGACCATATGCAGGAGGTCCTCCGGCCGATAGGGGCCAGGCTTGTATTTCAGCATCCGGGCGAAACCGAGAGCGTTTTCGTAAAAAGTCCAGCAATCCATGCCGAGAAGATTTACAATCGGCGCTTCGATATGGTCGTCTGCCTCCAGTGTATAATTTTCGTATGGGACATTTAGCATCGCATAAGCGGCACGGGCAGTGCGCTCGCCAATGGGTAGAGATTGCCAGTTTTCACGTTCAGCCTTCGCAATGATTTCCCGAAATTTTGCCTCTCCTTTAAAAGTGGTGGAGAGCGGAAGCCCTCCTACTTTTTGTGTCGGAACTGGGGTTTGAATCTTACGGGCAGCCGTTTGAACTTCGAGACGATGAGTTTCTGCATCGAACGAGAGTGAGTTCGCCGGTGGGGGAGCGCCACAAAGTGGAAGAAAAGTCGCCGCGAAGGTGGTTGATAAAAAGCGGAGCAGCATCATTCTTTGAATACACCAAAATCCGCGCAATGGAAAGGCGGGATGCGGGCGATAAGCCACCGAAACGGGGATGACTTTATCGATAGATGTGCAAAATCTTTACGCGGAAGCGATCACCGAGGGCATGGGAATTGTGATGACTTCCATACCAGCCGCCTGTGCGGCAGCTACGCCCGGAGGCGCATCTTCCAAAACTAAGCAAGTTTGTGGATCGACGCCCAAACGCTTTGCGGCTTCGAGGAAAATATCTGGTGAAGGTTTGCCGTTTGCAACGTCATCGGCGGTTACGACCTCATCAAACCAGTCCGCGCAATCCAAGACTTTCAAAGTCTTCTCGACCACATAGCGTGAGCCACCTGAGGCAATCGCGAGGGGAACCTGTCCACGCAAGGAGCGGGCATAGTCTGCTACTTCGTCGATAAATTCTACGAGGTGAAGTTGTTTGAGGAAAGCTTCGCGCTTTGCAAGTGCGACGGCAGCAGGATCGAGCTTCAAGTTATATTCACTATTCAGATCAGTGACGATATCTTTGGTCGGACGGCCACCCATGGCGAAGAAGATATCTTCCTTAAAAATCCCGCCTGCACCAAACACCTCTAAGGCGTCGCACCATGCCTTGAAGTGGGCTGGCATGGAATCAACTAGGGTGCCATCGCAATCGAAAATGACTGCGCTAAATCCTGAAATTGGGAAATGGGTTTTACCGATGCTTGACATAGCGTCGAGATATGTGAACCGGGCCATGCAGGCAAGGCACTTTGCAAAGAACTATGCATGCCTAAGAGTTCTACTTTTGCAAAAGGCTCTTAGCGGTCCGCAGAGTATCGATATCTGCAATCGTTTTATCGCGACGGATTCCCTTGATTCTAGGGAAACGCAGTGCGAGCCCGGAGTCATGACGCTTCGATGCCTGAATCGAATCGAAGGCGATTTCCAGAACGATATCGGGATCTAGGTGATGTTTCCTTTTTTCCTTGCGAAGGGTTTTTAGCTTAAAATGCTCCGTGAGCTCCTCAATCTCTAAATCAGTAAGCCCTGAGTATGCCTTGCCAAGGATGCGCAGCTCTCCACTCTGCTCATCGCGCACTGCATAGGTGTAGTCTGAGAGCACGTTATTGCGCCGGCCATGGCCCTGTTCCGCAGCGACTACCACGCAGTCCAGCGTCGGCATCACGCCTTTTAGTTTGATCCATGCCTTGCCGCGCCGGCCCGGCGTGTAGTGCGATGCCGGATCTTTTGCGATCAGGCCCTCGTAGTGATCTTTGATCGATTTCTTAAACGCGTTTTCCAGCTCCTCCGGGTTTGTCGCGTGAATTAGATCGATGGTTGCGAACATGCCGCTTAGGGGCAGTGTATCGAGAATTTGGCGGCGCTCAGCGAGTGATTGATCGAGCAGAGACTGGCCCGAATGATAGAGAATATCGAAGGGGATGTATTTCAGCGGAATTGCTTCTGGCGCGCCTTGGGCATGGGCAAATAAATCTGTATCAATGGCCTTTTTCCTGCCTAGGCGTTTTTGAAGATCGGCAAAGGTAAGGCGCCGACCTTCCGCATGGGCAATGAGTTCACCATCGAGAATAAAATCGCCGGGTATATCTTTTGCCGATTCTAGAAGGTCAGGAAATTCTCCATCCAGTGGGCGTAAATCGCGTGAGAAAAGCGCGAGGTCTGGGCCGATTTTGTGAAGCTGGGCGCGGATGCCATCGAATTTCGGCTCAAGCCAGTAAGGAGAAGAAAAAGGAATTTTTTCGAAGATCAGTGAATCATCTTTGTCATCGCGCTCAAGCGGCGAGGCGAGCATAGCGCGAATGGGAACGAAGGGAGTGAGCTGTGCAGTATCGAGCTTTTCTTCCTGTGCGAGCTGGATCGTTTCACCGATATCCCCCAGCAGCATGTTTGCCTTTTTTACTGTGGTGATGTCTGAAGAAAATGCTTGAGCGATGGCATCTTCAACGAGCCCCGCCTTCAGCCCGATCCGGAGATCGCCACCGAGAATTTTGATAAAACTTTCCCCCTCAGCAGGGTGGAGATTCAAAAGCTTCCCTTGGATCGCTTCTGCTTTCGCCAAGGAAGACGAGATGGATTGCAGGCCGTCAAAAAATTCATTTAGGTCAGCAATATCTGCTGGCTGTGGCGAAAGTGGCAGCGTTTCAAGAAACAGGCGAGCCGTGCGGGCCGTATCATTTTGTATTGCAGATATCTCGCGGTAACGCTGGGGGTTTGCGCCTGGTAAAGAGAGCAGGGCGCGCTTGATTGTAGCAGATCCGATGTGAAGGGCGCGCTTGCCAAGATAGCGGGGGAGAATCTCGCCGGAGAGCCACCGCGCAGCGGATGCTAGATCTTTCGGCGCTGATAGATTTAAAAAGTATTTCGTGAGGTGAGCTGTTTTTTCGAGCCGACTGTTCGTCGAAGCAACAAGTGCGCAGACATCTGAGAAATCGGCTAGCTGGCAGCTGGGACGCTTGCTTGTGCTAAGTCGGCTGGCCTGAGAAGCCGCAGAGTGATTCAGGTTTTTATCAAGTGTGAGCTCCATCTGATCGCCACCAGCTGCGCACCAAGCTTCGAGTCCCTTGGCCCGAAGCTCTGCTGCAAATTGCTTCGTGTAGCCGTGAACCGTGAGAACTCGCTTAGGGCGCACGCGCGCAATTGCTTCGTGCAGCCCTGGATGGTCCGCGTGGTCAGACATCGGGATCATCTGATCGACGCGGTATCGATAGATAGCGCTCGGCTGCAATCCCCAGCCGGAAAGCATCGCAGTCCGGGTATTTTTCAAATTGCGAAGTGCTTTTGATTTCACCGCATTGGGCGGGGCTAGAATTACCGTCTCAGGAATGAGTTTTCCGGTGAAGGTTTCGGGCTCTGGCAGATCTAGTCCGAGAGAGCGGCAGACCTCAGTCATCGCCGCGACGGTCGGATGAGATAAAACGCGGATCTTATTTTCCGCAAGAAGAGCGAGTGCCTCCTGTGCTTTCCCAAGAGAGTATCCAAAAATTACTGGTGTCTCTGAATCCGTCCAGGCATCCGTGACAAAGCGCAGCAAGGCCGCATCGGTCTCCAGCCGCGATGGAAATACCCATTGCGGTTGGCCAAAGGTGGTCTCCATAATCAGCGTATCTGCCTGTAGGAAACGAGCGGTTTCACAGGTGCGTGAGGGCCGGGTTTTGAAATCTCCGGTATATAAAAGCGTCGCCGAATCCGTCTTCCGGGTGACATGAAGCATTGCTGAACCAAATATGTGTCCGGCCGGGAGTAAACGCAGCTGGAAGTTACCACGTTCAAGCGAGTTTCCCATCTCGAGCGGCTCCAGCGATGCCAAGTCCGCTCCGAAACGCTGGGCAATTAACTTCGCCGTCTGCGCGGAGCAAATGGTATGCGGATGCTGAGCGACGTGATCGGCATGCGCGTGAGATACGAAGGCATCCGACTTTTGATCGTGTGGGTCGAGCCACAAATCCAGTTCTGGGAGGTAGAGGCCATTGTGGTATTGGACTTCGATCACAGGCAATAAGGTAGACTCACCGTGTTAAACTTCAAGGCGGAGTCTGGGACTGGAAGCGTTGAACGATTGATAGCCACGAAAGGTGGATCGAAGGTTTCGTCGAGCTCCGTTCCGGCTGCAGGTCCTTCAAGTTACGAAACGAGAGATGCACTGGAACCTGTATCTCTCGCTGATGTAAGCGAAAATTTTCATACGGGACAGCAGGAAAGGCTCCATCTTGGGAACTAGCAGAAAAGCCTCCGCATCAGCTCCAGTATGATCGGATCAGAAAAAGAACTACGGTTTGCCGATGTGGAGGCGGAGGATGCGCTGGACTTCGGCAGCGGCTGCGGGGCTACTGGGGACGCTATGATTTGAGGGCACGATCAATTCCGACGAGACCTCATCGAGATGTGACGACCAATAAGGAACTACGCCGTCGCTGCTCTTCGGGGTATCTCCGTGGCCTTTGTCGCCGAGGATCGAGTGGAAGATAATGTTCTGCGGCAATCTCATTTTCGAAAGGCCTTCGAAGCCACTGTAACTTGGCGAGAGGGTCGAAATCGAGGTGGGCGGCTTGACTTGGGCGGCCTCAATGTCACCTGAGAGGCCAGCATCGCCAGCGGTGGCTTGCAGGGTAGCATCGATTAGATCGACCGTAAGAATTTTTGGTAAGCGGATTAGATTTGAAAGAAACGCGGTTCCCCTGAAGTTTGCAGCAGGGCTGCCGCGATGAGGAACGGCCATGAAGACGACACGCGCTGGATCTTTGAGTGGCGTATAAAGCAGGGCGTCTTCAAGCAGGGTGCGCGTCTTTCGTTTGATTTTCAGTTCAGAAAGCGGCTTTGGGAAATGGGCATCGTATAGAAATTTGCCAGGAGGGCTGACGGCGGTGCGGGTTAGTAGTCCACCCATGGAATGGGAGAGGATCACCATTTGCTTTAGCTTTGCATCCGGGCCTTGGCGGCGCGCGTAAGCGGAAGCGGTGCCCATGATTTGACGGAAACGCATCGCATTGTAGAGCCATGGGGTGCCAGTGGGATAGTTGTAGAGCCAGATCTGATAGTTTTCTCGGAACCATGGTTCTGGCGAGAGATCATTGATAATGTCCCGGTAGGCATCGGGGCTAGAGACAAGGCCATGCACCATGACGACTGGGATTTTGTCTGGATCATATGGCTCTAGAAAATAGAGGCCAGTTTCCTCGGTAAAGCGCTCCGGGATGATCACATTCTGGAGGCGTAGATCGTCCAGATCGCACATATACCAGAAAAAATCGATTGGTGCAGTCCAGTCCGCAGCGAGCTTGTGGCTTGTGGGGCCAATCGCAAAGCTACTTTGATCCCAGCGCTGAACAAACTTCCATTGTGGCGTTCCTGCCGAGAAATCGAGAATAGCAGTCAGATTAAATGGCTGGCCATTTGGTGGAAGAAACTGCTCGCGTGGAACGCCGACCGGAGAAGTAGAGCGCCAGCCAACCGCGGCGATCCCGAGCCCTTCGGTTTTGTTATAGCGCTCCTTGGTTTTGACTTTCACCGCCGCAGCCGGAAAAAGCGCCTCTAAGCGGCGGAGGTCCTTCAAATTTTCCGTGGGGCGCGCAAGGCTGGTGCCAATTTCACTTGCTTGAGCAGCCCAATCGTTGCCGCCGCAGCGCATTTTATCGAACAAGCTGGATACCGCAGAGTTGTAGGCGATCTCAGCCGCAGGCCAGAGAGTTCTTTGTGCTGGGTTAGAAAGGATTTTCCAATTTATACGGGCAGTCTCAATCAGCATTGGTGCCTGAGCGCGTGCGGTCGGCGGGCTCAAGCGGCAGACAGGGGGACCTGGAGCACCACACTGGGTCAAAAGAGACAGAACAAGAAGACAGCCGAAGAGGCGAATTGGGTTGGCAAACAAAAGAGGCATGAGGTTTTTAAGATGAACGCTAGCGAGGACCATTTTGAACGAAAACGAGCTACGAGAGCGCCGTTTCGAATGCGGAGATAATTTCTTCGATAGGCTCGAGGCCCACTGAGATACGCAGTAGATGCGGCGGGATGCCGCAGCTCTCAGTCCAGTCTAGCTCATGGTAGTGGGCTAGCATCGGATAGGGGCAGACGAGAGTAAAGGCAGTGCCAAAGGAAGGACCTTTGGATAGTGGAAGTGAATCGTAAATGCGCGGGGTCTTCTTTGCCTGTTTGAGAGCGATTGAAAGCAAACCGCCATAGCCGCCACCGCTGCGCTTGATAGAATCGTAGTTTTCACGCTGAGTGATCGAAGGATGCCAGACATCGGAGACAGCTGGGTGGCCCTGTAGGAACGCCACAAGGGCAAGTGCCGAGGCATTGCTTTGCCGGTTCCGTTCTGGGTAATCGCCGATGTTGCTGAGAAGAGCCTGCGCATCGCCAGTGTAAAGGGGAGCGCATTGATCGGCGTCCTCTGAGATGGAGCGGATCAGTTCCTGGGCTAGGAAAGAGTCTTCACGCACGGTTAACGAGCCAGCCATTACGTCACCTTTCCCCGAAACCCATTTTGTCAGGGACGAAGTGACAATATCTGCGCACGATAAAGCATCGACATTCAATGGGCCAGCTGCGGAATCATCGATGATCAGAGGGGTGCGGGAGCTGGTGCAGGCCTCAGCCACGCGCGCTAGATCGACTGTGCGCAGAAGCGGATTTGTCGGTGCCTCGGTAAAGACGCCGGCGAATTCACCGGTGCGGATTCGCTGCAGCGCCTCATCAAAGGATTCTCCGCTCGCTTCATTCAAATAAACCACTCCATTGCCGAAACGTTCTTGGATTTTCAACGTATCGACGTAGGGGAATTCTAACTGCAGGGTCTTTTTCCCCTCGCGGAGTGTGGGCAGTGCCCGCAGCGCTGCCATACCAGCTGAGATCCCGCTGGAAAAAACAAAGGTATGATCTTCACGCCCACCGTTTAGCTTGGCGATGGCTTTTGCTAAGCCGTTGGATGCAGTGCCTTCTTCGAGAATTCCATCTAGGTAGTCTTGGGCTTGGCGCGATGAAATGCCTTCGCCTGAGAAACGCCAATATTGAGCGGCGAGAGCGCTGGCCTTTTCTGGGAAAATGATTGCTTGAAGTCCATGGAAGGATGTCATCCGGATCGCTGTCTCCGCCTGACGCTCCAGCCAGCGCTGGGCCCGCTGTGCGGAAACTTTGGTGGGAAGGATCAATAAATCTTCCTGGGCGGAAACGAGCTCAGCGCGGGCATTTTCAAACAGGCGCTCAATCGTCGGATGTTTAAAAAAGCGCGGGTATCCAGTGCGCAGCTTGCGGGTGACTTTCTTGCGCCCTTCTTCATAGCCGATCACACTTTGCCAAGTAGGCAGGCAAACCGAGCAGGCATGTGGATGGTCTGGAAGGGGCTGGCCGAGATCGGCTTCCTGCCAGGCGGGGTTTGACAGCAAATCGCGCACGAATGTCTAGATGAAGGGAAGACGCCAGCTGAGCAAGTTTGTTTTCAGCATTTGAGAGCTGTCAAAGGCGGCGCACTGATTAGTCCCTAGCGCGCCGGATTAGTTTGGCAATCCGCTGAGGCGGGATTCGAATGAGGTGAAGAATGAGGATGGCCTGGTGCTTGAGGAAGGTCCGTATCACGCCGTCTGATTGCCAACGGCGAGGCGAGGTGAAGGCATGTTCTTTCGCAATCGCAATCTGCCCGATCTTCTTTGCTGCTTTGATCAGGTGAAGGTCCTCGAGAATTGGAATCTTCGGATACCGGCCGATCGCATTGAAAATGCTTCGGCGCATGAAAATTGCCTGATCTCCGTAGGGGGTGGAAAACCAGCGACAGCGAAGCTTTACCAAGGCTTCAATGATTGGAGCTGCTGGAAGATCTTCCTGAAGTGCGAAGCTAAATGCGCCTGCAGAGATGCCGGGGCGGTCGAGCTCACGTGCGATGATCTTCGGAAAATCGTCTGGTAGAATCGTATCTGCGTGCAAGAACAGAAGGTATTCTCCGGTGGCATGGGCAGCCGCTGTATTCATCTGCGAAGCGCGATTCGAGTCTGGCCCGGAACAGTCAAGATACTCAGTTGGATAATCGGCGAAGAGGGCGGCGGTCTGATCGATGCTCCCACCATCCACTACTAGGATCTGCGCCAAGTGATAAGAACGAAGGGTAGGGAGAAGCTGCGTTAGTGCGCTCGATTCATTGCGAACTGGAATGATGACTGAAACTGTCTTGCCTTGTTCTAGAGCGGCATGGGCGGCTGGAAGATCACTAGGAATATCAACATCATTCAACGGAGGTAGAATCGTTGCTGCGATTCCGCTGCGTCTCGCGGCAGCCAGCGACTCCTCAAGAACTGAATTTGTGCCCCACGTAATTCCCGTGAATATCGGTGCAACATATTGATTAGCAGCAACGAGAACATAACCTCCGTCGTTCGCTGGAATGAAAGATAGCACCGATCCATTGAGCTCTCCAGCAGCCGTTTCAAACGATTGTTCATTTAGCTCCGGTGCATCTGTGCCGATGATTAAAATGCGGGAATGGCCTTCTTCGATTGCGTTTTGCGTGGCCGAGGAGAGGCGTTGTCCGAGATCGCCATCAGATTGCGGGCGACAATCGAGGTCCCAAGAACCTAGCCAGGTTTTGCACTGTAGCTCAGATCCAGATGCGATCTGAACCTGGAGCTGATAATCGTTAGCGATACAAAAGGAAGAAGCGCGGGCGATAGTATGGCGCGCTAAGCGGTCGTGAAGATCTGCTGCGCCTTGGGGCCCCAAAGAAGGAATTAGCCGGGTCTTAGTTTTCCCAGCTTCGGGAAGGCGGGTCATGACAATAAGGATCACGACTATTTTCTAGAGCTAAAAAAGAGTTTAAAACGACTGCTTTAAATATCGTTCAAATTCCAGTTGTAATCAGAGAACTTGATTTTTGCCGAACCTGAGAGGATCGGCTTCTGAGCATCTTTGGGAAAGTAGGGAGCAATAAATTTTTCGATGGAACCAGAATGTTTTTTGAAGTCGCCTCCGAACCAATCGAAAATTGAGGATAGGTGAATCGTATTGTCTGCAGGATCGAAGCGGTTATGCGACGGATCGTTCAAAAAAGCATGGGTCTGCTGATCGAGTTGGGTTTCTAGCTTTGCTGCGGTGAAAGCTTCGTTGCGAAGAGCTGGACAGCCGATCGAGGCGCAGTTGACAGCAAAATGGATTCGTGGCTCAGAGTAGTCTTTCCGCAGCCGCTCGTGTTCGATTGCGTCTAGTGAAGTGTATTCGCCAAAAAGCTTTACCCGGTTCTGCTTCCATGGAGATTGGAGATCGCGGATCGATTTCAAAGGGTAGCTATCGACAATAAGCTTTAGGGTCGCCGCGTTATAGAGATTGATGAGATAAGCGAGCTGCTCCTTTTCGGTAAATCCGTGAAAATCTGATTTTGTAACGGTTGCTAGCTCAACTAGATACCTGCCCAACGGATCTGGATTTTTGTGGATAGCAGCGTAGTCCACCTTTTTTCCCTTCACATTCTGTTGGAGGACTGAGGTGAAGTCTTTGTGAGAGTGATCGAAGGCGGCCTGAAGAATCGGGTGGCTGAGAAATAGCAGCAGGCAAGATAGAAGAAGTTGCATCAAAAGATCATGTCTTGTGACGAACGAAAATCAAATTTTAGTTTGTTGGCGAAGGAGTGAAAGTTTTGGTGCAGGATTTGCTTGTGGGGTGAATCGCAGGGCGATTATCTAGCAGTGTTTTTGTAAAATGGATTTTCCGATAACACAGATTGAAGGAGGTGTGGGTGCAGCAAATGGCTTTGTCTGCAGTGCGGTAGCTTGTGGAATCAAGGATCCTGCGAATCCGCGGCTTGATATGGCGCTGATCTATGCTCCGGAAAAATGTGTTTCGGCAGCCGCCTTTACCACAAATAAAGTCAAAGCAGCTCCGGTAAAACTTTCTCAAACCCACATGCGCAAAAACAATCTGCGTGCAATCATCGTTAATAGCGGGAATGCAAATGCCTGCACAGGCTTGCAGGGTCTCCATGACGCGCGAGACATGGCGAAAGGAGTGGCGGCCAAATTGCAGATCAAGATGGCTGAGGTAGGTGTGTGTTCGACAGGAGTCATTGGTCTTCCCATGCCGATGAACCGTGTTTCTTCTGGTTATCAGAGCTTGGTGGAAGAACTAGGTGCAGGTAAGGGGAAAGAAGTGGCAGAGGCCATTATCACCAGCGATACGCGCACGAAAGAGTATGCTGTGTGTTATGACGCGGCGGGGACGAAAGTCCGCGTGGGTGGCTGTGTCAAAGGCGCAGGTATGATTTCGCCGAGTATGGCGACGATGCTGTGCTTCATTACGACCGATGCGCAGCTATCGAAGGATTGCCTGCAAAAGGCGGTGGAGGAAACGGTCGAAGAGAGTTTCAACCGGATCACGATCGATGGTGATATGAGCACGAACGATACGGTGATGGTGATGGCAAGCGGCGCTTCCAAGGGCAAGTTGTCACGGAGAAACAGCTCCGGATGTAAGCAGTTTCGGCAGGTTCTCCATCATGTCATGCTCGAGCTGGCGAAGGCGGTAGTTCGCGATGGAGAACGGACGACGAAGTTTGTAACGGTGAAAGTGGAGGGCGCGCGCACTCATTTAGATGCGAAAAAGGTCGCAGAAGCCGTATGTAAATCTTCATTGGTCAAGGCATCGTGGAATGGTGGCGATCCAAATTGGGGGCGAATCATTCACGCAGTTGGTTACTCACGAGCGAGAATCCGGGAAGAGCTGATCGATATCCTCATCGGTGGGAAGCCAGCCTGTTTAGGCGGTTTGCAAGCAGACACGCCGATGGATGAGCTGCGTGAAATCGTCGCAGAACCTGAATTTGAAATCTTGATCCATCTGAACCAAGGCGAAGCTCAATACTGTATGTATAGCAGTGATCTATCACCAGAATACGTGGATTTTAATCGCTCTGAATATGCGTATTGGAAGCAGGCAAGGAAGGATGGACTGGTATGACCAATTTGGATATCACTGAGATCGATTGCGAAGATCTGCGGCGGATGCTTGATGAGATATCACGGACTTACATGCCGTTTGGGATCTTCGGAAAAGAGAAGTATCCCCCACGGGGTCGGCCGATCTACGATCTGCCAGAAAATTATCTGATGTGGTTTAAACAAAGGACCTTCCCGCAGGGCAGATTAGGGGAATTGATGGCTCAAGTTTGTGAGCTGAAGGAAGCTGGACTGGATCATATTTTTGATCCGATGCGGAAGCGCCGACCTAGAAAATAGACGACTTCTTTCTTCTGGAGCCGAAGAAATATTCAGGCCGATATAAATTAGTGGGTGGGAAGTAGCCATACTGCCTCGCTCAGCCGAGGTTTTTTATTCGCGTGCAATCGGGGGCAGGTGTATTGCTCGGTTGCCGTTTATGAAGATAGGTATTGCACAGATCAATGGAGTGATCGGGGATTTTCCGGGGAATGCGAAGAGGATTCTAGGTGCCTATCGGGAATGTATCGAAAACGGCGCGGAGCTAGTTGTGACACCGGAATTGAGTCTCTGTGGCTATCCTCCGCGGGACCTAGTTTTTAAAAGTGAGTTTGTTCCGAAATGTCTGCAGGCCTTGGATTACTTAGCAGATGAAATTGGCGAGGTGCCTTTGATCGTGGGGTATGTCGGCTTTTCAGAGGATTCTAATGGCAAGGCATTCTGCAATTCTGCGGCGTGGTTGGAGGGAGCTGAGGTGAAGGAGACTTTTCATAAGATCCTGCTGCCCACTTACGATGTCTTTGATGAGCGCCGCTACTTTCAACCAGGGGGCGCGGCAAAGGCTTTTGCCTGGAAGGGGATGCAGATCGGCGTGACAATTTGCGAAGATATTTGGATGAGCGAATATCTGCCGAGGCCTTTGTATGATCGCGATCCAGTGGGCGAGTTGGTGGAACAGGGGATTGATCTTTTGGTAAATCTGAGTGCTTCGCCATTTCACCTTGGAAAGGTTGCGATGAGGGATCGATTGCTGAGTGATGTCGTGGAAAAAGCCGGCGTGCCGCTGGTGTATTGCAATTGCGTGGGTGGCAATGACCAATTGGTTTTCGACGGGCATTCAATCGCATTGGGAGCGGACGGAAATTTGCTTGGAGCTTTGGGAGGTTTTAAGGAGGGTGTGGAAGTAATCGATTTAACACAGAAATCAGGGCGCTTTGTAAAAGCAGAGCATGCCGATGAGATGGCACAGCTGCATTCGGCCCTGGTGATTGGGCTGCGTGATTATGCAACAAAGTGTGGCTTTAGCAGTGTTTGCCTGGGGCTAAGTGGCGGGATCGATTCGGCACTCACGGCGGTCATCGCAGCGGATGCTTTGGGAGCTGAAAATGTGCACGGTCTGACAATGCCCAGCCCCTATTCCTCGAGGGGCAGTGTCGAGGACTCATTTGCTTTGGCAAAGAACACCGGAATTAGCTGTAAGGAGGTCTCGATCCATGGAGCTTTCGAAGCGGTCAAGGCAGCGATGGCACCTATTTTTGAGGGAAAACAGGAAGATGTGACCGAAGAAAACATGCAGGCGCGCCTGCGGGGATTGCTGCTGATGGCGCTATCGAATAAAGAGAACCATCTATTGCTGACGACTGGAAATAAGAGCGAGCTGGCCGTGGGCTATTGCACGATCTATGGCGATATGTGTGGAGGTTTTTCGGTGCTTTCAGATCTTCCGAAGACGCAGGTTTTTGCGCTTTCGAGATGGCTGAACCGGGAACAGGAACGAATTCCGTGGGCGACGATTGATAAGCCGCCAAGTGCTGAGCTGCGGCCCGATCAGAAGGATCAAGATACGTTGCCGGAATATGAAATCCTCGATGGCATTTTAGAAATGTATGTAGAGCGGGAGCTATCTGCCGAAGAAATCATCGAAGCTGGTTACGAAGAGACCGTGGTGCGGTGGGTGCAGCGAAGAGTGGATCTGAATGAATGGAAGCGACAGCAGGCAGCGCCTGGGGTGCGGGTGACGAAAAAGGCATTTGGCATAGGCAGACGGATGCCGATAGCTCAAAGGTTTTCATAGAAATCTAAGAGAAAGCGTCACAGAGCGATCATCCAAATCGGCATCATTGGAGAAGATTCAATCTGGTTATTAGAAACGCTTAGTGGAAATCATGTGAAGTGGTAGCGAGCTTGCTGGAATCTGATAATGGCTCTAGATGGGTGACGAATACGGTAGGTTTCCGGTCTTCGGTAATTTGTAGGCGGCCTTGGATGAATAGAAAATTTTCGCTTACGATGGTAAGGCGATATTTGTGGAAGGTATCGCGCGGGACGAAGAGATTGGTAATGCCAAATTCATCTTCGAGGGAAATAAAGCAATGGCCCTTCGCCGTACCCGGGCGCTGGCGGCAAATCACCATTCCCGCGACTTCGATTGGCAATCCGTGTGGAAGGTTCAAGATGGATACAGAGTGGCAATGTAGCTTTGAAGTGGCGTTTTTTTCACGCCATAGCTTCATTGGGTGAGGTCCGGTAGAGCATGATTGAATGGCAAAATCCGTCGCCAAGCGCTCTGCGGGATTCATCATAGCCAGCTGATTCGGGACGCTTTGTTGGGAGGCGAACAGGTCATCTGATGGTAGTATCTCCGCCTGCCACAAGGCATCGCGGCGGTGAGAAACTTCTGGAAGATCATTGAAAGTGCCAGCCGCGGCGAGCAGACGGCGTTCTTTTTTATTTGGGCGGACACGTTGCAGAAAGTCTGTGAGGCAGGAAAAATTTTGCCGGGAACGTTCTTCGACCAGTTTTTCTAAAGTTGCATTGCGCAGGCCTTTGATCCGGTGCAGTCCAAGGCGGATGCTGTGATCATTGATAACGATCGTTTCCGCCATCGAATGGATCACAGAAACCGGGCGGACGCGTATGCCATGGTGCCGCGCATCTTGGAGCAGGGTGTTTACGGAATAGAATCCCATGGGTTGGTTATTGAGAAGCCCGCAGTAGAACTCCGCTGGATGGTGAATTTTCAACCAGCAAGAGGCGTACGCGATGAGGGCAAAAGAGATCGCGTGTGATTCTGGGAATCCATAGAGGGCGAAGGAGCTAATCGCCTCGATCACTTGGTGCTGTGTCTCAATTGAGATGCCTTTTGCGCGCATGCGGTCACGGAGCTTCTCAGAGACGAGGATCATCCGCTCATCGGATTTTTTAAACGACATGGCCTTCCGCAGTTCGTCTGCTTCAGTGCCGGTGAAATCTGCAATCTCCATCGCCATGCGCTGGACCTGTTCTTGAAAAAGTGGAACTCCTAGGGTGCGCTTGAGGATCGGTTCGAAAGAAGGATGGATGTAGTGAATTGGTTCACGGCCAGTGCGGCGGTTCAGATAGGGATGGACTAGGTTCCCAACGATGGGCCCAGGCCGAATGATGGCGACCTCGATGGCTAGGTCATAGAATTTCTCAGGCTTCATGATCGGCAGTGTGGCCATTTGTGCGCGGGATTCGACTTGGAAGGTGCCGATCGTATCCGCCTCGCACAGCATTGCGTAGGTGGCGGGATCATCTTTGGGCAGAGTCGCCAGATCGATGATCTTCCCACGCTGTCGACAGACCCGGATCGTATCTTCCATGGCAGCAAGCATGCCGAGGCCGAGGAGGTCTACCTTTACCATGCCGAGCTCTTCACAATCGTCCTTGTCCCATTGCAGCACCGTCCGCCCCGGCATGGTGGCTGGCTCAAGTGGCACAATATGATCGAGGCCGTCATCGCAGAAAACCATGCCGCCAGAATGCTGCCCGAGGTGACGGGGCGATCCGAGGATAGCGTGGTAAAGCTTGAGAAGTGATTCGAAGCGCGGATGGCTTGCAGGAATGCCAGATTTTACGACGGTTTTCGCAAATTCCATGACCTGATCTTTTGGATAATAATTATCCATCGAAAGCTCCTCGGAAAAGTGATCCTTCGTCACATCATGAACCTTTGGGGAGGTGCAGAGATCGGTAAAGCGATTGGCGATCGACTCTGGAAAACCAAGAATCTTCGACATCTCCCGAAAGGCGGAGCGTGGGCGATAGGTGATCACATTCGCCGTCATCGCGGCTCCGCGCGGAGCATATTTTTCGTAGACGTATTGAATCACGGATTCGCGGCGCTCGCCGGATGGGAAATCGATATCAATATCGGGCCATGAGGTGCGGTTTTCAGAGAGGAAACGCTCAAACAGGAGCCCTCCCGCGATGGGATCTACATTGGTGATTCCGAGCGCGTAGCAGAGCAGCGAATTCGCAGCGGAGCCACGGCCTTGGCAGAGGATATCGCGGCTCCGGGCGAAGCGCACAAGATCCCAGACGATTAAAAAATACCCTGAGAAGCCAAGCTTCGCTACCATCGCCAGTTCTTTCTCAATATGGGCGCGGTAGTTAGGTGTGATTTTCCCGAAAATCTTCTCCATACCTTCGAAACCAAGCTTGCGCAGATGCTCATTCTGCTCCGTATCGGTCATGCGCTTTCCTGTTTCAGCAAAGGAAAAAGAAGGAAAACGGTAGCCGAGATTTTCCAGAGAAAACTCACATTCCTCGCAAAGATCATAGGTGTTCTGGATTGCCTGAGGATGATCGGTGAAAAGCTCTTGAAGATGCTTTGGAGATTTTATACAGCGCTCGCCATTGGCCTCGAGTAGGCGGCCAGCGCTATCGAGGGTGTGGTGCTCACGGAGGCAGGTAAAGGCATCTGCGAGGAGGCGATCTGCTTGGGTAGCGTAGAGCGGGGAGTGGCTGGCGATGACTGGCAGCCGGAGATGTGCAGCAAGATCCAGGAAAAGCTTATTTCGCTTTTCATCCCCACGGCGATGATGCCGAAAAATGGCGAGAGATAAGTTTCTAGGACCGAGTAAACTTTTTAGTTCTGTAGCACTTGCTAAAAGATCGCTTTTTCCAAGCTTGTGAAGGGATTCTGGGGTGAGAACTGCATGCAGGCCTTGGAGCTGATGATTCGGGAAATTCTTTTCCGGTTCAAGATGTAGGGTGGTGAGAAGGCGAGAGAGGTTCTGATAGCCAATGCGAGTTTTCGCAATCAATGGAAGCCTTGCGAGAGGTTCTGTGAGAGATGCGAACTGAAAATTTTCCACCGTAGCCCCGACGATTGCATGGATGCCGTGTTTTTTCGCTGTCTGATGTGCGCGGGCAGAACCGTAAAATCCCATATGATCAACCATTCCCAGATGGCGGTGGCCCAGCTCTGCGGCCCGGGCAATCATTGCTTCCGGCGGACTGGAGCCACGGAGAAAGGAGAAAGAAGATCGGGCGAGAAGTTCCATTTGTAGATGAAAGATGACGGTGGTTCAGGCGCCGTAGATACCGCTTAGTTGCCAGTTTTCAGGGGGAATATGTGTCAGGCGAAGAAGGCGATTTGAAGTAAGCTCTACGTCCCATTGCAGCTCCTGCCAGTTGCGATCCCACCAATTACCCGAAAGAGGGTAGGGCCCGAGAACTTGAATAATTTCGCCGCGATATGGTCCTGTGAGAATTGCCAGAGGATGATGAAAGCGGCCACGGCGTTCACTTAGAATATTCACACTGAGAGCTGGCCTCAGGCGGGCCATAGGCAGATTTCCTGGTGCTTCGATAGGTAGTGGATTGATCGGTAGAAATTCTGGGGTGGCGGGCAGCATACGGAAGTCATCTGGACGATGCCCATTCTCGATCTGCGGGATACCTAGCCGATCGTGGCCGACGAGTCCGCTGAGCTGATGCAGGGTATCGGCAAAGCGATGTGGATCGCGTAGACCTTTGCGAAAAATTTCGTGCTGCTTATGTGAGGGAAGTGCAGGAATTAGGCGCAGAGAAAAGCTAGTGATGGCAGCTGGCGCGCAGACGCTATCTAGATAAGTGTGGAGAGATCGGAGAAGGATGTGTGGATCGAGCGTGGTTTCTGCCAGAGCAAGGTGCTTGCGGTGTGAAGTTTTGTTTTCGTAATGGAGAATTATCTGCGTCGCGGTTGCAGCGCGCTGAGCATTGCGGAGGCGGTTGCAGAGCGTTTGCAATAAGCGCCGAGCGATAAAAAGAATGGGATCGAACTGATGGACCGGGCTCTCAAAATCGTGAGTGGCGGCATAGTTTCGCGGGCTTCGGTAGAGCTTTAGAAGCCGATGTTTTTTCCCATGTAGAACATCATGCAGCCAGGCGAGGTGCACTCCAAGGCGCTCCGAGAGACCTTGGCGAGGAAGGACTGCAAGATCCCCAAGGGAACGGATGCCCCAAAGATCGAGCACTTCTGCACTGGAGCGGAGGACGGGAAAAGCAGCACTGCGGGTAAGTTGCGCGATGCCAAGAGCTAGTGGGCTGCACGGATTCTCTGGAATGTGAATTGATGTGGCGGGGTGAAATCTAGCTGAACTCTCTGCGGAAAGTGAGCATAGGTGGGCAAGATCTGGAGTTTCTGAAATTGCCAAGTGAGCAGGCAGGCAAAGGCGTGCGCTTTGTTCGAGAACCTTTCGCGTCCATTCTAATTTGGAGGGAATTACTAGAGTTGAGAGATCCAAGAGAATGGTATCATCTGTGGTGAGTTCAAAATCTGGAGTGAGTGATTCGGCAAAAACCAGTAGTTCACGTTTCACTAACTTTTCAGTTCCGAGATCACGGTTTAGAAAATACAGATCCGCACATCGGGCCATGGCTGGTAGAGTGCCCATGCCGTGGACAATTCCCTGTGCGGAAGCAGCCTCGTTCCGCGCGATTATATGAGCTTTCTCGCGCTCTCCTCCGGATAGGAGGGCGATAGGAAGTGAGGGAGATATTTCCCCGCTGCAAAGCAAGCTATGCAGAGGCAGATCAGGAAAATGAAGAGCGGCATACATAGGTTCTAAGAAGATATGCGGCGATTGCTCATCCGGCTGCCAAGATCTGGACGGATGTGAAGAGACGGCACGGACTTTTCCAGATGATCGAGCGTGAAGGCACCTTCTAAAAAGTATCTGGTATGTGCTGAACTGACCGTCGCGCGTGGTGAAAGCACGGCAAGTGCGCATCCAGAATCCCGCGCTTCATTGCGGAAACGCTGCCAGAGAGAACTTGGAATGCGACTGAGCTCGCGCAATGCGACGAGGTGAAGATCTAGCAAGATGAGCGGGAGATTCCCATCGCGGATGAGAAGATCGGCAGTCTTGATCATTTGATCCGTGCTGATGCAGCGAATCCAGAAAAGCCTGCAGCAAAGCTCATTGCCATGGGATGCAGGATCAAAGCTATCGCGGCCGTCAATTAGGACGAGAGGAAGCTCATCACTCTGCTCGAGCAAATAAGAGATCAGTAAGGACACACCTTGAGATGGAGAACTTGAAACGACTTCATTGATGGTGCCTGGATCGAAATGAATAGTGCTCTGGTAAGTGGTAGCGGGCTCAGCTGCTTTTTGAGAAATTTCATTGCGATGTGCTGCAGGGAATTTTTTCCGCAAAGATGCGCGTAGTTCAGAAATATCAATTGCCGCTGGCATGTGTTCAAAAGAACATACTTGAATAATAATATCAAGTATGAGCTTTCTCTTTTGCGATGAGCTGAGGCTGCAGATCGATTTCAAAAACGATTCGATACGGCTTCTGCGAATCAGATCTTCTGCTACATAAGCTTCATAATTAGCGTTCTAGTTCGTGCTTTTCTTTTCTAAGTGCTGGGGAGATAAGGGCGCGCGATGACTTTGACGGAGGCGAAGAATATTTTGGGTGTGGGGATCGATGACAATCCAGAATTACATCTAGAGAAGTTCAAGGGGATGAGGGAGCGCATCGCGGAGATGGTGCGCGAAGCTCCAAATGAGAAGCTGGCGAAGCGTTATCAAGAAGAGCTGATGGCCTTCGATCGGGCTCTGGCGGCAGTCCGGGAATCGATTCAGGGTCAGATGGATCCGACAGATGCAAAAACAAATGAGATGAATCTTGTTAGGCCAACTGAAGAAATTTCTTCTGCTGAGCCTGAAGAGGAGCAAACAAAAGCTGCGCGCAGTGGCTTTCCCTGGGGGCTGTGTGTGTTCTTGCTCCTGATTGCCGGAATAGGATTAGGCAGCTGGTTTTACCAAAAGCATCAAGAAGAGCTGCATCTGGCAAAAATGAGTGAAGTGGACGCACTTCAAAAACAAGCTGCGGAATATATTGAAAACCGCAAATGGGATGAGGCGAAGGAGCTTTTCACCCAGATAGAAAAAATATTCCCAAAATCTAAAATCGCGATCGAAGGAAAACAATCGATCGCAGCCGGTATATCGGAAGAGAAAAATCAGTTTGTGGCATATTGGACCGGGGAGGCGATCGGTGCCTTCGAGGCAAAGCGGTGGGAGGATGCTAAAATCGCAGCAAATACGGTGCTTGAGACATATCCGGATGAAGAGTTTTTAACGGAATTGTTGGGGAAGATCGTTGCTGCGAAAGAAGATGAAGATCGGCAGCTGAAGCTGGAAGCGATCCGGAAGCAGATCGAAGAGCGTAAGTTTGATGCAGCGCTAAATAGCGCACGGGAATTGGTGAAGGAGGAACCTGAAAATAACGAAGTGGCGGAAATTTTGCAATTCGTGGAATCGGCAAAAGTCCAAGCGGCTGCGGATTTAGAAGAAGCACTCATTTTATTAGAGAAGGCAGAGGCCGCCGACACTGGAGAATATGACGAAAAGATCCTCGGCTGGATGCGCGAGGCCTTGGCCTTGGCCCCAGATAGCTCTGAAGTAAGGGCAACCTATGAGCGAATGGCTGAATACTCGCGGACGATCCGCATCCCAGAGGATATCGCAAGCTTGGAGGAAGCATTGGCGAGTGCCCGGGATCGCGATCGTTTGCTTTTGGCGGAGGGCATTTGGCAAGGTCCACTGGTTTTCACAAAGAACATCAAGCTGGAGGGAATCCCGGGGAAAACGTTTATCGAGACAAGAGGTGAAGCGGGAAGCGTGATCGCTATTTTGCCAGGAGTGAAGGGTGCTGTGGTAAGTGGATTAACGATCCGGCACGTTTCGTTTGATTCGAGCGAGGAGCGTTTTTCTCTCGTGATAATGCGTGGGGCAGAGGCTGAATTTGTTGATTGCATCTTCAAGTCTGGAAGCGGTCACGGCTTGGCGATCTTAGAAGGTGCCGCCGCGCAGGTGGTTCGCTGCCGCTTTTCTGACAATGGATGGAATGGAATTGCGGTAAATGGAGTGGGGAGCCGGTTGGAAGCAGAAGACAATCGAGTCAGCGGGAACTTCCAAAACGGAATCGAGGCCTGGGACGGTGCGGCAGTAATACTGCGTAGGAATACCTGCAGTCAGAACACTCGCAATGGAGTGCATATTGATGGCGGTGCCGCATCTGCGACAGTGACTGGAAATACTTTTACACAGAACCGTGAGTATGGAATCTTACTGACGAGCCTGTCATCGGGTGACATCTCAGAAAATGTCGTTGAGGGGAACGTGCTGGGCGGTTTACTCGCCCGTAAGGGAGTGAAGGAGGCCGTGGTCACGCGCAATGAGCTACGCAATAACGAAGGGCCGGGTCTGATCTTAGAAAACGGTGTGGAGGAGGAATCATACATTGGCAATCGGTTTTCTGGAAACATGGGTGAACGCTTGCTTACGGGTGTGGAGTTTCTCGGTATAGAAGATTAGAGATGGGGCAACCTTTTGAGATCTTGGTATAGCTACAAGATGATTTACTTATTCTGGCTAGCCATCTTTTGCGGAACCGCTTTCGCCCAAGAACTCACACCTAGTCGTGAGATTGTTTTTAAAACTTTCGAGGAAGGTGAATCTTTGAAGCTCCGCATTTTCGAGCCTGAAGAGCATCAGTCAAATACCCGGACTCCAGCGATCCTCTTTTTCTTTGGTGGTGGATGGCAGAAGTCTAATCCACAACAGTTCTACCGAATGAGCGATGCATTTGCGAAGCGCGGGATGGTGGCGATTTGCGCTGATTATCGAACGGAAACAAGCCATGGTGCGATTCCGTTCGAATGTTTAGAAGATGCCAAGAGCGCAATCCGTTGGGTGCGGGAACATTCGAAAGAACTCGCCATCGATCCGCAGAAACTCGCTGTGGGAGGAGGTTCCGCTGGTGCTCATTTAGCGGTAGCTGCAGCCACTGTGGACGGCTTCAATGACAAGGAAGACAACCTAGAAACCAATGCAGTTCCAGACGCTTTGGTCCTTCTTAACCCAGTTTTCGATAATAGCCCTGATGGCTATGGACAAGAGCGGATTGGCGAACGGTGGAGAGAGTTTTCACCCCTGCACAATATCCGCCAGGGAATGCCACCAGCGATTGTTCTGCTGGGAGATAAAGATGACCTTGTGCCTGTTGCAACTGCATTGAGCTTTCAAAAGAAGATGAAAGACCTAGGCCTTCGTAGTGAACTGCGAATCTATGAAGGCCAAGGCCATGGCTTTTTTAATCAAATCAAGTTTCAGGAAAGCTTGGAAGAGATTGACCAATTTCTCGTTTCGATCGGTTATCTGGAACCTAAGGAAGACTAAAAATATTCTTGCTTGGCGGGTAGCAGTCAGCTTCGCCGAGGCATTCACAGCTCGATTCCTAGACGGGAACTGGCATTTCGGTAGGGCGGAGCTCTTCCGGATGCGGAACTGGTTTTGGAGCGAGTGGAGAGAGCCCAAGCTTTGATAGAAGGACTTGGTCTTTTTCGACCGATGGGTTCTTTGCTGTGAGTAGTTTGTCGCCGTAGAAGATGGAGTTTGCACCAGCGAAAAAGCACAGTGCTTGAGCTTCATCAGAGAGACGGGTGCGCCCTGCAGAAAGCCGGACTTTTGCCTTTGGAATCGCAATGCGTGTGACGGCGATCATGCGGACAATATCGAAGGTATCGACCTGTGGATTTTCCGCTAGCGGGGTGCCGGGCATCGGCATGAGGGAATTGATCGGAACTGATTCTGGCTGCGGATCGAAGTTCGAGATCACCTCGAGGAGGCGGAGGCGGTCCTTGATCGTTTCACCAAGTCCGAGAATTCCGCCACAGCAGACAGACATACCTGCATCTTGAACATTTTGAATTGTGCGGAGCCGATCTTCGTAGGTGTGTGAACTGACTACATTTGGATAGTGCTCCGGTGATGTATCCAGATTGTGATTGTAGGCAGTGACTCCAGCTTCTTTGAGGCGCACGGCTTCTTCGGGGCCGAGCTCACCGAGAGTCACGCAGACCTCCATACCGAGCTTGGAAACATCTTCGATGATATCGATGACTTGCTCGAAACGCTGAGTTCCGCCGCGTACCCCCCGCCACGCTGCACCCATACAAAAACGGGTCGATCCCGTTTCAGCAGCAATTTTTGCGCGTTCTAGAATATCGCACTTGGCCATTAAGCGCTCACTATCCACCCCAGATTTGTAACGGGCAGATTGAGCACAGTAAGAACAGTCCTCTGAGCAGCCACCTGTCTTGATTGAAAGTAGAGTGCAAAGCTGGACTTCTGGCCGATCCCAATTCGCCACGTGAACGGCTCGCGATTGTTCAATCAGTTCGAAAAATGGAAGCTCGTGGAGAGCTTGAAGCGCTGAAAGGGTCATTTGTAGTAGAATTGATTCTTGAGTCTATCGGGTCCATCCGCCAAAACCCCTCGGCATTTCACCGCGACCGACCATCGTGTAGAGTGTTTTCCCACGTGCACCTTCTAAAGGTATACCGACCTTATTTTTCCATACCGCAGACATCGAGGAGCCAGTGTGACAGCCCCAAGATTTGCAGTATGCGTTTTTCGCGAAGATTGAGGAGCGAATCCGTGGTAAATCTCGCTCGTGCAACCACGAGAGTGAGACCGCCATAATGTCGCTTCCGTAATCGAACATGAAGGCATACTTGTTTGAGTGCCCAAAGTAATCGAAAGTCTGAATTGATCTCCGTGGTCGAGCATTGAGCTTACGAATGAAGTCATCTGTTGATGTAAACCAGATTAGAGTGCAGTTGCGCTTGGTCGCCTGGCCAGTGATCCAAGTGACATATGGCTTTCCATCCTCGCGTCCCCGCGCTTCGTAGCCAGGCCGGTAGACGAACCAAACTAGGGGTGCTTGCTTTCCATAGGCGATTCGGACCTCAGCCATTCTTAGGGTGGAAGCGCGGACGAAATTCGCCCACCAGCGATCATGGCGGTCATCAGTGACTCGCAGATCTTCCCATTTTCTTAGAGCAGGGCCGCCGCATACAATCACGTGATCCGCTTGCGCTGCTTGAATCAGACAAATAAAGGTGAAGATGAGTGCCTGAAACAATTTTCGCATGGAGAAATAAGAAGTTGTAAGAAAGGAGTTGTAAGGAAGTATTTCCAAAGCTGGAGCAATCCGCTGGAAAGAAAGAACCTTTGAAGAACGAATTAGTTAGGAGAGATTGCTAGCTTTTACCAATAAAATCAGCGCTAGAAGGGATTGATAGAAACGCGTAAATGCTTATCGAGGAAAAACTTCTTCAGCCATTTTTTTTCTTGGTCCATGGGACCGAATCGCGGCAGAGCGCAGCTCGTCCAATCATCTGAGCGGCGATCGGTGCGGTAAGATAAAAGAAGGCGATGATAAGCGCGCTTTGAATAATGACCCGTGGTTGGGGAGCGAGGACACAGAGGGAGATGAGAATCAAAGTGAGGCCAAAAGCGCCGGCCTTAGTAGCGGCGTGCATCCGGCAATAGATGTCTGGCATGCGGATAAGGCCAATCGCTGCAATTAAACTAAACGCAGCACCGACAAGGATTAGAATTGATGCAAGAATGGTCATAGCGGCGCGTTTTTATTTTCGAGATAACGAGCGAAGGCAACGGTAGCGAGAAAGCTGATGATCGCGATGGCAGCGGCAACATCGAGATAAGAAATGAAGCGGCTAGAAATCGATAACAAAGCTATCTGCCCCATGATGAGGGCGGCAAAAAGATCAAGGCTAACAATCCGATCCGGAATGGAGGGGCCTTTGAAGATACGCCAGCCAGCTAACAGCATCGAGATTCCCAGAATACTGTGCGCGATAAATAAAACCAGGGATGGAATTCCTTTTATGTCTAAAAACATGATGTCCTGCGAAAGTTTTTTTAAAAGACGCGGCGAATGCGGCGAAGGTATTTGCTTTCCATATCGGCCGCAGTTTTTTCGGCATCTGCAGCATACATGCAATGGACAAGGAGAGAGCTGCGATCCTCAGTGACGTTCAGGCTCAGAGTTCCTGGGGTCATCGAAATTAGATTCGCCGCAGCAAGAAGCTGTGAATCGGTGAGATCGGCGATATTCACCGAAACCATCTGTGGCTCCATGTAATGAGTCGGCGTTAGCACATCGTAAGCCACACGGGCGTTGCTGACCAATACCTCATAAATATAGAAGGCAAGAAGCTCGATCGCATAGGGGATTCGGGTGATTATTTTCACTTATTCTAAAGATGGCTTCAGGACAATATCAATATATGCCTGAGGATTTAGTAGTTGAACAGATGCTTGATCGGCTAAGTCAAAGAGCGGTTGGCTATACAGACCGATGACAACAGTGAGGGCAGCTAGGGCGATGCAGGGCAGCGTTAAAGACCGGGATAGCGGGACGGATACTTGAGAGTCTTGGACTAAGTCGCTAGTCCCAGCCTCTGGCCGTTCTTTCCAAAATGCTTCTGCCCATATTTTTGTCATCGAATACAGGGTGAGGACGCCGACAAGAAGTGCCACGGTAACCAGCACATAATGCTGCGCATCAAGACCGGCTTTTATGACAGAGAATTTTGCCCAAAATCCAGAGAGCGGAGGAATCCCGCCCAGTGAAAATGCCGGGATAAAGAAGAGAATCGATAAGGCCGGCGCGGCCCGATAAAGGCCACCAATCTTCTTTAGATCTGCTGTACCACACTTGCGCGTAATCAGGCCGGCGATCAGGAATAGGTTTGTCTTCACGATGATGTGATGGATCGTGTAAAAGATTGCGCCAGTGATTGCCAGCGAGGTGCCGATCGCGAGACCCATAATCATGTAGCCGATCTGTGAGACGATGTGGAAGGACAGTATCTTGCGGATTTCGTATTGAGCCGCTGCGCCAAGGACACCGGTGACCATCGTCGCTCCGGCGAGGAATAACAGAATTTCCTGAACGACATCGAATTGAGTGTGAAAGAATAAAGTGTAGGCGCGGATCAGGGCGTAGACGCCGACTTTGGTGAGTAATCCGGCAAACACCGCAGAGATTGCGATATTCGGGGTGTGGTATGAGGCAGGTAGCCAGAAAAAGAACGGGAAGATCGCCGCCTTCACGCCAAATGCTGCGAGCAGAAGCATGGCCGATGAATTAATCAATAGGGCATCGTTTGACTGCGATAGCTGCAGGGCGATATCTGCCATATTCAGTGTGCCGAGTTTGCCATAGATCAGTCCCACTCCGGAAAGAAACAGGATCGATGAGAACAAATTAATAATCAGGTATTTCACGCCGCCTTCCAGCTGATCGCGGGTTCCGCCCATCGTGATAAGGACGAATGAAGAAAGCAGCATGATCTCGAACCACACATATAGGTTGAAAAGGTCGCCTGTGATAAAAGCGCCATTTACGCCCATCAGAAGAAAATGGAAGAGAGCAAAATAATGCTTTCTCACCATCGCTTCCGGAATGTCTTTCAGTGAATAGATAGATACTGCGAGCCCAACGACCGAGGTGATCAGCACCATCGAGGCACTGAATAGATCTGCAATTAGGGTGATTCCAAAAGGAGCAGGCCAGTTACCAGGCTGGGTCACGATGTAACCTTCACGAATCGTAGCATTTAGAAGCGCGATCGAAGTAAGTAGCAAAACAGCGGCGCCAATCACGGCAGTAGCCCTTGCTACCTTTGGTCGCGAGCCATTGACGAGGCATATTAAGGCGCTGATGAACGGGACCAGGATCGCGGCGAGCAGGTAAATCATGAAATTTTATCTGTCTGATTGAATGAATCGATATCGTCGCAGCCGACTGCATGATGTGCCTTTAGAAGCAGTGCAATGGTAAATATAACGAGCCCAAAACCGATGACGATCGCCGTAAGGACGAGTGCCTGAGGTAGGGGATCGGCATGCCCCACCGGTGGCAGTCCCGTCTTTGAATTTGCAAAAACTGGGCCGCTCACCGTCAGTCCGCCGGCCGTGAAGACAAGAAGGTTTGCAGCTTGGCTGAGGAGCATGATGCCGATGATTAGCTTCATGATCGAACGCCTTAAAATGCAATAGATACCTGATGCGAAGAGCGTTCCGATGAGTATTGAGATGAGAAATTCCACGATCTGATTCCTTTAAATTTGATTCTCTGATCCAAGTGCGATGGCACATTTGAGGGAAAAGCCAATCACGCCAAGGTAGACCCCGATATCGAAAAGAAGGGGAGTGCCAAGCTTCAGCTTTCCGAGAATTGGGATTTGCCAAGTTGGGCCCCATATCGCTGTCATGAATGGCTCGGATATAAGTAAAGCTGGAACGCCAGATAGCATCGCGATCGCCATCCCGGACACAATCAAAGTCATCGGATCAACTCGAATCTTTTTTTTCACATCGTCCCAGCCTAAGGCGAGAGCCCAGAGAATAACTGCCGAGGCGGCAATCAGGCCGCCGATAAAGCCGCCCCCAGGGAGGTTATGTCCGCGGTAAAGAGCAATGAGTGAAAGGCCAATTAGGATTGGACCGATCACTCGGTTGGCAATGCTTAGGATCGTAGAATGCATGGTAGCTTAGCGGGATTTCCGAACGAATTGATTGCCAAGTAAAGCCCAGGCACCGAGTGCAGCAATGGCGAGAACACAAACTTCGCCCCAAGTATCGAGGGCGCGAAAGTCGACTAGGATGACATTCACAACATTTGCCCCGTGTGCCAGAGGGTAAGACATTTCGGCGAGCCGCTCTGAGATAGCGGTGCCAAGGTCGACGGATTTCGACTTAAGAACAAGGACTGTGGCGATGATACCGGAAAAGGCGGCGACGATGGCATCGAAGCCTTTTGAATTTTTAGAGGACAGCGGGCGGTATTCTGGAAGCTTATGAACGACCCATGCGAAAAGAACCACGGTCAGAGTCTCGACAAGAATTTGGGTAATCGCCAGATCAGGCGCGCTAAAGATTGCGAAAATCCATGCAACTCCATATCCGACGACGCCTAGGGCGATGAGCGCGGTGAGCCTGGATTTCGATAAGGTAGCTAGAAGAGCTGCAGAAATCATTAGGCCTACCAAGATAATTCCCATCGGTGTGAGGCTATTTACGATTGCAAAATCTACGGTGCCGCCGAAACGCAGCAATTTGATGATAATCAAGGTCCCAGTTGCGCCGATGATGATATGCAGGTAGCTGCGGAGGTAACCGGACTGGAGAACTCGGGTTTGCCAGTTGGCAAATGAAATGGTCGAGCGAAAAATCAAATCATAGGCAGCCTCTGCCCCGGGGAGGGGGACAGCGCGGAGAAAAGTGCCCAGCTTTTTATGAACAAGAAAGATGCCAATCCCAAGAACCACCGTGACGACACTAAGAAGAAGGGGAAGATTGAACCCTGCCCAGAGCTTTACTTCTGGAGTGACTGGATAGGCTAGGATTGCCGAATTGGCAGCGGCGATCAGCGGCGCATGGAGGCCCGGTAGAATACCTAGAACGATGCCTAGGGCGGCGAGGATAAGCGGCCCGATTAGCATCGATATAGGGGCTTCGTTGGGGCTTTTTGGTAGCTTTCCAACTGATTTTCTGAAAAACGGCATAAATCCAGTACGGAGCGCTAGGGCAATTAGAATTGCAGAACCGATCAGAAGAATCGCGGTGAGGGCGACATTAGAAAAGGACGCAAGTGACGATTTGTAGGCATATTCTTTGCCGATGAATCCATAGAGCGGCGGGATACCCATTTTGGAAAGAGCAGCTACACCTGCAGCGAGGGCAGTGAGCGGCATTGCTGACTTGAGCGCGCCGAGCAAGTTTGTATCGCGAGTGCCGGTTTCGTGATCGATCGAGCCGGCGACCATAAAGAGGGTCGCCTTATAGAGCGCGTGGCCAATCAGGACCAAGACTGCGGCCAACACAGCTTTTTCGGTGCCGATTCCAAGTAGAAGCGTGAGCATTCCTAGGATTGCTAGAGTGGTTCCAGCGAGAATTTTCTTAAGGTCATCTTGGCGGAGCCCAAACAAGCCACCGAGGAGCAAAGTGATGCCACCCGCTATCGTGAGGGTGAGAGTCCAAGCTGGATTTCCGCCGAGAATTGGCAGCATCAGGCCCATCAAGAATATGCCAGCCTTGACCATTGTTGCCGAATGAAGGTAGGCAGAAACTGGCGTTGGAGCTGCCATTGCGTTCGGCAGCCAGAAGTGGAAGGGAAATTGAGCCGACTTGGTAAACGCACCGAGGAGGATGAGTAAGAGGATCGCGGGAAACAGCGGGGAGGATTGAATGAGTTCGCGCTGAGCGGAAAGTGCTGAGATATCCCAAGTTCCACCGACGCTAGCCAGAAGTATAGAACCCGCTAGGAATGCCATACCGCCAAGACCAGTGACGAGCAGTGCCTGGAGGGCGTTCTTGCGTGCTGAAGGATCAGCATGGTTAAAGCCAATCAGCAGGTAGGACGTAATCGACGTCAGCTCCCAAAAGACAAAGAAAAGCAGAAGGTGATCACTTACCGCTAGGCCTGCCATGGCAAACATGAAGGCATACAAAAAGGAATAAAGCCGATGCGCCTGCGGATGGGCCCCCATGTAGCCTGTCGCGTAGATCAAGATCAGTGTCCCAATCCCCGTGACAAGTAGGCCGAGCATAAGGCCCCAGCCATTGACTCTTAGGTTGAGAGAAAGGTCCAGAAAGGGAATCCATCCATAGGAAAACGAGGGAAGCTCACCTGCGAAGACACGAGGTGCGACAAGTGCAGCAAGGATGATAAATGCACCGAGGGCAGGAAGCGGAAGAAGATAGGCCCGTGAAGATATTGGGACTTTCGCAATCAGCGGCGAAAGCGCAGCACCAAGTAGGAGGAGGCTGAGAAAAACAATTAACTCCATATCGAGATGGTATCTAAGATGAAGAAAAGAAGATGAAAAAAATCGAAACTTGAGCGCTCTAGGTGTTCTTAGCTGCTAGCTAGAAAGGAGAGATTCAAGCAGGCTCTTCCCAGTTCCTTTTATCTTGGCAGCGATGATAGGCACTGGTGCATGTTCGAGCAAAGATTCTGCATTGCTTCCTAGAAGCCATGAAGACATCGCGTTTTTGCCCCGGCAGGACGAAACGATGAGGTCGACATTCAATTCACGGCTGAGCTTGTTCGCAGCCATGGCAACAGAGCGGTCACAGACCAAGTGAGGATCGACCTTTACCCCATGTAGATCAGTCGACTTGAGGAAGTCATGGTGCATTTCGGCAGCAAAGTCTGTTGCGAGCTGGATCTGCTCTTCCTCAGGGAGGGTAATTTTATGATGAAAAGATCCAAGGTTGAACACATGAATCGAATCGATCTTTGTCAGCTCCTCGGATTGAGCAATTGCGATTGCGACATCGAGTGCAGCCCGAGAGTTTTCTGAGAAGTCAGTAGGGACTAGAATGCGCTCAAGTTTCTTCGCATGATCAGTCGGCACAGACATGACTGAGCAGCTAGCCTTGCGGGCAAGCTTTACACCCATACCGGCGCCAAATGCCTGACGCCCAACGATGATTAGATCTGAATCTTGCTTCAGCTCTGTTTGCAGAATACCGATTGTGTCTCCCTTTGCCTTCGCGATTTCATAGGAGACCTTCGCAGCCGCTGGCCCATTCCAGTGAGGTTCTACCAGCTCTTTCATCTTGCCAATGATCGTCTCATCAAGAGGCGCCATTAACCATGGATAGCGTTTCTGAGTTTCCTCCGAAACATCTGGGATATCGAGTGAATGAACGAAAAGAACCTCTTCTGAATTAGCCAAAGATGCAATTCGTGAAGCCCAACTAATCGCACCAAGATCGTGATCGAGTAGGCCTAAGGGCACGAGGATCTTTTTGTAGCGCTTCATGGTGACAGGAGTTTGAAAGGCCAGTGGAATCGGGCAAGGTAAATAGCCGCCGAGTAAGCCTTTTCTTAGATCTCGCCTGCAATCAAATCTTCTAAGCTCTGACGCTTCCGAGCAAGTAGATGGGTATCTCCATCGACCAGAACTTCTGCAGGGAAGGGGCGGGAGTTATAATTTGATGCCATGACAAAGCCGTATGCGCCGGCAGACATGAGTGCAATATTTGCGCCTGACTCGATTTCCGGCAGTTGGCGGTTTTGGCAGAAAAAATCGCCGCTCTCGCAGATAGGTCCGACGATATCGATTGCGCTAGTTGTGCCAGATTTCGGTTCGCTGAGCGGGACGATCTCATGATGGCCTTCGTAGAGCGCAGGACGGATTAGATCGCCCATCCCGGCATCGACAATCTTGAAGGTCTTTGCCTTGCCCTTTTTTTCGTAAAGGCACTTCGTGAGAAGCACTCCTGCATTTCCTGCGATGTAACGGCCAGGCTCCAAGAGAATTTTCAACCCGAGGTCGGCGAGCAGCGGGACGAGCTCAGCTCCGTATTTCGCAGCGGTGAGCGGCCGGGTGCTTGCGGGTTGGGAAGCCCACCATTCGGCCGGACCCGAAGCGAGCGCATTCTCGTAAACGATGCCGATTCCGCCGCCAATTGACCAAAATTCCAGATCGTGCTTCTCTTTTAAAGTTCGGACCAGCGGCACTACCTTTTTGACAGCTTCTAGGAAGGGGTCGATCGAAGTCAGCTGCGAGCCGATATGCATTTGCAGGCCCCTGAGAGAGACGTGCGGTAGCTCGGCGGCTGCTGCAGCGTAGAGTGCTTCGATTCGTTCGAAATCGACACCAAACTTATTTTCGCTCATTCCAGTGGAAATATACTTATGCGTTTTCGCATCGACGTTCGGATTCACCCGCACGGCTATCGGAGCAATCTTTCCAAGTTCGCCCGCGACTTGATTGATGAAGCGCAGCTCATCCTCGCTTTCTATGTTGAAGGAATAGATATCCTTTTCGAGTGCGTAGATGATTTCATCCCGAGTTTTGCCAACTCCGGCAAAGGTGCAGCGGCCCGGATCACCTCCAGCCTGAATCACCCGAAAAAGCTCGCCAGCGGAGACAATGTCAAAACTTGCCCCTCCGTCCGCGAGGACTCGTAGAACAGATAGATTTGAGTTCGCCTTTACCGCATATGAGACCTCATGGTCGACGGCACTGAATGCGTTTGACAGGCGAGCATAATTTCCCCGAATCGTCTCTGCAGAATAGACATAGAGCGGCGTTCCGTATTTAGCCGCCAAGCTTCCTAAGGAGACGCTCTCGCAATAGAGCTCTCCGTTTTGATAGGAAAAGCTGTGCATTTCTCGAGGCTTTTCTGGACTACTTTACCAGTCCCGCTTTTTTCAAGGTCACGTAGGCACCGTTCTTATTGATTGTCTTTAAAGCGCGGCAAGAAATCTTGAGACGAACGAATTTGTCTAATTCTGGAACCCAAATGCGCTTGTTCTGAAGATTTGGAGAAACGGAACGTTTGACGACTTTGGTTACGTGACGACCGATTCCGCCCTTCTTTTTCGCAAGTCCTGAACGGTGGATTTTGCCGCCTGAGCGGACGCGGGTGCCTCTGATACTACAAATACGTGCCATGGTGAAAAAGATTGGTTAGCGGGCGCGGAGAATGGGCGGAAGACAGTTTGGGTCAAGCGAAAACGACGAGATTCTGCTCAATTTGCCTCCTTCGGACTGCTAGCCTTCACCCCCCTGCGCACCAAGGTATAGAAGAACGGTGCGAACAGCACGCCGAAGAGGGTCACTGCGATCATCCCAAAGAGCACAACGGTCCCAAGTGCCTGGCGCATTTCGGCACCTGGCCCGAAAGCAACTGCCAATGGAATCACACCGAGAATGAAGGCAAGGGATGTCATAATGATTGGGCGCAGGCGGAGTGAGGCTGCTTCGATAGCAGCTTCGAAGCGATCCCGTCCTTCTTCTTCTAGCTGTCTGGCAAACTCGACGATCAGGATCGCATTTTTCGAGGCGAGCGCGATAAGGACAACTAGGCCGATCTGAGATAGAATATTATTATCCAGTCCACGTAGGTAGACAGCCCAGATGGCCCCGGCGAGACAAAGCGGGACCGTAAGAACCACCGCGAGCGGCAGCCCCCAGCTTTCATATTGAGCGGCAAGAAGTAGGAAAACGAATAAGACTGCGACAAGGAAGATGATAGTGACCGAACCAGAATTCTCAGTCTCTTGATAGGCAATCTCAGTCCATTCGTAACCGATTCCAGGTGGGAGAACCTCGGCGGCCTTCTTCTCCATTAGAGCAATGGCCTCCCCTGTAGACACACCCGGCGCGGCCGCGCCGATTAGGTCTGCGGCGGGGTAAAGATTGTGACGAACCACACGGTCTGGGCCGCTAGCTTGACGAATCTGCACAAGTGAACCGAGAGGCACCATTTCACCCGAATCATTTTTCGTATTTAGCTGCGCGATATCACCCACATCATCCCGGAAATCACTATCGGCCTGCGCTGTCACGCGGTAGGTCCGGCCATAGAGGTTCAGCTCATTGACAAAGGAAGATCCGAGGTAGACTTCCAAAGTAGAAAACAAGTTTTCTAGCGGAACTCCTAACATGAGTGCCTTCTCGCGATCTGATATCGGCGTAATATTGTGGGGATGCTGAGGTGAAGGGTGTGAAGGCACGCGCAACCTCGGGAGTAGCAGACGCAGCGAAAGCTAAATTCCAGGTCGCGTTTTCAAGAGCTTGGTAGCCCAGGCCCAGCCTGGTCCTGAACTTCCATTTTAAAGCCTCCGCCGGTGCCGAGGCCTCGGATTGTAGGTGGCGGAATAACAATGGTGAACGCGTCGACACGACTGATCGCCTCGGTTAGCTTTTGATACATCTCAGTGCCAGAAGGGCGTTCATCGAAAGGATCAAAAATCGGGAACATCACGAGTGAGTTCGTGGCGTTCGAGAACGTCGCACCATTAAACCCTGCGATTGCTACGGTCCCTTGAATTCCCGGGACCGCGCGGACGTTTTTGATCAATTGCTGGATCGTCTCATCGGTTCGAGACAGCGATGCGCCGGTGGGGAGCTGGGCGGCAATAATCGCGTAGCCCTGATCCTGCGGTGGAATGAAGCCGCTAGGGACCTTTTGGAACCCAAGTCCAGCGATTGCGAGGATGCCACCGTAAATCAGGAGCATTACCAGAGCGAGCCGCACCGAACGGCGAATGATCGCGGTGTAGCCGCGGTTCAACGAATCAAATGCGCGATTGAACAGGCGGAAAAACCATCCGAGAAGAAAGTTGATCCCACGGGTCAGAAAGTCTTGCTTGGCATCTTTGTTTCTAAGCAAGAGAACACCCAGAGCCGGGCTCAATGTCAGGGAAACCAATGAGGAAATCACTGTCGAGCTTGCAATCGTTAGGGCAAATTGGCGATAAAACTGGCCGGATATTCCGGTCAAAAATGCAGTTGGGACAAAGACCGCTAATAAGACCAAGGTGGTGGCAAAGATTGCTCCGCCTACTTCTGTCATCGAGGCGCGTGCGGCATCGCGAGGAGAAAGGCCTCGTTGGAGATTTCGCTCCATGTTTTCGACCACAACAATTGCATCATCGACGACGATTCCGATCGCGAGGACAAGGCCGAAAAGCGTAAGGTTATTGATTGAGAAGCCGAATGCCTGCATCACGGCAAATGTGCCAATCAACGATACTGGAATTGCAAGGATTGGAATAATTGCCGCCCTCCATGATTGCAGGAAGATGATCATGACTAAGACGACGAGAAGGACTGCTTCGAACAAGGTGCTAATCACCGCTTGGATCGATTCGTCGATGAATAAGGTCGGATCGTAAACGATGTCATAATCTAGGCCGTCTGGGAAATCGACCTCCAGCTCCTGCATCGCGGCGCGCACCGCCTTAGCAGTTTCCAAGGCATTGGAGCCCGGCCTCTGAAAAATCGGCAGTGCAAAGGTCGGCGTTTCATTGAGGTAGGCGTTGACATTGTAATCAAGGCTGCCGAGTTCAACGCGTGCGACTTCGCTGAGACGAACGACGCGGTTAGAATCGCTAGTTTTGACAATAATTTGTTCAAACTCAGAAATTTCACTGAGCCGCCCTTGGGCAGTGACATTGATCTGGAAGGCAGCCTTATTATCCGCCGGCTCTTGACCGATGGTGCCGGCGGCAATCTGCACGTTTTGGCCCCGAATTGCAGCGATAACCTCCTCGGCGGATAGGTCATAAAAGGCCATCCGCTGTGGATCGAGCCAGACCCGCATCGAGTATTCGCGCGCGCCAAACGTGCGCACCTCACCTACCCCTTGCAGCCGTCGCAGGCGTTCACGGATCTGCAAGATACCGTAATTCGAGACATAATTTAGATCAAAAGTCCCATCCTTGGAAAATAACTGAACAACGATGAGAAGATCCGGAGATGATTTCTGGACCTGAACGCCGATTCTCTGGACGGCTTCCGGCAGGCGCGGTTGTGCGATTGCAACGCGGTTCTGAACAAGCACCTGCGCTTTATCGAGATCTGTGCCGAGTTCGAAGCTGACCGTCAGCTGATAGGAGCCACTCGCGGTCGATTGCGAGTTCATGTAAATCATGTTTTCCACGCCATTGACCTCCTGCTCAATCGGCGCGGCGAGGGTTTTGGCAATTGTATCCGGAGTCGCGCCAGGATAGGCGGCGGTCACAACCACTGTCGGCGGTGCAACCTCCGGAAACTGAGCGATCGGAAGAACGAAGTAGGAGATAGCCCCTATGAAAACGATGAAGATCGAAATTACGGTGGCAAATCGGGGCCGATCAATGAAGAAGAAGGAAAAATTTCTCATAGGCGAAAATGGCTGGTATTCAGGTTCGGAATGACGTTCAGCCGTTCGAATGGCAGGGGGCAGCGCTTATTGGACCGATTCAGGAGCTAGCATCTCTACCAGCTGGGGAGCGATCACAGTTTCTGGGCGGAGAAGCTGAATGCCTGTGATGGCGATCTTAGAATCCGCGTCAATTCCACTGGTGATGACACGGAGTCCATTCTGGAGAGTCCCGGTTTCTACGTAGGTTCGGGCGACCGTATTATCGTCATTGAGCACCCAAGCAAAGCGCTTGTCTTGATCGAAGCCCAGAGCAGTATCTTGCACGAGGAGCTGTTCGCTGGGAGTGCCAATGGCGACCTTTACGCGAGCGAAGAGCCCCGGTGTGAGAAATTTGTCAGGATTCTCCACGAGCGCCCTGATCTGCAAGGTGGCGGTGCTGCGATCTAGCTGATTTTCTGTGTAGTTAATTTTTCCCTCAAATTCGAAATTCTCGCTGTCAGAGACTGCGATCTCGACATTGGACTGCTCACCTTCTCGGCCGCTGGCATCGCCTTCGAAAAAAAGCCGAGTAAATTGTAGCACCCGGCGTTCATCGACCTCGAAGTTACAATAAATCGGATCATGCGGGACAATGGTGGTGAGTATCGTGCCACCAGAAAAGCCGCCGCTGACAAAGTTCCCGACCGTCACCTGAAAGCTTCCAGCA
Organism: uncultured Verrucomicrobiae bacterium; assembly: GCA_963815205.1. GTDB lineage: Bacteria > Verrucomicrobiota > Verrucomicrobiia > Verrucomicrobiales > Akkermansiaceae > Luteolibacter. The sequence goes on along the minus strand of CAWFFP010000001.1, from coordinate 521,443 downwards.
ATTCCTGAGATAGGTGCATAGACTTCGGAGAAATCACGGTCCAGCTTTGCAGTTTGCAGATCTGCTTCAGCTACCATCACATCTGCTTGGGCCTGGGCGACCTCGCTATCCCGGTTATCAAATTCCTCTTGGGACACGGCCCGCTTTTCCACGAGTCGCTTCGCTCGCTCTAAATTTCCTTCCGCCAAGCCTAGGCGGGCAACCGATTGCTTCTGACGGGCCTCCGCGCGGGCGAGTGCTGCATCGAACACCCGCGGATCAATCTTAAACATCAGATCGCCTTTGGTAATTTCCTGTCCTTCCGTAAAGTGCACTGATTCGAGATAGCCAGACACACGAGCTTGTAGATCGACTTCTTCGATCGGCGAAAAGCGTCCAGTATATGTCTCTGTGGGAGCTACGGTTTGAAGGACTGGCTTGGCCACTTGGACCGGCATTGGTGGCGGTGGGCCCGAGGCTTGATCCTTATCACCGCATTGAAGGCTGAGAAGACTTAGTAAAACCGGCAGTATCAATTTTGGGATGATGCGCATGATCAGATTCGATGTTTAGGGATAGCTGGTTAACATTAGCGCCTGAAACCGCCGCCAAGAGACTGGACTAGCTGGACTGTTGCTGAATAGGCACGGGCGCGGGCCTGAACTTCTGCACGGCGGGCTGCGAGTAGCTCGCGTTGAGAATCGACAACTTCCAAGTAGGAAGAAATACCTTCCGTATAACGAAGATTAGAAAGCTCAAAGGCCCGGTCAGATGCCTGGATGGAGGCGGACTGTGCGGCAATCTCGCGATCCGCTGAACGCCGAGCTGCCAGCGCGTTTTCTACATCACCAAAGGCACCGAGAACTGTCTGCTGATAATCGGCAAGAGCTTCTTCTTGCTCGGCTACGGCTGCTTGGTAATTAGCTTTTCGTCGCAGTCCTTGAAATAGCGGTAGATCAATCTGCGGACCCACTGAAAAAGTGCGGCTAGATAGTTGCAAAAAATCGGCATGATCGACAGCTGAAAGCCCGCCACTGCCGATCAAAGAGACCTTCGGATAGAAGTCTGCCTCAGCAATTCCGATCCGAGCTGAGCTTGCAGCAAGAGTTCTTTCCGCAGCAAATACATCCGGACGGCGCCCGAGAAGCTCGAGCGGTGAACCTGGAGAGATCGTAGGCGGGCGGGAGGTGATCGAATCCGGGGCAATTGAAAAATTTGAGGCGTTTTTCCCGGAGAGAATTGCCACGGAATTTTCTAATGACGCGCGGGTAGATTCCAATGAGACAAGCTGGGCCCTCGCCGAAGCAAGCTCGGATCGTGCCCGGGCTACATCGAGTTCCGAAGTTGCACCACCTTCGAACCGATTCGTCGCCAGATCGAGAGTCTCTTGACGGGTGTCCAGAGCCTTTTGTAGGACGGCAGCTTCGCTATCAAGAAAACGCATCGCGAAGTAGTTGCTGGCCAGTTGCGCTTGGAGAGATAGCCGCGTTTGATCGACTGTCGCCTCTGCGGCTTGGGCACTGGCCTCTCCTGCTTCCACGATGCGGCGCACGCGACCCCAGAGATCGATTTCGTAGCCCAAAGACATAGAGACTTGATAGGTATTGAAGTAATTACTCATCGGCCCCGGGCCGCCAAAGCGATCGGATTCGCTGTCCCGATTCCGGGCGGCAGAAGCGTTGGACAAGACTTGTGGGTAGAGTCGTGAGCGATCGACACCAAGTGCGGCATAAGCCTGACGGCGGCGGGCTTCGGCTGCTTTTAGCGTAAAGTTCCCCCGGTTGAGGTCTGACATGAGTGAATTTAGCTTCCGGTCGTTGAAAATCTTCCACCAGTCCTTATCTAGGCGGGTGGCGTATTGAGCTGCCGCATTCTTGTAAGATCCAGCAGCTTCAGAGTCTGGAGTTTGGTGATTTGGGCCGACTAATTTGCAGGAACAAAATGCCAAAGCAGCAGCTAAGAATAAAAGAAATTTCAAGGCAGACAGGGAAGTAAAAGATGGAAACTAGGCAGGTGAGATGGAATACGAGTGATTTCTTAAGTAAGATTCGATTCGGGAGTATGCTTGTTCAAGAGGCACTGAAGATTTAAGGATACTAGCTCGTTGAATCGCGCCAGCCATGAGGTCGCGGAGGAAAGCTGCCTCTAGCTTGCAATCGAAATCTGTAGGAAGCATTTTTTTAGCCAAAGCCTCTGAAAGAACTGTTTCGATAATATTCAGCCACTGCGGCAGGCCATCAGCAAGAGCCTCACGCATTGGCTCGCTTAGATCCGTAACTTCAGACGCTAGCTTTAAAATGAGACAGGGACACCTTTGGCCCTTGGCTGTGAACGATTCGATGGTCTCCCTAAAGAACAAAAGAAGGCGCGAAATTGGATCTGGTTGGGTTTGGTCATCTAGTAGGATGGTCCGGCGATCCACCGTTGCCTTCTCAATGTAATGGCTTAAAAGCTCTACCCCGAATTGTTCCTTACTCCCGAAGTAGTGGTAAAAGGAACCTTTCGGGATCCGGACAGCAGCGAGGATTTCGTTTAGTCCGACAGCATGGAAGCCGCGCTCCCACATAAGCGTTTCAGCAGAGTCAAAGATCCGTTCTTTGATCGCTGAATCCGGCACGCTGAGAACAATTAGACCAGTCGTCTAGAAAGTAAAGAATTTTTGCGAATGTTTGTCGCAATTACTGGCACGATTGATGTGAATGGAAGCAAAAGCATCGGCTGAATTCTTTCAAATTTTGCGGTAAGAATTGTCCTTTGGGAAGCTGGCTTAGCCTAAAGCATGTAAGCTTGAGTGCTACAAAGAGTATGTATCCGTCAGTAAATCGAAAAAGTTTCGGTCACCTTGATTAGGGCTTTGTTCGGGTTTAAGCAGCTTCCCAAAAGTTCAGCGTTCACATCTTTCGACTAACTTAGGTAGAAAGGAACAAAGCCCATGATGGGTGCGCTTCAAGACCAAGCACCAGACCGGTCGATCTGTCGCTACTTTAAAATTCCACACGAAGAAAGCGCAAAGCCGTAGGGAGGCTATATCAAGTTTTTTGAGAGCGCCTTCTGCGTAGGCAACAAGGATTTTTCAAAACCCCGATTCTATTCGTTTTGAGACCCTTTCATTTCTGAATCGGTTTTTTCCTTCTGAGCCTTCCTTTCCGAAATGTAATTGTTCATCCGCTCTGGATAGCTCGCACTGGAATTTTTAGTGACCCAAGAGTCGGCCCAGTCTTCGGGGATCTCTGAAACTAGATCAAGGCGAAGCATGGTATTAACCAGTGTAAGGATTGTTATATCTTTATACTTTTTAGAAAATTCGGAGGCCAAAGCCGCTTTTGCAGTCTCGGTTTCTCCCAAGCGAAACAATGCTTCGGCACTGGTGATTCGAGTCACTGCCTGGCTGTCTTGCAGAAGAGTGGTCAGCTCTTCCTTAGCAGCCGCCGCTTGTTCGCCGAGGGTTAGTAGACCGGCTGCGGACCAATAACGCTCTAATATTTGCTCAGACCTAGCCCCTTCTCGAAAAGTGGCAATATTTTCTGGGTTCTTCTCCGAAGATAAGAAAGCTAGATCGACAATTTTGCCGTGTGGAAAGGAGTCACTTTGTGCAAAATCGGCAACTGTTGCACTATCTAGGTCGTTTGTTGCAGAAACCTTCGCAAACATCGGTTCTGGAATAATGCCTGTGTCCTTAGTTTGCTTCATCGTTTCACGAAGGCGTTCGCGAAAGCTGATAAGGCGCTCCGAGTATTGGGGATCCGAGGCTAGGTTATTGATTTCCCACGGATCTGCCTCGAGATCGTAGAGGGCCTCTGTCGATGTAGGGGCTGTCCAAATCCTCGAAGTGATCGGTGAAAGGGTCCCAGCTTGAAATGCAGCGCGGTAAGCGACCCAACCGGGCTGACCAAATTGATAGGAGGAAAACGGAGCTTCTGGATTATGGGGCGTGAAAGTCCGAATATACTTCCATTTTCCGTCCGTCAGACCGCGGCGGAAGCTGAGAACGAGCTCATCAAAGCGGTCCCCATAAAGAAATTCTATCTCATCTTCTGCGGGCTCTTCTCGATATTCTCCTAACAGAGCGCGCCCGGGCATGTGGTCGAGCTTTTTAACGTTAGCGAGCGAGAGAAAGGTGGGCGTAATATCGATAAAGGCCACGAGCTCCTCACTGCGCTCTCCAGCTTCGAATGGGGAGAGATGCTTGAGAGCTTCCGGGACGCGAATGATGAATGGAACCTTCACTCCAGTTTCCTCTAGATAACGCTTTCCTCGCGGAAGGACCCCGCCGTGGTCCGATGCATAGATAACGATTGTATTTTCTGCCAAACCTTCCGCCTTGAGTTCAGCAAGGATCTCCCCAACCTCAGCGTCCATTTCCGTCACCCGGTCGTGATAACGGGCGATATCCATTCGGACCTCTGGCAGATCAGGAAGATACGGAGGGACATCTACCTCTTCGGGACGAAGCCGCTTAGACTCCTTCGGTGCACTATCAAATAATTTACTCTCGTGTGTTTTACCGATGTTGAAGACTGCATAAAATGGCTTTCCATCAGGCCGGTTCTTATAGTGGGCTGTGGGTGCGGACTCATCCCAAAATTTAGTGCCATCTCGCGCCATATTGTAGTCCATCTTATGACGGTTGACCGCATAATAGCCCGCCTCTCTAAGTATTTCCGGGTTTGTACGGTAGCGCTCAGGCACGGGATATTCGGAGCGCATGTGCTGCGTGCCCATCGTCGGCGCATAACTTCCTGCGATGATTGTAGATCGGGCGATTGCGCACACAGGCCCATTCGAGTAGGCGTGCTCAAATAGAGTGCCCTCTTGCGCGAGCTTATCAATATTTGGTGTTTCCGCTTGCTCGTTTCCGTAAGCACCGATCCAGTGCGATGAATTGTCTTCGGACACGATCCAAAGTATGTTTGGCAAAGGCTTCGCTGCCGACAGTGATAAGGCAGAAAAGAGAATCGTAAGGGCGCTAAAAAAAGGTTTGGGAATCATTTTGGGGATAGGTTTTAAAAAGACGGTGGGAACTCGTCAAGTTCAGTATGGATCGAGAGTTCATTTGGCAACTTTCTTAAATATTCGGTTAAAGACCACTTCCGCCAGAATTTTGTAGAGTCATCACAATTCAGAAGCCTCGAATTTTCTCTCCTCTCCTTCATAAGAGCTTTTATGGAAGAAAGCGTTGAGAAAAAGGATCGGTTTTTTCGAGACCCCTAGGTAAATTTTTTGTGAAGTAGGGTGCTGAGCGCCTTGGAAGCTTGACATAGATACACCCTGGGCCGAGCTAAAGAGAAGATTTTGAAAAGATTACTTTCGATCCTTACATGGCCTAGACCTAAGGGCGGTCTCAATTTTGTGATCTGCCATTTTTGTGATGCGATACATGAGGCGGAGCCATTGGAAGAGGGAGCTAGGGCAAGCTGCATTTGCTGCGGGGCGACATTATATCAGAATCGTCCGGCTTCGCTGGTTCGTGTTGCGGCTTTTTCCACGACAGCTCTGTTACTCATGATAGCTGTCCACACCGCACCATTCATTTTGATGGATGCGGCGGACTTGCGGACAACTCTGACTCTGCCCGGAGCGGCGAAATCTTTGATGGAAGAAGGAGCGGTGCTGGTTGGGATCGGGGTCGCCCTGTTCACAATTATCGCCCCGCTTATCCTCGCGGGAGGTCTGGTCTATATCTGCGTGCCGCTGATGTATGGCAGGGCGGCGCCGGGTGCAATTTTTGCAACCAAGTGGATGAGCCGGACTGAGCCGTGGAATATGATTGAGGTCTTTTTACTCGGAGTTCTCGTTTCCCTTTTGAAATTGGGACACGTGGCGGAACTACATTTTGGCCTAGGATTCTGGGCTTTTGCCGCGCTGATGTTTTGCATGGCGGCTGCGGTTGCCGCAATTGATAAGAACGAGCTCTGGGATCGTCTGGAGGTAGCGAACGAAGCATGAATGTCGATGGCACCGAGATCGCGAGAGGTTCTGAGTTAGGGATGGCTGCCTGTCATACCTGTCACAAGGTAGCGCCAATTGAAACCCACGAGTGCCCGCGCTGTGGCAGTCATTTGCATCTGCGCAAGCCGGATAGCATTGCCCGGACGCTGTCTTTGGTGGCGGCTGCTGCGGTCATGTATGTTCCGGCGAATTTCCTACCGATCATGAACATCCGCGAGCTCGGCGTCTTAACACAAAGCACCATTATCGAGGGGCTCGTGCAGTTCTGGAACGCGGGATCCTACCCAATCGCAATTGTCATTTTTACGGCTTCGATTCTCATACCGATTTTAAAGATCACCGCCCTGTTGTGGTTATGCGGTGCTGCAAAAGGTGTTTTCCCGCAATCGCCAAAATTTCTTGGAAAGGTTTATTGGGTGACAGAGCTCCTTGGAAGATGGTCTATGGTAGACATTTTTGTGGTCGCGATCTTGGTAACAATGGTGCAACTAGGAAACTACATGCGGGTCACCCCGGGTCCGGGCGCATTGGCATTTGCCGGAGTCGTAATATTAACTATGTTCGCCGCTATGAGCTTTGATCCGCGCCTGTTGTGGGACAGATTGGGTCAGAAAGCGGCAGAAAAAGGCGAGGAAGTAGTTCCAAAGATACCGAAGAAGTGAGCGACAACGAAGAAACAACGGCAGTGCCTACAAAGCCTGCACTAAAAAACGCCCAACGCTGGAATGTTGTTTGGGTGGTGCCAATTTTGGCGATTTTGATCGGTGGCTGGATGATTTACCGCAATGTGAGCACCAAAGGTGAAGAAATCAGAATTCGCTTCGAGACTGCTGACGGGATAATAGCTGGAAAGACAGAGATCCGTTGTCGCAGCGTTACTGTTGGCAGAGTTTCTCGAGTTGAGCTAGATCCGAAGCTGCAATCCGTGCTCATCTATGCGGAACTAGATAAAGCCAACGAGGATCTGCTCAGGAAGGGAACGAGATTCTGGGTGGTTAGGCCGCGGGTTTCGGCGGCGGATATCTCTGGCTTAGGCACTTTATTAACAGGTGTATATATCGAGCTGGAGCCGGGTAGAGGAGACCTAGGTCCACGACGTTGGAAAGGTCTAGAAGATCCGCCGGCGACGAACCGCAGTGTGCCGGGTCTGCGGCTCACTTTGGTGACAGAGGCAGCCGGATCGCTTAGCGCAGGATCGCCGATCTATTACCGAGGCTTTGAAGTAGGTCGGATCGAAAGCAGAAAACTGGATTCCAGCGGGCGGCGCATCATCTTTGAGGCGTTTATCACTGAACAATACCAATCCCTAGTCCGCGAGAATACACGTTTCTGGAATACGAGCGGAATCGATGTGTCTGGAGGCGTAGATGGGTTTAAACTTCGGACCCCTTCCATACAGGCAATGGTTTCTGGGGGCGTTTCTTTTGCTGTTTCAGAAAATGATATCCCTGGTGAACTAGCAGCAGACGGGACGATTTTCACTCTCTTCGAAGACTTGGATTCCGCCGATTCATCGACATTTTCGCCTACCCTTAACATTCTACTTTTGTTCGATCAAAGCGTCCGAGGACTAGAGGTAGGTGCGCCTGTCGAATATCGAGGAATTGCGATCGGACGGGTAAAGAACATTTCTTTCGAATATGTTGAGGACGTGGAAAACCGAAGTGTTCCGGTGTTGATTGAAGTCGATCCAAACTTACTTCGATCTGATCCGGAGCCAATCGCGCCCGAAAATGAGATTCCCCGTCTAGGAGACGCGATCGATCAAGGTCTACGAGCTAGCTTAAAAACTGGTAGCCTACTCACCGGTGCTTTGTACGTGGATATCGATTATTATACGGAAGTGAGCCCTGAACCAATCACCTACCTCTCGGACTATCCCGTCTTGCCAACGATCCAAGGGGGCTTCGCCCAGCTCGAGGTAAAACTGAGTGCCATTTTGGATAAAATTGAAAATCTACCCATTGAAAAGACAATGGCCACCATCGAAACTGCAGCGGACGAAGCAGCTGTTACGATTGCTGAGTCGAAGAAAGCTTTGAAAGAAATTGAGCTAGCGGCTGCAGCTGCAAAAGAAACTTTAGACGGACCAAGCTTCCGTGCACTCCCAGACGAGGTAAGGGCAACGCTCGCTCAGGTCGAAAAGTCTGTTGCCAGCGTAGGCCCTGATGGCAACGTGCAAGGTGATTTACTCCGAACGATGGACGAACTAAGAGCCGCGATCCGCTCCATGGAAAGCCTGACAGACACAATCAAAGACAAGCCGAACTCGCTGATATTTGGAAAGGAAACAAATGGAGACCCGAGACCTAAAGCGGCCTTCCGCAAAAGATAGAAGCTTAAGATGATGAGACTTTTCCAACTGTTATTTGCAGCACTGCTACTCGGAGGATGCGGCGGCTCTGGACCTACCTATTACTTATTAAATGCAGATGGTCCCGCCCCGAGCGGCGGCGGACTAGGGATCGGCGTAGGTCCGGTCAGTCTTGCTGCGTATGTGGATCGAGAAAATTTGGTAATTCAGACCGGTCCAAATGTAATTCAGCTCGCTGAAAGCCATTTATGGGCAGGAGACCTAGATGCTTCAGTCTCTAGAGTCTTGGCTGCAAATTTGGGACGCCGTCTCAATACCGGAAATGTACAGACCTATCCTTGGCAAAGAGAGAGAGACGTCGATTACCAAGTTATTGTCGATATCCGCCAATTTCTAGCCGGAGACGATGGATATGCGTTTATGGAAGCAGCCTATCGAGTTTACCGACTTCCCGGTTCAAAACAGATTATCTCTCGGACCTTCACTGGAAGAGAGCCAATCGCTAGCGAGGATTACCAAGCTGTCGTAGCCGCTCAGTCAAAAGTATTGAGTGCCTTTTCGGCAGAAGTCGCGCGTGAGATCAACAAAAGGCGATAGCCGCGAAAGAATGGCAGCCAGTACGTTTAAATTGCATGAAAGACTAGAAGCTGGTTTCTTCCCAATCACCACTGTCCAAAAGTGTCGGGTGCTGATGAAGAATGAGGTCCAGTTCCCTTGGTTCATCGTGGTCCCGGAAGTTGCCCCTGAGGTAGAGGATCTGCATCAGCTAGAGTCGGAAAGATTTATTGAAGTGATGAGTGTCGTCCGGAACCTGTCTCGCTTTGTTGAAGAGAAGTTTGCAGTAGAAAAGCTTAACGTGGCATGTATTGGGAACGCTGTGCGGCAGATGCACATCCATGTGGTTGGCAGGAGCAAAACAGACTCCGCTTGGCCAGGGGTCGTCTGGAGCTGGGCTGATAAAAGGAAATTCACCCCGGGAGATGAGGAGGAAATTCTAGAAGCCGCTCTAGTTCATTTCGATCATCAGTCTTGATCTCCGCAAAAAGGTCCCGTTGCTTGGGTAATGTCGTTTAGACTATACCTTTCTTAAAAATACATAGGGATCAAACGAAGCTGTGCGAGAGACCCGCTAAGGATGTTTGTCCAAAGGGCGATCGGGTGGATTTCCTAAGCGATCCGAATGGGGAGATCGTCGCAGAATGCCCGGTAGTTATTCCGGTCATCTAAGCGACAAGACCATCATGGATCTACGACAGTCGCATCGGCAGCAAGGGTTGTCGCCATGACGTCTTTTCGCAGGTTCCCTCCTTTGCGACTTGAGAACCAAAGAACGATCGGGGAGGCGACGAAGATCGAAGAATAAGTTCCGACGATGAGCCCGACGAGGATCGTCATTGAGAAATCGCGCAATGCTGCGCCACCGAAGATTGCCAAAATTAGAACCGTAGCAATCGTCGTGGAGCTGGTGAGGATGGTTCGTGAAAGTGTCGCATTGATCGCTTCGTTCATCACTTCGCGGACCTCGCCAGTCCGGATCAACAGAGTCTCTCGAATCCGATCGAAGACGATAATCGTATCGTTGATCGAATATCCAGCGATCGTTAAGATGGCAGCTACATGAATTTGTGTCAGCTGCTCGCCAATCAGGACGACGATACCGATTGCTATGAACATGTCATGCAGAAGCGCAACGATGGCACCTATCGCGAAGGACAGCTCAAAGCGGATGACGATGTAAACGAAGATAAAGATGATCCCGATCACCAGCGCGATGAGAGCTTCGCGTAGAAAGGAGCCGCCAATTGTGGGAGATACAGTGTCCTCAGACGCATCCTTTAGGTAATTTCCTGAAGCATCTGTTGCGCTGAGTATCGGGATTGATGAGCGCAGAGCTTCAATGATCTTTTCAGAGTCCGCCACGTCAGCGCGGATTGTTAAAAATGTGCCACTACCAGGGATTGTCTGCTCTTGTGGAAAGGCCGCACGGGTAAGATCAATCGAATCCAATACCTCGTTCACATCTGCTAGAGGCAATTCTTCATCGCCCAGCTGAAAGGTGATTAGAGTGCCGCCGGTGAAGTCTACCCCCAAGGCATCTTTCTGTTTCACTGCGAAGGTGGCCAGCGCGATGGCGAGCAGAACACAGGAAAAGACCGCACATTTTTTCGCCATCCCTAGGAAGTCGAACGAGGCGGACTTTATCAGGTTAAGAAATGACAGTTTGCGCAGAAGACCGGTGTCGATTCCCCAACGGAACAGCACTCTGGTGCCGAGGATCGCTGAGAACATGGAGGCGATCAGGCCGATGGTAAGCGTTAGCGCGAATCCTTTGACACTGGAAGAGGCGAGAGCAATTAGAACGACACAGGCGATGAGCGTCGTAATGTTCGCATCAATGATTGAGGAAAAGGCTTTTTCGTAGGCGGACTGGATCGCGGATTTAAGCGATTTCCCGTTATCAATTTCTTCACGAAGCCGCTCGTAGATAAGCACGTTCGCATCGACAGCCATGCCAATCGTCAGAATCAGCCCGGCTATTCCTGGAAGTGAGAAGGTGAAGCCGAACATTGCCATCACTCCGAAGAGGACGATAGCATTGATAGTCAGCGCAACGAGGGCGACGACACCAGCAGTGCGGTAGTAGATGAAAGATAAAAATTGCGGTAACAAGAATGCCAGCAGCGGCGGCAGAGATGCCTTGTTTCACGAAAGCCTGCCCAAGGGTGGGGGAAACAATGCTCTTCTGTTCTACGATCAGCGGGTTCTCAAGAGGGTTCATCAAAGCATTCGATAGCTCCTTCGGTTCACCTTTTTCAGTAAGGCCGTTGATGACAAATTGTTTGCCAAGTGGAGTGCTCACTACAACGGGAGCGCTCAGAACTTTTCCATCGAGGACAATCGCGATCCGATCAATATTCGGTCGCATATCCTTGGTCAGATTAATCATCTTATCCGTTCCGGGACCGTTCAGAGTGATATCGATTGTGTCCGAGCGGCCAGGTGAGGGATTTGCCCGTGCAATATCTGCTCCGCCAAGACCTCCGCGGCGTTCCAACAAAAGAGGAGTGGTCGTAATATTTCCGACCTCGTCCTCTTGGGTAAGCTCCTTGAGGATGGACCCGGGAAGGAGCTCGAGTCCATCGCGGACCCGCTCTGCAAGAGAATTGCGATCGGCACCACCGATCTCATTCGTGCGCGGGGAAACTTTTAGAAGCTGGAGCTTAGCGACCGTCTCAAGCGCGATTTCGACTTGTTCGGACTCTTCTGGCTCGATTCCGGGCATCTGCACGATAACTCCGTCTTCTCCTTGACGAGCGATCAGCGGTTCGGCGGTGCCACGAGCATTTAAGCGGTCTTCGATGACGCGCATTGCTTCATCCACCTGTTCCGGCGTCACCGCCAGTTTGTTGCCATCGTCATCTTCTTTGGGCTGAATACGCAGCGAGAACGCAGAGCCACCGATGATGTCGATCCCTCCTTTGAGCCGCTCTTTCAGGGGAAAGATAGCGAGCAGGCACAGGGTGACAATTCCTAGAATTAAGCCCGTGCCGATGTTTCGTTTTTTGCGCTCAATCTCTGTCGCAAAATACCAGAAGAAGAGAATTAGGAGTCCAAGTCCAGTGAGGAACAGGATGAGCGGATCCTTAAAAAAAATTACGGAGAGCATAGGATTTTTGGAACGAAAGGCCCGAACTTGACGAGTGGCGAGAGCGGCCAACGGACGATTAAACAGCCGGAACCTCTTTTTTAGCAACAGTCGCGATTGCAGCTTTGTCGAATTCAAGAGATGTCGCCTCGGCGACTTTTACCATGACCGTGTTATCTTTTACATTTTGAACGATCCCGTGAACGCCTGCGGTCGTTATCACCTTATCACCTTTTTCGAGCGAGGCGATCCGGGCCGCTTGGGCTTTGCGCTGGCGCTGCTGTGGGCGAATTAGAAGGAAATAAAACATTACAATCATCAGCCCCATCATTACGAAGGGAGAGCCGAGAAGGCTGGCAGGGCCGGAAGGGGCTGTCGCAGGTGCTTGGGCAAGAAGGCTGAGATTACTGAGGAGGGTGTTCATAGGGGTTACTTGGTGGTAAGGTATCTAGAGATAAAATTTTGTTTAAACTCAGGGAAGGTGCCAGCGAGGATTGCCTCCCGGGCATTGCTTGTGAGAGAAAGGTAGAAATGCAGGTTATGGAAAGAAAGCAATCGCAAAGCGAGCATTTCGCCAGCGCGGAAAAGATGGCGGATATAGGAACGCGAGAAACTAGCGACATGTGGATGAGCAGATTCGCACAAGGGGCGGGGATCTTTTGCATAGATCAGGTTCTTAATGTGAATCGGCCCATCTAAAGTGAAGGCGGTTCCATGACGGGCAATTCGTGTAGGCATCACACAATCAAACATATCGATTCCGCGCTCGATCATTTCGAGTATCTGCGGTGGCGTGCCGAGACCCATCGCGTAGCGCGGCTTTTCATCAGGAAGAAACGGGACTGAGTTATCAATTGCATGAAACATTTCATGCTCAGGCTCGCCGACAGAAACGCCGCCCACTGCATAGCCATCGAGATCGAGTGCCCCAAGTTCCCGCGCAGATCGTTCCCGGAGATGCGGATAGATAGAGCCCTGCACGATGCCAAAAATTTGCTGACGTGGTCTGGCCGCCGGGTTCAAGCTGGGCGTATTCTGATTCCATGGAAGATGGCTTTCGGAATTTGCAGAATGATACTCTTTGCAGCGATGAGCCCAGCGGGTGGTAAGTGCGAGCGAATCCTCAGCATATTTTTCGTCGCACGGGTAGGGTGGGCATTCATCGAAGAGCATCGCGATGTCCGAACCAAGGGTCGCCTGAATCTCCATTGATCGCTCTGGAGTTAGCAGCATTTTCGATCCGTCGAGGTGTGATTGGAAATGCACCCCATTTTCGGTGATTTTGCGCATTTTTGCCAAGGACCAGACTTGGAAGCCCCCGGAATCTGTTAGCATCGGCTTTTGCCATGTTGTGAAATCGTGAAGACCACCCATCTCTGCGATCAGTTCATGACCGGGGCGGAGCCATAGGTGATAGGTATTGCCAAGGATGATCTGCGCGCCGAGGTCGAGAAGCTCAAGGGGATGGAGGGTTTTGACCGATCCCTGAGTGCCGACAGGCATAAAAATCGGGGTCTTCACAGTGCCATGTGGAAGCTGCAAAGTGCCCGCACGAGCCCTGCCGGAGGTGGCTTGGAGAGTGAAGGACATCGGACTTAGTTTCGCCAGAAGCGTTCTTAATGAAAAGGGCTAGAAGGTGGGCTCTGAAAGAATTGGATTCAGGTGTGCTGTCCCACCATTTCGCTGAGATCCTCAAAGATCGAAGAAGCGTTTTGCTTTTTCTAAAAAGCCTTGGCGCACAGGGGAATTGTGATCGCCGATGGATTCGGAAAATGATTCCAGAATCTCCTGCTGTGATTTAGAAAGTTTCGTGGGGACCTCTACCTGCACGGTCACATTGAGGTCGCCTTTCGAGGAACTAGAGAGTCCTGGCATTCCCTTATCGCGAACACGAAAAGTGGTGCCACCTTGGGTGCCGGCGGGTATTTTTATCGAGGCCTGGCCATCGAGGGTGGGGACTTTGAGTTCGCCACCTAGAGCAGCGGTAGCAAAAGCGAGCGGCACATCGCAGAAAAGAGCGCTGCCTTCGCGCTCGAAAACATCGTGAGGCTCAATATGAAGAAAGGCATAGAGATCTCCAGCGGGTCCACCCCGAACTCCGGCATCGCCGTTTCCAGTCGAGCGCAGGCGCACACCGGTATCTACGCCAGCCGGGATGCGGAGTTTGATCCGGGTTTCTCGCTCTACGCGTCCTTCGCCATGGCAATCTGAGCAGGGGTTTGAAACAATCTGTCCAGCGCCACGGCATTCGGGGCAGGTCGATTGCTGGATGAAAATGCCAGATTGGCGGCCGACGACTCCGCGGCCACCGCAGGTCGAGCAAGGCTTTACACTAGAAGAACTGCCATTTTTTGAGCCGCTGGAATCACATTTCCCGCATGGGATATTGCGTTCGATCTCAAGCTCCTTTTCCACCCCGGTTGAGGCCTCCTCCAAAGAAATTTCGAGATCATAGCGGAGATCGGAGCCGCGCTGCTTGCCAGATTTCTTGCGCGAGGACCCGCCACCGCCAAAAAACTCTTCAAAGCCGCCGCCAAATGCACCGCCGAAGACTTGGGAAAAGATATCTGATGGATCGTGAAATCCACCACCGCCCCGTCCGCCCATTCCGCCAGAGAAGGCATCGTGACCGTAGCGATCGTAGGCTGCCCGCTTGTCCTCGTTTGAAAGAGCCTCGTAGGCCTGGCCAAGTTCTTTGAATTTTTCCTCCGCAGTGGGATCGCCGGGGTTTTTGTCTGGATGATGCTTTACGGCAAGTTTGCGGTAGGCTTTCTTGATTTCTGCAGCGTCGGCACTTTTTGAGACGCCTAAAATTTCGTAATAATCGCGGGGCACTTTGGTTCTAAATTTCTAAGGTTCGAAGACTTCCTAGAGGTAGGAAGAATGGAGTAGGAGGATCGTTGAAACGAAGTTCAGCGGATCGCTGAGCTGGTGATAGATAGGTCAATTATGAAGCGACAATTACCGAGGCAGGTCGAAGTAGGCGATCGCGCAGCTTGAAGCCACGGCGCGTGGTGCGAAGGATGGTGCCCTCTTCTGCCTCGTCAGATGCTTCTTGAGAGACAGCTTCGTGAAGATTCGGATCGAATGGAATATCGGTGGGAATTTCCTTCATTCCCTGATTTTCAAGGAAGTCATTAATTTGCTTACGGACCATATCCATGCCGATGTAGATCATTGAGCTAGTGTCTTGGGAGGCGGCTTGCATGCCCATTTCGAAGTTGTCGATCACAGGAAGGAGATCTTCAAGTAGACGAGAATTGGCATACCGGATGGCCTCTTCACGCTCCCTTGCTGTACGTTTGCGGAGATTGTCCATCTCTGCCGCGGTGCGAAGTGAGGCGTCTTTCCATTTTGCTGCTTCGGCTTCTAGCGTTTCCCACGGATCAAGAGCGGCAGGCTCTTCAGGTTCTTGCGGCTGAGCTTCGCCATCTGCGGGCTTGGACTCAGGAGCATGTTCTTGCGGAGATGTTTCGGCAGATGATTCAGAGAGTTCAGGATTAAAGTTCTCCTCATTCTCATTTTCGTGATGGGGATGATCGGATTGCATATGCGGTGTCTATAAGCGGGAATTTTGTTTGGTCAACCCTGATGGGCCTCCTCAGACGATAGAGAACTCATCCGAGTATAAGGGCCCGTGGAACTAATAAGCTGCTGATGAGTGCCACGTTGCACGATTTTTCCTTTTTCCAATACACAGATTAAGTCCGCACTATGAATGGTGGTGAGGCGGTGAGCGATGACAAAGGAGGTCCGATCTGCCCGCAAATTTTCCAATGCTTCTTGGACTAATTTCTCCGTGTGGTTATCGAGGGCGGAGCTTGCCTCATCAAGAAGGAGAAGCGGTGGGTTTTTCAGCAAGGCTCGCGCAATTGAAATTCGTTGTTTCTCTCCACCGGAGAAACGGATTCCACGCTCGCCTGTTTGGGTATCGAGCCCATTTGGCAGGGCGCGGACGAATTCCTCAGCATTGGCCGCAGCGAGCACTGACCAGAGATCGGCGTCCGTGGCGCTTGGCTGCGCCAGCTGCAGATTTTCCCGGATTGAAGTATTAAAGAGGAAGGAATCTTGAGTCACAAAGCCGGTGTGATTGCGCAACCATTGTTTGGAGATTTTTGAAAGCGGTATTCCATCGAGCAAAATTTCCCCACTGCTTGGCTCGTAAAAACGCGAGAGAAGGTTGAGCAAAGTCGATTTCCCGGAACCAGTTTTGCCAACGAAGGCGATTGTCTGGCCGGCTTTTACACTAAGATTGATGTTTTGAAGTGCCAGCGATTCGGAGTTGTAGGAAAAGCTCAGATCTTTGAACTCAATATTTCCTAGAAATTTCTCGGGAGTCAGGCCCGTGGAAAGGTGAGACTCATCAGGGCTATCTATGATCGCAAAAACACGTTTCGCTGAGACAAGTCCTCTGGTGAATGTTTGGGAAAGCGCGTTGATCCGTGAGATTGGATCGAAGAGAAAGCCCCACGCGACTAGGAAAGCGATCACGATCCCGGGTGATATAATCCCTTGCAATGCCCACGTAGCGCCGAAGGCTACCATGAGAATGATCCCAGATTCTGCGATGAATGACACTGCTGGCCAGACAATCGCTTGGCCCTTCATCACAGCTAGATGCTGTTGGCGGACATGCTGAGACGCTGAGCTAAATGTCTCAAGGACATCAGCTTCTACATTGTAGGCTTTTATTTGCCTGATTCCGGCGAGGTTATCGTGAAGGATCGCGTTCAGCGCTGAACCCGCCTCTGACGAAGCGCGCCATTTGGGTTCGGCACGGCGCGACCACCAGATTGTGATGATCGCAATCAACGGCAGCGGCAAAAGGGTTACCAGAGTGAGCTGCCATGAATGATAGAGTAGGTAGGCTAGAACGACTAAAAACTGTAGTGCCGCAGCGAGTGCCTGATCGATCCCTTCGACGACCACTCGATCCATGCTCGGCACGTCATCGGTAAGGCGCGACATTGTTTGGCCGGACGAATTTTTATCAAACCATTTGATCGGCAGTCTTTGAAGCTTGTTGTAAAGCTCTATGCGGATGAGGTGGGTGAGACGCGCCTCAAGGTGATGGTTTAAATAAGTCCGGAGTGCAGAAAGAATGTGTCGTGCGAGAATCGCTCCCCCACCGATTAGCGCTGTGGACAAAATGAGATCCGGGCGATTTTGTCCGATGATCACATCAATAAATCGCATCGTCACTGCTGGGAGGACGAGAACTAGTGCGGTGCAGAGGAAGGCTAAAAGGATTGATAGTGCGCTCAGCAGTGGAAAGCGCATGGTGTGGCGGAGAAGACGGAGCATGGAATGATGACAAGTTCTAGAAATCGATTTAGCGAGGGCCTCGAATCAAAAATAGGTTTTGGCCGGTCTTGGAAGAAAGCTTAGCAAATTTTAATTTTCCTTTTTCGGCCTCTCTGAGACCCTAAGCTTAGAAGCAGATGTTAGACGATCCGTGGAAGTTGAGCATCGCCTTGTTTGCAGCGCTATGCATTGGCTTATCAAAAGCGGGCTTCAGCGGGATGACTTTGGTTTCGGTCGTGGTTTTCGCAGACATTTATGGTGCGCGTAGCTTCTGTAGGAATCGCATTGCCACTTTTGATCGTTGCGGATTTGATCGCCTACCCGGTATTTAGAAAACATGGATCATGGCGCCCGGTTTGGAAATTACTGCCAGCTACATGCGCAGGTTTGGCACTTGGCTGGCTTCTGCTCGGAACGATCAATGATGAGATTGCGCGTCGAGTGATCGGGGCATGTGTGTTGTTGATGGTATCAGTTCAGGCATTGCGCAGATGGAAGCCTGAAACCTTTTTGCGTATCGCCGGATCAGCTGGATTTGGCATTGGCACCGGGCTGATGGGAGGATCTGCATCGATGTTAGCCAATGCAGCTGGGCCACTTATTCAGTTATATCTTTTAGCCAAAGGCATTCCCAAGATGGAAATGATCGGCATCGGAGCGCGGTTCTTTTTACTGTTGAACTTGATCAAAGTTCCGCTGAGCGCGAGTTTATCGTTAATCACGGAAGTTAGTTTGAAGGAAAATCTGCTTCTATTCCCGGCTGTGATCGTCGGAATCATTTTAGGAAGGATCTTGATTGGTAGAGTTCCCCAAGTGGCATTTGAGTGGATGATCATCGGTTTTTCATGCGTCGCAGCAGCACGTCTGTTGGCTGCGTGGTAGATCGAGCTCAATCCAGAGAAAGACGATCGTAAAATTCGCCCCGATGCCACCACCACCCTATGCGCGAAGATTTTTGAGGCTCTTATAGTTTTCATAGGCAAACATGAGCATGAAAAGGGGTAGAAGAAAGCCGCCCATGCGTAGAAACGAAAGAACGGCCACTGCGACAGCTACAGCGATCGAAATCGTTAAGGTCAGACGAAATTTTGCTGGGCCTAGAAAAGTTTGGAGGAGGCGTCCGCCATCAAGTGGCAAAATAGGGAGGAGATTTAAAATAGCCCATGCAAACGAGATCCAGTATAGAACCTGAAGAAAATACCGTCCTGAAGGAGGCAGATTCGGTATAGAATTCGCAAGATAAAGCATAGCGATTCCGAGTAGAATTTGGATTGCTGGCCCTGCAGCGGTGATTAGCAGAGATTGGGAGCGATGATTCATCTGTCCGCCAGTATAGGAAGCGTAACCACCAAATGCTTGCAGGACAATCTGCACCCGATGCCCGAACTTTCGTGCCGTGAGCGCGTGCCCTAGCTCATGGACAAGGATCGAAATTAGGCCTGCCAGAACAAATAATAGCAGATACAGAAATTCCTGCCGGCTATCAGCCCGAAGCCCTCCACCAATGAGAGCCATCGTCAGCCAGAAGAATGGCTGAATTGTGACTGGAATGTTGAATAGGGAAAAGCGAATCATGTGAAGGTTCGCTATAATGACCACCTATCTATTTGGCAACCGCAGAGAAGAATTGCGGCTCCTTTGGCTTCAAACTATATTTCATCGAAGCTGGCTGAACGAGTATCTTTGACGGAAAGCGATCAACTTTAGTGAAAGTAATCAGAGAATCTCGCCTCTTTGGCGATTTTTAAGCAATTTTCGATTGCTTCTAACGGCAAGATTGGCATTGTTCTGGGAAAACAAGTAAATCTTATGGATAAGGACAAAATGGATGGTGCGCAGGCCTTAATTCGCACCTTGGATGATTTGGGGATCGAATATATTTTCGGTTACTCGGGCGGAGCTGCCATTCCAATTTTTGACGCGCTCGAAACGGTCAAAACAGACATGAAGTTCATCCTCGTCCGCCACGAGCAGGGAGCCGTGCACATGGCGGACGGTTATGCGCGCGCCACGGGCAAACCGGCTGCGGTTCTTGTGACCTCAGGACCGGGCGCTGGCAATACAGTCACCGGACTGATGACGGCGATGATGGATTCGGTACCAATGCTTGTGATCTGCGGCCAGACGGTCACGTGGATGCTGGGCAAAGACGCGTTCCAAGAAGCCGATATTTTTGGAATTACCATTCCTGTGGTGAAGCACAACTACTTGGTGAAAGAAACAGATTCATTACCAAGGATTGCGCGAGAAGCTTATCATATAGCGACCACTGGCAGACCTGGGCCGGTATTGATTGATGTTCCGAAAGATATTTCTCAGGGACCATTTTCCGGTGAAATGGATCCGGCTTTTGATCTCCCTGGGTATAATCCGGACGAATCTTTCCAAATCGATGGAGAAGCCGTAAAAAAGGCAGCGCAGATGATTTCGGTAGCGAAGCGCCCGGTGATTCTAGCCGGACAAGGAGCGATGATCGCACGAGCCGACAAGGAGCTCATGTATCTCGCAGAAACGTTGAACTGCCCTGTGGCGAGCACGCTATTGGGCAAGGGAGTGTTTCCGGAGAACCATCGCCTTTCTTTGGGAATGTTAGGCATGCACGGGACGGCCTATGCGAACAAGGCGATGGTGGAATGTGACTTATTGATCAACGTTGGATCTCGATTTGACGATCGGATTATCGGGCAGCCTTCGAAATTCTGCAAAGATGCTCAGATCATTCATATTGATATCGATCCCGCCGAGATGGGCAAAATGATCCAGCCTCATCAGCAAATTGTCGGTGATGCGAAAGCTGCTTTGGCCGAGATCAATGAGAAGATCGGTCCTTTGGAAAACCCGGAATGGGTGGCGAAATTAGATGGCTACAAGAAAAAGTTTCCCCTCGGATACAAAAAGCAGGGCGGACTGCGGATGCAGCAGGTGATCGATGAATTGTATCAACTGACCAATGGTGACGCGATTGTCTCGACTGACGTCGGCCAACATCAGATGTGGGCGGCCCAGTTTTACAAAAATCATCATTCCTTTCATTGGCTATCCTCGGGTGGAGCTGGCACCATGGGATTTGGATTTCCTGCAGCGATCGGAGCGCAATTGGCGCATCCAGAAAAATGCGTAATTTCGATCTCTGGAGATGGTGGATTCCAAATGACTTTATTTGAACTAGCGACTGCGCAGATCCATAAGCTGCCACTTAAAATTGTCGTTTTGAACAATCATTACCTCGGGATGGTTCGACAGTGGCAGGAGCTCTTTTATGAAGATCGCACGAGTGGGGTGGACCTGATAGGGAACCCAGACTTCTGCAAGCTTGCGGCTGCCTACGGAATCCCTTCGGTATATATAAAGCGCCCGGCTGATGTGAAGAAGCAGCTAGAGAAAGCCCTCGCCTACAATGAAGGACCGATCCTAATTCATGCGGAATGTGTGAAGACAGACAATGTGTTCCCGATGATTCCGGCCGGTGCAGCCCTTGAAGATATGATCACTGAAGCGCCCAAAATCAAAATGGAAAAACCAGTTGGTTCCACGTAAACACAAGATAAGCGATTTCTTATACCTTACAGAAAATGATTACGACGACAGATACTCCGGTAAAGTTAGTGACGAGTGGAGCCGTGCATACGCTCTCAATTTTGGTGAACAATCAGCCAGGTGTGCTGATGCGGATTTGCCAAGTCTTTTCACGTCGGGCCTTTAATATAGATTCCTTGGTGGTTTCGCAGGGCCGCGATCCTAAATTTTCGCGAATGACGATTGGCGTCACGGGAGACCCAGCAGGTTTGCACCAAATTATCATGCAGGTTGGAAAATTAATCGATGTGATTCACTGCTTCGAACACACGAGCAATGACTCTGTGACCAAAGAAATGATTCTCATCAAGATTCTGTGTAAGTCTGAAGATCGCTCGGCAGCGTTGCAAATTACCGAGCATTTCGGAGGAAAAACGGTAGATCTTACTCCAGATTCGATGGTTTTGATGATTACTGGCGATAGCCCAAAGGTAGAAGCTGCGCTGACGATGTATTCGCAATACGAGATTATCGAAACGGTGCGCACTGGAAAGGTGGTAATGGCCCGAGGAGAGCAGCCGACCTAACTGGTTTTTGCCCACTCGTTGCTTCAGTCTGTAAAAGTTGCCTGAAGCCAGACGACGAGAAAGTTCAAATCCTCGATCGAGTCGTTAAGAGATGGAGCTTGCGAGGCTGGGTCAGCTGCATGTTAGCTTCCACTCGTGCGAAGGAGTGGACTGAACGCTGGAATATGATCTTAGACGGTAAAAAGCAAATCATCTGTATTAAATGGGGCACTCTGTATGGTCCTGAATACGTCAATATCATGTATGCGATGGCACGTCGCAATGTGACTGGAGATTTTGATTTCTACTGTTTTACTGATGATGAATTAGGAATCCGTCAGGAAGTCATCTGCAAGCCACTGCCCGATCTGGGTTGTGAGATCCCAGCAGACGTGCCCGGGAAATGGCCGAAGATCGCTCTGTGGGGAAGGGAATTGTTCGGTCTAAGCGGGACGGCACTCTTCATCGATCTGGATTCAGTCATTGTAGCGAATATCGATGAGTATTTTTCCAATGGAGATCCAAATAAGGTCTATACCGCCAGGAATTGGGTCAAGCTGACCGGGAAATTTGCGCAGACTTCCGTGTTTCGTTTTCCGATTGGAGGTAATTCCTACATGCTCGAAGATCTACAGAAGGATTCTAAGGCGATTTCCAGAAAGTATAAATTTGAGCAAAATTACGTCACGGCTCATTTGAAAGGTGGTGTAGAGTTTTGGCCAGAGACATGGACCCGCCATTTTCGGCAATGCATGGGGATCTGGCCATTGCGTTACCTGAGGCCTCCGGTGCTCCCGGATGGAGCTAAAATTATCACCTTTCCCGGTCATCCGAAGCCGCCCGATGCAGCATTGGGCCAGTGGAGTGGGGAGAAGCCACATCGAGGACGTGTCGAGCACTTGCGCTGGGTGTTCTCAAGGATTGGTAAAGAGAAGAGATGGCGGAGGCATTTATCTAGATATTTAATGCCGACAAGGTGGGTGGCAGATCATTGGCGCGAGTAGATCCTGAAAAATTTCCAATGAAGGTTCTGCAAATCTTACCTGAGCTAAATTCCGGTGGCGTGGAGCGTGGAACCTTGGAAATTGCGGCGGCACTGGTAGACAAAGGGCATGAGGCTCTTGTCGTTTCCAACGGTGGGAGGATGCTTGCAGACCTTAAATGTCTCGGCGCGCGTCATGTTGCACTGCCGATTCACGAGAAAAGCATAAGGACCTTCGGCCAGGTCCGAGTTTTGCGGAAGATGATAGAAGCAGAATCCCCGGATATCCTACATATTCGTTCTAGGGTGCCCGGATGGGTCGCATGGCTTGCCTGGCGTGGCATCAAACAAGAGCGAAGGCCTCGGCTGGTAAGCACGGTCCACGGCTTCTATTCGGTAAACAGATACTCCGCAGTGATGCTGAGGGGGGAAAGAATCATCGCCGTTTCAGAGAGTGTGAAGACCTACATTTTGAAGAACTACCCGAGGACTGATGAAAGCAAGATCCGGGTCATTCATCGAGGAGTAGATAGACAGACGTTCCCGGCGGGCCTGATCCCGGGGCAGGAGTGGTTGGACACTTGGCGGAAAGAACAGCCAGACCTGGAAGGTAAAAAGCTATTGCTTCTAGCGGGAAGGATCACTCGGTGGAAAGGACATGAAGATTTCCTTAGGCTAATTGCTGCGATGAAGGCGGAAGGGCAAGCGGTGCATGGCCTGATTGCAGGTGATACACACCCACGAAAGAAGGAATACGAAGTGGAGCTACGAACAATGTCTAGGGAGCTGCAGATCGGCAATGATGTAAGTTTTCTCGGTCACCGCAATGATGTGCGAGAGGTGATGGCGATGTCAGATGTGGTGCTTAGCTTATCGAAGCAGGCGGAGGCCTTTGGACGTGTGACTTTGGAGGCTGCAGCTCTCGGACGGCCAGTGGTCGCCTACGACCACGGCGGTGTTGGGGAACAACTGAGAGCATTTTTCCCGGAAGGTTTGGTTGCCTTAGGTGACGAGGCGCGCTTGAAGGAAGTGGTTAAAAAACGGCTGGATTCCGAGGACTGCCCTCTCGCTATACCTGAGGCGTTCCAGATGCAAACGATGCTCGATAAAACGATGGCGGTCTATGCCGAGCTGCTGTCAGCATGAGCGAAGTGATGCAAAGTCGCTGTATCTGGCTAATCAGTGAGGGCAGTCCCGGACATGTCACGCAGTCTTTGGGCTTGTGTGAACAAATTGGAAAGTTGCGACCCATCCGGATCGAGCGGGTGGAAACACGCTTCAGCTTCGGTGGCTTTGTGAGGGACCTTATCCGTCGGGTATGGTTTAGTTCTCGGGGGCGAGCTCTGCCGCTATGGTTTGTTAAACGTTTTTTAGGAGTGACTGAGCTGCCGGTAGATCGTCCTGATCTAGTGATTTCATCCGGCGGAAAAAGCGTTTTTGCTGCACGGAGCTTAGCGCGGATCTTCAAAGTCCCATTCGTGTTCATCGGTGAAAGGAAACCCTATCCTCCCGGGTGCTTTGATTTAGTTTTCACGCCTTCGGAATTCGAAAACGAGGAAGTGGATCGGCGGATGGACTTAATCCCAACAAAAATTTCTCAAGCGAGCGTGGAAGAAGCCGCAGTAAAGTGGGAGGGGAGACCGGAGGGTAGATTGTGGCTGTGCTTGATCGGTGGCAGTTCGCGAAGCCACCACTTTACAGACGAAGATTGGACAGCGCTTGCTAGAGGACTTCATCTTTTAGCAGCCAAGCATCAGGTCCGGTGGTTGGTCACGACCTCAAGGCGAACGGGAGTTCAGGTGGAAAAATTTCTGAGGGCACGTTTAGATCCTGCGATCGTAGCGGACGCGGTTTGGTGGTGCCATGAGCCAAAGAAACTGATGGAGGCGTATTTAGGGGCAAGCGAACAGATCTTTGTTTCGCAGGACAGCATTTCCATGGCGACAGAGGCAATCGCAAGTGGACGCGGAGTTGTGTTGTTTGCGCCGGAGAGCGTCGACTTCCCTAAAAAGAGCTTCATGCCAGGCTACTATGACAATTTAGAGAAATTAGGTTTGGTGAGGAGAATCGCGATTGCCGACCTAGGAGACACAGAAGAAGTGAAGAATTCTCATAACAGTCTTGCTGAAAGATCGATGGGCGAAGAAGTGATTGATCATTTCTCTTGGTAAAACGCCTTTGATATGGAGAGAGTGAGCTGATGTCCTCGCCGCCGCCAATCCTGATCCTTTTCGCGAACTTGAAGGGGAATCTTGGAGATTTTGCAATCTTGGAGGCGATGCTAAAAGAGATCTCGCGGCAGCATCCGGGGGCGGACATCTCGGTAATGTCCCATGGGCAGCATGAAGTGGACGCAGCTAGGTTCGAGGCTTTTGTGAAGAGGGTGGATTTTGATTATCGGGGAAGGACACCATTCTATCGGGTGCCGATGGTCTTTCGGGTGCTGAAGCGGCTAGGTATGTCGAAATGGGTTTCTGGTCATTTAATCAAAAAACTGAGTCGAGATTTTGCCGAGCGCGATTCTTTTGAAGAAATCCAACAATACGGAACAGTCTATTTCTGTGGTGGTGAGCAATGGAGTGGTTATTCAAATGGAATCACAATGCTGGCAATCTTGAGGATGCTCGCGGGAATGAATAAGGACCTAAGAATCTTTCCGTTTTCAGTAAAAAAGAAATTACTGGAGATGCACGGCGACGAAGATCTGAAGCTATGTTTTGGCGCCTTCGATGGACGTCTGTTGACACGTGATAGCAGGAGCCTTGAAACCATGGAACAGTTCTCAAAAGGGGTTCAGCGAGGAGTGGACTGCGTGTTTTCGCTTGCGGCGAATTTTCGAAATATAGAAATCAAATCCCATCCAATTCGAAGCATGTGATCCTAGCGATTACCGACTCGCCCGGTTCAAGGGTTCCAAAGGTGAGGGAGGTCCTAGAGCGCCTTCTGGAAGCTGGCTACCAGGTCAGCTTGTTGACGAGTTGCGAGCGCGAGGACGGCGATGATCACCGCAAAATTACTGCGACAAGCCGGGCAGAATCTCTTCGACCCCAGACTTGGCAGGACGCCGTCGCTATCTTGGCCGATGCAGATTTAATCATCACCAATCGGCTTCATTGCCTGATCTTTTCGTTTTTTGCGAAAACTGCAGTGGTGCCCTTGTTAGATCGTGAGAAATTATTTGGCGTGAGGCTAGACGCTAATTTGCCAGAGGCTTTGGAAGATCTTAGCGGAGCTAAGCCCGGAACGGACTGAACAATTATTCCTGAAACGCGAAACAATTCTTCAAGCGATGACAAGTTATCAAGAAGGAATGAAAGAGGAGGAAATGTTTCCATGAAGATATCGATCCGGAAGTTGAAGCGGCTGCAGATGCGTCTGAAGGCAAGGCTCAAAGGTAAGGTGAATGTCCATTTCATCCATGTTCGCAAAGCAGGAGGAACTGCAATCAAGAATGCGATCCGAGACATTGACGAAACTCAGGTAGCGCTGATTTATCAGCACCCACATCGAATACGCTTGCGAGACATTCCCCATGGCGAACGGGTGATGTTCGTGCTGCGAGATCCTGTCACGCGCTTTGTAAGTGGCTTCAATGGCAGGAAGAATTGCTCTAGGCCATTCAGGAATCTGCCTTGGACTGAAGGCGAACAAAAAGCATTTGAAATCTTTCCCAGAAGCCGAGGATCTAGCAGAAGCGCTCGATCCATTCCATACAAGGCATGAGGACGCTCTTCTCGCGATGAAAGAGATAGAGCATTTACGCTGGAGCTTAGTGGATTGGCTGGGGGAGGCCGGGGATCTTTTCCAAAGGAAAAACGACCTCTTGTTTGTTTCGTATCAGGAATCGCTAAGTGATGATTTTGCCTTGCTGAAGGACGCTTTAAGATTTCCCAGACATGTTAGTCTGCCGACAGATGCAAAGCGAATGAACCTAGGGGAAGCCAAAGAAAAACCTGCGATTGGACCCAAAGCAGTGGCGGCGTTGCGGGCTTGGTATGCGAAGGATTATGAACTTATTACCGCATGTGGAAGGCTTCGGGACGAATTCGGTGGAGCGGTCAATCAGGCTGCTCTGCGCAGAGACTGAAGCGCGCAAGGGCCTTTACACAAGACGCTAGGTAATTTTACTTTTTTAGAAATGCGAAACGACAACGAGGAGGGTTTGCAGACAATTCTATGTCTGAAGTGGGGAGATCGATACAGTTCGGAGTATGTGAATCGACTTTACAGCATGGCAATGCGCAATACGAAGCGGCCTTTGCGGGTTGTCTGCTTCACTGACGATGTGGAAGGTATTCGGCCAGAGGTCGACGTGCGAATGATGCCCGAATTCGATCTGCCGGAGAAGATGAGGTTCCACCCATTTCGGAGGATGTTCATCTTTCAGAAAGAGCTAGATGGTCTGAGTGGAAATGTTCTGCATTTGGATTTGGATCTTCTGGTGACGGGTTCGATTGATGAGTTCTTTGATTTCCGTCCTGAGCTGGACTTTTGCGTGGCAGAAAACTGGACCCAGCCTGGGAAGAAGATTGGCAATATGTCTGTGTTTCGTTTCAGGGTCGGCGCAAATACCAAGGTATGGGAGCGGTTCCGCCCCGATCCGATGGCGATGATGGATCTCTATCGAAACAGCCAGACCTTCGTTTGCCGGACCTTGGGAGATGTAGAATTTTTTCCCGAGGAATGGTGTTTGAGCTTCAAACATTCATTGATTCCGAAATGGCCCTTCAATTATTTTACGGCACCAACTTTGCCTGAAACGGCTCGTATTGTGGCCTTTACCGGCAAGCCCGATATCGATGAGGCGACGAGAGGAGAATGGCCGGTGACAGCCAGTTGGAAGAAGCTCTACAAGAAAATTCTACCAAGTCCTTGGATCGCTGAGCACTGGCGCTAGAGGCATCGCCTCTTGACCTGAGTGAAAGACTGTAGGCAGTCTTCTCTTCCGATGCTTGAAGTCTAGGAGAGAATAATGAATATGAACGTTCCGTTTCAAAAGGTATTGGTGACCGGAGGCGCGGGCTTCATCGGTTCCCACCTAGTCGAAGCACTCGTCAAAGCAGGCTGCGAGGTGACAGTGCTCGATGATTTCAACGACTTCTATGACCCAGCCATAAAACGCGGCCATTTAAAGGCTGTGAGCGACCAAATACAGCTTCAAGAGGGGGACATACGGGATCGGTCTCTATTAGAGAAAATTTTCAAGAAAGCTCAGTTTGAAGCGGTATTTCATTTAGCTGCGCGAGCTGGTGTCCGGCCCTCGATCGATGACCCTCGTCTATACGTGAGCACAAACGTTGATGGGACCTTAAATTTACTGGAGTGCTGCCGGATGTATGGCGTGAAGAACTTCATCTTCGCCTCTTCATCGTCTATCTACGGTGTAAATAAAAAGGTGCCTTTTGCGGAAGAGGATCGGATCGAGCGGACAATCTCTCCCTATGCGGCCACCAAAATTATGGGTGAGCAATTGTGCTCAAATTACGCGAACTTGTATGGAATCCGCTGCGTCTGTCTGCGCTTTTTCACAGTCTTCGGGCCTCGGCAAAGACCAGATCTTGCGATTGCGAAGTTTTCCAAAATGATCTCTTCGGGTAAGAAAATTCCGCAATACGGGGACGGAAGGACAGGTCGGGATTATACCTATGTGAAGGATATTATTTCTGGCGTAATGGCGGCAGCTTGCTGGACGGGGAGCGATTTTGAAATTTTTAACTTAGGTGGGTCTGAAACTCACAGTCTGGTGCGCTTGATCGAGGTGATCGAAGCTGCGGTAGGGCGCAAGGCATTGATCGATGTCCTGCCAGAACAGCCGGGCGATGTGCCCCTTACCTATGCCGACGTGCGCAAAGCGGAAGAGCTGCTAGATTATCGCATCGAAACCAGCCTCGAAGAAGGGGTGCTCAAATATGTAGAATGGCTGCGATCCGAAGGGCAAATCGGCTCATAGCGAGCCTTGGGAATGAAGATTCCCTCTCGTGCGATCTGGCGACCATCTAAAGGAAACGCGCCATTCGGTGAAAGGATCTGCCTCGCGATCCAAAAACAAATCCAAGCGCGTTGGATGCGGATTTCCCGGTTGAGTCCGCTAAGTCGGGTGGCGAGGTGCTGAAAATGGCGCACGGGATTGCCGAGAAAGCCTTTCGAGTTATCGACTGCAGTTGCCAGTATCCACGCGAGCGCTTGATACGGCAATGGGTGGTCCCGAAACACTTGCGCGGTAGGTGGGAGCTCCGTGGAGAATGCCTTGTTAAGCTGGAGAATGGCTTGGGCGGGTTTTTGCGCTATCCATTGTCCTTGGGCATAGCGGAGGGCATCCATGTAGTATTCCGCCCCCCTAGTTGTGCCGTGTCTCTTAGTAAGATTCGGCGAGACGGGCCCCTCGACGTGAGGAAGGTAAGGGCAGGGATCGTTCGTCATTTGTTCATAATTTTGCCGAGCGAACTGCACCAGAGCTTAGATACGATCTCTTCCTGAGCGCATTCCATTTGGGCTCTCGTCTGTTCGGTTGAATCGGTATGGCCTGCTAAATGGAGCAGCCCGTGAACGATGTAGCGCAGCAATTCACGTCCGAGCGGTTCCGAATACTCAATCGCTTGGCTAACAGCAACTTCCATGCTAATTACAATTTCACCGTGGACAAAGGTGATGACATCTGTCTCACCGGGAATATCCATAAAAGCGAGATGGGTTTCCGCACTCTGTTCGTTTGAGACCAAAGCAATTTCCACCTCTGTCAACTCCGCTAAAACCGAGTTTTCTAGCGAGTGAAACGTGACGAGCTGCAGGATTTTCTCGGAACGTTCGGGGATGGCAGATAGCCACCAAGCAGGGACTGGGATAAGCGTCTGGTGATTTTCTATGCTGAGAACTGGAAGCATCTAGGACGGTGTGGGCCCGACCACAGGTGCAGTTTGACGCCCGCCATTTGCAGCTGCCTCGCGCGGCTTAGCCTTATTAACAATACGAGCCACAGAAGATTTCTCTTCAGGAGGCTTTTGATAGTCTATCCGGCTGTGCAGCATACTGCGCAGAGTGGTAGAAAATGAATCTTTCACCTGTGCGAGCTCGCCAAGGGTTAGCTCACATTCATCGAGCTGACCGTCGTTAATTTTTGCCCTAGTAAGATCTTCAACCAAGGCGCGAATCTTCGCCGGCGTTGGCTTGCGGAGCGTGCGTGAAGCGCTCTCAATTGTGTCCGCTAGGCAGATGATGCCGCTTTCTCGGCTGGACGGGCGCGGGCCGGGATAACGAAAGTTTTTTTCTTCCACCTTGGGAAGATCCTCCGGATTTTCCAATCGCCGATCAATTTTCTCTAGCTCTAGTTTCTTCTGCTCTTGGGCTTTCCGATAAAAGTAGTATACAAGAGAATCACCATGATGCTCTTGGATCACTTCGATGATACGGGGATTGAGCTTCTGTTTCACCGCCATGTCCACTCCGTCTTTCACATGCGCGGTAATAATTAGGGCACTCATTGTTGGAGTGAGAGAATCATGGGGATTTTCGCCTCCATCGTTTTGATTCTCGATAAAGTAACCGGGCTTTTTCATCTTACCGACGTCATGGAAATACGCACAAACCCGGCACATTGTAGCATTGGCGCCGATGCGTTCGGCCGCCGCCTCAGAGAGCGAAGCGACAATCAGGGAATGGTGAAATGTTCCCGGTGCTTCGATTTGCATTTTCTTAAGCAGACGATGATTCAGATCGCTAAGCTCTAGCCATGAGATATCAGTGGTAAGATGAAAAGATCCTTCAAAAAGGGGTAGAAAGCCACTGATCAGCATCGCAGTTGCCAAGGCAGTGGCGAATGCAATGCCGCTGCCAGTGCCAAGTATTTGAAGCCGATCCATTGAACCGGCGCCAAAAACAGACATCACTTCGAGTTTTCCTAAAACCAGGGCGAGAATCACCATAACGGCACCGACATAAAAGCCAGCACGGATCAACTGCGTGCGTTTGCGAATGCGCTCAGTGCAGAGAACTGCGGTCATTCCTGCAACAAGACTCACGATCATATAATTAATCACATCATCTGCTGGAACGAGGAGGCAGCCGATTAGGCTCACATAAACTGCCGAGAAGGCACCGACGGTGCGCCCGAGAAGGATTCCATGCAACATCGGGGCTAGTGCGCAGGGCACAAATAGGAAGCGGTAAGTCTCTTGAATTGTCCCTGCATCTGCAAGAATCATGACGAGACGGACGATAAGCAGATGCCCGATGAGCCCGCCTAGGACAAGGATCACACGACTATTTCTCTGGCCAATCCGGTGATGACCTACGTGGAACATCGCCAATGCCGTCATGGCGAGGGCAAACCCATAGGTCATCCCTTTGAACGGCTCTTCGGAAAATGAGGCTTCTGGCGATGCCTTCATGACCAGTATTGCGGATGCAACTGCGAAGGCGATATACAGAGCGAACTTTACAAACTCACTTTCTTCCAATGCTTGGATAGAAGCGCTTTCCCCATAGACCCGTCGCTTTCGTCCTGTCGAATAGCCTTTTTTGGCAAGCTGCCAGCGTTTGAATTGATCGAAAAATCCCAAAGTAAAGAGTAGGTAGTTTGGAAAGAGGGAGCACGTAGGGTCCGCTAGTTGCATTACCGTCTAGTGTCCCTCGGCAGGAAGTCAATGGCGGAAAATAATCTGGGATCTGCTTTTTCTAGCTTTGATATCTAGTCCTCCATGGGCATATTCCTGTCAAGTCACCTATGATTTCTTACACTAAGCAGCCTCACGAGCGAGAGTATCGGCTCATTTTTAAGAATATTGATCGTGAGGACTGGAATCCTTCCATTGAAAGATATCTAGAAGACGGGGGTTACGAGGATGCGAAAAAAGCGTTCGGAATGGAGCCAAAGGCGATCACCGATGAGGTCAAGGCGGCTGGGCTCCGGGGAAGAGGTGGAGCTGGTTTTCCGACAGGGATGAAATGGACCTTTATTCCGCCAAATAATATCAAGCCGGTCTACCTAATCTGCAATGGAGACGAGTCTGAGCCTGGAACTTTCAAAGATCGGTATATTCTACACCAGGACCCTCACCAGCTATTGGAGGGAATGATTATTTCCTGCTTCGCTACAGGAGCGCACACCGCCTACATCTACCTGCGAGAAGAATTCCCAGCAGCTGCTGAGATAGTAGAGCAAGCCATCGAAGAAGCTCGCGCGAAGAACTTTGTAGGAAAAAATGTCTTGGGAAGTGGCTTCGATCTTGAAATATACGTTCACCGTGGAGCCGGAGCGTATATTTGCGGGGAAGAAACGGGGTTGATAGAATCCTTAGAAGGCAAGCGCCCCTACCCGCGGATTAAGCCCCCTTATTTCCCAGCTGCTCTCGGATTATATATGTGCCCGACCATCGTTAACAACGTGGAAAGCCTTTGTCACGTGAAGCACATCATCCAGAAAGGTGGCGAAGAATACGCGAAGCTCGGCGTGGCCCGAAATACCGGGACGCGTATACTTTGTGTTTCAGGTGATGTGAAAAGCCCGGGATATTTTGAAGTCGAGGTAGGGAAGGTCACAATGCGTGAGCTGATCTACGACATGTGCGGCGGTCCGAAAGAAGGGCGAGAGGTGAAGGCAGTGATCCCAGGAGGTTCATCGTCCAAGATTTTACGGGCAGATGAAGTATTTAAGATTAAGGGACCAGACGGAGCGGAAAAAGATCTTGGCTTCTGGGATATACCGATGGATTTCGATTCCTTAGCTGCCTGTGGTTCAATGGCTGGTTCTGGCGGGGTAATCGTGCTTGATGACACCCGCAAGATGTCGTGGGTGCTCAATAATATAAATGCGTTCTACGCCCACGAGTCATGTGGTCAGTGCACGCCATGCCGAGAAGGATCCACATGGATGAAAAAGATTACGGATCGGCTTATTGTGGGCGAGGCGACTCCTGAAGATATCGATACCTTGGAAAGCGTCGCCTACCAAATTGATGGACGGACGATCTGCGCGTTTGGAGAGGCTTCGTCTTGGCCTGTTGAGGCGATTGTTGCCAAGTTTCGGGATGAACTTTTAGCAGATACGGATGTCGAAAGTGCCTCGAGGCCTGCAAATCCGGAAGCTGCGGCGCAGCAGCGATATTTAGCCGGAAAGGGCGAAAGCGTAATTGCTTAGAAGCTTAAATGCTTTTTAGGCAGTCATACGGAGTTATCTCGGGCGGCGAGCAGACCAAAGAATAGGCAGCAAACTGCCAACGCAATGATGACGCCATAGGCGAGGTTCCAGCCACCAGAGTTCAAGCTTAGATACGCCACTACAACAGGCCAAGGAGCGGCAAATAAATACCCGCCAGCCTGTGCCATCGAGGATAAATTAGCTGCAGTCTTAGCACTTCCAGCCCGCAAAGTGACAAACAACATTGCTAAGGAAAATCCGCCGTTAAGGCCGAGTCCCAGTAAGATAGCTGCAATGCCGATAGCATCTACTTCCAAGATGAGAGTCCCGACAAGCCCAAGGATTGTAAATGTTAGACAGAGAATGACCCAAGCTCCCTGATTTCCACCCGGTGATCGAGTTGCTAGCACCGGAATAATCAAACTCGCACCACAACCGCTGATCTGCATCGCGGTGACCCAAAAAGATGCATTCTCCTCAGTCATGCCACGAAATTGGAGAAGAGTTGGTAGCCAAGCGACAGAACTATAAAAGATCGCTGATTGCAGACCCATGAAACCTGTCACATGCCATGCGGTGGGTGATCGAAGGAGAGGAGCTATTCCAAGACTTCGGGAAGGCGATCGATGCTTCAAATCCTTGTTACGGAGGGTTAGGGGGAGCCACGCGACTAAAACCACAATTGCCGGCAGACTCCAACTGGCGAGAGCGCCGCGCCAGTCCTGTGGAATTGCATCTGCAATAGGGATGGCAAGCGCAAGACCAAGCGCTGCGCCAATATTCATCCCGGTGACATAGATGGCTGTGATCAGGCCTAAATGGGTTGGGAAATGTTCTTTTACAAAGCTTGGCAGCAACACATTTCCTAAAGCGATTCCCGCGCCAATTCCGAAGGTCCCCAAGATGAGGAAAATGGAGCCGGCGCTCCCTCCAGCAGATCGAATGAGGCAGCCAGAGGCCAATAGAAGCAAACCTACTGCAAGGATTCGCGCAGAGCCGAAGCGATTTCCCAGGCTGCCCGCGAAGAATCCGACAATAGAAAACAATAAAAGTGGAAGAGTCGTCAGATTTCCTATCAATCCCCGACCGAGGCCAGATTCAGTCATCCGCTCCGCCAAAGGGGCTAGACTCGTGACCGCTGGCCGCAAATTTAATGATAGGAAAAATATTCCCGTGATGAGGAATATGGCGCGCCAACCAAAGTTTTTCTCAAGGGATGCATGCATAAAAATGTTGTGAGATCTCACCTATAACCAAATTCTTTGTAATATTGCAATCGATCCTCTCTAGCCGCCGCACCAGAACACTTGGTGATCGAAGGCACGATACAATTTTGGATGGCTCGCCATTAAAACTCCATCCAGTCCCCAAGTGAAACAGTCAAGAAAGCAGATCTCATCAAGGGTTCTCCACAGATCGATCGAATGAAAAAAACTTTGTTCCTAGGGCTATCGGGATTCGATTTGACAACATGTTGACTTGCACGTAGTGATCCGGAACAGATCCCAAAGCAATCAAATCTCAGGTACACTAATTAGAAATTTTTGGAAGCCAAACGATCCTGATGCTTGTGTTTTCCCGCCTTTCTCCGATTTACCAATCGCCTTAATAAACTACATGCCTGCTCTTCTCAAAAGTCATCCACTGCTAATTCTCCAAGCCGCTATCAGTCTTAGTGCCGGAGCAAACGCTCAGCAGACGATTACTGCGATCACGACTTTCGATGTCGATGTAACGCCGACAAATACGGTGCGTAGTTACACCAGCCGCCCGAGTGGTGGAAGCTCCTACAATGTTCAAACGACGTATGGCGGGCTTGAAACTAGGATTGGCGTCTTAACCGCAGGAGGTAGGACATACGCTCCAGTCGTGGGTAACGCAAATTCCAGAGCGACCACTCGCCGCGCAGGGGGTGCTGCTACTTTCAACACAATTTGGAATCACAACCCGAGAACTACCGCTACGACGCAAGGCGATCGCACAGTTTCTGGCGAGTATGAGCGCTCGATGAGTAACCTTTTCTCTTCCAACAACCTGACGGAACGGAACGGAAAACCTGTTTGTGAATACTGATGCGAATCCCGCGAACTCGGTGAACAATGTGGAGCGGATGGATTTCATTTTTGCAAATGGGTTCGCTGCAACGGCAGATAACGCCTTTACAATTTTTGAGCGCGGAAGGGGAGGGACAACTAGGGGCGCGAACGGTGGTTTCAAGGTTGCGGCAATCATCGGTGAAGACGCAGGTGGCCTCCATACCTATGCTCCGACGATTATTACTGTAGGGACCGATTCATACTCAAATGGCGGCGCTGGAGTTGGGTTAGCTTCCCGCTACGATGTTTATAGAGGTCCAGTTGGAAGCGACCTTGATACCCTCTTCAATGACAATTTAGCGCCGCAAGGGATTGCCGGAGTATTGATCTCCCTCGAACAGTTCGGCACAAGTTCTGATATTCTTGGATATTCGATATTGCCGATGGATGTAACCGGCAATTCCACACAGATCAGCGATTGGACTGACACGACGTTTTTCTCGCGGACATCAAATTTTACTAATGATGTCGACCTAGTAGCGTCTGGCGCATTGGTCGTGACTTTGATTCCTGAGCCTTCCGCATTAGGGCTGAGTTTGCTCAGCTGCCTAGTCTTCTTTAGAAGGCAGCGGAAATAGTGTATCCAAAAAAAGGAGAGGGATCCTTATCCCGAATTGGGAACGATCAATCTTCATGGGAGTTTTTAAAAGGACCTTTGAAATGGGTCCTTTTTAGCTCTTCAACGGCGAACTGGCCTCCTGATCCTCACTTATCAAGGCCCATTTGATGAGCAAAGAAGGCGGGGTTTAGATCGGCCATCGGCGCCCTGAGCTTATCAATTTCCGCTGCAGGTCCGTGAACCTCAAGGCGGATCAGTTCTGAGTGATTTAAAAATCGTTCGATTAATTCGCCCACATTCTCAAGGTGAGCGAGAATGCCATCTGCGCCAATATACGCTTCGCGGCAATAGGCGGTGTGATCGTTGAGGAAAAAATCATAGAATACGCAGGCTTCTTCAGTTTTGGTTCTTTCGACAAATTCCGGCATGATCGCACAGAAAGATTCGAGCTCGCCAGCTTTGATTTGAAAATATGGATGGAGGCTGACCGCTGTGGATAGATTCGACATAGTGCGAAGTTTTTCGGAAGCCGAAGTTTGCTGCAAGAAGGAAATATTAGCCAAACAAAGCTCACGGATTAGATCTTGTGACTTTACTTGCACTGATTGATTCATGTTCACTGCAGCGCAATGGTTTTTCCCCGTTTGATGCTTTGTTTCGGTTTGGCATTCAGCCTTTCGGTAAAAGCGCAGCAAGAGGATTCGGACGTGGCAGATCGTGGCAGTTTCTTTCCAGCTGTGCTTCCGAGTAATGCAGTGCCGCCACCAGTCGATCTGATCGCCCCAGTACCTGGCCCGGAGATTCCAATGGGAGAGATCCCCGACGGACCAATGTTGCCGGATAGCCTAACGATAGATAATCAGGGAGGAAGCATCGAAGGTAATTTGGAAGACGGAATCCGCATGGGCGGACCAGTCAGAGTTCAGGGAGATAATGGATTGGAAATTTTCTCTGATCGGGCACGCGTGGATCTCAAGCAAGAGGCGGTGTTTTTTGAGGGAAATGTTTCTATCTATCAGGATAATCTTCTGCAAAAGGGAGACGAGGCCGTTTATTACTACGAACGCAGGGAGCTGGATGCGCAGGGCATGAGAGCGTCTCTCGATCCGCTATTGCTTGAAGCCGGGAAATTCCGAGGCGTCTCTGATGGGGAAAAGAGGGTCTACATCGGCGAGGATGCCGGCGTGACGACGCACGATGTGGAGAACCCAAACTACTGGCTCCGCGCAAAGAGGACGATTGTCTATCCAGGAGACCGGGTCACCTTCGAGGATCTAAAGGTGTATGCGGGGGATCGCGCAGTTTTCTATTTACCTTATTTAAGCCAAACGCTTAACGCGAATTTGGGTTACCGATTTGTTCCCGGAGCGAGATCGAACTGGGGTCCATATCTACTAAATACCTATGGGATCATGTTAGGCGGAATTCCTAATGCGGTAACTGGCGAGAATGAAGACGCCTGGCTCCTATCACAGTGGCGCTTTGACCTACGGGGGAAGCGAGGAGCTGCGCTGGGGCTGGATCTGCAGGATATCAGGCAAGAGAACCCAGACGAGATAAGCGGCCTGAGCTTTTATTATCTGCATGACCTGGATCCTTTGGAGAGCCGGAACGGAATTGCCCGAAGATCCGTCGAAGAAAACCGATATCAAGTTGAGTTAAAATATCGCAAGGAACTCAAGTGGGAAGCGGCTGCTGATTGGCGGCTCGATGCAAATATAACACGCCTTTCAGATCGCTTCTATGTGGAAGATTTTGAGCCACGCGATTACCGAACGAACCCGGCACCCGATAATACCTTAGGAATTTTTCGGCGTAGCGATCGTTCTTTGTTATCTATTTTTGGACGTTTCCGAACCAACGATTTTTACCGAACGGACACAAGGCTTCCGGAGATCGCATACGATCAGGCACGGCGTCCCGTATTCGGAACTGAAGTTCTCCACGAAGGGCAAACTTCTTATGCACTGATGGGGACAGAAGCGTCCCCGGTAGTGAGACGCTCTGTGATTGATCCACTATTATCTCTGCCTACAAATGATCCAGCGGTGCCGGGACTAATCTCCCAACTTAATAGATATGAACGGCGGCTGGTTCAGCAGATCCGGTCTTTGCCTCCAGGATCGCGTGCCTCACGGGCAATTCGGGCGCAGCTGCTGGACACCGGTTTTCAACGCTTTCACAGCAATCATAGCTTCTCCCGCCCATTCCGGCATTCCGACTGGCTCACTGTCACTCCGCAGATGGGTATGGCATATACCCATTATTCTGGAGTGCAGGGACCTGCCGAGACAGACACTCGTCTGCTGTTCCACGGAGGGGGTGAGGCAGCGGTGAAATTTACGAAAAATTACGGTGGATATCAAAATCGGACATTAGGAATGAACGGTCTTTTACACGTTATTCAGCCGTATTCGCGTTGGTCGGTGGTATCGGCTGACGAAGTAGACTCCAACTTCCCTAAAATTGATCGCCTAACCTTCACGACTCGCCCGGCATCGCTCGATCCATCCAGATATACTGCGATCGATGATTTTGAGAGCTGGAATATTCTTCGACTTGGAGCGCGCAATCATCTAATTACTAAACGAGATTCTCAATCCCACGATTGGCTTTTCGTAGATACTTATATCGATCGGTATTTCGTCGATCCTGAGCTCAACCGAAATTGGTCAAACTTATACAATGACCTACGTTGGCAGCCACTTCCTTGGCTGGGGGTGGACGTGGAGACCCAATTCCCCATTACCAACGACACGGAAGGCTTTTCTGAACTGAACTCACGGGTCAGATTTATGCCGCAGGAAAATGTCCAGCTGGCAGTTGGCTACCGGCATTTGAACGATCATCCAGTGCTTTTAGATTCGGATCGAGTCGAGCTAGATACTTATACCCGCCTGAATGAGAGTTGGGGAATCGGCACGCGGCATGTTTTTGAAATGGACGACAGCCGCCTCGAAGTTCAGCAATACACAGTACATCGCGACTTCGGTAACTGGGTGGGCGCAATCGGGGTGACGGCACGCGATAATCGCTTTGAGAATGAATATGGCCTAGTGCTTAGCCTGACATTGAAAAATTTCCCGGCGGCGTCCTTGCCATTCAGGATTGACGCTGAATAGTGAGCCGTATGGATACGATCAAACCTGAGCAACTCAAGGACGCGTTGCAGTTTCGCTACGCAACCAAAGTCTTCGATTCGGAAAAAAAAATTCCTGAGGCGGAGATGACTGCTTTGACGGATTCCTTGGTGCTGACGCCATCTTCTTTTGGCCTCCAGCCCTGGCGTTTTATATTGGTCGAGAGCTCAGACCTCAGAGAAGCGCTACGCGGGGCGTCATGGGGTCAAAGCCAGGTTGTCGATGCTTCCCATTTGATCGTTTTTACTACGAGAACAGATCTCGATTCAGAAGATATCAACGTTTGGATGAAACGTATGGCCGAAGTCCAAAGAACAGCTGAGGAAGACTTAGAAGGACTATCTCAAGTTATCACTTCCTTCGTAGACGGAATGTCGACTTCAGTCCGGTCTTCATGGAATTCTAAGCAGGCTTATATCGCGCTCGGTCAACTAATGGTATCAGCGGCCCTGATCGGTATTGACGCATGCCCCTTAGAGGGTATCTCCACCCCAGACTACGACCGGATCCTAGGTCTCGAAAAAAGTGGCTATGCGACGGATATGGCCTGTGCCTTGGGATACAGATCCGCAGAAGACAAATATGCAGCCATGCCAAAGGCGCGCTTTCCGGCCGAAAAGGTGATCGTAAGAATATAAGTCCCAGGGCTAAACCGCTCCTCAATATCCTAGGACCTTCGCTTCCGCCCTGTCTCACATCTTCGGCAAGAAGTACGATTCCTGTTTTGCTGAAATAGGCATCTCTAACTTTGCCATTGTCGCTAGCATGTCTTCCCAGAGGGCACGTTTTGCGCTCGTAGATCCGCCAGATTGAAGTAGGTAGCTAGGATGGTAGGTAACCCGGGTGGAGATACCAGAAACGGTGTGCCATTTTTCCCGCATGGAAGCGACCGTTCCAGAGAGTCCCAAAAGTCCCTCCGCCGCTGTAGCTCCAAGAGCAACGATGATTTGCGGACGGATAATTTCAATCTCTGCTAACAACAGCGGCAGGCAGGCGGCCATCTCTTGGGGAGTCGGCTTGCGATTGTTCGTCGTTTGCCGGGGCATAGAAGGGCGATATTTTACAAGATTGGTCAGGTAGACCTCATCTCTCTTCAGGCCCATTGCCTTGAGAATATCGTTTAGCTTTTTCCCTGCTGGTCCGGTGAAAGGTTCTAGGTCTTTCTCCTCCTGATGTCCCGGCCCTTCACCGACTAACATGATTGCGGCATCCAAATTACCTGTCGAGAAAACCATGGTCTGGCGAAGCGTCCCAAGTGACCTGGCAGGTCCCCAAGCGGCAGCCTGCTCGCGGACGCTGTCGATTTTCTCGGCTTTTGTTTTACCGATGATATTTACGATCTGGGAAATGCCCGCTTCTGGAATCAATACCTCTGGCTGGCCTTGATGGGTTGATAAGTTTTCGGTCGCTTTGGAGTCGCGAGCTCGCTGAATGCGTGATTTTAAGTAGAGTTCGCGGAGTGAGTCCCGAGCTTCGGTATCTAGGTAGATATGGGTTTCTCCCTTGGATTGTTCCAATTCTAAAAAATCAATAAGCGGTTTTGCAAGATTGGTCACAAGGTTATCATTAAGTGCTTTCGGGTTGGTTTCAATCCTCTTGAAAGTTCGATTGTAATTTCCCTTGCGGGCTAGACTGCGGAAATTCACTCTGTGGATATGGCATTTTTCCCTGATATTCCGAAGATTACCTACGAAGGTCCAAAATCTAAAAACCCGTTCTCTTTCAAGCAATACAACGCGGATGAAGTCATCGCTGGGAAGACGATGGCGGAGCATACCAGATTCGCAGGCGCTTATTGGCATGTGATGCGGAATGGGCTTGCGGACCCCTTTGGTGGGCCTACGGCGCTAATGCCGTGGGACGATGGAAGTGACTCGGTGACGAATGCTTTGAAGCGTGCCGATGTGTTCTTTGAATTCCTTACCAAAATGGGACTCGATTACTATTGTTGGCATGATCGCGATATTGCCCCGGAATTAGAAAATCTAAGTGATTCGAACGCTGCGCTAGAGAAGGTGACCGATCATCTGAAAGATCTGCAGGCCGCAAATGGAAAAAAATTATTGTGGGGAACAGCCTGCCTTTTTTCTCATCCTAGGTATTCGCAGGGAGCGGGAACATCACCCAAGGCAGATGTCTTTGCCTACGCGGCTGCTCAGGTGAAATCGGCAATGGATGCCACTGTGAAACTAGGAGGTGAGGGATACACGTTCTGGGGTGGGCGAGAAGGTTATTCAAGCTTGCTCAACACCGACATGAAGCGCGAACTGGACAACTTAGCCAGCTTGCTACATCTGGCTGTCGATTACGGGAAAAAGATCGGCTTCAAAGGGCAATTTTACATTGAGCCAAAACCGCGGGAACCGTCTACTCATCAATATGATTCAGATTCTGCAGCGTGTCTGAACTTCCTCCGTCAGTATGATCTGATGGACCATTTTAAGCTTAATCTGGAAACCAATCACGCTACCTTAGCCGGACATACCATGCTTCATGAGATGACTGTAGCGATTGATGCAGGCGCTCTAGGCTCTGTGGATGCAAACCAAGGAGATGAGCTAATCGGGTGGGATACAGATCAGTTCCCGACGGATATCTACCTAACCACTGAAATAATGCTCAAGATCCTTGAAATGGGTGGCTTGAAAACAGGTGGTCTTAACTTCGACGCAAAACGTAGAAGGGAATCGCATGAACCTAGCGATCTATTCCATGCTCACATCGGAGGCATGGATGCCTTTGCACGCGGTTTGAAAATTGCTGCTGCGATCCGTGAGGATGGAAGGCTGGCAGATTTCGTTAGCAATCGTTATGAGAGCTGGACGTCTGGAGTGGGGCGAAAAGTCTCCGAGGGTTCAATCGACATGGAGGGCCTCAGTGAATATGCTCTTGGAAACGGGGAGCCGGTCCTCGATTCGGGACGTCAAGAAATGCTAGAAAATCTTGTCAATGAGTTCATCTAAGGACAAAAGGCGCGATGATATTTTTGGCATCTAGCGTTTCTTTTTCGCTGGTGTTTAACCCAAGCACGCTAAGGCTGGATTTATGTCAGCGTTAGCGGAGCCGGATCGTCCAGTCATTTACCAATTACTGGTAAGGACATTTTCCAATACAGAACCGGGCGGAGTTTTGAATGGAACTTTGGCTGAAAATGGCTGTGGCAAGTTTTCGGAAATCACAGACCTTGCGTTGGCGGAGATCCGTAGCATGGGCTTTAATCATATCTGGCTGACAGGGATTCTGGAGCAAGCGAGTGATACCTCGTATCCCGGGAGACCAGCCGATGTTCCGGATATCCTGAAGGGTCGTGCTGGTAGCCCATATGCCATCAAGGACTACTTCGATGTATGTCCTGATTATGCCGAGGTTCCAGAACAACGATTGACTGAGTTCCGGGACTTGCTGACGAGGTGTAAAAACGCCGATTTACGGATACTGATCGATTTCGTGCCAAATCACGTCGCTAGAAGTTATGGATCGAGCGTTTGCCCGGAACTTTCGTTTGGTGAAGGCGATCGCACAGATTTGTTTTTTCATCGGGACAATCATTTCTACTATCTGGACGAGGATGCAGAAGGCGGCGGCCCGCCTCTAAAGCTACCGACTTCGAACCTACCCGGCTGCACGGGTTTCTACCTAGGCGAAGCAGCCTGTGGACGGGTCACCGGAAACAATGCGGCAACGTGGGCACCGTCCATCCACGATTGGTATGAGACGGTTAAGATCAATTATGGGCATGATTATCGGCAGGGGCGTAGGACAGAGCATTTACCCGAGCTAGATTCGGAGCTCTCCCAAGTGCCGAAAACTTGGCGCACCATGGACCAGATTCTTGCCTATTGGCAGGAGATGGGGGTCGATGGATTTCGAGTAGACATGGCACATATCGTGCCCATGGAGTTCTGGAGGTGGGCGGTGAAGAGAGCACGCGCCCGCGATGCAGATGTTTTTTTTGGGGCAGAGGCTTACGATAGTGATCCGGACAAGCTCACAGACGCAAATGTCCTCGAAGAGCTGCATAGCGCCGGCTTCGATGGCGCCTATGAACATCCAACTTACAAAATTCTGCAGGGGATTTATGAAAATGGATATTGGGCGAATGATCTAGACGAAGGCATTTTCTGTGAGCGTTTCCATCATTGCATCCGCTATATTGAGAATCATGATGAGGTCCGGATTGCCAATCCACAGCACTGGGGTGGAGTAGGGGCGAAAGCCGGAAGGCCGGCGGCTGCGGTGATGTATGGAATGAGCCGAGCCGCGATCATGCTCTACTCTGGACAAGAGATTGGAGAGCGAGCTGTGGGGGCAGAGGGCTTTAGCGGCGATGATGGGCGGACTTCCATCTTTGACTATACCTCAATGCCCGATTTTCAAGGCTGGGTGAACGGCGGAAAATTCGACGGTGGGGGACTCGATGAAGAAGCCAAAGCCCTA
The DNA here is from genome assembly GCA_963815205.1 of uncultured Verrucomicrobiae bacterium. Classification (GTDB taxonomy): domain Bacteria; phylum Verrucomicrobiota; class Verrucomicrobiia; order Verrucomicrobiales; family Akkermansiaceae; genus Luteolibacter. The sequence continues at coordinate 478,823 of CAWFFP010000001.1, read as the reverse complement.
CGTTCGTGGTATGCAAAGCTGTTCCAACTGCTTAAACAACCAGCTTTTACCAAGGGAAATTTCTATGGATTGAACCAAGCGAACATCCATAACGAAAAGTATGGACGGGTGGATGGCGAAGAAGTTTCTGGGCATTTTTTCTACTCCTTCTTGCGCCACGATCAAGATAGCAAACAAAGCTATTTAGTGGTGGTGAATTTCTCACCGGATAAAGCCCTGCAAAATGTTTCTGTAAATATACCTGCAGAAGCGGTGGAATTTTGCGGTCTTCAGGATCGAGAAAGCGTTCGTGCTGTTGGGCGATTCAAAGACCTAAAAGCGGCAACTCTGGGCGGAAAGGCGGAATGCTACCGGGCTTTGGAGATTGAGTTAATGCCACCTTTGAGCGCCGAATTTTACGAGTTGCTGTAAGAAGCGCGGTGAGGTGAAGTGGGGGCTATGGAGTATCAGGAGAAAGCCCGGACAGTGATTCGGATGGAGGGTGAAAGCCTACTGCGGATGAGTGATCGGCTAGATGATCGGTTCTCACAAGCTGTAAAGCTAATCCAGAAGTCCCTCGAGAGAGGTGGAAAGGTGGTTATCATTGGAGTCGGAAAATCTGGCAATGTAGGTCATAAGATCGCAGCAACACTCAATTCTACGGGCGCAACTGCGGTGGTCTTGAACTCCCAGAACGCCTTACATGGTGACTTAGGTCTCCTCAATGACGGCGATGTCGTTCTGGCTCTGTCGTATTCTGGGGAGACTCAGGAACTTCTGGAGCTTCTACCATTTCTACGGATATTTGATGTCGAGGTGATTGCGTTTTGTGGCAAAGCTGGGTCCAGCCTGACTGAGAAAGCGGATATCAGCTTAGATACCTCAGTGGAACGAGAGGCATGCCCGCTAAATCTCGCTCCTACTTCTTCTTCGACGGCGATGATGGTGATGGGAGATGCCTTAGCGATGGTTCTGTTAGAGGCCCGGGGCTTCTCTGCCAATGAATTTGCGAAGTATCACCCAGGTGGGTCCTTGGGCCGAGTGCTTCTGCTCAAGGTTGATGATATTATGCGTAGAAAGGGAAAATTCGCTACGATCAAGGAGGGTGCGACTGTCCTAGATGCGATTCTTGAAATGAATCAGGAGCGGACTGGAGCCTGCTTGATCATTGCAGAGTCTGGGAAGCTGGCTGGAATCTTCACCCAAGGTGACTTCGCGCGCTGCTATGAAAAAAATCAATTGGTGGGTGAAGCCCAAGTCGCAAAATATATGACCCGTGATCCAATTTCACTGCCTGAAGGATCTCTGGCGGTTGAGGCAATGAAATTGGTCGGTGAGAACCGCGTCGATGATATCGTCGTAATCAATGAAAAAGGTGAGCCAATCGGGCTGATTGATGCTCAGGACTTAGCTAGAAACAAGCTGATGTAGATGAAACGAGATTTCAGATATTCTGTTACAAAGACATATCATCGAAAGCTTAGGCTTTCAATTTCCTTGAGACTTTTCATCACATTTGAATGAGCATAATCCACATCTTTTTGCTTCAATGTCTTCATGGGATCGCGGTAGATGAATCGGTAGGCGATTGATTTGCGATCCGCGGCTAGCCTTTCACCCTTTGGGTCTGCAAATACGTCGAAGCATTCGCTGGAGACGAGAAGTGGCTCGTTCGCCTTCGCAATGGCAGCAGTTATTTCAGAATTGAGTGTCTGTATCGGGATCTCGATTGCGGCGTCCCGGGTGGATCCCGGGTATTGCGGAAGTTGGCTTGCCAAGTGTTTCTGATGAATCAGCTTTCGAAGTTTTGGAAGGCTCAATTCAGCGAGGTATACCGGATCTGGTAGGTTCAGTTCACGCTGATCTTTTGGCAGAAGACGGGCGAAGACGCCGATAACTTGGTCCCCAGCTTTGATATCGGAACCGAGGGCAAATTTTTCGCGTTCCTTTGGTTTGAAGGTGATCTCTTGGTTTGGCAGCAAAGCCGCAAGGATCGCCTTAAGGTCGTAGAGATCAGAATTGATTTCTTCATAATCCCAAGAAATCGGAAGTCTCGGGCCAGATAGTAGAATTCCAAGGCAGTCAGTTTCTTGGTTCTTTGATTTACCCCCGCCCACATTGCGAAATGTGCGGCCAATCTCAAATAAGCGCAGTGATTTTGTCAGTTGGCGGCTGTTCCTCATCGCAGACGAGAGCAGCCCAGGAATGATAGACGGCCTTAATATTGCATGATCCTCACTCAGTGGATATTTTACTGAAATAAGATCTCCTTCGGCAAGCGGACGAAGCGGCAGGACCTGAGAAATTTGTGAAGACGATATCAGCTTAATCGTCTGGCATTCATTCAGCCCGAGTGCGGCGAGTCGACGGCGGAGGACCATGTCTGAATCGTAGTCATGATCGGGAGCTGTCGATGCAGACGGAAAAGCTTGCAGCCGGGATGGAATATTTGCGAGGCCATGAACTCGAGTAATTTCTTCGACGAGATCGATATGGCGGGTGAGATCTTGACGATAGGACGGAATGTTCCAGCTCCCCTCTGCAGTCTTTTGAAGGCCTAGACGTATCAAAATTTCTTCGGCCGATTCAGTCGTGATCGAATTACCCAATAGCCGATGTAATTTTTCTAGGTTCAAGGAAACGGGTTTAGGCGGGGCCGGTGCTTCTCCAAGGATTTGCGTCGGGGCTGCTGTGGCATTCATAAGCTGAATGGCAAGCGAGGCACCAGAAAGCACAGCCTCAGGATCTGCTCCGCGCTCAAAACGATAGGAGGAATCTGATGAAAGCGAGGTCCTTCGCGCTGTGCGGCGGATGCCTGAAGGAGTAAAATAGGCGGATTCGAGTAATATGGATGTCGTCGAAGAAGTGACTCCGCTATCGAAGCCACCCATGATTCCTGCAAGAGCCAAGGCCGCGCCGCTCGCGTCAGATATTAGCAGATCGTCTGCAGCGAGTGTATAGGTGGCTTTGTCCAAAGCCGTGAAAAGCTCGCCCTCTTTCGCGCAACGGATGGTGATGGGAAGATTCACTTTATCTGCATCAAAGGCGTGGAGGGGCTGGCCGGTCTCGTGAAGGACAAAATTTGTAATATCTACCACGTTGTTGACTGGTTTGAGACCGATTGAAGAGAGGCGCTCCGTGATCCAAGCCGGTGATTCCCCGACCTTGACATCGGTGATTTGTGTGAGCGTGTAAAACGGGCAAGCTTCTTGCGCGTTCTGCTGAATCATATTGTCTGCAGCTACGGCTGTCTCTATGTTGGCATTAGCCTGTTCGGTGATTAGTGGTGTTTGGAGAAGAGTCGCCAGTTCACGCGCCATCCCTCTGTGGGAGAGTAGGTCAGGCCGATTCGGCGTCACCTCAAGCTCCAGGATCGTATCGGATGGGTAAATATCCTGAAGTGGGGTCCCGATCGGTGAATCGGCAGGAAGAATCAGGAGTCCATCCTCGCCTTTCGGTAAACCGATTTCTTCTGCTGCTGCAAGCATCCCTTTGGAATCCTCACCACGCATCTTGGTATCTGAAATGGTGAAATCGCCAAGGTTTGTGCCAGGAAGGCAGCATGGGACCTTATCACCTACTTTGTAGTTCTTTGCTCCACAGACAATCTGGCGTAGTTCTCTTTCGCCACAATCGACTTGTGTGATTGCCAGTTTGTCTGCGTTCGGGTGAGGGCGCGCCTCCTTGATCTGCGCGACAACGATTTTGGGCGAGGGGATTCCGGTTTGCCAGATTCCCTCTACTTCGACGCCAGCGAAAGTGAAGAGATCGGAAATTTCTGCCAGGCTTTTACCTTCCAGAGAGAGGTGAGAAGAAAGCCATTTTAGGGAAACATTCATGAGTAAGAGTGTCTTGAAATTTTTTAAGATAGGGCTCTATGCAAACTGAGCGAGGAAGCGGGTATCATTTTCGATGAGGAGGCGGATGTCTTTGATCCCATAGCGGATCATTGCCAAGCGATCCAGTCCCATACCAAAGGCGTATCCGGTTACAAGACCCGGCGCTAAGAGTTCATCTTTTCGCTTTGAATTGATTGATGTGAAAACTGCGGGGTCAACCATTCCGCAACCGGCAACTTCGATCCAGCGCGATGTTTGATCCTTCAGGGTCAACTTTACATCGATCTCGAAGGATGGCTCAGTGAAAGGAAAGAAGTGAGGACGGAACCGGACTTCGGTCGCGGGACCAAACATCTCGTGGAAAAAGTATTCAAGAGTGCCCTTCAGATCTGGAAGCGTCACATCCTCATCCACGTAGAGGCCCTCTAACTGGTTGAAGACTGAGAGGTGTGTCGCGTCAATTTCATCCCGGCGGTAGGCAGATCCCGGAGCGATGATACGGATCGGTGGAGCTTCCGTCTCCATAGTACGAATCTGCACGGAGGATGTATGGGTGCGAAGTAGAAGGCCGGAATCAAAATAGAATGTGTCTTTTTCATTCCTCGCCGGGTGGTCTGCTGGGGTGTTCAGGGCATCAAAGCAGTGATACTCATCTTCGATCTCAGGACCATCTGCGAGCGAAAACCCCATCCGTCGGAAAACCTGAATTGCCTCATCGCGAATCAATGTAAGGGGATGTAATGAGCCGTGGTGAAGCTTTCGGGACGGTAGTGTCGGATCAATGCCAGCGAGAGCGATCACATCGCTCGCATCTTGGATTTGGGTTTGTTTTTCATCGATGGCAGACTGTATCGAAGTGCGGGCGGCGTTGAGCGCTTTGCCAAACTCTGATTTTTGATCATTAGGAATATCTTTGATCAGGGAGCCAGCTTGAGTGAGGCTGCCCTTTTTCCCGAGGACGGCAACGCGTGCATCATTTAGGCTCCCAGCGTCATCAGCGGCAGCAATGAGATCGAGAGCCAGCTTTCGGATGTCATCTATGTTCTCGTTCATGGAAGGGGAATAGGTGATCAGGAGCGGCGGCGCAAGGGCGCGGATCTAGGTTTTTTACCTGCTGGCGCTCGAGAAGGAATGTTTCACTATCTATGTCCTAAACGCTTTTAAATTTGACATTTCAGTCGGGCGGGAAGCAGCTTTATGGGTCGCTAAGAAATGTAGTGACACTTTCTATGGAAGCCCATCGCTTGGGCAAGAAATAGATGGGGAATCCGGTGTGACTCCGGAGCGGTTCCGCCACTGTATCGAAGCTTTCTTCCTAGGAATCTTTTAAGCCAGATCGCCAGCCTAGAGAGTTTCCATCACGAAGCCGCGGACAAACGGCTTCAAGGATACGAAGATAAATGACCAAAAATAACATATTCGCTAGATGGCGGATTACGAAAAATTGTGGCCCGTTTTTTGCGGTGCTGGCCTTAAATAATGGAGTGCTCAACGGCGAGGTAAATGAGGACCTAGACGAGTTAGTCGTCTCGGCCTCACGCCTGCCTGGCGATGCGGAAACTGAGAGCTCTGCCGTAACTGTTCTCGATCCTACTGAGTTGAAAAGCCGTGGAATTAGAAATCTGCGCGATGCACTCAATGAAGTACCGGGGGTAATATCTACCTCTACTGCAGGCCAAAGCGGCGCTGTAGGTTCGCTATTTATTCGCGGGACTACCACTTCCTACTCACAGATTGTTGTCGATGGGATGCGAGTGAGCGATTCCACCGCGGCGGCAGGCAACTTCTTGAGTGGCGCCCAGATAAGTGGATTGAGCCGGATCGAAGTTCTGCGAGGACCGCAATCCGCAATCCACGGTGGTGAAGCAGTAGGGGGCATTGTCTGGTTAGAGACCGGGAGAAGTGAACAGGTCAATCAAGGCAGTCTGTTTGTAGAAGGAGGTTCGTTTGACACGCTGAACACCTCGGTAGAAAGCTCAGGACAAAGCGAGGAACTTTCCTGGTTCGGCGAGCTAGGGACAAATCAAAGCCATAACGATGTTTCCAACCAAGATTATGATCTAGTGAGCGGTGCAATGCGGCTAGAATGGAAGCAAAGCGCGCAGCTTACTCTCGGAATGACTTACCGGGCTTCGGATTCTCGATATGAGTATGATAGTTTTGGTGAAAATGTGGATCATCTCGATTCGTCTTTGGCGACAATCTATGCAGTCGCTGAATTTGCACCGGGCTGGGATGGAAGATTCATGCTTGGTCATTATCGAGAGAATTATGACAATGAGAACCGTTCTGCAGCAGGGGTATTTGGCTTTGGAACGGATGTTGAACGGATCGTATTCTCGACCGATCAGCGAGTCGTATTCGGAGAAAATTATGAACTTCTAGGAGGCGCGTTTGTTGAAGAAAACGATTTTAAAAATTCAATAGGGACCGATCAAGACGAGCTGCGACTCGGTGCCTACTTAGGATGGACGTGGACACCGCTATCAAATTTCGCGTTGGATAGTGTTCTGAGGTGGGAAGATTATGCCGACTACGGAGACGAGATGACTTGGCGGGTGGGTGCGTCTTGGGAGGTGGCTGAAAACACGCGGATCAGAGGCGGTATTGGCCGCGCCTTCCGCACTCCCACATACCTAGATCTTTTTGGGACAGCATTTGGAGCAGGAAATCTTGCTTTGGAAGCAGAAGATAGTCTTGGGTGGGATCTAGGGCTTGAGCGGGAAATCTTCGATAATCATGCTTTGAGTGTCACTTGGTTTGAGAATTCTATCGATGGTCGTATCCAATCGTTCCCTACTCCGCCGATCAATCTCGGTGGAACTACGAAGACCGAAGGTTTAGAAATCGGACTGAGCGGCGGGTGGCGAGATAACCGGATCCGGTATCGTGCCAATTGGACCTTCCTTGGGGAAAGTATCTCAGACCAGCCTAAGCATAGTGGAAGCGCGTCGCTGGATTGGCAGATCAGTGAGAAACTTCTTATCGGCATAGGCGCAAGCTATGTGGACCAGCGTTCCTACGGCGGAGCAGCTTTGGATGATTACCTACTAATGCGCCTCTACGGAAGCTACGAATTGAATGAAAATATAAGTCTGAATTGTCGAGTAGAGAATGCCACGGATCAGGATTATGACCTAGCAAACTTCGGAACAGCCATTCCAGGCGCTGGATTTGGCGTCTTCGGCGGCCTGCAAGTCCGGTTCTAGGAAAAACGCTGCTGTCGCTTGTGAGCGTGCTACGCGTCTATTTTGGTTTTCAGGCATGTGCTGCTGTGATTGGGTGCTGCGTGTGAATGGCAAACTGCAACAAACGATCTTACTCATCGCCTTGATTGGTGGGGTGCTCGCTCCTCTTGCGCAGGGCGGCGGGAAAAAGGAAGTGGCGCGGATGTCCTTTCACATAGAAACCGAGGCGAGTGACAATCCGAAGATGATTTTTCCGCATACAATCTTCGGTCAGCAAAGATATTTTCGTCGGATTCCTGATATTTCCTCAGCTGATTTTGTCGCTTTCAGTCCTTTCCCAGCAGAAGATCAGATGTCCTATGGAGCGATTTTCCAGCTGAAAGGCAATGCGGCGCGCAGGCTAGCAGCAGTAACGTCTATCAATATAGGACGTTGGTTTGTCTGTCAGGCGTTTGGGAGAATTGTAGATGGTGTTTTGATCGACGAGCCGATTAACGACGGACGAGTCGTCATATGGAGAGGTTTAGCTTTGGCCGAAATAGGTGAGCTGGATAAATCAATTCCCCGCTTCGGCGAGGGCAAGCCGAGAGGGAAATGATGAGACACGTTGGAATTGTTGCGGTCATCGTGGCCAGCATTTGCGCCGCTAGTGGCTTGGAGTTAAATCTACCCACAGAAAATCGGAATCTATTCACGGGCCATCCGGAACGTTTCTACATGTATGTGGATCGAACCTTTGAAGGAGAAGTCAGTCAGCCCTGGGAAGGAGGAGCGTTTGGATTTGTGCGCTCGCCAGTTCGAGTAAACGGACAGGTAGTGATGACTCGTTTTCACGAGGGGATTGATATCGCACCCGTAAAGCGAGACCGTGCCGGGAACCCACTCGATTTAGTGATGAGTATTGCCGCTGGAAAGGTCGTTCATATCAGCCCGATTTCTGGCCGTAGCAACTACGGGAAGTATGTGGTGGTGGAGCACATTTTCGACGAATCAAAAGTCTATTCATTATATGCTCACCTTGCGGAGATTACTTCGGCGATCGGCGATCCTGTGAGAACCGGATCGGTCCTAGGACGGATGGGATATACCGGGGTAGGTTTAAATCGGACCCGGGCCCATGTACATCTAGAGCTCGGATTTCTGATGAGCGAACATTATGAGGGCTGGCATCAAAAGAATTTTGGTAGCGCAAACTATCATGGGAATTTTAACGGGATGAATTTAGCCGGCATCGATATCGCTACCTTTTTTCTGGAGCATCAGAAAAACCCTGATCTGAGGCTTCCGGGATTTTGTATTAGCACGGCCTTTGCAATTTAAAGTGACAGTTCCTGCAAAGGCGGAACTTCCCGAGTTCTTGCAACGTTATCCATGGATGCTTCAGGGAGTCATGATCGATTCGCCTTCTTGGGAAATTGGCTTTGCCGCAACTGGCCATCCAGTTTCGTTCACACCAAGTAGTTTGAAGGTAAATGAAGCAACTGTAACTCATCTACGTCCGGCGAAGATTGCACAGCGCTGGCTGACTCGCGGTCTTCTGACCGGTGAGGGAAACCAAACGAAGCTTTCGACGAATGGAAAACGGCTTTTGTCTCTGATTCTCGACGAATTCCCTCACAAGTAAATGGCGGCTACTCGACAATAACCGGCGTCCCAATCTCGACATTTTCAAAGAATTTTTCCGACATATGGTGAGGCATTCTCACGCATCCGTGCGAAGCAGCGTAGCCAGGAAGAAAACCGGTATGTAGGCCGATACCGCCATCAAAGCGCATAAAATTAGGCATAGGCGCGTTGTAAAAAACCTGTCCCGGACCTGCTTTATCAACACGGGTATCTGCATTGTCGTTCACCGTTTCTCCGGTGGCCACATCCTTGATCACGCCGTATAGCGAAGACTTATGGTTCTTGCTTTTTTGGGTGATTTTAAAAGTTCCTGGGCGAGTTCCGTTGCCCTCTTTGCCCGTGGATATTCGGGAGACGCCGACGAGTTTGCCGCTCTTGTAGAAAGAAGCTTTCTGCTGAGCGCGATTGATTTTGATCAGAGGAGTGCCACGGACATGATCGCCGTCCCAATAAGAAATATCATCGGGGATGGCAGGTTCAGGATGATGCGGCCCCCCGGAGGCAGGACGCTTGATGGGGTTTCCAATTCCTGCGAGATAGTCTGATCCTGCCGGCGTAGTCGAGCAGGACGCAACAAGGAAGCTGATAGAGCAAAGGATAAATGAGAGGCGTAAAGGTCGATTCAATTTCATATTGATGTGCGGATAGTAAATGAAAGTAGTTTTGAGAGCGAGCTTACTAGATAGAGTTGTGTGTGGCGGCGATATTCCATTTATTCTTGAACCATGGTTGAAGAGAAGTTGCGTTTGCCCGATCATTTTATCGTAGAAGAAGCCCTGCTAGAACAGCTGGGCGCTAGGCCGGGACATCAGAGATGCGTCGTCGGGCAAGAAGAGTTATTGCTGATTGTTCATGAGGTTCCGCTGGCCGGAATACCGGAGCGGAGCGCATTATTTTTCTGGAAGGGTAGAGATCAGGAATGGCAAAGCGCTACAGGCCCAGGACTCGATGAGCTGAGTAAGCTTTTTTTAAGATACACAACTATCATCGATGAACACGAGCAGATGCTCGAACTGACAGATTCCTCTGAGAAGGTATTCGGAATTCTGAGACACGCTGGACCCTTAGCAAGAAGTTTGCGGAATCTAGTAGGTGCTCTGGAAAGCTTGCTGATTGAGGAACCAGACGATCGGGCGATCCGGAACTTCAGAGATCGTGCGCGAGAGCTAGAGAGAGCTGCTGAGTTACTTCTTATGGACGCCCGGGAAACTTTAGCCTTCTGGCAAGCTCAGGCAGCGGAAGGACATATGCGAAGTGCAGATCGGCTTGAAAGGATTCTGTTCCGGCTCAACCTAGTAACCGGATTTTTTCTACCCTTGGTGGCTTTAGGAGGTATTTTCGGGATGAATGTGGAAATACCTAGCTGGAGCTTTTTTATCATCCTAGTAGCCGGACTTCTAATCGGAGGACTTCTGCTGTGGTTCGTTTCACACAGTCTTCGGAAACTGATCAAGATTGGCTAACTTTTCAAAAGGTAACGGGAGCTCCAAAGATAGTTCCAGCCAGAAACCAGAGTAAATATGATCGCAAGGGCTAGGCTGATAGGCGTCAGCCATGCTTGATTGCCTGACGGCGTGGTGAGAATCTGTAGCAATTCAAAAACATAAGGAAGCTCGGGAACTGTCTGCAGCGTGACCCATATCAAACTTGAGATCAGATAGGTTAATTGGAAGATTGTTTTCCATTTTCCGAGGCGATCAGCAGCTAGCACTTGATTTGCTTCCAGAGCGATTTGCCGCAATCCAGTGACCAAAAATTCACGGCCGATAATTAAACACGTGATCCATACCGGGCACAGCCCTTCCGCCGTGAGAAACACGAAGGCAGCGCAGACGAGAATCTTATCGGCCAAAGGATCGAGAAGCTTACCAAGCGGGGTGACTAGATCGAGCTTGCGGGCTAGGTAACCATCGAGAAAATCGCTGATCGCAGCAGTAATGAAGAGAACTGTTGCCACTGCATAGGTCCAAGTCTGTCCCAGCGTAGCAAAACCGACGAAGGCGGCAGTTAGCACCAAACGGGACAGGGTGATGCTATTAGGAAGATTCACATGGGTAATGTGGAAAATGATTACGGAAATGGCAACAAGGGGTTGCACGGATTCTTGCAGGCTTCTTAATGGTCGTGCCGGGTAGCCGGAAAAACATACCATGAGTAAAAGTGATTTTGGATTAATAGGTTTGGCCGTAATGGGTCAAAATTTGGTTTTGAACGTCGAGTCGAGGGGCTTCCAAGTTTCGGTTTATAATCGGACAGAAAGCAAAATGACGGAGTTCGTAAATGAGCATCCAGATAAGAAGATTCATGGAGAGGCGACTCTGGAGGGCTTTGTGGAGAGCCTCGCATCACCCCGTAAGGTGATGATCATGGTGAAAGCAGGCCCTCCTGTAGATAAGGTCATCGAATCGTTGATTCCTCTCCTCGACGAAGGCGATATCATTATTGATGGCGGAAATTCCCTCTACACGGATACAGAACGGCGCGATCAATGGCTTGGCGATCTTGGATTCAGATTCATTGGAGCAGGTGTGAGTGGTGGCGAAGAGGGAGCGCGGAAGGGCCCTTCTATCATGCCAGGCGGTCCCGTTTCTACCTGGGATGTCATGAAGCCGATCTTCGAAAGCATTTCTGCCAAAGTAGATGGTGAGCCATGCGTTACACATATTGGAACAGGTGGTGCCGGACATTATGTGAAGATGATTCATAACGGGATCGAGTATGGAGACATGCAGCTAATCTGTGAGGCCTACAGCATCTTCAAGAAGGCAGGGTTTACCCCGGCGGAGCTTGCGAAGGTATTTACCGAATGGAACGATGGAGATCTGGAGAGCTATTTAATTCAGATCACGGCAAAGATCTTTGAAGAAAATGATCCTGAGACTGGTGGTGCGCTAGTAGATTCAATTCTTGATACAGCGGGCCAGAAGGGCACAGGGCGCTGGACATTGATCAATGCGGTCGAAAATGCAGTTGTCATCTCAACGATCAACGCCGCTGTAGAAGCACGAATTCTGTCATCCATGAAGGATAAACGTGTAAAAGCTAGCAAGATTCTGAAAGGACCAGATACAGAAATTTCTGTGGAGAAAGAAGTGCTTGTTGCAAAAGTGCATGACGCATTGTTTGCCTCCAAAATCATTTCCTATGCGCAAGGTCTGGATCTAATCGCCACGATGGGCGCGGAGAAGAACTGGGGACTGGATCTAGGTAAAATCGCAGCGATCTGGCGCGGCGGATGCATCATCCGTGCGAGATTCCTCAATGATATCACGGATGCTTACCGGTCCGATGCAGCGCTGAGCAATTTAATGCTTGCCCCGTTTTTCACAGACTTGCTGACCAAGTTTCAGCAAAACTGGCGTGAAGTCGTTTCGATTGCAGCTTTGGCCGGAATCCCAATACCAGCCTTCACAGCCTCACTCGGCTATTATGACAGCTATCGAAGTGATGTCTTGCCGGCAAATCTACTACAGGCTCAGCGTGACTTCTTTGGTGCTCATACCTACGAAAGGACCGACAAAGAGCGTGGAGAATTCTTCCACACGGACTGGCCAGAGGTAATCGGTTAGTCTTCACCGCCTCAATCCCGAGGCTCGATTCTTTAGTCAACCCAGCGAGATTAAGTTCCCGCTGGGTTTTTTATGCTTCCAGAGGAGCGAGCAGGCCTTTTTCAATCAGGAACAGATCCGCTGAAACGATTGTCCGTTCGAAATCTGTATGACTCACATTGAAGTTAAAAAAGCTATGTTCTGCGCCGACAAAATCCACAATTTCACAAAAGTTTCCGCGCCATCTAAGGCGTCGACGGAACGCGACAATATGTGAGTAGGGAGTGACGCGATCCGCCCTACCGTGGATGAATAAGATTGGCGGCAGCTTTCTCCGCATTAGGCTGGAAGGGCTATTTTGTTTTGCCGTCTTCAAGTCTGGAAAACGTTCACCACGCTGGCCTTTTGGTCCTGTATTGACGAGAGCACTGAAGAGGATCAGCGCAGCTGGCGCTGGCCGGGACTGATTTAGCGCCGGCTTCTGCATCGCAAAGTTTAGAGCAAGCCACGCACCACCAGCTGCGCCGCCCAAGATTAGGCGAGAAACATCAATGCCAAGGCTTGAAGCATTTTCATGAAGCCAGAGAATTGCATCACGTGCATCTTCCTTCGCGTCAAGAGGCCCAGAGTTATGCTTTGAGCTTACCCGGTATTCGAAGGTAATCGCGATCATTCCTCGACTCGCGAAATGGTGACAGTGGGGGACGAACTGAGTCACCATCGGTGTATCCCAGAAACCACCGTGGAAGAAGGCGATCACTGGTAGATTCTCCCGAACCAGATCTTCAGGGAAGAAGACATGGGCGGTCAGCTCTGCCTTATCGATCGTTTTATAAACGATGCTGGAGGCAGACTTTAATAACTCTTTGTCGCGTGCTTCGCCGATGGAAGCAATTTTCTGCAGGATCTGACTCATGATTAGGCAAAGCGGCAGACGGAACATTCCGCATCACGCACAGATTTGTTTGTTGTGATTTGGGGGCGCTTGTCCAATCGTTTCCAGCATGAGGGGAATTTTTTTTCTATGTTTATTAATGAGTATCATTCAGGTCAGCGCTCAAGACGCGCTACGCACTCAGCTTGAGAGTAGCTATGACACCTGGAGGACTTCATTAACTCAAAAAAACTCTCGGAACTGGCAGCAAGCAACAGCGCCGCACCGCGTAGCAGAAGTGCGGAACCGGATTATCTCCGAAGGAAAGCCTTTTCCTGCCACAGTTTTTTCATTGCCGGCACCTCCTCCTGCTCTGGGTAATTTAAAGTTCTTAGAGGCTTCGGTAAATGGCCGGACTGCGAAGGCTGCTTATTTTGGAAAAGTAGACTTCGGCGTAGGAGGAAGCCCGACGGACAATCTTTTGGTCTTGTCATTCATCCGAGGCGCAACCACTTGGCTATATGACCGAGCAGATTACGTAAACCTTACGGCATTGCCTGAAGTAAGGAAGGAGCTAGCTAGGGGCGATCTGCAATATTTGAAAGGCGTCCCAGAGGCGAAACCTTCAGGAATCGTGCCGCCGGTGCCGATCCAGGTAAATCCTGCGACGACCTTGGCAAAGGTATATGTCTTTTGCCCGGGGCGCGAAGTGCAGGTGCAGGTGAATAAAGTAAGCCGCCATCGATTTGCCAATGCAAAGGAAGCAGAAATCGTGATTGGTGGCGCGCGTCCAGGCAGCAATGAGGTCCAGTTCACGATTCGCAAGCTAGAGGGTGGCCTAGGCACTGAAGCGCTCGTGATCCGGGTCTATCTACTTTCTAGAGTTGCGGGCCAAAAGCCGATCAAAGCCTTCGAGTATCTGGTAAATGAAGGAGAGCCTTTTGAAGCAATCAAAACGAGCCGTTTTATCCTAGACACGGGCACAGCGTCCCGGCTTTCAGGTAGATAGGAAGGGGTAGCTGCGTGTTTCGCTCAGAAGAAGGCGCAGCTGTCCAGGTTGCCGCTTATGAAATGGCTACCTAGCCTTGCTCAATGGTTTTTTCAGTAGCTGCATCAAGAATCGCAAACCTCTCACGATTCAGAGTAGGATCTGAACGGAAGATCAGACGCCCGGAATGGGAGCGCTCTAGCTCGACAAGAACATCTGAGTCTTCTGCCTTGAAGCGGTTTAGCACATCTGAATTTACAATAACAATCAGATCTCCGGATTCCCCTTGGCGGGTTTGAATCACTGTGTTTAGACGGCGCTGTATTTCAATGGACATCGTCATCGGCGTCTTCACGCGGCCGCGCCCTTGGCAATACGGGCATGGCTCATACATAGAATCACGCAATGATTCATTGAGCCGCTGGCGGGTCATCTCCATTAGACCGACAGCAGAAATCTGCAGGACCTGAGTCTTGGCCTTGTCCTTTTTGACCCGCTCCTTCATCGCCTTATAGACAGCCATCTGGTCCTTGCGATGACGCATATCAATAAAGTCAACAACGACCAGACCGCCGATATTCCGCAGCCGAAGCTGGCGTGCGACCTCTTCTGCAGACTCGATATTCGTCTGAAGAATCATCTTATCGACATCCTTCGAACCACGGTTTCGCCCCGTGTTTACATCGACTGAAATAAGTGCCTCAGTCTCGTCAATCACGATGTATCCTCCGCATTTTAACCAGACTTGTCGGGAAAATGCTTCATCGATCTGTTTTTGAATATCGATTCTTTCGAAGATTGGCTGACTCGCCGTAGATAAATGATGAACACGGCGTTTTGCGCGGCGTGATACTTTCCCCGCAATCTCCCGGATCATTTCTGTCGTCTCCGCATCGTCGCACAGGACCTGATCAACCTCTTCAGTAAGGAAGTCTCGCGCGGTCCGCTCAATGAGATTTGGCTCTTGGAAAACACAGCACGGTGCTGGGTTGTTTGCTCGGCGTTGATCGATCTGGTCCCATTGCTCAAGCAGCATTGCTAGGTCACGGACGAAATGGCGCGCGCGAGTGCCCTGCGCAACGGTGCGCATAATAATCCCCATTCCTTCTGGAACCGAGAGCTTTTGCACAATCTTACGTAAGCGCTGGCGCTCTTTTGGGTCGTCAATTTTGCGGGAAATTCCGAATTGTTCGGTAAATGGCATCAGCACAATATAGCGACCTGCCATCGAGATATTCGTTGTCACGCGGGGTCCCTTGGTTCCGATTGGCCCCTTGGAAACTTGGATCACGATCTCTGATCCGACAGGGTAGAGCGATGGGATATCCTTTGAAGTAATCTTCTTCCGTGGCTTGCGTGAGCCTTCTCGTTCGATTTCTTCAAGACCACCATCGAGAGCGGCGGGAATTGCATCCCAGAAGTGTAAGAACGCATTTTTATCAAGGCCGATATCCACAAACATCGCTTTGAGACCTTGTTCGATATTTTTGACGCGGCCCTTGAAGATGCCTCCTACAATGTTTTGGTCACCTTCGCGCTCGACGGTATATTCTTCAAGAAGTCCATCTTCAATAAGAGCGACACGGCGCTCAAGTTTCTCGACGTTGACGATAATTGTATTTCCTTGGGAGGGATCAATCGTCCCTGTTCCAAGTATTTTTTTAAATTGTTTAATCACAGGTAAGCTTAGTTTCAGAAAATTAATAGGGGAGAGAATTGGTATTTTTAAGAAAAAGAAGTGGTTTATTCTTCGATGACCCGAGCGCGGGGGACGATGGGTCCGTCTGCTTCTGGGTCTGGAGTAATGGTTGGTTTTGGTGCAATAATAAGATTCGGTTTTACTTTGATTGGCGCTGAAGGTGGAATCGCGGCCACCTCCAAGCCTGTTTCGCCGATCTCTGAATCGTTCGTGGGATCGGCTTCTTCTGTCGCCGCAGTGGTGATCTCAGATGCCTCGATGGCCGATAAGATATCTTGAAGGGGTTCAATCGCTTTAACGAATTCGAGATTACCTTTGTATTCTGCCTGGGATTTTAAAGGGAGGAGCATTCCGTCTTCTTGCGCAAAAAGACCAGTGAGCACTGTCTTGACAAGTGGTCCACAGACCGCACCTCCAGAACCGCCTGCTTGCACAAGGATCGCGACGGCATAGCGGGGTTCTTCATACGGAGCGAAGGCCATCATCCAAGAATTATTAGACGGCTTGCCATTATCGGTGGTCTGAGCAGTCCCGGTCTTCGCACATACTTCGATGTTATCCATTTTCACTCTTCCGGCGGTACCACCAGATTGATTGACGGCCATCCACATTCCCTTACGAATTGTTGCGAGATCATCCTTTGAGATACCGAATTTTAGGAGATCGACCTCTAACTTCGGAAAGTCCGGAACCAATATCTCACCGTTTTCAGCACTTACAGATTTCACCAGGCGGGGCGTAAAGTAACGGCCACCATTGGCAACCGCTGTGGTCATCGCGGCAACTTGAAGCGGTGTTGCCAACATGTCGCCTTGGCCGATGGAAAGCATTGCCTCTAGAGCAGGGGTCATGGAAGCACCGGGGCGGACCGCGCGCCAAGCACGAGACCCAGGGAGCAAGCCCGGATCCTCGTTCGGAAGTTCGATACCTGTTTTCTTGCCAAAGCCTACCATCGAGCAGCCATCGACAAGTGCCTTCGTTCCGAGGCGGTTTGCCATGCGGTTAAAGTAGGGATTACAGGATTGCTGAATTGCCTCAGAAAGGTTCAGGGAGCCATGGCGCTTTTTATACATGTTCCAAATCCAGCAACCAATTGGATGTTTCCCATACATGATGAAGCCATCACAAGAATAACGGTTCGAAGCGAGACCGTTTTGAGCGCCGCAGATTGCAGTCGCGATCTTCATCGTGGACCCAGGCTCGAAGGATGCGATTGCGCGATTTGTGAAAGGAGAGAGCTGAGGATTTGAGTTATATTCTAAGAATTTGGTGCGCGATATCGAAGGTATGAAGGCGTTGGGATCGTAGTCTGGAACGGAGGCCATGGCTAGAACCTCACCAGTTCGGACATCCATCACAACGCCTGCGGCACGCCCCGCACGGCGAAGAGTGTTTTCGAGGAGGTACTGGGCGCGGGCATCAATTGTTAGCTGAACTTGGGCGCCGATTCCTGGCTTTGTATAATCCAGCATTCCAATGGTGCGGCCCTTCTCATCTTTCAGAACCGTCTTGCGCCCTTCAGGACCACGCAGATACTCATCCATGGTCGCTTCAATCCCAGCGATTCCTTTTTCCTCACCGATAAAATGATTGAACTCGCGTTTGTCGGCCGCAGAGATGTCTCCCTTTTCCCATTGTTTAAGGTATCCAAGGACATGCGAAGCGAGTGTGCCGTAGGCGTATTGCCGTTTCGGCCGTATATCTAGATTGATGCCAGGGAATTCTAGATTGTGCTCAGCAAGGCGGGAAAATTCCTCATAAGTAAGATCGTCCCGGTAAACGAAGGGAACGAGGCCCCGGTGCGTATTGTAATGGGTCTTAAGGGATGAATAGAAGCGCTTCTGAGCAGCTTCTGAAGCGTAGGTCTTGGCGAGCCCTAGCTCCTGAAGGGGCTTCAAAGTCCATTGCCGGACAATTTTCACGATGTCCTTTTCTTTTACCGGCCGTGGAAGACCATTCTGGATACTAAGGCGTTTTAGCGTAGGCGATTCATCATGCTGGAGATTGTAAGCACGGAGAATTTCATCCAGATTGAATGAGACAACGTAGTTGCGAAGGTTCCGAGCAAGGAGGATACCATTTCGATCTGATATTTCTCCGCGGATTCCCGGCTCACGAACTGTTACGGTGCGGTTACCCGGGACGAGGGCTTGAAACTCATCTTTGCGTTCAATTTGGAAGTTATACAGCCGCTCCAATAGAGTCCCAAAGCCAACAAGAATGAGGGCGGTGAGCAGGTAAAGGCGAAATCTGTAACGGGGTTCCATATTGACTTAACGTCGGCGGTTTCGAGAGACTTCAGGATAAATCGAATAGTCCAGGCTAGCCCCAACCCGGTAAAGCAACCAGAAAACTACCGGAGAGAGAAGCATTGTCAGTAAGGAGGTATAGCCGATGAGGCGAATGACTGGACGGGTAACAGACGCCTCGCCGCGGATGAATGAGATCAGCGCGAACTCGACTACTAGATAGGTGAATATTGCGATCCCGGTGAGCAATGCCGAGAAATGCCACTTGCCCTGCTTAAATAAGGGGCTAAGCCCTTGCATAAGAAAACCCGATGCAGCAAAGAGGAGAGTAGAATAGCCAAAGCGCAGCGTTTCAACCGGCTGCTGGTACACGGCAGGATCAAGATTTAGGGGAGCAAGGGAACAATGGGCATCCCAAAGGATACCGCCGATAAATGCTAGCGCCAACATCACGGGAGTGGAGACCGTAACGGCCGTGCAGAGAAATACGAGGTGAACGATCAAGATGCGGGCATGGCTCAGGCCAGTGAACGCAGGGACAAACTGCTGGGCGAGAAAGGCGGCCAGTAGAAGGAAAATAGTGCTGAGATTATAGCGGAGCAATGCGAGGTGGGTTTTCTAAGGATTTTCGGAAAGGACTACAAAGACAGTGCGGAGCTCGTCGAAGTTGACAGCAGGTTGGACGAGCGCCTCCGAATCAAGAGGGCCCTTTTCAACGGTGAGGATTGTCCCGACTAGAATATCAGGCTGAAAAATTCCTCCGCGGCCTGTAGTGAAGACACGCTGCCCAGTCTTTAGCGCAGCATCCTTCGAAAGGAAGCGCAGGCGGAGCTTTGGGTTGCTATCGAATTCTCCACGTTGTCCGTTTAAGATCCCAACCTCGGGCGATCCCTCGACTCGCACAGAAACTTGGCATTTCTCATCGGTGATCAGCAGAACTGATGAGCGGTTCCGAAAGGGGCGATCGATGATCCCCACGAGTCCTTGATCGGACAGCACAGATAGCTGGATACCGATCCGACTTTCTTCACCTGCATCTATTTCAAGGGTCTGCCACCAAGTCGTCGGATGACGCCGGATGACCTGAGCTGGGACAATGTCAAAGGAAGTAGCCTTTTTAAAGTCCAGAGCAGAACGTAATTCATTGTTCTCTCGCTCTAGGCCGTCAAAGCGAGTTTCGAGCAAACGCAGCCTCCCGATCTCTTGACGGATCGCCGAAGCTTCCGCTTCTAGAGCTTTGGAATGACGGGTTTCTTCCAAAAGACTGCGAGCTTTGGTCTCAAGCGATGATCCGGCCCGCAAGAACGGCGCAATCGCTTTGAAGTAAGCAACCTGAATATCGCGCACGACTGGTTCACTGCGCGTAAATGCCCATGTGACTCCTGCTAAAAAGAGAAGAAGTGCGATGAGATTAAGCGGTTTCATAGCCGTGGCCTTACAAACTCAGTTTCCGGATTGGAAACGGCAAGCTTAGCGGTCGGTATTCGTGACGCGCTTGAGCAGAGCAAGCTCTTGCAAAGCCTTACCAGTTCCTTCTGCTACCGCGCTGAGCGGATCTTCGGCGATATGAACTGGCAGACCAGTTTCTTCGCGAAGTAAGCGGTCGAGACCCTTTAGCAAGGCGCCACCTCCAGCTAGGACGATTCCGCGGTCGACGAGATCGGCTGCAAGCTCGGGAGGACAGCGTTCTAAAGTCGTGCGGACAGCATCGACAATTGTGCTGAGAGGATCTGCCATTGCCTCTCGAATTTCCTGAGAGGTGATGGTGATTGTTTTTGGTAGTCCCGCAACTAAGTCACGACCTTTTACTTCCATGGTGATCTCTTTTGGAAGAGGAGCAGCGGAACCTAAGCGAATTTTGATTTCTTCTGAGGTGCGCTCGCCAATCATCAGATTGTAGGCACGCTTCATGTACTGGATAATGGATTCATCTAGCTCATCTCCAGCGGTTCGGACTGAGCGTGCGTAGACGATTCCAGAAAGGGAGATCAGAGCCACCTCTGTAGTGCCGCCGCCGATATCGACAATCATATTTCCAGAAGCCTCTTGAACAGGAAGCCCGACACCGATCGCAGCAGCCATCGGTTCTTCAATTAAATAAACCTCGCGCGCGCCTGCTTGCTCCGCCGACTCTCTAACTGCACGCCGCTCTACCTCCGTAATCCCTGAAGGAATCGCAATCAAAACACGAGGATTTGAGCGGCGTCCTTTGTTTACCTTTTTGATAAAGTGACGGAGCATGGCTTCGGTCACTTCGAAATCCGCTATAACTCCGTCTTTCAAAGGCCGGATTGCGACGATGTTTCCTGGAGTTCGGCCGAGCATCCGCTTTGCATCATCGCCAACTGCGAGAACTTCGTTCGTGCCGACTTTTACGGCAACTACCGAGGGCTCGCGCAGCACGATACCGTGGTCTTTTACATTGATTAGCGTATTTGCAGTTCCGAGATCGATGCCGATATCGCTAGAGAACATTTTAGAAAAGTATTTTCTGAACATTTAAAGTGGGGGAAATAGATGAAAAACGTAGGGTCTTGGACCTAGAAACGCCGATCGCATCCTGCGATTTTGGTCGGCAAAGTTTCGTTTATGGAATGGCCATAACGACACTGTAGAAGGATTAGAAGCGTGTGCGGGAGCGTCAAGCGGGAAAGCCTTCTCCGGCCCTAATGCCCTTGGAATTTTTTCCTCGGCGGCTCCCATTCACGACGCGGGCGGGAGCGCACTGAAAAAATCACAGGAATCCCCGGGGCCGGATGGGCTTCACGGAACTGATTGGTAAGGTAGGCCTGGTAAGCATCTCTCATCAGGGTCTTGTCATTGACGAAGAGGACCAAAGTAGGAACTGGGATCGCAGCATATTTTTCATCCACAGCCGTGGTCACATAGAAAAGCTTCAAGCGCCTTACCTTCGTATCTGTAGGTGGCGGATTTTTTGCAAAAGCCGCGGAGAAGATCCTGTTCAGCTTTCCGGTGGAAGGGATATTCTGAGAACTCTTGCGAATCTTGATCGCGGCTTTGAGAACTCGCTCTGTGGAGCTGCCTGTTTTTGCAGAACAGGCTACGAAAGGGGCGTAAGATAAAAAGAATAGCTCCTGTCGAACATGTGCGGTGGCTTCAGCCAAACGCTCAGAATCATCTGCGCCCGGATGATATAGATCGAACTTATTCAAAACGATCAGGCACGGCTTTTTTTCATTCAGGATCAATTGTGCGATTTTCCGATCTTGAGCGGTCACCCCTGCTGCGACGTCTATGACAAGTATGCAAAGGTCTGAACGACGAATCGCTTTTTCAGACCGAATTGCGGAAAACACTTCCACAGATTCATCGCGCTTCCCACGGGGACGGAGCCCAGCTGTATCAATTAGCGTGAAATTTTCATTCGCATACGTGTATGGAAGGTCGATTGCATCACGCGTGGTTCCAGCAATTGAGGATACAATTGTCCGGGTATCTTTGAGGATAGCGTTAATCAGTGAAGATTTGCCGGCGTTGGGGCGCCCAATGACGGCCAATTTAATTCCTACTTTTTCTACTACCTCGATCGCCTCGGCGTCGATTGTGGCTAAGGGCCGGAGTATTTCGTCCATATGATCGGTTAGATCTGCGAAGTTCCGTCCATGTTCCGCAGAAATCGAACAGGAAAGCTCAATGCCCAAGGATGCAAAGTCGGCAAACGTATTCTCATGCTTATCGTGGTCGACTTTGTTGATGACCAAAAGCACAGGTGGCGTCGCTTTTCTAAGATTCTCAGCAAGAGTTTGATCGATCGGGGTCAAGCCCTCCTGAGCATCGACGACTAAAACGATCAAGTCCGCCGTCTGCATTGCGATGTCTGCTTCGAGGGTCACCTGCTCAGCAAAGCCATCATCCAAGGTAGCGCCAATTCCGCCCGTATCGATCAATGTGCATGGGGTGCTCGTCAAAACGCACGGAGCGGAAATTCGATCGCGAGTCACGCCCGGTTGGTCATGGACAATTGATATCTTCCGCCCAGCTAGGCGATTGAAGATAGCGGATTTCCCAACATTTGGACGTCCGACGATAGCAACTGTGTTCATTTTAGATTTCGAAATTAAATGGTGAGCATAAGGAGCCTGGCTTTTTGTCTTAACTTCCAGCTGCCGAAGGAGAAAGATCTATAGAAAGAAGCCCCGCTTCGCAAGTTTTGGTAAGACCAAGGAAATGCGAGGCAGGGCTGTATCTCTTTAAAAGAGGCACCAAACAGGGGATGGCGGAGCGGACGGGGCTCGAACCCGCGACCTCCAACGTGACAGGCTGGCGCTCTAACCAACTGAGCTACCGCTCCATCCCGTTTGGGTGGGCGGGACGCTATTGAGTGAGCAGCTACGGTGCAATACCTTTTTCATTTTAATTCGCACTTTATTTCAGCAGAAGATCTGGGATATCCGTGCAAACCTGAACTTAGCCGCAGATTTCATCACACAAAAAAGCGGCCCGAACAATCATCCTCTAGGAAAACCCAATAACCTAGAGGCGTCTTGTGCGGACCGCCCTGTCTTGCGACAAATCATTACTAGCTAAACGCGTGCCAAGATTTGGAAATTAGCGAAGTTCGTGAAACAAACTTCTATAGCCCCAAAGATGCGTAGATCTGCTGGGTCGCGTGAGACTTGTTTAGCGTATAAAGATGGATTCCAGGTATTTCGGCATCAAGAAGTTCGGTGCATTGCTGGGCAGCATAGTGGATACCGGCTCTTTCGATTGCTTCGGGATCCTTTTTCTCGGAGGCGCGGTGTAGCGTTTTCAAGAGTTTTGCTGGATACCGTGCTCCAGCGGCAAGCTCAGCCATGCGCTTCATGCTGGCAAGGGAGGTGACGGGCATCAGGCCCGCGATAATTGGAATATCAATTTTAGCAATTTCGCATCGATCTCTAAAATCGAAGAAATCGTGATTATCAAAGAAAAGCTGCGTGCAGATATAATCAGCTCCAGCATCGGCCTTTTGCTTCAGGTGGTTTAATTCATCGACTCGGTTCGGCGTGGCTGGATGTCCCTCGGGGAATCCAGCCACACCAATGCCAAAGCCGCGTGGATCTGGATGCCGACCAGATGCATTGAATTCCTTTATAAATTTCACTAGATCCGCTGCATAGCGGAAGTCTCCCTGTGACCAGTCGTAATTCGGCTGATCCCGTGGTGGATCGCCACGCAGAGCTAGAATATTCGATACTCCTGCCTGCGCGTAGCGGTCCAAGATCGTTTCCACCTCGTCAAAACTATGACCCACGCAGGTGAGGTGAGGCACTGGCGGAATTGATGTGGTTTCTTTGATCCGGAGGACCAGATCGTGAGTCAGCTGACGGGTCGATCCGCCGGCTCCATAAGTTACCGATACAAAGGAAGGGGATAACTTCTCTAAATCACGGATCGTCTCGTATAAGTCTTCCCAAGCAGCTTTTGTTTTCGGCGGATAAAACTCGAAAGAAATCGATTTTTTCGGCGATGAAAGGATGTCGGTAATATGCATGGATCAGGCAATTGATACTTCCGGGAAAGGTAGCTTGGCGATTACTTCGTCGAGTATTTCGAGAGCTCGCTCATTCTCAGCCGCAGTGCCGATCGAGATTCTTATCCAATCTGGGAGTTTGTAGCCAGCCATTGCGCGAACAATCACCCCACGTTTCAACATCTCTTGGTAGACGAAACTGCCATCTTTGACATTGACGAGAATGAAATTAGCGACTGACGGAACAAAGCTTAGGCCTCGATCCGTAAAGGCATTTTCATAGAAAGTCAGGCCTTCGCGGTTGATTGCCTTTGTCTTCTCGATGTGTTCTAAATCATCTAGGGCAGCAAGTGCGCCAACCTGTGCGAGAGCGTTCGTATTGAAGGGCTGGCGGGCTTTTTGGAGTAGCTTTGTAAGCTGTTTGGGAGCGATGCCATAGCCGATACGCAAGGCAGCAAGACCATGAATTTTAGAACAGGTGCGCAGCACGATCACATTCTTCCCGGCACGGACGTGTTTCAAAACATCCGGCGGAGTCTCAAGAAATTCGTAATATGCCTCATCAAACACAGCGATGACGTGCGGCGGTAGGGATCCTACAAATGTATCAATGGCCGCTTGCGTCACCTGGGTGCCGGTAGGGTTGTTTGGGTTCGCAATGAAAATAAGGCGGGTATTTTCAGTGATTGCTGAGGACATTGCGGGGAGATCGTGGATGAAATCCGGATCGTCCACTTCAATGTAATTGGCTCCGAATAGCGTCGCCATAAGCTTATAAACAACAAACGCGTGTTTCGCAGCGATTAGCTCTGCGCTTGGATTTAGAAACGTATGGCAAAGCAGTTCGATGATCTCGTTCGATCCATTGCCAAGGACGATATTGTCTATTGAGAGCTCTAACTTTTCAGCAATCGCACTACGTAGCTTGTAACCGCCACCATCTGGGTAAATGTGAGCGTGGGGAATCGCTTCGCGGATCGCTTGTTGAGCCTTCGGCGAAGGGCCCAGAGGATTCTCATTTGAGGCTAACTTGATGATAGAAGCTGGATCCAGTCCTAACTCCCGCGCGGTTTCCTCGATCGGTTTCCCAGGTTCGTAGGCGACGAGATCACATACAAATGAGTTGGCAATATTGAGGAGTGAATTGGACATTTCAGAAGGATGATAACTGGACAGAAATTAATTTTCCCGAGGATAGGCTAAAGATTCGCTAGATCTATATGTCTTTGCCAAATTTCAGGATCGAACCCAGCGATGGCCAAAGTGGAGGTCACAAGCAAGGGCCTTTTGATCAGATTTGGATCTGTAGATAGCAAATGCAAAGCCTGTTCATCGCTCAAGTTTGGCAGGACATCCTTTAGATTCCTCTGCCGGTAAGCTAGACCGGAGGTATTAAAAACTTTTCGAATCGTAGTGGCCTGTTTGAAAGCCATCGCTAGCTCGGCGGGCTTTGGCGGGCAATCTCGAATTGAAAGTTCCTCAAAGAGCAGCCCGGATTCACGCAAAAATTTTACTGCTTTCCGGCACGATGAGCAGGCCTTGAGAGTATAGATCTTCAATGTCCGTCGAACTTACTTAGAGAATGAAGGTGCTTTTCATGCGTTCTCCGGGGAGTGGAATCAGGGAGGTCCGCACCCTTCGTATGGATTCTCGCAAAGCCCTTCTCCACAAGGATCTCATGGAGGAAACGTTCTTTCCCCTGATCTTGGACAAGCACAAAAGCGTGGTATCGACCGTCCTTAAACGGACTGTCCCACGCTGTCAGGATCGTGAAGCGATGTTTTTCGAGAAGGGAGAGGGTAAACTCTTTCGCTCTTTTTCCGATCTTTACTGCCTCTCTGGAACTAATCCCGTCCATGTCGCGAGCCTGATCAGCTATACGGCGATGGTTCGTATCTCCATTTCGGTATGTCCGAAAGGCACTTTCCGGAGTGTCCACAAAATAGAGGCGAAAAATTTCTTCGCGACCATTTGGAAGCCGGACAAGAAATGAATCTCCATCGTTAGACCGGTGCGAGACTAAGGTGGCGCTGTCAAATTTCTCGTAAGCACCAGAATTTGCAATTTCTTTGCCTTTCCATTGGCCAGTAGATTGAACTTCTGTTGGTAATCTTACTTCCGGTGAGGCGAGAGTGGTTTCGCTAGAGAAATCGTAGATCCACACGCCGACAGCGAGGACCACAAGCCCAATCACTGGGAAAATGGAGGATTTTTTGCGTCTTCTGGACATGTGCAGTTTTGGGCGGGGTGCTAGAGACCTCTGAAACCTTTGTATAGTTGATAAGTTCCTGTAGGCACCCGGACCCCTCGCCATTCAGTCTTCAATCTACGATGCTTATTAATGAACTTCGTGGGATCTGCCCAATGCGCAAACGTAGAAGGAACAGAATTTCGAGCCATACCGATTGAAAGATCATAGCGGATCTCAAAATGAAGGTGCGCTGGGTACATCCCGAAATTACTACCAATTGTGCCAATCTGTTCTCCCCGCACAACCTTTTGTCCCACCCGGACTGCCATGCGGTGCAAATGGCCATAGAGGGAATCGACGAAACTCACCTTTCCGGTCGATGGATTCCGGTAGGCGTGCCGAATAATCGCAACATTTCCCCATCCCTGACGCACATTGTAAGCAAAGGTCACAATGCCCTCCGCACAGGAGTAGACTGGATCGCCCAGATCGGTATCTCCGCCGCCACGGCCATTCCAGTCTTCACCAAAATGGGTGGGTGAGCGGAGGCGTAATCCGCGTGCTTTGTAGTATCCAGCTGCATTTGGTTTACCCACTGGAAAATCAAATCCATCGGCCAGTTTAACTTTCTCAGCCCGGGCAGACGTCGGGGCAAATAGCAAACAGATTGCAAGCAGAGCAGTCGCCAAAGTTGCAGAAGTTGCCGATGAAATAATTATTAAGGGATTCTTCGCCATCCGGTTAGATTTGAAACTTTGGAGGGATGATGGCGCAAGGGAAAAGGGACTAGGCTTGAGATTTAACAAGGCGATCTGCTAGCAGCGGAATGCTCCTTGATGGCAAGGCTGCATCGAGACACAAAAAAACGCCGCCTTTTAATGGGCGGCGTTTCTGTATAAGGTCTGACTTAGCGGACTGGACCATCGACTCCACCTGAAGCTTCTTCAGGGGTGATGGTTAGGGGCTTGTAGCCTCCAGCAAACTTAAAGTAGATCAATAAGAAGAGGAAGATAGCGGCCATGCCTACTGGAATCAATGAGTCGACACGTAGGGTCTGGCGATTGCCTACGATATCTGCGGCGACGACTGCCTCTTGATCAGCGCTGCGACGATCGGCCGTTTTAGCGGCTTCAAGAAGCTGCGGACTAATCGGATTAATTGTTTTGAAGGCGAGGAAATTACTTTCCTCCTCTGTATTTATGTATTCCTCCACAAGGGCTGGTTGAGTGGCGGCTAACTCTTCAGCAGCGAGGCGGTCCTTGAAATAACCGAGGCCCGGCGATCCAATTAGACCCGCAGACATCATTCCAACTCCACCCATGAGGCTCATTGCAACGGCTCCAGTGGATGGAAAGCGATCGCCAACCACTGCAAGCATCGTTGGCCAGAAAAATGTCTTTCCTAGCGCATAGACAGCTAGGGCACCAAGGGCTGCTCCAAAGGTGTTTACTGCAGCCACGAGGTTGAGTCCTAAGATCGCAAGTAGTGAGCAGACCAGTAGAAGTCCAATTGGGTTGAGACCCACTTTCTTTTCAATAAAGTGAGCACAGAAGCGTAGGCCGAACATTAGCAGGGATGTGAAGACAAATAGGATCTTGCCCTGGGTCGGATCCAGGATCGCACCGGTGATATTTTGAATCCAACCATCTGTGCCGAGTTCAACCGCGCCGACCATCGCATGGGCGATAAATAGGACAAAGAGTAACCAATGGCCGATTGCAAATTTCGTGATCGAGGCAATGACCGCGAGAAGTCCAATACCGACGATTGCTGAGATAATCGTCGGCAGGCTTGTATCTCCTTCAAAGAGAGGAGCTAAGGTTCCTTTGGTGAAAAGGTAGAGCATGAAGCAGACGACAGCGCCGCTGAGCAGACCAACGTCCTTGAACATTTCTCCGATCTTCAGGCCCTTTGCGGACGCCTCTGACCTTGGGTATTTCTGTCCAAGGAACATAACACCATAAAGAACTGTTGGAATAATATAGAGAGCTAGCTGCCATCTCCAATCCCACGCATTGTCTCCCGAGCCCAAGGTCCATCCGATCAATCCGCCGAAGACCATGCCAAGAGGCCATGATGCGTGGAGGATGTTTAGGTAATGAGTGCGCTGTGCTGGGAAAAGAGTTGCTACCAACGGATTTGAGACCGCCTCGAGAGTTCCATTTGCAAGTGCGAAGATAAAGGTTCCCCAAAATAGGAATTGGTATGCCGTGGTAGGTGCCATTCCTTCTGAAGCGGCGATTGTAACAAAGGCAGAAATGATGTGGAAGACGAAGGCCGCTAGAACCAGTTTTCCGTAGCCGATTTTATCGACAACAATGCCGCCGATGATGATGCCAAAACAAAATCCGGTGAAACCAGCTCCACCGATTGCGCCAAGCTGAGCGCCAGTAAATCCAAATTCCTGGGCCCAATTCGCCAAGATGCCTCCGCGAACTCCAAAGCCGACACCGGCGGCTAAGATGGCTGTGAAGCCGGCCCATAAAAGGCGGCGTGCATTAGGTGCGATAGTTTCAGGATTACTCATAGGTTTTTATCGATGTGGGTGAGCAAATTGCCGACTTAGTGCACGGCTTGGCAAGACTAGGAATAAACAATTTCGAGAAATCAAGTGAAGATTTCTGTCCATCTTCAGAGCTGGTGGAATACCTGTCTAAAAAAGCATGTTGCGTGGTTTTATGTAGCAGGCAGGGTTCGCTTACAAAATTTTATGGACCTAATCTTAGCGGCGGAAGTAAGCAATACGAATGCAGATGGATGGTCGCTGAGCAACCTAACGATCATATCGACGATAGGCGCCTATGCGGTTGCACTCCTGTTATTGTTTGGAGCAATCGTTTTGCGAAGCCAGAGAAAATCAGGTGAAACGGACCTTTCAAACCAGAATGAGGGGGGAGTGCCTACCCATTTCTACCGGCGAATGGATCTCTTGGTCTTTTTAGCGATTGCGGGACTTTACCTTGTTCTGGCGATGGCAAATGGCACAACTGTCAGGCCTGAGGATGGGCCGACAAAGATCGGCGTAGGCGATGTGGCCTTTGGTGTCATTCTTCAATTCTTTATCGTAGCGATTCCATGCGCAGCCATGTTGAAGCGTGTGGGCCTCGACAATTGGTTAGGTCTTCGTTGGGAAAGAGCGTGGCAGCTGCTTGTGATTGTTCCCGGCGGCTTGCTGATCATGTGGAGCCTAATGTTCGGCCTGCACTTAGTTGGCTATATGGAATTTTTGGAAGAGCTCGGAGTAGAAACGGTTCAGGAAGCGGTTAAAATCCTTCAAGAGCAACGCGATATCGCGGTGCTAATTGCAATGGGACTCTCTGTTTGCATCGTTGCTCCGATCACCGAAGAAATTATTTTCCGAGGATATCTATATCCGGTCGCGAAGCGATTCGGCGGAGCTTGGATCGCTATCGTGGTCACTGGAATTATATTTGCAGCGGCCCACGGGGGCATAATGACTCTGCTTCCGCTGACGGTTTTCGGCATTTTGCTGGCGATCGTTTATGAGAAAACAAAATCGATTTGGGCTCCGATTGGGGTTCATATGGCATTCAACACAGTGACTTTTGTCGTGCAGGTAGCGGCCAATTATTACGGGATAGAAGTATGACTCTCGGAGAGATTGGAGAGGATCGGCTGATCGAGCGCTTAAAACATTTTGTGCCTTGCGGACCCGATGCGGCAGGACCGGGTGATGACTGCGCGGTGATTGATCGAGGTGGGGACCTCTTGGTTCTTCTCAAAACAGATGCTTTGGTGGAAGAGGTGCATTTTTTGAAAGAAGAAAATGCAGAACGAGTCGGCTGGAAAGCAATCGCTAGGGTTTTTTCGGATTTCGCGTCAATGGGAGGTGTAGGACATCATTTTATGGTGACTATCGCTTTGAGGAAAGAAGTCAAGGTGGCTTGGGTGGACGCCTTATACCGGGGGATCGGGAGATGCCTCAGCAGCTATGGTGGGGTATTAAGCGGGGGCGAGTGCTGCAGCGTGCCTGCAGGAAGTGCTGGAGTAATTTCTATCTCTGCGGAAGGTTCGGTGGAGCGGGATCGTTGTGTTTTACGCAGTGGTGGCCAAGTGAAGGACGGGATATGGGTCACGGGGAGGCTGGGTGGTTCACGCGCTGGAAAGCACCTCGATTTTTTGCCCCGAGTTGAGGAAGGGATCTGGCTGGGAGAGAGAACAGGGGTGCGGGCGATGATGGATCTATCAGATGGCTTGGCGATGGATCTGCCCCGGTTAGCTGCCGCGAGTGGTTGCGGATTTCGCGTGGATAATGAAATGGTTCCGCTATCGCCGGGCTGTGGACTTCAGGAAGGATTGTGTGACGGAGAAGACTTTGAGCTGCTAATTGCTGGAGGTGATGGGTTTCAGGAAGGCTGGGCGCAAAAGTTTCCGGATCTTGAGCTTACCCGCATTGGTGAGCTGGTCGAAATTGGACAAGGCCAAGACCTTAGAGGTGGGTGGGACCACTACAAATAGAGAAAATATCCGAGAGATCTCTTTGCCCTCAGCCAGCGTCTCGCTGCGCGGTTGTCTTAGCTTTCAAAATAGGTATAACCGGCAAGACCAGAACGGTAAAGATCTAGGATTTCTTTTCGCTCTTTTGGAGATATACGGCCTTGAATGACAGCGTTCTCCGCGAAATCGCGAAATTGTGAGACAAGTTGTTTGGGATCGAACTCTACGTATGAAAGGACATCGGCTACTGTGTCGCCTTCGACTTCGTGAGTATAGACTGGTTTGCCTTGTTCGAGGTGGACTCCTACAACATTTGTATCGCCAAGAAGGTTATGAAGATCGCCGAGTGTTTCTTGATAAGCACCGACGAGGAAGATCCCGATATAATACGGTTCATCTTTCTTCAAAGCATGGAGAGGCAAGATATTTGAGACAGCATCTCGGTCAATAAATCGATCAATTTTGCCATCACAGTCGCATGTGATATCTGCCAGCACGGCCCGTTTGTCGGGTTTTTCGTTCAGGCGATGAATCGGGAGCACTGGGAAGAGCTGATCGATCGCCCACGAGTCCGGAAGGGATTGGAAAAGCGAAAAGTTTCCATAATAGAAATCCGCCAAGCCGTCCGTTAGCTCGCGGAGGTCCTCCGGAATGTGCTCCATATCTGCTACGATTGAGGAGATTCGCGTAAGAATGTGTGAATACCATGCCTCTGCCAGACCACGCTCGCGCAAGGTCGTCGCGCCGTAGAAGAACTGAGCCCGTATTTGATCGCGGTAATAGACGGCATCATTGAGAGACTCTTGGAGGTTCTTTTTAGAAAGGGTCTTATTGACGTGAAAGAGGTTTTTCAGATTCTGGGTAGAAGAGCTTGGCAGCGCTGGTTGCTCATCGCTTGTTTGCGCAGAAGTCACATCAAGGATGTTGAAAACAAGGACAGAATAGTAAGAGACAACTGCACGACCTGATTCTGAGATGATATTCGGATGAGGGACGTCGACTCGATCGCATTGCTGAGCGATCGTTTCGACGATATCAGTGCAGTATTCTTGAATCGAATAGTTACATGAGGATGCATCATTCGTATGCGTCCCATCGTAATCCACGGCCATACCGCCACCGATATCCAGCACCCCCATAGGCGCACCTTCTTTTACTAGGTCACAATAGATCCGAACTGCTTCTGTGCATCCTTCACGGATCGCAGCAATGTTTGGGATCTGGCTGCCCTGATGGTAATGAAGCATTTTCAAGCAAGGCAGGTGGCCAGACTGTCTCAACGTATCGACTGTCTCGATGACTTGATTTGCGCTCAGCCCGAAAACAGATTTATCCCCTGCAGATTCTTGCCAGTGTCCGGAGCCTTTTGTTGACAGGCGGATGCGGATCCCAAGGTTCGGAAGGATTCCGATTTTCCGAGAGCGCTCTAAGATCAGTTCCAGCTCAGAGGGCATCTCTAGGACCAGCATGATCTTCATCCCCATTTTTTGTGAATGAAGGGCGAGATCTATAAAATCCTGATCCTTATACCCATTGCAGATAATATATGCCTTGGGATCGTGCATGTGCGCCAGTGCAGCGATAAGTTCTGGTTTTGAGCCGGCTTCTAAGCCGTAATGATATTTTTTCCCGAACGTAGCGATCTCTTCAATTACCTGCCGTTGTTGGTTTACTTTGATCGGGTAGACGCCGCGGTAATTGGCGCGATAATTTGTCACCCGTATTGCTTCCCGAAAGGCTTCATTGATTTCGGTAATTCTCGAATGCAGCAAATCGCGGAAGCGCAGAAGGACGGGAAGATGAGTTCCTCGGTCCCGGAGTCCCTCGATGATGTCATGTAAAGAGACTTTCGCGGTATCCTCGCCGTCTTCCAGCTTGACGGTAACCTGCCCATCTTCATTGACGTGAAAGAACTTATGCCCCCAATGCGGGATGCCATACAGCTCCGCAGAGTGCTCATGGGTCCACGATGTTGAAGATTTTTGCTGAGTATGTAGCATGCGGAGCGAAGATAGCTGCTTTGAATTATCCTAGTCTTACGGATTGGCACAGGTGCCATTGCTCATAAACCTCAGGAGAAATTTCTGAGGGTTTAATTTCAGAGCGACCACCCCAGAAAACATTCGTGTAAGAAACTGGAATACCACAGGCGGCGAGGTGAGCATCAATTGCCTCCTTGTGAGCAAGAACCTTCGGCTTTTCGGTGCCGTGCATCACGCCCATTATATTCACATCGCCAAACTTTGGACCGCCTTCTCGCCAATATGCATGGGTCATGCAGAAGTGCCGCCCGACTTCCGCGCCTGCCTCGACTTCGCGCCCCTTAGGCACAGCCCAGTGAAACAGGCCATTGAAACGAGTGACTCGCTCTCCAGTATCTGATGGCTTCACATGCTCCAAAAATGTTGAGAAGCGGCCAACGACTTTCTTGGCATTGAGCGCAGTCGCGATTTCGGAGAATTCCTCCAGACTCATCCCGATACTCTGGGCCCGAGCCTGCCAAGGGCTTTCGCAAATTTCATCTGCCGTAAGTTCTTCTTTAAGCACTAAGAGCACCTTCCATTCTTCTGGAGTCAGGTCTGCAGGCTGCGTCGTCATCATGATTGCTGGTTCCGGCGCCTTATCGCCCGGATCAAGGATTTTGCGACGGATATGCCCTACTCCAAGGGCAAATACGCCGTTTGCCGGCATCAACAAATATTCGGTAGCACTAGTGAGCTTGAGCAACTTCGTTGCATGAAAATCCAATGATTCCCCCACGGGAACTTTGAGGGTGGTCCAAAGGCGATAATCAGATCCAGATACCTTGGCGTCAGTAGAGCGCAAAACGACATGTCCAGAAAAGGGATCATTCTGAGCCATGAAATCAAAAGCTGGATTTAGTTTTTCTTCGGGAACCTTCCAGGCGACCAATGCGCCGTGAGCAAGTTTCGTGGCGAGCATCGTCTGACGAACGCGTCGAATAATCCCTGCCTCCAACATTGCGCGGATCCGAACGATGACTGTCTGCAAGGGAACACCGGATTTTTCGGCAATGATGTGGAAGGGCTGCTCTTGGAATCCAGATACCAGATCCTCTGAGATCGAGAGAATTTTTGCGTTCGTTGGATCAGAGATAGAGGTAGGAATTTCGGTGGTCATTCTTTGGGTGACATTAGGTCCAGGAAGCAGGCTTTGGCGAAGATTTTTTAAAGATTGATCGAACAGCTATTTGAAACGCTATGAACTAAGCCTTTATCTTACTTCATAGGCGACTTTTTCCAGATAAAGGCCATCGGGTGGGGCTGCCACGGGAGATTTGCCATAAGGCAGGTCGCTACTCTGGTCCAGAAGGGCGGCAAGGTCTTCCTGAAGCATCCGCCCCTGGGCTGTCTTGACCGCAGCACCTGTCAAGAGGCGTACCATTTTATATAGGAATCCATCGCCCTCGAAATGCATTCGATATCCATCTGGGAGAGTCGTCATCGCCACTGAATAGATCTCACGAGTGTAATCTGTCTCCGCAGTTTCATTGCCACGATAGGCACCAAAAGCTTGAAAATTGTGACGTCCTACATAAGTTTGCAGGGCCGCGGTCAATGCTGAGCTATCAAGTCCACGGGGAAGATGCCATGCGAGCCCCGCTTTGAGAGGAGGTAGGATAGGATCCGTGCAGAGATCATAGTAATAATGCTTCGTCGTGGCAGAGAAGCGCGCGTGAAAGCTCAGCGGGACCTCCTCGCAATCGAGAATGCGGATGGTGGGCGGAAGGTGCGAGTTGATCGCTGGAACCCAATTGTAGGAATTCATATCGATGCCTGCCGGCGAATCGAAATGTGCTGTTTGCCCAAGTGCATGAACTCCCGTATCCGTGCGACCTGATGCATGCACACGAACGGAAACTTTCGCGATTTCCCTTAGCGCGGAATGGATCGCATCCTGAACGGTGTTCCCGCATGGCTGCGACTGCCAACCGGAAAATGGCCGACCATCGTAGGAGATTTTTATTTTCAGACGCATCAATTTTCCTCCATCCACCGATTCAATATCTCGACTGCCGCAGCTTGATCGATGAGGACTTTTTGTTTCTTGGCATTTTTTCCGGCGAGATGAAGTTTCTCAGCAGCATCCACCGTCGTGAACGATTCGTCGACGAAGACGATTGTTATGGATGGGATTAGTGGCTGCAGTTTCTTAGCGAATTCAAAAACACGTTTTGCCGATTGGCCTTCAGAACCATCCAGCATGTAGGGAATTCCTACCACCACGGTGCAGGTCTTTCGTTCGGCGACAATCTCGGCAATCGCCATAAGTTCGGCGCCACCTGCCACTGGGACGGTGGTAAGCGGGTGAGCAAGTATCCCATGCGGATCGGTAGCAGCAAGGCCAATACGGGCGCCACCATGGTCGATTCCTAGTGCAGGGTGCATAAGTAGATTATTGCTCTGAGGGAGCTCGGCGGTAGCTTTTTTTCAAGGAGTTTCTTCGTTTTGCCGCGATGCTTCGCTGCTTTGAGCGGCGAGATCGACGGCGTTTTTGTCGGCGCATTTTTTCAATCGCTTGAGTTTTCACAGTCGCATGCCCAGAAGCAACAGCTTCGATCTGATCGCAGAGTTCCCGCCGCGCTAAGAAGCGATTCATCTCCCGAGAGCGGGCGATTTGACATTTGATCGCGATCCCGCTCGGCGTGTGCTTTAAAAAGACACAGTTCGATGTTTTATTGATCTTTTGACCGCCAGAACCAGAACCACGAACGAATTTTTCCGTCAGATCTGAAGCTACTATTCCCAATAGACTCATTCGAGATTCGAGAATAGCGGTTTTATCCGGGGACGGTAGGTTCATTGCTATCAGAGATGGAAGCAGGTAGGCAGTAACGAAGTTTCTGAAATTGTCATTTTCACAGAGCAAACTCGAAAAGAATGTCTCCAAAGGAGCATAAGTGATGGAACGAATTTTCCCCGCTTGCAATCTGTAACAGATCGCAGGAAGCTTTGCATCGATTCGCTAGCGAGTCGGTTCAAACCTAATTCAATAATGTTTTCCAGAGCTACCATATTTCTACCTCTTGTTTTCGCTTTCAGCACCCTGATCGAAGCAGCACCGGTAGAGGTGAACGGGATAGCGGCTAAGGTAAACGGGCGCGTGATTACAAAGAATGAAGTCGCCTTCATGCTCGCGCCAATCTTCGCTCAATTAGCAACTCAGTATCCGCGGAGAGGTCCACAGTTTGAAAAGAGCTTTAAAGATGCACGCACCAAAGTTGTCCAAGAATTAATTGATCGCCAAATCATCCTTGATGAGTTCAAGCAACTTGGCGCCACCATCCGCCCGAGTGTCGTCGATGACGAAATTGACCGGCAGGTTCAGGACCTTTATAACGGCAATCAAAGTAAATTTCGCGAGGAACTCAAAAAATCGCGATTAACAATGGATGGATACCGGGACATGACGCGTGAAAAAATGGTGGTTCAGTCCATGAGAGCCCAGCAGTTCTCCGATGCGCCGCCGCCCCTGCCAAATGAAGTGGCAAACGAATACAGCAAAGTGAAGGAATCTTTGCGGGACGTATCGAAGGATAAGGTTACCTTTCGCAAAATTTTTATACCTGCCTCGGACCCGGAGGCACCCTTGGCAACGCCGGACTCTCAGCTCGCGCTTGCCGAAGAGATTGCTAAAAAACTACGCTCCGGCGCTGATTTTGCTGAGACCGCGAAAAGCACCTCGAAGGATGCTTTTGCCGCCGAGGGTGGTTTGCAGGAGCGGCTGCCAAGAACGGACTTTACGCCGGATTTTGCTTCAATCGTTTTCCAGTCCGAGGTGGGTGAAGTGGTGGGCCCGTTGCTAGACCCTCGTGGGTTCACGATTATCAAGGTGGTTGAAAAGCACTTGGGTCCATCGCCGCCATTGTCCAAAGTGCGTCCAATGATCGAGGAACGTGTGCGCAGAGATAAAACTTCTGTGCAGTATGAGCGCTGGATTGAGGGAAGAAGGAAACGGGCAATGATCGAAATAAGGGACTAAGCGAGAAATTGTTAGAAACGCTGCCTTAATAGACACTTTATTTAAGATGGAAGAACGCTACGAGTTCCGAGGAAAAATAGGCCAAGGGGGCCTGGGTGCGGTCTATCGTGCTCACGATATCCGCATGAACCGAGAGGTTGCGATAAAACGGATCGAACCGCTGGGTGATGATGAGTCGCTGCCTGCTGAGGCAACACGCCAGCTGATCAAAGAAGCTGGCTCCCTTGCCTCGCTACAGCATCCAAACATTGTTACAATCTATGACGTAGGTGAAGATGCTGATGGACCCTTCGTGGTGATGGAGCTTCTTGAGGGTGAAACTTTAGAAGTTTTAATCGGAGAGGGTTCATTCACGTGGCAAGACTTTCGCCAGCTCGCAATGCAGGCCTTAGAGGCTCTGATCGCCGCACAAGAACTTCACTTGGTGCACAGGGATCTAAAGCCATCTAATATCATGCTTACTTGGTTGCCCTCCGGTAAATTTCAAGTTAAAATCGTAGACTTTGGCTTAGCAAAACTATCTGCCAAACCATCATTGCAGACGATCGACCAATCTGACGGGGTGTTTGGCTCAATCTACTTCATGGCTCCGGAACAATTTGAGCGGGTGCCAATCGACCAGCGTACCGATCTCTATGCGATTGCATGCGTGTTCTACTATGCTTTGACAGGCAGTTACCCATTTGATGGCGATACAGCCGCTGGTGTCATGGGAGCTCATCTCCAGCATCATGTCACCCCTATCCAAGAGGTCCGGGAAGGGATACCTATGTGGGCATGTGAATGGATCATGTGGCACTTAAATCGGCAACCTCTGGATCGTCCTGAGACTGCGCGTGAATCCCTACAGATCTTCTTAGAAAATGACGCAAGTCAGGAGGAAATGCAAATGAGCACAGGGACAGCCACCCCGATCGTAGTAGAACCAAAGCGGCCAAAGCTCTTAATTCCTGGCGCTGCGCCGGTTCCCGAGGTGATCAATGAAGATCCATCTGCCCAACCGCGGAAAACCGCGACAGTCCCCAAGCCGTTGGCACCTCCGCAGGGGTCCAAACCAAGCCTACACACATCGACTCAGTCAACTCACTCAGGGGATGAAGAGAGTGGCGTGAGTCTCGAAGGGGGTGAAGCAAATCAATCCGCGTCATCTCACACAGAATCGCGAATGAAGTTCCGCCAGTCTCAAATAGACGAGGTGGCACCCAAGAAGTCGACGGCAACTAATTATGTCTCTGCAGCACCTCGGCCTAACAGTGGGTCAGCGAACACTGGGCAGCTGAAAAATGGCGCAGCATCGATCACAAATCGCGGAAATAGCCATGCGACGCAGCCTAACAATGGGACCAGACCCATAGTTCCGGCTCTTGTTACCGGAACGCCTACCGGGCCGATGGCGCTATCCAAAACTGGCCCGATAAAGGCCAGCATAGCGACCTCACCACTTGGCCGGAAGACCGGACAACTCGGCGGGCTTAAAACTCAGCAAAAGAAAAAGGGCATTTCAAAGGGTGGGCAAATCGCAATTGCTGGAGGCATTGGGCTGCTGGTAATCTTAATGAGCTTCCTCTTTATCCGCAAAAGTGGAAGCAATGCGGAGAATAAAATGTTCTCCAGAATTGTTTCGCAGGCGAAGATGGACCGGGTGGAGCCTATTGCCGTCACTTCTAGCGAATTGGAAATGCTTCTGCGGAATGCGGCAAGTGTCGGAGCGAACAAACAGCGCGGCTCCATATATATGGCCCTCTCCCTGGCAGAGGCAGTCGATGGAACGGATGTCGACGGTCGCATTGCGGAATTTGCAACAACTGAAGTTCTGGTTCCAGATATTCGAACCGTTTTGATCCGTGATGTACGTAAGAAAACGCAACAATCCCGAGGTGATCGAGACTTTGCTTGATTATTCAGTAAGCACGGAGGATGAGAATGCTGCGATTGCGGCGATTGAGGCCACCCGCTTTATGGCGAGCGCCGAGCATCTTGGATATTTTCTCGGTGTCATTGAAAACACTCAAAATAATCAAATCCGTAAGGCCGCCGAGGCGAATGCCGAGGAAACTATTAAAAAAGGAAAATCAAAAGCAACGATGGAGAGTGCTGTTGCCGCTGCTTATGAAAAGACCAATGACAAAGTCATCAAACACACTTACTTACGTCTGCTAGGAGAAATAGGCGGTGAGCGGGCATTGGAGATCGTTAAAGAAAATTTAGCTAGCAGTGATTTAAACGATAATACGGCTGCAATTATCGCATTAGAAAATTGGGCGGACACCAGCGGCTTCCGGATCCTCATTGATTTTCTAGCAAGCTCACCTGAAGAAAAGCTAAGAAATCGTGCCTTCAGAGCAGCAATCACCCAGGCGACAATGGCTCCATCCGATAAAAGTGAGGACTTCTGGACACAGTTGAGACTCGAGGCGCGGACCAGAGATGAAGAAATGAAGGTGGTGAGGGGCCTGGCCAATGTGGACCCTGCACCATGGGTATATGCTTCACTAGATACTGTGATCGAGCAGTCTGAAAATTCGGACACGGTGGACATTGCAGAGCGGGCCAAGAAGCGCTTGGCAGAGGTGGAAAAAATTCGGGGTAATTAGGTGGCAGAAGGATCGGTCAACCAGGTTTCAGCAGAGGATCAGGCTGCCTATCTTATCCGTGGCACAGCCAAGATTTTTTCAGAGAAAGATCTCCTTACTAAACTTCAATTAGGACGTCCGTTGCGCGTAAAGCTTGGGGTCGATCCGACAGCCCCAGACATCCATCTTGGACATACGGTGGCACTACAGAAACTAGCCGATTTCCAGAAATTTGGGCACCAGGCGGTGCTTCTGATTGGCGATTTCACCGCAACAATTGGAGACCCATCCGGGCGCTCTGCGACGAGGCCTCCCTTGTGCAGAGAGGAAGTTTTAGAAAATGCGACCACCTACACAGAACAAGCTTTCAAGATACTTGATCGCGAAAACACAGAGGTCGTCTACAACGGCGATTGGTTCCGGAGGATGTCCTATGAGGAAGTCTTGCGGCTCAATTCTACGGTGACATTGCAGCAGATGCTGCAGCGGGAAGATTTCAGGAAGCGTTTGGATAAGGCCCAAGAAGTGCGACTTCACGAGCTGCAGTATCCGGTAATGCAAGGGTGGGACTCTGTAGAAGTTCGGGCTGACGTGGAACTCGGTGGGACTGATCAGTTGTTTAACATTCTGGTGGGGCGCGACATGCAAAAGCTTGAAGGTTTGGAACCTCAGGTGGCGATGCTAGTTCCGCTCCTTGAAGGCCTAGATGGAGTAAAAAAGATGTCAAAGTCTTATGATAACTACATCGGTGTAAACGATGCCCCGAGCAATATGTTTGGAAAAATCATGTCCATATCGGACGATTTGATGGACCGATACTATCTACTCTTATTGGGTGGTGAAAGGGATCTAAAGATGCACCCAATTGAATCTAAAAAGCAATTGGCTGAGAGACTAATAGGGCGCTTTCACAATGCTCAAGTGGCCCATGCCGCACGCTCTGATTGGGAGATGCGATTTTCAAAGAAAGATCTCAATTCTGCAGAACTGCCCCTAGTAGCGATCAGTGCGCTCGCCGAGGATTTAACATTACTGTCGCTAGTTTCTGACTGCTTTATGAATGTATTTGGAATGAAAAAGTCCAATGGTGAACTAAGGAAGCAATTTATCCTTCCGGGTTCAGTTCAAATCAATGGTGCCAAGCTCATCAATCCCGATGCACGAATTAAGCCAGAAATCGGCGATGTCCTTAGGCTTTCTAAAAAGCAGGCAATCCGTTTTAGTGAATAATTTCTGGATCAAGCTTGTCTCAAGCAACTGACTCGCATAAGATAATAAAAACTTTTTAAAAATGAAATTACCTATTCTTCTCTTTTCGCCATTTATTTTTGCATTCTCCCAAGCGGAGGATGTGGAAATCTTCAATGGCAAAAACTTAGATGGCTGGGAAGGGGAAGAAGGACTGTGGTCAGTCGCCGATGGCGCCATCGTGGGCGAAACGAATGCCGAGAGCCCGTTGGATAAAAACACCTTTCTCATATGGAAGGGTGGCGATGTGGATAATTTCACAATGACTTTCGACTATCAATTCAACGAAGTCGACGGCGGTGGCTATGGCAACAGCGGAGTTCAATATCGGAGCAAACTACTTGACCCGGAAAAATTCGTCGTAGGTGGCTATCAAGCTGACTTTGAATACGGGAAAAAGTTCTCGGGTATTCTCTATGAAGAGCGCGGAAGAAAGATTTTAGCTAAAAGAGGTGAAGTCGTAGAGGTGACGTCAGGGGAAGATCCGATGGAACCTGTTCTTAATATAAAAGGTCACGTCAAAGGCTTCGAGAAAATCCAACCTGCGATTACTAACGAAGATTGGAACCAGTATAAAATTGTGGCTGATGGAACACGGGTCCAGCATTTTATCAACGGCATGCTTTGTATTGATGTGACTGATCTCACACCGGAAGCTCCGTTATCTGGAATTTTGGCATTGCAGCTTCACAAGGGTTCGCCAATGAAGGTGCAGTTCAAGAACTTTGTCTACACACCAATCGAGGAAGGAAGTGATTCGCAATTCGGCCCAGTAGAATTCTCAGCTTCAGCCCCAGATGCGGCGATGAAGGCAGCGGGAGTTCGTAAAGAAGTATCTGCTCCAAAAGAAGCCGCAACTGAATAGCTCCGATTGCTTGACTAGTCATGAGGTCCTAGTCATATCGGTCTCTTCAGCCTCTAGAACGCGCCTGTAGCTCAGCTGGATAGAGCATCCGCCTTCTAAGCGGACGGTCACTGGTTCGAATCCAGTCAGGCGCACTTTTCGCAAAGTCACACTTGTTGCCGAACTGCATTTGTATGTCACAGTGCGACAGATTGTCTTGATGGAACGTGTCAAGACGTCCACTAAGGGCCACGAACGACCCTTTCCCAAAATGCAGTTATTACTCAATATGAGCGACTTATGTGAGTAAATAAGGCCTAGGCACCCTATCTGCAATGGGGTGACCCAACTACTTTATTTTATATGTCAAAAATTCTAGGAATCGATTTGGGGACAACAAATTCATGTATGTCCATCATGGAAGGCGGTGAGCCAACTGTTCTTGAAAACTCAGAAGGTGCGCGCACAACGCCATCAGTTGTCGCATTTGCGAAGAATGGCGAGCGTCTTGTCGGCCAGGCTGCGAAACGCCAGGCTGTTACTAACCCGAAGAATACCATTTTTTCAGCCAAACGCTTGATCGGCCGGAAATTCTCCGAGCTTACGGATGCAGACAAGCGCATGCCGTATAAGATCGTAGCTGCGTCAAACGGTGATGCTCATATAGAGGTCGAGGTCTCCGGTGAAACGAAGGCTTATTCGCCGCAGGAAATTGCTGGGATGGTTCTTGGTAAGTTGAAGGCAGATGCTGAATCGAAAATTGGAGAAAAAATCACCCAAGCAGTCATCACAGTTCCTGCTTACTTCAATGACTCTCAGCGAAATGCAACGAAAGCGGCTGGAGAGATTGCCGGTCTCGAAGTTCTGCGGATCATCAATGAGCCAACTGCTGCAGCACTTGCTTACGGCCTAGATAAAAAGTCCGATGAAAAGATCGCAGTATATGACCTCGGCGGTGGAACCTTCGACATCTCTGTTTTAGAGATCGGTGATGGCGTCTTCGAGGTTCTGGCGACAGATGGCGATACTCAGTTAGGTGGCGATGATTGGGACAATGCGCTTATTGAACATATTGTTGCTGAGTTTAAGAAAGACCAAGGTGTGGATCTATCTGGTCAGCCAGATGCGTTACAACGTATTAAGGAAGAAGCGGAAAAGGCGAAAATAGCACTCTCATCGAGCCAATCATACGATATCAATCTTCCGTTCATAACGGCGGATCAGAATGGCCCGAAGCATATTCAGCTCACACTTTCCCGTTCGAAGTTAGAGCAGCTAACTGATAAGCTCTTCGCTCGTACTAAGAAACCAGTGATCGATTGCTTGAAGGAAGCGGGTGTTTCCGCTTCGGAAATCAATGAGCTGGTTCTCGTTGGTGGCATGACTCGTATGCCAAAGGTAATTGAAATTGCGAAAGACTTGGCAGGTAAAACACCCCACCAAGGAGTCAATCCCGATGAGGTTGTTGCGATCGGCGCAGCGATTCAAGGTGGAGTTCTTGCTGGCGACGTAAAAGACGTCCTCCTACTGGATGTTACACCGCTGACACTTTCGATAGAGACCGAAGGCTCCCGTTCGACACCTATGATCGAGCGCAATACGACAATCCCAGCCAAAAAGTCGCAAGTTTTCTCCACAGCGGCAGACAATCAGCCAGCTGTAGATATCCGGATTTCACAGGGTGAGCGCCCTATGTTTGCAGATAACAAATTACTAGGTAATTTTAAGCTCGATGGTATATCTCCGGCACGCCGCGGTGAGCCGCAGATTGAAGTAACCTTCGATATTGATGCGAACGGTATTCTCCATGTTTCAGCAAAGGACAAGCAGTCTGGTAAGGAGCAGAAGATATCCATCCAAGGTTCGTCAGGTTTATCGAAGGAAGAAATTGAAAAGGCTAAGAACGATGCAGAATCGCATGCCGAAGATGACCGCAAGCGTGTTGAACGCGTCGACGCTGTAAATAAGGCTGAGAACCTTGCCTTCTCGGTAGAGAAGCAATTAGAAGAGCTTGGTGAAAACGCTCCAGAGGAGCTCAAAACTTCTTTAGAAGAAAAAGTTCAAGCAGTGCGTGATGCAGTCAGCAGCGAGGATCTAGACAAAATAAACTCAGCATCTACTGAATTAGAGAACTCGCTCCAAGGATTGGCCGAAGCAGCACAACAGGCCGGAGCTCAGATGGGTGGCGATCCAGAGGTCGATACAACAGAGACTGATGACGAAGCTAGTGAGCCTAAAAAGGCAAAAGGAAAAGTCGTCGATGCTGAAGTCGTTGATGACGACAAATAATTGAGCACTAAACAAATTTCCGTCTGGGTTAATCGCTCAGATGGCTATCAACGAAAAACGAAAACCAACTAAAATAACTAAACATATGGCTAGTATCAAACCACTCGGACAACGCGTCCTAGTAAAACGTCTCGAAGCGGACACTGTCAGCGCTGGCGGAATCGTCCTTCCTGACACCGCAAAAGAGAAACCACAAGAAGCTGAAGTGCTCGCACTCGGCACCGGAGGTTTCGATGAAAACGGTAAAGAAATCACCTTTTCTGTAAAGGTAGGCGATAAGGTTCTTATCTCCAAATATGGCGGAACCGAAGTGAAGCTCGATGGCGAGGAAGTTCTAATCCTTTCCGAATCCGACATCCTCGGAATCGTGGCATAGGCATACTAAAAATCACCGCAACTAATCTAATACTCATTTAACAAAGACAATGGCTAAACAATTACAATTTGATGAATCCGCTCGCCAGGCTCTCCTGCGTGGTGTGGAAAAACTCGCACGTGCTGTAAAAGCGACCCTTGGGCCAGCTGGACGGAACGTGATCCTTGATAAAAAATTCGGCTCACCAACGATCACCAAAGACGGTGTATCCGTCGCAAAGGAAATCGAGCTCGAAGATCCTTATGAAAACATGGGCGCCCAGCTCATTCGCGAAGTTTCCTCGAAAACTTCCGATATTGCCGGTGATGGAACTACCACTGCGACTGTGCTTGCAGAGGCCATCTACAAAGAGGGCTTGAGAAACGTGACTGCTGGCGCGAATCCAATTTCGCTTCAGCGCGGAATCATGAAGGCGACTGAAGC
The DNA here is from genome assembly GCA_963815205.1 of uncultured Verrucomicrobiae bacterium. GTDB lineage: Bacteria > Verrucomicrobiota > Verrucomicrobiia > Verrucomicrobiales > Akkermansiaceae > Luteolibacter. The sequence goes on along the minus strand of CAWFFP010000001.1, from coordinate 434,955 downwards.
AATCGTAGCTCAGTTGAAAGAAATCTCCAAAACTGTTTCCGATACGAAGGAGATTGCTCAGGTAGCAACGGTCTCCGCAAACTGGGACCAAGAGATCGGCGGCATCATTGCAGAAGCGATGGACAAGGTCGGCAAGGATGGAACCATTACCGTTGAAGAAGCGAAGGGAATTGAAACCACACTCGACGTAGTCGAAGGCATGCAGTTCGATAAAGGCTATCTCAGCCCTTATTTTGTGACTGACTCCGACAGCATGGAAGCATCCTTTGAGGACGCTCTCATTCTGATCCATGAGAAGAAAATCAGTTCGCTAAAAGATATGCTTCCTCTTCTTGAAAAGGTCGCTAAGTCTGGCAAGCCGTTCATTATTATCGCAGAAGATGTAGAAGGTGAAGCGCTGGCAACTCTCGTGGTGAACAAGCTACGCGGAATTCTCAATATTGCTGCTGTGAAAGCCCCTGGATTTGGCGATCGCCGCAAAGCGATGCTCGAAGACATTGCAATCCTCACCGGCGGTCGAGTCATTACCGAGGACCTCGGAATTAAACTCGAATCAGTCGAAATTGAAGATCTCGGTCAAGCGAAGCGCCTAACAATTTCCAAGGAAGACACTGTTATCGTAGAAGGCGGTGGAACCTCGGAAGCAATCACCGGACGCGTAAATCAAATCCGCCGTCAAATCGAAGACACCACGAGCGACTACGATCGTGAAAAACTTCAAGAGCGTCTTGCGAAACTCGCAGGCGGTGTTGCGGTGATCAATGTAGGCGCAGCGACTGAAACTGAGATGAAGGAGAAGAAGGCACGTGTTGAGGATGCTCTTCATGCAACCCGTGCGGCAGTTGAGGAAGGTATCGTCCCAGGTGGTGGCACCGCTTTGATCCGCGCTCAAGCAGCTCTTGGTGATCTCGGTCTCGCTGGAGACGAGCTGACTGGTGCTGGCATCGTAGCCCGTGCTGTTGAAGCTCCGCTTCGCCAACTTGTTGCAAACGCCGGGCGCGAAGGTGCGCTGGTCGTTGAGCAGGTCAAAAAAGGCAAAGGTGGCGAAGGTTACAATGTCGCAACCGATAAGTTCGAAGACCTAATTACTTCGGGTGTTGTTGATCCGACGAAAGTGACCCGTTCTGCACTGCAAAACGCAGCATCTATCGCCGGACTACTACTCACCACAGAAGCACTTATTACAGATATTCCAGAAGCCGAGCCAGCTGGCGCCGGCGGCCATGGTCATGACCACGGTGGCATGGGCGGGATGATGTAATCGATTGGCGGGCTCACCTCCGCACAATAACGAAATCAAATAAACCGGGCGGGGCTTTCCTCGTCCGGTTTTTCGCGTTTAGATCACTGCGTGTCCACCCTTCCATACGACTTCTTAGATCACATCCCGCCGATGGCTGAAGTGCAGCGGTGGGAATACGACGAAGGGAAAATATTGGCTTGGAGTGAATATGGTGATCCGAGTGGAGCCCCTGTGTTCTTCCACCATGGCTGGCCAGGTTCTGGCTCTCAAGCGCGTTTGGCCGATCGCCTTGCGTCGGAACGCGGACTGCGAATTATCACATTTGATCGGCCCGGAATGGGAGAATCGACCTTTGTGAAGGATCGGCACATCGATGAGATGGCAGGTCTGGTGGGAAAGTTAGCCGATCACTTGTCTATCGAACGCTTCGGACAGTTAGCTGTTTCGGGTGGCGGACCCTATGTAGTTGCTGTGGCTGCGGCTCTGCCCGAACGAGTGGTTGCCTCTGCGGTCCTATCGGGCATGGTTTCTTTGCCTCTTGTGACGGATTCTTTGATGGCGCTAAACATTGCCTATCGATCCCTCGCAGCTCTGCGCCATCTTCCTGCCTTCTTCTTCAAGCCTTTTTTCGGCATTCTTTCCTGGATTTGTTCATTTGATCCTCGTCGTTTTCCCCTCAGTCTAATTTTTGCTTTGGCACCAGCTGATGAAAGAGCCTGCTTACAAGATCCGGAGCTATGGGAAGTTGTTTCAGAAAGCATTCGTAGCGGACTCAAAGGCTCTGCGAAAGGGACGAAGGCGGATGCCGAGATTTATATGCAGAAGCCAGATTTCGATCCGATGCAGTTTTCTGGGCAAATTCAATTCTGGCACAGCGATTACGATTTTCTAATTCTGCCAATTTTGGTTCAAGAATTTACCGAGCAAACCCCATCAACAGATCTCGTCCTCGATTCAGATTACGGACATATCTCACTGGCCATAAGGCGTGCACCCGATGCGCTAGATTATTTATGTCGGCATCTATTACCGGGAAAAAACTTTTCGTTCTAAGCGATATGAAATTGTGCAGGATGTTACCCTACAGTTGCTGGGCGAACTCGTATGAAGAATATAATTAGGAAATACACTTATTGGCTGCATACACGATGGCCTGCCGGAGGAGTAGAAAAGGGTCCGGAAGTAAATAGCGATGGAACCTGCAACCTAGATGGGGTTTATATCGTCGGGGACCTCACTGGAATTCCATTGCTGAAATTTTCAGCCGACACCGGGGCGCGTGCTGTCGCGGCGATAAGCAAAGACGCGAGCCTTCAACGCGCTCCAGGCGGAGATGAAGTGCTTGATTTAGCCATCATTGGAGCAGGTGTTTCCGGGATGTCCGCAGCGATCGAGGCGAGCAAGGCTGGACTTCGTTATAAAGTTTTTGAATCTGCAGAAGCATTTTCCACAATTCGCAATTTCCCCCGGAAAAAGCCAATATACACTTATCCCACTGAGATGGTTCCAGCAGGGGAAATGCGCTTCGCAGCGGAAGTGAAAGAGGACCTTATCCCTGAGTTGGAACAGCAACAAGCGGCACACGATATCCAAACGACTGCAGCCACGATTGAGAGAATCTCCCGATCTGAGAACATCCTCCAATTGCATACAAAGGAAGGGACCATTCAGTCAAAGCGCGTAATTATCGCAATCGGACGCACAGGTAATTTTCGCAAGCTGGATGTCCCGGGGGAGAAGCTGGACAAAGTATCTAATCGATTGATTGATTCGTCAAAATTTGCGGGGCAAAAGGTCTTGGTGGTTGGCGGAGGTGATTCTGCGATGGAGGCAGCCATCTCGCTGGCAGAAGACGGGGCCGCAGTCGATCTTTCTTACCGCAAAAAAGATTTCTCCCGCCCCAAACCTACCAATATTGAAAGGCTAAAGGGCCTCGAAGAATCAGGGAAAGTGAACCTGCACATGGTGACAGATGTGCGGAAGATCGATGAACATGAGGTGACTTTGTCTGGCGAAGATCAGGCGGATTTGACCCTTAAAAATGATCATGTCTTTACGTTAATTGGTCGCGAGGCTCCCTTGGACTTTTTCCGCAAGTCCGGTATTCGCATCACTGGTGAACGAACCATGCGATGGTGGGCGAGCCTAATCGGATTCGGACTGTTGATGGCTTTTTTGTATCACCTAAAAGCGTATGTCGAGGTGTTCGGCATCCAGCACACCAACCTATGGCCACTATTCCAAAAGAACAATTTCTTCCCATTTAACATTCCAATCCTTGGCGGGGAAAACGGGCTGCTGAGAACTACATTGACAACCGCATCATCCGATCCCGGCTTCCTTTTCGCCCTCTTATATACGGGACTGATTGTCGTATTTGGTGTGCGACGTGTCAGACGGCGCAAGACGCCGTATGTGAAGCTGCAGACGATGACCTTGGCGGCATTTCAGATCGTGCCACTATTCCTTCTGCCCTATGTGATTTTTCCTTGGCTGGGTGCTAACGGTAGCTTCACGAGTGGTGGATTTGGCGAATGGTTCGGGATGACTTTTTTATCAAATGGCCCGGGAACGGAGCCAACTGCATACTGGCGAGCTTTCGGCTTCATCCTAGCTTGGCCACTATTCATCTATAACATCTTCACCGAGGCACCGCTCTGGGGCTGGCTGATAGTAGGCTTTGTTCAAACTTTTGTGATCATCCCGCTGATCGTATGGCGCTGGGGGAAAGGCGCCTATTGCGGATGGATATGTTCCTGCGGAGCAATGGCCGAAACTTTAGGAGATGCCCACCGCCATAAGATGCCCCACGGGCCTAAATATAATAAGGCAAATATGATTGGTCAGGGAATTCTCTGCATAGCCCTTCATCTTATTGGTGCTTCGCGTCATCAGCTGGCTTAGACCAGACAGCGGCTTCGGCAATTTGACCATGGGCCTAAGCGAAAAGTTTAGTCCTTTTTCTTATAAATATATAATCGACCTATGGATTGCGGGTGCGATCGGCTATGGTGTTTATTTTCATTTCTCTGGTCGGGTCTGGTGCCGCTTCGCGTGCCCTCTGGCAGCTTTGATGCACATCTACGCCCGCTTCACGCGTTTCCGCATTTTCTCAGCAAAAGAGAAGTGTATCTCCTGCAATGTCTGCACAACCGTCTGTCATCAAGGAATCGATGTGATGGCATTCGCAAACAAAGGGCGTCCGATGGAAGATCCTCAATGTGTGCGATGCTCTGCCTGCGTACAAAGCTGCCCGACGGCGGTGCTTCAATTTGGCCGTTTTGGCAAAAAGACGGGGGGAGGTCGGGAAGTCCTCTTTGATACTTTGCCTGCGTCCCTCGTGCAGCTGGCTGAGCGCCGAAAGTTGAGTGACTAAAAATGGAGCAGATTATTGAAAGACTGCCGCATCTTGCCTCTTGCATCTATATCAGATAAAATCGAGGCTAGCTGGGTGATCCGTCTTTCAGATCGGTATATTGGCAAGCAGGTCCTGATGGGGACGCTGTATGCCGTGCTGGTGCTGAGTCTGGTTTTGGTGATGGGGAATTTGTTTAAGGAGGCAAGGCCTCTGTTGGTCGAACAGCGAGCCCCGCTGTCCTTGGTATTACGTTTTGTCGTCAACGTTTTGCCGTTTTCTCTGATGTTCACGATTCCCTGGGGTTTCCTATCTGCGGTGCTGTTGGTGTATGGACGCCTATCGAGTGATCACGAACTTACAAGTTTTCGGGTAGCTGGTCTGAGTCAGGTGAGACTTGCGATGCCGGTGTTCGTGCTTGGCGCGATATTCTCCGCGCTATGTCTCTGGATAAATGTGAATGTGGTGCCACAGGCGAAGGCATCGCTCACAGATATCATCTACGAACAGGTGAAACATGATCCACGGTCGCTACTTGATCCTGGGGTCGTGCAATCTAGATTTAAAAACCAGAAACTTTTTGTAGAGAAAAGGGAGGGCGACTCATTGAAAGGTTTTCATTTGTATCAACTAACCGATGAGAATGAAGAGGTGCCGAGCCAAGTTGAGGCATATATTCACGCCGGCCAAGTCTCCTTAGTGGTAGATGATGTAAAAAAGCAGCTTCGTCTGAAGCTGATTGATACGTTTATTGAGACGCGAGATAGTGATCAAAGTTCACGGCTCGCCTTTGCCGGTGAAGCAGAGCCATGGTTATTTGACTTCGGTGGAGATCGAGGCCGAAAAGTGAAAGCAAACGCCATGACGAACACAGATATTCGTAGCTACTTGGAAGAAAATCCAGACCTCTCCCAAGAAAAGCAGGTCGGCTTTCGGGCAGAAATTACAAAGCGATATTCTTTCTCTATGGCATGTCTCGCCTTTGGATTTATCGCCGTGCCGCTCGGGCTAAAAGGGCGGCGGAAAGATAGCTCAACTGGGTTGGTAATCAGCCTTCTGGTCGGGATGGCCTATTTCCTTTTCACTGTCCTTGCCGATAGTTTTGATACTGATGCAGCAGCGACAGCGATTCTTTGGGCACCCAATATCTTTTGTGCTTTGATTGGCGTGGTGTTATTTCGGCTCGCTAGATTTCGATAAAAATTCTGCGTGATGTCTTTTATCCCTGCATTGAGAAGAAGCTTTCGACAGATCGGGGATTTCTTCGCAGGAGATCAGATCCGTCTGCTGCCTACCCTGGGGGACTGGCGCGGCTATTCACGATCAAAGTTCACCGCAGACCTCCGCGCCGCTCTCAATGTGACCCTGCTCGCGCTGCCACAAGCAGTCGCCTATGCAGCAATTGCTGGTGTAGATATCGTATACGGGGTGGTCTGTTCAGCGGTCGCGGCGATTGTTGCCCCATTTTTCTCCAGTTCCCGATTCAATGTCTTAGGACCGACGAACGCAACCGCATTTATGTTGTTTAGCTTCTTCGCGCTAAACCCAGAGCTGAAGCTGCGAATGGGCGAGCTACTGCCACTACTTGTTGGCTTGATCGCGATTGTTTCGTTGGTAGGGGCTTTGCTAAAGATTGCTGATCTTTTGCAATTCGTCTCACGAAGTGTCCTCGTAGGCTATATGGCCGGAGCCGCCGTGTTAATTATTGGTAACCAGCTCAAACCATTGCTCGGGGTCGGGGGCCTAATCGATTCGCAGAAAACGGCAACTTTTTTCGGTTTGGCGGGTGAGCTGATAGGTCACTTAGGAAAAGTCGATTGGGTGCCAATAGCGATCGGCGCAGCAACCTTTGCGATCTACTATAGTTTGCGAAAATGGCGGCCTAGCTGGCCTGCATTCTCCATTGCCTTGATATTTTGTTCTGCTGTTTTTGGATCGCTAATCGAGTGGAAAGTCGGGCCTTTTGCCGGCCAAGAGGTTTTCTCCACCTTTGGCTTTTCTGAGTTAGTTCCAAAGATGCCAGATATCTTTCACCGGCAAATTTTTTATGATATATCGACGATGCTAGGACTTGCTCTGGCGATCGCCTTTCTGGCTTCCTTAGAAAACACCTTGATGGGAAAATCTATCAGCTCGCAGACAGGTGAAGGATTAAACGCGAATCAGGATATGCTCTCAGTCGGATTTGCAAACTTGGGAAGCGCTCTTGCTGGCGGCATGCCCGCTTCGGGATCGCTCACAAGATCGATCCTCAACTTCCGCTCCGGCGCGATGACTCGTGCAGCACCTGTCTATTCAGGAGTATTTGGCCTGATCTTGGTCGGATTGATCGCTTGGTCTAGCGAGACAGGCGTGAACATTCTCGATTACATTCCTAAGGCGGCATTGGCCGCTCTAGTGATCGCAGTTTCCTTTTCGTTGTTTAATGTGAAGCAAATTCGGATTTGTTTACGATCTACCACAGACGATGCGATCGTTATCATCTTCACCTTTCTTTCAACCTTACTTGCCCCCTTGCATGTCGCGATTTTTATTGGTGTCGCCATTTCGATTAGTCTGTTTCTAAGGAAGGCGAGCAAACCGCATTTGAAGGAATACGAGTTCAACGAGGTCGGTGAACTGCGAGAAAAGGAGGGCGCTGAGGCAAGGCCGATTCCCGCGATTTCGATTGTTCATGTCGAAGGGGATTTATTCTTCGGTGCGGCAGAACTTTTCCGCACACAGATCCAGAGGACGGTGGCTGATCCAGCGATTCAGGTAATTATACTCCGGCTAAAAAACGCGCGCCATCTGGACGCCACGAGTGTCATGGCTCTCGAAGATCTGATCCGGTTCATCAGACGAGAGGAATTGCATCTGCTAATTTCAGGCGCGACGAAGGACGTCTACCGGGTGCTAAAGAGATCGGGAATTTTGGAGACGATTCAAGAAGGGGCGGACCGTAAACAGGGTGAAAGCAACATTTTCTTAACGATGCCTTCGAATCCAAATATATCGACTCGAGATGCCCTGCGCAGAGCACAGCAGCTGCTAGGAACAAAGGAAGCCGATGTGCGAATATTCTATGACCCCGCACACGGATCATGAGACGGATCATCATCACCACAGTTAGTATTCTCAGTTTGGCTCTATTAGGAGCTTGGTTCTTTTCAGATGTACAAGTTTTGAAACGGAGATGCGCGGAATTGACAGACCTATTGTCAATTGAGTCAGTCAATGGAGGTCCACTGCGCCAGGCAAAAGTATATTCACTGAACAAGCTGTTGGCAGAGAATGTGACAATTGAGACAAAAGAAATTCAGGACCTACGCGGAAGTTTTGATCGGCAAGAAATCGAATCGGGATTTTCGTGGATTTTGAACAACGCAAAGGAGTCGAAATTCCAGATTGACGAGTATTTAAACATCGACGTTATAAATGAGCGTGGCGTCACCACACTGGCGGTAGAAGGCTTTATGGAGTTTCCCACCTACCGGCCAGCGGATGGTAGATTTGAGGTAGAAATCGAATGGATGGAAACTGAGGAGGGATGGAAGTTTGATCGTGTCAGCTGGAAGCCGTTATCGGAATAGAGCAGGATCTATCTACTTAGGGCCAAGGATGACGCGGGTAACGTCCTTGCAGATCTTTTTTCATCTGCGGATATCCGGTCGCCCAGAAATTCGGCAGGTCCTTGGTGATTTGCCACGGGCGCTGATTGGGTGCTAACACATGAACAAGAAGTGGAATCCGGCCGTGAGCAATCGTTGGTGTTTTCCTTGTTTCAAGCAGGTGCGCAATTTTTGCTGAAAAGAATGGATCGGCTTCCCGGGAATAGATGATCTTTGCGGTATGCCCGGAGTCAAGGCGGATACGCTCGGGGCAATGAAGATCAAGGAGGTGCCGTTGTGAGGTAGAAAGCCACTCATTCAAGACAGGCCAAACGGCAATGTCTTTGATTTGTTTGTAACTGATTGAACCGTGGCAGATCTGCGCGATAGCAGCTTTGTAATCCTCCGTATCCCAGCTGGGCAGTTCCAGCTCAGGCATCCAGGAGGAGAGGCAGCTGAGACGGTGGGTGAATTGTTCCACTTGAGAATCCCACTTTTTTAGCACTAGCTCTCCGTTTATAACCCGGCTCGCCAGCTGTTCCGCAGCTGCATCAAGGGGAACATCTTCATCTGATTCTCTGCTCTCTAAGAGTAAATTTCGGAACAATATTTGTTCTTGGCAGACTACCCGTCGCCGAGCCTCGTCATAGTCAACGCCTTTTGTTTGCACAAGTTCCTCTGGGAATAAGCTACGTATGTGGTCGAGATCGATCTGGGTTGCGAGGCGAAGATGGGTGATGGTTTCACGCGCCTCTATCTCGGTAAGTTCGCAGGCGACTAAGAATTTTGCATCGCGGGCAGCAGAAATGGCCTCGAGCTTTGCTCGCCGATTATTCGATAAGCGGCAAGCGAGATTCCCTTGATTCAGTCGCACCGCGAGGTGATCAGAAAACGCGGTCAAGATTGCTTTTGCCGTTGCTTCGTGGTTTTTGGAGAAGTCTGGCTCCTCGGCCGAGTTGCCAAATTTGAGGAGTCGGGTGAATATTTGGGAAGTCTCGCGGACATTTCTCGCAGGAATATTTTGTGCTGAGAGGCGGCGTGGCTCGAAGCGCATTTCCACCGCACCTGAATAGGCGCGGTATTCACTAGCGAAATCGGTGAAGTCATGATCAAGAACGAAATCTGCGCGGTTTGATCCGGCCTTTCCCGGAGGAAAGATTCCACCGGATTGGATCGTTGCCGCGATAAAAGCGGTTTCAGGAAAGCAGCCGAGATCGATGCCCGCCAGAATTAAACGGGCAAAGCGTGGCTCCAAAGGCAAGGCGATCATTCGTTTGCCTAGCGGAGTCAGCTCACCAGAAGGATCGACTGCACCCAAGCTTCGTAAGAGATTCTGTGCTGAGCGAAGTGATGCAGAGGGCGGGGGATCTACCCAGCGGAATTTATCTGGGTTTTCATATCCGGCAGCTGAGAGATGAAGAATTGCTTCGCTAAGATCAATCCGCGCGACTTCCGGAATCGCGAATGACGGGCGGCGGGCATGCTCATTGTTGGACCACATTCGTAGACAGCGACCAGGTGCGGTGCGCCCTGCTCGCCCGGCGCGCTGGTCTGCTTCTGCGCGTGATATCTTCTGTAGTGACAGTGTATTGATGCAACGGCGTGGATCAAAAGCCGAGGAGCGGGCCATCCCGGAATCGATCACCGTCCGGACGTTTGGAATGGTCAAAGAGGTTTCGGCGACATTCGTTGAAACAATAATTTTTGGTGTTGCCGAGGAGCTCAGTGCCCTGTTCTGCTCTGCCGGAGAGAGCGCAGAATACAGCGGTAGGATTTCATGATGAACAGTGCAGCGTTTCCCGCGCAACGCTTCGATCGTCCTCCGAATCTCGAATGTGCCGGGAAGAAAGATTAGGATATTCCCAGGATCAGGAAGCGTCAGAGCCTCTTTAACCAAGGCGGGGATACGTTCCCAGATAGGGGCCTCTCGCATCGCGCTAGGTGAGCGTGAATGGGCAGCGATCTTGTGCGGACGATAAAGAATTTCGACCTGATAGGTCCGGCCGGATGCCTCAATTGATTTGCAGGGAGCCATGAAGTCGCCCAAGGGCCCTGAATCGAGCGTGGCAGACATTACAACGATCCGTAGATCCTTTCGTGAATTCTCCTGCAGCTCTAGGCACCGACCCAAAGCTATATCTACAGCGAGACGGCGTTCATGAAATTCGTCGAATATCACTGCCGAAATGCCTTCTAGATTGGGATTATCTAATATGGTGCGTTGGAATACGCCATCAGTCAGGAAAAGTATTTTCGTGCGTGAGTTGTAGCATGAATCGAAGCGGATCGCATAGCCGACTTCGTCGCCAAGATCGGTAGAGCGTTTCGTCGAAACATAGCTTGCCAGCATACGTGCAGCGATGCGACGCGGCTGGATGACGATGATGCGGCCTGCTATCTTCGGATTGTCCGCAAGCATTCCGGGGACCTCGGTTGACTTGCCGGATCCAGTCGGAGCTGAGAGCAGAATTCTTTGGTTTTCCTCGATCGCGCTGCGAATATCGGGCGCGATTTCGTGAATAGGTAGCACGGCAAGGAGCCTGATTGATCAAGGTTATTTTGCAACAAAAGCAGTTGAAGAGGCTATAGTTCTTGAACTGGATTGAGCTGCTAGATATATCATTGCCTCTCACCGATAAGGTCCCGTGGTCCAATGGATAGGACGATGGCCTCCGAAGCCGTAGGTGGTGGTTCGATTCCACCCGGGACCACTTGGTGTAACTCCCTTATTTTAACGGAGTAGTGGCGATAGTGCGGGGATTTTCGCACAGCATTTATTCTCGCTGGATGCGCTGAAATGCATCAAAATGACTCCAAATGAGTCCGTAAAGTGTTACGAGCGTGTTACACGATCACGGGGCTGGTAGCTTCTTTCTAGGGGGAGTCCATCCAAGTTTACACTCCCCCCGCGCTCGATCGCGCAGGCGCGTGGGGACGGGAGTGATTCACGGTGTTTCCGTCATATTCGGCCTCTTATGATCGACGAATGAGGGTGGATAGGATAAGAGGGGACTATGGTTTCGCGATGGCGTTATGATTCGGTTATCAGACGGCTGGCTGAAGGAAACACGTTTCAGAAGGCGGCTGATTCCGCAGGGATTTCGCGGCAGGCAGTTTGGAAGAAGATGAAGGCATGTCCCGTCTTTTCGAAAGCGGTCGCGGCAGCGCGTGAGGAAGGAAAGGCCGAACGTGAGTTTCGGATGTGGTTGGATCATCCGTTTCGAGGGAGGCGACCCCCGACGAGAAAAGGGCGTGGCGGCAAACCAATTTTTACCTACGGGTTAGGTGCACGGTTCCGCCGCTCCCCTCACGGGTGAAAGCTAAAGGTGATAAAATTTTGATTCACCCAAAGTTTCCGGGGCGGTATGGTTTGTCTCTCGTGGAACCTCTCAACAAAATCTTACCAGACCAGAAAACATTAGGGAATCCGACGATGATTTTGACGAACCACTAGGCAAGCGCCAGCCGGAAGTAAATGATGAGATCGTTTGCGAAGGCGGATGCCAGTAGGGAAGAGCGGGAATACCTCCGATTAACGTCTTTCACATTGTCTTTATGGCTCCGATCATTTTCTTGGACATCGACGGAGTGCTCATCGCCTACCCGGAAGGTGAACACACCCCGCCGCAGTTCACGCCACGATGCGTGGATGCGTTCAAATCAATCCTCGAAGCGGTGCCACGTGCCCGCGTGGTTCTTTCCTCGACATGGCGCTGGCCTCAGCATGTCAATCGGTTGCATGAACGATGGGTGGAAAACGGTTTCCCTGAATCACTCGCTTGGGATGCCACGCCTGACACTCGGCAAGATCCTGACGTTTCCCCGCTTTACCGCCGGGGGCTTGAGATCAAGGCTTGGTTGGATTCTCACCCGGACGTTGGGCGGTGGGTAGCAATCGATGACGAGAAAATGGCCATAGAGTCGATCCTTGATGGCGGGCGGTGCGTATTTACGAACCCGGCACGAGGGCTAACGATGGACGATGCGGAGCTGGCTGTCGGGATTTTGAGAAGCTAGATCCACCGGAATGGGAAACTCCCGATGTGTTGTTTCTGTTGAACCGCTTTGCCTGGTCAGATTTGATAGAGCTGCCTCGTCGCGGATCCTACCCTTTCGACATTCACCACCCACTTTCACGAATGGAGCCATATCACGTTTTAATCCCAAGCTGGGTCGCGGAAGAACAGTTGCCTCGCTTGCTTACCCTTTTGGAGAAGGCTGAAGCCCAGCCGTCCATCGTGATCGACATCGCGGCGGTGAAATTTCTCACCCCCGCCGCGATTGTGACCATTTTGGCCAGGTGCAGCCGGTGGAGTAAGGAAGGTAGGAAAATCTTTCTGGATGGCGTGGAGTCGTGCAAAAACCTCGGGTACCTGCAACGGATCGATTTCCTGAAACATCTTGGTGTCGAGATTCCGGAGAAGTTTGTCCGCCACGAAGCCGCAGACCGTTTCGTTCCCGTGCGCACCCTGAGTTTTGCGAGTGGCGACGTGGACAGGATTGCCTCCGAAATAACGCGCTGCACGCTTCCCAATACACATCCGGAGGACGACGTTTATCGCCTTCTCCAATACGCGGCGGGGGAGTTGCTCTCGAATGCCAAATACCACTCCGGTGGACGGGCTTTCGTCTCCGCCCAGTTTTTTCCGGCTCGGAATCTGGTGAGAATCGCGGTGGCCGACGATGGGATGGGCATCCGTGAAAGTTTCCTTAACACCTCAAAGGAAAGCGAGGCCAATACGGCGGACAATGCCATCCGGCTTGCCCTGCAACCCCAGGTATCCAGCGCACTCCTCCGCCCAAACCCGAATCCCTACGCCGGCCGAAACCATCGCGGAGTGGGATTGTCCATCACCCGGATTCTTGCGAAGGAGGCCTTAGGGCAACTTTCCATTGCCACCGAGGACGGTTGGTTTGATGAGCTGCGGGGAGACGAGCGGGCGCGTCCATACCAGCCTGTTTTCTTTCCTGGAACTCTTGTGGCGGTCTCCCTAAATCGGGATCAGATCGCAGATTACGCGGCCATGCACGCCAGCGCCATGTCCGAGATCGGCATGGACGAACTTGACGCGGACGCGATGTTCATGGACTGAGGCGTGCGTAAATTTAGATTGAGGACGCGTTGGAATGCGAGCATAGTGCCTCACGGGAAAGCTCAGGAAAGAATTCCGACGCGTTCCCCGTAAAGTATTGGACTTATGAAACTGGAATTCAACATGCTCTCCGAATTTGGCGATTTTCTCGCCGATGGGCACCTTGCCAACCAATTCCGTGGTCTTCGGATCGAATGCATCTGGGATCGCTTGGAATCGGTCGTGTTTGATTTTACAGGTGTTACCAATCTCACGGATTCCTTCGTCCATGCCCTCTTCGGCAATATGGCCGAGGAACACGGTGACGAGTTTTCCAGCAAAGTACTCTTTAAAGGATGTTCTCGATTGGTGCGTTCCTTCGTCTCTATCGCAGTTTCGGAAGGCTTGCGGAAGCATCGCGAGCTTCACACCGGTAACTGACTCCTCTCTCAATCCTCCTCCTGGTTCGCTATCGTCTAGATTCGTTTGAGGGGAAGCTCGGATCGGATGTCCTCATCGAGGGTGTCGTAGTGAGCTAGAAGGTTTTCGATAAGATCGTTTCTTGTCCATAGACGGACACGGAAGAACTGGCTGGCGCGCTCTTTCTCCACGGATTGCTTGAAGCCTCCCCAACTGATGAGGGTCCCCTGGTCGGCATTGAAATTCTGCATGGTGCCGATGAGTTGATCGAGAACGACGCGCTCGACTGGTGAGTCTGTGGATTTCACCTGTACGCAGATCCTTGGGGTGCCGAATCCCAATGAACCCGGTGAAGCTAAGAGATCCACTCCGTGATCCGGCCCAACTGGCGGCTGATGCACGGTATAGCCTTGCGCTTCGAGGATCGCTTTCACGAGGTTTGCTAGTCCGTGACCTTTGAATTTGGCGAGAATCAGGCGTGAAATCTGATCCATTGCAGTCTGCTCGATATCCACAGCCACGCTGGTTTCGTCCGCGTCCGTAATTTCGGCTCCTCCGCCCAAGGTCGCCTTGGAGTGGCCGGGGGCTTTCCAGCCGTTGGCCGCCATTTCCTTCACACGTTCCTCGGCGTTGTTGCGCTGGATCCGACAGACGGTGAGAAAGGCTCCGAGGGAATAGAGGATGTCCTGATCGAAGCGGTCGCGCGGGATGTCTTGGGCGAACCAATCAACCTTGCGCGAGTGCCGGTAGCGGTCGTCGGCTTTCGGGTCGTATTCGTAAGGGCCGGCGATCTTCCGGAAATGGATGGTAGGGTTGGACTTGCTTGGAAGCGCCACCCAATCACCGGGCTGCATGGTCTTGGCGAACTGCATCCCCTGTCGGGCGTTGTTCTGGATGCGCCCCTTTTTGAAGTCAGGGTAAGTTTCGCCGAAGACGTTGTAGAAGGCATCGAGCTCCGGGAGCTTGCCCAGATCCGTGAGTAACCTGCTCCAGTTGAAGTAGATGCGGTTCTCGGAAAAGAACCGGGGTTCGTATTCGCCGTTTGCGCCTGCGCGGATGAGCCAGAGTGACATGATTCGGTTGGTCGGATTAGGTTGTTGGTATCAATTCGTTCAGCTTTGAGAGGCGGGCATATGAAAAATCTGTGCCCCGGTTCCTACCTGTATTCCGGTCCAGCAGGTCGCAGCCTATCCCCAACTGGATTCCGAATTGATCGGTAAATAGGTAGCGTTCATGAGGAACTTTCGCTCTAGGATATCTGTGGACTTTGAAAGTGAAATTCACGCACCAATCGTGAAGACGGGATTCGAGATGATGGACGCGCTCGCTGTCCTCGGTATGAATTTCGAGGCAAAGTTGCTCCAAATTTTTGGTTCGTGGCCTCGATATACGCAATCAGGCGCTTGATCGTGTAATCGAAATTATCCCCGAATTTCCGCCCAAGAATCGCGTCGATGATGATGACCTTTTTCGCCAGAGGAAGGACCCTTCCGAATCGCTTTGGTAAAAATTCATTCTCGGCGTCCTCACCGGTTGGGATCAATCCATCATCCAGATGCTTCAATCTTTCCCTTTCAAAGTTCCCTATCACGTAATCCGTCA
Organism: uncultured Verrucomicrobiae bacterium; assembly: GCA_963815205.1. GTDB lineage: Bacteria > Verrucomicrobiota > Verrucomicrobiia > Verrucomicrobiales > Akkermansiaceae > Luteolibacter. The sequence goes on along the minus strand of CAWFFP010000001.1, from coordinate 419,673 downwards.
GATTCTTCCTTTCGGGGAGCGGCGGCTCGTTGGGGAGTTCCATCTCCGTCAATATGAAGTCGATTCCGACTGATTGGGCGGAGACGAGGGCAAGGCAGGGCAGCGACTGGTCGCCCTCTGTTGTCGAGAGAATGTCAACGAAACGATTTTGCTTTTTGAGCTGAATTAGAATCTTTTTGAGTCTGGTGATGTGATGGGAAAGAGGGCTGTCACTTTCCTGCGCGGCTTCGGAGATTTCCCGCACCGCATCACCAATCCGGGTGTCCACTAGGTAGCCATCCACCTCACAGATCGTGCAATTCTGGAGAAAACCTTGAAGAACCGCGATCAGCGCCGACATACTTCCCGCCCCGGCCTCGTAAGCGGGAGGAATCACTTCTGGGTCGAAAAAGACTCGGTAGAACATGGACTCAGAACATCTCGTTGAAACTCTCCTCGAAGAAGCCACCCGGCCAACTGTCGATAAACTCTCCCTTATCACTGATCCGGAGTTCCGTGATTTTCGAACCTTCCGGCGTGGGGCTCACGAAAAGAACCGCAACATCATCCTTAGTGATTGGGATCGTTCCCTCGGGAAGCCTGTTCAAAGTTGTTTCTCGAATCCGCCGAAGAATCCGCAGGATCAGATGCTCGCTGTGGGTTGCGAGGAGGAGATGTATTCTTGTTCTCCCCGAGGGCGGATTCGATAAAGACATCGCCGAGTTCGGCTTGGAGAGCGGGGTGGATGTGGATCTCGGGTTGCTCGATGGAGATGAGGGAATTTCGCAGCGAGATAGCGTTGGCGACGACTGGGATCACCTGGCTGATACCTACTCCGACATCTTGGAACGAGATCAGGGTTTCCGTGGTCAAGTCGCGGAGCAGCATGGCGGCACGGGACTTCATGCTGGTGTCGGTGGACTGCTGGAGGAGATCGACGGAAGCTTGTGACTCGTCGAGGTGTGTTGAGACGAACTCCAGGGTTTCAGCATCCTGTTCGAGAAACTTTAGAAAGGCCTCAGTATCATCGTGGCCAGTATCAAAACTGCCGTTGTAGTAGTCCTCGGCAAGTTGCTCCGCCTTCTCGCGCTGCTCTTCTTCACTCAGCGAATCCCAATCTTCAATCCCCTGATCGAGGTGGTTGTTCGCGAAGTAGTCCATCTCGTCGGCCACAATCGACTCCCAAAGTTGCGGGCATTGTTTCGCGAAATAGGAACGATCAGGGATATTTTTCCACCGCTCACTCGCCAATTCCAAGAAACCGTCGACGCCATCGGGGGCGGCTTTGCCGAGCCATTGGATGACATTCTCGCGGATGATCGTTGGCATCTCACGACGGACAACATCTTCTCTGAGATAGCGGATCACCTCCAGCTTCACTGGGGATTCGAAGCACTCCTTCTTGCCCAGCCAGAGGTTTAGTTGATCCAGCGCATCGGAATCCCGGGCGAGGTTTTGCCATACAGCTCCGGCACGAAGTGGATCGAAACCACGCTCGGGTAGTGAGCGGAGAGGCGGGACATGAGTCAGGGATTGCAAGGTGCCCATCATGCCGATCCGGAAGGCATCGAAGAGGCTGCGGAAGGCGGAGGGAAGGGCTTCCTTAATAAGCCATGTACCGTCATTTTCGCGTGGCTTGATGCGTTCAGGAAGGAGTCCTGGCATCACAAGCTCAAACAGGGCGGCGGGATCTCTTTGGGGAAGTGGAAGAGCGCAATCTTCCTGCATTCTTCCGGCGGCGTTGGTGAGCGCCGCCATCGCCGGATGATCCCAGTCAAGGATCGTGATCTTCCAACTGCTCCCGCTCTTCCGCGTGGCCCGCAGGAATTCGCCCGACGAGTTACCGAGGGACAACAGAGAGGGACTGGGTGTGTTGCCCAAGCGTTTGAAACCCAGCTCCATCAAGAAACTATCCATCTGGTTCCAGCCGCCCGGGCCGTCCTCGATGTCGGAGGCGGCGATGGACCAGCCGAGGAGGGGCATAGTCGATGATGCGTGGCGGTGGATGACCTGATCGAATCCGCCCAAGTTGATGCCTTCGGCATCGAGCGGCTCCTGGACGTCGAGGTTATTCCTGAGCAATCCTTCGCGGAGCCAAAGCAGGCTATGGAGAAGCGAGGACTTGCCCGCACTGTTGGGGCCGAAAACAAGGGTGATGGGTTTGAGCGGAACGGATTGAGGAATCCGTCCGAAGGCTTTGAAGTTGGAGATCGAGAGATTTTGAATAGCCATGGGTCAGCGGGCTTGGGTTTCCATCTCCTGGAGCAGGTCCTTCGCGTGGCCTTCGCGCCATTTGTCGGTGAGGCTGCCGTCGAAGGCACGGTGGAGTAGCGTTTGGAAGAGGGCTTCGAGGGTGGCGGCAGAGGTGGATTGGGCCTGCAATGTATTGAGCATTCTTTGATAACGCTCCGCGAAGGCTTCTTGAAGATCCTGGGGTGGCAAAGGTATCTCCAGCGCTTTAGTTTTCTCGTGGCTAAAGCCCGCCTGTGCCGCGCCAGAACTTGTGCTCACAATGAAGTCCTGGAATCTAGAAGTCGAAAGCAGGAAGGCCAGATAGTAGCTATTGAGTTGATTAAAGTCGGGCCTGATAATGCAAACATGTTGGTTGACGACCGCTGGCTCAATGTCCGTTACCACCGGAGCTACCCTGCCAATCGATGCCCCTGTGATATTCAGCAGAACATCGCCCTTCTGGACACGAACCCTCTTAAGCGCCTGAAACGCGTCATCGGAAATACGCACGGCGTCTGACAGATCAATCGAAAGCTTGTGAACATTCTGGCTCCTGATGAGGAGAGAGCCAACATCAGTGTAGACTAGGGATCCGCCACGAGGAGTTGCACCGGATCCAATTTTGGTTGTCAGTAAACCGAGAGTTTTCAACTCGTAATCAAGCTCCCCAAACATATCATGGAAGAGCGCGGGGAGGATTCTTTGGGAAAGGTCGTCGGCCTGGCGGCATTGTTGGCGGAGGGTGTCGGCTTGGTCCAGGATCTCGACGATGCGGTCTTGTTCACTTGGTGGCGGGAGGGGGATCGCTTTTTTCTTTGAGGTATTTGAAGTGCCTGCTGTATCCATGCGCTTCTACCGGACTCCTAAGGAGATAGAAGTAGAGAAATTTCGCGGAAATGATCGGTTTGGGTTCGAGTGCTTTCACTCCATCGGCACCGAGGGCGAAGCGTTGGTGGACGAATTTGATTTCGCGCGTGTGGTCTCCGAAGAGACCACCGGAAGTTCACCACGGTAAAGTTTTGATTCATCGTCAGTAAAGCCATTGGAAAAATCCTTGCCTTGGTCGATCACGGGGAACGCGCCGGAAGACTCGTATTCGGAACGAGGAATTTTCGTTTGCCCGCCCGTACGATCAGATACACACGATCCGATGGTCTCTGTGACCCAAGGAATTGAAGGTTTTGGACTCAGAATGATGGAGGAGTTAAGGTATAGGCATGGCGGATGCAATCCGCTGCCACTGTCATGCCAATTGCTTGCGGAGGTCTTGCAGACCGGAGCTGATGGAGGTTTCGAGTTCGAGGAGTTTATCGACGAGTTCCAGCGGATCTTCGGCGTTGGCACGGCTAGGCAGGCTGGGTTTGTAGGTGGCCGCCGAGAGTCCGTATCCTGTTTCGGCGATGCGCCCGATGGATGCCCACCAGCAACAGGGTTCTTCCGCATCGGCGTCGAGAAGGGCGTTGGCTTCGGAGCCGGGAGGTTTTTGGAAGCCGCTTGCTTTGTAGGTCGCCCAAGCGTTAGCAGAGCCGGGAATGCCGTTTGCGTCCGGGGTTTCAACGCGCCCACCGCCGGCGACTTTGTCGGGATCATAGCCGTCGTTCTTGATCTCGTAGAACCAGACGTTTAGCGAGCCATTATCCAGAAGTTCTTGGTTAATGGGTTTGGAGAAAACGAGAACGGAGGTTTTAACTCCGGCGTAGGGTTTGAAGACTCCGGCGGGGAGGGAGATGACGGCCTGGAGGTGGAATCCCTCGACGAGTTTTTTCCTGAGATCGACGTGCGCCTCGGTGGATCCGAAGAGCAGACCCTCGGGAACGACGACGGCGCAGCGCCCGCCGGGGGGCGAGGGCGTCCATCATGATGGCGAGGAAAAGGAGTTCGCTTTTCTTGGAGTTCGTGGGGAGGTCGGAGCGGATGGAGTCCTTGGGCAGGAGTCCGGCGAAAGGCGGATTGGCAAGGATGACCTTGTAGCGACGGTTCCTATCGTCCTCGGTGAGGCCGCCTGTCTCGGAGAGGGCATTGGCGCGACGGATGCGGGCGCGGGGAACGCCGTGGAGGACGAGGTTCATCAGGGAGACGCGAACCATCTGGCCGGATACGTCATGGCCGTAGATGGCGAACTCCAGTTGCTTCCAGTCGTCCCTGGCGAGGCGGTCGCCGACACCGCGCGGGTAGGTCTGGAGGTTGGGAAGTTTTTCCTTCGCCTCTTCGACGGATTTGTAGGTTCTCCCGCCCTCTGACTCCCAGCCCTCGCCATAGATGGGGATGAGACGGGTCTTCGAGGAATACTTGGCTAGGATGTGGTCAAGCGCCTCGACGAGGAATCCGGCGGTGCCGCAGGCGGGATCGTAGATCGTATCGCCGAGGTCGGGATCAACAAGCTGCACCATGAACTGGCGGAGCTGGCGCGGGGTGCGGAACTGACCGAGATCGGACTTCGCCTGGTTCTGGAGCTTGAGGAGCTGATACTCAAAGATGTCCCCCTTCACATCGGGGCCGAGCTTGGCGAACTGGAAGGTATCGAGGATGTCCACGACTTCCTTGAAGACATGGGCGTCCTCGAACTGGAAGCGGGCTTCCGCGAAGAAGGTGGCGACGGAGGGTGCCTCGCGAACCAGGGAGGACATGTAGGGGAAGACCTCGTCGGCGACGAAATCGAGCAAGTCGTTGCCGGACTTGAAGCGCCATTTTGACCAGCGGTAGCGTTTGGCCTGCGCCGGGAAGAGGGTCGGGCGGTCCAGGGTGATGCCGAGGAGTTCCGCCTGGGTGTGCTGGTTCTCCGCCTCGTCGAGGAGTTTGAGGTAAAGCAGGTAGGAGAGTTGCTCGACGTAGGTGATGGGATTCGCAAGACCGCCCGAGAACATGATGTTCGTGACCTTGTCGAGCTTCTGGCGGATTTCGGAATTCATGGGTGAGAGCTAAGAGGCGGGAGATTAGGCAGTGGCATCGAATACGGAAGAGTTCATTTCCGCGACGATCTCCTTGATGGCGGGGCCGAAGAGCTGCTGGGCTTTCTCCGGGGCGTTCGAGTGGATGAGGGGAGGCTCGAAAAGTTCCGAGAGCTCGATGTGGCCGTTGGCGATGCCACGGTTTTTCAGGAGGGAGAGAAAGACGGCCTGCTCCGGGGTGAACTGGTGGGAGACGAGCCATGCTCGGAAGTTCTCGTCCACCCGTTCCTCGCGGGATTTCACCATGACCAGGCCGAGGGCGGCGCGGATGAAGTCGATGATGGTGCCGACGGGGGTCTTGTAGGCGTGGCGGAGGTTTTCCTCGTTGAAGTAGTTCTCGTTTTCGTTGAGGCGGCGGGAGAGGTCGTCCTGCTCCTCATCGGTGAGATCCTCGCCGGATTTGATTTTCGCGATGACCGGATCGCTGGCCTCGGCGGCGGTGATGGTTTCCTCCCAGCGGGAACGGTATTCGTTCTTGTCTATACGCATGTCCTCGGGGCCAACCTCGACGTAGGTGACGCGCTGCCTCCAGTGATCCTCGCGATCCAGTTCGACCATTTCCCCGCCGCCGGGGCCGGGAGGTGTGCCGGATGAGCCGGAGCCAATACCCGTGCCGGTGAAAGGGTAGTCATCCGTGTCCCCGAAGTATTCGTGGTTCTTGAAGAAATCGTAGATGACGAATCCCTTTTTCCCGATGTGGGGGGCGACACGGGTGCCGCGGCCGCGCATCTGCTGGTAGAGGATGGGCGAACGAACCCGGCGGCACATCACAAGATGGAGCACCTCGCGGCAGTCGAAGCCGGTATCAAGCATCCCGACAGAGACGGCGACACGGGGATAGGGATCGCGCTTGAATTTCCGGATGAGTCCCTGTGCGTCCGCTACGTCCGAGGTGATGACTTCCGCATAGTTGCCCTTTGCCTCCGGGTGGAGGTCGTCGAGCATTTTCGCTAGGCGGGTGGCGTGGTTCTTCGTGATGGCGAAGACGATGGCCTTTCCGGGGGCATCCTTGTCCGTCAGGCCGGGGGCGAGTTCCTGGAAGTTCTCATGGGCGAGGCGGTCGAACTCTTTCGTCGTGCGTTCGTTTGTCGCAGGGTTCGTCCAGCGCCGCTCGAACTCGGAGGGGTCGTATTCCTCGCCGTTTTCCTCAAAGGGATTGGAAAGCATGGCGGTGACCCCCTCGGCGAATTTGTAAGGGACGAGGTAGTTGTTCTGGAATGCCTCCTCAATGGGGTAGGAGAAATCCGGCTGGTCTCCCTCGCAGTGGTAGAACTGGTAGGTGTTCCGCTCGATGTATTTCGCCGGGGTGGCGGTGAGGCCGATGTGGAAGGCATCGAAGTGATCCAAGGATGCCCGCCATGCGCCGTAGATGGAGCGGTGAGCCTCATCGGTGACAACGAGATCAAAGTAGCCGCTGGTGAAGGAGCGGAAGCGGCTCATCATGGTCTGGAGCAGGCAGACGGTGATCTGCTTGTGCTGGGGGGCGGTGCCCGCCTTGAGCCAATAGCTGGAGTAACCGGGGAGGATGTCCTGGATGGTTTCGAGGGCTTGCTTGGCGAGTGACTCTCGATCCACAAGGACGAGAATGCGCTCGGCGTGGCCCGCCTGGAGAAGGCGCTTGATGTAGAGGACGGTGAGATCGGTTTTCCCCGTGCCGGTGGGCAACTCGATGAGGAAGCGGCGTTTCCCGAGGAGGACGGCGGAATCCAGCGCACTCATGCAGTCCGTCTGATACGGGCGGAGGAAGCGGACTTCGCCGGCGCGGATGTATTCCTCGTCGATAGGGATGAGGGCGAGATCCTGGCAGTTTTTCCTTTGGTTCAGCAGGCGCTCAAGATCCCGCTAGAGAAAAAGGAGGCGACGGGGCGGGCATCGCCATTCTCATAATCCCAGAAGTAGATCGCATCACCGTTGGAAAGGAAGATGAACGGTGCGCCCATGGACTGGGCGTATGGGAGGGCTTGGTTCTTCGCCCGATAAGGATCGATGGCGTTTTTCTTGGCCTCGATGACCGCGAGAGGTCTGCCGTCGGCGGAGTGGAGGACGTAGTCGGCTTTTTTCGGGGCAGCAAAGGGTTCGTCGGTGAGGCGGGGTGAGCCGGTCGTAATTTCCGCAAGGTCGGGAGCTCCAATAGGGACTGTTATCGGAACCTCCGTGCGGACTTGCTGCTTGTCCGCAGGATCCCAATCGGCTTCGCGGAGAAGCTGGTCGATATTGATGCGGGCGTCGGCTTCGGAGGGGGTTAACATTCGGGCTGTGATAGTTCCTAACAATAGATGGAGGGGATAGGCAATCGCTTAGTGATCTGCCATCGGCTGGCTGTTGCGATTGCCGATGACGCATTGAACCCGTTTTTGATCCTTCTTGCAACTTAACCGAATACATGGACTATGACTGATAAGTCATGTCGCGCACAAAACTGAAACTCAGGGGGCTGTCCCTGGATCGTCTGGAGACGCTTTCGCAGATCGTTTCCCAAGGGAGCATTGCGCAGGCATCGGGAGGTAACCCGAACAGGCAGAGCCAGTTCAGCAGGCAGGTCGCGGAACTGGAGGAATGGTTCGGAATGCCTCTGATGAATCGATCATCCGTCCCGAACAAGCCAACCGCTGCCGCTCTACGGATTTCCCGCGAGGTTGAGGCGTTCATGAGCAACCTCGATTCCGTGCGTGAGAATGCGGCCGATGGACGTAGTGAAGTTGTCTTTGGAGCGGGAGGAAAAATGATTCGGAGCTACCTAGTCCCATGGGCGGCGAAGATCCGGGACGGGAATTTACGATGGGTTTTCCGAAATTTGACCTCCGACGGGGTTCGTGGCGAACTCCACGCGAAACGCATCGATTTCGGATTACTCCAGGAAGGATAGCTGCCCTGCGGGTTTAAGTAGTGTGAGCATCAAGCCGATCCCGATGTGCCTGTTGCTTCCTGAGAGCCGGAAGAAGCCGAAGGGCAAATTCAAGTGGGAGGATCTGGCCGAGTTACCGTTGGCCATACTGGAAGGCGATGGGCCTTTTAACAGGTTTCTGAAAGAGAAGGCTTCCGGTATCCCTGTTGAGCTGGATGTGATGGTGGAGTGCAGTTCATGGACTCAGGTTATCGACGCGATGAGCGGCTTTGGAAGTCGCCGGGTTTCTTCCTGAAGGATATGGAGAAACAATTTCCTACTGGCTTCACGGTGATTCCGTTGGCCGGACTGAAGGACTACTTCGACGACTACGTGATCGCTTGGTCACCCGCAGAAGCCGACAAGCGACCGGAAATTGGGCAACTGGCAAAGCATCTGGCCGGGAAGTAACGAGACTGGCCGGGATTGTATCCTGAGTATCCTTGCCAAAGAGATGGATTCCGTTTCTTCTTCCAATGTCCGGAGAGATCCGAACCGGGGCTTTGAAACCCCGCGTAAAGCGGAAGGCGTTGACCGAATCAACGTCGCCACCAGACCGAAAGGTCGGGGTGGCGGCGGCGTATGTTCAGGTTGCCCCCTCGGGGGTGGCTAAAGGTTGTCGCGGTCGTCTTTGCGCGGCTTTCAAACACCCCGGCCACCTTGGGAAACTGAGGTGGCTGGATTTGTTTTAATGGATTTTAACGTAATGGAGTCGGAGTTTCCTATCCCAACCATCAATTCTGAATTCGTGGCTGAGGTGCTCGATCAGGTGAGGATCTGGAATGACGAACTCAAGGAGCCTTGGGTTCCGAGTCCGGCGGCACTAACAATGGCGCAGGGTCTCAGGAACAGTTGCCCGACGATGGCGGCGGCGCTGGAGAAAGCGGGGATTCTGGAACCGTTCGCGGAAATGCTTCACGACCAGGTTCTGGATCTAAAGCTCGCAAACCGCGAGGCGGGAATGGTTCCAAGCGAGGCGATGAGCCAGGCAAGGATGGAACTGGTTCCGTCAACGCCGGAGATGCAGGAGGAATGGCTTGCTGCAAACTGCGACGACTACGAGCAAACCCCGGATCCTGATCTTCACGATCAATGTGAGGGGGCTGAAGGTGACTTCGACGATGGGGAGGATGAGCTGTTTCGATACAGCCACGGCGAAGGGTATCTTCTCAAGGGCAAGTTGCAGGAAGCTATTCGATCCATCTTGAAAAGTAGGAACCTTTCAGCACGAGAAATCATGGAGCTGGGAGCATTTCTTTGGCTGGTAGATCAACTGCCGAGGCACCATGAGGAGTTCTGTGGAGATATGACGTTATCCATCAATTATGAGGGAGAAGGATCGGCCTGGCGAAGCGTGCAAATTGGTGGCGAGGGCTTGGAAATCAGGCGAGGTGAAACTACTCGATACGAATACGGATGTGACAGTCACTCAGAGACAGTCTATAACGTCAGTCGAGACACCGAAGCAGAATTTGAACAGTTTTGCGATCTCGACGATTGGCTTTGGCATTTCGTTAGTGATTGCGGGGATTCCGAATGGGAGATCTCCATTTCGTGGTATCCGGAAGACGTCATGCCCGGTCATTCTGGCTGAGATAGCTACGCCAGTATGGGATTTTCACCGGAACCTAGGGGTGCAAGCTGAAAGCTGCAACCTAAAGGATGGATTGCATCTTACACCCTACCAAACGGTGCAAGTGGGGGTGCTATCCCGCCCCCCACTGGCACGCATTCGTATTTGGCACCCGCAAGCAACCTGCAAGCGGCTTGCACCCCGATTTTTCTCCGTGATTATTGGGAAAGCGGGCGGACGTGCAAGGGAGGGTGCAAGTCATTTTAGGTTGAGCGCGGATTTTAAAACCTCGTTGCCCAACGGTTCCAATGTCCATCCGATTGGCTTCCCACTGCCAGCACTAGTCTCCTTCAGCCATTCACGGCTCACCAGCTTGCGGAGACGTGTGGTAGCAGCCTGTCGAGTCATGCACCAAAGTTCACCTGCCCCGTTCGCTGTCATCACATAGTCCGGAGCACGGGCTTTCCACAAGGTGACGAGCCATCCCGTGGCAGTCGCCAACTCGCGACCTAGCTTCGCCTGCTGGATCTCGGCTTCCGGCACACGCTGGAAGGTGTAGGTGTCCAGGTTGAAGCGGGCATGTGCGAGATCGCATCCATGGAATGTGCGGGCATCAATACTCAACGCCAGCATGTCATCGGCAGTAACCTCGATGGCCACAAGGGTGCTAGGTGCGGCCTGTTTCACAAAAGATCCTGCGAAGCGATCCCTCGCCTTGTCTGCCCCTGCTTTGCGGAAGTGATCTACGAGGATGACTCCGGTTTTCGTCTCTTTGGCAAAGCGTTTCAATACCTGAAGAGCTGCAGCGACCGCCTCTGTTTCGTTTCCATCGGGTACCATGCGGTAGAAGCAATCAACGATGACAAGCTCACCCGGCCTGACGGTTTCCTTGAGATCATCTAGCAGAGGGTAGATTTCTTCGACGTTCAACCCATCCAGAGAATAAGAGATGAACTTTTCCGTCACGGCCTCCGCGTCGGATCGATCGGGAAAACGGTTGTCCCGCGCCCTTGCGAACCGGAAACGCATTTCGGATTCGGCAAGCTCCAGATCGAAGACATGGACTCGTGCCTGTTTCGTGGCGAAACCGTTCTCCCCATCCTCATCTGCAAGCCATGGAAGACCGGAGGCCACACAGAATCCCGCATCCTGGGTGAGCCAGGTTTTCCGGCTTTTCGATTCCGCACCGAGGAGCATGAGTTCCCCCCATCGCAGGAATCCGTCGATGATGATGGGAGGGCGCAGGGCTTCGATTTCCAGCCATGTCATTCCGAGAGTATCCTTGCTGACTGACTCTGTAATCGGAGAGAGGCTTGCGCGGCGCTTTTTTTTCGCCAGGGGCGTTTCCCTCCGGTGGCGGGTTTTTCCTGGTGGTAACGGATTCCGAATAGGCTGGCATTTCATCTGCCTGGAAAGGCTCGGCCTCAAGTACGGCGGAACGCAACCCCTCCGCTCCCTCCGCTTGGAGTATGCCCCGTGCGTCCTTTGTGTTGGCTTTTTCACTCATGGCTGCTGGCTCCTTTCCATCTGAGGATTTCAGAAGCATGTCCCTTGAGGATTTCGGCGACTGTCGCGGTTGCTCGTTCACCGGCATGATCGCGATCAAAGCAAAGGACGACTTTCTTCCCATCAAACAGAGGTGCCCACGATCTCGGGAACGAAGTTCCCGGTGAAGCCACGCACACGGCTTCACCATGTATTCCGATTCCTGCTGCCATCATCGCTAGGGTATCGCTCTCCCCTTCGGTGAGATAGACGGTGTTGATTTCCGGTTTCACCCAGTCCATCCGCCACGGCGCAGTTGCCTTGCCGACGAGCCAACGGAAACGCGGCTTGGTCATTGTGTCTGGATTCCGCCATTTCAGTCCGGATGGATAAGCGTAGCAGAGCCAGCCATTCGCTAGGCCAAGACCACAGCTTCCCCATGCCGCCAGACGCAAGGTTTCCCGGTCGAGTCCGAGTTGCTTCACGATCCGGTCAACGATCTCGTCCTCGCCCCAGAAGGCATCCGAGAATGCCAAGCGTGCTGCATCGATCTTTCTCCGATCTACCCCCGAGAGAACGAAGGCCGCTTTCGGAGCTAGTAATGGCACTGCCTGCCGCGCTGGGCGGCTTCGTGCGGGTTGATCGCGCAGACTCTCCCCCAGCGCCCCAGCGACGTCTTGGACGGCTTCAGGAAACGATGTTGCTCGACCAAGCCAAAGCGAAGTCGCGAAAGCATCTCCGCTAAATCCGCAGGGGTAACACCCGCACGTTGACAGTCCCTCGCCGAAAACGGCAAAACTCGGTTCGTGGTCTTCGTGGGACGGACATGACGCGACAAGCCGTGATCCCCTCCGGCGAAGGTTGATTCCGACTGCGGCGAGATATTCGGGAAGGCGTTGGCGAAGGCGGGAAAGGGTTTCTTTGTCAAAGGACTTCGTCACGCCTGACCTGCGTCCGGGTAGCGGATCGTCGAAAGTGTAGGAGCTGGTACTGACACTCATTGTGCCCCTTCCACTTTGGAGGTTTTCTTCTTCGATGTGATCCGGGGATTGCATCGCGTCGTGCGTGCCTCGATGAACTCGTCGAGGGCGCTTGGCCGGATGCCGACGGATCGCCCGATGCGAACGATCTCGATGTCGCCGGAGGCTATTGCATCGTCAACGGTGCGGAGGCAGGTGGATACGGCACGGGCGAAATCCTGACGGGTCAGGAGTGAAGTGTCGGTAGCCGCTGAACTGAACTGAGGTCTGGTTGGTGAGGTAGTGGTAGCACGCATAGTGCCTACCTAAGAATGCTCAAAATGCATCAACGTCACGAAACATGGCGTCCGGAAAACTTCCGGAAGTTTTCCGGAGCCCATTGAAATACAACGATTTAAACACGATATATTTTTTCGGTATTGAAACTCAGAGTCCGGTTCTTTTTCTCGATCTGGTGTATCCCAGCGTCGAAATATCTCGCTGCACCCTTTTGTATGCGTCGCTCATTCCCTCTCGTTTTTCCGGAGTGATCGTTGCCACGATTTCGCTGTCCGCCATGCACCAGATCGCGGCCGGCACCCATCCGCCCTTGATAGTGTGAAGATACGGCGTGTCTCTTTCCTTCACCCCCCTCTTCCGCCGCTTCACCGTATCTAGCCTAGCCTTTTTCGCCGCCACGGTCTCCTTTGCCATTGCAAAGTTGAATGCGTTGAGATCCCCCTCGAAAGAGTCTCTACAGGCATCCTGCCAGAAGAAGGCGGTAGGATGATCGGGAATCACAATATTCCGGTGTATCCATTTGAGTTCTTTTTTTCCATCGAATGGCTCCAAGAATTCATTGCATCTGGCCCACGCCTCCAGAGGCGCCACAAATCCCGGCAAGCGCAGCGATTTGACGAAAGCTGGATAGCTGTTGGGAAGCATCCAAGCTAGTCCAGCAGCGTGAATAAGAGCGGATCCAAGAGAGTGTCCGGAGGTTTTGTAGAGCACCTCATGGACAGCTTGGTTGTATTCGCCACCAACTAGGGCAGCTCCTAGGATTGCCGACTCGCGGTATGTTTGGAGAATATACTGCTTCGCGATTTCATGCTGTTGAGATGATCTTAAAAGATCCCGAAACTCCGCTTCGGGTTTAAACTCTATGGCCGAACCTCTGGTTGAATTGAACCAGTCCAAGATCGTAGGGCAAAGCGGATGGGCTTTGAGCGCGCCTACGTCCAAGCGATGCTTTTCAAGCGCCTTGCCCAACTCATCCAGTGCAATCTCTGGGGAAAGCCCGCGCCCCTCTTCTCCCGGATAACGGGAGGAAGTTGCGACGAACAACTCACCCTCTTTCACCACATTCGCCGTGATGGACGGGGAAGCCTTCACGCTGATTTTTTCCCCTGTTTGATGTTCGTGATATTTTTCGGGGCTTTGGCGGGCATGATTTCCCAGAATTCTTCCGCGTGTTTTTCTGCGGTCGGGTTCTTGTAGTGCTCGTGCAACATGGCCGGGATTGCTCTTGTGGCCTAGCTGGAGGGCGGTTTCTCCCGCATTGCGGAAGTGGAACAGGTGGTATGTTCCGAAGCTGTGACGGGCGGCGTTGGATAGGAAACACGAACTCTTTGGTAATCTTTCCCTTCGCGTCCTTAGTCGCGAGACTGGTGAGGACTTTCTTGTAGTCGTAACGTCGAGCCATTTCGCTCGGCGCGATACTGCCGGATGTCGGTCGCATGTGGCCGAAGCCATGCGTCGAGGTTCGGGAGGATTTTCACCGTCCGTGCTTCTCCTGTTTTCGAGACAGTGGCGGGCAGGTGGATTTCCTCTGCCGTCGAGGTCGATCATGTTCCAATCCATGCGTGCAGCTTCCGCGTCACGAATTCCTGCGAAGAATTTCAACGACCAGAAAGGCACCAGTCGCGGATGCCACTGCCAAAGCTGCGCATTCATGAAGCGACTGGCAGCGTCGAGGGAGAAGCACGGCAGGAGCTTTCGCTTTTGGCCAGTTTGGCGGACTTGTTTTTCGCAGCGTTTGGCCTTGGGCACTGGGTTCGTGACGAAGTCCATCCGCGCTCCATGGGCGAACACGAAGAAGGATCGCAGTGACCGGGATAGGTTGTGACGTGTCACGGGAGTGCAAGCTTATCTACCTTCCTTGTCGGCACGTGTGGCACGGAGTCCGTTTAACCAATCTGTGAAGTCTCCAACGCTGATGGTGGAAACGCAATCTTTCCCTATATCGCGCGTAGAAACGGTTGAGGCGGCTTTTCTGGCTGGCAAGGTGGCGTGCGGCTGGAACCCTCAGCTTCCTGATGGTCAAGAAATGTGTCGATGCCGCTGGTGGCGGTTACGGATGCGTTCGAGGCAAGGAAGGACTTCTTGTATTCTCGCAAGACGGACAAGCAGTTCGGGAGGCGAAGGCGAAGTGCTTGACTCGCAATGCCCTCCAGAAATGTAGATCGCGGCTCGCTCGTCTTCCGACATGCTTCCAAAAGCACTGTTCCGTGTTTCTCCGGTTTCCTTTCTCTGTTCCTTTGCGAACTTCAGTGCAGCAGTCTCGTTTGTGAAGAAACGATCCTTCCGCTTCCCATCCGCACCCGGAAATCGAACGCGATGAGTGTAACGTCGGATGCTTGCACTCACTCACGAAACAGGATCTCTTCATGGCAGTAGAAATGCGCCTAAAATGCAGGGCGCTACAAGCCAAAACGTGTTACATCGGTGTTACTTGGATCAAAAACTATCTATTTGAAAAGACATAGTTAGCAATGGCCTCCGAAGCCGTAGGTGGTGGTTCGATTCCACCCGGGACCATTTTCTAGTGTCTGAACCCAATGTCTCCGGTCAGATCTATATTTGTCTTATTAGATCAGATAAGGCATAGAGCGCAGGAAGATGATCGCCGTTAAAGTCCGATGACCGCAAGGCTGATACAGGATCAAGATTCTCGAGTTGGCGGGTGGTAGATAAAGAATCTTTAATCTGAAAGCATGCCGATCATTCGCCTTTCAACCTATCGAGCCCCTAGGTGGCAGATTGGTGGGGATTTACAGACGATTTTCCCAGCGCTTTTTCGTAAAGTACCCGAGATTACTTCTGAGACCGAGACATTGGAACTGGCGGACGGAGATTTCTTGGAGCTCAATTGGTCGGTCTCAGGGAATGACCGACTGGCAATTATCTGTCACGGACTGGAGGGAAGTGCGCGCGCGACATATGTGCAAGGGATGGCGCGGGTCTTGAAGCGGAGAGGCTGGGATGTGCTTGCTTGGTCAATGCGTGGCTGCGGGACGGAGGACAACCGACTTGCGTCATTTTACCACAGCGGAAAGACAGATGATTTGGAGGCAGTGATGGCTTGTGCAATCGCTAGAAACCCTGATTGGCAGCTCGATTTGGTAGGTTTCAGCCTTGGAGGAAATCTTGTTTTGAAATGGTTGGGAGAAGCGTCTGGCGGTCTGCGTAAGCACCTAGGTAGCGCAGTCGTCTTCTCAGTGCCATGTGACCTGGCAGATTCTGTGGGCGAGATCCAGCGGCGGAGAAACCGTATCTACATGCGTCGATTTCTAAAAAGCTTGAGGGGGAAGATAATACGAAAAAGCCTTGTATATCCCGAAGGAATCTTGATCGAAGGTCTTGAAAAAGTTTGTAATTTCACGGCTTTCGACAGCCGGTATACAGGACCTTTGCATGGTTTTCGTGACGCGGATGACTATTGGCAACAGAATAGTTCAAAGCAGTTTCTCAGAACCATAAGGACGAGAACTCTAATGGTGAGCGCAGCAAACGATCCGATGTTAGGCGCACGCTGCTATCCATGGAAAGAAGCAATCAATCACAAATATCTGCATTTAGAAGTGCCAGCAGAAGGTGGGCATGTCGGCTTCGGTAATGCGGACGGCCAAGGTGAATACTGGTCAGAAACTCGGGCGGCGGAGTTTTTAGCCGAAGCTTCTGTGCTGTGTACTTAGGTTCTTTTGATGGCTTCCCGCTCGTTTCCTCACTTTGTATCTCAGTGCCAGACGAGACTTCAAAGATCGCTGTTCAGTGGCGGGCGATTAAGTTGCTTCGCAGCAGGAAGAACTTTCAAGCGCTGACATTGCTTGATCCAATCGGCCTCCAGCTCCTCAAAGCTTGCCGTGGCTGCTGCTGAACGGGCAATGGTCACGATATAGATTGCCGTAGAATCGAAGGACTCCGCATGCCTTTGCAGAATTGCGCGGAGACGTCGGCGTATGAATACTCGATCGTGTGCTTTTCTTGCGCTGCGCTTGCTGGTGACAAACGCTGAGCGCAAATGCTTTAGAGTTGGATCCTTGTAAATCGAAACGATTACAAAGCGACCGGTCTTGGAACGGCCGAGCTTGCGAATGCGCTGAAAATCCGCTGCCTGCGTGATTGAATGGCGGCGGCGAAGCTTCATAGCGAAGCAAGAAGGCCTAGCGGCCGTGTTGTGTGATGTGGCGCTTGAAGTGCAGTTCCGCACCTCTAGGGATCAGGCGCTTGCGGCCTTTTTGACGGCGGCGCTTGATGCAATCGCGGCCAGCTTTTGTCGCCATCCTCGCGCGAAACCCATGCTGTTGTTTACGCGTGCGTTTGGTTGGCTGATAGGTGCGAAAGCTCATGAGTAAAAGTGATTGGTCTTAGTGTCTGCGCAATAGATAGGTTCGTTCTAACTCGCAGGGGCGAAACCCTATGGATTTCGGACTACTTGTCAATAGATCAAAGCCGGATCTTAAGAAAAATTTCGGGCTTGTGAATTGAGGGCGCAATTGGTTCTTTCTAGGGGTTTTATGGCTGCACCTCAGAACACGATCGCCTTGGTTTATGATTATGATCAGACGCTGAGTCCCCATTACATGCAGGACGATGTTTTGTTCCCGAAGTTTGGGATTGATCCGCCGCAGTTCTGGGCCAAGTGCAATGCACTAGTGAGCGAGCAGAAGTGGGATGGTGAGCTGGCCTACATGAAGTGCCTTTTAGACTACCTTGGGATGGATCAGGTCTCCAATGCGATGTTGGAAGATCTCGGGTCTGATCTTAATTTCTTCCCCGGGCTTCCAGATCTATTCGAAGATCTGCCAAAAGCTGCACTGAGCGCGAATCATTTAGCGGCGGGGATAAAAGTGGAGCACTATATCATTTCGTCAGGACTTAAAGCCTTGCTAGAGGGATCTCGCTTGAAACCTTTCGTGAAGGAGATATTCGGTTGTGAATTCGGGGAGAACACGGAAGGGCATATTAGTTTTCCGAAACGTGTGATCTCCCATACCACGAAGACTCAATTCTTATTCCGTATCAACAAGGGGCTTTTGAGATATGATGAGGATGTGAACGATCACATGCCCGCTGAACAACGGCCGATCCCGTTTAAGAATATGGTCTACGTAGGCGATGGACCCACTGACGTGCCTTGTTTCACGGTTCTAAATCGAAACGGTGGCCATGGAATTGCGGTTTATAATCCGCAGGATGAGTCCGGGCGCTCCTTTCAGAAATGCTTCCAGCTGGCCACACACGCGGGCCGGGTTAAGCATATCGCGCCTGCGGACTACCGTTCGGGATCCCACCTATGGCTGCTTCTGGAGCAGATGGTAAAAGAAATGGCGGATCGTATCATGCGCCAGCGCAGCGATGAGGCGGAAGAAGCGCGGGTAGCGGCGCCAACGTTCTAAAATTTTCTTTGATATGTAGTTGATTGCGGATTGGCAATTTGGCCAACGGATTATATTCATTTTCCTTCATGGCAAACGGAAATCAGGAGCTAGGGCATTACCATTTTACGGGTATCTGTGGGACAGCAATGGGCTCTGTAGCTGCTGCTATGAAGCGGCGGGGTTTCACGGTGACTGGAAGTGATGCAAGTGTGTATCCACCGATGTCCGATTTCCTGCGCGGGGAAGGGATCACAATTTCCGAAGGATATCACGGCGAAAATATCCCCGAAGGGGCAGATGTGGTGGTGATAGGAAACGCAGTCTCACGCGGCAATGAAGAAGCTGAAGCCGCGCTAAACCGACGCCTGCTTTACCATTCGCTTCCAGAAGTGATGAAAGAGCACTTTCTCCGCGGGAAACAAAATTTTGTAGTTAGCGGGACACATGGGAAGACGACAACGGCTTCAATCTTAGCTTGGTTATTTCGAAGTGCGGGGCGGGATCCTGGCTTTATGATCGGCGGCATCCCTGCGAATTTAGGCTGTGGAGCTCACTTTCCAGATACAGAGGTCAATGTCCTTGAAGGTGATGAGTATGACACCGCATTCTTCGATAAACGGTCCAAATTTCTGCATTATCTCCCGGAATGTGTGGTGATCAACAATATCGAGTTCGATCATGCAGATATTTACGATTCTGTGGACGAGATTAAACTAAGCTTTCAGCGTTTGCTGAATGTTGTGCCGGGTAAGGGGGTAGCCTTCGTAAATGGTGATGACCAGAACTGCTTGGGCGTAGTGAAGGCTGCGCCTTGCCCGATAGAAACGGTCGGGTTTGGGGAAAATTGCTCCATGCGAATTACCGAGATTTCCTATGAGGTCTCTGGAAGTTCTTTTTATCTAGGGGAAAATCGCTATTGGCTTCCAATGGCGGGAGAATTTAACGTCAGGAATGCTGCAATGGCGGTAGCGGCAGCCTTGTTTGGCGGAATAAAGGAAGAAGAAGTTTTAGAAGGGTTAAAGAGCTTTGAAGGAATTGCTCGACGCCAAGAGCTCCGTGGCGAGAAGAATGGCATTCGAGTTGTCGATGATTTTGCCCATCATCCCACGGCAATCCGCCTTGCAATATCGAGTGTCCGTCAAAAGTTCCCTGGTGGGCGGCTCTGGGTCTTGTTTGAACCGAGATCAAACACCACCAGGCGTGCAGTATTCCAAAACGAGCTTGCTGAAGCCTTGGCACTTGCAGATTTCGCAATCGTTGCCGCAGTGCCCGATTTAGACAAGATTCCGCCTGAGGAACGTCTAGATACAAGCAGGTTATCTGCAGATATTAAAAAGCTGGGAGGCTCTGGGTTCTATCTGGACGGAACTGACGCAATTCTCGCCGAAGTAAAGCGCGGCGCAAAGCCGGGTGATGTAATTGCGGTCTTTTCGAACGGCGGCTTTGACGGAATACACAAAAGGCTGCTGGAAGAATTGTAGCCGGTAAGCTTTTCTGGGCCTTGGACCGCTTCCATCGATACCCGGTAACTCGTGTTTCCATTGATAGGCTCGGTTTATTTTGCCGACTCAATGCGGAAAGCTGCGTTGAGCTCATTGATGGTCCTGATCTGAAGCATAACTAAATCTCGATGGTCAGCAACCTCTCCGCAAAAAATTCAAAATGAACCATCGAGAGTAGCGGGTTTATGCTTTCCTTCCTAGATCCTCCTCAGCTTTGAATCGCTACATCGCCTCGATAGCTCTGCGATTCTTATTTGAAGCCAGATATAGCCGATGAATAACAGCGCGAACACCATTTTACGCAAGGTAGACTCTTGAACCGCGTTCCTCAGTGTTTTCCTATTAGCAGAAAGGGATCCTAAGAAAACGCCTTTAAAAAGCCGACTTCTAGGGCAAGTTGTTCCTGGGCGTTTGTCTCTAGAGAAGTCCGAAGGCGATCTAGCGCATCGACTCTTTGGGTGATGCGAGTGATTGTCTGGGTAACGGCGATCTTTTTTAGAAACGGCTCCGACTGAGGAAAATCCAAGCCGCCGGACCCAGTTTTTACGCGAATTAGATCGGCGAGCCATGCGAGGAGGATATCTAGGTATTGATCGCGAGAAGTAAGATAGTCTGCTACAGCTGCGGCTTCGTGAAATTTTTCGCGATCCTTGAGCCATGTTCCGTCGGTGGAATCACGGTAGGTGGACTTCTCTTCCTTGATCGCGTCTTTGGCTGCGGACTCAACTTCGGCTTTTTTCTTCACTAGGAATTCTGAAAATACCGCCTTCAAGTAGAGGGCTGTGGCAGGTGAGCCAAAGCCGGAGGAGATCGCACCATTCAAAGCGGTGACAAGGTCCTCACCGCCTTCTGCACTCAGAGCTCGTCCGCCACTTAGATGAATGTGCACACAGCGCGATCGAATCGTTGGCAGAAGACGTTGCGGCTGCGCGGTGAGAAGCATCAACAAGGTTTGGGGTGGCGGCTCTTCAAGCGTTTTTAGAAACGCGTTTTCCGCGCTTTCACGCAGCCGATCCGCATGAGTGATCACTCCAATTTTATACGTTGTGGGACCGCTGGCAAGTTGGAGTGTATGTTCGAGATCGCGTATCTCCTCGACGGTAATTATGCGCGATTTCGCGCGGGGACGGAGGATGCGGATCGTGCCACTTTCCCAAGTATCGAGGGCCGGGACGGCAGAAACCGATGCATCTAGTGCTTCCCCGAAAATATCTGGTGAGCTATCGTCCGGTCCATTTTTTAGCAAGGAGATGACTCTCGAGGCAAGACGCTCTTTCCCGCTACCTAGAGCACCGCTAATCAAGAATGCGTGCGCGAGCCGTCCGCGGGCAGCTGCCGCAGAGATCAGCTCAAAGGATTTATCGGAGGTGTTTGACAAGGTGGACTAGGGCAATTCCGGCGGGGCAATGTCCGGCGCAAGGGGATGGGAAGGGCTTCCTGGAGGAGGTGGACCTGGTTTGTTCTTCGAGCGGATCTTCAAATTCAGTAGCTCGACGCCTAGTGAAAATGCCATGGCAAAGTAGATGTAGCCTTTCGGAATTTCAAAGTGGAAGCCTTCGGCTATCAGCGCGGTGCCAATCAGAATTAGGAACGAAAGGGCGAGCATCTTCACGGAAGGATGCTTCGAGACAAACTCTCCGATTGAACGAGCAGCCAGCATCATTACCCCAATTGAGATGACAACCGCGAGCATCATGACTGAAAGGTGATCTGCCATTCCGGCGGCGGTAATCACTGAATCAATAGAGAACACGATATCGATGATGGCAATTTGAAGCATGATCGCGCCGAAGGTGGCAGCTTTTACGGTGCCATGTGATTCCTCTTGTCCTTCGAGCTTGTGATGAATTTCTTTGGTAGCTTTCCATATCAGGAAAAACCCGCCGGCCAGAAGAATTAGGCCTTTTCCGCTGATGCCCAGCTGCCCGGAATGCTCTGCTGCATACGGGATCATATTCCAAAGGATAGGATGGACCGGGATGGAGAACAAATCCGCAGTGAGCCCCATCATCCACGAGATCGTAAATAACAGACAAAGCCGTGCGAGCATCGCGAGACTAAGACCGATAATGTATCCACGGCGGCGTTGCTCAGGTGGTAAGCGATCGACGAGGATTGAGATGAAAACGATGTTATCAATCCCCAGCACGATCTCTAAGAGCGTGAGAGTAAAAAGGGCAGCCCAAGCATCTGGTTGTGAAAACCAATCAAAGGCAAACATGGAAGCAAAGAACATAGAATTTGTATTAACGGATTATAAAAGAAGTATGATTGGGCCAGCGAGGCGCACAATTATTTTGAGACCTTTCTCTCTAAAGCTTTCAATCGTTCGAGGATCTTGGGTAGGCGCCGGACGTGTGCCTGAATTTTTGTATCTTTCCTATACGGAAGGGCGGGTTTGCCAGAATAGATCATTTGACCTGGTAGAGTTGTCGTCACTCCAGTCCTTGCAGTCAGGGTGGCCCCGGCACCAATGGTGATATGCCCGGCGACTCCTACCTGCGCGGCGATTGTCACATAATCTTCGATCACGCAGCTCCCCGCGAGGGCAGATTGTGAAATGATCAAGCAATGCTTCCCGATGACGCAGTTGTGGCCGATCTGGACTAGATTATCGATCTTCGTTCCTTCACCAACCTTTGTCTTACCAAAGCGGGCCCGATCAATGGTAGTGTTCGCGCCGATTTCGACATCATCGCCGATCTCTACACTTCCAACTTGGGGGATCTTGACATGTCGCCCTTCAGATAGCTGATAGCCGTAGCCATCTGCGCCAATCACACATCCCGCATGTAGGATGACTCGATCCCCAATTGCTGAATGCTCTCGAATAGAAACATTCGGGCCAATGTAGCAGTTTTTCCCGATTGTGGTGTGGTGGGCGATCACCGCATTGGCCGAAACTATCGTCCCGGGGCCGATCGTGACATGCTCGCCAATGAAGACCCCGCTGTGGATCGCGGTAGCTTCCGGATAGATCTTAGCCGTGACTGGCAGATGAATACTCTGATGAATGCCAGGGCTGAAGGGCTCCTCTTCGGCGCTAAAATAAGAAATCACTGCCGAGAAAGCGAGAGTCGGGTTCTCAACGGCGATTAGTGCAGGCCCCTTAGGGGGGAAATCGTGGCCATGGGGGACGAGCACCGCGCTAGCCTTCGTCTTTAGGAAATCCTGGATATACTTCGGATTTCCGAGGAACGAGATATCTCCCTTTTGAGCAGTTCCTAAAGCGGAGATGCCTGTGTGGAGAGAATCTGGCTGGCCGCACAGAATGGTTCCCTCAGTGCGGTCTGCGAGCTCTTCGAGACTAAGGCTAGGCGTTCCCAAAGTCACAATAGGAGGGTTCAGAGGACCTACTCCGCGGCAGGTGCTTCGGCCGGAGCCTTCGCGGGTGCTTCATCCGCATTCTCTACTGCAGCTTCTTCCTTCGGTGCATCTTTGTTCAAGTCCTTAAGAATTCCTGTGGTGATATCAGTTGCGTCTTTGGTGTATAGCAGGAAGGGAACCTGAGAGGTGCTCAAACCAGATTTGTCGAACACGTAGTCGTAGTTATCTGACTTTGCTTGTTCTTCGACAAGTCCACGGATTTCTTCAAGAATGCCCTTCATGCGCTGGACCATTTTCTCGTTAAGCGCCTGATTGCGGCGCTGAAGAAATTCACGGCGTTCACGATCGAGTGCGATTCCCTCTTGTTGCTGAACCTGCCAATCTTTGAAGACAGCTTGTTTCTTTGATTCGCTAATGGACGGATCCTCCAGCTGCTTCTTAAGATTTCCTAAGCTTGTTTCTAATTCGCGAATGCGAGTGAGGCGATCATTGTTATCTTTCTGAATTTTCGCACGTTCGACGTTGATTTGCTTCTGCGCTTCATTGGTCCGGTGATACTGCTTGAAGAGTTCTTGCATATCGACTGTAGCGATCTTCAGATCGGTCTCCTGTGAGTAAGAAGAGGAAACGAGTGAGGCTGCGATAGCTATGCCAATGAGTTTCTTGAAAATTTTCATAGAGTAGATGGGGATATAGAAGGATAAAGAAATTTGTGGTGGGCGGAGCTTGGTGAGGTTTCCGGCGGAGGTCAACGGGGAAGGTGGGGCAATGTCTGAATTCTCAAGAGACGATCTAGGTGGGCAGAATCGAGTTCCAAAAAAGTTCCAGATGCCAGATCTGGAAATGAAAGTTCTCCGATTTTTGTTCGTATCAGGCGCAGTGTGGGATGCCCGATTGCGGCCGTCATGCGCCGAACTTGCCGGTTTTTTCCTTCGATTAAAGTCATTGCGATCCAGCTGTCTGGTATCGTCTTGCGAACACGGATCGGCGGCACGCGCTGTAGCACGGGAGGAGCGGTTGGAAGAACTTCGGCGCGGCAGGGAAGGCATTTGTGCCCTTTGATCACGAGGCCGCCGGATTTAAGTTGATGCAATGCGCCGGGTTCTGGAATTCCTTCGACTTGGACTAGGTAGGTGCGTGGATGGGCATTCTCCGGAGTGAGTAGTTTTGCGTTTAGGCCTTTCTGATCGCTGAGGATCAGGAGTCCTTCGGAATCCATATCGAGCCGCCCCAGCGGATACACATTTGGCGGTAAATGGAAGTCTGCTAGTGTTCTCTGACCAGGCTGATCTGGGGTGAACTGGCACAACACACCGTATGGTTTATTGAACGCAATGGTCATCAAAGTGAAGTGGACATTAAGGGTGGCTTATCAGCAGAAATGCGAGAGTGTGTGCTATGATTCACACGCTAAAGCAGCAGCAGTTCTTGCCGATCTCAATCGAGAAAGCCTGGGACTTTTTTTCGAATCCGAAGAATCTAGATGAGATTACACCCGATGAGTTGGGATTCAAAATCGTTAAGCTGGAGGGAGACAAGATGTATGAGGGACAGATCATTGAATACCGGGTGAAAGTGGCTCCAGCTTTGTGGTTACCTTGGGTGACTGAGATCAAGAATGTCGATGAAGGTGTCTCCTTTATTGATGAGCAGAGATTTGGTCCCTATCGGTTTTGGCATCATCGACATCAGTTTACAGCAGTAGAAGGAGGTGTGGAAATGGAAGATTTAGTGAACTATTCGCTGCCTTTCTGGCCCTTTGGTGAATTAGGGCATGAGGTCTTTGTGAAAAAAAAGCTCGATCGGATTTTTGGCTTCCGCAGGGAGATTTTGGAGAAGCGATTCGGAGGGGAACGGGACAAAGGGCGGGAGCCTCCTCTCTAAGCGGCAATCAAAGCTTAAACCTCCTACTTTCCGTGCAAAAGTTTCTGAATCCTAAGCCGCGTTTGGCGGAGGTTTAAGATACAGGGGATGTTCGAAAAAAATGCATAGACGATGATAATTACCGATTGGGGAAAAGGCGTCCAGAGGACGAACGGAAGAATCAAGAGCAGCTGCAGCCAATGGGATTCCTCGCCGCGGCATGTTTCTTTCACAAAAATGCGGAGGTAATCGGGGTCGGTAGAATTTAGAGAAGCCTTGGCAAATCCGGAGAACCAAGCCGCTGCATCCGGCAGCAAGTTTTTCCAGATTCGGACCTTCAGAAATTCGTAGATCCTCTGGTTTGCTTCCCAGCTGCGGCTGCAGAAAAGCGGAGAGAGCGGATCGAAGGAACTGATCGGCTTTTTGTGCGACCACCAAGCAACAAGGAGGTGAACCGTTGGGATTCCAAGTATATTAATGGAGTAGATCCAAATTGGGGGTAATTCAATCCACATGACGGCCTTTCCATTGAGTTTTTATACCGAGCCGACGCTGAACAATCGCTGTAAAGAAGAGTATTTGATAGAAGAACAGTGGTATTGCGAAAAAGATGGAGCTGAATACCGAGTAGGTTCCGAGGCTACGCAGCGTGAAATGCAATTGAATTGCGTAAGTGAGATAGGCGGCGGTGGTGAGAACGAGATAGGCAAGACTTTGACCGAAGAAAGGAAGGAGGGTCGTGGAAATGGCAGCAACCATTGCACCGGAAAGCCAGATCGATGTGAGGATCAGGGTCTTCGGTGGAACTGCAGCGGCACCCGCAGTGAAGCCCTTTTTCCATGAATTCCACAGATGGGAAGGTCCATCGGGAAACATACGCATGGCGATCGTATCCTTACCGAGGTAGGAGTTAATTTCTTTGTTTTCCCGATGCAATCGTTTCGCCAGCTGAAAGTTTTCCAAAATTTCAGAGCGGACCGCCTTGTGGCCTCCAATTTGGGAATACGCGGATCGTTCGACCAGTAGGCACTGTCCAAAAAGTGCTTGGGTTTTAGGATCTGGTTTCGAAGTAAAAGCAGTCACACCGATTGCGGTGATTAATTGAAAAAAGGCTGAGAGCTGTTCGTATGGCTCTTCCATCTGGTGATAAGGGCAGATCGAGTGAGCCGTATTTACCTCAGATGTAAGCTGCCAGATTTTTTGAAATCCATCTGGCAAAAGAATGACATCTGCATCGAGGAAGAGGAGGTGTGTTCCGCTGGCCTGTTCGGCACCATTTTGACATGCCCAGGTCTTACCTTTCCAAGTCGCGGGGAGAGGAGGACAGCTAACTATCGTGGTTCCATGGCGTGTTGCAACTGCAGCGGTGTCGTCTGTTGAATTGTCATCGACGACGATTATCTCATGGGGTTGGACTCTTTGGGCGGCGAAAGAGCTAAGCAGGCGTTCCAGATTTTCGGCCTCATTCCGGGCGGGAATGATGACGGAGATCTTCGATTTAGGGCTTGAGCGAATTGTCTGTGAGGGGACAAAGCGGGGTCGAGCGAAAATCAAGTATAGAACTGGTGCACAAAATAGCGCGATGAGGGGAGGGAGAAACATCCGACAGGTTGCAAAAGGAGAAATTTTTACCTACTCCGGCAGGTATTATGAATGAGCGGCGATGATCCGATCCGCGGCTTTTTGACCGGATAGGACAACCATCGGCATTCCTCCACCCGGATTGGTTGAGCCGCCAGCGAAATAGAGGTTTTTGTATTTTTTTGAGGTCTTCGGAGCTTTGAAGCCGTAGTTCTTTTTCCAATCAGTAAGAACCCCATAGATGGACCCTTGGTTGGAGCGATACATGCGCTCAATATCGGTCGGTAAAAGGATGTCCTCAGTGACAATATTTTTGCGAAGGTCTTTCAGGCCACAACGCTCCATCTTTTCGAGGATGCGCTGGTATAAAGCATGATAATCTTCTTCGGGAAATGCTTCGCCATTCTGCAAAGGTGGGATGTGTGGAAGAATTTTGATATTATCGCACCCTTCAGGAGCTTTTGTTGGGTCGCTTCGTGTAGGCGCAACGACATAGACAGTGGGATCTTGCGGCAGCAGGTGTTTATGGAAGACAGTTTTAAAATGCTTATGCTGGCCTTCGGAGAAAAAGAAATTGTGATGAGCTAGCTGAGGGTAAGGAATTTTGGTCCCTATATGAGCGACGATCCCCGAACAGGTAGGCGCAAACTTTTTCTGTAGTTTCTGGGTGTAGCGAGAAGTCTCCCCGAGGAGCTTCTCATAGCATGGAATCACCTCCATATTGCTGACGACAATATCGGCAGCAAAGGGCTCGCTTTGCCCGGCCAAGGTGATGCCCGTCACGGTTTTCGCCTTTCTGGTAATCGATGTGACATCAGAATCTGTATGAATCTGGACACCGATCTCACGCATCAATTTTTCGAGTCCTTTTGATAGTTCGAACATTCCGCCTTTCACATACCAAAGGCCGTAATCGAACTGGATAATCGGCATCATATTCATGTAGCCCGGCGCATCGAGCGCTGAAGAGCCGACATATTTAATAAAATATTCGAAAATGTCGCGCAGCTGTGGATCTGTGAATTGATCGTGGATTGCGCCAGACATGGTGCGGCGATAATCGATATTCTTACCAAGCCGACGAAAGCCATAATAACGAATAAATTCCCATAGATTATCTAGGCCTTCTGCGAAGTATCCCTCTTCGATGATATTGAATTGATCGCGCGCGTATTGGAGAAAGTTTTGAAATTCTTGGTAATGACGCTTCGGATCGCCAGGTAGCTTCCCAAGTTCTGTCTGCATGCGATCTGGCTCTTGGTAGAGGTCAATTGTCGGTTTGTTCTCGAAAAAATTTCTCCAATGTGGAGTGACCGGCACGAGGGTTACATAATCGTCGAAATTTTTGCCGGCCCGTAGAAAAAGAGAGCGGAAATATTGAGGGAGGGTGAAGATCGAAGGGCCGAGATCAAAGGTGAAACCATCTTTCTCAAGGATATTCAGCTTTCCACCTAGATGAGCATTTTTCTCGAAAATATGAACATCATATCCCGCAGCGCGGAGTGAGATAGCAGCGGAGATCCCACCTAATCCAGCTCCTACGACAGCGACCTTTTTTTGTGACATGTGGGGGAGTTTTCTCTAATTTGCGGAGTTGTCAACGAGGGGCAGTTAGTTAGTTTCTTGTAGAGTGAATAAAGAGGACGGAATTCGGGGGCTGATCGATCATTTGCAGAGTTTGAATTTGAAAGGGACTCTCCGCGATGTAGCAATGCGGAAAGCGAAATTAGCCAGGATGGAGCATTGGCTGGTGCAGCACCGGGATCAGGTTTTATATGCTTTGGAAAACGATCTTGGTAAGCCGGAAGTGGAAGCATTCCTCGCGGAATATTATTTCGTGCTTCAAGAGATTCGTCTGGTCCGCAAAAAACTCGGTGGGTGGGTAAAAGCCCGGAGAGTAAGTAGCCCAATCTACTTTTGGCCCTGCCGCAGCCGCGTCACGAGAGAAGCCTATGGTGTAGTATTGATAATCGCACCGTGGAACTATCCGCTGCAGCTATCCCTTGCACCGTTAATCAGTGCTGTCGCTGCGGGGAATATGGTGCTGCTGAAGCCTTCGGAAAAGTCAGCAGAATGCGGGAAGCTTCTTGGAAAGATGATGGCGGAATGTTTTCCGGAAGGCGAAGTGAAGGTCGTTTTAGGAGGTGGAGATCTCGGAGGCCTTCTGATGCAGGAGAAGTGGGACTTCGTATTTTTCACTGGGAGCACAAAAACCGGGCGCCAGATTGCCAAAAGTGCAGCTGAGCATCTCACTCCGGTAGGCCTAGAGCTTGGGGGGAAATGTCCGTGTATCGTTGACTACCATGTAGACCTGAAGAAAACGGCGAGGCGAATCTTAATGGGCAAATTCTTCAACGCCGGGCAGACATGCTTTGCCCCAGATTATGTCGCAGTGAAGGCTGGGCACCGTGAGCCAGTGGTAGAAGCCTTGAAAGCTTGCCTTCTCGCACTTCCTTGGGAAGAGGAGATGGCGCGGATGGTGGATCTAGAGGAATATAAACGGGTTCTATCGCTGATTTCCGGAAAGGTGATCAAGAAGGGCAAAGACGATATTGAAAGACTGCACCTTGCTCCGCGCATCTTGCCTGAGGCGAGCTGGGAGTGCCCAGCAATGCAACACGAGGTGTTTGGTCCACTGCTGCCAGTGGTCGAGTTTACGAGTAAGGAACAGCTGATTGATAAGATTGCCGAAATGGGCGATCCACTTGCGGCATATGTCTTTTCT
The DNA here is from genome assembly GCA_963815205.1 of uncultured Verrucomicrobiae bacterium. Lineage (GTDB taxonomy): Bacteria > Verrucomicrobiota > Verrucomicrobiia > Verrucomicrobiales > Akkermansiaceae > Luteolibacter. The sequence continues at coordinate 390,955 of CAWFFP010000001.1, read as the reverse complement.
AAAGATGACGAATTGATTGCGGAGATGAGTCGGTCAATCCGTAGCGGAAGCCTATGTATCAAAGATACTATGAAGCAGGCAACAAATTTGAGTTTGCCCTTTGGTGGTGTCGGGACAAGTGGGCATGGTAGGTATCGCGGTCAGGAGGGCATCAATCTGTTTTCTTATGAGCGCTCAGAGACAAGACGTTACTTTCTCCATGATCCCTTCGAGATGCTGCCACCGCGCGGGAAGGCCTGGAAATGGATAAAAAGGGTGCTGAGATAAGGGCTGAACATTGACGGCAGCACTTTCCTCTTTTACTTCTCGGCGTTCCAAAATTTTACTATTCGAAGATATGTCAGAAGAATCAAAATGCCCATTTCATCAAACCGCAGGCGGCGGAACTACGAATCAAGATTGGTGGCCGAATCAGCTACGGGTGGACCTGCTTCATCAACATTCTGCAAAATCAAATCCTTTCGAAGCGGACTTCGATTACAAAAAGGAATTCGAGAGCCTAGATCTTGAAGAATTGAAGGCCGACCTGACTGCTCTGATGACGGACTCACAGGAATGGTGGCCAGCCGACTTCGGGCATTATGGACCCTTGTTCATCCGCATGGCCTGGCATAGTGCCGGAACTTACCGGACTGCAGACGGACGCGGCGGCGGCGGACGTGGACAGCAAAGATTTGCTCCGCTGAACTCTTGGCCAGACAACGTCTCGTTAGACAAAGCCCGGCGTCTGCTGTGGCCGATCAAACAAAAGTATGGGCGGAAAATTTCCTGGGCGGATTTGATGATTTTGACAGGCAATGTTGCCCTAGACTCGATGGGCCTCAAAACCTTTGGCTTTGCCGGTGGACGTGAGGATACTTGGGAGCCAGACAATGATGTTTACTGGGGCCGTGAGACGACTTGGCTAGGAGGTGATGTCCGCTATGAACATGGGTCTGAAGGGGTTACTGGAAAGGAAGCCGTATTGACAGGTGACGACGATGCGGATGGGGATACCCACAGCCGGGATCTCGAAAACCCCTTGGCAGCCGTGCAGATGGGGCTGATCTACGTCAATCCCGAGGGCCCAGACGGCAATCCAGATCCATTGAAAAGTGCTCACGATATCCGCGATACCTTTGGCCGTATGGCCATGAATGACGAAGAAACAGTGGCCCTTATCGCGGGCGGACATACCTTCGGGAAAACCCATGGCGCGGGTCCGGCGGATAACGTCCACCATGAACCAGAAGCTGCCGGTCTTGAGGAGCAGGGCTTTGGGTGGAAGAACAGCTACAGAAGCGGCAAGGGTGGTGACACTATCACTAGCGGTCTCGAGGTAACCTGGACTACCAAGCCTACGCAGTGGAGCAATGAATATTTTGAGCATTTATTCGCTTACGAGTGGGAACTCACAAAAAGCCCGGCTGGGGCCCACCAGTGGATCGCCAAAGATGCTCCAGAAAATGTTCCCGACGCTCACGATTCTAGCAAGAGTCATCGCCCTACGATGCTGACCAGTGACATCGCTCTCCGGGCCGATCCTGCCTACGAGAAAATTTCGCGAAACTTCTTAGAAAATCCTGATCAGTTTGCGGATGCTTTCGCACGGGCTTGGTTCAAATTGACGCACCGCGACATGGGGCCGAAAAGTCGCTACCTCGGCCCAGATGTGCCTGCTGAAGAACTAATCTGGCAAGATCCACTTCCTCAGAGAAGCTACGATTTAGTAAACCAACAGGACATTCAGAAGCTGAAAAGCTTGATCGGAAAAACCAAGCTCAGCATCACCGAAATGGTCGCTACTGCTTGGGCGAGTGCCTCTAGCTTTCGTGGCTCTGACAAACGTGGCGGTGCCAATGGTGCGCGTGTTCGCCTCGCACCACAGAAGGATTGGGAGGTGAATCAGCCAGCTAGGTTGAAGCGGGTTCTCAGCATTTTGGAGGCGATCAAAGCTGATTTCGATAAGGAAGTATCGCTGGCTGATCTAATCGTTTTAGCTGGTGGAGTGGGAGTTGAAAAAGCTGCCAAGGCTGCTGGTTTTGATCTCGAAGTCCCTTTCACTGCTGGACGGGTGGATGCGAATGACGAACAAACCGATGCAGAATCTTTTGAGCCGCTTGAGCCAATTGCCGATGGTTTTCGAAATTACCTGAAGGGGAAATATTTAATTCCTGCAGAAGCAGTTCTCATTGATCGGGCGCAGCTTCTCACCCTAAACGGTCCGGAACTGACAGTGCTAATTGGCGGCCTCCGGGTGCTTAACGTTAACCACGATGAGGCCCCGCACGGGGTCTTCACGGACCGTATTGAAGTATTGAGCACAGACTTCTTCCGTAATCTCCTCAGCATGGAGACCGAGTGGAAACAGGTATCACCATGCGGAAATGCCTTCGCTGGAATCGACCGCAAGTCGGGCGAAGCAAAATGGAGCGGAACTCGCGCCGACCTTGTCTTCGGATCGAATGCGGTACTTCGCTCATACGCGGAAGTCTATGCCGAAAGTGGGGCCGAGGAGCGTTTCGTCAAAGATTTTATAGCTGCTTGGGTGAAAGTCATGGAGCTAGACCGCTTCGACCTTCGATAGGAACTTTTAGGAAGCTCGAATACTCATAATCGATCCATTTAGGCCCGACTGTGGGAGGTTTCTTTTAGGTCAGCCACAAAGTTGATTTGCGAGGACGACCTATTTCGCAAAGTTCAGAATGTGAGCGAAATGGCCTTCGGTGACTGGCGTGATTGAAAGACGACTGCCCTTTTGACAAACTGTCATCTCCGTGAGCGCGGGGTCATCCCGCAATGTTTGTAGAGGAATGAGCTGATCGAAGGTTTTAAGGTGTTCGAAATCGACCAAATACCACCGGGGCTTCTCCTCCGTAGCTTTGGGATCAAAATATTCACTTTTGTGATCGTATTGAGTCGGGTCCGGATAAGCTTCTGAAGCAACCTTTGCGATGCCTGCAATTCCTGGAGGCTTCGCGTTTGAATGATAGAAGAAGGCAAGATCTCCCGGTTTCATGTCTCGCCACATAAAATTTCTCGCCTGATAGTTGCGAACACCTGACCAAGGTTCCTGGTCGACCGCTTCAAGATCGTGGATCGAGAATACGTCGGGTTCCGATTTTATCAGCCAGTGCACTATTTCGTAGATCGATGTTTTGGGTGCCGCGAGATCCGAAGAATTTACTGATGAGGCCAGAATCTTAGGACGCTAAAGATGCCTTTAGAATCGGCAGCTTCAAATGTTCTGGGCCGAGTTCTAATCCAGTTAGATTCCGAAGATCCGATTCGATACTCTCCATCACATCGATCTCTGGACGGAAGTCCGCCGCATGATACGAGGATCGAACTAAGGGGCCGGATGCGCAATGGCGGAAACCTTTCTTTAGAGCGGTTTCTTTATATTCAGCAAAGGTATCTGGATGAATGTATTCCACAACCGGGAGATGCTTCGGCGTCGGGCGCAGATACTGACCCAGGGTGAGGACAGTCACATCGTGCGCAAGCAGATCGTCCATGGCTCGGTGGATTTCATCAGGACGCTCGCCAAGACCGAGCATCAATCCAGATTTCGTAGCGACGTGGCCGTTGACCATCTGTTTTGCCTTTTGAAGAACTGTGAGTGAACGCTGATATTTTGCACGAGAGCGAACCAGCGGAGTGAGACGCTCTACGGTTTCCAAATTGTGATTAAAGATATGTGGGCGTGCATCCATTACCATCTGCAATGCCCATTCCCGGTCATTGAAATCCGGGACCAGCACCTCAATCACAATCCCGGGGTTCACCTGACGGACCGCTTGAATGGTCTCTTTAAAATGCTCGGCTCCACCATCTTTTAAATCATCACGAGCTACGGCGGTAATGACGATATGCTTTAGGTTCATCCTCGATGTTGCTTCCGCGATACGTGCTGGCTCGTCAGATTCTAAGGCATCTGGCTTCGCAGTTTTGACAGCACAGAAACCACACGCTCGGGTGCACTTATCCCCGGCGATCATAAAGGTCGCAGTTCCCTGACCCCAGCACTCCCAGCGGTTCGGGCATTGCGCCTCTTCGCAAACAGTCACCAGCTTGAGGTCTGTGATCAAAGATTTCGTGGACCAGAAGGCCGGATTGTTTGGCAGGCGGACTTTGATCCAGTCTGGTTTCTTCTCCCGGTGGAGAGTAGGATCCATCTTCATTTTTGGTCCGCAGGCTGACATGGAAGACAGCTTAGGTTCTATCCCAGAGACTTCAAGGAGGACTTAAGGCTTCAAGGCCTGATTGAGACCCGTGACAGATGATATCCTTGATAATTAGCTGAAGCGATGTGTGCCCACGGAAAGTATTTCGATCAATCGTGAAGGCGATGTCCCATGGAACGGATGGAAGGTCATATTCGCCTCCGCCAAAGTAAACGGCATCTTGCTCGTGGAATCCTTGGCATAGGCTGAGGCGAAGATGATGATTCTTCATATGGAAGGCTGGGCGTGCGAGACTCACGTTTCGACTGATGAAAACTGGCTGTGGATTTGAATTTCCAAAAGGCTGCAGAAGATCGTAGCTGCTCATAAAATCGAGCGATAATTCAGAAAAAGGCACTTCGATATCGTAGCTAAGACGCGGTAGCCGATCGCTAGCAGTAGAATTTTGTAAGATATATTTACCGAACTTCTCCCGGAAGCTAGGGATCTTTGTCTCTTCGATAGATAATCCGGCCGCCATTGCGTGACCGCCACCACTTATGATCTGATCTGCACAATCTCGGATCGCATCGACTAGAGAAACCCCATGGATGCTTCTTCCTGATCCTTTGCCAATCCCATCTTCATCGATTGCGATCACAAAAGTAGGTTTATAATATTTGTGCATGAGCCGTGACGCTACAATACCGACGACACCCGGGTGCCAATTGCGTGAGCCGAGAACAATGACTGGGTCTGCTACTGGATCGAAATCTGCCGCAAGTTGGGCGGTGGCTTCGCTGCGATTCGTTGCTTCCAAGGTCTGCCGCTGGCGGTTGTAATCTTCGAGCTGTTCTACAAGTGCACAGGCTTCTGGATAAGTTTCGGCCGTCAGAGTGGCAAGCGCATCCTCAGCGCGGTCCATACGCCCAGCGGCGTTGATGCGCGGAGCCAAGCGGAAGCCAATGTCCATGGAGCTGATCGGCGCAAATACCTTGGCAGTATCAAGAAGCGCTTTCAGGCCCTGGTTCGAAGTCTTTGGAAGCCGTTTCAAGCCCTGGCGGACAAAGATCCGGTTTTCCCCGACTAGTGGCACGATGTCGGCGATTGTCGCAATCGCTACCAGATCGAGAAGGTCTTTCAAATCAAGATCTGCCGGACGAGTTTTTAGAAGTGCATGGCCAAGCTTAAAAACCACTCCAGCTGCACAGAGGTAGGTAAGGTGGTCACCGCATTTCGGGTTCACTAATGCGCTCGCGCCTAGCGGAATTTCGAGTGATGGCTCGTGGTGATCGACGACCACGGTGTCTGCTCCTAATCCTTTTAGGTATTTAATTTCTGCTGCGGAAACAGTCCCGCAATCGACCGCGATCATCAATGACGGCGGCGGTCCAGAGGAGAAACATCGCTCAATGCCAGAAATGCTCAGACCATATCCCTCGCTGCTGCGACGCGGGATGAACACCTGAGGATCTACCCCATATGCCTGCAATATCTTGCGCATCAGGGTGATTGATGTGATCCCATCGACATCATAGTCCCCGTAGATACAGATTTTTTCCTTGTTATCGATCGCCTCGAAAATGCGTTGAACGGCGGGTTTGGTCCCGGGAATCAGGAATGGGTCTGAAAGGTGAAGAAGACGCGGATGAAGAAATCTCTGCTGTTTTTCAGGTTCTACAATTCCCCGTTGAGTAATCAAATGCGAGAGGATCTCCGGAAGGGCAGAACCTGCAGAGCCCGTGGATGATGAAAGAAGCGGCGGCGCGCCTTCGGTGGAAGTGGCCTCACTTGAAGTTCTCTTTGTCCATATAAATTGTGGGGCTGGCATTGGGTCTATGGACAGTCGGGAAAATTCTTCGCAAGGTCAGGTCGAATTTCCAACAGGGGGATGGTCACAAATTTGCGCTCGCTAATGCGCGGATGGGGAAGTTTTAGATCTGGATGGTCAAGGGTGATGGAGCCGAAATAGAGAATATCTAGATCGATAAGCCGTGGCGCATTCTTTGATCGTTTGTCTAGACTCGTTCTGCCGAGCTTGGTCTCGATTTTTTGGGTTTGCGAAAGAAGTAGAAATGGATCCTTGGGTGAGTAATCGAAGTCAACCACAGTATTCAGGAATAGAGGAGAGCCCTCTGGGCAACATTGAGGAAGCGTCTCAATCGGGCGAGCTTGCAGGAAGATCCTAGCTGGTGAAGAGAGCTGTTTGAGGTGTCTGATTGCCGCTTCAAGGAGTTGATGGCGATCGCCTAAATTTGAACCGATAGCGATTGTGACCCGAGGCATAGCAAGAACTCGGACGGGATCAATCTTCGAGGTTTTCTAGCTGGGTGATTCCGTAGTTGCGCTGAACTCGTTCATTCGCAGCGGGAACTTCGCTAGAGGGAATCACAATGGGACGGGATGCCCCGTATAGTTCGATCGTATGAAACTTCGGGGGGTTTTCCGCATACAACAGCTCGTGTAGCTGCTTCAGGTCTTTGACGGGGAGCCCGTTTATTTTCTCGACCGCTTGACCAGTGAAGTTCGCGATCTGGGAAGTCACTGGATCGGGTTGAATCTGAGTCAAAATCACGATGTCCTCTTTCTCCTCGAAAATCCCTTTTGAAACGTAATCAGAATAAAGTCTGCGGACAGTCACATCGGTAAACTTTGATGTAGCGAAGAGATTTGTGTCCAAGGGCTGGAAGACGAGGCCGGCAAAAACCACGTAGCGCGGTTGCTTCTCATATTGGACAGCATAGATCCGCGAAGGGCGGAAGGTCTTTCAAGGTCACCTCGACATCGTTCCATGAGCCATCGCGCCGGAACCGAATCGCTATCTGATCGCCCACATACTTACGCTCGACGATTTCATTGAGGTTGATCTTCTCGCCATCGACTAACACCTGGCCCGCGCTGTCGACAGGATTCCCATCAAGCGAAAGCAAAATATCACCAGTTTCAAGCACGCCACCCACTGAAGATGTGGGAACTACATTTGTAACAAGGACGCCTTGGTTATCGTTTGGGAGGCCCAGTCCAAGACGCATCGCTGGATTGTGAAGCGGAAACTCACGAATGCCTAGTTCTGCATATTGATCGTAAGTGCCGTCGCTAATATCTTGGAGAAACCTTGTGATAACTGGAGTAGGTATCACGTAGCCAGTGTTGTCAGCCTGCCGAAGGCCCTGGAACGCTACGCCGATTACCTTTCCATCTTGTAAAACCGGACCGCCTGAGTTCCCAGGATTGATCGCAGCATCGATCTGGACCACCAGATGTGAGTCAGCACGTGAGTGGGAGTAAGGTTGGAAATCGATCCGTGAAACGATGCCCTTCGTCACTGATAGCCGGTTACCCCCAACAGGATAGCCGATCACGGTCACTTCCGATTCGAGAACTGGAACAATTCCGAAAGTGAAGATCGGGAATTCGGCAAAGTCAGCGGGATCTTCGAGAGAAAGGAGGGCTAGATCACAATCGTGTGCAATAAAGTCGACTTTTGCTGGGTATTTAACCGGGGACCCGTGAACCGTAATCAGGATACGCTGGGCGTTCGATACGACATGGGCATTTGTAAGAATCTGATTTTTGCCGATCAGAAACCCGGTACCGATCCCGCCAGAAAAGCGCCCCGAATTCCATGGCGTTTCGTAGTCTGGGACTTGCGTAGCTACCTCAATCCGCAAAACGGATTGATAGAGCCGTGAAGAGCCATCTTGTGCAAACGCGCATGGAATAAGAAGAACGATGAGGAGCAAAAAGAAACGCATGCTTGGACCCTAGATTTCGATAACTCGGATATCAAACTTTAACACAGCTACAAGACTTCCGAAGCTGTTGATTTCGTTCCGATCGCTAGAAGCGTATGAAACTTTGGAGGGCTTTCTTCCTTGTCAGCAATATGAGTCTCAACCTGTTTGAATCCTGCTTTTGTGAGCATTTCGTGAAGACTGCTTTCGGAAAAGCCGAGCCAGCGATCGGCGTAAATTTCCCGAGCCTCTGAAAAATTATGGGCTAGTAAATCAAGAATCACAATTCGTCCCCCAGGTCGTAAAATTCTGTAGGCTGAATGAATTGCCGTTTGCGGATTTTCTGCATGATGAAGAGCTTGGCTAAGAATCGCTAAATCAATCGTGCTTGGCGAAATGGGTGGTTCTTCAAGATCCCCAAGGCGGAACTCAAGATTTTTGACGCCATGGGAGCTGGCGAGTTTGCTCGCGTAATCGACCATTTTGGGTGATAGATCGATGGCAATTACATTTTCAGCGCGTTCTGCAAGCAGCTGCGAAAGTGTTCCTTCTCCCGCACCAAGATCCGCCACATTCTGTCGGGGCATTGTTTTTAGAAGTGCTTCAGCGAGAGCTTTCCACGATCTTCCAGGCACATAATCTTTCCCAAAGCGTCCTGCCAGCTGATCAAAGTAAGCCCGAGCATGATCTTTCCGATTCTTCAAGATAGTGCTGAGCGCGCGGTTGTCAGCTTCTGTTTCGGGAATTTCGGAGCTGGCTTGGAGCAGAATCTCGTCGAGAATTGGCGGGATGGAAGCTGAATAAACATTGTTCTTCCCCGAACGCTCATCAGTCGCAAGACCTGCGGCTTTCAGCTGTGAGAGCTGAGAGGAAATACGGCTTTGCCCCATCTCTAATATCTCCTGTAGCTCAGCCACAGTCAGTGAGTCCTGAGTAAGTAAAGACAAAATCCGCAGACGCGTTGGATCCGAAACTATTTTCAAAGATTTGATGATTGACGCCATAGCAGAGCGAAGATATCAACATATCACGATTTGACGATACGTTATTTTTCTTACTTTTTATGAGCAGTTATATTTTTTCATCCGAGTCCGTAGGTGAAGGTCATCCAGATAAGGTTTGTGATACGATTTCGGATGCCATCCTTGATGCGTGCCTTGGCATTGATAAGAACAGCCGCGTCGCCTGTGAGACTTTTGTCAAAAGCAATTTAGTAATTATCGGTGGTGAAATTACGATTCCAAAGCTGCAAGATACGAAGGCAGGGACTACATTGGCAATCGATGAGGTCCTAAATGTGGGGAAGATCATCCGCGATTCGGTCCGCGAGATCGGTTACACAAACACCGATGATGTTTTCCATGCAGATACCTTATTTATCAATAATTACCTCACAGTGCAGAGTCCGGACATTGCTCAAGGCGTGGATGCTGCTGGAGCTGAAAATAAGAAGCACAACGATCAAGGTGCTGGAGATCAGGGAATCATGTTCGGTTACGCCTGCAATGAGACTCAAGAACTTATGCCAGCGCCAATCATGTTCGCGCATCGTCTAGGACGAGAGCTGACACGGATTCGAAAAGAAGGGAAGCTCGCGCCATGGCTCCGCCCAGATGCGAAGACTCAGGTCGCCGTCGAATACGTTGCCGGAAAGCCAGTGAGGATTGTGAATGTTGTGATTTCTACTCAACATACAGAGGAGGTAAGTCATGCCGAAATTGAAAGATTCTGTATCGAAGATGTGATTAAAAAGGTTCTTCCTAGCGAGATGATTACAGCAGCCACAGAGTTCTTAATCAATCCGACCGGGAAGTTCGTGATTGGCGGTCCTCAGGGTGATAGTGGTCTTACGGGACGGAAGATTATCGTCGATACCTATGGCGGGAGTGGTCGCCATGGGGGCGGTGCATTTTCTGGAAAGGATCCATCAAAGGTCGACCGATCAGCCGCCTACATGGGCAGGTGGGTTGCGAAAAACGTGGTCGCTGCAGGTCTTGCAGAAAGATGCGAGGTTCAGTTTGCCTACGCAATCGGTCACCCGAAGCCCCTTAGTGTGCATGTCGATACATTTGGGACGGGCGCGATTGACGACAGCCTAATTCGAAAGGCGGTGTTGGAAGTCTTCTCTTTCAATCCGGCAGACATTATTCAGCAGCTGAACCTGCTTCGGCCGATCTATTCTAAGACAACCAATTACGGTCACTTTGGAAAGGACGATTCGGATATAACTTGGGAAAAAACTGATAAGGTGAACGAGCTGAAGAAGGCAACGGGTAAATAGATTTTAACTAAAAAAGATAGCAAGGATACAAGATGAGTTTTTCAGATTATAAAGTAAGGGACATCGGTCTGGCGGATTTCGGTCGGAAGGAACTGGATATTGCCGAGCACGAAATGCCTGGGCTAATGGCTTCCCGTGAGAAATACGGAAAAGAACAACCGCTGAAGGACGTGAGGATCATGGGCTCCTTGCACATGACGATTCAAACGGGAGTTTTAATTGAGACATTGAAAGAACTCGGCGCAGATATCCGTTGGGTCTCCTGCAATATTTTTTCTACCCAAGACCACGCAGCGGCAGCAATGGCAGCTGCTGAGATTCCAGTTTTCGCATGGAAGGGTGAGACCTTAGAAGAGTATTGGTGGTGCACTTGGCAAGCGCTCCAGTTCCCTAATCCTGATGGTGGCGAAGCGTTAGGCCCGCAGATGATTGTGGATGACGGCGGTGATGCGACCTTGCTGATTCATAAGGGCTATGAATTAGAAAATGGTAGTGATTGGGTGAACGAGCCTGCGGGCAGCACTGAGGAAGCCGTGATCAAGGATCTGCTCAAAGATATTCATAAGAAGCATCCAGGTATTTTTCACAAATGGGTTCCAGAAATCAAAGGTGTTTCTGAGGAAACGACGACAGGTGTGCATCGCTTGTATCAGATGCAGCGGGATGGAAAGTTATTATTTCCTGCGATCAACGTGAACGACTCAGTCACAAAATCGAAATTCGATAATCTTTATGGCTGTCGGGAATCCTTGATCGATGGCATTAAGCGCGCCACTGATGTGATGATTTCGGGGAAAGTCGGAGTCGTATGCGGCTATGGCGATGTCGGCAAGGGCTGCGCTCAAGCACTTCGTGCACAGGGTGCGCAGGTGGTGGTCACGGAAATAGATCCAATCTGCGCGCTGCAGGCTGCAATGGAAGGTTTCCGCGTGTTGACACTGGAAGACACGCTTGGATGGGGAGACATTTATGTGACGACAACAGGGAATTTCGACATCATTCGCGCCGAACATATGGAGAAGATGAAGGACCAAGCAATCGTCTGTAATATCGGTCACTTTGATAACGAAATTCAGATCGATAAGCTTGAGAAGTTAGCAGGTGTGGAAAAACTAAACATCAAGCCACAAGTTGATAAATACACATTCGCAGCGGGCAATAGTATCTACATGCTAGCGGAAGGCAGATTAGTGAATTTGGGCTGTGCGACAGGCCATCCAAGTTTTGTCATGTCCAATAGCTTCACAAACCAAACACTCGCACAGATCGCCCTGTGGGAATCGAGAGAAACACGGCCGATCGGCGTAGAGGTCTTACCAAAAGAATTGGACGAGGAAGTAGCCCGACTTCATTTAGAAAAAATCGGTTGCAAGCTGACCAAACTGACCAAGGAGCAGGCAGATTATATTGATGTCCCAAAGGACGGCCCATTCAAGCCGGCACATTATCGTTACTAGACATCTTCAGCTTGGCAGTCATTTAGTGTAGGCAATAAGATGCATGAAGTCGGGCTTCTTGCGTACCCAATAGGCTCAATTTTTAGAATTGCGCTTGGGAAGCGCGAGTAGAGATATTAGCTTTTACTATGAGCCTTATACGAATTGGTAAGCTGCTGTTGTTGTTTGTCGTTCTGGGAACCATTGGCTCCTCGGTTTCTTGCAGAGATACTGAGACAAGCAGGAAAGCGATCAGGTCCGTAACTGGAGACGCAATGGGCACTCAATGGACTTTGTTCTATCGGGGAAAACTGCCGAAAAGACTAGAAGGTGAGATTTCTGAGATATTGGAAAATTGGGAGCAGGTCTTAAGTTGTTCGCGGGAAGATTCCGATCTCATGAAAATGAATCGGGGAGTAGAGGCGAGTGAAGAGTTGCAGCGAGTGCTTGATTTGGCTCTTGAGGTAGAGCGAACTACGGCAGGGGCCTTTGATCCCAACCTACTGCACCATGCAGTTGAAGAGGGACTTGTCCAAGCAGGGATGAAGGGTCTAGACCTGTCTGGAATTGCGCGCGGCTACGTGGTCGACCGTGTCATTGAGCATTTGGAAGATAGAAAGGTGGATGATTTTTGTTTTGAACTAGGAAATGAGAAAGCTGCTCGTGGGGATGTGTGGTTCGAAGTTTTGGACGTTCCAGATCCAAACATTATTGAGGAACAAAAGTCTGTAGAAATACAGGGTAGGGCAATGTCGACTAGCGGCAACTACCGCAATTCAAAAGAAGATCCGGGCGGTTTTGCAGGCTATGTAATTGATCCAAAGACAGGAACCTCAATCGTAAGACCAGCTTCATCCGTAACGGTTATCGCTGATAGTTGTGCGACAGCGGACGCCTGGGCGACGGCGTTGTTTGTCCTCGGACGTGAGGTCCCGGCTCCCGAGGGTATGGAGGTAATCTGGTTGCCGAGAAGCGTTGGAACGGAGTCTCAGTGAACGATCCGAGAACCTAGTATCTCCTTTTTGCTGATGCAGCAGCATCTCGGCTATGTCCGAAAAAATCCGCCTTCTTGGGCTTTGCAATATTCTTTAGATACCAATCTTCAGTCATCACCTAGGCAACACGACGATTTTGACAATCCTGGAGGTGCTCATGGTTCCGCCAAAGTTCGGAAAGATCGCGGGCGTTCTTCACATCGAAGGTATGACGGCTGTAATATCAGGCGCAGCTCTTTGGCTTTTGCAGCGACTCGTTTGGCACGATCATTCGGCACTTTATTGATCTGGCGGTCTTAGCGAGGATTGCCCTGAATGGTTGATGGTAGCAGAAGCGTTCACGACATTGCGCTTTCACGCCATCTCGGAGCATGGCGAGTGACCGGGCCGCGATGATTACTTCCGATCCAGAATAGATTCGGATTAAACCTTTCTCGAACGATCCTTTGGAAGCTTAGGTCGTTCTAAAACTTCACCTGCGTTCTATTTTGCAAGATCCTGAATCGCATCGTTCAGGGGACCGTCATTTTGCTTCTTCGTATCTCTAGGTTTGCATGAGCTCAAGCAGCTGGAGAGTAACAAAATGCTCCAGATGGTGATCCGCTTACTTAAGGAAAACTGCATGACTCATTACTAGGCGATGGAAGGGCTCTATGCACCCTTTAGTTTAGAACCAAAAATCCTCGTCATTTCTAAAGAGTATCTACTCCAGCGAATTGGTTTGATGTTCTCCTATGTAGCCTTTTGAATCTGCCCCCGTTTCGGATTGAAAGTGCGATGGCTTTAATTGTTCAAAAATATGGTGGAACTTCAGTAGGTTCGATTGATCGAATCCGAAACGTAGCGAACCGAATCAAGACCACCCTCGGAGAGGGAAATCAGGTCGTTGCCGTGGTATCCGCGATGGGTGGTGTCACGGATACGCTTATCAGACAGGCACGAGAGCTTACTGACCAGCCACCAGAGCGTGAGATGGATGTGCTGCTGGCAACAGGTGAGCAACAATCAATCGCATTGGTAGCGATGGCTTTGGGCACGCTGGGGATAAAGGCATCTTCAATCACTGGACGGCAGGCAGGGATTTTAACCAGCGGCTCACACACCCGTGGGCGGATATCGAACCTAGATCCCACGCTGATGAGAAAGCTCTTAGATGAGAATCAGACTTTGGTGGTGGCGGGGTTTCAGGGAATTACCTTAGACGGAATGGTTCAGACCTTGGGGCGCGGTGGCAGTGATCTTACAGCGATCGCTGTGGCCGCCTCGTTGAAAGCTGATATCTGCCAAATCCTAACCGATGTGGATGGCGTCTATACCTGCGACCCTAGAGTGGTAGAGAATGCACGTAAGCTTCCCGAAATATCCTACGACGAAATGCTCGAGATGGCCTCGTCCGGTAGTAAGGTAATGCAAAGCCGCTCCGTGGAGTTTGCGAAAAAATTTGGCGTGATCTTTGAGGTCCGCAGTTCATTAAATAATAAACCAGGAACAATTGTGCGCGAAGAACATGGGAATATGGAAAATGTGGTTATCCGAGGAATCTCAATCGAGCGCTCCCAAGCACGAGTTACCATCTCCGGGATTCCTGATCATCCGGGAATGTCAGGGAAGATCTTAGGTGCGCTCGCCGATGCAGAAATTAACTTGGATATGATCGTATCGAACATCTCCAACGAGGATCGTTCAAAACATTCATTCACGATGCATTCTACCGATCTAGGTCGGGCGCAAGCTGCCTTAAATCCTGTCCTCGCGGAACTATCCAAGGACGCAAAGGTAGAAACTGAGGCTGGAATCGCAAAATTATCTGCCGTCGGGATCGGCATGAGATCCCACTCCGGAGTTGCAGCGACAATGTTCAAAGCGCTCGGCGAGAAGGGAATCAACATCGGGATGATTTCGACCTCTGAGATCAAGATCGCAGTAACCGTCGAAGAAGTGTATATCGAAGATGCTGCGCGTGCTGTGCACGATGCCTTCGGCTTGGACAAAGAGCCAAGCTGAGACACGATGAACACATATTGATGGGCAGGTAGAGTTTGGAGCTCTTAAACCTTGAAAAACTTTGGTTCGCGAAGCTCTGTCAAAACATTCAGATCAATGGACTCCTTGGTCCGGAATCGACGCATTTGACCTTGGAAGATAGCGGATTTACTCGCGACTACAGCTGCCGAACACCGACGATAGAGAGGGAGTTGTGAGCTAATTTGTAGATGAGATCTCATCGCCCTGAGTTTTGGTTGAGGCGGAAGGGACCCAAGAGTATAGAAAAGAGACGATGACAGTTGGCGGCGAATCGACTCTAGATAGCGCAATTAAGCTGTGGAGATATCCAAGCGAGCTGCCCGTGGTGGAAAGGCGCAGTGAAATTATCGATGCGATTCAAGATCATCAGGTCGTGGTGATAGTTTCAGACACAGGGAGCGGAAAGACCACACAACTGCCAAAGATGGTAGCGGAGGCACTAGGCATCACCGATCATCAGCGGCAGATAAAAGAGAAGGCAAGCGGAAGAAAGCTAGGATTGATCGGATGCACTCAACCACGGCGGATTGCCGCGGTGAGTGTTGCAAAACGAGTTGCCGAAGAACTAGAAGGCGAGCTAGGAGCTTTCATTGGTTATCAGGTGCGATTCGATGAAGTGAGTTCGGAACAAACCGCCGTAAAGTTTATGACCGATGGGATTCTGTTGGCTGAAACGCAGGGAGATCCGGACCTGAAAAGATATGCTGCTTTAATCATCGATGAAGCGCACGAGAGATCGCTGAATATCGATTTCCTACTTGGTTATCTGAGGCGACTGCTTGGAAGACGACCTGATCTGAAAGTAGTGATCTCTTCGGCAACATTGGATGCTGGGAGCTTTGTAAAATTTTTTTCTGGCCTAAAGCAATCTGACACCCAGCAGCCAGATGTAGCTTATAAAGCCGGAGCAGTCGCGCTGATCGAGGCAGAGGGAAGGATGTTTCCGGTTGAGGAAAAGTATTTACCGGGGAAAGACGATGAGGATCTTGTACAGCTTGTTGGCCGGGGTGCGGATTATATCACAGAACTTGATCCCAGCGGTGATATCCTCGTGTTTCTGCCAGGCGAACGAGAGATTCGTGGTTGCACCGAGCTTTTAGAGGGCAGGCGCTATCGCAATACCGAAGTTCTGCCTCTGTTTGCACGCTTGGGAATGGGTGAGCAGCAAAAAATCTTCCAGCCAGGCAATCGTCGAAGGATTGTATTGGCCACTAACGTGGCTGAAACCAGTCTCACAATCCCGAGGATTGCCTGCGTAATTGATAGTGGATTAGCAAGGCTCAGCCGGTGGAATGCGGCGAAGGGAGTGCAGCGCTTACAAATCGAGCCGATCAGTCAGGCAAGCGCTAGGCAGCGCAAAGGACGCTGCGGTCGGGTGAGGGAGGGGCTTTGTCTTCGGTTGTATGAGGAGGAGGATTTTGCAGATCGGCCAGAGTTCACTGAGCCGGAGATTCGGCGCAGTTCTCTAGCGGGTGTGATTTTGCGAATGAAAGTGCTGGGGCTGCCAGAGATTTCGGATTTTCCTTTCCTCGATCCACCGAACCCAAAGGCAGTCGCGGAAGGATATCGGACCCTTCGAGAGATCGGCGGGCTCGATCGAGATAGAAAGCTCACAGAGATAGGTCGAGAGCTCGGGCGTCTCCCGGTCGATCCTAGGATGGGAAGAATGTTGTTAGAGGGTCAGGCCGAAGGATGTCTAAGGGAGCTACTGGTGATTGTCGCAGGGCTAGAGACCACAGATCCACGGGAGCGGCCCGCAGAGAAACAGCGCGAAGCTGATGCGGCTCACGCCAAATGGCAGGATGCGGAGAGTGATTTTATTTCGATGTTAAACCTTTGGGCTGATCTCGTTCCATTTTTCGACGGACGCAGGTGGCGATGGAATCAACTGCGCAAATTCTGTGGGAGGCATTATTTAAACGCAAAGCGGGTCACTGAATGGGGCAATGTGGTGGACGAGCTTGCTAGGATTACAAACTATAAGACGAGTGAACTATTACGGGAAGGCGCGAAGGTTTCAGTCAATTACGATGGGGTTCATCGCGCTCTACTAGCTGGGGCACCTCGGCAGTTTGGGCTATGGGACAAAGAAAATCGTGCTTATCGGAGTGCGGCCGGCGGCTTTTTCGCAATTTTTCCCGGTAGCGGATTGTTCGGTCAGAAGAAAAGAGCTGAATGGGTAATGGGCTTGGAACTGATGGAAACCAGTAAGCTATGGGCACGCCGGGCTGCCGTTATCGAACCCGCGTGGCTGGAAGTGGTGGCTCCCCATCTATGCCGCCATCTTTATGGCGAGGCCTTTTGGGATTCCGGACAGGGGGCGGTTTACGGAAAAGAGCGGGTGATCTGCGGTGGGCTGCATGTAATCGAGGGTAGACGGGTTCACTACGGGCGGGTGGACGTAAAGGGTGCAAGCGAAGTCTTTCTTCGCGATGGCCTGCTCGGCGGAGGAATGACGAGGAAAACTGGCTTCAGTGTTCGGCTTGAGCAGCTTCGAGCCGAAATTAAGAGCTGGGAAGATAAGCTGCGGCGCCCTGGAGTTCTGTGGAGTGAAGAAGCAGTTCTAGAATTTCTTCAAAGACGCGTCCCAAAAGGAATCAGCACCGCAGCAAGTTTCTTGGAATGGTATGAGGAAGAGGAAGGGCGCCTAGATATCGCCATCGATGACGTGGTGATGGAAGATCTGGCCGGTTTGCAATTTTTCCCCGATACATTGAGTCACGGCGAAACAGAGTATGCAGTTTACTATCATTGTGCGCCGGGTGAGCGCGATGACGGGGTGACCTTGGGCGTACACGTCGACCAGCTGCCGGGAATGCCGGAATGGTTCCCGGGGTGGGGGGTTGATGGGAATCTAGAGGAGAGAGCTGCGCTGCTAATCCGTTCTCTGCCAAAGGACTACCGCCGCCTATGTCAACCGATCGGAGATGTGGCTTGGGGCTTTGCCCGATATTGGGAAGACCGGACAAAGAAGGGGGATATTTTTACTGCCCTATCTACTTGGGTGGCAGCAGAGGTAGGCGCAATTGTGCCAGCGGAGGAGTTCGCTAGAGCTGAGCTGCCGCCGGAGTTGATCACCAAGGTATGGGTATGTAACGACGATTCTGAAGAGCTCGCAATGGGGACCAGTTTGGCAGCGCTTAAGTTGGAACTCCGTGAATGGATGCGCGCACGTTTCGAAGCTGCGGCAAACGCAGAGGTAGAGCGACGCGGAATAAGTCAGTGGGATGGTGAGGCTCTTCCCGAGAAGGTCATGACTGCCGGTGGTCCTACGTATCCAGTTTTATGTGACGAGGGTAAAACTGTGGGGGTGATCACCCTGAGTGAGCCGCTAGAGGCGCAGGAAAGCCATCGCCGAGGAGGCGCGCGCTTGTTCGTGTTAGGCGGCGCTTCGGAAGTAGAGGGCCTACAGAAAAGGTTTCCTCTGGGGATATATGGAAGCGTCGAGCTAGCAAGGCTCGGCGTGGCAGTAGAGGATCTAATTCTCCTTACGGCTGAAGGTGTCGCCGCGAAACTAGGGGTCGGGCATTTTCCGAGGAGTCCAAAAGGATTTGCTGAACTCAGCGATCGCGGGCGAGGAATGTGGTTTGAGATTGCTGAAGAAATCGGTCGGGTCATCGAAGATATCGCAGTCAAAGAGCGGTCTGTTCGTAGCTGGATTGACGGAAATTGCACGGATCGGAACCTAGGGCCTGTCGCACGAGATCTTGCTGAAGAGCTAGGCTGGCTGTTTCGAGAGAATTGGGCGTGGCGAGCGAACTACCGTCATTTCATGGAATATCCGCTTCGTTTCACCACCATTGAAACACGTATTGAGCGGGTGAAGAGCCTGCCTCTTATCAAAGACTTGGAGAAGATGGAGCGGCTCAGAGGCCAATGGAACAAGTGGTATGCCGCTTGGTGGTCACGGCGTGAGCGCATCGCCTTGTGGGAGGCTGGGATGGCTGCTAGAAGAATGGCGAACTGCCCTTTTTGCCCCGGACATAAAATTAGCGCTAAAAGTCTCGGAGAAACGAGTTGCCCGCGCGCTCGATGAAGTTTTGAGCTAAGATAAATTTCGAATGGAAATTGCCTTCGCTCTGCTCCTTGCTTAAAAAGCCAAGGTAGATGGGAGAGATAGAGATGGATCGTTTCGGGATGATTGTGACTTTCCTTGTATTGGGCGGAGTTTTCTTAACTTTTGCAAAAGAATGGCTGCCCAATGATCTAGTTGCCCTAGGGGGCATGGCCGTCCTGCTCCTAGTCGGGGTTCTTGATGAATATGACTTAGCGAGAGTCTTTTCAAATTCAGCGCCGATGACGATCGGTGCGATGTTTATACTCGGCGAAGCATTGACGCGCACTGGAGTGGTGGACTGGATTGCCGCGCGATTTGAGCGATGGGCAGGAAAATCAATGCTCCGGGCGATCGTGATTCTCGCGCTAATCGTGATGCCGCTGTCTGCCTTTATGAACAACACGCCTGTGGTGATCGTATTTCTGCCAGTTCTTCTAGCTTTTTCGCGGGCCACGGGACAAAAGGCGAGCAAGCTACTTATTCCTCTCTCGTTCCTTAGTATCTTGGGCGGAACGATCACTTTGATTGGAACATCGACGAATCTACTCGTATCTGGATTGTCGAAACAATCCGGGCAGCCAGCTTTTGGGATTTTTGAGATCAGCGGGCTGGGGCTGGCTTATGCAGTGGTTGGTTTCCTCTATTTGTTTTTCATCGGCAGGCATCTATTGCCTGAGCGAGACACTGTAAGCAGCCTCTTGGATGCCGAAGATACGCGGAAATTCTCTAGTGCTGCAGAGCTTGCCGAGGACTCGCCACTCAGTGGTGTGCGCCTGATCGAACATCCCCTGTTCTCGAATCGGAAGTCTACGATTGTTTACGAAGTGATCCGCCATGGGAGGCGGGTGGAAGACATTCCGCTAGATGCAATTGTCTTACAAGATCGGGATGTGCTGTGGTTCCGCGCTACTTCTAAAAAGATGACTGAAATCCGAGGCGCAACTGGGGTCTCGATGATTCATCGCCAAGAAGGAGAGGAGAACTCCGCACAGGAGGTAAAAACAGTCGAGGCGATCATCGGGCCACAAAGTCCACTGATCGGAAAAAGTGTCAAACAATCCAACATCCGCCAGCGCTATGGAATCGTGGTCGCTGCTGTGCATCGCCAAGGAGTGAACGTGGCGGAGGGCTATCGTGATATGCGCCTAGCCTTCGGCGACACCATTTTATTGGAGGGGCCGGCAAACAATATTATGCGGCTCAACGAGGAGGGTAGCTTTCTCTCACTGAATGAGATGGTGATTCGGCCGAATCTGAAATCGAAGATGGCGATTGCGATTGGTGTTCTAGTATCCGTCGTGTTGTCGGCGGCCTTCGGATTTTTATCGATCACAAGTGCGGCGGTGATCGGAGCGGTCGTTGTGATCCTCGCGGGATGTCTAGAGATCCGGGACGCTTATAAAGCGATTGAATGGAATGTATTATTTCTCATTTATGGGATGTTGGGCATCGGCCTCGCGATGCAGAATACAGGTGGTGCAGAATGGATCGCGATGGGAGTGGTCGGAGCGCTCGCTGGGGCGAGTCCAATCCTAATTCTCGCAGTGATCTATCTGCTTACCTTAATTCTGACTGAGTTAGTGACCAATAATGCGGTGGCGATCCTCATGACCCCGATTGCGATTTCAGTAGCGATGTCTTTGGAGGTGAGTCCCCGGCCCTTCCTTGTGGCAATCATGTTTGCTGCTAGCGCCAGCTTCATCACCCCGATCGGCTATCAAACAAATACGTATGTATATGGCGCGGGCGGCTATCGGTTTGGCGATTTCATCAAGGTTGGCTTGCCCTTGAGCATGTTATTGTGGGGCTTAGCAATGATCCTGATCCCAATTTTCTGGCCCTTTTTGACAGGGTAGGCTGGCATTTTGCAAAGATTGATTCTTAAAAAGGGCCTAGGGCTTGGTTCTTTCCATTGGAACGATACGTGCAATGATTCTAGGACAAATCAAAACGAAAATTATGTTCCCAATTGATCCCTCCCAACCCGCTTCCAATCATTCTGAGAGCCCGATGGCACCGCCGTATGTCAACGAAGATCCGGCACAAGAATTAGTAGAAATGGGACTACGTATCGCTGAAAATGAGAAAAAGGATGCTGTTGTCGATGCCTACGAGGAAGCGGCTACCACGTCGGATGAGAAGGAAGAGTCACTGGACGATCTCAATTATCCAAGTGGCGAGAGCGCAGAAAATGCTCCAGAAATTTCTGCGATTCACGAGGAGAAACCCTGAATATGGAATCGCATTCTAGGAAGAACCTCGAAGCTGAGCATTTGCTAAATGCTCTGACAGGGGTCGCAGCTGCCGAAAGAGACGCAGAGAATCTCGCGAGGACTCAACTGAAGGACGATCGAATCACTCAATTGTCAGGCCTCGATGGTCTACTAGACAATATTGCAGCCAGTTCACAGCATCGGGCGAAATTAGCCGAGTCACTGATTGAAATGAGAGGTGGGTCTTTTGGCGATGCGTTCAAGGTTGGGCTAGCTCACGTAGCAGGGACTTTTACTGGGTTACAAGGCATCGCAGCTGACCAGCTTTTTATTACCAGTATCAAAGAGCAGCTTTCTATTCATCATCGGCTGCAGGTTGAATACATTTCGCTCAAGGAAATTGCGGCTCTGATAGAAGACGAAAAGGCGCTGCAGCTTGTCTCGATCTCTGCAGAACCAATTTCAGAGTTTTTGAATCGATGTGAGATTCTATTGCCGAAGGCGATACGCTTAGAAATTTCCGGGGAATAGAAAGCTTTTCCTGAGATCGCCGAATTTCCCTTGCCAGCTGAATAGGCAGGCTCCACAAAAGGCCGCCTTATTCACAATGCTGATCCGCCATAAGGACCAGCCTACGATAAGAGTTCATCTTGCCATCTTTTTAACTCCTCTTACCCATTCAAATTATGCACAGCATCTCCTCTAGAATTGAGAAAGTTTCTCCATCGCTAACTCTCGCCGTGACAGCTCAGACAAAGGCAATGATTGCCCAAGGGGAGGAAGTATATGCATTGGCAGGAGGTGAGCCAGAGGTAGATACACCAGGATATATCAAGGAAGCTGCGATCAAAGCACTGATGGACGGTCGGACAAAATACACTCCGGCAGGAGGAATACCAGAACTCCGCCAAGCCCTTTCGGAGAAATTCTCGAAAGATAATGGACTACAGTATGATCCGAAACAGATTTGTGTCACTTCAGGTGCAAAAATGGCGTGTTTTAATGCGATCATGGCTGTGGTTGAGGAAGGTGATGAAGTAATCATCCCGACTCCTTATTGGGTCTCATATCCTGAGATGGTTAAGTTGGCTGGGGGCGTTCCGGTTCTTGTAGAAACAAAAGAATCGACCGGCTGGAAAATGACTCCTGAGCAGTTCGAAGAAGCGATGACTCCTGCGACGAAAATGATCATTATCAACTCGCCTGGGAACCCAACTGGCGCAGTCTATAGCCGTGAAGAACTTCTTGCGATTGGCGAGATCGCGACTGGAGAGGATATTATGATTCTTTCCGACGAGATTTACGAAAAGCTGACTTACGGCGGGGCGGAACATGTCTCAATTGCCTCTCTCAGCGATGAACTTTACAACCTTACCATCACCGTAAATGGATTCTCTAAGGCGTATTCAATGACCGGGTGGCGCCTAGGCTACACGGCAGCAGCGAAGCCAGTCGCAGATGCAATTGACAAGGTGCAGAATCATTCAGTTTCAAACGCCACTACCTTCGCTCAATATGGTGGCCTTGCAGCTTTGCAAGGGGACGAATCCTTTATCGATGAGCTCAGAGGTGAGTTCGATGTGAAGCGGCAGTTCGCCTTTTCCCGTTTACAGGGGATTTCAAACGTTCGGGTGATCGAACCAAAAGGTGCTTTTTACTTTTTCGTTTACACCGGAGAGATGGGCCTAAAGTCAATGAATCTCTGCGACAAGCTTCTTTCTCGTTACAAAGTCGCCGCTGTTCCGGGCGTAGCCTTTGGCTACGATGAAGGAATTCGTCTTAGTTATTGCGCGACTTTGGATGTTTTAAACGAAGGTTTGACACGCTTCGAGCAATTCTGCCGCGAGCATTGAGCGATCGAAAGGTCTCGAAACAGTTAGGTCTGAAAAAGCGGTTTGTTTTATTGATCAAGCAGTGCGGAGACTTCGTCTTGAATCCCTTCCACTTCGGAAAGCGGAATGCCCGGATCCTTTATGATGAAAATTTCGCCCGTTTTCCGATGCTCGTAGATGCGGAGCGTGTCGCCTTGAGTTGTTTGGGTATCGGTCTCACGGAAGAGTCTTTTTGCGCTCCAACATGATTGCTAAGATATAACGGGTGTTTTCTGTGTGATCCTCATCATCGAGGATCAATCTTTGCAAAAGCTCTTCGGGGGACAATTCTGAAAGTTTCGTCTCGTCTTCTTTTTCACTGGGTGGCGAGTAGATGGTTCTCCAGTGGGAGAAAGAGAGCACTGCTTCGCTGGGGGTGTTGATCCATGCCGCCTCGATGTAGTCTTTCCGGATATAACCGCGCGAAGAGGGGTCTGGATCTACGAAAAGGGCGGTGATGATTGCTTCTCCATCGGAGAACGCTTTCTGGGTGAGAGAACACACTTTAGCGCGGGAGCGGACATGCCAGCGATCGGTGAGGGACATAGAGGTTGTTAGGATTGGAATGTGAGAAGGCGGCGCACAGTCTGGTAGATCGGCCGACCCGTGATACGCCGGTGGTAAAGCCATAAACCAATGCAGGTAAAAACGAGATTCGGCAGCCATGCCGAAAGAATTGGGTTCATGACTCCAGCCTCACCCAGAGCTAACGCGATGCTTGCGAAAAACATCATCAACATCGAAAGCAGGACTGCGACGAAAATTCCAGAGCCCGATCCGCGCCGCGCGAAGTGTATCGACAGTGGTGCGGCAAGAAGCACTGTGACCAGACAAGTCGCTGGAAGTGCCCAGCGGTAATGCCAGTGAGTCAGATAGCCCGCGAGGTTGGCGGTTGTCTGGGTCGCGATCGGTGAACTTAGCCAAGTGCTAAGTTCAGGAATCCCTTGATACTCCATAGCGAGGCCCGGCTTGATAATTTGCGCTGGAGTTTCGCTCCATGTTTTGCGAATGAGGGGCGCATCCATCTGTTCGAAAATAGGCGCCTCGCCTGGGGTGAAGTGGGTAAACAGTGGTGGCGAAAAGGTCCACTCTTTGGTCATTCGGGAATAGGTCGCTGAAGAAGAGCGCATCCGGCTTTTGATCGTCTGATCATCACGTAATGTCGTGATTTCAAGATTTTGTAAGGGCTCTCCAGTCCGATAATGTTCCGGAAATGCCCCTACCATCCAGAGCCTTCCAGAGCCAGAATTGCGGAAAAGAACATGGGTCGCCGCCGTGATAGGAAGCCCTTTTGCTTCGGCGATTAATTCTTTGCGCATTCCTTCCGCGTGGGGTGCCCAATGATAATTCAGGCCAAGCAAAGCCACACTGCACCAAGCTCCGGCAAAAATAAGCGATGCAGAAACTCGCACGATGCTGGTTCCGCTCTGCACCATAGCGATAATCTCATTGCTCTTCGATAATTTCCCGAGGCAATAAATTAGCGAAAGCAAAAGTGTGTATGGAACCAGAACAATCAAAATTGCTGGAGCGCGGAAAAGGTAAAACAAAGCGACAGAATAAAGCAGATGCGGCGATCCAGAGAAATCGCCGAGATTATCATTCAAATCTAGTAATAGCCAAATTGCGAAAAGCGCCGCTAGGCATACTCCAAAGATTTTAAGAAACTCACGAGAAAGATAGCGGTCGAAGCTGCTTCCAAGGGTGTAAGCGATCGCTGCGATCGCCGGCATAAAGCAAAGAAAACCGACAATTGGAGGTCGCAGCCGATGGGACCATATATGTGCATCCGGGAATCCTCCGAGGTGCTCACGAACAGCTGCGCTTTCCGCAGGGACTAAAAAGTAAGCTGCCACAGCTCCAATGAGAGTGAAGAATAGCGGCAGGCACCAACGGGGCAGGGTGAACACGAAAGCAAGATTTAGTGATTAAAGAATCTCAGAAATAAAACGATCCTTCTGGAAAATCTCGAACTTATCCGGCTCTTCACCAGTGCCGATAAAATAGGGAGGAATCTTCAGCTGCTCGAAGATCGGAAAAACAATGCCGCCTTTTCCAGAGCCGTCGAGCTTCGTCACAATCAGACCATCCAAAGGGCTAGCCTCGTGGAATTGTTTTGCTTGGTTGAGTGCGTTAGATCCAGTGGATGCATCCACCACTAGCAAGGTGAGGTGGGGTGCATCGGGATCTTGTTTGGCAATGGTGCGGCGAATTTTCCCAAGTTCTTCCATTAAATTATGGCGCGTATGGATACGGCCTGCCGTATCACAAATCAGGAAATCCGTCTTTTTTTCAATCGCCTGTTGGTGGGCTGCATAGCAAACTGACGAAGGATCTGCATTTGGCTTGCCAGTAAAAACAGGAATTTTTAAGCGATCCCCCCAGCGCTGAAGCTGCTCTACCGCAGCAGCACGAAAGGTATCTGCTGCTGCAAGCGTAACAGTGTGACCGCGCTGTTGGAGCCAGCTGGCGAGCTTGGCCGAGGAGGTTGTTTTCCCAGTGCCATTTACGCCTACGATGAGTATAACTTTCGGTTTGCCTTCAGAGGTAGAAGGCGAGGGGGCTGGAGTATCTTCAGGGAGAACCTTACTCAAGCGCGCGCGAGTCACTTGCACAATATCATCGGCTGTGACCTCCCGTCCAAGATCGAAGAGCTCGTCGACAATCGCAGTGCTCTGCCGCGCGCCCAGATCTGACGCAATAAGAGTCGCCTCAAGATCATCCCAATCGACGTCTGCCTGATCGATGATCTTGTTAAATAATTTTTTGAAAAATCCCGCCATGAATCTCGATAGGCTAGGTGAAGGTAGATAGCGGTCAAGAGCTGGCGATCTCCGCTTTATAGGGCACGATCGAAAAGCTTCTAGAGGGTTGCGGGGTGTTACAGAATCGGCCTAGTATCAGCAGGTGCAAGTGGTTCGCGTCCTTTCCGACATCTTAGCCAGCCAAGTTGCTGCGGGCGAGGTAATCGAGCGTCCATCAAGTGTCGTGAAGGAGCTAGTGGAAAATAGCTTGGATGCTGGGGCCAAGGAAATTTCGGTGGATATTGAAAAAGGTGGAATCAACTTGATCCGCGTGACTGATGACGGCTGCGGAATGGAGCGCGCAGACGCAGTGCTTTCCCTACAACGTCACGCGACAAGCAAACTACGAGAAAGCAAGGATTTGGCGGAAATCCGAACCCTCGGCTTCCGTGGCGAAGCGGTTCCCTCGATCGCAAGTGTCTCTAAGTTTCGGATGGTGACACGGCGGCAGGAGGACTCCACCGGCACTGAGCTATTGGTCGATGGTGGGGTGATGGGTGAAATTAGGGATGCAGGAGGTGCTTGTGGAACGATGATTGAGGCAAGAATGCTCTTCTTTAATATACCTGCGCGCCGGAAATTCCTGCGTGCGGAAACTACGGAGGCAGCCCATGTGGAGTCTGAAATGCGCCTGCATGCGCTATCAGCTCCGGAGGTGAAGTTTCGGTTTCGGAAAGATGGGCGCCTTGTTTTTGATTATCCTGAAGTTACGGAGCCAATTGAGCGCGTTCGGCAGCTGGTGGGAAACGAGCGCGGCGCTGAGCTGCTTCATCTTTTTGCAAAAAGGCAAAAGGGGATCGCAGTCCATGGATTTGTCCTACCTGCAAAATATGCCCGGCGCGGACGGAGGCATCAGTTCGTCTTCCTTAATGGACGGCCGATTGAAGATGCGGCAGTCACCAAGGGGCTTTCAGAAGGATTCCGCGGAAGTCTGCAAGACGGCTTGCATCCAGCAGCTTGGCTTTGGATCGATATGGATCCGGCTCTAGTGGACGTCAATGTCCATCCGGCAAAGCGAGAAGTGAGATTCCACCGTCCCTATGAGCTCAGAGATTTGATCCGCGAATGCGTTCTGGATGGGCTGCGACCTCCTGCCAAGCAACCTGATTCCAGCAATCGATCGCGAGAACTCGCATCAGAAAGGGAAATGAATCAAGGGCGAATTCTTTTTCATGGAATTCAGGGGACTTTACCTACCGAAGAAAAATTAGCTCCATTAGATCGCGCCAGCAAAGAAGAACAAGGCCACGGCCCAAGGCCTTCTCACGGTTTCAGAATTAAAGCTATGCTGCATGAACGGTATGTAATTCTTGAAAGTGATGAGGGGCTGGTGCTATTCGACCCGAAGGCAGCCTGGGAGCGCATCTACTTCGAGGAAATCTGCAAAGGGAGCAAGGCGGGTCTTGAGACACAAAGTCTATTGGTGCCCGTGATTCTAGAACTCGATCCGAAGGAAATCGACATTGCTCTACGAGGACGCGAAGGCCTTTTGGAGGCTGGAGTGGAAATTGAGAATTTCGGTGGAAACACTCTTCAAGTTTGTAGTCTACCAGCCTGCTTGAAGCTCGATAATCCAGATCGATTTTTAGCTGAGATGCTAGAGGAAGTGCTCAGCGGGAGCTCCGGAGGGAAGCGATTTGGCTTCGATCGGCTCGCCGGCGTTGTTGCTCGCCAGGCCGCAAAGTGGAAAAAGCCACGCCTGAACGAAGCTGAAGAGCTTCTAAATCGCCTCTTCAGGTGCGATCTCCCATATTGCGCTGCAGATGGGCGACCGACCCTTACCGAATTCTCAACCCGTGAGATTGAGCGGCGACTGGGCCTAGGGCGCTCTTCCTAAGAAAATCTCTGAAGGAAAATGAGGGACAACAAATAGGAAACTAGAGACAGGCGATGGGCTGCGTCTCCAGATGGTACACGAGGACGGGATCGAACCGCCGACCGACCCGGTGTAAACGGGTTGCTCTACCGCTGAGCTACTCGTGCATGCGGTGGGAGGCAAATCTTTGGTAGCTAAGTGAGATAATGGCAAGTGGAATTGCTCTAAAGACGAAATTTTTTCCTTTTGTAGCAGAACCCCCCCCCAATTTTTTGCGCGTAAAACCAAGCGGTCTTCGCTTGTTGAAAAGTGCAACTTCTTCACCAAAGCTTCCCGGTCTCACTCAAAAGTTGGATGCAATCCTTCCACAAAAGAGTTTTCTAAATATTGCATCCAAACAGCGCATGAGAATACAGATTTCACGACTGCTTGAGGCAGGCAAGTGAAGACTTAAATTGCCGAGATTTACAGATTAAGTTCTTGTTCATAGCTCATTGATTTCAGAAGCTTTCCAAGCCATATGTCAGAGGAAAAAAAGGAGCCGGAGAAGGCTCAAACGAAGGTGGGTAGCGAGCAGGAATACAATGCTGGCCAGATTGATAAGCTAGAGGGACTGGAGGCAGTCCGGAAGAGGCCGGGGATGTATATTGGCGATCCCGATGAGCGCGGTCTGCATCACTGCGTTTTCGAAGTTCTGGATAACTCAATTGACGAGCATCTAGCTGGCTATTGCTCGAAAATACGGGTAGTAATCCATGTCGATGGATCGATTTCTGTTGGCGATAACGGCCGTGGTATCCCAGTAGACATGCATCCAAAATTTGGAATGCCGGCTGTGGAGTTAGTCCTTACAAACCTTCATGCAGGAGGAAAATTTGGACAAGGTGCCTATAAATATTCCGGTGGTCTTCATGGAGTTGGAGCGAAATGTGTCAATGCGCTATCTGATTGGTTTCGTGCCGATATCACGCGGGGTGGACAGGTTCATCGGATTGCTTTTGAGCGAGGGAAAACGACCGAAGAGCTGCATGTAATTGGCGAGGCAGATCCCGCTAAATCAGGAACAAAAATCACTTTTTTCCCGGATGCGACCATTTTTGTAGATACCATTGAGTTTCAGTTTGACCGTTTGGCCTCTCGCCTTCGGGAGTTAGCCTTCCTGAACCCGGGACTGACAATTGAACTTGAGGATGAAAAGCCGGAGAGCGCAAAGAAGACCACGTTTCTTTACGAAGACGGGATTGTCGAATTCATTCAGCAGCTTTGCGAAAACAAGAACGTGGTCCACGAGTCTCCGGTCGCGATTCATGGCAAACGCGAAATCGATATCGATTACGATGGCAAACAATCGAAAGACGACGTATTCGCAGATGTAGTTTTCCAATATAACGATTCGTATCAGGATCAGATTCTTTGTTACGCAAACAGCATTCCAAACGCGGATGGGGGCACCCATTTGACAGGTTTCCGCACAGCATTGACGCGGGCAATCAACAGCTACGCAAAATCCAATAAAATTCTAAAGGATAAAGATCCTTCGCTCTCTGGCGATGACGTGCGTGAAGGGCTGGTATGTGTAATTTCGGTGAAAATGCCATCACCTCGTTTTTCCTCACAAACGAAAGGTAAGCTTGTCAACTCAGAGATTGAGGGGGTTGTTTCTTCGATCGTTTACGAGGGCCTGAATACTTATTTCGAAGAAAACCCGGAGCTTGCTCGGAAAGTGATCGAAAAGTCTGTAAATGCAGCGCGGGCGCGCGAAGCGGCTCGGAAGGCTCGTGAGACAGTGAGAAAAAGCGCACTGTCCGGCGGAGGCCTCCCCGGGAAGTTGGCCGATTGCTCGGAGCGTGATCCAGCGAAATCTGAGCTGTATATTGTGGAGGGTGATTCCGCGGGTGGTTCAGCGAAACAGGGCCGCGATCGAAGGACACAGGCAATCCTGCCGCTGCGTGGAAAGCTGATAAATGTCGAGAAGGCACGGCTGCACCGCGCCCTTCAGAACAAGGAGATACAGTCGATGATTACCGCGATCGGTGCTGGGATCGGCGATGGTGAGCAGGAGGGTTCTTTTAATATCGAGAAGGTGCGCTATCACAAAATCGTCATTATGACGGACGCGGACGTAGATGGCTCTCACATCCGGACACTACTTCTTACATTTTTCTGCAGACACATGCCCGACCTTGTAAAACGTGGTTTCCTATACATCGCTCAGCCACCGCTCTATTTAGTAACCCGGAAAAAACGCTCAGAATACGTGCAGGATAACGACGAGCTAAATTCAATCCTAATCGAACTCGGTGCGGGTGAGGTGACCCTGCGAACCTATGATCAGAAGCGGAACTTCACCGCAGATGAACTGAAGGCAATATTGGAAAACCTATCAGGCCTTTCCCGGTATCAAAGATCAATCGAAGGAAATGGAGGAAGCTTTGAGGACTATCTAAATGCACGCCCAGATAGCGGGCGACTTCCTGATTACATGGTGCGAATCCGTGAGGGCAATGTCGAATCTGTGCGCTATTTCGCAGACGAGACCGCATTATCGGCTTTCGCTTCAGAAAACCGTGATCTTGGCTTGTTCGATGAGGAACTGACCGATGAAGAGCTTGCAGAAATTAGCGGACCATCGCGACGTGCCGTTTTGCATGAACTACATGAATCGAGTGGAGTGGCAAAAATTTTCTCGCGCTTGGGCGAGCTTGGAATTTCCACCAAGACTTTTTATTCTCTAGATACACCGATCTTCGAACTGACTGAAGGAGAAGGGGATAAGAAGTCTGCGATTCCGATCTTCATTGTTTCAGAGATTCTTCAGAAGGTTTTAGAAATCTCTGCAAAGGGCGTTCAGATCAAACGATTCAAAGGCCTAGGCGAAATGAATGCAAAGCAACTGTTTGAAACCACGATGGACCCCGAAACTCGACAGTTCCTCAAAGTTCGTCTGGATGAGGACAACATGGTAGAAGCAGATAAAATGTTCGATGTCCTGATGGGTGACATCGTGGAGCCGAGAAAACGGTTTATCGAGGACAATGCTTTGAACGTTCGAAACCTCGATGTCTAGAGCACCGGCGTCCACTTATCTCACTATCTAACTATCATTTCATCATTCTGAGAATTGGTTCTCAGATACTTTCCGAAAAACATATTACCTAGGCCTCTACCAGTCTTCCTCACTATTCCTCGAACGCAAATTCAGGAGCTTCCAATTTTCTAAAATTTCACATGGCTACAGATTCTATCAAACCTATCAACGTTGCAGACGAGCTTTCTCAATCGTTTCTCGAGTATTCAATGTCCGTTATTATATCGCGAGCATTACCAGATGTTCGGGATGGTCTTAAACCTTCACAGCGGCGGGTTCTATACGCGATGCGCCAGCTCGGAGTGACCCCATCAAAGTCACATGTAAAATGCGCAAAGATCGTTGGTGAAACGATGGGTAACTACCATCCTCATGGAGATTCCTCTATCTATACCACTTTGGTAAATATGGGTCAGCCATGGTCGATGCGAGAATTGATCGTAGACGGGCAGGGCAACTTCGGCTCCGTCGAAGGTGATGCCCCCGCGTCCATGCGGTATACGGAAGCAAGGCTCCATCCATTGGGGATGGCGATGATGGATGATCTGGATAAGAACACCGTCGACTTTGTTCCAAACTATGATGGCACTTTGGAAGAACCTTCCGTGCTGCCATCGGCATTTCCAAATTTTTTAGTAAACGGCGGAACTGGGATCGCCGTCGGCATGGCCACAAATCTTGCTCCCCATAACTTGGGCGAGGTGATCGATGGGATTTGCGCGATGATTAATAATCCGCAAATCGACCTGCCCGGCCTGATGGAACATATCAAAGGCCCTGACTTTCCGGTAGCTTGCGAGATACGCGGTATTCGTGGAATCGAGGACTACTTTGCCACGGGGCGTGGATCGATGCGCTTGCGCGGCACAGTCGAGATCGAAGAAAGCGAAAGCGGCAAGTCTATGCTGACAATCCGGGAGGTTCCTTACGGAGTGAACCGCGCGGTCCTACAAACTAGAATTGCTGAGCTGGTCAATGAAAAGATCCTGACCGGAATCTCTGGAATGCGGGATCTCTCGGATGAAGAGACCCGGATTGAGATCGAACTAAAGCGCGATGCGCGGCCGCAAGTCGTAATGAATCAGTTGTTTAAACTGACGGCTTTGGAGACTTCCTTCAGCGTAAATATGCTGGCGATTCACCAAAATCGACCGAAGCAGCTCTCTTTGAAAGAAGCAATCGATTGCTATATCGAACATCGGCGTGAGGTGGTAATCCGCCGCACCCGTTACTTGCTCGGTAAAGCCGAAGAGCGGGCCGAGCTTCTTGAGGCCTATCTATTAGCGCTCGGCCACCTCGATGAATTTATTAAAATCATCCGGGAATCAAAAAATCGTGATGAAGCGAGGGAGCGCTTGGCGGCCTATCAATTCCCGACAGAAACCGCCTCGGGCCTCGGGATTTTGCTCAGGGAACAGGCCTCTGTGCAGGGAGACAAATACATTTTCTCGAAGCGTCAGGTAGATGCGATCTTGGAGCTGCGTCTTTATCAGCTAACAGGTCTGGAACGCGAAAAGGTGAAAGGGGAATACGATGCGATTCTGGAAGATATCACTGATCTAATGGATATCCTCGCACGCGAGGAGCGTGTTCTGACAATCATCAAGGACGAGCTGGCAGCGATCAAAGCTAAATATGCCACACCGCGAAAATGCCCAATTGTCGCAGCCGTTGGTGAGGTGGCGATGGAAGATCTGATCGCGAATGATGCGATGATTGTGACCTTATCACATCGCGGCTATATCAAGCGGACTCC
The DNA here is from genome assembly GCA_963815205.1 of uncultured Verrucomicrobiae bacterium. GTDB lineage: Bacteria > Verrucomicrobiota > Verrucomicrobiia > Verrucomicrobiales > Akkermansiaceae > Luteolibacter. Next base: position 358,734 of record CAWFFP010000001.1, on the reverse strand, counting down.
GGCGACTGAATACCGCTTGCAAGGGCGCGGAGGCAAGGGCCTAAAAGGTATGGAAACAAAGGCCACCGCTAAGGATGTAGAAAACGATTTCGTAGAACATCTATTCTCCGTCCAAGCGCACGATTACCTTTTGTTCTTCACGAATACAGGTCGGCTTTATGTAGAGCGAGTCTACGAACTCCCAGAAGGCTCTCGAACATCGGTCGGGCGATCTATCAAGAATGTCCTCGATCTACAGCCTGAGGAAAGTATCGCGGCGATGCTCCGCCTTGAGCGCAGTGTCGATGGCGATGGGAACGATATCACATTTCGTGAAGACGCTGGCTTTGTATTCTTCGCCACCCGTTCTGGTAAGGTGAAAAAAACGGCTTTGAATGAATTCCGCAACTATCGCAAGGCTGGAACAATCGCCATCATCCTTGAAGAGGGTAACGAGCTAATCGGCGTAAACCTTACATCAGGGACAGATGACATCATTCTAGTGACTCATCGTGGAATTAGCCTAAGGTTCTCCGAGGCAGATACCCGAGCGATCGGCCGATCGTCTCAGGGCGTGATGGGCATCCGTCCGGTGGCCGAGGATTATGTAGTAGGCCTCGCCAAGGTCACCGATGACTGCACCTTGTTAGTAGCCTCCGAAAATGGCTTAGGTAAGCGCACCGCGTTTGAAGAATATCGGACCCAATCGCGAGGCGGCAAAGGCATCATTACCATGAAGGTGACAGACAAAACTGGCCCTCTTGTCGGTGCCCTCGCAGTTACCGAAGAACATGAGCTAATGCTGATGACCTCTACGGGTCAATCGATCCGGATACGGGTTTCAGAAGTCCGGACTACGGGCCGGAATGCTCAAGGCGTAAAATTACTTAGTCTGAAAACTGGGGAAAAATTACAAGATATCTCCCTAGTCATTCCGGATGGGGAAGACGATGCCGAAAGCACCGAACAAGCAGGTGATGCCGAAAATACTTCTGCAGGAATGGCAGAAGCTGAAGGCGAAGCTGCCGAAGAATAGCTTACCCTTCGAAGCCTCTTTAAATCTAGGGTTCGGTCGCTTTCTTAATATGGGAAAGAATGCCCTAGCGCTTGGAAACAAAGTAGCAAATTAGGACTACCAGCATATCTTCATCAAAGAAATAAAATGGCAAATCGCATAAAGTTATTACGGACACCTTAAATTTCGATTGTTTTTTGAATAAATCTCTGAAGTAATCTGACTTATGAAGATGAAATCTTTTATAGCAGCTCTTCTCTTTTCGTCTCTACTTTCTGCGCCGAAGCTCCTTGCCTCTGAATTGGATCGACTACGTTCTCTTGTTTCCGAGCAAGAAATGCAGATAGCTCAGCTTGAAGAAAAAATTGCAAGGCTGAACGGAAGTGCGCCAGCGGAGCCTAAGCAGAGTGTTGCTGCCGCAAACGAAAAGACCTACACGGTTGTAAGTGGCGATAGCCTTGAGAGAATCGCAAATCGAAATCGAATTGCGGTCGCGTCATTGGCATCAATGAACGGCCTAAAGCCAAATTCGATCATTCATCCCGGTCAGAAACTTAAGATCGAAAGCTCTGTTAATCCAACAGCGGGATCAATAAACGAGGTCTCTTCGGTTCCAGAGAAAACCTATAAAATCCAATCTGGCGATACACTTTACAAAATTTCTAAAAAGTTCGGAGTCACCGTCTCAGCGATCCAGTCGCTCAATCCTACGTTGAACCCGAAAGCGTTAAAAATTGGCCAGAAGATAGTAGTATCCAAAGCGGTGGATAATCAATTCAAAGCATCATCGAACAGTGGCAGCTCAAAGCCTGCCGATCAGAGCTCAGCCTCAATTCCTGTGTCGCAAAAACCGCTTAACCAGCCAAAGTTGACCGCGCAGCCAACTCCGGAACAGCCAGTGAAGGTAACTACTGAAATTACCTACGATGAGTTCGCAAAGAATTATAATACAACCACCGAACGTCTCGATGAGATCAATGGTCTCGATTTAGATCCATCGACAGTCTTAGCCCAAGGCTCGGAGCTGTATATTCCATAATAGGGGACGATCACTCGGCGGAGCGATTGGCCTTTTCTAGTAAATTCTTCAAGATCTGTATCCGATCAAAGCGAAGCGCGAAATTGCGCGCTTTTTCGGATAGTTCTTTTCTCTCTGCCTCAGGCATAGCAGCTGCTCGGTTTAGGCAGGCGCGTAGCTCATCAGTATTCCCGGCCTCATGCTCGAGACAATACCCGCCACTTGCTTCCGGAATCCCGCCGGTGCGCGTAGTGATAACCGGTCCCAAGCCACCAGCCAGCATTTTTTCGGCGACGGCGATGCCGAAAGTTTCGATGAATTCGGTCTTTGGCTTGCTAGGAAGGCACCAGGCCGCGCACGCATGCATTAAAACGCCTTTCTCGGAATCGCTAACATCATCGAGAACGCTGACTCCGTTCATCGTGGCAGCAAGCTTCCGCACCTCGTCTTTTGCGGGACCATTTCCACATATAATCAGCTTTTTTTTCCCTTCGAAGGCGCAACCTTGCCATGCCGCTAGAAGGTCATCGACGCCCTTGGCGGGCGAGATCCGCGAAAGAAACATCACAAAGCCATCTTTTTCTAAGCCCCGCTTTTCTAGGATTTCCTTAACTTGGTTATCATTCTCTTCAATCGAAAGGTAGGTAGAGGTATCGATTGCCGGATAACTCACACCTACAATTCTCTCAAGTTGCTCTTCAAAGTTAGTGCCCAATTTCGCATCTACTTTTCTGCCAGCCTCAACGATCAGATCTTTGGTAAATTTGCTTACGGCAACTGGAAGATCATGTTCGAGAAAATTCGAAAGAACTAGCTGAGCCGCACCCACTCTGCCTTCTTCAAGCGCATTGCCTACGACATTCGTTATATCGGATCCAACAGCCTCTCCCACGGTGAAGACATCTGCCGCCTTACCGCAATTTTTGAAGCTTTTGACAGCCTGCATCACCATTACACCGTGGGGAACAAGGTAGAGATCCATCAGCATGGTTTTTCCCGGTAGGCGATGTAGAAGATCGATCAGATGGCCACCTATTCCCAGCGCCAGCCTCCCATCCAGAACCTTGTAGTCTCCCATCGGTTCCGGGCGGTCCACGGAGATCCCTTCAGAATAGGGGGTCATCGTCGATTGATCTTTCAGAGGAAGACTACTGGCTTCTAGAACATCTAGTGGATAGCTGACGATGTGAACATTTTTGAGGCCTAGTTGCAGGGCCGCTTCGGCAAGATTTCGGGCTTCGGTAGAATGGCCGCAGATGATGGGATCCGCGCGGACAAGAAAGACTGCGTTCAAGATTTGCGGCTGTGACTTCGTGTCCATAAATAAAATTTGTCTTAAGAATGCGGGTCACATGGCAGTTCCCGTGCCAGCCTCATGGAAGCCTCATAAAGCACTCGCCCGGTCTCCTACGGCGTGCAACGCCGCGCCTAAGGCTTCGGGTTCGGCGGGCGCCGAGCATTTGGAAAAGACCCGGGATCAGGTCCCATCATCAGGTGCAATCTATTACCGGAAACGACTTCATTCGCTGCGAGATATGTCCGATTGATATCATGGTCATTCAAGAGTGCTTTTTGGACGTAGTAATTGGATGGAGAATAGTTTTCCGTGGTGATTTGGAAACAGCCATCGCCTAGCTTCAAGGTGATCGCCTCGAAGAGCGGACTGCCAATGAGAAAAATTGCTTGTCCGGCGACGGGGAAAATTCCAATCGCATTCCAGACGAACCATGATGAAAGCCCTCCTGAATCATCATTTCCCGGCAGGCCTCCCTCGCCGGATGCAAACTGGCATTCCATGGCGCGGCGGACGATTAGCGCAGTGCGATCTGGGCGCCCCGCATAGTGATATGCGTAGGGGGCCTCCATGTCTGGCTCGTTGTTTAGGCCTTCGAACTGATACAAACGTTCCCGATGAGCAGGCAATGCAAAACCAAAGAACTTGTCAAGGAGTGCGACAAAGCCCTTGTCGCCGCCAGCCAAGTTAATCCGTTCTTCCATCTCGTGAAGAAAGCGAAACGAGTAATTCCAGTTTTCACCTTCATAATAAGTAGAATCTTCGCGAAGGAGTCCGCTTGCTGAATCAAAGGCATTTCTCCAATGCACTGAGAGTGCCGCTGCTTTGTCATGAATGATCTGATCTCCTGTGCTCCTAGCCATACGCGCCATACAAAAGTGAGCATAGGCAATATCAAGTGTGTGAGAAAGCGGCGTGGCTAGATAGGTGCGGGCGTATTCTCCAAAGCGGCTTTTCCGCCCCTTTCCGCTTTGGCTGGTTTTCCACAAAAGCGTCAAAATACGATCCCAGTCTCCCTTGATTCCGCGGCACCTAGCATCCTCAAGAATAATATGGCAGAGGCCGGTTGCCTGCTTGGTAAAGCGGTCTGGCACATTGTCCATCAGATAGCTGATTGGAAAACCGCCTTCGCGTTTCGCCACTTCATATAAGAATTTCACAAAGTCTGCGCCCATTTCTGGCCATAGAGTGAACAGCAGAGGTAGCTGCGTTTTGTAGGTGTCCCACAGAGTACAAGATCAAAAAAGAAGGGACCGGTGCTTTTTGAAAAAGGATTCTCGTTCGAGAAATCGGCTGGTTTCAGGCATGAATGATACAGCGCAGTCTGAAATATTCTTTTCTGTTCCTCATTGTCACTACGCACTTCAATTTTCGATAAAGTTTCCTCCCAAATAGAAGCCGCACGGTAGACAGAATCGCCAAAGCTAGTTGTTAGTTTTGCATGACTTTCTGCACGGGAAAGCTCTTGGAGCGAAAAGCCAAAAGATAATTGAAGTTCTGCGGATTCTGCATGACTGCGGAATCCAAAACCGAATTGTGGACGATACTTCTGCCGTTCTATATTAAGCGTATAATCGCCTGCTTCGAGTAGTTCGTCATCTTCCCAAAGATAAGCGGTCGCGTCCCGGCAGACGCAGGAAAACTTGATCGGTATCCCTTCCATCACCACCTCACCGCAGACGATTCCATCGTCAGTAATCGATAATTCTGCCCACTGAGGGTAGCTCTTCATCTCATCTATCAACAAGCCGCCCGCAGAGACATCGATTGCAACGTGTGGTACTTGATTGGCAGGAAATAAATACCGATGCCGGATTCCATGGTGCGTAGCAACAATCTCAAAGTGAATATCGCTACTTCCGAAGGTGCCGGAGTAGAAGCCGGGCCAAGCGCGTTCGTTCAAAAGCTCGTGGCGCTCCCCCCGAGCTGCCAGGCCATTCTCCCCTATCGGCGTTGTTAGGAAGTAATTGTAGTAGACCCGGATTCGCCCCGTGCCGCTTTGCTGGAAGTGGGAAATTCCTAGTATTTCCTTTTTCTCAAAAAGGATAGGCGGTGAATCGCCGCTCAGGGAAACCGCATATCTCCCGTAGCCGGTGACATATGCACCGGAATAAGAACAGGCGGATACCATCCCAAAAGGCAAACAGGCTCCTGGATGGGTATTGCCGATAGGTGGCTTGGCGCACCACCAGCTGGCTGCGATCCCGATCGGCTCCGGAAGCTCCCTTTCAGCATTTCCGATGAAAGGATCTACCAGCGCGAAATTTGGGAATTCTGCAGGTTTGCTAGTAAGCGGTATGTCCATGCTGGCATGAGTAAACCAATCTTCTAGCAGCTAATGAACCAGATTTTTAAAGCTCAGTATCCTCTCTGGCAAGGCTGGGGCTGAGCACTTGTTTGCTTATGCCCGATGACGGGAATAGATTCGCTTCATGAAGGAGCTTCTGCGTGAGCGCGATATGGTGCGAATTAACTATTATCGGGCAATTCTCGAAGGAAACGGTATTCAGACCTATGTAAAAAATGAAATGATCGCGGCTGTAGAGGGTTATTCAATTCCAGCCTATTTACCGATCCTCTGCGTGATGGATGATTCTAGGGCTACAGAGGCAATGACTTTAATCAACGAAGACGTGGCTCGCTCGCAGACGGTCTCGACCGCCGAGCTACCCTGTCCTTTTTGCAAAGAAATGGTGCCCGAAAATTTCACAAGCTGCTGGAGCTGTGGCAGAGATTTTGGAGAGCTTAAGGCTACGAAAACTGCCGATGGAGATGTGGGAGATAATGCGGATAGGTAGGGGAAGATACTTGCACTGAAAGGCTTTGCCACCTTAGCTTCAACCGACCTTGAGGGGCATTCTCCTCAGCATCTTTCCGCTATTCTATGTCTGAATTTATAACTGTTTCACGGGAGTCTCACGACCAATTGGTTTCAGCCGCTTATCAAGCGCGCGGATTTTCTAAAGAAGAATCCGATCTGGGCACAAAGCTTGCAGCGGAAGCCGCTCGTCACGGAATCCGCACCCATCATGCGCTCAAAGCCCTGCATCTCGATCACCTCTTTGGTTCAGAGATCGGTGGTTGCGTGCCCAGCGCAGAGATTGAGGTGCTTGAGTCCAGATTCAAAGCCTCAGAAATCTGGAACGCGAACAAAAAGCTCGGTCAAGCAGTTGCTTATCAGGCGATCGAGCGGGGGATTGCGTTGGCCGATGAATACGGGATCGCGCAGATCGCAGTCGATAATTCCTTTCATTACCTATGGGGTGGGGGCTATGTGATGGCTGCTGCAGAAAGAGGATATTTTGCCTATACAAATTGCACCTCTACTTTGGCAGAGGTGGTTCCCTTCGGGGGGAAATTCCCTACTCTCGGAACCAATCCGCATTCGTGGGGTATTCCTGCGACGGATGAAAATGAATTTCCAATCGTCATGGACTGGGCGACGTCTACCGTAGCAATGGGACGGGTGCAGGCGCTGAAACGCGAGGGGAAGATGCTTCCTCCAGGGGCCGCTGTCGATGCCGATGGCAAGGCGACCAATGATCCAAATCATGTGGCCGCGTTGCTCCCATTCGGCGGGCATAAAGGCTATGGGATGTCCCTTCTAAATGAGATCTTTGGTGGCCTGATCGGTGGCTCTTTACCTACCATTCGTGGCCGTAAAACAGACCTCGAAGGGGAGAAAACAACCACAACTTTCTATTTCCAGATCATCCATCCAGAAGCTTTGTCTGGCAGAAACTTTGCAAAGGGTCGCAGTCAGAAGGAAAATCTTCAGGAAGTTCTAAAAGATATCCTAGGACATGGGAATGAAGGCGCAATGCTTCCCGGGCAGATCGAAGCGCGGGCCCGTGCAGCATCTGATGCAGCAGGTGGCCTGCACTTTACGGAGGCTGAGCTGAAGGAGTTTTCCGAGCTTGCTAAAGATGTGGGTAGTCCAGACTTGAAGAGAGTTTAGCAGTTACGTTCGACAAGTCCTCTACAGCGAATTTTTTCATTCTATGCATGATGCAGGAGGATCGAATTCGCTGCGAAATGATCAGAGAGGATATCCGAGACGATCACGATTGGAGTGCCAGCACGGACGAGGCCTTGTTTTCGAAGTTCCTCAGTGGCGCGCTCTACGGTTTCTTCGATATTTGAAGAAAAGGACATTTGGAATGCCCGAACGCCACGTGTCAGGGATAGCTGACGGCATACGCTCTCTTTGGGAGTAACTGCGTAAAGGGCCTTTGTGTGAGGACGCATCAGGGCGACATGATTGGCAAGTACGCCTCGGCGAGTGAGAACGACTAGACGAGAATCAGGAAGAGAATCAGCTAGCACCACCGCGGCACGAGCTGTTTTCTGCCGCTCATCGCGGAGAATGACCTTCTGTCCAAATCCATGCCCACCAGAACGTTCGATTCGTGAGGAAATTTTGACTAGAGCTTCAACACAGCGCAGCGGATAGCGCCCTACCGAGGTCTCTCCGGAAAGCATCAAGCAATCTGCCTCCTCATAGGCCGCGTTCATCACATCGGTCACCTCGGCTCTTGTCGGAGTTGGGTTAGTGATCATCGATTCTAGAAGCTGGGTAGCGACAATCACGCGTGTGCCGAGCTCATGGCACCGCTTCACGATGCGGCGCTGAAGAATTGGCAGATCCTCGAAATCGACCTCGATCCCCAAATCGCCGCGAGCAATCATAATGACATCTGTGTGCTGAATGATTGCATCGATATTTCGGATCGCTTCTTGGTCTTCGATTTTAGCAACGATTTGAGCTTCACCCTCAAGCTTCTCCATTGCCTCCCGGAGCTCTCGAACGTGAGCCGCATCACGAACAAAGGATCCAGCGATGTAATCCGCGCCGCATTCTACTGCGAGAGCCAGATCTTTCTTATCCTTTTCGGTGAGCGCTGGAAGATTGAGACGAACCCCGGGAAGATTGATATGACGACGCGATCCCATGGAACCAGGCGTCTTTACCTCACAAAGAATCCGATCGTCAGCTACACGATCGATCTTCATCAATAGCGCGCCATTATCGACCACGAGCGTGTTTCCTGCTGTCACGTCATGCATCAGCCCTGGATAGTTTACGGTCGTGGAGATCGGGACAGAGGCCGGAACATCTGCACGGCGGAATTCTACGATATCTCCTTCTTTCAGTTCATAAGGTGTTTCCAGGTCACCAGTGCGGATAGATGGTCCGGTGAGGTCGAAGAGCACGGCACTATGGGCATCGCGGCGCGCTGACTCTGATCGGATCAGTTTCGTCATTTTTGCCGACCAATCATGCTTCGCGTGGCTCATGTTAATCCGGAAAACATTCACCCCAGCATCAATCAGCTCACCAATCATCGAAGCAGATTCAGTAGCAGGGCCCAAAGTGATGATTAATTTTGTTTTACGAGACATTTGAAAGTGAGTGTGGATGAATGGAATTGGAAAGCGGGTAGCAGGGCATGTGCCTAGGATCTTAGCAAGCGCCGAGATGTATTAGATTTCGACCCCTCCTTAGGGGTCGAAAAATCGATTTTGCTGCTGAGGGAAAGCTTGAATGAGATACCGGGCTGAGGAGATGACTTGAGGGGGATTTGTGAGATGGATCGTGAGGATCTATGTGCCCAGAAATGCAAGTAAACGATCGCCATGAATCGCTGCTCGATCAGCAACAGTCTCTCAGAGCGGCAAGAGTTCGGCTGGTCGTTGGGACTTAGTGATTTCGCCCTAAATTCTTAATGGTCGGAAAATTCCGTACTATTTGACGAAGCTGGATAATACTTGGATGGCTGCTTTGATCGAGACTAGAGAGGCAGTCTCTTCGGCGGTGTGGTAGCCGGTTGTGGGGATTTGTAAGGTTGTTCCGTTGACGGTGCCTTCACTGGCGGAGGCAAGGCGCCCAAGTTCGGTGCGGCCTAAGGACATCGGTTTGTCTCGTGAAAGGTTTTGGGTTTCAATCCATTCATCTTTGTAGCTGGTGCGGATGTCTAAAGTATCGCAGCGATCTTTGATTTCTTTTGAGAATGCTGGATCGAAGCTTCCTGATGCATCTTTTCTTCGAAGTACTAAGTCCTGAGCTTCGGCACTTTCTGATGTCGGGTATGGGCTTGTATCAAGAACAAGCAATTGATCTGTTGAGATTGATTCGCGTTGAAGCCAGGCTAATGCATAGCGCCAGCTGCGCCCTGCTTCTTCCTGAGCGGTAAATAGAGCGGTGCCCTGGAATCCGAGGCGATAGAGGTAAAGAATAAGGGCCACAGAGATCACATTGTCCAACTGCGCGGAGATATGGGTGTCTGTCAGGGTAAGCCGATCAAGGAAGGCAATTGGTGTGCCAGGTTCGATATATTCTAAGCCATCTAATTCGAAAATTAGATTCAGGCGACGAGGGCAAAGGTAGCCCGAAGAGATTGTTCCTTGGCCTAAATAGGTTCCAGTATAGGGAAGGTGAGCTTGGACCCGTTGGCCAGTAAAGCGGTCTGCAATCAGTGCAACCATCTGCTCAGAAATAGAATCTCCGGTAAGCTCTCCGCGGTTCCCAGCGATAAAAGCTGCATATTGGAATTCATTTGGCCCGGTGCAGACAAGACCATTCCGATCGACGTGAGCCGAGAGGATCACGCCGTCTGGTTCCTTTCCCTTGGCCACGAGAATCCCACTGTGACGCTCCACCTTAATATCGAGCTCCTCAAGTTCACGGCGGAGGACTCTGAAAAATGAATCCTCGGCGCCAACCACTGATGGCTCCCGGATAAGGTGCCGAAGTGTGATCAGAAAGGTAGATAGGTCAGGGGATGGATGGAACATTTTTCGAAGTAGAGAATTTTGCTAAAAAATCTTCGTGAAATATGAATTTCCAGATATCATGGGGAGTTCAAGTAACATGTGGGCATGATGCCCCGTTTTATATAAAGATAACATTATGAAAAAAACACTGATTATATTTGGTGCGAGCCTCGGGCTTGCAGGACTCGGATTTGCGGAACCTGGAAAAAAAGAGGGTGAAAATATGACCCCTGCTGATGACGCAACGGATGACGAAACCCTAGTCGTAGAAAGCGAAGGGGTAGAAGCCCCGATTGAAAAAGATTCAGTCAAAAAGAAAAAGAAGCCTTTGGCCGATTACGACACCGATGGTGACGGTAAATTGGATGATGAGGAGAAAAAAGCGATGCGTGAAGATCGCAAAAAGAAAATGATCGCTGAGTTCGATCTCGATCAAGATGGCGTTCTCAACAAGGAAGAAAAAGCTGCGATGAAAACCGCAATGAAAGATCGTAAGGAGAAAAGCGGTGAGAAAAAGGTTAAAGAACCAAAGGAATTAAAGGAACCAAAAAGTCCCAAGGGCCCGAAAGGTCCAAAGGGGGGTCAAGATATTGATCCAGCCACGGAAAACGAGTAGTCAAAATGAAGATCGTTTGATCTACTTTGATACTTCTCCATAAATATTAAAGAAAGCCTCCTCGTAAGGGGAGGCTTTTTTTTCACCGCGGCCCTATCAACTTACTGGTGGCGGTATTTGCACGGCACCTAATGGTTAACCAGTCTTGTTGCTGCTAATCCTAGCGCTCATCTGGGGGTGGGCGCTGATGAAAATATGCTAGAATTTCGCATCTTGATCGAAGCCTTCAATAGGAACATCGGCAATCGCCTCCGCTCCATGAAGGTTCTAGGTCTCCTTACGCAAGGATTTGATCGAGCACGTAAGGAAGGATACCTCCTGCATTGTAGTAATCGACCTCAGCAGGAGTATCTAGCCGGACTTTTAGCGGAATGCGAACTTCGCCCGCGGCGCTTTTGGCAATCATTGTGGCAGGCTGTCCAGGGCTTAGATCGCCCTTGATACCTATGATATCAAAAGTAGCCTCTGCCAAATTCTTCACTTTTTCATAGTCAGAACTATCGACAAAATTCATCGGCAGAACGCCCATCCCAATCAAGTTTGAACGGTGAATTCGCTCGAATGATTTCGTGATAACAGCTTTTACTCCGAGTAAACGCGTGCCTTTCGCTGCCCAATCTCGGGATGAGCCCATTCCATAGTCTTCGCCGCCGATAACAATCAAAGGGGTTGCCATTTTCTGGTAGGCCATCGATGCGTCGTAAATATGGGTCGCGATTCCTGTCTCCGGAATGTTCGGCAGTTCTATTTTAGGAACGTCTAATTCGCCGCCTGTTCCACCTTGTTCGGTACTACCAAAGAACACGGTATATCCACCCTCCGTGCCTGGGCACATTAAGTTTTTAATACGGACATTTGCAAAAGTCCCGCGGGTCATCACCCGATCATTCCCGCGGCGAGCACCATATGAGTTGAATGACGTTTTATCTACGCCGTTTTCGATCAGATACTTTCCAGCAGGCGAATCCTCTTTGATGGCACCGGCAGGAGAAATATGATCCGTTGTTACAGAATCGCCAAAGATCCCAAGTGGACGTGCACTGATTATATCTTCACTAGCGCCCACTTTTGTCTCAAAGAACGGAGGTGATTGTACGTAGGTAGAATCGAGGTCCCAGTCATAAGTGGCGCCAGTGGATGAGGCAATTTCAGCCCACTTAGGGTTCGCTTCGTCGATGTTTCCATAGAGCTTCTCATAAACTTCAGGCTTAAGGGCGTTCGCAATCTCTGCCCGGACCACCTCTTGGCTCGGCCATAAATCTTTGAGGAACACTGGATCGCCATTCGTATCATTTCCTAATGGCTCTGTGGTAAGGTCAATATCCACGCGACCCGCCAAGGCGTAGGCGACTACCAAGGGTGGGGACATTAAGAAATTCGATTTGATCGAGCCATGAACACGTGCCTCAAAATTCCGATTCCCTGAGAGAACCGAAGCGCATACCAGATTGCCGTCTTTGATCGCAGCTTCGATCGCTGGATGAAGTGGACCAGAGTTCCCAATGCAAGTCGTGCAACCGTAGCCAACTGTATGGAATCCGAGTTGATCGAGCTCTTTTGTAAGTCCCGTGGCATCTAGATAATCGGTGACAACGCGTGAGCCTGGCCCCAGCGAGGTTTTGACAAAAGGGGCTATGCTGAGGCCGAGCTCGTTCGCTTTTTTGGCAACAAGGCCTGCAGCAAGCATGACGGAAGGGTTCGAAGTATTTGTGCAGGAAGTGATTGCTGCGATGAGAACTGAGCCGTGACGCAGCGACATTTCACGAGGTCCATCTGCAAACCAATCCGGATTGATAGCAGTATCGGTGGGACGGTTGGTAAGCATCTCCTTCTCATTCCGTTCTTCGCCTTCGAATGTTTCGTGCGATTTGTCAGTAGAAAGCAACGAGTCCACTGATACCCCAGCTTTTTCTCTCATTGAGAATGTAACTAGCTGCTCTCTTTCAGCCGCCGGCAGAAAAAAGCCGCCGTCCGCGATTGAGGCTGTGAAAAGGTCATTAAAAGTATCGCGCAGGGCAGGGACATCGATGCGGTCCTGTGGACGTTTTGGACCTGCTACAGCTGGAACAATTGTCGCTAGATTAAGACTTAGCTCATCTGTGTAATCAATTTCGCCTTTGTCCGGAATGCCGAAAAGGTCCTGCGCTCGGTAGTAGTTCTCCACAGTGCTGCAGAGTTCTTCGGAGCGGCCGGTGCCTCGCATATAGTTGATTGTTTCGGAATCGACCGGGAAAAATCCCATAGTCGCGCCATATTCAGGGGCCATATTTGCAATCGTCGCCCGATCCGGTAGCGATAGTGCAGTGGCACCAGGCCCATAAAATTCTACGAATTTCCCCACGACTCCATGAGCGCGAAGAATTTCGGTAACGCGTAGTGTCAAATCAGTGGCGGTAACCCCCTCGGCCAAGTTGCCATGTAGATATACGCCAACGACCTCCGGCACGAGGAAAGTGACCGGCTGCCCCAGCATCCCGGCTTCTGCTTCGATTCCGCCGACTCCCCAGCCGACGACTCCGAGACCGTTGATCATTGTCGTATGAGAGTCCGTGCCGACGAGTGTGTCTGGGTAAAAGGTGTTGTCCTTGGAGAGAACGCCTTTCGCTAGGTATTCTAAGTTCACTTGGTGGACGATACCAATCCCAGGAGGAACCACTGAAAACGTATCAAAGGCCTGTTGCCCCCACTTTAGAAATTCGTAGCGCTCGCGGTTGCGGATGAATTCGATTTCCATATTCCGGTCCAACGCTGATTGAGAACCCGAGAAATCCACCTGAACTGAATGATCAACCACTAAGTCAACTGGAACCAAAGGCTCAATCTTAGCTGCTGAAGCTCCGCGCTGCACGGCTGCATCCCGCATAGCTGCAATATCAACCAGGAGTGGCACACCCGTAAAATCTTGGAGGACGATGCGGGCAACCGTGAATGGGATTTCGTAATCACCCGGTGATTGCGCGTTATAATTAGCAAGGTTGCGGACATCCTGCTCAGTTACCTTCCTGCCATCCATATTACGTAAAACAGACTCAAGGACAATCCGAATTGAAATTGGGAGCTTTGCCAAGCCGGGGAACCCAGCTTCTGCGAGGGCAGGGAGGGAATGAAAATTGGCAGTTTCGCCCGTGCCAGTGGTAAAGGTGCGTAAGGTGTCCATATGAAAAGCGTTTCTTTGAAAAAGGAAAAAAGTATGAGGTTTAGATTTAGATGCAAGGCTGTAGAGAGCTAGAACTGAGCCAAAGGTAGCTGAATCCCTACAGGCTGATATTTACGGCTCTTTGATACTCTTTAGAGGAGGAGCTTTCGTCAGAGGAAGTGTTTTGATTCCACGCGCGTAAGTCCTCAAAATGAACAGTTAGCTTTAAATTTAAAGCGAAGCTGTGAAGTTTTCCTAATCAGATTTTGTCGGTAGAAGGGCCGAGAAGTTGCGGAAGATTTTAGAATCTGCCGGTGGGTAAGGATCTAGAATTCCTGGATGATCTAAGAACTCATGGGTCAGCCCTGAGAATTCGGCCGGCGATTTCATGCGGCGAATGCCTTTTTCAAATTCACCACTAATTCCTTCGCAGATGTATATGAGCGTTTTTTTCATTCGCTGGATGTGAAGGAGTGGATCATAGTTACTAGCTTCCTTAGCAATCTCCGAGGAGAGTTCATGAATGTATTTCAGTAGGTCCCGATGGCTGGGACGCTGGTAGGTATTGCTATCTAGATAGCCTCTAATTTGATCAAAAATCCATGGATTACGAATCGCGCCGCGACCTATCATCAGGCCTGCTGGCCCCGCTTGTTTTAAAAATGCATCGGCAGTTGTCGGGTCCACAATATTGCCATTTCCAATCACTGGGCAGTCGAGGGTCTCCACAGCTTTTTTGACATATTCAGGCGCGACGGGGCTCTGGTAACGGCCCGCGACAGTTCTTGCATGAATGGTCAGTCCGTCCAAGGAATGCTCAGCAAAGATAGCGAGCAGGGCATCAAACTCATCAGGAGTGTAGAAGCCGAGCCGGGTTTTCACCGTAAAACGCCCGGCGATCGTGTCCCGAAGAGCACCTAGAATGCGATGAAGGTGATCGGGCTGACGCAGCAGTCCGCCGCCAGCATCCTTGCGGCATACGACCGGCGCTGGGCAGCCGAGATTTAGATCAATTCCGGCGATCTCGTGTTCTGATAGCTCACGCGCTGTGCGGATCAGGTTCGGGACGTCTCGCCCGATCATTTGGGCAAAGATCGGCTTAGAGGTCGTATTCTCCGTAATTGAACGGAGAATGTGGGAATTGAGGCGAGACTCCGGGTGGACGCGGAAATATTCTGTGACGAACCAGTCCGGAAGGCTGCGGCGCGCAAGAACCCGCATAAATGGGAGGTCCGTAACATCTTGCATCGGCGCGAGAACGAGTGCTGGACCGTGAGTGGGCGTAAGATCATGCATTGGTTTTTCGCTGGAGGTATGGGGACTAGGAAGGCTATGTAGGAAGGCAGATGGAGCCTGACGAATTACCGATCATTGATCTACATAGCGATCTGCATTTTATGGGACAAGCCCTGCGTGAGGCGCGGCGGGCCTACGCAGCTACAGAAGTCCCAGTCGGTGCAGTGGTCGTTCATAAGGGGAATATCATCGGCCGCGCTTGGAACCAGGTGGAAACCCTGCAGGATGCGACTGCTCATGCGGAAATGCTGGCACTCAGCGCCGCTCAAGAAGCATTAGGCACCTGGCGCTTGGACGATTGTGTTTTATATGTGACCAAGGAGCCTTGCGTGATGTGCGCAGGGGCCATTGTGCACTGCCGGCCGGGAAAGGTCGTTTTCGGCTGCAGTGATCCAAAAGCTGGTGCGGCCGGAGGATGGTTAAATATTCTCGATGCGAATCCGCCTCTGAACCACAGCTGTGAAGTAGTCGCCAATGTAATGGGAGATGAGTGTCTTAGCCTACTTCAAGAATTCTTTAAAGAAGCTAGAATGCGGAAAAAACAAGAACGGCCAAGCGGGACACCACCGGAGATTTAGCAACGAGGCACCTTGCCATTCTGAACTGGTTATTCAGCCAAACATAGGAGCTTAATCCTGCTGATTTTTCTAAAACGAAGTTGCAGTCAGAAAGTGATGAAGATAGGGTTCCCACCTACTGCTGTGTCCGACCATGTTTGGTAGCTGGCCCGGACCGATGTTTTAAATGAGGGATCATATCCCGTCTGGCCACTGTCATGCCTTCTTAGGAAGACATGCAACCTTGCGGACGATCCCACCTGTTGAGTTCCCCGGAACGCGGCCCATAGCTCCAAGGACGGCACAGCGGTTTTTCTTTTCTACCAGTAAATCGATCCGATACAGGATTGCTGAGTCGAAGCAGTTGAAAATGTTATGACATATGTAACTGTCGGTAACAGTGATCTTTCTAGCGCGTTTTCAGATAGGGTTTTGGGTCGCGATTTTGCCCTTCAGTTTGGCCGATGATGCTGAGCGTGATTCAGAAATCGAAGACCTTATCTCAAGCTTAAACAGTGAAAAATTCTCTGAGCGCGAAGCGGCGACTCAGGCATTATGGACTCGAGGCAAAGTCGGGCTATCCGCTTTAAATGAAGCGAGACATTCGCCAGACCCAGAGGTCTCAATTCGTGCGAGGAACTTGCTGGAAAAGCTGGAAATGGAGATTACTCCAGATACGCCCGAAGAGGTGATCAGGATCATTGACTCTTATGAAGATTCCTTGCCAAGAGAACGGGGGCAAATGCTCAGAGAACTGCGAGACCTCGGAGCGTATTTTCAAGCATTGAAGCTCTACGCTTCTGAAGATCTCGAGGGGCGGAGTCGTCTCGCCGGTTCCATCAAAGGATTCGCCGTGGCGGGCGCGAGACAGGAAATTATCAAAGGCAATTATGAAGAAGCGGAGAGTCTCTTGCGCATTTCGGTAGATTCTGCGGCCGACCGAATGGCGCTGGCATGTTTCTATGAAGGCCGTGGGGTGATTGACGAGCAGCTCACTGTGTTAGATGTGCCAAACGGGGCGACTGCTGACGAGTGGCGCTTGGCGTTACTTCAAGCACAAGGAAATATCGATTCGGCTGCAGATCTAGCGGCAGAGCTTGGCGATCGCGCAGTTTTGGCGATGCTGCGGATTTTACAAGGGGATCCTCGGCTGTGGCTCAAAGAGAATGGCTTTGGGACCAGAGGGATGGAGGCGACTGACGATTATGTTCGTTTGGCGACAGCTCGTTGGGCACAAAAAGGTTCTTTGATGAAGAAAGACGTCATGGCTCTAAAAGCTTCGCTAAGCGAAGGGGCTGAGAAGGACAGAGCGATGGCTGTCCGCACCGCAGCTGCTCTTGGGTTCTTAAAAGAGGTTGAGGCGCTTACCGCAGAAAGCGACCCAGTGCTTCTTACAGCTTTCTTCATCTCGCAGGAGAGAATCGATGAGGCCTTTGATCTGCTTGGGCTGAATGAGGAGCGCGATTACCAAAAGTGGTTCGCAGAGCGTTTAGGGGCTTTGAGCGAGTCTGAAAATGCGGAAGACCCAGAGATGGCAATGGCGGAGGATTCAAGCCGGGAGATTCAGATCATACAGCTGGCCTCATTCCTCGAATCAAGAGGGCTACATGCAGAGCTTAAAGGTGCGGCGGTCGATTCATTTCTGGAATTTCACGACCACCACCCAGAATTCTTCGTTGGTTTGCTAAAAAGTTTATTCCAAGCTCAAAGTGGAGCGCCTGAGTTTGCGCTAAGCCTATCCAGTGTATGGGCTGGGTCAGATGAGGACCGTTGGTCTGAAGTTTGGGACGCCGCTTTAGGTGACAATAAGGATGTCATACGATGGCTAGATTGGATGGCAGAAACACGTCCCGCGATCGGACATGAAGAGCGCTTACGCGGAGCTCTGGCGCTGTTCCAAATTACCAAGGATCCGCAAGGTCTGAGAGACGAATGGCTGGACCTGGCCTGGGAACAGGCTTTGGATGATAAGGAAAACGGGCAGGATCTAATTTCTAAAATCGGCAATCTTGCAATGGTTCAGCAAGATGTCGAAAATGTGCTGCGTGCTTATGACAATCTAGAGACGAAGGAGGACTGGCGGTGGATTGATCGCTTTTTCAGTGCGGCGGGAAGGTGGGAAGATGCTCTAGAAATTCTGACGGCCACCGAGACAAATGGGCAATCGCTCAGCCCAGAAATGCATGCCTATTTGGCAGTTCACTTCAGAAAAAGCGGTCGGGATAAAGATGCGGAAATCCACGATAGGCTAGCAGCCGATTTGGCACTCGGTCAGACCAGCAGTAGCTTGGCAATCGGTGCTACATATTCTTATGGAGGGGAGCTAGACAAAGCCTCTCGATGGTTTTGGCAGGCCTTGGTAAGAAGTGATCCCAGCGCGATCGAAACAAAGTCCGCCTTAGAGGCTTACCTTGATAGCGCAATGGAGCAGGGGGAATACAGTGTTGCGGCTGCTTGTGGTGAAGCGCTGGCGCATATTTATGCGACTCGGAGATACTCACGAGTCCCAGTTCCTGAAGTATTAAAGGTACGACTAAATGCTGACCTAGCACGGGCAGCGGCATTGATCGACGAGGACCGATCTGCGGCGATTTCATTGCTGGATAAGGCTCATTCCACCTTTCCCAATGACGGCGTTCTCGCAGATGTATTTTTTCCAAAAGTACGTGAGATCGGCCTGACAAAAGAGCTCGAGGCGTGGTTTGAGAAATCGTGGGGAAATATTGCTGCAATGATAGCGGCCTTTCCAGACTCAGATAACACACGGAATACTGCAGCATGGCTGGCATCAAGGGCTGGCATGAGGGTGGAGGAAGGAGAGAAGCTTCTACGCAGAGCTCTGGAGCTAAATCCGGATCAAGCCGCCTATCTAGACACCATGGCAGAGGTTCTTCTCGCTCAAGGACGCACTCAAGAAGCCCTGAAATGGTCTACAAAATCCATCTATCGCGCTCCGATCGATCCAATGATCCGCAAGCAAAATCAGCGGTTCCGCAAAGCAGCTCAGAATGAGTAATGACAGTTATGCGGGGTTGAATTCTGAATCATAGACTCTTAGGCTCGCTTTCAATGGACGGCTCTTTGTTGATGGTAGGACTGCGAGGGCCTGAGCTGGATGCTGACGAACTAGCTATGATCCAAAAGGTTCAGCCCGGCGGATTTATTTTGTTTACCCGAAATGTTGACTCAAAAGAGCAGACGCGTCGCCTTACAGACTCGCTGCGGGACCTTTGCGGTGAAGATGTTTTAATTGGCATCGATCAGGAGGGGGGACGCGTTACACGAACTCTTAAAATCGCACCTGCTTTACCCTCAGCCGAAGCATTCTGCGCGCTACCGCAGCCAGATCTGATCGGACGGTCAGGCGAGCTGACCGCAGATTTGTTGCAGATGCTGGGAATCAATCTGAACTTTGCTCCTGTCTTGGACCTCGACCACTTTCCAGACGAGCAAAATGCCTTGCGCCAAAGATGCTGGGGACGAAATGAACAAGATGTAATCAATCGGGCTGGAGTTTGGAACCGCCGGATGCGGAAACGCGGAATGCTCAGCTGCGCAAAGCATTTTCCGGCTGGGGGACGGGCGAAGTCTGATCCTCACGAGGATTTACCAAAGGCATGGGGGACTCTGGAGGAACTTATGAAAGAGGATATTATCCCCTATACGGCGTTGATGCCAGAGCTCGATTGCATCATGCTTGCACACGTCGTTTATGCAAAGATTGATCGCCGCCGCCCCGCTTCGTTATCAAAAAAAATCGTTACGGACTGGTTGAGAAATCAGCTCGGCTTTGAGAAGCATGTATTAATTACCGATGATCTTGATATGGGTGCGATTGAGGAATGTGGCGGCGTCGGGCAAGCGGCTAAAGAAGCAGTTCTAGCAGGCAACGACCTTGCAATGATTTGTCATGATATCAGCGAAGTGGAAGAGGCGGCCTGCTGCATTGGTGAAATTTCGATAGATCGCCGCGAAGAATCTTACGCCCGCTTGGATCGCTTGCGGAGGAGGGTTACGGCACCCTTGGAACTTACTGAAAACCGATGGCGGATTTGCTGTCAAAAAATCGAAGAGATTCGGGCTGCTGTACCAGAGATCAGCGCCGCAGACTTGCGGAGCGAGGTCACACAATATTAGGCGTGTTGCGAACTGGAAATTGCCAAAATAAAACTTGTTGCGAATCGTTCGCAACAAGCTACCGTTTAAATAAATTCTCAAATGAAGACGGAAACGAGAACTTGGAGATGGGCAGCGGCTGAGATCGTGGACGAATTGTTTCTGTTAGCTCCCGAACATGAATGGGACCTGCTCCTAGATCTTCGCATTGAACTTTTGAAAAATAGCGATCTGCGCGTAGTCCTAGATCTGTTTGTGGCCTGCCGAGAGCGCCTTGAGGCAAATTTTTATCTACCGCTCTATCGTCTGAGAAGATTATTAGCCGCCCATCTTCGATTAGAAGGAGAATGCCCCAGCTTATTGCGAAAACTGCTTCTAAGCCCCCGCCTCACCGAGGAAATAGAGAATCGATCTTTGCGCCTCGTCGAGCTTCGTTAGAATTTTTGATTCAAAGCCAAAACGGGTATAGGTGGAACGATTTGCGTCCGCAAAAGTTATTCGCAAGAGTGAACAATGACATCGCTGGGTGTGCCGAAGATATTTGAGTCGGCCGAACCAATGAGTCAAAAGGTGGGTAGTTATGGCGGACGCTCTTCAGGACAATCGTAAGGCGCTTTTCACTAAGCAACGTGGAGATTCAAGCCAAGTGCCTGAAGACGATGTGACCAGGGCTCTGCCTCATGCGGTTGGTCCAGAAAAATCTCTGCTTTCTACGATGTTGCAGGATCCCCATGAATACATAGGTCGGGCGATCGAGGAGAAACTTACCTCCGGCCACTTCTATCTGCCAAATCATACGGCACTTTTTGGATTTCTTACCGAATTGTTCGAGGACGGTGTAGAGATCGAACTAGTCTCCTTGGTGCAGCGGCTGCTCGACAGAGGAGAACTAGAAAAAGTCGGTGGGCCAGGTTATATCACAGAGCTTTACACATATGCTCCGAGTCCGGGCCACTTCCATCACCACCTGCAGCATGTGAAGGACAAATTCACGCTGAGGGCGATCATTCGTAGCTCGAACGAAGCGGTAGCGCAGGCCTACGAGGCGCCGGATGAGGTGCCAGCGCTTCTTGATTCGGTAGAACAATCGATTTTATCGATTCGCGAAAGTGCCGAGACGAATCATGCCCAGACCCTTGAGCAGACGGTCAAAGAGGTGATGCGGAACTTTCAGATGCTAATTTCAAAAGAGAAGTCGGCTGAGGGAATTACAACTGGTTTTGAGGAGTTAGATAGAAAGTCGGGTGGCCTAAAGCCAGGTGAGATGTTTGTTGTCGCGGCGCGTCCATCAATGGGAAAAACCTCGTTTATGATGAATATCGCCGAGCATGTTTGCCTAGATCTTGGCAAGGCCTGCATGGTTTTTTCCTGCGAGATGAGTTCGGTCCAGCTCGTGCAGCGCTTATTGTTCGCCCGTGCCAAATTTTCGGTTTCAAAGCTCTCTCGTGGATACGAGGTCAAGAAGGCCGAGCTCATGCGTATCCGATCTGCCTCTGCGCAGATTATGGAATCAAAGCTCTTTATCGATGATACGGCTGGGATTTCTATCAACGAGCTACGGGCAAAAGCGAGGCGCAAAGCGCGTGAAGAGAAGCTGGAGTTTATTGCAATTGATTATCTTCAACTGATGAAATCTAGAACCCGGCAAGCTGAGACACTCTCGAGAACGGGAGATCGCCGAAATTTCCGGAGGCGTGAAGGCTTTGGCCAAAGAACTAAAGATTCCGATTCTGGTTCTTGCTCAGCTGAATCGAGGACCCGAAGGACGCACAGGTAAAAGCCTTGGCGTGCCGCGGATGTCAGATCTCCGAGAGTCTGGCTCAATTGAGCAGGATGCGGACTTAGTAGGGCTCTTATATCGAAGTAAATACTATGCGGAAAATGACGAAGAGCGCGCTGCGCTGGAAGGGAAGGCGGAACTAGTTCTCGCAAAAAACCGGAATGGCGAAACTGGCGCGATTCCTCTGACCTTTGTCGAAGAACTGATGAGATTTGAGAGCGGTCCACCTGCAGAAGAGCCGGACTAAAGATATTCTTTCTCTGTGTGTCTTCCATCATTGAAGCCGCGAATTGAAGATTGCGGCTCGGTTTCGGTAGGACCAAGATCATTTGTAGATGAGCTTTGATTTCGATGAACAGGTAACGCGTCGGGGGACTGGATGCATAAAATATGACAGGCGTCCCGAATTAGATCCATTCTGGGTGGCAGACATGGATTTCCGTTCTGCCCCTGTGGTTCTGGATGCGTTGCAAGAACGAGTTAGCCATGGAATTTTTGGCTATGCGCAAGCTCATGAAACTCTGAATCGTACTATCTTAGATTATCTGAAGGAGAGACGTGGCGCCGAAGTGAGCCATGAGAATATCGTTCACCTAGGAGGTTTGGTGCCTGCCTTATCTCTCGCCGCAAGAGCGTTCTGCAAGCGAGGGGAAAGTATCATGACCTGCACCCCGGTCTATCCGCCGTTTCTAGCGATCCACAAAGATGCGGGAGCAGAGCTAATCACTGTTGACCACATCAAAATAGAAGGGCGCTGGCAATTTAACTGGGATCAGATGGAAACGAAGGTGACTGCGGAAACAAAGGTATTTATGTTATGTAATCCGCAGAATCCGCTAGGTAGAGTTTTCGGGAGCGAGGAAGTCACAAAATTAGCCAAGTTTTGTGAGCGGCATGAGCTAGTTCTAGTCTCCGATGAGATTCATTGTGATCTAATTATGGATGAGGGGCAGACGCCGCATTTCTCTGCACTAAATCTATCTGAAGATCTGCAACAGAGGACAATCACCCTATTATCACCCAGCAAGACATGGAACATCGCCGGGCTGGGATATGCTTTTGCGGTGATTCCAGATTCCTCTCTCCGAAAGAAATTTCTAAAAGCGAAAGGCCATACTCTCGCAGAAATCAATGCTCTAGCGTATTATGCGGCCGAGGCAGCTTATGAACATGGGGAGGAGTGGCGCCAGCAGCTGATTACTTATCTGAAAAAGAATCGGGATGAATTGGTCAAATTTATTAACGAAGAATGCGATGGCTTGGAAGTAGAAGCGCCCGAGGCCACTTATCTCGCATGGATTGATGCGAGGGGCTTGAATCAAGAGGATCCTGCGTTGTTTTTTGAGAAAGAGAGTAGGTTATTTCTTTCAGACGGCGCTGCATTTGGCTGGCCAGGGTGGATCCGGTTTAATTTCGCATGTCCTCGGAATCAAATGTTGGAAGGCCTGAGAAAGCTAAGTGACGCAACCAGAATGGAGAGAAGCGGGCGAAACTTAGTTACAAAGGCGGCTGAAAAGATCACTGGCTCGCGGTAGCTTGGGCCGGATCAATCCTCCCAGATCATATGCTTCAGGCGTAGCTGACGGGCTCTCTTCTGGGCATCTTCAGTTCTAGGTCCGCCGAAAGAGGCGATTTTCTCCGCCAAAGCAATCGCTGCGGGCCAACGTTCTGCAGTTTCAAGTAATAGAAGTGCACGAAAAGATCCTTTGTAGAACCATTCCCATTCGGGAGGAGGTGGTGAGCTTGGACGGTCGAGGATCGTGAAGTAAGCAGCAAGTGCTTGGTCGATTTGTTTGTCACCTGAAAGGGAGGAATCTGGCAATTTTTCTAAAGCCAGCCCTCGTAGGTACTGAAGACGAAAGGTTTGAGGAAGATTGTTTTTAGAAAGAGCCAAAAGCTCATCGTAGAGGGGAAGGACCTCGTTCAGGTCGCTCACTCCGCTGTTCCCCTGGGCATAAATGGCTTCAGCAAGCAATAAGCCAGTGTTTAGACGTGCTGGATCATCTGGTGAACTCTCTTGGTAGGCCTTGCGAAGCGACGCAATAGCTTCGGGCATCTGGTTCAGCGAAATATTCAAGCGGGCTTTTTCTAATACTGCAAGTGGACTTAATGGCCCTTCGATCTCGATCGTCCGATCATATAGGACTAGAGCCTCTTCGCGGGACTGTGAGGTAGCGCCTAGAGCAGCGGCGCGAGCAGCAAGGAACAAAGCGGCCTGTGCGCGTTGAGTGCCAGCTTGTTCCATCGCCGTGTTCTCAAGAATGAGTCTGGCTTCATTGTAATCTTTGCTCCGAAATAGCTGGGTGCCGACCAAAATGGCTGCATCTGAAGCCTCGGATGTTCCCGGGAAACTTTCTATCAGCGCGCGAGCGGAGTGAATTGATTCCTCAATGTTTCCAATTTCTGAAAGATAGCGGACCTTGGTGAGAGCAATTCGGGGCGCGATAGCTGCCAGATCCTCCATCGGCTTTTCTGAAAGAATACGCAGCTGTTTTGCAGCGGCTTTTGGATTCGGCGGATCCAAGGCTAAAGACGCCTCTGCCAAGGCAAGCCTGGCTTCATTCAGGCGTGGATGGGTCGAATGATTGGCTAGGAAACCATTCAGCAGAACCACCGCCGGCTCCGGGGAAGCAGAAAGCAAAGCGCGTTCGAGATCAAGTGTGGCCACGAGTATCGGATCCAGAGGAGCTTCCTCTGGGGATAAACTTTGGATAGTGATGCTAGCGCTGGGGTTTTGCTCAAGGCGAGCTAGAGCAGAATTTTTTAGAGCTGCGACTCGGTTTTCTCCCTGCATAAGGGCCGCGGCGGCATCAAACTGATTTGCCGAATCAGTGTAAAAACCCTGTCGAAACCGGATTGTGCCGAGATAAAAGTTTACCTGAGAGCGTAGCAGTTCTGATTCGGTATCTTGGAGAAGATTTAGTAAAAAATTTGCCTGCGGCAGATCACCGTCATCGAGTTTCCAGATGGCCCGAGTCAAGATTGAACGGGCCGCTAGTGAATGGTTTGGAAACAAGTGGCGGATACGATCTAATAGCAATACTGCTTGCTTTTGTTGGCGGTCCGTGGCCCCTCGGTCGTTAGCAATAGCCAGCGTGTATAATGAATATGCCTGAAGTGATCTAGAAGCAGAGTTTGGCGGATTCGGATCGTCAGCTACTTGTCCGAGCCCTCGACCAATGACCGGCTGGATCTTTGGAGCCGGCCTTGAAGGTATCCAAGTCCGCAGCTGAACGATCGTCGGATCAGTTTCTAGGATTTGTTCTGTAGGTAACCAGCTCAAGATCCGTTGAAAACTTGCATCAAGTAGTGGCGCTTCAGGGTGCGCAGCGAGATAGTTGATAATGGTTTCAGTAGCGAGCCGGGTGTCTCCCGCAGCAGCCTGAGTGTCGGCCAAGCCAAGCGCAGCCTCATGGTTTTGCGTTAATGATTGGCCTTTCGGATTCTTGACCAAGCGAGAATAAATCTCAGCCGCAGCCGCATCTTCACCTTCTTCGCTGTAGAGTCTTGCCTGAATAAGTTGCGCGCTAATTGCGAATAAAGGTGGAAAATTTTCAGGGGATGGGAAAATATCCCGCGCTTCTGAAAAGCGGGCAAGCTTGATTAGAATTTCTGCCTGTTTAATCCGGCTTGCGGCTATTTCCGAAGCGCTGGAGTTGTTGCGGACTAATTTCCGGAGAACCTGCAATGCAGATTTCGGTTGCTGCAGCAGAATATAAATCTCCGCAGCATTTAGACGCAGCTTCTTCACGCAGAGGAGTTTCAGTTGTTTCAGCAAGAGATTCTAGAAGCTCCAGCGCATCGGAGTATTTTGCAAGATTTGCGTATGCCTGAGCAGTCCAAAAAGCCTGACGATCGTTCTCATCGGAACTAGGAAGGGTCTGCAGAATTTCAATCGCACGCTCAGAGCCAGCCTCCGATGCTTCAAGAACGAGTGCTTCGGCGAGGAGAAATGTGGCCTCTACTCTTTGTTCGGGCTGAAGCTCTTGCTCAGAGATGAGTGAAGAGATCGTCTTTACCGCCACATCCCAAAGCTTCAGATCCATTGCTCGATAGGCAGGTGCCAACACTGCCTCGGCCGCACTCAGTGGCTGAGTAGTTAAACCAAGAATCGCTAAAAATGTTAGGTAATACTTCAAGGTGCGGGGAAGGTGAATGAGGAAGAGATAGATTGCAATCGATGATAAGTAAGCAACTTAGCCAATCCTTCAATCGTGAACCACCTCGCCTTGAAATCTTCGGCGAAACTAGGCGGTTTAAAATTTTGAGTTTCTCTTTTCCCCAAGGGGTGTTTGGCTGCGGCTATGCCTTGTCGTTTTCGTCCTTGTATCGATCTTCACGACGGCATGGTGAAACAGATTGTGGGTGCTAGCTTGCAGGACGATGGGATTGGTTTGCAGGAAAATTTTGTTTCCGAACGAGCTCCTTCGTGGTTTTCGCGGTTATTTCGAGGTGATCAGTTGCTGGGTGGACACATCATCAAACTAGGAGCAGGCAATGATGCAGCTGCACGCGATGCTCTGCAGGGCTGGCCCAATGGCATGCAAATCGGTGGCGGAATTGGAATCCGGAACGCCGCCGAATGGTTAGAGGCAGGCGCGAGTCACGTGATCGTAACCTCAGCTTTGTTCGATCAAAGTGGTATCTTTCAAAAATCCGTATTAGAGGATTTCCGTAGGGAGATCGGTCCTGAAAAACTCGTGTTAGATCTATCCTGTCTTAGGTCAAAAGATGGCTGGGTAGTTGCGATGAACCGCTGGCAAACATTGACGAATCTAACCCTTAGCTACCAGCTGCTAGATGCTCTTGCCCCTTACTGTGCCGAGTTTTTAATCCATGCTGCTGATGTCGAAGGATTATGTGGTGGTGTGGATTCTGAGCTAGTGAAATTCTTGGGTGGATGGGGGAATTTGCCAATGACCTATGCCGGGGGCGCGCGCGGGATGGATGATGTGAGGGAGATCGAAACCGCAGGGCGAGGATTGGTCGATTTTACAATTGGAAGTTCGCTCGATCTATATGGCGGAATCGGCATTACCTATGAAGTATTAGTTGAATTCATGAAGACTCAGAAGAGCTAGAATCAAAATTTTGTTTGCGGGCTTGTAAAAGCCAATGGTCTTCACAATTCTTCGGCGATTACGGCCTTGTTCAAAACTTATAGGCCTTTGCGAAATTTATTTTTACTCTATGAACACAACTGCTCTTTCTACCGCTGCTAACGAGGCCCGTGGGCTCGCCATGGATGCCATCCACGCCTGTAATTCCGGACATCTGGGCCTACCGCTCGGCTGTGCGGAAATCGGCGCAGTGCTTTTCGGTGAGTCGATGGTCTTCAATCCTGATGCGCCGCGGTGGCTGAACCGCGATCGCTTTATCCTCTCAGCGGGCCATGGATCGATGTTTTTATACGGATGGCTGCACCTTTCAGGTTACGAAGTTTCAAAGGACGATGTAGCCGGATTCCGTAGCCTACATTCGACGACTCCGGGCCACCCTGAGTTTCGAGAGTCACCGGGAGTCGAGGCGACCACTGGGCCACTCGGACAAGGGATTGCCAACGCAGTCGGTTTCGCCCTTTCAGGAAAAATGGCGGCCGCTAAATACAATACTACTGAGCATACGCTATTTAATCAACACATCATCGCTTTGCATGGTGATGGGTGCTTGCAAGAAGGAGTAGCACGCGAGGCGATATCTTTTGCCGGACACAACGGCTTGGACAATCTGATTCTGATCTATGATAGCAATGATGTCACTCTGGATGCGATGGCAGAATTGACCCAGAGCGAGGATGCTGATCAATACTTCAAGAGCCAAGGCTGGGATACTCAGGTTGTAGACGGAAACAATCTTGAAGAGCTCGCTAAAGCGATGGAGATCGCGAAAGCAAATGACGACAATCGGCCAAAAGTGATTATCGCGCGGACTGTAATCGGCAAGGGTATCCCTGAAGTGGCTGGCAGTGCGAAGGCACACGGAGAAGGCGGCGCGAAATTTATTGAAGGGGCGCGGGCAGGTCTTGGGTTGCCAGAGGATGAAACCTTTTTCGTATCAGCCGACACAAAAGAATTTTTTAAGAACAAGAAAAAGGACCAGGCACAAGTATTTTCCATGTGGCAAAAAACTTATGATTCATGGGCAAAGGCGAACCCTGACCTTGCTACAGAGCTGACCGAAGCCGTGGCGGGGACTACTCCAACTGACCTCTCCGATAAAATCGCAAACTTCCCAGCTGACTATAAGGACGCGACTCGTGGTGCGGGTGGAAAAGTCATCAACGATGTCGCAGCGGCAATGCCAAATTTCCTAACAGGTAGTGCCGATCTCTTTGGCTCGACGAAGAATTACCTCACCGGTGAGGGGGATTTCTCCCGGACAAACCGTGCAGGTAGGAATATTTGGTTTGGGATTCGCGAGCATGCCATGGGCGCAATCTGTAACGGAATTTCCTATGATGGGATCTTCAGAGCCAGCGGAGCGACTTTCTGCGTGTTCGCCGATTACCTTCGTCCAGCGATCCGCCTAGCAGCACTTTCAAAGCTGCCGACGACATTTATCTTCACTCATGACTCAGTGGGTGTCGGCGAAGATGGCCCAACTCACCAGCCGGTCGAAACAGTAAGCGGCCTGCGAGTCATTCCTGGCCTAGATGTCATCCGTCCAGGTGATGCGGAGGAAACAGCAGGCGCTTACATTGCAGCAATGCACCGGACCGATGGCCCAAGTGCCCTGATCTTCACCCGCCAAGGAATTCCTCTGATGAATGAGATCCCTGCTCAAGAGAGGCGAGATGGAGTGATGAGAGGCGGATATATCGTCAAAAAAGAAGCTGGAGAGCTAACCACCATCCTAATCGGAACGGGGTCTGAGCTTCAACATTGCATGAAAGCTGCGGAAGAGCTGGGCAGCGGTGTACGCGTCGTATCCATGCCCTGCGTTGAGCGCTTCGAACGGCAATCAGAAGAATATCAACAGAGCATCCTTCCGAAAGCTTGCACGAAGCGCGTAGCTATCGAAGCAGGTGTTTCGGCGATCTGGTGGAAGTTCGTAGGCAGCGAAGGAAAGGTCCTTGGAATCGATCGGTTCGGTTTCAGTGCCCCTGGGGATGTCGTGATGAAGGAGCTTGGAATGAGTGCTTCTGACGTAGTCAAAGCAGCAAAGTCGATTTAGTTGCCTAAAAGACAAAAGGATCCAAGCTTGGCCAACGAACTTCCAAGTCGTCGGCTCAGCTGTGGATCTGTCATCCTTTGAGGATCCTCTAAGGATTGTCAGTTCGTTTCGGCGATAGGCTGCAAAGTCTCCGCCAAGGAAATAGACCGAATCAAGGCGCCTGACGTTTATTAAAAAGGGTAGCTCACCCTAAGCAAGCTAGGTTTTAAAAACAGGCGATCGCCACCGCGTTCCCTTCGCGCACTCGACAATTCTGGCTTTTATACCAAACGGTTGCTTAGGAAGAGGAACCCGATCCAAAAAGATCGCAATGCCCGTTTGCAGGAGAAGGTTTTCTCTCGCAATGTTGAATAGTCTGGCCAAGTGTTATTTAACGTAATAACCCATGGATCGAAGAGAATTACTCAAAATGATGGCTGCAAGCATCGGCGGCAGTGTAGCCTTGCCGCATAGTGTTTTCGCAAGAATAGCCGAGCCGCTTAATCTCGATAGGGTGGAATTTTTCAGGCCATCCCAACGTCTTCAGGTCGAGGCACTTGCGGAAGCGATTATACCTCGGACTGAAACCCCAGGGGCGCGCGATGCCGGAGTGGCAAGGTGGATAGAGGTTATACTTAGAGACTGCTATCCAGCGGATGAGCAGCAGATGCTCATTGAGGGATTAGCAAAGATTACCATGGCTTGTGCAAACGAGAAGGGCGCTTCCATCGATCAGCTAACGGGCCCAGATCAGGTCGCTTTCTTGGAATCATATCATCAGATGGAGGTTGAAGAGGCGAAGGCTTCTCGGGAACCAAATAGAAAATCCAAAGACACATTCTTAGCCACGTTCAAGGAATTGGTGAAGTTCTGCTACGTAAATTCAGAAGTCGGCGCGACCCGAGCCTTCGACTTCACTCTGGTTCCAGGACGTTGGGTTCCAGATATGAAGCTCGAAGATGGAATGAGGCCGCCAATCTGGTATTAAAATCCCAATTGATTATGAATTTGAATACGAAAGGAAAAGCGGAAAGGACTTACGACGCGATTGTTGTTGGGTCAGGCATGTCCGGCGGATGGGCTGCGAAGGAACTAACTGAAAGAGGACTGCGCACCCTAGTTTTAGAAAGGGGACACGATATAAAGCATATCGAGGATTACCGAACGACCAACTCGGCACCATGGCAGCTAAAATGGCTCAACCGGCCTTCGCTGGAAATGAGCAAACAACAGCCGAAGCAGGGAAGAAGCTCTGGCAAGGTGCGCCCATCAAGTAGCTACCTATTCGTTGATGATGAGGATCATCCGTATATCGAGAAACAAAGGTTCGATTGGATACGCGGGTATCATACAGGTGGTCGTTCGCTTATGTGGGGGCGACAAAGTTACCGGATGAGCCCGATGGATTTTGAGGCCAATGCGAAAGACGGAGTTTCGATTCCGTGGCCGATCTCATATGAGGAGCTTGCGCCTTGGTATGATTATGTGGAGAGATTCGCTGGAATCGCAGGTTCTAGCGAAGGCTTGCCTCAATTGCCGGATGGTATCTTCCAGCCACCGATGGAGATGACACCGCCCGAGAAAGACTTCAGGCAGGCGATCGAACAAAAGTGGAGCGGAAGAACACTGATTCCAGCAAGAGTTGCGCACCTCACTGCACCCACTGCCGAACAAACAGCATTAGGTCGTGGACAGTGTCTATACCGGAACTTGTGTATTCGGGGTTGCCCCTTTGGAGCTTACTTCAGTAGCCAGGCAGCTACATTAAAAGCGGCAGAGAACACGGGCAAGATGACCCTAAGGCCTCATTCCATTGTGCATTCGATTATTTTTGATGATAAGACCGAAAAGGCAGTCGGCGTTCGACTCATTGATGAAGTAACGATGGAAACAATCGAATATTTTTCGAAAATCATCTTTCTGAATGCTTCGACGGTAGCCTCCACGGCGATCTTAATGAACTCGAAATCGAAACGTTTCCCTAGCGGAATGGACGAAAGTGGTTCTCTGGGTGGATACCTTATGGACCACCACCTAGGAGTTGGCGCAGGTGGCACTCTGGACACTCACAAGGACAAAATTGCCTATGGCAGGCGTCCGGGCGGTGTGTACCTACCTAGGTATAGGAATATTACGGAGAAGGGAAATGGAAATTATATACGGGGCTTCGGCTATCAAGGCGGTGCCAACCGGCAGGGCTGGACACGGGACATTGATGGCTTCGGCGCAGCTTTCAAAGAAGAACTGACCTCGTTCGGGCCATGGAGGATGAGTCTTACTGGCTTCGGCGAATGCTTGCCTTACGAAGAAAATAGGATTTCATTGAGCGATCAAGAGTTTGATTCTTGGGGCTTACCTCTGGTGGTGGCAGATGCCTCATTTAAGCAAAACGAGATCAACATGCGTACGGATATGATGAACGATGCGGCAGAAATGCTTGAGGCAGCCGGGGTCAAGAATGTTTCAACATACAATAGTCTTCCAGCGGTGGGCCTTGGAATACACGAGATGGGAACTGCACGCATGGGAGCTAGTAAGGAAGTTTCTGTCCTCAATAAGCACAATCAAGTCTGGGGAGCAGAGAATGTTTTTTGTACGGACGGAGCCGCCATGGTTTCTACAGCCTGTCAGAATCCATCGCTTACATATATGGCACTTACCGCTCGAGCTGTTGATTTCGCAGTGAAGGAGATGCGGAAAGGCAACATTTAGCCATTTAGACTAACGAATTTTTTAACAAGGTAATCTTGCAGAAAATTTCAGTTTCTTCTATCTCGTGTCTTTAGCCGCCGCTGTAGCTCAGGGGTAGAGCAATTCACTCGTAATGAATAGGTCGTCGGTTCAATTCCGACCAGCGGCTCCAAACTAAAATACTATGAACGATGGTGCGTTAGGCTTTTTCGACTCCGGAGTAGGGGGCCTAACGGTTGTCCGAGCAGTTCAGGATCTACTTCCACAAGAAAATATAGTCTATCTGGGTGATACTGCGAGACTTCCGTATGGATCTAAAAGCCCGGACACGATCAGGCAGTTTGCGCTTGAGGATACAAAATTTCTCATCTCCAAAGGTGTAAAGGCAATTGTCGTTGCTTGCAATACAGCGACCGCTCACGCCTTGCCCCTTCTACAAAAAGAATTCCAGATACCAATCATGGGAGTGATTGAGCCGGGAGTTGAGGCTGCCTTGTCTGGAACCGAAGTAGAACGGATTGGTATTATCGCAACGCGTGGAACAATACAGTCCCACGTTTACCAGCGAGAGCTTGCAAGCCGAAGAACGGGTCTAATGATTTATGGAGCCGCTACACCTCTTTTGGTGCCATTGATTGAGGAAGACTGGATATCGGAGGAGATCACAGAGCAGGTATTGCTCAAGTATCTCAATCCGCTTCTTGAGCGTCGGGTTGATACTCTAATGTTAGCTTGTACCCATTATCCATTGCTAGTCCCCCTTCTGCGGAAATTGATACCCAACGAGATTCGCCTGATCGATAGCGCGGGGACTTGCGCCGTGCATGTGAAGCGTATGCTTGCAGAAAAAAATTTGATTGCGGACCGTATCGGAGAGGGGGAACTAGAAATTTTTCTTACGGACCTATCAGAAGCTTTTGAAGAGCTAGCTACTCGATTCCTCTTGAAAGGGGCCGGTAAGATCAAGCGCGCGGTGATTTGAGGCTCGTCAGGTGGAAATTACGAATGGTTTCTACCGCTAGGTCTGGCAGGAACATCGAGTGTGCTTGCATAGTTTCTTCGCAGTTCGAGCAATCTGATGACGGATGAATAGATACCCTCAAAATTTTTTTCTTCTAGTCGGCGGAACGCGGAAGAGTGGAATCCTTCAGCCATGGATCGAACTCTGAGGGGGGAGCCGCGTGAAAGGTAACTTTACCTCCCGTGATCGGATGTAAGAAGCTTAGCTTCCATGCATGAAGCATGAGCCTCCGCGTGGGTAGATGATGCTTTTTGCCATAAATTGGGTCGCCAAGAATTGGCAGCCCCAAATGATGAAGATGCACTCGAATTTGATGAGTGCGGCCCGTGTGTAGTTGGCAGAGCACTAGCGCAGTTTGGGTTGGAGTTTGACGTTGTATCGTTTCGATGTCCGTGATCGCGGTCTTGCCGCCAGGTGGATTGACGACAGCCATCTTCTGACGATTCACAGGGTGCCGACCGATGTGGGTAAAAACGTTCTCGCGCTCAAACTTAGGTATGCCGTTCGTGACGCTGAGATACAGCTTTTCCATCGACTTCCGTTCTGCAAATTGCCGAACAAGATCCTGATGGGCCCTGTCCGATTTCGCGATGACAATGCATCCCGAGGTGTCCTTATCAAGACGATGAACAATACCTGGTCTCACTACTCCTCCGATCCCCGATAGCTGCCCTTTGCAATGGTGAAGAAGGGCATTTACGAGAGTGCCGTTCGGATTTCCTGGTGCGGGGTGGACCACCATTCCATGCGGTTTGTCAATGACGGCTATCTCCGTGTCTTCGTAAAGAATTGATAAAGAAATTTTCTCTGGAGTTGCACGTGCTGGGACCTTTTCTGGAATGTGGACTGAAACGACCGACCCAGCTTTCAATTTCTCGCGAGGTTTCACCACGATGGAATCGACTAAGATCGCACCCTCACGAATAAGTCCCTGAATTCGTGAGCGAGAAAGTTTTAAAAGGTAATTAGCAAGAAAGGCATCTAGGCGGTCATGATTTCCAACGACAACGATTTGATAATCCTCAGGTCCAGTCATTTTAACTCACAAGTGGGTTGGCTAGAGTGTTGCTGGACCAAATACACACCAGCCAAGCAAGCTAACCCCTATTATTGATACTTCTTAAATGTTTGATTTGCCCTTTTCTCTGAAAGCTTACTTTGAACCTCGTTCCGAAGAGAATTAAAGACAGCATCGGCGCCACTACCATCTTGCATGGAGCCAACCGGAACTCCTTTTGCACTTGCGCGGATGAAAATGTCATCTCGAGGAATCGTTGTATGTAAGACTACATTCTTTGGTAGAAGATCACGGAGTGCAGCTGCCGCCTCTTTGCTCTCACTTAGCGATTCATTCACCATTGTCAGACATACACCGAGGAAATTAAGCTTTGGATTAACTGCTCTTAAACGGTTAAGGCCTTCTAGTAGTTTAGGTACTGAGCGTATGCCGAGCGGTTCGGATTGCTGGGGAAGCAGTAGCGAATCGACTGTCAAAATAATGTCATTTGTGACGCCAAAAAGGCCTGCAGCAGTATCAATGATGCAAAGATCAAAGCCTTCGTTTGAAAGTTTCTGCAGAAGAGTTCGGACTCGCGCCACATATGTCCCAGAAGCACCATTTCCTACTTCATAATCACTACTCTGGCCGGCGGCGATAAGTGAAAATGTCTGCAATCGGGTCGGAACAATTAATTCTGCTAGTGGAATATTTGGATCGGCTAGAAAATCATAGAATCCCTTCAATGACCGCGATTGCCTAGTCAAGGAAAGGCCGACGGATCCTTGAGGATCGGCATCGATCAAGACAGTTCTCAAGCCACTGCAGGCAAAAGCATAGGCAAGATTGATCGCTACGGTAGTCTTGCCGACTCCGCCTTTTTGAGATGAAACTGCGATGCTTGTCACACGATTAAATAAGATGTAGAGGGCTTAGATCGGTTAAAAAGATGAGGGAGCGCCAAAATTTTAGCTTTGGCAAGTCTAGGATAGTAAGATCGGGGTCAATTAGAGAAGAGCCTAGAACCTAATTTTCAAAGGCCCGATTTGAAATCTTGGAGGGGTGAAGTTGAGCCTTGCTTAGAATGGGTGAGAATAGATAAGAAAAAGGCTTCGAATTTCATTCCTGTCTTCCGGCGAATTGGTAGTTCCAGCCTTGCGTATTCTGCGCTGGCATTAGACACTTTACGAAACCTTACCGCCCTTCGTATATGAGAAACCTTTTCCCCTGCTTCATTCTTGTATTCTACTTTAGCCTAACGTTTGCTGTATCGGCAGACTTAGTTAAGCTAAAAAATGGAGATCAGATCGAAGGTGTAATCGTACGCGAAACGGACCTTAGTTATGTGATTGAAATTGAAGTTACTGAATCGATCAAAGATGAACGGATTGTGGCGAAAACCGATGTCGCTTTTGTTCGACGAGTTCAGGATGACGAAGTCGCGTTCAAAGAGATCAGGGTTCTTGAGCCTGCGCCCGAATTTCTTTCGGCCAATCAGTATGAGCGCCGCATCAAAAAACTGAATCGCTTCATTGAAGAGTTTCCAAAAAGCAAGCGGGTGGAAGAAGTGGAGGGCATGTTGAAAATCCTTAAAGAAGAGCTGAAGATAGTGCGGTCCGGTGGGATCAAGTTTGGTGAGGAGATGGTCACTGCGGAGGACTACGCAGCAAATGCCTATGAAATCGAAGCGAAGATGATGGAAAATTCGATTCGAGAAGCGATTGGAAAGAGAGATTTTCTCAATGCACTACGTCAGTATTCTAGATATGACCTGAGAATGGGGCAGTCTGCTGGACGGGACAGTTTAGATGAAACAATTCTTCAGGTTCTTCAGGCCTACGGGGCAAATCTGGATCAAACACTTTCCACTCTGGAGCAACGTACGGCGCAGAGAGCTGCAGGATTAGAGCGGATGACGGCAAGTGATCGGCAAGTGACTGAGCGGGCGATTGCTGCGGAGGCTGCACAACTAGAGATGCGCTTTAAAAAAGAAAAGGCTGATAATGAAGAGTGGACCACCCCCGATGCTTATCACGAGGGATCACTTAAGGCGGGCAAAGGCCCAAGTCGAGGCACTTATGACTAAGTTGCAAGCGCCACCAGCTGACCCTCCTGAGAAGGAATTGGCAGAGGTCTACCGAGTCGCCTATGGAGAGCTTAGCAAAGCAGATGAAGAAGCCAAAAAGACGGTTTTTGACGGATTAAAGGCGAAGGACTTACCAGAGTATTTTATTGAAAAACTCCGTAACGAGCCGCTGGAAGACTAAATTTTTTACCTAAGTTATGGAATCGAGGAACTCACAAAAGAGACGAAAGACAGCTGAAACTGATGTGGACCTACAAATCGATCTTGATGGGAGTGGATCGGTCGCTGTAAAAACTGGAATTCCGTTCTTCGATCACATGTTGAGCGCATTTGCCCGACATGGTCTGTTTGATTTGCAGGTAGCCGTGCAGGGTGATACCGAGGTTGATTCTCATCACACCATTGAAGACACGGGGATTGTACTCGGTGAATGCCTGCGTGAGGCACTGGGCACGAAGGAGGGCATCGGCCGCTTTGGAGTCGCATATGTTCCCATGGATGAAACACTGGCGCGAGTTGTGGTAGATTTGAGCAACCGGCCGCATTTGGAATTCAGAGCGCCGACTGGATGTCCTTCGGCACCCAACATGCCCTTTACTCTCGTTGAAGAATTTTGCCGAGCCGTCGCTTCGAATTTGCGGGCAAATATACACGTGGAAGTTCTCTATGGAAGGGACGGTCATCACATTTCAGAGGCAATATTCAAAGCCCTTGGCCGTGCCCTGCGGGACGCCTGTGCGTATGACCATCGGGTGAAGGGTGTCCTCAGCACAAAAGAGATGCTGTGAAAGTAGGCGTACTCAATTATGGCGGTGGGAATCTCCAGAGTGTCCATAATGCTCTAGAGGCGCTAGGCTACGAACCACTCTTAGTTCACAACGAGGGCGATTTTGATCGGGTGACTCATATCATCTTGCCCGGGCAAGGGGAGTTTGGCGATGTAATGCGCCAACTGCATGACAAGGGATTGGTCACGCGACTTAAGAAATGGATAAGCGAAGACCGGCCCTATTTTGGAATTTGTGTAGGCTTTCAAATACTATTTGAAGGAAGCGACGAAGCACCGGGTGTGGATGGCTTAGGGATTATCAAAGGCCGGTGTATTAAGTTCGGCGAAGCTCAGCAAAAAAAAATCCCTCAGATGGGTTGGAATCAGGTTTCACCACCTATGGAGCGGAATTGCTTTTGGAAAGGACTTGGGGACGAACCGTATTTTTACTTCGTTCATTCATACTATCCAACTGTGTCAGACACTGCATGGTCGATCGCAAAGTGTGTCTATGGACATGAATCATTTGCGGCAGCCGTAGAGAAAGGAAATGTCTTGGGCTGCCAATTTCATCCTGAAAAGTCACAGGAGGCTGGACTGCTAATCTTACAAAACTTCCTTGAAAAAGGATGAAGCTCTACCCAACGGAGTGTTTCTATTCCTCGGTGGGAAGATAGATTAGCTTCTTGTTCACAAATTCAAGAATTCCTAAATGGGATAGTTCTCGGCCATAGCCAGATTTCTTGATTCCACCAAAGGGAAGTTCGGCCTGAGATTTTGAACGTTGGTTGATAAAGACCATACCTGTCTCAAGATGTTTGGCTACCTCCAAGGCGCGTGCCTGATCGCTTGAAAAAACGGATCCCCCAAGGCCGAAAGATGAGTGATTCGCGAGCTCGACGGCCTCCTGTTCTGTTTTAACAGTATAGATTGTCGCAACAGGCCCAAATAACTCTTCATCAAAGCTTGGGTTATCCGAAGAAACAGCAGTGAGAATGGTAGGAGAGTAAAACGCCCCTGAAATCTTTGGGCGAGACCCTCCAAGAATTACCTTTGCTCCATTTCGAATAGACTG
Organism: uncultured Verrucomicrobiae bacterium; assembly: GCA_963815205.1. GTDB lineage: Bacteria > Verrucomicrobiota > Verrucomicrobiia > Verrucomicrobiales > Akkermansiaceae > Luteolibacter. The sequence goes on along the minus strand of CAWFFP010000001.1, from coordinate 321,362 downwards.
CTCTACCTGAGCCGCCAAGCGCGTCACGGCCTCCTCAGATGCTAAGGGACCAAGATCTGTGGATTCATCGAGGGGATCGCCAAGGACTAGCTTCCCCATTGCCTTCTTCATCCCAGCGATAAACTTCTTAGCTAGAGGCTCGACTACGATGAAGCGTTTTGACGCAACGCATGACTGGCCATTGTTGACCATCCGTCCCTCGAGGCCTTGCTGAATCGCCAGCTCAAGGTCAGCATCCTCTAGTACGATAAAAGGATCATTGCCCCCTAGTTCTAAGACGGATTTCTTGACGTTCTCCCCAGCCATCGCAGCTACAGCAGCGCCAGCCTTTTCACTCCCAGTGAGGGAAACTCCATTAATAAATTTGTGGGATATAATCGGGCCTACGAATTCGGTAGGAATAAACAGATTCGTATAAACACCCGAGGGAAAGCCCGCATTAGAAAATAAATTTTCCAGAGCTTCAGCACATTGCGGGACATTCCCTGCATGCTTGATGAGCACTGTATTCCCAGCCATCAGATTGGGTGCGGCGAAGCGGATCACCTGATAAAAGGGAAAATTCCATGGCATGATTCCTAAGAGCGGACCCAAGGGAGTGTAGCTAAGCGTAGCTTCCGCGTCCTCTACTGCAATTGCTTGCTCAGCTAAGAACTCCTCAGCACTCTCGGCGTAATACTTTAGGATCGAGGCGCAATAATCGATCTCGTATTCCGCTTCGGAAAGCCGTTTGCCCATCTCGAGAGTAATTAGTCGAGACAGGCTCTTTTTACTTTCCAAAAGCAGCTTCTGCGCTGCTAAGAGCAGTCTTTTCCGCTCTGAAAGAGAGGTTTGTTTGTAATCGGAAAACGCCGACTGTGACCGCTCTAACTTTTCGATGAGCTCTGCTTTGGAGATCTCAGGATAGGATTTTAGGAGCTTTCCCGAGTAGGGGTTAATCGATTTGGCCATGTTTAAAATTTGAAGCTTAAAGATACGGCGCGCCGCCTAACTGACGTAATATGCAATATCCTTGGGCGCGGCGCAGTGAGTAAATAAGGACAGGAATCTCGGATTGTGATAGATAACTCCGCAAAACACCTTCAAGTTTTCCTATAAATTGTCTTTAGATTCGGCTTTCCGAGTTGCCGCTTTCTTCGAAAGTTTTGTCGGCTTCTCTTTTTCCTTTTTGTCCTTCTTTGCTTTCTCGCTCTCCGGATCGTCCTCTTCGATCGAGTGGGTCAGGATGAACTGAAGATCATCAACGCCGAGATTAGAGGCAAAGCCCTCGTCGCCGAGCACATTGGTCACAAGTTGAGTCTTCTGATGCTGAAGAATCCGGATTTTCTCTTCCACCGTTTCACGAGTTAGCAGGCGATAGGCTATCACCTTGTTCTTCTGGCCGATCCGGTGAGTCCGGTCGATAGCTTGGTTCTCAACTGCAGGGTTCCACCATGGATCGTAGAGAATCACGTAGGAAGCGGAGGTGAGGTTTAGGCCTGCACCACCAGCTTTGAGCGAAAGCATGAACACAGAGGGATCTTTGGTAGTCTGGAAGCGCTCGATTTCGCCTTTGCGGTCCTTGGTCTGTCCAGTTAGATAATGGAACGGGCGGGCTTCCCTTTCTAGACGGGCTTTGATTAGGTCAAGCATTGAAACGAACTGCGAGAATACCAGAACCTTATGCCCTTCTTCATGTAGCTGATCGAGAAGATAGAATAGCGATTCCATCTTAGCCGAGTCTTCCTTCAGATACTTCGGATCGATCAAGCCGGGGTGACAACAAATCTGCCGAAGGCGCATCAATCCTTGTAGAATCGCAAAGGAATTCTTTTTAACCGCTTCATCAGAATCGAGACCTAAGAGGGCCTTCTGAATGCGCTTAAGTTCGTTCTTATACAGCTCTAGCTGTACGCCTTCCATCTTCGAATACACTTCTTCTTCCGTCCTTGGAGGAAGATCTTGAGCAACCTGCAATTTTGTCCGACGTAGCAGGAACGGCCGCAAACGCGAAGCTAGGCGTGCTTGTGAGAGAGGATCCTTCCGCTTGTCGAAACGTTTTTTGAAATATGCACGTGAGCCCAGCACACCTGGCATCGCGAAGGCCATAAGGGACCACATATCAAGAAGGCGGTTTTCAATTGGCGTTCCCGTTAGCACTAGGCGATTGGCTGAATCCAACTCGCGAGCCGACTTAGCTGCCTTTGAATCTGGGTTCTTAATCTGCTGGCCTTCATCTAGAATTGTGGTGAGCCATTTGATGCCTGAAAGTTCTTCACCGCAGACTCTGAGCTGAGCGTAATTAAGAACTAACATATCAACTTTGTTCTGAATGTGTTCCACATCAATGTCGTCTCGGTTCTTGAGGATTTTTACCTTAAGTTGTGGGGTAAACTTTTCAGCCTCGGAGAACCAGACATCGAGAACTGATTTCGGACAAACGATCAGTGCCGGCTTGTGGGCAGCGCCAGATTGCTTATGCCGATCAAAGAGCCAGAGCAAATAGGTCAAGGATTGAACCGTCTTACCTAGTCCCATGTCATCCGCGAGAATCCCGCCGAAATTATTCTCTGATAGATAAGAGAGGAAATGATATCCATCGATCTGATAGGGCCGCAGTGTCGCATTCAGACCTTCGGGAAGGGGAGGAGTGACCTCGACCTTGATCTCATTTGCACGGTTCTTAATGCGCTCCCACGCCTTTGGATCGAACACCTCGGCAGCCTTTGGATCGGCCAGTTGAAGTGCGTGCATGCGGTGCGTTTCACCTGAGAGATCGAAAGGATCTAGGCCAAGGCGGGTGACCGCTTCACGTTGGTCGGCATCAAGCTTAATCTCTAGGCGCATCCAAGAGCCATCCTCCATGCGGACGTATCCACCACGAGCCGCGACAAGCTGCCGGATCTGTGTTTTCGAAAGATCGACTCCTTGGACATCGATGACAATACGGAGATCGAACCAGTCGATATCTTGTCCGACAACCTCAAATCGCACAGCCGCTGTGACGGGGTCATCAAGGATAGATTTAAGCCGAAGGTCGATATCAAGATCGATACCCGGTGGCATTGAGCGCACCCACTCTGCAAACTTTTCGGGGAACTGTTTAGTGATTCTCGATTTAAAGGAGACGAGCTTCTCATCGTAGGCGAGAGACATTTCGTCGAGTACTGCAGGGATCGGGTAGAGCGGCTCGCGTGCGAAGCGAAGTAGCTGCTTGCCCTTGACGGGCTGTTGATCGACTAATTCCCAGCCTTCTTTTGTGAGGCGCTCTGTGCGGCGCCCTTTTGCTTCAATCGCTGTGACATCCACGACAAGATGCTCTGTTTCTGCCGCAGTGAGGCCAGCAATCAGCTTGAGTTCGAGTTTTGGATTGAGTTCGAGATCTACGACTCTCTGTTTCAAAGACTCGGGAAGACTTGCTCCAATCTTTCGCAGAAACTCGACCCCCTCCAGTGAGTCAATCACCTTCTTCGGGATGTGATAGCGCGGCATCACCTCCGTGTCCTCGAGCCATCGCGGTGGGCCAGGAAATACTGTTTCGTCTGATTGATATAACTCCTTTCGGCCGGGAAGTAAGCGCACCGAATGGGAGACATATTCGCCGGTTTCAGTGACTAGTTGAATCGCGAAGGAACCGGGATCATAGGGCTCATCTTCGCAGACCCAAGACAGAGGTTCTTCGGAGACTTTGAACGGCCTTTCGTCGAGGTTGACGAGGTATCCTTCCAAAGCTGGCTGCTGGAATACCCGGTTCATGAAGCGGCAGGATTCCTCCTGATCAAAATCAAGAGTCGTGTCTCCAAGCTTTCGATAAAAAGCCAGATAGTGCTCCCACAGAGTTTGAGATGAGGCGTCCATCAAAAGTGCTCCTTCCTGATGAAGGGTTACGTATTTTTCGATGTCAGTTTTTTCACGAAGCTGTAGCCATACGGCATTGGGCCGATCTTCTTTTATTTCCATCCGCGCCTCATTGATTGTAGCGACTAGGCGGAAGTTGACGGTGAGTGCCGCATCTTGGGGAGGGCGTTCGTTGACCTGCTCAATCCGGTCATACCAAGCGGCAACTTCGCGTTCTTGCTCCCACTCTGCCATCTTCTTCTGAACAGCGGCTAAGTCTGTGATGACCGCCATAAATTCCGGATAGGGGAGCTTTTTCTTATAGAATGCGTAAGCTAAGAAATTCCAGAATTCTAATATATCGCCCGGAGGCACCGGCCAAATCTCCAAAGGCTCATAAGAAGTAATTTCCCAACGAGGGTTGATCCGCACCATATCGTGATCGTGCAGCTCGCCTTCGATCACATAGCGGCGGTATCGTTTCTCAATTTTTGTGACATACTCTGCCTCAGAATCATCGAGTTCTCGCTCTAGCTTCTCCTCAATGATATCGATCACTGGAGTATCATCGAACTCGTTTGGTGACTCAGGAAGGGACTCACCGCGGTGCATCCGTTCCATCATGGAAGCATACTGGCAGGCACCGGAAACAAGTTCGTCCTCGGCGGTGCATGATCCGAACCAGCGATTCCCCTGGAGACGTAGTGAGGTGCGATGGGTGCCCGTTTCATCTTCGACCCGCCCTTGAATAAATAGGTGGTTTCCAAAAATCTGAGTTACTGCGCCGTCTTTTTGAAGCATGTCGCCGCGTCTGCGGGCATCTTCTGGAAACGAGTTAAGGAAATTTAGCGTGGCGCGGTCCGGATTCATAGGCGTAGAAATTGTGTAGCCGGGAAAAAATGGCTGGCAGGCAGACTAGTGCAGAAAGGTAAAAATGCGCAACAGGAAGTTTTGCCTACATATGCGCCAGACTTCGTGGACTGTAGGAAATGTAGAACCTCTCACCCAAGCAGCTGTAAATATTCGGCATTATAAGGGCGGCCTGTTTGGGGAGTGATCGATCCGGGTAGCGAGCGGACCAAATTTCGGCAGAGGCCCTTCCGCAATTTCACCAAGCATTTTTAATATATAGTCTTATCTGCGAAGTTTTGGGCTGTGAAGCGAGGCTTGACGTGAAAAGGAGGAATAACTGCAGGAGCAGTCTGAAGCTCACCAGCGAGATCAATCAAATTTCTGAGGACGTAGATCGAGATTTTTCGCAATGAAACTTGGCAAACAATTGGAACAAGGTATTCGGCCCGTTAGTATTTCTACGAAGATACTCTCAGATGACTTTTGACTTAACTAGCTTATCGAGCAGTCCGTTCACAAAGCGGTGAGAATCAGTATTTCCAAAGCGTTTAGCGAGCTCGATGGCTTCATTGATACATACTCTGGCAGGCGTGTCAGTGAACATGATTTCATAGGCTCCAAGGCGCAGGATTGCCCGGTCCACCGGGTCGATGCGGGCAGGGGAATAATTTTCAACGATTGAACTCAGGGCCTGATCGATCTCGGGTTTCTTGATCAGAATAGAGTCGACAAGAGCATCGGTCCGCGAGCGTAGCGTATTTATTTGGAGGCGTGAAAATTGAATCTTTTTCAGGTCCGCTTGTTCAGGAAAGTTCTCGGGATTCTCAACCATTTGCAGTCGATCGGAGATTCTCTGCAGCCGCCGAATTGACGCTGCCAGTGGCTCTAGCTGCGGCCGCATCGTTGGATGATCGATAGATTCGCTCAAAAACTGTTCTCGATTTCGAGCGAGGTCGTGATCAATCGCAAACAGACGGGCGAAGGCCTTTTCGAATCTTCCAGAGGTATGAGCTTTATCATCGGTATTCCGACGAATTTTCTCGATCGCCTTTAGTGCCTCAGTCCACGAGGTTTCCAATGACAGAATTCGTTCGATTGAGCCTCGCAAAGCTTCGGTAGCCGAATTCGCAGCGAGGAAAGGGCTTGCGAGTGTGGCCCGAGCGATGAGTTCACGGAGACGGCTTTCTCTGCCAATGGCCGAGATGGGCTACTGTTTTAAACGTAGCGATATGAAGTTTTTGTTGTTCTTCTTCGGTGACAAACTCCCAGAAAGTGCTGCGGAGAAGCGAGGCGTCTGGTCCTCCCTCGAGGTCGTAACTATATAGAAATTGAATGGCAGACTCACGTATTTGCCGGCGGGTAGGCATATTGATTAGCGGGTAGAGCGTTTTTCCGACTTTGGCAACGTTTTCGCAATCTCGGAAAAGACTTCGACCATGCTAACCGTTGCACGGGCAGCTTCACGGCCTCGATTTAACTCTTCTCCGATACAGCGCTCTCTGGCTTGGGCTTCGTTCTCGACGAGCAGGATTTCGTGAATGACCGGCGTTTTTGATGCAATGGCCAAATCTTGGAGTGAACTTGTAATCGAGGAGGCCACAAGATCTGCATGTGAAGTCGATCCGCGAATGATCAGCCCCAAGGCGATCACTGCGTGGAATTCTCTAGAATCGAGGAGATTAGCAATCGTCACTGGAATCTCAAAAGCACCGGGAACACGTATGAGATCGACCCGTGCTGAAGGTGAAATATGCGATAATTCTTCGATCGCGTTTTCTACGAGAGCATCAGTGAATTCTTCGTTGTATTTCGAAGCGACGATACAGATCCGGACTTTCTGACCGATAATGCGGGGTTTTGGCTGCAATGCGAGAGACATTCTGAGGCTAAGGGGTCGTGCTAAGTTAAGTTCAATAGGGGAGGGCGAAGACCTTAGTTGGACCTGCTTCTAGCCCTCTGACGAAGAAGCTGGACCTCATCGATCAGATCGAAGATTGTGGAGATCGCCGCCCAATTCATGCGGTGGTGTTGGCGAAGATCCTCTATATGGCTTAATCGAAGAATTGTTTCTTGGTCAAAGTATAAATGATCTTCTTCATGGAGACTAACAGGGCCGACAAGCCCTTTCGCACAGTAGAAAACGATTTTGCGCCGCGGTAACCCAGTTATGCGGATGACCTGCTCAATCGAGTGCAGCTGATAGGGATCTGGAGAAATGGAGATCTTCATGGATGGACACGAGGATTGAACGAGGAACTTTCGCGGATATTCTCCCACAGGGTGGCTTCTTCAGCAGAAACGGTAGGAGGAGAATGAATCTCAATTTCCACGAAAAGATCCCCTGGTTTATCTTTGCGTGGAAGGCCATAGCCAGCTAGACGAAGCTGGGTGCCTGATGAAGTGCCAGCAGGAATTTTTAGCTGCACAGTTCGGTTTCCAGGAAGATTCAGCGGTAGGGTAGTTCCTAGAGTAGCCTCCCAAGGAGTGAGGTATAGTTCGCGGAAAAGATCGTGGCCTGTGACAGAGAAATCCGGATCGGCTGCAATACGAATACGGAGGTAGAGATCGCCGTCTGCCCCTCCGTTCACGCCTGTTCCGCCTTGAGACGGAACTCGGAGGCGCTGGCCTTCTCCGATACCCGGGGGAATTCGCACTTGAATTTCGTCTGTAGAGCTTGTTCCGGAAGTAGGATTGGTGGTGGTTAGCGAGATCGTGCGGGTGGAGCCTTGGTAGGCCTCTTCTAGCGTTACCATCAGATCGCCCTCTATATCTTGCCCGCGCACTGCGGTCTTAGATCTTGGACCCATGTTTCGTGGAAACTGCGATGAAGGACGCCCGCTGTTGCCCGAGAAATATTGCTCAAAGAAATCTGAGAACCCAGTGCCTTCGAACTGAAACTCTGAAGACGGTGAGTGTGAGCCTTGATTGCTGCGATACGGAGCCCGGCTGCTAGGCTGGTCCCAATTAGCCCCCAAATGATCGTATTGTTTGCGCTTCTCTGGACTGCTTAATACTTCGTAGGCCTCATTAATATCTTTGAAACGCTCTTCGGCGGTCGATTTATCTTTGGCGACGTCTGGATGATGGATGCGGGCTAGTTTCCGGAATGCTTTTTTGATCGCTGGTCCATCCGCAGTCTTTGATACGCCAAGTGTTTTGTAATAATCCTTGTATTCGGCAGGCATCAGGTCGGTGAGTTATGTGGTATGAAGTAGATGGGCACTTACATCCCAGAAAGCTTCGCGATAAACGCGGATGCGATACTCAGCACGAGGAGGAATCCGCACATATCAGTGCAGGTTGTAAGGATCGGCCCAGAAGCAAGTGCAGGATCGACTTTTAGCCGCTTAAGCAGCAAGGGAACGAGCCCGCCAAGAAGCACGGAGAGAATTGTATTTAGGGAAAGCGCGATAAAGACAGTAATACCAAGGTAGATATTTCCCTTCCACAGGGTGGCAATGGTTCCTAGGACCAAACCGAGGACGATACCGTTGATCACCCCAACAAGCCCCTCTTTAATAACAACGCGCCAGTAGTCCCCCGGGCGAAGAATACCGAGAGTTAGCTCTCTGATCGAAACGGCGACTGCTTGGTTCCCTGAGCAGCCGGACATATCAGAGACAATTGGGAGGAAGACGGCCAAAGCGATGACCTCTTGGAGCGTCGCCTCATTTGCCGCAATAATTGAGGCCGCCGCGATGTTTAGAACAATGTTTGGTCCGAGCCAAGCAAGGCGTTTCACACAGCGATCTTTCAACGGCATAGAGCGCAGCTCTTCACCGTTTACAATACCGCTAGATTGAAGGAATAGACCGGCCTGTTCTTCTGCTGTCTCGTGTTCTACGGCCGATCGTGGAACTACGCCGAGCAGGTGCCCTGCAGCATCGACTACGGGTAGGCCAAAGTAATTTTTCTTCTGGAAAACCTCGGCGAGATCCTCAAGTGGCATCGTGTCTAATACCGTCAAAGGATCCTTGATCATCAGCTGGCGAACAGTGATGTGGCGTAGCGATAGAACTAAATCCCGCAGGCGTAGAACACCTACGAGAACACTTTTTCGATTCAAGACGTAGAGATACTGGACGTCACGGTCTGAGTAGTCTTCAGCGTGTTCGCCTAGGTCTTGGAGGACCTGTCCGACAGTCGACGAATCGCGAAATGTGACTGGATTACCACGCATCAGCGAACCCGCACAGCCATCTTCGTATTCTAAGCGGCGACGGAGTTCTGCCTGATCTTCAGCATCTGAAATCTCGGCAATTATCTCCTCCGCATCTTTTTCGTGAAGCTCACGTAGTAGGTTTGAGGATTGATCGGTCGGAAGTTCCCACAGAATAGCGGCAGCTTCCTCGGGGAAAAGATTTTCAATAATCTCGACAGATTGTGCCTCAGTGAGGTGGGATAGTAGCTTTGCCGCATCTTCGGCACCGAGGATGCGGATTAAGGCTTCCGCATTGTCCTGCGAAAGTCGGGACACGGCACGCCTTTGGTCTTCCCAGTCGAGAGTTTTTAGAATCTCTAGAGCAGCGGAGCCATCCTGCTTTGCAATTCTTTGTGACAGAGCGTCCAGCGCTTCAACTTCGCTTACTTCTGGCTCTGCAGCAGGAATCGTCATCGGGCTCTAGTCTCTATGGAAGCTGTATAGAGTCAATATTCGGATAGGCCCGATTCATAATAATTCTTTTTTAGGAAAAGATCTAAAGGTCAAGGGTCCTAGAACTTACCCCTTTTTTATAAAAAATGAGTATCGGGAAGATTGGCCCGGAGGTTCTCGAGTATTGTCGCCAACAAAGCAGATCACCAAGAGACAGCGAAAGGACAGCGAAAGGCCTATTTTAGCATCGCTTGGAGTTCGTAGGTCCGTTCTGACCGAGGGGTCTGCGGACCATTGTATCCAAAAAGGCGATATGAACCTGCCTTCAGATGATTTGCGGCGAGATATTCATCTACTTGAGCGCGTGCCAGAGAGCGGTTCCTTTGTGAATCAGTTCCCATCCACGCATAGGTGACTGCCCGAGTCGCTAAAATATCGCGAACGTTAATGTTCTTACCAGCGGGACCTGTCGATCCGACCTTCTGGTTCTGATAGAGGAAAGCCATGCCCTTCTGAATGATATTACCATCCGAAGTAGTTACGATAGGCATTTCTACCGGAGCAGTCATCGGAATGTTGTTTCGCTTGATATGATTGAAAAGTTTGAAGAACGAAAAGTTCCCGCTATTCCCCGTAGTAAACGCAGCGCGGTATGCGGGAAATTGCTTTACTACTGCTTCGTTATACGGTCCCGGTGCAGGCCAATTTTCAGGAAGTTTCGCTTCACTAGTATACTGCGGCGGACCAGCTTGGCTACTGCAGCTAGCAATCGATAGAGCGAGTATAGAGAAAAAAATTTTCATAGAACTGGACAAATAGATGAGTGGTTAGACTTCAGTCTGTTCCTCGAATCTAAGTGGATACTTAGGCTTATCCAGAGAATTTGAGATGGTCGCCTAATTCCGTCTATTTTAGGGGGCGGTTTCCAGTTCTTCAAGCATGCGACTAAGGCGAGTCGCGGCGTCTGGAGCCGAGTGAGTCGCCTGTAAGCGGTCCGTCCACAGGGGGAAGGCGAAGGGGCTTAAGCGATCAGTCTCTTGGAGAACGATTGGAAGTGTGGCTATCCTTTGCAGAGCAGTAGTGAGGCGGGTGAGTTCGAGCTGTTTTTCTAGAATTTCGCGTTCGGCCTGAGTCAACAGCAGGTTTTCCGGATCGTAGCGCTGTAGAACTTCGTAGAGAAGGGTTGCTGAGGATTGCAGCTGCTTTTCGGATGCGCTCTGGCGCCCAGGCATAGGTTGGAGAATCAGCCCCGAGATTCGAGCAATTCCGTGAAACTGCCTCCTCGCAAGTTCAGCTGTATTCATGCAGGCGAGAAGGTCTTCCAGAAGTTGATCAGGGGAGAGTGCGGCGCGCAGTGACTGCTCTGTAAAAGGAAGCTTCCGCCGGGCTGTTAAAGAAAATCCGTAGTCGTTCTGAGTGGCAGTGATGCCTTCGTCGATTTCGCGTGAAATCCGGTATCCAGCCAGCGCCCCTAAGCCTTCGTGGACGAGGCGGCCTGCGAATGGGTAGACAAAGAGGTGCTCGCCCTCGCGGGAGTGATTGTGTTCTACCAGCAGAAAATCATCAGTCGGAATTTGCGACCATTTTCTTTGTAGGTTTAAGATTGGTGCAACAGCCTGAAGTTCTGGTGAAACGTCTTTGGAGTCTGATTTTTTAATTAGATCGGAGAAAGCATGTGAGAGCTCAGTGGAAAGTGGCATCTTTGTGCCGCCCCAGATAGCAATCTGACCTTTTGAGCTTTTAGGTGCAGGCTTTACCGTTGCAACTTTTTGCCGGGTGCGGATAAGGGTAAGATGCCGACCTGCAAAAATCAAAGTAGCTCCCGGTTTAAGGCGTGTAATAAATGATTCTTCGACAGATCCTAGCGGATGTCCGTTGGCAAACTTGAGGGTGATTGTGGAATCCGAGGTGATGGTTCCGATCGACATCCGATGCTGAGTAATGAGCCGCTTGTCGGTAATGTGGTAATGTCCACTCTTGGATATTTTTACCTTCTGATATCGAGGATACGCTGCGAGAGCATCCCCGCCGCGGGTAATAAAAGTAAGAGCCCATTGCCATTCGTCATTCGTTAGCTGTTGATAAGAGTAGGTAGAGCGAATCTCAACGAGCATATCTGCAGGCAGATATTCCTCGCCAATAGCGCATGTAACCAAGTGCTGGACAAGAACATCGATGGGTTTTTGCAGGGGTAAACGGGATTCTATTTTCCGGGCGGTGGCTGCCGCGCGTGCTGCAGAGAACTCGATGAGTTCAAGGGCATTCGTCGGAACCCCAATGATATGAGACGATACTCCAGGACGATGGCCGGAGCGTCCCGCGCGCTGTAGAAGGCGGGCTACGCCTTTTGGTGAGCCAATCTGGATCACCTGATCGACTGGGGAGAAATCCACTCCTAGGTCCAAGGAGGAAGTGGCAACCACGCATTTGAGCGATCCATCACGGAGGCCATTTTCTGCAATAGAACGTTCTTCGCGGTCAAGAGAGCCATGGTGCATTGCGATCAGCCCCTGCCATTTAGGGCGCTTTGCGAGAAGTTCTTGGAACCAAATCTCGGTCTGTGAGCGAGTGTTTGTGAACAGCAAAGTCGAGTGAGCCTTCTCAATCCGATCCACCACTTGTGAGGCCAGTGATGTGCCAATGTGGCCGGACCAAGGAAAGCGGTCCATCGTTCGTGGAATGATCGTCTCAATCGTGATGGCTTTCTTCGTCCGGGCTGAAATGATTGCCGGATCCTCCACGGTTGGTGCAATCGATCTAGCGGCAATCTCAAGATTTCCCAAAGTTGCGGATAATGCCCAAGTTTGTAATTCTGGAAGCCATCTTCTAAGCCGCGCAAGGCAGAGCTCTGTTTGGATTCCGCGCTTTGTCCCCAGTAATTCATGCCATTCATCGACTACGATTGTATGAAGTCCCTGAAGTTTTTCACGCATGTCGCTATGGGTTAGCATCAGGGATAGCGATTCTGGGGTGGTTATCAGGGTGTGGGGCAGTTTGCGCCGGAGTTTGGCCCTTACAGAGGGTGGTGTATCGCCAGTGCGGGCTTCAGCACTTAGGCGGGGATTGAAATACTCCATCGGTTCGCGAAGCGCTCGGAGAGTATCTGCTGCCAAGGCGCGTAATGGTGTGATCCAGAGAATTGCGCAAGAATCTGCCTGCAGAGTTTCTGTAAGAGGTGATAGGTAGACTGCGAGAGTTTTCCCTTGGCCGGTGGGAGCATGGAGTAAACCCGAACGCCCGCTTTTTTGAGCTGCCCAGGTTTCTTTTTGAAATGGAAAGGGCTTCTGGCTACGGGCCGTAAAAAAGTCTGCGGGTTTCGCTTTTTTTCCCATCTTCAGTCGTCGCCAAACTCAATTTCAGCAAAGTCGGATCATATCGCGAATGGACTGCCCCCATAAGAATATTAGTCCCTTCGTAGAGTACTTAAAATTTCCGTCATAGGTTAGGCGAATGATTCCTGAGTCCAAATTATGTTCTACCTGAGCGCGCATTTCGGCCTCGATCTGGGCCTCGATCATTTCAGGATCTGGCAAAAGGAGATCAGATATCATGGTCTTCTTCTTTTCTAGGAACTGTCTGTGATCTTCAAGGATTTGTAGAAAACAAGACTTCTCGCAGGGAACCTGATTCCACTTCAGATTTGGCAGGCACCGAAGAGTTGGCGCAAAGGGAAAATTAGTCGTTCGCCAGGTATTTCCCGAAGTGTCTTTGGACGTAATCGACAAGAATGCGAATGCGACGTCTTCTTGCTCGCAGAGGCAAACGGATGCGACAGCGCGCTCTTCCGGATGCCAGAATAAGCGGAAATGCTGCTTCATGCCAGACCATTCCCAAGAGCAATCAGAGACATGATCAAAGCCAGCGTCCTCAATAGTTGCTGTCGCCTCAGCCGCATTTGGGAAGAAGGCAGGATTTGGCATTGGCGCATGTCCAAGATTATTCTCCAACGGCATTCTTAGATGACGAACGGTCGTCAGTAGCTCAATCCATGGGAGCAGCAACCAAATGCTCGCACCTAGAAACCCGACGATGAGGTTACCACTAACAAAATAAAAGAGGCTAAAACTAGCTCCTAGAAGAGTGATAGCTCCTAATTTTTTTAGGAGGTTTCCTTTGCATGAGCGCAGCGCAAATGCCAACACAAGGAGGCCGACGACTACTAAGGCCTCACGCATTTCGAAATAAGATTTTGATACTTGTAGACTGTAGACTCAAAACTATCCGGCAAGGGCATTCATTAAGAACTCCGATGGATGGAAGTTTTCGATCAGAACATGCTGCTCACCTCCACGGTTCATCCTAACTTGGCTGAGCATGAAGTTAGGCGTTTTATGAGGTGCAAAAAGTATATCATCATGAGTTGCATTCTCATGCTTTTTAAACATTTCCGGTAGAATATCGCCCCCAAGATGGTCATCACGGCCAGTTGCGAGGTGGCAGGTGCCTAGAACTTTCTCGTCTTGAATATCTGCATAGGAGACCGGGAGCACTTGGGTTCCGAAGCCGAGTTCGCCGAGTGTCCCAGTCATTGGATCATCTGCAAGGCGGGCATTGTGTTCATCGATGGTTGATTGCTCCCCTTCGATCAAAGTGGAGCGGGTGATGCATCGGTTGGCGACGTCAAGAATTCCTAAAGTCCCATCTTCATATTTCATCGGGAACTGCCCATTTGCATCTGTTGGGACAAAATACACCTCTCCAGCTGGAAGATTTGCTATATCAGGCTTTTCTCCACGGCATAGACCGTGTGACTTTTGCGCATCTTGACCCTGCAAATCGAGCTTTGCGGTTAGAGTTCTACCATCTTCTAATTCAAAATCGATTTCAATTGAATCGGGATTTGTCATGGCGATGCGAAGCTTTTCAGCATCCCTAGAGACTTCATTGTAGTCTACTGCCAGACCTGAACTTAGAATTGTATCATTCAATCCGTGAAGAGTGGCTCCGCGGAAGCCGAACTCTCGACATTTTGCCGTCAAGGGAGCTGTGGCTGACCAGGTGGAAATACAAAGGATGAGATCGTATTTTGGATAAATATCATGATCTAGCGACAGAAGCTGACCATTGACGTCCCATACATGGTCGTCGAGGTCTAGGTTGGAGCCTTTTGTAAAGCGATATGCAAAGATCTCCCCTCCGGTCATGCCAAGCTCCTCCATCGTATGTCGATGCAGCTCTTCGTAGAAATGCTTGTGAGCGTTTTTCTGAATCTCAAAACCATCATGCTGTAGGAATGATAAATCCTTAATCAACTCCTTGGGCTCATCAAAATCAATGAGGATGCAGACGCGGCAGCCTCTGGTCGGCTCAAAGACGGTATGCAGTAGACGGTCGAGATCGAACTTAGGAAACTCCCTTCGATCGGGATTCTGAAGAATTTCGGGAGAGAGGTATGCAGGAAGTTGAGAGAGAACTGATTCTGGCATGGCTGCGGAACCTAAATTCGATCGAATTAATCGCAAGGCAGATTTTCTTTGATGCTGGAGATAAAAAGTAACGGCGCATGACTACCGTTTACTAGAATATCCTTTGTCCACAGGTCTGAAGGAAGTCCCTTAGCTGCTCAAAAATTTTCTGGATTGTATTACATATTTATCGGCCCACGAGCGAATTCCTTCCTGCTCTGTAGCGCTCAGCGTGCGGACTATCTTTGCCGGGGAACCAAGGACAAGCGAACCTGGTGGAATGATCGTTTTTCCAGTGACTAAGCTTCCTGCGCCAATAATGGAACGCTTGCCGATCACCGAACCGTCTAGGACGATCGCGCCCATACCGATCAAAACCTCGTCTTCGATTTCACACGCATGAAGAATCGCTGAGTGCCCGACAGTAACTAGGTCTCCGATCATACAGGGATACTCATCGGCAAGATGGACGACTACGTTATCTTGGATATTGGATTCATCGCCGATCTCGATCCGATTAATGTCACCACGGAGCGTTGCGTTGAACCACACGCTTGAACGCCTACCAATCGCAACGTTTCCAATAATGTCCGCGCTTGGAGCAATAAAAGCATCAGAAGCGATCGAAGGCTGATGCTGTTGATAATGATGTAGAGGCATGTGGTGGCTTGATTCCTTTGTAGTTTAGAAATGCGTAATAACTAGCCTTGACATCAGCCGTTATATTTCGTGGCTTCCGCGTGAGGAGTAGCTACCTGCTCCTGCGTGATCCAGAAACTGAAATGCTCTAGCTTCTAGAAGTTCATTCAGGGTTCACTTCCTATTTCGATTAGCAACCATTTTATCTTACCGACCTATCTTTCCTGACCCATGGATATAACCTCTCCTCTCTGGTATTTTGCCTACACCACAGTTCTGATTGGGCTTGCAGGTTACGGCTCTCATCGGCTCACCATAATTTTTCTATATCTAAAGCACTCGAGGCAAAAGCCAAAGCCGCAGAGTCATTTCAAAGAGCTTCCCTTAGTGACAATCCAGCTGCCTGTATTCAATGAAATGCACGTGGTGGATCGCCTTTTGGAGGCAGTTGCGAAGCTTGATTATCCCAAGAATAAATTACAGATCCAGCTATTGGACGACTCCACGGATGATACCGTTGAGATTTGCCGGCTAGGGATAGAAGGCCTAATTTCGCAGGGATTTGATGCAAAACACATCCATCGGACTGACCGTGTTGGATATAAAGCCGGAGCCCTAGAGAATGGGACGCGCTTCGCAAAGGGAGAATACCTTTTCATACTTGATGCGGACTTTGTTCCAAATCCAGACGTTCTTCTCAAAACAATTCATTATTTCTCCGACGACAATATTGGCATGATCCAGACCAGATGGGGACATTTGAACCGGACCTACAATCTTCTTACCAGGGTTCAGGCAATGTTCCTCGACGGGCATCTAGAGCTCGAACAAACGGCAAGGAACCGCTCAGGACGATTTTTTACTTTCAATGGGACTGCGGGAATATGGCGCAAATCATGTATCGCGGATGCCGGCGGTTGGGAGCATGATACCCTGACTGAAGACATGGACCTTAGCTACCGTGCTCAACTGAAAGGCTGGAGATTCATCTTTTTAAACGAGGTAGAAACCCCAGCAGAGCTGCCGGTTGATATGGATGGGTTTAAAAGCCAGCAACATCGCTGGACCAAAGGATCGATTCAAGTGTGTAAGAAGGTTCTGCCGGCCATCTGGCGTAGTAAGATTCCACTTTTTGTAAAACTAGAAGCTACCGCGCACCTAACATCGAACTTTGCCTACCTACTCCTGATTTGTCTTTGCTTTCTTATCTATCCAAATCAGCACGCGCAGCCTGACTTTGGGAAGCTCACTCAGTATATAATCAATGTGCCTATCTTCTTCTTTGCATCGGTCTCGGTCATATTATTTTATCTCACCTCTCAAAAGGCGCTGCGTCCGGATTCTTGGTGGAAAGAGATTCCCTACTTGCCGCTGTTGCTTGCATTGGGCATAGGAATGTCGATCACTAATGCGAAAGCCGTTATAGAGGCGCTGTTAAATCACCAAACTGCATTCGTGCGGACGCCGAAATACGGCTTGAGCGGGAAAAGCTCAGATTGGAAAAAAAGCAGCTACAAGGCAATCAAGTCCCTCACCCCATTTGTGGAGCTGTTATTTGGTTTTTTCTTCCTCTTCGTTGTTGTAGAGGCAGCTATGGAAGGTCGCTGGGCTTCGGCGATTCTTTTGCTTCCTTTTCCCGTTGGTTTCTTTTACACATCCTTATCTTCTCTTTCTCGAATGCTACCCGCCCAAGGCTTCCTAAAGCGGGATTAAGATTAGAAACATCTTCAATCTCTGAATAATTTATTATGACCAGAATCACTCTTCGCTGTCTCTTTTACTTAGGATCCCTTTGCCTTCTATCATTGTTAAATAGCTGTGCTTCTTCAGGAACTGACGATCGGAACAAGATGATCGTCAGCGTCAGAGATCAGAAAATGCTATTGCTGAGGGATAATAAGCCGGTGAAAACCTACGATATCTCAACTTCGAAGTTTGGTTTAGGAGATATACCAGGTTCGAATCGGTACTCCGCTAGGACGGATGAAGGTTGCAAAGAAAATTGGAAATGGAGCACCCGCAGGGGCAGTATTTAAGAGCCGCCGGCCGACTGGGGAAGTGCTGAGACCAAATGCCCCAGGCCGCGATCCGATTGTAAGTCGTATTCTATGGCTGACAGGAACTGAGACTAATAATCGCAATGCGTTTCGCCGCTATATCTACATTCACGGGACACCAGAACAACGCCGATTGGGAAGTCCAGCCTCCTATGGATGTATCCGCATGGGCTGTGAGGATGTCGTTGATCTATACAATCGAGTTGGGACAGGGGCGGATGTTCATGTAATCCGCGGCTCAATCCGGAACGTTAAGTCTCAGAAACGATATACCGCATTTCGCTAGGGCAATGTCGCTCGTTTCCTGTCAAAAGCATTTTTCAATCACCCCGAACTTTGGGGAAATGAATCAGGGATAAATACGCATGATTGCCTTGACTAGACAACTAAAAACACCCTAGTTTTCCGCCTCCTAATTTTCTCTATCTATATTTTATCATCCAATATCATGGCCAATACAAAGTCAGCAATTAAGCGGAATCGCCAAACAATTACTAGAACCGAGCGCAATCGCTCTGAGAAATCTCGAATGAAGGGTGCTAGAAAAGAAACCTTATCCGCAATCGAAGCTGGCGACAAAGAAGGAGCGGTAAAGGCTGCCTCAACCTTTTCATCCTATGTGGATAAGGCCGCGAAGCGTAATCTGATCCATCCAAACAAGGCGGCTAACTTAAAGAGCAAGACGGCAAAAGCAATTGCCGCGATTAAGTAGTTCCTATCTAGAAATTTGCCTCTTTTGACCGCAATACCTTTTGACATCAAAAGGGTGCGGGCTTATGGGTCTAAAACGGAATGGCAAATCTAGATATGAATCGCGCTGAGGCTGCGGCAAAGATTGCCGCCGATCCAGGTAAATATAAAGTCTGTGAAGGCTGTGACTCGATTGTTGGAAGAGGGACAAGACTCTGCCCAAATTGCCATAGCTTTCGGTTTGATAGTAGTATATCTCGGGTCATCACGCAGGCAGAGTTCTTAGGCAAAAGGGCCCAGCGTTCTGTAACCGCAGATGATTTAGCCTGAATTCTTCGCGAATGTCAGTGGCGTTTAAAGAGTGGGATGTTGTCTGTGATGCCCTAGCAAGCGGCAGACAAACAGTTATCATAAGAAAAGGTGGGATCCACGAGGGTCGTGATGGCTTTCGATTTTCTCACGAGAGGTTTTTCTTATTTCCGACGAAGTTTCACGCGCAGTCTGATTACGTCCGAGAAGGCACCTATCAGGCCCAGAAAGAATGGAAGGACGGGGAGCAAATACTTTTAAAATATTTGATAGTGGTCGAAAGGGCAATTCTGGTGACCGATTGGAATTTGATCAAAAAGCTCGAGCCGTATCACATCTATACTGAAAGTGCTGTGAGAGAGAGGTATGACTGGGAGGGCAAAGGGATGCCGTCAAGTGGTCTGAATGTAGCCATCATCCGGACCTTCAGATTATCTGAACCAGTGATCATAAAATACGGTCGAGAATACAAAGGCTGTCGTTCTTGGGTAGACATTCCATCAGAATCTCCTTCGCCAAAGGATCTGATCCCAGTTTTAGACGATCTAACACATAAATCCCAAGTATCTAACTTGAATACGATCCTAGCAGGATTCAAATAGAGCCACAGGTGCACCGACTTTTAAGTTGCGCATCGTGATACGAAAGATTAATGAGGGCGTGCAGCTTGCACCTCTTGAAGTGCAGGTTGCAAGATTCCTGACAACCTTAATTCCAGTATTAGGTCTAAACTTGTTAAAGCGTATGCCAAACTCTATGAAATCTTCAGCCTTTCTTCCTATTATCCCCCTGATCTGTGTTCCGTTATTGATGAGTTGCGGGACAAATCCGGACGTCCTCGCCAAAGGGGATATTCAGCCGGCTCAAAAACGTGGATTGGTAAGTAAGATTGATAGGGTTCAGGTTTCATCCCCTTCAGCAGCATTACTCAGTGCGGCTGCTTCTAAGCCAACGGACAAACACGCGATGCCAATCTATAAATACAGTGAAAGGAACCGAGTTGTCCGGACTACCGCTTATACCTGCTCTGAAGATGATCATCTGATTTACGGTTCAAAAAACGCTACGGGAACCAATCTGCAATATTCGGACAAAGTTCGCAGTGCAGCTGCGGATTGGTCATTTTATCCAGTCGGAACCATTTTCCGAATCAAGGGAATGAAGCAACTATTTGTAATTGACGATTATGGCTCCGCACTCACCGGAACTGGAACGATCGATTTATACAAACCGTGTAGAAATAATATGAACTACTGGGGCCGCAGAAATGTAGAAGTCACAGTCGTGCAGTGGGGTTCCTTCAAACGCAGCGCCAAGATTCTGGAAGGTAGGACTGCATTTGCCCACTGCCGCTCGATGCTTGCAAATATTCGCCGCCAGCAGTCCGCTAGCACGGCAGTCGTCGCGTCGAATTAGAACAAGAGGTCAAGATCTAGGCTGACAAAAGTTTAGTCAGCCGTAGGCGACTAACTTTGCTTAAATTGCTTTAGGTTTAAAAAGTATGCCTGTTGTATGGAGTGAAGGGAAATTTATTGAGGAAGAAGAATTCCGCGTTTCACCCAGAGATCGTGGGCTTTGCCATGGTCTGAGTATCTTCGAAACTGTTCTTGCATACTTAGGGCGGCCAAAATTTATCGATCACCATCTAAATCGCCTTGCAGGAGGGCTTGTACGTCTTGGAGTGAATCCTTCAAACTTTTGCCTAGACCGGATACCCCCGGCAATGCGCAAGCTTCTTGAGCTCAACGACGAACTAGAAGGACTGGCAAGGATTCGATTAACGATCAGCCTTGGGAGGGGCCCTCTAAACAATATTAACAGCGGAGCTAGCTGGATATGGATGACTTCAAGCCCAGTTGACCGCAGTGAAGGTCATGGTCTGAATCTAACGATCGCGCCATGGAAAAAGAACACATCAGGTGTCCTAAATGGTCTAAAGCTAGGAAGCTATGCGGAGCATTTAGTGGCTCTAGATCTGGCACGCCGCGAAGGCTTTGATGAAATGCTTTTTTTTAACCAAAGGTCAGAACTATGCGAAGCTGCAATGGCGAATGTTTTCTTAGTTCGTGGAAAGAGGATACTTACGCCCGGTTTAGATAGTGGATGTCTTCCGGGGATCACTCGCAATATTGTGTTAGAGCTGGCAAAAAGCGCCGGAATCAGCACCCGGGTGCAAGCTTTGAAAAAATCGGACTTACGCAAAGCTAATGGGATCTTCTTGACCTCTGCAATACGTGGCCCTGTCTCAGTGACTCAGCTAGGCAAACGACATTTCACTCCCACCAAAACCTTTCAGAAGATTCAGGAGGGATGGCTTGAGAAGGTTTCTCAGACTTGCTCTTCATGATAGGCTCTTCTTCTTTACTGGACTTTTAGGAAGCGGCACCCATGGCAGCTTCGGAGATAGACAAACTTTTGGTTTTTTTGCTTTGCCGGGTTCTTGGACAATCGCCATCCTCCTCGCCGCAGCCAAAGGCCGCCAAACAAACCTTAAAAAACACTTCTAATGTCACGTCCAGTTACACTTTTTACAGGCCAGTGGGCCGATCTACCTATCGAGAAACTTGCTCCTTTGGCTGCAGATATGGGCTACGACGGGCTTGAACTAGCATGTTGGGGGGATCACTTTGATGTCGACAAGGCGCTTTCCGACAATAGCTACGTGGATGAGAAATGGGCTTTATTGTCGAAACATGGTCTTAGCTGCTATGCGATTTCTAACCACCTTGTCGGGCAAGCAATTTGCGATCCGATCGACGAGCGGCATCAGGCAATTCTATCTCCCGAGGTCTGGGGAGACGGTGATGCGGAAGGGGTGCGTGAGCGGGCTGCTTCCCAAATGATTAAGACCGCCCGTGCCGCACGGAAATTCTTCGATAAAAAGCCCGGCCGCGATGGCGAGGACGATTTTCCGGCCGTGGTCAATGGCTTTACTGGATCATCAATTTGGCATGCCCTCTACGCGTTCCCGCCGACCAGCCAAGCATTCTACGACAGAGGATTCGAGGACTTTGGAAGACGCTTTGAGCCAATTCTTGAAGCTTTTGATGCTGAGAATGTTAACTTTGCTTTGGAAGTTCATCCCACAGAAATTGCCTTTGATATAGCGACTGCACGGCGGGCGGTTGAAGCGGTGGGTGGGCATAAGCGATTTGGCTTCAATTACGATCCATCGCACTTGGGATACCAGGGGGTGGACTACATCAAATTCATCCGCGAATTCGGAGAACGGATTTATCATGTCCACATGAAGGATGCTTGGTGGGGCCATGGTGACGGCTCTGTCGGTGTCTTTGGCGGCAGTACTGACTTCGGAGACCCACGTCGTTTCTGGGATTTCCGTTCCTTGGGCAGAGGAGATGTCGAATTCGAAGACATTATCGTAGCGCTAAACGACATCCGCTATTCCGGGCCCTTGTCCGTGGAGTGGGAAGACATCCGGATGGACCGGGTAAATGGCGGCACAGAATCCGCTCAGTTTGTAAGGAACCTTGATTTTCCGGGATCAGATCTGGCCTTCGATGCTGCCTTCGATAAATCCAATCAGTAAGCTTTCTTAAAACTTTTAGAACACAACCAGTTATTATGGCACTCAAAGTAGGAGTAATCGGAGCAGGATGGATGGTTAAATACCATGCAGAAGGATTCAGAGCTGCTGGCGCAGAAATGATAGCCGTAGCTGATCCAGCGCCAGGGGCGGCTGAGAAAGCCGCTGAAGAATGGGGCATTCCTAGAACTTTTTCCTCGGTGGACGAGATGCTCGCTGAAGCACCGGAGCTAGATGCGGTGAGCATTATTGTTCCAAACAAGTTCCATGCGCCACTGGCCCTGCAATGTCTTAAGGCAGGAAAACATGTTTTTTGTGAAAAGCCGCCAGGATTAAATGCTGCGGAAGTAGAGGAAATGATCGAGGTGGCGAAAACCACTGGGAAAACTTTGATGTTCAATTTCAATAACAGGGCCCGCCCAGAATCCCAAGCGATGAAGGCGTATGTGGATGATGGCACGACGGGGACGATCAATTCGGCGCAGGCCAAATGGATTCGTCGGACTGGAATTCCCGGCTTTGGTGGTTGGTTCACAACAAAAGCGATGGCTGGTGGTGGGGCGACGATTGACCTCCTCCACATGATTGATCTTTCTCTTTATCTGATGGGCTATCCAGAACCAGCGCATGTATTAGCGAATACGTTTGACACTCATATTACAGACCCTGGTTTCAAAGGGCCTTGGGGGATTCCCGATCGGGAGGGTGGCACCACCGATGTGGAATGCGCTGCGCATGGTTTTGTGCGCTTTAAAAGTGGGCAGGTTCTTAGCCTACAGGTCTCATGGGCAGAAACTGTTAAGCGCGAGGAAGTTTCAGTCGTTTTTCAAGGGACAAAGGCTGGTGGAAAAGTTGAGCGTTTGTTTGAACGCGACGGCTTTGATGAAACTGCGAGTGATATTTGTGAATTATACACTCAGGAAAACGGCAATAGCGTAAACCGCACGATCATCACGGAGCAAAGCGAAGATATGGGGCGAATCGCCTCCGCATCTAACTTCATCCACACTATTAATGGCGACGCCCAACCCCTAAACACACCTGAGCAAGCCCACAAACTTATGCTGATCATCGATGCTCTTTATGAGTCCGCAAAAAGTGGACGCCCGATCGAATGCTGATGACTACGGGTAGTAACATAGCGCAGCTTGAGAGATTCCGATATTTCCATTGGGCGAAGGCCTATCGTCTGAGAAATTGATTAGATATACGTCTGTCTGCTGGGCTAAGCAGACTTGCCCAAAGCGATCTGAGGGCTGGCTTTGCCTGTGGAGCTCAGCGACAAAACAACATCGTGAATTCTTGTCGGTTGTAACTTAAATGGATTGTAGCTAGATGTTTAAGCGCTGCATTTTTCGCGATTTCTCTGATCTTTTCATCGAGTCGATTCATTTCTGCAAAACCTGTGATCCCGGTGGTCTTCAATGTGAAAATTAGCGGCGCACCGCTCTTCATAAATCTTTGATATCGCAGAACCGTTTGAATAGCCGCGACCGGAGAATCATTTAGATCACAGAGGAGGCCATCATATAAAGTATCTGCAGGAGGCTCATACGCTGCGGCATTTTCCTGAATAAAGAGTAGATCCGGGCGCTTAGCTAGCCGCTCATCGAGCCTTGCTCGATCCACAGCCGTGACCCGATACTTGTGACGAAGTAGCTCTGCAGTCATTCCTCCGGGACTTGCTCCGAGTTCTAGCCAATGAGCGCCAGGTTTAGGAATCGGCTGAAATAAGGTAAGATGATGTAGAGCTTCGGCAAATTTTGCCCCTGCTCGACTAATCAATTGTGTGCCTGTTGTCGGCAGAAATTTTGTCCCCCCAGGATAAAACCCATTTGCATCTCGGGGAGTCACGAGTCCCGCAAACAGACCTTTTTTACCGATCAGGCAGAACAGGGTGGGCAAGTTTGGGTCCTGTTCCTCAGGTGAGGCTGGTAATTGATTCGGCAGATCGAACACCTGCAGCATGCGACCACGTAGATTTGAGCTAAGTTTCGCATAGCGACTATGTTTGCCAGATGCCTCAAATGTCCCGCAGAGAATTGTCTGCGGATGATATTGCTCCAGCTTGTAGAAGAGGGATTGGGATGCCTTTTCAATGAATGACTTCGATCCGCTCTGGGTTGCACGGCCACGAATGGTGGATCGGCAGAATGAAGCGAAAATACTTTTGTAGAACGCCAACGTTTTCTTTGGAGCGATTTAGGGCTCCGTCGACAAAAAAGTAATCCGCTTGAAATGAATGAATAAGATCTGGCTTTAGTTCCTCAGCAATATCTCCGACCAGATGGTTAAAGCCATCTTGGATGCGGACTAAGGTGCGATCGGGTATAGGTATCTGAGGAATTGTCTTTGTTAGGTAGAAAATCTATTTTCGAAAGGCAGCAATCACGCAGACGAGTATCAGGATCGGCAGGAAAAGTAGCATAATTGGTGATAGACCGAGACCGATGCTGCCTGAGACATCCGCGTATTTTTGTGGAATTGGAAGCGGCGCTCCGCTTTCTGTAGTTGGCGGAGCACTAGTCGTTTCGGGCTGTATTAAATCGGCGACAGTGACTTGTGGTTTGCCGACCTCACTTCTTAACGCCGCAACCTGAGCAGGAGTAACAGGTGAAGAATCATTTCCAAAACTGCTGCGCACATACGAAAGCACGCCAGCGATCTGTTCATCGGTCTGATAGGCCATTGCGACCATCCCAGCTGGGAAGTTATATTCTTGCCCTTTCACAGTGATCGGCCCGATTAAACCGCGAAGCTGGATTTTAATCAAATTCTCTACAGGTCCATTCACCCACTCCGAGCCGGCCAGTGGCGGTGCCGCTGCAGTTCCTTCACCTTGTTGTCCGTGGCAGGCCCCACAAAGCATGTATTGCTGCTGTCCAGCCCGCGCTAGGTCTGGCGAATCTGCCTTAGGTGCGAGCGGCGGCACGGTATCGCTCGCCGCTGGCTGCTTAGATATGGGAGGTTGGGATGCTGGAGTGGCAGGTTGCGCAGCCGGGACAGCCGCATCCACTTCGGATTCAGGCACATCACCAGGATTCTCAGCGGGTGGCCGTGTAAGATGACGTTCTGCCCCAGCATCATCTTGATCGATTCCGCTAGAAGGAACTTCTACAGTAGCTGCTTCTTGAGGCTTTGCTTCCGGTTCTGTTTGCGGATTTGTTTGGTTAGCCTCTGCGGGTTCTGTTGTCGGCTTATCTTGAGCGGCTGCGGATTCGAGGGCTGTGAATAAAGAAGTCATGGTTACAAAGTAAATTACTAAATCTATTTGGCGTCAGGTAGAGTAGAGGGATCGAGGATCTCTGGGGCAGGAGTTTTAGTTTTTTCAGCTGCCTTATCAAGACTGCCTAACCACGCGACCAAATCGCGCACTTCAGCCGGTTTTAAAAGATAGCCCATCGGCGGCATCGCAGAAACTGGCGGAGTGAAGGCTTTTATATCAGCTCGATTTGCACGAAAGGAATTTTCCGGAGTCACCACATCAATATATTCTGGAGTCTCATCTAGAAGGTTGCCAGTAAGTGTCGCACCGTTATGAAAGCTTATGGAAGTGATCCCATAGCCAGGGGTTACCACAGCGCCTGGATCAATAATAGACTCAAGTAGATAGTTCGCATCGTGCCGAGTAGCTATTCCGGTGAGATTTGGTCCGGCATCGCCGCCTGATGAATGCGCGTTATCATCTGCCTTATGACAGCGCATGCATTGTCCTGCAGGATGAGAGGCAAAAAGCGAGGCACCATTTGCTACATTTCCGCCTTTAAGTGCTACATTAAAGGACAAATTTGGATCTGAACTTGCAGACATTTTGGTTTCGTAGGCCGCTAAAGCTTCTCTTACGGAAGCTTCTGATCTCGATTTCGAAGCTTCGATTAGCTCAATTGCAGTTGCTGATATACCATTCGAGTCAATCAGTTTCTGTAACTGATTTGTGAGAAAATCCGCAGCTTCCGCGCCTGGAATCTCCGCAAGAATTATGAGGGATTTTTGAGCGCGGCTTACATTGTCTGAATCGATTGCGGCTTCGAGAGGACCAATGGCAGATTTTGGATCGCGCTCGGCTAGGGCAGAAAGAGCGGTCAGCGCTAGATCATCGGCAGGGGAGCTAGAAACTTCAGCAAGAAACGAATTTAGGCTCGGCTCATCAAGGCCGATGTAGAGTGTCAAAGCTTTCGCCCGTGCCTCTGAAGGGAACCCTTCGTTAGTAATAATTCCTCGAAGGGCCTTAGATGTGAGCGTCGGCACTTCAATGTCGTATTGCTCAATTAGGTTCAACGCGCCAGTAAGCACAAAGTTATCTTTTGTAATTAGCTTCGGCGCAATCTCGGTCAGCGCTGGAATTAAAGATTCGAGAGGTCTTTCTTCGAGTGGCCGCCAATGACCTGTGAGCTGATCGGCTGGAAAGGGTTGTGCCCATTCACTCAATAAGCGTATCGCTTCCCGACGTGTCTCATCGGGAAGTTGCTTGGTGTTTACGATACGAGCCAGACGCTGAGCGTTTTCCAAACCGCCTACGCGATAAGCATTATGTATAAGACGGCGTAAGATGAATGGCTTCCATGATCGTTTCTCAAGATTGTCTAGTAGCTCGGTTGCGGCTGGTCGCGCTTCAATCAGATCCAAGTCAGTAATCGCTCTAATCACTTCATCCTGAACCTGCGGATCGGCATCATTAAGAAACGCCGTAATCTTCGAGCTCTTAAGACGGCGCAGGGCGATCACACTACCTAATCGTACGGAAGGAGAACTATGATCTTTTAATTCCGTCAGAGAAACGGATTCGCCTGCAAGGTGCTGCAAAGCGTATGACCCTGCGTGACGCAAATAAGTATCTTCATCGTTGTTCTTAGCCAGCAGATCTAGTATCTGCGGTAAAAATTTCGTCGCTTTTAATCGGCCTATCGCAATTGCTGCTTCGAACTGCACGTGAGGATCGGCGTCGTTAATCAACTTTTCAAACGGAAGTGCTGATGGATCGGACTCCGACGCACCGATGCAGCGGATCGCCTGCTTGCGAATTTCCGAATCGGTTGAATTGAGAGTAGACATCAACAGCTTCACCGCTGCAGAAGTTAGATCTTGGTTGAGGTTGGAGAATTCTCCATTGGGTGATGGAAGAGCACCTCTACGGGCAACGATTCCTAAGCCCCATATGGCGTGTATCTGCTCCAGCTGATCGGCCGAAGCCAAAGCCTTTTCGAAAATTGGTAAGCAATCAGCTCGGCGGGTCAAAGCTATTTGCGCGCGCAGACGTATTCGTGAATCTGGATGGGACAAGTGCTTCGCGAGTTCTGCAGAAGGTAGTTTGGCGAAACCCTCTCTGATAAGTTTGGCTGCTTCATCAGCCCGTTCTGGTAGGTATTCATTTTCACCGGCTTCAAGAGAGATCAGCCTTCCATCGCTGTGAGATTTCCAGCCAGTTACGAAATCAGTTAGAAAAAGTCTGCCATCAAACGAATATTCGACATCTGTCGCGGCAATCCCCCAGAGAAAGTGATGGGCATCTGCCATTTTCATACCCGCGCCATCCTTCTCCATAGCGAAGGACCATATTCCCGAGGAAGAAGCCCCGCCTTTATAGTCGCATATTAAAAAGCGCCCTTGCTCGCTTTCTAAAAAGCCTGCGCCTGGATAATAGGTCAGTCCAGAGGGGCCAGCGGTCAGGTTCTCGGTTGGGGGAATCATATAAGCCGGCTGCTGATCGTTCTCTGGCTCCCACATGCGCTCGTTCATCCACCGTGAACTAGGACGTTCTGTGAGGCCAATTTGCCGATGAAATGTATGCATTGTCTGATGTTCCATCTGCCAACCGGAATCTCCACCCTCGACTAAATAGACAATCCGCGATCCATCGCCTTGATCGGAATTGTTATCGACGGTAAAGGCATTTCCTAGCTCATCGAAGGCAATTTCTTTCGGATTACGCAGTCCGGTATGAATCAATCGGAAGTCAGAGCCATCGGGCTCAAAACTGAAGAAGGCACCTTCATTCGGATATTGATAGTCTCTACCTTCTTTTGTTAGAAAAGACATACCACGGTCGCCAACTGTACCATGAATCCGACCGTCTGGACCAAGGGTGAAGCCATTGAGATCGTGTCCAGAGATTGATACCCGGACACCAAAGCCATCCTGAATGACTTCCCTTTTCTCGGCCACTCCGTCGCCATCCTCATCTTGGAGTTTATAGATTTTTGGAATACAGGCGAAATAAAGGGCGTCCTCGAAGTAAAAAACACCTGACGCCGTGCCATCCAGAAGATCGTCAAAATCATCTGCAAAGACAATGGACTCATCCACCTTGCCATCGTTATCCGTATCGGCAAGACGGCGGATAAGTTCTGAATTCTTTGTTAAGCTTTCTACCGATACTTTTGCATCCCACTTTTCGTGAAGAGCGCGGCGGTCCTCAGTTTTCTTCGAGGCAAGATCATCAAGATACCAGAACAAATTGCCCCTGTTGTCCTCTACACCGAATCGGAAGCGGTGTGTTTCAGAAATATAAATTCGCCCTTGATCATCAAATGTGAGTGCCGTTGGGGAAGTGAGCTGATGCTCGGCAAACGTTGCTTGCACCGTAAGCGAGCTATCTTCTGGAATTCTCGCTCCGGGGAGATTCTCAGTAGTGATTAATCCTTGGGTAAATGGCTGGCCATTCTTCGTAGCGACAGGTAGAGCCAGACCCGGACGGTTTGTGAAAGTGATCTCGTCGGCTGCAATATAGCCCCATTCTGCAGTGGAATCGTCAAGGAGACGTATTTTCGCCTTCTTCCCCCTGTATTTGTTCACGTTCCAACTAGCCCGAGAGAATTGCTGAGAATTCTTCCCGATCGATTCAGCGACCACCTTGTCATCGACAATGAGCTGAACGGCAGTTTTCCCTGGTTGATTGCCACCAGCGATAAGGAATAAAATATCAGAGGTTTCAACAGTGAATTCTTGAGAAGTAAGGGAGCCGACGGATTCAACACCGCCATGATTTGAAAGCGCAAAAGCTTCATTCGAATACAGCGTAAATGGTTTCTTCATTCCATCGAGCTTCCCATGCACTGGCGATAGTCCGAAAGCATCCCCAGTAACGATCCAATCACCAAATCCATCGCCTTCGAAAGATTGAAAAGCTGCGTGGCTGGCCATTGGTAAAGAAAGCAGCGGAAGTAATAAATTTAGTAATCGCATAGGGTTTTAAATAGGTAACATCGCACAAGATCGCTTCAGCCACCTGTAAAAGGGGAGGTCTTAGAGGGAGGCCATAGCAGCTAATTTAGCGGAGCCCAATTATTCTTCAGATCGAAGGAAAAGAAAGCAATTTCCTTCGAAAATCTTCGGTGCCCCAATCAAAAGTTGCTATGAAAACTGTTTGATTGTTGCTTGCAAATTTCGGAGCTTTGGCCTAGGTAGCTTCATTGCGATCGAAGGAGCTCATCTGCTTGATTTTATCTTCTGAAATTCTCTTAAAACGCTTCGAAACCCTGCAACTATTGATTTATGCTAAAAATACCATTTGAACGTGTGAACTGGATAACCTCGAGTTTTTTGATCGGGACTGCACTGATCGCTCTGATTGGTGCGCCAATCTACCTTTACCATTTCGGAATTAACTGGTTCCAGTTCGGCATGTTTTTCTTTTATCTATGTGCCACTATGATGAGCATCACCGTTGGATATCACCGGTTGTTTTCTCACATCTCATTTAAAGCAAAAACTCCGGTGAAGCTTTTTACCCTGATCTTTGGGGCATGTGCGTTTGAAAATTCATGCCTGAACTGGTCCTCTGATCATCGGCGTCACCACAAGCACGTTGACCATGATGAGGACCCTTATGATATCTCGAAGGGGTTTTTCTGGGCACATATCGGTTGGCTTCTATTTAAGCTAGATCCGGAGCCGCCATTGGATAACGTAGCTGATTTGCGAAAGGACAAACTCGTCATGTGGCAGCATAAATACACCCATTGGATCGCCTTGGTTGTTGGTATCTTGGTCCCTACGGCATTGGGCTATGGATATAATGCTTTCATGGGAATGAATCCGCTGCATGGAGCCTTGGGCGGATTTATGCTAGCGGGTGTGACCCGGATTGTTGTCGCGCAGCACTGCACGTTTTTCATTAATTCGCTGTGTCATACGGTGGGCAGTCAGCCATATTCTACAAATCACTCGGCGCGTGATAGTGCTATCATGGCCTTCCTTACCTTCGGTGAGGGCTATCATAATTATCACCACGAGTTCCAACACGATTACCGGAATGGCGTAAAATCGTGGCAATGGGATCCATCTAAATGGACGATTTGGACGCTTTCGAAACTCGGTCTTGTCGAGGGTTTACGACGTGTTCCAGATAGTAAGATTTTACTTGCAGAGATGCGGGAAGCTAAACGAAGAGCGGCTGAATGGGTTTCTGAGATTCACGCGATTCCAGGATATTGCCAGCGTACGGCGACAACGGTTGGCCAGCTTTCTGAGAAGCTTTCAGCAAATTACCAAGAGCTAGAAGCCGCGGTAACGGATCGGGTGCAGGTCTCACGCGAAGCATTGCAAGCATGGCAAGATGAGACACGTCAGATGATGAGGCAATTATCCAATATGTCCACGCCATCGGTCGCTTGAAGCTCTATTGAAGGATTTAGAAGGGTGCTGCGCGACTCACTAGAAGCCTAGTGGAGACCCTTTTTACGACAGAGGGCTTGTCATCGGTGATGTAAGTCGGCAGCCTAGCCGAAACCCATTATCCGATTACAAATGTCTGAGCACCAAGTCCTAGAACACGTTGATGACTATCTAATTTTAGGACGCGAGTATGGCTGTTCCGATCTGCATCTAGCTACTGCCTTCGCGCCCGCTTGGCGAATGAATGGTTCATTATCGCCCATATGGCCAGACCATCCGCCATTGGAGCCCGAGGCGACTGAGCGTCTTGCGAGATCTTTCCTAGGAGAGAAAGCATGGGAACGTATCCAAGAACGCGGAGATAGTGACTTCGCATACATTGGAAGCGATGGATTTAGGTATCGAGCTTCGGTTGTAAAACAACGGCTGGGATACGATATGGCCTTTCGCATCATCAATAGTAAGATCAGAACGATGGAAGAAGTAGGTCTTCCGGTAGAACACATTATTCCGCTGACACGATATCAGAACGGTTTGATCCTGATTACTGGCTCGGTCGGATCCGGGAAGTCGACGACTCTTGCTTCAATCGTTGATTTCATTAACGAGGACCGTGAAGATCATATTCTTACCTTGGAGGACCCGATTGAGTATGTGTTTGAGTCTAAAAATTGTCATGTGAACCAGCGTGAGGTTCATAAGCATACAGAATCCTTTGCCAGAGCACTCCGTGGGGCTCTGCGTGAGGATCCAGATGTCATCATGGTTGGTGAAATGCGTGATCTCGAAACGATTCAACTGGCCCTGACGGCAGCCGAAACCGGGCACCTTGTTCTTGGAACACTGCATACCGGAAATGCCCCGCGGACCTTGGACCGTGTTCTTGATGTCTTTCCGACTGACCAGCGAGATCAAATACGAATTATGGTCTCTGAATCATTGCGTGGAGTTCTTTCTCAGCAACTGGTGCCAAATCTTGAGGGTGATGGCCGGGTTCTTGCCACCGAGCTTCTCGTCAATACAGCGGCTGTTGCAAACTGCATTCGAGAGGGCAAGACCTACATGCTTCCAGGTGTGATGCAGACGGGCAAGCATGTAGGTATGATCACCATGGATGAATCTCTGAGGCAGCTCTATACAAAAGGTAAAATCTCAGCGGATGAGCTCTTATTCAGATCAGAGGACAAGGCTCAAATGCGAATATTCCTCGAGTCTTAGTGATCAGGTCCAAGACAGGCTAGGCACAAAACCCACTTCAAATTATGGCAAAAATAGACGCTTTATTCCAGATCTTGATCGATAGCGGAGGTTCTGACCTTCATCTATCTGAGGGGCAGCCGCCAAAGCTCCGCGTGCATGGAGCGGTTTCAGCCATTGAAGGGGAGGATGTTCTCGAAGGAGAGAGCTTCAAACAGCTACTTGCGGAGATCTGCGATGACCGTGCTTTTCAGAATTACCTCAAAAATGGCGATTTAGACTTTGCCTACGAGATGGACAAGGATTCGCGCTTTCGCTGCAACTATCTGCAGCAAGAGAATGGACTAGCAGCAGTTTTCCGTCTAATCCCAACTGAGATTATGCCTCTGGAGGCCTTGGGCGTTCCAGAAACTGTGAAACAATTTGGCCACATGCGTTCCGGACTCGTGCTTGTGACAGGGCCTACGGGATCCGGAAAATCTACGACACTCGCCGCTCTCCTTGATTATATTAATACCAATTTTGCCCGACACATCATCACTGTCGAAGAGCCGATTGAGTTCGTGCATCGCAATAAGATGTCGATCATGACCCAGCGGGAGGTTCCGATCCAAACGCCTTCGTTCGCGGACGGCCTGCGGGCAGCCTTGCGACAAGATGCCGATATTGTTCTCGTCGGCGAAATGCGGGACCTAGAAACTATTTCTTTAGCCCTTACTGCGGCGGAGACTGGATTGCTGGTCTTCGGCACGCTTCATACGAATAATGCACGGAAAACGGTCGACCGGATCATCGACGTTTTCCCGGCGAATCAACAGTCGCAAGTCCGGACAATGCTTTCGGCATCTTTGCGAGGTGTCGTCGCACAATTACTATGTAAACGAGTCGATAAGCCTGGTCGGGTCGCCGTTCATGAGATCATGTTCGGCACTCCGGCGGTGGCGGCAATTATTCGCGAAGGTGCAACTCAGAAACTCTACGATGTGATCACCGGCGGAAAAAGCGAAGGCATGCAGTTCATGGACGAATCAATCTGGTCAAAACTTCGTGAAGGAATGATTTCACCAGCTGAGGCGTATATGAAAGCGATCGATAAGACTCGCTTTAAAAAGTTTCTACCCCAGGAGGAACAGCACCTAGGTGACGCCTCTGGAGATAATCCACTTTCGCGTTAAGCCTGATCCCGGCCATAGAATCCGGTTCTTCACAGCAATTGGCTCGACAATCAACGACCCTTTTGTGCTAATTTTATTGAGAATCGAAATAAACGAAGCCGACTCACCTCGACAGGCCAATTAGACCATCTACACTTCTCGAAGCTTAGCGAATTTCTACCGACGCCCCCGGGCGCAGAAGAGATGGAATCCGCACAATATCCCAATTAGAAAGGCGGATACACCCTGCAGACTGGGCGCGTCCAATTGTTTCCGGATTTGAGGTGCCATGCAGCCCAATTCCCGGCTTGCTGAGACCGCACCAAAGAACTCCGACTGGATTGTTCGGACCACCAGGAATATTGAGAGACACAGAACCGCGTCTTCCGGTTTCTAAAAGTTGCTTATCATATCTCCATACAGGAAGTTCGACGGCATTTCGCATCTCCCATTTTCCGTAACGGATAAATTGTGGCTTCCCGGGCGTGATTGGAAAGGCAGCAATTAAAGATCGATTCGCAACTGCTGCTGGTGCTGACGGATCTGCAACTACGAGAGCTCGCGGATTCGATTCATAAATGCGCAATTGATTCAACTTGGTATCAACCACCGCTCTCCGCACGCTTAGCTCCTCATCTTCCTTAAATTGAGCGCCAGTTAGCTTCTCGATTTCAAAGGCCTGGACATTTGGCACTCGGATCGAATCCCGAGTGCGCAGCGAATAAATTTTTTCCGATGAATTTAGCTCAATCAGGTATGGCATATCCGTGTGATACCGTTCGGACATGAATTCTCCAATCGAACGATAGGCCATTTTCTTTGACTTCGCCTGCTGAGACTTTTTGTAGGATAGCGAAGTATTCACCCACGTCTTAGCTACATCTGGAACAACAGCCGTGGCGTAGGGATTGGGCACCGCTTTTTGAGCAGCAGTATTAACAGCCCGCCAGTCGTTGGTGGGATGACCATGAAACTCGTTCCACGCTTGCACCGCAAGTTCGGAAAACCTGCCTATCCGGCCATCAATGACGCCGGGACCGTAGTTTGATTGATCGAGGAAGATTTGAAGGCGGACCGCATCATCGCCTTCAGGCTTCGTATCAAGTGGATTTTGGGTCTCTGCGCTGGAAAGAGGCGTTCCAAGAGATTTTGTATTTGCCCCCGATGGAGCAACTAATCCCTCTCTGGGTATTTGGCTGGGTAGTCCATCCTCTAAGCCTAGATCGGAAGCCGCCTCTTGGCTTGCCTGGTTACCTAATTGCCGGTCCGTTTCGGCGATTTCGGTCTCGGCTTGACCAAGAGAATCTTGCTCGAAGTCGATTACCTGAGCTTTTAGCGCCGGAGGGGGTTCTGCTTGAGCCTGTAAAAGGATCAGGTTACCTAGAAAAGCGGAGGATATAGAAAAAATTAGACGGAGATTCATAATTGTTTGGGGAGCAGGATCGTTTAGTGAATAGCGGAATCAGGTTCGGAAGCACAAAATTCTTCAAGGCGTCCAGCGATATCTACTGGGACGACCGCACGGATTAGGACATCATTTTCCTCATAGTTCGTTGTGAGGACTTTTGCATCTGAATGAAGGATATTAAGGAGATCTCCACGTTTCTGCGGAATTCGATAAAGCTTTCGTGAAACCCGGTCTGAGAGAAGCCGAGAACACTCGGAGAGCAATTTTGGTAGGCCCTCTCCGGTGAGTGACGAAATTCTTAAAGCGGTCGGAAAACTACGCTCTAGCTGAGCCAGAATTTCTGGGTCGCCTACACAATCGATTTTATTGAGCACGATGATAACCGGCTTATCACCAGCACCGAGCTCATCGAGAACCTTTTTTGTCGTTTCGTAAAACTGACTGATCTCTGGCGCAGATGCATCAAGAACATGAATCAGAAAGTCTGCCAAAACTGACTCTTCTAACGTGGCTTTAAACGCCTCAACAAGGCGGTGGGGGAGATTGCGGACAAAACCTACGGTATCTGTGATCAGTAGCGGTTGCCCGTCCGGTAGCTCGATGCGACGGGTGGTAGTATCCAAGGTGGCAAATAGCATATTTTTGGCCATCACATCCGCTCCAGAAAGCCGATTTAAGAGAGTAGATTTCCCGGCATTTGTGTAGCCGACAATTGAGCCATGGGGTGTATCGAGCTTTTGTCTTTCCTTACGCTGGGTGGTCCTGCGTTTGCGAACTTGCTCAAGTTCGCGTTTACAGCGATCAATTGAAAGGTGTGCCAAGCGACGGTCTACCTCGATTTGCTTTTCGCCCATTCCCCGCGATGCACCGCCACCTCCACTGCCGCCAGAGCCCGCAGACTCACGGTCTAGGTGACCCCACATCCGCGCAAGCCGTGGAAGGGCGTATTGCATTCTGGCTAACTCAACCTGAAGCCTAGCCTCCCGGGTCTGAGCTCTCTTCGCGAAGATGTCCAAGATTACCTCTTCACGATCAATTACACAGAGATTCGATAGCGCCTCCCACTCACGCTGCTGAGAAGGGGCGAGTGAGTTATCGATCACGATGACATCGCATTCATGTGCAGCAGCCAGCTCGCAGATTTCTGCAGCTTTGCCTTTTCCGCAAAGAAGCTTGCGATGCATTTCACGAGAGCGCGCGAGAACACTTTCCGCGATCGTAATTCCAAGAGTAGAGACCAGCTCCCCGAGTTCGGTAAGAAGAGAGTTTGATTCAGTTTCATCTCGCGGATCGAAATAAAGGCGCACCACCAGTGCGCGTTCAACCATTTGTGGCTTTTGTCTTACCTCGAACATTCTTCAGGCTTAAGTAACACAGATAAGATTTCTGGGAAAGCTAGTAGTTGGCTCCGCTTGTTGGCAAAGCCCCGAAAGAGATATTCGCCCGTAAAAGAAGCCGAGCACTGCGATAGCTACTTTCCAAAGAAACCTTTGAAACTGCTAACGAGACTCGAAAGTTGAGATAGATCCGGCTTTTTACCTGCAAGAACGTCATCAATCGCGGGATGGACAGCGTTAGGGAGTTTCGATTTTCCAAACTCACCGACAGTCGCAATTGCTTTTGTCGCCATCTCCTCGGACATACCTAGAGCCGTGAGTTTTACTTTGAGCTCGTTGATCATTTGAAAAAGGAGAAGTACCGGGGACAGGACTCGAACCTGCACATCAAAAGACACCTGATCCTAAGTCAGGCGCGTCTACCAATTCCGCCACCCCGGCGGTGTTTGTTCGTTGTTCGAACGAGTGGGTTTTGATCCGAACCAGAATTCCATGCAAGACAAATTAGGACGATCGTTGCCAAAAGGAGTGAGCGAGCTTGCTCGATTTCTTATTGCAAATGATTCTCAGCTGTATGAAGCTTCGCTGCCGATGAGGAATATGGAAACCAGATCAGGAACTTCGAACCGGGGCCTAACCTTAGATAGCGCCGATTTGAATCGAGAGTTTCGCATTCATAGTCTCAAAGGCCCAGCATGTGAGCGCTTGAGAGATCTTGGTTTTTGTGAAAAGATGCAGCTGAAAAAGTTGTCCAATGGTCGAAACTTAATTTGCACTGTGTGCGGTGCAAAAATGGCCATCAGCCGTGAACTCGCGAAACAGGTAATCGTCGAGTCAGCTTTTTAAAATAGGTAGTCCGGACCTCCGCGTTATTTCCCCAAAGTTCGATGGCCGAAAGCGAGTATTTAGTTGCCTTTGTCGGCAATCCAAATTCTGGGAAAACTACGATCTTTAATTCTCTCACCGGTGAAAATCAGCGGGTCGGAAATTTTTCTGGAGTAACAGTTGACGTCAAAGTTGGAGAGACTTTTACGCCCCATGGAATCCGCCTGAAGGTCATGGATCTACCAGGCTGCTACAGTCTGCAGGCAAGTTCTCCAGATGAGCAGGCGGCGATCGATGTGCTTAGAGGGGAGGCTGGGACGACAGCTGACCTGGGCAGGGGCCCTGATCTAGTGGTCTGTGTGGTGGATGCTTCAAACTTAGAGCGTCATCTGCGGCTGGCGCTACAAGTCATTGAGCTTGGCCTTCCATGTATTGTGGCGCTAAATATGGTCGACGTCGCAGAAAGAGCCGGTCTACGCCTCGATCCCGCGACGCTGTCAGAAGAGCTTGGGGTGCCAGTGGTCCCGATGCAGGCAAATGGCGGAAAAGGCATTTTGGACCTTAAGCAGGCAATGCGATTGC
The DNA here is from genome assembly GCA_963815205.1 of uncultured Verrucomicrobiae bacterium. GTDB lineage: Bacteria > Verrucomicrobiota > Verrucomicrobiia > Verrucomicrobiales > Akkermansiaceae > Luteolibacter. The sequence goes on along the minus strand of CAWFFP010000001.1, from coordinate 284,337 downwards.
CTTTTCCGCCACCAAGTGAAGCTGCGTGGAAGGGGCATACCACCGATGGAGAAAAAGCCGATGTCCTGCGGCAGGCCTTTATTCGTCAGACCTGCGATCTAGTTGCGAGACGTCCAGATTCGGAGAATCAGACGATTACTGACAAGCTCGACCGCGTGCTTCTCCATCCAATCAGCGGCTGGATTGCGTTCTTATCAGTTATGTTCGGAGTATTCTGGGCTATTTTCTCTCTCGCAGGCATACCGATGGGTTGGATCGAATCTGCCATCGGCGCGATTGGAAGCTTCATCGAAGGCGCGATGGCGGCTGGAGATCTGAGGTCATTGATTGTCGATGGGCTGATTGGAGGAGTGGGGGGTGTCTTGGTTTTCCTTCCGCAAATCATCCTCCTTTTTTTGTTTATCGGATTGCTCGAGAGCTCCGGTTACATGGCGCGTGCTGCTTTCCTAATGGATGGTGTGATGGCGAAGGCTGGGCTTAGCGGAAAATCATTTTTGCCTTATTTCAGTAGTTATGCATGTGCGATTCCTGGAGTGATGGCGACCAGAACCATCGATTCTGCCAAGGAGCGGCTGGTCACTATCTTCGTCGCTCCATGGGCGAGTTGTTCCGCGCGTCTGCCGGTATACTTCTTAATTATCCCGCTGTTGCTTCATGAAAGCGAAGGCTCATGGAAACAGGCCGCAATGTTATTTGGCATCTATGCGTTGGGGACCCTGAGCGCATTTGTAGTTGCGCGTTTACTTCGAGGGCGGTTAGGCGCTGACGAGGTGAAGAACCATTTCATGTTGGAGCTTCCTCTCTACAGAGTTCCGCAATGGAATTATATCCTGAGGCATGTTCTCGAGCGTTCATGGGCCTTTGTCAGCAAGGCAGGAACGATTATTTTGGCGCTCTCGATTCTGTTATGGGCACTTTCGACCTATCCGAAAAGCGATTCTGAGGATCCTAGTGAGGCGCTTTCCAACAGTGCAATGGGCAGAATTGGTGACTTGATCGAGCCCGTCGTGAAGCCCTTAGGCTTCGACGGACGAATGGGAACTGCAATCCTCACCTCTTTTGCAGCGCGTGAGGTTTTTGTCTCATCGACAGCAATCCTCTTCCGCGTCGAAGAGGGAAATGATGACGCAGAGACTGGTGATACGCTTCGGCAGAGGATTGCGGCGGCCCGGTGGCCCGATGGGCGACCTCTCTTCACGCCGTTGTCCCTCATATCGCTGTTGGTATTCTTTATCTATGCACTGCAATGCCTGCCGACTTCGGCTGTGGTCGCAAAAGAATCTGGTTCATGGAAATGGGCGGTCGGACAGTTTGTTTTCATGACTGCGTTTGCGTATTTTGCATCGTTGCTGGTCTACCAAGGAGGGCTTTTACTCGGCTTTTGACGATGGAATGGCAATCGATAGCTGCTTTAGCAATTGTATGGACCACGGCGGGAATTGTGCTCTGTCGATTGTTCAGTGGCCGAAGCGCTGGCACCTGCGCTTCAGGCGGAGGAACCGAGAAAGGGGGACGATTTAAAAGTGCTTGTAGCTGCAAGCCATCGCCACTGGTCCCACGAAGAAAAAGCTTCGACAAAAAGTCCGGGCATTGAAGCGTAATCACTTTAGCCTGATCTAAGAAATTTGTTTTGCTGAAGCCTTGCTATGTTAGCTGCTTTGCGGCGAGAGTTTTTGGAAGATGTTGGATATTCGGGTAATTCGGGAGAAAGCGGATGAGGTGCGGGATCGCTTGCGTTTGCGCGGCGGTGATCACTGGAAATTAGTCGATCAAGTCCTAGAAACCGACCTGATCCGGCGCGATGCAGAAACCCAAACCCAGGTTCTGCAGAACCAGCGCAAGACGATTTCAAAACAAATCGGCGTGGCCCGGGGAAAGGGCGAAGATACGGCGGCGATTGAGGCAAATGTACGCGGGATCAATCTCGAGATCACAGAGATGGATCAGAAAGCTTCTGAGGCGTCGGCTCGTCAGCATTTGCTTTTAATGGAGATGCCAAACTTACCTCACGATGCCTGTCCTCATGGAAGTTCTGAAGAAGACAATCCAGTTATTAGAGAATGGGGAACGCCTCCATCGATCGAAGATCCAGTCGATCATACCTTCCTCACCGAGAGGAATGAATTGGTTTCTTGGGAAGATGGGATTCGCATCTCCGGATCTGGTTTTGCGGTATACCGGGGAGAGGGGGCGAAACTGGAACGTGCCCTCATCAGCTTTCTTTTAGATACCCAAGTGGAGAACGGATATGAAGAGGTGAACGTTCCTCATCTAGTCAGCAGAGAATGCATGGAGGGAACTGGACAGCTTCCGAAGTTCGAAGAGGATATGTATGGAACGGAGCCAGTCGAAGGGAAGGACACTTTGTTCCTCGCGCCAACGGCGGAGGTTCCACTTACAAATTTATTCCGTGATCAAATTCTGCCCGCCTCTGAATTACCAAAAAAATTAGTCGCCTATACACCTTGTTTCCGGAGAGAGGCTGGTTCTGCAGGGAGGGATAGCAAAGGGCTGATCCGAATGCATCAGTTTGATAAGGTAGAACTCGTTCAATTGGTGGAGCCGGAGCGGGGCTTTGATGTTCTCGAGGAATTAACTGCGCATGCAGAATCAGTTCTACAGGCACTGAAGCTTCATTACCGCGTGATTGAGCTATGTGCGGGCGATCTGGGTCAGTCGTCTGCCAAGACATATGACATAGAGGTATGGGCACCGGGACACGGAAAATACCTTGAGGTTTCTTCCTGCTCATGCTTCGGTGATTATCAGGCAAGAAGAATGAAAACCCGCTATAAAGACAAAGCGGGTAAAAACAGATTTCCTTACACCTTAAACGGATCGGGAACCGCACTGCCACGCTTGTATGTGGCTATCCTTGAGCAGTTTCAGCAATCAGATGGAAGTATCCAAATTCCAGAAGCATTGGTTCCATATTTCGGAAAAGCTAAGATCGGATGAAAATATTATTACTGTTTGCAATGAGTCTCATAGGAACCAAGGCCGGCGAACCACTAGCGCGCCAATTTGAGGGACGCGACGGTATGATAATCAATTATCGTTTCGTCTCTCCAGACACTTTGGAAGACGGCAAAAAATACCCGATCATCTTATTTCTACATGGCAGTGGTGAGAGAGGATCTGACAATGAAGCGCAGCTAAAGCATGGCGTCAGCGATATCTTGAAGAATGCTGAAGAGCTTGGTGAACCGATCTTCCTAATTGCTCCGCAGTGTCCGGCGGATATCACATGGTCTCCGCCTGGAGAAGGTAAACTAGGGCTGAAAGAACCTGAAAAAACAAACCCTCTATTGGCTGGACTACTAAACCTGATTGAGGAGCTTTCGGAAAAAAACCAAATCGACCAAAATCGGATTTATGTAACCGGCCTATCTCTCGGCGGATTTGGCACCTTCGATCTGCTTGCAAGAGCCCCTGAGCGGTGGGCAGCTGCCATGCCGATATGTGGCGGAGGTAATGCGGATACGGTAGATCGCTTTAAAGATGTCCCACTAAAAATTGTCCATGGGGAGGCTGATAGGGTTGTTCCCTATGAGGCGAGCCAGATTATGTTTGATGCGCTGAAGAAGGCCGGAGCTGAAGATGTAGAGCTTATCAGCTATCCTGGTGTAGCGCACGATTCTTGGACGCAGACCTATGCGAATAAGGAAATGATTAAGTGGCTACTTGATCAACGGAAAGAATGATACGGTTTTTGCGGTCTGAAGCTGGAGCAATTATATTCTGGCTCATCGCTTCGCTAGTCTGCGCAGCATTTTTGAGTCCCGTGCTTTATGGCGCAGGAAAGAATCTCGCTGCTGCGGCCGAGCTTGAAAATTATAGCGGTGTAATTGAATGGCTTGCAAAAGCCTGCGGCCGCGCAAAACCAGATCGATTCTTCAGCCGCGCTTTACTGCTTTCCGCGTTACTATTACTCCCATTATTGGTCATACGAGTTAGGGCCCTCAGGATTGCTAGTGATCATCTGGGAACACACTGCGCAGGCTTAGCTGGAAAAAAAGAGGGATCCAAGCTGGGCTCGGTATCCTTATTGGCGCTGGAGTTCTTGGGCTCTTAGGTATTTTCCTTTATATTACAGATGCTTCTCTTCCTAAGGAGAAACCCTTGATTCTTGGAAAAGTGTTTCCACGCGCGGTCTTGCCAGCAATTGGCGCAGGAATTATCGAAGAGCTTATTTTCCGAGGGTTGATTCTTGGCCTTTGGTTGCGGGCTTGCTCAGTCCGGGTGGCCTGCCTTGGTAGTGCGCTGATGTTCTCGTTCGTGCATTTTCTGAAGCCACCAAGAGGTTCATCGATTGAAGATCCCTTCGCATGGGACTCAGGGTTTGAGATTCTTGCATCGACCCTTGGGCATTTTACTCAGCCTGAATTTTTTGTGACTGAATTCACCACCTTAGCAGTCTTGGGTCTGCTGCTGGCCTTTTGCAGAGTGAAGACTCACAGCCTGTGGCTACCAATCGGGATTCACATCGGCTTGGTGTTCGCTTTAAAAATTTTTTCGATGACACAAAAGCTAGATCCTAGCTCACCACTCCAGCCATGGTGGATTGGCGGTGACCTAAAATCTGGCCTGTTACCACTCATCGCCTTGGGCCTTTGTTTCAGCCTTTGTTGGGCACTCGTCCGCGCCTGTCCAATTTTTCATCAAGAGTCAATCGGGGAGACGACTAAAGCCGTATCTAGTGATCGGAGATAATTGGGTTAGATTCCTTCCTAGATAATAATTCTAGGACCGCACGGAGGCCAGTTGCGGCCCTTCTAAATCTATCGATCGCCATGTTGAAGGCGGGTCATAGTTTCGGCTTGCATGGCTTCTTAGCCCTCGGTATTAGGTCCCCCGCAAACAAACTCTGACGTTCCAGAGAGTGGGTACGATACCCACTCTTTTCCGTCTTTAGTAATCTCAATCAATTTAGCCAGGCTTTTTCGCTACAACCTTTCCTATCATTCATCATGACCAACGACATTGTCGCTCTTATCGAGTATTACGAGAAAGAAAAAGGTATTGAGCGTTCCAAAATCCTTGCCGCACTTGAGTTTGCCTTTGTCTCAGCGTACCGGAAAATGGTTCCTGGCGCCGATGCAATCGAGGAACTCCGGGCAGATATTGATACGAAAAAGGGAACAACCCGGATCTTCGCCACGCTGGGCGTGGTAGCGGACGATGATCATCAGGATAAGTTCAACGAAGTGCCCGTGACAATGGCTAAGCGGAAAGATCCGGAAGCCGAAATTGGCGGGTCCTTGGAATTCAACGTGACGCCGAAGGATTTTGGTAGGATTGCGGTCCAGACAGCGAAACAAACGATGATTCAACGGCTCCGTCTTGCAGAGAAGGAGATGATCTATGAAGAATTCAAAGATCGTGCCGGTGATATTGTTTCAGGGACGGTCCGCCGTTTTGAGAGAAATGATGTGATGGTCGATCTCGGTAAGTTTGAAGGGATTATGCCGTATCGCGAGCGTGTACAAGGCGAGGATTATAATATTGGCGATCGCATTCGCTGCTATGTATTAGCAGTTGAAAACGAAGGTCGCGGACCCGAAATCATTCTTTCAAGAAGCCACACAAATTTTGTAAGAAGATTGTTCGAGGCAGAGGTGAACGAAATTTCAGACCACACTGTCGATATTCGGGCAATTGCTCGTGAGCCAGGATTCAGAACCAAGGTTGCCGTTTTCAGCAATGACCCAAAGGTCGACCCAGTCGGCGCTTGTGTAGGAATGCGCGGTGCCCGTGTGAAGAATATCGTCCGCGAACTAAATAACGAAAAGGTCGATATCATTCGATGGAGCGAAGATCCATCAGAGCTCGTGAGGGAAGCTTTAAAGCCTGCAGAATTAATTTCGATCACACCCGATTTCGAAGCGAAATCAGTATTGGTGACGGTCAGCGAGGACGATTTGAGCAAGGCTATTGGCAGAAAGGGCCAAAACGCTCGTCTTTCCAGTCGTCTAATGGGCTGGGACGTCCAAGTTCGCCGGGATGAGACAAAGGAGGAGCAGTTTCGGGATAAGATTGGAGGAGTGGCACACACTCTTGGTGAACAACTTGGCATCTCGGAAGAAATTGCAGAGAAGCTAACTCTATTTGGTGGAGTCAGTGCCGAAATGATCAAGGACATGCCTGCAGAATTTTTGATCGGTGCTCTAGAAATTACCGAGGAGGCTGCAGAACATATTCTTGCAAAGGCCCATGAAATTCTCAGCAGTGGAGTAACTGAGGCCGCTGATTTGCACGCTGAAGATAACCCAGATGAAATTGAGCTAGGAGAACCAAGCCCTGAGGCAAAGGGAGCTGATTCTGATTCACCGAGTTCTGAGGCGTCGCCTAACACAGACGAAGCTGGCGCACCAGAAGCGGGGCAAGTTCCTGCAGAAAAAGAGCCTGCAACTGACTAGTAATATCTAGGCATAGCGCCTGATAAAATTTTTGATGATTATATAATTTCTACATCCCGGATGCCTAAAGATACCGAAAACAATTCGCCTGATCCCAAAAAGATTCTTGATCTACTTGACGAGAAGAAAAAGCCCTCGCGCAGACAGCGTCAGAAAATCGAGGCGGAAGAGGCAGCTGGTCCGAGCAAAGTGGAAAAGGCAAAGGCCAATGCTTTGGATCTTTTTGCTGAGGACCAAAAGCCGAAAGTCAGAAAAAAAGCGCAAACGGGTAAACCGGTTCTTCGTGGGATTTCCAAGATTCTTGAGAAAGATAACGCAGATCCAGAAATGGTGCCAGCTGCGGCAGCTTCTTCAACAAACGGCGACTCTGCGGCTGGTCGCACAGATGCAAATGACGAAAATGGGGATGACGATTCAGATGATCCAAATGTCATTGTCATCAAGCCACCGATCTTAGTGCCAGATCTTGCTGCAAGGATGGGCATGAAACCATTTGAGGTAATGGCAGATCTGATCAAATTAGGCGTTTTTCCAGCACCGAATCAGCCACTTGAGCCAGAAACTGCAGCGCAGGTTTGCGAGCTTCATGGATTCTCGTTTCAACGTGAAAAGCGCGACCGCGAAAAAGGCTTTCACAAAGTGGAGGAAGTCATTGAAGAGCCGGAGGCGCCAAAAGAGGAGCCTGAAGATGAGCTCAAGATCCGCCCACCGATCGTTACCATCATGGGTCATGTCGATCATGGCAAAACATCGATCCTAGATTATTACCGGAAAAGCAAGGTTACCACTGGCGAGGCTGGTGGAATTACTCAGCACATCGGTGCCTATCAGGTGAATCACAGTGACCAGTGTATCACTTTTTTGGACACACCTGGCCACGCAATCTTTTCCGACATGCGGGAGCGGGGTGCTGCGATTACCGATATCATCGTCCTCGTAGTCGCTGCGAACGACGGGCTGATGCCGCAGACCTTAGAAGCAATTGAACACGCAAAAAAAGCCGAGAAAACAATCATCGTAGCAATCAATAAGTGTGATTTGCCGGCAGCTAACGTAGAAAAGGTGAAGACCCAATTGGCAGAAAATGGTCTTCAAACGACGGATTACGGCGGCGATACAGAATTTGCAGCTATATCCGCACTAAAGGGAGATGGAATGGACGATCTGCTCGATCTGATTGTGCTTCAAGCTGAAGTCTTGGAGCTTCGGGCAAATCCAAAAGCGACAGCCCGTGCAGGAGTGATCGAAGCACGCGTCGTTCCGGGACGCGGAACGACTGCCACCATCATCGTTGAAAGCGGGACCCTTAAAGTGGGAACTCCATTCATTTGTGGCCCCTTCTCCGGAAAGGTGCGTTCGATGATCAATGACCTTGGCGAGACAGTTAAGAAGGCTGGACCCGGGATGCCGGTGGAGGTAATCGGTTTTGAGGAGCTTCCGCACGTTGGCGATCATCTCACCGAAATGAAAAACGAGAGGGAGGCGAAGTCCTTGGCAACTGAGCGCCAGGAAGCAAGACGCCTCGAACGATTGAAGCCACAAAAGGGCAAGCGCATGGAGGATCTTTTCTCAAGGGTCAACGAAAGCGGAGAGAAAAACGAACTGAAGATCATTCTGAAATGTGACGTTCAGGGATCTGTCGAGGCGATCAAGAAGGCCATCGAAGCGATTGAGTCCGATAAGGTAGACACGCAATTTATTACAAATGCTGCCGGCCCTATTACCGAATCTGATATTGCCTATGCTGCTTCTTCTGATGCTGTCGTCATGGGCTTTAACGTAAAAGTAGAATCAAAAGCCGTGAAAGCGGCGAAGGCAGCGAACGTGGAAATCAAACTGTTTTCGATTGTCTACGAGTTGATTGATCAGGTGCGCGATGCAATGCTTGGTTTATTGGATCCATTGACCCGCGAGGCCGTGATCGGTCACGCGGAATGTAGACAGGTATTCAAGGTGAACAAAGGCAAGGCTGCAGGCTCCTTTGTTACCGACGGCAGAATTCACCGCAAAGCTCATGCCCGGGTAATCCGAGATGGAATTCCTGTATTCGATGGGAAGATGTCGACCCTCCGGCGATTCCATGAAGAGGTTGAAGAAGTGAGGACAAACTTCGAATGCGGAATCCGCCTTGGTGAATTCAACGAATATCAGGAAGGTGACATCATTGAGTGCTACCGCTTAGAAAAATACGCTCAAACATTGTAGCTTGAATGAACGCTCCTGTGCAATGCGGGGCTCTGCTTAGTTGAACCTCAGAATGATAGAAAGGAAAGTATGGCCACCAAACTTGCAGTTTACAATTCGAAGTCATATGACCGTGAATATTTCGAACGATCGAATTCAAGTGGTGAGCTGAAGCTCAAATTTTACGAGTTTCAGCTGGATGCGGACAACGTCGGGACAGCAGCCGGCCAAGATGCGGTTTGTATCTTTGTCAATGATCGGGTCAATCGAGCCTGCTTAGAAAAACTTAAGGCTGAAGGGATAAAGCTAATTGCACTTCGTTGTGCCGGATTCAATAACGTCGACCTTGAAGCAGCCAGAGACCTCGCCTTAACAGTCGTGCGGGTGCCTGCTTACTCACCTCATGCGGTTGCAGAGCATACGCTGGCCTTGCTGCTGTGTCTAAATCGGAAAATCCATCGAGCCTATAATCGTGTCCGTGAGCTCAACTTTTCACTGGGCGGTCTCGTTGGATTTGATCTTTATGGAAAATCTATCGGAATTCTCGGGACTGGAAAGATAGGGCGAATTACAGCAGGTATTTTTTGTGGCTTCGGCTGCAAAGTGACTGCCTACGATCCCTCACCTGATTGCGATTGGGCAGATAGCCAGGGCGTCGAATACAAAGAATTGGGTGAACTTCTAAATATGTCAGATGTGGTTAGCCTTCATATGCCACTCACCCAAGAAACACAGCATATACTCAATGACCGTGCAATCGATCAAATGAAAGATGGTGCCTACTTAATCAATACAAGCCGTGGAAAGCTCGTTGATAGTGCTGCGGTGGTCCGAGCACTAAAAAGCAGAAAGTTAGGCGGGCTTGCGATCGACGTTTACGAGGAAGAAGAAGGCGTCTTTTTCGAGGATCTGTCAGGTGCACCATTACAAGACGACGTTTTATCAAGACTGTTAACCTTTCCGAACGTGCTGATAACAGCGCATCAAGCGTTTTTGACCACAGAAGCGCTGACTGAGATCGCAGAAACAACCTGCGATAGCGTCAGGAGATTCGCTCGTGGCGAACAAATTCCTGAAGATAGGTTTGTAGTCAATCCTTCGTCACCAGACTCTGAAGAACAATCCTAAGTGATCGATAAAGTAGCTAGGTAGTCTTTGAAAACTATCCAGTCGTTGGGCATAGCGACCGCTACTTTTTTACGGTCAGATAAGATCGCTAGGCGCTCGGGAACCTCCACGATATTTTTCCCAGCTCTTTCTCCATCACATCGAGAAATTTAGCCGGGTGGGCTGTCTCCAAAGTAATTGTTTGAGCGTCTGTATTTTTTCTACGATGCGCCGTGGCCGCTAGCCAGCCGACAGCGCCGTGGGGGTCTATCTGATACTCGTAGCTGTTATAGACTTCTCGGATCGCCTTCCGCGTCTGCTCGTCTGAGAATTTAGCCCCTGAGATGAGGCTTTTCATCTCATCCCAAGAGTTTGAAAAGAGGCTAGACATCCTTACAAAGTTTGAAGGCGCACCAACATCCATCGCATTTGATATAGTGGAAATGCTAGCTCGCGGTGTGTAATTCCCATCAAGTAGATAGGCTGGGACTACGTCATTTGAATTGGTAGCCGCGATGAAACCGTTTACAGGCATACCCATTTTCCATGCCAGGATGTCCGGCAGTTAAATTTCCATAATTTCCAGAGGGGACTACGAAACTGACATTCGCCTCAGGAGGAAGCTTCCGCCGACTATGAACATAATAAAATGACTGAGGAACAAGCCGTGAAAGATTGATCGAGTTTGCAGAAGTAAGATTCAGGCGGGTGGAAAGCACCTGATCTAAGAAAGCTTTTTTGACCAATGTCTGACAGTCATCAAATGAGCCATCGATCTCTAAGGCAGTGACATTGCCGCCGATGGCTGTCAGCTGTTTTTCTTGGAGCCCGGAAACCTTGCCGCGAGGATAAAGGATGATGACCCGAGTGCCCGGAACGTTATGAAATGCGGAAGCCACCGCGCCGCCCGTATCTCCCGATGTAGCCACGAGCACCGTGAGAGCTTGGTCCTCACCACGGGTCAGCCAGGCCATCAAACGGGCCATAAAGCGAGCTCCAAAATCCTTGAATGCTAAAGTAGGCCCATGGAAAAGCTCGAGAATATGATCGTGGGAGGAGAGCGCGACAAGTGGAGCATCGAAGCTAAGGGTGCCATCTGACGATCTGATTGAGATCAGATGCTGGAACGTCTTCCCGAAAGAATGCAGAGGTGATCGACCGGCCTATATCTTGAAACGTATATGAGTGATAGTTTTCCCAGAAGTCTGGGGAAAGCACCGGAAGTTCGTCGGGCATATACAGCCCGTTGTCCGGAGGAAGTGAGCGAAGAATCGCCTCCTTAAGATCGACTCGATGCTTCGGATTGTTTGTTGAATGATATTTCAAGGTGAAAGGCGAAAGAAATTACTGAGTGACTAGGGGGGAGAGAAGTGATGTTGAAAGAATAATATCCGCTTGAGGCTAGCAAAGGCGCCCTTAAGCAAAATGTGGTCGATTTCAGACTGTTTTAATTTCAGCTGCTCTTACTCCAACAAGGTTTTGCAAGGCGAGGAGACCTCTATTCCCGGATGTCGCTTTCAATCTGGTGAACACCATGTGGGTTAATCTTCGAAACATGCACCTGGCAGTTTAGTGGGATCGCGGAAAAAACCTTTTCGACAGCGGCTCCAACCTTTCGCGCTATCTCCTCACCTTCACATAGGGCGAAGACAGAAGGGCCTGCCCCGGAAATGGAGAAACCAAGGGCGCCGGATGCGAGTGCGGCGCGTTTTGCTTTGTAGAAGTCGGGAATCAGCTTCTGGCGTCGGGGTTCAGCGATGACATCATGGATCGAGCGAGAGATCAGACCGTAGTCTTCTTGAATCAGTCCACAGATAAGGCCTCCAAGATTGCCGATTTGCTGAGTCGCATTTTCTAGAGGGATTTCCTTTGGCAGGATCTCGCGGGCTACCTTCGTAAGAATTTCGATATCTGGATGGACAACGGCTGCCCAAAGATTTGCTGGAGCTGGGATCTGCGCGATGTCTAGTTCCTCGTTCGAACGTATGAAGACGATGCCGCCTAAGAGACAAGGACCGACGTTATCGGCATGCCAAGCACCATCAGCTGAAGCTTCGCCTGCCATTGCAAAAGGTAAAAGCTGCCGCTTAGAAAGAGGCTCGCCGATCAATTTATTGACCGCAAAAGCGCCGGCTACTGCAGATGCAGACGAAGACCCAAGACCAGAACCAAAAGGCATCTTTTTATGGATCTCCATCTCAATTCCGTGATCGAGCATCCCCAGGTGCTTTAGCAAATCGAGGGCTGCCACGCCTGCAGTATTCTTTGTGGGATCCTTCGGCAGTTTGCCACCATCTCCAGTAATTTTTGTAATTTGAAGTCCCGGCTTGCTGCTCAAGCGGACGATCACTTCATCGCCTGGTGAATCAATCGCAAAGCCGAGGACATCATACCCACAGGCAACATTCGCCACGGTGGCTGGCGCGAAAACGCGAATTTCTTGAGATGCTTGCATTTTGAAGATGAGAGAGATTGTGGGCCGACGCGAGCGATTTGAGCAAGTATGGAAATGATTCCCACCGAATAGGGTAACTTCTGAAAACCGATTCAAGCCTTTCGGTTTAGATTGAGGCGAATGTGAAACAGGGGATTCTTGGACGGAAGTTTTGAGGGAATGATCGGGTTGATTTAATTGTTTAGGGGATTGACTTTCTTCACCAGAGCTGGGTATTGAATTTCCCCCTTGCAGGCTCTGTTTCTGTAGCACGGATTCGGGTAAAAAAGTTGGCAGTGTAGCTCAGTGGTAGAGCAGAGGACTCATAAGCCTTTGGTCGGCGGTTCAAATCCGCCCACTGCCACCATTTAATCTTTTTGGTAAGTTGAACGGCTTTATAGAGAGATATACGGCGTGCTCTAGAGACAGAATCAGTGTTCGGAAGAATGTTTTTTCACGCGGTAGGAATCTACGGGTTTGTTGGCTTCAATCGTAAGTTTTCGCTAGCGCGCTCTTCGTCGCTGAACTCTCTAAGATAGAGAAAAGTTTCCTCGACGGACTGGCCAGCGGAGACACACCAGATTTTCACGACGCTTCCTTAGCTTTTTCCGCCGTCTTTGAACCGTCGGTTATGCCGCTGGAAGATGATTTGCAGCAGATAATAGGTGGAGAAGAAAGTGGTGACGATTAAGGCGGGTCTGCTACACAGGCGATTTCAAAGGCTCGGTCTTGTCAAACCAAGGGTTCTAGCGCGTCAGAAAAACAATGGAAGACCTCGGAGGAGAATCGTGAAAGGCGGGCTAAGATGTAGTCCGCGTCTCAGTCATCTGAACTTGAGAGGCTGGCCCTTTCCCTATTAGAAGCTCCAGCGGAGGCCACCGTGGATCGAATGGCGGCTGTAGTTGTCACGGCCAAGTTCTGCTTCGTAGCCAAGGTTGGCTCCGAAGGTTTCGCTAAAGGTGAAATCGATCGTCGCGCCGATAATGGCAGAGTCCCTGCCGATATTCGGGCTTTGAACGGTGAATGGGCCGCCAGCTCCGTTGGCAAATCCCGATGTAATCGAAGAGCCGCTGGTTAAGAACTCATGCTGCCACTCTAGACTGAGCCTTGGGCTGATATCAGTATTCCCGGAACGGTAGTTCCAGCCTGATCTGTCCGCCGATGCGACTGCGGAAAGATTCTTCATTCAAATCGCCGATGTTTAAGGCAGCGATAGATCCTCTTTCTCTGAAATCCATCGATGCCGACATTGGTGTAGGCGAGGGAGGCGGTGGGGCCGTAGGTCACATTTCCTGCTTTGAAATCATATCCGCCACCAAGCATTGCATCGAAGCTAAGACCCTCGGTATCGCCTCTGGCAAATGTGCCAGCGATGGTGTTGCGGCTGGTATCGAAGGTATTGTATCCAGCACCTGCGATGGCGTTTACATAAGCGCCGCCGTCAAAGTAGCTTCCGTAGAGGGCGACGCGGCTGCCATCGGCATCTGTATCGCCACCGTTAGCCAGGTTGCCATCGCTGCGGTGGTAGCTGGCGGCTAGGCCGACAATAAGATGTTGACTAACTTTTCTATCGACTCCGACGGTGACTCCGCCGCTCCGGAAATCGTAGCCGCGGGCATTGAAATCGCTATCGACATCGACGAAATCTCCTTGGCCGGTCGCCCACATGTTCCAAGGCCCTTGCGCGGTGCTTGGAGCATCTTGGACCACGATTGGTTCTCCAGCACTGCCGACTAACTGGCGGAAGCGTGGGGTGTGGGAGTTGATGGTGCCTCTGCTGTCGGTAAAATTCAGAGAACCGCGGAAGCCAGAAACACCAGCGCGGGCTTGATTCAACCGATTGCCGATCGTGAAATTCTGCGAGTTGCTGCCGGCTAGGATAATTTCAAAAAGCACCGCTAGCTCTTCGGGGGAGATACGGTCCAGCTCGTTTAGCAGGGCGCTCGGATCACGGGCAAGGAGGAATTCTACGAGATCGCTCTGGAGTGGATCGGTGGAGCTCCTGTCAATAACGTTTGCAGTTGCGCGCTGATTCGGGGTAAGATCTAGGTCTTCGATTTTGTCAAAAAAACTGACTAGCTGAGTTCCGGCCAAGGAAAGTTGGACCTCATCCGAGAGGTAGGTGACATCGAATTCAGCGGTGGAGCGTGATTGGTCGATGGTGGCGAACTCACCGTCCACGCCGTCATCGGCTGTGAGGATGGAAAGTTGATCGTCCTCTGCCAGAGTGAAGCCGCCAAGGGTAACGATTTGTAAGGTGCCATCAAGATTCGCTTTTCCGCCGATTGCTAACTTGTCAAACGAAGTTGAGGAGGCAATTTCAGTGATCAATGTGCCGGAGGCTCGCTGGGTGTAATCTCCAGCGATGGTGAGGGTTCCGGGCGAGTTTCCTGGGCTGACAGTTCCGCGGTTGATGAGATTTCCGGCAAAAGTGCCGCTGCCGCCAAGTATTCCGGAAGTATTGATTGTGACCTGTGGGCTGTCGATCGCTCCATTAAAAACGAGTGAACCGTTGTTGACCGCCGTATCTCCAAGGTAGCTTTGATCACCGTTCAAGGTCAGCCTGCCGCTGCCTTGTTTGAGCAGATCACCACCGCCGCTTATGACTCCATCATAGGCAAATGAGTTAGATCGGTTGAAAATGAGTGTGCCGTCGTTAAGGACATCTCCGGCAATTGAGCCAGAAGTGCCGCCATTGCCTACTTGCAGGGAGCCATTGGTGATGGTGGTGCTCCCGGAGTATGTATTTTCACCGGTGAGTGTGAGCTGGCCCGCACCTGTTTTGTGAGTGAACCGGATCCCGTGATCATTCCATCCAGGGCTAGAGCATCGGAGCGGTCGATCACCAGACGTGAGTTATTGAGGATGTCTCCTGCGATTGTTAGCAGAGAGGGTTAGCACGCCATTGCCGGTTTTTGTGAGTGATCCTTGACCCTGACTGGTCCCCTCGCCCAGGCTGGCAGTGGTTTGTAGAGTGCCGCCACCGGAATTAAGGGTGATATCCCGATTCGTCGTAATTGCGCTTGTATTGCGGAGAGTTCCGCCGTCTAAAGAGGTTCCGCTGCCCGTTGCTCCCAAGCTAACATCTGAACCCACGCTCAGGATCCCGCCGTCGATCTGTACGCCACCTTTGAAGCTATTTGTGCCCCCCCCAGGATCAGGGTGCCTGCGGTCGTTTTCCGAAGAGTGGTATTGCTTGGTCCGTTATCAGTGAAAATGCCTCCAAAAACCCCTGATCCGACCGTAAATGTTTGGTTGCTGCCAAAGTGAAACCTTCTTACCTCGCCGGCGCCGAACAAGGTGCCAATCGTTTCTGAGACATCGCTGGAAGCATATGTGCCATCCACCGTGACGGTGGAGGTATCTGCGATAACTTCACTGTTTGTTTCCTGAAGAACTCTGCCACCAAAATCGATCACCAAATCACCCGGTATTGAAGTGCCATTTTTGATAAGACGTAAATTGCCTCCGTCTTCTACGGTGGTCAGCCCGCTATAAGTATTTGACCTAGTTCCGCGAAAAAGAACATCACCGCTATCACCGACTATCGTGATTCCACCGCTTCCAGAAATCTCTCCTGAGCTCCGAAATCCGCCACCGGTAAGAGTAGTGATTCGGCGGGTGGCGTTCCCCAGTGCGATATCGCCATCTATTTGGATGAAAATACTAGCCCCTACGCCGACGCTGCTGAAGTCCCCGTTGATCACAAAATCATTCGGCAAAATCCGGATGGAATTTGCCGCCAGTTCAGTCCCGCCTGCGATGCTTACGGTTCCTGAGCCCAGCGCATTATTGCTACCGATGAATAATCTTCCAGATGTAAGTGTGGTTCCGCCCGAGTAGGAATTATTTCCATTCAGGGCAAGAGTGCCGGTGCCGGTTTTGGTGAGAGAGCCTGAACCGGTAAGAGTGCCGCCAAGGGTAAGGGCTGCATCTGTTTGAAAGGTTCCGCCCCCTGCATTGATGGTGGTATCCCGGTTGGTGGCAATCGCGGCCGAGTTGAGGAGGGTTCCTCCGTTGAAAGTCAGCGTTCCGCTGTTGTCTCCGAGATTGGCATTACTGCTGATGCTGAGAGTGCCGTCATTGATCTGAGTCCCCCCGGTAAACGTGTTGGCGGCACTGAGTGTGAGGCTGGCGGTGCCCGTTTTCGTGAGACTGCCGGTGCCGGAGAAAATGGTAGAGCTGGCGATATTGAAATTTTGCGTATTGATGGTTGCTCCACCGGCTGCGAAGGTGACATCGCCCGTTTCAAAACCGGAGAAGAAATCGGCTTGGTTGCCGGAAAGGCGGAGTGTTCCGCCGTTGAAGGTGACGGTGCCGCCGCCTGCGCCGCTGCCCTCAGAGATTTGGCCGGTGGTGAGAGTGCCGCCGTTCAGGTTGAGCGTGCCGGTGCCGTTGTTCTGATTCGCCAGAACCAAATTCGAAGCAGAAACTTCACCGGAGCCGCTAATTTCCAGGGTGCCCGTGCCGGAATTTCCAATTGTAAGATCACTAGTATTGGTCCAGGTGCCCCCGCTTACGATCGCGGTGCCATTGGAGCTGAAGCTGTTTCCAATAGAACCGAAGACGCTGCCGACTATTCCACTTCCACTGATTTCCAAGCTGCCTGTACCGGAACGCCCGACAACAAGTCCACCCAAACTTGTCCAAGTCCCGCCATTTACCGAAACGCTACCATTGGAGCCCAAACTATTGCCGATAGCCCCGCTGGAGCTTTCGACTGTGCCGCCTGCAATGGTCAGCGAGCCTGTTCCAAAAAGTCCGACCTCCAAGCGGCCCGAATTCGTCCAAGTTCCGCCAGTGACCGTAGCGCTACCGTTCGAGCCCATCAAAAGTCCGATAAACCCGTCAACGTTGTTGACTGTGCCGCCTGAGGCTATGGTCATGGTGCCGGTGCCAGTCTCGCCAATTATCAAATCACCGCCGACATTCCAAGTCGGACTAGTGACGCCTGTGGTGGCGTCTCCGGTGGTGGTGATTTGTGCGTGGAGCGGTGTAACCGCGCCTGCGATAAGTGAGGCCAGTGCGAGGGAGCGGGTGATTAGATGTGTTTTCACGGAGAACAGCTGGAGAGTGATTTGCTTCTGGGGAAGCTAGAAGCAGCGGGTCGCTTTATGCGGTAAAATTTACTCTGGCGTTACGGTCTGGGCGGACGTTGCAAGAAAACCCATAGTAGTGTTTGCAGTAACTTTCGGTGTTCAAGTTAGAAATGACTGGAGAACCTAATTTGCTTGCGATGCACATAGTGAAAAGTCCAGCTTATGGGAAGCTAAATGGATGCAAAAATCTATTTCGGAGCCGTTGAATCTGACGGTGAGGATAAGCGATAAAAAATTTCCCTGCCAAAACGAAAGCTTCGCCGTACGAAGTCCGTCTTGAGCTTTGGTTTTTTATCGCAAGGGGATAAACCATTACTCGAAGGAAGATCGGTTCTAAAAAGTGAGTGCGATAGAAAAAGTGATGATCGCCCGTGAAGGGACACGTTAAATAGGGCGCGTTGGCCTGCACCTTGGAACGCTTCGGAGACGAATTTTGTCTAATATCGTTTGGTCAGCGGGGTTGTTGATAGCCGTTTTTTTGAATGGAGGAAAAGGATAGGTTCCGGATCTCTAAGCGAAATCTACTGAATCTTTGCTTTTTCAGTTTGTATATTGGCAACAGCCAAAAGATTTCGTGGTCTAAAGTGAGAGCTTCCTGCGACTGAATGATCGAAACTTTGAGGCCTTGTCGGCTGTCGTTTACCCAGAAAATGGCAATTTCCTTGTTCAAGATGAGCGGGTTCGCTTCGTCCAGCTCGATTTTCCCTACAAGGGCCAGTCCGTTCATGCCGTCATCATGGCAGATGCTGCACAGCACCCTTTTTACTGCCACCATTCAATCATCTAGGAATATCGCGCAGCGCCAAGGAAAAGGAGATTGCGTGCTCTAGGTGACAAGATTAGCGTCACAACAGAATGTTTTTCGCAGTGTGGGATGCTACGGGTTTGATGGAACGTGGGGGCCCACTTCTTTGGGTATTTCTAGCTTTGGCGTTCTTTGGCGCTGTCTGTATTGCGGAACGGTTCTTCTATTTTCATCGCGCGCGGGTCAATGTGAGTTCACTCTTGATCGGTTTAGGCCTTCATGTGCGTAGGCGTGCCTTCGCTGAGGCATTGCATGAGTCAGCTCGTGCTCCGGGGCCTGTTGGGCGGGTGGCTCACGCTACCCTGCTACGCTACTATCTAGAACGGCGGGATTTGGTAGATATAGCGCGCGAAGCCGGACAGTTGGAGGTACCTCGGATCGAGAAAAACATCCGGGCAATCCTTGCAGTTGCAATGCTGGCGCCACTCGTAGGGCTGCTGGGAACAATGCTTGGAATGGTAGACGCCTTCGGACATGGATCTGAACAAGGTGCCATTAGTGGCGCAGGGGATATGACAAGCTCGATCATGACAGCTTTAGTCACATCTGTCGTAGGCCTCACGGTGGCAGTGCCGATGTATGTTTTTTACCTATATTTTGTGGGGCGGGCCAAGCGTCTGATTAGCCGCATTGAGCGGGCGGGTATCGAGATTGTCCATATGATTGCCGACGCTCGTGAGGATGAGGAATACGCTCCGTTCAGGGGGGAAACAGCTTTTGGGAAGAAGGCAGTGAAGAAAACGAAGGCGCGAAAGGCACTGGAGGGTGAATGAAGTTACAGAGCAGTTTGGAAGAGCAACCGGGGTTTTTGCATGCGGTTCCGGTCTTTGACCTGTTAGCTCTGGTGGGAATGTTTTTGCTTCTGGGGCCTCTTTTGCTGACGCGGAGCGGTATTTCAGTAGAGCTTCCAAAGTCTGAGTTCCAGCTCGAGCGGTATGAGGACCCTATCGTAGTTACTTTGGGGCCCGGTTCTCCAGCGGCGCGGATTCACCTCGGGCGTGAGTTGGTGACGACTGAAGAGTTAGAACAAAGCCTTATTCAGCTCCACGAAGACTCGGAAATAGGTTCATCCATTGTCTTGCTGCAAACTGATAAAGGAACTCCTGTGGGAACCGAACGCGAGGTGTCTGAAATGATCCTAGCAATTGGATTCCGCCTAGCACTGGTTGGGGCTGAGGAGGGGCGGGACTTTGATGAATAAAGAAGACCTTCTTTTTGATTGGTCTGAAACGGATGGGCAGAAGAGAAGAAAAACTTTGGCTGCTATCCTCCTCGGCATGGGCTTGCTTGCACTGTGGGGAATCATCAGTGTAAATGTGCCGATGCGAGAGGCAGAGACGAAGCGCGGAGCGGCGGCGATTCTGCTCAAAGAAAGATCTCCAGGAACATTGCTACGTCTTCGCGCTGCAGAGGAAGGACCATTTCCAGGTCGCTCAAAAGGTCTGGACGATAGTTTTTCAGAGCGAAGCCTAGCGATCAGCAAGGTCGGGAGATGGACTGATTATCTTCCGGAGCTAACGGAAATTCCCGAAGTAAATTTGCTTTATGGCGTAGACGTTGAAGCTGATTTGCAGGCGCCAGCCTTTGCTTACCCAATTCGTCTACAGAAAGAGCAGCTTGATACTGAAGACAGCAGAGATATATCGATGCCTCTGGCAGAAACCCAATTATCCAAGCTGCGGCTGCGCGCCTTTTCGAGCGAGTCAGAGGCATGGCTACCGACTGAGGTGGATCAGTTACAGCTTCCTGCGAAGGTAAATGTTTCGGAGTGGAGGTATCTTGCTAGCTTGGACGAGACTGGAAAAGTGATCGAATTAGTTCGCTTAGACAATGGAGCCGAGCTAGGCGCTAGCGAATTTGAGGAGTGGCTGCAGCGACAGCGTTTTCAGAAACGCGGAGAGGCAGATGATCAAGAACGATGGCTGGGGATCGGCGTGCAAATCATTCGATAAGGCAGGGCGATGGGAATTAGTATTAACCAAGGGGTTTTATTTGTTATCACGGCGGTATTTTCCGTCGTGGCTCTGCTATGCTTTGTCTCCAGCATTCGCCAACGCAGCAAAGCTAAGCGCCTGCAACAAACTATTTTCACTTGCCGCTATTGCTGCCAATGCTTCTTGGCTGCGCATCCAAATGGAATTGTTCGTTGCAGCGCCTGCGGTCGGCAGAACAACAACACAAGAAATGGGCCCCTTGGTTGAGGGCCGCCCCATTTAAAAAGAAATCGATCTTTTTGAAAAAAGCTCGTGTCAGGCATCCATCAGAATGGTCTACTCATGTAGACACCTATGCAAGCATCCCTTCTGCCTCCACAACACGATGTATTCTGTGCCCCAATCACTGGCAAACGCGATCTAGGAGATTGCCTCATCGGAAATATGCCGATGGTGAGCCTTCTCTCTGCCGAAATGATCCGCGCAGGTTTTCAGATCGTCGATGAAGCGGACGCCGGACCTCGGACACTGCGCGTGCCGATTGATACTTGGCTAGAGCTAGGATCCCTATTGTTACTTGGAAGAAACGAAAGAAGTGCGCGGCTCTGCGATTCCGACGGAGTGCTCCTCGCATGGAAGGGCTTCGAAGATCCTGCGGACTGTGAGGAGGAGATAAGAACAGAGGCTGGATGTTTTCCGATCGTCTATCCTTGGGACCTATTGCATATGAACGAGGAGATCGTAGAGATGCTAGACGAAGATTTGATCGAGGGAGAAGTAAGTCAAATGGCAACGATTCTAGGCAATGTCCGAATCGGATCTGGCACTAAAATCCTCTCCGGAACTGTGATTGAAGGTCCTGTAGTCATTGCGGGCGGCTGCACCATCGGACCGAATGCCTATATCCGCGGAGCGACAAGTATTGGCGCGAACTGCACGATCGGTCAGGGGGCAGAGATAAAAAATTCCATCATCTACCCGAATAGCTCGGTGGCATGCCACTGCTACGTCAGTGATTCCGTAATCTGCTCGCACGTAACTTTAGGGGCCGGAACGAAGACAGAGACTCATCGGCACGATGGGCGTAAGCACCTTTCATCGATCCAAGGAACCGAGGTAGATACAGAACGTGAAAATCTTGGGGCATTCATTGGGGATGGGGTGAAAACTGGGGTAAACACCTCAACTGCGCCCGGCATTAAAATAGGCGCAGGTCGTGTTACGAAGCCTGGTAGCTTCATAGAATCAGATCTGATGTGACCTAACTGTCACAAGGGCGGGCTGCCTTAAGGAACCCTTCTTAGCTAACAAATAGGGCGATGCAGAAAGTTTTAGTGGTTGAAGACGAGATCGATATTGCCGATTTGATCATGTTTAATCTTCAGCGCGCAGGTTACGAAGTGCTAAAGGCTCACGATGGTGTCAAAGGGACAGAGATAGCCCTTAACGAAAGACCCGATTTGATCATTTTGGATCTGATGCTTCCCGGGAGGGACGGTTATTCATTGTTTCGGGAGATTCGGCGTGACTCCAGAACTGCAGAAATTCCCGTGATTATGCTTACCGCAAGGGCTCAGATGGAGGACAAAATCCTCGGATTAGAGGCCGGGGCTGATGATTATTTGACCAAGCCCTTTAGTCCGAAAGAACTCGTTTTGAGAGTAAACGCAGTTTTAAAAAGAATGGAAAGTGGGCCGGGTGCTGTAGAGTTCACCTACGGGCCTTTCCGTTTTGATAAAAACGCGGTGAAGTTCTATTTAGACAACCAGCCGACCGATCTAACGGCGACAGAATTTAAGCTTTTGTTGTATCTCTGTGAGCGCGCAGGAAAGCCGCAAGACCGCAACGATCTATTAAGTGTGGTGTGGGGTTATAGCGATGATGTCCATAGCCGGACCTTGGACACTCATATGAAACGTTTGCGGCAAAAGCTCGGAGAACACGGTAATCTGATAGAAACCGTGCGAGGTGTTGGCTATCAGGCGAAGAGCAAATGATGCCCTATGTTTATTGGATTACCGGCGTGGTAGTGGTCCTACTTCTATCGATCAAAATCCTTTGGCAGAGGCAAACGTTAAAAGAGTATAAGCGCCAGATGGAAGCCTCGCAATTGCGGCTAGATCTGGATCTATCCCAGGCCCGAGACGAAAGAAATCAGCTGCTTGATGCGCTCGGCGATGCTTTTATCATTGTCGACAGCCAATCGCTAATTCGCTTCTCTAACGAGGCAGCGAGAAAATTGCTCGCAAACCGGGCCGAGAAGGGTCGATCGGTCCGGGAGGCCTTCTTAGATGCAAGATTAGGCGATGCGCTGATTGCTTGTTTGGAAGCCGGTGAATCGATTCAGCGAAGGGTTATTTTGCCTCAGCAGACCTCGCCTCTTGGCGATGCTGAGACCCGCGGTGAAAATGCGTGGATCATCGATGTGGCTAAATTATCTGACCTATCTGGCAGCAGCCGCAAGACACGGGTAGTTATACGGGATGTAACTAGCGAGCATCAGATCGAACAGATTCGGAAAGATTTTGTGGCAAACGCATCTCACGAGCTACGAACACCCCTTGCGATTATTTCTGGTTATTTAGAAAACCTGCGCGAAGACGGGATGCTGGACGATCCGAAGATGGCTCATCGCTTTCTTACGATCATGAACAAGCACACAGACCGGATTTCCCGAATTGTAGAGGATATGCTGGTGATTTCAAAACTGGAGTCAGGGGAGGCCTCCGCTTTGAATATTGAACCCTTTCGGCTTAGCTCCTGTGTGAAGGATGTGATAGAGAGGCTAGAATCTGTGATTGCATCGCAGCGGGCACGGGTTGATGTGGCGATCGACGATGAAGAAATATTCATTAAGGGGGACCGTTTCTACTGGACCCAAGTGCTGTTCAATTTGGTAGAAAACGCATTGAAGCAAAACACCACCCGGGATCTAATAGTTGAAGTGGGGGCGGAAGTAACAGGAAACCAATTGAGGGTGTGGGTGAGTGACAATGGAATAGGTATTCCCTCGGCAGATCTCCCGCATATTTTTCGAAGATTCTACCGTGTTGAGAAGCATCATTCTCAATTAGAAGTAAAAGGGACTGGCCTTGGCTTATCGATTGTAAAGCGTGCAATCGAGGCACATAAGGGAAGAATTTTAGTGAGCTCTGTGCCTGGCAGGCAGACGAAATTTTTAATGGAAGTGCCATTAGTCAAAACGGAGCTTGAGGTTTGAAGAAGGTAGGACTTTTTGGTGGAACCTTTGATCCAGTGCACGATGGCCACCTGTTTCTGGCCAAACGCGCGAAGGAAGAAGGGGATTTAGATGAGGTATGGTTTCTTCCATGTCAGATATCGCCGCACAAACAAGGCAAGCAGCCAGCTCCGGGCGGTCTTAGGAAAAAATGGCTAGAAACTGCGACTGCAGACCTCAGCTGGGCGCGAGTAAGAAGTATAGAGCTGGACCGCAAAGGGCCTTCATTTTCTTATCAGACAATGGAAGAACTCGCCGCCCTACACTCGGGAAACCAGTGGTGGTGGATCATGGGCGGTGATCAATGGGCCGTCTTGGACACGTGGAAATCACCGGAGCTGATTGCAAAGCATGCAGCATTTATTGTACTAGCACGCGATGGTGAATCTGTAAATCAGCGAGCTGGATTCAATATGATCACCGCTGAAGGGGAACATGCGGCGAGTTCAACCCAGATCCGCCAAGGTGACTTTACACATGTAGACAATCGAATCCGCATGGAGGTCAGGCACTTCTATGGCAACTGAACAAACTACATAATTCAATACCTCTTATTTAGTTTAAATCAGATGAACTCGCCTCATTAGGTAGATCCAAACAATCAGGTTCCTAAAATGAGCGCCGTTCGGGCGGGCGTATAAACCTTGATCTGCTTATCTTTATGGATTGGAAAATCGATGGAAGGATCGATTCGTGAGTGTCCTCCATACTCAGAACGATCGGAATCGAGCAGTGACTTGTGAGTGACTTGCTGGAAAGGCTGCAGTCCATATCCGGGAAAGGATTGATGAGGCGATAGGTTGATCACAAAGATCAAATTTGCACGTTCAGCGATCAAAATTTTATTTTCTTCATCGAGATGAAGTAATTGAGCGGGAGCGGCACAATTCAAATTATGTTTCTGCGCAAGGTCTACAAGATCGCGATCCCAAGCCGCTAGATACTGATATTTTAGATCGGGGTCATTGAGCAAGGACCATTGCCTGCGGCAATATTGATAGGACCAGTCATTTCCTTCCCTTGGGAAATCGAGCCATTCAGGGTGACCGAATTCATTGCCCATAAAATTGAGATATCCTTCGCCGCCGAAGGCCAAAGTCATCAGGCGAATTATCTTATGAAGTGCGATTCCTCGATCGATATGCGGATGCTTATCATCCTTGTGCATATGCCAATACATCTCTTGATCCATCAGCCAAAAGGCCAATGTCTTGTCGCCAACGAGTGCCTGATCATGTGATTCTGCATAGGCAATTGTGGCTTCGCCGTGGCGGCGGTTGGTCAAAACACCCCATAGTGTGCCCAGATCCCAGTCTTCGTCTCGCTGATGCTTGAGAAGTTTGATCCAATGGTCCGGTATTCCCATGGCTAAGCGATGAGTAAAGCCGATTCCGCCTTCAGAGATTGGACGACAAAGCCCAGGCATTCCGGACATATCTTCGGCGATTACAATGGCCCCCGGCCTTGTCTCGGCAATCAGCTGATTTGCCAATTTGAGGTAGGTAATTGCGTCCTCGTCTACATCTTCACCAAAGTAGTCTTCATACGTCTGAAATTCTCGATCTCCGTGAGATAGATAAAGTATCGAGGTAATCCCATCAAAACGAAAGCCATCAAAGCGATATTCCTCTAACCAAAAGCGCACATTTGAAAGTAGAAATTTTGTGACCTCAGGGCGTTCATAGTTAAAAACTTTGGAGTCCCAGAGGGGATGATCGCCCCGTTCGCCAGAGTGGAAATATTGATGACCTGAGCCATCAAGATCGTTCAACCCTTCTGCGATATTTTTGACAGCATGTGAATGAACAATATCGAGGATAATCGCCAGGCCCAGCCCGTGCGCCTTATCAACCAAATATTTTAGATCATCTGGGGTGCCAAACCTTGAGCATGCCGCGAAAAACGAAGAGACATGATAGCCGAAAGATCCGTAATAAGGATGTTCCTGAACTGCCATGAGCTGGACGGTGTTGTAACCTGCTTTCTTTACTCGCGGTAGGATGTCGTCCGCAAATTCGCGGTAGCTATGTACCCGGGCTTCCTCGCCAGCCATCCCGGTGTGTGATTCGTAAATGAACGGCGGTCCCAAAGTGCTGAGATCAAACTGATTTTTCCAGATATACGGCTCCTTTGGTTCCCAAATCTGCCCTGAATAATCATAAGTTTCAGGATCCTGAATCGCACGCTGAATAGTCGCCGGAAGACGGTCCCTACGGGAATCATCAGCCCCGTGGATATGAATTTTCACCTTCTGTCCATGCGCCAGCATATCCGCATCGAGTTTTAGCTCCCAAACGCCATTTTCCTTTTGAGCGAGGGGATGTGCCTCGCGGTCCCATCCATTAAAATCGCCGATTAGCGCAACAGCGCGGGCCTCTGGAAGCCACTCGCGTATTGTCCAATGCTTCTGTTTCTTACAAAAATGAATTCCATATTCTTCGTGAGCGGTTGCGAAATCGGCAAGAGATCCGTGATCTTTTCGAATCGATTTGGAGGGCCTTTTTAAAGCGCTTCATACGGTCCTGAATGACGGCTGTCTGAGGCTTTAACCACGGATCATCTTTGACTAAAACGGGAACCTTTGTCTTATCGGCCATAGGCAAAGTAAAAGCCGGGGATCAGGCGAAGGAAACAGAAAACACTTGGCAGTGATGCCTATGTTTTGGCTACGTCTGATCAATTGCCTCCAACAATGCAGGAAGTTTCGCTAAAGCACCCGCAGTATCAAGGGCATCAATCAAATAGATACCTGGGATCTTTGGACCGTCGTTTGGCGACGCGACAACGATCGGAATACACGGAATACCGAAGCCGCTCAGAGTTGCAACAAATTCTTGGCGCTTCGAATCATAGCCATTTAGGACCGTTATGATGGAGGAAACTCCCGAGCATCGGGCGATGATTTCTGCGACTACACTGGAAGACTCGTTGTCATTTTCCATTTTCATTGCAGCAAGAATTTCTAGAAAGTGATTAGTCGTGTTCTGACCAAGGCTTTTCTCGATTTTCAGTCCTGCTTGGCCGCCAAACATCATCAATTCTGGAACTTGATCCGAAGTATGCAGCGCCGTCAGGACCGAAGCTGCTACTGAAATTAGTTCCTCGAGAATCTTCGGATCTGAATGGCCGGGCGATGAGTCTACAAACAGGGCAATTTGTGATGCTGTTGATTCTTGCAGCTCTTTGACAACAGGCCGGCCAGTGTGCGCCCAGCTCTTCCAGTGGATCTGACGCAGCGCATCCCCTGGTCGGTAATCTCTGAGCCCTATAATTTCGCCAGAACTACCGATACTTCGACGGTTGTCATCGCTTCCCGGCTTATCTGAAATTGCTCCGGATAAGCGGATGTTGGGCATCGGGTAGCGACGTGGTAGGACAACAAGTTGGACTGGCTTAATGGCCACCGGGCAATTTCGCTGAAACAAGCCCAAAGGATCGTTTAACAACACACGGAGCTTATTCAGTGGGAGAATACCACGCTGCAAGGGCCTGATCGGAATGAAGCTTTCCGTGCTTTCGTTTGTCCTTAACTTAGCGATAGGGACTGATCTTTCTTGGTAAAACAAGCGCCCTCGCCGTTGGAGCCAGCGCCACCGATAGTATCTCATCAGGCGATCAAAGGCATTGCGTTCAAGCTCTCCCGGCTCGCGCAGGTTCGTAAATTCGTCTAAGCCGGGGGGTGGACCGGGGATTGCAATCGCAATGTTGCAATCGGTCAGATTGCGTTTGCTACGGTTTGAAAGGGTGATCTGAAGCTCGAGTGGGACCCCGACGCTTGCATGGCGTGGCGTATGAATCGTAGCGTGCAGATCAGCCTTTCTGAAAAATACCCAGATGAGACTGAGTGCTAAGATTGAGCTGCTCAGGCAAAACACTTGGAATATAGCAGCCCTCGGTTGCCCAACTGCCATGGCAGCGCTGATTCCAGAAACCAGAATGGACAGCGAGGCCAGCCGGGCGGATCCGCTGGCCAAACCAATGCTGCGCTGCAGAGCCGCGAAGATAGAGGTGATAGAGGAACCGCGATAAACGTGTGTATCGTTCCGCGCTCATCGTTGAAAATTATCGGGACAATCGGAGCTTGATCAAACTGGGGCGGGCAGCTCAGTAAGGATTTTTTGGACAAATTGCCGCTCGTCTCGTCCGCTGAAGCGGGCTTCTTGACTGATCGAGATTCGATGCGCAATGACATCCACGGCAATTGACTGGATCATTTCTGGCGTGACAAAATCTAGCCCTTCAAACAGTGCTAAGACCTGCGCAATTTTCATCAAAGCTAAGGAGGCACGTGGGCTTGCTGCAAGCTGCACCTCTGGAACATCACGGGTCGCGGCAACAATCGCGACGGCATAACGCCTAAGTTCGTCACTGATGCGGACATCTCGAGCACGCTTGGAAACGGCAGCTAGCTCGGCTGCACTAACGACAGGGATGATCGAATGAAGCGGATGTGAACTTCTTTGATCCTCAAGAATACGGACTTCGTTTTCTAAACTTGGATAGCCGAGGCGACAGCACATCGCGAAGCGATCCATCTGTGCTTCTGGCAGGCGATAGGTGCCACGAAACTCCGCCGGGTTTTGAGTGGCGATCACGAAGAAATTTTCACCAAGATCATAGCAGATTCCCTCCGCCGTGATCTGGCGCTCACCCATTGCTTCGAGCAAAGCGCTCTGAGTCCGCGGGGAGGCCCGATTTATCTCATCGGCGAGCAGTATATCCGTAAAGATTGGGCCTTTATGAAACCGGAATTCGTTGTTGCGAGGATCGAGGATGGACACACCAAGAATATCTGACGGCAGCAGATCCGGGGTAAACTGCAAACGCTTGAAGCGAGTGCCCTCGATCGACGCTGCAAATGCTTTTGCGAGCGTTGTCTTTCCAGTCCCAGGAAAATCTTCCAGCAGCACGTGACCCCCAGAGAACATACATGCAAGAATGTGGCGAACACTCTCCTCCTGCCCACGGATAACGCTGCAAATTGCTTTCTGGAGGCGTTGGGCTATATCGGTTTCTCTCATTAGTTTGCGCCGACTCTGCGATATACAGGAAATCGAATCAACCGGTGAATTGGTAGTTGGGAAATTCGGCGGATCATTCTTAAGCTGGCTGCTTGATGAGTATTATAACGAAAAGAGGTGACCATGGTGATACGGATCTAATGTTCGGGAAAAAGGCCAGAAAAACGTCAAAACGCGTCGCCGCGCTCGGTTCGCTCGATGAAGTAAACGCGATCCTGGGGGTAGTGCGCACAACTTGCGGTCATGAAGCTTATGCCGATACGGATGAGCACCCTACTCATCTGCTTGAGAGCATTCAGGCCAAGCTCTTTGGCTTGATGGGGGAATTAGCCTGTGAACCTGACGACCTAAATAAATACAGTGAAAAAGGTTACCATATGCTTACAATCAATGATTTAGATATATTAACTACGGACGCTCAACGTCTCGAGTCGCAGGGCTTACGATATAGTCATTGGGCGATTCCTGGAGAGGAGGGGAGTGCGATGCGCGCAATGTTAGATCTTGCACGGACCGTAGTCCGGAGGGCGGAGCGCGAGGTTCTGGTCCTTCACGAGAGCGAGGAATCCGGTAGAGAAGGGGTCTCAGAGGTAATAAGACTTTACCTTAACCGCTTGTCCGATGCGCTTTGGATCATGGCCCGTCAGGATAGCAAGGTGGCTCCAAAGGACGCCTAACGTCCTTCAGCCAGCCTTTCCGCCAGCATTTCAGGTAAGCCAGCTTTGATGATCTTGCGCTGAGTCGTTGCCATATCGTAATCAAGCCGCCGGAACACGATCTGATTTGATTCTGGATCAAGGATTACATAACAAGCACGTGGATCACCATCTCGTGGCTGTCCGACTGAGCCTACGTTGATAAAATACTTCGAATTTGCCTCTAGAGCGATGGCTTCAGGATCAAGCTCACGCACTTTATCGGACTTAACGTAAACGCGCGGAACATGGGTATGTCCGTGGAAGCATAATTGAGTGAATTGATAGGAAAAATTCGACATAGCATCGAATCGATTGGTGACATAGTTCCAATTAACTGGCTGATCTAAAGTTGAATGAACGATCGTGAAGTTCGAAACCTGGCGGACCATTCTCAAATGTTTCAGCCACAAACGCTGATCGGCGCTCAATTGATCACGTGTCCATTGAAGAGCTTCTGCAGCGACTGGATTCATCGCCTCCAATGAATGATTTTCTGAAGCATCATGGTCGTGGTTCCCCTTAACGGTCGGGCAACCAATCTCGCGGATCCGTTCCAAACAAGCGGCGGGATCCGCATTGTATCCAACGACGTCACCCATGCAGACGAAATTTATGCACTCCTGCTCATTTGCATCCGCTAGAACGGCATCGAGTGCTTCTAGGTTCGCATGGATATCGCCAAAAATTGCTGTCCGCATAGAGGGTTACTTGAGAGGTGAAATACTGTGACTAAGGAAAAGTTTGTTGCGAGGGGAAACTGGAAGGTGAAAGAATTTCTGTCAATTTTGGGGCCGTTGTAAGCCATAAAAGCAAAGCTATCTTTCTTGTGAGTTGTATCCGCCCTTCGGAATTGCTAGTGTGTTCTACGATGTGGAGGCTTTTGTCTATTCTATTCTTGTCCAGCGCTGGGGTCTCAAAAGGATTTGAGATACCACCAGAAACCCAGCAATGTATTGTAGGGATATCTGAGGATTGGAATTCATCTCGCGTAGTTCTCCGTCTTTATGAGCGGCAAAGCGAAGCCCTCGGATGGCAGCAGATCGGGCCTGAATGGAGTGGGCGCCTAGGGCGGGCAGGTAGTGCATGGGGGCTGGGCCTACATCCAGTTTCAGGTGGCGCCAGAATGAAAAAAGAGGGCGATGGCAGATCACCGGCGGGTGTTTATCAACTCGGTGGCGTGTGGGGAGCTGGCAGCGCTGAAAGTGTCCGGCGCCAAGCTGGAATACCCTATCATCGGGTGACTTCCAGAGACCTATGGGTGGAGGAAGGCAGCTCTAGATATTACAATCAGTTTCTCACTTTAGATCACGAGCCCCAGGCTGCTTGGGAGAAAAAGGCACAGATGAAGCAAAATGACTATCCACAGTCTCTAAAAATGTTCATCGCGCACAATGCCCCGCCGAAGGTCGTTCCCTATGGTGGTTCATCGATCTTTTTCCATATCTGGCGAAACGGTGGGGCCGCTGTAACAGCTGGCTGCACGACAATGAGTGAGGAGAGGCTGCGCTGGATGATTGCCAGAGTTGACCCGAAGAAGATGCCGCTTTACGTGCTTTTGCCCAGAGCGGAATACGTGAGATTTAGACCGCTCTGGAAGCTACCATGAAAGTATCAGAAACAACGAAGGGCCTTGCTGAGCAGCCGGATAGAGGGGGCCATTTTGGACAATTTGGTGGAATGTTTGTGCCGGAGACATTGATGACCCCATTGAGAGAGCTTGCAGATGCCTACGATGAGGCGCGGCAAGACCCGAAATTCCAGGAAGAGCTCGATGATTTGCTAAAAAACTATGTGGGACGCCCCACTCCACTGTACTTCGCTGAGAGGTGGACAAAAAAGCTAGGTGGAGCAAAAATCTACCTAAAGAGAGAAGACCTTCTACACACAGGTGCTCACAAAATTAATAACGCGGTCGGGCAGATCCTACTCGCTAGGCGTCTTGGGAAGACCCGCATTATTGCCGAAACCGGTGCCGGGCAGCATGGAGTTGCGACTGCTACCGTGAGCGCCCGCTTCGGTATGGAATGCGTCATCTACATGGGTAAGGTAGATATGGAGCGCCAAGCCCTAAATGTAGCACGGATGCGCCTGATGGGAGCTGAAGTGCGCGAGGTAACCGCCGGTCAGGCCACTTTGAAAGAAGCGGTGAGCGAGGCGATGCGAGACTGGGTAGCGAGTGTGGAAAATACTCATTATATTATCGGTTCCGCCCTTGGGGCTCACCCGTTTCCGATGATAGTTAGAGATTTTCATCGAGTGATTGGAGTTGAAACTAGGGAGCAAATTCTAGAGCGGGAAGGGCGTTTACCAGATATGCTTGTGGCGTGTGTAGGCGGTGGTTCCAATGCAATCGGCATGTTCCACCCGTTTCTAGATGATCAAGATGTGCGCATGGTCGGCGTGGAAGCTGGTGGAGACGGCATTGTTCCCGAGCGTCACGCGGCCCGTTTCCAAGGGGGGAAATTGGGCGTTTTGCAGGGAACAAAGACTTGGCTGCTCGCCAATGACGATGGCCAGATCGAACTCACGCATTCTGTTTCCGCTGGCCTAGACTATGCGGCGATTGGCCCAGAACATGCCTTTTTACAAGAAATGGGCCGCGTTGAATATACCTACGCGACAGATGACGAGGCTCTAGCGGCTTTCAAGGATCTAGCGCATCTGGAGGGGATTATCCCGGCTTTAGAAAGTGCCCATGCCCTTGCATATGTGAATAAGATTGCAGGTTCACTGCCGGCGAAGGACGTCATTTTGATCAATCTCTCAGGACGGGGCGATAAGGACGTCGAGCAAGCAGCCCGGTATTTGCTGAAAGATGCGCCCGATGTAAAAGTCTAGAAGCTTGAGGATTGCCGGATCGTCTGCTTTAGATATTACCTCTGTGACCTAAATATGGCCGATCCTGCTTCCCTCATCACAAACCTCTTGGCTCCGATCCATGTTCATCTTATCGGAGTCGCGGGATCCGGGATGAGCGGGCTTGCCTCCCTGCTTCTTGGCATGGGCCACAAAGTGTCTGGATGCGATCGTGTAAGCAGCTCAGAAACTAGGGCGACTCCAGGGCCAAGGCCTAAATTTTTTCACCCCACAAACTGCCGACTCTGTCCAAGGGGCTGATATCGTCGTGTATTCGTCGGCTATCCGACCGGACAACCCGGCATTTGCCGCAGCTGTAGCGAAAAGTATCCCGCTAATCCGCCGGGCAGAATGCCTAGCTGCGATATTACATACTAAGGCGGGAATTGTGATCTCCGGGACACATGGAAAGACCACTACGTCCTCGATGACGGCCCATCTGTTGAGAGAAAGTGGTCTAAAACCCTCCTTCTATGTCGGTGCTGAGATTCCGATCCTAGGGGCAAATGCGCGCTGGGATGCAGAGGGAAGGGGGATGGTCGCAGAAGGCGACGAGTCTGACGGCACCCTTACTCTCTACCATCCTCAGCATTCAGTGATTCTGAATATTGAAGCCGAGCACCTCGATTTCTATCGGGATCTCAATCACATCCGGCAGGTCTTCAAACAGCTCATTTCCCAAACTAGCGGCAAAGTTGTCTACTGTGCGGAAAGTCCCGTGGCACGAGAGCTATGCGATGGGCGAGAAAACTCAATTTCTTACGGCTGGGAGACAAGTGGCGAAGCAACAGATTACGCCGCCTGCAACGTCCGGGACCTTCGTGGTTCCTCCGCGTTTCAGGTGACAAAACGTGGGAAGATATTAGGCGATGTAGAACTGACGATCCCGGGTGAACACAATATCCTGAATGCCTTAGCAGCAATCGCGATTGCCGATATATCTGGAGCAGACTTTAGCCTCATCTCCCGGGCGCTGTCGTCATTTGCTGGAGCGAAACGGCGTTTTGAGACAAAATACTTGAGTAAAAAATATCGGGTGATTGATGATTATGGACATCATCCGACCGAACTATCCGCGACACTACAGACAGCGCGATCTTTGCAACCTTCACGCCTGATCGTCGTATTTCAACCGCATCGCTATACTCGGACTCAAGCAATGGCAGCCGAGTTTGGGGAAGTGCTGCAAGCGGCCGATTATGTCTTCGTGACCGATGTCTATCCGGCATCGGAACAAAGAGATCGAAGGTGTGAGCGGGCAGACAATCGTCGATGCCATGCAGCGATCCGGCGATATTCCGGGAAAATTCTTACCAGATATGCGCACGGCTCATCACGAGATCGGCAATGTCCTCGAGCCAGGTGATCTCCTTATCACTTTAGGAGCTGGCAATGTCCACGAGATCGGAGCGCAAATTATTCGAGATCTAAAAATGCTAGAAGATCTATCGGGCGTGATACCAGAGCCAGAAATGAGTGCGAGCCTTTACGAGCCAATGCGCAAGCATACAACCCTGCTCGTTGGAGGACCGGCACAGTTCTGGTTCCAGCCACATTCCTTTTTGGCCTTCGCCTCTGTAGTAGAATCCTGCAGGGCCCGAGGAATCCCGCTGCGAGTCGTCGGCAGGGGCTCGAATCTACTTATCCGGGATGGCGGAATCCGTGGGGCCGTCATTCAGCCTACCGGAGGTGCTTTTTCGGAGCTCTCAGTTGATGAAGAGGGTTTGGTCACAGCTGGGGTAGGGGTTAGACTTAAGAAACTGGCTTCATTTGCCGGCAGCCAAGGGCTCGGTGGCTTCGAATGGATGGAGGGTATCCCAGGGAACGTCGGTGGCTCTCTTCGGATGAATGCTGGAGCGATGGGGATTGAAACTTTCGATCAAGTGGTCCGCGTCACCTTCCTCGACGAAGATGGAGTGATTCGCACCAGAGAGCGGGACGATATCATCGCTGAATATCGAAATGTTAGGGAGCTACGTCGTAATTTCGCCCTTCAGGCAGTTTTCAAAGGACAGATAGATCGCCCCGAGCATATCAAGGAGAGGTGGGAAGAATCGCGGCAAAAACGGAAAAAGACTCAGCCCGTCGCTGCATCTGCCGGTTGCACGTTTAAAAATCCTGCGGAACTCCCAGCCGGACGCCTAATCGACGAACTAGGACTAAAAGGTGAACGGATCGAAACGGCAGAAGTCTCAAATGTTCACGGGAATTTTATTGTAAACAAAGGCCACGCGAAGGCAGCTGATGTCTTAGCATTGATTGCTAAGGTTCAGGGCTTGGCTTCTGAGAAGATGGGGATCTCACTTGAAACGGAAGTCAAAGTGATTGGGGAAGATGAATATACGTTCTAGAATTGATGAATGATGTGAAGCGAGTCGTGATTGCATGTGGTGGAACGGGCGGACACCTATTTCCGGGGGTTGCGGTCGCCGAGGAATTACTTGCCCAAGGGCATGAGCCGCTCTTGCTCATTTCACAGAAAAAGATCGATGCCCAAGCTGCAGAGAAATATCCGCATCTTAAATTTCAAGTAACAGAAGCAGTGGCGAAGCCGCGAACGCTTTCGCTGAAGATGATACCATTTTTATGGAAGGTATTCAAAGCAGTGCGTGGTGCCCAAAAGGTAATCGGCGAATTTAATGCAGATGCAGTCCTCGGCATGGGCGGCTTCACCTCGCTGCCGCCTGTCTATGCAGCTTATCGGCTCGGCCTGCGGACCTTCGTTCACGATTCGAATGCCAGACCGGGACGAGCAAATATCCTGACTTCTCGCTTCTGTGATCGGGTGCTGCTAGGACTCGCTCCAGCTTCAGAATTTTTCAAAACCGACACAATTTTGACAGGAACTCCAGCTCGTCCGGAGATAATGAACCTGCCAAGCCGTGAAGAAGGGGCAAAAGCATTCGGCCTCGATCCTAACAAGAAAACGATCCTCGTCACCGGTGGTTCACAGGGCGCTCTGCGTCTTAATCAGCTAACCGCCGCTGCGGTGCACTCATTGCCTGAGGACGTTCAGGTCATACATATCGCCGGACCGAAGTGATTACGCTAGGATCAAAGAGGAGCAAAGCCAGCCGCGTAAGTCTTATGTCCTACTCGGCTTTTGTGATCAGATGGCCAGCGCCTATGCCGCTGCAGACTTAGTGATCGCGCGTTCAGGCGCATCGACCCTGACTGAGATTGCATTATCTAGCCTGCCTTCAATCCTTGTGCCGTATCCCTTCGCGGCAGACGATCATCAAGTGGCAAACGCAAAAGTTTTTTCTGAAAGAGGCGCAGCGAAATTGGTTCTGGAAAAGGACCTAAGCGCCGAAAAATTGGGCACTCTAATTTCTGATTTAATGAAAAGTGATGTTGAATTGTCTGACATGGCTGCTGCTGCCGCTCTTCTTGCAGCTCGCGATGCTGCAAGCCGGGTGGTCGCTGAGATTCTAAAATAGGTCCTCTCGGCTAAACTGCTGAGGCCTTATGACGAAAATCTGCTTAAAAATGATACCGCTAATCGAAGATACAATATTCTCTATCAGAACACGCCAACGACCTCTTCGACAGAAAATGGAACCACCTTGGAGGACCATGTTGGATCCTCGCTTTCGACGGTCGAAAAATCTTGAGGAGGAATCAACGGCGATTCTTTATCGAGGCCAATTTAGAGAACGAGACACATTGTTTTGAACGGACGTCAAAGTCCTTCTACACCTACCTACGGAAGAAGCTTCGACTTGGGCTTTGATGTTTAAGTATTTATAAGGGATTGAACTAGCGGTGGGGCGGGGCTCAAATGGGACGCATTGTTCACCTCTGTAACGTCAGCAGTTCACGTAGCGAATTGGATTTTGTGTAGTAGGTCCTAAAAGATGCTTCACGGAACGGCGTTTGTAGCGAGCTTGAACTTCTGGCGCAGCCGCTGTGCCACTGAATTCCCATCGGCCCGATGTCGCAAAATCACTGTCGTCGCGGAATTGGTAAGAATCGGTGCCGGCCGGCTGCCAATCGTCTATCTTGTAGATCTCACGGATAACGCCCCGAAAGACGGCGCACGCGAAAATAGCCTTGTTCCGCCTATCCCCGACCTTCCAAATCCCTCTGGTCGCTTCGAAAAGCTCCTGTTTTGGCATACCGCTTCTATATAGCCTGTTAATTGTAATTAGCATCAAAGGGTCGGTGCAATCTGCGGGCTTAGCCGTGTAACTGAGCAAAACGTCCTCTGCCGAAACCCGACCCAGAGATCTCGCATGGAGCCCGCGGCACTTGTTCGTGAGTGAATCTAATCCGAGCAGATCGATTGCTGATGCCTCGACCAAGGCGGCTTGATCGTCGGTCAGGCCATGCCGGAGAATTTCGATCAACGGCTTGTCACCTGATTCTCGAATTTCCCGGATTCTAGCTACCTTGTCGGACTCATCATCTTCTAGGAGATGACTGAATGCGCGATTGCCCACTCCCTTGCCGATGTAAAATGGCTTGTGGTCACGGGGATCGATGTAGATATAGACATAGGAGCCCAGCGCTTCGGCGACTTCGGGAGCGAACTGGTTCATTTTTCTGAAGAAAGAACGTTTGAGGTGTAGCGCAGTGGTGAAAAGCTAAAATCTAATTAGACGGCTTCCTCCATGTTGCAATCTCCGCCGTGTTCCACTTATTCATCGGTTTAGGCCGTTGAAGCACGAGAAGAGGCCCGCACCAAGAGATGCATAGCAAGTGATAACAATTGAGCCAATAACAATCCGTAGCGTATTCCCTAGCCAGTCCTTGTTAAAATCATTGAACGATACAAGGCACAAATACGTCAGTCCGTAAGCCAGAGCCGAACCCATGAGTGATCCTCCGAAAAACATTAGGCCGCCAATCAGATAGTCCTTCGATTCAGCTGTAGCGGTTGGCCATACCGATCCAAGAAACGCCAGTAGAGCAGCCCCAGAACCACCACTGACCAGCGTTAATGTCTTAAGGGCGTTGAACGCAGCTTCGTTTACTGCGCGGGTTCCCTCCAGATTCACGGCATTACTCGCTCGCCAGAATTCCATCTCATGCTGATATGTCGCGTCAAATTCTCGACCCGCCGCCTCCTTGGATCTGTGTTGGTCTTCGATGTCGCAGTATCGAATAAGTTTCTCTGATCGATAGAAACTTCCGGCCTTCATCTTTGAGTGCAAGTAGCTCCCGTTTTAGGTTTAAGAGTTGTGGCATCCGATTTTTTTGGCGAACTTCATAGGAATGGCGCGCCGGTGGAAAACACTATCTTATTTAGACGGCTTCCTTGGCATCACCATCGCCGACTTGTTCTGCTTTTTCATTTCGGCATTTCGCTCTTGGGTAATTAGTGACGCTAACAACTGATCAATGTCGTTATTATGACGTTCGGAAATGCCCCGCTTGATCGCACGGACTTCTGTGATCACTTCGTCAATTACCTTTGGTCGATTGTCAGTTAGCTTCATCTTCGTTCAATAGTTCTTCTGGGCTGCACATTACAGGCATACGGTGACCTGAATCGCTAATCTTCTTACGCAGCCGCTCACGGATGTGCGGATTCGCAATATGCTTGAAATTCCATGTCACAAGGAAGTCCATTTCGTGCACTGACGCAAGCGCGATGTGAACGGCATCCGGGGAGGCGATCGTCGGAACAAGCCCGCTACCAACCAAGGAACGTGCCAAATCGGCTGCTTCGTCTATAATTGTAAGGACGCGAATGCCACGCAGAAGGGCGAGACGTTCTTCGGCCATATCTGCTGCACCTTCGCCAGCTTCGTTGAGCGTCTCGGTTGACGTAACAAGCTCGAATCCCGAGCAACCTCCGTCCCACCAGTCTTGGGTGGCGATCTGTCGGCTCATTTGGAGTATCGACCGTGCATTCTTCGCCGTGTAATAGTCAGGAATAGTGGTTTCAATGTAAGCTGTTGGCATGGGACTCTGAAGTCACAATTTATTTGTGGAACGTCATAGGAACGGCGCGCCCGTGTAAAGCGAAAATTTAATCAGACGGCTTCATAGACGTCGCCATCTCCGCCGTGTTCGCTTTGTTGTTTATTAGGATTGCGTAGACTTCGTGATCTTTCCACTCGGAGTAAACTCGTTCCGCCCGGCGAAGAGTGCCCTCATGCGAAAATCCTAGTCTCTCCGGAATGGCTCGGCTCCGAAGGTTGCCGCTGGCGCACCTAATATCGATCTTCTGTAAATCACAGAACTCCACACCTAGCTTGATAAGATCCCGCACGACATTCGTCATGATCCCCTTGCCTGTGAACTCTTCGCCGAGCCAATACCCGATGTATCCGATTCCATTGGTCTTATCCAACGAGTTAAAACCCGCAACGCCTGCGATGGGTCCATTATGAAAGATTGTAACATGAAAGGCTCTCACCTCGGGAAAATTGATCGACTTGGGTAGTCAGAAAGCTACGGGTGTCATCGACCGTCTGTATGGCGTCTAGCCAAGGAAGCCACTGTTTCAGAAACGCGCGATTTCGATCTGTAAGCGCGAACAACTCTTCTGCGAATTGTGGAATCGAGAAACGAATTTCGATTGAATCTGTGAGCTTGCGAGTAAACATAATTTCTTTAGCGAACGTTCAAGAGCACGCGACCCGATCGGCGGGGGTGCGCGTCGATCACGGGGTTGAGGTTGAAACTATTGAAGATCATGTAAACCAGGCGGCTGATAGGGGTTGCTGTGTCTCGACTTGTTGTGCTTCTTCGATTCTTTATGGCTGCGTCGATCCAACCGCCCGACTGAAACCCGGTGACAGATTCTCACGTGTGAATAGGTCCTCACCAGTGGAAATGTAGTGCCGAAACTTGGTCATAGTCGCATCAGTGATGGGGTAGTTGATCTCTGGTGAATCCCACCAGCCAATCACCTTAGTAACCCGAACTCCGTCTGAAGTATTGCAGTCCCAATTGAAACGATCACAGGCCTCCATGGCGAATGCGATCTGCTGGATCTTCTGAGCGGTCAAATCGCCTTTCGTGAACGCATCACAGATCAATTCCAGATGAGTCGCTGTGACGGGCAAGTCTCCGTCCAGGTCATCATCAATGTGTTGGGAAATAACGTCGTAGGATGTCCGAGTCATTCCTCCTCCAGATCCTTCGCAAGCGTCTGCGCATCGCAAGTGCCGTCAAAAGAACGATCCGAAGGGCAGCAGTCTTCATTTTTAGCACAACGTCGTAGGAATGGCTTGCCGGTGTCAAGATCAAAATTTTATCAGACGGCTTGCGCGGCGTCGCCATTCCCGACCTCTTAGGCTTCTTCTTATTGCGTTAGGATATAGCTTGCGAGCAACTTCTGTAGTTGAACAATGTCGGTGCCCTTCTTGAATTCCTTCTTCAATGGCAATGGATTACCAGAGATGTAAATCTTCAGTTCCGAGTCCATGTCGAAACAACCAGCAGTCTCTACGGAGAATTGGCTAATAGACTTGTAGGGTATTGAGTGATACTCGACCTTTTTGCCTGTCATGCCTTGCTTATCGGCGAGGATAAGGCGGCACTGAGTGAAAACAAACAGATCTCGGACAATCTTGAATGCCCCGGTGATCTCTTCGCCATCGATAAGGATTGGAGCAAACTCGGCAGTGAGTTCTCTAGGGTCGATTTGCGAAGCTATTCCGAATATTGAGTTTACTAGTCCCATGGTGTATTTTGTTTCGTGATTTCTTTGCCTAACGTCATGTGTGTCGGTGTAAAGATCGAATTTAATCAGACGGCTTTCCCGGCGGCGCCATCTCCGACTTGTTATGCTTCTTCATTGTTACGAATTAGGTTGAGTAACCGCACGCCCTCAGCTCTTTAGTGACTTCGATCTTCCAAGCCCCTAGATCGTCAAGACCGACATAAACGACACCGCTTATGTCGTTGGGCGTCTCAATCTCTCCCCTGACTAGGGCGCAGACGTTCTTGCGTCCTAACTTCGCCATCAATATTCCATGTTCGAATACAGTAAAAACATTCTCGCCGTGCTCTATTTCTGGGGTGAACCTTCGACTCATGGATCCCCCGCCCAAGATCACACGCCGTATATAGAATGATTGCGAAATCCGCTTCCTTCGCATAATGCTCGATCTTCTCTATGATTGTCATCCCACTACTAGCTTGCTCATGCAATATGATCACTCCAATCCCCAACCTCTCAATGTAACGTGCCACAACCTGCTTCGACTCGTTGTCTCTCCCATGGTACTAAGAATATCTTCCCATTCTTGGGCTGCCTGACAATCGGAGATTCATCCGAAGACGCGGTGGAGATCTCTTGCAGAGTTGCTGTGTGGCCAAACTCAAGAATGTTGAGAGCCTCCTGGAACTCACGATTCAAAAATGCTCTTCTGTCGGCATATGTGCCAAACTTGCCTTTGATGAACGGCCAGAAAGAATCTGAAGTTCTGGTGAGCCTTAAGCCAATCAGGAAGTAAGGTCTTGAGCTGCTTCTTACGCAATAGCTCGTTCCGAAGCTTGCTGTATTCTGCATCAGAAGCGTTGCCCCCGGGTGGTGTACGCGATAAGAAGATTCGCTAGATATGTTACCTTCTCAAAGTCTGTATCAAGGAATTCGATGCTCATTCTGATGGATTGCGTCTCATATTTCTTGCATAACGTTTGAAGTTTGGCATGGCGGGATTTAGGCGTCCAGAGCGAAGCGAACTAGCGGCGCTGTCCGCCGTTGCCACCACTGACTTGTTCGATCATTGTTTGTTCTTGTGAATCGGCTTGATGGCCCCGGACCAACCCTCCTTCGGATTGTAGTTGAGGGTCACATGAACGGTTTCCGGCGATTCGAGATTAGCATCGAGCCTGAAGGTCTCGTCGCGCTCCAGCGGTATCCAAATGCCAAGGTGATCTGATGCGATTCGAGATCGGTCCTCATGCCGCCCAGTATCATCAACCAGACTCCCATAAAGCTCGATTTTCTCCTCCGCAAAGGGTGGCGCCAGTTCGACACCATCACATGTGATTGTCGCCGACCCGACCCATCCATGTGCCCGAACCAATAGAAACCGGTTGGCATCGAAAATCCTGAACCACTGCCAAAAGCACTCCATCACTGACTTTGTAGATTGGAATTGATTTGCCCGCGAAAATTCGCCCAAGAGTCGCTCGACTACTCTCAGCTGAATCGAGTGCGTCGTGTGGCTGAACTGCTATAGCTTGGACGTGCTGCTCCCGACAAGAGGGTGCGCATAGAGCAAGGAGAGCTACGGCTGCGATAGTTATTCTCAATTTTTAGATCGAACGTTAAAGGAATGGCGCGCCGGGAAAGGCGCAAATTCAATCAGACGGCGTCCTCGGCG
This sequence comes from uncultured Verrucomicrobiae bacterium, assembly GCA_963815205.1. Taxonomy (GTDB): domain Bacteria; phylum Verrucomicrobiota; class Verrucomicrobiia; order Verrucomicrobiales; family Akkermansiaceae; genus Luteolibacter. The sequence goes on along the minus strand of CAWFFP010000001.1, from coordinate 243,252 downwards.
GCGCCATCTCCGCCTTGTTAGCTTTCTTTGATTATTGCGATGGCTGTATCGGCTTGAATCAGGATAACGGCTCCTGACTGGAACTGGAATGCGCGTAGCCAATCTATCTCGGGATCTGCTGGAGTATCAAATACGCCGTCCGCCCAATCTTTATCAGTCCAATACCCAGCATTCGCTAGGCAGTCGTCCTCAGTAAAGGGCATCTCAGGATCGCGGCGATGAAACTCAAATCGTTCGACACCCTGATATCTCAACTCGATCAATGTGGGACTCTCAGTGGGAATCCAATCGCCATCGCCTCTGCGCCAGTGCAGTGATGCTGATCGCTCTTCGATTGAATACTCTACGCCTTGAAAATCGTAGTTGTTATGCAGATCCAACTCGTGACCTTGCGCGACCAGATAGATCGAGTCAGCGAACGTGAAGTGCTCTTCCATTTTCTTAGCTAACGTCAAAAGCCACCCATCCACTACCTGGGGCGCGCTCTGACTTCGGGGTTAAGGGTTGGAATGGTCATTCAGATTTCGAGTCTCCAAGCGGGTAGTGGATTGGTGTGCGCTGCCTTGTTCGCATTGTTTTATCCAGCGTAACGCTCGACTCTCTAGCAGCCGAACAAACTCATGCTTACCATCGCAGTAGCCCTCGTTGTCATGAGGGAATTGCGCGGCCAACTTAATCTTGAGGTCAGCATATGCAGCCGCTTCATCTGGGTGATCTCGCAGGTAATCTCGAACTGCTAAGTGTCTGATCAATCCTTCAGATCCACTCTCGAAAGCATGCACATGGTGTGTCCGATCAATCAACCCCTTTAGGTAAAATCGCCTCCCGGAAATCCCGAACTCGCCCTTTACTGTGTAGCCCAAACTCTCCATTGCCTCATCGAAATCATCGAGAGCGTTGATATCCACTACCTCCGGCATCAAATCAATGATGGGCTTCGCCGAAAGCCCAGGAACTGAGGTGCTGCCAATATGGTGGATATCGACTAGCCCGTCAGTTATCGCCGCCCTTATGAGGGCAGACTCCGTCTTAATCTCACCCTCCACGAGATATCATAAGGCACGACTTCTATTTTTCTCTGGGCGAGGGTCATTTCTTTGCGAACGTCATAGTAGAGCCGCGCCGGGGTGAATCTGAAATTGATCAGGAGGCGGGTTCGGCGTCGGCTCCTACGCCTTGTTCTCCCTCTTAATTTTCTTGGGCGCGTCTTGCCCTAGAGTGGATGCTGGCCGGTGGCTAAACCAAAAGTGAATAGAATAAATCAAATCAAAGAAGTGTATGGATGTGAGGAAGCGAATGATCTGCTGGCGCAGGGTTGGAAGCTTATGGAATTATGTCCGCTGAATGGTCGATTCGCCTACTGCATGGGATCTAATAGTTCAACCATCGCTCGCGAGTCATGCGAGGCATCTCATCAGGTGAATGTGGCCATATCAGCGAATATCCAAATGGGCGGTCGGAACCCTTCGGCATCGCACAAACACCCACAAGGATGAAACCATCGTCAATCATGCCGGACGTATCACCAGGCCAGAAACATTCTTTGACTAGGGATGCAGTTTTGAGCGTCTCGATGCCGCTATCAGGATCAGGTAGTGTTGTCATAAATTTCTTGGAGAACATTGTTGTTTAGCGACAAAAGCGTCAGAATTGTCCGAAGGGTTTTATCGTTTTCGGATCTGTAAGATTTCGTGCGAGAGTTGGCAAGGTGATCTGGAACGAAGGTCGGCGGCAATCCTAAGCAATTACGGTGAAAAGTGCCGCATCGTCCGCATAATGCAATCAAATCTCACGACGATTCCCTGTTTAAAACTGACAGAGTTGACAGTTTACCAACGTTTGGGGCGGGTTAACTGACAAGAAATTTCTCCTGAAGCAGGAACAGGAAATCCGTGAGGTTATGCGCTTCGAGCATATGAGAATTCGGACGGGGGATGCATATGTGGGCTGGTGTCAGCGCTTCGTGAGATTCCATGGATTAGAGCATCCCTTCGAGATGGGAGCGCGTGAGGTGGAGGAATTTCTTTCCTATCTAGCGGTTGACCGAGATTTGATGGCAGCGACACAAAACTAGGCGCTCAATGCGCTGGTATTTCTTTCTCGGGAGGTTTCACAAAAACCATTCGAGGGGGTGGACGCGATGAGGGCGAAGGAATCCAAGAAACTGCCCGTGGTGTTATCAGTAGAGGAAACGGGCAAGCTCCTGCATGTGATGCCGGGTGAGGAAGCGGTGATGGCGAACTCCGAAGTCCTTTCACACCTAACCAAGGGTAAGGCTTCGTCTGTGGGGTGAACCTTGAATGGGCATGACCGATTAAACCCTCGGCGGACTAGAAATTAAGAGGGTAGCCTTGTTCGCTGTCGGTTTGTTGCAGGCTCGAACCACTTCAAGCTCTTGTCCAAATCTGAATCACGGGCATACTCAAAGTGAATGACCCGGCGTCTGCCGGGCGACTCCGAACGGCGGGATGAATGCAGAATCAGCGGCGACATGATTAATGCGTCTCCCGGACTACATTCGCATGTAACGGCACGGTCCTTATCAAGATCGCGGAGGACATGAGGATCTATTCTTCCGTTACGATGGCTCCCCGGAATCACTCGCAAGGCCCCGTTATTCGCGGAGGTCTCGTCCAAGTGTAGTCTGATTGTTGCCATGTTCTTGAGAAGAGAAACAGGTGGCTGCACGTGCGGCGATCCATCCTTGTACGTCCAAGGGCCGTATCCACTAAGCTCCCGCTCTTGTGCTACGGCGATGGTCAAGTCTTGATGCCATAGAACCGGCCAGTTTTGAGCCTTTGTTTTGTCGAAAAGGATACTCCTGACGGGACGCAAGCCGGCTGGGATCAGGGAAAGGAGAGCCTCCGCTACACTTAGTGAGTCAAATGTGCTGGATCGCTCTCGAAGATGCCTCACGCATGCACTTTTTGCAATGGCAGTCACAGCATCAACTTCTTCACGCAATTCCGCGATCTCCTCGTCATTGAGCAATGCGCGATGAATTTCGTATCCATGAGTGGCTAATGAAGTACGCATTTACTTTATCGAAATTATATGATGGATGTTTAGTAGCAAGAATCAGCTTAACTTTTTGAAAAGGGCTGCGCTCCTTGGTCTCTAGTGGCATTTTTAACACTGAGATGAAACCTATCTATAGGGTCAGTAATTCTTAGGCATCTCATGACCAAGACATACTGGATCTGACTTTACGTCCACAGGGAAACAATCGCCACCGCCTATACTTGCGGAGCAAACTGCAAAAACTACTAGGTAGGGAGCCGTCGTGGATCGCAAAACTCCAAACTGTATTGCCCAATCTAGAATGGGTTCCTCTATGCCGTGGAATGCAACCATCGTCGTGATATCCTATTTCTGTACTTAAGAAATTGAGCTTTCGTCTCAATTGTAACCTTTAAAGCGGCAAAATCTGCATCGCTCGCGAAAATGGTTACTTCAGCGAATTTGTGAAAAGTGCCATCAGGCTTTGCACTTCTCCGTGGTTCGCCGCGATGTCAGAAATTGTCTTGTCGTAGCTTCAGCATCGAAAGCAGCGAACGAACATCAAAGTGATCTCTACTAATCTGAAGAATACGCATAGCTAAATTTTTGAGAATGTCCGAGACCACTCCTTGCTGACTCTAGTTACAAACCAACTCCGAAAATACGGAACAACTTCAAACTGCAGAAAGCATGGACGAACTCAAGCGCGGTCAGCCGTTGAGTGCGACGTCTCCTTCGCCTACTTTAGCCATGAAAAGGCTCCGAACATCGCTTCTTGTTAGCACATGATACTGCCACAGCGTATATACAAGTAGAATCACGGCGAAGGCAACACCAAGCCCCTTTGACGCATACCCCACTTTTAGTCCGATGATGCCGAGTTCGAATGGCCCAGAAGAGCTAAGAAATAAGATGCCGATAATGGGAACTGTGATCAGTCCAAACCAAGTAAAAAACAATGCGCAAGTCCTCCATCCTCGGTTCAGACCAAAGAGACCGAGTCCAACGAAAATTCCGAGCACTTTTAGGTCGATATTGATTTGGCTGCGCATAAAGGAAACGAGCATCTCAATCGCCGCCGAAATCCCGACTAAAATGAAAATTACAGCTACTACCTTGAGAGAGAATGGCAGGCTTTGATGTAAGTTAGTTTTGAGATCATTCATGGGCTATTTTATTGTTCAACGTTATAGGAGTGCGCGCCGGGGTAAACTCCCAGTTTACTTAGTCGACTTACTCGGCGTCGATATTTCCGCCTTGTAAGCCTATTTTATTGCAATGGTTCGTGGGTCTTTCCGCTTCGCTTTGCCTTCGCGATTATTGTCAAAAGTGTATTCGATGTAGCACTGAATCTGTTTGTGTCCTGCGAGCTTCGCTTGATCCACTCTACCTATAAGCTTGATCTCAGAATCAGACATCCTCGTAATTTTGATAGGTTCCGATTGCCAAGCCCCGGAATCAATCAAATAGGTAAGCTGAGGGTCATCGATCCGATCTTCAATGGGACGCCCAACCTTAGGCGCCTCTAGTGTCCAGGTTATGACAAAATCCTTCGATTGGTCGGTCTCGAGTGAATCAGTTATCGAAATCGTGTGCCCTGTGTTAGGGTGTCCATCATTCGGATCGCAACCTGCGAGGAGGGAACATCCGAAGGCTGCGAGTATCGTAAGAGGCTTCTTCATTTCTTCGGCTAACGTCAAAGGACACAGCACCCCTGACCGGGGGGGGAGGCTTCAACTGCGGGTTAATGTTGGAGTGGTCATGGCGGATTGAACTTGAGGCGGGGCAGGTGTTGAGAGCGACGCCTTGTTCGCATTTGGTTTCATTGTCGAGAAAGCTGTCGATGCCACTTCCTGTCTGCATCCAAGAATGATGCTTCACAATACAGTCCAATTCGCAAATCACCAGAAGTAGCTGCCGAAGATACGAAGCGTATCGATAAATCGTCAACCCACATCTCAGCTCCTCCGTAAACCCCCTGCACACTACCAGAGGTAAGCTCTATGTTGTGGGCATCATGGCCGTGATTCGACCTAACCTCAATTATTGCATCCGAATCAAGATTACCTTCATACATCACATACATCACATACACCACATACATTGCTCCCGTTGCGAAGGGGCGAATAAGTGCTTGAACGCTTGCCTCAGCAGTGCAGGAAAAATCAGCGATAGCGATAATCTCCTTTGAGGTGGGGACAGCCAAGCATGCAAGTAGGCAGATTCCAATCAGGATAACGCTGCCTATGAGGATCTTCATTTTTGTCGCGAACGTTGAAGTGATGGCACCCGCTACCGAGAGCGCCATTCCGACTCAATGTAAATGTTTCTAACCACGACTCAATCTCCGATTTGCGGCGGTGTAGCCGGTTGTTTTACCACGGCTTGTTCGCTGTTGGCTGTTCGAGAGGACCCCATTCGGTATTCGCAGTGGCCTTTCTTGGAGTTGACGAAGAATATCCACCATGAATCATCATTCCAATAGGCGTAAGGCCAATAGTCTCCCTCGATGAAACGCACGGAATCAGTCCCTGAAACTTCCGAGGCGTTCATTCTCCGTAGGTGTCCTATGAACCCTTTGGCGTTGTTGGGTGCGAAGGAGAACTCTCCCTCCGACACATTGATATCCAGATCGTTCTCGGTCGTAATATCGTAGCTGGATTGCGGTATGATGCTGGGGAGCCACCCTCGCTGAAAGAGCTTTTCGGCTTCGGCGTCCGCTCTCGTCTCGTATCCGCTTTTGACGGTATCACCGCATCCGCAGACAAACAGTACGACGATGACTAGAAATCCGATGTAGGCTACGGTCATTTTCTTCAGCGAACGTCATCGGAATGGCGCGCCGGTGTAAAGATCCAATTTAATCAGAAGGATTTCTAGGTTTCGCCATCGCCGGATTGTTCTGATTATTTTTTAGATTTTGTTAGTAATCTCTGCCGCATCAATATGATCGTGTAGCCAGAATAATCTCGCTAGGATTAGGCCTCGGGTCGGCTTCTTAAGAGCGATAACGATAATCCCGTGATGGCGAGAAGGCTGCCTGCCCAAAGTATGAAAGAAATCGCGATCCGTAGTGAGAATTGCTGCGCTATTCCGCTGCGCCAAATTGATCACCTCTGAATCATCCGCTCCAATTACACCATCGATCCTAGAATCAATGATGGTGTGAGAACGATTCTCCAAGATTGTCCGTGCAGACTTCGGAAAGTTCTCGTTGAAAAGAAACGTCATGCGACGTCTTCGTAAGCGGCAGTTTGGAAAGACGAAATATCTGCGGCAAACTCCAGTGCCGAAGAAATCTGGTCGATGGTAATTCCGTAGTCGTCTGCGACATCCTGCATTCAATCTCCTCCCACCAGTGCGCCTAGAACGGTGGAGACAAGAACTCGTGTGCCCTCTATTACGGGCTTACCATGGCAGACGGCGTAATCGATGGATATTCCTACTGTCATCATTGTGGGATATGAAAAAGCCGCAAAAGGCAATTTTTTTCGCGAACGTCGAAGTCATCCTAAGCCTGACCTAGGGCGCGCTCCGAATTTTGGGTCAATGGTTGAATGGTCATGGCGGGTTGAATTCGCAGCGGGTCAGGCGTTAAAATCAACGTCTTGTTCTGCCTTCTTGTTTCGCTTTTGGGGCGACGGTAATCGGAACGCCGCGATTACGCCGACGGAAACTATAGCAACACCTGGCCAGATCGGTGGAGCACTCGATTGGGCAATATGCTCAACCATCTCACGAAAATTCTTGTTTAGATTTTCGCCACCAAATCGCAGTGAATAGTTCTCAGGGAATATCTCCTGAACATCACTTTCCGTGAGCTTGCCTTCGGAGACCTTTCCCGACGCCCAACCCTTCAGATTCGCTTCAAGTTGCATCGCGTCGCTCAAGGCGCGTGTCCGCATCACTGTCGGAACGAGCGTCGCGTAGAACAACCAAATCCCACCAAAGAGGATTAGCGTCGTGACTATAATTGCCTTCATTATTTGAGTAGAACGTCATTGGAATGGCCCGCCGGGTCAGCCTCCAATCTTATCAAGCGGCTTCCTCGGGATAGCGCGCTCCGACTTCAGGGTTGATGGTTGAATGATCATGAAACTTTCGACTCGGCGCGAGCAGGAAGTTGATCATCTGCGTCTTGTTCGCTTCATTGTTTTTTAAGGGCTAGGCCGTCCGATCCATCCGCTCCCGAATAGTAGGGTAGAATCGCAGGCTTGCCATGCTTAGTTATCCAGCGTGATTGCTCAAGTGTTGATCCGCTGAATGTGAGGTTCCAATCAAAGTTGCTCCATGTTCCAGAGGTCAATCCCTTGAGGTTCGTCGCTGTGTAGGTTCCATCCGCTCGAAGTGTCAGGGCCGAGTCGCCGTTGGTGTAGTGTCCAGCAATTCGTCTAGGTGTGGCGTCGGTTGGGTTGTATTCCGTCCCAGCGCTAAAAATCGAAGACCCAGCCACGAACACAATCGGCAGGAACGCGATGCATGCTGTGATCCAACCGCGTGTCGAAAGCTTCTTCCGTAGGATCAGTTGGAACATCTGCACGACGAGAATCACGCCGCAAACCACGACGCCGAGGAGCATGAATAATATGGAAATCGACTCCATCTAGTCGGGCATTCTTAGAATGCGACCGTCATAGGAATGGCGCGCCGGTGTCAAGTCCCAATTTGATCAGACGGATTCCTCGACATCGCTATCTTGGCCTTGTTCGGATTTGACTTGTGGACGTTTGGCATCCTTCGTTTTGGCTATATCATACCCACCACCGAAAAAAACTAATTAGTTTATGCCAGCCTTCGTCGCCGACCTTCGCCGTAAATAGGCTCATTGCGCTAGTCGCAATGAACCAAACCATGGCGGCTGACATCAAATTTACATCTTCGATCCCAATGGCACGTAATACTAGAATGGCGGTGACGAATCCGAAAAACAGAAAAGAGCAAACAAAGCGAATCCAGAAAACTTTCCAATCAAAATAGGATTTGTTCATCGTTTGTTTTGGTAGGATATAGTAGTATTGACTACAACCGCGCTTACTCGGCGTCGCCATCTCCGCATTGTCCTCCTTCTCTCACCCTTGGGTGTAGCACTGGCGAAATCGATTAAGGTCGAATTGACTATTCCAAGGCAGGACTGGCACCGGCTACCGGCAGCGCGCCTTCGGCGTTGGGTTATTGTTTCCAGCTACAGGTATCAATTCGACTCGGAGCGAGTAGCCGGTTGCCCAGAACCGTCTTGTTCACCCGTTCTATCTCTGGCCAGTTTGATGACACCCCAAATCCCGATGCCGAATCCAATGAATGCCATTTGGAGCGATACAATTCCGCCGCCGAAAATCGCTAGAAACATTTTGGGAAAGATCGACTGCGAGAACGAAAATACCCGCTCCCCTGTATCGCCTGATACCGAAACCGTGAGTTTGCCTAGATTGCCTGGCTCGACATAGCCAATGCTGTTCTTCGAGCTGCTCCCGCTGCTTGAAGATGTAGAAGTGTCACTTTTGAAGGATAGAGTCTTACCAGCATCGTCAGTAACGATAATCTTAAGCCCGTCTGGAATGTTCTCCGAGCGACTGAAGCTCCTTCCATCATAGACGGTCTGGAAATCATTCCACAAATAGTAGCGGCCTGCCTTCTCTACTGAAACCTCCTTCGAACCCGGCACGAGAAACTGCTGATCGGCTGATTCGTTTAGAAACAGTGGAAGGATGAGGAGAAACGGAATTACAAATCCCCCGAGAATAAAGAGGACGACCCCTATGATAAGTGTTTTGAGTCCGGGCTTCATTCTTCAGTGAACGTCATAGGAGAGCTGCGCCTGTGTCAACTCCCAATTTAATCAGACAGCTTCCTCAGCATTGCCAAGGCCGCCTTGTTAGGATTCCTTCATTGATTCGGAGTCGTTGTGAATATTGAGTATGCGATCATAGTGAATGCTAGAATATGGAGCCACAGAAAAAGTTGGCATATTGCGATCATGCCTTGGTCTTGCTTAGTCTTCGAAATCTCGTTCGCTTCTTGCCAATCAACCTAGAAGGCTACTCCAACATTTGCGCCGGTCGTGTAGCCCTTGCCATTGCGTCGGCAGTATGGGCGGATCGCAAAAAGCCAGAGCGACAGCATCGTGAAGGGAATGACGATAAATACTGCTACCATGGAATTTTCAGTTGCTTCGCCTAACGTCGAAGATGTGCCACATACCGGAGTTGGCACCATCGCCTTGTTAGTCTTATTTCTCTGCTTTCTGTTCTTGTTGAGAGGCCTTGGCCGCTAGTATAACTTCCGGCTTTCCGTCAGGAGGAGTAAAGGTGACCTGATATCCAGCAGGCTCTCCATCTTGAAAATTAAAGACCCAATGTATCTTACCATCCAAATACCATTTAATGTATGGACCGTTTAATTTGCCGTTGAGGTAATTTTTAATCTCAATCACTTGGCCGCTTTTTGTGGCGACCTTCCACTCGCCGGAATAACCGGGGGGTGGGTCACTATCGCCATTGATGACGGCGATAGTGTCGGCGGCTTGGAGTGAAACGCAGGCACTTAAAGCTAGGATCGTTAGTAGTTTTTTCATTTTGTGGTAGGGGAAAGTTTTTTCTGCCTAACGTTATAGGAATGGCGCGCCGGTAGAAAGCTCAAATTTAATTAGACGGCTTCCTCGGTGCCGCCATCTCCGACTTGTTCTCCGTTGACTTGTAGATGTCGGTGAAGTAGAGGCCGCCGATCAGGATTCCCGCTACCACGGAAGAAAGAGCGTATAATCCCTCGATCCAACCATTGGTCATGATAGCCCCTGTAATTGAACTAGCCACAAAGCTGACTAGTAATCCTAATACATAGATACCCCGCGAATATGGCCTCAATCCCCAAAGCCACATCCACGAAAATATGCTAAGAATCAGTGAGCTGACCATAAAAGCGGCCGTGGCGAACTCTAAAGAACCAAGATCTGACTCACTGTCGGTCTTGATCCATTCTATCAAAGTTGGATCAAGACCGACATAGCTGACTCTGCCCAACTCGAGGATAAGAGCTAGGATGAAAAGGCAGATTTCGGCGCTAATTAGCCAGTGGAGATTGAGTTTGGTCACGCTGGATTAGTCTTCTTTCTTTGCAGAACGTCGAGGCCTGGCACCCGCTACCGGGAGCGCCCCTCCGCCTCAGGTTGAGGTTTGTCGCTACCCTCCGACTTCGACTCGGGGCGGGTAGCGGGTTGCACAGTGCCGGCTTGTTCGACTTTGTTTTTCTCGAAGGTGCTCACGACTAGATCCCATTCGACGTCTTCTGATAGCACTGAAAACTCCTCATCGTCGGCTCCAACGTGGATCCAAGTCAGGAAGCGGAATCTCTGCTGCCCTATCGCATCCTCATCTAAGTAGAAGGATTAGATCTCACGCCACGGAATCCATCGTCTCTTGCTAAGCGAACCGTGAAGAAGTCCCCGCTCGTAGAGAGTTGTCCTCGTCCTACGGTTTAGGCGGACGTGTATCCACGCCATGCCAACGAAGAATCCGAAAAGTGCGAGAATTAGGCCAATCAGCACTGGGACGCTTGCTCGTTTGGTGGGATCAGCGTCAGACCACTCCCACGTGATCAGCCCAGCAACCAGCCCCAGAACAACGATCCAAGTCGCCCAAGGGAAGGTCGATTTACCCTCTTCCTTTGCATGGGCAAGAGCCGCCTGTCGCCATGTGTTTAGCTCCGACCAAGTTATGATTGGCTCTCCGCGATTCATTTTCTGTCGAACATTGTTGTTTAGCGACAAAAACGTCAGAATTGTCCGAAGGTTTTTTCGTTGTCGGATTTGTAGGATTTCGTGCGAGAGTTGGCAAGGTGATCTAAAACGAAGGTCGGCAGCAATCTTAATTGATTAGAGTGAAAACCGCCGGATCGTCCGCATAATGCAATCAAGTCCCACAAATATTTCTATCATGTCTAACTAGATAAGGCAGGCAGGGTTTCCTATCGATTGCGCTGCATTTGACAATGCTTTGACGCATCTTTGCCGATGTTCCGATTGCCGTATAAATCGTTCGCAGAAGATTTCAGAATAGCAGGTAGACCTAGCGGACAATTTTTACCGGCGTGCCGATCTCGACGTTTTCAAAAAGGATCTTGGCCATCTGCCGCGGCATACGGATGCAGCCGTGTGAAGCAGGTTGACCGGGATTCGGGATTGGACCTACGTGCATGCCGATGCCGTAGGAAGTCAGACGCATCCAATAAGGCATCGCAGCTCCCACATACTTGCCACCGGGAGGCGGGGAGTGTTTTCTGGTATCTGCATCACCGTTCACGAGTATGCCATTTTTATCGTAGATCTTGCCGTAGAGGTTCGAGCGTTTATCGACGATTTTTTCGGTGATACTGAATGTGCCAGTCGGAGTGCGGTGCTTCCCTTTTCCAGTGGCAACCCTCGACCGACCTACGACAACATTGCCCTTGTAGAAATATGCAGTTTGTTCGCTTAGATCCAGCTTCACGCGCATGGGTCCATCGCCTGGTTTCTCTTCCCAATAGGAGTAGCCGGATTCTGAAATATAGGTCGGCTCATCATCCAGTTCCCTCTGGAGAAATGGATCGTCTTCATAGTCTGACTGAAGCGGAGCACAATTGCTGAGGATGAGGGCCGGGAGTATAAAGATAGCGGAGCGCGTTAGGGAGCGGAGCATGGACTTTGAAGTTCGCATTGGCTGATCCTTGGTGAGTTCTGTTTCAAATACCAGCGAACTTTCGGGCAGATTGTCAGGGCAACGATCGATTTCGTATCGGCTTCGATCGCTCCATCACTTTCGCTTGTCTGATAGACGTCGCATAACTTTCAAAAGCAGATAAGGCTACCAAGAATTAGGAGACGCTACAATCGTCCTGCTAGATGGTTCTGATAACATCCAACAGAGATTCGCTGATCTGCGGTCGCCGCAGCGATTGATATAATACGAACAGTCGTGACGCGGATGACTTACTCCAGACCTCGATTTGGTTTTTTAGGAGAAAAGGCAAACCATGAGAAGATGAGCATAAAGAAAAAATCATTCACACCATAGATCGCTAAGAAAGAGCCAGCTAAAGCGTCTAGCTCAAGAAGAGGACCTAGATCATTGCGTGAATGCCAAAGTAGCCAGGTGATCCCGTAGATAAGTTTTTCAATTGCGAATACAATCAGAATGGGCGTGAGCGGCCCGGGAATTTTCACGCAGGCGATGTAGGCTAGGCCCCAGACGATGATCATAAGAAGCCCAAAACTGGACATCACTGAAGGAGCGGCTACAGGTATATAAGGGTTCGTAAAGAATTTCGAAAAGACGAGGACTCCTGCGATATTCGAAAATCCAGCGGCAATTAAAGCGATATTCACCAAAGGGCTGCGAGAATTCGTGGCCTGAAGAGGGTTTGGGGAGTTCAAAATATGAATGAAGTTCTGATGTGCGATTCGAATAAGATCAAGGCCGAGCTAAATCCCTACGATGGCACATCTAGGGCTGTGGATCGAAGCCCTGTCGAGTATGATCGGCGCGGCGAACCGGGTGGGATTCGGCGTGATAGCCCGAGATCTTTGCTTCAGCGGGTCTCACCTTATCCTAACTATGGTTATTCTAAGCGGTGCGCATGGGCATTTAGACATCAAATTCAGACCGGATCGCTGTCCGGTGCCTCTTTTAACAATTATCCTCCGAAACGCATTCTCGTTTTAGAACAATTCTGCTTTTCGAGAATACTTTGCGATGTTTTGTCACTCTTCCAGTGACGCGCTTTCGCCACATACGAAATGATGAAGGTTTCAGAGACGTCCGCATTAGCTTGATGACGTCTTTCTCCGCAAATTCAGTTTTTTCAAAGATTTCCTCGAAGGTCGTGCGGTCCTCCCATGCCATTCGGATAATGCGGTCGCGGAGTTGGTCATTCATAGCTGCCTACATACCGCAGCTTACATGATCTGCATTTGATTTTGCGGATAGGGTGCGGCTTGCTGTAATAAATTATGTTGGGAGAGACGAAAATTTGCGCGAGGTGCGGTCGGGTGATCACGTGGCGGAAGAAGTGGCGGGATTGCTGGGAGGAGGTCCGCTACTGTTCCGCAGCTTGTCGGAAAGCTAAAATCACTTCCGCCGATGAGCGGCTGGAGGCGGAGATTTTGCATTTATTAAGCAAGCGGGCGAAGGACGCGACCATTTGTCCGAGCGAAGCGGCGCGGTCCGTTTTCGGGGAGGATCGTTGGCGGGAGGAAATGGAGCGGACCCGGCGGGCCGCTAGAAGATTGATGAACAAAGGTGAAATCGAGATTTTGCAGAAGGGGCAGGTCATCGATCCATCAACAGCAAAAGGCGCGATCCGTCTGCGACGAAGCTGACCGGGCTTTGCTTTTTTGTTAGGCGGACAATTGTCCTAATCAGTTGGCGGCGAGAGGATTTTGTCAATTTGATCGACTCTCTCCCAGGGGCAGCGGCCTCGTTGGTATTTTTTCCACACAATATCGCGAATTTGTGTCCAAAGTTCCGGGCTTGGGTTTTCGATTGTTTCCCAAAATGGATCGGTCTTCAAAGTCGTGAGAATTTTCCATTCGCGGCCATGATAGTTCGCCCGGTAAAAGCGTTTGCCTTCCGGTGTGCGTTCGTTCCACTCGTGTGATTCCATCGGGGGGAAACTTATGCTGGTGAAGAATGAAAAGTCGAGTTCGTGGCTGAAGAAATTGCAGGGTCCTAATTAGGTGGGCGGCGATGGAATTGATATCTAGACTGCTTTGGTCTAGCCAGCGAGGCGGCCTAGCGGTATTTCAGCCGCAAATGATTTTTGGAAAAGCAATCGGGCCCGTCGTTTCACTAACCTTTCTACTTTCAGCCTTGAGCCCCGGCCAAGGCGCAGCTGCTAGCTCTGGCGGTGGTGGCAGTGGTAGCGGAAATGGCAACGGCACGGATGTTCGGCAGACCTCTCCCGGGCCGCGGGACTTGATGGAGGCAGGCGGGCGAGCGCTTACAGATTCGCTACGCAATTTCACGCGAAAGGGCGAAGGCGAGCGGAAAGTCTGGGACTCAAATGATAGCCCTCGAGAGGCAGTGATGACTTTCGTGACCGCACTCAGCGGAATGATTTACGAGAGTGAGGACGGGCAGGAGCTGGTGAAAAAGACTTTGCCGGAAGGATTTGCGGCTGATGGCCCAGAAGCGAAGGCCTTGCTTGGAGTATTCGAGCGTCTGGGTGAGATTGCACCGACTGATCTACCGAACAAAGCAGCCGTGGAAGATGGGCAGCTTAGGAATTTCGAAGTGTTTCCTTATGCTGTGGATCACAAATGGGTTTGGGAAACGCTGGGCAAGGCCCCGGAGGGGAAGATCACAGTGGAACAGGTGGGAGAGACGCAGTGGCGCTTCACCGCTGAAACGCTGAATGGTGCCGAAAAATTGCTCGATTCGATGCGAAAGATATCGCCGGTCTACACTGAGAAGACAGATGGTAAATTGATTGAAAGAGCTTTTGGCGGGATGTTTTCCGAGACTCCTTGGTGGAGCTGGCTGGTATTCTTTGCAGTGGGGATCGGCGGTGCCTTTGCAGCGGTGTGGTTACACCGTGGCCTGAATGCCTTGGGGCGAAAATTTGAATTAAATGATCGCTCGGTGATGGCCTCATTATTGCGCAGCCTGAGCACTGCGCTGTGCATCTTCCTGGCGGTAATTATATTTGTTTTAGGAAGTTCGTTCATTCAGTTCACTCCGACAGTTGCGGAGATGTATTGGGGAATCGTGCGCGCTATATTGCTGATTGGAGCAGTGTGGGTGCTCTTTGGGTTGACCGATTTGATCGCTACCTTGGTGAGGACTCATTTGATTCCAGATTCTAACGAATATGGAGAGATGGCAGTCACCATTGCGCAACGCTTATTCCGCTCATTGCTATTTATCATCCTTCTAATCTTTATCCTAGAGAACTTACTTGGCATCAATATTGGCGCTTTAATCGTTGGCTTCGGGATTGTAGGCCTTGCCCTGTCATTGGCAGGGAAGGAGCTTGCGCAGAATTTATTTGGCGCGGTTTCGATCTTTTTAAATCGCCCCTTCGTGGTCGGAGACTGGATTGAGTTTAACGACGAGATTGGCGTCGTCGATGACGTGCGAATGCAGGCGACTTACATCCGGCTTTTGTCCGGGGAGATGCTGATTGTCCCAAACATGCAGTTCATCTCGAACGAAGTGGAAAACCTATCGATGCGTAAATACCTTCGCACGACGCTTAATATATCAATTCCTTATGGCACCCCGCCGGAAAAAGTAGAGAAGGCGATGGAGGTTCTCCGGGATGTATTGACGAGCGAGGAGGTAAATAAAGAGGGGAAAACAGATCCAGAGGAGCGCGCGCCCGTGGTGACTTTTAAAGGTTTCGAAAGTTATTATCTCCATCTGATGGCTTACTACTGGTATCAGATTGCCGATGATGAAGATGTGATCCAGCGCAATGATGAGCGTGGGTGGTTCAGCTATCTGGAGCATTGCCGGATTGTAAACCTTGCGATTCTGCGGGCCTTCGATAACGCAGGAATTGAATTTGCCTTCCCAACTCAAACTCTCATGGTTGAGAACGAAGGATAATGGTGGACCCGGAGTTAGCCGAGAGTTTTACAGCTCTGGCTGATTGAGTTTTTAGCTACCAGCTTGTTCCGATATTTTGCTTCTCAGCAAGTTCAAGTAGCTCCGGGCGCATCGGCCACTCATCGCATCGCTCTGAACTGGAATGTCGTTGAGACGCGCCTTTCAGTGTCATGCAGCCAGTGTTATCGCCGATTTCACGGATCATCTCCACTTCTTCTTCGGTGAAACGAAGATCAGGCATTTTCCCGAACTCTCTAATCTTATCTTCGATCGGGCGCGCAGATTCGCCGGCCTCTTGGATAAATGTAGGCACCACACACTCGACAGGCTTCTGGCTAAGATTCCAAATTGAGGCGAGCTCAATGAGGGTTAAATTATACTTCTTCGCCAGTGGTCGCATTTTTTCGACCTTTTCCATGCCTCTTTGGACCCAGCCATCGGGCCGATACGTGCGGTGATCGCCCGGAGCAAAGCTATGGTCTGGGCCACCTACGTCATCGTGAAAAATCCCTCCGTAATCGACGACTCGGGTGATGACTTTGATATCGTGCTTCAGACAAGAGGGGAGCACAGCGTTGGATGGCCAAGGCTCAAGTGGATTAAGGATCAGCATTGCCCAATCAATTTCTGACCCGAAATTTTCAAAGCAATCAAGTAGATCTAGGGTGAATCCATTCGCTGGTCCGGGCGCGATGCCGAGCTGCGTGCTTAGCCCCGAGTCACGGGCACTGGCGAGGGCTTTCCAAGCGGCCTCTGAGGTGAAGCCGTGGACATCAGGATTGTGCAGCATCAAGAGATCGAAGTGATCTGTGGCGCAGCGTTCGAGAGACTTAGACGTTGCTCGATCTACAAATTCTGAATAGTCCGCCGGGGAACGAAGTGCGGGATCAGTAAAGCGTGGGTATCCTTGCGAGCCATTGCGCTGTGCCTCGTAAAAATCGTGACCAATCATTCCGACGAGGCAGTAGGTGGAGCGATCGATTCCAGATAGTGCTTTGCCCAGAGCCTCATCAGCCTTGCCGTTGCCATAGACATCAGAGGTCACGAAGCTGCGAATTCCCGCTTGATAAGCAGTCTGAATACAAGAAATGAAACGCTCTTCAGAAAGGGTTTCGCCAAAGTGCATAAAGCGGCCACCGCTCCAGGTGCCATAGGCTGTGTGGGTAAGATTCATAGAGGTGAGCTTGATTGAATGTTAAGGTTGATTGAAAGTTTGGTGAAAACTTGGATTGGCAATCCCCGGAGAGCAAGAGCCTTTATAGTGTCGCTAGAAGCTGTAGCTGGTTCTGCGCGCGTATCAGGTTCTGCTCCGGATAGGTGACTTGGAAATAGACGTCGCCAAGGAGATAGTCCGTCAGGAAACGAACCGCTAGCTCAAGTGTGATTGTTTTCGGTGCTGTATCGAGTAGCTCCAGCTCCGCCAAATTTAAGAAGCTACTAGCAGTGGACAGATAGCCCTCGCGCAGAGCCTCATGGAGCTGAGGAACAATCGCTACTCTCGAAAAGTCCGCTTCATCTTCGGCGGCAGAGGCGGCAGCGGAACGGACGAGATCACCGTAATCGAAGAGCGATAGCCCCGGCATGGTGGTATCTAAATCGATTACAGTTGCTTCTTTGGCAGGGTTTTTCGAGAAAAGAATATTTGAGATCTTTGTATCGTTATGGGTGATGCGCATTGGCAGCTTCGATTTGATCAAGATCGGCGCTAAATGGCTGTTCTCTGAGATCGTAGTGAGTGCACTGCGGGCGGCTTTCAAACGAATGGGATCTGCATGCTTCACTGCTGTCTCAAGCTTTCCTAGGTAAGCAGGGGTATTGTGGAAATCTGGAATAGTCACATGCAGTGAGGCTGCATCTAAAGTGGAAAGCTTTTGCTGAAAAGAGCCGAAGCTAGCTGCGGCGCGGTGTGCCAGTTCCGGTGAACTGATGGTCTCGAAGACCTGAGTATCTTCGAGAAAGGGGTAGCACCGATAGGTGGTCCCTTCTTGAAGCAACCAGGCTTCCCCCAAAGAAGTGGGGATTAGTTGAAGAGGTCCATTCAGGTGGGTGAGTATTTTCGCAATGTTTTCCATCACCTTGGCTGGACTTTTGAAGACGTTCGAATTCAAGGATTGCAGGACAAAGCGCTCGCCATCGGCGCAGGTAAGTAGATGGGAGGTATTGATAAGCCCTGCTGTGAGGCGATGTTCTGCGGCCAGCGCAGAAGGCAGGGCAAACTTTGATGCGATGGATTCGAGATTCATGAGCTGTGAAACTAGTTTGTAGAACTTAAAATTAGGCTTGGACGGAGAGGGAAGCCTTTTCTAGGCTCTGCGCGTAAAGCTCTTTAACAGAGCGCCCCTTATTATGCTGAGCAAAGAATTTACGATCGAGAACAAGTTAGGAATCCACGCAAGGCCCGCAGCGCAGTTTGTGAAAATGGCGAATCGGTATCAGGCGGATATCTTGGTTGAGAAAGACGGCGAGGAAGTGGATGGCAAGAGCATCATGGGCTTGATGATGTTAGCTGCAGGACATGGCTCAGTGATAGGGGTGAGGGCAGATGGAGAAGACGAGATAGCAGCTATCGAGGCTCTTGGGGATCTGATCGCACGGAAATTCGAAGAAGAGTGAGGCGATAAGCGGACTTATTGAGGCGAGATTTTTAGTATATGAGCAAAATTGCAGTTTTAGCGGGAGATGGGATCGGGCCGGAGGTAATGGTAGAAGCCTTGCGGGTGCTGGATGCGGTGGGGGAGAAATTTGGATTTCAGGTTTCACGGACGGAATACTTAGTCGGCGGAGCGGCGATCGATGATAACGGGCATCCATTGCCAAAGGAGACTATAGCTGGAGGAGAGGAGGCAGACGCGATCCTGTTCGGTTCAGTCGGCGGGCCGAAATGGGAACATTTACCGCCAGATATTCAGCCAGAACGCGGCGCGCTGCTGCCCCTGCGGAAGCATTTCGGCTTATTTGCAAACTTGCGCCCTGGTGTGTGCCTTCCTGCCCTGACTGGTGCTTCACCAGTGAAGCAGGAGTTGATCGAGGAAGGTTTTGACGTTTTATGTGTGCGGGAGCTGACAGGAGGAATCTATTTCGGATCGCCAAAGGGCAGACATGAGGAGGATGGTGAAGAAGTAGCACTCGATACCATGGTTTACAAAGCGAGTGAGATTGAGCGCATTGCCCGCATCGCATTCAGTGCTGCGATGGGTCGGAAGAAGCGCTTGCTCTCCGTCGACAAAGCAAATGTGTTAGCTAGCTCGGTATTGTGGCGCGAAGTGGTGACTAAGGTAGCCCAGGATTTCCCAGAGGTAGAACTGGAGCATATGTATGTGGATAATGCAGCAATGCAGCTAATCCGTCGTCCCGGGAGCTTCGATGTTCTTGTCACCGAAAATTTGTTTGGCGATATTTTATCAGATGAAATGGCAATGATTTCTGGATCGCTCGGAATGCTGCCAAGCGCTTCACTAGGTAAGCAGAAACAGGACGGTTTGTATTTCGGCCTGTATGAACCATCCGGCGGTTCGGCGCCAGATATTGCCGGAAAAGGAATTGCGAATCCGATCGCGCAGATCCTATCTGTATCCATGCTCTTGCGCTTCTCGCTGGGGCAGATTGAGGCCGCAGATTCGATTACTCAAGCAGTGGGGCAGGCAATCGCCGATGGCTTCCGCACCGGCGATATTGCCACTGGAACTTTTGGTGAGACAAAGGTCGGCACCAAAGAAATGGGAGATGCGATTATCGAACGGCTGTGATAAGTGAACGCTCGAAGCTGCTCGTGGGCATTAGTGCTCTGTGTATGGTCAGCTGTTCCTTTCCGGCGCCAGTAGATTCCCTAGCGATCCGTTCACCTGGAAGCTGGGCCTCTGTCTCAACGGGTGATAACGAGCAAATTTCGACGGGCTGGCTAAGGAGTTTTCGGGATCCCACTTTGACCCGCAATGTGGAGCGTGCATTAGCAAATAACCAGAGCTTAAAAGTGGCAGCGACAAGGCTGCGCGCCGCAGAAGAGGATACAATCATCGCACGCGCCAGGCGGTTGCCGCAGGTGAGCGCAGATACGCGGAGCTCACTTTCAGATGGGCCTCAGGAGGCTCGCCGGCAGAGCTACGGCTTGAACTTAGCCGCCTCTTGGGAGCCTGATTTGTGGGGGCGTTTGCGAGACCTAAGTGCCGCAGCGCAGGCGGATGAGAAAGCGGCCTTGGAAGATTTCCGGGCAGCTCGCCTGTCGTTGGCGGCAAACGCCGCAAAGAGTTATATCGATCTAATTTCTGCGCGCCAAGAGGTTGATCTTGCGAGCTTCACCTTGGAATCTTTTGAAAAGGTTCTGCGTATTATTGAACGCAATTATAAGGCGACGGGCGAAGGTGCTTTGGACATCCAGTTCGGCCGGACGAACGTCGCTTCTGCCCAACGGGCCCTCGAAGCTCGAAAACTGGAAATGGAAGATGCTGCGAGAGCCCTAGAAGTTCTGCAGGGAAGATATCCTTCAGGAGCGACGAAAACTGGATTGAAGCTACCCGATCTGCCAAGCAGGATTCCAGTCGGTATTCCGTCTGCGATGATTGAGAGGCGGCCCGATCTAGCTGCGACACGCGCGGCAATTTTCGCTTCAGCAAGGCGCACCGATGCAGTCCGCAAGGGCCTACTGCCTGATCTCTCCTTGAGTAGCGGTGGCGGAGTCGCAGGGCCACGGCTTTCTGATCTCTTAAACGTCGATTTCTTGATTGGGCGAATTACTGCAAATATTGATCAGCTAATTTTCGATGGTGGAGAGACAGAGGCTCAGGTCCGCCGCTCACTTGCCGGAAACGAAAGGTTCGTGCATCAATATGCGCAGGAAGCACTAGAAGCATTTTCCGAGGTAGAAGCTACTTTAGCAGCTGACCAATCGCTCGGACGGCAGGAGAAATTTCTCAGAGAAGAGGTAGCCCAGGCCTCTTTGGCAGAACGCCAAGCAGAGCGAAACTATGCGGAAGGAATCAACGGAAATATTCTATCTGTCCTGGAAGCACAACGCAGAGCGCAGAACGCAAGAGCATCGATCATTCGGTTGAAAAACCGGCGCCTGCAAAATCGAATCGATCTTCATCTCGCTCTAGGAGGCGACTATTCAACCACTGGTAAATGACGATTGCGGAAAGATTTTTCCTTGGACTGTTAGGGTTTACCGTGACGGCCATCGGTGCTGTTTTCTTTTATCTAATGCTGCATAGCTATTTGCGCGCTGCAGAGCAACGGGACTGGCCGCAGGTCGAAGGGATCATTCTTGAATCTGAATTGGAAGAATTTCAGGAAAATGATTTCTCGGGACTAGAATTTCGGCCACAAATTCTTTACGGTTATGAGTATCTAGGACAACGCAAAACAGGCGAGCGGCTATCTTTGCGTGGAACGCCTAGCTACAACAAGCGCAACAAGGTGGAGGCGATCGTCGCCGACTTCTCTGCCGGAAAGCATGTGCCAATCTATATCGATCCCTCTGAGGAAGATTTTGCCGTCTTGGAGCTAGATTCGAAGGCGGCGGGCTATTCGATTTGGTTTCCTGGCCTATTTATTTTAGGAGGAATTGGGATTTTTGTCCGGGCCTGTCTTGGCCGGAGTAAGTCGCTTCACAAGGAATCGACACGATAGCTCAAGTGTCGTTCGTAACAAACGCCGCTGTTGCCCAAGGTACAACGGCGCTAGGTAATGTTTGTGTTTCCAATCGAAAGATCTTCGACAAATCGTCTTTCCTCTTTTGCCCGATCAAGGTTTTTCGGGATACGCAGCAAGTAGGATGGGTGCACAGTCAGGATCACGGTGGGGGCCAAGTGGGGTGCATGGATCAAACCCCGGTCTTTGGTCACTGAAACTTTCTGAGTAAGCAGGGATTTCGCTGCAGTAGCACCGAGTATTATCAGGACCTCTGGCGCCACTCGGTTCAGTTCGCCCAGCACCCAAGGGCGGCAGGCATCAATTTCAGATTTGGCTGGGCTTTGATGAAGACGGATTTTGCCACGGGGTGTGTCTTTTCGGATCCATTTGAAATGCTTTACGGCGTTTGTTAGGTAGGTGGCTTCCCGGTCAATTCCAGCTGCTTCTAAAGATGCGCTTAGGAGGCGACCGGCAGGTCCGACAAATGGCTTTCCGGCAACGTCCTCTTGGTCCCCGGGTTGCTCTCCAACGATCATGATCCTGGCATCTTCCGGCCCGGTGCCAAAAACGGTCCCGGTTGCATGTTTATACAGTGGACAAGCTCGGCATGTGCCGGCCTGCATTTGAATCTCTGCCAATGACTGGCCTTCTTGGGGGAATTGCCAGCTTGGTAAATCTGTGGGCTCATACAGGCCTTGGAGATACTTATTGTTGGGTGCTTTTTTCGCCGGGCGTAAAGGTTCCTCGGACATTTGCGTGACACGGGATTTACTTTCGGCGATCAACTTGGGAATCAACTCAGCCTCGGGCAAATTTTTCCAATACTTCTTTGGCATCTCAGCCTGCATCGCTTTAACTTTTACCCGCGCCGGATTGAAGATGCTGCGGTAATAGGTCAGCCAGGATGCCTCGGATTCGTCAGCTTCGAGAAACGGATTCTTTTGTAGCCCTGGACTAAATGTTAAGTCGACCTGATCCCAGTGAGCACATCCTCTTGGCGTCAGAATACTCCAGTTCATATTGGTGAATCGTTTCCGAAAAAAAGGCGCGCCGAGTTCAATGATATGATGATCTGGCTCGAACCAAGCGGCATATTGCTCGACTTCAGGCTGATCCGTTTCGACTTTTTTAAAGCGAACGAAGGCGTGTAGTTTGTGAATTTCTCGGCGGACATTTTTTGCGAGAAAATGGGCGGCCGAAATATCAGGATCGGAGGTTATCTGATGAAGATGGCGTTCCTTGCCTACCGTGCTGCGGTATAAGATCCGATAAAGAAGATCCCAGCGCTTTGGATCTGAATGACAGGCTGCTGTCTTTATCAGGTTGAGCAAATCTGGGGCGATCTTCAAGGGAGGGCATTGCGGAGCAGGGGATTGCGGAAGTTCGGCCGAAAAGAGGCTCGGATTCTTTTCGAAAATGACTTGTGCAGGGTCTACTTTCGCCGCGATTAGCAGAAGTGCGGCACTGCGCCACGAGCTGTAATTTGGTCCTGGATCGACGCTCCTCATCTAGCGACTCCACTCAGGCTGTAAAAAGTTCCAGCTGCTGAGCTTTCGGCGCAAAGAGTCCCCGCAGCCGATCTGAGTCTAACAAATACTTCGCCGGGTTGTGATCTGAAACGATGATGAAAGGCTGAACTTTTTTAAGTGAGATCCGCAGCCGCACTAGATCAGCAAGGCGTATCTTCGTGAATTTTCTGATTCGCAAAATACGATCGACACTTCTGACCCCAAGACCTGGAACTCTAAGAAGTGATTCCCGGGAGGCAGTTTGAAGGTTTAGCGGAAACTCAGCACGATTTCTCAGAGCCCAAGATAGTTTGGGATCGAGATCAAGGTCTAGATTCGGATTCTCTGGTGTCGTTATCTCTTCTGTATTAAATCCGTAAAAGCGCATCAACCAATCTGCTTGATAGAGGCGATGTTCCCGAATCAAAGGCGGGGCCTTCAAAGGGAGGATCGCAGATGGTTCTGGGATGGGACTGAAGGCAGAATAATAAACCCGCTTTAGTTTGTAAGAGCGGTAGAGCTCGTCCGATCCGCTTAAAAACTCTGCATCGGTAGAATTATCGGCGCCGACGATCACCTGCGTGGATTGACCGGTGGCGTGCTTGAGCTTTTTATCTCCGTCAGCCTTTTGGAGTTTCGCCTCATCTAGCTTGTGGCGAATTCTGCCCATGGCGACCTTTGTCCGCGCCATGTTTTTTTCCGGAGCTAAAACGTTTAGGCTCTCTTGGGTCGGTAGCTCTAGGTTGATACTGATCCGGTCTGCGTAACGCGCTGCGGTTTCAATCAATGCCGGATCTGCCTCTGGAATAGTTTTTAAGTGAATGTAACCCCTGAAATCGTGGTCTTCGCGTAGCTTCCTTGCAACTTCGATGACCAGACCCATTGTGTAATCCGCATTCCGAATTATTCCGGAGCTAAGGAACAAACCCTCGATGTAGTTTCGTTTGTAAAAATCCAACGTGAGCTTTACCACCTCATCGGCAGTGAATGCTGCGCGTCGAATATTGCTGGAGCGGCGATTAATGCAGTAATGACAATCGTAGATACAGGAATTCGTTAACAGAAGCTTCAGAAGCGAGATACAGCGGCCATCTGGTGCGTAGCTATGGCAGATTCCGGTTCCGCCTTTCGAGCCGATTCCTTTTCCTGATAGAGAATTATCACGCTGCGCGCCAGAAGATGCGCAAGAAGCATCATACTTTGCCGCATCCGAAAGGATCTCGAGTTTTTTATCTAGTTCCATATCGTCGAAGAATACTAAAGGAATATTAGAGAAACGACAGTAGTATTTCGTGAAAGTAAGGAATTATATTGTGCAAGGTCTTCGATTTTTGATCGCGGAAACTCAGAAAGTCAGCCAGAAATTTGATCGATAATCATCATGGAAACAGCAAGCATTGAACCAACCCGGCGTAAGAATTCGAAAGCTCCATATATTGTTGGAGCAATCCTACTAATTGTATTGGTAGCCATCGGAATTTGGGTGTGGGTGAATCGGCCGATTGAGGCTGTGGAGTTGAGCCAAGCTGAACTCGCGCGGGCTGAGGAAAAGCTTGAAGTGATTCAGGCGGAAACTGCGGCTGATGAATATGTTCCGGGCGAAAAGGAAATCGTCTTCACCGAGAGAGAGCTGAATGGGCTTTTGAATGAGAACACAACTCTCGGTGAAAGCCTGCGGTTAGAACTGAGGGATGGGGAAGTCCACGCGAGGCTTGAGACAGATCTAGATCCAGACCTGCCGATTCTCGGAGGAAAAAAGCTGAAAGCTCGCGCAAAGCTCAGCATCAAACAGGAAGGGGGCCGGCCAAGTTTGGTGCTCGATGACCTAACAGTCTGGGGAGCCTCTTTGCCGAATGATTGGCTGGCCGGATTGAAGGGAAAGGATCTACTCTCGGAGGTCTTTGGGAATGGCAGCCAAGGTTTACCTGGTGTTGAGGAACTATTGATCAAAGACGGTCAGCTGCTACTTCGCTTGGCTGAGTAATCGCGCTTTTAAGCGCGCGTCTGCAGACCATAGAATCCAAGCGATCAACACTCCCTGCAAAGGCAGCCTCATCCACAACCAGAATGCCGAGAAGCCTGCTGTAGATGACGCTTGGAGGGCCATATCAATATTTACCGGAATTACTGCGATCAATAGAGCAGATAAAAATATCGCTGCAAACGAGCGTAGCCTTTGTATCAGGAGTCCTACTCCTCCCATCACTTCTGCTGCACCACTCAGATATACAAGGAAGAGATTCCAAGAGGAGGGAAAGTAACTTGGAATTACCTGTGCATATGGCTCAGGAAATAAAAGATGCAAGCTGCCCGCAAATACAAAGAGTGCGGCAATAAAGTAGATGGAAACTGTTTTTCTCAATGCTTAGGTTCTGACTTCGGGATAGAATTCGGCTCGAACATGGAGTCGTTTAGGCTCCTCTGGGTCAATATGGGGCTTTTAATACGATCACCTTGGCCAAGACGGGGGGCTAACGACATTGTCTTGAGAAACTTCTTATTTCATTAGGATTCGCATATAGACGTTAATCTATCCAATGCTTAGCGTAGCGATCGTGAACCTTCCGCTTCTTCGCACCCTTCGCTTCTCAAAGCGAGTCTTGCGAGACTTCTTTTTCCAAAACAACGGAATGCTTCTGGCAGGCTCAGTTGCTTACAACGCAATGTTGTCCCTTGTTCCCCTGGCGGCGATCTTAATAGTTTTTTTCTCAAGGTTTCTCGATGATCAGTTACTTCTTGAGGCAATCGAAACTGAGGTCTCATTCATTTCTCCCCGGGCAGCTCCGATGGTGACGGATATCTTGGTTACCTTTGTAGAGAGTCGGGAACTAGTCGGCTGGATCGGTATAGTGAGCTTGTTGTTTTTTAGTTCAATGGCCTTCCGGGTTTTAGAAAATGCCTTTGCGATTATTTTCAATAAGAAGATACCCGATGTAAAACGCCGCTTCTGGGTATCTGCACTTCTGCCATATTTCTTTGTAGGCTTAGTCGCCACGGGTCTGATCGTGCTGACCGCGTTATCAGCAATGATCGAATCTTCCGCAGGGCGGCGCTACGGTTTTGGCGGAATCCATTTTGGCCTAGAGTGGATTGCCGCCCTCGGTTTGCAGATCGTCGCTTTTACAGGTCTAGTCCTCTTGTTCACTGCGCTTTACAAGGTAATGCCTGTCACGCGCATTTCTTTCCGTATGGCGCTTTCTGGGGGGATCACGGCAGCCGTTCTTTGGGAACTTTTGCGAACTGCGCTAGTGGGCTATTTCACCCATCTTTCACTGGTAAACGCAGTGTATGGCTCAATGGCAACCACCATTATTCTTCTCCTAAGCATGGAAGCCGCTGCTTTCATTATTCTCTTGGGTGCACAGGTGATTGCAGAACTTCAGCGCAGCCGAAGGCGTGGCCTCCCTTGGTGGATAGATGTTGATGATTTACCGAACGAGGAAGTCGAAATCTAAGTTTGTAAACCGACTACTTTTCGAGGTCAGTCATTCATAGATCGGTGACTGATTCCACGAAGCTTACGGATTAGGGAGGTTTTTCTGCTAGCCAGCCCGCGACTGATCATCGTGCCGTCCTGCGGTCAAGTTAAACGAGTGCGGTTGAGACCGAGAATCTCCTTTAAAATGGTATTACGGGTTTTCAAAATAACGCTGTTTCAAAGGCTTATAGATTAACGGAAGCGCTGCCTAAAATTGTTCAAGAAAAACGCTTGTGAAATTTTTCACAAAGTCTCAAGCTCCGCCCGCCTTCACCACTTTTTGATTCTTTCTCATGGCAAACATTTTTCCCCGCTGGTCGAATTTCGCACCGCTAAAAATAGCAATTTGCCTAGGTGCTTTAGGGACAGGCGTGGTTTTAGCCTTTGCCTATTATGGCACGCCGAAGGCCACAGTCGTTGGCTACCAGCCAACACAGCCAATTCCTTTTTCTCATAAGATCCACGTCGATCAATTAGGCCTTGATTGCCGTTATTGTCATTCATTTGTGGATGTTTCGGGCCATTCGAATGTCCCTTCCGGGAACACTTGCTGGAACTGTCATCAGCATGTTCAGCAAGATAGTCCAAAGCTCGAACCACTGCACCGCTCGATGAATGTCAATTTCCCGGGCTATGATGGAAAACCGATTGAATGGGTCCGTGTCCACAAGGCACCCGATTACGTATACTTTAATCACTCTGCACATGTGAACCGCGGTATCTCCTGCCAAAGCTGCCACGGCGAGGTCAATAAGATGGAGGTGGTCTACCAAGCGGAATCTCACTCCATGGGCTGGTGCCTCGAATGTCACCGCGCTCCAGAAGAGCATCTGCGGCCTCTAGAAGAAGTATATAATTTCAATTACGGCGATGCCGATGTCTCGAAGTATACGAAAGACGAAGCCATCAATACGACTACGGAACTAGGTCTCATGCTCAAAGAAACTTTCAATGTGCATCCAAAGTCCAGCTGCACCACCTGCCATCGATAGCAGAGGCAACGTCTTACCCGAACCTCTCAGTCACCCAATTTTCTTTCCTTCAGCCAGAATATGAGTAAACGCATCCTGCAGCATCCAGCGACTCCCGCCGACGAGAACACCGTTTCTTGGAGGAGTTCTGGCCAGTTACGCGATACGAAGGAGTTCCGGAGCTGGATGGACCGCGAATTTCCCCGTGGTGCTGCGGAATTGAAGGGTCAAGATGAGCAGGACACCTCTCGCCGAACCTTTTTGAAACTGATGGGCTCATCGACTGCCTTGGCAGGTTTCGGGATGGTTGCCTGTCGGCGCCCTGAAGCCTATCTTGTCCCGTATACCAATTCACCAGAATGGGTAATTCCAGGAAAGGCGACCTATTACGCATCGAATATGCCGAGAGCAGGTGGCGCGGTGCCTCTTGTCGTGACGACTTATGAAGGGCGGCCAACGAAGCTTGCCCCGAACAGGCTCCATCCGGAAAACGAAGGCACAGACGCTTTTGCACAAGCCTCGGTGCTGGATATGTATTCGACCTCGCGCTCCCGATACATTCTAAAGGGCGGCAAGGAATCGAAGCGATTGGATTTTCAAAAAGTCATTTCTGAGCTTGCGCAGAACCCAGATCGAAAAATTGGCTTTGTATTTGGCGCAGATCATTCACCAACCAGGTCCCGGCTCAGTGAGCAGTTGAAAACGAAGTTTGCCGGTGCTCAGTTCTATCAATACGAAGCGCTATCGACGGACAACACCCCGGTTCTCGGTGAAGGGGTTAAGATCGTCCCAAACTTTGAATTTGCAGATAAAATTTTATCCCTTGATTGCGATTTCTTGGGCACTGACCCGACAGGATCTAATCTAGGATTTGGCGCCAGACGGAAGCCAGAGGGCCGCGATTACCTAGAAGTGCCAGACTCTTCGTCGATGAACCGCCTTTATTGTGTTGAATCTGCATATTCCCTGACAGGTGGTATGGCCGATCATCGCTTAAGGGTGGCACCGAGCCAGTTGGGACGGATTGCCGCACAAATTGCCCGAGAGGTAGGCGCAGACGCTGGAGCTTTCTCCCCGATCACAGATGCAAAGCAGGTTTCGTGGATCAAAGAACTTGCCGCAGATCTCGTCGCCAGCGGTGGCAGGACAGCTGTTCTCGCGGGGTCTCGACAGACAGAAGCTGTTCGGAAAATTGCTTTGAGCATCAATCAAAGGCTTGGCAATATAGGCGCGGACCGTGGCCTCCAAGCTTACCAGACAGGTGAAGAGGATAGGGGAGGGATCGAAAGACTCAGTGCTGATCTCAACGGTGGGGTCATCGATACGGTTGTCTTTTTAACTCCGGCAAACCCAATCTATGATGCTCCGGCTGATTTGGATTTTCCGAGTGCATTGGCAAAAGCAGATCTAAGTATCCACCTAAGCGACCGGGTCAACGCTACGGCACATGCCTGCACTTGGCATGTTCCGGCTACCCATTATTTGGAGGCTTGGGCGGATACCCGAAGCGCACGTGGTGTGTATTCAATTGTTCAACCGATGATCCTACCGCTCTATGCGGACTGTATCTCAGAGCTAGAACTGCTGCTCGGCTTACTGGCGGATGACGGTCGAATTGCCCCTGCGGAGGGTGAGGATGGCTCCCCATCGCTTGCTCTAAGCGCAGTCAAGGAAACCTTTGCCGGAGATGAGCTAGCTTGGAAAAATCTTCTGCGCAATGGATTTGCAGCTGAAAATACTTATGAGATAGCGATCCCCACTGCTAGCGCATCTATTGAGACAGATGATTCAGATGATTCAGATGAGGCAGATGAGGCCACCGTTTCTAGCTTAGACGTTATCTTTGCGACCGATGCATCGGTTTATGATGGTCGCTGGATTGATAATGGATGGCTGCAAGAGGCTCCAGACCCTGTGACCAAGCTAACTTGGGACAATGCTGCACTAATTGCGCCAAAAACGGCGAAAGCCCTCGGCATCTATGATCTTGTCCATGAGATTGAACCGAAGAAATCAATTCTTGGTGTGAAGCAGGCTTTTGCCGATGTCGGGCCGGACGGAGAAGGGCAAAATCGTTCTGCGCCGATGATCAAGATTACCGTCAATGGGGAAAGCCAAGAGTTTCCAGTTTTAATCTCCTTTGGGCAGGCGGAGAACACATTGATCTTACCACTTGGTTACGGCCAAGATTTTGATTCAGATGATGAGCTAGGCCGCCGACCTGGAAAAAAACGGCTCACTGGGCTAGTAGGCGTAAATCGTGGCTTCAATGCCTACAGGATGCGCCATTCAGATTCACTCTACATGGCCACCGGAGCGAAGGTAGAGACGACTGCGAAGCGTTATTCAGTCGCACTGACCCAAGAGCACAATGCGATGTATGGACGTGCCCTTGCCCGTGAGGTCTCCACCGCAGATCACAAGAAGAAGGGCAATTTTGAAGCACAACTTGGAAACGTGAAGAAGCAGGGGATGGATTCCCACGCCCCGCCGAACATTTCCCTCTATGTTCCTGAGAGCTCTGCCCACTGGGGACAGGGCAAAAACGGAGCACCACAGCCTTTGCTTTCAGACGATAAGCACCAATGGGCAATGTCGATCGATCTCTCATCATGCCTCGGGTGCAATGCCTGTCTGGTTGCTTGTCAGTCAGAAAATAACATCCCGATCGTCGGTAAAACCCAAGTGGCGATGGGTCGTGAAATGCATTGGATTCGTATGGACCGCTATTTCGCCACCCAAAAGGACAATACTTTTGATCCAGACAGTGTGGCTCTTGTGCCACAGCCAGTAGCCTGTGTGCAATGTGAGTCCGCACCTTGCGAAACAGTTTGCCCAGTGAATGCAACAGTTCATACCGAAGACGGGTTAAATGCAATGGCCTACAATCGTTGCATCGGCACCCGCTATTGCGCAAACAACTGCCCATACAAAGCGCGCCGCTTTAACTTTTTCGATTACAACAAGCGCAATCCACTGATCAAAAATAACCTAAATCGTGGTCCAGCCGGTAAACGCCAAGACAAGGAGCCGAAGCGTTTGCAGAAAAACCCGAATGTAACCGTGCGCATGCGCGGTGTGATGGAGAAGTGCACTTATTGTGTGCAGCGCCTGCAAGAGGCAGTGATCCGGCAAAAGCGGAGCCAGAAGCAGGAAGTTCTTAGTTCTGGCAAACTTTCGTCTGAGGTCGAAGTGCCTACGAAGAGCCTTCGCATCCCGGTTGATTCCGTAAAGACGGCCTGCCAAGATGCTTGCCCGGCAGACGCGATTGCCTTCGGAAACCTGCTCGATGATAAGAAGTCCAAACTTGGTAGAGCGAAGACCTTGGAAAGAAATTACGATCTTTTGAATTACATTGGAACCCGGCCCCGCACCAGTTACCTAGCCCGCGTGAAGAACCCTAATCCACGCATGCCTGATGCAATGTTCGTTGGTCAGACCACAATCAATATGGCCTAGTCGTTTCTTTGCCTTCCTACTTCTGATTTCTTTTTAAAAAATGGCCTCCACGACTGAAACTGCCCCGCATCCTGAGAACGGCGTCAAGCTACCTGTTCTCAAGCGCGAGAAGCTGATCCTCAATGATCGGTCCTATCATTGGATCACAGATCGGATCTGCGGAATCATTGAGAACAAGCAACCATTCCTATGGTGGCTGCTATTTATTCCTTCCCTGATTATCGCTGCGATTGGAGTGGGCGGGGGACTTTTTCATCTAGTTTCCACCGGTGTGGGTGTCTGGGGAAATACGAACCGAGTGATGTGGGGCTGGCCCATCGTGAATTTTGTTTTTTGGATCGGTATCGGACATGCGGGGACGCTGATTTCCGCAATTCTTTTCCTGACAAGACAGAACTGGCGGACCTCTATCAACCGCGCGGCTGAAGCGATGACGATCTTCGCTGTTATGTGCGCTGGAATTTTCCCAGCCTTCCACGTGGGACGGGTATGGTTTGCGTGGTTTCTCGCACCAATTCCGAACGCCAATGCGATTTGGCAGAACTTTAAATCGCCGCTCCTCTGGGACGTTTTTGCAGTTTCTACCTACTTCACAATTTCGCTGATTTTCTGGTTCCTTGGGATGGTTCCCGATCTGGCGACAATCCGCGACCGCTGCAAACCTGGCTTGAGGAAAATGCTTTACGGAATCTTTGCTCTCGGTTGGCGCGGAGGAAATCGACAGTGGAGCCACTATGAAATGGCCTATCTACTACTCGCTGCCCTCTCGACACCATTGGTTCTTTCCGTGCATTCGGTCGTTTCATTCGACTTTGCGACATCGGTGGTCCCTGGCTGGCATACCACGATTTTTCCTCCTTACTTTGTGGCTGGGGCCATCTTTGGCGGCTTTGCGATGGTGCTCACAATCATGATCCCTGCGCGCTTCATCTATGGCCTCCAGGACCTGATCACCATGAAGCATATCGATAATATGGCAAAGATCATCCTACTTACAGGAACGATCGTCGGTTACGCCTATTTGATGGAGCTATTCGTCGCCTTTTACTCTGGCGCAATCTACGAAATGGCGGCATTCAAATACCGGATCGCTGGTCCTTATTGGTGGGCATATGCCTGTATGATGTCGTTAAATGTCCTTTCGCCTCAAGTTTTCTGGTTCAAATGGTGCCGGGAGAACCTTTGGGTTGTGATGATCGTAGCGATGTGTGTCAACGTCGGCATGTGGTTCGAGCGCTTCGTAATCATTGTCACTACTTTGGCGCGAATGTGGCTGCCAGGTGATTGGAAGACCTTCTCGCCATCCCCGCAGGATCAGTTGCTATTTGTCGGCACGATTGGCCTATTTCTTACCCTTTTTCTACTATTCCTCCGCTTCCTTCCTTGCATCAATATTGCCGAGGTAAAATGGACGAAGGAGGAAAGCGATCCCCACTTCGATGATATCGAGTCCCATCCAGATACCGGCGCAAAATCAATTGCTGCTTACCAACAGGAAACAGTTTCAACCCGCATCTGATTTTCCTCTAACTCATCTATTCCTTAATTGATCCACTTCCTGTGAGCACTACCCGCAAACGTATTTACGGCTATCTGGCCGAGTTCCCAAGTGCCTCCGCGCTCTACAAAGCAGCGGAGAATGTTCGCGATGCTGGCTTCCGGAGATGGGATTGCTACACGCCCTATCCGGTCCATGGTCTGGATGCAGCGATGGGATTGAAGCGCTCGATTCTTCCTTGGTTCGTTTTTTTTGGCGGACTCGCTGGCATCGCTACTGCCTTCGCCCTCGCTTATTCGACTCAGGTAATCATTTATCCCACTGTCGTGCAAGCGAAGCCGACAAATATCTTCACTGTTCCGGCGTTTTTCCCAGTCATGTTTGAGCTGACAATTCTTTTCTCTGGTTTCACTGTTTTATTTGGCCTGCTTGGGCTGATTCAACTTCCACGCTTGAATCATCCGTTATTTGCTAGCGCCCAGTTTCACCGCGCGACAGATGATGCCTTTTTCATTGCGATTGAAGCACGTGACGCAAAGTTCAGTGCGGAAGGAACTCACCGCCTACTTACCGATATCGGGGGAGCAAATATCGAGCTCGTAGAAGAAGAGAGCAAATAACCTATCAGACTCCCCACCAAGTTTTTACGATCATGCGCTACTTCTTCCTGACCTTTGCAATTCTTGCCGTTCTATTTGTCGGAATGGCCGGATTTCGCGGACAGAAATTTCAGAAGCCACCTATCCAAGTCTTTCCAGATATGGATGACCAGGACAAGATCAAGGCCCAGACCCCAGATGTGTTTTTTGCAGATCGTCAAGGTGCGCGCCTACCCGTCACAGGTACGCCAGCCCCGTGGTTTTAACGAAGACGGACTCTCCGAATATGGTGGTATTCCAGAGCCTGAATTTGGCGGTATACCCACCTATTATCATACCGGACAGATCGGTGATTATTATGGCTCAGGGATGCCTGATGATCTCGAATTGGACGAGGCAGTTGCTACCGAACTGATTATGCGCGGCAAAGAGCGATTTGGGATCTATTGTGCCGTATGTCACGGTGCGTCAGGAAACGGCGCCGGAATCACCGGACTTTATGGTGTTCCTGGCATCGCAAACCTGCACCTGGACCCTTTCAAGTCAGAAACCTATCCAGATGGCCGGATGTTTGAAGTAATTACCAATGGCAAGGGTCAGATGGGAGCCTACGGAGCAAATATCCCAGTCCGGGATCGATGGGCAATCATCGCCTACGTGCGCGCTCTGCAAGCTGCCTCCGAAATCGGCGCAGAAGAAACTCCAGCTCAATAATTTCCGCTTAATCCAAAGATGTCACACCACGTAAGCTCAGCAGATATCGCTATTAATGGCGATCATCTCGACAAATCGAAGATAGCGAAGGTTAAGACCATTTCTTTAGCGGTCGCCGGTCTTGGAACACTGATCAGCCTTTATCTTCTCTTTTCTTGCTCCAGAGAAAATTCGCGGGAACTTCGCCTATTCTTGGGTATTTGCTTATTATTTTTTTCTTACTCTTTCGATTGGTGGGGTATTCTGGACGCTGCTTCATAATGTATCGAACTCGGGCTGGGGGACTTCTGTCCGCCGGACTTTTGAAAATCTAGGCGCTACATTTCCATGGATGTTCCTTTTTGGCCTTCCGCTTCTCGCTCCGCAGGTCAACCAATACCTCTACGAGTGGATGAACACCCATCGGGCCTCAGTTGGGGATCTGAAGGAGTACCTGCATCATCATGACCATCTCCTTTATGCGAAATACTTCTATATGAACATTCCATTCTGGATCGGTCGGTTCATATTTTATGGAGTCGGGCTGTCAGCAGTCATTTGGTTTCTGCGCAAGCTTTCCACCGATCAGGATACGGATCCGAATCCGGACACCCGTCGGCTTTTTCTCGCCCGAAAGCATTCCACCTATGCGCTCATTATTTTTGCACTGACCATCACCTTTACGGGCTTTGATTTTCTGATGGGTCTTGATTACAAATGGTTTTCGACCATGTGGGGCGTCTATATCTTCTCCGGTTCGACCCTAAACAGTATGGCGGTGATAATCCTTGTCTGTGCGTGGTTGAAAAGCCAAGGCCACCTGAAGCATGTTACTTCCCAAGACCACTTCCATATTATGGGAAAGCTCCTTTTCGCTTTTACTACTTTCTGGGCCTACATCGCGTTCTCTCAGTTCTTCCTCATCTGGTATGCAAACATCACTGAGGAGACATCCTACTTTCTAATTCGCAATACGGGGAACTGGAATACAGCGATGTATTTCCTAGTGTTTGGTCACTTCGTAATTCCTTTCGTCATCCTTCTTCAAGCATGGCTTAAGAAGAATCCGAAATATCTTTCCATCGTCGCGGTTTACACACTTTGTATGCACGTTCTCGATCATTACTTAATCACCATTCCTGAGCGTGGGGTCTCTCTTGGGAAAATCAGCTATGAAGTTTTTGGAGATATCACACCATCTGTCCCGGGTGCTTTCTGGGGAGACATCTTCGCATTTATCACAATTGGCAGCGCATTTCTCTTTTTCCTACTCCGCGCGCTCGGACAGCATTCGCTTTACCCGAACCGGGACCCCCGGATTCTTGAATCTGCCAATCTTACTAACTAAGTTTTAAATTACCTTTCACGCTATTCCCATGGAACCGACCCGTGACACATTTTTTACCAGAATTCAGGCTTTCTTTAACAGCCTCGGACTCTTCGTCCTGCTACCTGCATTCCTCCTGCTTGTCCTAGGAATCAGTGCGTTAACCGGTATCTTCAAAGATGCGGAACAGCCCGAAGATGTTCGCGCCCTGACGCGCTATGAAAGGAAGGAAATCAATGATGCAGAGCAGGAACTAATCCTTTCACAGGAGCAGATGGACCAGGCAGTCTCGGGTTTAGCAGTTTCACTAGCCACAACACAGCCATTGGCAGTTGAAAAGCCTGAGCAGGTAATTCCCGGATCAAAAACTGCCATCGCCCTTGCTGAAGCACCCGGTCCGGATCTTAGTGAGATAGATACAGTAGCTGAAGAAGAGGATGCACCGATTGATCCGGCAATCATGGAAATCGGTAAAGCGCAGTTCCTGGTTTGTGGAGCATGTCACGGCCAGAACGGAGAGGGAGGTCCGGCAGGTCCTCCATTGGCAGACTCGGAATGGGTGACTGGACCTATTTCTAATCTAATTCTAATTCAGCTTAGAGGACTGCAAGGCCCGATCACGGTCAACGGCGTTGAGTATAATTTCCCCGCGGGAATGACCCCGATGGCCTATCAAACAGATGAGCAAGTTGCTGCTGTCTTAACCTACATCCGCAATAGCTTCGGCAACCAAGCCTCTGCCGTTAAGCCTGAGCAAGTTACGGCATTGCGGGGAGAAGTTGGCAAACCCCAAGTTCGGGTAGAAGACCTTATCCAGCCCTGATATTAATTTTCAAATTTTCTCATCATGCCGTCCCCCCAAAATAGCGTAAAAGCAAATAACGACGCTCGTGTGCGCTCTTCGATTGATCGCTCTTTGCGCCACCCGGTCATGTTCTTTCTCACCAGTGGTGCTGCGTGGTTGGCAGTTTCTTTGATTCTAGGAATTATCTCGTCGGCAAAGGTTCATGCGCCGAATTTCTTAGATAGCTTTGCCTTTCTAACCTACGGCCGCACTCACGCGGCTCATATCAACGCCCTTGTATATGGCTGGGCCTTTCAAGCAGCCTTTGGCGTGATCATCTGGGTAATGTCACGGCTTTCGCGCCAGGAATGCAAGGCGGCCGGAATTATCCTGACAGCAGGGCACCTTTGGAATTTGGGAGTGTCGCTTGGAATATTGGGTATTCTTGGCGGTTTTGGAACGGGCATGCCGTGGATGGAGTTTCCAGCTTTCACCTGGCCAGTCTTGCTGATCAGCTATTTCGGGATCGTAACTTGGTCCTTTGTCCAGTTCAGGCTTCGTCCACAAGGCGATGTCTACATATCACAATGGTATTTGATCGCTGCAATGCTTTGGTTCCCATGGCTTTTCCTGACGGCAAATTTACTTCTTCACGTCTTTCCAGGCCACCCGATCATGGCCAATGCGATTAACGCTTGGTATAAATCTGGGCTAATCTTCCTATTCTTCACTCCTGTCGCTTTAGGAGCTGCGTTCTATCTCGCACCAAAAGTTACCGGACGTCCGATCTTTAGTTACACGCTTGCTAAAATTGGCTTTTGGTCGCTCGCCGTGATCATGCCTTGGGCAGGTATGCAGAAGCTGACAGGTGCGCCGATTCCATATTTCATCCCTTATCTAGGAGCTGCAGCAACTGTGCTCTTTTTTATTCCAGCCTTCACTTCCGCGATGAACATCTTGCGCACTGCAAAATCTGATATTGAAATCATCAATAACAGCCCCACTCTACGCTTCACAATGGCAGGCATCGTAGGCTTGTTGGTAATGGCAGTCGCTTCTATCGCCCTGAATCTTCCTGGATCGTCGTTACCACTAACCCAGTTTTCGATGTCTGGTTACGGATTTGAAATCATCGCCATCTATTCGTTTTTCAGTTTTGTAATGTTTGGCGCAATTTATTTTATCGTCCCACGTGTGACCTGTCGCGAATGGCTGTCGCGTCGTTTGATCAAAGTTCACTTCTTTTTTTCCATTTACGGAATTGTGACTGTAGCAATTGTCGCGATCTTCGGAGGCCTGATGCAGGGCCTCGGGCAAGAAAATTACAAGCAGCCTTGGCAAGCCGTTGCGCTGCGCGCAAATCCCTACGCTTGGGCGACCACAATTTCATGGGCTTTCATCCTTTTCTCCAATATCTTCTTTTTCCTACACCTTACTGTGATGTGGATGCGCCTAGGCCGCCGAAGCTCCCATCCGACACTTCTTGGTGCCGGCCACTCACACAGCGCCCACGGCAATGAGTCCGATCCGAGCGAATTGCCGCAACAAGTTAGCGCGACAAGCCATTAGCCTCTAGACTCCACCTTTTCCCATGAAATTCCGCTCATTCTTGCTCAGTCTTTCGATCAGCTTCGGACTTGCACTGCTGGCTATCGTCGTTCTGCCTTATTTCAAGATGAGATCGATGGAGCCGATCCCGATGGATATGACGGATGCTGAATCCGAAATTTTCATTCCGAAACGGGCAGGGCGGATTGCAGATGGAGCAGCTGTCTATGCTGAAAACGGCTGTTATCTTTGTCATACTCAACTAATTCGCCCGACCTACGCGGGAAATGATCTATTCCGTCCAGACTGGGCAGGGCTGGCGGCTGATGAGGACCGTGGTGACACCAGGCGCGAAACGAATGCCTTCGATTTTCAGGGGGAAAAATACGCCCAGATTGGCATTTCTCGGATGGGCCCTGATCTATCTAACCTCGGGCGCAGGGTGGATGCTGTCTACGCACCGGAAGAGGGTATTTCCAGTGAGGCTTGGCTATACCGGCACCTTTATAATCCCCGTTGGAAACCTTTGCGCCGCCTATCCACCTGTCCTTCCTTTCGGTTCATGTTTTCTGAAGCCAACCGCAGTGGGATCTCTTCCTTCAATTTGATTCCCGAGGAGATGTCACATGGTAAAGACCTTACGCCGAATTCAGACGCAAAGGCCCTAGTTTCTTACCTTCTCTCGTTGAAAAAGGATCAAGCTGTGCCAGACTCTTTGAACTTCGCGCCGACAGGCGCAGAGCCTGGGGCTGATCTGGTCCCCGCGCCTGAGCCATCGACACCGGAGCCAGCCGCAAATCCAGACGAAGACGATCAAAATTTAGATACTACATCCCAAGACACATCTTCAGAGGCAAACCCAGTCACCGAGGTAGCACCTTAGTAAATACTTCCGGCTACCAACTAACATCCCTTCCATTCCGCCCCCTTATGTCATCGACCAACCGTTCTAAGACGCCGACTCCAGACTTGGATGAGACGATCAATGTCAGCGAAGCTCACGGTCGTTCGCTTAGAGAATCTGCAGCTTCGGTGCGTGAGAAGGACTTCAACGGGCACGGCAACGACCCTGTGCCCTTGTGGATTATCATCGCCTGTGCAATCGCGCTACTGATCGCTGGAGGAGTTCTTGGGAATGCTGGCACGTTGTTCACTTATTCATCGAGTGTGCGGGAAGGATATGTCCGCGGAAGTGCACCCGGAGGCGAAGACGCTGGCCCAGTTCCTAAGCCTGCTCTGGCAGCATTTAGTAGCAAAGGAGCTAAGATTTATTCCTCAAAGTGCAATGGCTGCCATGGCGCGGACGCGAAAGGTGACGGCGCGAACTATCCATCCCTTGCTGGTTCTGATTGGGTCACTGGCGATACCGAGACCTTGGCAATGGTGATTCTGAACGGCCTCCAAGGCCCGACTAGTACTGGCAAAGTATACGGTGCTGGTGTGATGCCATCGCAGGCTGCCGGTATGACGGCGGAAGACCTAGCGGGGGTTATGACTTACGTCCGCAACAGCTTTGGAAATAGTACAGGGGACATTGTGACGGTAGAAATGGCCACAAATGCGTTAGATATCTCGAATAGCCGGGCTCGCGCAGGGCAGCCTGCGACTGCCGAAGAGATCAATGCAGAACATAAGAAGATGCTAGAGGGGGAGCCCATAGACCCTGCTGTTTTGGTAAACCCCGCGACTTTGTCTCCGGAATAAGAGTCATCTAATAAATTTTTCTCGATTACCCAACTATCCTAATCTCCCTTTCCTTATGAGCGCCCAAGCTGCATCAAATCATGAACATGGCCACAACGCAGGCCATATGGATCACCATCACAACCCAAGCTTTTGGCAAAAGTATATATTTTCCACCGATCATAAAACGATCGGGATTCAATATGGAATCACAGCCTTGCTCTTTCTTGCCTTTGGCTTCTACCTAATGATGGTGATGCGCTGGAGTATCGCATACCCTCATCAGCCGCTGCCGGAATGGATGAGCTTTATCTTCAATGATGGATGGAAAGCGCGTTGGCTTCAAGATGGCAAGGTCACCGGTGAGACTTACAATATGTTCGGCGCCATGCATGGAACGATCATGGTTTTCTTAGGAATTGTTCCGCTAGGCTTTGGCGCCTTTGGAAACTACGTGACTCCGCTTCAGATCGGTGCCGTCGATATGGCATTTCCCCGCCTAAATATGGCCAGTTATTGGCTATACTTGGTAGGTGGTGTGGTCATGTGTGCCTCCTTTTTTATGGAATCCGGAGCTGCAAAATCGGGTTGGACAAACTATTCGCCCTTGGCTGGATTTGCCGACGGACAAATTGTCAATCAATGGCTGGCTGGGCAAACTCAATGGTTGCTCGGGCTGGTGTTGCTTATCACCTCGTCACTTCTGGGCTCAGTAAACTTCATCACGACAATTATCAATCTTCGTGCGAGGGGCATGACCTGGATGCGCCTTCCTTTCTTCGTATGGGCGATGCTCGTGACTGGATTTCTACTACTACTTGCCTTCCCACCACTTGAAGCAGCAGGAATTATGCAGCTGATGGATCGCGTAGCCCACTCATCCTTCTTCATGCCTTCAGGCCTCTTCACTAAATCAGACGGTCTTGCCGATCTGT
This sequence comes from uncultured Verrucomicrobiae bacterium, assembly GCA_963815205.1. Taxonomy (GTDB): domain Bacteria; phylum Verrucomicrobiota; class Verrucomicrobiia; order Verrucomicrobiales; family Akkermansiaceae; genus Luteolibacter. The sequence continues at coordinate 203,563 of CAWFFP010000001.1, read as the reverse complement.
CAGGCGGCGGCTCGCCGCTATTATTTCAGCACTTGTTTTGGTTTTTGGGCCATCCAGAAGTGTATGTTTTATTGCTTCCAGCGATTGCATGTGTGGCAGAGATTATTCCGGCGAACACCCGCAAACCGATGTGGGGCTATAAATCGATGGTCTATTCAGTTCTGCTCCTTGGATTTCTCTCCTTCATTGTTTGGGCCCATCACATGTATATGACAGGGATGGGGGCCGCAGTTTCGACCTTCTTCCAGACAACAACTGTGCTTATTTCCATTCCCTCGGTAATTATTCTCACCGCAATGATTATTTCGCTATGGGGCGGATCGATTCGCTTCACTCCGCCAATGCTCTGGGCATGCGCCTTTATCCCGATGTTCGGGATCGGCGGACTAACTGGACTACCCCTCGCCTTCAATCTAGTCGGCCTTCACCTGCATGACACCTACTACGTCATTGGCCATTTTCACTATGTAGTGGCGCCGGGCATTCTTTTCGGCCTTTTTGCCGGGATCTACCATTGGTATCCAAAAATGACGGGTCGCTATATGAGCAATTTTCTTAGTCATGTCCATTTCTGGCCGAGCTTGATTTGCATGAACCTTATTTTCTTCCCCATGTTGGTTCAGGGGATGGCTGGCTTCCATCGCCGCTGGTATAACGGAGGCGACGCTTATTTAGCCAAAGCAGCTGACAGTGCCAACGTCTTTGGAGTGACTGTCCGGGACTAATATCGACCTGAATATCGTTATGTCGATGGGTGCTTGGGCACTGGCAATCGCGCAGATCCCATTCATCATCAACGTAGTTCTTTCATGGAAAGTCGGGAAGAAAGTGGAAAGCGATAATCCGTGGCACGCCACAACGCTTGAGTGGGCGACCCCGACGCCTCCGGGCCACGGTAATTTCACCTTCGATGTCGCGGTATATCGCGGTCCTTATGAATATTCCCGGCCCGACTGCGATGATGATTATCTACCACAGTGGATTGAGCCAAAACGGAAGACACAGGAAACCATTGAGACATCCTGACCGCTCGCCACAGGTTGCGAGCACGAAAGAAACCACTCGCTCTACCGAAACGACCCATTAATCAAGGTACGATCCCCCGAAACTTATTTTATGGAAATTCCTTATATCGTAAATGCCCGGAAGGATACCGGACTTTTCAATTCTAAGATTGCAATTTGGCTGTTCTTGGCATCCGAGGTGATGCTGTTCGGGGGCTTCTTTTCGGCTTACGTTTTCCTAAGAATCGGAGCGGATTATCCTTGGCCTGAAAGAACTTTGCCGGTGCTTCCGGGCCTGATCAACACCTTCGTTTTGATCGGTTCATCCGTTACTGTCGTATTCGCATGGGCTGCCCTTAAAATGCGCCAATGGCGGCAGTTCCAGATCTACATGGGAATTACCATTTTCTGCGCGGTCCTATTCATGGTCCTCAAGGGTATTGAGTACAATGTGAAGCTGCATCACCAAGCTCTGCGCTTAGATGATTATTCAGTGGTGGAAGGTCATCTAGGCTACGAAAAAGAAGACGGTGATTACGTTCTTGATCATCATGGCAATAAGATTGAGGAAAATATGATTCGCATTCGTGCGGAGAAAGCGAGCTTCAGCACAGTCCGCCATTACCCAGATTGGGTGGAGGAGATGGTCATGGTGGCAGACCAACACGGCGCAGAAATTGTTTTAGAAAATGATATCCGCGCAGTTGTCGAGGAAGGCGAATCCGATATCTCGATTGCGAAGGCAGGTGAGCCGCTTTCTGAAAACCTCCTGCATCGAATTAAAAAAACTCATCTAGCCGCGCGGTCGCACAATGCAAAGTTGCGCACTGGTGCTCTGCGAAAAGAATGGGCAAGTGCGAAGAAAGAATTCCCTGAGACTAAGGGCTGGGAGCTATCAACAAACGTATCGATCGATATGGATGCTCTTCAGCCACGCTTGCTCACTGAGATTTCGACCGTTCCATTTGTGTTCAGCAAGCCCGTTGAGCTTCTTTATAAGCCCAGAAATATTAAGGAGGGCGAAGGGCAATCACGCCTCAGAGACGATACGGTAATCATCGGTGAGATTGAGGAAAGTCCGATGGTCTTTCACAACGTGGATGCAATCGATTTCCAGCATCTGGTGATGCGAGCTGAAGAAAAGGGAATTGATCCAGAAACGGCGATCGAGAACTCATGGCTAATGCAAAATCATGAGTGGGTCCGCGATGCTTGGTCATGGCATCTGAAGGAAGTTGAAGCACTCACAACAAAACTAAACGATCGCCATGGCTTCGACGAATCTGGGGAGCCCAAGCGAGAGCCAACTCACAAGGAGCTTTACCGAATTGGCTGGAAAGATTTTGCCAAAATGGGGGAGGAGCTTCATGGAGTCTCACTTACTGGAACGGAGAGCTTGAGAGAAGAATTCATGGGGCCAAACTATGAAGCGCGTGGCTCAGAAACCTTTGAGCATCTTTCCGTGCCGCGGGAGGAAGTCCGCTTCGCGGCGAAGTTTTCTCCAGCGTGGAATACTTACTACGCGATCTATTTCACCATGACTGGGTTACATGGATTGCATGTCATCGGCGGGGCATTGGTGCTCGCGTATTATCTATTTTTCGGAAGGAAGATGTATCTGGAAAATCCAGAATGGTTGGCAAATCGCGTCGAAGTCGGCGGCCTGTTTTGGCACTTTGTCGATCTGGTATGGATCTTTGTTTTCCCGATCCTATACCTAATGTAGCAAACAGATTCTGATGACTTAGAGTAAACTGATATGGCAGATTCAATTGAAGAAATTAAGAAAGCTAAGAAGATTTATCTTTTGGTATTCGGAGCTCTACTGGTTGGAACAGTGTTAACAGTCCTTGTTGCGGCACCTCCGGATTTTCTCTATTGGTTGGACGTCGGGAAGCATGGCTTTGATCCGCTAGATGCAGTGGTAGGTCTGTTAATTGCGAGCACAAAAGCCCTTCTGGTCGCGCTCATTTTCATGCACTTGAATCATGAGAAAAGGATTGTATATTGGATCTTCGGCAGTGGAATTTTCTTCTGTATCTGCATGGCTCTATTGTTGGCCCTTGCGAAAAGCAGCCCGATTTTTGATCATTTCTTCTACAAATAACCCCCGGACCCTTTAATGTCTCTGCGTAGTTTCCATATCGTTTTCGTGAGCATCTGCGCGCTGCTTTCGGTCTTTTTAATCGTTTGGGGCATTTACCTAGCTCCAGATCTCTCCAGCACCTCAATTATCACGATTGCCGTCGGTGTCATTGGTCTCCTTCTCACGCCGATCTATGGTGTCTACTTCCTACGCAAGGCGGCAAAGCTACACCTCTAACCTACATGATCCCTAATCTTTTTGCCTGCACCACCTGCCGCGTTTCGATGATCGAAGCTGGAGGCGATGCGGCCGGCTATTCAATTTTTGCACTTCTGATAGTGATCTTAGGAGTCTTGGCAGGCGTTGGCGTCCTAATGTTTCAACTCGCGAAGCGGGAGTCAGCTAACCTCGACCCAGAACTATCTGACGACTACATCGCAGAAGCATAGTTTCCTGTCCTACTTTTCGTCAATTTTCTACCTATTATATGAGTCCTTCTGAATTTATCGGTCTTCCTGAAAACTACTCAGTGCATGGCAGCCAAGTAGATCACCTCTTGGACGTAGTTCATTGGTTCATGTTGGCCTTGTTCATCGGGTGGACTTTATTTTTTCTCTATTGCCTTTTCCGGTTTTGGCATAAGCGGAATAAAAAAGCCTCATATGATGGAGCAAGGAGCCATCTTTCTAGCCACATGGAGGTGGCGGTGATCATTATCGAAGCAGTTCTCTTACTTGGATTCGCATTTCCTCTCTGGGCCGAGCGAGTCGACGAATGGTCAAAGGTCCAAGAGATGGACCCGGTCCGTGCGCGTGTGGTTGGATGGCAATTCGGCTGGACCTATCATTACCCAGGTCTTGATAAAAAGTTTGGAAGAACAGACCCGGCCCTGATTTCTGGATCGAACGATCTAGGCATCGATTACACAGATCCGAATGCACACGATGATTTTATTTCGCCGATCCTTAAACTCCCAGCGGAGCGTCCGGCAGTTTTAAATATTGGCACGAAGGACGTGATCCATAATTACGCAATTGTTCCGATGCGGGTGCAACAAGATGCGATCCCCGGAAAAGAAATTCCAATGTGGTTCACGCCAATCAAGCCAATGGAAACCTACGTGATTTGTGGGCAGCTATGTGGAGAGGGCCATGCAAACATGATTGGAACCTTGGAAGTGGTCGCGGCACCAGCCTATGATGCGTGGGCGAAGACCCAATCGGAAACTGCTCTGAAGGCGCAGCAAGATCGGATGGCAAAGGATGATGTCGCTTTAAATGAGTGACATCAGCGGAACGCCGAAGGGTTCCTTATCTTATTTTCGGAGATCAGTTCGGAATTTCTAAAAGCATACCTTCCATTCCATAAAAATATTGCACGGCGATGTAGAAATCGGTTTGTAGATTTTATGATGAGATCGTTAGCTGCTGACCGCTTCCGTTCAATCAAGAAAGTTTTGTAAGACCCGAGGATGTACCTACTGAAAAAAGTATTTGAGCTGCGAGAAAAAGCTCACTCGGATCACGAAAAGCCTTTCTTGGAGCATCTAGAGGACCTACGCGTTCTGATCACCCGGGTGGTGATCACCTTGTTGATCTCTATGATCTTCAGTTTTCTCTTTCGGGAGCAGCTGATGGACATACTTCGAGCGCCAGCCGAGAACGTTGTCTTCGTAAAACAGCAGGAGACGATGCCTGACGCAAAGAAGTTTGAGAACATTCTTGTGCCCAGCGTCGAGCAGTGGAATGAGGCAAAGGAAATAGAAGCTGTAATTAGCGGTCTCGGAGCAAAGGAAAAGGCTGTCTTTTTTGAACAGTTAGGCAATCAGGAGCTAGAGTATCATGCTTCTAGTATATCGCTGTTGCGTGCTGCCAATGCTTTGCCGAAAGAGACACGGGCAAATTTTATCGAGTCGCTTGATCTTGATACACGGATGAATCAGCAGATGCTCGCCCTTTTGGATTCGGATCCTGATGTAGCGCTAAGCTCCGGTGCGAATATCCGCATGATGTCCGCATTGAAGCCGACGGAGACCTTCATGCTCTCGATGAAACTTGCTTTTTTCGCGGGTATTGTCTTGGCCTTTCCACTTCTGTTAATGTTTTTGCTGCAGTTCGTCCTTCCTGGGCTTCACCAAGCGGAACGGAAAATTTTGTGGCCAGCGATGGCAATCGGATTTGGATTGTTTGTTTCGGGTGTGCTGTTTGCCTATTTCTTCGTCCTGCCGCGCGCGCTACTGTTTTTTTACGAATGGAGTAGTGATCTCGGTGTTTCAAACGACTGGAGAATTGGTGAATACATCAATTTCGCGACACAGTTCACGCTGCTATTTGGTCTGTCCTTCGAGCTTCCAGTCATTGTCATGGTCTTGGTGAAACTAGGTCTGCTCACCTACGACACAATGTCGAGAACCAGGACTTACGCGATTGTCGCCATTTACATCGCTGCCGCGGTTATCACGCCGACTCCAGACATCATGACTTTGAACCTCATGGCATTGCCAATGCTGTTTCTCTATGAGCTGTGTATTTGGCTCGCATATTTTGATCGCAAAAAAGAACGACAGCGTGAAGCCGAAGAAGAGGAAGAGATGCGTAAACGGCGCCTTGAATGGATCGAGAACCATCATGAGCGTGAAGAGGCTGCGGAAGCGGGTGAAGGTTTTATCAAAGACGGGGTGCGCTATGACAAACACGGGCATCCAATTGATGAAGATGGGGGCTGGGACGAAAGTTTTGAACATAATACTGACCACGAGGAAGACGACCTAGAGACAAATGAGCCATGGACTCAGCCGGACGATGCGGTAGTTGGTAGTTCTGATTCCGACCATCCAGCTTCCACCAAAAACGCTCAGGTCCCAGAGGACGACGATAAATCCTTGGATGAGGGAACGGCGGAGAGAACGGACGAGGGAGCGGATGAAAAGCGATAGCCAAACAGCAGATCCGGTGGGGCAAAAGTCTCCGCTTGCAGGCTGCTCGATCTTGGTGGTGGCAGCACTGGTAATGATTTTCCTGATTGGGTTTTCGATCTCGGTTCTTTTTCGCCAGGCATCAGCAATTGAAAAGTTTACGGTGTTGGAACCGGTCAAGGTAAAGGCTTTTTCCAAGGACCCTGATGGAATCGAATTGGTTCGCCTTAACAAAAAACTAGAAGCTTTTCATCAAACGCTCGGCAACGGCCACACAGCAAGCCTAGCTTTGACTGCGGAAGAAATGAACTTAGCAATCGCAGAGTTCCCGGCATTTGTAGATCTCCGGGACACTTTTCGGATTGTCGAGATCACAGAGGGAATGCTAAGAATCCAAATTTCATTTCCGATGAATGGGCGGCCACGTCTTTCAGAAGGGGAAGAGGCGGGTTGGATCACATCTGACTTAAGATATTTGAACGGGGAGCTATTTGCCGAGCCCGGTTTGATCGATGGCGAACTTGTTCTTAGTTTAAATCAAATCAATGCCGATAACCAAGCACCCGTTCCGGAGGAATTCATAGCACAGATGTCCCCATATCGAATTGCTGAACGCTACCGGGAAGGGCACGTAATCGGAGAGGTGATGCCGATGCTTACTGACGTCCGAATCGAAGGAAATAAAATTGTATTGGAACACAAACGGGGACTATTGCCTAAGGACACAGTCACCAATGAAATGGTCGACAAGGCAAGTCACCGCCTTTTCACAGTCCTTGGAATTGCAGCATCTTTATTTCTGCTATTTGCAGCGGTGGTAATCTTTATCGGCTTCCGCTTGAAAAAGAAAAGTTCTGGGACAATGTAAGAACCATGCAGTGGTTTCTATTTTTGTGTATTTTCGTATATGGGCATTCCTTGCTCCATGCTGAGGAGCTGGAGGTGACATTAGATAACATCATGTCCCCAGCAATAAACGTCGAGGCCGGGGAAACGCCAGCAGATCCTGAAAAAAATGATGAAGACGTCAAAAACGATGGCGAACAAGGCGAAAATGTCGAAGTAACGGAACTTGAATCATCAAACAAGCTCGCAGATGAGCGTTTGAAGGAAGCGACAATGGAACTTCGTGAGGAGCTGACGCGCGTCAAGCTAGAGCGCGAGATCGTCACAGAACAGCTCGCCCTTGAGGCCGCTCGGCGCCAGCAGGAAGTCCAAAGCGCAATGGGCGAGGCGGAGGAAAGAATCGAAATTTTGGCACGAGAAAGTAAGCTCGCCCAATTAAAAGCAGAAAAGCTTTCTTCTGAATTAAAATCCACTCAGAGCGCGGCCGAACTGGATCTGATCAAGCTCAAAGCGGAGATTGAAACAATTGAAGCAGCGGATGAACGCGACATGTTCGCTGATTCAAAGCCCGTTTTCCTAGCCGATCCGCTGCGAGATGATGGCACGCTGGTTATCTCGGATCGCCGGATCCCTCTCAATGGAATGATCATCGGCTCCACAGCAGATTATGTGACAAGCAGGATCGACTATTGGAACAACCGAGATAAGTCGCTGCCCATCTTTATTGTGATCGACGATAGTCCCGGAGGATCGGTGATGGCAGGATATCGCATCCTAAAGGCCATGGAAGCGAGTGAGGCGCCGATACACGTGGTGGTGAAGAGCTTTGCAGCGTCGATGGCTGCCTGTATTGTGACCTTGGCTGAGCATAGTTATGCATATCCGAATGCAATTATTCTTCATCACCAGATCAGCTCCAGCATCTTCTTCGCGCGACTTAATCTGACTGAGCAAAAGGAGTTCTATGAAGAAAGCCAAAGATGGTGGAAGCGTCTTGCAGAACCTGTGGCGAAGAAGATGGGAATCACAACTAAAGAGTTTATTGAAAAGATGTATGCCCAGAAAACGAGTGGCGACTGGAGTGAATTCGGCAACGAGGCTGTTAAGCTAAAATGGGTGAATCACATTGTGGAGGGAATCGTAGAGACCTCGATAACTCTTAATCCAGACTCCGACAAAGCGCCGCAGGATGAACCGAATGCATTGGTTGAACAGATTGACAATGAAGGGAAGCCATTTGCTTTTCTTCCCCGCTTAAATCCAAAGGATGTCTACTTTCTATATAATCCCGATTCCTATTATCGCGTAAGATGAATCCTCGAAGATTCGTTTACGGATGTGATCCAGAAATCGATGTCGGCCAGAGGCCTTTCTTCATCGGATCTTAGTAGGCAATCTGGAGTCGATATTCAGGACCTTGATCTGGTTCTTGACAGCCACATGGATGAAGCAGTCGTTAGGAAAGTATCGTTGTCTCTGGATCTAGACCCCGACTGCATGATTGCCCTACCTAAATATTGTCCAAAGGTGGGACCACTTAACGGAGTTCAGCAAATAGTTCTACCTTTTGGTCAATGGACCGTGAACTCGTGGCTTCTTCACCACGAAAAGAAAAATGTCCTTTTTGATGCCGGATATGGACCCAGAGACCTTCCCGACCATTTAGAAGGGGAAGATCCAGAAAATCTGTTTATAACCCATCAGCATCCAGACCACGTCGGTGCTGTAGAGCATATGAGATACCAAGGAACTAAGCTATTTTGGCCAGACGAAATGCTAGAGCTTCGCACTTGGGAAACTAGTTCATTACGAATTAAGTGTGTGGACTTATCCGGCCATTGCAGCCCGGCTGTAGGTTACCTTGTCGCAGGTTTAGAGAACGATTACCTAGTAGCTGGTGATGCGATATTTGCGGGTTCGATGGGAGGCTGGAAGAGTATTGAAGCGATGCAGCTTGCCTTTGAAACGCTCTCAGCAGCTACAGAAGATTTAGCGGATGAGGTAGTCATCCTACCGGGACATGGACCGCCAAGCACAATTGGACAGGAAAAAGCAGCAAATCCATTCCGTAAACAGATTTGGGGCTAAAACGGATCAAGCGCGCCGGATCTCATCAATCGCGATACTCATGTCTGCAGACCCAAATGTGGTAGATCCTGCCACCATCACATTTGCCCCGGCCTGAGCGGCGGTCGCTGCAGTTTTCGCACTAATTCCACCATCTACTTCAATGTGATAGTTAAGGCGATTTTCATCCCGAAATTTAGCGGCTTCAGAAACTTTCGACATCATCTCTGTCATAAATGGCTGGCCTCCGAATCCTGGCACTACCGTCATACAAAGGAGTAAATCTATTTGATCTAGAAACGGCACCGCCTTCTTAAAAGGAGTTGCAGGATTGAGCGCTAGACCGGCTAAGATGCCAGCATCACGGATTTTCTGAAGAGTATCCGAGACATCGTGCTCCGCCTCAAGATGCACCGTGATACAATCTGAGCCCGCAGCAATAAATCTGGGCAGGAAATGATCTGGGCGGGAAATCATCAGATGGACATCTAGAAAGATATCATTCGTCTCATGTATTGTCTGCACCATTGCTGGACCGAAAGAGATATTATCGACAAAATGGCCATCCATCACATCGAGATGTAACCAATCAGCCCCAGCCTGGATTGCACGAGAGGTCTCTTGGCCAACCTTAGAAAAATCTGCAGCGAGCAAGGAGGGAGCAACAATTCGGTCCCGATATGTGCGTTTCACCATGGAGCAAATAAACCATGGCAAAGCACGTCTTGGAAGGAAATCTCTGAAAAACTCGGCCTAGGAAATGGACGGCTGGAGGGCGTTTACACTTGAAGGCAATGTGGCAGCTATCGAACATTCGCGTATTGATGAATCATCCGGCCGTAAATATCGCCCGCCTTGTGTATCTGTTGATCGCGCAGGCAGCTGGGGTGGCAATTGCACTAAGCACAAAAGGCACCGCAATGCAAATTTCTGTGACAGATGGCCTGCTTATCGGCTCGGGGATTGGTTTGGCAATTATCGGGGTGGAAAAACTACTGGAAGGCTTCACCTTGCGTGGCTTCTCCACTGGCACGTTCGGGTTGGGCGTCGGTTTGTTTTGTGCATGGCTGCTCACGCGGGTAGATATTTCGCAGCTGCTTGAGCTAGCATTCCGTGATCGATTTGATGACACAGGTGATAGTGAAGGCTTAGTAAATGCGCTTCGCTTAGCCTTTGATGTAGGCCTATTTGCAAGTTTGGGATTCTTGGGGACCGTTTTAGCTCTGCGAAGTAATCGGGATGATTTTGCATTTATTGTTCCTTATGTTCGCTTCCGCCAAGACGCAAACTCGGGGCAGCCGATTGTGATTGATACGGAAACAGTGATGGATGGAAGACTTCTGGGACTCCTCAATTCTGGCTTTCTAGGTGGGCGGATCATCATCGCACAAACGGTCCTGGAAGAGATCCAAACACTGGCCGACGAAGGCGATACTGGGGAAAAATTACGAGCTCAACGAGGCCTCGAAACCTTGGCAAAGATGCGAGATTCCAAGAACTTCAACGTAGCAATTCACGAAGCGAGAGGCAATGCAGAGACTCAGACTTCGAATGGGAGCTTGATCGAAATCGCGAAATTTTCTGGTGCCAGATTACTGACTGTAGATGAAAACTTGAGTAAGATAGCCGATTTGCAGGGAGTGGCAGTGCTAAATCTAAATGATTTAGACAGCGCCCTGCGCCCTGCGGCAGGGGTGGGGGACTTAATTCGGATTGCTCTTGTTAGACCTGGCAAAGAAGAGCATCAGGCCGTTGGTTACCTTTCCGATGGAACAATGATTGTGGTGAATCAGGCTGAAGGACGAATCGGCCAAAGTATCGATGCCGTCATCACCTCAACCCTTCAAACCGCGACCGGGAAGATGATTTTTGCGGAGCTGGGCAAAAGCTAGTTGCGAATTCTCAATCAATTTTCACCTTGGTCCCTACCGGTATCTTTTGGCCGAGAGACCATGCATCCCAGTTTGAAAGTCGGATGCATCCGTGGCTATCTGCATGTCCAATGGTATCAGGATGCTCGGTCCCGTGTATTCCGATCCCTTCTTTGTTGAGCGCCATCCATACGATGCCTACTGGATTATTGACCCCAGGAGGCAGAATATGTGCCTCATCGCTGCGCTCTCCCTCTTCGAGCATCTTTTTATCCCAGCGGAAAGTTGGCAGAAAGGTGACACTAGTAACTTCCCAATCTCCCTCCGGGGCTGGAGTGCTATCGCTTCCGGTGCTGACTGGGTAGACTGCAATTAGCTTATCCTTTTCAAAAAGGCGAAGATGATTAGTCTGTGTGGAAATTTCAATTCGGAGGTCCTCAGAGTCAGCTTCGACATCGTTGCCACCAGATTTGACATCGCCAATTTCAAAGGGGGCGTCCACATCTGGGACTTGAACTGAACTACCCGCATCTAAGTTATCGATATCGGTGTCTGGATTCAAAGTTGCTAAGAAATCCAGATCGACGTGGAACTTTTCTCCAATCAACTCTGATATGGATGAATAGGGGAGTGAATCGAGTTTTGATTTTGCAACTACCTCACCGTCGCCCGGAATTTCGCCGATCATATCGAGATCTTTCTCGGTAATTTGGTAGGACTTGAATGCATCATCCTTAAGGCCAAGATCGGTAGGCAGCACTTCTGGATTCGTCCCGTCAAAAGTGACTTCGCCAAGGTCTTTTTCATCCAGATAGATCTTGAGGGCTTGTTCAGTAAAGCCGCCCCATATTCCATCGATCTTGCCGGGCTTGTAAGGGCTCGCATCGAGGGCAATCTGTAGCTTTGCAACGGATTCTTGTTCTGCGCTTAGCTCGGCTTCAGCAGACGCGGACGCTACCAAAGCAAATAGGAGCGGGGTGATTCGAAAAGGGAACTTCATTGATCTGAAGATAGTTACTTTCATTCCAAGTCCAAGTGTTTGTTCTTTTAAATCTCAGTTCGTATCTGGGCTAGCTATCCGAACATCGGATTAGGGAACTTCGTTCGATAAAAGTTTGAATAATTCGCTCAATGCTCCCACCTTCCATGTGAGTCACCATCCTTCTATGAATCGCATCGAAACCACCCCTGCCCATGCTGCCTACGATTCGAAAATCGAGGGAAATATAATCTTCACTCAGGTAGATGCAGCGATTAACTGGATGCGGAAAAATTCGCTATGGCCTATGCCGATGGGTCTTGCCTGCTGTGCAATTGAGCTGATGGCCACTGCCTCTTCCCGGTTTGATATTTCGCGTTTCGGGATGGAAGTCATGAGATTTTCCCCCCGTCAGTCAGATGTGATGATTGTCGCTGGAACCGTGACCTACAAGATGGCACTCGCCGTGAAGCGCGTCTGGGACCAGATGCCAGAACCAAAATGGTGCATTGCGATGGGGGCTTGCGCGTCCTCTGGTGGGATGTATCGGTCCTACGCCGTGCTGCAGGGGATCGATCAGTTAATTCCTGTGGATGTCTATATATCGGGCTGTCCGCCTCGGCCAGAGGCGTTGATTGAAGGTCTGATGAAACTCCAGGAAAAGATCGATATGGAGCATTCCTCAAAGGAGCAAAAGGCAGAGTATTTTGCTGAAAAAGGATAACCTGAAATAGCTTCCAAACTTTAATCACTATGTCTTCTGAACCGAACAATGATTTCACGGTCCTCCGCAAAGCCCTGAAAGATGGAATTGTTCGCTGAAATAATTTTTCGCGAAGAAAATACTTTAGAATTAAAACTCGATGTTTTGGCGGCAGCTTTAAAGCTTTGCAAAACAGAGCTTGGCTACGAAATGCTACTAGACATCTCCTCGTTAGATCATTTCGGAGACGATCCTAGGTTCGAAGTAGTTTATGAGTTAGCCACTTTGGATAATTCCCGGCATCTTCGCCTGCGGGCGAAGGTTTCCGAAGATGAGGAAGTGCCCACTGCGAAAGAGCTGTGGCAGGCGGCTGAATGGCACGAGCGAGAAATTTGGGACATGATGGGAATTCGATTCACCGGCTCATGCCGAGCTCAAACGAATTTTAATGTGGGAGGGCTATCCATATTTTCCTCTGAGGAAAGATTTTCCCTTGGCGGGAAGACCAACGGATATGCCCGATGTCGCCTCGACAGGAGTGGCCCCTCTCGAAGGTGGGCCTTTCGTAACTGCACCTGGCGCGGACACGATCGCCGGACGGGAACCACGTGCGAGGCAACAGGAGTAAACGAAGCTGAGACGAGGTGTTTCGATTTTCTTCAACAAAAGAAATTTGAGAGGTAATCGTGAAGCAGACCTAGTAGCTGAGCGGAATCGATTCGGCCGAGGTTTTGCAAATATACTCCATGCTCGAAAGACTCTTCTTTCAATTCGAATCCTAGTTCTTTGCTATCTCATTCCGTATCTTTGGAATCTTTGGACGGAAGCCGCCCCCGATCGGATCGCCCAGGCGCAATATTTGTTTGGTCTGCAGACGATAGAAATTGAGGCGGGGAAACTCTGGAAATTATTCTCTTATGCGCTGATTCATGGGGATTGGATACATCTTGCGATCAATTCAGGGATGATTCTTTTGCTCGGTTCTAAAATTGAGCAGTATGTAGAAACAAAAAGTTTTTGGACCCTGATTATTGGCTCGGTGATCGCCGGTGGCATCAGCTTTTATCTTTTCCGACCCAGCCCAGATTTTCCTAACCAAATCGGCATGCTTGGTCCTGCAACTTTAGTTGGATCGTCAGCCGTCTGCTTTAGCTGTCTAATGTTTATTGCAACAGTTTCTCCTGATTCTAGGTTTATGCCTTTCTTGCTAAGCGGACGACTGATCGGTGTAGCAATCCTTATTACTAATTTATTTTTTAGCCTCGCGGACCCAAAGATCGGGATCGCAGGTTTCTCCGATCTTGGGCTACTTTTCGAAACCAGCCTTTCGGCAGATCTCTTTCAGATCAGTCATGCTTGCCACCTAGGCGGCTCTGTCTTTGGCTGGCTATGTGGGCTCTATCTCCTCCGGCCTCGAATCTCGCTGGAGCGACTACAGAGAGAGCGAAGGCGCCGTGAGCAACTTTAGATTCAGATATTTTCAGAGCGAGGCCTTCTACAAACTATTAAGAAAGTTTGATTAGCTCCTAGTATTCGTAGTTTAAATAAAAGTTAAACTGGCCGCCCTTATCCGCGTCGTCATCTGGAGACGTGATAGGCAGTGCGTAATCAAGCGCCAGCGGAACTGCGCTGATTGGTAGTTTTATCCGGACCCCAAGGCCGAAATCGCTATAAACATCGTCTGGTGAGATATTCCAAGCACCTGTGTTGACAAAGCCGACGTCATAAAACACCGCAGCGCGGACCGTATCCACGACGGGGACAGTGTATTCGATACTTGTGTAGGCAAGTGACTTACCACCGAGAACTTCATCTGTTCGTGCATCTCTAGCTCCACCGATATCACGGAATTCAAAACCACGCAGAGTGCGGCCACCGCCTAAGAAGATTCTTTCAAAGATTGGTGGTTCCCCGTCAGTTCCATCGACAAAAGCGATCTCTCCTGAAACTGATAGAATCGAATCCCAGCGGAAGTTCCAGTATTTCGAGCCACGGGCGGAGACGGATACCGTATCGACATCGCCGCCGAAGATTGTCCCTGCAAGTGTCACGCCAATATCCACGCGCTCTCCTTTGCGAGGTGTGATATTCGAATCGCGCGAATCATAAAGGTAGTTAAGTGAAACTGCACTACGTAGATACTCACCGTCTTCAGCCTGAAAGATCGGGCTGGCGCCGCCCTCCACATCGATATCGATCTGCTCCAGACGGTATTCGAGTTTCAGCGATGAGCGCTCAGTGAGAGGTTTTCTCAAGAAGATGGCAGCACCCGCGTTTGTCTGATCATAGTTATCACTGAAGAAACTTGATTGACGGTAAAAGAGCTCGCCACCTAGGGCGAGTTTCCGATCTAGAAACCAAGGTTCTGTAAGCGAAACGCTAAATTCGCTGCGCTCAGCACCGAGGCGTAAATTCATTGCAAAGCGCTGGCCGCCACCAGTGAAATTCCATGGATTCATAATATCAAAATTGCTCTGCTCCAGAGTTAGGAAACCGACAATATTATCAATTGAGCTAAAGCCGATTCCGACACCTACGGAACCTGTATTGCGCTCTTCGACTAGAATATCGACATCGCGGTAACCTGCGCCTCCGGGACCTCCAGTTGCCCGGACATCAGAGAAGTATTGAAGGTTTTGGAGACGGGCCTTGGTAGTTTCCAGTTCGACCGTATTGAACCAATCGCCAGGCTTCAGCGGGACTTCGCGCCGGATCACCTTGTCCTGT
The DNA here is from genome assembly GCA_963815205.1 of uncultured Verrucomicrobiae bacterium. GTDB lineage: Bacteria > Verrucomicrobiota > Verrucomicrobiia > Verrucomicrobiales > Akkermansiaceae > Luteolibacter. The sequence continues at coordinate 188,366 of CAWFFP010000001.1, read as the reverse complement.
GTCTTCGTATTTCCTTGGATATTTACCCGCCCGACACGAAAGCGAGCGCCTTCTGTGATCAGGTATTTGACGGTAACCCGGTTCGGTCCGGCATCCCTGATATCTGGATTTACAGTCGCATCGGCATAGCCGCGCGATCCATAAAAGCTTCGAATTGTTTTTATATCTGCCCGCATCTCGGTGGATGAATAGGCGTCTCCTCCATTCAAGGTCATAGATGGGTATAGCTCCTCTGGCTTAAATACCGTCAGACGTCCAAAGCTTACCCCAGCGACAGTATATTTTTCGCCCTCATTGATTGGTATAACAAGATCGACGCGACCATCGCCCACCGGATCCCTGCGGATCCCGGGGCTGCTGACCCGTAAGTAACCGCGGCTGCGATAGTAATCCAGGACCTTGTCTAAATCATCATCGAGCTGATAGGATTCAAATCTTCCGGACTTTGTGAGCCAAGAAAACCAACCTTTTTCCTTCGTCTCCATCTCCTTCTTCAGCTCAGGAGTCGTGAAAGCAGTGTTGCCTTCGAAGCGAATTTTCCGGACTTCGTTCTTGGCGCCTTCATCGATGACGAAGATCAAATCTGAAATTCCTTCCTGATCCGTATTTTGAGTGCGGTGAGTCACCAGAACATCTGGATAGCCGTAGCCCTGATAATATTCTTCTAGGTTACGCCGCGCTTCGAGGATTTCGGCGTCACTAAGCGAACCACCCGCTTTTAGCTTTGTTTCCTTAGCGAGTTTCTTATCAGAGAAAATCGAATTGCCGACGAAACCGACCCCACCCATGGCTGGCCGTGTAAGAACATCTGCAATCAACCGAACTCGAGCACCGACTGGTTCAGCGAGGAAGCGCACATCATCGACGAGCCCGGACTCGTAGAGGGATTTGATATCATTATCGATCGTTTCCGCGCGGTAGATTGTGCCGGCACGGGATGCCATCAGGTTCCGGATACGCGCTTCGTCGACAGTTTTTGCACCGCGATAGCGTATCGAGACATCAGAGATGGATTTACCCTCAAAATCTTGTGCCTGAACAGAGCCACTGCAGCAAAGAGCAAGGCTTGCGAGGTAGATGAAGAATTGACGGACGAGAGGGTGTATAGAAGCAGATGATCTCATGTCGTGTTTTAAAACTGGCTGATGAAGGCGGGAAGGGGGCTGGCCGTCAAGGTGTAATCGCGTCTGGAAGCAGGCAAAGAAAGGAGCTTCTACAGACGGAAGTTTCTATTGCCGAAAATTGGCAGCAGGTGTTAGATGCAAAGGCATGTTTCTTCCAGAGCAGCCAGTCATCGATCTTCATAATAAGAGCGATCATTCTCGGACCATTGCTGCTGCTCTGGATTATCGCGTTAACGCGGATTCTCGGCCTAAGGTCATTTTCAAAGCTGACTGCATTTGATTTTCTTGTGACCTTGGCAACAGCTTCACTCTTAGCTAATGCGGCATCGGCCTCAAGCTGGGACAGTTTTCTACAATCATCATTGGCAGCGACCTCCTTGCTCCTAGCGCAGCGCCTTTTGTCTGTCTGTCGGACTAAGAATGATCGGTTTGCTAAGTTGATCGAAAATTCTCCAGTATTGCTAATGCATGACGGTGAGTTTCTAGAGGCAGAGCTGGAGCGGCAGAATGTAACAAAGGACGATGTAAATGCAAAGCTGCGCGAGGCGGATGTAGGAGATCAGGATGAAGTCCGGGCTGTTATTTTAGAGCGAACAGGAGAACTTAGCGTTTTGACTGGGCCGAAAAGTCCTCAATGGCTCCTGAAAGGCATCAAATAATTTCTTGGACATACCACCGATGGAAAACCAGACAGACGATAAGCCCAAGAAACAAGAGCTAGCCGAAGAGCGGACTGAAAAGGCAGAGGACCGCACCGACATGGCGGCGGATCGCACGATGCTCGCCAATGAGCGAACCTTTGCGGGCTGGGCACGCACTGCGCTTGCCTGTATTGGGGTAGGTCTTGGATTTCAGGCAATTTTTGATCCGGTGGAAAAAGCTTGGATTGCGAAAACGATCGCTACCACCATCATCGGACTGGGGATCTTTATTATTTGGCTGGCGGCCATACGGGCAGCGAAGATGAACGGTCCTTCTCAGGATGAGGATATGCGATTGATGAAGCCGACCAATTTCAAGGCCATCGCTATCGCACTTTCCGTCTCAGCGATCATGCTGATCGCCGCGATTTGGTTCCTGATGGAATAGGCAGGAAACTCTACTCCCGGTCGCGAATACGCTCTTTCGGATCATCGACCCACATGAACATCGCCTTCATCACGTCCTTGAAGTTTCCTTGGGCTTCATGGCTTTCGCGCTGAATTTGAAGTTTCTCCTCTTCGACTTCGTCTTCAGATACCGATTCAGGTCTTGCTTCGGCAGCCTCTTCGCCATCGCCCCGTAGAGGGATTCCGGTCTCCATCTGGGTGAGCAGCTTCGGCAGCTCCTGATGTAGGTGTTCGATATGGTCGTTCAGCCGACTCGCCTTTTCGGCCAAATCTTCAGCGATGGTAGAGAGCGACGTCCCAGTTGTCTTTTTCTCGATCTGTGAAGCGAGATTTTGGACTTCGTTGCTAAGTTCGACCCAGCGCCTATCTAGATCATCGTTCACAGAATCTGAAGTGTTTTCGGAAATGCTCATGCAATAGTCTATCGGATGCTTTGTAGGATTTGCAAACTGACTTTGGGATGATCCTTACTTATTTCTTGCGGATCCTCCAAATCTCGCAGATCTGGTTTCTGATCGGAATACTGCCGCTAAAACGGTCCGTCTGACCTAGGTAAACAGCCTGAACACGCTGGCCAGTCCGCATTTTTGAATTGTAATGTTCTGCGGCGACTGTGGCACGATCTGATGAGAGGCGCTGATTGAGGACTGCATCACCGGTGCGGGACGCGTAGCCTACGATGAAAGCTAGATCGCCTTCCGGAATGTCATTTGCTGCAATGGCCTCAAGCTGATCCATTTCGGCTTGTGAAAGCTCACTGGATCCTGTGGCGAAATCGAGGGTGCGAAGAACGTTCGCTCCAAGTTCAACACCCAATTTCGAATATTCAGTGGTCAGTTCAGAATCTTTCACGCCCTCTAAGGCACGGAGGCGTCGAAATAATTCGACCGCGGCTGGTAACAATTCATCTTCTGATTTTGCGAATAGTTCAGCTTGTCCGAGGCGGCGCTCAAGCTCTTCAGCACGATCCTCGAAGAAGTCTTTTGCGCGCATTGCCTCCTGATAGCGGCGCTGAAGATCGGCATATTCGGCTTCGGTGACCGAGCCACGATTGTCAGCGAGCAGTTGCTGGGCTTCGGCCAGCTGTGACGACAAGGCATCACGCTGGGTTTGTGCCTCTTCGAGAAGGCGGCGAAGGTTTTCAGCATCTGAGCCGCTGACAAGAGCGCGTTGGTAATCCGCTTGAACGCGGGCCACCTCCGAAGAAAGACTTTGGCGAAGCTGCTCTGCACGAAGTAAATCTTGCTCGATCTGTGTGATCTCTGCATCTTTCTCCCCCAGCATTTGCTCAAATCGATCAGAGCGAGCGATCAGTGAATTTGTATCGGCATTGATACGCCGCGCAATCTCATCCATCGGCTCTGCGCCGTCGTCCAAGGGCGGAAGACCAGCTGCGATTCGTTGACGATTTAGTTCGGAACGCCGCGAGGTAAGGGTTGCACGAAGCTCGGCGATAGAAGGTTCTCTCACCCCGGCACCACCACTCGCAGTTTCCGGCGTAGAACTTTTGTCGTCCGCGCTGCGGAAATTAATCACTAGAAGCACTAGGATCATTAAAAAAATCATGAAAAGAAGGAACACAACGGGGGTCATTAAAGCGGTAAGTGGTCCCTTCTGAACCTTGTCACCTTCTTCTTTACCGCTATCTGGAGTTGCTGAATTTGTTTTCGCAGAATCCTGAGTATCGCTCTTGATTGTCTCCGTATGAGTTTTCTCAACCGTATCGACGATCTCTACTCTTTCGACAGGTTCCAATTTCTTCGGATCGGGCATGCTGGAAGGTGGCGAATCTCAGAGCCTTCTGTCAACTGCCAGTGTTAGGACGTAGGACCGCGCAGCTCTATGAACTGGTCCGGCTGATCAAATAAAAAGTCTGGGGATGATAGCTCTAGCGATTCGCGAGAGTTGAAGCCCCATGATACGGCAGCGTGCGGAATCTTCGCCTTTTGTGCAGCCTTCACATCGCGTAATTCATCGCCGACGTAGATCATCTCGGCATTTTTCAACGAAAAGGTCTTACGGATGGCGCGCAGATGTCGTGCCTTCCCGGTCAACTTCGAAGTGGAGGATACAAATTCGAATAGATCACGTAACTGATGATTGCGCAGAAAACAATCGACATTGGCTGACGAATTAGATGTAAGAATCCCGAAAGCCTCCACATGGGGGCGTAGCTCGGTGAGGGCCACATGCATTCCATTGATCAATTTCAGGCGCTCGATATTCCGGCGCATGAGGCCAGTACCACGAGCGACCAGGGAGGGAACACGTCGCTTTGGAATCTCGAGGCGTTCTAAAATCTGTTTCAGTGAAAGGTGTCGCAGTTCGGAGATCTCGTCTTCCTCGACATTCCGAATTCCATAATCAGGTGCGAGTTCGTTGAAGATCATTCTCGTCTCGCCAAGGGTATCGGCGATTGTTCCGTCAAAATCGAAGATTACCAGGCGATACCTCATTTCAAGTGAGAGCTTGATTCGGCCAAGCGGACAATGTCGACGGCAAATCTAGGGCCCCAAACATTTCTGACTCCAGGATATTTAGCTATTCCTTGCGAAATTTATGGATCTTCAGGGCTATCCCTATAGGGAATCGATACCTCGATAATCTGGCTGGAATTGCGATCTATCGTGAAAACCTCACCAGATACAATCGGCGGATAAAGAAGATTCACGATCCTTTTTTGTTCGTCCCGGAGAAGAATGTGAAAAAATTAAGATCTGCAGTTATCAGATACTCACATGAAAATTTGCTTCGCAATGCTGATGAGAGTGCAAAGACGAAGACCCGATCCATCTTCGCCCAGAGATTATAGTCCACGACATCCACATCGATTCTAAATGAATAGATTGGCCTCGGGACACCGGCAAACGGTGGCGGCTGTAGGTCTAGATCCCAAAAAATCTCGCAAGAAACCTCGCCCAATTCGAACTTGTGATCGTGGATTGTGAGCGGGCAAATTACATCAGCTAAAGAGCCTTCAAACTCATCAATTGTTTTATCACTGACGACCCACAGGTTAAGAGTGTAGCATTGGTTGTCATCAAAAGATTGGTTCATAGCTCAGGATAGATGAATTTTAGAATTCATCACTTTGATCCTCCGACTTGCAGTGAGGTTTCAGCAAAATACCCAATTCTACGGGAGTTTTTGAAGATTGAGGAAAAAACAATCTTTTCAGCCAATCGGATTTGTTCAACCAATCAAGGCTTAAAAAAGTTCAGCTGCTCAAGTTTCAAAGCACCCTTATTCCGTGAAATTTTGTTTCCAGTATGATGGGCAAATTACCCAGAAGCCATCTCCTCATACCGGATGGAGAACGGCTCGCAGCTTTCATTCCAACGCGCATTTCTCTCACCTCCGCATCGCCTGATTTTTGATCAGTAAATGTATCTTCGGTGGAGAATTAAGCTATTCAGAGTTTGAGACCAGGATCGATATCTAGACTCAGAGCATCCGATTGGCCTGATAGGTGTCTCAGGATTCCGGCAAACGCGATCATTGCTGCATTGTCAGCGCACAGATCGGGATCGGTGAGAAATAACTCAATTCCCTCAGCTTCACATCGCCTAGCAAATGCAGTGCGGATATGCTGATTGAGGCTGACCCCGCCGGAGAGAGCGATACTCGTCGCTTCGTGTGCCTTTGCCGCGCGGATTGTCTTTTCCAGAAGCACTTCGCAAACTGCAGCTTGAAAGGAGGCCGCGATATCCGGGATTGCCGCATTTTTGTCCTTTTGGAGGGTATAAAGAACCGCCGTCTTCAATCCAGAAAACGAGAAATCGAGAGATGAGTGATGGAGCATACTGCGCGGAAACTGGTATGCATGCGGATTACCCTGTCGGGCAACCGTTTCGATCTCAGGCCCGCCTGGATACGGAAGGCCGAGCATTTTTCCTACTTTGTCATATGCCTCGCCGGCTGCATCGTCGCGGGTGCTTCCTAGGAGTTCGTAATTTCCTGGGCCGTTAACCTTCATGAGTAACGTGTGGCCTCCAGAGATGATCAGTCCGATGTGGGGCGGGATGATCGTCGATGGGATAAAAGGGGAAAGAAGGTGGCCTTCCATATGATTGATCGCCAAAAATGGTTTTTCAGCAATGCAAGCCATTGCCTTGGCAGCTGTGGACCCGATCAAGAGCGAGGAGGCAAGCCCCGGACCGATTGTTGCAGCGAAGGCGTCGATTGCCGAGATATCCTGAGAAGCGGATTTCAGTGCCTTTTCTGTCAGCTGACTAAGGCAGAGGGAGTGGCTGCGTGAGGCCAGTTCTGGCACTACGCCGCCATATTCACGATGTTGCGCAATCTGTGAGGCAATCTCACTAGCAAGAATCTCGATAGTGTTCTGCGTGCCGGTGCGAATGATCGCGACTGCTGTTTCGTCGCAGGAACTTTCGATGGCGAGGAGTGTAGGCATTGTGGAAAGCTGTTACTTATTGGCAGCCTGCCAAGAGTTGGAATAAGAAAGCAGCTGAGGGAAAAATTCTCGATACAAAGATTCAAAAGCATCCCTGTGACGGATAAAATCTTCTTCGGCTCCCAGAACGTGAACGGCCGCAGAGGCACGGGTCGAGACACGGCGAAAGGTCAGCGCCATGCCTTCCAAGGAAGAATAACTATTCAGCCATTCCTCACGGATCATCTGTGGAAGGATCCGGGCAAAGTTTCGTGGCTGCCACTGAGGATTTTTTAGAAGGATCGTGTGTGCATCTGTAATAAATTGATGGCGCGCACCCTGCCCACCAGGCCAAGATCGGGAGAGAAAGAAATCGTAGAAAACATCGACGATGATACCAGCGAGGCGAGTCCGCTGCGGGCTCAGAAGCGCACGGGCCTCGCGGAAGGTGGGATGCGCATCGGTAAACACATCGATAGCTCGATGTTGACGGATTCCAGTGATGACTGCCGATGGGTAAAGATCCACCAAAGTTTCTGGCCGCCCTTTCACGAAATCACCCATCAAATTGCCAACCAGAGATTCCTCCGTGGGTGCGGCGAGGGCGAGATGAGCGAGGTAGTTCAAAGGGAATCTATTAAGGACCCGGGTGGCGAATGAGGCGAGTCTGGATTGGACCTTTGGAGAAGATTGGGGCAGCTTCCGCACATGTCATTTTCTGATGTGTATTCGGAGGCGATCCAGAAGCCGTCCGCAATGCTTAGCCGCTTTGCAAGTCTGCTCGAGACAGATGTCTCCCTGGAGGACCTTGCGGTAAGAAGTCAGCAGCTGACACGACAAAACTTCGGCAAGACGATGCGGCTCTTCGCGCCTCTGTATGTGTCCAATGAGTGCGTGAATAATTGCTCCTATTGTGGCTTTTCACGAGATTCAAATATTTTACGGACTACTCTGACGGTAGACCAAGTTGTCACGGAGGCGAAGCATCTGAAAGCATTAGGCTTCCGCAATATTTTGCTGGTAGCGGGTGAACACCCGAAATTTGTTTCCGAAGGATATTTGCAGAAATGCCTCGATGCCTTGTTACCGATGTTCCCGACCCTAGCTCTTGAGGTCGGGCCGATGGAAGATGATCAGTATACAGACCTCGTCTCTCATGGCGCAGAAGGTCTGATTGTTTATCAGGAAACTTACGAGCGGACGATCTATGAGCAACTTCACACTGCTGGCCCGAAGCGGCGATTCGACTGGCGTCTGAATTGCCCAGAGAGGGCCTACGCAGGTGGCTTCCGTAGAATTGGAATTGGCGCGTTGTTTGGCCTCGCAGATTGGCGCCATGAAGCAATCTCGCTGGCGGCTCATCTGGAATACTTATACCGCCACTGCTGGAAAGCTCAGTTCTCCGTAGCTTTTCCAAGGATGCGTCCCTATGCAGGAAATTACGAATATGCGCCTGATCCGCTCAAATTCTTACCTGATGCGGAGCTGCTGCGATTGGTCACAGCATTCAGAATTACCTTTCCTCAGGTAAATATCGTGCTCTCCACGCGCGAGCCTGCAGCTCTGCGTGATGCGATGGCACCCTTAGGGATCACTCATATGTCCGCAGGCGCGCGCACGGAGCCAGGTGGCTACACCGGCGCGGGAGCAGACGATCTTCATCTCACGGTAAAAGGGCGGCGCGTAGAGATTGATAGGAAAGTAGGAAATGAGAAAGCCACCGAACAATTCCAAATTCACGATCAACGCAGTCCTCAGGAGATTTCAGCCATGCTGCGGGCTCAAGGAATCGAGCCGGTATGGAAAGACTTCGATCAAGTATTGGTAGGCGGATGAAGACTGAGTGAGCACGAATGTGCAGCGAAGCCCGCGCCGAATGCGGTGAGCCACAAATCAGACGCCGCCCGATCTTTGGCAAGGTGCTTTTCCAGCGCAAATAATACCGATGGACTAGACATATTTCCATGCGCGGAAAGTATCTCGCGGGTTTCGGATAAGTGGCTTCCCGGTAGTGCTTTTTCGATAGCCTCGATCACATCGCGCCCGCCGGAATGGGCGAGGACCGCGTCGGGCTTGCGGCTAAGGCGTCCATGTAAAGTGGCGACCGCTTCTGCAGCAAGACTTGGCACACTACGATGCAGCTGATTCTTTAAGTTTCCCTGCGAGTTCACAAAGCGGATCTTCTCTCTTTCGGCAGGACGGTGGATGGTATCGAAATTATGAAACCGATAGCGGCGCTCCTTTGATTCTTCTGAAGAAAGGATAAGAGCCGCAGCGCCATCACCGAATAGGCAGAGCGAAATGAGCACACCCGGATCGTTGTCCATATAGAAAGCTGCCGAAGAAATCTCTACAGCGACAACTGCGACCTTTTGATCCGGATTCGCCGCGCAGTAGCCTTCGGCGGCGCGCAGAGCTGGGATTGCCGCTCCACAACCCAGGCCGACAATGTCACAAAGATAGGCGTCTTCGCGTAAACCAATCTCTTCGGCGATATGGCTCGACGGGCCCGGGCAGAGATATCCAGTGCAGGTGCATATAAACAGCGCATCCAGCGAAGAGGGGACTAAATTGGCTTTCTCAAGGGCCTTGGTGAGTGCTGCGGTAGCGAGGTGAGGGGGCATGTTTTTCGAAAGAGCGATTCAGTTCTTCGGCATCTTTATTAAAGACTCTCGCCAGATCCGGCTCCATAAATTGTCGCTGATTTAGTCCTGAATCTTTGTTATTAAGTATCTTTTTAAGAAGCGATCTGGAGCTAGCTTTCAAAGCCGAATAGCCCGGATGTAATTGTAGCGCGGCATGAGTATCGGGTTGGGAATAGCTGTGCGGTGGGCTAGCGGTCGCGATCGAAATGAGATTCATATTTAATACAGTATTGAAAAGCCGTAAGTCCTATCGAACAAACTTGAGAAGGGGACGGATCGGCGCATGGCGAAGCAGTGGTTTGGCGATTGGCCGGAAGAGCAAGGGATGGGCGATCCGGGAAGCTAAGAGGCGGGTTTTGAAGATTGATTGATGGGCGTTTTCAATATTCTGACATGCGGTATCCCAAGAGATTTCTGATCTAGCAAATCTGACAAGCTGGGGCAGCGCCGCCGCTGCCGACTGGAAGGCCATACTCATACCATTTCCGGTGAATGGCGGAATAATAGAATGCGAATCTCCAAGACATAAGATACCCGGCCGCTTCTTCTGAAGGCCAAGCTTAAAACCGCCAACAGCGGTAAAAGATCCTGTCCGCCACTGCGCTAAGGAGAGCTTTGTGGAGAGCTGCGTGTTTCCGTTTGCTTCGAGATAGGCAGAAAGTAGGCCTTCACGCCTTGCATCGATCGATGGATCAATCCGGAAGAGGCCACAAATATTTTGCCAGCCGTCTTCCACTTCTGCGATGCCAAGGTATCCCACCGGGCCACTATGCATTTCGAGATGAGAGGAAGTGGGTAAATTCCGAACGTGTGCCTTGAGGCCTAACCATTTTCCTTTTATCGGTCTGCGACCGGCCGCCCAAACAGTCCCATCTTGCTCGAGCTGGGCCTGAAATCGGCTTTTCTGAATCACAATCGCACCGAGCTTTTCAGCCTCTGCAAGCAACCTATAATCCAAGCGATGCCGTGAAATACCAAGTGCTGGTTCTGGCAGTGACTCATCGCGCAAATGCTTGTTTTGATAAAACCAACGCATTGAGCTCAGTCGCCCCGCATCCTCCAAAAGGTGGTCGATTCGAAGATCTTCTAAAGTTTGCTTCGAGACTCCGGAAATAAATTCACCGCAAACACGGTGGCGTGGATAGGTCCCAGCCTCGTGCAAGGTGACAGGAACTTGGTGATGGCGTAAGGCGATTGCAAGGGAGAGTCCCGTCAGGCCACCGCCGGCAATTGTAATTTCTGAAGGCAAGTAGAGGAAGCTATCATCAAACTCCGGCACTTCTAGGTTTGTTTCACCAGAGATCTAGCCAACTAGCGCTGTTTTGCATGGAAGCGCAGAGCGCCGCGAAAATCAGTCGTCTCTTTCACGATCCATTTCGAAGAATCTAAATGAAGCAATGCAGATAGCTCGTTTTTCTGAAAACCAGCCTCGATACTTACCCGCATGTCGTGACGAGTGACAGGGTGGAGCAGCGGGGCGGCGAACTTTCCAAAAGCAAGAGGCGCTTTGGCGCGATGAGGTTCAGAGAAGATGAGTTCTCTAAACTGACTGATAGAAGGCGCTAGGGAGCTGATCTGATCATCGGTGAAGTGATGGAGAATTAGGTTTGCCACCAAGGTCGCGCCCGGCACAGCGAATGTACTTTTCAGGATATCTACCTGCTTCCAGATAACCCGTTTCCGAAGCTTCGCCGGTCGAGATGCTAGGTCATAGGCGATGCATTTCGCTCCGGGAAAATCTTTCGATATCCGGTGAATTAGATCACCGGATCCAGCTCCTAATTCAACGATTTCGGTCGCATTGTCAGGGATGCTGCGAAGGATCCAGCGATAGTTCCCCATGATCGAATTGATCCTAGCGAGATCTTTCCGCGAAGCGATCGCCCCAGAGTCATCCGCTGGCAATGAATCCAATAGCTCCGGTGTGAGTTTTCGCATGAGAATATCCTAGTGATGATTGGAGTATCTCATGAAAGTAATTCTTTTAGCTAGGTTTGCAACTAAGCCAGTGGCGGGGTTATAGGCGGCCAATGAATATATTAAGGTATACCGGAGGAATGGTCGCGACCAATGGCTATTTAGTGGAATGTGAAGGAGGAAACTTTTTGATCGATGCACCTGCAGGGATCTCCGACTGGTTGAAGGAAAAAAACAAAAAGATCACAGATCTAGTCCTCACTCATCAGCATTATGATCATGTTGAAGATGTCGAAAAGTTGCAGTCTGAAGGGGTGAGGGTTAGTGCATGGTCAGACTACTCGCAGGATTTGACCCTCGAAACATTCGGCAAGAGCTGGGGACTGCCCGAGGTAAAACCTTTCCAGATCGATTCCAAACTCACTGTGGGTGAAGGAATTTTATGCGGTGAGAAAGTGCATATTGGTCATGTCCCGGGACATTCCCCCGATAGCATCTCGCTCTATTTTCCGAATGACGAACTCTGCTTCGTGGGTGACGCCCTGTTCGCGGGTTCCGTCGGGCGCTGCGATTTACCAGGTGGTAGTTTGGAGGTGCTGATCTCTGGAATTCGCCGGGAGCTACTAAGTCTGCCTGATGAGACAACGATCTACCCAGGCCACGGCGGGACTTCGCTCATTGGCAAGGAACGGGTGAGCAATGGATATCTGCTCCAGAATATCTAAGATCAGCCACCATTGAGGGTGACGAGCTTCGAATATTGATAAGAATTTTCTTCGATAAATTCCTCCAGAGCAGCCCCAGTCAGAGGGCGGCTGCGCATTTGAGTGATGCCAAATTCGGTTAAAACCGTCGTCGAAATATCCACCGCAGTGACGCGACCTGCATCCAACTGTGCGTTGCTCACCGTGTAACCCGCCGGAGCTACAGGTGCGAAACCTGTCGTGACAATGCCATCGCCTTTGATTCGAAGGCTCACACCTCCAGTAATCGGCACGGGAATAGAGATGACCTCGGTCGTAGACCCTCCGCAACTGTAGCCGCCACATCGACATAGAAGGTAAGGGTAAATTGATAAATATTCTCACAGATGAAATTCTCCACATCACTCACATCTGGAACGCTTCCGGAAATGTCGGCGGTTCCCAAGATGTTCGCAAAGGTAGTGTCTGGATCGATCAATTTTCGGTAGAGAACCATTGATTTATACTCTGCAGTGTCTTGGGCTGCAATTGGATCTTGGTAGCTTAGCTCATAGGCAACCGTAGAGATATTTCCTCCTAAATCTGTCGCGCTGCCAACTTGACCTTCATAGCGATCAGTCACTGCTGTCAGAAAGGTCAGATCAATTGAATTAGGAGAAATCACCCCATTGGGGCCAGGCTTAGTAGCGTCACTCAGAGCATATAGCCATTCAGAATCATCACCTTCCTTTACGATCATTGATTCGAAGTCCCGTGCGATCGTGTCGATCATTGCTCTGCCTTGGCTTGCGGCACGAACTTCAGAACGGCTTCGATTGTAAACATCTAGCGCAGCCGAGGTGACGGTGACCAAAACGCTCACAATCAGGGTTGTGATTGCCATTGCGACAAGCAACTCGATCAAGGTAAATCCGCGTCGCTGGGTTTTTGAAAGTGGAGATTTCATAGGTTTAAAAAACTACCGGAGTTTATCGACGAACCGCGAGGCTGCGCTTAAAGACAGGGCGCGCCGGATCTGCCACGTTGCTGTCGAAGGTAGTGCTGTTGATAAAGCCGCTTGTATTGGCAGGAAGCGTGTGGAACTCGGCAGTAAAGGCGATAACCGCTTCATTGTAGTCGGCAAGAGTTGAAACTACTGACCCATCCATATTGGTGATAGTTCCTTCTGGTTTTGGAGTGAGAGCGCCAGTATCCATGGCGAGCTGTCGAGTCTTCACAAAGAAAACAGGCCCTTCCACTGCGGCGAGATCCGCATCTAAATTAGGCGAATTTTTTAGGCGTGCCATTGGCTGGAGAATGTAGTCGCTACCGGCCTGACCACCACTTGTCGCCGGGAATGGAGTGGGAGTTCCATCCGCACGCAGGTTACTGGGATCTCCGCGATACTGATATACGAGAATTGCTGTCGCGGGAGTGTGTGAGTTTTTCACCCAAGCCAGTGCTTTGGTGAAGCCATTGGTGATGTCTGTGTTTCCGGTGTCATCTCCGTCACGAAAGATCGTTATTTCCCGCTCGAGAGTGCTTGAAAGCCGATCTGCCTGGTCGGCGCTAATTGAACGGCGGATACCCTGAGCCGCCGGAGTAAATACGGCTAGAAAACCAGTGAGCAATACTGCAAGGATGCCAATCGCAATAATGGTCTCCATCAAGGTAAAGGCCTGACGAAATTGCGCGTGCTGCGTAACGGGAGACGATTGTTGGGTTTTCATTAGGTCTTGGGTTACAGGAATTGCAGATACTAAAATTGTCACCGGCGCTACTCGTCGTAGCGCCCATTTGGACAGGACTGCGATAGCTAGAGGTGCGGCCATTCCGCCAAATCGCAAAACCAGCGAAGTCACGCTCGCCAGATTTCGTCACTCTAGGTCCTACAGCACCCGGAGGTAGAACGCCGGCTCCGATAATAAAACTGGCTCCCGCATCGGAGAATATCCCTTCTGCATTGAATTCATAGATGAAGTAATTTCCTGAGTACTCAGAAAGTCCTACGGGTGGTTCGTCTTCGTTTACTGGTGCGACAGCCTCTTGGGCAATGCTTGTCGAGCCATCTCCTTGTTTCGAGTAGACATTGCTAAAATAGGTTCCTCTAGGCAATGTGTAACCACGACTTGCCAGCACCCATTGACCGGAAACAATCGCTCCAGCAGCATCTCGGCCCTCATAAACTACGATCATCCGCCGGAGAAGGTTTTCCGATGGTGTTCCGCCACTGGTACTTGGCCCTTCAATCATCACCCGTGTTTTCGTGCTCTTAGAAATTGCCATCATGCGTGCCTCCTCGAAGATAGACTCCGCTGTAGCAATCGCGGTAGAAGTTCCTTTTCCTGCCGTCAAATTGCCTAGACCGATCGCGCCCGCTGTCATGAGCACTGACATGATGCCGATCACCACAAGAAGTTCGACCAATGAGAAACCAGCTTTGGCATTTGGATGATTCGGTTTCTTCATGTTTGTAGGGTTTTCGAGCGGATCTTATTAGAAATATGCCCAAAAGGGGAGTCTGGAGCAAGTAGAAATGTCAATACATCGACAATACCAAGCAATTCAGGGTCTGTCATTCTACGAAGTGTAACGGCCTTTGTTTTTGCCGTTCATCCAAGCCCAAGCTGAGGCAACGATTGTTTCAAGATCTGTGTGCTCGGCCTTCCACTTCAGCTCGACAAGAGCTTTTGTGGGATCAGCGACCAATTCAGCTGGGTCACCGATCCGGCGCGGACCGTAGCGAACAGGAACGGCCTTCCCGGTTACCTTCTCGGCCGCTTGGATGATTTCTTTAACCGATGCGCCTTTTCCAGTCCCCAAGTTGCACTGCAGAGAGGTCTTTGCGGCTAGGACGTGTTTCAAAGCGAGCTCATGGGCGTTTGCTAGGTCTTCGACGTGGATGTAATCTCGGATGCAGGTTCCATCAGGTGTTGGATAATCCGTACCATATACCTCGAGGGTCTCGATTTCGTTAGTAATCGCCATTAAGACTCTCGGGATCAAATGTGTCTCAGGATCGTGGTCCTCACCAATAGTGCTGTCGCTGGCGCATCCACTTGCATTGAAATAGCGCAGGCAGACTGATTTAAGGGACCAAGCGGAATCGCAGTCGGCCAATATTTTCTCGAGCATCAGCTTACTCTGCCCATAGGGATTGATTGGCTGCTGCGGGTTGCGCTCGTCGATCGGAATGCTAGCGGGTGTGCCATAGGTCGCGCAGGTGGATGAGAACACGAAAGCCTTGCACCCGAACTCTTCCATCACCTGCAGCAACCGGATCGGTGCCGCGACATTGTTCCAATAGTATTTAAGCGGATCACTGACTGATGCTCCGACATAGGCGAAGGCCGCGAAGTGAATCACTGCAGAAAATTGGTATTTCGCTAAAAAGTGAGCGGAGTAGCTTCGTATCTGCAATATCTCCATCCACGAACGTGACGCTACTTGGAATCGCCTCTCGATGGCCGTAGCTAAGGTTATCGATAACCACCACTTCCCGTCCCATCTGATTTAGGTGCCTGACCGTGTGGGATCCAATATACCCAGCCCCTCCAGTGATGAGAATTGTGCCAGATACCATCCGCTAAGCAGAACAGAAAAGGGAGATCGGCTTCAAGCTTTTCTGCACGAAGGCCGCTTAGGTCGCCTAAGCTATCCGACGTTTTGCGATTTGCTTCCGAAACAGTGGAAGGAAATCTGTTTCGATTAGAGCGAGGGCGGCATTTAGGCCTTCGGCACGGTAGAGTCGCCCGATCCGCGCTTCCACCGAAGTCGGATTCCCAAAAGAGCTAAGGAACTCGTTGGAAGTTAAATGGGTGAACCAAATACCATCCATGCGGCCCCGCTCACGAAGGACAAATTCCCGGGCGAAAAGGGCCAAGACCGCATCGCCGATCCATGCCGCTTCACGTTCGAGTTTCAGGGCTTCGTTCTTGGTCACTAACAAGGAAGGTTTCGGATTAAGGCTGCTGGGGGGTGAGCTTAGCTTTGCGATTCCGCAGCGCTTCGCGGAGATGGTCCTCAGATTCCGCATCCCAGTAGCCGGGTTGAAGTTCAAAGAAAACCGATGAATAGGGTAGCGCAGTTGGTGTGCGGATTACTAAAACGGTGAATTTCCGATTTGCGGTCTCTAGAAGAGTTAGTAAAGACTGCTGATCCAAATAGGAAGGATCGTGGCCGTGCAGGGCAGTATCGAGCTTTTCCCGAAATTCTTCAATCCCGGGAGCATAATCGTTTTCTACCGAAGAAAGTTCTCGTGTTAGGAAGACCTTGGAACGGACATTCTGGGTCGCTTCCAAAGTTTCGAAAACGAAATCGACGACTTCGGGAATTTCATCCTCAGCAGTCACCTGCGTGATACCCGGAAGATTATGCGCTGGGAAGGAGGCCTCGGCGATCACGATCCAGTTGCGATTGCCCAGCTGTTGGATCTGCTGCCGGACTGGATGCTGCCAAGTCTTCAAATCTGCCGATGGCTGGCAGGCGGAGAGCAGGATGATTATCGCGCCAAGTAGTAGCGGAAAATATCGGCACATCTGGAAATAGAAACTTTATATCTAAAGGCTGCGGTGTGAACCATCGCAATACGGCGGATTGGAAGTGGCCTTGCATTGGCACAGCGAAACTGTGGTAGGCTCAGAGATTTCTAGCTTCTTTGGCTGAAAGCCGAGACCTTTGTGAGAACCATCGCAGAAGGGGCTGTGGCTGGTTTTGCCACAAGTGCACCACCAATAGACACCCGGCTGAAGGTCCAGCTGAATTGATTTTTTCAATTCGGGGTCCACTCGAAGAAAGGCTCTTAAGGTTGGGAAGTGACTGCTGCAACCGCAAGCTCGGCAGAAGCCGGAATGCTTGCTTTCTCCGCTGTCTGACGTAGCTGGGATGGGTAGCGCTCGGTCGGAACTTGATAGAAATAGGTGGTGATTAACCAAACGACAAGGAGAGCGGAGATGCTTCCAATGATTTTGCGGATACTCATTTTATGAAATCGGTAGCGGAGAAAAGGGCCTCGAAGGGCTTATGGCAGTGTCAACCGGAATTGCCAAGGAGAATCTATTTTTGTTGATAGTTCGGAAACGTTAAATTCTTTGGAACTATGTTTTCCTCGGCTCGCGGTAGGCATTCACCATTAGCAGAATTCGCGCCTTGTCTTTCTTGAGGGATTGAAGTTTTCATCTCGGTTATGATGCCAGCTGCCGTGTTGTTTGATTTTGATGGTGTAATCGTGGATACAGAGTGGGCCATCTATCAGGCCTGGGCGCGGACTTATGAGCGGGAAGGCGAAACGCTATTGCTTTCGACCTACACTCAGTGCATCGGATCAGATTTTGATACTTGGTCGCCAAAACTTCATCTAGAGAGCCTGACAAAACGAAGTTTTGATTGGGAAAAGATGGATGCAGATCGTCAGGTAGAAATTCGCAAAGAATTGGAAGGGGAGGGGCTGATGGAAGGAATCATCGAGCTTTTAGAAAGACTGAAGGCTCGAAGAGTGCCCTTGGCAGTCGTTTCGAGCTCCTCACACGATTGGGTGGATGATTGGTTGGAAAAATTAAATATTCGTAGCTTTTTCAGCCAAGTGATTTGCAAGGGCGATGCAGCGAATATCAAGCCGGCCCCTGATCTATATATAGCCGCAGCGGATCTTCTACAGGTTGATCCAAAAGAATGTCTGGTGATTGAGGATTCTGGCAATGGGCTAGCCGCCGGACTTGCGGCGGGCATGAGAGTGTGGGCCGTGCCCAACCGAGTGACAACCGGGCTGGACTTCGCCTCAGCGGAAAAAGTTTTTAGAAGTTCTAAAGCGCTGAGATGTGAACTTGCTCAAGTGTAAGGAAGACTATCTTCCTAGTCTGGCAAAGCACCGACAGTCATATAAAAAAGCAGGCCCTCCGATGTGGAGAGCCTGCTTTTCGGTTAAATTGTTGATTGCCTACTTCTGGGGAGTCTCGGCAGGGGTAGAATTGAATTCTTCGTTCGGGATCGGCACTTCATCGTCTTTCGCCACCTTCACCGGCTCAGGGATCGAATCGACAGAAGCATTCACCTCTGGCGAGGCCGATGCAGTTTGACGATCAGGGCTCGTCGAGGCCAGCTTTGGAACCACACTGTTTTCACGTGTATTCCGATCGTCTTCTTCCTCTGCAGCGCTGTGATCCTTCGTTTTAGCGCCGGAAACCGTTAGTTTGCGACCCATGAAAAACTGCTCATGCAGGACTTCAACGGTCCTTTTGGCTTCTTCAATATCGAGCATCTCAATAAAGGCGTAGCCCTTCGAGCGATGAGTTGCGCGGTTGTAGATGATTTCTACCCGACGGACTGGACCAATTCCTTTGAAGAGATCTTCTAGATCACTCTCAGTCGCTTCATAAGATAGATTTCCAATGTAAACCCTCCGGCTTTCCACTGTCGATGGATCACCTCCGCGCGGATTTGCAGTGGAATCACGACGATTATCGCGATTTCTTGGTGGGCGGGATTTTTGCGAGCGATTTTCCTCGGAAGATTCACGCGTTTTCCGGCGACGTGGCTCACTCTTTTGGCTGGATTTATCGACGCGGCGCTCCGGGCGCGGCGGGCGGACGCTTTCTTTGTATAAACCGACTGCCTTTAGTAGCTTTTGCCACCAAGTAAGAACGGCTGGAGCGGGCATCGGGCGGCGGGAAGATTTGTTATAGCCACCCTGACGGTTCTTCGGGCCGGATCCGCTGCTGGTGCGTCTGCCACCACCTGCTTGCCGCCCTTGGGACCGATTTTTTCCTGATTGGTTGTTTGAACGATTGTTTTGGCCGCTGCGTGAGCGGGAACGACGATTTTGGCCCGATTCACGGGATTCTTGATTATTATTATCTGACATGTTTCTGCATTGTATTGTAGTTTGCCGGATCTCCTATTGTAAGGCTTTCTTGTCTGAGTGAGCTCCACAGAATCTACTAACAAGTAGATGCTAGCCCCGGCAACGATTTGCGCGGAGGGCAGGATGTGGAAAACACTTTTGGTAGATATGATCCGGCAAGCAGCGAAATTTCTCCGATTGTCTATGACCAAATTCTTCCCGAAGATTTTTTGATGAGAATTTCAGAATTTCTGCGGGAGAGATGTAGGTAGATGCGAGAATGGGTCAGCAAGACATTAAAGAATTCGCTGCTCGCTGGGCAAGCTAGGGAAACAGGCCAGCTTTGCAAGAGCTAAGACCTAGCTCAACGACCGGCCACAACTTGGCCGCGGCGAGTCCAGTGAAAGATGTTGGAAATCAATCGTTTTAGAATCAAAGCTTCGCAAATTAGCGATTGCGGCGCCGTCCTTGGCTGGAGCGACGGGGGTCGCCACCGCTCTTGCCTCTGCCCGCATTCGCACCGCTGCGGCCACGACCTCCGCCACCACCTTGTTTTACCTTAGGTGGCTTGAAGCCGGAATTCAACTTGTCGATCAAATCTTGGCTGTGCCATTGATGTTCAAGATTCCGCGGAATCTGTTTTTTAATCACCTTCTGGATATCGCGCAAAAATTCGATTTCGTCTTCCGCGCAGAGAGAGACAGCAAGTCCAGCTGCACCTGCGCGGCCCGTGCGGCCAATGCGGTGGACATAAGCTTCCGGTTCGTTTGGAAGATCATAGTTAACCACCAGACCCACGTCTTTGACATCTACGCCGCGCGCCGCAACATCTGTCGCAACGAGCACTGGTGTCTCGCCGCGTTTGAAACGGGCGAGTGCCTTCTCCCGCTGTGCTTGGGATTTATTGCCATGGATTGCATCCGCTTTGAAGCCGGCCTCGCTTAGTGCCTTTGCGATCTTATTTGCCCCGTGTTTGGTGCGATTAAAGACGATGCTGAGCTTGCCTTCTTCGGCTCGATTCTGTTTTTCCAAGAGCTCTTGGAGAAGTGCCATTTTATTGCCTCTGTTCACAAAGCAAAGCTGCTGCTCAATGCGCTCAGCCGTTGTGAACTGCGGGGTGATTGTTACACGGGCCGGATCCTCAAGGATTGAATTTGCCAAGGTGATGATGCTCGGAGATAGGGTTGCTGAAAAGAAGAGCGACTGACGCTTCCTTGGAAGCAAGGCGATGATCCGCTTTACGTCTCGTAGAAATCCCATATCGAGCATGCGATCGACCTCATCGAGAATGAAGTATTGAACTCCGGAGAGATCGATATGCCGCTGCTCAATGAGATCTAGCAAGCGGCCAGGGGTCGCTACCAGAACGTCCACGCCTTTACGCATCGCAGAAATCTGCGGATTTTGCCCAACTCCGCCATAGATCAAGGTGTGGCGGAAGCGGACGTTTTGGCCATAGGTCGCGAAACTTTTTCCGACTTGGATTGCAAGTTCGCGAGTGGGGGCGAGAACTAAAACGCGAGTCTGCTTCGGACGAGGTGCCTGCTGTTTCTCGTGAAGAAAATGGAGAACAGGAAGCGCGAAAGACGCAGTTTTGCCAGTCCCGGTTTGCGCCGAGGCAAGAAGATCTCTGCCTTCAAGCAGAAGCGGAATTGCCTGCGCCTGGACTGGAGACGGCTCTTCATAACCAAGCTCGGCAAGGGTTTCCTGCAGGGGTGCTGCGAGTTCAGTTTGGGAAAATTTTGAAATCATGATCGGTTTGGAGACATTGAGCTAGGAAGTAGCGAAGGCTAGGCTAAGGGCCGTGCATAGGGCGGATCGGGATTCAGACAAGAATTTTCCTGTTCTCTGCGGTGGCTACCTGAGTGCTTGCCAACGGTGAGGCATAGATGCAGGGTGCTGCCTTATGTTTTTTGCCCCTAAGTGGAAGAAGAATGCGCGCCTGCTCAACAAAGGCGCTGGCAAATTCATCGCTTACAAGCGCGATTTATTAACGACTGAGCGGATCGCGGAGATCGAGTCTCGAAGGGACGATCTTCGCTCCGCATTGCGAGCGAAGGACCGGGCAAAAGTCGACGAGGCGACAAAGCAATTGAGGGCTAGCTGTGAAGGTGCGCTTCCCAGGGAAAAGGCCCAAAGCGGCTTTGAGGAAAACGTGGAGGTCATGTTCGTAGCTATCGTGATCGCTTTGGGTTTGCGCGCCTACTACCTACAACCATTTCGTATCCCAACTGGTTCCATGCAGCCGACCCTGAACGGGATTATCGGAACGCAGATTAAGAAAGAGGACTGGCCCGGGCTGCCGAAGCGGGCGCTAGAATACATTCTACGCGGAAGGAGCTATCATAAAATTGTCAACGATCAGGATCGGAGGATTGCGCTAGAGTCAAATGGTCAGCGGCCGGATATCCGAGATTCCCAATTCCTTCATTTCTTCTCTAGGTCACAACTGTATTTCCAAGATTCGAAACCTCTGCGCCTGCCTGCGCCGACCAATCCTGCCGTAGAGATCGGACTCGGTAGAGCGATCCAAAATGCTGCCGCGAATGGTGGAGTCCTGAAAAAAGGAGAGGTGATCATCGAAGGAATGGTCGATTCGGGGGACTTGGTGCTGGTGGATAAATTTTCCTACCACTTCCGTAAACCGGAGCGCGGTGAAGTATTTGTGTTCGATACTTTGGGGATACGAGGGATTGCCGAACACAGTGGTCCTCAAGGTGGCGGATCTCACTATATCAAACGCTTGGTTGGGGTGCCTGGCGATAGCGTCAGTATTGAAACACCGGACCTATTGATTGATGGTAAAATCGCAGAAGAGCCGAAGATTCGGCGTGTTGCCACCGGAGGCGAACCATTTCAGCCAAACCACCGCGGATATGTTTTGGCTCAACCGAGCTCGACTTTGAACAGATACTTAGTCGCAAACGGAGATGTCATGAGCTTGAAAGCCGAAACTAGCCAAACTGGAATGCGGGAATATGCTGCGATGGGGGACAATACCGGAAATTCACTAGACTCTCGTTATTGGGGCACCGTCAAAGAGTTCAATCTAGTTGGTCCCGCAATGTTTGCCCTCTGGCCGGTAACGACGGGGCATTGGGGCTTCATCCGCTAAGCAAATTTTCACCTTTCAATCTGACGAGTGTGCCTTCTGCTGCTGAGATCACACGCCAAGCGAAGTCGAATTTAGCAATCGCTCTGCGTCTACTAAAGCCGTGAGCGACGCAAAGATCTGACGATTTTCTACGCTTTCTGCCGCACGATCGACGATCTAGCCGACGATCTAACTGTTCGCGTAACGGAAAGGAGAAGTGCCCTGAATGCCTGGGAAGATGGATTGAAGAATCAAGGATTTGACGACCCGAATCACTTGGGCATGGAACTTTTAGAAGTGGGGGAGCGGCGAGGGATTCCAACGGAATGGTTTGTGGAAATTATCGATGGCTGCCGGATGGATCTACAAGTGAACCGTTTTGGTAGCTGGGAGGAACTGGAGAAATACAATTGGAAGGTCGCAGGCATTGTTGGCCTAATCTCGACCCGCATCTTTGGCTGCGTTCATGAAAACTCCGATAATTACGCACGGGTCCTCGGCAATGCACTACAGCTGACGAATATCCTCCGCGATGTAGGTGAAGACTTGCGGAACGGTGGCCGGATCTATCTGCCAATCAATGATTTGATTCGCTTCCAGTATTCCGAAAGAGATCTTATTGGAAAGGTATATGACGGGCGCTTTCTGGCGATGATGGAGTGGCAGGCCGGGAGGGCGGAGCATCACTTCGCGGAAGCAGAGCGGATCCTACCAGAACAGGACCGGGGAGCCTTAATGCCGGCGCAGATGATGGCGGAAGTCTACGGTGAATTGTTACAAAAGATGCGAGGCGGAAGGTTCCAAGTCTTTGATAGGCGCTACTCACTCTCAAAAGGGCGTAAGGTGGCGATTCTTTTCAAATACATTCTTCTGGCAAAAATGACCAAGTGAATAACAGTAGGGCAACGCAGGTCTGAACAATATGAATCATAAGAACTTCCTAACATTAAGTCTGATTGCTGGCACTCTCGCTGCCTGCACGCCCTATCAACAACAGGGGGCCGGAGTGGGCGCGCTCGGTGGAGCAGCCTTAGGAGCAATCGCCGGTGATGACAGTGGCGATGTAGTTCGTGGGGCTGCGATTGGTGCGGCAGCAGGAACAGGAGTTGCCGCCTATACAGAAAGGCAACGCAACCAGAACAACAACTACGGCAGGGATTACAACAACCGCTATGAAACTCAGGGAAGGGGCGGCTTCGATTCGCAACCCCAAGCACCCCGCCAGCCAACACGCAACGACTATCCAAGCGCTCAACGGACTGCAAATCCAAATCAAGTGCTCAGCCCTTACGAACCCTACAACGTGATTGACGTCGAAGGATTCCGCACCGGGCAGCTGGCCAAAGACCCTTCGAATGGCCAGATTTTCCGAGTGCCTTAGCCGCCTAATGATCGCCTAATAATTTTAAAGGCTGAGGCCTAAGAAGGAGATGATGGAAGGACCCATTTTAGGCATCGACTTGGGCACCACGCACTCTGCGGTTGGTGTTGTCGATTCAGGATTTCCCATTCTCCTTGCAGATAAAGATGGAAACAGAATCACACCCAGCGCTGTGTGGTATGGTGCGTCTGGGGAAATAGAAGTGGGCTGGAAAGCTCTGAGGCGCCAAGCCGGAGATCCCACCCGCGTCATCGAGAGCGTGAAGCGCCTAATTGGAGCACCCCATAAAGCGAATGATCATCAGGTTCTCCGTGAGGTGGGGTGCACTCCAGAAGAGGTGAGTGCGGAAATTCTGCGTGAGTTGAAACAAATCGCCGAGTGGCGGCTGGGGTCTAAATGCCACAAAGCTGTCTTGACTGTGCCGGCCTATTTCAACGATAGCCAGCGTACAGCAACCAAGCGGGCCGGGGAATTGGCCGGGCTGGAGGTGGTACGAATCCTTAACGAACCGACCGCTGCCGCACTAGCTTTTGGTTTAGAGCGATTGGGTGAGAAGAATCGTGTCGCAGTCTATGACTTGGGTGGCGGGACATTTGATCTTTCGATTTTGGAGATGCAGGATGGCATTTTCCAAGTCCTAGCAACCAATGGCGATACCCATCTAGGCGGCGACGATTTCGATGAATTATTATGCGAACGCTTTCTGAAAGACGCAAGCGATGTGCCTGAGGAGGCAAGCTGGCGTTTTCGCAAAGAAGCGCAGGACCTAAAAAAGCGGCTATCAGCAGAAACCAGTGGGACTGCTAGAGTGCCACTTTTTACTCCGGGACGTAGTTTTGAGAAAGAATACGATCGCGGCGATCTTGAAACGTTGGTTGCTCCGCTGATTGAACGGACGATCCTTTGTTGCCGGCGTGCGCTTCATGATAGTGGACTACAGGTTGAGGATATCGATGAAGTTGTATTGGTGGGTGGAAGCACCCGGATCCCAGCTGTCCGTGATGCTGTTTCGCAATTTTTTAAAAGTGAGGTCAATGTCACGCAACACCCCGATGAAGCAATTGCCCTGGGCGCGACGATTCAGGCTGGGGTGATGAGCGGTAGCTTGCAAAAAATGGTCTTGCTCGATGTCACTCCGCTCAGTCTCGGTCTTGAAACGTATGGTGGATTGATGAACGTAATTATCCCGAGGAACACGACAATCCCGTGCAAGGCTGGCGAGATGTTCACCAATGCCGCAGAGTCACAAACGCGAATGTCCGTAAGAGTGCTCCAAGGCGAGAGAGAGATGGCGAGGGACAATTGGGAGCTTGGGGAGCTAACGCTCGAACTCGGTCCGGGTGCGAAGGGTCAGGCAAGGGTCGGGGTGCAGTTCAAAATCGATGCGGATGGTATTCTTGAAGTCCTAGCGAGAGACACGGCAACGAATATTGATCGAGTGTTAAAGATAGAGAGCGCTGCAATTGACGTGGATGATGCTGAGGTAGGGAAAATGATCGGCGAGTCAGTCGATTTTGCTTTCGAAGATATGGCGGAGCGAATCTTTACCGAAGCAAAGATGAAAGCAGAGGAAATCCTTCCCGCTGTCGAGATGTTACTTGGTGGAGATGACTTGGATTCTGAAGAGCGGGCACTGATTGTGGAGAAGCAAGCAGCAGTAAAAACGGCGCTCGAATCCGAGTCTGCAAACCTTCTAAAAGCTGCGGTTGCCGAGCTAGATTCCGCGACAGAGGCTGCAGCGGCAAGGATGGTGGAGCGCGCAATGTCTGCCGCGCTCGATCGACAGCTTGGAATCTCGTGAGTCGAAGAATCCTAGTCACCGGTGGGGCTGGTTTCATTGGTTCTCATCTCGTGGACTTGCTAGTGGACCAAGGTGAACACGTCTGGGTGATCGACGCCCTGACCTACGCTGGAAACCTGAGGAATCTTTCGGGCGTGATGGGAAGCTCGCAGTTTCGATTCATTGAGGGCGATATAAGAAATTTAGAGCTCATCGATCAAATATTTACTGATCTCCGGCCAGAAATTGTCTTCCACCTAGCAGCCGAAACCCACGTGGATCGCTCGATCATCCAGCCAAATGACTTTCTGGAAAATAATTTGATGGGAACATGGGCCTTGCTACAGAGAGCGCTCGCTTATTGGAAAAATTCTCAGGGAATCGAGCAATCGCGATTTCGCTTTATACAAGTATCGAGCGACGAGGTTTTCGGATCCATCGAAGCGCCGGATCGATTCCACGAGGGATCACCGTATCGGCCTAGCTCACCATATTCAGCCAGCAAAGCAGGAGCGGACCATCTGTTGCAATCGTTCCATACGACCTTCGGCTTCCCGGGAATTATCAGCCTCTGCTCGAATAATTTCGGACCACGGCAGTTTCCTGAAAAGTTAATACCGATGGTCGTTCAAAAAATATTAAATGGAGAATCGATTCCGATCTACGGCGGTGGGGAAAACGTGCGCGATTGGATCTATGTAAAGGATCATTGCCGAGCACTCGTCCTTTTGGCGGAGAAGGGCATCGTCGGTGAAAGTTACCTTATCGGTGCCGAGAACGAGTGGAGCAATCTCGACCTAATTACAAAGATCTACGCAGAAACAGGACTCATCTTGGGGGCTGGTAGCTATGAGAAACAATTCAAATTTGTCGACGATCGGCTGGGTCACGACCAAAGGTATGCGGTTGATCCAGGGAAAATGTTTCGAGAATTTGGTTGGAAGGCAGAGATATTTTTTGATGAGGCTCTCAGAACAACCATACAATCTCTGATCACAGAGATGAGTCTATTCTCAAACAGCACTCCACCTGCAGCGGAATAGACCTGCGAGATTCTAAAACGAACAAAGCTAACAAATCAGGGCAGCCAATCTAATCTCCGTATAATTCTAGCTCAGGCTTGAAAGACATTTCAATGACCTCTTCGGGATCTCATTTTTTAGGAGGATGAGAATCCCGGTAGCTTTTCGAAGTTCTGCGGAGCATCTGATACGGGAAGTTTGTCATTTGGCGAACACCCATTGATAAACCCGAAGCGGAACCAAATGAATTTCTCACGGAGGCGAAAACCTGATCGCGCACCTCGGCCTCTGACACCGTGCCCTCCTCATCAATTAGCGATAAACGGTGCCATGCGTAGAGACCCGTAATTGCCGCCGCAAAAAAGACAAAGTCGATACCGCGAATACTTAGTGCAGGAATCGTCACCGCAGCGAGCACATCGGAGGCGTCTGGGCGGTAAAACAGGGCAATCGATAGTTCTTTAATATCGAAAAATGAGGCCAGTAGACCGCCTACAATTGGCGCGATCGCAGCAGCTAATCCCGAACAAAAAGCGTTCGTTCCGAGGTAGGCAGTCGCGTGCCCATGCGGAGCTAAGCGCATCGCGATATTTGCAGAGCACAGGTTGAACCCAGCCGTTGATATTCCACCAATGATGTGGATCAAAATTAAAATCGGGATCGTCAGGTAATAACGCTCTGGAAGGGTGGTAAATGGATAGAGAAGAAGCAGGAAAATAAACATTGGAACCGAAACTGCGAGCACGCTTTTGTTCGAGTAGCGGTCGGCTATTTTTCCCCATAGGCGGAAAAAGTAGATGTTCGTCGCTTGGCTCAAAACCGCGAGCATGATCACCCAAGACATCGGGATGCCGATGCGATTTAACATATAGACGGTAAAAAAGGCCCCGGCCATTACGACGGTGAATGCCCATGAAAAGGAGAAGATCAAAAGCCGTCGGAAATTTGGCTCTTTGATCGGAGTGATCAGCTTTTTGATCCATTTTCCCTGATCGGTCGCTTTCGGCATGATCGTCTCAGGCAATCGAGTCGTCATAAGGGTGCCAAGAAGCCCGAAGCCAGCCGCAACTAGAAAAACGATGGCGAAGGCCCGCGATGACTCGCCAGTCAAGACGGTCAACGAATCAATGCTGAATCCGGCAGCTAGGCTGAGACCCGCGCCCAGCGCCGTCGCAGCCGCAAGCCGAGTCGCAAGGATCGTGCCGCGCCTTTTTTCGGGGACGATGTCTTTGATAAGTGACGCACGGGAACAAGCCGCAAAGGCACCTGCGATGAAGAACAGAATCATCAACAGGGTGAAGAGGAGCACACGGCTAGATTCAGGCGCGAAGAATGGCACCAGCGCAGCTGCTACCAGCGAGAATCGCGAAATCAAACCAAAGAGCACGGTCAGCAGCTTCCGAAAGGGGAATTTTTCGATAATTAGGATCGCTGGGATTTGTGCCATCTGTGCAATCGGCGCAAAGCTAGCGAGAACACCGATGGTAAAATTGCTCGCGCCCAGAGCTAAAGCCATCCCCGGAAGGAAGGCCCCCGTGACTAGCAAGATCATCGAATGAGAGCTTAGGCTCTCCCAATACAAAACCTTCAAGCCCTTCTCCAGATCTGGTGCACTGAGAGAATCGGTAGGAGTAAACCATGGCATTCAGCTCTCATTGCACAGGCAATGCCAAATTTTGGAAGAGATCTATGGGGTGAGAGGGTGGCGATCAGGCTGCGGATTGACCGCAGGCAGTGATCAGTTACCACGGAGGGTTCTTTGAGCACCTCCATGACAATTACGGCGTTCTTGATCACTTCACCGTCGACGGCGCACTCTATGCAAAACAAGGGGCTGGATGGAATGTGGACATAATCACTATTCAAGGGAAAGGCAAATCTAGAACCGCCTTGCCATCTGCTAAAGCACCTCGTATGATTACGGAGTGGAATGAACTTTTCTTAACCACACGACTTACCGACGATGAAAGAATCCAGCTCAACCGTATCAGCGAGGAAGAAGTGCGCGACTCAGTTCGCGGCATGGTTGATGCTCTCGCCGGAATTGGAAACGTGGGAGGAAAGGAGTCCAATGGCTCACGACTTGGACAGAGTACAGACCCGATTACAGGAGGAAGCCAGACCGATCTGGCCGCATCTTCCCAGCCTGAAGGGGAAACCGACCACGGAAACAATCCGCGAGATAGCAACCTGGACGTTCAAAGCGATGGAACTACTGGAGATAGATCCGCCGATCTGGACGGACAGCGAAGAGCCGGGACTGAAGGTGAGCGATCTAGTAAATCTGATAACTTACGCAGCAATCCCGATGGAGACAGCCGAGTTCAGGTAAAGAAATCCGGCCAATTCCAAGCGGAATACACGCCTTTCAGTGGTGAAAAGAGCTTAGATACCCTCCTTCCTCGCAATATGGTGGCACCTGTCACCAGTGCCTTCGAGCGCATCAAAGCGGATCTTGGCGAGGATCTTACGGGCTTTGTCCGTGACCAGCTCGGCTACCCGGCAGGAACAGACATCACCCAATACCTCGCGGGTGAGCAGATCGATGCAGTAGCCGCCGCAATCTGGAATTTCCAGCGGAAGGGCGCATTCATTATCGGAGATCAGACAGGGATTGGCAAAGGCCGCATTGTCGCTGCTTTGATGAAATACGCGGTGAATCAGGGATTGATCCCCGTATTTATGACAAAAGACTCAGTTCTGCATGACGCTATGCTTACCGAGGATATTCCAGACATCGCCGCTACGGAAATTATCTCCGCAGTAATGGATACCAACCTTCAGTTTGCTTCCGCGAAAAAGCGCAAGCTCAACTACGGGGAGGAATATTTCAGTAATATAGGGAGCGGAAATAATCTGACGGTTGAGCAAATCCGGGAGAAGCTTAAGGAAGGCTATGAACTTGTCGCTCCGAATGAAATTTCCCAAAACGTGCGAGATTCTGGAACGACAGCGGCTTCTATCCCTGATTGGCATATTGTAGCACCAGGCTTATTTACGGCTGGTAGAGGTACATCAGCAATGTCCGCTTATCGTGGATACCTACAACAACAGAAACTTTCGGACGAAAGCGGAGATTCTGGAACCCTCCCAGGCGATTCCAACGCGATCTTCGTTACATACAGCCAGATCCAGGCGGATGATGCGAAAGGGTTGACGAAAGGCGAACGAGCCTCCGCCCGCAACGCTGGGGAAGCCCCGCCAGATAAATGGCGGATGGCGGCACTCCGCCGAATCGCCCCGAATGCTGTCTTCATCCTTGATGAGAGCCACCTTGCATCAGGACAGAGTACCACCGGCTGGCGCGTGGCCGATCTTCTTCGACGTTCCAGCCGGGTCTATTACTCCTCCGCTACCTCCGTGAAACGCCCAGAGAATATGGGCATCTATTTTAAGACGAACGTCGGCAAGCTCACCAACGGTAACATGGCTGAACTCACCGACCTAATGAACTCAGGCGGAGTGCCGGCCATGCAGGTGGTTTCCTCCATGTTGGCGCAGGACGGGCAATATATCCGCCGCGAGCGCACCTTTGAGGGAGTGAAATTCGGTACACAGATTTCCGAGGATACACGGGAAAGGGATACAGCCTTTGCGGACGGACTCACCTACGCCTTGCGAGAGATTGTCACCGTGCAGGACGCGATGACCCAAGCGGCGGAAGCGATCAATGCCGTCATCGCCAACGCGGGCAAGAGGATGGGGGTAAAAGCAGCGAACAGGGCAAAGCTGGAAACCACAAACTTTTCCTCAAAACTCCACAACGTCGTCAGCCAATACCTGCTTGCGATCGAAGTCCAGTCCGCCTCCGATACCGCCATCCGTGAGATTCGCGCAGGGAAAAAGGTCGTCGTAGCCCTGCAATCAACCATGGAAAGCGCCATCGATGCGCTGGAGCTCGGCGGATTCGAAATGAACTACCGGGGGCTTGTCCTTCGCTATCTCGACCAAATGCGATTTCTCAAGAGCGGGAATACCGCGTTTGGCAGGGGCGAGGTGGAGGAATTTGAGATCAAGGAGAAAGGCGCGGAGGAGTTCGAGAACCTTTCCGGCAGGGAACTTGCAAACATCATCGTTGAGCGGGGAACCGATGAAAACGGGGACCCCGTTATAAATATCAACGAAGCGGCGGCAGCAGAACTAATGCGCCGTTCCATGTGGGATGTGTTTGTAAAGGCACGGGAAACCGTGGAAGGCATCGACCTCGGCAACCTTCCACTGTCTCCCATCGACACCATGCGTCAAACTTTGGAGATGGCAGGTATTCGCACCGGGGAAATCACCGGACGGAAGCGCGGAATTGACAAGAACGGGGAGATTTATTCCCGCTCCGCACAGGACACCAGCAAGCCGGCCCGACGTGCGGCACAGGCAGCGTTCAATAATGAGGATCTTGATTTCCTTGTTATCAACCAGTCCGGATCTACGGGTATCAGCCTCCACGCATCGGAAAAAGCGACGAACCAAGCGACTCGCGTGATGATCGTCGCTCAGCCGAATCTCGACATCAACGAATTCATGCAGACGCTTGGGCGCATTCATCGCTCCGGTCAGGTTGTAAACCCTGAGTTCATTCTTCTCCAGACCGCCCTTCCTGCGGAGAAACGCCCTGCGGCGATCCTTGGCAAGAAAATGTCCATGCTCAACGCGAATACAACGTCTAACGCCAATACCGACGTGAGCGAGGGCAATACCGCTATCGATATTTTCAACCAATACGGGGATGAAATCGCTTACCGGGTATTGGAACGTGACACGGATATTCAGCGCCAGCTCCGTCCGCTTAGATCTTCGATCGAGAAGTTTTTCAATACCCAGACAGGGAATCTCATCCCCCTTCAAAAGGCTCAAGCACTGGTCGCGGAGCAGCCAAGCGGCTATCTCGCTCGCACGATCACTGGATACCTCGCCATCCTTCCAGTGGAGGAGCAGGAGCTTTTCTGGGAAAAAACCTTAGCTGACTACGACGCACTCATTTCCTATCTTGACCAGATTGGACAAAACGCGCTCGAAGCGAAGGCACTGGACTTAAAAGCGAAAACCGTTTCCAGTGAAGTATTCACCGCGCAGGCAGCCGGGGATTCTGCCTTCTCAGCCCCTTCTTATATTGAGCGGGTGGAAACTCAAATGGGCAGGAGTCCACTGGAAGGAAAAGAAGCCATGGAGCTTGCCGACCGGGTGAAGACTGGGGCGAAGGACAGAATACAAGCCTACCTATCCACGGCGGATGCGGAGGCAACCGCCCTTGCCGACAAGAAGTCGAAACGTGCGCTCAAGTCATGGAGCGATGAAAAGCGGACGGAATTCCTCGCCGGACAACGCGCCCAGCGCAACGTCATCGCCAATGCTATTTCCCTTACCGGAAAATTCGGCAGCATCACCCGTGATGACGGCACGAACGGACTGGCCGTCGTAGAGGAAATCAAGCTAGATGCATCCAGCCCGCTTACCCCGAGCAAGCAGATCGCCATCCTCCGGGTGAATGACAGCCGGGGAAACCTTAAAGTGCCGGTGACTCAGTTGAAAGAGGCTTTCACCCCAGATCCGGGAGACCTCTTCCCGGAAAACGAATGGGACGAGACTACGGACGTAGGGGGCGAGGCGGCGATTGCCACCGGGAACCTGATGCGGGCGATGGCCGCGCTCAAAGGAACTGGCAAAGTCATCACCTACACCACCGAAAGCGGGGAAGATCGCATGGGCATCCTTCTCCCGAAAACCTTCATGGCACGGATGGCTGCGATCAAGGCGCGGGTGAAGGTGGACTCGGTTGAGAAGCTGAAGGCAATGGTTTTTGATAGCAACGTCACCAACTCGGATGGTTCTATTAGGTTCCTCCACACCGGGTCGGCGACGGTTCTTTCGGTTCCTTCCTCCCGCTCACGCGGTGGGGTGTATTGGCGCAATCCACAGCTCAACGCGATGATGCGTGATGGGCAGTTTGTCGAAAATAATGGTAAGATGAACGGAACTATCGGGCTTGGGAAAGTCGGCGATGTTTTTGAATTTCTTACCGGCATGGGGGAGAATTTTTCCACTGGTTCAGAAAGTGATTTCAAACCCCTGCAAACCTCACCGCTACCGACACTTCGCGCCAATTCCCCTGAGCGGAAGGCGATGAGCGTGGCGGAGCGCAAAGCTTATATGGAGAGGAAGAAGGCGGGCGGTCTGAACGCGGCCCCGCTCGTCGGGCAGGAACCGCGTCCGCCGGGAAAATTGCGGGAATTGCTCAATTCCGCTTTCAATCTGCCGCCAGCCAGCTATAAATTTGAACCGTCCAATGAAAACCGATCCAAAATCCTCGAAGTCGCCGAGTTCCACGGGATTACACTCGTCCGCTCACGTGAACTTGAAGATGGAACCCGGCGGCTTGAAGAAGCTACTGGAACAGCCATCTCTTATTTCCAAGGAGGCGATCCGAATCTATCGGGATTCACTCCGAAGGACTTCCCAAACCTGATTTTTATTCGGGCGGACAGGGATCATATCCCGGCGTCCAACTCACTGTCTCACGAATTAGCCCATGTCGGACAGAAAGACGCGAAGGCAGGCATTGCAGGAGCCTATAAGGATGTCACCAAGCTCCTGAGTGCCAAGGAAGGAATAGCGGCGACCCAGCGACTTATTGATCGGGGATACCCCGAGTTAGAGCACGAAACAGAGTTAATTGCTTACCTGATTGGTGACGCGGTTTCCGGGTTTGACGAGTTTGGATTATCTGACTTTCAGAAAGCGGGCGAGATCCGCACTCTGCTTCTGAACCTGTTCGATGGGTTGCCATCTCCTCTCAATCCGACCCCGTCGTCTCTCAAAGACATTCCCAACGACGAGTATTCCCGGACGGGCGCATCCTCCCCTCACAACACCTCCCCCCCCCCTTCCCCGGACAAGGAAACCACCGACAACATCGCAAACCTTCGCATGGAGGGGCGGAAGAAGATTTCTAAGCCACTGGTGGATGAGGCGCGGAAGCAGCAGAAACTTTTTGAGAAGGAAGGGAAAGTTGTAGGAGTTCCACGGCTTGCCAATCCCGGAATTAGGAAACGCTCGCGTAGCGAGCAGGACATAGTTGACGCGCTCTATGAGCACGAGAGGCAAGTTCGAGACGATAAGTCTGTGATCGCCGAGGGACGTAGGCGCTTCGAAGAGGACAAGAGGGGACTTGAAGAAAAACTTCTAGATGCAGCGTTTGGTGAAAAGCAGTTCAAGCTAGATGATTCTGACCAGATTGCGGCCCGATTGCTTATCAATGATCGGGCTCGTGAAGCGGGCAACGACCTCGTTAAGCACGAGAAGAATATGGTTCTCCGCATGGCTTACAGGATGCAACGTGCGGACATCGCTAGGGAGCTTCGTATGCTGCGGATTGACCGCAGGCAGTGATCAGTTACCATCCAGAATCGACTGGTCATCGTTCAGCGATTGCTGCGGATTGACCGCAGGCAGTGATCAGTTACCATGCTCGCTCCATTCGGAACGCTCGTCTTCAAGCTGCGGATTGACCGCAGGCAGTGATCAATTACCATCCTCGATCCAGTCCGCCGTCAGCTTGCCGCTGCGGATTGACCGCAGGCAGTGATCAGTTACCATCTTAGTTCGCACGCCTGACTGCCAGCCGCTGCGGATTGACCGCAGGCAGTGATCAGTTACCATAGGAAGCGGTTAACATGCGAACTTCATAGTATGCTGCGGATTGACCGCAGGCAGTGATCAATTACCATGCGGATGCTGTCGTCGATCGAGCTCAAGTTGCTGCGGATTGACCGCAGGCAGTGATCAATTACCATAGCGGATCTCAGCTTGCGATCGCGAGCTGAGCTGCGGATTGACCGCAGGCAGTGATCAATTACCATCAATGTGCTGCAGCGATCTACATCGCCGCTGCGGATTGACCGCAGGCAGTGATCAATTACCATCGACGTCATGCTCGCCGGATCTGCCCAGGGCTGCGGATTGACCGCAGGCAGTGATCAATTACCATCACGCGAAGCTGACCAGCCACCTGGTGAGAGCTGCGGATTGACCGCAGGCAGTGATCAATTACCATGAGCAACCTCGATAGTGCGTGAACCGCTAGCTGCGGATTGACCGCAGGCAGTGATCAATTACCATCTGAGACGCTGTCTCCCACTCTGCTACCGAGCTGCGGATTGACCGCAGGCAGTGATCAATTACCATAGCTAAAATTGGCCATCACCGCGACCACGCAGCTGCGGATTGACCGCAGGCAGTGATCAATTACCATCGTCTGTAGACAGTACTCAGCCGGTAAGTAGGCTGCGGATTGACCGCAGGCAGTGATCAATTACCATGGTTCAGACTGGCGAGCTGCTACTCGGCAAGCTGCGGATTGACCGCAGGCAGTGATCAATTACCATGATCGCGATGAACATCTCGCCGTATCGGGCTGCGGATTGACCGCAGGCAGTGATCAATTACCATCCTGTGCATCGGACAGATCGCACCGCTCGTGGCTGCGGATTGACCGCAGGCAGTGATCAATTACCATGACATCTTGTCGGCGACATCCGGACTGCTGCGGATTGACCGCAGGCAGTGATCAATTACCATGATCATGACGCCGTGCCCTATCGTGTGACGGCTGCGGATTGACCGCAGGCAGTGATCAATTACCATCGGTCATCCGTGTTGGTGGTCTTCAAGTGTCATAGCTGCGGATTGACCGCAGGCAGTGATCAATTACCATCAACGTCACACATTGCGCGCTTCTCCTAGCTGCTGCGGATTGACCGCAGGCAGTGATCAATTACCATGATGAGGCTCGGTGCATCGTGCAGGCGGTCAGCTGCGGATTGACCGCAGGCAGTGATCAATTACCATGTAGGTGATGAGCATCTCGCGCCAGGACTGCTGCGGATTGACCGCAGGCAGTGATCAATTACCATCTGTATCCGAGAATCTGCAGTAGCGAGATTGGCTGCGGATTGACCGCAGGCAGTGATCAATTACCATAGTAGCCTCGGAACTGACTGAAAATGAGTCAGTTCCGGGGTTTTCTGCTAAAACATTTCCAGTTGGGCGGGCGCTTCTTCGGTTCGTGTTCGGCGTTTTCCAAAGTAAACCTCCATCCTTGCAAACTGTTTGTCGGTGAACTGGATCACCCTTACCTCGCCATCCGGTGGAACGCTCGTGCGGACGCGCTGCTGATGGACTTCGGCGTTTTCCTTGCTGGCGCAGTGGCGGAAATAGACGGAATACTGCATCATGGCAAAGCCGTCCTCGAGAAGGCTTTTGCGAAAGTCGGTGTATTGCTTCCGAGCCTTTTTGGTATCGGTCGGGAGGTCGAAGAGAACGATGATCCACATACAACGGTAGCCTGAGATGTTCATGAGTCAGTAGGTCGGGACGACCAATCTGGTCGCTTTCACGGGTAAGCAGCCGGTAAAAGCTGTTGATGTAGCGGGGAAGAACTGCCATGAGCGGACCGCTGGTTTCCCCAAAGGTGACGTCCGCCGTGAGCAGGCTGAGGAGTTCCTTGCGGTGGTGGCTTTCCAGCTTTGCTGTGAAGTTAGTCGTCCTCGTTTTCCATAGATTTTGGACGGCGCGATCAACCAAGGGCGGAGGGGCTCCATGACATCGTCGGCGAAGCAGAAAGGGTTGTCCCGGCGATGGTGGAATACGCCGAGGGCTGGCTGGAGGCCTGCGGAAACCAGTGCGCGGGCAGTGGCGGCACGGACGATGGCGTAGCCGTAGTTGAGCAGGGAGTTGAAAAAGGATTCGCTCATGGGGTCGCGCTTGTCGCCCTGCAAGTAGCGATCCGGGAAGCGTGCCTGCCAGTAGATGCGGGCGGCGCGTGCCTCGTGGTTCTCGGAATCACCGGATTTCACGTTTGCGGCGAGGGTTTCCAATCTGGCTTTGATGGAGGGGCTAAGTCCATTTGCCTGCGCCACGGATCTTTGCCTGGACGATCACTTTCCATGCCTGCTTGCGGGCGGGGAGGGCTGCTTCCATCTGAGCCATCATCCTTGGAACCAGCTCGGTATGCGTGAGGGTAGGGAGGATAAGTCCGGAGGGGAGGTGCCGTTGCATTGCAGATGACAACGGCGGCACCGGCTTCCAGCAGGGCATTGAGAAGCGCGGAACTCAGTGAGATGGCGGGATGCTGGAGAATGAGAACGCCGATGTCCTCGCAGGCGAACGTCCGCGTTTGCCCTTCATCCAGATGGATGACAAGCTGCGCTGCTTCAGCGACAGGCGAGCTGGTCGCTGGGAGATCTCGAGCGTGTGCTTGATCATAATCGTCGTGACCAGGAGACCTTATGTTGGATCTTAGCTCGATAAGACTTCGGTGCTGAAGCGCAATTCGACTGCGGTGATTTCGCCAGTTGGTAGAACCTATACCTTTCGGGACTCGGAAATTTTTTCGCAAACGAGCCAGGCATGCATGATCTTAGCAAAGACTGTCCTGTATCAGGATCTTTGTGCTGTCTGCGTGGCATCGGTGTGATAAGCGAACCAGACTTGCAGGGTAGAAGTGGCCATCGTGTTGAACACAAACAGCGTGTCCTCGCCATCGATAGTGGACATCATGCTGTCTCCCGAGCAGAGGTGCATAAAGAACTCGGCTTCCGGAGGCATTCCCTCGTAATCGCTTTTGGACGATTGGCTCCTTTGTCCTGTGGCGCCGTGAGGCTTCGTAGAGGGTGACAGGCTCGAAGTGAAATTTTCCATCGCCCAGGGAGAAGATGGCGAGGTGGTGGGTGGAGGCGGACTGGACGTGGGTCTCGTGGTCTGTGCCCTTCCCGAATCGTCAGATGGGAGTAGGGAATGGCGGTGCGGACTTTGTGAATGGGCGTGCCTGAAGGCATAAGCAGGGGATTGTCAGGAGTGATGGCCTTAAGGCACGCGGGGTCTCCGCCGTGTGAGCGATGTGTTCGCGCACGATCTTTGGCGATTGCGGCGTCCCGGATACCCTCGATCTCCTTTTCGCTGAGTTGTCTACCGGCTTGCGGACGACGAGTAGGCCGTCTGAGGTTTTGCCGTAGTTGGTTTCCTTGTGAAGTGCGCCGGAAAGCTTGCGGCGAGGGCGATGTGAAACCCAGATGGCGTTGAGGGATTTCTCCACAGAGTTGCGGAACTCTTTCCAAGGTGGGGAGAGGTTATCGCCGGCGTTGGTGAAGCGGTAGAGCCGCTTCCCATCTTCCTTGGCCTGTTTGGTCGATGAGCTGAACTTGTGCTTATTCAGCAAGCGCACGGATACGTGACTGGTCGCAGAGCGCAATGAGAACGGCATCGAGCGCGTGGTGGCGATGGTCGTCGCGATTCTTGAGATCGATGCCGTCATTGCGGAGAAGTGAGTGGAGCTGCCAATGATCGCGCAGTAGGGCCGTGTGCGTTCCCTTGGTGCCTTGGACAAGGTGGGGTTTCTCCATGAGGCGGGCGAGGTAATGCCGGGCGGCCTTTGCCATCCACGCAGTGTCGTTGAGATCCCGGTTTACGAAGCCTTCCGGGATTTCCTCGGCGTAGAAGCGCTTGCGTTTGTTCGACTGGAGGGATGCGGGTTCGTTGGAGCATGGCCTCGTAGGCAGCGGGATCAGTAGTTTTCAGCCATTCGCGGGGAGTTTTGTTCTTCTTTTCCGCATTACAACGTCGGTGACATACGACTTTGTTTGCCATGCTGTTGTCCGCGGAACGGCTAAAGGGGTAGATGTGATCGATATCGATTTCGCCATTACCGCCGAGGAGCTGGGACTGTGAGATGGCGTTATCGCAGTAAGGACATTGCTTTTCCTGTTCCTCCCAAAGACGGACGAACTGGAGGGCATCCCCAGTGGGAATGATGCCGTGACTTTCGAGGAAGTCTTTCGCTTTCACGCGTTCTTTCTCGAATCCACGGGATTCCTTCTCATGATCCTTCCGCTGCTTGGGCCCCATCTTTAGCGATCGCGCCATTTCAACGTGGATGCGGGAGGGTTTGCCGTATTTGCGGATGAGTCCGTTGACGACCTTGCGAAGCTCGGTAAGGGAACGAAGTACGACCGGGTTGTTGATGACTGACCTGTTGGGGATCGTAGAGGTCGGATTTTGAATCGAGGACTTCGTCGAGCCGGGGAAGGAGATCGAGCATGTTCCTATCGGCTTCGTCTCGGCGCTTGTAGCCTGCGGCGGACATGGCGGATCGCTCGAGGGACTTGTGCATGTAAAGCATCCCTTTGCGCATGTGGGGAAGGAGCTTTTCAAGTGCCTTTATGGAAAGGTGACCGTAGCCGGTGGGCAGCGAAAGGGAGAGAAGCTTGTCGATCTGAGGCTCGGTCAGGAAATCGAGACTTCTCCAGTGCCTCCCTGATGTCCTCGTCGGTAGCTGCAGGGAGGGTGAGGGCTTCGACGATGCCGTTGAGCTGAGCTTCTGTCAAATTCGTCCCACGCCTTGCCAAGCATCTTTGCAGCTCTTGAGTTTTGATCAGTCGGTGTGCCGGCGATGGTAGGTACGGCCGCTGTTTTCCAGGTTGAAGGTGACGAACGCAGGCTCATGTGGAAAGACTTCAAGTTTCCGGTTCTTACACAGATTCTTCTTAAGCGCGTCGAGTTTTGGTTTGTCCTTTCCGGTGAGGTAATGATGGCCGCGAGCGCGTTCATCCTCATGGAGGGCCGCTCCAGCGGACTTCCGGGTGCGGAAAGGTCAGTGATCTTGAGGTTATTAACTTCCTGGAGAAGCCGGAACTCTTGAAAGCGGCGATCTGCCACTGGGGCGCGGGTCTCCCGGCTCCAGCTCGCATTTACCGATGGAACCTTCTTTCCAATAAACCTTGCGCTGAAAGAAGGTCATGCCCTCGAGGCCGAACTGTTCGAGGAGAGTTTTGACCAGGTTGGCGGCTTCGGTTTAACGACTTTGATTCCATGTTTCGGGATTCCTTCCGTGCCGTATCGAAGAAGAGGAGTGAGTTCCGGGTGGCACTCGGATTGAGTTTCCCAGATAAGACCGAACTCATCATGCAGCATCTTGCGGCTGAAATGCCGGTTTCGGAGCCGGGTGGAAATCCCTTCCTTCTTGTAGATTTCGTAGAGGTAGTTCCCCAAAGTCTTTGCTCCGGACGTCTCGATGGTATTCTGGAGATCTGAAATCTCACCGAGCATTCCCTTGGTCTCCTTGTCATCCGTGTTTGCCTCGGTCTTACGAAGGGAGAGGAATCCCCTGCGTTGATTCAGGTGGTAGATGATGCGACCAAGCTCGCGGAAGAGAGATTTTCTCATGAATGGCGCGGTGCCGGAGTTCGTAGACATCCAGCGCGAACCAGTCATCGAGTGCATCCGGATGTCGATTGGTTTCCAACCCAGGGTGTCGAGTGCCTTGGAAATGGCCTTCTTTCGCTCTGCCTTTCGTCTGATCCTGCTCCGCATTCCCCGAGATTCGCGGCGATCCTGGTTCGGATGCTTCTCCTTTGGGTGAATTGAATGCTTCGACAGCAGCCGGAAAAACTCTGACTCCGGTGTCGACAAACTCATCCTCCTCGGAAACCACCGCCCAGCCCAACGACGCAACCCCCATATCTAATCCCAACGTGTAATTCATATATTGACATGCTCTGCGAATTTCGGGATCATGTCCACGGTAATTGATCACTGCTTGTTGTCTTTTCGTAGCAATAATCAGATTTAGCGGGCTCTGTCCTAAGGGACACCCCGCCCTTTTTTTATAAGAATTTTTTGATCGAGAAATATAGGAATTTGCTAGTTGCAGAGCGGCTCTTGGATGCGCGAGCGTTTATGGGGCATTAGGAAACGGCGGCTCGCATGCTGTAACGGGGCGAACATTTTCTGAGGTGGGAAGCAACAGAAATAACCACACAGACCGTATTGACAGGTGAACAAATCGGCTTTGGCAGCCGCGACGAGTCCGCGAGTAACTAGCGCGTTAGGTGACGCCTATAAATTATTGAATAGACTCAGCATAAGGCCGGTTTAAGAAGATCTTTAATTATCTCGATTCCTTGTTACCGACGCGTTATTAATGAATCTCTGAACCAATCTAGGGTATTTTCATCGGCGTCTGCTCACGGTCCAAAGGGAGTTAATAACGATCAAATAAATCCGTGGAACGGCCGACTATCTAAAAAATACCTTCCCGCCAACGATTACTATTCATAAGGGGAGTCATTTGAGCGGTCCTAGTGGGCTAGACTGTAGTCGCCTTTAGGACTTGAGGCGAGAGGTGACTTCGTATCGAGGAGTCGCTACTTCTCTTGAGTTAGGTCTTAATTTGATAGCCAGGGCTGGTTCGTAAAAAGTTCAATCGGTTTCTTCATGCCCAAAGCCGTAGCTACCAGAGTCGTCTTTTTGCAAAGGCCCGTCCTGAACCGGATTTGAGGTAAGCTTCGAAGGATCAGACATGGCTTCCCCCTTGTCAGTCGTGGCTTTTGCTCAACGTTCGTAAGGCATCGAAATCACCTTGTATGAGTGCTTCTTTTTTCGCGCGGCTCCAACGTTTTAGTTGGGATTCTCGTTCCATGGCTGCGACTCGGGTTGGGAAGGGCTCCGAAAACACCATGTCGACGGGTAATCGCGAGG
This sequence comes from uncultured Verrucomicrobiae bacterium, assembly GCA_963815205.1. Classification (GTDB taxonomy): domain Bacteria; phylum Verrucomicrobiota; class Verrucomicrobiia; order Verrucomicrobiales; family Akkermansiaceae; genus Luteolibacter. The sequence continues at coordinate 147,854 of CAWFFP010000001.1, read as the reverse complement.
CGGTATAGCGGGCACCACGAGCAGTACGATGGGATTGCAGGCGCTCCGTAAGGGTCTCGGTGTGACCAACATAATAAGTTCCATCGGAGCATCTAAGGATATAAACGAAAAACGTGGTGTGCATGCGTGGCGGAGTGTCCAGTAAGCGTGTAAGACAGTTCTTCGGCGCACTTCGTTTGCTCAGAACACCATTCGGCGCGCTCCGCTTGCCAGGCTGGAAGCCATGAGCAAGCAAAGCGCGCCGAATGGTGGAAGCGAGGGGAGTCGAACCCCTGTCCGGAACGCCATCTACGAAGGCCTCTACACGTTTAGTAAATCATCTAGGTGTTTCGAAAATACTAGGCTGATCTACGGCGTTGTATTTTCTAGAGTCCTGTTTTTTCTCAATTAGATGCCCGGTCACCCGGCTCCCAATCCAGTCTGCTAAGTGTCACCTTGCCCCCTAACAGACATCAGGGGTTCGGTGTTGCTGTCAATTAAGCAGCAAGTGCTAGCTCGTTAGAGTCTGCATTTATGTTTTTTGAACGGCTTTTTTAAGAGGCCAACCGATCAACCTCTACGTGCAGCCAGCGCTTCAAACGTTCCGTCGAAACCAGAACGCTCCCAATCCGCATGTGCGTAAAAAAGAACCTAGAACAGGTTTACAGAAAAGACAATGTCCTTCTTCCAACAATCAGATCTTCATTAGATCATCTTCTTTGGCCACTGCTAGCTGGTCGATTTCCTTTGTGAACTTATTGGTAAGTTCTTGGATCTTCTTCTCGTGATCCTTGAAAGTGTCTTCAGTCAAAAGGTTATCCGCCTTCATCTTTTTTGCGTCGTCTAGGCCAGACTTGCGGGCGGTCCTGAGGCGGACTTTTCCTTCCTCGGCGAGTGTTTTGATAAGTTTTACCATTTCTTTCCGCCGTTCCTCTGAAAGTTCAGGGATTGGCACCCGGATTGAGCGATCGGCAGCGGCAGGGTTCAATCCTAGTTTCGATTCACGGATTGCTTTCTCGATATCTTGGGTCGTTGCAGGATCGAATGGCTGGACATTGAGCATCCGCGGCTCTGGAGTATTGATCACAGCCAGAGTCTTCAGCTTTTGTGAGCCACCGTATGAGTGCACATAGACATCTAGATTATCAATCAGGGAAGGGGAGGCTTTCCCCGTGCGTACCCCCGCGAAATCTGCAATTAGATGATCTACGCCGCTGCTCATGTCTGCGGATACTTTTTTAAGGGCGGTGTTCGGGTCCATGGAGGAGTCTATTGGGATTGCAATTGATTTGGAACCTCAAAAACGATTTATGATTCAACGACTGATAAACCTCAGAGCTTTTTATTCGCTATGAACAAGGGTTCCGATCGGTTCCGAACGCAATGCGTGGGAAAGATTTCCATGCGGCCCAAGATCAAAGATGATAATAGGGATGTTATTGTCCATGCAGAGTGAAAATGCGGTAGCATCCATTACATTCAGGCGGTTCTCGAGGCAATGTTGAAAGGTTGTCTCTTCGAAGCGCTTGGCGTCTGGGTTCAGCTGGGGATCAGAATCATACACGCCGTCTACCTGGGTGGCCTTGATGATGACATCGGCTTCCATTTCGCTGGCGCGGAGGGCGGCGGTGGTATCGGTCGAGAAAAAGGGCGATCCTGTTCCAGCTGCGAAGATGATAACGGTTCCTTTGTTGAGCTGATGTTCTGCTTTTCTGCGGATAAAAGGCTCAGCAACGTTTTTCATTTCAATTGCAGACTGGACGATGCAGTGCACACCGATGTGATTTAGGGCTCCCTCCAGTGCCAATGCGTTCATAACCGTGGCGAGCATTCCGACGTAATCGGCCGTCGGGCGGTCCATGCCACGTGCAGAGGCTGCCGCTCCTCGCCAAAAATTTCCACCGCCGACGACAATACCAAGCTTGAGCCCGGAATCGACAGCTTCTTTTATCTCACTCGCGATTCGTTGAACGATTTCTGGAGAGATATTATCTGTGGAGCCTGGCTCTCTGAGGGCTTCACCACTCAGTTTGAGAATTGCGCGTTTGAAGGGACGAGGATCTTTTTCCGAGGTGGCAGACATTTGACGTGGATAAGGATTAGCTAGAGGTGGTTCAGGGTCCAAGCAAGAAATGATACTCATTGTATCTGGGTTGGTGTGCGTCCCCGGGTTGCCTTTCGCTGGAAATTGGACCATGCCGTTGTGTTGTGGGAGGTGATCTCGGGCGATGTGCTTGCGGTAGACGGGGCGTTGTTCATTGCACTCACCGTTTGAAGCTCCGTTCCCGAGGATCACTTTCTAAGGCAATTCCCTGTGATTCAAATCCCAGGAACACCAAAATTAGTTTCGCCGCTGTTGAGATCGCTGCGAAAGGAAGGGATAGACAAGCCTCCTTTTAGAACGTGAGGACTACCGGAAAAATCTAGCCCCGTACCAGAGCTCATAGTGACTCTAAAGAGCACAGTCAAGTTAGCTGGGAAGGCGAAACAATCGGAAGCCACAGTCGACATAGCGGAAGATCATGCGTTGTTCAGTCGGGATGGCTGGAGGGTAGACACCTTGCCTTCGGAGAAAACGCATTTTGAAGTGGCAGTTCTTGTTGCTTGAGCGAAGCAATGCATACTGTCGTCTCGACTGAAGCGGAAAGTGAAGTTTACCTCCGATTTAGTGCATAAAGGTTCACCGGCATGACCAAGGACGACTCCCATAACTCACCATCCTTTGAACAAGTGCCCGGCCCGCTTGACCGGTCTTTTCGTTTACTGTCTTGGGAGGGGGCGGTTGCAGATCCTAAGGTGCACCACGGGCAGCAGACTCTTGAGGGTTCTGGAGGGATGGGAGATCGCTGGCATTTTCATCCCGAAATTGAGCTGGCGTATTTTTCGAAGGGCCGGGGATTTCGACTCGTGGGGGATTCGATTGGGCGGGTCAACGTGCCCGAAGTGGTGCTTCTGGGCTCGCTTCTTCCGCATCAATGGAAAGTAGATAAATCCAGTGGTATTGCTCTTCAATTTCGGACAGGGCCCGGTTCTGTGCTGGGGGCAGTTCCTGAGTTCAGGGAATTGGATTTCCTGTGGGAGAAGTCTGCGCAGGGATTACTTTTTGATTCTGCGCTTTCGCAGCGTGTAGCCCATGGTCTGAAAGCTGCCATTGAGAACTCCGGGGCGCGCCGACTCGGCTTCGTTCTCGGACTACTCGGAGACATCGGGACGGCTCTCTCTTCTCGCGAGTCGTCGTCCGCCTGTTGTCTTTCTCGGCCGATCCGCTGGCGATCGGGAACAGGAAGCTACAGCGGAATGATTGCGGAAGCCATTGAGTTTATCAGTGGCCATTTTCAAGAACCCATCTCTTTGCAAGACGTGCTCGATCATACTTCTATGAGCCGAGCTACCTTCTCACGCCATTTTCCTCAATTCACTGGTCAGTCGTTTACGACATTCCTTCAGCAATATAGGCTTGAGTACGCCCGGCGTTTTCTCATTGAGAGCAATTGTAGTATTACTGAAGTGGCTTTTGCAGCTGGTTTTCAAAATCTTTCCCACTTCAACCGGCTTTTTCGGAAACGCTGGAGTCAGACTCCGCGCGAATTTCGCAAAAAGCTCAGAGAAGGAGAGGCCTGACTCGCTTGAAGATGAGGGTATTGAGACAAGAGTATCATTATATCAGATGAGAGCATTGGCTGAAACCAAGCAAATGGTGAATGATGCCCTGCATGAATAAAAAAGTTACGCACCGGTTCTCTTTTGGCCCTTGGAATATTAGTGAAGGCGGCGATCCTTTTGGTCCCGAGGTTCGTGGGGTGTTTCCCCATGAGGAAAAATATGCTCTTTTCCGTTCACTAGGATTTGAGGGTGTGCAATTTCACGACGATGACGTTGTGCCCGACATTGAGGGTAAGTCTCTTGCGCAAATTATGGAGGGAGCGCGAAAAGTGAAAAAGGTTCTCTCCAATGAAGGGTTGGTCCCTGAATTCGTGGCACCTCGACTTTGGTTTGCCGAGGAGACCGTTGACGGCGGATATACTTCTAATTCAGCCTCTGATCGAGAATACGCTTGGGAACGCACCCAGAAGTCCATCGACATTGCGAAGGAAATTGGATCGAATGCTCTGGTATTATGGTTGGCCCGAGAGGGTTCTTATATCCGTGAGGCGAAAGATGCGAAGCTCGCTTACGAGCGTATTCTTGAGACGATCAACCGCGTGCTAGATTACGATGACACGATTGAAGTCTGGATTGAACCAAAGCCTAACGAACCAACAGATCAGGCTTATGTTCCGACAATTGGACACACCGTTGCCTTGTCCTATGCCTCGAACTTTCCTGACCGCGTCAAAGGACTGATTGAAACGGCGCACGCCCAGCTCGCTGGTCTTGATCCTTCTGATGAGATGGCCTTCGCTCTGGCTCATGATAAGCTCGCCAGCGTCCATTTGAACGACCAAAATGGCCTAAAATACGATCAGGACAAAAACTTTGGGTCATCGAATCTTCGTGCAGGATTCAATCAGGTGCGCGTCTTGGAAGCGGCAGGATATGGCAGCCGTGGCGAATTTATCGGACTTGATGTAAAGGCAATGCGAACTCAGAAAGGCCAGCCCATGACGGCTCATCTAACCAATAGCCTGCGAGTGTTTCATCATCTTTTAGAAAAGGTCCGAAGCTATGATCTTGAAAAGGAAGCAGCCTTCCGCGATGCGCGCGATTATGAAGGCTTAGAGCTCTATGTCATGGAGCACCTGATGGGAGTTGCTTGATCGATGTACTGAGAGTGAGCTGACCTTATCCCCAGATTCAATATGAAAGACTACAGACTTAACCGACTCTTCAATGCGCGTTCGCAACGTTGCTTCGATGTGGCCGTCGATCACGGCTTTTTCAACCAGCCAGGATTCCTCGGAGGGATCGAAAGCATGCCCACGGTCATTGAGAAGCTCGTTGCTGCGGGGCCGGATGCGATCCAGTTGACGGTAGGGCAGGCCCGGCACTTGCAGGGCCTAGAAGGCCGGCAGAAGCCTAGTCTAGTCCTCCGGACTGATGTGGCGAATGTTTACGGCAAGGAGCTTTCTTCGACATCCTACAGCCTGATGATTGAGGAGGCGATTTTGCAGGCAGTGCGCCTAGATGCGGCTTGTGTTTGTGTGAATCTATTCCAAATCCCAGGTGCGCCAGAGGTGAATGCGCAATGTGTGAAGAATATTTTGAAGCTGAAGCCGGAGTCCGATTTTTACGGAATGCCAATGATGATCGAACCATTGGTGTTTCAGCCAAACGACGTAGCAGGTGGTTATATGGTCGATGGTGATTTGGTGAAGATCAGTCATCTGGTGCGCCAAGCAGTCGAGCTGGGCGCAGATATTATTAAGGCAGACCCTACGGATGACGTGAGCGTTTATCACAAAGTAGTGGAGACGGCGGGAGGAATTCCGGTCTTAGTTCGCGGCGGAGGGAAAGTGAGCGATCGTGAGATTCTCGAGCGGACTGGCGGCTTGATTGAGCAGGGAGCTTCGGGAATTGTCTATGGCCGGAATGTCATCCAGCACGATTCGCCAAGCGGCATCGTGGCAGCCTTAATGGCGATGGTTCACGATGGAGCTGATCTCGAAAGTGCGCTAGCGCTCGTTGAATCGAAATGAACGATCCAGATCAGTTCGCGGCGAAGTTTCGTGAAATCGTGGGCGCTGAGAATGTGCTCAGCGAGCCCGCGGACTTGATTCCGTATGGATTTGATGGAACCGCGGCTATAAAGACGCGGCCTAGTCTCGTGGTTTTGCCAGGCTCGACTTCCGAGGTCGCGGCGTGCGTTCAATTAGCGGCGGAGAATAACTTTCCAGTGACAACACGTGGCTCGGGAACCGGGCTAAGTGGAGGAAGTGTGCCGCCGCAGGGAGGCTTGGTGCTCTGCTTGGTAAGGATGAATCGAGTCATCGGGGTGGATGCCGAAAATTTGACCCTACGTGCCGAAAGCGGCGCAATCACCGCGAAGCTTGATGAGCTGGCTCGGAAGCACGGCTTGTTTTATCCACCGGACCCTGGCTCGATGAAGATTAGCACGATTGGTGGGAACGTCGCGGAGAATTCGGGTGGGCTTCGAGGACTAAAGTATGGCGTGACCCGCGACTATGTCATGGGGATGATAGTGGTTCTTCCCGATGGTAAAATAGTCCAGCTAGGCAATGCTTGTGTGAAGGACGTCGCTGGCTATTCGATGAAGGATCTGTTTGTCGGTTCGGAAGGGAGCTTAGGAATTATCACTGAGGTTCTTCTAAAATTATTGCCTGTGCCCGAGTCACGCCGTACTTTGCTGGCGGTCTTCCCGAGTCTGGAGGAGGCGGCTGATACTGTCTCGGCGATCATTGCGGCGAAGATCATTCCATGCACGCTGGAATTTTTGGATCAAATGACAATCCGATGTGTTGAGGATTTTGCGGGGATTGGATTGCCTACCGATTGTGCGGCGTTGCTTTTGATGGAAACAGACGGACATCCGGCAGCGGTGGCAGACGAGGCAAGAAAAATGGCAGAGATCGCCAAGGCCCATGGAGCGATTGAAGTGACGACCGCGAAGAATGAGGCAGAATCCCTTCGCTTGGCCAGCGCGCGGCGCAGTGCGTTCTCAGCGCTAGCCCGGGTGCGGCCGACGACGATTTTGGAGGATGTCACAGTGCCGCGAACGCACTTGGCGGAGATGGTTTCATTTATCGCAAACCTTGCTAAGGAGCTAAAGTTGACGGTGGGAACTTTCGGACACATGGGAGATGGAAATTTGCATCCTACCTTCCTCACCGATGAACGCGACAAAGAGGAGATGGAGCGGGTTCATCTGGCTCTCGATGCGATTGTTAAGAAGACTTTGGAACTAGGCGGGACCATCACCGGGGAGCATGGAATTGGGTTGGCGAAGAAGGGGTGGCTGCGTCAGCAAGTGGGAGAAGCTAGTTATGATTTGATGAAGTTGGTGAAAAGGGCGCTCGATCCAAAGGGGCGATTCAATCCTGGAAAAATCTTTGACTAGAGTCATGGCTGCTACATTAAAATCACTCGATTTTTCGGTGCTGCAGCAATGCATGCATTGCGGGATGTGTCTGCCGACTTGCCCTACTTTTGATACGACCTTGCGAGAGCGTAATAGTCCGCGCGGCAGAATATCGCTGATGAAGGCGATTGCGGAGGATGAGTTGCCGCTGGATCAAAGCTTCGCGGAGGAGATGGATTACTGCTTGGGGTGTTTAGCTTGCCAGACTGCCTGCCCGGCCGGGGTGGATTATGCAGAGCTTTTTGAGACTTCGCGGGCTGAGATTGAAAGTTCCGGAATTCGGAAGGGGACAGCTCGGAGTTTTTGCCGATGGTTGACCTTAGAGCAGTTATTTATGAGGCCACGGCTTCTTCGTGTCGTGGGAAAAGCATTGCGTTTTTATCAAGTAAGCGGGGTTGAGTCATTGGTGCGACGAATCGGATTGCTGAAGCTATTGCCCGAAAATTTGCGCCGGCTCGAACCGCAGACGCCTCGGATGAGCCCAAAGTTTTCCAACGAGCTGATCGAGGAATTGGAGTTCCCAAGGGGAGAAAAGAAACGGCGGGTGGCGGTGCTGACAGGGTGTGTGCAGGATCTCGCCTTTGCCGAAATCAACCGCGATACGGTGGACGTGTTGTTAGCAAATGATTGCGAAGTTTTGACACCACCGCTTCAGCCATGCTGCGGATCAATTCACAGTCACAACGGGGAAATTGAGCTGGCCCGTGAGAATGCAAAAAGACTAATTGATCTGATTGATCCTGACTCGGTCGACGCAATTATCTCAAATGCCGGAGGGTGCGGATCTCATTTACGTCATTTTCACAAGCTGTTGCCCGCTGACTCCCGCGCGAAAATCTGGGATGGAAAGGTGAAGGATATTCACGAGTTCCTCACAGAAATCGATGTGAAGCAGCCAGCAGCCTCATCTTTGTTCAAGGGAGCAAAGGTAACTTATCACGATTCCTGTCATCTGGCACATGGCCAAAAGGTGACGAAGCAGCCGCGGGAGATCATCGATCTCATTCCCGGAATAGAGCGAGTGGATCTTCCAGAGTCGGATTGGTGTTGTGGGTCTGCAGGGGTGTATTCCATTACGCAGCCTGAGCAATCGGCCCTTCTGCTAGATCGCAAAATCGGACATATCAGGGCTACCGGAGCCGAGATCCTATTAACTGCAAATCCGGGCTGCCATCTTCAAATTGCCAACGCGCTTCCTAGTCTCACGTTGATGCATCCTATCTCACTACTCGCTAAAGCTTACCGATCATGACTGTTAATATTGCTATTATAGGAGGCGGCCTGATGGGTCGCGAAATTACAAGTGCCTTTTCACGGTGGTGCGCCATGGCTGATCTGCCAGTCACGCCGGTTCTGAAAGCGGTAGCAGATCTAAACCCGGAGGTGTTGTCGTGGTTCGACCGTATCGGGACGGTTACGCAGAAGGTAAATGACTATCACGAAGTATTGGCGAATCCGGAGATTGATATCGTCTACGTAGCGGTGCCACATCATCTTCACGAGCAAATCTACATCGATGTTCTGCGGTCCGGGAAAGACCTGTTTGCGGAGAAACCTTTCGGGATCGACTTGGAGGCAGCCCGAAATATTCAGGCTGTGATTAAGAAGACCGGACGATTTGTAAGATGTTCTTCGGAGCTACCATTTTTACCAGGCGGTCAACGGGCAGTTGAAGTGGCGCGATCGGGATCGATCGGACGGGTGCTCGAGGTAGTCTCGGGTTTTCATCACGCGAGTGACCTCGATCCAGATAAACCTGCTAACTGGAAGCGCATCAATAAGACATGTGGCGAAGGTGGTGTGTTGAACGATTTGGGGATGCACGCCTGTCACATCCCGGTGCGGCTGGGGTGGAAGCCCAAGCGTCTCTTTGCACAACTTCAGAAAGGGTATCCGGTGCGGCCCGATGGAAAGGGAGGAAGCAACGAGTGTGATACTTGGGACAATGCCTTAATTCACGGCTGGACGGAGATCGAGGGGGACGAAGTGCCGTTGCGACTTGAGATGAAGCGCCTTCAGCCGGGTGCTACCAATACTTGGTTCATTGAGATCTTGGGAACAGATGGCGGAGTGCGATATTCTACATCCGACTACAAGGGGCTGCATCTTTTCGAGCGCGGGAAGGAACAATTCTGGAAACGGACTGAGCTCGGGTTTGGGACTGCGTTCAAGACGGTAACCGGAGGGATCTTTGAGCCAGGATTCCCTGATGTCATTCAGCAAATGTGGGCATCGTTTTTCTTAGAGCGTGAGGGATTGCTCGGTGATCGGTTTGGGTGTGCCACTCCTGAGGAGGCGATTACCACACATGAAATTTTCGCGGCCGCACTTCAGTCCCATCAACAACAATCGGTGGCGATTCTATGAGTAAGGGGACACGCAATGGGATCCTAACGGCAGGGAACTTCATCGTCGATCGAATCAAAAAGATCGATGCCTATCCGGCCGAAAACATGCTAGCCACCATCGAAAGTGAATCGCGCTCAAATGGGGGTGGACCATATAATGTTTTGAAGGATTTGGCGGCGATGGGTGTCAAATACCCCTTGTCTGCTGCGGGAAGGATCGGTGCTGACGGGGATGGCAAGTGGATTATTGATGATTGTCGCAAGCATGGAATCGATTTTTCCCTGTTGCTCCAAGATGATTCCCAGACGACATCGTATACAGACGTGATGACGGCAAAAGAGACCGGGCGACGGACCTTTTTCCATCAACGTGGTGCGAATGCCAACTTTACGGGAGAGAAGATCGATTTTGAAGCGAATCGGTCCAAGGTGTTTCATCTGGCCTACTTGCTATTGCTCGATGGTCTCGATAATTTTGCTGAAGACAGCCGGACTTATGCCTCACATTTGTTAGAAAAGGCTTCGAAATCGGGCCTAATTATTAGCATTGATGTCGTGAGTGCAGATCATCCGCGGTTTCGTGACATCGTTCTAAATTCACTGCCTCATGCAGATCACCTATTGATTAACGAAGTGGAGGCAGGTCGGACTTTGGAAAGGGAAATCAATCCCGCTGATGCGGATGAGGTTTCTCAAGCAGCGGTCGATTTGTTAGAGTATGGAGTAAGGCAGGCGGTTGTTCTGCATACTGAGTTTGGAGCAGCAAGAGCCGGGGCCGGTGGCAGTTTGCATCACCAAGGAGCAGTCTGTATTCCTGCGCAATCCATCGAGGGGGCGAACGGGGCAGGAGATGCCTTTGCTGCTGGATATCTCCACGGAGTCCACGAATGTTTATCGCCCGAGAAATCGCTTGAGTTGGCTGCTTGCGCAGCAGCCTCTTGTCTTATGGATACATCTCCATCAGGCGGATTATGCGGAATAGATGAATGCCTTGCGATGGGAAGAACGATGGAATTTAGAACCTTTGCTTCAGCGCTTTGAAATTGCCGCAGAAAGATAGATCGCCCCTGACATTGCAAGTGCTTTAAGAAAGGATGTTCCTTTTCAGGCACGGAATCGGAATCCGGTGCTCTTGCTAAAGATAAAGACGTTGCCGGTTTCATCGGCACTCAGTCGCGGTTTGTGAATGGCGTATGCGCGTGTAGGAGATAAGCTTTGGTGATTGCTTGCTTTCAGCCTTAGCAAACACCTTCAGTCACTCCATAAGCTGATCATTGCACTTAATAGATTCAAAAGAGCCGAAGATCGTTCCAAATCAAAATTGATGAACCATTTGAGGAAATATCGATGATAGATCGACTATCATTTCTTCATTTGGTCCGAATAATCGAAACACCTGCTTTTGGCAGCTCCGGTCACGTTTCCAAACGAAGCAGTATTGGATAATATTCTACCGGAACTTAGATGGCCTACTTGTAGAAACAGCAATCCCAGAATCTTTGGGCGCGTCACCGCCCGACGGACAAATTCATTTTGAGACGATTCGGATTCCTTAGCGGCTATTAGAAAACCTTTGTTGTAAAAACTGGTCGGATGCGCCAATGGTCTGGTGATCGATGCAAAAATTAGACACGTGGGAGAAAAAGGTAGGCTGGCTGGCCTTTCCTGGGCTTTTGAGGTTCTATGCTTTGTTCCATGTATTGGTATTTTTCCTGCAATTCGTAAGTCCGGGAATTACAGAAATTCTATCCTTTGACCGGGAGAAGGTCTTTTCGGGTGAGGTCTGGCGGGTGGTGACCTTCGTTTTCGTCTCCGATCGCTTCCTGCAACCGAGCCTGCTGACCTTATTATTCCTGTTCTTTATGGTGATGATTGCATTCATGATCAGCGATGCCTTGGAAGGGGCATGGGGTGTGTTCAAGACGAGTTTGTTCTACTACGCTGGTTACCTAGGTCTTCTGCTAGGAAACTTTATCTTTCCAAATCCACTGCCAGGCAGCGGATTTTTTATCTATATTGCCTCGTTTTTCGCATTCGCCACTTTGTTTCCTAAACACGAGTTTCTATTGTTTCTATTTATTCCAGTGCAGGTGAAGTGGCTGGCGATGTTTCTCGGGGTAGTCCTTGTCCTCGGAGCACTTCCTTCGCTACAAGCACTTGGTTTCTTGCTGTTTTCATTTTCCAATTATCTGATCTGGGCTGGAATTCCAGCAATCAAAGGTCAGGCAAAAGCACGTGAAGCCAGTGGCCGAAGACGAGAGTTTGAGTCTGGAAAGCTAGATGGAACGATGGCTTTCCATGGATGTGAAAAATGCGAACGCACCGAGATCAGTGACCCCGGCTTAGAATTTAGAATGGCTGCTGATGGGAACGAATATTGCAAAGAGCATCTGCCCGATTGAGAATATGCTTTCCTGATCATCCAACAATGCCTGAAGCTGAACTATGTTTAAATATATAGGAATTGCGGTAGCGAGTATCCTCGTTGCCGGAGCTTGGTATTTATTCAATAAAACTGGTGTCGAGACCGAAGTGTTGAAGGCACAAATAATTGAGGTCCAAAACGCGGGAGATCCAGAAGGGGAGGTCCCAAAGCTCGTTTCAGATCTGCAAGGGCTCGAAGGAGAAAGAGTCTTTAATGGGATTTTTCTGGCCTTCATCAGTGCGGGATTGTTTGGGATCGTCTTTGTCACACAGGTCTTGCCAATCATTGCTCAGAGTTTAAGCCATTCTCTTTATGATAGTGGTGAAGAAGTGGAGCCCGACGTGTTTCACCGAGCAAGAGTTCTAATGGCTCAAGGCAATTGGGAGAGCGCGATCAAGGAATTTGAGGCGGCAGGGCGCCTAGATCCGACCAATCGTGTCTCCTGGATCGAAATTGCCAAAATTCAGCGTTCTCATTTGGAGGATCCTCAAGCTTCGGTGGAAACTCTACGGAGGGGAATCGAAGGGCGTGAATGGGAGCCAGAAGATGCCGCATTTTTAATGTTTCGGCTCGCAGAAAGCTACGATGAAGGACTAAATGACCGTGGAGCAGCCTCATTGATTCTTGAACAGATCATCGAGCAGTTTCCGAACACCCGCCATTCAGCGAATGCTCAGACAAGGTTGAATGAGTGGGGCATGGCATAGGAGGCTGCGGCTCGAAAAGGATGTTTGGCGCAAGCGCCCTTTCTTCTGGGCTGCTATCTTCGTAGTTCTTGGAATAGCTGTGCCTGAATTTAGCGGCCACCTGTGGTGGATCCCTTGGATCATTTTGGTGGGTTTCGCGGGGCTTCTAGGATCTTGGCGTTTATTTATTGGTAAAGCTTTCGTGTTGGGATTTGTTATATTCTTCGCGGCCAAGCAAAGGGAGGCTCGAAGCAATGCCGTCGCAGGTTTTTCCGGTCTAGGAATGGTGAAGATCGAGGCTCAGAGCTTGGAAGTTGCAACGAGCTATGAGCGGGGCTGGAGCTCAGTGGTAAAGATTGTGGACGGCCCCGGGAAGGGGAATAAGGTTTTGTGGCGGGGGCAGGGGGCTGAGCCAGTGACCGGAAGCTGGTTATTGGCGCATGGGAGCTTCAAAGACTTTTCCGAGGTAAGAAATCCTGGCTCAAGAGACTGGGGAAAGGCTCTCATCCAGCAAGGGGTTACAGGAATATTCCAAGCTAGCGAGATGAGATCCCAGATTTGGACCAGTCAAATGTCCCAAGGACTCGCAGCGATTAAAAAGTGGTTTCGCGCTGCGATTGTCGTTGGCTTGGAAGAGGAATCGACAGAAGCAATGTTGATTCGCGCCATCGTTTTGGGGGAGCGGACTCCTGCGACGAAGGATTTGGAGAGAACTTTTCGGCATAGTGGCACCTTACACCTTTTTACCGTAAGCGGGATGCATGTGGCGATGTTCGGCGGAATTTTATGGTTTTTGCTGAAATGGGCTTTTGTCGATCGGCGAAGCGCTGTTCCGGTCATTATTTTTGGGATGTTTTTTTACGCATGGCTCACTGGAAATGGCCCAGCTGCTGTGAGATCCGCATGGATGGGAGCGGTCTACTTAGCTGCGGTCTCGTTCTTTCGCCAAAGTGATCTCCTAAATTCGATGGGTGCGGTGCTCCTCGCTACCTTGCTGTTCCGTCCACTTTCCTTACTTCTTCCAGGTGTGCAACTGTCTTACGGGGTGGTCGCCGCAATCGGTATCGGTGTATTTCTCGTCAAAAGCTTCGTCGGAGACGATTCCGGACTTGGTGATATGCTGCCGAAAGATCTGGAGAAGCCATTAAATCGATGGTGGAGGATATCCAAGCTTCGAGGCTTACAGACAATTGCGATTTCTTCTGCAGCATGGCTTGGGTCGATTCCGCTCACAATCTATCATTTTGGGATCATCACTCCAGCGTCGGTGTTCGCTACTGTCAGCTTGGTGCCTCAAGTTTACATGATCTTAACCACTTCGATCGTCGCCGGAGCCGTCGAACCAATCGCCCCGACTATCACAAGGTCGCTCAACCGGATCAACGGTAAGATTGCGCTGCTTTGTGAAGGGACCGCCAAGATATTTGCACAGGTTCCTGGGGCTTGGATGGTTGCAAGAATACCAGAGAGGGAGCAACTAATTATCTACGATCTGGACTATGGGAAAAGGGCAGCGAGTTTTTGCGGGGTAACAGGCAACTCAGTAATCATCAACACGGGCGGCGCTTTTACTTTCGAAAAAGAGCTGGCACCTGCGATCCAAGATAACGGGCTGCTTCCTGATTCAGTAATTTTCACGAGTGATAGGAGTACTCATTTTTGTAAAATCGATCTAATGCGTAAGCAATGGGATCTGGACCAAACTGCCACTATGGGACATTCAGATCGAATCCGGCTGGAGGACCAAGAAGTGCCGTTTTTGGTGGCTGCCGGAGGCAAGCTTCCTTTGGATCGATATGCGCATCTGAAAAATGTATCGGCAAACGAGTCAGCTCCTTTTTCTAATGTGCTCCTCGAATGGTATCAGTGGAAATTGCTATGGCTCGAAGGCTCCGTGGTGGATCTACTAAGGACTCTAGAACAAATAGGCCCTCTAAAAATCGATATTATGGTCATCTCGGCCGAACTTTCGGATAGCGTCAATCTAACTAATATTGTCAAGAGGCATGCGGTGTGTTGCGTAATTTTTCAGAGAGAAAAGGGAACGGACCAGAAGCTCAATGAGCGAATCAAGCGCCGTCTAAGGGAAGAAGACGTCGATTTTCTCTTCCAAGAGGAAGTTGGAGGGATAACTATCGATGGCAAAGCGGAGCTACTGCGTCTTAGGGGCTATATTGGTAAGCATGAATTCACCTACTACTAGCCTTATTGATGCTCTTCATTGCGGGGATTCCCAGCGGTGCAGCGCTAGGACTCCAAACGGCCCAGTCACTGATGTTGGTCTGCCTTATAAACGAGCGCTTCTGCAAGGAAAGTGACTAAGGGCCAGAAGAACGCCATTATCAGGAACAACATCGAATCCGAGGCTTCTGTGAACTCAAGCCTAATTGCCGTTTTCCCCTACGGGAATCTTGATGAAGACAACTGCTATTCAGTATCCTTTTCGCTCTCTGAAGCTTGAATATCTTGCTCGGGGTCTAGCCGATCTTCAGTTGACCGCACTTGCTCAATGAAGCCACGAATATCATCTGGAAGGTTCAGTTCGCTGACTAAAGCTGTGGGGCTGGCGCCTTCGTCGATCCACCATTTTACGATGGCAAGCTCGTGATCTTTGATATCAGTTTTCCCCTCTGGAGGCATATGCTCTTCGTCATCTTCTGGAAGCTCTGATCTGAAAATAATATTCGAGTCTAAGGCATTTCCAGCCTCCAATCCTTCGCCTTCTTTCCCACCTTCGAGCAATAGATCGTAGGTATCCATGCGGTAATTCCCTTTGCTTTTCTCCTCGTTGTGGCACTCGACACAGCGCATCTCAAGAATCGGCGCAACGATATCCGCGTAGACTACCTGTTGCTCAATCGGAATATCCGGGACTGTCTCTTTTTCGATTCGCGGTTCAAGACCTAGAAGCTCTCTGATTGGATCGGGAGCGTATTTCGTCAGGTAATTCGCCCCATGGGTAATCGAGGCTCCGTCATGACTCGCATAGCCCATTACACCCATACTCAGGAGCAGAAGAATGCGGAAGGGAGCTTGCGAGGCGAGCGCTTTGACCGTCCAAGCTTTTCCGATAAAAGTAGCAACCGCAAAGCAGGCAAATGCGACCCCACCCCAAAGGTGATCCTTCACCAGCTCACTGCCTTCGAAGCCTCCACCTTGATAAAGCAGGAAACCGAGAGCCATCGCCAAGACCGCTGTCGATGCACCAATAAATATAGGGACAAGACTGTAAATCTTCTTTTCACGTGTAAAAAGAATCAGGAACTCTTGGATGAAAATTAGCGTAAAAATTCCAATTGGAAGGTGAAGGAGGACGGGATGGAAGCGACCCAAAAAACGAACCAGATCTGGAGCCTGTTCGCCATCAGCTTCTCCAACGAGAATTGGCATCAGTAGCATTGCTATGATCAAAAAGCCTCCGGAGATAGTGAGAAACCAAGGTCGGCGAATTATTGGCTCTTCGGCTGGGTGATTAAAATCGTGAGTCATAAGGGGGGATTCTGGTTTCTTGAGGTTTTCTGGAATGCAAAATACCGTTTAGTCCTCGGGACGGAAACACGGGCGGTAACAAAGGTGTTCTTGGCCTTTGATTCAACCGTTGTTTTGGAAAAACTGTTCACTGAATGCGGCGCTCATTCTTGTTTTAGCTCCGCATTTTATCAATCTGCAAACAACTATCTAGGAATATAGGGGCGCATCGCAGATCAGGGGTTAAAAAGTTACGAATAGACCCTCCGTTTATCCGAAACGGATTGAGGGACCTTCACAGGTACGCTTAGCTCAAGGGTGTCTTTAAATGATCAAAGGATCTTGATGACTTTCGACTCCCACAATCATCTGCAGAGCGATCAATCATATGATTCGCTTCGGGACCTTATAGTGGGAATGCTTGAAGATGGTATCACCGGATGTGTAACGAACGGGACCTGTCCTACGGATTGGCCGAAGGTCGCAGACCTTTCTGCCGGATATCCGCAATTTGTTACCCCTGCATATGGTGTTCATCCTTGGCAGCTTGGTGGTTTGGAACCTGGATGGAGCGAAACGCTTTGCAGATATTTAGCAGACAACCGAACGGCCTCTGTGGGGGAAATTGGCCTTGATGGCTCCATCGAAGGCGGAATCTCCGCACAGCAAAGTTCCGTATTCGAAGACCAGCTAGTGATCGCAATTGAGCTGAAACGTCCGGTCACAATCCACTGCGTGAAGGCATGGGGAAGCCTTTTCGACTCGATTAAAAGGGTCGGAAACTTGCCCGAGAAAACTCTGTTTCACTCATTTTCGGGATCGATAGAGATTGCCCAAAGATTGACGAAAATGGGTTCCTACTTTTCATTTTCAGAAGTCAATTTCCGGGGTGGAATATCGAGGGTATCCGCAAAAGTTCAGAAGATCCCGCTAAATCGGATTCTCATTGAAACAGATGCACCTAGAGTAAACATCATCCAAAAGGCTCATGGGATGTCTGCCTCAGAGGTAGTTGCGACTGAGATTCCGCAACTGTTTAGGATCGCTTCGCGCATGAATGCAATATTTGGTCACAATGTCAGCAGCAAGATCTATGAGAACTCACGCCACTTTTGGGGAGTGGGAATCAAACCGAAGATTGAAACTGAGATTGGGGATTTGGCATTACATATATTGTAACAAGTTAAGGTAGATTTGATGGACCGGTCATTTTAGGTATTATAACGCCTACAATTGAATCTGATAATAGACCTTCTATTTGAGCGAATTGGCGATATTCTGGATGCTTCCGGTCCCGGCATCTGCGCCCTACAGTTTAGGAGTCTCTGTTGGATACAGACTCATCTAGCTACTTTCCGTTTCTTAAGAACGAATGCTCGGCGAAGTGTTTTGACTGCTTGAGAAATTTTAGCGGGTTTTCATAGACCACTTTTTGAATATCGGATTCCGACTTCTTTCGCCGCCTCATCTCTAAGACACACTTAGGAACTGCCAGCGGATCTGATACGCCCCAATCGCATGCCGAATTCATCCAAATATTTTCATTCCCAAAGCACTCAAGAATATCAATGGCACGATTGGGTGTGCATTTGCTCTCTGGATACAAAGTCATCCCGGCCCAGAACCCGTGTTCCAAGACATCAGCAGCTGTATGCTCTTCGACATGATCGATGATCACTTTGCTCCGATCTAATTCTGTAAAGTTACAAAGAGCATCAATAATCATGCGGGTGCCCTTAAGTTTATCCTCCAAATGAGGCGTATGGATCAAAACCGGGAGATCGTGGTCAAGGGCCAACTGAACATGTTCTTCGAATATTTGTAACTCATTCTTTGTGTTCTTATTAAGCCCAATTTCACCAATTCCGAGGACATTTGGGCAATTGAGGAATTCGGGTATAATCGCCATCACCTCTCGGGCAAATCCTGGATCATCTGCCTCTTTTGGGTTGATACACAGCCATGCGAAATGATCGATTCCGAAACGCGCTGCCCGTTTTGGTTCATGTTCCGTCAGTTGCTGGAAATAGTCGTAAAAGCCCTTTGCAGACGAACGATCAAAACCAGCCCAGAATGCGGGTTCACATAGAACCTCGCAACCAGCGATTGCGAGCCTCTCATAATCGTCCGTTGTTCTGCTCACCATGTGAGCATGAGGTTCAATATATTGCATTGTTTTCACTAAAAAATCTATGAAATTCCGTAGTCAAGAAACTCACAGAAGATTTCCTCAATATCTAGTCTTACGATACGCTTGGCGCACCTTTTGCCCCTTGAAACGTTGCTGTAGTAGGGATTGTATCCGAACAGTCTGAAAATCCCTCCAGCACGCGTCGCGCTCGGTCGGGACGATTATCGCTAAGGATTGATAGATTATTTTTGAAGTAATCAAGCCGTGAATCAGCATCTCCGGGGCTTCGCTCTATCCGGTCGAGAAACGCC
This sequence comes from uncultured Verrucomicrobiae bacterium, assembly GCA_963815205.1. Taxonomy (GTDB): domain Bacteria; phylum Verrucomicrobiota; class Verrucomicrobiia; order Verrucomicrobiales; family Akkermansiaceae; genus Luteolibacter. Next base: position 129,470 of record CAWFFP010000001.1, on the reverse strand, counting down.
GCAATATCGATCAAACGCGCGCGAGCATCAATGAACTGAAGATCAAGAAGTTCCTGCTTTTTCAACATAAGCGAGCTAGTTTTTATCAGAGCGATTTTCGATCATCTCTGTGTCTTCGGATTCTCTGCTCCTCGGCGTGGTATATGCTAAGCTCGGTACTACCCTTCTAACTAGTTTTGTGAATCCTGTCTCAGCGGATTCCATATCCTTTTCAGCTTGGCGGATGGCTTTTTCCCATACTCCAGCAAAGCCTGGGGCCTGTTCCCGCATGGTGCTGACCGCCATCTCCTGAAGACGGAACTGCCTGAGTTCGTTCTTATCAGGCTTGTTCTGAAGCGCGGCCAAATTCACACGTAGATTCTCGTTTTGTGATTTAAGGGTATCGACCTCCTTGGTGAGCGAATCATTCCCTGTTGCTGTGATTTTGAGCTGCGTGTTCAGATGTGATTGCAGATCTTTCATCTCAGCTTCTGTGCGCCTTACATCCCGCTTCAGCTGCATTTTTGTCGAGATTGCGTTTTTCAAAATGAAAATCGCAATCAACAAGCCGAGGAGCAAGCCCCAAAGAAAGCGGTTGGCTAATAATTCTTGAACAGTCATATACGTTAATTAATAGGTGAGGTTATGTGCGGCGAGCGGCTTAGTCGGTAGCGACAGGCGTTTCCGCGGCTTTGTGATTTTCTTGGCGAGCATTTTCAACGTCTCTGTCCCCTTCAGGAGAATTTGGAAGGACAGGATTAGATTCCTTATTAGTGCTTAATGTATCATCCGCTTCAAGAAGTTCAATTCTTTGCATTGCCGCTTGTTCAGCATTTGTCGCATTGATTCTTTCTTTGGCCAAAGCAGTCAGATCTAACTGATTGCGTTTATGAACCAGAACCGGAATTCCCGTATTGGTAGTTCCTGAAGTATCAAAAATCACGTCGAGAGATTGATCGAATCCGATTTCCTTCGCAACTAGAACGATTCTAGCCAGTGCGTCCTTTGTTTGTGCGACCATGTAACGGTTGATTCGATCGCGTTCTGATTGTCGGAAACTCTCGAATTCTAGTCGCAGTGTTTCTGCCTCTTGACGGCGAAGTTCAAACTTCCTAATCAGCTCCTCCCCTTCCGGCTTGTTAAGCTCCTCGCGCTTGCTACGAAGCTCTGTTTCGAGAGTCTTTAGGTCCTCAATGATCGCACGGAGCTTCACGGATCGCTGATCCTCCATAATCAATCTTCCCTGATTCTTCATCTCAAGACCGAGGGCTTTTGTCGACGGCAGATCTCGAAAGACTTCAGATGCGCGTATCGTTCCGATTTTTGGCGCCGCTTCCGCAGCCATCACCAGAACAAGGCAGGCAGCCAAAAATGGTAAGAAGGTCTTCATTAACGAAGTCGGTATCTGCTTTATACTCTCTTATGGCAATCAGATCTCGTGAACTGGAAGTGAGGCCACCTCTTCGCGAAGGTTGTCCGCAAGAGGCGTGGATAGATAGCGTTCGCTGGCTGAGCAACCGATTGTGACAATTCGTTTTCCTTCATACTCAGGACGCTTAGCTACTTGCATTGCCGCCCAGACGTTCGCCCCAGTCGAGATACCTGCTGGAAGGCCTTCTAGTTGCGCAAGAGCCTGAGCAGTGGCAAAAGCATCATCGTTGGAAACCGCGATTGTCTCATCAATGATATCTGTGTTCAGGTTTTTCGGGATGAAGCCAGCCCCAATTCCCTGAATCATGTGTGGACCAGGCTGGCCACCGCCGATCACTTGACTATTTTCCGGCTCGACTGCAAATGTCCTTAGGTCCGTGCGGCTCTTGATAACCTCAGAAACTCCGGTAATCGTGCCACCTGTTCCAACTCCGGCAACAAAGGCGGCGATTTCACCATCCGTATCCCGCCAAATCTCTTCAGCTGTGGTCTCCCGGTGCACTTGAGGATTAGCAGGATTATCGAACTGCCCAGGACCATAAGCTTCCGGATTATCTTCGAGAAGTTTCTTAGCCATCGCGATTGCACCGCCCATTCCTTTTGCCCGTGGGGTAAGCACTAGCTCGGCCCCAAGCAATCGCAACAAAACTCTTCTTTCGACCGACATGCTTTCAGGCATCGTCAAAATGCAGCGGTAGCCTTTTGCACGTGCTACAAATGCCAGAGCGATGCCCGTATTCCCAGAAGTGGGCTCAATAATTGTGCCATTTTGGCCAAGGAGCCCGTCTCTTTCACCGGCCTCAATCATCGCCCGACCAATGCGGTCTTTGACGCTGAAAAGAGGGTTGAAAAACTCAGCTTTGACGCAAATTTCCGCCTTTAGGCCTTCGGTAATATGATTGAGACGAATGAGTGGTGTGTTCCCAATCGTGGAAACCATGTTATCTGCAATATTCATTTGAAAATAGCTTAGGAAGATCTTGGTGCAGTGATAGTCCTATTTGCAGAAATTTAAATCTGAAAATCTGACGTCGAAGAATCGATGTGGAGACCACACTCAAACTTGTCGCCAGCAAAGCGAGTGCCCTCAGCCGACCCATCGGCCGATGGCTTAGTGCTATGCCAATCGCCCATGGTGACATAGCCTTTCGCGGCCAGCGGATGCTCGGGAAGCTTGTGCTCGCGAAAAAACAAATCTACCTGAATATCCGCCCAGTCTAGAATCGGATAGACTTTCAGTGTCTTCTTCTGAGCTTCCACAAATGGGCGGTCCTGTCGTGTGGCTGACTGACTTCTTCGCAGTCCGCTGAGCCAAACATCCCGCCGTAGGTCATTGAGTGCTCGGTTCATGGGCTCGACCTTTGTAATTAGTCCATATTGGTCGCCGGTCCCCTTCTCGGTTTCCCAGATTTTTCCATAGACTGCCTCAAGGCGGGCCGCTGACAGCTTTGGCTGATAGATACGATAATCTAATGGGATGAGCTCCATTAGCTTTTCGGCATATTGGTATGTCTCGGGAAATAAAAACCCGGTGTCGACAAAGATAACCGGAATGTCGGGCGCATGTAGGTGAAGAAGCTGAAGCATCACTGGCGATTGAAGGCCAAAGCTTGTGCTCGCAAGCATCCGGGAGCCGAGATGATCGTTCAAATAACGGAAGCGATCTCCGATATTCAAACCATGGATTTCCGCGGATAAGCTCGTAGAATCAAATTTCTGATTCTTTGAGACTAGAGATTTGAGCGCACTCATAAAAGTTCAGAGACCAGAGAGACCTAGGCGCTATGCTCTAATTGAAGATCCTTGTGAAAATCCGCGCCGTGTTTTGTCTCGTGGACATAACCGGCCCGGATGCAGAAATTTCCAAATCTCTCGCCATCATTCCGCTCTTCAGCATACCTGCGAAAGATTGGTGCCAGAAGTTCTGCAACTTTCGCCCCTGGGAAATTCTCACGATACAGCTTCGACAGCCGTTGGCCCGCAAAGCCTCCACCGAGATAGACATTATAGCACCCTGGAGAGCGACCCACTAAGCCAATCTCCGCGATATACGGCCGCGCACAACCATTCGGGCAGCCAGTCATGCGGATCGTGATCGCATCGTTTCTCAGTCCCACGTTTTCAAGTTCCGTCTCCAATTCGCCAACTAGATCGGGAAGGTAGCGCTCAGCCTCTGCAAGTGATAACCCGCAGGTTGGCAAAGCGACACAGGCTAACGAATTGAGACGCAATGCGCTCTTATGATGACTGTCTTCGAGGCCATGGCTTTTTACCAACTCTTCAATTTTGGAACGATTCGCTGAAGAAATATTCGCGATAATTAGATTTTGATTCGCAGTTAGACGGAAATCGCCGTCGTGGATTTTTGCGATTTCACGCAAGCCAGTGCGCATTGGAATCTGCTCGGTGTCTTGAACCCGTCCGCCTTGGATAAAGAGTGTTAAATGGGATTTGCCATCTTCGGTTTCAACCCAGCCATAGCGATCACCATTGTCTTCAAATGCATAATCGCGGACTGGACCCAAAGAATATCCCAGATAGGAATTCAGCTTCTCTAGGAACCACTCGGGGCCGTGATCGTCTACTGTGTATTTGAGCCGCGCGTGCTTCCTTTCAGTCCGATCACCGAAATCTCGCTGCACCATCACCACTTTTTCAGCAACATCGACCACTTGTTCTGGTGTACAGAAACCGATCACATCGGCCAAACGCGGGTAGGTCTCCTCAGCGCCGTGGGTCATTCCCATTCCACCTCCGACCGCAACATTGAAGCCAACTAAGATGCCATTTTCGACGATTGCGATAAATGAAAGGCAGTTTGCAAAGACATCGACGTCATTTGAGGGTGGCACTGCTACCGTGATTTTAAACTTTCTCGGAAGATATGTTTTCCCATAGATCGGTTCGAAATCCGCTTCCGAAGTATCGAGCTTCTCACCATCGAGCCATAGCTCGTGATAGGCCCGAGTGGCGGGAGTAAGATGATCGGAAATTGCCTGAGAAATTTCTAAGACTTTCGCATGGACCGATGAAAGGTGAGGATTCGGATTGCACATCACATTGCGGTTCACATCACCACAAGCCGCGATTGTATCCATCGCTGCTTGATTGATTTCCGCGATGGTGCGCTTGAGGTTTGACTTGATGATTCCGTGGAATTGGAATGCCTGGCGAGTTGTCAGTTTGATCGTTCCATTCGCAAATTGGGTCGCTAGGCGATCGGTTTCAAGCCATTGCTTTGGAGTTGCCACTCCGCCCGGGACCCGGATGCGGATCATGAAGGAGTAAGCTTTATCTAGCTTGTGCTTTCGTCTCTGGGGACGCAAATCTCTGTCATCTTGCTGATAGGTCCCATGGAATTTTAATAGCTGCTGATCGTCTTCGCTCATTGAGCCCGTCGAAAGATCCTGAAGTCCTTCAGCAATCGTGCCCCTGAGATAGTTGCTACGGGTCTTAATTCCCTCGTTAGCGGCAAGTTTTGGTTCGGCCATAATAGAATATGTTTAAAGTATTTTGGATTTTTTATTTTAATAAACGTCGCGTTGATAGCGTTTGTCTTTTTTCAGCTGCGCTACGTATTCCTCAGCTTCTTCGCGAGGTTTCGCACCGAAATTAACGACTACAGAGATCAGTGCCTCATGAACATCCGCGGCCATTCTTTCTGCATCTCCACAAACATAAAAGTGCGCTCCGTCTTGAAGCCACTGCCATAGCTCTTTTCCCCGTTCCAAGATCTTATCCTGGACGTAGATTTTTTCGGGCTGATCTCTTGAGAAGGCTAGATCGAGTTTTGTCAAAGCACCTTCTTTGAGGAAGTCTTGCCATTCGAGTTGATACAGAAAGTCGTAGGTGAAATGCTGATCTCCAAAAAACAACCAGCTTTTGCCGCTGTCTTTTTCGGTAGCGCGTTGCTCGATGAAGGAGCGGAACGGAGCAATGCCGGTGCCGGGACCTACCATGATGATAGGGGTTTCCGCCTTTTCTGGTAGGCGGAAGTTTTTGTTTGGCTGGATGAAAATTGGGACCTTTTCACCATTTTTCGCTACGTCCATTAGGTAAGTGGAACATACACCCTTCCGCGAGCGGCCATTCGCTTCATATCGAACTGCCGCGACTGTTAGATGAACCTCGTCTGGATGAGCTGCTTGACTCGAGGCAATCGAATACAAACGCACTGGCAGTTTGCGAAAAATGCTGGCAAATTTATCCGCCGCAAGGCCGTCGGGAGCAAAGTCGGCAATCGCATCAATAATCTCGCGCCCCTTTAGATACTCCAAAAGTTCCTCCCGCGATTCATCTTCTAGAAGCTTAGCTAACTTTGAAGACCCACAGACCGAACTGAGCTTTTTGAGAACAGACTTTGATAATGCGGTGATGTCGAAATCCTCCCGGAGGGCGTCCGCCAAAATCTTTTTGCCCAGACCTTTGACCTCAACCTCCTCGGTGCCGACGAGCTTTGCGACCGATAGAATATCGCGAATCATCGATGCACAATTCATCGGCAACACTGCCAAGGCATCACCTGGCTGATAGGAAAGCCCACTTCCTTCTAGATTAAATTCTACATGAATCGTCTCCTTCGCGGAGCCTTCCCCATTCAATAACACGTTGTCTGTGACCTCGGCAAAAAATGGATTCTTTTTACCATACTCAATTGTCGGCGCAGTGATAAAGTCGACATCGGCAGCGGCCTCCTCAAGGGGCTTGATGGCCTTCAAGCTCGCCGCAAGCCAGCTTTCATAAGCGTCCTCATAATCGACGTCACAATCTGCACGTTCCGCAATCTGCTCGGCGCCTAGGTCTTTGAGCTTTTGATCAAATTGCTTACCGATCTCACAAAATTTTTCGTAAGAGGTGTCTCCTAGGCCACATACTGAATATTTTACTGTATTCAGATCGATCGCGGCGTTCATGAATTCCTCATGGAACGCCACTGCAGTTTCGGGTGCATCTCCGTCTCCCCAGGTGGAAACGATGACCAACAGGTTTTTCTCCTGCGCAAGATCCGCAGGAGAGATATCAGCCATGTTTTTGAGGCTCGCCGCAAATCCTTGCTTTTTAGCTGATTTTACCGCCCGGTCCGCTAATTCTTCGGCGTTCCCACTTTCCGTTCCATACAATACGGTAAGCTTTGGCTTGATCTTCGGAGCTGAGGAAACTGCGTTTTGGCCCGAGCTTGCTAGAAATCCGCTGAGCCACCCTTTTTGCAAGGGATTGAATCCAGAAAGCAATTGTTCAATCTGATTTCGTTGCTGTGAATTGAACGGAGAATTGTCGGGTATCATAATCCTTAGTAAACTACCTAAAATTGTAAGGTTTCGACTCCTATCTACGAATGGACCGCGAAATTGACAACCCATATTTTCCTATAATCCCACAAAATTGATTTGGTGATTGGAGAGATTAAAGAGAAGTGAGAATAGTCCGTGAATGGCGAATATCAATATCGATCTTAAAAGTCGCTCCTACGAGGTCATCATTGAAGACGGAATCCTATCCAGGGCAGCTAGTATCTTGGACCAAAATGGTATATCGGCATCAAAAGTTGCCGTGATCTCCGATAAAACTGTCGCTGCCCTGCATTCTGAAGTTCTAATCAGATCGTTCGGTGAAAAGCCTCCTGATCTTTTCACAGTGGCTGCTGGCGAAAGCTCAAAATCTTTAACAAATGTAGAAAGCCTTTGCAGCGCAATGGCGGAAAAAGGTCACGATCGCAAAAGTGTAGTGATTGCATTGGGTGGCGGAGTTGTGGGTGATTTAGGCGGGCTGGTGGCTGCATTGTTCTACCGAGGAATACGTTTCATTCAGATACCCACGACAATTGTCGCCCAGGTTGACTCATCGGTAGGCGGAAAGACTGGGGTGAACTTACGCGAGGGGAAGAATTTACTTGGGGCCTTTCATCAGCCATCAATGGTCCTAATCGATCCAAATGTTCTTTCTACTCTACCTGAAAGAGAATATTGCGAAGGGTTTGCCGAGGCGATCAAACATGCGGCGATCCGAGATCCACAAATGATCGATGATTTAGCAACGCTTAATCCAAGAACCCGCGATATATCAGCGGGTCTCTTGGCCCGTAATATAGCGATCAAGGCACGAATCATCGAAAGTGATGAATTTGAGACTGAAGATATCCGCGCCCTTCTCAATTTTGGTCATACGATAGGCCACGGAATCGAAGCCGCTCTTCCCTATGGCGAAATGCTACATGGCGAAGCGATCTCATTGGGGATGCGTGCGGCTCTATATATCTCAGAAAGGTTCGCATCATTGCCTTCTCAAAGTGCATCGAAGATCATATTGCTTCTCCGTCACTTTGGCTTACCACTCCAACTGAGAGATGATATCAAAACAGCGACGATTCTCGACAAACTTGCTCGTGATAAAAAGTTCGCCGAGGGAAAAATCCGCTTTATTGCCCTTAGAGAAATCGGCGACCCGGTTATTTTGGAGGATCTAAACTTAGACGATCTTCGCAAAGCGATCGACCATCTCCGGACCCCTGTTTGCGTGCTTGCTGATTTATGAACTTATTGCTTGGAGACTGCTTGGAGCTAATCCCTACACTATCGGATAAATCTTTTGATCTCGTAGTCACCTCTCCACCCTATAATCTCGGGATCAATTACTCGAAATACGAAGACAAGCAAGAATCTCACACCTTCATTGCTTGGTGTTTGGCTTGGGCGACGGAACTGAAGCGAGTCATGGCAGACGACGCTTCGTTTTTTCTAAATTTTTCCGGTTCGCCTTCAAGTCCGCTAGTCCCCTTTCAACTGATCTTGGCGCTAAGCTCAGGTCCCGACCCGTTGTTTGTGCTTCAAAATACTTTTCACTGGATTAAGTCAATAAGCGTAAAATCTCCTGAAGCTCACAAAGAAATCTCAGTGGGGCACTTCAAGCCAATCAACTCGAAGCGCTTCGTGAATGATTGTCACGAGTTTATCTTCCATCTTACTAAGACAGGTGAGGTTCCGCTTGATAAGAAAGCTGTAGGGGTGCCCTATAAATACAAGTCAAACATCGCTAGATGGGGTCATACAGATGGAGCGGATCTGAGATGTCGTGGGAATAATTGGCACATCCCATACGATACAATCCAATCCAGATCCGGAGAACGCCCCCATCCGGCAACATTTCCCATAGCTCTGGTCGAACGGTGTATTGATATTCATGGGAAAGGACCTGACACATGTCTTTTGGACCCCTTTTTAGGAATCGGGTCCTCGGCTCTCGCCGCAAAGAGCCGTAAGCTGGAGCATTTCACTGGAATTGAGATCGATCCTGAGTATATGAAGGAAGCTAGTCGGAGAATTGTTAGCGCTGAAGAGAGCCGACCTTTTCTTTAGAGGTTTCGCTTTCAGATATCCCCAGACTCGAAAGCTTCAAGAATGCATCCTGCAAATTGCACCCAAGATCCCCCAAAACGATCTTCAGGAATCAAGGTTCGATTCAGTTTAGCTCGTAAGCTTAGGCCTTGGAGTCTTCTTGCACTTGGCACCCTATCTGCATAAATTCGGCGGAAGCCTATTAAATATAATTCTATATGACTACCGACCGCCGCTCCAAAGATCTGTTAAGCCGTGTAAGCGAAGATCTCGCCGTTCTAAAAGACGATGTATCCAAACTTTTTTCACACACTGGCCGCCATACTCTTCCGGAAAGCGCTCATAATCTTGCAGATTACGGCAAGGACAAATGGCAAGCCGGTGGCGAATTTGCCGCTTCTCAGCTGCGATATCTAAAAGACCATCCACGGGAGACTTCGATTGGCTTTGCTGGTGGGCTGATACTTCTCGGACTGGTAGGATACGGTGCTTATTACCTATTAAATAAAGAGAAGTCCGTGAATTCCGGTTCTGAGGTCGATGGAAATGGCTTAGGTAATACGAGCTCACCTTATGATGTTGAGGCGGCGACCTATAATTTATGAAATACCTTCTTCTCTGGCCATTGATGGCGATATTTTTTGCGACTTCAATCTCTTGTAAGAAAGGCGACCCGTCTGCCGAAATAGGCTTTGCCAGAGGAGCGTTCGCTTTATTAACTGAGGGACAAAAAGCAGCCGAAGACAATATCAATTGGGAAGTCTTCACCTCGCTAGGAATTGACGTGGGCTCTCAATACACACTACTGACTACGGATCAAGACCGGTCGAAGTTTCGTGAAAATTTCGTAGATGAATTTTCGAAATCATTTAAGAACAATGGGGGAACGACAAAGGATTTCACCGATTGGAAAATCGAGAATAAAACCGATGGGACTGCAACGGTTTCCGCTAGATCGACCGCCGGTCATTTATTCTTAGAAACTGTGACAGAAGATGATGGCTACCGCCTTGTCTCCATGAAAATTATTAAATAGCCTGCTATCCGAACAGCAATCAATCGATCAATTGGCAGAAAAGGGCGATTTTAGAGAAATTCTGCGGTATATTCCTCAGTTTCGAAATCAGACCTTCTGTGTCTTAATCGAAGCAGATCTTTTCGCGGAGGTAGCAGTCGCTGAAGCCTTACTCGATCTATCAGTTCTCGAGTCCCTAGGAATCAAGCTGGTCCTCGGTGTTTTGGGTGGAACCATGCAAGAGCTGTATGACTGGACCTTAGAAAGTGAGATCCGCGCCGCCAGAACCGCGAAGACACTGGTCGATCCAGCGCTAAGTCTTGAAGTTTCCGAAATTTTGAACCGTGGACAATCCGCTCTGATCGATATCTCCGGGCTGAATCCACTAGATTCTGAGATTGTTAATTTGTGCCTTACTTTAGGAGTGTCGAAAATCATTGCGTTAACGGATGGTGGATTGCTCGTAGATGGAGTGCCGGCCTTCGCAATCCGCGCAGCCGATGTTCCAGAGGTTCTGAAGAGATCGGAGATTGAGCGGCCGGATTTATTGGAGGCGGCGGCGAAGGCATGTGAGGCTGGCGTGCCACGTATCCATCTCCTCGATGGGCGGAAACACGGGGTCCTTGTCGACGAATTGTTTTCCAATGAAGGTGTTGGCACGATGGTCCATGCAGATAGCTACCGTGCGATCCGGCCCCTGCAGGAGGAAGATATTCCGGAACTACTCGGCATGATCGGACGGGTGGTAAGACGTACAAAATTGGTCCCGAGAAACTACGAGGAAATATGTTCTAAAATTCACGATTATTACGTGATGACGATCGATTCTAACGTCGTCGGCTGCGTTGCTCTTCATCCTTATCCCGCCTCAGGGTCGGCAGAGGTAGCTTGTCTTTATGTAAAGAAATCACATGAAGGGCGCGGCTATGGATTCGAGCTCGTTAAATATGTTGAGAAGAAAGCTGCAGAAGCCAGAATCGCGAAACTATTTGCACTAACAAATCGCGCGGCAGAATTTTTCTGTAGAGCGGGTTATTCTGCCTCTAGTCCCGAGGAGCTTCCAGTTCAAAGACGTTTGCAATTTGAGACAAGTGGCCGTGATTCAGAAGTATTTCAGAAAACTTTAGTCGATGAATTTCCTTTGCCGCCACCCGTCAAATTCGCAGGATAGATCTTCATGAAATTGACTTTCTGCGGCGCCGCAGGCACCACGACAGGTTCACAGCATCTCTTAGAGACAAATGGAAAACGCATCTTACTTGATTGTGGTATCTATCAAGGACGTAGAAAAGATGCCTACGAGATAAACTGCTGTTTCCCATACTATGACCCGCAATCCATTGATATCGCGGTTCTCTCGCATGCCCATATTGACCATAGCGGGAACCTGCCAAACCTTGCTCGCAAGGGCTTCGCTGGGACCATCTATAGCACCCACGCTACCCGTGACCTTTGTCAAATCATGCTGCGGGATTCCGCACGTATCCAAGAACATGATATCAATTGGCTGAACAAGCGCAGGAAGCGCAAAAATCTTCCGGCGGTCGAGCCGCTGTATAACGAATTCGATGCAGAAAAATGCCTTCGGCAATTTGTCACCATGGCATATGATCGCCCGATACCGATCGCCGACGGGGTGAGCCTAACATTTGTCGATGCAGGCCATATTCTAGGTTCTGCGCAAGTGATTCTAGACATCAAGGATACCGATGACGGCCTTCAAAAACGGTTCCTATTTTCTGGCGATGTGGGACGTGGGGATAGTGAGGTGCTTCGGGATCCAGTACCTGTGAAAGATGTGGATTTCCTACTGATGGAAAGCACCTATGGTGGCCGAGAGCACGAAGCTCCACCAGGTTTCGACAAGCATTTCTCTAAGGTGATCAAAGAGGCAGTGGAGCGTGGTGGAAGGATCTTGATTCCTGCTTTTGCCGTCGAGCGGACGCAGAAGCTTTTGTATGTGCTCAATGAGATGTTTCTTTCAAAAGAACTTCCTCCAATTCCTGTTTACGTGGATAGCCCACTCGCAGTTTCTGCTACCGAGATTTACCGCCTACATCCAGATTCATTTAATCCAGAGGTATATGAGGCGCTATTTGCAAAAGCAAATCCATTTGGGTTTGAAGACCTTACGCTGATTCGATCTGTCAAAGGTTCAAAAGCGCTAAACGAAATTGAGGGCGCAGCAATCATCATTTCTGCATCTGGGATGTGTGAGGCAGGTCGAATTCTGCACCACCTGCGGAACAATATTGAAGATTCGCAAAATACCATTCTCTTCGTCGGCTATTGTGCGGAAGGCACTCTTGGCCGTCGAATTAGGGACGGCGAATCACCAGTCAACATTTTTGGAGATCCCTTCGAAGTCCGTGCGCATGTTTCGGTGGTCGATTCCTTTTCGGGCCATGCTGATCATTCAGAACTAGTGGATTACTACAATCGGATCGATGGTAGCAAACAACAGACTTATTTTATACATGGAGAGCCTGATTCATCCGCTGCACTTCAGACTGCATTAGACTCTAAGGAAAACCCAGTTTCCGTGGGAATCCTTGGAGAGACGGTAGTTCTTTAGTACTCCCCTACTAACTTCTGCTCGTCATTGAAAGTAACTGAGACTTTCTCAAGATGATTCATAAGGTTTTCTAATAATTTTAATAGTCCATCGTGCCAATCTTGATTGGAGAAAAAGTCATTTGCTGGGGCCAAGAGAGCGGCGGCATCCTGCCCATCGAGCACAGGCTCCAAACCGTATCCGGAAACGATCGCTGATTCCATTCGTTTCGGATCGATAAGAATCATCAGGGCAAGATTCGCACTCCCCCGGCGGCTTTCTTTTGAAATTGCTGCGGCATTGAACAAACGAAATGCATGTAAGGAGAAAGGATATTTCTCCGGCATCCGGTAGGTGACAATCTGGATCATCACTTCAGGGAATTTTCTCTCTAGGTGGGAAACGCTTCTGCGAATCCGGACCTGCGCCTTCGCACTTAAGATTTGCGCGTGATCTGCAAGACCCACATCGAGTCTAGGAACGAGACCTTCTAAGGCCATTGCACGTTTGAAACTAAGAGAACATTCGGGACATTCCTTCGCATCTTGAAGAATAGATATGTCACAAAACGGGCACTTCATTGCAGAAGCTATGTCACAGTATTTTAGACAAAGCAAAATTTCAAAAAGCATGCTGCAAGCTGATCGGTTCTTGACCCCATGCGGGCGCCCGTTCCTCCTTCTCGGATATGAGCTTCTTCATTACAGGCACAGACACAAACGTGGGCAAAACTTACGTGACTGCCCTGATCGTCCGCACCTTGCGTGAGGAGGGTTTGCGGGCGGTAGGCTTCAAACCAGTCTCTTCTGGGGACCGTCTGGATGGTAAAATTCTCGCGAGTGCTTCGGGCGATCTACCATTAGATTTGGTAAATCCGCTCCATTTCCAGACCGCCCTTGCGCCCCATGTGGCTGCGCTACTGGAAAATAAAAGTATCAACCCGGAAAATTTGATCGCCGCCTATCATGATCTCGCGACGGTCAATGACTGTGTCCTTGTCGAGGGTGCCGGCGGCTGGGAAGTTCCACTAAAATCCGATTACTTCGTCTCCGATCTAGCAAAACACTTAGATCTCCCCGTAATCATCGTCGCTCACAACCGTCTAGGAGCCTTGAACCATATTTTGCTCACGATCTCAGCCATCCAAACCAAAGGTCTAAAATGTGCGGGAATTATTCTTAATCAAATCGAAGATGAAATGGACACTCCGATGATTACCAATAAGGGAATTCTCGAAACTCTGACCAATGTCCCTCTTCTTGATCATATCATCCACGGACAAGATTTTCTCTCAGATAAATTTGTCTCACTGCTCAAAGAAAGCAAAAACAAGAGGTAGAATTTCTACTTTAAGTTTCACTAACACCCTCACACGGGCAATCAAATGAACGTTCGATCGGCAGCTATCTCGTCCTTGCAGGCTTGGGAAAAGGGTCATGACTACGCAGAGACTCTTGTCGACCGGTATTCTCAACGTGGACGGCTCTCCTCAGTTGATCGTGCATTTCTTCAATCACTGCTGTTTGGAACTTTGCGCAACCTACGACTTCTCGATCATTGGATTTCGATCCTTCGAGATGGAAAACTAGATGCCGAGACGCGCAATGTTCTTCGCCTTGGTCTATTCCAAGTATTACTTCTCAGAATCGCTGATCATGCTGCGGTGAATGAAACCGTCGAAGCTGCAAAACGCTCAGTCCGGCCACTAGTCAATGCGGTCCTTCGTCGTGCAATTGCCAATCGAGAGGCTTTCCTAGCTGAACTCGACTCGTTGCCCCCCGCCATCCGTTTCTCTCATCCTGATTGGTTATTTCAGCGAATAAGCCAAAGCTATGGCAACGATAGAGCGGCGCTAATTTCCCAGCATAACAATCTTCCCGCAGAGACCTATTTTTCCGAAAACCCACTATCATCCCATGCTTTGACCCTCCCGGCTCAGGCGATACCTCTCACTGAGGTGCAGGGACACTATCGGCTCGAAGGACCCTTGCCGAAAGATCTACTCGAAGAAGGGCAAATCTACATTCAAGATCCGGCTACTCGGCATTGTGTGAAACTACTCGATCCGAAACCCGGTGAAGAAATCCTAGACGCGTGTGCGGCCCCGGGTGGAAAGGCCTTCCAGATTGCTGCAGCGCAAGGGTCTGGATCTACTCTCACCTGCACAGATTCAAATTCAAAGCGGGTTCCACGTTTGGAGAAAAACCTTCAGCGGCTGCAAATTACCCCAGCGGAGATCTCTGTGCACGATTGGACAAATCCTGCTCCAGCTAAATATCTTAGGAAATTCGATGCAATTCTTCTAGACGTCCCTTGTTCGAATACAGGTGTTTTGCGGCGGCGGGTCGATGCCCGCTGGCGGATTAAAGAAAATTCGCTTCGAGATCTAACGGCTATTCAGCTCGCTATCTTAGAAAATGCGCTTCCCTGTCTCGCGCCCCACGGGCGGATTGTATACTCGACATGTTCGATCGAGCCGGAAGAGAACCAAAGTTTAGTCGAGCGCTTTGCAGACATGCATTCCGCGATGACTCTTGTCTCCACAAACCAATTTCTTCCAGCACCTTTTGGAACGGATGGAGCTTTTGCAGCCCTTTTACAAAAAAAAACTTAAAGTAGAAATTGATCCTACAGGCAGAAGAATACATCTCGCAAGAAATGCCAACCTGCCTATTGTTTTTCAAATGAGTTCGTTTTTTACATCTCTACTAACATTTCTGATCGTGGTCATCGTCTTAGGCGGAGGTGCGGCACTTTTGTATCTAGCGGAAACCTCCGAATTCACACCCGTGTCGTCGAATCCTACGGTTCGCAGCGCAGAATAGAAGAAAAGGTGCCGCCTCCCTGTAAGCCGGATTTTGTCTGTCTCAGCCAGAAGGCCTAAACTCAACGGTCATTTCTCTCACTCCCTACCTGAGTAGGAAGCGCCCCGCTCTCGCAGGGTGCGACTAATACCCGGGATAATAACGGACGAGCAGCCCTTCTCCCTGTTTTGTCTTGCACTACCCGGGGTTTTCAATGCCACGTCAGTTACCCTCCGCGCGGTGAGCTCTTACCCCACCTTTTCAACCTTACCTGTGCCCTTCTGGGCCATCGGCGGTTTATTTTCTGCTGCACTATCCGTCCACCCGCTTCTCAGCGGCTGTCCCTTGTTTTCACAAGGCAGGTTGCCCTCCAGTGTCCGGACTTTCCTCAATTATCTTCAGCGGCTTACACCAACTCAGAGAACTGCGACCGTCCGGGAGACGGCGTTCGTATCCAACAGGGCAAAGAGGCATTTCGCTAGTAAATTTTTCTATAAAACATGGAGCCTACGAAAAACATTTAACCCGAGGTGTCTACTTTTCACCTTAGAATGGTCTCTACCTGAAGGATTTTCGATCAAACCCTCAAAGCCCAGCGGATGTTTAGGGAAAAATATCCTCTCAGATTAGCCGATCAGCGAGACCTTTGCTGGCCACTATGCACTCTAGCAAGAGGACAGTTCCGCCTGGTAGATCCCTCAAAGTCTAGCTCTCGCGCAAAACAAGGTCCCTAGAAACACAAGGCTGCGAATCACTGATCTATTCTTGCTCGTCTGCGGTGATCTTGATGTCGGTAAGAGCTGCAATAAAATCTCCTAAAACTTCTGAAGGAACCATGATCGTGTCTCGATTTCCACTCACATCCTCAGTGATTTTCACAACCATACCTCTGGAATTTTGTTTTAGATCCAAGAAAAAAGTCTTCCGGTCCGATAAAATTTTCTCCGTGTGCAACAAATCACTATCCACTAAACGACTCCTTGTTTGATTCCAGAGGAAGCATTCCCGCACCTCAAAAATTGTCAATAAAGTTTTGAAAGCCTCATAATGCCAAAATTTCTACAAATCCCCTCGTTTTTAAGAGTAGCGAAAGATTTAAATCGTTTGGCCGGTTCCAGACATCTACGATTAAGCTCGTAACTACACGATTACGGCACCTAGTGGCCAAATATTAATTACCAATATAGATGGAATACAAGTTTTCGAAAATAGGTCTGAGTATTGCAAGCGGAAGTGGTATTGGCGAACTGATGGACGATCTTGGTGCGGCACTGGCTGAGGGAGGAGATAATATAAAAATGCTAGGCGGTGGGCAACCTGCACAGATTCCTGAGGTCAATGATATCTGGCGCACCCGCCTAGCAAATATCGCGAGCAGTTCTACATCAGCGACCCGGCTGATGAGCATTTATGATCCACCATCTGGCAATGCAGGATTCATCGAGGCGCTCGCAAATCTTCTTCACAATCATTTTGCCTGGGACATAGGGCCGGAAAATATTTGTCTCACGAGCGGCGGGCAAACGGCTTTCTTCTACCTCTTTAACTTGCTTGCAGGCGAGATGGCTGATGGGACAACAGGGAAAATTGTCTTCCCGCTTATCCCAGAATACATTGGCTATGCTGCTCAGGGCCTAAGTCCGGAGATGTTTCACGGAGTCCGCCCAATTATCGAGGAAACTTCTGATCATGAGTTTAAATACCACGTTGATTTTGAAGCTCTCGAGAAGATAGAAGATATTTCTGCAGTCTGTGTGTCTCGACCGACAAACCCAACTGGAAACGTATTATCCGATGATGCGGTCCGCCGCCTTTCCGAATTCGCTGAGTCCAGAGATATTCCTTTGATCATCGATAATGCCTATGGTGCTCCTTTTCCTCAGATCATCTTCACGGATGCGGAGCCGTTTTGGGAGCCACATGTGATTCTTACCTTGAGTCTATCAAAGCTCGGCCTTCCAGGAACTAGAACAGGTATCGTCGTTGGTCCTCCTCAGATTATCAAAGCTCTATCATCGATGACAGCGATCACCGGACTGGCAAATCCTTCAATGGGGCAGCAGATTGTTCTGCCGATTATTACGAGCGGTGAAATTCTGAGCATTTCTTCTGAAATTATTCAGCCCTACTACCAGAAGAAATCGGTCATCGCACAGGAGGCTGCGCAGGAGATTTTTGCTGATCGTTTTCCTTGGAAGATGCATCGCAGCGAAGGTGCCTTGTTTCTCTGGTTCTGGTTTCCAGGGCTCCTAATCCCATGTCATCAGCTCTATCGAAGGCTAAAGGAACGGGATGTTCTTATCATTCCCGGATGCCATTTTTTCTTTGGTGAACATTCTGAAGACCTAGGAGGCGATTGGCCACATAGCCGGGAGTGCATTCGAGTTTCGTTCGCGATGGAGGAGCAGGTCGTAAAGGATGGCTTTCAGATTATTGCCGAGGAACTTGAAATGCTATACGCGGATGAGCGAAGTGAGGAACCGAAGGCCTGATCGAAGTGTTAAGCCCCCCCGGGGTCTGCAAAGATTTATAGCTCCGTGATCAGTATTTCCTACCCATGTAACTTTAGGGCGGAAAATGGTGCTCGAAAGAGGAATCGAACCTCCACGGGATATTATCCCACTAGATCCTTAGTCTAGCGCGTCTACCAATTCCGCCATCCGAGCTTGCCCATTGGTTGGGGTGGGCGCAGGAAATAGGACACAACCTCACTGATTGCAAGGAATAATATCCAATCGTTCCTTATTAGTTGGCCGAGGCGGCGACCGGTGTCCCATCAAGCAAAGTCGTTACTGAAATACCGAAATACATTTCCTTTTAACCATTTGAGAGATTCGGTAAATGATGATTTTTTCTAAACTACTTGCCAGTCATCGTAGTAACTTCTTCAAGACCCCTCCCCGTGATTCATTTCACGTTGCCGGAATGTATTGATTCCGAAAATAATAAAACAACAACAAATATTACCAAAAACACTAAATTTGCTGCGATCATTGCAGTAACTTCACTCACCACGTTTTCTGCAAATGCTGCAAGCACGGCTGTTGGTGGAGCACTTGAGACAACTGGCAACACTGCAGTAGCTGCAGGACGGGGCCTTCTAGAAGCGCCATCACGCGTAGCCAACGTAGTGAACGATGAGCTTCCAATGATTGCACAAGGCGTGCAAGAATTCGGTGTATCCGGATTTGTCGATTGGACAGATGATACATCATATGCAGCAAACTTGAGCTACGGCTGGTTCGTGACCGATTGCTTTGAATTTGGATTCCGCGTAGGTGTCAGCGGCGTCAATTCCAATGCAAACATCACAGGTGGTCTTTTTGGAGAATACAACTTCCTCACAGGTACTAAATGGGTCCCATTCGTAGGCGCTGGAGTTAATTACAAGCGCATTGATGGTGGTGGCAGCTCGAACGATACCGTGGAAGGTCTCGTAGAAGTAGGTGTGAAGTATTTCCTCCGTTCTGATATGGCTCTTAGCATCTCAGGTGCAGGTGGCTATGTTCTCGATGGTCCTGATGGTGATGATGGCTTCGCTAGTCGCATCAACTTCGGTCTTCGTTACTATTTTTAGACCTACCGCTTGCTAGGTAACAATCAATCACATAAAAGAGCCGTCCCTTCAATGGGGCGGCTCTTTTATTTGGCACTATTACTCCGCTTATTCGGTCTCGATTTTTGGGGCGCTGAGAAATTGCAATAGATCACGGATTTCGGCACGGCCAAGGCCTCTATGAGTTTCCTTTGGGGCAATGTCTAAGGTCGTCAATTCAGTAATCCGGGTCCGATCTACATGAAGTTCTCCTGCGCTCGATTGAAAACGTGAATAAAGTCCGTCCTCTCCTCTCTTTACGCCACGCCATCGTTGATTATTACCGATCGTGATTTCTACCCACTTCAATTGATCCGTTGCCTCACCTCCATGACCCAGAATTGAAAGCAAAATACCCTCTTTCCTATTCCCTAGTTCGATCGATTCCCATGCTCTAGCTAGATCGCCGGATTGATGACAGCTTCCGCAATGAGGTAGGCTCCCATTCTGAAAAACCTTCTCACCTAGCTTTATGTCTCCACCGTAAAGCACATCACGCCACATCGACAGAGGATCATTTGGTGTTTGAGAGGCTTGATAAAAATCAATCGCTGCCCGAGCCGCAGCCTCTTGGCGATTTCCAAGTCCTTTGATTAGTTCTAGAAGACTTTCCTTATCGCCGTGGTTTCCTTTCTGAGCGACAAGCGACTCTACCATGATTTCTAACGAACCCGCGTCATCCATTTCCCCCATCATCGTCCAGGCCACCTGTCTCTGAACGAGGCGATCTGACGTGATCGCATTCTGCAAAATCTCTAGTTTTCTATCAGGATTTGACTCAAGCTGTTCGGCCAAAGCTAACTTTACAAATGCCTTCGAGCTACTTTCCATTAGCTGGGGAATAAGCCCCAGAAATCTTTCGAAATCGTCGATCTTGATCATCTCAAGAACCTTTCGTCGGGCGTCATCTGGGTAAGAATCTGCTAACGCAATCAACTCCATGCTTTCGACGCCCAAAACTGATCTATCCAACTGATATCTTTCTACTAAGCGAAGCGTAAGGGCGAGCAATCGCGGATCAGCGGCGAAGAGGTCGGGAAGAATCGCTTGAACTTCTAGAGCAATGTCCGCCTCTTGGTGGAGAAGATTCCATCCATGGAGCACTTGCAAAGCAGCCCTACGGTCCTCTAAGTGGACCGTGTCATTCAGCGCAACCTTAAAAAGAAACTGAATACTCCGGTCGTCCCCAGCAAGTGCGGCAAAATAGATGAACATCCTAAGGACTCCATCTGCCCTTTGGGTTTTCGAATTTAAAATGCTTTCAGAAACGCGATGAATACCGCTAGTCATTTCCTTAGTCGGGTTCTTTAACCCAGCTAGTAGAACTTCTCGAATCACAGAAGGTTCAGGGTCGTGTAGAAAACCAATCATCTCGTTCCGGCCTTGAATCCGGAGGGCTTTGACAGCCGCTTGCCTAACGATCGCTGCCGGATTTCTGCCCAGATTGCTCAATTGCTCTTGATCGGCATTATTTGCTAAGCCCATCGCGAAGGCATGAATTATTAATCCGTCCGCGCTGTTTTCTACTTCTAATTTTGCAACTAGGTCAGGAACTGCACTTTCAAAATTACCCTTGCCGATGCCTTGGGCAGCTGCGGCTTTTAACCCATCAGCTTCATCCGACAGCAGCGGAAGAAGCTCGTTTCTTTTCAGGCCTTCTAGATCGATGAGAAGCTTCAGTGCCTCCAGGCGTTCAAGATCACTACCGTCCGCTAGTATCTCTTTAAGCCTCTGTTTTGGTTTATTCTCTCCTTTATCAATCGCTAAAATTCCTAAACCCCACAAGGCGTGAAGTCTTACTGTCTGGTTTTTGTCCTGGCTCGCTGACATTAAAGCCGCTGTCCCGCCACGCCTTTCGGACAAAGCTATCTGTGCTTCGAGGCGATTTTCTGGCTTAGGATCTCCAAGTCGGCTAACTAGCTGCTCATTTGACAGCTCACCTAGATCGACCGATTCAGACTTCGGCACTGACCCCTTTTGAAAGACGAGAAATTTATCCTCTTCGTGAAGAAACTTTTTGAGCTCTTCGAGCAGAAACCGATCATCCGAGTCTTTGATAGAATTTGTTTTCACTGGGCCAAAGCTCGGATCGATGCCTGACGAACCAGAATTTCCACCGTTGGTAATCTGAAATATTTTATCACCTACCCGATAGTAGCTCCCTCCGCTCACTCCTGAGAGAAGCTCATCAATTTCGGAAATTCCTGTATGAACCACTTCAGCCTTCCGCCCGTCTCTCCGGAACCGAATCACAAAGAATTCCTTTCCAGACACTCCGGTCCTAGGTTCGTCACGGAGTCTTACAGCGTATACCCAAGCATCACCTCCCATCGATAATGGTCCGACATAATCATTTTCATTTAGTATGGAAAGAGTGAGAGGCTTTCCGTCTCTCATCAGACTTGGCCCGTTTCCTCGATACTCGCTGGCGCCGATGTGTAGTGGCGATGCATGTATGATTGATGCGCAAAGGAGAGAAAAGAATAGCGCGGATGTCATCATTATAGGCATCCATGACCCTCTGTGAGGGGCTGATCTAGGCAGCTTGTTTTTTACAGCCATGAGTGGACTTCGTTTATCATCGGTCACGAAGGAAGTAGGGACATCCTTCATATATTGCAGAAAATATATGCTGCGTAGGATAGGGGTCAACACACCCATTTTTCACAATACGAAAAAGGCGGATCATTGATACAAGACTTCGGGTTTTTCCTGATTCTTTAAACCTTTAGATTTAGAGCGATTGCTGAGGCTGTCTGTGTGAGTTAAGAGTGATTAGTGATTTATCAGAGCTTCTCAGAATTCCGTAGATCCTAGCATTGCCGCATTTTTGGTGGGTAAGTCGATGCAAGGTTCACAGGCGGGACATACAACTCCCCTATCATGGTCATCAATTAGCGATTCGGAAAAGCGTTCGGTAGTCAGGATATCGAAAAGTGTTCCAATGCGGCAGTTTCCTTTCCCCTGTGGTTTCGTCAGACACTTCTAGGAAAAACTGACAAGATCAGATATTAGTCGCAAGCCTCACTCCAGAAAGATTCTGCCTTGTCTCCTGCGAATACGTCGTCCGCCTTCTAAATTAACCACTGCCATCTGACCAGGATGTGTATCTGATTCGAGCAGGGTCCTAACCGCTTCGATGACGCGGCTCCTAATTCCTCTTACATCAGATTCTTTTAAGAACCTGGCAATCACTTCCTTCTGCAGGACTGTTGGTAAGTTTTTTAAGGCTTTGACGTGTAAGCGCCCTTGGGGATCAAGTGCGTCACTCCGCTCCAATGCCCAATCCATCAATTCTCTCTGTTCTCTATCACCGCTCAAAGCCCGATTGATCAAAGGCACCACATCACGCTTAGATATATCATCTAGTAAAGGTATTGCTTCTAAACGCAGGCGGTTTCGCACCACATCACCTACGAAATTGCTATTATCCTCTCTCCAGATAAATTTTCGATCGATAAGCCAATCCTGCAAGGCGGCCTTCCGAAATTTCAGCAGGGGGCGCTCGATACACATGGCTGTCTCACCAAAGTGCATTTTTCTATGAAATTGCATTCCTCGCAGGCCCTTCCCACCTCGAATCAGATTCCAAAGAATGGTTTCTGCCTGATCATCTGCGTGATGGCCCAATACTAAATTGTGAACCTGATGGAAGTCTGCAAGCTCCGCAAAGAACTTATGTCTTGCAAGCCGACCTGCAGTTTCCAGCGAAAGTTGTTTCTCAGCCATTAACGCTCTGACGTCGGCATAGGCTACTTCAACCCTTAAACCCTTCTCAAGGCCAAGCTTCTTCACAAATCGCTCGTCTTGATCTGATTCCTTCCCCCTCAGACGATGATTGAAGTGACAAAGGAGCAAATTTTCAAAGCCAAACTCCACCATCATATGGACTAAAGCTACTGAATCAGACCCGCCCGATACTCCCAACAGATACCGCTCACTCTGGTCTAAGTGAGAGAAAGCTTCTAGTAGGAAGTCGTGCTTATGTTCCTCATGCATTAGACCTGGGATCTAAACGTGGACAGCAGCTGATTGGCCCAAGCGAAATCTCAAAAATTCTTCACGTAGTGGATGCATGAAACCCAGACTTTCTGCCTGTAATTCCATTCGTGGCTCATCAGGGAGTATGGTTTGCCGGTCTCCCATCTTTCCCTCTGGTAGATAACACGGATCGCCGACGATTGGCAGCCCCATATTCCACAGGTGGATGCGGATCTGGTTCGTACGGCCAGTGTCGAGCCGGCATTCGATCGAAGTGGTATTGTCGTCGTTCCTTCTTAATACCCGGAAGTGGGTTTTGGCCGCTTTTCCATCAATACCCACCCCTCGCCCTCCGGGCCCTTTGACTTCCTTTGAGATCGGATCGGCGCAAGTTCTGGTATTCCATTCGGGCATTCCCATCACCCTTGCGCGGTATATCTTTTCTACTCTACCGTCTAAAAACTCTTTTTGGAGAATTCGGCAAAAGTGACGTGTTCTCGCAAACAAAAGGATACCGCTAGTATTCGCATCTAGCCGATGGACGGGTCGCAAATATTTTGGTGTATAGACCTGATTAAGAAGGTATTGCAATGTGTTCCGGTGATACCTTCCACAGGGATGCATCGGGAGTGGCGCTGGTTTTTCTAAAACGACAATCGCCTCATCCTCCCATAAAATACGGATCTTAGTAGAGACCTCAGGCTCGATTGCAGCTGGAAATCTTTGTAAAATTCGCTCCCCTGCTCTGACGATGTACTCAGCTTCTCGTTTTTGATCTCCGTAGCTGGAAAATCGCCCAGCACTACACCGCTTGATCCATTCAGACCTTGAGACGTGTGGAAAAAGATCGACTAAAACCTCAAGCAGAGGAGCTCGATCGTATTTTGCAGAGATATGAATCGGGCGTCGATTTTCCATTGCGATACTTCCTGGAAGCACCTCACAGACAGCTTCAAGCTTTGCCTGAGCTGCTAAGAGGCGTTTGGTCATTCGCGACTTTTCCGTTACAAAGCAACGGGGGCATGAGACACCCTCCTGATATCTAATGTCTTCGCGTTCTTCCTCACTTACCGGCGCCTGACATTTATAGCAGACTCCAGTTTCCGTTTCGGAGAGGGCAGGATCGACCCCTACCCGTTGGTCAAAAACAAAACACTCTCCATCGTAATGGCTGCCTCCGCACTCCTCGAAGTATTTCAGTATTCCGCCATCCAGCTGGTAAACATTCTCATAACCTTCCATCTCCATGAAAGGGCCAGCCTTCTCACAACGGATCCCGCCCGTACAAAACATGACTACAGTTTTTTTCTTCAGGTCTTCCGGGAGTTTTCGCACTGCGTCCGGGAACTGCCTAAACGTATCGATCTCAGGAATCAGTGCACCTTTGAAAGTGCCAAGTCTTACCTCGTAGTCATTGCGGGTATCGAGAAGGACTAAGTCCCGATCTTCATCCAACCATTGCTTTAGCTCCCGAGCACTCAATTTTGGCGAAGTTCGGATTCCGGGTTTTACCCCCTCAACGCCAAACGCAATGATCTCTTTCTTGATCCGCACCAGCATCCTCCGGAAAGGCTGCTCAGCACTTATACTTTCCTTCCCTTCAAATTCTTCGAGTCCGGGAATTTTGCGGATTCTAGCTAACAACCGATCCAATCCACCCTCCGCCCCGGCTAAGAACATATTGATTCCTTCACAGCTTAGAAGAATCGTTCCCCTGAGGTCCTCCGACTTACACACACTAAGAAGCTCCCCACGCAATTGCTTTAGATCAGTGAGATCACAAAACTGATAGCCTGCGAAGTTTTTGACATTCATTGAAGAAACGAGGCTGACGAAAGATACTTTGTTTTACAACCGCTGAAGGCCGAGATGTTTCGGTGAAGATTTCTTAGTGACCAAGCTTAGACTGATGACAAAAATCTAGAGGTATTGATCGGCCACAAGAATGAGACAAACGGATCTCTATTCCCTCTACGACCTAAGGATGACTTTCTTGCCGTTATTTTCTGATGATTCGTAAATTGCGCGGATTACTTCGACAGACCTCCGAGCCTCGGCCGCATTGACGCGGCATTCTCTTTTGTCGCGAATGGAAGCCACAACTTCTTCAAAATTTAGCTGGTGTTGCTGATAGTTAATTGCCTTCGGATCATTTGCACCGAGTCCGGGTTCTTGACCTTTCATCAAAGTCTGGCGGATCTTATCGTCTTCTGGCCTATGTTCTCGGAAATCCCAGACCTCAAAAGACTCATCGGCGAGAAACACAGATCCATCCATCCCTGTGAGCTGCACTCGCGCCGGATGCCCAGCCTCAGACCAGCCACAAGTCATACACTCAATCACCCCCAGCGCGCCGCTCTCAAACTCGACTGTTGCCACCACAATATCCTCAACTTCAATCCGCTCATGGGCTAAGCAACGTGTAGTCGCCTGCACACTCTTGATATCCCCTGCTAAATAAATTAGCGCATCCACTGTGTGAATTGATTGATTCATCAGGGCACCGCCGCCATCCAATTCCCAAGTTCCGCGCCACGCAGCTGAATCATAATAAACCTGATCGCGATACCATTTCACATAGGCAGACGCAGATGTGACCTTGCCAAATCGATTCTGTTCTACCGCACATTTGAACGCGTCCATCGCAGGGTGAAATCGCCGATTCAATACAGCTGAAAGTGTTTTACCACTTTGCGCTGCAAAACGAATTAACTCATCTACTCTCTCAATTGTCACTTCGAGAGGCTTTTCACAGATCACATGCTTTCCAGCCTTGAGGGCAGCCTTTGCAGGATCCAAATGGGCACCAGAAGGCGTAGCGATTGTCACAATCTCAAGCTCTGGATGCGCTAAAAAATCTTCAATGCGATCATAGCTTTTGGCGCCAAACTCATCGGCGAGAGTACTAGCTGCTTCTTTGCGTGAGCTCATGACGGCGACCAATTCTCCGCCCGACATCGCCTTGATTGCCATCGCATGAAAGCGTCCAATCATTCCGGCGCCAATGATCCCAAATTTCATATCTCGTTTTTTATCAAAGGTCATTTTGATAGATAGATTTCAAAGGGGCAATTAGACGGGTAGTTAATCTCGCCATACCTAAATTCATCTCTCCACTGCAAACCGATCACAGCGAGGATCAAAAATCTCCCCCAGCCTCCGGATCAGGATCTGGTGTTGTCTCTGGAACAGGTGGCGGCTCTAGAACTGGTGTTGGCTCTGGAACTGGTGTTGGCTCAGGAACAGGCATTGGCTCAGGATCGGGCATCGGCTCAATTACCGGTTCAGGGGTAGGCTGGGGAGCAGGCGAAGGCTCCGTAAGTCTTTCGGCAACTTGTTGAGGAAGAACTGTGCGAATAGCTGCTTCGACCGTATCGTTTTTGTTATCGGTTCCTGGGCCATTTACTAAAACTCCGCTTGGTAAGAGATCACCGCTCCGCCGATCGGCCTTTTGTTCATTCATTGTCTGATCAATCAAGCCATCGGCTTCTTCGCTAATCGGTCCAAAGATTTGGCGATCCATCAGTTTTGAAGTCCTAATGAGCTTATCTACATTGATCTCATAGAGTTTCGGAAATTGTCTTGCACCTGGATTCATCACCAACAGATGTCTTGGCGGCACGACGACCGTATCACCGTCTTCATTGGTAAGGGTCGCCTCGCCTTCCAATACAATAAACTTCACCCATTCTCCTGGGCTGTATTCCATCATCGTAGTGGTCCCAGTAATTGCCGCAGTGACCGTCGCTGTGCGGATCGTTGCGCCACCAGCGTTTTTAGGAACCTGGAGTAAGAATGAACCCTTTTCGATCGACATATCCCGGGTTCCTGAGCGAAAGCGGAAGACAGAATTTGCCCCGACACGAGTCACCGTTTTGTCGGCGAAAGTCAGCTCTGCTCTCGAATCACGGCCGGTGATTACAGTCGAAGATTTAGTGAGTTTTCTTCCCACAACACCGGCCTGCGGTGATTGTGAGTCCTCACTAACCCGGACATCTCTCATGATGCGGGTGAGCTCTGCGGTTTTGAAAGGCGCGGCGTAGGCAACGCTGATGGTCGCAAAAAGCGCAATCAGATAGCTTTTCGTATTCATAGTCAAATAGGGTTCGGGGGCTAGAATGTCGCTTGGAAGGCGAATCCGAGACCACCTGTCCAGGACTCGAAATCGTTCACACCTCCAGCGGTAGTAGAATCATTTTTGCTAAAAGACAAAGACGCAATTGCTTTGATTGTCTTACTAACTTGCCAGACAAGCTGATTGCTCAAACGATATGACCAATCTTCACGATCCCCCTCTGTATAATTGAAATAGGTCGCCCCAAAAGTCGTTGATAGAAATATCGTATCGGTGATTGAGTAGCGATGGTTAAGGTTTGCGCCTATTAAGTTTCTGCGGAGTGTTTCCGGGCTAGCAGTCCATTCATAGGCCCCATTTAAGCTTCCACTGAGCTGCTGTCCGGGTATTTGCCAGAAAGACTTTTGTATCCCAGCTCTAATTCTCTGCGCATTATAGTCGCTATCCGATAGAGAGCCAGTTGTTAGCCTTTGATATTCATAGGCGGAAAACAATGTGGAATCAGATAGATCGACGAAATTCCGATAGACTCCGATCCTTGTCGAAAAGTTTTCGTAATCACGGGCGTCAGCTTCATCAAACCTAGCAAAGTCTTCCGCGATCTGAAAATCGCCGAACCATCCTTTTCCGAGATGTGGCCGCCATGCCAAAGAAGCGCGCGAAAGTGAGATCCAAGAGCTTTCTCCTCGGCGGGCAATTCCGGAAGGCGCGTTATCGGTTTTTAAAACAGAAGAGCGAATATCGACAATCAAAGGAGATGTCTCAGGCGGCGCTACTAAGATCTCTTGAATTCCCAAATCTGAATCAGCTGGAGAGAATGGTGCTTCGCTAAAATCTGTGACACGCACTGGTTCTTCATCGATATAGTCCGGATTCTGACTAGCCAATCCGAAGAAGGTTTGGGTAGAGGTAAGAATATCCGCTTTTGCGAAACAAGAAGCTGCGATAAGAAAGATTAGAATTCGTTGCTGCATATGAAAGATGGCTCAGTGAATAGTGGTCGGAATAGATGGATAAGATATTGAAGACAAGGCCGAAATGGAATCGTCGCGGTCTGGGATCGAGCCTTATGGCCTTACTCGGCGGGCTAATCGTGTGTACCTTTCTACTCATTCCCACTTGCTCGGAAAGCGTGCTATCGATAGATCGCAAGCTTGGTGATTCCGTTCTCTACAGGCCGGGCGTACCTCAGCCAAATGAGGATCTCGTCTTTTTGGCGATCGATGAAGATTCATTGAACCTATCTGGTCTAGACCCGGAGATGATCTTTGAGAGTGATGCTCTTTCGATGATGTCTGCCCGCTTCCCGTGGGATCGGCGGCTATATGCTCTCGCCATCGATCGCCTTCTTGCGGCCGAAGCGCGCCTTGTCGTCCTAGACTTAGTCCTCTCCGGGGAATCTACTGTGGAATCTGATTCCACACTAGCGGAGGCGATCGCTACAAACCCGGAAAAGGTCATCTTAGCTTCCGCTTTTAGCCCTATTTCAAGTGAGGAGGATGGCTTCATGTTGGTGGAGCCGAATCCAATCTTTCTGGCAACGGATCCCGAACCTCGCTTTGGCACCGTCAATTTAAGGCCGCACCCGAAGGACGGTATTATCCGAAATATTAAATATCAGACAAGTTTGGCCGAAGAGAATGGCTACGCCCCGATTCCTAATACGGAAGTGCATCCATCTCTATCTGGTGCGGTCTTGGAAGCACTTGAATTTGAGGTTCCGGAAGGGACGAGGGGGATCTCATATTCTACAGAAGGTCAAAGAAGCGAAGGCACGCGTGTCTATCAGCCGATCTCAATCCGCAGTTTGTTTATTAGCGATGACTGGGAACATCGATTCCAGTCCGGAGCTTTCTTCAAAGATAAGATCGTAATGATCGGGCCATCAGCATCCACCTTCCAAGATATCCACCAGACACCAGTGGGACTTTTAAAGGGACCACAGATTCATTTGCAAGCAATCGCTAGTGGAATTTCAGGAGAATTTCTTCGCCGCCCCTTCGAGGATTCGCGGAGGGAAGCGCTTCTTTTTGCCTTGGGGGGAACTTTGCTGGCTGGCGTCTTTGTCTGGCTTGTCAGAAGTCCTATAATCGCCTTTTGCGGTGTGGTCTGCGTAGTGATAGCCGCCTTTGTATTTACTATCTACCTGCCGCGAATCACCAATATCTGGATCGGATCAATTCCATTTATCTTGGCCTTTGTGAGTGGGGCGATCACTGGACAGACCTACGATCTGATCCGCGAACGGATAGAGAAGTCGCGTTTACACAATCAGTTTCGGCGCTTTGTTTCGCGGGACGTGGCCGATTCGTTAGTATTAGATCCTAGTATTTATAAAGAGGCCGCGCTTGGTCGAAAACGAAGAGTGATTGTCCTCTTCTCAGACATTCGCGGATTTACCTCCTTATCGGAAAACATCCCACCTGAGGAACTTTTTGCGCAGCTCAATGAGTATCTATCGGCAATGGTGCGAATTATTTTTGAGCATGGCGGAACACTAGATAAATTTATCGGTGATGCGATCATGGCCCACTGGGGCGCTTTGGCGGATGGATCTGAAAAAGATTTCGCAATATCGGCTGTCGCCGCTACAAAAGAAATGACAGCGGAGCTGACCAAGCTCAATAAAGATTGGAAGGCGCGTAATCTTCCAGAACTAGAAATCGGTGTCGGCCTCCATCTTGGCGAAGTTTTAGCTGGGGAAATTGGCTCTCAGCAGCGCACTGAATTTGGGGTAATTGGAGATGCTGTGAATCTAGCCTCTCGGCTCGAAGGCCTTACGAAGGCATTCTCCTGCCCGTGGTTAGCGAGCGGTGACGTGATCCGTGCTATCGGGCAACTTCCCGGTGCTCAAAAAATCGCCAAGGTACGTGTGAAAGGAAGGAAGGAGCCCGTAGAACTCTGGGGCATTTCTCCATGTGAACCTTCTGCCATCTCCTATGCCGAAGCTTTGGCAACCTTTGAAGCCGGAGATTTTGAAGCAGCTTATTCACACTTGGAAAGACATACAGCGAACTTTGTCGATGATCAGATTGCGAACCAATTGTTCGTCCATACGAAAGGCTTTAGAAAAACACCTCCTGATAAATGGGAAGGAATTATCGAATTTACCGAAAAATAGTCAGCTTATTTCCAGAATTCCAAAACTTCGGACACCCGGAAATTAATGGAGATTTTCCAAAGCAGGCAAGAACATGGCTTTTGGGACCTAGACCAGCTTGGAAACAATCAGCGTAGCATAGATGAGTTTGCACAAGACGTGCAGTGCTTGATCGATATTGAAGCTAAACAATTTTTCGCACCTGCAGAAATCGATGATCCAGTGAAGGACCAGCTCTGCAATTCCAAAAGCGGCCGAACTAGTAATTGCCCATACAATCCCGGCATGAATTAGCGAATGCGCAGTCAGGGCATGGACCCACAGGTGGCGAGGTGGAGTATTTCCTTCAAATAAATTCGTCGCATTGAGATGACGATTCTTGCCGGTTGCCAGAAATTCTCCCTGTAGCGGATAATCTCCCAGCATATGACCGATTAACAGTGAAAAAGCCAATATCAAGAAGCCTAGAAATTTCCCATGGCTTACCGCATATATAACGAACTCCGATCCCATTGAATGAGGTTTTACTCGATGGATTAATAGAACTTGCCGAGAATATCCAAGCCTTCGCTATCCGCTATTTTATCGTTCATAGTCCGGACTCGGCGACACATTACCGTGATAATTCCGGACAAGAAGCTAGCGCCAGCAGATGGATAAGCAGCGACAAACTCGTCGATATCGGATTTATTTGCCCGCCATACTTGAGAGAACTGCTGGGCAGCTACAGTTGCACTCGCCGTATCAGGATCGAAAGCATTGACCTCGCCGAGTGTCTCTCCAGCTTCGATACGGGCAACTAATTTCATCCTGCCATCGACTTGGATCGTTACATGCAGAAGTCCAGAAATTACTAAGTAGAGATAGGGCTGCTCTTGACCGACTTCGATGAGAGTTTGCCCCGATTGCGCAGGAAGGAACTCGCCATAGCCACCAAGCAAACGGCGATCATCCTCATCCATCTCAGCAACAATTCCAACAGATGGCAATTCAGGCTTTGTAAGCTTTTGACTCATAGTCGAAGAGACTGGACTGAGATCTGTAGGTAGAAAAGCGAAAATGCCTTCATATCGAGAATGCAGAATAATATCCGTTAGGTTTCAAACCATCTTTGGCGGCCCGGCTGACTGCAAGCAAGGCCGCATCGTTGGAGGAGAGCTTAGTTGTTTGTTGCTAGCCCTGATAGCGGAGGCATGAATTACTCGGATTGACCGCTCTGTTGTGCCCCTAAAATCCACCTCTTCTTGTCGCTATCAAACCACCATCTGGATATTGTCGTTCTATTCATAGATAGTTCCAGATCAAGCGCCTTAAGATCTTTCGGCACTTAGCATTTTGATTCACTAATAAGCACAGGGCCTGTGGTCTACTTAGCAAAGCAAGTCGATCCACAAGGATAGCTAACTGGAACGCTTCGCCGTGGGAGATGAGTAAAATCTCCTATTGATTTAATCATGTGATTTTTAGCTATAAATACCGAGTCGCAAACCGCGAAAAGGAAAAAATTACATTCTTTAACCTGATTTTCCATCTGTTCGATCGCCTCCAAAGATCTTACGTAATGAGAATATCATCGGCGTCGATAAGTGCCTCTCCGCTAAGAAAATTGTGGAATTCTTCGGGTATCTGCGAATTCCATTCGATTTCCCTATCATGCATAGGAAGTTTCAGATGCCGGGCGTGAAGTAGATGTCTTTTTGTGAATAGCGATGCACGCATATCTTCTTTCCATCCATGCTCCATCCAGTCCAAATACATTCTTCCATCACCAGTGTAGATTTTGTCACCGACAATTGGGCACCCACAAAAGGCTAGGTGGACCCGGATTTGATGCATTCTTCCTGACTGAGGAATGCAGCGTATCAATGCATATGGAAGTCCTTCCCGCTCAAAGCGCCTGATCACTTCGAAGCTTGTCCGGCATTCTTTGCCGAATCGGCTAACAACCTGTCGCACCCAAATCTTGCTGGGACCAATATCTCCAGCACGCACGATGGATTCATCACACAGCCACGAGTCCTTTGCTGGAGATCCAATCACGATAGCGAGATACTCTTTCTCGATTTTTCGTTCTTCCATCAACCTGCCAAAATAGCGGGCTGCGTCCTTGGTCTTTGCAATCAATACCAAGCCACTGGTCTCGCGATCTAGACGAGTGATGATACCTAGCTGCCCTCCGTTTACGAGCTCGTAGCTTAGTAGTTCCTCTACTCCCCCAAGCAAGGTAGGCTCCGGCTTGCGATTTGCTGGATGAACAATCAGCGGCGCTGGCTTTTCAACAACAATCCAGTCCTCCCCTTCTTCGATAATTTTGAAACCGACGTCTGCCTCTAATCTCATAGAAGGGTTTTGCTATTTAGCGGCTACTCCACAGGTTAATTGACGCTATTCAAGCAGGCATATGAAAGCAAGTTCGATACGATAGCGACCTAACGAAGACAAAAAACCCCAGTAAAAAAAGTTGCTACTGAGGTTTATAAAAATTCCCGAATTGTGGACTAGGACTTATAGCGCAGACGCTTCTTATGACGATTCTGCTTCATTCTCTTCTTGCGCTTGTGCTTGTTAATCTTTGTCTTCCGACGTTTCTTAATCGATCCCATATCTAATATTTCCGTTCTATCTGTTACTAAATTTTTGTGTCCGCCTGAGCCTATGGGACGAGTTTATTGAGTGGATATTCAATGATTCCCTCTGCACCTAAGGCCTTAAGCTGGGGAATTATATCTCGGACGACCACCTCGTCAATCACCGTTTCCACGGCCACCCAGCCGTCATCAGAAAGTCTGGAAACAGTCGGACGGCGAAGTGATGGCAATTTTTCGAGAATTGCTTCCAAGCTTTCTTTTGGAAGGTTCATTTTCACACCCACCTTGTCCCGCGCGCAAATGGCAGATTTAAGGAGCATGGTAATCCTCTCCATCTTTTCGCGTTTCCAGTCATCTGCAGCCGCGTCCGGATTCGAGTAAAAATGTGGGAATGAGGTAAGCAAGGTATCGACAATCCTTAGCCTGTTTGCTTTGAGCGAGGATCCAGTCTCAGTGATATCGACGATCGCATCCACTAGATCTGGAACTTTGACTTCAGTGGCTCCCCAAGAAAATTCGACCTCTGCCTTAATCCCTAATTTTTCCAGATAGCGTTTGGTGATTCCTACGCCTTCCGTCGCGATCCGCTTCCCCTCAAGATCCTGCGGTTTTTTGATCGGCGAATCTTCTGGAACGACCAAGACCCACCGAGTCGGGCG
This sequence comes from uncultured Verrucomicrobiae bacterium, assembly GCA_963815205.1. GTDB lineage: Bacteria > Verrucomicrobiota > Verrucomicrobiia > Verrucomicrobiales > Akkermansiaceae > Luteolibacter. Next base: position 96,358 of record CAWFFP010000001.1, on the reverse strand, counting down.
CACAGTTGCACGTGAATAGGCGAGTTCTGCAAAATCGACTAGACTGCCACCACTTTCTGAAGCCCAATCGAGCCCCGTGATGCCACAATCAATAAAGCCTTGAGAAATATACCGGCCAATTTCCTGAGCCCGGATAAGATAGAAATCTAATTCATTATCATTCGAGTTCGGCCGATAGCCTCGAGAGCTGACATAAATTTCATACCCTGCCATGCGGAACAACTCAACGGTTGGTTCCTGCAGACTACCTTTTGGAATCGCAATTTTTAGTGTCTTCGCCATCGAAATTTATCGTTCTACCGCCTTGTTGCGGGGAGCGGTTTGTAGCTGCTTAATCTACCATATCAAGCCAAGTTTATGAAAAATCCGCTATTTCCCAAGGTTCACTTTAAGTTCAAAAAGGTCGCGCCTGCGGTCCATCAGTGGGGTGACCGAGCCAGCTTCCCGCGACCGATATAAATCTGTTATGTCCAAATCTGTTACCAGCATCGTCTCCACATTCGGATCCGCCTCAGCCTGAATGCCGTCCCGTGCGAACTCGAAATCTGATGGAGTATAGACTGCAGCCCGTCCGTAATGAATATCCATCGCTGGAACATCGGGTAGATTCCCCACAACCCCGCTGGTCACCACATAGATTTGATTTTCGATGGCCCGCGCAGCTGCACAGGTTGTTACCCGTAAATATCCCTGACGATTGTCGGTGCAATAGGGAACAAACAGAATCTCAACGCCTTGTTCGGCCAGGTAGCGGGCCGCTTCAGGAAATTCGACATCGTAACAGATAAGAATACCCACTTTTGCCTTCGGCGTCTGAATCACCAAAAGGTCGTTTCCGCCTGAGATTCCCCACCAAGTTCTTTCGGATGGTGTGATATGGAGCTTCGGCTGAGAGACGTAAGATCCGTCGGGGCGGAATAACATTGCGACATTTTGTAGGCTGCCGTCTTCCTGCAATACGGGATGCGAACCTGCAATCAGGAATAGGCCTTGCTCACGCGCGAGCTGGCTCATCAATTCGGTAAATTTCGGAGTCAAGTTGGCTAGCTCTCGAATCCCATCGCGAGACGAGTAGGTCTCCATCGCAGAAAGAAGCTGCACTGAGAAGAATTCTGGAAAAAGCACATAATCTACCCCGTAGTCTTCACCCGCAGTTTCTACGAAGTATCTTACCTGGGCGGCAAATTCATCAAAGTCGGTAATTTTGCGCATTTGATATTGCACACAGGCTACCCGCACCTTTCGGTCAGTTCCCTCATTGCTCTGGAAATCAGGGTTTAACCACTCGATTAAGGTCGCGTAGTTCATACTTCTGGGATCGCGTATGTAATTAGCCATTACATCTCTAACTACAAAGCCTTCCTTGAGCTGGAAGCCCATGACCGGGTCTTTTACCAGCCCATCCTGAACCGCATAAACGTATTCCGCAGGAGTGTAGGTTTCTTTGTATTTCTCGTAATTCCAAAGACGCCCCCCAGCGAGAATCCTTCGCAGGTTCAGCCTCTTGCATAGGTCCCGCCGAAGTTCATAAAGGATCGCACCAAGCCCTTTGCCGCGCTCGCCTGGATCTACGTAGACCTCCGCACCATACAGAGTATCGCCTTCCGGGTCATGATTAAAAAAATATCCATCATCGGTAATTCCGTAGTAGCTATGATGCCGCAGGGGGTCACGCCCCATGTTCACGATTAGGCTTGAAGATACTCCGACAATTCGGTCCTTGTGGGTTAGCAAAACCTGCCCGTCTTCAAACATTTGTAGATGGCTCGCCAGCTGATCCTCCCGCCATGCACCGTCGTCCTCCATGGTCGGCGGGAAGCAGCTCTTATGAAGCTCGATCATCTCCGCAAAATCCTCCACCCGTGGGGCCCGCACTAAATAAGTATCGCCCTCAATTTCAAATATGCGCCGTTCCATTTCCCAAGGAAGCTCTTTGAAACTTACCTATGATACAATCTCAACCACATAGATCTGCTGAAATAGTTTTGCAGCTTCGCGGACGCTAATCATTACCCCTACAGCAAATATGCTATCTCTGCAGGACTTCATCGATGCCGCGTGAACATCCGCGTAGCGCAGCATTTAGGTCCCTGCCGAGTAGCTCGAAGGATCGAATCCCATGAGCGATCGCAATGTCTTGGGTTCTCAAAGCGGCAACGCACTCAAGATTTGCTAGATCGATCACCTCGAGATATCCCGGTTTCCCTTCTGCCGCAGCTTTGCCACTTTCTACGTCAATCACTCGTATCCCAACCCACGGGGGGCCTTTATGGACCTTTGAATTCCCCCAACGATAAAATTGAGAAAAAAGCTCGGTCATTCCATACTCGTTCAAAATCCGGTCGTGCGGCACTCCAAATTTTTTAGAGATCCGCTCCCTCACCTCGTCCGCTTGCCAAGACCTACTCAGTCCTTTGCTCCCTCCAGTTTCCATCACCCAAGAATCTTTTTCCAGAATCCAGCTGTGCTCCGATTCGCACGCATTTAGTAACGCGATCGAGGTGCCCAGAATTCCAACTGGTCCCGTTGGTTGAAAGGAATTTAGATCGATCGATCCTCTGCCGTCTAACAGGAAGCTAGCTCGGTCATCTGCTAGGAAATCGAACATCCGCACAAGGGAAGAATGTGGCGCATCGTCTACCTTTTGGGAGAAAAACCAAGAATTATCCGTCCTAGGCAGGTTCGCACCGCGCCAAGCACCCCTAACAGCTGCGGAGTATAGATCCAGATCATTCCATTCTCGGCGCCCCTTGATCTCAGCGCTGGTCCCAGACGTTAGAAAATAACCATTGATTTCTGTGTCTGAGAAACTGCGCAACTTAGCTCCGGGTAATTTGAAAACATCCGTTGGTAGTGCCGGAATTTCTTCCCAGCTCAGGACAGTTTCTGGAGTCTTCCTAAGGCTTAGGCAATAGTTCCTATATGCCGTGATTCGTTCGTATTGGTAATTGAAAACTTCGAGAGCGATTGTTTCAAAGTCTTCCTCTGCTTCGCCGCTCATCCATCGGATCAATCGCTCCTTCATCGACGTAGGAATTTTTCCTCCTGGGGGACCTCCGCCGCAGTCGCCCGCTCTACCTTCAAGACAGCCTTGAGCATTCCCTCCTCTTCTGGAAACGTCATTTCGCCGGCGACCTGCACCCAACCGTTCTCCGGTAGCAGCGGCGGCTCTGCGCCAAACTCCAAGATGATGGGGATGGCACGGGCGTCCGCAATGCAGCATGTCATAAACATCCGGTAAAGGCGCATCCGGGTCCCGTTTTCATTGTTTAACTTCTCTTCAATTACCCGCCCTTCTGTCTCTACCTTTAGTCCGCCTATCAGCCCTTGTAGCTCGCGGTCACCAGTCGCGAAGAATAATTCCATCAGATTAAATTCGAGGAAGCCATCAGCTGTTCGGCGGTGTCCTGACTCGATATCTTCCATCGTCAGCGGAGGCATCGCAGATGCCAAGAAGGGAGCAGTTTCTGCAGACGCGTCATCGTAAAGGCCCTTTCTGGCCAGAGTTGCCTGCGAAAAGCCGTCCTTCGTCCAAGCAACCGAAAGACAAAGTGGAATTGTCATCAGAAGAAAACTCAGCCAAGGGTTCATATCGGCTCCTTCGTGATCGTGGTCCGCTCCATGATCATGGCCACACTCCGCCTCCCGAAATGCGGTTAGTAAATTGAACATTCCAAGGACTGCTAGCCCCAGGCCTCCTGCCATCGCGATCTCTCGAAAATCCGGAGCCAAGTATTTCACGATTCGCCCACTGCCGTAAAAATAGAGGATACAAGCAGACCATAGTAAAACCGAAAGCGAGAATAGGACCCTTCGAATCACTGGCCTCATAATCCCACCCCCAAACGTTGTATGCCGATAGAAGCCATCCAAATCACTAGAAACAATGCGACCCCAAGGCCCGCAATAAAGCGTCTACGCAAAACTGTTTGATATAGAAACAGAAGCTTCACATCGAGCATCGGCCCGAAAACCAAAAATGCTAACTTTGCTCCCCAAGTGAATTTCGCAAGGGTCGCTGCAATGAACGCATCCGATGTGCTGCAAAGACTTAGCACAAATGCTAGACCCATCAGGGCTGCTGGTGCGATGAGTGGATCCTCCGCCAAGCTATCGAGCCAGATCGCTCCAGGCGCGATGCCCGTATTGAACAAGGCAGTGATTGCCACGCCGATAGTAAAATAGACCCCAACGTCGACAAAATCTTTCATTGCAGAGCGCATCGCTGCAATCAATCTGCCATCTCCTCTCACCTCATGGCTAATCGAACTATGCGCAGGCCCATGTTCGTGTGCATGGCCGTGCGTATGCCCACATTCGATTGCAGACGATTGTTCAGTTGCTTCGGATTTTGGAGCGGTGGCCTGCTCTCGCTCAATCTTATCCACCAGATTTTTGCGCAAGACGCTGCGTAGGGAGAATCGAGCAACCACGAGGCCGACTGCGACCGCGACCAGATAGCCCAGCAACATCCTCCAGCCTGTCATCATCCACGGCGCTTGACCTTGAAAGGCCTTCCAAGTGCTCAGAGCCGTAATCGGATTCACGATTGGAGCCGCTAACATATAAGTCAGGGCACAGCTCATTGGCAATCCCTTGCCGACCAGCCGGCGAATAACCGGAACCACGGCACACTCGCAAACCGGAAAAATCGCGCCCAGCAGTCCCGAAATCATCACTGCCAAAGTCTTATTCTTCGGCAAAAACCGATCCATCGTGCCAGCCGGTAGATAGATATCAATAAAACCGCTTATCAGAGTTCCCAGTAAGATAAACGGTGCTCCTTCGTAGAGAATACTAAGAAAGGCTACCGCGAAATCTTGCTGTGCATCGGTTCCCATACTGAACTATTGAAAAACAGGTAAGCCACCACTGGGATTAACACGCTCCGGCGGTTCGATTGAAAACGACCTTTCGCCACCCATTCGGTATGGTCCATAAGCAATAGGGATTACGGAAAGCAAAACCCCCGGCTCGTCGTCAATAATCATCTCTTCGGTATGGATGACCGCTGCACAATTTGGGTTCTTTTTTACGGATAGAGTATCACCAGTTTTGAAAGCGGATGCAGCCTCTATATTCTCGGTTGGAAACAGATACTCAATCATCACCGGAAACCCCACGGCCTCAGTAAAGTCATCCGGTTTTACCATAGCTCGCGCCCGAATCGCAAATCCCGGATAAAGGAAATCGCCTTTTTCTAAAATCTCGATCGCTTGAGCTTCGTAATCCCCCTCGATATAGGTGAGCAAAAGGCTGCGTTCAAAGTTTCGGAGGTAATTTCTAAGTAAAAAGCCGTTCAGCTCTTTGCGTTTCTCTTCGCCCAATCCTGCAAATTTTCCAAAGAGCTCTCCGGGCGCCAAGGCATTGCCGTTAGGGACATCAAGCACCGTATACCGTTTCAGCTCAGGGAGGCGCTCTAACCTATGTAAAATTTCATAGTTTCTCGGGACTTCGGGCTTACGGAAAATATCTAAGCAGAGCAGCCATGAGATGATGGCGAAACAAGCTGCCAAGGAGTTCGCTAAAAACCACCAATAGTATGCCGGACCTCTGGGGTGCTCGTCAGGATTGTCCCTCCGCCTGCGGTTTCTCCGCCCGGGTTTTTTCTTTCTGTGGTCCTGCCCGAGATTCTTCGGCCCGCGCAATCCAGGTAGGATTGTTGCAGTCATTACACTTTGCCGCAGACCTCACCATCTTCTGCCCCGCTACCTTCAGGCTCATCCTCGGGCTCGAAAGAGGTGCCACAGCCGCAGGATCTGCGTGCACTCGGATTGGTTATTTTAAAGCCAGCATCAGTTAAGTCATCGGAAAAATCGACCAAGCTTCCCTTCAACTTCGCGATACTGTCTGCCGCAACGATAACTCTCGATTCAGCAGTCCCAATAAGAACATCGCCGTCTTCTTGATTTGCAACTGCCATTTCATATTGCCAACCGGCGCAGCCGCCTTTGCGGACAGCAAGCCGGAGGCCGAGTCCCTTCTCACTTCTTGTTGTTAAAATCCGCTGAATTTCGACCTGAGCCTTTTCGGTGATATCAAGCATGGTAAAAATAGTTAAGGCAAATAAGCCATTTTCTGAATCTACAAACTATAGCTGAAAGTAATCTTCAGATGGCTTTTTGCCATAAGACATCTGCGCTTCGCCATTGTTGGCTAGATGAACGAGGCAATGGTAGACAGCCTCCGGTTCACCATCGACCTCGAATGCGACCTGCTCGGCATTTTTCGCTTCGGAAACCAAACGACCACGCACCTGCCCGAGCAGTTCTAAGAAGGTCGCGGCAGCAGCCTTCCCAGCTTCCACCCCTGGCTGGTGGTATGCGTTCACGTTTACCAAAGATGCATAAAACGAGACGGCCCGCTCGAAGAGCGCAATTAACATTCCTAGTGTATACGGCGTCACTTCATAGATTGAAATCGTCAGCGATTTTCTTCCGTTCTCATAGAGGGCGTTGCGCGTTCCTCGTAGAAAACCTTGAAGATAATCCTGACTAGTATTGCCGGGATCGACTTCGATCGATTTTCCGTGTCTACCTCTTCTCACCTCGATAAAGGTAGCGAAAAAATTGTTCACACCATCGCGGAGTTGTTGCACGTAAGCATGCTGATCGGTGGAGCCTTTGTTGCCGTAGACCGCGATTCCTTGGTTCACTACATTGCCTTCTAGATCCATTTCTTTGCCGAGGCTCTCCATAACTAGCTGCTGAAGATATTTTGAGAACAAAACCAACGAGTCCTTGTAAGGCAGCACCACCATGTCTTTCTCACCTTTGCCGTTGGTGGCGCTATGCCAGGCCAAAGCCAATCGCATCGCCGCGTTCTTTTCTCTGTCTACAATTCGGGTTTTTACGTCCATCGCTGCGGCTCCTTTGAGCATTGCGTCCACATCAATTCCCTGCAAAGAGGCTGGAACCAGGCCTACTGTGGACAAGATCGAAGTTCGTCCGCCGACCCAATCTTCCATCGGGAAACGCATGATGAAATTGTGTTCTTCAGCAAAGCGATCGAGCTTACTACCAGCCCCCGTGACCGCTGCTGCATGTTTGCCGAAATCGATCCCGGCCTTATCGAAGGCGGCCTTTGTCTCGAGCATTCCATTTCGGGTTTCAGGCGTTCCACCCGATTTTGAAATTACTACCACAAGAGTCGTAGTAAGATTTAGTTTTTCGAGAACATCATCAATTCCACTTGGATCTGTGTTGTCTAGAAAGGCGATGGGCAGGCTCACATCCTGCCCGATTGCTTGAGACACTAATTGCGGCCCCAGGGCTGAACCACCGATTCCGATGATTAGCAATTGCTGGAAAGTCTCACCGCTAGCGCTAGAAATTTGCCCGGTATGCACGCGCTCAGCGAATTTCTTTAAATCGGCCAAGGGTTCAGTGATCTGCTTGCGGATCTCATCATTCGGCGCAAGACCAGGGTTTCTCAACCAGTAATGTCCGACCATACGGCCCTCGTCGGGGTTGGCGATTGCTCCCCCCTCCAGCTCTTGCATGTCAGAAAAGGCCTTGTCCACCTCTGCAGAAAGCTTTTCGGAATACCCTCCAGCAATATCCATCTTCGATAAATCAAGGCTGAAACCCAAATCTTCATAGCGGACTAGACACTCATCATACTCGTTCCAGCTCATAATAACCTTCGTTTATAGTTGTTAATAGCTGAGGATGGACCGCACTGGATAGGGTGCAAGTTTTTCCCGCCCCTTAAGAAAAGAAAGCTCAATTAAGAAAGCGATTTCAACCACATCAGCACCCAAACCAGTTAGCAGCTTCAAAGCCGCTGCCGCGGTGCCACCTGTAGCTAAAAGATCGTCAATCACTAGGACGCGCTCGCCGGGCCGAACGGCGTCTTGATGAATTTCCACACAGGCTTCGCCATATTCCAAGGCATAGCTCTGCTCCACGCATTTCCACGGAAGCTTTCCTTTTTTTCGTATTGGCACAAAGCCAGCACCGATTCGATCTGCAGCCGCAGCGCCGAAAATGAAGCCGCGAGCGTCAATTCCTACAACCTTATCGATCGGTTTCTCCGCGCTCATTTTTAGCAGTAGATCAATACTTCCTCTAAACAGGGCGCCGTCGGCTAAAATGGGGGTAATATCCTTGAATACAATTCCCTTTTTAGGGAAATCCTCAACATCTCTTATTGCAGACCGCAAGCGTTCGACCATTGAGTGCAGCCTCCATCGCGAATTTGATCCTTACAAGCATGAATCCCTTTACACGTGGAGCCATTCGCATCCCTCAACGAACTTGAGCAAAACCCATCCCGGTAGATCGCAAAACTCCACGTTAGTTCTAGGACACATCTCCTGACGGTCTCATCTACCCTACTCGGTAATTTCAGCGAAATAATCAGTCCGTATTTTCAAATAAATCAAGTTGATGTGAATCTTCTAGGTCGTGAAAGCGGACTCCAATTCCTAATAACCTAACTAAATTGCCCTCGGATCTTGAAGCCGCCTCCGACAAAAGTTCTCGATAGATAGCCACATCCGGCCGAAAGTGTCCTCTTTCCGCTGTGGTGCGCCGGAAGTCAGCAAACTTCAGCTTTACGACCAAAGAGCGGATCGTCCGTTGCTGCGCATTTGCCAAAAGCTTCCCTTCGAGCGTCTCAAGCATACTTAACAGGCGGGCCTCCAGCTCTGGACCCGCAGCGATATTTTCAGAAAAAGTGTTCTCCATCGATAGCGACTTTCGAGGACTGTCTGAACAAACGGGGCGATCATCGTGGCCCCAGCATCGTTCCCACAATTCCGCTCCATAGCCACCGATCCGACGCGCCCATTCAAAGCGATCGATTGCACGATATTCGCCACAGGTCTCTATGCCGTATGTTGCCAAGCGAGCAACCATTTTGCCGCCAACTCCGGGCACTTTCTTGATGGGCAATGGTGCCATGAAGTCAGCAGCCCGGTGTGGGGCTACGGTGAACTGGCCGTTCGGCTTCCGCCAGTCCGAGGCAATCTTCGCGATCAATTTATTTGAGGCGATCCCTGCGGATGCAGTGAGAGCTGTTTCGCGAAAGATATCGGCGCGAATCCGGGAGGCGATGATTGTCCCGGGTTCATGAGAATCCGATACGTCTAAAAAAGCTTCGTCCAAAGAAAGGGGCTGAACCTCGGAGGTATAACGCCCAAAAATTTTTCGGATGATCTGACTATCGCGCTTGTAGATTGGGAAGCGGGTCGGAACGATTTTGAGGTGGGGGCATTTCTGCAGCGCCATGAAGACAGGCATCGCAGAATGACATCCAAACTTTCGCGCTTCGTAATTCGCAGTTGTCAAAACCCCACGGCGGGAGGAGCCGCCGACGCCGACTGGATGCCCTTTGAGTTCAGGAAAATCTCTCTCTTCTATGGCTGCGTAGAAACAATCCATATCAATATGGATAATTTTTCGATGGGGTGAAGTCACAGCGGGGCCTTTTACTATGTCTAGGACTTTGGCTGGCTTGGATAGACAACAAAGCTATAGCCACGGGCCTTGGCCCAGCCGATTAGTTCGTCGATTGCGCCGGGCAGCCAAGATTTATCGACAGCGTAAGGATCCTTTCTAGCCTCAAAGCGCATCTCATGAAAGACAATCGCTCCGCCTCGATGCTTCTCAATTTTTTCTTTTACCCGAGCTAGTAGGCCCTCGGCAGTATCAGGAGTGGTCGCTGAATCATTCACGAAGAAGGTAAGATGAGCATATTGCAGCCGATTTTTCGCGACACTCAGAAAGACCGGAGGCGTGATAACACCCATAGGTGGACGAAAATAGAGCGGCGCTGTGGAGTTAGGAATCTCGGCGAGTAGTCTGTCGAAATCTTTGATTTCGCTTTGGAGACGGCGGCGCTTGAACAAGCTTCGAACACTGTGGGTATACGTATGATTAACGATCTGATGCCCATCTGCGACCGCTCGCTCGACGATCTTAGGCGAGCTCTTCATATTTTCCCCTATATAGCAGAAAACTGCCTTTGTTTCGTGCTTTTGTAATACATCCAGAAGCTGCCATGAAACCTTCTCCGACGGACCGTCATCGAAGCTCAGAATGATTTTTCCTGAGTCCCGTGGAAATGAATCTGGCTGTAGGATTGAACAACTACTGAGCGCAGCGCAGCAGGAAAGGGTATTGAGAAGGTTAAATTTCAAAAATAAGGGGAAGCTTAGCGATAATTTCTATCTTGTCCATGGAGGACGTATCAATCGATCGGCACGCTAACCTCAGTGCTCTTGATTATTGGTCAATTATCCTTCACACAGAAGGTGATGAGGAGTTCGTTCCCACCCAAAACTTTATTGTTTCTATTGGTCTTCGCCGCAGCACTGCTAGGGCTTGGAATTTGGCAAATTTCGAAAACTGAGGTCGGCGCGGTGAAGTTGCTTGGATTCCAAGATGCCGATGTTCCCTTTGAATTAGAGAACGGTATGGAGATCGATGGGCGTTTCCATATGCTTTCGGCTTGGGACTCGCTTGCGGTTCCTATTGCCAACTCAATGGAAATGCCGATGGGAACCGAGAACGGTGGGCTAGTTTACAACGCGCAAAAGTTTTGGGAGATGAACAATAAGCGCGGCGGACATCATACGGGGGATGATTTGAACGGGATAGGCGGGATGAACACGGATTTAGGCGATCCTGTTTATGCGATTGCCGATGGCTTGGTAATTTATTCAGGAGAGCCCTCGCCCGGCTGGGGAAAGATGGTAATTCTAGCTCACCGACAAGAGGATGGGAGTCTCCTACAAAGTCTATACGCGCATTTGAATCGGATCGAAGCTGCTGTAGGGGAAATGATCCCGCGCGGCGACCGTATCGGAGAAGTGGGAACTGCGAACGGTTTCTATCCGGCGCATCTTCATCTAGAAATGCACACTGGGAGCGGAGTATACATTGGTGGTGGCTATACATCCGCGCCATTGGACCGGATCGACCCCGTCGCATTGATTGGCAGGTTCAACCATTCGGGGCCCTTAGGCATTGTGCCTAATATGCTACCCATGGCCGTCAAAGATCTCGCAAAGAACTGGACTCAATTGGAGATAGGTAATGCTGAGATTTTAACTGATCTGGAGCGTTAAGCCTAATTTCAACCGCTAAAGCTTGAAGTGAAAATTAAGTAGCGGCCCTCGATTCCTAACTCTGGGTGGACAATATGAAGGCGTATGATACTGAGGGAACCAGCCGCCATAGTAATTCTGGGGATAGAGATAGGAGGAAGAATGATTGATCGGCGCGTAGATCGTATTGCTACGCTGGAGACCGCTCCGCCGCCGATTCGATTTGTCAAACCGGTTGCGACGCGTCGAAGTGCCAAAACGCTTCACCTCTCCCAATGGTCCAATTTCACTGAGGCTTGGGAGCTTCGTCGTCTGTTTTGCGATCCTCTGCAATGCCAGTCGATTTCCTTCCAAACGTATTTTCTCCCGCTCCATTCTAGAGGCTTCTTTTCGGATGGTCTCCTCTCGTATCGCAATCGCGACAGATCGGTCATGCGCTGCTTGATTCGCCTTTTCCTTTAGGTAAATGATCCGAAGCATTTTCCGGATCAATTCCAAATTTTTCCAGTTCATCAATGCTTAGATCATCAGAATAAATTCGCGTCACTCCAGTTTCATGTCGGAATGAAATGCCTCCATCACTTATTTTAGTAATTACTACATCGGTGAAGGACCGGTTGTTGGCGAATGTTAGAGTTCCAAAAGACTCTCCTACTACCACTCGTTTCTTAAGCTCAGACGAAGGGACGTCTAGTTTGTGCTCGGGATTTAAATGAAAGAATTCTTCTACCACACTGGGAGGAACGGATTGGGATTTTACGGTCTCTTCGGCTAAAAGTGTTTGGAAGCCCAATAAAAAATTCAGCGAGAGATATTGCAGAAGTCTAATCATGAATTTTTCGGTAAGCTTATAGCCATCCCATCCCCTATCAACCTTACATCAGACGAAGGCTCCTGCAGCAATATTCATTCTTTTTTCCGATTAGTGCTAGGATACATTGAGCCCATGGACCGCGGACGGAAAAAGCATTGGAGACAGCCAGATCACAGCCGCCAAGACAATGGATCAATGAATAAGGCTAAGCTAAGTCGGCGTGACCGAGGACCGGACTTAAAGAAGCCAGCCAATCAAAATTCAAAGGCGAGTGGCTGGGATCATGTGGCCGGATGGTATGACAAAATGGTAGGGGTTGATGGATCTGATTATCATAGAAATGTGATCCTTCCCGCAGCACTCGATCTTCTAAATCTACAAAGTGGAGAATCAGTGATAGATGTCTGCTGCGGACAGGGAGTGTTATTCCCCCACCTTCTGAAAGCTGGTGCTGAAAGAATTATAGGGGTCGATGCCAGCCAACAGCTGGTAGATCGTGCGCAACGTAGATTTCCGGCAGAATCAAGGATTGAGGTAATCTGCAAAGACGCGTGCATCCGGGACGATTGGGCGGACGGCAGCTTCGACGCCGCCGTATGCCTGATGGCCGTTCATGACGTAGGCAAACTACCGGGACTTTTGGAAAATCTGGCGTCGAGTCTCAAGCAGAACGGCAGAGTAGTTGCTATTATGATGCATCCATGTTTCCGCATTCCTAAACAAAGTCATTGGGGATGGGACGGCGATCAGAAAGTGCAATACCGACGCATCGACAAGTATGGGAACTCATTGCAAATAGGCATCGAAACTCAGCCGAGCAACGGCAGTGGCGAAGGCACCGTATTTTACCATCGGCCCCTGCAGGAGCTGCTGACAGGCTTTGGCAATGCGGGAATAGGGATTATCGAATGCAAGGAACTGTATTCTCACCGAAGATCCCAAGGTGGGCCATTTAGCAAAGCCGAACATCGGGCGGCTGAAGAGTTTCCATTGTTCTTAGGACTCAAGGGTATGAAGCAAAAAGCTTACTGAGTGGATCACCAAAGATAGGCCGTAGATAAATTCAGGTGCCTTGGCCCCTACCCCTTTTGAAGAAAGACACCGTATTCGGCAACAAAGGTTGAACTGCTTTGGGGTTTACTCTTCACGGGTGAGCATAGAGAGTCTGCGCCGCAATGAGCGAGTTCGATGCATTTGAGATTAAGATGAGGGCAGCCGGTATGAAAGACGCTCCGGTGGCAGTCTTTCGGAAAAATTATGAAGCTCTCCTGCGAGAGGAGACTGGAATCATCGCCGAAGGCGAGATCTCCCCTGCTGCCAATCTCTTTAAATCCGAGGATATTCAGCTCCCGGAAAATCCTGCCCTACTTGGCGAAGTTGTCACCATCAAGCTAAACGGCGGACTGGGGACCGGTATGGGACTGGCGGGCCCGAAGACTTTGCTTCCAGTCCGCGACGGGGTAAATTTCTTGGATCTAATGGTTCGCCAAACGCTTGCGTTAAGACGCAGCTCGGAACAATTTGTCAGGTTGTTATTTATGAACAGCTTCAGCACTAGCGAAGCGACCTTGGAGCATCTCGCACGCTACCAGAGTGAAGGTATCGCCGCTGCGGAGGATGTGGAAATGATGCAGAACATGGTGCCGAAGATCGATTCTGCGACCCTTCAACCAATCGAATGGCCAGCCGATCCGAACCAGGAATGGTGCCCACCTGGGCATGGCGATCTCTACCCCGCCCTTGTTGGCAGTGGCTGGTTGGACCGTCTGCTAAAGGATGGCGTGAAATACGCCTTCGTCTCCAATGCCGATAATCTGGGAGCGACCATGGATATCGCCTTACTGACCTATTTTGCGGAATCCAAAGCACCATTCATGATGGAAGTAACACAGCGGACCGCAGCGGATCGGAAGGGCGGACACTTGGCGCAGAGAGATAGAGACGGACGTCTGCTTCTGCGCGAAGTTGCCCAATGCGCTGAGGAAGATTCAGCAGACTTCCAAAATATCGATAAACACAGATATTTTAATACAAACAATCTCTGGCTAAATCTGCAGATGTTAAAAGAGCAGCTAAACGCCGATTCGGGAGTCTTGCCCCTACCGATGATTCGCAATAAGAAGACGGTCGATCCACGTGATCCTAATTCGCCTCCCGTTTTTCAACTTGAGATCGCTATGGGTTCGGCGATTGAGTGTTTTGAGGGCTCATTGGCCATTGATGTGCCGCGAAATCGCTTTGCACCAGTAAAGACCACCGCAGATCTTCTCGCCCTCCGCTCGGATGCCTATGTGGTGGAGGAGGATGGACGCGTCCGGCTGAATGAGGCTAGGAACGATGTGCCACCAAATATTACGCTGTCGTCAGAATATAAACTTGTCGATTCCTTGGAAAGCCTCGGGCTACCCAGCCTGATTGATTGCAAATCTTTAAAGGTGGATGGTCTGATTGGCTTTCAAGAAGATGTAGTTGTCATTGGCGATGTTGTTTTCTCGAATCCACAAGCGCAGCGAAAAATCATTTCCGCTGGGGTCTACGAGAACGAAGAATTTTAAAAGCTTATGTGGAAAGGACGTTTTGCGGAAAAAACATCGTCGTTGGTCGAGCGGCTCGGAGAATCTATCTCATACGATTGGCGGCTGTATCCTTATGATATCGCTGGTTCGATCGCTCATGCTCGGGCGCAGATGAATGCTGGTCTTTTGTCTCAGTCTGAATTTGAAGAAATCGGAAGTGGGCTGCGTGAGATTAAAAAGGATATCGAAGCCGGGAAATTCGAATTCAAAACGTCCCTAGAAGATATCCACATGAATATCGAGGCGGAACTCACCCAACGGATTGGCCCGGTAGGTGGCAAGCTGCATACGGCCCGGTCTCGGAATGATCAGGTCGCTACGGATACCCGCCTTTATTGCCGTAATGAGATTGATCAAACGCTAGCACTTCTGACTGAACTTCAAAGAGCCCTGCTGGGAAAAGCAGAAGAGCATGCGGCTGCTGTAATGCCAGGATACACCCACTTACAGCGGGGCCAGCCAGTGACAGTAGGTCACCATTTGCTTGCCTATGTGGAAATGCTTGAGCGCGATAAGCGAAGGATGGCGGATTGCAGAAAACGGCTGAATATTTGTCCTCTCGGGTCTGGAGCTTTGGCGGGAAGCACGATCAATTTGGACCGGCAAGCAATTGCCAAAGAATTGGGCTTTGATGGAATTAGTCATAACTCGATGGATGCAATTGCGGATCGTGACTACATCGCAGAGCTGATCTTCAACATCTCAATTGCAGGGGTGCATCTATCACGACTCAGCGAAGATTTGATCCTATGGTGTAGCAGCGAGTTTGGGTTTGTTGTCCTGTCCGACGCGCATACAACTGGCTCCTCACTGATGCCACAGAAGAAAAATCCTGATGTGTGCGAACTCACACGAGGTAAAACCGGGCGCTTGGTTGGAAACTTGATGAACCTGATGATGGCCATGAAAGGGCTACCAATCACCTACAACCGTGACTTGCAGGAAGATAAACCTCCGCTTTTTGATAGCATTGATACCTTGCAGCTCATCCTTGAGGTGAACACAGAGATGATCGGCGCGATGCAAATTCGTGAAGAAAAATGCCTCGCCGCTGCGAGTGACCCAATGCTACTCGCAACTGATCTTGCCGATGCATTAGTTAAGAGTGGCGTGCCCTTCCGCTCTGCTCATGAGTTAGTCGGGAAAGCGGTAGCAGCGGCTGTCAATACTGGAACTCCTCTCGACGAATTAGATCTTACCCAGATCGATTCCGCCTATACTCAGGAAATGTCTGAAGTCTTCTCGCTACAAAGAGCACTGGCTGCGCGGACGAACATCGGCTCACCTGCAGTCGAAAATGTTGGCCGTGAGATTGCCAGATGGCATGAGATTCTGTGAGCGCGATCAATTACGATCACTGGCTCTGGATTATCCCGGTCATCCTTTTTGGACTGAGTATCGGCTCTTTTTTAAACGTTATTATCTACCGCCTGCCTCAAAGGCTTTCGGTGAATTCACCGAAAAGGTCATTTTGTCCTGCATGTAAAGGGACTTTAAAGGCGTGGCATAACATTCCCGTGCTGAGCTGGGTTCTTCTTCGCGGTAAGTGCGCGTTTTGTAGTGCGCAAATCTCTTGGCGCTACCCGGCAGTCGAAGTTTGCACTGCAGGTTTATTTTTATGCGTTTGGATATCATTTCCTCCCATAGTTGCTCCATTTCTTTGGATTCTCTGCGCAATCTTCGTCGTTGTAGCTTTGATCGATGTAGATCACATGATTATTCCGACAGAACTCACTTGGGCTGGAACGGTCTTCGGCCTTATCGCATGTGCTGTTTGGCCGCAAATATCCGACCTATCTTCCTACAATGAGACATGGAAAGAAGGCATGTCCGGTGGAGTCATAGGCTGGTCCTTTGGTTTCTTTGGCTTATGGGCTGTTGTCGAGCTGGGAAAAAAAGCCTTCGGCATCCGCAAACTAGAATTCGAACAGGAAACTCCATGGCGTCTTCAAGAGGGGCAGACAGATGAAGAGCCGCTGCGCCTAATCGTCGGTGATGAGGCCTTCGACTGGTGGGATGTTTTTTCGCGAAAGAGTGACAAAATCCGAATTGAGTGTTCGGACCTATTTCTTGATACAAAAAATTTAGGCCCCAGCACGGTCACAATTCGCGCCGCAGAAATCGAAGTAGAAGGTCAGGAGATAGTCAGCTTGAACGATTTGAATAGCCTTCACGGAAGTCTTCGTAAGATCGCTATCCCGCGAGAAGCCATGGGAATGGGCGATATCCATCTGTTGGGAATGATCGGCGCTTTCTTCGGATGGAGTGGTGTGATCTTCTCACTTTTCGGCGCGTCATTTATCGGAGTCTTTGTCGCACTCCTCGGGAAAGTCGGACTTGGCCGTCCTTTGCCTTTTGGTCCCTTCCTCTCACTCTCAGCACTTGCTTGGCTGCTCGGCGGATGGAAGCTTTGGCGTTGGTATGTCGGTTTTTTGGGCCTTTAGTTGTTCATACCTTGGGTAGGAATGCCGACCCAAGCAACGCTATGCAACTTACCGCTGACTCAGAGGGAATCGGGTTTTGTGAAGATTTGCAGCGTTGTTTCCTCACGTGATTGCCAAACACACCTCGAAGGGTCAGGGTTTTCTCCGTGAGCACTATCCCGGTTGAGCCCTCCCTCGATGAATTTTTAAAAATATCGCAGCAGGGTAATGTAATTCCCGTATTTACGCAGCTTGCGGCTGATTTCGAAACACCCCTTTCCGCTTACCTGAAGATTCGTGATGAAGAAAACTCGTTTCTTTTGGAATCTGCCGAGGCAACCGACAAGGGAGGGCGCTGGTCAATCGTTGGGTCCAGTCCACGAAAGATTTTCTCAGCTGTCGGTAAAACGATCACTGTAACCCAAGATGGGAGTTCTCGTAATTATACTGCGGAGAAAGATGTATTGGCCGCTTTGGAGGCTGAAATGAAATCTTATGTCCCGGTCAAAAACTCGATTCTCCCTCCATTTTACGGCGGATTGGTCGGCTATTTATCATACGATGCCGTCCGTCAGTTCGAGCCTTCTCTTCCGGCTCCGCCCCCGGACACATTAGGTATACCAGATGCGCTATTTATGCTGGCAGACACGATTCTTGTGTTTGACCACCGCCTCCGCCGCCTGACAATTATTGCAAACGCACTTCTATCTGACTACCCCACTCCAGAGGCGGCACGAGAGGCTGCAATCGGGCGCATTGAACAGAGCATAGAGCGGCTTGATACACCCCTTCACATCTCCCCGCTGAACGGGCTCACGAAGCCCGATCCTGTCAACCCCGTCTCAAATACCAGCCAGGCAGAATATGAAGAAATGGTTCGCAAAGGAAAAGAATACATCGCCGCTGGGGATATCTTTCAGTTTGTTCCATCTCAGCGATTTTCAGTTCCTTTTACCCAGGCACCGATTGATTTATACCGGGCGCTACGCCACGTGAATCCATCGCCTTACATGTTCCTTCTAGAAATGGACGATTTTTCTCTCGTCGGTTCGTCTCCAGAAGTCCATGTCCGCGCTATCGATGGGCGTATCGATATCCGGCCAATCGCGGGCACACGTCCTCGGGGAAAGACCGCCGCAGAAGATGATGCTCTGGCGGAGGATCTCTTGGCGGACCCAAAAGAACGGGCAGAGCATCTGATGCTCGTCGATCTAGCGCGGAATGATGTGGGAAGGATCGCTCAACACGGCGAGGTCCACTTGGACGATTTCATGATTATTGAGCGTTATTCACATGTTATGCACATTGTCTCAAATGTCACTGGAGCTCTCGATGCAAAATATTCCTCCTATGATGTCCTGCGCTCCACTTTCCCGGCAGGAACAGTTTCTGGAGCACCTAAAATACGGGCGATGCAGATCATTGACTTTGTGGAAAAAAACAAACGCTGTGCTTATGCCGGAGCGGTTGGATATTTCGGTTTCGATGGTTCCCACGATTCATGTATCACCCTGAGAACCTGCCTCTTAAAAAACGGTATGGCCCATGTTCAAGCAGGTGCAGGAGTGGTTGCGGACTCTGATCCCAGCTCGGAATACCAAGAAACTGTCAACAAGGCACAAGCAATCTTAGGGGCTATATCGCTCGCGAAAACGATCTTGTAGAAAATCTGAGACGGGATTATTGCGAATATATCGCGGCGTTAATAGATCGTTTAAAAAGTTGTTCTATGTGACGTTTTTTTAAAGGGTTCCAATGATTTATGGCTCTTTAAACAAGTTATTCACATTCAGACTAAAAACAAAAGCTAGCTGAAAGACTAAGGGTTCTGGGTATCTTTACCACAGGCTGGCTCGCGTTCTGTTAAGAAAATAGTTGCCTTCTAGTGACGTTAAAATCTTGCCCCTACCCAAAATCTGAACACTATTTGGGGACGGCGGCTTGGCGGAATTGGTAGACGCGCTCGACTCAAAATCGAGTTCCTTGTGAGTGTGGGTTCGATTCCCACAGCCGCTACTTTCATATTTGAAATCTTCACGGTTTCCCGGTCTTACTGTCCCCGAACCTTTCCAGTCTACACATCAATTAGGCGCTACGAACTTCTTGCGTAAACATGTCTTCCCACCCGCGAAGTATCGGAATCATCGCAGGTTCTGGAATCTATCCAGCCACATTCATCGAAGCGGCACGCATGGCCGAGCCTGAAACGCGATTGATTCTAATTTCATTTGAGGAGGAGACTGATCCAGCGCTTGCAGATCATGTGGATGAGCATCACACCGTTCGCGTTGGACAGCTATCGAAGCTAATCAAATTTCTACTTCGGCACAATGTTTCGGAGGCGGTCATGATCGGCCAGATCTCTCCGAATTCTCTATTTAGCCTGCGTCCAGACTTACGGATCTTAATGATGCTGGCTCGGGTGAAGAAAAGAAATGCAGAAACGCTCTTCGGCGCGATCGCTGAAGAATTGGCGAAGGACAAAATCACTTTGCTTCCTGCGACCACATTTTTGGAGAAAAACCTTCCAGAAGTCGGCCATATTGCAGGCCCGCCACTGCGATCCCGCACATTGGACGATCTCGATTACGGCTTCAAAATAGCGAAGCAGACATCGTCTCTAGACATTGGCCAATCTGTCGTCATCCGCCATGGCACGATTCTAGCCGTCGAGGCCTTTGAAGGCACAAATGCCTGTATTCGCCGGGGTGGCGAACTGGGAAAAGGTAAGAACACGGTCCTTGTAAAGGTATCAAAGCCCAATCAAGACCTTCGCTTTGACGTGCCCGTCATCGGACCTGATACGATCAAGAACTGCGCCAAGGCAGGAATCTCTACAATCGGCATTGAGGCTGGCATGACTCTCCTTCTAGATCTGCCGTCAATCTATCGCCTTTGCGATTCTCACAAAATCACCATCCAGGCCCTAGAGTAAGCTTGGCATTTTCTGGCCTTCATCCGCTATTTACATTCAGCCTACCCTGCCCTACGTCCAT
This sequence comes from uncultured Verrucomicrobiae bacterium, assembly GCA_963815205.1. GTDB lineage: Bacteria > Verrucomicrobiota > Verrucomicrobiia > Verrucomicrobiales > Akkermansiaceae > Luteolibacter. The sequence continues at coordinate 76,496 of CAWFFP010000001.1, read as the reverse complement.
GCCTGCAATGAATACCTCTGGCACCTACACCGCCCTCATCACCCCGTTTAAAGATGGAAAGATTGATGAGGCAGCTCTTGAATCGTTGATCGAGCGCCAGATTGCGGCTGGTATCACTGGGATCGCTGCAGTGGGTACGACTGGCGAATCACCCACGCTAAACACACAAGAACATATTGAAGTGATTCGGCTATGTGTCGAGATAGCTGCGAAAAGGGTCACAATTCTCGCTGGCACAGGCGCGAATTCCACTCAGGAAGCAATCGAACTGACTCAGGCGGCAGAAAAGGCCGGTGCAGATGGCTCTCTCCAAGTTTGTCCATATTATAACAAGCCATCCCAAGAGGGCCTTTATCTTCACTTTCGTGCGATCGCGGAGGCCACACGCTTACCGATCATGCTCTATAGCGTTCCCGGGCGTTCGACAATCGAGATCGGACCAGAGACAACCGCGCGCCTTGCCGCAGATTGCAAAAACGTTACGGCAATCAAAGAAGCAGGTGGCTCAGTGGACCGCATCAACCAGCTTGTCCAAGCACTCCCTGAAGGTTTTGGAATTCTTTGTGGAGATGATCCGCTGACTCTTCCATTCATCGCCTGTGGAGCGACTGGTCTGGTATCAGTCGCAGGAAATTTAATCCCAGAAACCATGGTCAAGCTCGTCAACCACGCACTGGCCGGTGAATTTTCCGCAGCGCTGCAGATGCAGAAACTCTATTACCCACTGATGCGCGGCCTGATGTCACTCGATGTGAACCCGATCCCGATTAAGACTGCCGTCTCACTTGCTGGTTTATGCACGGATGAACTACGCTTGCCCCTTGCGCCGATGTCGGATGATTCGCTATTTGCGCTTCGCACATTGCTGAAATCTTATCACCTAATCTAAAGAGCCTACCCCTCATGGCCTCTTCTAGTTAGTCTGGCCTTGCAGGACAATTAGCCTTCCAATCATTTCTAACCCTTCCATATCATGACTCCTAAGCTCTTCAACCCAGGCCCAGTCGACGTATCCGCAGAAACCTATCAAGCGATGGCGCACACCATGATTGGCCATCGCGGTTCAGATTTCGAGAAGCTCTACGCTTCTCTTCAGCCGGGTCTTAAAGAGATTTTCGGCACAGACCGAAATGTATTTCTTTCAACCTCCTCCGCATGGGGCGTCATGGAAGGCGCGCTTAGAAATCTGGTCCGCAGAAAGGTGCTTTGCCTCTGCTGTGGTGCCTTTTCTGACAAATGGATCGATGTTGCCGTAAAGTGCGGCTACGAGGCTGAAAAGATCCAAGTCGAATGGGGCGAAGCGATTGATCCTGAAGCGGTCCGCACTAAGCTCGAAGAAGGAGGTTTCGATACCGTTACATTTATCCACTCTGAGACGTCGACAGGTGTGCTCAATGACCTTTCTGCGGTATGCAAAGTAGTGAAATCCTTTCCCGATACGATGCTGATCGTCGATACCGTCTCGTCCCTCTCCACCGTGGATATCGAAGTGGATAAGAATCAGATCGATGTCTGTCTCGCCGGAGTTCAAAAAGCGCTCGCCCTACCACCGGGTCTCGCGCTTTTCTCCGTCTCTGAGGCAGCGATGGAGCGCGCAAAAACACTTCCAAATCGCGGCTACTATTTTGACTTCGTTGAATTTGCTAAAAACGACGAGAAGAATAATACTCCCACGACTCCATGCATCGCAACGCTGTTCGGCCTTCAATACATCCTTGGCGAGATTGCAAATGAAGGCTTCGAAGCGCGGAAAAAACGGCACGCTTCTACAAATGCAATGATCCATGCATGGGGCGAGAAACATGGGTTTGAGCTCTTCGCCCCAGAAGGACTTCGCTCCAAAGCCCTCACCTGTTTCAGAACTCCAAATGACTTTGATCTATCTGGATTTATCAAGGCGCTTAAAGAAAAGCACAATTTCCTAATCAACGGTGGTTACGGGAAAATCAAAGGCAGCACCTTTCGCATCTCGAACATGGGCAATGAAACCGAAGGCACAATCCAGGAACTAATTGATGCGATGGACGATGTCCTCGCCGCGATGTGACCTCAATGGAAATCCCACTTTGAATTTTAACGAATTATTTAGTGTTTAATACTCGGGGAATGAAAGAGCAGTACACCGTTCCTGCTCACTGAATCCCGCCAATTTTTGATATGTCAGAACAACCTCAATCTACCGAGGCCGAGCTCATTGCCGTTCGCCGCGAGAAACTAACGAAACTACGTGACCTCGGGGTAGACCCCTACGGCGCACGCTTCGCCACTACCCACAGCCCTGCCGAGCTGAAGGCAAATTTTAAAGACGAAGAAAAAACGACCACAGCTGGACGGATCATAGCTCTTCGGGACATGGGAAAATCGGTCTTCTTCCAACTCGGCGATGCCTCTGGTTCCATTCAGGGCTACATCTCTGTGAAAAATCTTGAAGATTCACAAAAGGCAATTTGGAAGTGCCTCGATCGGGGCGACTGGATCGGAATCAGCGGAGAAACTTTTACCACACGAACCGGTGAACCAACGATCAAAGTAGAGAGTTTTACCGTTCTTTCCAAATCCTTGCGGCCAATGCCGGACAAGTTCCATGGCCTGTCTGACCGGGAAACAAAGTATCGGAAACGACACTTAGATCTAATAGGAAATCCCGACAGTGCCGCCCTGTTTATCAAGCGCTCTCAGATGATTGCCGAAATCCGCAATTTTTTGCACGATCGCGGCTTTCTTGAAGTGGAAACACCGATGCTACAGTCAGTCGCCGGTGGAGCCGCTGCACGGCCCTTCGAAACCCATCACAATGCCCTGGGAATGCCGCTTACGCTGAGAATTGCGCCAGAGTTATTCTTAAAGCGCCTTCTTGTTGGTGGTTTTACCAAAGTCTTCGAACTGAACCGGAACTTCCGCAACGAAGGAATTTCCCGTCGACACAATCCGGAATTTACAATGCTCGAAGCCTACTGGGCGTTTTCGGACTTCGAAGAAATGGCGAACCTCGTTGAGGAAATGACCTGTCAGTTGGCTGAAAAATTCTGCGGTGGTTTAAAGATCGCTCATAAAGATGAAGATGGCGAAATCATCCGAACGATTGATCTCACCCGGCCATGGAAGCGCGCTAGCTATCACGATCTCATCAGGCAGGCTGCCGGTGATGATTTTTTCGATATCAGCGCCTCAGAACGTCGCGCTAAATGCGATGAACTCGGGGTTCAGCTCTCTGAAAAAATGGAAGATCACGAGGTCATCCAGCAAGTCTTTGAGAAAAAAGTGGAGGAGCACACGTTTGATCCCTGTTTTGTGACAAGAGTCGCTAGCGAACTAGTTCCGCTCGCAAAACTCACGCCAGAAAGCAATACGGTAGAGGTCTACGAACTCATCATCAACGGCCAAGAAATTTCTCCGGGCTATTCGGAGCTGAACGATCCCGATGTCCAGAAACAACGGCTCGAACAACAGGCTGGTGGCGAAGAAGAGCAACTCGTGGATTACGATTTCATCGAAACCCTAGAACATGGTATGCCACCGGCTGGCGGCATCGGCATCGGGATTGACCGCTTAGTCATGATGCTCACAGGTGCCCCTACCATCCGCGATGTCGTTCTTTTTCCTCTTCTGAAAAAGAAGGAGGAGACAAAAAGTTTAAAACCTACCTAGGTGAATCTCAGTTTTTTGCCCTTCCTTCGCTAGGGCAATTGAAAATACGACCAGACGATCTGTCGGCACTGGAATAGAGTTGAATTAATTTGCGGGTTAAATCTTGGTAATCTATTTATTGTTTCATGCGTTGCCCCTTTTTTTGTAGCTGGCTTTTTCTAATTTTATTGTTCTCCCCCACTATCCAATCTGCGGAGAAACCCAATATAATCGTCTTCCTAGCAGATGATCTTGGTTACGGAGACCTGGGTAGCTACGGTCATCCGCTAAATAAAACGCCAAATATTGACGCGATCGGAAGCGAGGGGATTCGCTTAAATAGCTTTATGACGGACGCATGGTGCACCCCCTCGAGGGTTCAACTAATGACCGGAAGGTATTTCCCACGGGTGGATCTCGGCGGAAGTGTGGGGCCGGACGGGCCTGGCGGCCTCCCTGATGGAGAACTTACTCTCGCTGAAGGACTGAAGGAGGCCGGTTACAAAACACACATGATCGGGAAATGGCACCTTGGATTCCAAAAACAATTCCTTCCAACCAATCAAGGCTTCGATACTTGGCTTGGACTTCCCTATTCAAACGATTTTATCAAGCCATGGGTGCAGACGGATGTGCCACTCGGTCTCTACCGCGACGTCGAACAAATTGAGACGACGCTAGATCAAGACGCTCTCACGACCCGTTACACTGATGAAGCCGTCAAGCTGATTAACGAGCAGAAGCCTGAACAGCCGTTCTTTCTTTACCTCGGCTATGCAATGCCTCATCTGCCGATCGCTGTCTCAGATAAAAGGCGCGGGCGCTCGGCCGGTGGTCTGTATGGCGATGTGATTGAAGAACTCGATTGGAGCATCGGTAGAGTCCTCGGAACCCTCGCTACAAAAGGTCTTGATAAGAATACAATTGTTCTCTTCCTCTCAGACAATGGGCCTTGGACAAACATGCCGGATCGGATGAAGCAGAGCGGCGTGGAAAATTGGCATGCAGGATCTGTAGGCCTACTTCAAGGATTTAAACATAGTAGCTATGAAGGAGGCACTCGTGTGCCTGCGCTTATTCGCTGGCCTCAAAAAATTGTTCCCGGTCAAGTAAGAGCAGATTTGGTTGCGATGCCTGATATCTATACGACCCTCCTTCTCGCTGCTGGAGGAACTCTCCCAGATCTTACAATTGATGGACTTGATCTTAGAAGTTTCCTAACGAATCCGTCAGTCCCTTCACCGCGCAACGAATACTTGTATCTATTGCATGGCGCTCTTCAAGCGATTCGCTTGGGTGAGTGGAAACTTCGCACCAGCGGAACTGAGATCGAACTTTTCAATCTGGTGAGAAATCCTTCCGAGACAATCAATTTTGCCGCTGAAATGCCCGAAAAGGTCAATCAGCTACAATCGCTAATGGCAAAGCGCGCCGACGAGCTAGAGGTGAAACTATCTACTCCGAAAATTGCTTCTTCCAAAGCAGATAGGTAGCTGCGGATTGAAGACTATCGCTTGTCGTCTTGTTAGCCGCATCAGCGTCCTACAGGCGATCCATTATCCATTCAATTTCGCTAGGCTCTTGGCCAGGAATACTCCGTCTTTGCGGATAAGCTTCCCATCGAAATAGATTTCACCGCCGCCCCAGTCTCTGCGTTGAATATTTACCATGTCCCAGTGAATCTGCGATTGATTGCCGTTGTCGGCGATTTCGTAGGCTTGGCCAGGTGTGAAATGAAAGGATCCGGCGATTTTTTCATCGAACAAAATATCCCGCATTGGCTCGCGGATAAGAGGGTGAAAGCCGAGCGCAAATTCACCGATATACCTAGCGCCTTCATCGGTATCCAAAATTCGATTCAGTTCTTTGGTCTTGCCACCCGCTTCGGCTTTCACGATTTTCCCATTGAGAAATTCCAGATAGATCGAATCGAAAGCGATGCCTTGGTAAATTGTTGGCGCGTTATGGCTCACGTGACCGACCACGGAATCACGCACCGGGGCGGTAAATACCTCACCATCTGGAATGTTGAAGTTTCCGCCGCAAACGACTGCCGGTATGTCTTTGATTGAAAACTGAAGATCCGTATTAGGACCGACGATATGGACCCGATCTGTCTTCTCCATCAGCCGTTTCAAAGAGTTCATCGCTGGCAGCAATGCTTTGTAATCGAGCAAACAAACACCGAAATAAAATTCCTCAAATGCCTCAGTGCTCATGCTTGCCTGCTGGGCCATGGATGAAGTCGGCCAGCGGAGCACGCACCAGCGAGTTTTCTTCACACGGTAGTCGATCACTGGGCGCATTTGCTGCATAGCCAGCTGCATTTTCTTCTGCGGCACATCGGATGTTTCAGAAATGTTCTCACTACCTCGGACCGCGACATAGGCATCCATCCCCTTCATTTCTTCCAACAAAAGTTCACCCATCTTTGCATATTGATCTTCCTCTGCACCTAAAAGCATTTCACGGGTTAAGCGTGCCCGGTGGATGCGTAGAAATGGCCTCGCCTTTCTCCTTTGAGCTTCTCTGATTAGAGCCAAGCCAATTGAATCTGGCACGTCGTATAGATCAAAAAGAACTTTCTCTCCGCGCTTCAGTGATACCGAATACCCTAACAACTGCTTGGCCAATTCATCTATCCGCAAATCATGCATGGCAAAAGCCTATCTGCCCGATACCCAGAGGCAACGATAAGAGGAGGAGAAAATGACAGCGCTTACTTCGGGATTATATGGCTACCCACGGCGAATCTTGGACCCTTTGAAAAAGACGGTAATCCGGAAAATTCGCTTTTCCCGGGTAAATATCTTTCCGGTCCCTAAATCGAACTTTTCGGGGATTTCCTGGCGGTGGATATCTACCATTGCTTGGAAGCCACGCTCAGAGTAGACATCGATCAAAATTGCCAGAGCTACAGGATTGTGGAACAGGCGCTCCTCGGTATTCACAGTGGCCCGACCCGTGACTGCGTAGCGTTTGATCACCGGCATCATCTTTTCTTGAATGAAAGTCACAACTTTTTGAAGCAATTCACGGTATTCTACCTGATAGCTGTCCAGGCGATTGACCAGCTCCTGCCGCGCTTGTTTTACAATCTCATCTGCAAGAGGAATGTGACGGAGGGTATCATAAGTCCGTGGGTCAAGTTCAAGGCTGCTCTGATACTCCAGTTCACGAATAATATTTTCCTGAACAATGTCCACTGGCGCCTGAGCATTGATAAAATGATAGTGAAAGATCTCGCCGAGTGAAACCAGCGCATCGAATGTTTTTTCCTTAAAGGTGCGATAGCGATTTCGCGCAAGATCTTCATTAAAATCGGTCGCGCGGATCTCTTCTAGCATGCCCACTCCCGAATGCTCCACTTCGGCATTGTGGGCCAAGGCCTCCTGCCCACGTAGCAACTGCCGCGAGATACTTTCAGATTCATCTACGAACAGCACCATAATGTGGAAAACTGGTTGCCGGAAAAAATGCGCCTGCCCGCTATTGGCAAACTCCTTTCTGAGCCGCACCATCTCATCAAAGAACAACTTCAAGCACTCGACTTGAACCTTGGTCCTTGGAAATCCGTCTAGCACCGCACTATCGCGAAATTCCTCCTTCAGCAGCTCGCTCAGAAGAAGGGATAACACCTCCTCATCGCCCACCATCCCACCACGCGACTTAATTTCTTGGGCGTCTTCTGAATCAAGCAGCTGGCTCATCACAATCGGGCGCGCTGAGATGCCTCGAACTTTCCGGATGAAGTCCGTATTTGTCCCCTTTCCTGCGCCAGGAGCACCTCCTAGCAAGATGAGTTCTTTCGGGAAGCGTAGTTGCTCTCTGCCTCTTACTTCCTCGAGCCGCTTCCATACCCGCTGGAAAATCAGTTGCGCATCTTTGATTTCTAGATCCTCGGGTAATTTTTTTTCCTCAATCTGCATCACTAAAATTTAATTCTGGGTGGCGGCCACACTTAGCCAGCTTTTATCCCGAAAATATCTAGGCCATCTTCTTCTCCTCCTGCGAGGAATCTTCTCCCCCTTCATTCATTCCGGCTACCTTCTTTGCCAGTGCTCTCAACTTTTGCTTATGCGCTTCGATCCCTAAAGCTTGTTCGGCTTGCTCCATTGCTAAGACCGACTGATGACGTGCAGCCTTCGATAACGGATCGTGCCCTAGCCGTGTGATGACGTGTAGCGTTTTTTGAATCCGTGCGCCGACTTCGACGATCCCCGCACCATCGCGGCTGATCGCCGTCAGCGCATCATCCAATAATTCCTCTGGATCGATTGGATAAACTTCCAACATTTCATATTTCACCTTCCCTCTATTAAGGGAATTGTTGCTCCAGCTTTCTAGGAGGCGCACCTGAATACCTAGAACCGCAATCGCTGTGCCTGGATCATTCACCGCTGGCGATAGAGCCCGGTCTGCAATTTCGGCTAGCAAGATCATACCGAATCTTGGATCAGCAGCTACCCGACGGGTATCCCCTAAATGAAAAGCCTGCCTAACGCGTTTAACGATATTTTCTGGGATCTCTGTTAGGTCCTCTAGAATTACTAAGGAGTCATGCGGATCTAGAAATGAACCCGGGCGTTCAAGAACGCGAATCCGGCATTCAAGTTCTTTCCCAATGGCATTTAGATTCTCCATATCGATGTTTTGAACATAACCGATCACATCTGCCTTCAAACTTGCTCCGCTGAAGCTGCCATTCCCAGCCTCGTGAGCGCCAAGCGTTCCCATTGCTTCTGGGGACTTAAACGCTTCTAATGCGGCCTCTTCAACGCGCTCTAGGGTGTCACCGATTCGCCCGAGCTTGGATACTCGATCCACCCACCTTACGAAGGCGATCAATACCCAGACCACACTGGCGGCAAACCCTACGAAAATCAGAAACCTTCCTCTTACTCCATACCACGGAGCCACGCTGATCGCTACAAGGGCCACGATTGCATAGATGAAGGCAGCTAGGAAACTGGTCAGTGAGTTCTGCGAAGATCTATCCTGCATGACGATCCGAGTCGCCCTCGGAGTCGCCGTATTGGAAACGGCTGCGTAGGCACTAACCATCGCCGCTACAGTAAAAGTAGCCACGGTGAGCATCGTCGATGCCATGATACCAAGAAGATTGATTAGAATTTCTCGCTCTACTTCTAAGACGAGGTCTTCTGGCCAGATCTGTTCGCCAAAATAGGCGAAGCAAACCCAAAAGACAGCAGCTATCCCCATGATCGAGGGCTTTACCCAAAGCCGCGTCTGCAGCTCGGTTAAGAGATATTCGGCTTTTGTCATTTCCTAGATCTTGAAATCAACAAAACCGGATTAGAATGGCATCTTGCCTCCTGGACCACCACCTAGGCCCTTTATCATATCTGCCATTCCGCCTGCTCCGCCCATCTGTTTCATCATATTTTTCATCTTTCCTGGGCTCTTCATCATCTTTCTCATCTGGCCGAATTGTTTGATCAGCTGATTTACCTGCAACATTGAAGTGCCACTGCCGGCTGCAATTCGCTTGCGCCGAGAAGCCTTGATAATTTCTGGACTCGCTCTTTCATAAGGAGTCATCGATAGCACGATTGCCTCGGTTTTTTTTAGCTTGCTCGTGTCTAAGGCACCAGCCGGTAACTGTTTCTTGATCTTATTAAAGCCAGGCATCAGTCCGAGAAGGCCCTCCAGTGGCCCTAGTCCCTGGATCATCTTCATTTGCTCTAAGAAGTCGTTGAAATCGAACTTCCCTTCGCTCATGCGCTTCATCGAGCGCTCCGCATCTGCCTCATTGATCTTATCGGCAACGCTTTCCACCATGCCGACCACATCGCCCATGCCTAGAATTCGATCTGCCATACGCCCAGGATGGAACTCGATCAACTGATCAAGCTTCTCACCCTCACCCGCGTATTTAATCGGCTTTCCAGTGACCTCGCGCATCGAAAGGGCAGCGCCACCCCGCGCGTCGCCGTCAAGTTTCGTCAGGACTATCCCGGTGATGCCCACGGCCTCGTCGAAATGAGTCGCTACGCTAACCGCCTGCTGACCCGTTGCTGCATCGGCCACCAAAAGTGTTTCTTTCGGATTAAGAAAATCATTCAGTAGCTTCAATTCCTTGATAAGCTTCTCGTCGATTTCTTGCCGCCCGGCTGTATCAAATATTAGGACTGTCGCGCCCATCTCTTCTCCATAACGGATTGCACGGCGCGCAACATCGATCATATTTGTCTCGCCACTTTCTGGAGCAAACACAGGGACTTCAATTTGGCTACCTAGTGTCTGCAACTGCTCCACAGCGGCTGGGCGATAGAGGTCGCATGCGACCAATAAGGGACGGCGACCCTCCTTCTTCAGGCGCCTAGCCAGCTTGGCACTGGTCGTCGTCTTTCCCGCTCCGTTCAGGCCTACCATCAGGATTTGCGCTGGTGGGTCAAGGTTCAGAGCCTCCTGATTACCACCAAGCACCCGCGTGAGCTCGTCTTGGAATAGCTTTACGATTTGTTCACCGGGCTTGATTGATTTTAGCACCGCTTCTCCCATTGAAGCTTCCTTTACCCGCGCAATCAGGCCTTTCGCGACGCCGAATTCGACATCGGCTTCTAGTAGAGCGATGCGAATTTCACGAAGTGCATCGGTGATATTTTTCTCCGAAATCTTCCCAACCCCACGCAGATCTCGAAATGTTTTATCTAAACTATCCCCCAATGCAGAAAACATGTCCGCAGCCTATGGCCCGCCATGGAAACTTCAAGCACGCAAGCGGATCCTCACCCAGACGAAGGGCTAAATGATCGGAGGTCAGTGCTACTTCGCTACGAGCCCCAAGTTCCTAATCGAAGCAAGGATGTGATAAGCCCATCTATTCATCTGGCATATAGGCTGCCTCTCGATCAATTTGAAAAGTCCACTGCAGTGGCTGATTGGTCGCGTTACCTAACTTATCTTTCCAGCTCACTTCTACTGTGGTGCTCAGCTGCCTAAGCGGACGATTCACCTGCCAAGAAAATATCTTTCCTTCGCTTGCATAGTTTGCGGGAACCTCCCCGAAGCCACCAATACGCATTCTCAGGCTAGCCGGATCGAGGTCTTCCATTTTAGTGAAATCTACCGAGATGACTGGCAGTCTAGAATTAATGATTGCCCCTGGTTGTGGCTCCACTGGGAACCGAAGTTTCTCCGCTGACATACCAGATGCGAAGCGCTCCCCTTTATTCCCGTCTTCTCGGAATGCGATTGCGAACTCGAAGGTGCGGTCATAGTTCCCTAAGATGATATATCTAGGTAGCGTCTGGTTCGGCATGGACCGATTCACCTTTCCCGGCTGAACCGTAAATAAATGCGAGTAACCGAGCGAATCCGCTTTCTCAATCATTTCTTCAGTAAAGTAGCCTCCTGGATAAGCGAAAGTCTCAACACTTCCGCCGAATTTTCCGCGAAGATATTTCCGAGATTCTCCCATCTCTACCTGCAAAAATTTCTCATAGGTCTCGGCACCAGCCTTCCTCATCTTCTTTACCTCTTGTGGGTATGGGTGCGAGGTAGAGTGGCTGCCAATTGTAGCGCCGTGCTTCTGCATTTCCTCGATCATCGGGGTGGTCAGAGCTTTGCCTCCGCCATCAACGTAATTCGTGTATAGATAGATGGTAAAAGGATAATTTAGCTCCTTCAGAATCGGGAACGCATCCGTATACACCGATTTCCACCCATCATCGATCGTGATTACCACCGACTTTTCTGGAACGTCGATCTCTCCATCTTTCCACTTGATGAAGTCTTCCATGGAGATTACCGCGATACCTGATTCCTTGAGGCGCTCCATCTGCTTCTGGAACTTTTCAGTGTTGATCCGCATCGCGGTCTCTCTCTCGCTTCGTGAAAAATCGTGATAACCTAAGACAGAAACCCGCACGCCATCATCAGACGAAGCCAGCTCTGATGCGATCGATTCGGTTTGACCGAAACCCGCCATTTTTTGGCAGCAAAAGCCTAATACGATCAAGAAGAGCAACTTCATTCGTTAGCGTTCATAAGGGTAGAATTTCGAGAAATCAATTCTCTTGTCCTTGGGTAGAGAAAATGACCACAGCCAATGGTCGCCACACAAATTGCCCCTTATAATGCTTCCGGAAAATCCCCAAGACAGTGATGCACGAACTCTAACTCGGTGGTGTGATGGAGCGATCGAATCGCTGGGTCTGAGGTCCTTTGCTCCACCGATTCAGGTTTCGTGGAACTCCCGCTTGCGCACGAGTGCAGGGCGGGCATTCATCGCAAACAACTTAATTGAGCTGAATCCTGCACTGATTCGGATATCCCACGACGAGGTATGCCTGACTTTGAAGCACGAGCTAGCTCATCTCATTGCCTACCGTCTATCATCGCCAAAAAAAATCTTACCTCACGGACAGGAATGGAAGACGGCTTGTGCCGCGTTGGGTATCCCTAGAGAAACTGCGAGGCATACACTTCCATTTCCAGCCCGGCGATACGCCCGCAATCACCATTATCAATGTCGATCATGCGGAATCGTCATTGATCGGGTCCGGCCCTTTCGCAGAGCGGTGGCCTGCTCCATTTGCTGTAACCAATACAATCAGGGGAACTTTAGTTCTCAATTTGCCTTTAAGAAGATCAAAGCGCCTTAGGATTCGATGATCTGTAATCTTTCCATTTCCTTAAATAAAATTCTCGATGGGTGCCGCTAAACCTTGCAGTTAAATAGAACCACTTTAAGATTTTCATATGACAACAGATTTATCTGCCATCAGCCAGTTCTCGTATATCCTCGGGTTTTCGCCTACATTGGTGATACTGATGGTAGGTTCTGCGCTCGCTAGTTGGCTCGTTGGCCACACTCTTAAAAAGCGTTTTGCCCAGCATTCACAAGTCCCGATCCGCTATACGGGTGCTCAGATTGCTGAAACGATGCTCCGTGAAAACGGGCTTTCCGAAGTAAAGGTCATTTCCACTCCCGGTAAACTGACTGACCATTACGATCCTCGCACGAAGACAGTGAATTTGAGCGAATCTGTGTATGCGATGAACAATATCGCAGCAGCAGCCGTAGCAGCTCACGAATGCGGCCATGCGGTGCAGCATGCAAAAGCTTACACTTGGCTTACCTTGAGGTCTAAAATGGTTCCTGCCGTTCAATTCGCGAGCAAATCTCTTAATGTCCTACTTCTCGTATTTATCTTTGCTTCAGCAGTGATCGGACCCCAGTTGCTTTACGTATGGATCGCTCTGTTTGCGATCACTACCTTATTTTCCATCGTTACCCTGCCAGTAGAATTTGATGCGAGCAAACGTGCCTTGGTATGGCTGGAAAATTCCGGCGTTTCATCATCGATCGACCATGAGAAGGCCAAAAACGCATTATTCTGGGCAGCGATGACCTACGTAGTTGCCGCCATCTCCTCGATCGCCATGCTGATCTACTACGCAACGATGCTCCTAGGACGCCGTAACTAAGATATTACGACTCTGAAGATTTGAGCGAAAAGGGCTCGAGCCATGGCACAGACAGAAAATAGGTATGCTGAAATCACTGGCTCGATAGGTCAGTAATCTTCAGCCGTTCTTTCTTGGTAGAGTTCTAACTGTTAATTCTTAGTCGATTAAGAATCAGGGTTTCAAGAGGCAACCCCCTTCGTGAATGTGTCCCTTTGCCACGGGCCCAAAGTACCCCTTGATGTCTCGTGCCGATGAAGACGTTTAACATCGATTGGCCCAGAAAATGACTAGAGCCTTGCTTTTTTTAACGGCTCGCCAAATCTCGCTCGAACATAAGGGTGCCAAAGGCACTCTTCATTCTTAATTGATTATCGTATAGCCTCCAGAAATGACCCAAACTCCGCGCCACTTTCTAATTTGAGCCAGGTCATTCAACCTACCTCCCCGCCACGATCCTGGGTCGAGATTAATCTTGCAAACCTACGACACAATCTCGCCGTAGTGCGTCGGCATTCCGGACATAATATCATGGCAGTCGTTAAAGCCGGGGCCTATGGCCACGGACTAGAGGCGATCGCTAAGGAGCTAGAGCTTTCAGATGTATCCTTCCTAGGAGTTGCCAATGTCGGCGAGGCGCGGCGACTCAGAAAAGCTGGAATCCGCACGCCGATTTACCTGCTCGGTGCTACTTGGCAGGCAGAACGTGAGGAAATCGTCGCGCTAAAGGTCACGCCATGTATCTCAAGTCTGCAGGAAGCGATTGGTTTTAACGAGATTGCAGAGACCCGGGGGACTTGTCTTCCAGCCCACCTTGCAGTGGACACGGGAATGGGCAGGGGTGGCTTTCTCCCAGTGGAACTACCATCAAAACTCCCTTACCTACTCAAGCTTCAACACATTCGTCTTGAAGGGATTGCCTCCCATTTTTCCTGTTCCGACGAAGACGCAGAAGTAACCCAAAACCAGATCCTCGCATTCTCCGGATGTGTTTCGGAGCTAAGCAAGTCCGCCTCCTTCAAGCACATCCATATCGCAAATAGTGCAGGACTCATCGATTATACTTGTGACCCCTGCAATCTCTCTCGACCCGGGCTAATGCTTTATGGTGTTTCACCGCTCCTCCACTTTCAGCAATTGCTCCGGCCGGTAATGACGCTCAAATCGCGGGTCAGCTTGGTCCGTGTCTTACCGCCAGGACAGGGAATTTCTTATGGCCGAACTTATGTCACAAAAGCTGAGACGAAGGTTGCGACAATTGGAATCGGCTACGGCGATGGGCTGCCAAGGGCCATTTCAGGTCAAAATGGGCAGGTCTATATTCGCGGTTCTAAGTTCCCCATTATCGGGCGTGTGACAATGGATCAAACGATTGCTGAGCTTCCGATGAATAGCGGAATCGAAGCTGGGGACGAAGTGGAGATTTTTGGCACAAACATCTCCGCTGCCGATTTAGCGAAACAAGCAAGCACGATTCCTTGGGAAATTTTCACAGGAATTACACCACGCGTCGAACGTATCTACAAAAATGCCACTTCGGTTAATTCAAATAGAATTGTAAATTGAGTTTACTTAAGAAAGCCCCTTCCCTAGGCGGATTTGCAGAAAAAGGCTCGCTTCTGCATGAATTTTTTTGGTTCGGCCTGAAGCAAGCATGGTCATGTATTTTCGGCGCTCTCCTGCTATTTGGTATTTTATTTACCGCTATCTACTATCCGTCTGTCCCAATCGCACGCTACGATTTCCTTTCTTTTATGCTGTGGGGATTCAGCTGTGACTCTATCTACTAAAGCTGGAATCATGGCGGGAAATCGCGGTCATTCTTGTATTTCATCTCCTTGCCACCGGCATGGAGCTTTTCAAAACGTCCCCCGGCATAGGCTCTTGGAACTACCCAGAAGCTTCCTCCCTCCGCATCGCGAATGTGCCTCTATTCACTGGTTTTATGTATTCTGCAGTGGGTTCATACATTGCTAGGGCATGGCGCTCATTCCACCTTAACTTTACCCACTTCCCATTCTTATGGGTCGCCTGCGCAATCGCTGTTCTAGCATATGCCAATTTCTTCACCCATCACTACCTGCCCGATATCCGCTGGGCTTTGATTCTAGTGTGTGTCTTTGCGTTTCGAAAAACTGTGGTTCATTTCCGGCCAAAAAATATCACGTTTCAAATGCCGCTACTTATTGGGTTTATCCTAATCGCGGTTTTTATTTACATGGCTGAGAACCTCGGGACTCTAGCTCGTGCCTGGCAATATCCGGGGCAGGAGGGCCACTGGCGGCCAGTGCACTTTTCGAAGTTCACCGCATGGTTCTTACTGATCCAGCTTTCTTTTAATATCATCTATGTGCTGCGGAGAATTGAATCGAAATTCGGTCTTCAAGGTCCTGAAAAGATCGTTCCCACTCGGTCTATCTAGCTTTCTTGCCAGTCTTGAAACTCCTTGCGGTTGCAAGAAGTGCTCGCCATTGTAGACCAATGAAAAACACCAATCGCCGTCAATTTCTACGCACCACAGCCGGCACCATCATCTCTTTAGCCAGTGTTCAGCAGATCTTTGGCGGAGAATACTCTAGTTCTTACGTAGCCAATATGGGGTTACAGCTCTACACCCTTCGGAACGCAATCGCTGCGGACACTCCCGCCACCTTGAAAGCTGTCGCCGAAGCTGGTTACAAGCAAGTGGAGGCCTGGGACTTTCCAGATTGCAAACCGATGATCGCTGCCGCAAAGGATAACGGTCTAGCAATCAATTCAACGATGTTCAAACGATCCACTGTGCTAAGTCCGAGTGATCCTGAACTAAGCGATTTTAGAAAGATTTTAGATCAGGCAAACGAAGACGGGATTTCGAATTTGGTAGTGCCCTTCCTTGAGGACGAATATCGCGATAGCCTCGATGCTTATAAGCGTACGGCAGAAAAATTAAACAAGGCCGCGTTGATTTCCAAAGAAGCCGGAATTCAGATGTCCTATCATAATCATTCGTTCGAGTTCCAGCCAGATGCTGAAGGCAAGTATGGTTACCAAGTTTTTGTTGATGAGTTCATTCCTGAGATGATGTTCGAAATTGATGTGTTTTGGGTAAAAATCGCGGGTCATGAGCCGGTCGATCTAATCAACCAATTGAAAGGTAGAGTTTCCCAGCTTCACCTAAAAGATCTAAAGAAGGGCCTCGATCTACCGATCTTTGATGGTCCGCCAGCGGATGCCTTTAAGGAAATTGGCTCCGGAATGATTCCGATGAACCCGATCATGGCTGCCGGTCAAGCAGCTGGCGTTGTCCATTGCCACGTCGAACAAGATCAATCAGACGATCCCATCAGTAGTATTCGGCAAAGCATGAAAGAGCTCAACAAGGGCTAAGCCCCGGCCATCGTGTCGGACCTCCAAAACTCTAAATCAAGCTAAGCGTAGGTAGAAGAATAAAGGTCTCCAAGAAATCGCCGACGACGATCCTTGCCGAGGAAATAGATGTCACCCGCAGGTATTGTACAATCTCTATGTGCGCACCGTCTCGGTGAAACAGTGTGACGTCCGATGGAACTGCCTATCCATAAATCGCATTGGTCTATTAATCGCAAAAAGCCCCAAATTGAATTCTTATGCGCTGGCCGACCATAATTCTTTGCGTCTTCAGTCATGTCCTTGTCAGTGCTCAGGGGCCTGAGGAAAGTGCGGTTGAATTCTTGGAATCTATCCAAGTTGGAAACATCGACCTAGAAACAGGTGCGCAAACTGCAATTAGTGCGAACACGACGTCTGAGAAAACGAGTGAGATCAAAAAGCGACTGACAAGACTCCGGCAGGATCTGAAGCCTGGAGGCTTCCAAGTTGCCTCGTCTCGTGTTCAGGATAACCATGCGGCATTCATTCTTTATCAATCTTCCTTCCTCGATGCCTCACAGCTTCAGACCTTTCCTGTCGGCCTCGTCAGACATAAAGGCATCTGGCTCCCTGCACCGGTGCTTGGATCATTTGAAAACTCCATAAATCGCCTCAACCGCAATAATTTAAAGACTACGAAGGCCTTGGAAGATTGGATGGCCGAGGAAAGGGTAATCCAAAAAATAGCTATTAATGCTGATATTGAAGGCCAGCGGCGAAAGCTCATTCAGGCGAGCATCGAAGTAGAAAGCTTGGAGGAAGATAATCTCGGGGACATTGCAAAAGCATTTATTGCAGCATGTCAGAACCGGGATGAGGCAAAAATTCTGGCTTACTTAGGCGGGCTGAATGATCCATTCCCTTCAGACTGGGCAAGCCGACTAGGTGCCGCGCAGCAAGCATGCCGTCTCGACTTAGATGCGAAGGACCCTTGGCAATTGATCCGATCGAAAGATGCTCTACAGGTCGTTTTCAATATAGAATCTGAGCAAACATCCGGACGAGTGTCTTTGGGTTGCTTCCACCCGAATCAAAGTAATGCTGTCCTTGTAGTGGATAACTTTGAAATCCTGAACGTGGACTTTGTTAAAGACGACTCAGGCAGATGGTTTATAAGCCTGCCTCCAAAGCTCATGGCGCCATCAGATTTTAAAGACGCCACTAAAATTTCTGAGGATGAGAAGACCCGGGCATGGGCCTTACTCAAAACACTTCCCTCTCTTTTCCGCAAAGAGGTGCCGCAGGAATTTTTTAAAACGCACCTAGGTTTAGAAGAAACATTTATCGATTCACTTAAAACGAAGCCCTTCCCAGAAATGCTGGCATACATCCATTTTCCCGAAAAGCGGATCGATGCTCTCAAGGAGATCCTATCTACCGGTCGTCAATGGAAGGCGATGAGATCGGCTGCTCGTGGTTCGATTGTCTCCAGAGTCGCATCGAAAGCTACCGAAGATATGACACTAAGTGTCTATCTTGTGTTTGACCCAGAACGGCCAAGCACACCGCTCTTTTGGAAATTCTTCTGCAAAAAAGACCCCTCCGGGTGGAGCTTGGCACTTGATATTTATGACGATGCCAAAAATAGACAATCTATACAGCTCCTCAGTTGGTATGAAAAAAACGAGGCGCTCTGGAAAGAAGGTTGGCAGGAGCATCTATTGGCAGACGCTGTGCTTTTGGAAAAATTTGTAGATGATCAAATTACCGATCATACATCTTTGAACCTTATCGACTCTTATCTCAATCTTTTGGAAAAGAATGAACTGGCTGATGCTATCGGCAAAGTCGCATACCTTAAGAAAGAAAAACATAGCGAATCAGATTTTCTAGCGATCCTGAAGAACGAACTTATTGATGCAAAAAATCTCGATCGGACAAAAATTAAGATCACCCAAAAAAATGGTCTTACGCTCGGTATCATACCGATGAAGGACCCCTTGAAGGACCCCCGCCAACGGTTGATACTTGTTGTTCAGACCCTTGAAGGTCCGCGTATCGTCCCTGAAATTGACCTTTTTACCAATGGATCGCGCACCCGGGAGTTCTTGAATGTGGCTGCTCTGGACCGTCTCACTATTTTTGCTGGAGAAGATTTAGTAGCCAATCTGAAAGAAATACTTTCTGCGCAATGAGCGGAACTTTCGCATCAGAAGCCTTAGTCAACGAATCATTCTGATGAAAATTCAACCAGCTTAGGATTGAATGTTTTCGAGGAACTTACCGGTTGAATGCAGGGAAAAGTTCCAATGAGCTTGAGAATTATGATCTTGAAGACTAAGAGAAACCCACAACCTAGAATGGTTATTCACGCGCCAAATGCCCGAATCTTTTGATTGCAACGATCGACATTACCCTCCCTCTGGATCAATCAGAATGCCCACTCGCCCAGAAGAATGCTGCTGCGAAGGCTTTAAATATTGAGCCCGAAGAAATTGCGGCGTTTCGGCTCCGGAAGCATTCGATTGATGCACGGCAACGAAATGTGAAGGTCCAGCTACGTCTCGATGTCGGGATAGCGGAGCAACTCCCTCCGGAACTTCCGCCCACTTGGACAGCGCCCCCACTCTCTCCGCAAGCCCGGCGGATTCTTATCATCGGAGCGGGACCCGCAGGGCTTTTTGCTGCGCTCAAATGTCTGGAATTAGGTGTGAAGCCGATCCTCATCGAGAGGGGTAAGGACGCATCATCTCGGCGCTTCGATCTTGCACCGATCCTACGGGAAGGGCGGGTTCTTCCGGAATCGAATTATTGCTTTGGCGAAGGCGGTGCTGGCACATTTTCTGACGGAAAGCTGTATACCCGGGCCACGAAACGAGGTCCAGTCGCAGAGATCTATCGCATCCTTGTCGCACACGGAGCTCCGCAAAAGATCCTTACGGATGCTCATCCGCATATTGGTTCAAATTTGCTTCCGAATGTCGTCAAAGCCCTGCGACAAAGTATACTGACCTACGGTGGAGAAGTTCATTTCGAGACAAAAGTCAGTGATTTAATTATATCGAAACATAAGATCCTTGGTGTCAGGACGTCTGATGATAGGGAATTTTTAGGTGACTCGACAATTCTTGCGACTGGGCATTCCGCCCGAGATATCTATCTTTTACTAGCGAAGAAGAATATTCTCATGAAGCACAAGGCTTTTGCCATCGGCTTCCGAATTGAACACGCACAGCCATTTATCGATCATCGCCAATACGATCTACCAGTCGGGCAAAAAAGGCATCCCCTGCTTCCAGCTGCTCGATATCGGCTGGCTACAAAAATAAATGACCGAGGTGTGCATTCATTCTGTATGTGTCCCGGGGGCTGGATTGTTCCGGCTGCCACGGAAGACAATCAAGTGGTCGTGAATGGAATGTCGCTGTCTAGAAGAGATTCGCCATTTGCAAACTCAGGTCTTGTCACCAGCATCGAACCCGAAGATCTTTCTCATCTGATCCCGGAACATGGGATTCACGCCGGTATTTATTTCCAAGAAAACATCGAAAAGACTGCGAAGCTTGCCGGCGGTAATGGCACGCATGGCCAAGTTGCCCCCGCACAAAGAGCCTCCGATTACTTAACAGGAAAAATATCAGCCACACTTCCGATGACTTCCTATTTCCCCGGCCTAAATCCAGCCCCGCTTCACGAACTCCTACCGAAAGCGGTGACCGCTAGAATTCGCCATGGTCTAAATCTCTTCAATCGGCAGCTGAAAAACTATGCATCCGACGAAGCTTTGCTCCTAGGATTTGAAACCAGAACATCTTCTCCGCTCCGGATTCCGAGAGATATCGATACTCTACAACATCCCGAAATAGAGAATTTTTACCCCTGTGGAGAAGGTGCCGGCTATGCTGGAGGAATTGTCTCGGCTGCTCTTGATGGAATCCGTATCGCGACAGCAGCCTCACAAGCCAAAGCTATAACCAAATAAAACATCGCCCGCGTCGTTTTGTTTAGATCATTCCTGACGGATCTTCTCCCATTCGGCGAGGATAGAGGAATCCGTTTCTTTGAGCATCTCCCCAAAGAATTCTTCAGCTTCTAGGAACTCATCAGTTTTCACTCCAGAAGGCACAGTTTGAACCATTATTTTATAAAGCTGATTCAGATATCGTAGGAGTACAGCTTCGCTCTTCTCTAACTTGTAAGTTTTGATATAGTCCGCAAAACTCGAATGATCCTCTAACATTTCACGAGCAATCGCTTTCGGCCGGACAGATGCTTCGCGCGCCCAAGGATTTCTCAGAATAAATTCGTTGTAGGTGTCATAGATAAAATCTCTTCCCGGCATCGGATGGGTCACTTCTTCAAGCGCTTCCATGCGTGCTTCGTATTCGATTCCTTCTGCCTTCATCTCCGCCATAAGAACATCTTTCGCCTCATCTACCTGCCGCCGGATAATCTGCGTCGGATTCTCTGTGATCGCTTCAGCGACAGATATTAAATTCATCACATACATCGGATCCTCCCGATCCAGCATCTCCGCTACTTCGACAAGGTATGCTGCCAGAGCTTGATTCAGTGAAAAATCCTCTTGCAACTCGATGTTCAAACGAATCTTCGTCGAAGTGGCTGAGTCTCCGATCCGATCGTTGACGGGAATAATCTCTAAAATATTTCCTTCGATCAGTCCGCGGAACAGTTCGAAAGCCCGGGCTCGCAATGCCGGCTTTTTACCATCTACCTCGTGGCAATTGCGGATGAGGTTCCGCAAGGCTCGGCAACCGTCTTCGGATTTTCGAGAAAGCACGTTGAGAAGCATTCCATGCCTGATTGTGAAGGATGAATTCAAACGCTCTGGAGGAGATTCAATCAGCTTCTTGAAGGTATTCTCATCCCACATAACAAAACCTTTTTCCGGGGCTTTCTTCTTTACCGCTCTGCTTTTACCTCCTTTGGCGGCTGCTTTCTCTTCAGCCTTTATATTCGCAATCACATGCTCCGGTGCTTGGGCGACGACGTATCCAACATCGTCAAAGCCACGTCGTCCTGCCCTTCCTGCGATCTGTTGGAAATCTCGCACTGCGAGGGTTTTCGTGGATTGTCCCCCATATTTAAATAGCTGGGTAAACACGACAGTGCGGATTGGCACATTCACCCCTACGCCTAAGGTATCCGTCCCACAAATAACCTTCAATAGACCGCGTTGCGCTAGTTTTTCGACCAGCCCACGATATTTTGGCAACAGCCCGGCATGGTGGATCCCCATTCCATGCCGTAGATATTTTTTGACTTCTTTTCCATAAGGACTTCGGAAATCTGCATCGATGAGTAGGTCGGCAATCTCGGCCTTCTCCTGTTTACTACAGAAGTTACGGCTCATCAAATCCTGGACCGTCGACGCACAGGCGAGCTGGGAGAAGTGAACGAGATAGATTGGCGATTTGTTACTTTCCACTAGCTCCTGAATTTTGTCCTCAAGGCCCACTTCAGACCATTCCCATTCTAAAGGCACCGGTCGAATATTGCTGCTGACTATGCTGGTTTCTTGTCCAGTCAGCTTTGTTAGCTCGTCTTTGAAAAACGACACATCTCCGATCGTCGCGCTCATCAAAAGAAATCTGGCTTTGCTCAAGCTGAGCAGCGGCACTTGCCAAGAGACCCCCCGCTCGTGATCCGAATAATAATGGAATTCATCCATAATCACATCATCGGCTTCACACGTTTCCCCATCTCGTAGCGCCATGTTCGCTAAAATTTCTGCCGTGCAGCAAAGTATCTTCGCCCGTGGGTTAACCGTCGCGTCACCAGTGATCATGCCGACATTCTCAGCCCCAAATGTGGTGCATAGACTTAGGAACTTTTCATTCGCTAAAGCCTTGATAGGAACGGTATAGTAACACCTCCGATTGAGGCAGAGGGCCCGGAACTGCATCGCCAAGGCGACCAGACTTTTGCCACTCCCCGTGGGGGTGTTTAGGATCACATTGTTCCCAGCAAAAATTTCTAAAATCGCTTCTTCCTGATGATCGTAAAGTATCGTTTCAGTGCTTGATAGCCATTGAAGAAATACATCAAGAATTTGATCGGGGTCTTGCCCATCCACTACTTTCTCTGTACTCAGAACCGCCATTCCCTATGCTGACTATCGGTGCTAAGATGCCAAGCTCTACTCGTCCGACAAGATCCTGAGGAAAGAAAAATCGATTCGCTATTCAAACATGAAAATCATTCCACTTATCTTAATTACCGCAATATGTAGCCAGGCGGGAATCTGGATTGAAGGAGAATCTAGCACTGATTCTACGACCAATCAGCATGGCTGGTATTATGGCCAATCTCGAAAGGACCTGCTTTCGGGGGCAGATTTTATCGCCCATTATGGCGAAAAACCAGCTGAGGCAAACTATACCTTCCAAGCAGAAAACTCTGGCCCCCAAACACTCTGGGTCCGCGCAAACCCCACGGGCACAAGATTGTCATATTCTCTAAATTCAGGACCCTGGGAGTTGGCAGTGCTGAAATCAAAATCGATCGATATGAGGAGTTTAGCCCCAGGGAAAAAGGTCGATATCCGGTTTCTCGCTTGGGCAAATCTCGGCAAGCTGAATCTAAAAAAAGGTGAAAACAAAATTTCATTTCGGTTCGAAGGCTCAAAAAACAATGGGGAACATCACGGAGCACTCGATATCTTTTATTTTACCACGGAAAACTTTCGTCCAAGCGGTGCCCTCAATCCTGAGGAAATAGCTGCGAGGGACCTTAAATTAATGAAAGACTATCCAGATTGGTTTTCCTGGGATCCCCCGCAGGACGCCTTCAAGGCCTCACCAATTGATCTAAGGAAGCTAAACGAATCTTATGCAGGAGAAAAGGGTGGCATCTCAGTCAAAGGTGCGGATTTTGTCTATCGAAACACAGGCGAACCTGTGAAGTTTTGGGCAGTTAACGGGCCCGGCGCAAATCTTGACGATGAATCAATCGCCTACTCCGCCCGTTTCTTGGCGAAACGCGGCGTGAATATGGTCCGCCTTCACGGCAGTATCTTTGATCGTAAGACAGGCGAGCTGAATCCAAAGCGGGTGGATTACATTCACCGCGTCGTCGCAGCGATGAAGAAGGAAGGCATCTACTCACACCTTTCGATTTATTTCCCGCTTTGGTTCACCCCAGAATCCGCACCTGGTTGGAGAGCGGATTACAACGGAGAGAAGAAAACCTTTGCTGCCCTTTTCTTTGAACCAGAATTCCAAAAGCTATATCGGTCCTGGTGGCGGACGCTGCTCACCAGTCCCGGACCCGACGGTGAAATTCTTGCAAATAATCCAGCTGTATTTGGGGCCGAAGTGATCAACGAGGACTCGCTCTTCTTTTGGACATTTAAGAAAGGAAACATCCCTCCTCAGCAATGGAGTCATTTAGAAAATCGTTTCGCAAAATGGGCTGCTGCTAGATATGGGAGCATCGCCCTCGCCCACGAAGCTTGGGGAAAGAAGCAAAGGCGAAAAGGTGATTCTGAGGACTCTTTAACGATCGGCTCGTTGAGTGAAATTCTGGATAATAAGAACTTACGCCATCAAAATACCGCTGAGTTCCTATATGATTTACAAAGAAACTTCTACGATGAGTCGATATCATTCTTAAAAGACGATTTAGGATTTACCGGGCTAGTCACGGCATCGAACTGGCATACCGCTTCCCCGGAGTTTTTCGGACCGCTTGAGAAGTTTAGCTATTCTGGTGGGGATTTTATTGATCGACACGGATATTTCGGAAATTTTCATACGGGGGACCGGTCCAATTATTCAGTAGCCGAAGGCCATATCATCGCACATCGCAGCGCTCTTAAATTTGATCCGAAGAAGCCGGGAGAACCTCCTTCATACTCTCACCCGGTCACGGATACAGAGATCAATGAGAAGCCATCGATGATTTCTGAAACCACGTGGACCCGGCCAAATAAATATCGCGGCGAAGCCCCACTTTATTATGCAGCCTACGCCAGCCTGCAAGGAACCGATGCGATCGCTCACTTCGCTACAAGGCAGGTTCAGTGGGCGCATACGACAGGATTCCTCGCAGACCCTTGGACCCTCATGGCGCCGACCCAGATGGGCCAATTCCCGGCAGCGGCCCTTATCTATCGAAAAGGTTACCTAAAAGAAGGCGAGCTTTTGGCAGACTATACACTCAGTCTTGAAGACGCTTTCGCGCTCAAGGGCAATCCCCTCGGCCGGGAGGCTTCGTTGGATGCGCTTCGTCAGACAGAGGAGACGGATCGGAATTCTGCTTTGACCACAGCAGTCACTCCATTAATTCATTTTGCTGGGCGCACAGCACTAAAAATTGGCGATCAATCATCCGAGGCGATTTCACCGCTCGGAGACCTAATTGATCCATCTAAAAAAACCGTTCGTGCGAGCTCAAAAGAGCTGTTTTTAGATTATGGAAAAGGTTATCTCGCAATTAGATTCCCCATGGGCCCAAGGGGTGATAGGCGATCTAGCGAAAGCAGGCACGATATCTTTAGCAGCTCTGGAAATTTCTTCGCAAATGCCAATAGGCCAAATTATTGCGACCTCACTCGATGGAAAGAAGTTAACTAATTCCTCAAGTATCTTACTTCAGGTGATGACCGAGGAGAAGCCGGCAGGCTACCTCACCGAAACGCTTGAAGACGGAACTGAAAAAATCATCTCAATGGGGATCGACCCATGGATCGTCCGGAAATACTCGGGGAAGATTCGCTTCAAAGGTCCAGACGCAGCTAAATTAAAGGTAACACCTCTCGATCAAAATGGTATTGCTCTCGAACAATACGGGACAGCCAAAGAGATTGAGCTATTGCCAGAGGCTGCCTACTATCATATTCATAGATAGGAAATCCTGCATGTAGCATGCTTTGAAGCTTTGGTGGAGATGAGTTTCCACCCTAGCAAGCTCTGGTCGAACTCGCTCCGAAACAATTCCGTATTATGTCATTCCAGAACACCCAATGCCATGCGGACTTTTCTTGTGTAGAGCGCACGCTTTCATGAATGTCCAATTGACACCTAACGCTCGACTGCTAGCCTCCCGCGCCTGCTGTAGAAAGTAACGCGAATGAAATAAATTCGATCACGTTAGCAGCGCCCGAATCCGACCTATCAATACATACAATGGCCATTAAGAAAAAATCTGTGACAAAGAAAAAAGCCGCAGTTAAAAAATCCCCTGCGAAGAAACCAAGCGCGCGCAGCGCAGCGGGGAAGAAAAAAGCGACACGCAAATCAAAAGCTAAAGAACTTCAATACGTTTACACTTGGGGCGATGGCAAAGCTGATGGCAATGGCCAGATGAAAGAGCTTCTCGGCGGTAAGGGTGCAAACCTCGCGGAAATGACCCGCATCGGTCTGCCGGTTCCTGCGGGATTTACCATCACCACAGAAGTCTGCTCTTATTTTTACGACCATAAACAAACATATCCGAAAGTGCTCCGCCGCCAGATGGAAGCTGGTGTGAAAAATATGGAGAAGATTATGGGCTATAAGTTCGGAGATGATTCTGGATTCCCACTACTTCTCGCCGTGCGCTCAGGTGCCCGTGACTCGATGCCAGGGATGATGGACACTGTTCTCAATCTTGGGCTGAACGACAAAACTGTCGCGGCTCTCGCTGAAGCGACGAATAACGAACGCTTCGCATGGGATTGCTATCGCCGCTTTATTCAGATGTATGGAGATGTTGTCCTCGGTGTTCAGAAAGCACCCGAAGAAGATCACGAGCCGTTTGAGACTGTCATCGAGGAATACAAGCACGAGATCTATGGCAAAGACATTATCGACTCAGATCTTACCGCCGATGACAACAAAGAGATGGTGACGCGCTTTAAGAAGCTGGTCAAAGATCGCACAGGTCAGGGTTTCCCTGAAGATCCATGGGAGCAATTAGATGGTGCCGCAGGCGCAGTCTTTTCTTCGTGGATGAACGATCGTGCGATCGTCTATCGCCGCAAGTATAGCATCCCAGCGGCATGGGGAACGGCCGTGAATGTGCAGGCGATGGTATTTGGAAACACCGGAGCGGAATCCGGTTCCGGCGTTGCCTTCACGCGCGATCCATCTTCAGGCGAGAATAAACTTTGGGGAGAGTTCCTCATCAACGCGCAGGGAGAAGATGTTGTTGCAGGAGTTCGCACTCCTTTCCCGGTTGCGGAAATGGAACAGGCTCTTCCAGACGCCTTCAAAGAGCTTATGAAGGTCCGCAGAATCTTGGAAAAACATTTCAAAGATGTCCAAGACGTCGAATTCACAATTCAGGAAGGCAAGTTATTCATGCTTCAAACCAGAAATGGAAAACGCACGGCCGCCTCCGCACTAAAATGTGCTGCAGACATGGTGAACGAGCGCCTGATTAACTGGCAGACCGCAATCTTACGGAACCCTGCTGATCAGCTTGATTCCCTTCTCGCCCCAGTTTTCGATGTGATCGAAGCTGAGAAGGCGAAGGTAATTGCCAAAGGACTGCCTGCAGGCCCAGGAGCTGCTTCTGGCAAAATTTATCTTAATGCAGACCGCGCAGAAGCTGCGGCTAATAACGGTGAGAAAGTGCTACTCGTTCGGGTGGAAACTTCTCCAGAAGATCTTCGTGGAATGATCGCTGCAGAAGGCATCCTCACGGCCAAGGGCGGCGTCTCTTCGCATGCTGCACTTGTCGCGCGCCAAATGGGCAAAGTCTGCGTATGCGGCGCTGGCGGAGTTGAAGTGAACTACCAACAGAAAACGATCAAGGCTGGCGGCCAAACCTTCAAGGAAGGTGATTACCTGTCAATCGACGGAACGTCTGGAGCCGTTTATGCTGGTGAACTTGCGACCGAGGAATCTGAGATCATCACAGGCCTAGTCAACAATCGGAAGTCATCACAAGATACTGAGAAGTTTCAAAATTTCGTCCAGCTCATGGAATGGTGCTCCAAGGCGACCAAGATGGGAGTTCGGACGAATGCTGATTCACCTGAGCAGGTTAAAACCGCGGTTGCCTTCGGGGCAGAAGGTATCGGACTAACCCGCACGGAACACATGTTCTTTGAAGGCGATCGCATCGATGCGATGCGCGAGATGATTCTTGCTACTGAGGAAAAATCTCGGAAGGCAGCTCTTAAAAAGCTGCTTCCTCATCAAAGAAAAGATTTCTTTGGAATCTTTAAAGCACTCGAAGGCAAGCCAGCAACCATCCGCCTGCTTGATCCACCACTTCATGAGTTCCTTCCTCATTCAGAAGAACAGCAGAAGGATCTAGCGAAGAAGCTCGACGTTCCATTCGAGCAGATTCATCAGCGGGTTTCAGAACTTCATGAGTCCAATCCGATGCTCGGCCATCGTGGCTGTCGCCTAGCGATCTCGTATCCTGAAATTGCAGAAATGCAGGCACAGGCGATCTTTGAAGCCGCTGCTCAGTGTGTCAAAAAAGGAATATCCGTTCAGCCGGAAGTAATGGTTCCTCTTGTTGGCTATGCCCGTGAGCTAGAGCTACAAGTAGGCATCATCCACCGCGTTGCCGGAGAGGTCAAAGAAGCTAAGGGAGTGGATTTTGACTACCTGGTTGGCACGATGATTGAGGTCCCTCGAGGTGCTTTGACCGCCGATGAGATTGCAGAACATGCACAGTTCTTTTCCTTTGGGACCAATGACTTGACCCAAACCGCATTAGGCGTAAGCCGTGACGATATGGGGTCATTTTTGAATTCCTATCAGGAAAATGACATTTATCCCAAGAATCCGTTCGCATCACTAGACACCACAGGTGTAGGGCAACTCATGGAAATCGCCGTCGAAAAAGGTCGCAAAACCAATGCAGATATTAAACTCGGCATCTGCGGAGAGCACGGTGGCGATCCAGATTCTGTGACATTCTGCCACCAGCTCGGACTAGCCTACGTTTCTTGCTCGCCATATCGCGTCCCAGTGGCACGCCTTGCTGCTGCACAAGCCGCATTGAATGACGGTGGTATGCCCACCCCAAGAAAGAAAGCAGCCAAACGTCCCGGGAAAAAGTTAGTTAGAAAGAAGATCCGGAAAATCGTAAGAAATTCTGATAAGAAGGACTCAAGGCCAACTTCCAAAAAAGTAACTAAGAAGCCAACTAAAAAGGCTGCAAAAAAGGCGACTAAGAAGTCCACAAGACGAAAATAGTCACCACTATATCAGGATCCGGTTTATGCACTGCCTCATAAGCAGTGCATCAGCCAGCAGTCTAGCCGCCATTGGGTAAATCCTGTGGCGGCTTTTTTGACGGATAAACCTTAGATCTATGTTAAGCCTAGCTTGATATTGATTGCCTCCGCGCTTTTGTTTGACGGTCAATTCTCTGTTCTAAAAGTAGTTTGTAGTGCCTCGTTTTCTTCCAGATCTAAAGCAATTCTATTACCTAGATCACTTTCAGGAAATGCTCGCCTGCTTACAGAGCCACCACCGGGCACTATTGGGTGCAGAAGAGCTAGATTTTATTGTTACTTTTCTTTCGCTCAGCAAAGAAGCGCAGGGCCTGTATGTCCGGATGGCCAACCGCAAGGGAAGCATTTTTCCCATTGCTAAGCTCTGCTATAGCGAGATCAACAACGTCGCTGCCGCCTTGGCTGAATTACTCGAACAGTCTTTCGTTACATATCCTGAGGATCAGCACCAAGCCCAGATCCTCGCATTAAAACCTCGGTCGGAACTGCTTCTTCTGCTGCGTGGTTTGAAGACAAATCTTGGTGGGCTTTCAAAGCTGACAAAATCTCAAATTTTAGAACATTTGTCAGGATCTGAAACAGTTCATGTCCTAGGAAATCCTCGCGACTATATTTTCCAAGGTAGGTCGGAGACCCTTGAATTCTTACTATTTGTGTATTTCGGGCGTTTGCGTGACGACCTGAAGGCTTTCGCGCTCAGAGATCTTGGCCTCGTGCAGGCTCCCAGCATGGCAACGAAGATCGAGGCGAGATTTCAAAGTCATGATGAGGCCTATCTTGCCTACCAAGCGGCTTCACTTTCGCGCTCTCTTGAAAGTGCTGATCTGGAAGGTACAAAATCAATCCTCTCAGAAGCAACACAGCTTAGAGATAAAAGCGCAGGAAGTAATCTTATGTGCCTAGATAAGTTATTTAACCGGATTGGCAAACAACTCGAACGTAATGACCAGTCAGATCTGGCATTAAAGGCTTACGAGAAAAGTAAGATACACCCAGCGCGTGAGCGAATTAGCCGTATCCTCTTTAATGCGGGACATATAAAGGAGAGCAGAACCCTCCTCGAAGAAATTTGTCATGATCCTCTTTGTGACGATGAGCTTATCTTTGCGGAAGATTTTCTTGGCCGAAAATTTCAGGGAGAACGAATAAATAGTCTCACAAAAATCCTTCGTGAAGCCCCCACAATATTGGTCGATGAGGCTTACAGAAATCAGCCTGAAAAAGCAGCAATCGACCACTATGAAAAACTGGGAATGCTCGCTTTTCACACAGAGAATAACCTTTGGCCAACATTATGTGGTCTGCTTTTTTGGAACGAGCTTCAGTCTGGCGCGAGGCGTAGTCACTTTGAATTTTGCCCCAATCAATGGTTAGATGGTAGCTTCCTAGGTGCTAATGATGCGGTAGTAGCAGAACGCCTAAAGCTTATTACAGAAGGTAGGGCCAAGGGATATATCGCGCAAATTACAGAAGATAATCTTGATAAGCCAAACGGTATCTTCTCTTGGAACCGTAAAATCTTGGCTGCGGTCGATCAACTTCTAGATCACGGAGACCCTGCGGCAATTCGATCACTATTGATCCAATATGTAGGCGGGGCTTCTTCGGAACGAAAAGGTTTTCCTGATCTGATGGTAGTAGCTGACAAATCAATCGAATTCATCGAGATAAAAGCAGAGGGTGATCAAATCCGCCGCCATCAACTAGCTCGGATGAATTCGCTTCGCAGATCTGGTTTTGCTGTTTCAGTTCTCCGTACTGACTGGTTTGTCGATCCGTCTCAAGACTACGTCGTCGTAGACATCGAAACGACAGGAGGGAGGTCTGGCAAACATCGGATTACGGAGATAGGTGCCGTCAAGATTCGTCAGAATAAAGTGGTGGAAACTTTCTCCACCCTAGTCAATCCAGAGCGGAAAATCCCCCCGTTTATTACGAAATTAACCGGTATTTCTGATGGGATGGTCGCAGAGGCGCCTACTTTCGCAGATATCTCGTTGAAGCTGATGAACTTCCTAGAGGGCTCAGTCTTCGTAGCTCATAGTGTCCGCTTCGATTATGGTTTTATCAAAACCGAATTTGAGCGTCTTGGGCTTCGCTTTCGATCTCCAACATTTTTGTACTGTCGTAGAAATGCGGAGGTTCTTTCCGGGGCTCAAATCATATAGCCTGAAAAATCTCTGTAACGAATTTGAAATCCCACTAGAAAATCATCACCGTGCCCTCTGTGATGCAGTCGCTACTTCGCAATTACTGATGAAAATTAATCAGAGGCGTCTGGAGAACAGAAAAGACCATGCAATCAAGTAGCATGGCCTTTTACAGTTTTTTAGTATTACGAATCACGGCTTTGAATTCTGAGAGTTATCATTCGAATCCATGGATCCAATTCTCGGACGCTCGAGTTCAGCCGTTGCAGAGCTAATCAGCTTGATGTTCTTTCGCTTTTACTGTGGTCAGTGATTCGGCTACTTTGGACCGTTGGCTTGAAATTAGTGTGCGGACATCTGCCGGAAGATCGTCACACTTTAGTTTTTCATCGTATTCTTCGAGCGCAAATTCTTCGCCGCGGATACATTCCTCTAAGATTGGTTCGACGTCCGCATCGCTAGAAAATGCATCTTTGATTGTGATCCAAATTTGGTGGCTCTTTGCTGCAACGCTAGCGCCCTTATCTGGTTCTCCGCCATGACGGGCAATCGCCTCTTTCAAATCGTGTCCGAAACTGAGGCGAAGATCACTTTGTTGCTTAAAGAACATAGCCAACCTAGGATGACCTTCCGCACGTTCTGCGGCCTTTAAAAACCCCTGTTCCGCATCATATGCCTTGGTTAGAAGATCGTTTAAGCACTCTACTGTTTTTTCTGTAGTCATGCCCTAGTTATCGCACTTTGTATTCCAAAGCCATTTCCTTCCAGATCTTCTGGAAATCCACTAGTAAGTAGAGGATTCTTACTCTTTCGCGAACGACCTCCATTTCGTCTGATCGCGCAATTTGCAACAAATAACTAACTATCTGCAGGCATCGAAAACGATCTTCAGGAAACTGTTCTAACGTGCTTCGTTCCCTCATAGAGGGTAACCACCCCGAAGCTCATCGGAATCGCTACAATATTTGAAAAACCATTTTTTACTAAGAGCTGTTTCATTGCCTGCCCACTTGGAAACTCTTCAATTGATCCGCCGAGATATTCGTAGGCATCTTTTTCGTTGGTCAGGAGTCCTGCTAATTTTGGTAGAATGTGATGTAGATAGAAACGGTATGGGAGCTTCCAAATGCCGGTAGGCAT
This sequence comes from uncultured Verrucomicrobiae bacterium, assembly GCA_963815205.1. GTDB lineage: Bacteria > Verrucomicrobiota > Verrucomicrobiia > Verrucomicrobiales > Akkermansiaceae > Luteolibacter. Next base: position 44,612 of record CAWFFP010000001.1, on the reverse strand, counting down.
AGAGAAATCAAGGATGAAGATCTTCCCTTCATGCCTGATGACCCGCCTCATTTCTTTCAATGCAATCGAGTAATCCGCTACGTTCCTAAGGCCAAAGGCCACTGTTAGGATTTGAAACTTCTCATCGCCAAAAGGTAAATTCATCGCGTCTGCAACCATCGTCTGGCGGACGCCCCTCCTTGCCGCGTGTTGCAGCATCTCCGGGCAGAAGTCGGTTGCTAGAACCTTGCACGCCGGAAGCTCTTTCTGGATCTTCAGCGCTAGATCACCGGTGCCACTTGCGATATCCACCAAGCTTTCCGGATCATAGGTCTTAATACGCTTCGTTACGAGATGTCGCCACCAGATATCTAAACCACCGGATAAAATATGATTGGTGATCACGTAGCGATCGGCAATCCGCGCAAACGCTTCTTTCACATATCCAGGATCAGGCATGCCAAGCGCTTATTGATCTTCGCCATCCTTTAAGATCGATGGGAACCTTTCCTTAAACCGATTTAGACGCGGAATTGAAACCCCTTGAATATATGGATGATTCGGATTGCGACGCTCGTAATTTTGATGGTAGTCCTCACCCTTCCAAAATTTTTGGAAAGGCAAGACTTCGGCCGCTACTTCCTCGGGGCTTAGCTCAGCATTCAACTTTGAAACTTTTGACTCAATAATCTTTTTTTGTTCCTCATTTTGATAGAAGGCAATGGTCCGGTATTGTGAGCCTCGATCAGGCCCTTGGCCGTTTACTTGAGTCACATTTTGCGAACCAAAGAAGACGTCCACTAGTGTTCCAAAGCTAACCACCGAAGGGTCATAGATAATTTCAACCGCCTCGGCGTGACCGGTCCGACCGGTATTACTAGATTCATAGGTAGGATTCTCGGTATGCCCTCCCGAATAGCCAGATATGGATTCGTGAACTCCTTCGACACTTTCGTAAACCGCTTCAACACACCAAAAACATCCACTGGCGAAATACGCTTTGGCTTTTCCTTCAACAATCGGAACTTCCACAGGCTCCACATCTTTCTGTAATTTCATCTGATTGGTTCGATCGGTTTTCTGCTGACTGCAACCTGCACTTAATAAAAAGGCGGATACAAAACCCAAGATGGAAGCGCATTTTATCATCAACGCAACTTACTTTCGCGCTTAGAACAATCAAGGGAAAGCTCTCCGTCATTATGAAAGGCAGACGGCAGAACCAAAATAGAGAAAAAAAGCGATCCGACCGATTATCCCCGGGAAAACCCAAAAACCCAAAGAGACTCTCAGTCGGACCGCCTTGTCTTGCGACGCGGAACGCTAAGCTCTCAATAGCAGTTTCGTCAATAATGTTTTGAGGCTTTTTGGAAAGAAGTTTTGCCGTAGAGTGGTATTGCCTTACCAGCGTACCGCAGCAGCTGCCCAGGTAAGACCTGCGCCAAAAACTACCATAACGATATGGTCGCCGCGCTTGAAGGCACCTGTCCGGCAGGCCTCATCGAGCGCAATTGCTACTGCCGCCGCAGAAGTATTTCCATATTTATCGAGATTCACGAATACGCGGTCTTTCGATATTGTAAGGCGCTCAGAAATTGCATCGATAATTCGTAAGTTAGCTTGGTGTGGAATGACGCAGGCTATCTGATCCTGTGTGAGCCCGGCCCGGTCAATCACGCACTCCGCAGCTTGTTTCATCCGATTGACCGCATGTTTGAAGACTTCCTTGCCCTGCATCGATAGAGTGGCGAGGTGATCGTTCACATTATCAGCGGTGATCGGACAGGCGGATCCTCCACCTGGAATATGCAAAAGATGGCTCAGGCGTCCATCAGAGCCCATCTCGGTGGCGAGGATCTCGCCTTCGTGATCCGCTGCTCGTCGTAAGATCGCCGCTCCTGCGCCATCGCCAAAAAGCACACAAGTTGTGCGATCTTCCCAATTTACGAATGCAGATAGCTTCTCTGCACCGATGATTAGCGCATTTTCGAAGCCCCCATCAGCAATCATCCGCTTACAAATCTTCATCGCATAGAGAAACCCGGAACAAGCTGCCGAGATGTCGAAAGCAACGGCTGCTGTTGCACCGATCTGCTGCTGAACATGACATGCAGTCGCCGGGGTAATCGTGTCTGGAGAGATGGTGGCGACGACGATTAATTGGACCTCCTCTGCATTCATCCCGGCTGCTTCTAGGGCCCGCTTGGCTGCCTCACTTGCTAGATCAGACGTGTTTTGCCCCTCAGCTGCGATACGCCGCTCACGGATCCCAGTCCTAGAAAAAATCCACTCATCACTGGTATCGACCCGCTTTGATAATTCCTCGTTTGTCACGATACGGTCCGGGACATAGCTGCCGGTCCCCGCAATACATACCTTAAAAGCCTCTGCCTTCCCGCTCATAAGGAGACGCTAATTTTCGATGACAAAACCCACAAGTCCCAATTTACCTAGGTAAATCAACAAGACGACTCTCCTTCGCTTCATTGACATTTAGAGGGCTCCCTCTTATTCAGGGGCAGATCATCGAACTTCTTCTAGCTTACCCCCTTCCCCATGTCAGACTCGCCAGAAACTCCCGACCAGCGCGATTTCTACTGCAGCTCCTGCAAGGGGCGGATTCTAATTCCCCTAGACCTTCCTCCGACGACAGCTCCTTGCCCGATTTGCGGGGTCGAAATCACTTCTCCCCCACCCCCAGCCACGGCTGATGTAGAACCAGTTATATCGATTGACAATGCCGTAGTGGAAGCACCGGCGGCCGAAGGTCATGAAGGCTCAATAGAAGAGCATGACGAAACCGGCAATCCTTCAGCTGAAGGTAAAGGAACTAGTTATGAGCAGATGTCGGCTAAGAAAGGCTTAGTCATCCTAGTAATTCTTGGTCTAATTGCGGCGATTGCGGCATTACTCGCTTACTTCTTCCTGCAAAAACCTCGGGAATCTGGTATGCGCGAAGATCCCGCAGAGGCGTCCGATTCTGAGGAGATAAGAGAAAATATCTACAATCAGTTCGGTTGGCAAAAAGACGCCAAAACCATTTTGCAGAAATTCTTTTCTGCTGATTCAGCAGAGTCGAAGGCGAAGTGGGTCATTGATCCCAAAAGCAATCTGCCGCAGATGCGTCGCTTCTATCAGGATCAAGATCCTGTAGAAGATTCAGAGACACCCGTAGAAGGCTTTTCTATCGAGAAGCTAAGTGCTGACGATGCAAAGCGTGGGCTTTTCCTCCTGACCTACAATCAACCCTCACAGTTCGCGATCTCAGAATTCTTCCGCCCGATAGCTAGTCTGGAAGTTCAATATGGTTTTGAAAATGCAGGTCTGCTTCTATCAGCCTTTGGCAACGCAAATAATTTTTCGATGGACCCAATCAAAGTCAGCGCTTTTTTTAAAGCGACCGATACGGGCTTGAAACTCGATTGGAATATTTTCGTTCAAACCAGATATCGGCTTCTGAATCGGTTTCTGCAAAACAAGGAAATCGGCTCGAAAGAAACCTTTCGAGTTTTGATCAATGAGGATGTGCCTGAAGAAGGTCTCCGCAAAGAAGGCCTGCGCACTTATACGATTATGGATCCTGCGATGTTAGCAGATCGGGCGCGGATTCAGGTCACCAGCGACTCTGATCTTGGTAAAAAATTATCGGAGATTTCTTGGATTGGAAATTCGCAGTTGGAGCCGGAACTCAGGACCGCCACCGTAGAGCTAGAGTGGATAATTTCTCAAGGGAACCCCACGCTGCGCTTGGCCACGCTCATCTGCTGGCAGTTTCTAGGCCTTGGCGCGGACAAGGTGGAGCCGACCGTAAGCTCAGATTAGGTGGGTTCATTCGATCTAATTGATACATGGGGATGACTCACTTTCCTACAATTGTCGCCATAGCTACCCCTCCAGGGGCAGGCGCAATTTCGTTGATTCGGCTTTCTGGCCCGGATGCGATTGCCATCGCAGACCGCATAAGCTCCGGGCTTGCGTCTAGATCTTGTCCTCGCAGCAGCCAACGTTGCGCGATCTTGTCCGAAGATGGTCAAATAATCGATGACGGGCTAATGACGACATTTCTTGGACCTAATTCGTTTACTGGCGAGGACAGTGTGGAATTTACCGGCCACGGAGGAATCCTTGTGACACGAGAGGTTTTAGCGCGCTTCATGGCGTGTGGAGCCACGCATGCCAGCGCTGGAGAATTTTCACAGAGGGCCTTTATCAATGGCAAACTGGATCTCACTCAGGCCGAGGCTATCATGGATCTAATTTCCGCTCAATCGCGCTTGGCACTCCGCGCCGCTCATTCACAGCTGAAAGGAACGCTAGGTAAAAAGACAACTGTTGCACGCGATGAGGTCCTTGCCACTCTTGCAAATGTGGAAGCATGGATAGATTTTCCAGATGAAGACATAGATCCCGGTTCGATTCAGGCTATCCGCGATCGGATTGACAAGGTCATCTCGTTGATCGATCAGCTCCTTTCTACATCTGATCAAGGCCGAATTCTTCGGGAGGGAGTGCGCACTGTGATTCACGGTCCACCCAATGTAGGGAAATCTTCTCTGCTAAACCACCTGATCGGCTATGACCGGGCAATTGTCTCTGAGATCGCTGGGACGACTCGAGATACGATCGAAGAATTCATCACTCTTGAAGGAATTCCAATCCGCCTAGTGGATACTGCCGGCACTAGGAAAGCTACTGATCAAATCGAATTGCAAGGCATTGAACGCACGCAGCAAGAAATGGAGCGAGCGGACCTGCTGATCGAGGTAGCTGACGTCTCTTCGCCAAAAGTTGAGTCGAATCGATCCACAGAAGGAATTGTGAGGATTATGATTCTAAATAAATCTGATCTTACAGAGCATCCATCATGGGCGGATTGCGATGCGATCCGTTTGTCATGCGCCAATTCCTCGGGCTTTGAAGCGCTAGCTTCAGAAATAAGTTCGATCTTTCAAATGAAGGAAGCTGACTTCGCACAATATGATATTGCAATCAATGCACGGCACCAAGCATCTCTGCAGCGGGCTCATGCTGCATTAAACAATTCCCTTCCGCTGATCACTGAAAATGATTTTAGTCCGGAGATCGCATCAATTGATCTACGCGAAGCGCTCGACGCCCTAGGTGAGATCCCCGGAAAATTAGATTCAGAGGATCTCCTAGGATCCATTTTCTCCCAGTTTTGTATTGGCAAGTAGGAGTTGTGTGGCGATCGACTAGGTTTTAGAGCAAACGAGGCAGAGCCAGTCTATCGCCAGCACCTTGCATCCTGAATATCCTACTTATACAAGAACTGCTCTGCAGACAGAACTTCTGAATGTCCTTACTATCTGATCTCTTCATAAGCTGCGCGGTTGGTCTCTATATCGTCGTATCACTTGGCCTGCTGATCTATGGTCTTAATAGCTATGTGATGCTTTATCTGTTCATGAGGAAAATAGGCCTTGTGCACCGCCAGAGGCTCGCTGCGGAAGTGGCGTGGCAGCGTCGCCGTGAAGACCCAAATTCTCTACCACTTCCAAAAATCACAACCCAGTTACCTCTATACAATGAGCTAAACGTGGCGGAACGAGCCCTACGGGCAGTTGCCTCTTTCGATTATCCGCCGCACCTTCATCAGATTCAGGTGCTCGATGATTCCACTGACTCGACTCACGACCTGATCGACGCAACAGCGGCGGAGTTGCGCAAGGGTGGATTGCAGATTGATATCATCCGCAGGAAGGATCGGATTGGATACAAAGCGGGCGCTCTCGCCGCTGCAATGCCTTTAGCGAGTGGTGAGTTAATTGCAATTTTTGATGCGGATTTCGTTCCGCCCAAGGATTTTCTGCTCAAGACCTTGCCGCACTTCGAGACCCCACACACTGCATTGGTTCAAACACGCTGGGAGCATCTAAACCGCAATAAGAATTTTCTGACCCGTGCGCAGTCAGCTGGGATCGATGGCCATTTTGCAGTCGAGCAGAATGCGCGGTGCGCAAATGGCCTGTTCCTTAATTTCAACGGCACAGCTGGCATTTGGCGAAAAGCTGCAATCATAGATGCGGGCGGCTGGACGGCGGACACGCTGACTGAAGACCTAGACTTATCATACCGCGCACAACGCGGGGATGGCATCTTCAGTTCGTCCCGCTCATCGTTTCTCCTGCAGAACTTCCAGAGACTTATTGTGCATTCAAAAGCCAACAATTTCGCTGGGCAAAAGGTTCGATTCAGACGGCGAAGAAACTCCTCCCGGTCATCTTAAGGTCTGCAGATCATTCGCTCTTTCAAAAGCTACAATCTATCATCCACCTGTGTAGCTATGGAGCCCATCCTCTGATGCTGCTGCTCGCACTTCTCGCTCTTCCAGCCTTGCCGTTTTTAAGTGGTGCCTTCAATAATCGCTGGTTGCTTATTTTCGCTGTTCCACTGATCGCCTCGATGCTGGGACCGACTCTTCTCTACACCGCCACCCAGCGATACTTGCATCCAGAATCGTGGATAAAACGTCTGCTGATCCTGCCCGGACTGATTGCGATTGGCTTTGGAATCTGCATTTCAAATACCCAAGCGGTGCTTGAGGCAATCCTTGGGATCGAAAGTCCTTTTGTCCGAACCCCGAAAAGTGGTGAGTCCAAGAAAAAGGCCTATCGGACGAAACTGAGCCTTGTCCCATTCCTAGAGCTTACTGCTGCAGTTTACTGCACAATCACCCTTTGCCTTTACGTGAAAAATGGAAACTTCGGGATCGCACCTTTTCTAGGAATTTACGTCATAGGATTCACTCTAGTCGGCTTCTCTAGCCTCCGAGAGCAACTTCAAAAATAGCTTGAAGATTCGCAATAAGGCCTGGGTTCTATGCCTGATCATATCTGCAATTCTATGTGCGATCTGGTCAGCCTTACCTTCTCTCGAGTCGCTGCCTCTTCTAAGGGTCGCTCTATTTGCAGGGCTGGGCTTTGCAGCGCTCTGCACCGTCTTTCTGTTTCCGGATACCTCTCTGCGCAATTCAATCTTTCTCATTCTCATACCAGCTGCCCTGCTACGAATTATCCTGCTTCCATCACCTGCGAGTGACGACGTGCATCGCTATATCTGGGAGGGGCAGCTTGTTGCTGATGGCCTTAACCCGTATTCCGCGCCCGCTTCTGATGTCAGCTTCTCTGATCGGCGAGATCATCATTGGCTAAAGATGAACCATCGCGACCGCCCCACTGCATACCCACCTGGGATTCAATACATTTTAGCTGCGACAAGCCTCGTTTCTCCTTCGCCGATGGCTTTTAAGATTTTGGCAAGCGTAGCCGACTTACTAGTGATCTTCTTGATCCTCTGGCTTTTATTTCAGGAAAAATTGCCTCTCAGATGGACCTGCTTTTATGCATATAACCCAATTTCGCTGATCGCCTTTGCCGCAGAGGGGCATTTCGATTCGGTCATGACCGCGGCGATCCTCGCCACCCTTCTCGCTGCACGCAAAGGACACTTTTGGACCTGGATCTTCCTCGCTTTTGCCATTCACGTAAAAGTCATTTGCATCATTCTGGCACCGCTCCTTTTCTTTGGAAATCTTCGGAAGTCATCGCCTTTGCTTCCTCTCTTTCTTTTTATCCTAGCGATCCCATTTCTGGGATCAATTCCGGCGTGGTTCTCCGGGCTCTTTAGCTTTGTAAATTCCTCTGAATTCAATGGCCCAGCATTCGCGCTTCTCTCAACCGCCGGGATTCCTCAAGAGTTTGTGCGTTCCTCGATCGGGGGGCTGTATGCAATCGCGGCGGTCTCAATCGCGTTCCAGCGATGGCTCGGCAGATCGGATCTGATTACCTGCAGCCTTCACCTTCTTTCCGCTTTTCTGCTATTCTCGCCGATTGTTCACTTTTGGTATCTTGCGTGGCTACTACCGCTCGCTTGTCTTCGTCCCTCGTTTCTGTGGACAACCGCATCAATCAGCATCTCAGCCTATTTCCTCGCCTGGCAAACACAGGCAACTCACGGATGGTGGGGCTACGAACACAAAGTAGCTCTACTGATCTGGCTTTTTCCGCTGATAGCTGGAATTGCTCAGAATCGCTTCATCCTTTCCCGCCTTTTAAGTAGACCGTTTACAAATGGACGCCCGATCATCTCGGTGATATTTCCGACGCTCAATCCGGGCAAGGAACTCCTGCCCGCAGTCTCTTCAATTCGTAGAATTCTAGGTCCAAGAACCGAGATCATAATCGCCGATTCCAGCGCCACTTTGCCTCTGATTCCGCTGGACGAAAATATCCGGCTCTTGTCGTTGGAGCCAGGCCGCGGTAATCAGATTGCAGCGGGAATCGAAGCTGCGCGTTCGGATTCAAATTGGTTTTTGATTGCTCATATCGACAGTTTGCCGGAACCCTCATTTTTCGAAACTGCGCATTATCATGCTCTGCATGATAGACACTCATCGATGCTAGTATGTGGACAGCGCTTTGACCGACAAAACCTATCGACCCTTTTCGTCGAGTTTCTCAACGAGATCCGGGTCGTATTCGGCGGAGTGGCCTTTGGTGATCAGACAATGCTTATTCGCCGCTCTGCTCTAGATCTTGCCGGTGGGTTTCCAGCACAAGCTCTGATGGAAGATGTTGAAGTCAGTATGCGTTTGGCTGCAATCGGGCGGATTACCTATCTTGGAAAGGAATGGACCCTTTCAGCGCGTAAATGGGAAAAGGCTTACTTGAAGCGGATTGTCTTCGTCGTCCGGCTTGTCGCGGCTTATCAATTAGCTCGTCTGCGGGGGCGCGATCATGCAGCGATAACATCCCGAAAGATGTATGAAGCTTATTATCCAGCGGTGATTGAAAAGCCTAATAACTAATCTTTACCTTCGTTCCAAGCTTCGTCAGAGAAAATAAGGTTGGAACGAAGTCTTTTGGCATGCGGATGCATCCATGGCTAGCAGGTGCGCCGGGCTCTGGGATCTTCCCTTCGTGCATGCCAATGCCGTAATCGGTCAAACGCATCCAATAGGGCATCGGTGCCGGCACATATCTTTCTCCTGGCTGTAGAGGATCTCCAGGCGAGGCATCATCATCTGTTACTTCCCCAAATTCATTTTCAATCCAGCCGTATCGGTTCGAATATTTATCGACAACTTTCTCGGTAATCCGATATGAGCCTGGCGATGTGCTCCTTCCTTCTTTTCCTGTGGCGACAAAGGACCAGCCGATCTCTTCACCGCCGCGGCGGACTGTTGCTATCTGATCGCTCAGATCAATCTCCACGGTCACCTCACCGCTCGTATAGGCTTTGTTATACCATTGGAACATGATCCGATCCGCCTTCTGTGGAGCTGGTGGAGGGACAGGTGCACATGAGGTCGCCCAGATAGCGATCATCAGGAAGCCGGAAAACTTAAGATACTTCGAACTCATAGGCAGCAGACTGCATTTAAACCCAAAGGCTTCAAAGTAAAGCTGATTTCTGTCTCACTTCAGCCACCTGAGCAAACTTTCGTTCGAAGGATCAAAATACACTGGCCAAATACGCTACGATCAAACATCACTTAGCCACACCCTCAACCACCAAAAACCTATGCTTCTTTCAACGGTGCGATATGCTCTACTCAGCGTATCTATCTTCTTTGCCACATCTCTGCCCAGCCAATCACAGGACGGACAGCAACTATACACTCTATATTGTTCGGCATGCCATGGCGTAGATGGTATGGGTGCGAACGAAGGAGCCTTTCCTCCTCTTGCCGGCAGCCGTTGGGTCACAGGAAATCCGAAACGCTCGGTGGCCATCGTGCTTCACGGCCTTCAGGGTCCAATAGAAGTGAAAGGTAGATCTTATAATCTAGCAATGCCTCCTCAAGGAGCTGCGCTTAAGGATAAGCAAATTGGGGCAATTCTCAATTACGTTCACAATGCTTGGGGAAACAAAGGCTCTAAGGTTCGCGGAGACCTAATCAGAATCACTCGAGAAGAATTTGCAGATCGAAAGGAAATGTGGACTGCGCCAGAATTGTTGGAGCTTTTCCCTCTGCCAGAAATTCAGACTCCGCTGAAAAACTTGATCTCAAGAGTGTATCTAGGCGAATGGCAGACAATTCCCAAGTTCGATGAACTTACTGCCGAAGCGGTTGAGGAAGAACACGTAGGGCTACTCTCTCTAGATATCGCGCCGCGGAAGAATGACTTTGGAATCGTCTGGGATGCAGATTTTCATGCGCCCGAAGCAGCAAGCTACGAATTCTCCCTGGACGCCACAGATGGTGCACGTCTGATCATCGATACAGAAGTAATTGCCAGCATAGGCGCCGAAGACACCGAGGGAGAAAAAGAACTTCAAATAGGCACAAAAAAACTTTCTGCTGGGCCACAAAAATTCCGGGTTGAGTATTTCGTTGGCGCCGGAGAAAGAAACATCAAAGTAGCTTACCGGAAGACCGGCGAAAAAGATTGGCAATGGATTAGCGAACAGGGCCCTATTGCTGGCCCTTCTCCGATTCCACTTAATCCGAAGGATGGCAAAGCAGTCATCTATCGAAACTTTATCGAGGGCACGACTCCACGTGCCATCGCCTTCGGGTTTCCCGGGAACGCAAATTTGGCCTACTCGGCTGATAATCTCGCGCCAGCTTTACTTTGGAATGGTTCATTCATCGATGCCGGACGCCACTGGACAGAGCGTGGCCAAGGGAATCAAGCACCCTCTGGTGAGACGATCTATCCGATCGTGCAGGAGCGTTATCTTCCTAATTCAGCAAAATTCAAAGGATACACACTTGATGTCGGTAATAACCCGACCTTTATCATCTCCGTAGGCAGTGGGAGATTAGAGGATCAGTGGCGACCTGGGCCGGATGAGAGCACATTGCTCCGGAAATTGACGCTGATGGGTGGCGAAGCGATCAATATCCCATTAGGACCTAAATCCGTGACAGCAAAGGAAAGCATCCGCCTCGTTCCAGATGAGGCTGTCGAAATTCTTTATACCATCAAGTAATGCGCCCGAACACTTCGACAAAATCAATCTTTATGAAAATTCTCTTTTGTTCGTTTCTACTGATAGGAGTGGGGTTTGCACAGACCCAGCGGGATTATTATATCCGGGAGGAAATACCTCTTCCTGAAGGTGAGACGATGGAAATTTCATCAATCGCTATCATGGACGATGATCAAGTTGCCGTTGCGACACGCCGCGGGGATATCTGGATCTGCACCGGAGCATACGCTGAAGATCTTTCAGAGGTCACTTGGCATAAGTATGCGCATGGGCTCCATGAGCCCCTTGGAATGTTTTTCCAAGATAAGGGACTAGTGGTCACCCAAAGACCAGAGCTTACTAGAGTGAGTGATGAAAATGAAGATGGTTTCGCCGATTCATTTGAAACGATCAATTCTGATTGGGGTATCAGCGGAGACTATCATGAATATGCCTTTGGTAGTCCGCCGGATAAAAACGGAGATGTCTGGATCACGCTGTGTCTGACCGGATCTTTCACTGGAGATGCCACTTATCGCGGATGGGCACTACGAATCAAGCCAGATGGCACGATGGTTCCCGCTGCATCTGGAATTCGTTCACCAGGAGGTATGGGTCTGAATGCTGATTCAGATGTATTTTACACAGATAATCAAGGACCATGGAATGGCTCTTCATCCTTAAAATGGCTGAAGCAAGACTCCTTTCAAGGCAACCCTTCCGGAAATAAATTTCATGAATTAACAGGACTTCCCGCGCCCCCAGAACCGGCCGATAAATCTCGCATCAGGATCGAACGTGAAAAGTTTCCCTCCTTCATCCCGCCCGCCGTTGTATTTCCTCATGCAAAATTAGGACAGTCACCAAGTGGGATCACCCTTGATGCTACTTCTGGAAAGTTTGGACCGTGGAAGGACCAGCTCTATGTTGGAGAGCAAACGCATTCTCAGGTTCAACGGGTTGCTCTCGAAAAAGTAAACGGCATTTATCAAGGAGTAGCTTTCCCGTTTTTAGATGGATTCGAGGCTGGTCTGATTCCTGTTGTGATGGATCAGGAGAAGGCGGTTCTATTTGTTGGGGGATCAAATCGCGGCTGGGCCTCGCGGGGTTCGAAACCCTTTACCTTCGAACGTGTTCGCCCCACGGGGGAAATTCCGTTTGAGATTCTTACGATGACTGCAAACTCGGATGGATTCACGCTCCAGTTTACTGAAGCCGTGGATGCGAAAATTGCCTCGGATCCCGCATCATATGAGCTAAAAGCGTGGACCTATATTTTACAAGCTGCCTACGGGTCCCCGGAGGTCGACCAATCAACGCCGGTCGTAAGCTCCGTCGAACTTGCTGAAGACAATATGTCAGTGCGCCTGAAGGTGGATCAGCTCGTGAAAGGCCATGTTCATCATCTGCATACGCCAAACCTTAAATCTGCGAAAGGAGTCAGTCTCTGGCATTCAGACGCCTATTATACTTTGAACGAAATTCCCGATGAGAAATAACTGTCTGAAATCTGAATCTGGTGACTGCAGAAGCTAATTTCAGAGGCCTGACAAACAACTGGTCTTGTGGATTTCAATTTGTGCTCGGGCGCTTTGTCGAAGGATCAATCATCTTCAAAGCCTCCCAAAATCCTAGATCGGTTGGATGCCCGTTGAATCGGATTTTTCCATTCTGATCTAGTAGCACAAAGATTGGCACATTCACCACCTGAAGACGATCGGCAAGAGCATCGTCTTTCGAATCAATCACCCATTTTCCTTGAAGTTCCGATTGATACTTACCCAGCAATTCCTTTGCCTCTGCGGCAATCTGTCGCCGTGTTTCCGGTAAGATTGAGATGACACTGATTGATTCGCTTTCCAAGTATTTAGCAGTGCTCAAAAAATCAGGCATCGTGGCCTCGCATTCAGTGCTTCGTGGCGACCAAAAATAAAACAACAAACCGGATTTCCCCTTTAGCTGCCCCGCAATTGTCAGCGCCTGCACATCGAATAGAGGCCTAAACTCTCGGTTCTGGTCGATGGTCACTATGGTCATTGCATCCATCAATCGAATGCGATCGATATGCGGCGCAAACGCTGCCCCCTGTTTTGGACTCAGCCAAAATGCCTCGGTGATGTGACTTTTGAACTCATCCCTCTCACCCTGTTCCAAGGCAGCTATCGCTTCTACATATTCTGTAACCGCCAACCAATCGTCTTTTGTTGCGAAAATTTCCGAATCCCTCAGATTAAATTTTTCTTTCTGAATTCTGATCTCAGGCAACATCTGAGCTATTTTTGCATCTTCCGCGCGGTCGACATGGAAAAGAAAGCGAGCTTCCAAAATCACTTGCTCTGCGATTCCTAAATTCCTTGCCTCGTCGATCGCAGAATCCATTGCCTCAATGGACTCGCGTTCCGACAGCAATCGCTCGATCGCCTTCTCTTTCTGATTTAGTTCTTGCCCAAAAAGTGGGCTACTAAGAGCGGCAAAGAATAGGCCAACGAGAATGACTTGATGGGCCAAGCTCATCTAGCTTCCCGGAATCCGCAGCTTCGCACCCAAGACAGCTACGTCACTTGTTAATCCGTTCGCAGCTTTGATCGAATCGATTGAGACCCCATATTTCTTTCCGATTCCCCACAAGGTATCGCCTCGACCCACTGTATGCATACGATCGCCACTTATCGAGGGGCTCGGCGAACTTTGAACGACTGGGGAACTTGCAGGTTCTTCGTAAGCTGCTGGTGCATCGTAGGCCGGGTTTACGTCATTTGACGCTTGGGATGAGCTCGAAGATGCATCGGCATAATCCGGAGCATCGTATGGGTTAGAAACGTCGTAGTTTTCACCATTCATGCCGCCTCCGCCTGTTCCAGCGCACGAGGAGAGGGCAAATCCGATTCCGCCAAGAATAATGATTAGATTTTTTGAATACATAGTTATTGAAATTCTGGTCCACATACCGGCCACCTATTTTAGGGCCACAATATAGAACGGGGTGCGCGGAATACTTTATTTAAAAACTTTAGCTCCTCCAACGGAAAAATTCATCTGCCGCAAGTTCTGTGTGGGCTCCTAGCTCTTCCATCGACTCGCCGCGCAGCTCGGCAATCCTTTTTGCCACATGTTTTGTCCACGCTGGTTCATTACGACGGCCTCTGAGTGGCTCTGGGGCTAGATATGGAGCGTCTGTTTCAAGCATAAAGCTTCCAGGCTCTAGGCCCTGAATTAGATCCCTCAGGGCTCTGGATTTCTTAAAAGTAGCCACTCCTCCAAACGAAATTAACCCCCCCATTCCAAAAATTCTTTCGGCCATCTCGTAGTCGCCTAAAAAGCAGTGGAAAACCGCTCTCACCTTATCTGAATAGCTTTGATAAATCGCCATCGCTTCTTCAAAAGAAGCCCAGCCCTCTTGATCTCTCGTGTGGACGACGATATTCAGCCCTGCGCTAGCGGCAAGCTGGAATTGCTGCTCAAAGAAGTCCCCCTGTCGTTGCCGAAAAGCTCCTTCAGACCATCCTTCAGGGGCGTCGTGGAAATAATCAAGACCTGTCTCCCCGATTGCACAGACGCGTTCGTCAGTGGTGAATTTTCTCAGCTGCTCGACCGCGTTATCTGGAGCCAGGTGCACGTCACAAGGATGAATCCCGATCCCGACGCCCACACCACGATGCTTCCCGAGAGCTAGATTTGCCTGTAAACTCCTCAAGGCAAGTCGTCAGCGTTACCATCCTCCCGATCCCCTCGCTTCTGGCTCGGTCGATTAATCCTTCGTGTTCCTCCGGTAGATATTTCTCTGAGGCAAGATGGCAATGTGAGTCAGTAAACATTATAGGCTCTGGCAAATTTTGAGGAGTTTTTTTATCTTCGCATAGTCTTTGATCCCCGGAATGACTTCCGCCCCAGATGCCACATCGATCGCCAAAGGCCCGACCTTGGACAGCGCCTGCGCTGCATTATCAACAGTAATCCCACCGGCGAGCAAAAGTGGGGTATTAGGAAATCTCTCTTGGAAAGCCTTTGCCAAGTCCCACTCGAAGCTTTTACCCGTTCCCCCATACTCGCCAGGCGCGTAGGTATCCAGAAGAATTCCGTCTGCCTTATATTTACCAATATTTGCCAGATCATCGCGTCCTTTGACCCCAACCGCTTTGATGACCACTGCACCCGCAAGACGCAACTGCCTCACCATCCTTGGGTCTTCATCTCCGTGTAGTTGCACGATATCGATCAGGCCATTGTTCAAAACCTGAAGGATCTCTTCAATTCCTGCATTCACAAAGACGCCTACCCGCACAATCTTCCCGGCACCTCGTTTCATCCACGATCGATCCGTGTCCCCGACGTAACGTTTCGATTTTGGCCAAAAGTTGAAGCCGATTGCAGGAACACCGAGTTCTATCAATTGTTCCATATCCTCACCGCACAAAATGCCACAAATCTTAAGACCGTTGCTTCGCTTCCCGAAAAGATTCAAGATACCGCTTTTTCCGTGGTCAGCTTCCATTGATGGACTGAGCTTAGGACCTTGTTGAGTTTCAGAAAATACTAAATTTATCCATCACCTAGCTAGCTATGCGCACCGAAGTTCCACCCGCCTCGCTTTTTACTGAAAATCGTCAGAATCTCGCTCCATCTCTCGGTTCAGGCGGCCTCGCCATCCTTCAGTCAAACGATACCTACACCAGCAATGCGGATGCAGTTCTTCCTTATAAGCAGTCAAATGATCTGTTCTATCTCACAGGAATTGCCCAAGAAGAAACTGTCCTAATTCTTTTCCCCGGTGCCTTCAAAGATACTGACCGCGAAATCCTGTTTTTGCGTGAGACGAATGCGACGATCGCAATCTGGGAAGGTTCGCGCCTTTCAAAAAAGGAAGCTTCCAAACGCACCGGGATCGAGCGCGTCGAGTGGCTTTCAGCTTTTCCTCAAACATTGGCAAGCCTTGCTCTTGAGGCAGATACGTTCTTTCTTCCTACAAATGAGCATCCGCGAGCGGATAGCTTGGTCCCTTCTCGCGGGCACCGCTTCATCACCGATTTAAAAAGCAAATTCCCTCTCCACAACTACGCTCGCCTTTCTCCGCACCTTAATTGCCTTCGCACCTCCAAGAGCGCGGCGGAAGTTCATTTTGTGAAGAAAGCCTGTGAAATAACCCACCGAGGATTTTGCCGTATTCTACCCTTCATCAAGCCAAAGATCGGGGAATGGGAAATCGAGGCCGAACTAATCCACGAATTCACTAAGTCTGGTTCGCGCGGGTTCGCTTATCATCCAATCATCGCATCCGGCGCAAACACCTGCATTCTCCACTACACGGCGAATGACCAGAAGCTCTGTGATGGCGATCTTTTACTTCTAGATGTAGCTGCGGAATATGCTGGCTGGAATGCCGATATGACGCGGACTGTCCCAGTGTCAGGAAAGTTCACCCCGCGCCAGCGCCAAGTATATCTCGCCGTTCTTCACGTCATGAAATTTGCAAATTCAATTTTGCGGCCCGGCATCCAGCTTGCTGATTACCAGAAGCAAGTGCTTGCTGAAATGGAGCTTCAATTGATCGATCTTGGCCTGTTCACAGCAGAAGAGGCTGCGGCTCAAGATCCGTCGAAGCCATTGGTCAAAAAGTATTTCATGCATGGCACATCTCACCACCTTGGTCTCGACGTTCATGATGTCTCGATACCTAATCAAGAAATCGCCGAAGGCATGCTCTTAACCATTGAACCTGGAATTTACATTCGTGACGAAAAGATCGGCATCCGTCTTGAGAATAATTACCTCATCGGCGCCGAATCGAATCTGGATCTGATGGCTGCGATTCCGATTGAGATAGAAGAGATCGAATCGCTGATGAGTGGCGCGTCCAAGTAGGTCTGCGGACTCAATCCGGTCAGTTCGTAATTTTGTAAATTGCACGTGGCCAGAAAATAGCGTCCCATCCACCCGCTTGACAGCATTCCTATGATTTCGACGACTGAAGACCTATCTAGCTTTCTCAATTCTCTACCCAGCGGCACTACTTGCGCCATCGATACCGAGGCAGATAGCCTTCACCGATACAAAGAATCGCTCTGCCTAGTCCAGTTCACCGCCGGGCCGAAATGCGTCCTGATCGATCCCTTGGAAATCGAAGACCTCAGCCCACTCGCTACCTTCCTAGATACCTCGAAAGTCTGGATGCACGGCGCGGATTATGATATGACGATGCTGAAACGTGAGTTTGGCCGCATCCCACCAACTGTCTACGATACGCAGATCGGCGCGCGGCTGCTCGGCGTGACAAAATTCGGCCTCGGCAATCTGGTCTCTCATTATTTTGATATCACCCTCGAAAAATCGTCCCAGAAGGCCGACTGGGGCCGTCGTCCGCTTTCAGAAAAGATGGTCGAATATGCTTTGAACGACGTTCGCTATCTTTTGGAGATGGGAGAGAAAATCATTACCCAGCTCAGCGAACTAGGACGCGACCAATGGTTCTTCGAATCCTGTGAGCAAGCGCGCACAAAAGTAGAACAGCGCGATGATTCCGGCACCGATCAATGGCGAATCTCTGGATCAGGGAAACTCGATTCTCCAGAGCTAGCAGCTCTTCGCTTACTGTGGAATTGGCGCGATGTGGAAGCGGCTGCTTGGGACAAACCTTCCTTCATGGTCGCCCCAAATCGTCAGTTGATCGAGTGGGCCCCGCTGATCGCCGCGGGCAAATCACCGCGCCTTCCACGGCAGTATCGTCCTAGCCGTTTAGAGTCCTTCGCCGAAATGCTGACGAAATACAAAGACCTCCCCGAAGACCAATATCCAAAGCGGATTATGAAAAAACGACGGGTCCGAGATAGAAATTTCGATGACCGAGTCGATGCCCTTCTCGCGATTCGCAACGAGAAGGGCGCTGAGCTGAATATCGATCCATCGCTACTCGCCTCACGTTCAGTCCTAGAATCAATTGTCGCCAAGGAAGCTGCAGCGGATGATCTATTAATGAGTTGGCAGCAAGAGATCCTAGCCCTCTAATTTGCCCCCTCTATTCCAAAGATGCCTGACGTCGTTTCTACAAAATTTTTCACCAGCCCAGATCCAATTGAGCTTCGCGATGGCGGTAATCTACCTAGCTATACACTCGCCTACGAAACTTGGGGTGTGCTCAATGATGATGCATCAAATGTCATTCTCCTCTGTCATGCGCTCTCTGGTTCCCATCATGCCGCTGGCCTAAATCCTGAAATTCCCGGGACCGGAGACCTATGGCAGCCAGAGCTACATCGTGGCTGGTGGGAAAATATGATTGGTCCGGGAAAGACCTTAGACACAGATCGATACTTCATCATCTGTCCGAATTACCTAGGGGGCTGTTACGGCTCCACCGGTCCCTCCTCAATCGATCCTGTTACCGGAAAAGCCTACGGGTCCCACTTCCCTGCGCTCTCCGCTTCCGATCAAGCCTTTGCCTTTTCAAAACTTCTCGATGCTCTTCAAGTAAAAAAACTCCACGCCGTGGTAGGGCCGTCTGTTGGGGGGCTCATCTCCCTCTCCTTTGCGACCATTTTCCCCGATCGGGTCAAAAATGTCATTGTCATCGCTGCTGGCTTCAAAACGACAGTTCTGAATCGGCTAATTCTCTTCGAGCAAATCCTCGCGATCGAAAACGATCCTAATTTTAACGGAGGTGACTATTACGAGGGCACCCCACCGCTCTACGGCTTAGCGCTTGCACGCATGATTTCTCATAAAACCTTCGTCCACTTGGACTCCATCGAAAAGCGGGCCCGCCGCGATGTTGTTCAGCAAGAAGACACGCTGGCATGGTATCGTGTCCGGGATCAGTTTCAATCTTACATGCTGCATCAGGGCAAGAAGTTCGTGCAGCGTTTTGATGCGAACACTTATCTACGCATCATCGATCTTTGGTCACGCTACGATGCACTTAACGAAGCCGACGCCAGCTCACCCGCGGAGCTATTTGCCCGGGTGAAAGCTGCTGGCCAGAACTGGCTGGTGTTTTCGATCGATTCAGATTTCTGCTTCTATCCCGAAGAACAGGCGGAACTCGTCTCGCATCTTGAAGCGGCCGGGATTGCGCCAATCCATATCACCGTGCATTCAGATAAGGGACACGATTCATTTCTTTTGGAACCGGATCTTTACACTCCACATATTTCTTGGCTGCTTAATTGAGCTGCCGACTAGATAACATGCCGCTTCGTACCCATATGGTCATTTCCGCTTTAATGATCGTTAGTCTTGGCCTCAGCGCACTAGCGGTATTGGACAAAACCCCGGCGATTGCTTTTTTCCAAGGTGCGATCACGCTTGGCGGTGCCTTGCTGATTTGCTTCCTATTCAGCTTTCGAATGCCTTGGCACGCCTATATTGCGACCGCGATTCTTAGTATCCTTAGTCTCTCTCGCGGCCTACCAAACCTAGCCCACCTCGCGGATCTCTCAACTCCTCTGCCTCTCTTCGAACTAGCCATCACGCTAGTTATCATTCCTTTGCCGATCCATGTCTTTGTCTCGTGGAAAAGACATCGGATGAATTCTTCTCTTGATTCCCTGAAATAAGTGTCCTTCCAAAGCATCCGATCACCTTGCGAACGTGATATGAACAAACATTTCTGGTTCCCGTCTTAGGTTCCTCTCTCTAGACTTCCCCCCTTATGCCAGCGCGCAAAGCATCTTCAAATCAACGACGCAAGAGAGCGGAGCCACGGCCATCGCCGAATCCACTTTCTTGGCTTTTTCTATTTCCATTTCATCTGCTCTTTCTCCTGACTAGGTCCCTTTCTTCGCCGCTCCGCCAAATCGCTCGGATCTTCGGTGTCCCTGCAGTGGCCGGTCTGTGTGCGCTGATTGTCCTTGCATCTATTTATGCGATCCGCGGCTCGACCTATGATCTAAATCGCATCAATCAAATGCCAGCGCGCACCATTATTCTCGATCGCCAAGCGAATGAGATTGGCCGAATCCATGGAGAAAAGCGCTCGATCATCGAACTTGGCAACGTTGCGGATAACTTCGTAAAAGCCATCCTTGCCCGGGAAGACGAACGGTTTTACAGCCACGGAGCCGTCGATATTTTCGGGATCGGTCGCGCTATTCTTGCGAATTTAAAAGGCAAGCGCGAGGGGGCTTCGACGATTTCTCAACAGCTAGCTTCAGATATCTTTCAATTAAAAGCAGGCGAAAAACGAGGGGCGCTCTTTAGGCAACTGGACCGGAAGTTTGTCGAAATCGCCATAGCCTTTCGCATCGAGTCCGCGCTTTCCAAGGACGCGATCCTCGAAGCCTACATCAATCAAATCAACTGGGGACGTCAAATCAAGGGCATTGGTGAAGCGTCACGTATCTACTTCGAGAAACATCCTGAGGAGCTCACGCTTTCAGAATCAGCTCTCTTAGCCGGAATCGTGCGCGGCCCTGATGCATACAACCCGTTCCGATCTCTCGAAGCAGCCGAGCGCGAGCGCAATACAACTCTCGCTCGAATGGTCGCGGCGAAAGCGATTACTCAGGAACAAGCCGATCTTGCGAAAGAGGAGGCAATCAGCGTCCGGCCCACTTGGCGGCGTGACAAAGACGGGTCCTACGCGATGGATGCGATCCGTCGAGATCTAGAAATTATTCTCGAGGAGGAAAATATCCAGCTTGGCGGGCTGACAATTGTCACCACGATTGACCAGCGCCTTCAGACTGTCGCTGAAGAGGCCCTCGATAAGAAGCTTCGCGAGGCAGAGCGCCGCTCTGGATACCCACACCAAACCCGTGCTGCATGGCAGAACCTTCCGGAAGAAAACCGGCCCAACCCAAAGTATATTCAAGGAGCGAGCGTCCTCATCGAAAATCGCACGGGCGCAGTCATCGCCCTCGTCGGTGGCCGCAATGCGGATGAATCTCCTTTCAATCGCGCGATCCAAGCGCGCCGCCAGATTGGCTCCGTGTTCAAGCCCTTCGTTTATCTTGCGGCCTTCGATAAGGGGCTGCGTCCTTCCACTACTATCTCGGATGGTCCTATCCAGCGGGGCGAAATCAAAGGGGCACCCACTTGGCGCCCGAACAATTCGGATGGAAAATTTGGAGGAATGAATCCGGTGTCATATGGCTTAGTCCGATCGCGGAATACGATGTCCGTTCGCGTTGGAAATTATGCAGGGATCGATAAGGTTGCTGAAGTCTCGCGAATGGCCGGGTTCGGCACAGCAATGCCTACCACCCCTTCCTCCTATCTCGGGTCTTGGGAGGCCTCCCCTTGGGAAGTTGCCCGTGCCTACACCATTTTCCCGAACGATGGCAAATGCTACCGGCCCTATCTGATTTCTGAAATTCAGGACCGCGATGGAAACGTGCTCTACACGACCGATGTGCTTCCTTATCAGGCCACCAACGAGGGTTCTGCTTGGTCAGTTTCAAAAATCCTCCAACAGGTAGCTACCTCGGGAACGGCTGCCTCGATGAAACGTCTCGGCTTTACCAAAGAAGCCGCAGGCAAGACTGGCACCACGAATGATTTCAAAGATGCGTGGTTTGCCGGTTATACCTCATCGCTGACATGTGCTGTCTGGGTCGGATTCGATACTCCTAAGAAAACCTTTCAAGGCGGCTATGGCTCTACCCTCGCGCTTCCCGTGTGGGTCGATATCATGAAGGCAGCTGATCGCCTGGATTATAAAGCTGGGAAAATTCACTCAGACGCAAAGCTGCTCAACGTGGAACTTTGTAGACTTTCCGGAAAACGAGCTACCGCTGGATGCCGCCAGGCAGATACATCGTATACCGATTCACTGCCGGCCTCTTCACTTCCAGATCAAGGCGATCTTTGCCCGATCCATCCGGCGCGCGCTCAGCCAATTGACGAATCAAATCTCCCGCCACCGCCCCCGCAGGCACCTCGCATCGAGCAGAGGCCTCCGCCACGCGCAGAAGCTGTTTATGGGCCGAATGAAGAAGCTGCTCCTTATCGCCCCGAAGCGCCACGCGCTCAGGTTGTGCCACCACGGGCGCAAAGGGTCGAGCAGCCACTTCGCGTGGAGCAGCCACTTCGCGCGCAACCGATTGAAGAGCTTGAAGAAGACCGCTACGAAAGACCTTCGGCACCGCTCCGGGCGGAACGAGTTCCCCAGCGCCCGCTACGCGCGCAAGCAGTGGATGAATAGCAAGCCCGCCCATACGGCACCTTTACGATCGATTCGGTCAGCCCATCACACAGGGAACTAATACTCCATCACTCATTCCGTGGATTTTTTTCTTATCTGCGGGAACTAGCGTTGCCAGGCAGCCTCCAAAGACCGTTTCGTTGCGATCATTGACAAAGAAATACGGACATAATCTGGCACGGACTTCGGTCATTTTCACATCGCCATTGTCTTGGTAGATTGGGTGCTCAAATCGTTTCCCCTCTTGGAATGCCTGCATCACCCACGGTTGCTCCTCTGCCTGTTCCAAGGCGTGCTTCAACCGTTCCTTCCACTCCACCGCCGGCAAATCATGGCCAATAAATACACCTCGACTTCCCCATGCGCTTTCATGAAATCCACTTATCTTCAAAACTAGTTCACGCTCTTTCTGAGAAAATTCCATCACCTCATCCCAGCCATGAGCATTGAGCCGGGGCAATGCCGCATGCGGCGGAAGTGGCTCAGGATCGAGAACCCAACCGAATGGGATCAACTTTTGCAGTCGGCGTAAATGGCTGCCTCTTAACGACTGCTCCCAGACTTTCTTTAAAGCAGGCGACCAAAAGAGAGCCAGCCATAGTTTATCTTCCAAATGAGGCTTGAATGGTGGAGTGATTTCTAAATCCCCAGCGGCACTTTTCTCTGCCCAACCGCGCGCTCCGGGAATCGCCTCCCAATCAAATAGTTCGAAGAACCGGTAAAGAGCCTTCTGGTCGACCCCTTCATTTAGCTCGTAGCCCTCTGCGGATTCTACGCGAAATCGATCGCCTAATTGCTCGGCTAACCAATTCATCTCCGGCAAGTAATCTTTACTTTCCTCAGATACCAAAATGTCACCCCCTGCCGGCATCACTTCGCGGAAGGCATCAAACATCCCTTCTTTCCCGCCCAAGACATCATATCCCGCATCTCCATATACCTTCGATAACCATGCGGTGATTCCCATTCCACCCGGAACGCTATCCAGCTCAGTCATTGAAAAGCTGCTTTCGCGTAACATTAGATCCGGGCGAATGACCCTAGGTAGCTGCTCAGCCATTGATCCCTTTCGCTGTAAGCTTGCCAGCCAATCTGGCTTCCCCTCATCGAGTAATTCTGCCAACCATGGCGCTTCCTTTCCTGCCGCACTCCGTCGATAAAGCACATCGCTGGCCTGCTGAAATTTCGCCAAAGGATATCCTAAACTCTTCAGTTCTTTTACCAGATATTCGTCCAAAACAAGCGGTTCTGGCGACCACTTCCAATCGCCCCCTCCAAACAAGCCGCCCGCAGGCAGCGCCTTTCTCAGATCTTCCAGTAAAACAGCCACGAACCCAAAACTCCATCCGTCCTCGCAAAAACGCAAGCCCTCGGATAACTTACGCCCATGCGATCGATCCGATGTCTCTGCCCTACATACATATTCACCCTTTTCTTTTCAGCTAAGCTCATCGCAGCACCGATCCCGGCTCAGGTTCAGAATTACTGGTTCAATGGTGCAGAAATTACCAGCTACACACTGTCCCAATCGCGCTACGGGGAAAACCACCCCGGGAATGTGGAACTCATCTATGTGACCGAGCCCTTTCTCACCAATCAACAAGTGAAGAACGAATCCGGTAAATCCGGCAGAGGGCCATCTGCAGATGTCCTGAAGCTAAATTCTATGAGCACGTTCAATACAGGCCTCTATTCCTACCGCACAATGGCCTCAACCTTTCGCCCGCTCGATCTAGAAAATTTCCCTTTCGCTCTTAAGTCGACTACCTCGATCCAAGACTGGTGTGGACAATCTTTCACCCAGATGAACTTCGATCGTGATTCGTGGAAGAATGAGATCCGCTCCTACTTCGAAAAACCTGCTGATGTGAATCGCATACTTCGTCTCGCTCCTCTCGAAGAAACGCTATGGATCACGCTTCGCCTAAATCCGAAAGCACTTCCTGTGGGCAAATTTCGGAGCATCCCTGCCGCAACATTTCTTCGCTTTCACCACCTAGCTACTGGGCCTTATCAGACAATCGCCAAGCGCTCGAACAATGGCAGCCGCTCCACCTACACCCTCCGCTACCCAAGTCTACAGCGGGTCCTGACGATCGTTCACGATACGAAATTTCCGCATGTCATCCGCTCTTGGAAAGACACCACGCCCGACGGGACAACGACTGCCACCTTCAAGCGGCAGCTGCAGCAAGTTCCATATTGGAATCTCAACAAACCTTCGGATGCCGCTTTACGCAAACGCCTAGCACTCTCTCCGCACCCAAACTAATCCTATTTGATTCCTCCAAACTTCCCTGTCACATTCTGCCATGAGTGAAACTTTCCACGGCTATGCAGCCAATAAAGCTGGTGCACCCCTCGAAGAATTTTCCTACGATCCCGGCCCACTCCGCCCAGAGCAGGTCCAAGTCAAAATCGAGTCCTGCGGCATCTGCCATTCAGATCTATCGATCATTGATGGATCTTGGGGAAATTCTGAATTCCCCGTGATTCCCGGCCATGAGATCATCGGAACCATAGAGAAACTGGGATCTGAAGCGCGTGGCTTTGAAATCGGCGATCGAGTCGGCCTCGGCTGGATCGCTGGTTCCTGCAAGCACTGCCAGCCATGTCTCTCTGGACGCCAGCAGCTTTGCGCGGAGTCAGAACAAATGATCATTGGCCGCCATGGTGGCTTTGCCGATCGCGTCCGGGCAAACTGGGAATGGACAGTTAAGCTTCCCGCCGAGCTTGACCCGGAAAGCGCGGGTCCCCTCTTCTGTGGTGGCATCACGGTTTTTTCACCGATCCATGACTTCGGGATTCAACCGACACACAAGGTCGGCATAGTCGGCATCGGTGGCCTAGGTCACCTAGCTGTGCAGTTTTTGAATGCATGGGGATGCGAAGTGACCGCTTTCACGTCTCACCCTGAAGAGGCGGACCACCTCAAAGGCCTAGGGGCGCATAAGATTTGTAATTCAACGAAAACCGAAGAAATTGAGAAGCTTCAGGGAGCCCTCGATTTCATTCTTGTCACTGTCAATGCACCGCTTGATTGGGATGCTTTCACTGCCGCCCTCGCCCCGGATGGCAAGCTGCACTTCGTTGGTGCCGTGCTCGATCCAGTCCCGGTTCAGCCTTTTTCGCTAATCATGGGTCGCAAGACAATTTCAGGCTCGCCTCTCGGCTCTCCCGCTACTGTCGCAACGATGCTGGAATTTTGCGCGCGTCATAAGATTGCGCCTATCAGTGAGACCTTTTCCATGAAAGATGTGAACAAAGCCTTGGATCATGTCCGCAGCGGTAAGGCTCATTATCGCACAATTCTAAAGGCTTAGCGCTCGCTACTATTTTACCGATCTGGCCCCTATGATCGCCCGTGTGCTAATAGATGGCCCAGCTGAATTGATTTTCGATTACTCAATTCCTCAGCACCTACGCGTTCTTCCCGGCTGCCGCGTTCGGGTTCCAATTCGGCAAAAAACGAGTTCCGCAACCGTCCTTTCGGTAAATCCCCCCCCGGACCAAGGGGATTTTGTGATGCGGGAGATCATCAGCTTGGTGGAGCCAGAACCATTGATCACTGCTGAGCTTCTCAAGGTGGCTCACTGGATCTCAGTCTACTACGGAACCAGCGTGGAGAGTGTGATTCGCTCAATTCTTCCTCAAGCCGTCCGCACCGAAGATAATTCTGCAAAAACTCAACGGATTGCCCGACTTGCTCAGGAAATATTGCCGGCCGATCTCCAGAAGTTAGAAAAACGCGCGCCGAAGCAGCACCTCATTCTTACCCTTCTCTTGGCAGCCGAAAACAAGTCACTACCGACCACCGATCTTGGCCCCCACACTGCGGCCTCTATAAAATCGCTTGTTACCAAAAACCTAATTTCGATTTCAATTGAGGAACTTCGGCGCGATCCCGAAGCGGCTGAACAAATTATTCCCTCAATCCCTCTGACCCTGAATGATCAGCAGCAAATTGCCTTCACGGCCATAGATAAGTCTCTGCAAAGTCTCAGATTCTGAAGATCCTTCGGCCACCTACCTCACCTAGAAAGCCGTTCCTTCTGCTCGGAGTCACCGGTTCTGGAAAAACGGAGGTCTACCTACAAGCAGCCCAGGCAGCTCTTGATTTGAAAAAAACCGTTTTAGTGCTCGTCCCAGAGATCGCGCTGACGCCGCAGACAGTCCGCCGCTTCAAGGCGCGCTTCTCCCACCTCACGGATCAAGTCGCGGTCCTACATTCGAACCTATCTCAGGGTGAACGTTTCGATGAATGGCACCGCATCCGCAACGGCACCGCGAGAATAGTCATTGGCGCTCGCTCTGCTGTTTTCGCTCCCTTGCCCAATCTTGGCTTGATCATCATCGATGAAGAACATGAATCGACCTACAAGCAGGAGAATATCCCACGCTACCAGGCCAGAGATGTCGCCGTGTTACGGGCGCACTTTGAGCAGGCGACGATTGTCCTTGGCTCCGCCACTCCTTCCCTCGAATCGTGGCAAAACACTCTCACTAAAAAATACCAGCTACTGCGCCTCGATCACCGTGCGGACTCACACTCGATGCCGCTAGTCCGGGTCATCGATATGCGTCTAGAAAAGCAGAAGCAGAAGGGCGCAGTCCCGATCTTATCGGACCGTCTACGCAGCGCGCTTGAGAAGCGACTCGAAACCGGCCAGCAGTCAATCTTGTTTCTAAACCGCCGCGGCTTTGCCCGTTCGCTACAGTGCCATAGCTGTGGCCACACCCGCGAGTGCCCTCATTGTGCAGTTGCGTTGACATATCATCGCAGCGAAGAGCGCCTCATCTGCCACGTCTGCGGGCATCAAGCAATTGTCCCCCGCACCTGCCCGGAATGCAAAAATCCTGAAATTGCGCTTCAAGGCTACGGCACACAGAAGGTGGAAGAAGTTTTATCCAAAGTCCTTCCCACAGCGCGCTTCGCCCGGATCGATGCGGATGCGATGCGTCGGAAGAACACGCTCCGAGACATTTTGCGGAAATTTAAAACTCAGAAGCTCGATATTCTGATCGGCACCCAAATGATCGCTAAAGGTCTGCATTTTCCGAACGTAACCCTCGTTGGAATTCTCAATGCGGATCTAAGCCTTCATATTCCCGATTTCCGTGCTGCAGAACGCACCTTCCAGTTGATTACCCAAGTCGCCGGGCGCTCAGGGCGAGGTGAACTTCAAGGTGAAGTCATCGTGCAAACCTTCACTCCTCACTCGCCGTCTATTCAATTTGCTAGAAAACATGATTTCAAGGCCTATGCGGAACAAGAGATGGAAATGCGCCGTCAGTTCTCTTTCCCACCTTTCGCTCACTGCGGAGTACTCACTGCCCGCTCCACACATGAACGGCGCGCAGAATTTACCCTACAAACACTTCACTTACGCCTGAAGGAACAGCTTCCACCTGCCATCGAGCTTGGCGATGTGATCCCTTCTCCTTTGATCCGATCCCACGATCAATTCCGCTTTCAAATCACCCTCCGCTCGCAGAGCCCGCGTCCGCTCACCAATCATGTTCAAGCGATCCTCAAGAAAACCCCGCTTCCCGAAGATGTCACCGTGGTCTTCGATATGGACGCATACAATTTTTCATAGATGCTGCTATGTAAAATAAAGGTATTTGAATTTTCACTGGGACTCCCGATATTTCGTGAGCGCTAGACGAATGCCTTTCGCCTTTTGCATGGTCTCCTCATATTCAGCCGCAGGATTTGAATCGGCAACGATCCCCGCCCCGACTCCGTAGCTAATTTCCGTCCCTTCGCGCAGCAAAGTCCGAATTGTGATATTGAAATGGCAGCCTCCATCGTAGGCCAGCCAACCCATCGCCCCGCAATAAAGACCCCGCGGCCTATCCTCTAGCTGCTTGATAATTTCCATCGCCCGGATCTTCGGCGCTCCGGTAATGCTCCCTCCGGGGAAGCAAGCGGCGAGCGCACTAACTGCATCCTCGGCTTCCCCCAAAGTTCCTTGCACAGTGGATACCAAATGATGTACCTGCCCTAGGCTTTCAAGCTCAAGGATCCGCTCCACCCGGACACTTCCATATTCGCAAACTTTGCCTAAATCATTGCGCAACAGATCGGTAATCATCACCAGCTCTGCGGCTTCCTTTTCCGAGGCTTTCAACTCTGCCGCGCTTTTCTCATCAGCTGTCTGATCGGTAAATCTAGGTCGGGTTCCTTTGATTGGTCGAGTCGTCACTTGGTCCCCGACGACCTGTAAAAAACTCTCTGGCGAACTACTCGCCATCTCAATACCGCCGATGGCCATCCACCCACCCATCGGCGCAGGACTGACTTCTCGTAAAAGTTCATAGAAACCGAGCATTGAGCCTGTCCCCTTCACCTCAGCTTTAAAAAGCTGCGCTAGATTGACCTGATAGATATCACCCGCTGCAATCCATTCCTTAATTTTCCCTACCGCCACGAGGTAATCTCCTCGCGTCATCTCTGCGTGAAATTCACCGAACTCGACTCGATTGTCAGCAGCTTTGCTCAACTTCTCTGATAAAGTGCCGCTCTCCCACCAGTCACCCGTGCGCTCATCGCGCGCGATCATCTCCTGATATTCACCAAAAACATAATCTCCTTCATAGCTAAGCCAGCCGAACAAGCCACCACTCGGCAATTTCGCAAGATCAATACCGCGCTCATCGATCGAACTTCCCCTGTCGGAAATAGATTCTGCATGGAGCTGCTCACATCCGGCCTTCAGAAGACTCCTTAGTGCCGCTTGATCCTTGTCGCAAAAGATACTACCTCGAAGCTCTCTGATCGGCGCCGCTGAGATGACCGAAAAGGCACCTTCCGCCGCTGGACCCAAATTCCCCGAGGAATCGAAGAAAACCAGGCCGCCCAAGTGCTCAAGAGCTTTCGCAACATCCACTGCCTCCATTCCTTCCAAGCATCTCACTCTACGCCATTGCCTAGCAACCTTCGTCACCCCATCACCATGCCGCGCGCTGACAATCGCTCAACTTGAAAAGCGCCTAGGCCACTTTCTGGTAAAAAATACCTAAGGCACTTACTTAAGTTCACCTACTTAACTTCCTACCATAGGCTATCTCGGAGTGCTTAACAGTCCATCTTAAGCACCGCCATTTTCGTCACTCTAGCATTGCATTCCTTCTTCTCCAGATTAGAAACACCCCCCACCGGACCCACCGGCATTATCCCAATCTATATATCTAAGGCATGAAGGACCTCACCAAATATCGCAATATCGGCATTTTCGCCCACGTTGACGCCGGAAAAACGACCACCACCGAGCGTATTCTAAAGCTTTCTGGAAAAATACATAAGATCGGCGAAGTCCACGACGGCGAATCCACAATGGACTTCATGGACCAAGAGGCCGAACGCGGTATCACCATTCAATCAGCAGCCACCACTTGCTTTTGGAATGATCACCAGTTCAACGTCATCGATACACCGGGCCACGTCGATTTCACCATCGAGGTTTATCGTTCACTGAAAGTCCTAGACGGCGGGGTCGGTGTTTTCTGCGGTTCTGGCGGAGTTGAGCCACAGTCCGAGACGAATTGGCGCTACGCGAATGACTCGAAGGTTTCTCGCATCATCTATGTAAATAAACTAGATCGGATCGGAGCTGACTTCTACCGCGTTGTCGCCCAGGTCAAAAAGGTTCTTGGTGCCACGCCGCTTGTAATGGTCCTGCCAATCGGCACGGAATCAGATTTCGTTGGCCTAGTGGATTTACTGACGATGAAAGCACACATCTGGGACGATTCAGGTCAGCCAGAAAATTTTGAGATCACTGATATTCCTGCAGACATGCTGGAAAAAGCCAAAGAATACCGGACTCTCATGGTTGAGACAGCCGTCGAGCAAGACGATGCCGCTATGGAGAAATACTTGGAAGGCGAAGAGCCGGATTTACAGACTCTGAAGACCTGCATCCGCAAGGGAACGATCGATCTCGCATTTTTCCCTACCTATTGCGGCTCCTCGTTCAAAAACAAAGGCCTGCAGCTCATCCTCGATGCGGTGGTCGATTTCCTACCACATCCGCTGGATGTGAAACCCCTCCCAGAAGTGGATGCCGAAGGTGCAGAAACTGGCAATTTCGCGGTGATTGATCCGACAGCTCCACTCCGCGCGCTCGCATTTAAAATCATGGATGATAAGTTCGGGGCTCTCACATTCACCCGCATCTATTCCGGCACAATCAATAAGGGCGATACCATCCTCAATTCCTTCACCGGGAAGACTGAGCGCGTTGGACGCATGGTCGAAATGCACGCGGACGATCGCAAAGAAATTGATTCCGCTCAGGCAGGAGATATCATCGCCATTGTGGGCCTCAAAAATGTTCAAACCGGACACACTCTTTGTGATGTAAAGAATCCGGCCACTTTGGAGCCAATGGTCTTCCCAGATCCAGTGATCTCCATCGCTGTCGCTCCGAAGGACAAGGCGAATGCTGAGAAGCTCGGCTCCGCAATCGGCAAGATGATCCAGGAAGACCCCTCATTCCGCGTCGAGACCGATGAGGAAACCAATGAGATGATCCTCAAAGGAATGGGCGAACTGCATCTGGATATCAAAATCGACATCCTAAAACGGACTCACAAAGTCGAAGTCGATGTCGGAGCACCGCAGGTCGCATATCGCGAAACTATCACCAAGCCAGTTTCCGATTCATACACCCACAAAAAGCAATCGGGTGGTTCGGGCCAGTTCGCGAAGATCGATTACACCATCGAGCCCGGCGAGCCTGGCACTGGCTTTATCTTCGAATCGACGGTCGTCGGCGGCAACGTTCCCAAAGAGTATATCCCGGCCGTTGACAAAGGTTTCAAAACCTCCGTCAGCAAAGGGCCTCTTGCTGGCTACCCTTGCCTCGATTTTAAAGTAACTCTGACAGACGGCGGCTTCCATGCAGTCGATTCCTCAGCCATCGCTTTCGAGATCGCTGCCAAAGCTGCATACCGCCAATCAATGGTCAAGGCAGCTCCACAAATCTTAGAACCAATGATGAAACTCGACGTATTCTCACCTGAGGAAAAAATCGGGGATGTGATTGGCGACCTCAATCGCCGCCGCGGAATGATTCAAGGACAGGAGCCAACCCCAGGTGGTGTGCGTGTGAAAGCAGAAGCTCCGCTGTCTGCGATGTTCGGCTATATCGGCGATCTTCGGACGATGACCTCCGGACGTGGACAGTTTTCAATGGAATTTAGCCACTACGCTGCATGCCCTCGCAATATCGCTGAAGAAGTAATCGCCAAGTCCAAGGAGCGCGAAGAAGAGCTTCGTAAGTAGTTCATCTTCTGAGGTGGCTACACCATTGTATGTTGTAGTCTTCCTAACTTTATCCGCCCGGTATATCCGGTGCGGATTTTTTTTGCGAAATGATTTGAATAAAATTGAAAGTTTCGGCGTTATTAGGACGACTCCATGAAATCCATCTGCTTCCGTTTGCCGGGCGTTTTTACAATCCTCACCCTCTCGCTTGTCCTTCAATCTTGTAACAAGCCAGCAAGCGGAACCCGCGAGCAGCAATTAGAGGTGACCGCTGAAACTTTGGAAACCAAAGCTGCAATAGTCCGTCAAGAGGTCAAACTCGTCGCTGAAGGAAAAAATAAAAAGGCCGAAGAAATCCGCCTTTCGAAGGGCGACAAGGCGTCTGCAGAGCTTCTGGACAAAGATGCAGAGGTGACACGCACAATTGGTGAAAAAAGGGCTGAACAGCTTGAGCATCAGGCGGCGACGATCCGTGAAAAAAAGAAACAAGTCGTTATTCCTAACCCGAAACTTTAGTCCGCCTTAGAATCCTTCGGATCGGATAAAATTTCCGCTAGCTCGAAATCGATCAGGCAAAAGCATCCCATTTTATCCGAATAGGTAATGTTACGCGGCTCAGCATCTAGGTGGCGAACCCCATAATCGCGCTCCAGCGCAGCAAACAGTTTGTCTGCTTTTCCTCGTGAAATAGCGGTAGCAGGCCGGCCACAACTTGTTGAGACGAAGTAATGTTCTTCAGGATGTTCCTCTAAAAGCTTCGGGACATAGGGACATCCGCGTTTTTCTAGGATTTTGAGCACCTCCACTTCTTTTGCATAACGCGCCGCCACATCACTGCCACGCATCCGCTTGTGTACTCTGCCGTGATAATCAATTCTCACCGTTGAGCGTATCCCGTCTTTTACCTGCTCCACCGACATCGCCCGCAAGTTAAACAGACTGAATCCAAGAAGCAAAAACCGATTCTTGAAATCCACCCGCTCAACCCACAAACTTGCCGCCAGCAATGAGAATCATCGCAGGAACCGCCGGGCGCATCCCGATCCAAGTGCCTGCTTCTGTCACCCGCCCCACCACTGATTTGGTCCGTCAGGCAATTTTCAATATACTCGGTGAAGCTGTCGTCAATTCACGGGTTCTCGATCTCTTCTGCGGGTCTGGTGCCCTTGGGCTTGAGGCGCTCAGCCGTGGTGCAAGCTCTGCCACTATGATTGATTCCAATAGCCGCGCTCTGGCTATCACCAAGAAAAACGTCGCGAGAACTAGATTAGACAAGGTCGAGATAGTTAAATCCGATGCCCTAAAATTTCTAGAGCGTGTATCAATTTCTTACGATTTAATTTTTGCTGATCCGCCCTATTTCAAACAAGTCGGCGATGTTGACCATATAACTAAAATACTACCGTCTCTACCAAAAGTCCTCGCCCCGGAGGGCTATCTAATCCTTGAGACAGCTGCACGTTTTCCTACTCCGTATGATTCACAGCTAAACCTTATTGATCAGCGTGATTACGGCTCAACCCGCGTTCACTTCTTTGCGCATTCGAAAGCCCCCACGTGAAAGCCTGTCTCTCATTCTTTATCTACCAAGCCTTGTTGCCGATCCTTTTTTTGATCGCTCTACCTGCGTGGCTGATCAAGACGATCAGACGCGGAGGTTTACAGACTCCACTACAGGAACGCTTTGGGCTCTATTCAAAAGCGCTCCGCTGCGAGCCATCCTCAGCAAATCATATCCATGCAGTCAGCGTCGGCGAAACTGCAATTGCTCTGAAGCTTATTCAGCGGTGGCTGAAAAAAGAGCCGAACGCGGAGTTCGTGCTCGCCGTCGGCACCGCTACCGCCTTTCAGCTTGCCACCACGACCGCGCTCGATCAGGTCCGCGTCACCTACTCTCCTTTGGATTTTCGATTCATGGTGCGTAATTACTTTCGGCGATTCTCTCCCCGTCAGGTCGTTTTGATCGAAGGTGAGATATGGCCGAACTTTCTTTGTCTCGCGAGGAAACAACGGATTCCTGTCACGCTCGCAAATGCACGCGTATCACCACGCTCCTCCAAACGTTTTCGAAAATTCTGCGATATCTTAAAGCCGATTTTCTCACAGCTCTCCGCCGTCTGCATTCAAGAGGAAGTAGACCGCTCATTGTGGCAAGATCTTGGTCTCCCGAATGACCAAATTCACTTAACCGGAAGTATCAAATTTGATCCAAGCACCAATCCTCCACCCCCGAGTCCTGACTTCGCAGAAATACTCAGGCAGTTTGGAGAAGACCGCCCCATCATTCTCGCGGCCAGCACCTTTCCGGGTGAAGAAGAGCTAATCACTGCGGCGGTTTTCGCCGCAGATGCCGGAGCCCTACCTGTGATCGTCCCGCGTCATGCCGAGCGTCGCCAGCAAGTCCACGCCGCACTGACTGCCGCCGGATTTCTGCCAATTCTCCGTTCAACTTTGGGGCCGAACTCGCTAAAAGCTCCTCGGATTCCCTCATCGTTTCACCACGCAAATGCCGTTCTGGTGATCGATACTACTGGCGAACTGGCAACCTGGACATCACATGCCGATCTCGTCATTATTGGGAAGTCCTTTCTTTCTCCAGGCGGGCAGAATCCGGCCGAGGCTGTTCTTGCTAAAAAACCTCTGATTTTCGGGCCGCACATGGTCAACTTCCAGCCGCTCGCCTCACGCCTTCTCGAAAATTCAGCAGCCCTTCTAGCCCATGACTTGCAGACGATCACAGCTGCGATCGGTCGCGCATTAGATCCTGACCTCTCTATAGCCCTCACCCAGAACGCCACTGCCATTCTCAACACCCATTCTGGTGCCAGCGATCGGCACCTACAGGTCTTGCATGATTTAATGGAAAATGCCTGAATCCGCGCCCGCCAATCTTCGTAAGTTTCCCAGCCTCCTATCAAAACTCAATCGTGAGCGATAAAACACCCAATCCCCTCGACAGCCTGCTCTCAGAATTCTCCCTCGGCCCAGCTTGGGCGCGTGCCAAATCGGAACCTCAAAAGGAAAATTATCGAGAACGTTCGGAATCGGGCGATAAGCCACAGCAGCCGCGACGCAACAACCGAAGCTTCTCAGGAAACTCCCGTGATCGCGATGACTCTCGCCGACAAGGTGGACGTAGGAATGATCGGAAAAGCCGCCATCCACGCGATCGCCAGCAGGCACCACCACGCGAGGAATTCGCGCAACCCGCGCCAGGAATTAATGTCAATCTCGCTCCAGAGCGCTCTGCCATCCAGCTGGTGTGCAAAGAAATTTCCAGCACCGCACGAGTCTACCCGCTCTTCGATATCGCCGAAATTATCCTTGCAGAAAAAAATCGACTCTCCGCTCGTTTCGAGGCCTCTGCAAAAGCTGAGCCATTCTATTTTTGCAAAAAAGAAGACGCAATTTACCTGACCAAAGAGGAGGCGACCGCTCACTTCTTAAACGCGCCGTGGTTTTCAGAATTCATCGAGGAAGGCAGTATCGAAATCGATCCGCCAAAAGGAAACTTCCAAGCAATCGCCTTTTGTGGAATCTCCGGCACGATGCTTGGTCCGCCGAACTATCATAATTATCAGCCAACTCTGCGGCGTTTGCATCGGGAACGCTTTGGCCACATGTCCTTGGAATCCTATCAGGCGAAAATTCGCACGGAGCGTTCCGAGGAAGCAGTAGCAAAATGGATCGAATCCATGAAGTCCCAAACTCAGTGGAGAGTGATCTCTGAAAATCCTCCTCCTGCGGAAACGCCAAAGGCCGAAGCAACCGAAGCAACCGAAGCAACCGAAGCAACCGAAGCAACCGAAGCAACCGAAGCAACCGAAGCAACCGAAGCAACCGAAGCAACCGAAGCAACCGAAGCAACCGAAGCAACCGAAGCAACCGAAGCAACCGAAGCAACCGAAGCAACCGAAGCAACCGAAGCAACCGAAGCAACCGAAGCGGCTAAAATTCCTACTGGCGAAAATCCTTGGATCACCGATCGGGCTGAACTGGAGCGCTTGATTGCTACCGATCTTCTAAAAATGGCATTCCGCCTGACTAAGAAGGCAAAAGTATCTGCTGCAATTGATGCGAAAAACTTATCTCCTGGCCTTTGGGTCCGCCTAAAAAATACTGGTTCATATCACCGTCGCAACCCCGCAGTGATTATTCCGCCAGTCTGCAAGCTTCTGGAGCTAGAGCACATGCCTGTATTCAAACGGAAAGGAAAACTTTTTTCAGGACCTGCTCGCCCCCAAGCACTGGCAGCCGATGCAAGCTTGGCTCCTCGACCCGCAGAAATTGTCGGCTATATCCGCGGCAACAACCCTGCGAAACTCGAAGGACTCTGGAAATCCGTCCTCCCAGAAGGCGCGACAGCTCCTCCGCAAGAATACGCTGCCGACCTATATTGGCTCCTCCAACAAGGCCATATTTTGCTCTACACAGATGATACTCTTGCCGTTCAGGAAATAAATCCGAATCAGGCCCAGAACGCAGCAGCGAAAAGGAAACCAGAACATAAAGGCAGTGCAAAAAAGGCGAAGCAAAAAACGCGCGATGCTAGTTCAAAAACAAAAAGCGCTTCTCAGCTCAATCCAGAGCCACCAGAACTTACTGCAAAGATAGCCGAAACAATGCCTGATCTACCAACAGCGCAAGCAGAGCCCGCCAAGCAAACTCCTAAAGCTACTGATTC
This sequence comes from uncultured Verrucomicrobiae bacterium, assembly GCA_963815205.1. GTDB lineage: Bacteria > Verrucomicrobiota > Verrucomicrobiia > Verrucomicrobiales > Akkermansiaceae > Luteolibacter. The sequence continues at coordinate 8,603 of CAWFFP010000001.1, read as the reverse complement.
GCCTGAAGATAAACCTCAGATCGGCGTAGACATGGAGCAATTGATGGAGGTCCTCCCAGAAGCTGCTGCACCAATTATTGACGCAGCAAAAACAATCTTTGAAACCGCCACTGCAGGCTTCAACGAAATAAAGGCACAAACCGAGCCAACCGAGCCAACCGAGCCAACCGAGCCAACCGAGTCAACCGAGCCAACCGAGCCAACCGAGTCAACCGAGTCAACCGAGTCAACCGAGTCAACCGAGTCAACCGAGTCAACCGAGCACCCGAGCCCTGCGTTTCACAACACGCCGGATTCACCACCATCATCGGCACCACTTCCCCCGAAGCATGCTGATCAAAGCCCTAATTCTCAGCCTTAGGTTTCCTCCAGCGGCCTTCTGTAACTCTAAAATTTTCTATGTCTCAGCAGCAAACACTCGCCTCCTCCGCCACCCTACAAGGTTCATCTCTTCACACCGGCTCAAAGGTCTCTTTGACTCTCAAGCCAGCACCTGAAAATCATGGCTTTAAGTTCCGCCGTGTCGATCTACCAGATCAGCCGTTCATTCACGCCGATGTAGATAAGGTTCAAACTGTAGAGAGGGCCACCACTCTTGCCGAGGGCTCGGTGAAGGTTCACACAGTAGAGCACGTGCTCTCTGCCCTCACTGGAATGGGCGTAGACAACGCAATCATTGAGATGGATGCGAACGAGCCACCCATCGGCGATGGCTCGTCCCGCCCCTTCGTTGAACTCATCGAAAAGTCTGGTCTCATCGCCCAGAACGCACCGCGCAAAGTCTGGGAAATCCGCGAACCGATCCATCAGGAAATGGGCGATGGCACAATCATCACCATCGTCCCTTCAAAAACATTCAAAGTATCCGTTACCAATGTCGGCCCCGAAGGCCGCTTTACTGAATACTTTTCGAGCGAGGTGACACCGGAGACCTATGCGCGCGAGATCGCGCCAGCCCGCACTTTCGTTTACTATGAGGACGTCAAACCACTTCTCGATAAAGGCCTGATCAAAGGTGGCTCGCTTGAATCTGCAGTAGTCATCCGGGGCAACGAGGTTATGTCGAAAGAACCGATGCGATTTACCAATGAATTCGCACGTCACAAAGCTCTCGATCTAATTGGTGATCTGATGCTTTCCGGAAAGCGGATCCTCGGCCACATCATCGCGGTAAAACCTGGGCACGGCCCAAATACAAAAATAGCTTCGATCCTAAAAAAGGAATATGCCCGGATGCGCGCCATGGTCCCACAGCCGATCTCGATTCCAGATGGCGAAAGCGTTCTAGATATCACTGAGGTAATGGACATCCTTCCTCATCGTTACCCCTTCTTGATGGTCGACCGCGTAATCGATTTCGGTGAGGACAACTGCACGGCCCTGAAAAATGTCTCGATCAATGAGCCCTACTTCCAAGGTCATTTCCCCGGACACCCGATTATGCCCGGAGTCCTCCAACTCGAAGGTATGGCACAAGTCTCATCAATCCTAATGCTCCGGAAACCTGAGAACTTAGGGAAGATCGGCTACTTCCTCTCCGCAAATAACGTAAAATGGCGCAAGCCTGTCAAACCCGGTGACACTTTGATCACCGAGGCGAAAACCACCAAGGTCCGCGGAAATATCGGTCAAACAATCTGCCGCTGTACCGTAAACGGCGAAGTTGTATCTGAGGCAGAGCTGAAGTTTGCCCTGTTTGATCGTTAGGAGCCATCCTTTGGCTTTATGTCTGCCCTTTGTAGCAAGGGCCAACCATCGCTTATACTTATCTAAGCGAGAAAAGATAGGAGTTCTGCGCTACGGCGATTTTGTATGGCTGGAATCGATGATTGCATAAAAAAGGCAGCCACTCATAACGAGCGACTGCCTAGATTTTTTAATTGTCTTCGCGAGGAGTTTACTCAGCGTCCTTAGCCGCTGCTTCTTCGTTAGCTTCGTTATCTTCGGACTTTTTCCTAGCAGCCTTCTCAGGCTTCTTTTCGGTCTTCTCCTCTTCTGCAGAGACTTTTTCATCAGCAACTGCGGCTGTCGTTTCATCAGCAGTGATTTCTTCATCCTCGGCACCGAGTTCTGGAAGATCGACCCACTCGATAATAGCCATCGGCGCTGCATCGGTCATTCTTTGGCCAAGCTTGGTGATCCGGCAATAACCGCCCTTCCGTTCGCCAGTGGCAGGTGCCACTTCAGCAAAGAGCTTTGTCACAGCATCCTTCTGGCGAAGAAATGCGATCGATAGCCGCCGGGAATGCAGGTCATTGCGCCGTGCCTGGGTGACAAGCTTCTCGGCCACTGGCCGCAGAGCCTTTGCCTTGCCCAAAGTAGTGCGGATTCGTCCATGTTCAATCAAACTGCAGGCGAGGTTCGCGAGCAGTGATTTCCTATGCGCAGTATCGCGCTTTAATTTTGTTGTATTGCGTCGATGTCTCATCGGTAGCTCCTATATTCAGATTAGTAGATTAATTAATTGGCACTTTAGTCGTCCAGGTTCTGGGCAATCAAGTCAGCCAAGCCACTTGGTGCTTCGTCCTCTGCGCCGAGACGCGGTCCGCGTGATGTCAGAGGTCCGCCAGTCACTAGCGAAGGATCGAAGGACATTCCAAGACCAAGTCCGAGCTCGACGAGCTTGTCCTTGATTTCGTTGAGCGATTTCTTACCAAAGTTCCGATATTTAAGCATTTCTGCCTCGGACTTCATTGCCAGCTGGCCAACCGAAGTGATGTTCGCATTGTTCAGGCAGTTCGCCGCACGCACCGATAGTTCGATCTCGTTCACGGACATATTTAGAAGCTTTTTCAGTGCTGCATTTTCCTCAGTGGATTCCGCTGGTGCCTCTTCGAAGTCGACTGCGTTTTCATCGTAGTTGACAAACACATCGAGGTGATGGCGAAGGATCGCCGATGCCTGAAGCACCGCGTCTTCCGGAGCAATCCGCCCGTCGGTCCAGACATCCAAGGTTAGTTTATCGAAATCAGTCATCTGCCCAACCCGTGTCGTATCCACGCTATATTTCACTCGGGTTACAGGTGAGAAGATGGAATCAATCGCGATCACACCGATCGGCTGATCAGCTCTCTTGTTTTCATCACCTGTGGAAAATCCACGTCCAACAGAAACTTCAAATTCGCAATCGAACTTCACTTTCTTATCAAGTGTGCAGATCACCTGATCCTTGTTGACTACGCCGTAGATATTATCGTCCTTGATATCACCTGCGGTGACCACACCGTCTTTTTCGACGTTAATTGAAAGGATCCTTGGTTCTTTGTCGTTATGGGAAAATTTTACTTTTTTCAGGTTCAAAACGATATCCGTCACATCCTCCACCACGCCCGGAAGCGAAGAAAACTCATGCTGCACACCGGCGATTTTAACCGAGGTGATAGACGCTCCTTCCAAGGAGGATAGAAGCACGCGCCGTAGCGAGTTTCCGATTGTGTGGCCGTAGCCCCGCTCGAATGGCTCGGCAACAAATTGCGCATAGAATTCCGAGGCTGTGTCCTCGTTGCGGATAAGGCGATTTGGCAGCTCGAAGCGGCCTAGTGTAGTTTCTGACATATTCTTTTTCGTTAGCCGGGTTACCCTCATCCACACAGAAGTAAGTGGCACTTTCATGCCTTGAGGACCTACGGCGAATTAATAGAACTCCCGTGCGGAGCGGCGAAGAAACCTAGAAACTGCCGTCCTTGCAACATCTTTCTGAGAAAATCTGCGGAATAACCAAGATTTCCGCTGGTCGCTCTGGGCATCCGTGTTTCCATTCTCCATGCCTCCTGTCATCCATTGGTTCCGCCGCGATCTTCGGCTATCGGACAATACCGCCCTGCATTACGCCGCAGCTAGCAAATCCCCAATTGTTCCTGTCTATATCCTTTCAGAATGGAGTAAGGAGCACCATTGGACAGGACCAAATCGCCAGCACTTTTTGTGCGAGTCATTGAAGTCATTGGAAGATTCGATCCAAAAGAAAAGCGGCAAGCTCATCTACCGCTCCGGACCAGCAATCGGCGAGCTACTGAAACTCGCGAAAGAAACGGGCGCCACCGCTATTTATTACAATCAGGATCCAGACCCCTTCGGCCGGAAAATCGAGGCTCAGCTTAAATTAGAAGCAGAAGAGCTCGGCATCAGCTGCCACCCATTTCATGATATATCCCTCCACCACCCGGCCGAAATTCTTACTGGAAGCAACACACCCTACAAAGTTTTCACGCCCTATTCAAAGAAATGGCTCAGGCTGGAAAAACCTAAACCGCAATCAGAAATTTCTGACCTCCTGAAGTTCTCGACCCTCAAAAAAATAACGTCACTAGCTAGCCCCACGCTTGCCCACTGGCAGCTCAGCGCCCCCTCTACCCAGCTTCCTGTGGCCGGAGAAGCGGCTGCTCAAAAACGACTTCAGCACACTTGCCAAGAGATCATCCACACCTACTCATCGTTGCGCGATAAGCCAGCGGCCGACGGCACCTCCCGCCTCTCCCAAGATCTACGTCATGGACTGCTCTCAATCCGCTCGATTTATCGAGCAGTTCAAAATGCATCGGAAGATGCCAGCACCTCGGCAAAGCAATCCATCCAAGTCTATATCAAGGAGCTTGCTTGGCGTGAGTTTTACTTCGCCATTCTACACCATTTCCCTGATGTCATTGCCCACGAGTTCAATCCGACATGGCGCGGACTCCCGTGGGACAGCCCAGGCGAAAATTTTGAACGATGGAAGCGCGGGACCACGGGCTTCCCACTCGTCGATGCCGGGATGCGGCAACTACTCGCAACTGGCTTCATGCACAACCGTCTGCGCATGGTCACCGCTATGTTTCTAACCAAAGACCTTCATCTCGATTGGAAACTCGGGGAATCTCATTTCATGCAGCATCTAACGGACGGAGAGATTGCCTCTAACAATGGTGGCTGGCAATGGTCCGCCGGTACTGGAGCTGATGCTTCACCCTATTTCCGAATTCAAAACCCTTGGGCGCAATCCGCTCGCCACGATCCTCAGGCAAGATTTATTAAGCATTGGATACCGGAGTTAGGGGGATCGATCCGAAGAAAATTCACTTACCACCCCCTAGCAATCAGCCTCTAGCACCCGGTTACCCCCTGCCCTGCGTCGATCACTCCACGGAAAGGGATCGCACTCTCTCCATCTTCAAATCCCATCGCCGAGGTGAGATAAGAATGACAACGCCTCATTGGGTCACAAATGAAAACGCGCAGTTCGGCTCCTAAGGAGTTCTGGCCTAAAACTAGCTTTACTTTGTTGTCGCTAGCGGATATTCGCTTATTCGCGCTATCCGATCACCTAAGAACCTTAATTAAGTTATGAGCTCCAGAAATCTTTTTTATACGATTCCAGTAGCCCTGTTCCTCGGTTGTACCTGCAAGCAAAGTCAGCGACATTGATCCGTGATTACCGCTTCGAAGGTGACCTGACAGATTCGCTCGGCGGCCCTTCGCTCATCTCAGATGGTGGCGTGATCAATTCTCATATTTACGCCTTTACCGATTCACAAGGACTTACCCTTAGAAATTAGCGCAGCACCAGCGGTGATGAAAGTGATTATACGTTGAGACTTTTCTTTGGTGTATTCAGCGACGCGGGATCCGTTCGATTCGCCAAGTTAGTAGACTTTAGCGACCGAAGCTCTGATGATGGCATCTACCGCTTCAATAGTCCCGGTAATCCAAACACTCTGCGAGCATATGGAATTTGCCAGTTAGGGTTAGATAATAGCTTTCCATTGGACGTCCCAATTCGACTCACTCTGACACGAAATAGTTCAGACAAAATGTTCACCGCTTACATCAATGGGTTCAGCAGTTTCAAGCTGAGGATTCATCTGGTAGATACGTCTTTAACTCTACTGACAATGTTATCCGCTTGTTCCAAGATGACACGAATATGAATGGATAAGATGGCACCGGACAGGTCAGCCAATTCCGGATCTACAGTGGTGTTCTTACACCTTTGGAAGGAGCGTGCTTGGGCCCTTCCTCGGCCCCAATTCCTGAAACATCAAGCTTTGTCCTGCTATCGCTAGGAACCCTCCTAGTTTTCCTAAGAAGGAGCCGGGGACATTAGCCGCTTTTATTGAAAAAACGCAGCGGAGCGAGAGCTTACGGCTTGGTGGGAAAGGTATCGACCTAGTGACCACTCCATGGAGAGGAAAAGTGCATCCTCCCCATCTTCAAAGCTCATCGCGGAGGATATACAAGCTACTAGCGACCATTCTCTTCAGAAAGAAAAACGTGCAGGTCGATTTCTAAGGTATTGGCCTAGAACAAGCTTTACTTGTAATTGCTAGCAGATGTTCCCTTCGTCTCGCTATACGATCACCTAAGAACCTTAAGTAAATTATGAGCTTCCAAAATCTCTTTTACACGATTCCAGTAGCCCTATTCCTCGGGTGCTCCCTCGCAAAGTCAGCGACACTGATTCATGATTACCGCTTTGAAGGTAACCTGACAGATTCACTCGGCGGCCCTTCACTTATTTCAGAAGGTGGCATCATAATTCCCAAAACTACGCGTTTACCGATTCACAGGGTCTTACCCTAAGAAATTGGCGGAGTTCCACCGGCGATGAAGGTAATTATACCTTAGACTTTTCCTTGGTGTATACAGCTACGCAGTCTTCGAGCTTTGCCAAGGTAGTAGACTTTAGAGACCGAGTCTCAGATGCCGGCATCTACCGCCGTAATAGTCCCCAGAATCCAAATTCATTAAGCGCAATAGGACTAGGTCAGACAGGGGCCGATGGCAGCTTCCCATTAAATGTCCCAATTCGACTTACTCTGACCGGCAATCGTTCAGACAACTTTTTTACCGCATACATCAATGGAGTTCAGGATTTTCGAGCAGAGGATCCATTGAATGATTTTGTCTTCAGCTCTGCGGACAATGTGATCCGCTTGTTCCAAGATGACATGGCATTTACGGGGGAAGACGGCACCGGAAAGGTTAGTCAATTCCGAATCTACAGTGGTGCGCTTACGGCTTCAGAAGTGGCCGCGCTCGGAGGCCGGCCCCTATTCCTGAAACATCCAGCTTTGCCCTTCTATCGCTGGGAACCCTCCTAGTTTTTCTAAGAAGGAGCCGGGGGCCGTAGCCGCTTTTTCTAGCACTCATTGGAGAGGAAAGCTTTCTCCTTGGCAGGATATGTAACATCACGATGGTATGCTTTCGTGTTAATATTTTGCCGGGGCACCTGAAGCCGAATACAAGGGTTTCGTATCGCTATAAAACCTGCTAATCATGAATCTCTTGAGACCTCTTCCTCAGTCCTTACGTCAGAACCCCCTCAAGTTTTAACCGGAATCCGCGTCCCGGAATACTTTCTGCTGGGTATACGAAATCCGCTTTTTAGCGCGACTAGTGATCGAGGACCCGAGTCATGCGAAGATCATGCACGCTATGCGACAGAAGCCCTTGCGATTTATGCGCACTAGGCTTGCCTTCATCTCCTGCGCTTTCCAGACTCACGCCATGCATCCAGATGTTGAAAAATTGGTAGAGCGGGGAAAATCCCCCAGCCTGTCGGTGAGAGACTTTCCGAACTCGCACCCGGAAACTTCTGCCTCCACAAGTCTTTCGGACCTGGCAAAGTGACCGCTTGGGACTTTTCTACTAAAAAGCTTACTGTCGATTTTGAAAACTCATCCGCCCAAGAGATGGATCTTCAGTTCGCCATGCAGAAAACTGAATGGCTTCCTGATGACGACTTTCGCTCAGTCAAAATCGAACAGATCGAAACACTGCGTAAGCTGGCGAAGGAAGATAGCGTGGCATTAGTCGTGCACATTCTTGAAAGCCACGGAGGCATGATCACTGGTGAGGCTATCGAGAAGCCAGTGAGCGGAGCAGTCATTCCAGCGAAGGAATATAAAAAATGGTGGGACGCAACGAAGAAAGCGGTTAAGGAAAGCCGCAAAGCGGTAGTGCCGACCAAGCGCACTGAAAACATCATCTTGCGCGATGCAGGCATTACTCCAGCTGCTGCGCTAGTCGCGGACTTTGAGGCGTCCAAAGATGTGAAGGGAATGATCAAAGCCCTAGAAGCAATTGCTTCCGATATTGGCGCTTTCGATGAAGATCCAGAAGCATTGAAGAAAGTTAGAATCGAAATCGACGATGCAGCGGCAAAGGCGGCGCGCACTCAGTTAGGCCGGGCGATGCAGCTGATCGCAGCCCGCGACGAGGTGATCAATTCGAGCAAGGCTCTACAACTCGACCCGACTCTGTCCGTCTCAGCGATCTGGTTGCTGGCTCAGACCTTGAGAGAATTGCCGAAGAGCTGGTAGCGCTGCCATCGACTCGTCAGCGCGCGGTTTACGAGTCCTTTGAAAGTGCATTTGGTGATGAATGGATTGAAAAAATCGTAACTGTCTTTGACCAGGTCGGAGCTCGGGGCGTCACTGAGATTGCCCGCATTCTTTCAGAAAATGACGGCATGCCCTTGCTCATGGAACACCTTGGTTCTGCCCTGGCGCGTCGCGCACTCGGACCGGATGCACTGATCTGGGTTTGTCGTGAGCGCAATGCTGCGTCCAAGGAAATATTTGGCGCGGATGTCGGTGCATCGATCCTAAACCTACTGGAGAATG